>NZ_JAWQJT010000003.1 GCF_033441515.1 Amycolatopsis solani
GCCGCCCCCCCCCCCCCCCCCGCCGGCGGGGCCCCCCCCCCCCCCCCGCGCCCCCCCCCCCCCCCCCCCCCCCCCCCCCCCCCCGGGGGGGGGGGGGGCGCCCCCCCCCCCCCCCCCGCCACATTGGGTGCGCTGGACGCACCCAACGCCACATTGGGGCGCATGACCGGCCGTCACCGCACATCGGCCGGCACTAGCCGGTCTTGCGGACCAGCCCCGTGTAGCCGACCAGCGCGAGCGTCGCCAGCGCCCAGATCGCGGCCTGGACCGCCCAGATCGCCACGGTGAACACCTGGCCCGCGTCGAGTCCGGTGTTGAGGTCGCAGCGGCCGCGCACCCCCGGTGACAGAGGCAGCCCTCGGTCCAGCCCGACGCCGATCAGCTCCACCGTCGTGCACGGCGTGCCCCTCGCGGCCGTGAAGTCCGCGACGCGCTCGGCGGCGTGGTGGCCGCCCTCGCCCACCTGACCGGCCCAGAGCCCGAGGGCGCCGGCGGCGGCCACCGCGAGCAGCAACGCCGCCGCCGTGCGGCGGGCGCGGTAGCCGTAGCCCGCGAGGGCGCCCCACAGCCAGTGGAAGCGCCGGGCCGGCCAGCCGCCGATCCCCTCGGGCGCCCAGCGCTGGAGGTCGCGCTGCTGGGCGATGAGGACGTGCCGGGCGTTGCCGTCGTGCCCCGACGCGCGTTCGACCGCGGCCAGCTGCTGGTACGGCCCGGGCCGGTAGTCGGCGGTGTGCCACCGGACCAGGTGCAGCCACTCCGGCCAGGTGGAGGCGCCGAGCGCGCCGAAGCGGAACCCGTCGAGGTCGATCGTCCCGGGGTGCGGGCCGCGGGCCGGTTTCGCGCAGACGACGTCGGCGGGGAGGAAGACCGCGCCGTCGACGACGGCGTCCTCCAGGCTCAGCAGGGTTCCCTCGCCGGTGTGGGCGAGCTGGGCGCCGAGGAGGTTCAGCTGGCCGGTGACGTGCGCGGCGAGCAGCCGGACGGTGGCCTCGTCGCCGGCGCCGGTGGCCCGGATCCCGCTCAGCGACAGGCTTTCCGCCACCTGGCAGCGATCCGCCTGCAGCGCGGGTCCGGCGTCGTTGGTGATCTCGGCGCCGTCGAAGCTGACCTGGCCTTCGATCCGCACGCCGGACAGGCTCACCGTCGCCCACCCGGCCGAGCAGGTCGCCTTCATCCCGGTGAAGTCGAGGTAGTTGCCGACGCGCGAGGCGTCCGCGAGGAACGCGGGACCGGACGCGTTGGCCAGTTCGGCGCCGTCGAGCAGCAGCTGGCCGGTGATCTCGGTGCCGTGCAGCCGGACCGCGCCCTCCTCGCCGGCGCCGGTGGCGGTCATCCCCGACAGGGCGAGGTTGCCCTCGACGTGCAAGCCGTCGGCGTACAGGGCCGGGCTGCCGTCGTTGGTCAGCCGGGCGCCCTGGAGGTCCACCCGGCCGCCGATCCGCGCGCCGATCAGCCGGACCGTGCCCGGCTCCCCCGACCCGCTCGCGGTCAGCTCGTTGGCGCGGAAGTTGCCGTCGACGCCGAGCCGGTCGCCGCTCAGCGCCGCCCCGGTGTCGTTGGAAAGTTCGGCGCCGTCGAGGTAGAGGTTGCCGGCGACGTGGGCGCCGAGCAGGCACAGCGCGCCGTACTCGCCCGAGGCCCGCGCCTCGAGGCCGTCGGCGTGGAAGCTGTCGCCGACCCGGATGCCGTCGGCGCTCAGTCCCCGGCCGCGGCGGTTGACGACCACCGCGCCGCCGGCGTTGAACTGACCGCCGATCCGCGCGCCGACCAGGCTGATCGCGCCGTCGTCGGTGGCCGCCGCGAGGGCGGTGACGCCGTCGAGCCGCAGGTCGCCGGCGTGCAGGCGGTCGGCCTCGAGCGCGGGGCCGGTTTCGTTGGTCAGCACGGCTCCGGTGAGGTCGGCTTCGCTGCCGATCCGGGCGCCGATCAGGCGGAGCGCGCCGTCCTCACCGGCCCCGGTGACCTTCGCCGAGGTCAGCCGCAGTTCGCCCGCCACGTCGAGCCCGTCGGCGTGCAGGGCGGGCCCGTCCCGGTTGGTGAGCACGGCGTCGTCGAAGGTGACCTGGCCGGTGAAGTGCGCGTTGAGCAGGCGGACCGTGCCCAGGTAGCCGTCGCCGGCCGCCCGCAGGCCCGCGCACCGCAGGTCGCCGCCCGCCAGCCCGTCGAGGTACACCGCGGGCCCGTCTTCGCCGGTGACGTCGGCGTCGCCGAGGTGGACGCGGCCGCCGATCCGGGCATCACGCAGGCAGATCGCGCCGAACTCGCCGGAGCCGGTCGCGCGCACGCCGGTGAGGTGGAGGTCGTGCTCGATCCGGACGCCGTCGCCGTCGAACCCGGCGATCCGGCTGCCGGACAGGTCGAGCCACGGGAGCCGGGCCCGCCGCACGCTGACCGGGTTCACGACCACGCAGCCGGTCAGGGTGAGGCCGGCCGCGGCGTCGACGTGGTCGAGGTCCAGCGTGCCGGCGATCCGGGCGTTCCCGACGCGGACGCCCCGCGGGTCGAGCGGGCCGCGGCGGCCGAGCAGCAGCTCCCGCAGCACCTCGGCGCGGATCGGGGCGTCCGGAGTCGCGACGCCGCCGCGCCGGGCGTGCTCGACCAGGTCCCGCTCCGCGTCGGTCAGCCGGTCGAGCACGGGCAGCGGCGGGAAATCGGTCACCCCGGCAAACTACCGGTCCAGCGGGCGCAGTGCGGCCAGGAGCAGATCCGCGTAGTGATCACCGATCTGGCGGGCGGTCAGCGACCCGCCGCGCCGGTACCACGAGCCGAGGTGGTGCACCGAGCCGAAGAAGAAGTCGACGACGACGTCGGCCGGCTTGTCCGCGCGGAACTCCCCCGACGCCTGGCCCTCTTCGACCAGTCCGCGGAAGCGCTCGTGGTACTTGCGGCGCTCGGCGCGCACGGCCTTCCGCTTGTCCGGCGACAGCTGGTGCATGGACTGCAGGAAGATCGTGTTGTCGTCGAGGTTGTCGATGCTGGAGACGACGACGTCGGACGCGGCGGCGGCGAGCCGTTCCCGCAGCGGCGCGCCGGAGTCGGCGACGCTCTCCAGCTGCCGGGTCTGCTCGCGCAGGACCCGGGCGTAGATTTCGTAGAGCAGGTCGTCCTTGGAGTCGAAGTAGTGGTACATCGCGCCCTTGGTGACGCCCGCGGCCTCGACGATCTCCTGGACGGACGTGCGGTCGAAACCCTTCTTCGCGAACAGCTTCGTGGCGTGCTCCAGCAACCGCCGGGGCACGGCGGCCTGGTCGTCACCGGCCGCTTCGCCGGGCTTGCGGGTGCTTGCTCGGGTCACGGCAAGATCCCCTCTCCGATCGGACGCACCAGGATAACGGCTCAGGACCCGGGCGCCAGGAACCGCCGGGGGTTGTCCACGAGCATCGTCGTGATGTCCGATTCGGACACCCCGCGCGCCCGCAGCGCGGGCAGCACGTCCCGGGTGATGTGCAGGTAGTGCCAGTTCGGCGTGAGCACCGGCAACTGGTCGGCGGGCAGCCAGTCGATGTAGCAGGACGCGTCGTGCGAGAGCACCATGCTGCCCGCGTAGCCGCGTTCGCACATCGCCGCGACGGTGGCGACGCGCTGCTCGAACGGCAGCAGCAGGTCGAGGCCGAACCGGTCCATGCCGAGCAGCGACCCGCGGTCGGCGAGCTCGGTGAGGTAGCCGAGGTCCGTCGAATCCCCGGAGTGCCCGATCAGCACCCGGCCCAGGTCGACGCCCTCGTCCTCGAAGATGTTCTGCTGCTCCAGCCCGCGCCGCGTGCCGGCGTGCGTGTGCGTCATGATCGGCGTGCCGGTCTCGGCGTGCGCCTTCGCCACCGCGCGCAGCACGCGTTCGACGCCCGGGGTCACGCCGGGTTCGTCGGTGGCGCACTTGAGGAGCCCGGCCTTGACGCCGGTGCCGGCGATCCCGTCCCGGATGTCCCCGACGAACATCCCGACGAGCGGGTCCTCGCCCTGCAGCAGCGTGCCGGGCCCGCGGAAGTGCAGGTAGTGCGGCACGTCGTTGTAGGTGTAGAGCCCGGTGGCGACGACGATGTTGACCTCGGTCTCCGCGGCCACCCGCTGCACGCGCGGGATGTACCGGCCGAGCCCGATCACCGTCGGGTCGACGATCGTGTCGATCCCGGCGTCCTTCAGCTCCTTCAGCCGCCGGATCGCCTCGGGAACGTGCTCGTCCTCGCGGAACCCTTCGTGCTCCGGGTAGTTCTCGGCGAATTCGGGGCTGAGCACGAAGAGGTGCTCGTGCATGAGCACCCGGCCCAGCGCTTCCGGCGCGATCGCGCCGCGGACGGTCTCGACCACGCCGCTACCCCCTGGCCCGCAGTTCGCGGCGGAGGATCTTGCCGCTGGTGGTCTTCGGCAGCTCGTCGAGCACCACGACCGTGCGCGGGTACTTGTAGGCGGCGAGCCGTTCCTTGCACCACGCCACGAGTTCCGCCGGATCGGCGGCCGCCCCCGGCGCGGGGCTGACGTACGCCTTGACCGTCTCACCGCGGTACTCGTCGGCGATCCCGACGACGGCGGCTTCGCGGACGGCCGGGTGCGTGTAGAGGACGTCCTCGACTTCGCGCGGCCAGACCTTGAAGCCGGACGCGTTGATCATGTCCTTCTTGCGGTCGACGACGTAGACCCAGCCGCGCTCGTCCATGAACCCGATGTCGCCGGTGAGCAGCCGCCCGCCGGGCAGGGCTTCGGCAGTCGCGTCCGGCCGGTTCCAGTAGCCCGAGACGACCATCGGGCCCTCGACGGCGATCTCCCCCGGCTGCCCGAACGGCAGTTCTTCGCCGTTCTCGCCGAGGATCCGGACGATCGTGTCCGGCACCGGCAGGCCGATCGAGATGGTGCCGGACTCCGGGTCGATCGGCGCTTCGAGGGTGCCGGGGACGACGACGCAGCCCGCGGTGGTTTCGGTCAGGCCGTACCCGTTGTGGATGTAGTGCCCGGTCTTCGCGCGGAACGCCTCGACGACGGCGGGCGGCAGCGCGGCGCCGCCGGAGTACAGCAGCGCGAAGGACGCGAAGTGGTCGCGGCTGAAGGACGGGTGGGCCATCAGCGCCATGTACGCCGTGGACGGCCCGACCGTGTACGACGGCCGGTGCTCCAGGAAGGCGTCGAGCACGACGCCGGGCTCGAAGCGGTAGGCCAGCGCGAGCGTGCCCTCGATGTCGATCGCGGAGCCGACTTCGCAGACCATGCCGGTGATGTGGAACAGCGGCGCGAGCCCGAACAGCGTGGAACCGGCGGGCAGGCCGCTGAACGAGCCGAGCCCGGCGGCGTTGGTGCCGATGTTGCCGTGGGTGTTGGTGGCGCCCTTCGGCGTGCCGCTGGTGCCGGAGGTGTAGCTGATCAAGGCGGTGTCATCGAGCGCGAACGCGGGTTCCGGGGGCTTCGGACCCGGCGTGTTCGCGGCTTCGAGGAGTTCGGTGGCGCCCGGGGTCTCCTCCTTCTCGACCTTGGCCAGCACGCGCTCGTCGTCGCGGGTCTGGAACTCGAGTTCGCTGGTGGTGAGCGAGATTTCGACGGAGCTGCCCTCGACGGTCTTGGCGATGTAGGCGTTCCAGCCGCGCTGCGAGCAGACGATCGCCTTGACGCCGGCGTCGGTGAGCACGTGGGTGAGCTCGCGCTCGCGGTACATCGGGTTGACCGGGACGACGATCCCGCCGGCCTTCCACGCGCCGAGCAGCGCGATCACGAACTGCGGGATGTTCTGCAGCACCAGGGCGAGCCGGTCGCCCCGCGCGAAGCCGTGGCCGGTCAGGTAGCGGGCGACGCCGTCGGAGAGCTCGTCGAGCTCCCGGTAGCTCAGCCGCGCGTCGAAGTACGCGATCGCGACCCGGTCCGGGACGTGCTCCACGGCGCGGCGGAACGTCTCGGGCAACGTCGTCGGTGTCGCCGGTCCCGCCTCCCGCACGCGCTCGTCGTAGCTCGCGAGCCAAGGCTTCGCGTCGTACCAGCTCATCCAGTGACCTCCTTTGGACACCGACCAGTCGGTATGCCGACGCTAGGAGGCGACGGCGGCCACGTCAAGACCCGGCTTTCGCCCCGAATCGCACAAGCCGCCTTTCACCGGAATACACGGATCCCGGTTCGGAATGGTTCAGCATCTCCCCGTTTTCCTTTTCACACTGGACAAATCCCTGCTGGAGCCGCCACGATGACCTTCGCGGCCCCGTCGGCCGCACCATTCGGAACAACCGCGCGCTGCCCGTGTGGACCCTCTCTGTTCACGCTAACTTGGAGTGATTCATGCCTGCTACCGGTGGACGGCACCGCCTCTCTCGGCGGACGAAGATCGCGACGGCGGCCCTCGGCCTCGGGATCGCGGCGGGAGCGCTGGTGATCGCGACGACCGTCGGCGACCCCGGCGCCGCCAGCGCGGCGTCGGGCGGGCAGATCAGCTGCCCGGACGTGGCGAGCCGGCTCCCCGCGGTCCCGGCCCAGGCGCAAGCCGAGGTCCAGCGCAACCTGGACCTGCTGAACACCCAGATCGCCGAGGCCGACAACCGGCTCGTCACGACCGAAGGGCAGGGCGGCCCCAACTTCGTCCAGAACGCGATCCTCGGTCCGCTGCAGGACAAACGCGCGTCGACGATCGACCGGATCGCCATCGCGATCGGCCGCCAGGGCGAGAAACCCCAGGGCCTGGGCGGCTTGGCGACGTGCGCACTGGGTGGCGCCGGATCCGCGCCGACCACTCAAGCACCCGCTCCGGCGCCCGCGCAGGGCGACGAGAACACCGCGTCGGGCCAGATCACCTGCCCCGACGTGGAAAGCCGTCTCCCGGCGATCCCCGCCCAGGCGCAAGCCGAGGTCCAGCGCAACCTCGACCTGCTGAACACCCAGATCGCCGAAGCCAACAACCGGCTCGTCACGACCGAAGGGCAGGGCGGCCCCAACTTCGTCCAGAACGCCATCCTCGGCCCACTGGAAGACAAACGCGTCGCGACGATCAACCGCATCGCCACGGCGATCGGCCGCAACGCCGACAAACCCCAAGGCCTGGACGCCCTCGCCCCCTGCACCCGCTGACCCGCTCGTGAGTGTTGAGTCGGGTTCTAACCCGACTTAACACTCACGAGCGTGCTGATGCGGAGGAAGGCGGTCGCGGTCATCGTCAGCCGGGCTTCCGCGGTCACCACGGGATCGAACTCGAGCGTCGTCGGGTCGTTCGAGCCGCTCCCCCACGTGATCCGGAGGTTGCGCACCGGCTCCCACCCGCGCGCGGTGCGGACCGCGACCTCCGCTGCCGACGGCAGCGCGTGCTTCGCGTCGACGACGAACCGGGCGGTGAGCACGCCGATCCGCCGCGGCGCGGGCCAGGCCAGCGACACCCAGTCCCGGGCCCGCGGCCGGCTCACGGCGGTCAGCGTCGCGGTTGCCTGCTTCAGGTAGAAGTTCGACCAGCCGGTGGCCGGGTCTCCGTCCAGCATCGCCGACGGCAGCGTGTCCGGCGCGCCGGAATAGCTCGCGTCCGCGGCCGCCGCCACGACCGGCGCGGGGGACTCCACCGCCCGCGCTCCCGGTCCGTTGCGCTGCCCGGAAGCAGTGCCCGGCAAAGTGATCCGGCCGGACGCCAGCCCCGGCGCGGACGCCGTCACGGTGATCGGGCCACGGCCGCCGGTCGCCGCGATCACCGCGACCGCGTGCCCCTTGAACGCCGGGATCGTGGGCTGCTGGTAGCTCTGGGCCAGCTCCTGCCTGCCGTTGTCCACCCCGGCCACCCGGCCCGGGCCGCGCACGCCGAACCGCAGCACCGGTTCGCCCACGGGCACGACCACGCCCCGGTCGTCCACAATGGACGCCGTCACGAACGTCATCGCCCCGCCTTCGGCCCGCTCCGGCGCGAACAGCGTGATCGCGTGCGCCGGCCCGGCGGTGACGACCCGGTCGCGGGCCACCTCACGGCTGCCGTCGCGGGCGATCGCGGTCAGCGTGCCCGGTTCGAACGGCACCGTCCACGTCAGGTGCAGCTTGCCGCCGCTGCCGTTCGGGCTGGTGTAGCTGCCCGAGGGGTCGTTCTTGTCGTCGCCGGACGGCTCGGTCGTCTCCAGGTACGGCCGTCCGTCCACAGTGGTCTTCCGGTCGAACTTCTTCACGCCCAGAGAGCGGCCGTTGAGGACCAGCTCGACAGTGTCCACAGTGGAGTAGACCCACACCGCGACCGGTTCGCCCGGCCGGTGGTCCGTCCAGTCGGGCGCCAGGTGCACCATCGGCCCGGTCGTCCACTGGCTGCGGAAGAGGTGGAAGGCGTCCTTCGGCAGGCCCGCGCTGTCGATCGCGCCGAAGAACGACGTCTTGACCGGGAAGACGTCGTACGGCGTCGGCTCGCCGAGGTAGTCCTGCCCGGCCCAGAGGAACTGGCCCTGGCAGAACTTCCGGTCCCGGTCCTTCTTCAGCGAGTACTCGCCGCTGAACGTCCACGAAGCCAGGTTGTTGTCGTAGGACGACGCCGCCCGCTTGCCCGGCGTGTGGTTCTCCCCGGTGTTGAGCAGGTCCGGGTCCTGGTACACCCCGCGCGTCGAGGTTTCCGACGACGATTCCGACTCGAAGAAGAATTTGTCCGGGTACTTTGCGTGCAGCCCGTCGATCGACTGGGCGGTGTTGTAGTTGACGCCAAGGCCGTCGAGCTGCCGCAGGATCAGGTCCTGCGGCGAACCCGGCGCGGGCACGCTCCGGTAGCGGTCGGACCCCATGATCACCGGCCGGGTCGGGTCGATCGCCCGGACCGCCGCGATCAGGTCCGCCGCGATCGCCGGCCCGCCCGCCATCGACGCGTCCGGCACCTCGTTGCCGATCGACCACAGCACGACCGACGGCGAGTTCTTGGCCGCGTGCACCATTTCCGCGATGTCCCGCCCGCTCCACGCGTCGAAGTCGCGGTGGTAGTCGTACTCGACCTTGCCGGTCCGCCAGCAGTCGAACGCCTCGACCATCAGGAGGATCCCGAGCCGGTCGCAGACCGCCACCAGCTGCGGGTCGGGCGGGTTGTGCGCGGTGCGCAGCGCGTTCACGCCCATCGCGAGCATCAGCCGCATCTGGTGCTCCAGCGCGGCCGCGTCGACGACCGCGCCGAGCGCGCCCTGAGACGAGTGCAGGTTGACCCCGCGCAGCTTCATCGGCACGCCGTTGAGCGAGAACCCGTCGTCCGGGTGGAACTCGAAGTGGCGGAAGCCGAAGTCCGTGATGGTCGTGTCGAGCACCCGCCCGGCCACGACGACGTCGGTGCGCACCGCGTACCGCTGTGGCCGCCCGGTCGACCACAGCTGCGGCCGGTCGACGACCGGCGCGCACACCGCCGTGGCCGTCCGGCCGGGGAGCACGGCCACGGTCGCCGAGCCCGTCGCCGCCACCCGGCCCGCGGCGTCGGTGACCGTCGTGCGCACCTCGGCCGCCACCGTGACGGCGGAGTCGTTCACGACGTCCGTGGCCACCCGCACGGTCCCCCGGCCGGCGGCGATGTCCGGCGTGGTGACGAAGGTGCCGTGCCGGGCCACGTGCACCGCCTCGGTCACGACCAGCCGGACACGGCGGTAGATGCCGCTGCCGGAGTACCAGCGGCTGCTCGGCAACGGGTTCACCGCCCGCACGGCGAGGACGTTCGGCGTCCGCCCGTCGGTGTGCAGTTTGCCGGTGAGGTCGAAGGCGAAGCCGGTGTAGGCGTAGGGGTGGTTGCCGAGCAGCTCGCCGTTCAGGTACACGTGCGCGTCCGAGTAGACGCCGTCGAATTCCACCGAGACGCGCTGGCCGCCGAGCGAGGGCGGCAGGGTGAACGTCCGGCGGTACCAGCCGAGCCCGCCGCGGAAGAAGCCGGACGCACTGCTCGTGCCGCCCCGCGTGGTCGGCGGGAGCTCGATGCTCCAGTCGTGCGGGACGTCGACGGTCTGCCACGCCGAGTCGTCGAAGCCGGGCCGCGGTGCGTCGGCGAAGCGGCCGTCCGGGTCGGTGACGCCGTCGGGGTTCGCGAGGGCGAACCGCCAGCCGGTGCCGAGATCGGTGCTGCGCCCGGTGAGCGCGAGGTCCGGCCGGGCGAGCGCCTCGGCGGCCCGGGCGACCGGCGCGATCGCGGAGGTGACGACGGCGGCGCCCGCTCCCCCCAGTACCTGGCGTCGGCTCGGTCGCGGCGAGTTCGGCATCGGGGCAGTCCCTTCCGGCGGCGGCGCTGACGGGGCGGAAGGCACTATCGCACAAGGGTTTCCACTCGATCAAAGGCTTCGATCATTTCGATCTCAGCACGTCCGCCGGACGTACCCGGCCGCCCCTTCGGGAACGACGTCGCGGTCGCGGCGGACGATGCTGAGCGAACCGCCCCAGCGGGCGCACGCGGTCGCGAGGCCCTCGTCGGTGTACTCGATCACGACGACTTGGTCGCCGAACGCGGCCGTGTACTCGTCGCAGTTCTCCTGCTCGCCGCATTCTTCGGCCACGGCGAAGTCGAGCCCGTTTTCCCCGCGCCGCCCGGCCAGTTCGGACGTGTTCTTCTGCCCGATGGCCAGGCCCTTCTCGTGCGCGTGCGCGGACAGCAGGCGCACGAAAGCCTGCGCGTCGGCGTCGGAGAGGAGGCCGTGCGAGCGCGTGTAGCTGTCGTAGTTGTCGGGCTCGACCGCCCGGAAGCCCTTGACCGCGCAGTCGTCCACCCAGCGGTTGACCTTGGCCGCGACGCGCTCGCGCTTGCCGGCCGTCCGCAGGTCGAGCAGGGCCTCGTGCCAGTCCTCGTCGATCACCGGCTCGCCGTTCGCGTCCCGGAGCACCAGGTCGCCCCACTCCGCCTCGGCACCCGGCTGCGCCTGGAACGCGTTGACGTAACAGATGGTGTAGCGCCCGGCGGCGGGTGCGGCGGTGTGGTCGCGGCTGACGACCTCGACGCCGTCGGCGGGCGGGTAGGCACCGCCGAGCTGGTAGTCGAAGCCCGCCCGTACCGGCGGGAGGCTCACGGCGGACGGCGTGACCGCTTGCCCGCCCGCCGACGGCGTGGCGGGCGAGCAAGCGGTGACGGCCGCGAGCAGGCAGAGCGTGCCGACGAGGGTTCTCACCACCCCGACTCTAGAAGCCCGCTCAGTTCGGGCCGAGCAGGGCCGCGACGTTCTTCCGGTCCGCGCCCAGCCGCACGTACAGCCCGGCCCACTGCCGGTCGGCCTCGGTGGGCGCGACGCCGTCGCAGTACGCCTTGCTCCCGTTGGCCGTGTAGTAGCGGAGCAGGGCGAGGGTGTCGTCGGTGCGCCGGACCGCGTCGTCGGTGTACCGGGGCCCGGGTGCCTCCGGCTGGTGCTTCAGGCAGCTCAGCTGCCGGGGGGTGCCGCCGTCGGTTTCGTCGTCGAAGCGCGGGCCGGGCCCGGGAGCCGTCGCGGTGCACGCCGTGGCGATGGCGGCGCAGAGCACCAGGACGGCGGCGCGGAACGCGTTCATCGGGTCCCTCCCAGTTTCGCCAGCGCGGCCCGCGCGGCCGGGGCACCGGTGGCGGAGAAGTGCGGGTTGATCCGCAGCGCCTCGGTCAGCGCCGCGACGGCCTCGGGCGTCCGGCCGAGCCCGGCCAGGATCATGCCGCGGTGGTAGGCGACCGCGGCACTGCGCCAGCCCGTGCTCGCGGCGCGGTCGGCGTAGCTGAGCGCTTCGGCGTCACGGCCGTTCAGGTGCAGGGCCCAGGCGACCGCGTCCGCGACGAACACGGGCTGCCGCCGCGCCCACTCCGCCTGGGCGAGTTCGAGGGCCTGCCGGGCGTTGCCGCGGTCGACGGCGACCAGGGACGCCTCGAGGTCGATGTTGGCCCCGGACTCGGCGTCGACCCGTTGCTGCCGCTCGATGACCGCGTACTGGCGGGCCGCCGGTTCCGGCGCACCCGCCGACGTCAGCAGCAGCGCGTACTCCTGCAGGTTGTCGAGGTTCGGCTGCCGGGTGACGAGGTCCTCGAACCCGGCCAGCGCCTCGCCGGTCCGGCCGCGGGCCGCCAGCACCGTCGCCCGCCCCTGCAGCAGCGGGCCTGCGTCGGGGACCGCGCGCAGACCCGCGTCGAAGTGGCGCTGCGCGGTGTCGAGGTCGCCGTTGTCGAACGCGAGCTTTCCCAGCAGGTGACGGCAGAACACGACGTCGCCGGGGTCGACGGCGTCCGCGAGCGCCCGCTCGAGCGCGTGGCGGGCGTCGTCGACGCGGCCGTGCAGCTCGAATTCGTACGCGGCGCGGGTGAAGGACGAGACGCCCGGCTTGAGGTCCAGCATGCGCTGCAACGCCGTCGTGGCGGCCTCGGTGTCGCCGAGCTGGGTGTAGGCGTCGGTGAGCACGCCGTACACCTGCGCGTTGTCCGGCAGCACTTCCCTGGCCTTGACGCCCCAGTCGCGGGCGGCGGCGAAGTCGTGGCGCGCGTTGGCGAGCGCGCCCAGGCCGGCCAGCGCGATCCCGTTGCCGTCGGGTTGCTGCGCCACGGATTTCCGCAGTGCTTCCTCGGCTTTGGGGTAGTAGGTGGGATCCGCCTTGGCGCGCGCCGCCTCGACGTACGCGGCACCGAGCTCGGCCCAGGTCCGCGGATCTTGGTCCCGCTTCGCGAGCTTTTCGCGCGCGGTCGTGATCGCCCGGTCGAGGGCGCTCGGCGCACCGGCCGCGACGACGGCCGGCTCCGGTGATCCGGTCGAGAGCAGCACGGTGGCACCGATGGCGAGCAGGCCGGCGCCGACGACGACGGCGACGCGGGCTCGCGGTCCCCGGCGCCCGGGCGGTGGGGTATCGGACATCGGATATCCCTTCCACGAAGAGGTGGCCGCGCGGGTCGTGAGTGGTAAGTCGGGTTCTAACCCGACTTACCACTCACGACCGGCCGCGGCGGACCGGCGGACTAGCGCCGTGAGTTGACCGCGGTGTTGTTGGGCAGCGCGACGTACGGGAACGTCGTGCCGAACGCCACGTTGTTCGCGTCGACCCGGTCACCCGCGGCGAGCGCCGCGACGGGACCGCTGACCGCGGCGCCCTCCAGCACCTGCAGGCTGATGTCGAGCACGTCGTCGGCCAGCCGGCGGCCGTTCGGGAACCCCTGGCGGTCGCCCCCGAGCAACCCGAGCCGGCTGGGCTGCGCGGCCGGCGCGATGGACGTGTTCAGCCGCAGCTGCTCCGACGGCGCGAAGTTCGCCGGGTTGACGTCGAGGTTGTTCAGCTGGGAGTTGAGGTCCAGGTTCCCGAGCTGGGTGCCGAACTTCGTGGTGATCCCGTACAGGAAGATCTCCACGAGGTCGTTGCGCGGCGTGGCCGGCGCGGGAATGCCGTAGATCCGCTGGACGAGCGCGGGCACCTCCGGGAAGTTGATCCGGTTCACCAGCGCGGGCACCGTCCGGTCCTGCTCCGGCAGCAGCGAGTTGAACTTGTCCTTCAGGCCCGCGGGCACCACGACTTCGTTGACCAGCGGGTTGCCCAGGCGCGACACCTGGACCTCCGAGCCGCTCGACTGCTGCACCCCGGGGGACCGCAGCGTGATCGAGTAGCGCTCGGTGTCGCTCCAGACCCCGATGTTCGGGTTCCGGGTGGGGTTGCCCCCGAGCGTCAGCGCGCTCTTGGGCACCTGCAGCGCGACGGTGTTCACGTTGTAGCCGGCCACCGTGTCCTGCCCGACCTCGGACAGGTTGCCGCCGTAGAGCAGGTCGAAGACCCGCAGGTCGAGGAAGAACGGGTCGTCGGCCTGCCCGGCGAAGCTCTGCCCGCCGCCGGGGATCGCGGTGATGGCCTGGTTGCGGAGCACGCCGTAGTTCGGCATCGACGCCGGCCCGACGTTCGACGGCGCGACCTTCGCCCCGCTGGCCAGGGTCACGACCCGGTTGTTCGGCCGGTCGAACAGCGTCAGCGTGTAGGTCTGGCGGAACAACAGATCCGGGTCGTCCAGCGACGTCACCGGGTCGTCGTTGTAGAGGAAGGTGTCGTTCCCCCGCCGGTCGTCGGTGCGGAAGTCCCACCGGTAGGTGAGGTCCGCCTTCGCGTCCCCGTTGTTGTCGATGTTGAGGTCGTAGTGGGCGTCGGTGGCCCACGGGTAGAACGTCGGCCCGCCGTTGGGTTCCTCGAACGGGAACCAGTTCGCGACGAGCGTGACGGTGTCCGGCTTGTCCGGGCTGACGAACGCGTAGACATCGGTGTTGTCGACCGGCGGATCACCGGAAATCAGCGGTGCTTCCCGATGGCTCGACGCGAGCGCCGGTCCGGCGGCTACACCGGCCAGCGAGCCCGCCAGCACGGTGCACCCGGCCGCGAGCGCGAGCGCCGCCCGGCGCCGGGTGGTGTGACGTGTGGCCATTTCCCTTCCTCTCCCAGGAAGACGTCGCCCGCGGACGCGGGCCGTCCGCCGATGGTCGGCGGCGCCGTCAGTGGGGAAGTTGTGGAAATGTTGCGATGGCCCGACTGCTCCACAGTGGACAGTGGGCCGGACTCAGCCGCGCCGGGACCAGGCGCCGGCGTCGGTGGTGTACCGGACGAGCAGCCGCGCGAACTGGACGCGGTCCGCCGCCGGCCAGTCCGCCGTGATGGCTTCGAACGCCTCGCGCTGCTCGGCGGCGAAGCGGTCTCGCTCCGCTTCACCGCGTTCGGTGAGCTCCAGCACGGTCCGGCGGCCGTCGGCCTGGGAAGCCGCGCGCCGCACCAGGCCGTCGGCGATGCAGGCCGCGACCGTCCGGCTGGCCACCGGCTGCGCGACCCCCATTTCGGCGGCGAGCCCGCCGACGGTCATCTCGCCCGGGGCGTCGGCGACCACGTTCAGCACCAGGTTGCGGGAGAGGTCACGGCCCGAGGCCGGGGTCCGCCGGCGCAGCCGGGACAGCGCCGGGCCGATCCGGTCCAGCAGCAGGTCCTCGGCGGAACGCGCGGTGCTCACGCCCCGATCGTAGTACCCCCGGCATTTGCATGCCAGTCGTTAACTGCATAGCATTGGGTATGTAACTGCGAACGAGGAAGCGAGGCCGCCATGGCCACCACCGCCATCACCGGAGCCCAGGTCTTCGACGGCGAGAAGCCGCTGGGAGTGCGGACCGTCGTGCTCGACGGCCGGAAGATCCGCCAGGTCGGCGGCGAAGTGCCCGACGGCGCCGAGGTCGTCGACGGCCGGGGCGCGACCCTGCTGCCCGGGCTGATCGACGCGCACGTCCACTCCGCGCCGGGCTCCCGGGCGCTGGCCCTGCGGTTCGGCGTCACCACCGAGCTGGAGATGCAGGGCCTCAACACCCGCGAGAACCGGGCGCACCTGTCCGAGGACGACACGGTGGCCGACATCCGGTCGTCCGGCTTCGCCATCACGCCACCCGGCGGGCACCCGAGCGAGCTGATGCCGGAGGGGTTCCGGCCGGGCGGCGACCGGCCGCCGGTCATGCCGCTGATGCCGTTCTCCACCACGCCGGAGGAGGCCGCGGCCTTCGTCCCGCGGCTGCTCGCCCGCGGTTCCGACTACATCAAGTTCATGATCGACGACGGCAGCGTCGAAGGGCACCCCGGGCTGCCGATGCTCGACCAGGCCACGCTGAACGCCGGCGTCGCCGAGGCCAAGAAGTACGGCGCCCTCACCGTCGCCCACACGCTGACCCTCGACGCCACCCGGATGGCCGCCGAGGCGGGCGTCGACGGGGTCGTCCACGTGTTCATGGACCGGCCTCACACCGCGGAGATCGTGGACCTGATCGCCGGAGCGGACATGTTCGTCGTGCCGTGCGTCGGCCTCGACGCGTCGATGATGGGCATCACCGGCAGCGACGTCGCCGACGACCCGCGGGTCGCCCGCCGCCTCGACGGCAACTGGGACAAGACGCTGCGCGCCAGCTACGACCGCTACCCGCAGGGCAAGCTCGAGGACGTGCTGGCCACCGTCAGGGCGCTGGCCGCCGCGGGCGTCGACATCCTGGCCGGCACCGACGCCTCCATGCCGGAGACCTTCTTCGGCGGCCTGGCGCACGGCGCCAGCCTGCACCGCGAGCTGCGCTACCTCGTGGCCGCCGGCCTGACCCCGGCCCACGCCTTGCGCGCCGCGACGGCGACCACGGCCCGCCGCTTCGGCCTCGGCGACCGCGGCCGCGTCGCCGAGGGACTCCGCGCCGACCTCCTGCTCGTCGACGGCGACCCGACGGCCGACATCGGCGCCACGCTCGACATCCGGGCGATCTGGCGGCGCGGCAGCCTGCTGAAGGACTGATCAGCCCGCCGACGCGCGCCGGCCGGCGGTGAAGCGCGCCTTCTTCTCCCGGTTGCCGCACGTGCCCATGTCGCACCACCGGCGGGTGCGGCTCCGGCTGGTGTCGAAGAAGGCGGCCTGGCAGGTCGGCGACGCGCACAAGGCCAGCCTCCCGTCCCGTTCGCCGGAAAGGATGCCGACCGCGTCGGCCGCGATCACGCCGAGGGCGTCTTCCAGCGCGGAAGCCGGGCCGAGCCGCCACCGCCGTTCGCCATCGGGCGTCAAGACGGCGGCGGCCCGGCCCTCGACGCTGCGGTCGTTGATGATCCCGACCGCGGCCTCAGGGAGGGGTTCCCCGATCGCGGCCGCGGTCGCGGCGGCGTGGATCGCCTCCCTCAGTTCCTTGGCCGACTCGAGCTGGGCGTCGGTGCACGAATCCACTTCGAGGCCGCTCACCGCCAGCCAGTCGACGAGCCGGTGCGGCACGGGGATGCGCTCGACGGCGTCGCCGCGGCGCTCGGTGAGGGTCGCCGTGAAGCTGGTCGCCAGCACGCTGCCGAGGCGGAATTCGGGGTATCCGGCACGCATGGAACCACCATAGCCGGTTGCCCTCGGTCATGTCGTCGTGTTAGAACCACCAATGCCGGTTCCACAACGACAGGAGGTTCTCATGTCCCAGCCCGTGCACGCGTTCGCAGCCCGCGCGACGGACGCCGAACTCGACGACCTGCGGGCCCGGCTGGCCGCCGCGCGGCTGCCGGAAGCCGAGACGGCGCGGGACCAGGGCGTGCCGCTCGCCGACCTCGTCGAGGTCGTGCACCACTGGCGCACCGGGTACGACTGGCGGTCGTTCGAAGACCGCCTCGAGGAGATCGGCCAGTTCCGCACGACCATCGACGGTCTGGGCATCCACTTCCTGCACCGCCGCTCCGCGCGCGCCGACGCCACTCCCCTGCTCATGACGCACGGCTGGCCGGGCAGCGTCGCCGAGTTCGTCGACGTCGTGGCCGAACTGGCGGATCCGGAGGACGCGGACGCGCCGGCGTTCCACGTCGTGGCCCCCTCGCTGCCCGGCTTCGGTTACAGCGACAAGCCGGCCACCACCGGCTGGGGCACCGAAAAGATCGCGGCCGCCTGGGTGGAGCTGATGGGCCGCCTCGGCTACCCCGAGTTCACCGCACACGGCGGCGACTGGGGCGGCAACATCACGACGGTGCTCGGCGGCCGCTTCCCGGAGCACGTCCTCGGCATCCACACGACGTTCGCCGAAGGCCCGCCCGGGCTGACGACGGACGGGCTGACCGCGACCGAGCGCCGGTGGGCCGAGGAAACCCGCCACTTCTGGCACCACCGCGCGGCGTACGCGAAGCAGCAGGCGACCCGGCCGCAGACCATCGGCTATTCGCTCGTCGACTCACCGGTCGGGCTGCTCGCCTGGATCCTCGACAAGTTCGCCGAATGGTCGGACACCGAAGACAGCCCGTTCGAGACGATTTCCCTCGACCGCGTACTCGACGACGTCACCCTGTATTGGCTGACGCGGACGGGCGCGTCGGCGGCGCGCATTTACTACGAGAGCCACAATTCGCTCGACCCCGACCTGCGGGTCGACGTCCCGGCGGCGATCACGATGTACCCCCGCGACATCGAGAAGTGCCCGCGCCCGTGGGCGCGGGAGCGGTACCGGCGGATCGTCCGGTGGAACGCGCCGGAAAAGGGCGGGCACTTTCCGTCGCTGGAGGTTCCCGGGTATTTCGTCGCGGATCTGCGGGCCGGCCTCTCGGCGGTCCTGGCCGCCGATCGGCGGTCTTCCGCCGTCGGCTGACCGGACAACCTGAACCGACCCGGCGTCCGCCGACGCGAAGCGGACGCTCAAGGAGCACTTCGAATACCTGCCCGACTGGCAGTGCCGGCCTTCAGCAGCCGCGGTGGTACGCGACCGCCCGTTTCCGGGTCGTGCCCGGCCAGGTGATCGTGGCGGCCAGCGTCCCGTCGTCGGTGAGGCCGGCGGGTCCCGGTGCCGCGTTGAAGTCGGGGTCGCCGGCCAGATCCGCGGTGGGCACGCCGTTCTCCCAGACCCGGAGTTCGTAGTTTTCCGGGTCGAACGTGTGGGCCACGCCGACCATCGTCGTGCCGGCGTCGAGGAACAGCGTGTCGGCGGCTTCGGTGGTCGTGTGCACGACGTGGCCGTCCAGGTCCGCCTCGATGGCGACCATGGTCAGCTCGGGTGTGACGACCGAAGCCGCGATGCGCCCGCCGTGGAACGCCTCGAGCAGGACCGAACCGCCGGGGTAGAGCGGCGGGAGCTGCCGGTAGCCGCCGCCGGCGGCGCGGACGAACACCTCGCCCGAGCGCTCGCCGATGTCGGTGTAGAGCAGGACGCGGCCCTGCTCGTCGACGTCGACCGGGTAGGTGTCGTACAGGTGCTGGGGATCCGGGTTGAGGACTTCGGCGGTGCCCGGCCGGGCGGCGGCCCAGAGCACCGGGTGGACGTCGCTGAACTCACCGTAGGCGACGCCGACGACGTCACCGGCGTTGTTGATGTGCGTGGCCTTGGCGGACCGGAACCCTTGCGGCATGGGCAGGTTCACGAACTGGCCATTGCGGTAGACAACCGGCTTGGCGGCCCACCAGTCCCCGGTTCCGCCGTCCCCCACGACGTCTCCGGAGGAGTTGATGTCGCGCGCCTCGGTCAGGTGGAACGACGAGACGATCTGGCCGCCGTGCCACCGCACGGTCGGGGTCGCGGTGTCGCTGCGCGCTTGCCCGAGGAACCAGCCGCCCTCCGCTGCCGCGAAAACGTAGCTGCTGGTGTAGGGCGACGGCAACGCCAGCGGCGTCATCGTCCAGGTGCAGCCCGCCGCGGCCGCCGGTGACACGCCGGGCAGGCAGGCGGCGGCGAGCAGCGCCACCACTGTGAGAGTTCGCTTGAGCATGGTTCCCCCTGGGATCGGCCGACGCCGCCCCCACGCCCAGCGGCCCCGGCCGGTTTAGCCTCGGACGTCAGGACAGGTCCAGTGCGCTCACGAACAACGCGGCGACGGCGGCCCGGTGCTCGGGGCTGTCCTCCCACCGCAGGCGGCGCCCGGCCTCCACGACCACGCCGAAGCCGGCGTGCACCAGCACCCGTGCCTGGCGCGCGTCGAGGTCCGGCCGGGCTTGCCGCAGGTGCTGCTCCCAGACGGCGATGTGCTCGCGCTGCGCCGCGACCAGGGGGCGGCGCAACCCGGCGGGCAGGCCGGCGACCTCGGCGTCGGCCACGCTGGTGAGGGCGTGCTGCTCGAAGCTGTAGGCCACGTAGGTCGCCGTCAGCGCGAGCAGGGCGTCGCGCGCGCCGGTCACCCCGCGCAGGTTGTGCTCGACCGCCTGGGCCAGCAGGCCGGCCGCCTGCAGGCACGCCGCCGCCAGGATGTCGGCCTTGCCGGGGAAGTACCGGTAGAGCCCGGACGGCACCAGTCCCACGGCTTCGGCGATCATCCCGTTGGTGACGGCGGCGAACCCCGCCCGTTCGAACAGCGGGACGGCGGCCGCGAGGATCTCCGACCGCCGCGTGCGCGGGAGGGGCACGGCGGGCAGTTCGACGAGCGGCTCGCCCGCGAGCGCCCGCCGGGTGTCGGTCGCGGCCACGCGCAGCGCGGACGCCAGCAGGAGGTCTTCGACGCGCCGCCGGGCGATCGAGTTGTGGTGCATCGTGATCGAGCCGATCGCGCCCAGTGCCGCCACCGCCCGCAGGTGCTCGCCCGGCCCCGGGTGCTCGCGCCGGATCGCGTCCGCCACCCGGCCGACGACGTGCGCGAACTTCCCCTTGAGCACACGGCGGTCGTCGCGCTCGAGGTAGCGGGCCTCCCACCGGTACAGGCCGCCCGCCCCGCGGTGGGCGACGGTGACCCGGGTGACGGCGGCCAGGACGTCCGCTGCCGTCCCGCCGGGCGGCACCGCCGCGACGAGCCGGTCCGCCATGACGTTCGCGCACTCGGCGAACAGCGCGTACTTGTTCGGGAAGTGCCGGTACAGCGCGGCCGCGGTGATGCCGACGGCGGCCGCGATGTCCTCCATGGACGCCGAGTGGTAGCCGCGCTCGCTGAACACCGTGGCGGCCGCTTCGACGATGAGCTGCTTGCGGTTGCGCGGCCGGGCCGCCGCGGCCGGCCCGGCGGTCACCGCGGCCGCCGGGCGGGGGTGCGCGGGAGCGGGGCCATGCCCGCCAGTCAACCACGAACCGGACCCGGCACTTGCCCGCCGCGCTATGTTAATGGAGAATCTCGTACTGGACTTGCTCGTAGCACGACGTTTGTCGAGGCTTCATCCAGGTACTGCCTACCGAGGAAGCTAGGTAAGTAAATGAGCAATCTCAGCCGGAGGAACGCTCTTTCGCTCGGCGTCGCACTGGGTCTGGTGAGCGCGGCGAACGCCGTCCCGGCCTGGGCGTCGGCCGGCGGTGCCGCCGCGGGCGCGGATCCGTGGTGGACGTGGGACGACGAGGTGGACCGCATCATGGCGGGCGTCCTCGGCACCGGCGGCGTCCCCGCGGTCAACACCGCGCTGCGGCCGTGGGTGAACAACGACGACCCGCTGCCCACCGGCCTGCCCGCCGACCTCGCCGGCTACCTGCAGCAGGTCAACCGGCTGCCGTCCTGGGCCGACGCGGCCAAGCTGCGCCGCGCCGCCGACTTCAACCGCCGCAAGGACACCTACCTGTTCCTGCTCTACGGCCTGGGCAGCGGCATCATGAGCACGGTGATCCCGCGGGAGGCCAAGTCGGTCTACTGGTCCGCGGGCGGGGCGAACATGCAGGACCGCGCGGCGAAGACGTTCACCTTCGGCTACGACCTGAGCGACCTGAACGCGTTCGAACCCGGGGGCCAGTTCGTGGTCACCGCGAACAAAACCCGCCTGGTGCACGCCGCGGTGCGCCACCTGCTGCCCCAGTCGCCGCACTGGAAGGCGGTCGCCGACGAGCAGATCCCGATCAGCAACGGCGACATCCTGGTGACCTTCCACAGCCTCGGCACCTACGTGCACCGGAAGCTGCTGGAATGGCGCGTCCCGATGTCGGCCGCGGACGAAGAGGCGTTCCTGCACCAGTGGCAGGTCGCCATCCACCTGCTCGGCGTCCGCGACGAGTTCATCCCGAAGACGTGGGCCGAAGCCGACGCGCAGTCGACGCGGGTGCTCACCCCGCTCCTCTCGCCGACGACGGAGGGCAAGGAACTGGCGGAGGACCTGCTCGGCCTGACCGCGCAGATCGACCTGGGCGTCACGCGGGGATTCCTCAACGAGTTCGTCCGCTACGCCCTCAGCGACGCGGTCGGCGACTGGCTCGGCCTGCGCCGCGACTACGCGGCCGCGACGCTGATCCGCACCGGCTGGCCGGCCTACATCGCCTTCCGGGAAGGGCTGCTGCCGATCGCGCCGGCCGGGTTCTACCTGTTCGACCAGTTCATCCGCGCCATCGCGATGCTGTTCCTGAACAAGGTCAGCTCGCCGACGACGACCCCGATCACGATCCCGACGGGCAACCGGCCGGGGGCCTGACCTCCGTCAGGGCCTGGCCACCACCGAAGCGACCGCTTAGTATGGTGGCCGACCCCGAGGAGGCGGCCTTGTCCACTGTGGATGGTGTGCGGTACGCGGCGGACGGCGCGGTCGCGACGCTGACGTTCGACAAACCCGCCCGCAGCAACGCGATGGACGTCCCGATGCAGGCCCGCTACGGCGCCCTGCTGCGGCAGGCCGACGCGGACGCCGCCGTCCGCGCGGTCGTCGTCACCGGGGCGGGCAAGGCGTTCTGCCCCGGTGCCGACCTGGGGCTGCTCGACGGCCTCGCCGCCGCTCCCCCGGCCGGGGGCGGCGGGCACGAGAACTTCCGGGACGTCCTGGCGGCGTCGTCGGTCGGGGTTCCCGTGGTCGCCGCGATCAACGGCGGGTGCGCCGGGCTGGGCTTCGTCATCGCCTGCTCGGCGGACGTCCGCTTCGCCGCCGCGGGCGCCAAGTTCACCACGGCGTTCGCGCGGCGCGGGCTGATCGCCGAGTACGGCGTCGCGAAGCTGCTGCCGGAGCTCGTCGGCCAGGGACGGGCCCGTGACCTGCTGCTGTCCGGCCGCACGTTCACCGCGGAGCAGGCCCTGGACTACGGCCTGGTCCAGGAGGTCGTGCCGGCCGGGGAACTGGCGCTTCGAGCTCACGCGTACGCGACCGAGCTGGCGACCTACAGCGCGCCCCGCTCGATGGCCGTGATGAAGCAGCAGTTCGGGCGGGAGGCGTCCCTGACGCTCGAAGAGGCCGCGCGGGAGGCCACGGCGCTGATGATCGAGTCGTTCGGCCGTCCCGAACTGGCCGAGGGACTGGCCAGCTGGAACGAACGCCGTCCCCCGGAGTTCCCGGACCGATGAGTTTCCGCGGCCCGGCCGGTCGGTACTCCCGACCGACGCCACCACGGAAAGCAGGTCCCATGGCCAAGCTGCTCTACGCCTTCAGCACGTCCCTCGACGGGTTCATCGCCGGCCCCGGCGGGGACATGTCCTGGCTGACGCCCTTCCTCGGGCCCGACCCGGTCGTCGACGAGCTCATCCCGCGGATCGGCGCCCTGCTCGTCGGGCGCCGCACCTACGGCGGCGACGACCCCCACCGCGGCACCGAAGCCGAGGGCAAGCCGTTCGGCGGGGGCTGGGACGGCCCGCAGTTCGTGCTCACCCACCGGCCCGCGGCCCCCGCGCCCGGCATCACCTTCGTCGGCGACCTGGCGGAAGCCGTCGCCGCGGCGAAGGAAGCCGCCGGGGACGAGTACGTCAACGTCCTCGGCGCCGACGTCGCCCGCCAGTGCCTCGAAGCCGGGCTGCTGGACGAGATCCTCGCCCTGCCGGTCCCAGTGCTCCTCGGCGACGGCGTCCGGATGTTCGACCGGCCCGGCGGCGAGCCGGTCGCGCTCGAACTCCTCGCGCCGAACTGGTACCGCGTCCGCTAGGGCCGAGTTCCGCAAGCCGGTTGATGTTCGGGACGAGCGCCCCAATGTGGCGTTCGGTGCGTCCAGCGCACCCAATGTGGCGTTCGGTGCGTCCAGCGCACCCAATGCCACATTGGGGCGCGTGCCCGACCGGCCCCGCGGCGAGCCGGTCGCGCTCGAACTCCTGGCGCCGAACTGGTACCGCGTCCGCTAGGGCCGCGTCCCGAACGACGGCGGGCCCGCCAGCCTCGGCAGCACCGCGTAGGCGTCGCCGATCCACTCGCACAGCCGCGAGCGGGTCTCGCGCGGGTCGATGACGTCCTCGACCGAAAAGCGCTCCGCCGTCCGGAACGGCGAGCGCACTGCGTCCAGGCGCGCGCGGATCTCCTCGATCCGCGCCGCCCGGTCCGGCGCCTCGTCCAGTTCCGCGCGGTAGGCCGCCTCGATGCCGCCTTCGACCGGCAGGGAGCCCCAATCGCCGGAGGGCCAGGCCCAGCGGCGGACCAGGCGGTGGCGGTTGACCTGGCCCGCGCCGCCGACGCCGAACACGCGCCGGACGATCACCTCGGCCATCGGCACCCGCGCCTGGTAGACCGCCGTGACCGCGCGGGCGCCGTGGCGGATCGCGCCCGCGCGCTCGGCCGCCGCGCCGATCACCATGCCCGCCTGGTCGGTCAGCGACACCAGGGGCAGGTGGAACGTCTCGCAGAGGTCGACCAGCCGGGTCATGACGTCGGCACCCTCGGGGGTCAGCGTCGCGCCGCGGTAGGGGTCGGTGGCCAGGACACCGACCGGGTGGCCGTTCAGCCGCGCCAATCCCGCGTACGCCGAGCCGCCCGACACGGCGTAGTCGAACACCGAGCCCGCGTCGAAGACGCCGTCCAGCAGCGGCCGCAGGCGGTACGGCCGGCGCCGGTTGCGCGGCACGAGCGAAAGCAGCCCTTCGTCGGCGCGGTCCACCGGGTCCGTCGTGGACCCCACCGGCGGCACGGAGTCCACGGAGGACGGCAGGTACGACAGGAACTGTTTCACCACCGCGAAAGCCTCGGCTTCGGACGCCACGATCCGGTCGACCGCGCCGCTGCGCCGGTGCACGTCCGCGCCGCCGAGCTCTTCCTTGGTGAGGTCCTCCCCCGTCGCGTGCTTGACCACCGGCGGCCCGGCGACGAACAGCTGCCCGGCGCCTTCGACCAGGACGTTGAGGTGCGACATCACCGCCCGCGCGGCCCCGAGCCCGGCCACCGGGCCCAGGCAGAGCGCGACCACCGGGACCGTCGAAAGGTTGTCCACCACGAGGTCCCAGCCCGGGTTGACCGGGACGTAGGTGAACCCGTGCTGCTCCAGCATCTTGACGCTGCCGCCGCCCCCGGTGCCCTCGATCAGCCGCACCAGCGGCAGCCGCAGCTCGTGGGCCAGCCGTTCGGCGTGGACCTGCTTCTCCATGATCGCGGCGTCGGCGGCGCCGCCTCGGACGGTGAAGTCGTCACCGCCGAGCGCCACCCGCCTGCCGTCGAGCCGGGCGGTGCCGAGCACGAAGTTGGCCGGGGTGAACGACGCCAGCTCACCGTCCACATAGGACGCCGTACCGGCCAGCGCGCCGATCTCGTCGAAGCTGCCGGGGTCGGCGAGCGCGGCGATCCGCTCCCGGACCGTCGAGCGCCCGGCGGCGTGCTGGCGGGCCACCTTCTCCGGTCCGCCCATGCGTTCGGCCAGCTCGCGCCGCCGGGCCAGCTCGTCGACCTCCGGCTGCCAGCTCATTCCGCCTCGAGCGCCGCTTCGACCTTGCGCTGCAGCTTGTTCATCCCGCCGAGCCAGCGGTCGGTCTGCGTCGCGCGCGCCGCGTAGTAGTCCGCGACCTCCGGGTGCGGCAGGACCAGGAACTGCTTCGACTCCATCGCCGCGAACAGCGCGTCCGCCACCTGCTCGGGTTCGATCGCCGACGCGCCCATCAGCAGCTGACCGGCGGTGCCGGTGCTCTCCAGCATCGCCGTGCGCACACCCTGCGGGCAGATCGCCTGCACGGTGATCCCGCGGTGCCGGTAGGTCGCCGACAGGTACTCGGCGAACGCGAGCGCGCCGTGCTTGGTGACCGAGTACGGCGCCGAACCGAGGCTGGTCAGCAGGCCGGCCGCGGACACCGTCGCGATGAAGTGCCCCTCGCCGCGTTCGAGCCACGCGGGCAGCAGCTGGTTCGCCGCGCGGACGTGGGACATGACGTTGACGTCCCAGGTGCGCGCCCAGACCTCCTCGGGGCTTTCCGCGCCGCCGAAGGGCGCGATGCCCGCGTTGGCGCAGAAGACGTCGATCTCGCCCAGTGCCGCGCGGGCGCTCTCGATCAGCTTCGTGACGCCGTCGACGCTCGCGACGTCGCCGGCGAACGCCGTGCCGCCGATCTCCTTCGCGACTTCGGCGGCCTTGTCCCCGTCGAGGTCGGCCACGACGACCTGGGCACCGCCGGCGGCGAAACGGCGGGCCAGCGCGGCGCCGATGCCGCCGCCACCCCCGGTGACGACGACGCCGGTCACAGGCCACCGCCGAGGGTCACGCCGCCGTCGAGCACCACGGTCTGGCCGGTGATCCAGCCCGCGTCGTCGGACAGCAGGAAGGCGACCGCGCCCGCGATGTCGGCCGGGACGCCGAGCCGCTTCAGCGGGTACGCCGAGGCGACCTCCTCTTCGCGGCCCTCGTACAGCGCGGTCGCGAACTTCGTCTTGACCACGGCCGGCGCGACGGCGTTGACCCGGATCTTCGGCCCGAGCTCGGCCCCGAGCTCGACGGTCAGCCGGATCAGCGCGGCCTTGCTGACGCCGTACATCCCGATGCCGGGCGAAGCGCCGAGACCGGCGACGGAAGCGACGTTGACGACGGCACCGCCGTGCTCGCCCATCCACGCGTCGCGGGCGCGCTTGGTCCAGCCCAGCGGTGCGAGCACGTTGACGCCGAAGATCTTGGCCGCGGCCGCCGGGTCGATGTCCAGGGTGGGCCCGTAGACCGGGTTGATGCCGGTGTTGTTGACCAGGTAGTCGAGCCGGCCGAAGGTCTCGATCGTCTTGGCGACCGCCTCGTCCTGGTGGTCGGTGTCGTCGGCCTTCCCGGGCACGAACATGGCGACGTCCGGGCCGCCGAGGGAGTTCACGGCCTCTTCGAGGGCCTCCGGCTTGCGCGCGGTGATGCACACCTTGGCGCCGCGTTCGACGAGCGTCTTCGCGATCCCGAGGCCGATGCCCCGGCTGGCCCCGGTGACGATCGCGACGCGATCCTTGAACGAGTTCACGGCAGTGTGTCTCCTTCGTGTGGTGCCCGGCACATACCAAGCAGTCGGTCAGTGGCCCATTATGCGCGATGAGGTCATCGCACACACCCCGCCCGGAATGTGACCTTCCCCCGCTACCTTCCCCCCGGACACGACTTCGAGGGGGCCCGGGTGCGCAAGTCCGTCCTGACCGTCGCCGCGGCGGCACTGGCGCTGACCGCCTGCGACCCGGCACCACCACCGCCCCCGGCCGCGCTCGCCCCACCGGCCGCCGACGTCCCCGCCCTGGTGCGCACCGCCCGGGCCGGCCTCGACCACGGCAGATCCGCCGGGTTCGCGACGACCGTCGTGCTCGGCCCCGAGACCAAGCACCTCACCGGCTCGCTCCGCGTCGACGGCGGGACGAGCGCCCTGTCGGTGGTGCTCGACGACAGCGAGACGCGGGTGATCGGCCCGCGGACCTTCACGCGGGTGCCGCAGGAAGCGCTCCCCGGCAAGCCGTGGATCGGCACGGACGCCGGCAGCGCCGACCCGGTCGCGCAGGCGCTGGGCGCCGGGATCCCGCTGGTCGTCAAGCTGCCGGACCTCGACCGCGCCCTGCGCGAGATCGAGCGGACCGGCCGCATCGTCTCGGCCGGCCAGACCAGGCTCGGCGACGTCCCGGTCAACCACTACCGGCTGGAACTCGACCCGGCGAAGGCCCCGGAGCTGTTCCCCGAGCTGGCCCAGCAACCGGCGGCGGCCAAGGTGCCCGCCCAGCTGTGGCTCGACATCGCGGCCCGGCCGGTCCGGTTTGCCGTCGACTTCCCCGGGTCCGTGCCGATCAAGGGCACCACCGACTACCGCGACTGGGGCAAGCCGGTCGACATCCCGGCCCCACCGGCCGACGAAGTCGTCGACGCGGCGGAGCTGCTGAAGAAGATGGGCCGCTGACGCGGTTCGCCCCCGGTGCGCAGGATCGATCAATGCGGAACCAGCGAGCGGACCGCGTCGATCACCTCCGGCCCGTCCAGCAGCACCGGGTCGTTGTGGCCGGCACCCGCGATCTCCACCACCCGCGCCGCCGCCGCGGCCGCCACCGCGCGGCTCTGGGACGGCGGCACGAGCGAGTCCGCGCCACCCAGCACGACCACCGACGGCACCCGCACGCGCGCGACCTGCTCCTCGACCGGGAAGCGGTCGCGCAGCAGCAGGCGCACCGGCAGGTACGGGTAGACCTCGGCACCCACCGCCGCGAGGTCGGTGAACGGCGAACGCAGCAGCAGCCCGGCCGGCGGGTGCGCCGTGGCCAGCTCGGTCACGACGGCGCACCCGAGGCTCTCGCCGAAGTACAGGAGCCGCTCCGGCGGGACCCGCCGCTCCGCCGTCAGGAACCGGTGGGCCGCGCGGACGTCGAGGGCCAGGCCCGCTTCGCTCGGGTCGCCCGGGTTGCCGCCGTAGCCGCGGTAGTCGAGCAGGAGCACCGCCAGACCCGCCTCGGCCAGCTTCGCCGCCAGCGGGGCGCGCCCGGCCCGGTTGCCGCCGTTGCCCCCGGCCACCAGCACCGTCGCCGACGGCTCGCGGCCGCCGGGCCGGACGAACCAGGCGCCCAGCTCCAGGCCGTCGTCCGTGCGGAAGCGGACGTCCTCGGCGCCGGGCAGCACGCTCGCGGCGGCCGGCACCGGCGTGGTGCCGGGCAGGTAGACCAGCCGGCGCTGGAACACCCACACCAGCCCGAGCACCAGCACCACGACCAGCGCCGCCACCAGCAGCACCCGCACGACCACGGTCCCGCTCAAGCGCCACCTCCTCCCCGGCGAGTATCCGGGTTTTGCCCGGCTTTAACCGCCGTCCGGCAAGATCGGCTGAGCCAGACGGCCGGAGCCTGGGGGCTGGGGTCCGGAACGCACCGGCAGGGGGGACGTGCCGGTGAACGGGAACCGGTCGTCTGGCACCAGGGGGCACACGGGGGAGCACATTTCTCGCGTCCATCGTGACGCGCGCCGCGGGCTGGGGGTCCGTGGCGCCCGCCCCCTTCCGTCACCGCAGGGAGAGAGGGGCAGACATGAACCGAGCACTGAAGCGGGCGGCCGTCGTGGGGGCGGTCGCCGCGAGTTCGCTCGCGCTCGCCGCGCCGGCCGCGCTGGCCACCGAACAGGGCGGCATCTCGAAGACGTGCCAGAGCAGTGGTTTCTGCCAGACGGATCCGGTCTGGTTCCCGGGCGGCACCCTCTCGGTCGACGCCGACGTGCACGGCAGCGGACCGGCCGAGTGGATCGTCCGCGGCCCGAACGGCGTCGTCTGCCGCACCGGGTTCGCCGCCGAGGCCCCGCCGTCCTCCTGGGTCTGCTTCAACGTGCCGGCCCAAACGCTCGAGGCCACCGTCGGCGGGCCCGCGGGCCCGTCGAACATCGGCCTCCGCTGGTAACCGAACACCCATCGAAAAAAGGAGTACCCGCATGACGACGATCCGCTTCTTCGCCCGCTCCGTGGTGCGCAGCATCCGGACCCGCGAACTGGGCGCCGCGTGGCGCCTGTACTACGAGATCTACTGATCACCACCGCGGCCGGGGTCAGCGCGACCCCGGCCGCGGCGTTCCCCAGGGAGACCGCTGTGCGACAGACACTCGCCGAACCGGACGGGTTCCTCACCGATCCGCTCGCCGCCCTCGACGGGTGGGTGGGCGACGGGATCGCGATCCGCCGCTTCGAACCGGGCCGGTACCTGGTGTCCGGCGACGAGCTCGTCCGCACGGCGCTGGCCGGGACCACCACGCCGTTCGCGGCCAAGGCCGCGACGTTCGGCGCCGTCGCCGGCTGGGTGCCCGGCTCCGAACGCAGCCGCCCGGTGAACGCCGCGCTGGCGCGGGAACTGGACCGGGCCTGGCAGGCCGTCCCGCCCGAGCGGATCACCGCCGAGCTCCGTCGCTCCGCCGAAGCCGGCGAAACCTGGCCGGGCGCCCTTTCCGGGTGCTACCTCAAGCTCTTCGGCGAACAGCTCTTCCCCGGACTACCGACGAAAGCGCGGCAGTCCCTGCAGGACGCCCTCGCCGCGTCCGACGGGCTCGACCGGACGACCACGGCCCTGCGGCGCCTGCGGGGACGGCTCGCGCACAGCCGCGCCGACGCCGCGCTCCACCGCTGGGCGGCCGGGCGCACCGGTCCCCTGCCGGACGCCATGCGGACCGCGCTCGGGTCGGCCGACGACGTCGCGCTCGCCCTGCACGGCCTGGTCGGCGCGGTCTGCCGGGCCGCGTCGATGGTGTTCGCCTGGACCGCGCTGCTCGACCGGGGCTGGCGGCCCGGCACCCCGGCGGGCACCACGCTGCCGCCGGTCGCCGTCACCGAGCCCGCCGCCCACCGCGTCAGCGAAGCGCTGCGGCTGTGGCCGGTCGCCTGGCTGCTGTCGCGCAAGGTCACCGCGGCCACCGAGCTGGGCGGCGTCCCGCTGGTCCCCGGCGACCGGCTGTACCTGTGCACGTACCTGCTCCACCGCGACCCGGACGTCTGGGCCGAGCCCGGCGAATACCGTCCCTCGCGCTGGGCCCGGCCGCCCGAGGGGCACAAGGCCCGTTACATGCCCTACGGCTTCGGCGGCGCGGCCTGCGTCGGCTCGCGGTTCGTCAACCGGGCGAGCGCGGCGGTGCTCGACTGCTGGACGGCCTTCGACGACGTCGCGCTGCGGATCGTCGAGCCCGGGCCCGTGTTCGGCTCGCTGCTGTCCCCGCCCGTCGTGCGGCCCGTGATCACGCGCTGAACCCGTCCCGCTACTCTCACCCGGGATGACCGGTTTGCCCGGTCAGCGGGGGCGGGGAGGACATGCTCAGCTTCGGGGTGCTCGGACCGCTGCTGGTCGAGCGGGACGGCGAGCCCGTGGCCGTCACCGGACCCAAGGTCCGTGCCCTGCTGGCGGCGCTGCTGATGCGGCCGAACACCCCGGTGTCCCTCGACCGGCTCACCGAGCTGCTGTGGGGTGGTGCCCCGCCGGACACCGCCCGCAAGAGCATCCAGGTCCACGCGGTCCGGCTGCGGCGCGCGCTCGGCGACGGCGTCGTCGAGACGCAGCCGACCGGCTACCTGCTGCGCGTCCGGCCCGCGCAGCACGACCTGCTGCGGTTCCGCGAGCTCACCGCGGCCGCGCGGGTGGCGGACCGGCCGGCCGCCGAGCGCGACCTGCTGGCCGGCGCGCTCGCCTGCTGGCGCGGCCCGGTGCTCGCCGACGTCCCGGCCGAAGTGCTGAGCCAGGACGACGTCGCCGAGCTCGCCGAAGAGCGGCTGCTGGCGCAGGAGCGGTACTTCGCGGTGAGCCTCGACCTCGGCCATGCGGCCGGAATCACCACCGAGCTGGGCAGGCTGACCCGCGAACACCCGTGGCGGGAAGCGTTCTGGGTGTCGTACCTGCGGGCGCTGCACCGCTCGGGGCGGCGCGCCGACGCGCTCGAGGCGTACCGCGCGGTGCACCGGCGGTTCACCGGCGAACTCGGCGTCGGCCCCGGCGAGCGGCTGCGGCAGACCCATCAGGAAGTCCTCGCCGACGAGCCCGGCGTCCCGGAGTTCCGCCCGCGGCAGCTGCCCCCGGACGTCGCGGTCCTGGTCGGCCGCACCGATCTCCTGTCCACTTTGGACGCAGCGCTGGGCCCGGCCCGCCTGCCGTCGACCCACCCGCCGATCGCCCTGCTGGTCGGCCCGGCGGGCGTCGGCAAGACAACGGCGGCGGTGCACTGGGCCCACCGCGCGGCCGGCCAGTTCCCGGACGGCCAGCTCTTCGCCGACCTCCAGGGCTACGCGGCGGTCCCGGCACTGGACCAGCTGGAGGTCCTGACCCGCTTCGCCCACGCACTCGGCGTCCGCCCCGGCGGCGTCCCCACCGACCTGGCCGACGCCGCGGCGCTCTACCGCTCGGTGCTGGCCGACCGCCGGGTCCTGATCGTGCTGGACAACGTGGCCGGCGCCGAGCAGGTCCGCGCTCTGCTGCCGGCCGCCCCGGGCTGCGCGGTCCTGATCACCAGCCGCGACCGCCTGGCCGGCCTGGCCGCAACGGTCGACACCCGGCTGGTGGAGCTGGCGGAGCTGTCACCGGACGACTCGCTCGCCCTGCTGTCGTCGGTCGCGGGCGCGGACCGGGTGGCGGCGGAGGAAGAGGCATCCCGCGAACTGGCACGGCTGTGCGCGGGGTTGCCGTTGGCGCTGCGGATCGTGGGCGCGAACCTGGCATTGTGGCCGGCCCGCTCGGTAGGCGGCTATCTCGCCGAGCTGGCCGCACCGGAACCCGAGCGCCACCACCCCACCGACGAGCCCCAGCCCACACCAACCGACGCCGACCACCCAAGCCGAACCACCCCACCCGACCGCCAACCGACCCGCCCGCACCTCGCCCCAAGTCCAGCCCGCGACCACCACCCCGCCGGCCCCGACCACCCAGGCCGAACCGCCGCACCCCACCCGGACCACGTGCCCGGCCTGGCCGAAGACCACCCCGCCGGCCCCGATCTCGTGGCCCGGCTGGCGATCCCCGGTGCCGAGCAGCTCGGCGTCCGGCGGGCCTTCGACCTCTCCTTCGACACCCTCTCCCCCGCCGCGGCGGGTTTCTTCCGGCTGCTCGGCCTGCTTCCCGGCGCCGACATCGACCTCGCCGGCGCCGCCGCGCTCGCCGGCGTGCCCGATGCCGGCCGGCTCCTGCGGGAGCTCGCCACGAGCCACCTGGTCCAGTCCCGCGGCGACGACCGCTTCGGGCTCCACGACCTCCTCCGCGCCTACGCCGCCGGGCGGGCTCGCGATGAGCTCTCCCCGGCCGAGCGCGCGGCCGCCGTCGACCGGCTCTTCGGCCACTACCTCCAGGCCGCCGCCGGCGCCGCGACCGCGCTCTACCCCGATCTGCAGCGGCTGCCCGACGCGCCCGAACCCGCCGGGGCCGTCGAGCCCGCCGAAGCGCGCCGATGGTTGCTGGCCGAGTACGGGAACGTGCTGGCCGCGATCCGCTGGACCGCGCGGCACGAGCCGGGGCCGTTCGCCTGGCGGGCCGCGGATCTGCTGCGCGGGTTCTTCCACTCGCACCGGCTCGACGCCGGCTGGCAGGCGGCCGCGACCGCCGGGCTCGCCGCCGCGCTTCGGGCCGGGGACGAGCGGGCCGCCGGGGCCATGCGGCACAGCCTCGGCGCCCTCGCCTGGAGCCGCGGCGATCTCGAGGCCGCGCTCGGCGAACTCGAAGCCGCGCAGGAGTCCTACCTGGCCGCCGGTGCCCTCGACGGCGCCGACTCGGTCCTGCACGCCCTCGGCGTCGTGCACCTGGACCTCGGCCGGCTCGACCGGGCCATCGAGCACTTCACCGCGGCCCTGGACGGCACGCTCCGGCGCGGCACCCCGATCCAGGCCGCGAACGGGCTGATCAACCTCGGCGCGGTGCTCATCGAACACGGCAGGCTCGCCGAGGGCGTCGAGCACAACGAACGGGCGCTCGACCTCTGCCGCCGGCTCGGCTCGCCGCACGCGGCCGCGATCGCGCTGTGCAACCTCGGCTACGGCTACCGCGTCTCGGGGGACTTCGCGCGGGCGCTGACCGTGCTCACCGAAGCGCTGGAAGCGTTGCGGGAACTCGGATCCCGCGACGACGAAGCCGACGCGCTGGTCCGGCTCGCCTCGGTGCACCGGGTCACCGGCGACCTCGAGCGGGCGTGGCCGGCCGCGCGGCTCGCCGTGTCGGTGGCGCGCGAAGCGGGCAACCAGCGGTTCGAAGTGGACGCGCTCGCCACGCTCGGCGACCTCCACCGCCAGACCGGCGACGCGCCCGCGGCGCTGACCGAATACTCGGAAGCCCACCGGCTGGCGGCGAAGATCGGCTACCTGCGCGGCCTGATCAGCACCCGGATCGGACTGTCCACAGTAGACGTCGAACCGGCCCGGCACGCCGAAACCGCGCTGCGCGACGCCGGGCAAGGCGGCTTCCGGCTCCTCGCCGAGCAAGCCAGGACCAGCCTGGCGAACCTCTCGATGGGCCGCCCGGCGGAGGCGGAAACCCTGGCGGCGCAAGCGGTCGAAGGCTTCCGCGCCACCGGGCACCGGCTGGGCGAGGCCTACGCGCTGGTCGTGCTCGGCAAGGCCCGGCTGCGGCTCGGCGATCCCGGCGCGGCCCGCGAATGCTGGCTCGCGGCCGAGGCGTCGCTCGCCGCCATCGGCGCGCAACCCGCGCTGGCCGCCGTGCGGGGACTGCTGGCCGGCTGAAAACGATTCGACGGCGTCACCCCGCCCTGCCACAGTGACGTTCCATGATCACCGTCGAAGACCTGCGGCTCATGCAAGGCTTGGCGCAGCGGGTCACCGCCGTCCGCCCCGAACTGGTGAACGGCGACGCTTCCTACGGCGAACTGGCCTGGAACTGGGGCAAGGACCACGCCGCCTTCGGCGCGAGCTGGCGCCGGGAGCTGTGGTTCGACGGCGGCGAACTCGTGGCGTGGGCCTGGGCGCGGCTCCCCCACCAGGTGCGGCGAAGCGACGGCACGGTCAAGGACGTCACCGGCGCTTCCCTGGCGCACCAGGTCCATCCCGGCCACGCCCCGCTGATCGACGAGGTGATCGCCTGGTACGACACCACGGCGAGCGGCCTCGAACGCGCGGCCCTGCCGGGCGCCGCCGACGAATTCGCCCTGCCGCGCTGGGCGGCGCACGGCTACCGGACCGACCCGGACGCGCTCGGCGACACCGGCTCTTGGACCCAGCTCAACGAGCGTGACCTCACCGGCGTCGCCGAGCCCGCGCTGCCCGCGGGCTACCGGTTCCGCACCGCACGCGAGGCCGGGACGGCGGCCGCGATCCAGGCCCACGTGGACGCCTGGGCCCCCACCACGTACACGGCCGCGAGCTACGACGGCCTCCGGCACGCCCCGGCGTACCGCGACGACCTGCACATCCTCGTCGAGGCCCCGGACGGGACGATGGCGTGCTCGGCGATCATGTGGCTCGACGAGGCCAACGAGACGGCCGAGTTCGAGCCGGTCGGGACCCACCCGGGCTTCCGGCGCCGCGGCCTGGCGCGGGCACTGCTCCTGCACGGCATGCGGCTGGCCCGCGCGGCCGGCGCTCGGCACGCGACCGTCGCCTGCCTGGGCGCGCCGGGCCACCCCCGGGCGCGCGAGCTGTACTACGGCGTCGGCTTCCGCGAGGTGAGCCGGGACGCCCCGCTCGTCCGGCCCCGATGAGGTCACCAAAACGCAGCCGCATCGCTTTGTCGGCGGTATTCAGGCCCGCTCACGAAGCCACGCGCGGGCGCCGCTCAACGTCGGGTACAGGGCGAAGGTGGTGTCCAGCTTCGTGATCCGCAGCGCGCGCAGCACCGCGCGCCGATCGGTGACCAGCGCGAACGGCACGTCGGCGGCCGTGGCCGCCGCGACGAGCTCGGCGATCACCTGAAGGCCGGCCGACCCGCAGAAACCGATGCCGCCGAGGTCGACGACGAGTGCCTCCGGCCGCTCCTCCAGCGCGGCTCCAGCCCGGGCACGCAGCACCGGCGCGCTGGCGAGGTCGAGCTCACCCGCCGCCTCGACGACGACGGCTTCGGGCACGCTGCGCACGCGCACCGCCAGCAGGGGCGAGCTCTCCTCGGGCACGGGATCTCCTTCGTCTCGATCCCGACCCTAAAGTGACTGAATCGATTTGTCATCGATTTGCCCGGCGGGAAGCGCCGTGCTCGCCCAGCGAGCACTCTCCCGGGCATGCCGCTGCCCGCACCCGTGATCACTCGGGTGCGGGCAGCGGAAACCGGACTACCGGACCGGACTAGCGGGCCTTGTGCTGACCCCGACCGGCCGGCTCACGGCCGTTCTTCCCGCTGTCAGCCGGCTTCGGGGCGGGCTTCGGCGGGGCCGCCTTGGGAGCGACCGGCTTTTCCGCCGGAGCCGACGCTGCCGGAGCCGGAGCCGCCGGTGTCGGCTTCGGGGCGACCGGCTTCTCCGCCGGCACCGCCACGGGCTTGTCGGCCGGCACCGTCGCCGCGTCGCCTTGCGGCTCCACAGTGGCCTCGTCGGCCAGCGGGTTCGGCCGGCGGATCTGCACGACGGCGGCGATCGCCGCCGCCACCGCGCCGAACGCCACCAGCCAAGGCCAGCGAGCCCGCTTGGCGCGCTCGCCGCGGGCCACGCCCTTCGCTTCCTGGAGCGCCACGGCCAAGTCGCGCTTCGCCGTCGCCACCGCCTTGCGACGGCGGCGGCCGGACTCGTTCGCCGAGCCCACCACCGCCGCGACCGCGAGGGCGGCCTTGCGGCCCGGGTCACGCAGCTTCGCCGCGCGGGCCAGCACTTCGTCGCGGGCGGCCGTCGAATTCGACCGCACGTCACGCCGTGATGCCCGCGTGCTCTTGTCCAGGTCCTTGGTCGCCGCGCGACCGACCTTGGCCAGTTCTTCCTTGCTCTCGGCCAGTTTGCGGTCGGTGATCTCCACCGCTCGCGTGGCCGCGGCCGCACCGACTCGCGCGGCCTCCGCGGCGAGATCCCGAACGCCGGCCGCCGCCGTCTTCACCGATCGCCCGACCGGGGCGTCGCCCTGGCTCATGTGATCACCTCTCACTCGTCGCAGGCCCAGCCTGCTCAGCTCACACCCCTGGGCTACCCAGTAAGAGGCCGTCCGGAACCTCGGCCACCCATCGGCGTCACGCCCGCACGTCCGCGACGCTCGTGCCGCGCAGCCGGCGCCAGGCACCGTCCCCGCCGTCGTGGTCGGTGGACCGGCTCAGCTCGGCCCACTTCTCGTCGGTGTCGACGCGGTGCCGCCACGCCTCCCGGCCGAACTCGTAGGCGTCGCTGCCGGCGAGCAGGCGCAGCGGCGGGTCGTCGAGCCCGGCGACGGTGAGCACGAGGTCGGCGACCTTCCGCGGGTCGCTGTTCGCGTGGTCTTCGAAGCCGGCCATCGCCCGCGCGGACGCGCCGACGGTCGCCTCGTACGGCTCGCTGATCGGCGGCGTGGTCATCGACGCCCCCGCCCAGTCGGTGCGCATCCCGCCGGGTTCGAGGACGGTGATCTTGATGCCCAGCGGGCCGACCTCGGTGGCCAGCGCCTCGCTGAACCCGCCGACGGCCCACTTCGCCGACTGGTAGGCGGTCATCCCGGGGCTGCCGACGCGCCCGCCCACCGACGAAACCTGGATGATCCGGCCGCCGCCCTGCCGCCGCAGCACCGGCACGGCCGCCTTGGTGACGTACACCGTGCCGAGGAAATTGGTCTCGACCTGGCGGCGGAAGACGTCGAGCGAGGTGTCCTCCAGCGCGACCTGGTCCCCCTGCCCCGCGTTGTTGACCACCACGTCGAGCCGCCCGAACGCGGCCGCCCCGGCGGCGACGGCGGCTTCGGCCGCGGCCGCGTCGGTGACGTCGAGCCGCTCGACGTGGACCCGCTCGCCGTACCGGGCGGCGAGGTCGTCGAGGGTCCGCGGGTCACGCGCGGTCGCGACGACCTGGTGCCCGGCGGCGAGCGCCTGCTCGACGATCCGGCGGCCGAGCCCGCGGGACGCGCCGGTGACGAAGAAGATCATGATTCCTCCTTAACGCAATGTCTTTGCGTTAACTCCACCGTAGGCGCGTCCCGCCGTTAAGTCAAAGCCGTTGCGTTAAGCTGGCCGCGTGCCCCAGCCCCGTCAGCGCGCCCGCTCCGAGCAGGACAAAGAGGCCCGCAAGACCGCCCTCCTCACGGCGGCGCGCGAGCTCGCGGCCGAGCGCGGTGTGCGGGAGGTCACGCTGACCGAGGTGACGAACCGGGTCGGGCTGCACCCGTCGGCGCTGCGCCGCTACTTCGAATCCCGCGAGGAGCTCCTCCTGGAGCTGGCCGAACAGGGCTGGGCCGACTGGCACGACCGGCTGGTCGCCGAGCTGGCCGGCCGCCGCGGGCTGACCGCCGCCGAAGTGGCCGACGTCGTCAGCGGCTCGCTCGAGCGGTTGCCGCTGTTCTGCGACCTGCAGACGCACGTGGTCCTCAGCCTGGAGGGTGCGGTCCGCCTGGAGCGCGCCCGCCAGTACAAGACCGCGGCGACGTCGGCCTACGAAGCGATGACGAAAGCCCTGACCGAGGCGGCGGACCTGACCGGGCCGGGCGCGCAGACCCTCCTGACGGCGGCCATCAGCGGCGCGGCCTACCTGTTCCAGCTGTCGCGGCCGTCCCCGACCCTGCGGCAGCTCTACGAGGAGGAACCGAAGTGGGCGCACAGCGCGCTGCGGTTCCGCGCCCAGCTGACGACGTTGCTGACGGCGGTCGCCCGCGGCGTCTGATTTGTTCACATACATGGACATCATTCACATACATTGACCAATGTCCGGAGTGTGACTTATAAAGGATCGGTCCGGGTGTCACGCCGCAACACCTCCGCCATCCAGCAGTCTCCGGAGGTTTCGGGTGACCCGAAACGGTCCCTTTCTTCGTGCCGTCCGCGCCGGCGCGGCCGCGTGCCTGACCGCGGCCGCCCTCGTTCACGCCGTCCCGCCCCGCGCCGATGCCGCGCCGGGGCCGGGCGCCCGCACCGATCTCGACCTCGGCGCCGCCAACCGGCGGGCGCCCATCGCCGGGCTCTACGACTGGAGCAAAGCCGGCTACCGGGGTGGTGCGGCGCTGCCCGGCGACGCCGACGTCAACCCCAGCGCGGCCTGCCGGATCACCCCGGCCGAGCTCGCTAGCCAGTTCAACGTCAAACCCGGCGACAACGCCGACGACACCGCCGGGATCCAGGCCGCCATCGACTCGATCAAGGCGACCTGCTCCCCCTCGGCGAGCTACACGAAGCTCAGCCTGATCACCTTCCCCGCCGGGCAGTTCGACGTCACGCGCGAGCTGCACGTCGACGCCGACTACCTGATCCTGCGCGGCGCCGGCCGGGACGCGACCAAGTTCTCCTACCGGCCCGACGCCACCACCCGCTACGACACGCTGACGCCCGACGGTTCCGACTGGGACGAAGACGGCATGACGTCCGGGGCGGGCAAGGGCGGCTGGCTGTGGCCGGGACGCGGCCTGTTCCGCGTGCAGTCCCGCGGCGTCGATCCCGCTTACCGCAGCGATTATTCGTCGGCGCCCGCCAACCGCAAGGACATCTTCGAAGGCACCGTCAACGTGCACTGGAAGTCCGGGGTGAAGCTGCGCGCGAAGCCCGGTGACCCCGGTTTCGCGGCACGCACCGGCGACCGCGTCGTGCACCTCGCCTCCAGCGGCTCGCTCGCGAAGCTGGCCGTCGGCGGGTACGTCAACGTGCGCGCGGCCAACACCACGAAGTTCTACCAGCAGCAAAACGCCACCGGCACCGAGTTCCCGCTGCTGAACATGCACATGCGCCAGCAGATCTTCCAGATCACCGCGCTCGACACCGCGAACCGGACGATCACGGTCGACAAACCGCTCGAGTACGACGTCCCGGTCACGTCCACTTCGGACGGTTCGGCCCCGATCGACGGCGCGACCTACGACTCCAAGGCGGCGCCGCTGGTGGATCCCGTGCTCGGCGTCGGGTTCGAGCACCTCGGCTTCACCCAGCCGATGCCCGGCCTCGACCCCGCGGCGGCCGACGACAACTACGGCAACATGGCGCCGGACGCGGAAATGCACGGCATCGTGTTCAAGTGGGCCGTCAACGCGTGGGTCCGGGGTGTCCGCACGGACATGACCGGCTCGCACCCGATCGTCACCGAGGAGGCCAAGAACCTTTCCATCGTGAACAACGAGCTGAACGGCGCCTGGAACAAGGGCAAGGGCGGCAACGGCTACTTCCGCGGCTCCCGCGTCTGGGATTCGGTCTACGCCGGCAACACCTCGACCCGGTTGCGGCACTTCACCTTCCAGTGGTCGGCGGCCGGCAACGTCGTCGTCGGCAACTCCTTCGACTCCGACCTCAACCTGCACGGCGGCTGGGAGCGCAACAACCTGTTCGAGCTCAACACCGTCCGGGTGTCCTACGCCCACCGGTCCGGCAGCTGCACCGCGAACTGCGGTGAGGAAGGCGGCGGTGGCCCCGACGCGTCGACGTGGTTCCCGATCTGGTGGGGTGCCGGCCAGAAGGCGGTCAAGTGGTCCGGCTCTTCGGGCTACCGCAACGTCTTCTTCGGCAACGAGATGACGAAGCAGGTCACCGCGGGTGCCCCGTACACGGCCTTCTACCCGGACCGCCACCGCGTCTACCAGTTCGGCTGGGACGGTTCGGCCTTCCGCCACCTCGACGCCGGCGGCACGCCGATCACCGACTGGGCGGGGAACGAGCAGCGCGACTACACCGGCGGCCACGGCGTCGACGCGTCGAAGACCGACGCGGCGGAGTCGCTGTTCCTCAAGTCGGTCACAGCGCGCCGGTGAACCGCGGTGAGCAGCGGCCGCGCCGGCGGCCGCTGCTCACCCGCCGTACAGCGCGGTCCGCCGGCCGGCCGCGATTTCCCGATCACCGCACCCGCACGGCCGTATACACGCGGTGCGGTGGTTGGTTAACCTCCGCCGGTGAGGTTCCTCAGTGCTGTGCTCACCGTGCTGTCGGCCGTCGGCTTCGCCGTTCCCCTCTCCCCGCCCGCGCAGGCCGCGGTGGCGCCCTGGGTGGGACCGCTGAGCACCCGGGGGCGCTACATCGTCGACGCCAACGGCGACCGGTTCAAGCTGAAAGCCGCCAACTGGCACGGCGCGAGCGGGACGTGGACCGGGTCGGGCGACACGAACGACCCCGCCAACCACCACGCCGGCGAAATCGCCTACCAGACCCCGCTCGGGCTGGACCGCGCGCCGATCGACACCGTCATCGACGGGCTGGCGCAGCTGGGCCTCAACAGCGTGCGGCTGCAGTTCTCGAACGCGATGATCCACGACCCCAACGCGGTCCCCGACCTGCCCGCCAACCCCGGTCTCCACGGCCTGACGCCGCTGCAGGTGTACGACCGCGTCGTCGAGCGGCTCACCGCGCGCGGGTTCGCCGTCATCCTCAACAACCACACCACGACTTCGCGCTGGTGCTGCGGGCTCGACGGCAACGAGCGCTGGAACACCGCGCAGAGCGAGCAGCAGTGGCAGGACGACTGGCTGTTCATGGCCCGCCGCTACGCCGCGAACAAGCGCGTGGTCGGCGCCGACCTGTACAACGAAGTCCGCCGCAACACCTTCGACGACCCGAACTGGGGCTGGGGCAACGGCACCGACTGGCAGCGCGCGAGCCAGCAGGTCGCCGACCGGATCCTCACCGAGGCCAACCGCGACCTGCTGATCATCGTCGAAGGCATCAACTGGACCGGCCTGCCCATCGACGGCTTCGCCCACGGCCGGCCCACGCTGGAGCCCGCGCGCACCCTGTCGCACACGCTCGTCGATTCCGGAAAGCTCGTCTATTCGGCGCACTTCTACGGCTACACCGGTCCGAACCACTCCGGCGCGACCGGCATCGGCGAGACGCACGACCCGCGCTACCGCGACCTCACGCCCCAGCAGCTGCGTGACACCCTGTACCGGCAGGCGTTCTTCGTCGAGGCCGACACCGGCAAGCACTACACCGCGCCGCTGTGGATCAGCGAGTTCGGCGAAGGCCGCGGCACCACCGACGCCGCTTCCCGCGCCTGGTTCGAGAACTTCGTGGACTACCTCGCCGAGACCGACACCGACTTCGCCTACTGGCCCGCGGTCGGCTTCCACACCAACGGCTCCGGCGACGGGTGGTCCCTGCTGGCGTGGGACGCGGCGGGACGGCGCATCGACGTCCTCGACGGCACCGACTGGCGCGGCCCGGCGTGGCAGCGGCTGGTGAACGCGCCGTCGCGCACCGGGCAGATCGCACCCGCCGAGCACTGGTCGATGCTCAACCTGGACTACGCCGACTTCCAAGCCTCCCGCGCGGTCCGCGCGAAGCCGGACTGGGACCCGGGCGCGCGCAAGGGCGCCTGCCCGGACGGCCAGCGCCTCACCGGCCTGGCGCACACCGGCAACCGCGGCCTCTGCACCGGCACGCTGCCCGCGCCCACGGCGTACGTCGCCGTCCGCGACGAATCCTATGTGGACACCGACTGGGCGTCCGGCTACACGAAGGCGCAGTGCCCGCCCGACCACGCGGTCGTCGGCTACAGCGTCAAGGGTGCGGCGGTCTCCGCGGTCCTGTGCGGCCGATCCCCGTCCCCGCTCGGCCGCACCGGCCGGACGGTCTGGTTCGACCGCGGCGACAACCGCCCCGCGGGTGACCTCGGCGGCGACTTCGCGTCGGGCAGCTACAAGGGGCAGTGCGCCCCCGGCGAGTACGTCGCCGGGGTGGCGTACACCGGCCGGATCGGCTCCAGCCGGACGCCCGACGCCCTGCTCTGCCGCTCCTAGGTGACGGTGAAGCTCGCCGTCAGCGTGGCCGCGGCGCTGGTGCCGACGTACACCTCGATCTTGCCCGGCTCGACGCGGAACGCGGCGGCGTTGTCGTAGAACCCGACGTCGTCCGGGGTGAGCGTGAACGAGACCGTGGTCGACGCGCCCGCGGCCAGTGTCACGCGCTGGAAGCCGCGCAGCCGCCGGACGGGCTGGACGATGCTCGCGACCGGGTCACGCAGGTAGAGCTGCACGACCTCGTCGCCCGCGCGCGAACCGGTGTTGGCGACTCGGACGCTCACCTGGAGCCGGCCGCCGCGGGAGGGCAGGCGCGTGTCCGAAAGCCGGAGGCCGTCGACGCGGAACGTCGTGTACGACAGGCCGTGGCCGAACTCGTAGAGCGGGCCGGATTCCAGGTCGAGGTACTTCGACGTGTACTTGTTGGCCGGATCGGCCGGGCGCCCGGTGTTCTCGTGGTTGTAGTAGATCGGGATCTGCCCGACCGCGCGCGGGAAGCTCACCGGCAGCTTGCCGCCCGGGTTGACCGTGCCGAACAGGACGTCGGCGATCGCGTGGCCGCCCTGCACGCCCGGCGCCCACGCTTCGAGCACGGCGGGCGCGTTGTCGTGCAGGTACGGGATGGTCAGCGGCCGCCCGTTGACGAGTACGACCACGAACGGCTTGCCGGTCTCCTTGATCGCGGCCACCAGCTGCTGCTGGACGCCCGGGAGGTCGATAGTGCTGCGCGCGGCCGCTTCGCCGCTCATCGCGGCGGTCTCGCCGACCACCACGACGGTCACGTCGGCCGCGCGCGCCGCCTGCTGCGCGGCGGCGAACCCGCTGGTGTCGCCGCCCTCGACGGTGCAGCCGGCGGCGTAGGTCACCGTGGCGCCGGGCGCCGCGGCCTTGATCCCGTCGACCACCGTGACCGGCGGGGTCGTCCCCGCGCCGGTGCCCAGGCCCGCCCAAGTGCCGTTGAGGTCGTAGGTCGCTGCGCCGAGCGGGCCGACGACCGCCACCGAGCCGACCGACTTCGCCAGCGGCAGCACCGGCCCGTCGTTCTTGAGCAGCACCATGCACCGCCCGGCGGCCTGCCGCGACGCGGCCAGCGCCGCCGGAGAAGGCGCTTTCACCTCGCCGGCTTCATCGACGTAGGGCCGTTCGAACAGGCCGAGCCGGAACTTGACCAGCAGGATCCGGCGGACGGCGTCGTCGATCTGGTCGCGGGTGATCCGGCGCTCGTCCAGCAGCCGCTGCGCGAACTCGGCGTAGTTCGTGCTGACCATCTCCATGTCGACACCGGCGGGCAGCGCGGCCGCCGCGGCGTCCGCGCCGTCGCCCGCCAGGCCGTGCAGGATCAGTTCCTGGATGCCGGTGTAGTCGCTGACGACGAACCCGCCGAAGCGGTAACGGCCTTTGAGGACGTCGTGCAGGACGTAGCCGTTGCCGTGGGCGGGCACACCGCTGATGGTGTTGAAGCTGGCCATCACGGTCGCCACGCCCGCCTCGACGCTGGCCTTGAACGGCGGCAGGTAGAAGTTGTGCAGCCGCTGCAGCGAGACGTCGACGGTGTTGTAGTCGCGCCCGCCCTCGGCCCCGCCGTAGGCGACGAAGTGCTTGGCGCAGGCGGCGACCCGGTCCGGTTTGCCGTAGTCGTCACCCTGGTAGCCCCGGACCTTCGCGACGGCGAGTTTCGTGGCCAGGTAGGGGTCTTCGCCGTACCCCTCGGCGATCCGCCCCCACCGCGGCTCGTGCGTGACGTCCATCATCGGGGCGTAGGTCCAGTGGATGCCGCTGCTGCGGGCTTCCTTCGCGGAGACGGTCGCGTCCGCGGCGGCCACGGCGGGGTCGAAGCTCGCGCCCTGGGCCAGCGGGATCGGGAAGTTGGTGGTGTACCCGTGGATCACGTCGAGCCCGAAGATCAGCGGGATCTTGAGCCGCGTCCCCTCGACGGCGAGGCGCTGCAGGGCGTTGAGCTTCGCCGCGCCGACGACGGAGAAGACGCCCCCGAGCCGCCCGTCCGCGAGCGCCGCACGAGCGGCGTTCTCGTCGCCGACGAGCTGGAGCTGACCGATCTTCTCGGCCAAGGTCATCTTCTTGAGCAGCGCTTCGACGCGTTCGTCGCGCTCCACCCGCCCACTGCTTTCGGCGGCGGAGGCGGCCGGGGCGAGCAGCCCCATCGAGGCGACGCCGCCGGCGAGCCCGGCGAGCACACTCCGCCGGTTCACCCCGTCCGCGGCCGAAGTTTCCTGACTGACCTGCTGCGACATGGCGGGGACCTTTCGCGAGGCACACGGAAGCGGGGAACGGACTCCTCGGGTCGGGATCGGGCGCGAACAGCGTATGCCGCCGCCACGCCCGCCGCAGTGCTCGTCAGGAGGCGGGTCAGCGCCGCGGGTTCCCGGCGATCAGCCGGGCCGTGAACCCCGTGTCGTCGCGGTGCAGCGTGACCTGGCTGCAGATCTGGTGGGTGATCCACAGCCCGCGGCCGCCGACTTCGCGGTCGGCGGGCAGCAGGCCGGCGAACGGGTCGACCGGGCCCTCGCCGGTGTCGTGCACCGTGACCACCATGCAGCCCGGCCCGGCCCAGATCCGCACGGTGACCGGCGGGCGGCCGTGGCGCAGCGCGTTGTCGGCGATCTCGCTGACCGCGAGGACGAGGTCGTCGATCTCGTCGGCGGGCAGCCCGGTCCGGTCCGCGGCCAGCACCGCCTGCCGGGCCTCGCTCGGCAGCGGATCGGTGAGCTCGAGCAGCGGCTGCGCGAGCTGGAGGGGGTGCGGGGTCATCGGCCGCGGGCCGGCCAGGAAGGCCAGCGGGTCGACGTAGCCGTCGTTGGTGTGGTGCCCGCCGCCGGGGGTGGCGACGAACGGGTGGGTGCGGGCGACGTCCTCGAGCACGTGGCGCGGGGTGGTGCGGGTGTCGTAGGCGCACATGCTGCGCAGCGGGAACTCCTCGTAGGCGTGGTTGACCGCGGCCTCGTAGCGCGCCCACCAGTCCCACGACGTGTCGATCACGGCGCGCGGGATCTCGCCGAAGATGCGGATGCCGGCCGCCCCGCCGCCGACGAACCCGGCCATCAGCTCGCGGTAGGACCGGATCGCGGCGGCGGGCCGCGCGTAGAGGTCGCCGGTCGAGAGGTAGTGCGTGCCCGCGTCCGGCGGGAGCGCCGCACGCATCAGTTCCGCGTGGTCCGGCTCCAGTGAGACGACGGTCGGTTCGCCCGCGGCGATGCCGGCCGCCAGGAACGGGACGCCGACGGCGAGCAGCTCGTCGTCGGACGCGTAGTGGACAGCGGCGTGGTCGTAGCCCCTGGCGGCGGTTCCGGTGCTCACCACGCCGCCTCGACGCGGACGCTGGTCAGGCCGGCGGCATCGATCTCGATCGGGCCCCCGGCGATCCGCAGGCCGGCGGGGTCGAGGACGGCCGGGGAGGGCCGAAGGGGCGGCAGCTGCACGAGCCGAGAATACGCCGTCCGTTCCGGACATCCGGGGTCAACCGGGAAAGGCGGCCGTCCGGGTGAGAGAGCCACGTCACCGGTTCGAGGCGCGCCGATGGGGTATCCCCGCCGCAGTTCACTCGCGCACTGTGGAGGCCCTGTGCAGCCTTGGCCCGGCTCCCCCTACCCGCTCGGAGCCGACTACGACGGTGTCGGCACCAACTTCGCCCTCTTCTCCGAGGTCGCCGAACGCGTCGACCTCTGCCTCTTCGACCCGGACGGGACCGAGACCCGGATCCGGCTGCCGGAGGTCGACGGCTTCGTCCACCACGGCTACCTGACCGGGATCGGACCCGGCCAGGAGTACGGCTACCGGATCCACGGGCCGCACGACCCCGCCCGCGGTCTCCGGTGCAACCCCGCCAAGCTCCTGCTCGACCCGTACGCCAAGGCCGTCACCGGCCGCGTCGACTGGGACGAGTCCGTGTTCGGCTACCGCTTCGACCGGCCCGAAGAGCGCAACGACGACGACTCCGCGGCGCACACCGTCCGCGCGGTCGTCGTCAACCCGTACTTCGACTGGGCCAACGACCGGCCGCCGAAGGTGCCGTACAACGAGACGGTCGTCTACGAAGCCCACGTCCGCGGGCTGACCAAGCTCCACCCGGACATCCCCGAGGAGCTGCGGGGCACCTACTCCGGGCTGGCGCACCCCGTCGTCATCGACCACCTGAAGACCCTCGGCGTCACGGCCGTCGAGCTGATGCCGGTCCACCAGTTCCTGCACGACCACGCCCTCACCGAGCGCGGCCTCGCCAACTACTGGGGCTACAACTCCATCGCCTTCTTCGCGCCGCACAACGAGTACGCCGCTTCGACCCGGCCCGCGACGCCGGGCAGCGAGGTGCACGAGTTCAAGGCGATGGTGCGGGCGCTGCACGAGGCCGGGATCGAGGTCATCCTCGACGTCGTCTACAACCACACCGCCGAAGGCAACCACCTCGGGCCGACGCTGTCGATGCGCGGCATCGACAACCAGGCTTACTACCGGCTGGTCGAGAACGACCCGCAGTACTACATGGACTACACCGGCACCGGCAACTCGCTCAACGTGCGCCAGCCGCACACGCTGCAGCTCATCATGGACTCGCTGCGGTACTGGGTCACCGAGATGCACGTCGACGGCTTCCGCTTCGACCTCGCGGCCACCCTCGCCCGCGAGTTCTACGACGTCGACCGGCTGTCCACGTTCTTCGACCTGGTCCAGCAGGACCCGATCGTCAGCCAGGTGAAGCTGATCGCCGAGCCGTGGGACGTCGGGCCCGGTGGCTACCAGGTCGGCAACTTCCCGCCGCTGTGGACCGAGTGGAACGGCGCCTACCGCGACACCGTCCGCGACTTCTGGCGCGGCGAACCCTCGACGCTCGGGGAATTCGCGTCCCGCATCACCGGCTCGTCCGACCTCTACCAGAACGACGGCCGCCGCCCGTTCGCGTCGATCAACTTCGTCACCGCCCACGACGGCTTCACCCTCGCCGACCTGGTCTCGTACAACGAGAAGCACAACGAGGCCAACGGTGAGGACGGCCGCGACGGCGCCGACGACAACCGGTCGTGGAACTGCGGTGCCGAAGGCCCGACCGAGGACGAGAAGGTCCTCGACCTGCGGGCCCGCCAGCGCCGCAACATGATCGCCACGGTGCTGCTGTCCCAGGGCGTGCCGATGCTGCTGCACGGCGACGAGTTCGGCCGGACCCAGCAGGGCAACAACAACGCCTACTGCCAGGACAACGAGCTGTCCTGGGTCGACTGGTCCCTGCTGGAGCGCAACCGCGAGCTGTTCGAGTTCACCTCGGCGGTGGTGGACCTGCGCCACCAGCACCCGGTGTTCCGCCGCCGCCGGTTCTTCGCCGGACGGCCGATCCGCCGCGGCGACGAACTGCGCGACATCGCGTGGTTCACCCCCGCCGGCGACGAGATGACCGACCAGGACTGGGAAGCCGGCTTCGGCCGCAGCATCGTGGTCTTCCTCAACGGCTCCGCGATCCCCGACCTCGACGCCCGCGGCGAGCGGGTGGTCGACGACTCGTTCCTGCTCTGCTTCAACGCGCACGACGACGACATCACGATGACCGTCCCGGACGGCGAGTACGGCGAGGAGTGGGCGGTCGTGCTCGACTCCGCCACGGGCGAGGTGTTCCACCGGTCGGTGGGCGACGTCCTGGTCGGCGGCGTGACCGGCGACCGGCTGACGACGCCCCGCACGGTGCCCGGCGGCGGCACGCTCGTGGTCGGCGCCCGGTCTCTCGCCGTCCTGCTGCGGACGGCGGGTCAAGAGGGATGAACCGGACACCTCCCCGCGCCCCGGACGGCTGAGCGGCCCCCGGCCGGCGGAAGAACCGGGCTCTCGTGTGTAGCCGTCACCCCACGGGGTACGCGCGCGAGGACCGCACTTCCGCCGGCCCCAGGTGGCGAATCCGATGACCGCGACCCGCACCACCCCGATCGCGCACGGCCCGGTACAGCGGGGCAAGCGCGGCGAAACGCTCCTCAAGACGATCCGCACCACCGACCACAAGACGATCGGGGTGCTGTACCTGTCGACGTCGTTCGGGTTCTTCCTGATCGGCGGCCTGACCGCGCTGCTGATGCGGGGCGAGCTGGCGCGTCCCGGGCTGCAGTTCCTCTCGCCCGAGCAGTACAACCAGCTGTTCACCATGCACGGCACGATCATGCTGCTGCTCTACGCCACCCCGAACCTCTTCGGGTTCGCGAACTTCGTCCTGCCCCTGCAGATCGGCTCGCCCGACGTCGCATTCCCCCGGCTGAACGCGTTCTCCTACTGGCTGTACCTCTTCGGCGGCCTGATCGTCCTCTCCGGCTACCTCACCCCCGGCGGCCCGCCGGACTTCGGCTGGACCGCCTACACGCCGTTGTCGAACGCGATCCACTCCCCCGGCGTCGGCGGCGACCTGTGGATCGCCGGGCTCATCGTCACCGGCCTCGGCACCATCCTCGGCGCGGTCAACATGATCACCACGATCGTCTGCCTGCGCTGCCCGGGGATGCTCATGTGGCGCATGCCGATCTTCACCTGGAACATCCTGTTCACGTCGGTGCTGATCCTGCTCGCCTTCCCGATCCTCACCGCCGCCCTGTTCGGGCTCATGGCCGACCGCCACCTCGGCGCCCACGTCTTCGACCCCGAAAACGGCGGCGCCATCCTCTGGCAGCACCTGTTCTGGTTCTTCGGCCACCCCGAGGTCTACGTCGTCGCGCTGCCCTACTTCGGGATCGTCACCGAGATCATCCCGGTGTTCAGCCGCAAGCCGTTGTTCGGCTACAAGACCATGGTCTTCGCGACGATCGGCATCACGGCGCTGTCGGCCGCGGTCTGGGCGCACCACATGTTCGCCACCGGCGCCGTCCTGCTCCCGTTCTTCTCGATCATGACGTTCCTCATCGCCGTGCCCACCGGGATCAAGTTCTTCAACTGGATCGGCACGATGTGGAAGGGGCAGCTGACGTTCGAGTCACCGATGCTGTGGTCGGTCGGCTTCCTCGTCACGTTCCTGCTCGGCGGGCTGACCGGGGTCATCCTCGCCTCCCCGCCGCTGGACTTCCACATCCACGACACCTACTTCGTCGTCGCCCACTTCCACTACGTCCTCTTCGGCACGATCGTCTTCGCGACCTTCGCCGGCATCTACTTCTGGTTCCCCAAGATCACCGGGCGGATGCTCGACGAAGGCCTCGCGAAGTGGCACTTCTGGACGACGTTCGTCGGCTTCCACACGACGTTCCTCATCCAGCACTGGCTGGGCGACGCCGGCATGCCGCGGCGCTACGCCGATTACCTGTCCTCGGACGGGTTCACGCGGATGCACATGGTGTCCACGATCGGCGCGTTCCTGCTCGGGCTCTCGGTGCTGCCGTTCATCTGGAACGTCGTGAAGAGCTACCGCTTCGGCCAGCCCGTCGGCGTCGACGACCCGTGGGGCTACGGCAACTCGCTCGAGTGGGCCACCACCAGCCCGCCGCCCCGGCACAACTTCCTCGACCTGCCCCGGATCCGCTCCGAGCGCCCGGCGTTCGAGCTGCACTACCCGCACATGGTCGAGCGGATGCGGGCGGAAAGCCACCTCACCAAGGGCCACCCGAAGCACGCGGCCTCCCCGTCCGAGATCGCGGCGGGCGCCACCCAGCCCGACGACCAGGGCGACAGCGACGACGTCCGCGGCCGTTGATCCCGGCCGCGCCTCGTTCAGTCCGCCCGGCGCACGGACATCGACGGCCCGGTGCCGCGGCCCGCCACCGGGACCGGGCCGAACCAGTCGAGGCACACGACCATCGCGTCGTCCTCGGCCTGGCCGCCGTGCCGGCGCGTCGTCAGCTCCCGCAGGACCGCGCCGGGGACGTGCGCCGCGGGCAGGTCGGCGGTCGTGGTGACCGCCTCGGCGAGCTCGCGGTCGCCGTAGCGCTCGTCGTGCGTGCCGGGTGCGTTATAGACGCCGTCGCTGACGAACACGAACCGGTCGCCTTCCGCGGCCTGGAAGCGTTCCACTTCGTAGATCGTGCCGTCGAACGTGCCGAGCGGCAGCTGCTCGTCGAACAGGACCCGCTCGGCCTTCCCGTCGCGCAGCCGCCAGAGCCGGGGCGAGCCCGCGTCGACCACGGCCACCGAACCCGTGGCGAGGTCGAATTCCAGCAGCAGGGCGGCCACGTGCTCGGCACCGCGGTGGTGCGCGTAGAGCGCTTGGTCGGCGAGCTCGGCCTGGGCGTCGAGCGGGATCCCGGCGCGGCGGGCGTTGCGCAGCGCGTTGATCGCGAGGTTGGTCAGCAGGGCCGCCTCGCTGCCCTGCCCCATGCCGTTGATCAGCGTGACGGCGAGCTTGTGCGCGGACGCCGACCAGTCGAAGCAGTCGCCGTAGATGGCGTAGGCGGGTTCGAGCTGGCCGCCGAGCGCGAACTCGGCGCGGGTGCAGGCGCGCCCGGGCAGCAGCTGCCACTGCATTTCCGCGGCGAGCGTCAGCCGCGACGACCGCCGGGCCTGGATGTAGAGGTCGGTGTCGCGGTCGGCGACGAACAGTTCGTGGGCGACGGCTTCGGCGAACCGCTCGAGCTCGCCCCAGACGGGCGGTTCGGGCTCGGCGGGCAGCGTGACCGCCAGCACGCCGAGCCGGTCCCCGCGCACGCTGACCGGCAGGTAGCCGGTGACGCCGTCACCGGACGGCTCGAAGGTGGCCGCCTGTGTGACGAACGCCGCGCCGGGGACGGTCCCATCGACCGGGATCGGCTCCGACGTGTAGGGCTGTTCGCCCACCTGGCACAGCTCGGTCAGGGCGTAGTCGGCCATCAGCAGTTCGACCGCCTCGGCGCCGAAGTGCTCGCGCAACGCCACGCGCAAGGCCCGGGGCAGGTCGTGCGGCGGTACGTCACGGAGGAGACGCTCCACCGCCAGGGATCTGTCCAACGCCTGCCTCCTGCTCACGGGTCCGCGCGCGACGGCGCGGGGAATTCTGTCGAGTCTGCGCCGCCCCGGCGCGCCGGTCTACGGCGATTCGCGTGAGCTGTGCTGCCGGTTCAGCATAGGGATGCCAGAGTGGGTGCTGTGGATCGATCCCGCGAGCAGGCCGCCCCGGACGGGGTGGCCGCTCTCGCGCGCCTCTTCGAATCGGTGCTGGAAGGGGTGCGGGACGTCTCGCCGCGGCCGCTGTCGGTGTCGCAGCTGCGCGCGGTCGTCGCGCTCGACCACCGCGACGGGGTCAACCTGCGGGAGCTGGCCGACCTGCTCGATTCGACCCCGCCGCTGGTGAGCAGGCTGTGCGACCGGCTGGAAGCGGTGGGGTTCCTCGAGCGCCTGCCCAGCGCGCGCAGCAGGCGGGAGCTCACGCTGCGGCTGTCCGACCGCGGCCGCGCCTACCTCCACGACCTGCGGTCCCGGCGCCGGGACCGCGTCGAGGGGCTGCTGGCGAAGATGACGCCGGCCGGCCGGGCCGCGCTCGCCGCCGGCCTCGAGGAGTACCAGGCCCTCGCGGACCGGACCCCGGATTTGCATCGCTGACACAACTGTTGTTATATGACAACAGTCAACCTGGCGTACAGCAGAGCGCGCCCGCAACACCAAGGGAGGGCTCGGTGCCGGGCACGGACGACAGCCAGGTCCGCGGAGTGCTGACGCGCGTTCTGGAGGAAGACCGGGCCGCGCTGGCCCGGGATTGGGCCGGTCAGGAACCCGGCGACGAGCTTCGCCGCGAAGCCGCCGGCCTGCTGGAAGCACTGCGCGCCGCGATCGCCGGCACCCTCCCGGTGTCCCGGATCGTGGACCAGGACCCCGCCGTGCGCGACGCGTTGACCTCGCTTTCGGAGCGCCGGGCCCGCGCGGGTGCCGAACCGAAGGTCACGGCGATGGCGATCCTCGCGCTCAAGCGCACGATGCTGGGCGCGATCGAACGGCACACCGAGGACTCCGCGCTGCGCTACCGGGCCGCGCTGCTGGTCGACGAACTGCTCGACAGCGCGGGCGTGCTGACCTTCGAGGTCTACGCGGCGGGCCGGGAGCGGATCATCCGCGAGCAGCACAGCCAGGTGCTCGAGCTGTCCACCCCGGTCCTGCGGCTGTGGCGCCACGTCCTCGCGGTGCCCCTGATCGGCACGCTCGACAGCGCCCGGACGCAGGTCGTGATGAACAGCCTGCTGGAGGCGATCCAGGCCACCGAGGCCCGGGTGGCGATCATCGACATCACCGGCGTCCCGACCGTCGACACCGCGGTGGCGCAGCACCTGCTGCAGACCGTCAGCGCCGTCCGGCTGATGGGCGCGGACTGCGTGATCAGCGGCATCCGCCCGTCGATCGCGCAGACCATCACGCAGCTGGGCATCGACCTCTCGCACATCGTCACGCGCGGCTCGCTCGCCGACGCGCTGGCGACCGCGATGCACCTCATCGGCGACGGCACCGCCCGGCCGGGCGTGACCGGGTGAACGCCGGGCTGCCCATCCTGCGGCTCGGGGACATCCTGCTCAGCGGGCTGCTGAGCGACCTGGACGACCAGACCGCCCTCGCGTTCACCGACGAGCTGACCACGCGGATCGCCGACGAGGACATCCGCGGGGTCATCATCGACATCTCCCGGCTGGAGATCATCGACTCCTTCGTCGCCCGCGTGCTCATGCAGCTGGCCGGCACCGGGCAGCTGCTCGGCGCGCGGATGATCGTGGCGGGCATGCGCCCGGCCGTCGCGCTGACGCTGACCGAGCTCGGCCTGCAGCTCACCGGGGTGCGGACCGCGCTGAACGCGGAACAGGCGATGGAGCTGCTGGGCTGGCGCCGTCCCGCCGAGGCCGCCGGAGAGGCGCCCCATGCTTCCTGACGAGCGGACGGTCGGGCCCGCCGAGCACCCCGTCCGCGTGGAGGAGGATCTCCTCGCCGCCCGTCACGCCGTGCGGGCGGCCGCGGTCGCCGCCGGTTTTTCGATCGTCGACCAGACGAAGATCGTCACCGCGGCCAGCGAACTGGTCCGCAACGCCTACATCCACGGCGGCGGCGGCACGATGACCGTCAGCGTGGAGCGGGACCCGGCCGGGCGGACCGGGATCCGGCTCCAGGTCCGCGACGAGGGCCCGGGGATCGCCGACGTCGAGCAGGCGATGACCGACGGGTTCAGCACCGGCGCGGGACTGGGGCACGGCCTCGGCGGCACCTGCCGCCTGGTCCACGAATTCGACCTCGAAACCGCACCCGGCCGCGGCACCACCGTCACGGTCGCGCGCTGGCAGCCGTGACCGCGACCGTCGCCGAGCCGACCCACCGCATCCGCGTCGACCACCCCAGCGCCGCGTACGCCGCCGCCCGCGTCGCCCGCGAAGCCGCGCACGCGACCGGGCTCCCGGACGTGCTGGCCGAACGCGCCGCGGTGGTGGCCGCCGAGCTCGCGGGCAACATCGACAAGCACACCGCCGGCGGCTCGGTCTTCGTGCAGCGCTCGCTCATCGGGCGTGGCATCGACGTGCTGGCCGCCGACGACGGTCCGGGCATGGCCGACCTCGACCATTGGCTGCTGGACGGCAACACGACCACCGCCACGCTCGGCACCGGCCTCGGCGCGGTGCACCGCATGGCGACCGAGTTCCGGATCAGGTCCTCGCCCGCGACCGGGACGCTCGCCGCCGCCCGCCTGCTCGTGCCGCCCCCGTACGGTGGCGCGATCGGGCACTTCCGCCTGGCGCGCGAGGGCGAGCAGCACTGCGGTGACGCCGTCGCGCTGGCCGACGTCACCGGCGGCCGGACCGCCGTCGTCGCCGACGGGCTCGGCCACGGGCCGGACGCCGCCGAAGCCGCCGATGCCGCGGTGCGCGTGTTCCTCGAGAACCCGGACCGCCCGCTGCCCCACCAGCTCACGAACATGCACCGCGCCCTCCGCACGACCCGCGGCGCCGCCGTCGCGCTGATCCGGATCACGCCGCGGCGGCTCGAGTTCTGCGGCGTCGGCAACGTCAGCGGCGCGAGCGTCGGCGCGGGCCCGTCCCGGCTGCTGCTCAGCACCCCCGGCATCGTCGGGTTCACCCTGCCGTCGGCCCCGGTCCGGCACGTGGAGCTGGCCGAGGGCGACGTGGTGGTCCTGCACACCGACGGCGTCGGCACCGGGTGGCGCGTGCCCGGCCGGGTCCCGGACCTGCTGCTGCTCGCCACCGAGCTCGCCCACCGGCACCGCAACCCGCGCGACGACGCGGCCGTGCTCGCCCTGCGCGTGGAGCGGGCCGCCTGATGCGCCCGGACCTGGCCCGCATCCGGCAGCGGCTGCGCACCGCCTGCGGCGAAGCCGGCGTCGACCCCGGCGACCGCGCGCGGCTGGTGCTCGCGGTGACCCTGCTCGCCGAACCGGCCCTCACCGCGGGTGAAACCGTCGACGTGGCCACGGCGGCCTCGGACCGGCGGCTCGCCGTGACCGCGCGGCTCGACCACCCGGTGAGCCAGAGCAGCCGCAACGCCTTGCCGCTGCTGCCCGAGCGGGGCGACGACGAGACCCTCACCTGGCACCTCGCCGGCGGCGGCCCCGCACTCCCCGCCGAACCCGACGACGGCCGGGCGACGCGCGAGGAGATGCTCGCGCTGATCGCCCGCGCCGACGCGCTCACGCACGAGCAGCGGCAGCTCAAGCACGAGCTGGCGGAGACCAACAGCGGCGTGCTCGCGATGTACGTCGACCTCGAGCAGCGGGACGAGCAGCTGCGCCGGGCGCACGCGGTCATCTTCCGCGAGCTGGAGGACGCACTGCGTCCCCGCGCGCCGGTCGTGGCAGGCCTGGAGCTGGGCGTCCACTACTCCCCGACCGACCAGGATTCCCCGACCGGCGGCGACCTCTACGACTGGTTCGTCCTGCCCGACGGCCAGGTCCACGTGACACTGGTCGACGCGGTCGGCCACGGCGTCACCTCGACCCGGCACGCCCTCACCGTCACCCACGCGATCCGCACCCTGGCGCTGGAAGGGCACCCGTTCCCGGACCTGATCAAGCGCGCGTCCCTCGCACTGGCCTCGATCGAGCCCGACCTGATGGCCACGGTCCTCCTCGCCCGCACCGACCCGTCAACCGGCCACACCCGCCTGGCCAGCGGCGGCCACCCGGAACCGGTGCTGGTCAAGGCGTCCGGCCCCGCCCGCCTCCTCCCCGCACCGGTGGTGGGCCGCGGCGTCGGCTTCCCCGACCCGGGCAGCGGGCAGCTGGTCGAGCTGGACCTGGCCCCGGGCGACACGCTGCTGCTCTACACCGACGGCTTGGTCGAAAGCCGCAAGGACATCGACGAAGGCCAGGCCAGGTTGCTGGTGCTGGCGGAATCCCACCGCGCCCATCCGGCCGCGACCCTGCCGCGCGAGCTGGTGACCCGCATGCACGACGTCGTCCTGCACGCCGACGACACGGTGGTCCTCGCCCTCCGCAGGCCGACTGCTCCCTAGACGGCCGGGGCCGCTCCCCTGGCACCGCGTGGGCTTCTCGCGCGGAATCCCGGCCCGCCACCGCGCGAACCCCACCGTCGCCGCGCTCTCCCTCGCTACTGCGGCCCGTTCGTCAACGACAAGTTGAACGTGTATCGCGACGCCCGGTAGACGTGCCAGCCGTACTCGACCACCCGGCCGGTGTCGTCGTAGGTCGTCCGCTGCATCGTGAGCAGCGCCGCCCCCGGTTCCTCGTGCAGCAGCTCCGCGTCCTCACCGGTCGCGAGCCGGGCACCGATGTTCTGCTCGGCCGCGTGCAGGCGGACCCCCGCCGCGCGCAGCAGCTGGTACAGGCCGCGTTCGCGCAGCTCGTCGTCGGTCGGGTCGAGGACGTCGGCGGGCAGGTAGTTGTTCATCAGCGCCAGCGGTTCGCCGTCGGCGGACCGGATCCGCGTCAGGCGGCGCACGTGCGCCAAGCCGGGCGCCTCCAGCAGCTCGGCCACCTTCGCGTCGGCGTCCTCGACCCGGTTGGCCAGCACCGCCGACTCCGGCTTGCCGCCCAGTCCGGCGAGGTCGTCGAACAGGCTGCTCAGCCGCAGCGGCCGGGCGACCTTCGTGCGGACGACCTGCGTGCCGACCCCGCGCCGCCGCACCAGCAGCCCCTGGTTGACCAGCGTCTGGATCGCCTGGCGGACGGTCGGGCGCGAGAGCCGCAGGTTCGCGGCCAGGTCGACTTCGTTGCCCAGCCGGGACCCCGCCGGAAGCCTGCCGTCCTCGATCGCGGCGTGCAGCTGCCGCGAGACCTGGAAGTACAGCGGCTCGGGGCTGCCCGGGTCCAGGACGATCTCCCGCCCGGGATCCCAGGAGCCGAAGGTGACGTCCGGCTTGCTCATCCCCGGATGCTACCGCCCCGGCGTCCCCTGTAGGGATGACGTGTTGTCCATATGTCTTGACAAAGTCCGAGAGTGCTGCAATCGTCGATCTCGGGACGACTCAGGGGAGGGCATCGATGACCACGTGGTTCGACCTCGTGACGATGGGCCGGATCGGGGTCGACGTCCACCCCCGGCAAACCGGCGTGGGGCTGGAAGACGTCACCTCGTTCGGCAAGGACGCGATGCCCACTGAAGACCAGGTAGTGCGGAAGCCGGGAGCCCACCGATGAGCGACCTGCAGCGGCGGATCGTCGCCCAACGCGTGCACCACCCGGAAGCGATCGCCGAAGCGGCCGCGAACCGGGTGCGGGCCGAGTCGCCGTTCAACGACAAGGGCCGCACGATGATCATCGCCGCGGACCACCCCGCCCGCGGCGCCAACGCGGTGGGCGGCAACCCGACGGCGATGGCCGACCGCGGCGAGCTCCTCGAGCGGCTGTGCCTGGCGCTGGAGCGCCCCGGCGTCACCGGCGTGCTGGCCACCGCCGACGTCATCGACGACCTGCTCCTGCTCGGCGTGCTCGACGGCAAGACGGTGCTCGGCTCGATGAACCGCACCGGCCTGGCCGGGTCGAGCTTCGAGATCGACGACCGCTTCGCCTGCTACGACGCCGAAACGATCGAGCGGATGCGCTTCGACGGCGGCAAGACCCTGACCCGGATCTGCCTCGACGACCCGGCCACGCCGAGCGTCCTGGAGAACACCGCGCGGGCGGTCAACGACCTGGCCGACCGCAAGCTGATCGCGATGGTCGAGCCGTTCCTGTCGGTCTGGTCCGGCGGGCGCGTCAAGAACGACCTCTCCCCCGACGCCGTGATCAAGTCGATCACGATCGCCGCCGGCCTCGGCCGCTCGTCGGCCTACACCTGGCTCAAGCTGCCGGTGGTGGACGAGATGGAGCGCGTGCTGGCGTCCTCGACGCTGCCCGCCGTCCTGCTCGGCGGCGAAGTCAAGGACGCCGACGCGGCCTTTGCGGCGTGGCAGCGCGCACTCGCGCTACCGACCGTCCAGGGCCTGGTCGTCGGGCGGTCGCTGCTCTACCCGCACGACGGCGACGTCGCCAAAGCCGTCGACACCGCAGTGGGGCTGCTGTGAACCCAGCGCCATTACCCGTAGGAGCGTCGTGAACACCATCGAACACTGGATCAACGGCACCGCCACCCCGGCGGGCTCGGTCCGCACCGCGCCGGTCTTCGACCCGGCCACCGGCCGGGAGCAGGCCAGGGTCCTGCTCGCCGAAACCGCCGACGTCGGCACCGCGGTCACGGCTGCGGGCAAGGCCTTCGAGGCGTGGGGCGACTCTTCGCTGTCCCAGCGCACCAAGGTGATGTTCGCTTTCCGCGAGCTGCTGGTGAAGCACGAGGACGAGCTGGCGCGGATCATCTCGAGCGAGCACGGCAAGGTGGTCGAGGACGCCCGCGGCGAGATCGTGCGCGGCCGGGAGGTCGTCGAATACGCGTGCGGCATCGCCGACGCGCTCAAGGGAAGCTTCTCGGACCAGGTTTCCCGCGACGTCGACGTACACGACTTCCGGCAGCCGCTCGGCGTGGTCGCCGGGATCACGCCGTTCAACTTCCCGATCATGGTGCCGTTGTGGATGCACCCGATCGCGATCGCCACCGGCAACACGTTCGTCCTGAAGCCGAGCGAGCGCGACCCGTCGGCCTCGAACTTCGTCGCGCGCTTGTACGCCGAAGCCGGCCTGCCGGACGGCGTGTTCAACGTCGTCCACGGCGACAAGACCGCGGTCGACGCGCTCCTCGACCACCCGGACGTCGCGGCGGTGTCGTTCGTCGGCTCCACCCCGATTGCGAAGTACGTGCACGAGCGGGGCACCGCGTCCGGCAAGCGCGTCCAGGCCCTCGGCGGCGCGAAGAACCACGCGGTGGTCCTGCCCGACGCCGATCTGGAGTACGCGGCCAACCACCTCACCGCGGCGGCGTTCGGCTCGGCCGGCCAGCGCTGCATGGCGATCTCGGTCGGGGTGGCGGTCGGCGAGGCCGGCGACAAGCTCGTCGGGATCCTCGAACGCAAGGCGAACGAGGTCAAGGTCGGCCCGGGCAGCGACCCGGCGAGCGACATGGGCCCGGTCGTCACCGAAGCCGCGCGCGAGCGGGTGGTGAACTCCGTCGCCCGCGGCGCCGAGCAGGGCGCCACGGTGGTGGTCGACGGCCGCGGCCTGCGGGTCGAAGGCCACGACGAGGGCTTCTTCGTCGGGCCGTCCCTGCTGGACCACGTGACCACGGAGATGGACGCCTACCGCGAGGAGATCTTCGGCCCGGTGCTGGCGATCGTCCGCACCGGGACGATCGACGAGGCGATCGCGGTCATCAACGCCAACCCGTACGGCAACGGCACCGCGATCTTCACCTCCGGCGGCGAGGCCGCCCGCAAGTTCCAGCGCGAGGTGAAGGTCGGCATGATCGGCGTCAACGTCCCGATCCCGGTGCCGATGTCGTACTACTCCTTCGGCGGCTGGAAGGACTCCCTCATCGGCGACAGCCCCGTCCACGGCCCGGCCGGCGTCCGCTTCTACACCCGCGCCAAGGTCGTCACCACCCGCTGGCCCCGCACGGAGGCACGCTTCGATTTCCCCACCTCGACGTAACCGGAACACCTATCTCCGGTTTCCGGTACGGTGGCTCCATGGGATACCGAGGCCCGCTCCCGAAGAACGCCGTGGCTCGCGTCAACACCTGCGTGGGCTCACTGCGGACGTCCCCGCGCTGGGGACGCCTGGTCCGCCGCCACCTGACCCAGGTCACCTACACCGGCCGCCGGTCAGGCCGCACCTTCACGACCCCGGTCGGCTACCGCCGCAAAGGCGATGTCGTGACGATCGGCGTCCGGCTGCCGGACGCGAAGTCGTGGTGGCGCAACTTCACCGGCGACGGCGCCCCGCTGTCCCTGGAACTGGACGACACCGACCGCACCGGGCACGCCACCGCCCACCGCGACGAGAAAGGCCGCGTCACCGTGACTGTCCACCTGGACAACCCCGCCTAGCGGGCACGCCGTGCCCCAGCAACCCGGCCGAAGGCGCTTAGCTGGCCATCCCGTGCCAGAGCAGCTCGGCGAGGCTCGCCGCCTCGCCGCGCCAGTCGCCACCCGGATCGAGGAGCAGCAAGCCGGCCAGGCCGCGCAGCACCACCACCGGGTTCAGGCCGGGCCGCACGGTCCCCGCCGCCGCGTTCGCTTCGAGCAGCGCCGCCATCGCGCCGATCATGGCCTCGTAGGCGCTGGCCGGCAGCTCGCCGCGCGACGCCGTCGCGCGGCGCAGGGCGTCGGCCAGGCCCTTCTTCGTCATCATGTAGTGCGCCAGGTGGTCGGTGACCCACACCTGGAAGGCCTCGTCCGGCGCGTGCTTCTCCAGCAGCACCGGCACGATGTCCACGATGTGCCGCACTTCGCGCTGGTAGACGGCCAGGATCAGCGCCTCCGGCGTCGGGAAGTGCCGGTACACCGTGCCGACGCCGACCTCGGCCTGCTTCGCGATCGCGTTGAACGAGACCTCGCCCGTCCGGGCCAGCGACTCCCCCGCGGCGACGAGGATGCGCTCGTGGTTGCGCCGGGTGTCCGCGCGCCGGGGGCTGACCGAGCCCGTCGTCATCGTCCCTCCCGTTCCTCGTTGCCATCCGATGTCCGCCCGAATCTAACCCAGACCTGGAGCAACTCCAGCGTGATCCGTTCGTTGCGAAGCGGATTGTAATCCGCTAGCCTCGCGAACGGGTGAAGCGGATGACTATCCGCTCCCCTTGATCGCCGCCACCACCACCGCCTGGAACCGCTCCGGGCGAGCTGCGGAAAGAGACCAGTGGACATCTCACTCGAAGTCAACGGCAGTACCGAACACGTGAACGTCGAACCCGGCGTGACGCTCCTGGACGCGCTGCGCGAGCGCCTCGCCGTCACCGGCCCCAAGAAGGGCTGCGACCGCGGCCAGTGCGGCGCCTGCACGGTGCACGTCGGCGGGCGGCCCGTGCTGTCCTGCCTGACCCTCGCCGCCACCGTCCGGGAGCCGGTCACCACCGTCGAAGGACTGTCCACAGAGGACGAGCTGCACCCGGTGCAGCAGGCGTTCGTGGACCAGGACGCGCTGCAGTGCGGGTTCTGCACCGCCGGGCAGATCATGTCGGCGGTCGCCGCCGTCGACCAGGGCGTCGAGGACGTGCGCGAGTTCATGTCCGGCAACCTCTGCCGGTGCGCCGCCTACCCGAACATCGTCAAGGCCGTCGAGCAGGCGAGGAGCGCCGATGCGTCCCTTTGAGCTGACCGCGCCCACCACCGTCGAAGCGGCGCTCGCGACCCCCGGCACCTTCCTCGCCGGCGGGACGACGCTGGTCGACCTCATGAAGCTCGACGTCCTCACGCCCGAGCACGTCCTCGACATCAACCAGGTCCCGCTGCACGGCATCGACACCAGCGACGGCCTGCGGTTCGGCGCGCTGGAGCGGATGAGCGCCATCGCCGCGCACCCGCAGGTGTACCCGGCGATCTCGCGGGCCCTGCTGCTCAGCGCGTCGCAGCAGCTGCGGAACATGGCCAGCATCGGCGGGAACCTGCTGCAGCGCACGCGCTGCTCGTACTTCCGCGACGTCGCTTCGCCGTGCAACAAGCGCGTGCCCGGCAGCGGCTGCCCCGCGCTCACGGGCGCGAACCGGATGCACGCGATCCTCGGCGCCAGCGACTCCTGCGCGGCGACGCACGCCAGCGACGTCGCGGTCGCCCTGGTCGCACTCGACGCCCGCGTCAAGCTGGCCGACGCCGACGGCACCCGCGAAGTCGCCCTGCGCGACTTCTACCAGCTGCCCGGCGACACCCCGGCGCTGGAGAACGACCTGCGGCCGGGCGAACTGATCACCGAGGTCGTCGTGCCGCGGCTGGACTGGGCGGCGAACTCCACCTACGTCAAGGTGCGCGACAGGCAGTCCTACGAGTTCGCGCTGTGCTCGGCTGCCGTCGCGCTGGACGTCCGGGACGGCGTCGTCGCCGACGCGCGCGTCGCGGTCGGCGGCGTGGGGACCGTGCCGTGGCACCTGCCGTCGGTCGAAGCGGCCCTGCGCGGCGGCCCGGCGACCGAGGCCGCCTTCGAAGCGGCCGCCGCCGTGGCGGCCGAGGGCGCCGAACCGTTGTCCCACAACGGGTACAAGGTGCCGCTGCTCAAGCGGACCATCGTCCGCGCGCTGCTCGAACTGACCGAGGGGAGCTCCCGATGATCACCCGGCTGGACGCGCCGCTGAAGGTCACCGGCCGGGCCAAGTACGGCGCCGACCACCACTTCCCCGGCATGGCCTACGGCTACGTCGTGCTCAGCACGATCGCCCACGGCGAGATCGAAGCCATGGACTTCTCCGCGGCGCGGGAAGCACCCGGCGTCGTCGGCGTGTACTCGCCGTTCGACCCGCTGGAGATGCGCACGGCCACTTCGCCGCTGTTCGGCGAAACGTGGGTTCCGCTGCAGGACAAGGAAGTCACCTACTACGGCCAGCCGATCGGCTTCGTCGTCGCGGAGACGTTCGAGCAGGCCCGCGACGCGGCTTCGCTGGTGAACGTCGCCTACCGCCCGTTGCCGGCCAAGACGTCGCTGGCCGAAGGCCTGGCCACGGCCGAAGACGCGCCGCCGGCCCGTGACGGCGCGCCGCCGTCGCTGGAGGTCCTCGCCGACGGCGTCGAATCCATCGAAGACGCCTTCGCCGCGAGCCCGGTGGTCGTCGAAGCCACCTACACCACCGCGACGCAGAACCACGCCGCGATGGAGCCGCACTCCGCGGTCGCGGTGTGGGACGGCGGCGAGCTGACCGTCTACAGCGGGAACCAGGCCTCGAACCTGCAGGCGATGGAGCTGGCGAGCGCCCTGGAACTCGAGCTGACCGCCGTCCACTGCGTGAACCCCTTCGTGGGCGGCGCGTTCGGCGGCAAGGGCCGGACGTCCGCGCCGGCGTTCCTGGCCGCCGCGGCCTCGCGGGCGCTGAACCGCCCGGTCAAGGCCGCGCTCACCCGTGAGCAGGTCTTCACCGCGACCGCGGGCCGGGCCGCGACGGTCCAGACGATGAAGCTCGGCGCGGAACGCGACGGCACCCTCGTCGCGCTGAGCCACGACTCGTGGTGCAGCACCGACACCGCCCGCTCGTTCGTCGAGCCGACGTCGCACGGCACCTCGCGCGAGTGGTACGCCACGCAGAACCTGGCCATCAGCCAGAAGATCGTGCCGCTCAACATCCCGCCGACGACGTTCATGCGCGCCCCCGGCGAGGCACCCGGCTCGTTCGCGCTGGAAAGCGCGATCGACGAACTCGCCGTCGCGCTGGACATGGACCCGATCGAGCTGCGCATCCGCAACAACTCGACCGCCCCGCCGGGCAACGACCTGCAGTGGTCGAGCAAGCACCTCGACGAGTGCTTCCGCATCGGCGCGCAGCGCTTCGGCTGGGCGCACCGCCCGCCCGGCACGCGCACCGAAGGCGACTGGCTCGTCGGGATGGGCGTCGCCACCGCGATGTTCCCGGCGCTGCGCTTCCCGGCCACGGTCGGCATCACGCTGCGGGCCGACGACACCGCCGACGTCGCCACCAGCGGCGCGGACCCGGGCACCGGCCTGCTGACCGTGCTTTCCCTGGTGGGCGCGGAATCGCTGGACATCCCGGCCGACCGGATCACCCCGCGGCTCGGCGACTCGGCGCTCCCGCCGGGCGGCCTGTCCGGCGGCTCGACGGCGACGGCGAGCGCGGGCACCGCGATCATGATCGCGGCGGGCAAGGCCATCGACGAGCTGGTGGCACTCGCCGCCGACCCCGGCGCGCCGTTCGAAGGCCACGAGGTCACCTACGCCGACGGCCGCGTGTTCGCGGACGGCCGCAGCATGACCTTCGGCGAGCTGCTGCGCGCCGTGGGCCGCGAGTCGCTCGACGTGACCGGTTCGTCGGCACCGGGCGAGGAACTGACAAAGCATTCGTTCAGCTCGTGGGGCGCCCAGTTCTGCGAGGTCCGGGTGCACAAGTGGACGCGCGAAGCGCGCGTCTCGCGACTGCTCGGCGTGTTCGACTCGGGCCGGATCATCAACGACAAGGCGGCCCGCAGCCAGATCATGGGCGGCATGATCTGGGGCGTCTCGGCCGCGCTGCACGAGGGTCTCGAGATCGAGGCGAACGGCCGGCTCGCCAACGGCGACTTCGCGAGCTACCTGCTCCCGGTCAACGCCGACATCCCGGAGGTCGACGTCCACTTCGTCGAGTACCCGGACACGCTGCACAACGCCGTCGGCGCCCGCGGCCTCGGCGAAATCGGCACGGTCGGCATGGCGGCGGCGGTGGCGAACGCCGTCTACAACGCCACCGGCACCCGGGTCCGGCACATCCCCATCACCATCGAGGACCTCCTCGAAGGCTGACCGCGGAGCGGGGCGCCCACCGGCGCCCCGCTCCGCCGTTACCCATCCGCGACACCAGTGGGGACGATCGCCGATGACGGCGACCGGTCCACGGTCCTAGGCTGGCGGGCACTTCTCCGGTGTGCCACGAAGGGATCCCCCGCATGACCGACCCGGTCGTCCCCACCACTTCCGGCGCGGTTCGCGGTCAGGTCACCGCCGACGGCGTCGCGCTCTTCCGAGGCGTGCCGTACGCCGCCGCGCCCGAAGGCGACCTGCGCTTCGCCGAGCCCGTCCCCGCGCCGCCGTGGGAAGAGGTCCGTGACGCGAGAAGACCGGGGCCGACCGCGCCGCAGCGCAGACACGACGTCCCGGGCCTGGACCTGACGCCGCTCGCCGGCACCGGCTGGCGGCCGGGCCCGGAGTACCTGACGGTCGACGTGTGGACGCCGCAGCCGGGTGCCGCCGCGCTGCCGGTGCTGGTGTTCCTCCACGGGGGCACGTTCCTCGGCGGCACCGGCTCGGCCGCGGTCTACGACGGCACGGCGTTCGCCCGCGCGGGCGCGGTGCTGGTGACCGTGCAGTACCGGCTCGGCGTGGACGGTTTCCTGCCGCTGGACGGCGGAGCCACCAACCTCGGCCTGCGCGACCAGCTCGCCGCGCTGCGCTGGGTCCGGGAGAACATCGCCGGGTTCGGCGGCGACCCCGCCAACATCACCCTCTTCGGCGCGGCATCGGGCGCGGTGAGCGTCGCCTGCCTGCTCGGCTCGCCGCTCTCGCCGGGCCTCTTCCGGCGCGCGATCGTCCAAAGCGGACACCCCGACATGGTGCGCGACGGCGTCCAGGCGCGGCGGCTGGCCCGGGTGGTCGCCGACGAGCTGAAGGTCGAGCCGACCGCGGAAGCCTTCCGGAAGGTGTCGACCGAGCAGCTGCTCGACGCCCAGGACGCCGTCCTGCGCCCCGGCGGCGCACCCGACCTGCGCGACGCACTGGGCTTCGACCGCGGCTACGGCCTGAGCCCCTTCCTCCCGGTGATCGGCGACGACGTCCTCCCCCACCACCCGGCCAAGGCGATCAAGGCGGGCGCGGGCCGCGACGTCGACCTGATCGCCGGCAGCTGCAGCGAGGAGATGCGCCTCTACCTGGTCCCGACCGGCGCACTGGAAGCGGTCACCGACGACCAGGCGATCGCATCACTGGCGGTGTCCCACCCGGACCCGGCGGGCGTCCTGCACGCGTACGGCCTCGGCGCCGACGCCCCAGCCGGCGAGGTCCTCGTCGCGGCCCTAACGGACCTGGTCTTCCGCGACGGCGTCCGCAACCTGGCCGACAACCACACGGGCCGCACGTTCCGCTACGAGTTCGAGTGGGGCTCGCCCTTGCTCGGCGGCGCCCTGGGCGCCTGCCACGGCCTCGAGCTGCCCTTCGTGTTCAACGCCCTCGCCGCAGCCCCCGGCGGCCTCCTCGGCGAGAACCCACCCCAGGAGCTGGCCACCGAACTGAACGCCGCCTGGCACCGCTTCGCGACGACGGGTTCGCCCGGCTGGCCGGAGTACGCGGGCGAGGACACGGTGTTCCACACGTACTGAGGTCCCGACCGCCCGGCGCACCACGCGCGCCGGGCAACCGCGGCACCCCGGCTGCCGCCCCTCGCTCCACCACCGGCCCGCTCCCCTGCACCGGCCACTCGCCGGCCGCAACCGCCCCGCTGGCCGCCATCGGCCCGCTCGCCGCCACCCGCTCGCCGGCCAGCCGTCCGCGACCCCGCTCTCCGGGCCCAAGCCGCCCAACCCCGCGCCCCGCCACCGGCCCGCTCCCCCGCGCCGACCGACCACCGCACACCACTCGCCGGCCGCAAACCGCCCGGCCCCCGCGCCCCACCACCCGCCCGCCCCACTCGCGCGCGGCGAAGCCCGGCGCCGCCAAGCCGCCAACCACAAGCGCGGCTCCACTGGCGATCACACCCCCAAGGTCACGAACCCGTCGCGCCCCTTGCTCCACCGGGCTGGACTCCTGGCCGTTTCGGTTGACGGCTCCCCCGCCGCGCTGCCAGGCTCAGGCCCGCCCGGACGGCCGGATGAATGGGGACCACCGATGCCCGAGGCGGGCTCTGCCGCACCGCCGCGCGCGTTCGTCCGCACGTTGCTCCGCAGCGGCACACCCGCGGAGCCTGCCGAGCCCGCGGACGACAACGGCGACCTCACCGCGGTCGGGGACGCGACGCTCGCGCGTGCCTCGCGCTACTGGGTCCTCGTGCCGCTGGCCTACCGGATCGCGGCGTTCGTCAAGGTGTTCATCGGGTTCGCCGCCGCCAACGGCGGCCTCGGCCTCGGCCCGGTGCTGGGCGCGACCGTGTTCGCCGTGCTGGCCAACACCGCCGCCGCGGTCTGGGTGCTGCGGTCCGGTGGGCTGCGGGCCCGCATCACCACCCGCGCGCTCGGGCTGGACCTGGCCGTCGGCGTCCTGCTCAACTTCGTCGTGGCCATGACGGCGCCGCCCGCGGTGCAGCCGTTCGCGGTCGACGTGTCGTGGACCTGGCTGGTCGGCGCGGTCGCCATGTGGGCGGGCACGTCCGGGCTGCCCGCCGCGCTGTGGCTGTTCGCCGCGGCCGTGCCGTTGCGCGCGGCGCTCACTGTGGCCGGCGGCCTCCCGCTGGACCACCAGCTCGCCCTGACGCGGTCGATCGGCTGCCTGGTCGCGCTGGCGGTGGCGATCGTGCTCGCCGTCGCGATCCTCATCCTGCTCGGCGTCGGCACCCGGTTCGCGGTGGACATCGGGCTGCGGCGCGGGCGCGAAGCCGAACGCCGCCGGACCCGGCGCATCATGCACGACAGCGTGCTGCAGACGCTCGAAGCGCTGGCCATTTCGGCGCCCGGCGACCAAGCGCACGCCGTCACGCGGCTGGCGGAACTCCGCTCGGTCGCCAAGGCGGAGGCGGCCGAGCTGCGCCGCAAGATCACCGAGCCGCTGCCGACCGGCCCGACGCGCAGCTTCGCCGTCGAACTCGCCGACGTCGCCACCGAGCTGACCCGTGACGGCCTGCGCACGCAGCTCGTCGCCGCGGACTTCGCCGACGACCACAAGGTTTCCTCCGATCGCCGCACCGCGCTGGTCGAGGCGGTCCGGGAGGCGTTGCGCAACACCGTGAAGCACTCCGGGACCAAGCAGGTCGTTCTCCGCGTGGAGGAACGCGACGGCGGGATCGCGGTGGTCGCCCGCGACCAGGGCCGGGGCTTCGACGTCCACGACCGGCCGCCGGGCTTCGGCATCAGCCAGTCCATCGTGGCCCGGCTGGCCGAGGTCGGCGGGCACGGCACGGTGGACTCGCAGCCGGGCCGCGGCACCCGCGTCACGATGTGGGTGCCGGGCTAGGCAACGGTTCTGCGCTGCGGCACAAGACTCCCGCGACGGCCGGGGCGCACCATGCCCGGACAGTCCCTGCGGGAGGAGAAACCCATGGCCGAGTCGGGCTCCCTGCGCCGCGACGCGCTGGGCACACCGGGCGTCGTCTTCCTCGTCCTCGCCGCCGTCGCGCCGCTCACCGGCATCGTCGTCATCGCCTCGCTGGGCATCGCGCTCGGCAACGGCGGCGGCATGCCCGGCGCGTTCCTGCTCGCCGCGCTGATCCTGGTGCTCTTCGGCGTCGGCTACGCGCAGATGAGCAAAGTGGTCACCGGCGCCGGCGGCTTCTACGTCTACGTCACCAAAGGCCTCGGCCGCCCGCTGGGCCTGGTCGCCGCGCTCATCGCCCTGCTGGGCTACAACTGCTTCGTCGCCGGCGCGGTCGGGACGAGCGGCTTCTTCACGGCGAACGTCGTCGAGCAGGTTTTCGGCTGGCACACGCCGTGGCCGCTCTGGAGCCTCGCCTCCGCCCTCGCGGTGTTCGCGCTCGGCCGCCGCGGCGTCGACGTCAGCGCGAAGGTGCTCGGGGTTTCGCTCGTGCTCGAGGTGTCGATCCTGCTCGTCCTGGACGTCGCGGTGGCCGTCCGGACCGGACTGGACGTCCACGCGTTCTCCCCCGGCGTGGTGTTCTCGGGCTCGATCGGGATCGCGTTCCTCTTCGCCTTCAACGCTTTCGTCGGCTTCGAGGCCACCGGGCTGTTCAGCGAGGAGGCACGCGACCCGCACCGGACGATCTCCCGCGCGACCTACACGGCGATCGTCCTGATCGGCGTGTTCGCCGCGGTCACGACGTGGGCGATCGTCAGCGCGACGAGCGTCGCGCAAGCCGGGCAGACGGCGCAGGACCACCTCGCCACCGGCGACCTCGTCTTCTCGATCAGCCGGACCTACCTGGGTTCGTTCCTCACCGACGTGATGATGCTGCTGCTGGTGGTCAGCCTGTTCGCGGCACTGCTGGCGCTGCACAACTCCGCGACGCGCTACCTGTTCGCGCTCGGCCGCGCCCGCGTGCTGCCCGCCGTCCTCGGCCGCACGAACGCGGCGAACGGGGCACCGTACGTCGCCAGCGGGACGCAGATCGGGCTGGCGACGCTGATCGCCGCGGCGTACGCGCTGGCCGGCCTCGATCCCCTCGCCGACCTCACCGCCAGCATGACCGGCATCGGCACCCTCGGCGTGATCGCCTTGCAGGCGCTGGCGGGGATCGCCGTCGTCGCGTTCTTCCGCAGGCGGCGCGACCCCCGCCTCTGGCGCACGGCGATCGCGCCCGGGCTCGGCGGCCTCGGCCTGATCGCCGTGACGGCGCTGGCGATCGTCAACTTCCCCACGCTCGCCGGCTCCGAGGCCCCCGCGATCGCCCTGCTGCCGTGGCTGCTCGCGGTGGCGGTGGCCGCCGGCCTCGCCCTCGCGGCGTGGCTGCGCAGCCGCCGTCCGGACGTCTACGCGGGCCTGGACGAACTCGGCCTGGACACCGAACCCGCCCCGCGCTGACCCGGCCCCGACCACCCCAATGTGGCGTTGGTTGCGTTCAACGCACCGAACGCCACATTGGGTGCGTCAGACGCACCGAACGCCACATTGGGGCGCTTCAGGCCGCGCGGCGGATGTCACGCTCGGCGGCCAGGCTGGCCCGGCAGGCGGCGGTCAGCCGGGTGGTGGCGGCGCTGCCGCCGTGCCCGCAGTGCGGGCAGGACATCACGACGGCCAGGGACAGCTCGTCCACCGCGACGCACAGTTCGGTCCGGCAGCCGCGGCACCAGCGGTGCCGGGTGACCGGGCTGACGTGGGCCGGCGAAGCGACGCACTGGTGGATCCACCGGCCGTGCACGTGGCAGGTCAGGCGGTCGTCGGGCGCCAGCAGGCCCATGTCCTCGGCGTCGTCTTCGGTGGCGAGCAGGACCGGCAGGCTGCGGACCCGGGTGGTGGGGCAGGTCGTGGTGGTCATCGTGGTCCCCTTTCGCTACCTGTGCGTCGAAGGGGACCGGCCGGATTCGACATCCGGCGAGCGCGGTCCGGCTGCTAACCGGGCACGCGGACCGCGACGAAGTCCGGCCGCTTCCGCAGGGCGAACCCGAGCGAAAGGTACAACCGGATCGCGGAGGTGTTGCTCGCGGCGGCGTGCATCATCGGCGTCTCGCCGCGTTCGCGGATCCCCGCCGCGACGGCGAGCACGAGCCGCGTCGCCAGGCCCTCCCCGCGGTGCGCCGGATCCGTGCAGACCGCGCTGATCTCGGTGTAGCCGGGCGGGTGCAGCCGCTCCCCGGCCATCGCGACCAGCGCGCCGCCCCGCCGGATCCCGAGGTACGTGCCGAGTTCGACGGTCCGCTTCCGGAACGGCCCCGGCTTCGTCCGCTCGACGAGGTCGAGCATCTCCGGCACGTCGGCGAGCCCCAGCCGCACAGCCTCCGGCTCCGGCGCGGCCGCGACCCCCTCGTCCACGAGCTGGACACCCGAGGTCAGGCCGATCACCTCCCAGCCGGACGGCGGCCGCTCGGCGGTCGCGGCGACCACGACGGTCTCCCCCGGTCCGGCGAGCTCGGCGACGTCCCGCCAGTCCTGCTCGCCGGGATCGTCGGGCAGCGCGAGGAAGGGAGCGACGTCCTCGGGGTAGCGCAGCACGCGGCCACGCCGTTCCGCGAAGTGGGCGTGCGGACCGGTCAGCGACGCCCAAGCCGGGTTGTCGAGCGGAGAAGCCATGCCGCCAGGATCCCTGGACCGGCGCGCTCGACGGCACCGGTCCCACATCCTGAGCGCCGCCGGTAGGGTGCGCTCGTGGGTTCCCAGGTCCCGGTGTGGATACCGATCGTCGTCGCGCTGCTCGGCCTCGCCGGGGTGATCGCCACCCAGGTGCTCTCGGGCCGCCGCGAGACCAAGCGGATGACCGAGGAAGCCGCCCGCGAAGAACGCCGGTGGCAACGCGAGCGCGAAGCCCGCACCCACGAGGCCCGCGCCGGTGCCTACGCCGAGCTCCTCGGCGTCCTCGAAGCGTTCGACATGGTCCTGTACCGGTCGCTCCGGTCCCGTGAGCTGGGCAAACCCGTCGACGAGCACCAGGTCACCGAGCTGCGCGAGGTCCGGAGCGAAACCCAGCACGCGCTCGGCGCGGTCGCCCTGCACGCGCCGGAACCGATCCGGGAGCTCGTCAGCGAGGCGGTGCTGCCGCGGATGCGGCTGGCTTCCCGGCTGATGGACAGCGTGAACTCCGGCGAGGACGATCGCGCGCTCTGGACGGCGGGCCAGCGCGGGTACCGCCTGCTGCGCGCCAAGATGCGTCTCGACCTGGGGTTCGACGCGGAATCGATGGCCGCGATCGAGGCGATCGGCGCTCAGCCGACCGGGGTCAGCGGCTCGTCGGACAGCACCTCGGACCCGGCCGACACCACCAACCGGCCGCCACCCACCTCGTAGCGGTAGGCGCCGTTGACCGCGACGAAGCCGTCGCCGGAGGCCTCGGCGGGCAGGACGATGTGGGTGTCGTCCGACGCCGTCTGCCCGCGGGCCTGGCCGTCGTAGAAGATCTTGCCGTCGGGCGTCCGGCAGATCGTGACCTGCGACTTCACCGTCTGCCCGACGAGCAGCGCCGTCCCCTCGCCGCCGGGCAGGTACCGCGCGGCGTCACCGGGGCACGGCTTCCCCGCCGGCGTGGCCGAGGTGGTGGGTGTGGACGGCGTGACCGGCGGCGTGAGCGAGCCGGCGGTCGTGACCACGGTCTTGGTCGTGGGCAGCGCGGGCGTCGTGTACGCCGGGAACGGCCCGGACGCGGCCGGTTCGGGGTCCGGACGCCCGGTGAACAGCAGGACCCCGCCCACCGCGACGCCGGCGACGAGCATCAGGGTCAGCAGCACCCACAGCGCCCGCGCGCGGGCCCGGCCCGCGCACGTGCCGCACCGCCCGGCGGCGGGGTCGTTGACCGCACCGCACTGCGGGCACATCCACGGGGAACCGGCCATCGGGCCTCCTTCGGCCCGGCGCTTCGCAAGCGCCGTCACCTCATCGTCACCGACGAGGGCGCCCGCTGCAACGGTCCGCTACGCCCCCTGGACGATGTTGACCATCCAGGGAATGCCGAACTTGTCGACGAGCGCGCCGAATTCGTCGCCCCACATCTGCTTTTCGAACGGAACCGTCACGGTCGCGCCGTCGCTCAGCTGGTCCCAGTAGCCGCGCAGGTCGTCGGCGTCGTCGCCGCTGAGGCTGACCGTGATGTTCGTGCCCGGGTTGTACTCCATCCCGGCGGGGGTGTCGGACGCCATCAGCGTGAAGCCGTTGTCGGTCTCCAGCTGGGAGTGCATGATCTTGTCCGAGTCCGCCCCCTCGGGTGAACCGAATTCCCCGAACGTGTTCACCGTCAGGGTGCCGCCGAAGACGCTCTTGTAGAACTCCATCGCCTGCCGCGCGTCATCGCGGAAGCTCAGGTACGGGTTGAGACGAGAAGCCACGGCCATCTCCTTCTGGTCGGCAGAGAGCAGCATCCTCGCAGAAGGCCGGGGCCGCGCCAATCAGCGGATTTTCAGCGTCACCCGTCAGAGCACGAACCGGCGCTGGGCATCGGGTTCCAGCGGCAGCGCGCCGTGCAACGCGGCCCGCGCACGCAGCTCCAGCGCGCGGTCGAGGGGCCGGGTGCCCGGCACCGGCGCGGTGTGGAAAGTGCCGCGGTCGAACAGGTACACGAGCGCGAGCTTCCGGTCGAGGCGGCCGGTCTGCTCGCCGAACTCGACGGTCGCGAACCGCAGGCAGCCGCCGTATCCAGCGCGGGACAGCCGATCCGCGACGTCGACCAGGTCCGCGGTCAGCACGCGCAGGTCGCGGTTGCGGCGCCAGCACCGGACCGTCGACCGGCCGTTCAGGTCCTGGGTCACCAGCGGGTGCACCGGCAGCCGGGCCGACGTCGCGGCGAGCAGCTCCGCTTCGGTGCGGGCCAGCGCGTCCCCGTCCACTTTGAAGCCGACCGTGCCACCACCGGTGGGCGCGAGCCCGAGCGCGGCACGCATCCGCGGCGCCGCGGCGGCGAGGGTGTAGAGGGACTGCAGGTGCGGGCGGGAAGTCCAGCAGCGGACGAGCTTGCTGTCCAGCAGGGTCACGACGATGTGTCCTATCTCCGGTCGAGAAGACGCCGGACCGGGCGCACTGGCAATGTCCACAGTGGACGTCAGGCGCGGGGACACCGGGGTCGGAAAGGACAGCATGCGCCCCCTCCGCGTGGTTCCGGTCCGGAACCACGCGGTCACGCGGCGAACGGCAGCACTTCGCCGCCGAACGGTCACTCCGGGTCAGGTTCAGCCGATCAGCGGTACCCCTTTCACCTCACGCGACCGAAGGGACGACGTTTTTCCGCCGACCCGGGAGCATCCACCCCAACCAGACATTTAGCGTTGCTAATAGATCTGAGTCAGAGCTACTTTGGCGGCATGACCGAACTCGCCGACCGCCTGCTGGGCGCCGTCCAGGGGATCCGCCGCGTGGTGCGCCGCCGGGTGCGCGCCGAAGTACCCGGCTCCCCGCTGCCCGGCGCCCAGGTCGAGGTCCTGCGCGTGGTGGCCGACCACCCCGGCATCGGCGTCGCCGCGGCCGCGCGCGCGCTGCACCTGGCGAACAACTCGGTCAGCACGCTGGTCAACCAGCTCGCCGACGCCGGGCTGCTGCGCCGCGAGCCCGACCCCGCCGACCGGCGCGCGGCCCGGCTGGAGATCACCGGCGCCGCGCGCGACCGGATGGCGTCGTGGCGGCGCGCCCGGACCGGCCTCGTCGCCGAAGCACTCGCCGCACTGTCCGAAGAGGACCGAGATGCCATCGAAAACGCTTTGCCGGCCTTGGAAAAACTCATGGGCGTCCTGAAGGAGCAACCATGACCGAACCCGCGGTGCGCTGCACCGGTGTGCGCCATTCGTTCGGCCCGACCCGCGCGGTGGACGGCGTCGACCTGGAGATCCGCGCGGGCGAGGTGTTCGGCCTGCTCGGCCCGAACGGCGCGGGCAAGACCACCACCCTCCGGATGATCACCACCCTGCTGCCGTCGGCGCCGGACCGGATCACGGTCTTCGGCGTCGACGTCGCCCGCCGCCGGATGGCCGTCCGGCGGCTGATCGGCTACGTCCCGCAGCAGCTGTCCGCCGACGGCGCGCTCACCGGCCGCGAGAACGTCGCTCTGTTCGCCCGCCTCTTCGACGTCCCCCGAGCGCGGCGCGCGCACCAGGCGCGGAGCGCGTTGGAGCTGGTCGGGCTGCAGGACGACGCCGACCGCACGGCCAAGACGTACTCCGGCGGCATGATCCGCCGGCTCGAGCTGGCCCAGGCCCTGGTCAGCTCGCCACGGCTGCTGATCCTCGACGAGCCGACGATCGGCCTCGACCCGGTCGCCCGCTCGTCGGTGTGGGACCGGATCGCCGAGATCCGCGAAGCGACCGGCATGACCGTGCTCGTCACGACCCACTACATGGACGAAGCCGAGCAGTACTGCGACCGCGTGGCGCTGATGCACGCCGGCCGGATCCGCGCGCTGGGCACGCCCGCCGAGCTGGAGGCGAGCCTCGGTCCGGAGTCCACTTTGGACGACGTGTTCCGCGCGGCGACCGGCAACCGCCTCGACAGCGACGAAGGAGGGATCCGCAGTGTCCGTGCCACTCGCCGCACCGCCCGCCGTCTCGGCTGACCCGGGCCCGCTCGGCCGGCTGCGCGTGCTGGCCGCCCGCGTCGGCGCGATGTGCCTGGTGGAGCTGCAGAAGCTGCGCCGAGACCAGACCGAGCTGCTCACCCGCGCGATCCAGCCCGCGCTGTGGCTGCTCATCTTCGGGGAGACGTTCACGCGGCTGAAGGCGATCCCGACCGGCTCGACGCCGTACCTGGACTACCTCGCGCCGGGCATCCTCGCGCAGTCGGCGCTGTTCATCGCGATCTTCTACGGCATCCAGATAATCTGGGAGCGGGACGCGGGCGTGCTCGCCAAGCTCCTGGTGACCCCGACCCCGCGCGCCGCGCTGGTCGCCGGGAAGGCGTTCGCGGCCGGGGTCCGCGCGCTCGTCCAGGCGCTGATGGTCCTGGTACTGGCCGCGATCCTGGGCGTCGGGCTGACCGCGAACCCGCTGAAGCTGCTCGCGATGGCCGTCGTCCTCGTGCTCGGGTCGGCGTTCTTCTGCTGCCTGTCCATCGTGATCGCCGGGATCGTGCTGTCCCGCGAACGGCTGATGGGGATCGGGCAGGCGATCACGATGCCGCTGTTCTTCGGCTCCAACGCGCTGTACCCGGTGGACCTGATGCCGCCGTGGCTGAAGGTGCTCAGCCACGTCAACCCGCTGAGCTACCAGGTCGACGCGCTGCGCGGCCTGCTGATCGGCACGCCGGCGCACCTCGGCCTCGACTTCGGCGTGCTGGCCGGGGCGACGGCGGTGGCGATTTCGGTCGCTTCGGCACTGCTCGGCAGGTTGGCCCGGTGAGGCCCATCTCTCACCGAACGGAAGCTTCATTCCCGGATGGCTAATCTCGATTCCGTGAATGGTCGCCCTGGCGTGTTCTCTTTGGTCGGATTGTGCGTTCTCGCCGGAATCCTGGTGGCGGGCACGGTGGCGCCCGCCGCCATCGGCGCCGGCCTGCTCTCGAATCAGGTGAGCGATTCGGTGGACGCCATTTCCGCCCAGCTCGCGGCGGCCGATCCCCCGCTCACCACGACCGTGACCGATCGCGACGGCACGCCGATCGCGACGCTCTACGCCCAGTACCGCCTCCCGGTCACCTCGGCCGGGATCGCGACGACCATGAAGGCCGCGATCATCGGGGTCGAGGACCGCCGCTTCTACACCGAAGGCGGCGTCGACCTGCAAGGAATGCTGCGCGCGGCGGTCAACGACAGCACCGGCGGCGCGCTGCAGGGCGCGTCGACGATCTCCCAGCAGTACGTCAAGAACTACCTGATCAACGTCGTCGACCGGACCGATCCGGTGGCCCAGCAGGCCGACCGCGAGGATTCGCTCGCCCGCAAGCTGCGGGAGGCGAAAATGGCCGTCCAGCTCAACGCCACGACGAGCAAGGACGACATTCTGGCCGATTACCTCAACGTGGTCGAATTCAGCGGAACCGTGTACGGGGTGGGTGCGGCGGCGAAAGCGTACTTCGGGACGACCGCGGACAAACTGACCGTGCCGCAGGCCGCGCTACTCGCCGGAATGGTGAACAACCCCAGCCTCTACAACCCGTACACGCACGCGGACAAGGCGCTCCAGCGCCGCAACCTCGTCATCGACGACATGGTCACCAACGGCTCCATCCCGGCGTCCTACGCGGCGACGGCGAAAGCGGCCCCGCTCGGGCTGCTGCCGGACGGGCCCGTGACGCCGTCCGGCACCTGCATGGGCGCGGCGCCGGACGCGGGGTTCTTCTGCGCCTACGCCGAAAGCTACCTGGCGCACGCGGGGTTCACCGCGGACCGGCTGGCCACCGGCGGGTACACGGTCAAGACCACCTTGGACCCGCGCGTCTCGCAGGTGACGAAGGACGCCGTCGACGCGAACGTGCCGACCACCCAGGACGGCGTGGCGAACACCTTCGCTGTCGTGCAGCCGGGTGCGGCCGGGCACCAGGTGCTCGCCATGGTCGCCAACCGGAACTACGGCACGGATCCGGCGCGCGGCGAGACGTCGACCGACATCGTGGCCGACGCGAGCAACGAGTTCGGCGCCGGTTCGTCGTTCAAGATCTTCACCTCGGCCGCGGCGCTCGTCACCGGCAAGGCGGGCCTGGACACGCCGCTGCCGAACCCGGACAGCCAGTGCTTCCCCGTGCCGGACGCGCATTCGTCGTGCTACACCGTCCACAACGACGGCCACTACGCCGATCCGATCAGCCTCGCCGACGGGCTGGCGACGTCGCCGAACGTCGCGTTCGTCGGGCTGGAGAGCCAGGTCGGGATGCCGTCCGTGCTCGACATGGCGTACAAGCTGGGGCTGCGGAACACCCTCGCGACCAACGACGCCGGTGCGGCGCCGGACCCCTCGTCGAGCAATCCGCAGTACAGCGAGCCGCAGTCGAAGTACTTCCAGAACCTGCTGTCGTTCACCTTGGGCAACAGCCCGGTGAGTCCGCTGGAGATGGCGAACGTGTCAGCGACCCTGATGAGTGGCGGCGTCTGGTGCCCACCGGACCCGATCCTGTCGGTGACCGACCGGAACGGCAACGCCGTGCCCGTGCCGCAGCAGGCGTGCGAGCAGGTCATCCCGACCGGTGTCGCGAACACGCTCGAAGCGGGACTGAGCCGGGACACGACGGACGGCACGTCGGCCCAGGCCGCCCACGCGGCCGGCTGGACCCGTCCCGACATCGGCAAGACGGGCACGACGCAGCAGAGCGAATCGGTCGCGTTCGTCGGCGGCGTCGACGGCTACGCGGTGTCGTCCATGGTCTTCGCCGACGGCTCGCACCCGCGCGAGATCTGCCCGGGCACCCCGGTGCACCTGGGCGACTGCGGCCACGGCGCGTTCGGCGGCACGGTCGCCGCCCCGCCGTACTTCCACGCGATGAGCCAATTGCTGGCCGGGGTCCCGGACCAGCCGATCCCCGGCCCGGACCCGGCGTACCTGCAGGCGCGGGACTAACGCGGTTCGAGGAAGACGAGCGGGATCTCGCGCTCGGTCTTCGTCTGGTACTGCGCGTAGTTCTTGAACTGCCCGGCGATCTTCGGCCACAGCTTGGCGCGCTCGTCGGCGTCGGCGACGCGGGCGTGCATCGGCCGCTTCGGCGCGCCCTTGACCGACACCTCGACCTCGGGATGGTCGCGCAGGTTGAGGAACCACGCCGGGTGCGTGTCGTCCCCACCGCGCGACGCGACGACGACGAACGTGTCCCCGTCCTGGTGCGGCGAGGTCAGCAGCACCGACCGCGGCTGCCCGCTCTTGCGGCCGACGGTGGTCAGCTCCAGCACCGGCATGCCGGCCTGCCAGCCCACGCGGCCGCCGGTGATCTTGATCAGGCCGCGGTGCACGGCGTTCATCGTTTTCAGGACGCGGTCGCTCGGCATGAGCCCAATCTAGCCCCGCGCCCCCGCCGTCACCGTTCGGCCCCGATGTCCACTTTGCCCGGTCCTGGTCCGGACCAGTTCCCGAAAACCGCCACGCCACGCGACACCGGTGTGCGAGGCTGCGGCGAACACGGAGTGAAAGAGAGAAGACCGATGCTGATCTGGGGCTGGCGAACACGGATCTACGTGCTGGCGATGACGACGTTCCTCTGCGGCCGCTGCGGCAACCCCGCCTCCCACGCGGTCCGCAAGGCGGTCACGAAGTTCACGCTGTTCTTCATCCCGCTCTTCCCGATCGGCGTCAAGTACACCGCGCAGTGCACCTTCTGCGGCATCGAGAACCGCATCCCGAAGGAGGACGCGGTCCGCCTTCAGGCGCAGGAGGAGCAGGGTCAGGCGCAGGCGCAGGCCGCGCCGGGCTACCCGCCGCACCCTTCCCAGCCGCAGCACCCCTCGCAGGGCTTCCCGGCGCCGGACGGCGGGCAGCAGGGCTTCCAGTCCCCGCACCCGTCCCAGCCCCAGGGTTTCCCGGCGCAGCAGGGCTTCCAGCCGCCGCACCCGTCCCAGCCGCAGGGCTTCCCGCAGCCGGGTCAGCCGGGCCAGTTCCCCCAGCAGGGCCAGTAAACCCCGCGGGCGCTGACCCGAGCGCACTTCCCGCACCCGGGTCAGCGCATCCGACTCGATCGGGCGAGCCGGCGCCCAGCTCCGCAGCCGTCTGATTCCCAACCGGGCCCACCAAGCCATCCCGGCGCCCACGCTTAAGCCCCAACCGGCGCAAACCCGGCAGCCCGCCGCGCAACCCGGGCCGCCATCGCCGCGAACCGCGCGTGAACCGCCCCGAGCAGCACCACATCCACCGCCGCCCGGCCCCCGTACGACCACTCCGGACCACCGGCCCACTCCCGCAACTCCCGCTCGCCCGCCGCAGCCGACGCGACGACGTCACCGAGCCCGCCACCATCCCCACCCCGGAGCGCCTCCCCCACCGCGCGAGCGGCCGCCACGGCCTGCGCCCCCAACCGGGCCACCGCGGGCCGGACCGGCGCCGGCACGACTCCCCGCGCGTCCGCGACCTCCCGCGCAAGTCCACCCATCCGAGTGAGATCCCCGGCGACGCGGACGGCGGCGAGCACCGCCTTCACCTCCTCCTCCCGCGGCGCGTGCAGGGCCAGCAGCGCCCCCGCTTGGTCCTCGCACGCAGCCCCGAGCGCGGCCACCGCGGCGACCTCTTCGCGGGCACGTCCGCCCAGCGTGTGGTCACTTTCGAGCACCGAGCGCGTGGCCTCCTCGAGCGCGATCGCAACGAGCGCGCACAGGTCCGCCAGCCGGTGCGAGAGGGTGACCAGCTCCTTCTGAAACGCCGTCGGCATGGCGGCAGGAAACCAGCCCGGCCGGGTTACGGCATCTCGTCGCCCGGCCCGGAATTGTCGGTCCCCCGTGCTCTCCTCGTCGGCGAGAGCGGTGCACCCCGCACCCGGAGCGGAAGGAGAACCCGATGGCGGGCGAAACGATGGTCACGGTGATCGGCAACCTGACGGCGGACCCGGAACTGCGGTTCACCCCGGCCGGCGCGGCGGTCGCGAACTTCACGATCGCGTCCACCCCACGTCAGCTCGACCGCGAGTCCGGCGAATGGCGCGACGGCGACCCGATGTTCCTGCGCTGCAGCGTGTGGCGCCAGTACGCGGAAAACGCGGCCGAGTCGCTCCTGCGCGGATCCCGCGTGATCGCCCACGGCCGCCTGAGACAGCGGTCGTACGACACCCCGGAAGGCGAGAAGCGGACGGTGACCGAGCTGGACGTCGACGAGCTCGGCCCGGCCCTGCGCTACGCCACGGCCAAGATCACCAAGCTCAGCCGCCCGACCGGCACCGAAGGGAGCAGCACCTGGACCCCGGAACGGGTGGGCGCGGAGGGGCCGCCGTTCTGACCCCATCCGTTCCCGCCCGGCGTCCGAACGCCCGTTGACGGAGTTTCGACCCGAACTGGATCAGCGGCAGTGACGATGAAGGGGCGCTCAGGCCGGACCGAACCCGGGTGTGCTGTCGAAATCCGTTCCACCGGTTCGACGCACAGGCAGGACGAGGCCGAACCACGAGCGGGAGGGACCGAGATGAACGGGAACGAGACCACCGGATCACCGGAAGCACGCCCCGAGCTCAACCACCGGATGCGGGCGATGCTCAGAGCGATAGCCGCAGGACGGGCCCTGGTGTCCTGCAGCAGCGAACCGGACCTGTTCATCGACGGCCTCTCGTGCGGCGACCAGTTTTCCGCCCACGCACTGGCCCACCAAGGCCTGCTCCGCCCCTCCCGCCCCGGTCGCCCCGGCGAGCTGGTCCCGGCAATCCTGACGACGGCGGGCCAAGCCGTCCTTACCGAGCAGCACCGCCCGGCCGCCTGAGCGCGAACGGGCCGATGTTTGACAACTCCAGAAAGCAATCCCCGAGCGGCGCCTCCACCCCGACGCGGCTGGCTCCGGCGGGCCCAACCACCACGCCCCGGCCTCGCCCAGCCACCCGGCGGCCGGCGCTCACCCGGGCCCGGCCACCACGCCCCGGCCTCAGCCCCGAAGCCGGCCCGCCACCCACCCGGCCGACCAGCGCCCCGGTCCCCAGGCCCCACCACCCCCCATCGCGACTACCGTGGCGGCCATGAGCAACACCGAGGCCACCCCGGCCGAGCTCGCCTGCGCCGACCGGCCGACGGCCACCGATCCCGACCGCCCCGCCGTCGAGATCCTCACCCCGCGCGAAGTCCCCCTCGGCGGCCCCCGCGCCATCCGCGTCCGGCGCACCCTCCCCCAGCGCTCCCGCTCCCTCATCGGAGCCTGGTGCTTCGCCGACCACTACGGCCCCGACGAAGTCAGCAAGATGGACGTCGCCCCGCACCCGCACACCGGCCTCCAGACGGTGAGCTGGCTCTTCGAAGGCGAAATCGAGCACCGCGACAGCCTCGGCACGCACGCGATGGTCCGCCCCGGCGAGCTCAACCTGATGACGAGCGGCCACGGCATCTGCCACTCGGAAGTCTCGACAGAGGCCACGAAAACCCTCCACGGCGTCCAGCTCTGGGTGGCGCTGCCCGAGCGCCACCGCCACACCGCCCGCGCCTTCGACCACTACGTGCCCTCGGTGAACCGGATCGAAGGCGCCGAGATCCGGGTGTTCCTCGGTTCGCTGGCCGGGCGCACGTCCCCGATCCCGACGTTCACCCCGCTGCTCGGCGCGGAGCTCGTCCTGGGCCCGGACGCCCACATGTCCCTCGGCGTCGACCCCCGCTTCGAGCACGGCGTCCTCGTCGACACCGGCGACGTCGACGTGGCCGGCACCCGCGTCCGCGCGGCCGAGCTGGGGTACGTGGGCACCGGCGTGCACACCTTGACCCTGAGCAACCGCGGCACCGCCCCCGCCCGGTTCCTCCTGCTCGGCGGCACGCCGTTCGAGGAAGAAATCCTCATGTGGTGGAACTTCGTCGGCCGCACCCACGAAGAGATCGCGGCCTTCCGCGAGGCGTGGGAGGCCGGGTCCGACCAGTTCGGCAGCGTCACGGGCTACCCGGGCGAGCGGCTGCCCGCACCGGCACTGCCCGCGGTCCGCATCAAGCCGCGCCGCAACCCGGCGTCAGGCCAGGAAACCGCCCACGGCTGAGCCGAACGCGGCCGCGTCGTCCAGCCACGGGTAGTGCCCGGCACCGGGCACCACCACGACCCGGCCACGCGGAAACAACGCGGCGAAATCGGCGGCGACAGCCGGGCTGACGATCCAGTCCAGTTCGCCGGCCAGCACCAGCACCTCGGCGGAGACCTCGCCGAGCGCGGCCCGGGTCAGCGGCGGCTCGAAGGCGCCGGGCGCGTTGTAGAGCCGCGCGGCCGAACCGTTGCGCTGCCCGGCTTCGGTGGCCTGGTGCCGCTGGGCCGCGTCGTCCCAGCGGCCGTAGTACATCGGGGCGAAGCTGGCCCAGTCGGCGCGGGTCGCCGTCCGGGCGGCGATGGACTCGTAGGCGGCGGCCGCGGCCTCGAACCACGGCGCGCCGGCCCGCCGTGCCATGATCCGCCGCCGTTCGGCGACCGGCAGCTCGAGGCCGACGGCCCGCGGGCTCGGCGTGATCAGCGCGAGCCGGCGCAGGCGCTCCGGGTACCGCTCGGCGTACCGCACGGCCAGGCTCGCCCCGGCCGAGTGCCCGAGCAGGTCGAACCGGTCGAGGCCGAGGTGCTTGCGCAGTGCCTCGACGTCCTCGACCTGGCGGTCGCACCGGTAGGTACCCGGGTCCACCGGCTCCGCGGAGTCACCGGTGCCCCGCAGGTCCAGCACCGCGATACGCCGGTATGCGGTCAGCCCGCCGAGGTCCCCGAGGTAGGCGCCGGCCCGCATCGGCCCGCCGGGCAGGCACACCACCGGCGGCTCGGCACCGGAGCCGGAAAGGTGGACGACGAGCCCGGTCCCGTCCGGCGCGGAGAAATCCCGCGAAGCCATCACCGGGTCCGGGCGAGGTAGGCCTCGAGCGTCGCCAGCCGGTGGTCGCGCGCGAACCGCTCGACCTCGTCCGGCCCGGCCCCGCTCTCGATCAGCGCGAGCAGCCGGTCGTGCTCCTCGACGGACTCCGGCGCCCGTCCCGGCACGGAGGCGAACGTGCTGTCGCGGACGGCGGCGAGCCGGGTCCAGCAGCGCCGCACCAGGTCGACCAGGTTGGGGTTGGGGCAGGCGCCGAACAGCACCTCGTGGAACTCGGCGTTCAGCGCGGTGAACGCCAGCGGGTCGAACTCGGCCAGGCTGCGGCGCATCCGGTCGTTGAGCGCGCGGGCCCGCGCCAGCGCGTCCGGGGTGAGCAGCGGTGCGGCGAGGCCGGTGGCGGCGCCCTCGACGATCGCGACCGTCTGCATCGCGTGCTGGTAGGCGACGGGGTCGATGGCGGTCACGCGGGCGCCGACGTTCCGCTCGAACTGGATCAGCTCCTCGGCCTCGAGGCGGCGCAGGGCCTCGCGGACGGGGACCGCGCTGACGTCGAGTTCCCGGCCGATCTGGTCGAGCACCAGCCGGTAGCCCGGGCCGTAGCTCCCGTCCAGGATCCTGGCTTTGATCGCCTCGTAGGCCAGCTGGGACTTCGTGACCGGTCTTCCCGAGGACGCGCTGATCATGTAGGAAACAATATATGGTCTCCCCTGCGTCCCCGGCCCCGACCGCGGCCGACCTGATCGTCGACGGGCTGCGGGCCCACGGCGTGGACACCGTCTTCGGGCTGCCCGGCGTGCAGACCTACGACCTGTTCGACAGCCTCGCCCGCACGCGCGGCGAGATCCGGGTGATCGGTGCCCGGCACGAGCAGACCGTGGCCTACATGGCCTTCGGGTACGCCCAGGCGGCCGGCCGGACGGGTGTCTGCACCGTGGTGCCGGGCCCGGGTGTCCTCAACGCGTCGGCCGCGCTGCTCTCGGCGCACGGGGCGAGTGCGCCGGTGCTGTGCCTGACGAGCGAGATCCCGCGCGCGTACCTCGGCCGCGGGCTCGGGCACCTGCACGAGATGCCCGACCAGCTGGCGACCCTGCGCACGCTGACGAAGTGGTCGGCGCTGGTCGAGCACCCGTCCGGGATCCCGGACGCGCTGGCGACCGCGTTCCGGGAAGCGGCGGGCGGGCGGCCGCGGCCGGTTTCGCTGGCGGTGCCGTGGGACGTGCTGGGCATGCGCGCCCCGGCGGAGGCTGCCGGCCCGCTGCCGCTCCCCCGCCCGGCGGTCGACCCGGTCGCCGTGGAGCAGGCCGCCAAGCTGCTGGCCGGGGCGAAGCACCCGATGATCATGGTGGGCAGTGGCGCCCGGCACGCGGCCCCCGAAGTCCGGGCGCTGGCCGAGCGGCTGCAGGCACCGGTGGTCGCGTTCCGCGGCGGGCGCGGGATCGTGGGCGACGACCACCCGCTCGGCTTCACCTGCGCCGCCGGCTTCGAACGGTGGGCCGAGACGGACGTCGTGGTCGGCATCGGGTCGAGGATGGAGCTGTCCTGGTTCCGCTGGCCGGACAAGCCCGCGGGCCTGAAGACGATCCTGCTCGACATCGACCCGAGGCAGGCGACCCGGCTCGAAGCGGACGTCGCGATCGTCGCCGACGCGGCCGACGCCACGGCCGCCCTCACCGCGACCGCCGGTCCACAACGGACAGACCGGACGGCGGAGTTCACCGCGCTGAAGGCCGCCGCGGCGGAGCGCTTCACCGACGTCGGGCCGGAACTGGAGTACCTGCGGGCGATCCGCGACGTCCTCCCCCGCGACGGCTTCTTCGTCGAGGAGATCTGCCAGGCCGGCTTCGCGTCCTACTTCGGGTTCGAGGTCTACGCGCCCCGCACCTTCATCACCTGCGGCCACCAGGGCACGCTCGGGTTCGGCTACCCGACGGCGCTGGGCGTGCAGGCGGCGTTCCCCGGCCGCCCGGTGGTCTCGGTGGCCGGCGACGGCGGCTTCATGTTCGCGGCTCAGGAACTCGCCACCGCCGTCCAATATGGACTCAACGTGGTCGCGGTGGTGTTCGACAACGGCTACTACGGCAACGTCCACCTCGACCAGGAGCGCCTGTTCGAGGGCCGCGCCCTGGGCGGCCGGCTGCGCAACCCGGACTTCGCCCGGCTCGCCGAGACCTTCGGCGCGCTCGGCCTGACCGCGCGCACCCCGGACGACCTGCGCGGCGCGCTGGACAAGGCGTTCGCCTCGGGACGGCCGGCGCTGGTGCACGTGCCGTGCGAACTGGGCACCGGCGCGTCGCCGTGGAAGTACCTGATGCCGAAGTCGGACCGCAGCTAGCCGGCGGCCACGCGCTCCAGCGCGGCGAAGACCCGCTCGACGTCGGCCGGTGTGGTCCGCCAGTTGCTGAACGCGGCGCGCAGTGCCGGGTGGCCGTCGTGGACGGTCGGGGTGAGGAAGGTGGTCCCGTCCTCGGCGATGGCGCGGACGAGGGCGTCGACGCGGTCTTGGGTGCCGTCCCCTGCCGGGGCGAAGCAGACGACGTTGAGCCGCACCGGCGCGAGCAGCTGCCAGCGCGGCGAACCGTCGATCCGCGCGCCGAGGTCGCGCGCCAGCGAGACGCAGCGCTCGACGATCTCGCGGTGCCCGTCGCGGCCGTAGGCGGTGAGCGAGAACCACGCCGGGAGCGCGCGCAGCCGCCGCGAGTTCTCCGGTGTCAGGTGCAGGAAGTCCGGCGTCTCGCCGATTTCGCCGAGGTAGGCGGCGTTGTTGGCGAACACCCGCAGCTGCAGGTCGCGTCGGCGGGTGAACTGGACGGCCGAGTCGTAGGGCACGTTGAGCCACTTGTGCAGGTCGACGACGACCGAGTCGGCCTGCTCGAGGCCCGCGGTCAGCGCCGCGTGGTCCGGCGCCAGCGCGGCGAACCCGCCGAACGCGGCATCGACGTGCAGCCAGAAGTCGTACCGCCCCTTGAGCGCGGCGATCGCGCGCAGTTCGTCGAAGTCGACGGTGTTGACGGTCCCCGCGTTGGCGACGACGACGGCCGGCCCGTCGAGCGTCTCTAGCGCGTCGGCGAGCTTCCCGACGTCGACGGCTTCCCGCCCGGGCAGCACGGGCACCTTCCGCAACGCCGAGCGTCCCATCCCGAGGACCGACAACGCCTTGAGCACACTCGAGTGCGGCGCCCCGGACAGCACGGTCACCGGCCCGAGCGCGGCGGCGCCGTCCTCCGAAACGGTGACCCCCGCCCGCTCGCCGAGCCACTCACGGGCGATGGCGAGCCCGGTGACCGTCGACATGGTGGCCCCGGTGACGAACGCCCCGGAGAACTCCGGCCCCAGCCCGAAGAGCTCGGCCAGCCAGCCGACGGTCTCGCGTTCGAGGTCCTGCGCCGAGGAGTCTATCCCGCTGGCGGGGTTCTGGTCGTGTGCCGAGGTGAGCCAGTCCCCGGCGAGCGCCGCGGGCGTCGCCCCACCGGTGACGAACCCGAGGTACCGCGGCCCGGCGCTGGCCGCGAACCCGGGTTCCCACCGCCGCGAGAACTCCTCGAACGCACCCCGCGCCCCCACCCCACCCACCGGCAGCGGCGCGGGCGCGGCGGCCACCGGCGGCACGGCGGCCGCCCGCTCCCCCACCCCGGCCAGCGCACCGGCGGCGAGCTTGCTCGCGGCGTCGAGCAGATCGGGCAGCGCGTCCAGGTCTTCGGCCAGCCTCGGGTACATGCGCCCGACGCTAGGCCGCAGCCCCACGGCTGTCGCGGGCCAATCCCCCGAAACTGGCCCGCTCGACGGCCGAAACGACTCAGCGCCCGCTACGACGCCTGACGTCCCCTAACCCGCCGGACGCGGCTCTCGGCCGGGTCGAACGTCACCCGGCGCAGGGGGCCCGTCAGCAGCAGGACCACCGCCATCGCCGACAGCGCGGCCAGCACCATCGCGGCGACGAACTGCGCCGCGCCCGACGTCGCCGTCGCCAGCACCGCGTACCCGACCAGCACCAGGGCCACCGGCGCGAACAGGCCCGACAGCACCGGCAGCAGCGGGACCCGGTCACCGTCGGGGCGGCGGGCGGACGCCACCGCCGCCCCGGCGCAGGTGACCGCGGCGACCAGGAGGCAGGCGCCGACGGTGTCGCTCAGGCGGTGCCAGCCCAGTGCCACGGCCGCGGCCGAGACCCAGGCGACGCCGATGCCGCCGACTGCCAATGTCGGCAAGCGGAAGCGGCGGGGCAGGACGATCGCGAGCGCCACCAGCATGGCCATCGCCGCGCTGGCGTGCCCGCTCGGGAAGCTGTTGTGGCTCGCGACGCCGAACCGGTCGCCGGTGGTGGGGCGGTCGAGGACGTACAGCTTGAGCAGCTGCGCCACCACCAGCGGCGCCGCCAGCAGGGCCAGGGCCGTCACGCCCAGTGCCAGCCGGCGGCGCAGGAGGGCGATCACCACGATCAGCAGCGCGATGCCGCCGAGGACGACCACCTGGTCCGTCTGCCGGAGCGGCTGGGCCCACTCGACGACGTGGGCCGCGGACTGGGCGCTGCGGACGACGCCGTTCTCGACGCCGCGGCCGGCCTCGGTGCGGACGAACAGCAGGTAGGCCGCGACGAAGGCGAAGGCGAACCCGGCCGCGCTCGCGGCGAGCACGGTGGTGCGGGACACGGCCCGCGTCACGAGCGCGTGGCGGCCGGCCGGCCGGTTGACGGGGCGTACCTCGGAACTGATCACTGCCATGTCCCCGAGTCTGGATCCGGCGTTTCGAGATCCCGTCAGCGTGATGTCATGGTTTTGCTACAAGATCGGCCCGGGTCGCCACGACGTGCGGTTTTCCGAATAATGGCGCCGTGGCCGAGGTACTGGTGGTGGAAGACGACGCGGCGGTGCGGGAAGGACTGCAACTCGCCCTGCGCCGGCAGGGACACGGGGTGCGCACCGCGGAATCGGGCGAACTCGGGATCGAGGCGCTCGTGCAGCACCGGCCCGACATCGTGGTGCTCGACCTGATGCTGCCGGGCATGGACGGCTTCGAAACGTGCCGCCGGATGCGGGCGTCCGGCCCGGTCCCGATCATCATGCTCACCGCGCGCAGCGACGACTTCGACATCGTGGCCGGGCTCGAAGCGGGCGCCGACGACTACGTGGCCAAGCCGGTCGAGCCGCGCGTGCTGGACGCGCGGATCCGCGCGGTGCTGCGGCGGGCGGTCGCCGAACGGCCGGGCGAGGCGCCGCAGCCGGACGAGCGCCACGGGGACCTCGTGATCGACCGGGCCGCGCTCGAAGTCACCAAGCGCGGTGCGGCGGTGTCGCTGACCCCGACCGAGCTGAAGCTGCTGCTGGAGCTCTCGCGCACGCCGGGTCAGGTGTACAGCCGCCGTCAGATCCTCTCCGCGGTGTGGGACCACGACTACCTCGGGGACTCCCGGCTCGTCGACGCCTGCGTGCAGCGGCTGCGCGCCAAGATCGAGGACGTGCCGGCGAAGCCGGAGTACGTGCAGACCGTCCGGGGGTTCGGCTACCGGTTCGGCCGCTCGTGAGCCGGGTCCGCTCGTGGCTCACCGGGCTGCGGTTCCGGCTGGTCGCCGCGTTCGCGGTGATCATGATCCTCGGCGCCACCGCCGCGGCCGGGGCGAGCTACGTCTCCGCGCGCACCGCCATCCTCGGCGGCATCCAGGACCAGACGATGCTGAAGCTGCGCGACCAGATCACGGCCTACCTGCCGACCGTGTCGCTGCCGCCGACGCAGGGCACCCTCGACGCCTTCGCCACGGCGCTGAAGTCCAGCGGCGCCGTCGTCGTCTACCACGACATGCGCGCGACGTCGGGAATCGACTACGACAGCGTGCCCGCCGAGCTGCGCCAGGCGGTGGCGCACAGCACGAACATCCAGTTCCAGCGGGTCGACATGCAGGGCTACCCGATGTTCTTCGTCGGGATCCCGGTGCAGACCGGGCGCAACGGCGGCCAGCCGAGCGGGCTCGAGGTGTACGCGGCGGTCTCGCTCACCCAGCAGCAGGAGGCGATCGACGACCTGGCCACCAAGGCGTGGACCTACTCCGTGCTGATCTTGCCGGTCGCGGTGGCGGTGGCCCTGCTCGCGGCGCGCCAGGTGCTGCGGCCGGTGCGCGCGCTCAACACCGCGGCCAGCCAGCTCGGCCGGGGGCGGCTGGACGTGCGGCTGCGCGCCACCGGTTCCGACGAGCTGGCCCAGCTGGTCACGACGTTCAACAACACGGCGGCGGAGCTCCAGCGCACGGTCGGCACGCTGCAGACGATGGAAGCGGACGCACGCCGGTTCGTCGCCGACGTCTCACACGAGCTGCGCACGCCGCTGGCCGCGATGAACGCGGTCACCGACGTCCTCGACGAGGACGCCGGCCAGCTGCCGGCCGACACCGCGGTCGCGGCGCGGCTGGTGTCGGCGGAGACCAAGCGGCTGACGCGGCTGGTGCAGGACCTGATCGAGATCTCGCGGTTCGACGCCGGGCGCGCGGAACTGCGGCGCGAACAGCTGGACGTCGCTTCGGCGATCGCCGACAGCCTCGCCGCGCGCGGCTGGGAAGCCGGCGACGACCTGGTCACCGAACTCCCGGCCGGCCTCGTCGCCTCGCTCGACCGGCGGCGGCTCGACATCGTCGTGGCGAACCTGGTCGGCAACGCGATGCGGCACGGCGCGCCGCCGGTGGAAGTGGTCCTGCGGGCCGAGGACGGTGACGTCGTGCTGACCGTCACCGACCACGGCCCTGGCATCCCGGAGCAGGTCCTGCCCGCCGTGTTCGACCGGTTCACCAAGGCCGACACGGCCCGTGCGCGGTCCGAGGGCAGCGGGCTCGGGCTGTCCATCGCCCGCGAAAACGCGCGGCTGCACGGCGGCGACATCACCGCGGCCAACACCGGTTCCGGCGCCCGGTTCGAGCTGCGGCTGCCCCGGGAGGCGTGGTGAAGAAGGTCCTCGTCCTGGCGGTCCTGCTGCTGGTGAGCGCGTGCGGGGTGAAGCCGACGTCGGTGGTCGGCGCCGGGCCGGCGCCGACCCTGCGGAACCCGGAGGGCAGCGCGCGCGGCGCCGAGGTGATCCTCTACTTCGTCCTCGACGGGCGGCTCACCCCGGTGACGCGTCCGATCACCAGCTCGGTGGGCGTCAACACGACGCTGTCGCTGCTGCTGAACGGACCGTCCTACGCCGAGGCGGCCGACGGCTACACGACGATGCTGCCGCCGGCCGGCGGGGAGATCGGGCTGGCCCCCGACCCGCCGCCGACGATCACGCTGCCGCTCCCGGTCGGGCAGCTCACCCCGATCGCGATCAACCAGCTGGTCTGCACGACCTTCGCGGCGCTGGCCGCGCAGAACCGGTACATCATCGAGAACACGATCACGATCGCCGGCACCGACACGAAGCTGCCCTCGCAGACCTGCCAGGCGTTCTGACCGCCGGCGCGTCAGCCGGGGTACGGCCGGGCCGCCCTGGCTTCGGTCAGCGAGCGGGCCCACCACCCCAGCTGGTGCAGCATCGCCTTCGCCGCGACGCCCGCCGCTTCGTCGGTCGGCACGCCGTCCGGGCCGAAGCGGGTGTGGGCGCCGTGGAAGCTGACCGTCTCGCGGATCGTCACGGCGTGGAGCTCGGCGAAGACCGCGCGCAGGTGCTCGACCGCGCGCAGCCCGCCCGAAATCCCGCCGTAGGACACGAACGCGACCGGCTTCGCCCGCCACTCGTCGCGGTGCCAGTCGATCGCGTTCTTGAGCGCAGCCGGGTAGCTGTGGTTGTACTCCGGGGTCACCACCACGAACGCGTCCGCCGCCTCGAGCCGCGGGGTCACCTTCCTGATCTCGGCCACCACCGTCGGCGACGGCGCCGCCCCGAACGCGGGCATCGCCAGCGGCAGGTCGGGCTCGGCCAGGTCGACGACGTCGACTTCGAAACCGCCGGTCTCCCCCGCGACGCCGGCCAGCCAGGCGGCCACCACCGGGCCGAACCGTCCTTCCCGGACACTTCCCACGATCACCGCGACCCGCACGGGTGCTTCGGACACGCTTTCCTCCTTGCCACTGCGGCGTTGTCGCCGTCCGGGCCAGGATGGGACTTCAAGCTCGCTTGAAGTCAAGCGCTCGGCTGTGGTTGCATGGCCGGCATGGTGAACGCGACGCTGCCCGACTTGACGGTCGGCGAACTTTCCCGGCGCAGCGGGGTACCCGCGTCGGCGCTGCGGTTCTACGAAGACGAAGGACTGATCCGCAGCCGCCGCACCGCCGGGAACCAGCGGCGGTACTGCCGGGACGCCCTGCGGCGGGTGACGTTCATCCGGATGTCGCAGCGGGTCGGCATGCCGCTGTCCACGATCCGCGAGGTGCTGGCCCTGCTGCCCGACGACCGCACGCCCACGCGGGCCGACTGGGCGCGGATTTCGCAGTGCTGGCGCGAAGACCTGAACGCGCGGATCCGCCAGATGGAACAGCTGCGCGACGACCTGACCGACTGCATCGGCTGCGGCTGCATGTCACTGGCCAAGTGCCGGCTGGCCAACCCGGGCGACCGGCTCGGCGCCGACGGCCCGGGGCCGCAGCGCCTCGCCGATCACCGCGCGGAGGGTTACGAGGACTGACCTTCGTTCACCGGCGTTCCAGCAGGCCGCGCAGGAACATGGCCTGGCCGGCGTGCTGGATGTCGTCGTCGAGGACGCTGATCAGGCGCACGCCCAGCGTCACCGGCGGGTCCCAGGCCTCGTCGACGACCCGGTCGAGGTCGCTGCCTTCGAGCCCCTGGACGTACCGGACGGTCTGCTCGTGCACGGCGTCGTAGTAGCCGGTGAGCAGGTCCGGCTTGTCGACGCGGACCGCCTCGACGTCCTCGGGGCGGTGGCCGTAGCCGGTGTCGCCCGCCGGGAACGGGAGGCCGAAGCGCGTCAGCCAGTCCTGGCCGATCCACACCTGCTCCGTGCCCGCCACGTCCGCGACGTGGTCGTCCTGGACCCGGGTCAGGTGCCACACCAGCCAGGCGATCGAGTTGGCCTCGTCGTCCAGCCGGGCCCGGAGCTGCTCGGCGGTGAGTCCTTCCACCGCGGCGTGCACCGTGCCCTGGACCCGGCTGAACCCGTCGACGAGCAGATCGGCCACGTTCATTCGGCTGCCTCCCGTTGCTGACGCCGTTCCCCGGCGTGCGTACCCGATCATGCCCGCCGGGAAACGGTTCCCGCTAGCGCGGCAGCAGCTGGTCGAAGAACGAGCGGTAGCGCCGCAGCGCGATCCGGAGCTCCTCGGTGGCCGGTTCGCCCTGCTGCCACTGGCCTTCCAGGTCGCTCTTGTGCTCGGCGAACGTGGTGGCCAGCGCGCTGATCACGGCGGCCACCAGTTCGTCGGCCTCCCGCACGGCCTGCTTCGGGTCGTCGACGAAGCCGGTCTGGACGTTCTGCCAGCGGTCGCGGAAGCCGGTGACCTTCTCCTCGTCGATCAACGGCGGCGTTTCGACGTCGCCGCCCGAGCCGGCGGACGCGGTCTGCTCGGCCGGAGCGGCGGTGCCGGAGCCCGCGGACGCCAGGTCGGCGGTGCTCAGGCCGTGGTCCGGCCCGGTGCCCGGCTCGCGGAATTCGGCGTGCTCGCGATCGGCGGCCCCGGTGTCCTCACGGGACGAGTCCTCACGGGACAGGTCGTCGCGGGACAGCTCATCCCGGGACAGGTCGTCGCGGCCGAGGTCGTCGTCCCGGTCGGCGTCGTGTCGCGTCAGGTGCTCGGTCATGGTCAGCGTCCTCCGTTCCACTCGGTCCGCGGCTGCGCGGACGCCCGGTGCTCGTGCTGGTCGGCGTCACGACGGTCGTCGTGCTCGTGACCGTTGCGGCGGTCGTGGTGCTCGCCGTCGTGGTGGTCTTCGTCGGCGCCGTCGGTCAGCAGGTCCTCGAACACGGTCCGGTAGCGGACCATCGCGTCGCGCAGGTCCTCAGTGGACGCTCCGTCACGCTTCTGCTGCGTGGTGTGCGCGGCGCGGTAGTGCTCCAGGGTCTTGGCGTGGCGCACCGAAAGGTCGGACAGCTGCTGCTCGTACCCCTCGGTCGGGTAGCCGCGTTCGGCCATCAGCGCGACGAGGAGCCGGTCCGCCTCGGCAACCGCGGCGGGCGGCTGGTCGACGAACTTTTCCTGTACCTGCGCCCATTCCCGGGCATAGCGCTCCCGGGCCGAGGCCGACAGCGGGCGGATGTCGAGCTCCTTGTGCCGGCGCTCGCGCTCGGCGAGTTCTCGTTGCGCGGCACGCGGGTTGTCGCTTTCCTCCACGGCCCGGTCGTATTCCGGGCCGAACCGCTGCTGTAGCCGTTTTCGCTGCATCTCTTGCGTCACAAGCCAGATCACGGCGCCGAGCACCGCGAGGGCCACGACGACGATCACGACGATCAGCCAGGTGGGCATCACACAACTCCTTCATGGATGTCGCCCCCGATGGGCCCTGTGTGCCCGAAACCCGGTTGCCGAAAACCACTGCGGCGCCGGATTCGGCCGACCGGCCGCGCCGGTGCCGCCGGATGCCACTGTAACGACGATAACAACCTGGGACTAGCGCCGTTAACGCAGCGGTGCTATCGTCGATAACAGAACGACGGAAGCAGCGTTACCCACCCAGGAGGAACGTCCCGATGAGCACCACCACCGAACCCCGCGTCGCGATCGTCACCGGCGGCTCCCGCGGCATCGGCCGCCAGGTCGCCGAGCGGCTGGCCGCCGACGGCATGGCCGTCGTCGTCAACTACGCCGGCAACGAGAAGGAGGCCGCGGCCGCCGTCGACGCCATCACCGAGCGCGGCGGGCAGGCCATCGCCGTCCGGGCCGACGTCGCCGAACCCGCCCAGGTCGCGGAGCTGTTCGACACCGCGGAGCGCACCTACGGCGGCGTGGACGTCGTCGCGCACCTGGCCGGCGTCATGAACCCGCCGACGCCGATCGCGGACATCGACTTCGACGTCCTCGACCGGGTGCACCGCACCAACATCCGCGGCACGTTCGCGGTGGCGCAGCAGGCCGCGAAGCGGGTGCGTGACGGCGGCGCCGTGATCACCACCTCGACGTCCGTGCTCGGCCTGAACCTGCCCGGCTACGGCGTCTACAACGCGACCAAGGGCGCGGTCGAGGCGATCACCATGATCCTGGCCCGCGAGCTGCGCGGCCGCGACATCACCGTCAACACGGTGGCCCCCGGCCCGACCGCGACCGCGCTGTTCCTCGACGGCAAGGACGAGGAGACGGTCGAGCGGATGGCCAAGCAGCCGCCGCTGGAGCGGCTCGGCCGGCCCGAAGACATCGCGGAGGTCGTCGCGTTCCTGGCCGGCCCGGCCCGCTGGGTCAACGGCCAGGTGCTGCGCGCCAACGGCGGAATCGTCTGAGGAGGAGGACAACCGTGATCATCGTCGTCACCGGCGCCTCCAGCGGGATCGGCGCCCTCTCCGCCCGGGCGCTGGCCCGCGCCGGGCACACCGTCTACGCGGGCATGCGCGACCCCGGCGGCCGCAACGCGCCGCAGGTCGAAGCCGCCGCCGCGGCCGCCCGCGAACACGGCGTCGACCTGCGCACCGTCGAACTGGACGTGGCGAGCCAGGAATCGGCCGACGCGGCCATCGCGGCGATCGTCGCCGAGCACGGCCGGCTGGACGTCGTCGTGCACAACGCCGGGCACATGGCGCTCGGCCCGGCCGAGGCCTTCACGCCGGAGCAGCTCGCCGAGCTCTACGACACCAACGCGATCGGCACCCAGCGCGTCAACCGCGCGGCCCTGCCGCACCTGCGCGCCCAGCGGGACGGGCTGCTGGTGTGGGTGTCGAGCAGCAGCGTCCGCGGCGGCACCCCGCCCTACCTCGCGCCGTACTTCGCGGCGAAGGCGGCGATGGACAGCCTCGCGGTCAGCTACGCCGCGGAGGTCGCCCGCTTCGGCATCGACACCACCATCGTGGTGCCGGGCGCCTTCACCGCGGGCACGAACCACTTCCCGCACGCGGGCCACCCGGCCGACGAAGCCGTCGAAGCGGCTTACGAAGAGCGCTACGCCGGTCTGAACGAGCACGTCGGGCGGAAGCTCGCCGAGATCACCCCGCCCGGCGCGGACGTCGCGAAGGTGGCCGAAGAGCTGGCACGCGTGGTGGACCTGCCCAAGGGGCGGCGGCCGTTCCGGGTGCACGTCGACCCGGCCGACGACGGCGGCCGGCTGGTCGCCGAGGTCGGCGACCGGATCCGGCGGGAGTTCCTGAGGCGGATCGGCCTCGCCGACCTGCTCAGCCCGTCGACCGCGTGAACCGGGTGACGATCAGGTGGTCCTTCGCCGGGCCGCGGACCGCCCACTCCTGCCGCCAGCGCCGCGCGTCGAGCACCTGGTAGCTCCCGCGGTAGAGGTCGGCGCGGCAGGGGTGGTCGGTGGCCCAGTGCCCGGCGCGCAGGTCGAGCTCGTGGAAGAAGCCGCCGTGGTCGAAGTGGACGTCGGCCCGGCCGGGCGCGGTGGGCCGGTAGCGCAGGGTGCGCGTGACCGGGCCGGTGTAAGTGCCGAGGCGCATCTCGCCTGCCTCGCGGTAGACGAGGTCGCCGTCCTCTTCGGTGAACGTCGCGGTGCCGGTCACCTCCCCCGCGACCTCGCCGCCGGCGGTGAGGATTTCGCGGTCGAGCCGCCACGCCCCGGCGAAATGCGCGGCGAGATCGGGAACCGGCCAGTACTCCACGCGCCCAGTCTGCCACCCCGCGGTGGGGCGGACCGGAACTGTCGGACCCCCGCTCTATAGTCGGCCGGGTGGCAGAGACCGACCTCGCACCCGCGTCCGACGCGCTGGAGACCCTCCGGCGCGTGTTCGGCTACGACAGCTTCCGCGGCGACCAGGCGGCGATCGTCGAGCACGTGATCGCCGGCGGCGACGCGCTCGTGCTGATGCCCACCGGCGGCGGGAAATCCCTGTGCTACCAGATTCCCGCGCTCGTGCGCCCGGGCGTCGGCGTGGTGATCTCCCCGCTGATCGCGCTGATGCAGGACCAGGTCGACGCGCTGCGCAACGCCGGCGTCCGCGCCGGGTTCCTCAACTCCACCCAGGACTACGCGGCCCGCCAAGAGGTCGAGTCGGCGTTCGTGAGCGGCGAGCTCGACCTGCTCTACCTGGCGCCGGAACGGCTTTCGGTCGAATCCACCGTGCGGCTGCTCGACCGCGGCAAGATTTCGCTGTTCGCGATCGACGAAGCGCACTGCGTCGCCCAGTGGGGCCACGACTTCCGGCCCGACTACCTCCAGCTCTCCGCGCTGCACGAACGCTGGCCGGAGGTGCCGCGGATCGCGCTGACGGCGACCGCTACCGAGGCCACGCACCAGGAGATCGCGACCCGGCTGAACCTGGACGAGGCCCGCCACTTCGTCGCGAGCTTCGACCGGCCGAACATCCAGTACCGGATCGTCGGGAAGAACTCGCCGCAGCGGCAGCTGCTCGAACTGCTGCGCACCGAACACCAGGGCGACGCCGGGATCGTCTACTGCCTGTCCCGGAACTCGGTCGAGAAGACCGCGGAATTCCTGGTGCAGAACGGGATTCCGGCGGTGCCGTACCACGCGGGCCTCGACGCGCGCACGAGGGCGAAGCACCAGTCGCGGTTCCTGCGCGAGGACGGGCTGATCGTGGTCGCGACGATCGCGTTCGGCATGGGCATCGACAAACCGGACGTCCGGTTCGTCGCGCACCTCGACCTGCCGAAGTCGGTCGAGGGCTACTACCAGGAAACTGGGCGCGCGGGCCGCGACGGCCTGCCCTCGACCGCGTGGCTCGCCTACGGGCTGCAGGACGTCGTGCAGCAGCGCAAGATGATCGACACGTCCGAGGGCGACGAGGCGCACCGCCGCCGGCTGGGCGCGCACCTGAACGCGATGCTCGCGCTGTGCGAGACGGTGGAGTGCCGCCGGGTGCAGGTCCTCAACTACTTCGGGCAGCAGGCCGCGCCGTGCGGCAACTGCGACACGTGCCTGAACCCGCCGGAGAAGTGGGACGGGACGATCGCGGCGCAGAAACTGCTGTCGACGGTCGTGCGGCTGCGCAACGAGCGGCGGCAGAAGTTCGGCGCCGGTCAGGTCATCGACATCCTGCTCGGCAAGTCCACGCCGAAGGTCACGCAGTTCCAGCACGACACGCTCAAGACGTTCGGCATCGGCACCGAGCTGCGCGAGCCGGACTGGCGGGCGGTCGTGCGCCAGCTGCTGGCCCAGGGCCTGCTCGCGGTCGAAGGCGACTACGGCTCGCTCGTGCTCACCGAAGCCAGTGCCGAAGTGCTGGGCGGCGACCGCCAGGTCATGCTCCGCCGCGAGCCCGAGCGCGCGGCGGCGGCGAAGGCCCGCGGCACGCGGAAAGCCACCCCCGCGGCGGACATGCCCGCGGAGGCGGCTCCGGTGTTCGAGCGCCTGCGTGCCTGGCGGGCCGGCGTCGCGAAAGAGCAGGGCGTGCCCGCGTACGTCGTCTTCCACGACGCGACCCTGCGCCAGATCGCCACGCAGCGGCCGTCTTCGCTGGCCGAGCTGGGCACGGTCAGCGGGGTCGGCGAGAACAAGCTCGCCAAGTACGGCGCCGGCGTCCTCGAGGCACTCGTGGCGGACTGACCTAGCGGGCGGCCGGCCCCGGCCGCCCGTCCGGCCCGGTCACGGAGTTGACCTTGCGGACCGCGCCGGCGATCTGCTCGTGGTACTTGCCCTTGGTCTTGTCGTCGACGAACTTGGCCGCCTTGCCGACAGCCCCGTTCACCTTTTCGGGGTTCTTCTTGGCGTAAGCGCGGGCGGCGCCGGCCGCGCCGGCCAGCACGGTGAGCTTGCGCAGGAAAGCCATGGTCGTCTCCCTCGTCGGTGTGCGGTCATCCTGACAACGCGGACGAACCACCCACAGGTTCCCCGTGTGACGATGGCCAAACAAAATTGCCGCGCGAGCGGCACCCGGCGGCCTCTAAGGTCGGGCTCATGCGCGACCTGGCGGCCCTGCCGAAGGCCCACCTGCACGTCCACCTGGAAAGCACGATCCGGCCGGGCACGCTCCGCGAGCTCGGCGAGGCCAACGGCATCGCCGTCCCGGCCGAACCACCGGAGTTCGACGGTTTTCGCGCGTTCGCCGACTACAACGCACTCATCCGGGCCTGTCTCCAGCGGCCAGGGGACTTCGAGCGCATCGCCCGCGAGTACTGCGAAGACGAGCTCGCCCAAGGCACCCGCTACGCCGAAGTCACGTTCACCGCGGCCTCGCACGGGGAACGGCTGGGCGACCTCGAAATGCCCCTGGAATCCGTCCTCAGAGGACTGTCCGGACTCGAAACCCGGCTCGTGCTCGACCACTCCCGGCGCCGCTCGGTCGAACGCGCCGAACGCACCCTCGACCTCGCACTGAAGTACGACGAAGTCTTCGCGATCGGCATGGCGGGCGAAGAAAAACACTCGCTGCAACCGTTCGCCACGCTCTTCGAGAAGGCACAGGCGGCCGGGATCCGCCTGCTGCACCACACCGGCGAGGACGCCGGGCCGGACAGCATCCGCGAAGCACTCGAAGTGGGCCGGACCGAACGGCTCGGGCACGGCATCCGCGTCCTCGACGACCCGTCGCTCGTCGCCGAGGTGCGCGAGCGGGGCCTGGCGCTGGAGGTGTGCCCGTCGTCGAACGTGACGCTGGGACTGGTGCCGTCACTGCCCGAGCACCCGCTCCCCCGGCTCCTCGACGCCGGGCTGACGGTCACGCTCAACACGGACGTCCCGTCGGTGACCGGCGCGGAGCTCGCGGCGGAGTACGCCCGCGTCCGCGACGCCTTCGGCTACGACGACGCGACGATGGCGGACTTCGCGCGGGCGAGTGTCACGGCGTCCTTCGCCCCCGAAGCGACGAAGCAGCGGCTCCTCGCGGACATCGACGACTGGCTCACACCGGCAGCAGGCGCGTGACCAGCGTGCCGAGCTGCTGCACCGTGCGGCACTCGTGCATCTCGACGACGTCGGCGTACTCCAGCGCCGCCGAGTCGCCGGTCGACCACAGCGACCGGCGTTCCGGGTTCAGCCAGTGGACGTGGCGGGCGCGGGACTTGATCGCGCGCACCGCGTCGAGGTTGGGGTCGCCGCCGTTGGTGCGGGCGTCGCCGAGGATCAGCACCGACGTGCGCGGGCCGACGGCGTCCAGCCAGTTCTCGGTGAACTGGCGCAGGGAGCCGCCGTAGTCGCTGTGGCCGTCCCATCGGACCAGCGCCGCTTCGGCCAGCATGCGCGCGCCGAGGTGCTCGGGGTCGGCGGTGCCGGTGGTGACCAGGTGGGTGACCTCGTCGGCGCTGTCGACGAAGGCGAACACGCGGATCTTGCTGAACTGGTCGCGCAGCGCCTGCACCAGCAGCATGGTGAAGTTCGCGAACCCGGCCACCGACCCGGACAGGTCGCACAGCAGCACGATTTCCGGCCGCCCGGGCCGCCGGTGGCGGTAGGCCGGGCGCAGCGGGACGCCGCCGGTGGACAGCGACCGCCGCAGCGTGCGGCGCAGGTCGATCTGCCCGCGCGTGGTGCGCTTGCGGCGGGCGGCCAGGCGCGTCGCCAGCTTGCGGGACAGCGGCTGGATCGTCCGGCGCAGCTCGGCGAGCTGGTTCCGGCTCGCGATGAGGAAGTCGACGCGGTCGGGTGCCGGGGCGATGGCGTGCTTGGCGACGCGTTCGCGGCCGCGGACCTCGGCCGCGCGGCGGCGCGCTTCGGTGCGGACCCGCCCGCGGAACCCCTCGACGCGGCGGCGGATCTCGTCGCGGTCGAGCCGGTCGGTGAACTCGCCGCGCGCGCCCCCGCCGCGGACCGCGGCCAGCACGCGGGCGATCAGCGTCTGCGGCTGGAGCCGCTCCAGGGTCTGGTGCGCCGAAAAGCCGCCGCCGGGGCCGGAGGACGAGCCGTACTGGCCGAGCATGTCGACGGCGAGCCCGGCCAGCTGGGCCAGCGCCTGCTCGTCGCCGTCGGCGAGGGCGGCGGCCAGTTCCTCCCGCAGCTCTTCGAGCGTGGACGGCTCTTCGCGGGCCCGTTCCGGCGCGCCGATCCCGGCCGGGAAGTACAGGTCGAAGGCGGCGTCGAAGACCGCGCGCTGGCCGCCGCGGCGGACGAGCGCGGCAGCCAGGCCTTCGCGGACGAGCGAGCGGTCGTCGAAGCCGAGCACCTCCAGCGCGGCCGCGGCGTCGACCGTCTCGGCGGGACCCGCCGGGATGCCCTGGGCCCGCAGTGCCTTGACGAACGACGCGAGCCGCTCCGGCACGCCGCCGGTCACGACGCGTCCAGGACCTGTTCGAGCTGCAGCCCGGCGCCGGCCTTGGCGATGTCGTCCTGGTGCTTGAGCACGACGCCGAGGCTCTCCCGCACGACCCGCTCGTCCAGCGTCGACGCACCGAGGGCGAGCAGCGTGCGCGCCCAGTCGATGGTCTCCGCGACCGACGGCAGCTTCCGCAGGTCCATCGCGCGCAGGGCGGCGATCACCCGGACGACGGAATCCGCGAGCGCGGCGTCGATGCCCGGGACCTTGAGCCGGACGATCTCGCGTTCCAGCTCCTCGTCGGGGAAGTCGATGTGCAGGAACAGGCACCGTCGGCGCAGCGCTTCGGACAGCTCACGCGTCGCGTTCGAGGTCAGGACGGCGAACGGCGGACGCGTCGCGGTGATCGTGCCGAGCTCCGGGACGGTGACCTGGAAGTCGCCGAGCACCTCCAGCAGCAGGCCCTCGACCTCCATGTCGGCCTTGTCGGTCTCGTCGATGAGCAGCACGGTCGGCTCGTCGGACGAGATCGCGGTGAGCAGCGGGCGCCGGAGCAGGAACTCCTCGCCGAAGATGTCGGTGCGGGCGTCTTCCCACGTTTCGTCGCGGCCGGCGGTGATCCGGAGCAGCTGCTTCGCGTGGTTCCACTCGTACAGCGCGCGAGCCTCGTCGATGCCCTCGTAGCACTGCAGGCGCACGAGCCGCGACCCGCTGACCTGCGCGACGGCCTTGGCGAGCTCGGTCTTGCCGACCCCGGCCGGGCCTTCGACCAGCAGCGGCTTGCCGAGCCGGTCGGCGAGGAACACCGTCGTCGCGACCGCCGTGGAGGCCAGGTAGCCGGCCTCGGCCAGCTTGGCCGACACGTCGTCGACGGAGGTGAAGAATCCGGTGCCCACCACGTGCCTCCTAAGCGGTCGCTCACCCGGAGGGTACCCGATCGACGGGCTAGCATCGGCCGCGTGACCTACCTTGCGGCATCCGGCCGATACGACTCGATCCCTTACCGGCGCTGCGGGCGTTCCGGGCTGAAGCTGCCGGCGATCTCGCTCGGGCTGTGGCACAACTTCGGGCACGACCGCCCGCTGCAGACCCAGCGCGACATCACCCGCCGCGCCTTCGACCTCGGCATCACCCACTTCGACCTGGCGAACAACTACGGCCCGCCCTACGGCTCGGCGGAGGAGAACTTCGGGCGGCTGCTGGCCACCGACTTCAAGCCCTACCGCGACGAGCTGGTGATCTCGACCAAGGCCGGCTACGACATGTGGCCCGGCCCGTACGGCGAGTGGGGCTCCCGCAAGTACCTGCTGTCCTCCTTGGACCAGTCGCTCGGGCGGCTGGGCCTGGACTACGTCGACATCTTCTACTCCCACCGCTTCGACCCCGAGACGCCGCTGGAAGAGACGGTCGGGGCGCTCGACCGCGCCGTCCGCGCCGGGAAAGCGCTCTACGTCGGGATCTCGTCGTACAACTCGGAGCGGACCGCCGAAGCGGCGCGCCTGCTGCGGGAGCTGGGCACGCCGCTGCTGATCCACCAGCCGTCGTACTCGATGCTCAACCGCTGGATCGAGGAGGACGGGCTGCTCGACACCCTGGAGGAGGTGGGCGCGGGCTGCATCGCGTTCTCGCCGCTCGCGCAGGGCCTGCTGACCGACAAGTACCTCAAGGGCGTCCCGGCGGACTCGCGGGCCGCGCAGGGCAAGTCGCTCAACCCGGACACCCTGGACGAGAACCGGCTGAACCGCGTCCGCGCGCTGAACGACATCGCGGAACGGCGCGGCCAGTCGCTGGCGCAGCTGGCGCTGGCGTGGACGCTGCGCGACCACCGGGTGACCTCGGCGCTCATCGGCGCGAGCAGCGTCAAGCAGCTCGAGGACAACGTCGGCGCGCTCGGCAACCTCGACTTCTCGCCGGAAGAACTGACCGAAATCGACGGCCACGCGACCGACGCGGACATCAACCTGTGGAAGCGGTCCTCGGACGACTAATTCGTTTGACCGGATTTCGTATTTGGTCATACGATGGCGGCGTGCCTCCTGCCGAAGACCGGACCGAACGCGCCGAGCGGATCCTCGACGCGGCCGCCGAGCTGCTCCTGCGCGCCGGGTACCGGCGCACGACCGTCGAAGACGTCGCCGAGCGCGCCGGTGTCGGCAAGGGGACCGTCTACCTGCACTGGAAGAACCGCGAGGACCTGTTCCTCGCGGTTCTCCTCCGCGAGTCCGTCCGGAGCCTGGAAGACCTCGTGACGGCGCTCGAAGCCGACCCGCTCGCGGTCGGGCTCTCGCGGCTCACCGAGGTCCAGTACGCCCATGTCATGGGCCGGCCGCTGCTGCGCGCCGGGTACGCCGACGACGCCGGCACGCTCGGGAAGCTGCTCCCGAAGCTGCACGCCAAGCTCGACCCGCGGCACGACGAGGCGTTCGTCGACTACCTCGAGCTGCTGGCCGCGAACGACCTGCTGCGCACGGACCGGCCGGCGCGCGAGCTCGCCGTCGCCTACCAGGCCGTGCTGCACGGCTTCCTGCTCGCCGGGCACCCGCCGGCGCTGATCGCCGACACCGTCGCGCACGCCTTCGAACCGGCCGCGCTCTCGACGAGGCAGCTGCGCGCGGTCGCGCCGCGGGTGCTCGAGCTGTTCACCGAATCCGTCGCGCTCGACCGCAAGCAGCTCGAGCGCGCGTACTGAACCCCTGGGAGGACTCGTGCGCACCGGAATCCTGATCGACGAGCTCGGCGTCGGCTTCGACGCCATGGCCGCTCAAGCCCGCGAAGCGGCGAAGCTGGGCTACACCACGCTCTGGCTGGCGCAACGCGGCGGCTGGGACGCGCTCACGGCACTGCCCGCACTCGGCGCGGCGGCCCCCGGGATCGAACTGGGCACCTGCGTCGTGCCGACCTACCCCCGCCACCCGATCACCATGGCCGCGCAGGCGCTGACCGCGCAGGCGGCCACCGGGGTGCCGGTCCACCTCGGGGTCGGGCTGAGCCACAAGTTCATCGTCGAAGGCGAGTTCGGGTACTCCTACGACCGCCCGCTGCGGCACCTGCGCGAATACCTGGAAGCGCTGAACCCGTTGCTGCGCGGCGAAAAGGCGGACGTCCACGGCAAAACGCTGACGGCCGCCGGCGGCTTGACCACCCCGGGCGCCTCCCGGCCCGCCGTCCTGGTGGGCTCGGTGAGCCCGAAGTCGACGCGCCTGGCCGGCGAACTCGCCGACGGCGTGATCACGACCTGGGCCGGCCCGCGGGCGACCGGCGAGTTCGTGGTGCCTGCCCTCGGGAAACCCTCCCGCGTGGTGTCCGGCCAGCTGATCTGCGTGACGTCCGAAGTGGACGAACGCCGGAAGTGGGTCGAAGAGACCTACGGCGCCGCGGCGGGCGTCCCGGCGTACCGCGCCGTCCTGGACCGCGGCGGCTACGCCCGGGTGTCGGACACCGCGCTCGTCGGCGACGAGGAAACCGTGCGCCGCCAGGTGGACTCCCTCGAAGCCGCGGGCGCGACGGAACTGCTGGTGATGCCGTTCGGCTCACCGGCGGAGCAGGCCCGCACCCGCGAACTGCTGGCGGCGTGAACCGGCTCAGCGCGGCGCCGGCAGGTGGGTCGCCTCCGGGAACAGGTTCAGCGCCCGCAGGGCCGCGCCCAGCTCCGCGATGTCCGCGGGGTTCGTCAGCGAGCGGCCGAGTTCCTCCGTGATCCGCTTCAAGCGGTGCCGGATCGTGTTGGGGTGGCAGAACATCCGCTCCGACGTCAGTTTCGTCGAGCCCTGGCAGTCGAACCACGCGCGCAGCGTCAGCAGCAGCACGTTCCGGTCGTCGCCCGGGAGGTCCAGCACCGGCTGGAGGACGTGGTGGGCCAGCTGCACCGACGCCTCCGGGGAGCTGGCCACCAGCCCGGCCAGCGGCGACTCGGTGAACTGGACCAGGCCCGGCGTGCCCGGCGTCATGCTGGACAGCGCGACGCGGGCCAGGTGCAGCGCGCGGGCGGTGTTGCCGAGGCCGGTGAACACCGGGCTGATGCCCACCCGGCCGACCGGGTGGGCGTGCACCAGGTCCACGACCGCCTTGGACGCGGCCGGGTCGCGGAGGGACACGACGCCCACCTGCAGGTCCGGCGTCAGCCGCCAGGCCGACGCGTGGTGCAGCGCGCGCAGCCGGGCCTCGATCTGGGGCAGCGGTTCCTGGCCGAGGCGCGGGGTTTCCGCCGCGACGACGACGAACGTGCCGTCCAGCGACAGCTCGAGCACGCGGGCGATGTCCCACAGCGTGCCCTCGGTCGCGCTGCCGCCCGCGAACAGCGCCTCGACCAGCGCCGAGCGCCGGTTCTGGTGCGCCACCAGCACTTCCGCCGTCGTGTCGCGGTAGGACGTCGTGAGGGCTTCGGCGAGGTCGTCGATGAGCGCCCAGATCGCCGTCGTCGCGGCGACCAGCCCGGCCAGGTCCTGTTCGCCCGCGGTCAGTTCCACGAACCGGTGCCACACCTCGGTCAGCCCGATCCGGTAGGCCCGCAGCAGTTCCGGCAGCGGCGCGCCCTGCAGCGCCCGGGCCCGGGCGGTCGCGTGGGCCTGGGCCAGGTCCGGGCCGTCCGAGCCGCGCAGCGTGCGCATCACGTGTTCGAGGTTGGCGCGCACCGACGCGCGCAGCTCGGCGTGCGTGACGAACCGGGCGTCGGCGTAGACCGGCATCTCGGTGCGGATCTGCCGCACGGTGGTCTCGATGAGCTCGGGCAGCTTCCGCTCGACGTCGGCGGCGAGGACGGCGACCCGCGGGGCCAGCCCGTCGGACAGCAAGGCCTGGTAGTGCATGGTGCCCTCCGGTCCCCCGACCTCCTCGTCGAGGCCTGAGAACCGCATCTAACCCGAAAGCACCACCCACGACCGGGTGAACTTTCTACAGGACCCGCGAATGCGGAGGTTCTTCTGTAGAACCTCCGCATCCGCGTCAGGCCATTTTGGCGGCCGCGCTCTTGATCGCCTCCCGGATCCGGAAGTAGGTGCCGCACCGGCACACGTTCTGGATGGCGTCGATGTCGGCGTCCGTCGGGTTCTTCGTCTTCTTCAGCAGCGCCACGGCCGCCATGATCTGACCCGGCTGGCAGTACCCGCACTGGGCGACGTCCTGCTCCAGCCAGGCTTCCTGGACCGGGTGCAGCTCTTCGCCGTCGGCCAGGCCCTCGATCGTCGTGACCTCCTTGCCGGCGCAGTCCGAGACCGGCGTGACGCAGGGGTTGAACGCCTCGCCGTCGAGGTGGCTGGTGCAGGCCTTGCAGACGTTGATGCCGCAGCCGTACTTCGGCCCGCGGACCTTGAGCTTGTCGCGCAGCGCCCACAGCATCGGCAGGTCGGCCGGCGCGTCGACGGTGACGGTCTTCCCGTTCACCACGAAGGTGTAGTTGGGCATGGTTCTCCTCAGCGCGGGAACGGGTCGAAGTCGACGGGGAAGGTGATGGGGAAGCTGCGGGGCTTGATCCCGGTCGCCCGGGCGTAGGCGTTGGCGATCGCGCCGACCGGGGCGGGCAGGCCGAGTTCGCCGGCGCCACCGATGTCGTCGCCGGTCGCCGGCATGACGTGCACCTGGACGTCCATCGGCGAGTTCTTCTGGCGCGCGTAGTGGAACTGCGAGTAGCTGCCCTCCAGCGGCAGGCCCTTGTCGATGTGCAGGCCGGCGGTGAGCGTCGTCGAGATCGCGTCGGTCAGGCCGCCGAGCATCTGCGCCTGGATCCCCCGCGGGTTCACCGGCTTGCCGACGTCGACCGCGATGGTCGCCTTGGTGACGCGCGGGTGCTTCGGGTCGCGCGCGTCCAGCTCGACCAGGCAAGCGGTGAAGGACTTGTACTCGCCGTGCACCGCGATGCCCTGCGCGAACCCGGCGGGCATCTTCTTGCCCCACTCGCCGAGCTCCGCGACCTTGTCCAGCACCGCGCGCTGGCGCTCTTCCTTGATGAACTCGCGGCGGAAGGCCACCGGGTCCTTGCCGAGCTTCTTCGCGATCTCGTCGACCATGATCTCTTCGGCGCCGCGGGTGTTCGCCGAGTAGACCGACCGCCACGCCGAGGTGTGGAACTTCAGCGGAACCTCGTTGAGCAGCTGCGTGGTGACGCCGAAGTTGTACGGCGACTTGATCGTCAGCAGGAACACCGTCTGCGCGAAGCTCAGGTTCCCGCCGACGGGCAGCTTCGCCGCGAACGCGGTGAGGATCTCGCCGAGGCCGTGGCTCCAGTCGGTCTCGACGCTGGCGACGCGGTGCTCGAACGTCAGCACCTGCCCGAGCGCGAAGGTGGCGCGGATCCGGTGGTAACTCGCCGCGCGCGCCCGGCCGTGGCGCATGTCGTCGATCCGGCTCCACATCAGGCGCACGGGCTTCTTCATCGCCTTCGAGATGTGCGCGGCTTCGAGGGCGGCGTCGAAGAAGAGCCGCCGCCCGAACGACCCGCCGCCCTGCTGGACGTGCACGGTGACCTTGTTCTCCGGCAGCCCCAGCTCCTGGGCGATGGTCTGCTTGGCCACGATCGGCGACTTCAGCCCGGCCCAGATGGTCGCGCTGTCCTCGCGGACGTCGGCGACCGCGGAGTTCGACTCCATCGGCGCGTGGCTGGCGAAGGCGAAGTCGAATTCGCCGTCGACGTACTGGGTCAGCAGCGGCGGCACCACGAACGGCAGCGCGGCCCCGCGCAGCTTCTTCTTGATGCTCTCGTTGTCCTCACCGTCCACCGTGCCCGGACCCCAGGTGACGTCGAGGGCGTTCTTGCCGTCGAGGGCCTGGCCGAACGTCTCGGCCATCACCGCGACACCGGTGGGCACGACGGCGATGTCGATGATCCCCGGCATCGCCCGGACGGCGGCCTCGTTGTTGACCTTCTCCACGGTGCCGTTGATCGACGGCGGGCGCCGCACCATCACCGGGTTCGCGCCGGGGACGTCGAGGTCGAGCGTGTAGACCTGCCGGCCGGTGACCATCGCGCGGGCGTCCTTGCGCGAGGTCGGCGTCCCGACGAGCGTGTGCGCCGATTCCGCCTTCGGCGCGATGGCGCCGGTGGCGAGGTCCGTGCGCGACGCCGGTCCGGCGAGGACGCCGTAGCCGGCGCTGCGGCCGTCGGGCGCCCACACCGCACCGTCGCGAGTGGACAGCCGGGACGCGCCGGTCCCCCACTTCGCCGCGGCCGCGGCCACCATCCGGGCGCGCGCGGTCGCCGCGGTGGCGCGGACCGGGTCGTAGAGCGAGCGCATCGTGTTGGAGCCGCCGGTGAGCTGGTTGAACAGCAGCTCGGTGCGGGCGTCGGACAGCACGACGTCGACGCGGTCGAGCGGCAGGTCCAGCTCCTCGGCGACGAGCATCGCGGTCGCCGTCGTGATGCCCTGCCCGACTTCGGCGCGGGGCAGCTGCAGCCGCGCCCGCCCGTCGGAGGTCATCTCGAGCACGAGCATGCCGGCGGTCGGCACGCACGACAGCGTCAGCACGTCACCGAGGTCGAGGATCTCCGCGGGCTGCGGCAAGGTCGGGACGACGGCTTCCGCGGTCGCCGGGGCCACCGCGTCCGCGGTCAGCTTGGTGGCGATGGTGAGCGTCGGCGCGGCGACCAGGTAGGTCAGGAAGCGGCGGCGGCCGACCCGCCCTGGGTCGGCGCGGTCAGCGGGTTCGGTGGTGGGACTGGCCATCGGGAATCCCTTGCAGCGTGGTGGCGGGGTGCGCGTCACGCTAAGCAGGCGTTGTCAGGCCGTCAACGCGGAGTAGTCGGGTTCGCCCATTCCTGTGACGAGATGACAGTGGAAGCCGCCGAATGTGTGCGCCGCCACAGTGCCGGACGGCCCAGCGGACTGGTTCAGCCGGCGTCCGAGCCGCGTTCGCGGCGGGCTTCCAGCAGGTCGTCGCGGGCGCGCGCGACGCGCGAGCGGACGGTGCCGACCGGCACGCCGCAGACGTCGGCGGCCTCGGCGTAGGACAGCCCGAGCACCTGGGTCAGCACGAGCACCTCGCGCCGGTCCGGGTCGAGCCCGTCGAGCAGCACGCCGAGCTCGACGAGGTCCTCGAACCCGGCCGCGGCGCGCCCCTGGTCGACCGGGGCGTCCCAGTCGATCTTCGGCCGGGCGGAGGCGGCCCGGATCTGGTCGACGACCACCCGGCGCGCGATGGCCAGCAGCCAGGTCCGCGACGACGAGCGGCCGGCGAAGCGGCGGAGGCTGCCGAAGGCGCGGAGGTAGGTTTCCTGCGTCAGGTCGTCGGCGGCGGCCGCGTCGGTGAGGTGCGCGAGGAAGCGCCAGACGTCGGCCTGGGTCGCGCGGACCCACTCCTCCAGCGCGCGCCGGTCACCCCGGCCGGCGACCATCGCCAGAGCCGTGACGCGTTCGTCGTCCTCACCGCGGGTCATGGTGCGGAACGTAGCAGTAACCGGGAACTTTGTGACCCCGCCGCCCGACTAGTGGACCATGAGGTGCGAGGACTGCCGAAAAGCGCTGTCGGCCCGGCTGGACGGCGAGGCCGAGCCGGTGTCGCCGGACGAGCACCTGGCGACCTGCGCGGCCTGCCAGGAGTGGTTCGCCGGCGCGGAACGGCTGCGGCGCGCGCTGCTGCTGCGCCCCGCTCCCCCGGTCCCGGACCTCACCGCGGCGATCCTCGAGCGCACGCCGGCGCCGTCCGGCGAGGGCTGGGGGCTGCGGATCGCGCTGGCCGTGGTCGCGATCGCCCAGCTCGGCCTGGCGTTCGCCCAGCTGCTCGGCACGGCGGGCGGGCACGGCGGCATCCACTTCGACCACGAAAGCGGCGCGTGGAACCTGGCGGTGGGCATCGGCCTGCTGGCGGCGGTCCTGCGCCCGAAGACCGCGGCCGGCCAGCTGCCGCTGCTGACCGGCTTCGTCGGGGTGCTGCTGGTGCTCTCGGCGGGCGACTTGGCGGCGGGCACGGTGACGCTGTCCCGGCTGGCGACGCACGTGCTGGTGGTGCTGGGCCTGGCGCTGCTGTACGCGGTCCACCGCGGTCACCGCGACCGCGGCACCCCGATCCCGGCCGCGACCGGCGGGGACCGGACGACCGCCGGGTCCACTGTGGACGCCCCGGTGGCGAAGCGGCCGCGTCCCCGCGGGTTCCGGCGCCAGGCCCACGGCCGCCACGCGGCCTGACGCCAGGCGGTATAGGTCGTTATACGCGGGTCAGGCGAACTTCGTCTTCGGGCGCTCCTGCCGCACCCCGTCGACGTAGACGTCCACCTTCTCGTCGAGGAACGCCACGAGGCCGGCGGTCCGGATGCTCTCCGGCAGCGGCGTCGGGTAGCTCCACGCGAGGTCGGCGTGCCCGGCGACGTCGAAGTGGTCCGCCGCGCCCTTGTACGGGCAGTGCGTCACCGTGTCGATCTTCTCGAGCAGGTCCATCCGGACGTCGACGCGGGGCAGGTAGTAGCGGACCGGCAGCCCGGTCTCGAACAGCAGGTGCGGCCGGACGCTGTCGGCGACCGTGACGCCGTCCACCTCGATCCGGACGTGGCGCGAGCTCGGCAGGACGTCGACGCGCACGCCGGGGTCGCGCGGGTGCGTGAAGATCTGCTCGTCCTCTTCGAACCAGTCGAAGGAGGCGAAGTCGAAGCGGACGTGGTCCCGGAGCTCCTCGATGGGCGAATCCGGGTGTTCCAGCGCGCCGTCCACCGCCTCGGCCCGGCCGACCTTTATCGTCGACAGAACACCATCTCCCCGGCTCGGCGAGTGCGTCGTCCGGCCGGAAGGGGTGAGAACGCCGCTCACGACGTCCGCGCGCGGGAAATAGTACGTGGGGTAGTACGGGACTTCCCACACCAGAAGGGGGTGCACGGTGTCCGCGACGAGTTCCCCGCCGAGGAACACCCGTACCCGCTTCGCGCCTTGTGCCACGCGGACCCGGCCGCGTACCGGAGTGCTCATGCCCCGGTCAACGGGTCCCGGATCGGACGTATTCCGGAAAAACCGGGTTGCGGGCGGCTAGCGTGGCGGGGAATACGAAGACGAAAGGCGGGCACGGGTGACCGGCGTAGGAGCTCCAACGGTCGGGACCCCCGCCGGGATGCGCAAGATCAACCAGCGGGCGGTGCTCGACCTGCTGCGCCGCAGCGGGCCGGCGACCCGGCCGCAGGTCGCGAAGGACACCGGGCTGTCGAAGCCGACGGTCAGCCAGGCGCTGCTGGCGCTCGAGGCCGCGGGGCTGGCGCGCCCGACGGGGCAGACGTCGACCGGGACCGGCCGCTCGGCCGTGCTGTACGAGGCCGACCCCACGGCGGGGTACGTCCTGGGCGTCGACATCGGCCGCGAGCACCTCCGGGTCGCGGTGTCCGACCTCGGGCGCGTGCTGGTGGCGCGCCGCGACGAGCGCAACACGGCACGGTCCGGGGCGGCGCTGGTGACCGCGGTCGGGAAGATCGCCGCCGACGCCGTCGCCGAGGCGGGCCTGACGGCGGCCGACATCGTTGTCCGCGTGGTCGGCTCCCCCGGTGTCGCCGATCCGGAAAAGCGCTGCTTCCGGCACGCGCCGAACCTGCCGGGCTGGGGCCGGGCCGGGCTGATCGACGACCTCGAGGCCGTGCTGGGCCCGGACCTGATGGTCGAAAACGACGCGAACCTGACCGCGGTCGGCGAGTGGGAAAGCGGCGCCGCACGCGGCGCGTCGGTGTTCGGCTGCATCACGATCGGCACCGGCGTCGGCATGGGCATGATGGTCGACGGCCGCGTCTTCCGCGGCGCGACCGGCGCGGCGGGCGAGATCGGCTACCTCCCGTACGGCCGCACGCGCGCGGCGGAGGAGCCGACGAGCCCGCCCGCGCGTGGCCACCTCGAAGAGGCGACGGCGGCGCAGTCGGTGGTCCGCGGCGCCCGCGAACTCGGCCTCGGCACGGCGAAATCGGCCCGCGAGGTCTTCCGCCTGGCCCGCGAAGGCGACGAACTCGCCCGCCGCGCGGTGGAAACGGAGGCCGACCGCCTGGCCTACACGGTCGCCTCGGTGGCCGCGGTGATCGACCCGGAACTGATCGTCCTGGGCGGCGGCATGGGCACGGCGGCGGACCTGCTGCTGGAACCGATCGACCGCGCCCTGCGCGCGTTCACGCCGCTGGTCCCGAAGGTGGTCCAGGGCGAACTGGGCGAGGACGCGGTCCTGACCGGCGCGATCAGCGTGGGCCTGCGGGCGGCGGAAGGCCTGGTCTTCGACCGCCGAGTGGGCGCCTGAGTTTTACCCGCGACGTAATCGACGGGCGCTCCGCCGGTGAGCAGGATCGGCGGCATGACCCGAACGAACCGCGAGATCGTCGCCGACTGCTTCGAGAACCTGTTCCTGCGCAAGGACTTCGACGCCGCGAAGGCCGTGCTGCACCCCGGCTTCGTCACCCACAGCCCCGGGCTGCCCTCCGGCCGCGACGCCTTCGCGGACGCCGTGAAGAACTCCCCGCTCGCGGACGCGGCCGCGGAGATCCGGCACGTGGTCGCCGAGGACGACCTCGTCGTCGTGCACCTGCACGTGGCGGGCACCGCCGTCGTCGACATCCTGCGCGTCGAGGACGGCCTGCTCGTCGAGCACTGGGACGTGAAGCAGCCGCTCTAGCGGGTGATCACGCAGGTTCCCGACGCCGTCGCCAGCAGCTTGCCGGCGGCGTCGCGGATCTCCCCCTCGGCGAACGCGATCCGCGAGCCCTCCTTCACCACCCGGCCGGTCGCCCGGATCTCGCCGCGGCCCGCGTGGATCGCGCGCAGGTAGTTCACCTTCAGCTCCACCGACGCGTAGCCGACGCCCGCCGGCAACGTCGTGTGCACCGCGCAGCCGACCACCGAGTCGAGCATCGTGGCCGCCACGCCGCCGTGGACCATGCCGATCGGGTTGTACATCGACTCGTCCGGTTCGGCGACCGCTTCGACGTCGCCGTGCTCGATGCGCTCCCAGCGGAGCCCGAAGTGGGCGGCGATCGGCGGGCCCGGGATGCGGCCGTCCTTGATGGCCGTCAGGTACTCCAGGCCGGACATCGTGGCGCCGAGCCGGGCGGTCGGCAGCGGGTCCTGCCAGGTGATGGTCTTCGAGCGGGTCTCCGCTTCGGCGGCCACGTCGGTCATCTCGGGCTCCTCGATTATGACAAGTGTCTTAATCGCAGCTTCGCCCGGCGCCGGGACGACGTCAAGCGCGGCGTGACCCAGGCCACCGGTGGTCCGCCCGGGGCGCGGGTGGAATCATCCGGGGGTGAGCACCGACCGCAAGCCGATCGACCCGGAACGCGTCTCCGCGGCGGTCGACGGGCTCGGCGACCGCGCCGTCATCGACGAATGGGCCCGGCGCTTCTCCGTGGTCGCCGACCCGTCGCGGCTGGCGCTGCTGGTCTCCATCCACTACGCCCGCGAGATCAGCGTCACCGACCTCGCCGCCGCCACCGGCATGACCGACACGGCTGTGTCGCAGGCCCTGCGGCTGCTGCGGGCCCACGGCCTCGTCACGCCGCAGCGCACCGGGCGGGTCGTGCGCTACCGGCTCGCCGACGCGACCGTGCACGAACTCATCCACCACGTGCGGCCACACCCCGCACCCGAGGGCGAGGACCGGTAGCGTGCGGGCATGACGGGATTGCCGGAAGCCATCACCGCCTGCCTGTTCGACCTCGACGGAGTGCTGACCGGGACGGCGATTCTCCACCGCGAAGCGTGGAAGCGAACATTCGACGAATTCCTCCGCGCCCGCGACGGCGCCGGCTTCGCCGAGTTCACCGACCACGACTACGCGGCCTTTGTGGACGGCCGCCCGCGCGCCGACGGCGTGCGGGAGTTCCTGCGGTCGCGCCACATCGAGCTGCCCGAGGGCACGCCGGACGACCCGCCGGACGCCCCCACCGTGAACGGCATCGGCAACCGCAAGAACGAGCTGGTCCTGAAGATCATCGAGGAGCGCGGCGTCAGCCCCTACCCCGGCTCGGTGCGCTACCTCGAAGCGGTCAAGGCCGCCGGGCTGCGGATCGCCGTCGTGACGTCCTCGGCCAACGGCGCCAAGGTTCTCGACGCCGCCGGCCTGAGCAAGTACGTCGAGGCCCGCATCGACGGCATCGTCCTGCGCGAGCGGAACCTCAAGGGCAAGCCCGCGCCCGATTCGTTCCTGGCCGGCGCCGAGGCGCTCGGCGTCGAGCCCTCGCACGCGGCCGTCTTCGAGGACGCCCAATCCGGCGTCCAGGCCGGGAAAGCCGGCGGGTTCGGGTACGTGGTGGGCGTGAACCGGGCCGACCAGGCCGCCGAGCTGAAGGCCCACGGGGCCGACATCGTCGTCGACGACCTCGCCGAACTGCTGGAGGACCGATGACCGACGAACCCCGCGGCTACGAGTGCTCCCCGTGGGAGCTGCGCTGGCGCGGCATGGACGTGGACGCCCTGCAGCGCACCGAATCGGCGTTCGCGGTGTCGAACGGGCACATCGGGCTGCGCGGCACCCTCGAGGAGGCCGAGCCGCGCGGGCTGCCCGGCACCTACCTCAACGGGTTCTACGAGCAGCACGAACTCCCCTACGCCGAAGCGGGCTACGGCTACCCCGAAGAGGGCCAGACCGTCGTCAACGTGACCGACGGCAAGATCATCCGGCTGCTCGTCGAGGACGAGCCGCTGGACATGCGTTACGGCACCGCGACCGCGCACGACCGCGTGCTCGACTTCCGCAAGGGCACGCTGAGCCGGTCCACGGAGTGGTCGTCGCCGACCGGGCGGCGGGTCCGCGTGCGCACCGAACGGCTGGTGTCGTTCACCCAGCGCGCGATCGCCGCGATCCGGTACGAGGTCGAGCCGCTCGACGAGGACCTGCAGCTGGTCGTGCAGTCGGACCTGCTGGCCAACGAGCCGATCGAGTCCGACACCAGCGACCCGCGGGTGGCCGCCGCGCTGAACTCGCCGCTGGTCGGCGAGTTCCACCGCGCGTCCGACTACAACGCCGTGCTGGTGCACCAGACCCGCCGGTCGGGGCTGCGGATGGCCGCGGCGATGGACCACAAGATCGAGGTGGACGACGGGATCCGCGCCCGCATCCACTCCGAGGAGGACCTCGCGCGGCTGACCGTCGCGGTCGACGTGCCGAAGGGCGGGCGGCTGCGGATCACCAAGTTCCTCGCCTACGGCTGGTCCGCGCAGCGCTCGGTGCCCGCGCTGCGGTCCCAGGTCGAGGCGGCGCTGGCGGGCGCGCGCCAGACCGGCTGGAAGGGCCTGGTCACCGAGCAGCGCCAGTTCCTCGACGACTTCTGGGCCACCTCCGACATCGAGATCGACGGCGATCCCGAGCTGCAGCAAGCCGTCCGCTTCGCGCTGTTCCACCTCCTGCAGGCCGGGGCGCGCGGCGAAAGCCGCGCGATCGCGGGCAAGGGCCTGACCGGCCCCGGCTACGACGGGCACGCCTTCTGGGACACCGAATCGTTCGTCCTGCCGGTGCTCACCTACACGATGCCGGACGCGGCGCGCGACGCGCTGCGGTGGCGGCATTCCACAATGGACAAAGCGCGGGAACGCGCGCACCAGCTGGGGTTGCGCGGCGCGGCGTTCCCGTGGCGCTCGATCAACGGCGCCGAATGCTCGGCGTACTGGCCGGCCGGCACGGCGGCGTTCCACGTCAGCGCGGACATCGCCGACGCGGTGCTGCGCTACCTCAACGCGACCGGCGACGAGGAGTTCGAGCGCGACTACGGCACCGAGCTGCTGCTGGAAACCGCGCGGCTGTGGGCGTCGCTGGGCCACCACGACCGGCACGGGACGTTCCGCATCGACGGCGTCACCGGGCCGGACGAGTACTCGGCGGTGGCGGACAACAACGTCTACACGAACCTGATGGCGCGCCGGAACCTGCTGGCGGCGGCGGAATCCTGCGAGCGGCACCGGGACGTCGCCGCGCACTTCGGCGTCGACACCGTCGAACTGGACTCGTGGCGCGCGGCCGCGGCGGCGATGTACCTGCCCTACGACGCCGAACTCGGCGTGCACCCGCAGTCGGAGGGGTTCCTCGAGCACGACGAGTGGGACTACGAGAACACCGATCCGGCGCACTACCCGCTGCTGCTGCACTACCCGTACTTCGACCTGTACCGCAAGCAGGTCGTGAAGCAGGCGGACCTGGTGCTGGCGCTGCACCTGTGCGGTGATTCGTTCAGCCTCGAGGAGAAGGCCCGCAACTTCGCCTACTACGAAGCGAGGACCGTGCGGGACTCCTCGCTGTCGGCGGGCACGCAGGCCGTCGTCGCGGCCGAGGTCGGGCACCTGCAGCTGGCCTACGACTACCTCGCCGAAGCCGCGCTGACCGACCTGCACGACGTGCACAACAACGTCCGCAACGGCCTGCACATGGCGTCGCTCGCCGGGGCGTGGCAGGGCGCTGTGGCCGGGTTCGGCGGGCTGCGCGACCACGGCGGGACGCTGGCGTTCTCCCCGCGACTGCCGGAGCAGCTGGGCCGGCTCACCTTCCGCCTGATGTTCCGCGGCACGCGGTTCCAGGTCGAGATCGACCCCGACCAGGTCACCTACCACGTGCTCGACGGCGAGCCGCTGGAAGTGCTGCACCACGGCGAGCGCATCACGCTCACCCCGGAGCCGCAGCGGTTCGCGATCCCGAAGATCGACGCGGGCGACCCGCCGAAGCAGCCCCCGGGCCGCGCTCCGATGCGGCGTGACTCGGAAAAGGTGCGTCAGTACGCGGAACCCAGCAACCCCATTACTCCGGAAGGTCGCTGAGGACGTCCCTCCCGGGCGGGGCCGGAACGTCTTCGGTCCCGCCCGGGTTCACATCCGGGTCGGGCGCGGTCGGCACGTCGTGCGTGAGGCTGCCCGGCGTCGGGAGCTTCGGGAGCTCTTCGTCTTCGTCGTCACGGCCGTGGATGCGCTGCTGTTCGCTCATGGTTTCCGGGATACCCGGTTTTCCCGGTCCCGGCCAGGGGTTCAAGCCGCCTGGGTGCCCGCGGCGGCCTTCGCCTTGTCCTGCAGGGTGAGCAGCAGGCCGTCTCGGGTGGACCACGGGCAGATCGCGACCTTGCCGCCCGAGACCGTCAGCAGCGCCTCCGCCACGATCGCGCCGGCCAGCGCCTGGTGGGCCCGGCTGCGCGAGATGCCCGGCAGCTCGGCCCGCTTCGACGGCGGGAGCGCGGCGAGCCGCGGGATCCACGCGCGCAGGTCGTCGAGCCGCAGTTCCCGGCACTTCCCGGGCCGGGCGCCGGACAGGCGGGCGAGCTGCTGCAGCACCTTCGAGCAGCCGACGACCCGCGGATCGACGACGTCGGCCGCGCCGAGCGTGGTGGTCACGATGTCGAGCGCGTGCGTGCGCAGCGCCTTGACCTGCCTTTTCGACACGCGCTCGGTGGGTAGCCAGTCCCGCGTCATCGACCGGGCGCCCAGCGGCAGCGACCGCGCGAACGAGGCCTGCTGGCCGCAGCCGGCGGCCAGCTCGACGGTGCCGCCGCCGATGTCGAGCACCAGCAGCGGCCCGGCGTCCGCGCCGTACCAGCGCCGGGCGGCCAGGTAGGCGAGCCCGGCCTCGGCCGGCCCGGACAGGAACCGCAGCTCGACGCCGGTTTCGCCGGCCACGTGCTGGACGACCTCGGCGGAGTTGGCCGCGTCGCGGATCGACGACGTCGCGAGCGGGTAGACGCCGCGGACACCGTGGCGGTAGGCCGTGCTCATGCCCGCCGCGACGGCGGCGGTGACGGCAGCCACGCCGCGATCGGTGAGCCGGCCGCGGCCGTCGAGCTCGCGGTCGAGGCGCAGCCGCGTCTGGTGGTTGAGCACCGGCTCTCGCGGGGACCCGTCGACGGGCACCACCACGAGGCGGGCACTGAACGAACCGACGTCCAGCACGCCCACCGCGGGCTCTTCGATTCTTCGCACGACTCGGCGCACCTCACTTCTACCTTGCTGAATATCCCCAGCGGGCCTGGTCGAAACCAGTAATGATGTCGGATCTCACGACGTACCGCCGGGTGATTAACGGGATTACCCCCTCTGGCGGTGCCTTTTTGCCGCGAAGGTCACAGCGCGATAACCCGAACGAGTGAATTGGACACGTTTTGGTAACGCCGAGGGGCGGTGCTGCGATCACCCGGGCATCAGCACCGGTGTGGAGCAGGGAAAAGTGACTGAACGGCCCGAGCGGAGATCCGAGTTCGCCCGGCCGGCCGCGGCCGTGCTCGCGGTCGTGGCCGGGCTCGGGTGCGTGCTGCTGGGCGTGACCACGGTACTCGCCCCGGCCACGACGGTCCCTCCGGGAGCGTCGGCCTCGCTCCCGGGCACCGGCGCCCCGCCGGCGTCGGTGCGGATCCCCGATCTGGGCCTGGAGCGCGACCACGTGATGGCGCTGGGTCACGTCGGCGGCCGCCGCGAGCAGCCGGGAACGGCGCCCGGGGTGGGCTGGTTCGCGGACGGCCCGGTCCCGGGAGCGCCCGGGGTCGCGGTGCTGTCCGGCCATGCCGGCTTCGGCTACTCGGCCGGGGCGTTCGCCCGCCTGTCGACGCTTCGCCCGGGCGCTCCCATCACGATCCGCGACGACGACGGGCGGGAGTACCGCTTCGTCGTCCGGCGCACGACGCTGTTCCCGTCGAACGCGCCGGACAGCACGCTGGTGGCGCCGGAGGGCGCGGGCCCGCAGCTGCGGTTGATCACCAGCGACGGAACGTTCGACGGCGCGGGTTTCAGCGGCGCACGGGTGGCCGTCTACGCGACGCTCGCCTGACGAGGGTTCCGATTCAGCCGATCAGCTCCCGCAGCTGGGACACCGCCGCCACGCGGGCGTCGCGGCCCGGGAGCAGCGGGTTCACCACCAGCGTCGTCACGCCCGCGTCCTTGAAGGCCGCCAGGCGCTCCTTCACGTAGCCCGCCGGGCCGACGAGGGAGATCGCGCGCAGCAGCTCGAGCGGGACCGCCGCCGCCGCTTCCTCCTTCTTGCCGTCGAGGTAGAGGTCCTGGATCAGCTTGGCCTCGGCCTCGTAGCCGTAGCGGCGGGCGAGGTCGTTGTAGAAGTTCTTGCCGCGCGCGCCCATGCCGCCGATGTAGAGCGCCAGGATCGGGCGCAGGTGGTCGAGCAGCGGCTCGACGTCGTCGCCGATGGCCAGTGCCACCGTCGCGAACGTGTCCAGCTCGCCCAGCTCCGGCGCGCGCTTCGCCTTGCCCTCGGCCAGCGCCGCGCCCCAGGCGTCGGCCGCCTTCTCGGGGTGGAAGAAGATCGGCTGCCAGCCTTCGGCGATCTCCGCGGTGAGCGCGACGTTCTTCGGCCCGAGCGACGCCAGCAGCACCGGGATGCGCTCGCGCACGGGGTGGTTGATCAGCTTCAGCGGCTTGCCGAGCCCGGTGCCCTGCTCCGGCGGCAGCGGGATCGTGTAGTGCTTGCCCTCGTGCACCACGCGTTCACGGCGCCACACCTGACGGCAGACCTCGACGATCTCGCGGGTGCGGCCCAGCGGCGCGTCGTACTTCACGCCGTGGAAACCCTCGATGACCTGCGGCCCGGACGCCCCGAGCCCCAGGATGAACCGCCCATCGGACACGAAGTCGAGCCCGGCCGCGGTCATCGCGGTGAGCGTCGGCGTGCGCGTGTAGATCTGGAAGATCCCGGACGCGAGCTGCACCCGCTCGGTCTTGGCCGCGAGGTACCCGAGCTGGCTGACGGCGTCGAACGAATACGCCTCCGGCACGAAGGCGACGTCGAGGCCCACCTTCTCCAGTTCGACGATGTCCGCGACGCTGTCGGCGAAGCCTCCGGCGTAGTTGATCGCGGTCCCGATCCGCATGTCCACCTCCGTTGCTGAGCAAGCGCTTAGCCGGATCCTAAGGGGAACGGGCGTTTCGCGTGCGGGCGATGTGCGCCCCGCCACTCGACCGCGGAGTCAGCGGCCCGACAGGGTGCGGACCACCAGTTCCGCCGATGCGCCCGCGCCCAGGGTCGTGCCCGCGTAGCGGACGTCCGCCGCCAGCGTGCCCGTCGGCTCGGCGCGGACCGTCAGCCAGACCGTGACCATCAGGAGCCAGCGGACGATCAGGTAGCCGAACAGCAGCAGGCCGACCAGGGTGCCGAAGGCCGCGACCGCTGGGGAGCGGCCCAGCAGGTGCAGGTACAGGCCGCCGGCCTGCTGGATCGCGCCGAGGCCGACCGCGGCGGCGCCGGCCGGGCGGAGGGTTGTGCGCAGGGGCAGGGGGCGGCGGGGGAGGCGGGCCAGGCACCAGGTGATGACCAGCCAGTTCGCCGCCAGGCCGAGCAGCAGGGAGCCCGCGACCAGCACGAAGTGCGCGAACCCGCCGTCGAGGCCAGCCAGCCGGAGCAGGCCCGCGCCCGCCGCGCCGGTCAGTGAGGCCAGGCCGAACGAGACCGCCGCCGCGAGGCCGATGCCGATGAGCACCAGGACGTCGGTGACGATGCCGCGCAGCAGTGGGCGCGGGGTGCGTTCCTGGCCGAGCATCGCGGTGACGGCGTCGCGGACGTTGCTGATCCAGCTCCAGCCCGAGTACGCGGCGACGGCGAGCGCGAGCAGCCCGATCCGGCCGCGCTCGCCGACGACGGTGTGCACGACGTTCGTGGCCTGGCCCGCGAGTTCGGGCGGCAGCGAGCCGTCGATGACGCGGTCGAGTTCGGCGCCGAGGATCCGGTCGCCGGCCAGCACGAACCCGGCCACCGAGACCGCGACCATGATCAGCGGGACCAGCGCGAGCAGGCTGAAGAACGTCACCGCGGCGGCGTAGTGGTCGCCGTCGCGCTCCCGGTACCGGGCCAGCGTCGCCCCGGCTCGCCGGAATCCCCTCTTCACCGCTCCACGCACCACCACACCGACCCTCTCATCCGCACGTGTCCTCCGCAGTCCGGACACGGCGGGCGCCGGATCGTCACGCGCTAGCCGGGCACCACCGTGCCCCGCACGTCGCCGAACCCGATCCGCGTGCCGCCGGGACCGGGCGCGGTCGCGCTGATCACCACTTCGTCGCCGTCCTCCAGGAACGCGCGGGTCTGACCGCCGGGCAGCGCCACCGGTTCCCGCCCGCCCCAGGACAGCTCGAGGAACGAGCCGCGCTGGTCGCGCTCCGGGCCGGTCACCGTGCCCGACGCGTACAGGTCGCCGGTGCGCAGGTGCGCGCCGTTGACGGTCATGTGCGCCAGCTGCTGCGGAGCCGTCCAGTAGTGCGAAGCGAACGGCGGGCTCGACACCAGGTGGCCGTTGAGCCGGATCTCCAGCGCCAGGTCGAGGCCCCACTTCTCGCTGGTGCGCAGGTACTCGAACGGCTCCGGGTCCTGCGGCGGGCCGTCGACGCGCGCGTGCTCGAGCGCGGCCAGCGGGACGATCCACGGCGACACCGACGTCGCGAACGACTTGCCGAGGAACGGGCCCAGCGGCTCGTACTCCCAAGCCTGGATGTCGCGCGCCGACCAGTCGTTGACCAGGCAGACGCCGAACACGTGGTCCGCGAAGTCCGTTGTGGACACCGGCGTGCCCGGCGTGGACGGGACGCCGACGACGAACCCGACCTCCGCCTCGATGTCCAGCCGCTGCGACGGCCCGAACGAGGGCGCGTCGGCGTTGCGCGGCTTGCGCTGCCCGTGCGGCCGGATCACCGGCGTGCCGGACGCCACGACGGTGCCGGCCCGGCCGTGGTAAGCGATCGGCAGGTGCTTCCAGTTCGGCGGCAGCTCGGTGACGTCGGGCCGGAAGATCCGGGTGGCGTTGAGGGCGTGCTGTTCGCTGGAGTAGAAGTCGACGTAGTCGGCGACCTCGAACGCCAGGTGGGTGGTCACCTCGTTCAGCGGCACGAGGTGCGGCCGGAGCTGGTCGGCGTACCGGGGTTCGGTCAGCCACTCCCGGACGCTCTCGCGAACCTCCCGCCAGGTACCCGGCCCGGCGGCCAGCACCGGGTTGAGCACCCCGCCGGTGAGCAGCGGCGCGAACGACGCCGCCGTCTCGGCGGCCGCGGCGGTCAGGTCGAGGACCTGCTCGCCGACGGGCACGCCGATCCGGCGCTCGGGCGCGCCGGCCACCGAGAACACGCCGTAGGGCAGGTTGTCCAGGCCGAACGGCGTGTCGTCGGCGAGCTCGAGCCAGGTCACGGTCGCTCCTCGATGCGGACAGTCCGCGCGGCCGGGCGGCCGGGCGTCGGGTGGTGGGAACGGGGTGCGGCACCTGAGCGGGGTACGGCACCCGGGCGCGGTCCGGCACCTGAGCGGGGTACGGCACTCGGGCGGGGTTCGGCACTCGCGCAGGGCGCGGCACCCGGACGGGGTGCGGTGCCCGGGCGAGGAGGGGCGCCGGGGGCGCCCGGCACCGCTGTCACGCCCGGCGAGGAGGGCGCCCCGCCGCAAGTGGCGGGCCCCACCTGCGCAAGCGTGGCCCGCGCCGGTACGTGGGTGGCGGCGGCCGGCACCGCCGCCCGTCGGTTTGCGGGGTGCGGGGGTGTGCTCACTCGCCGCCTTCCGTGCCTCGCGTCGCCACCCAGTCGGCCACCACCGTTGCCAGGACCGGCAGGGGCAGGGTTCCGCTGCCCAGGACCGTGTCGTGGAACTCGCGGATGTCGAAGCGGTCGCCCAGTGCCTGCTCCGCTTCGGTGCGCAGGCGCTCGATCTCCAGGCGGCCCACCATGTAGCTGAGGGCCTGGCCCGGGTGACCGGCGTAGCGGTCGATCTCCGCTTCGATCTCGATCGGTGCCATCGGGGTGTTGTCCCGCAGGAAGTCCACCGCGCGCTGACGGCTCCAGCCCAGTGCGTGCAGGCCCGTGTCCACCACCAGGCGGGCCGCGCGCATCGAATCCTGGGTCAGGAGGCCGAAGCGCGAGACGTCGTCGGAGTACAGGCCCATCTCGTCGGCCAGGCGCTCGGCGTACAGGCCCCAGCCTTCGACGTAGGCGTTGAAGATGCAGATCCGCCGCAGCAGCGGCACCCCGGTCAGCTGCTGTGCGAGCGTCAGCTGGAAGTGGTGCCCCGGCACGGCTTCGTGGAACGCGACCGACTCGCTCAGCGTCCGCTGCCGCTGGTCCGCCTCGTTCGTGTTGGCGTAGTAGGTGCCCGGGCGCGAGCCGTCCAGTGACGGGTCGATGTAGTACGCGATCGAGCCGCTTTCGGCCTCGGCCGGGGGTACCGGCGCGACCTCGCAGCGCTGCTCCGGGACGCGCAGGAACCATTGCGGCGCCACGGCTTCCGCACGGGCGATCGTCTGCCGGGCCGACTCCAGCAGCTCCTCCCCGTCGCGCCAGCGCAACGCCGGGTCGGTGCGGATCCGCTCGAAGATCTCGGCGAGTTCGGTGGTGCCGAACACCTTCTCGCCCAGCTCGCGGTACTCCCCCGCCAGCCGGTCGATGATCGCCAGCCCGGTTTCGTGCAGCTCCTGCGCCGTGCGCTCGGTCGTCGTCTCCGCGCGGATCAGGGCGGCGTACCGCTCCGGGCCGCCCGGGAGGTCGCCGAGGCCCGGGGACGTCTCCGGCCGCGCGACCGGGACGACCTCGCCGGTCAGAAAGTCGCGGTACCGCGTGTACGCGGGACGCACCACTTCGGCGAGCAAGCGGTCACGCTCGGCCTCGAGCCCGTGGACCGGGACCTTCAGCGGGTCGTCGTCCGGGGCGCCGAGGTAGCGCTCGACGTACCCGATGCCGATGCGCGCCAGGAACTCCGGCGGCGTCAGGCCCTCGGCGAGCGCCGCCCGCTGCCGCTCGATCAGCTGGTCCAGGTACGTGCCGATGGCCTCGAGCCGGCTCAGGTAGCCGCGGGCCTTGGGCTCGTCGTCGAGCACCGTCTGCGGCAGCTCCACCAGCAGCATCAGCGCCGGGGCGGCCAGGCCGTCGCTCACCGCGATGTCCGCCCGGCCGGAGGCGAGCAGATCGAGTTCGGTGCGTGCCTGCCAGATCACCACGTCGCGGGTGACGCGGTCGGCCGGGGCCAGCGCCGCCGCGTCGAGCGCTTCGGCCCGCGCGACGATCCCGGCGAGCCCGGCGCGGTACCGCTCGGCCGCCTCGGCGGTCTGGTCGGCGAGCTTGTCGTGCGCGCCCGGCAGGCCGTAGAGCGACGGGATCAGCGGCTGCGCCTCGAACATCAGCGCCACGCACTCGTCGGCGAGCCGGTCGGGCGTGTCCGCGTACCCGGCCACCCAGTCCGCGACGACGCCGGCCAGCACCGGCAGCGGGAGCGTGCCGCTGCCGAGCACGACGTCGTGGAACTCGCGGATGTCGAACCGCTCCCCCAGCGCCTGCTCGGCTTCGGCCCGCAGCCGCTGGATCTCCAGGCGCCCCACCATGTACCCGAGGGCCTGGGCCGGGTTGGCGGCGTACCGGTCGATCTCCGCTTCGATCTCCAGCCGCGCCATCGGCGTGTGCTCGACGAGGTAGTCGACCGCCTGCTGCCGGCTCCACCCGAGCGCGTGCAGCCCGGTGTCGACCACCAGCCGGCCGGCCCGCATCGAGTCCTGCGTCAGCATGCCCAGCCGCGAGACGTCGTCGGAGTACAGGCCCATCTCGTCGGCCAGCCGCTCGGCGTAGAGCCCCCAGCCCTCGGCGTACGCGTTCACGTGCGCGATCCGGCGCAGCAGCGGCACGCCGGTGAGGCCCTGCGCGAGGCACTGCTGGAAGTGGTGCCCCGGCACGGCTTCGTGGAACGCGACCGCCTCGCTGGTGAACCGCGGCCGCTTCTCGGCCTCGTGGGTGTTCGCGTAGTAGACACCCGGGCGCGTCCCGTCGAGCGACGGCTGGAGGTAATACGCGATCGTGCCGCTGGTCGCCTCCGCTTCGGGCACCGGCGCGACCTCGCACTCCTGCTCGGGAATCCGCGAGAACCATTGCGGCGCAACGGCTTCCGCCCGCGTGATGGCGGCCCGGGCGCCGGCCAGCAGCTCCTCGCCGTCACGCCAGCGCAGCGCCGGATCGGTGCGGATCCGGTCGAAGATCTCGCTGAGCTCGGTGGTGCCGAAGATCTTCGCGCCCAGCTCGCGGTACTCCCCCGCGAGCTTTTCGATCAGCACCAGGCCGGTCTCGTGCAGCTCTTGCGCGGTGCGCTCGGTGGTCGTTTCGACGCGGATCAGCGCCGCGTACCGCTCCGGGCCGCCCGGCAGGTCGCCGATGCCCGGGGACGTCTCCGGCCGCGCGACCGGCGCGACCTCGCCGGCCAGGAACGCGCGGTAGCGCTGGTACGCCGGGTGCACGACGTCGGCGAGCAGCCGGTCGCGCTCGGCCTCGAAGCCTTCGAGCGCGTACGGCGGTGTGACCCGCAGCGGGTCGCTCTCCGGCGCGGCGAGGTAGCGGTCCACGTAGCCGATGCCGATGCGCACCAGGAACTCCGCCGGCACCAGCCCTTCGGCCACGGCGGCGCGCTGCCGGGTGATCAGGGCGTCGAGGTAGTCGCCGACGCCGGCGAGCCGGCTCAGGTAGCCGCGGACCTTCGGTTCGTCGTCCAGCACCGTCTGCGGCAGGTAGAGCAGCAGCTGCAGCGCGGGCGCGCCGAGGCCGTCGCTGACCGCGATGTCGCCGCGGCGCGAGTCGATCTCGTCGATTTCGGTGCGGGCCTGGGAAAGCACGACCTCGCGGGTGACCCGCTCGGCGGCCGGCAGCCCCGCCGGGTCGAGCGCCTCGGCCCGGGCGGCGATCGCCGCGTACCCGGCCCGGAAGCGGTCTTCGGCGGCCGGGTCCGGCAGCTTGCCGTGGTCGCCGGGCAGCCCGAACACCGACGGGTAGAGCGGCTGCCGCTCGAAGTTGAGCGCCACCAGCTCGTCGGCCAGCCGATCGGGCGTGTTGCCCTGCCCGGCCACCCAGTCGGTGACCACCTTGGCCAGCGCGGACAGCGGCAGCATGCCGTGGCCCAGCACGACGTCGTGGAAGCCGCAGATGTCGAACCGCTCCCCCAGCGCCTCCTCGGCTTCCGCCCGCAGGCGCTGGATCTCCAGGCGCCCCACCATGTACCCGAGCGCCTGCGCCGGCCAGGCGACGTACCGGTCGATCTCCGCCTCGATTTCCAGCTGCGCCATCGGCGTGTGCTCGACCAGGAAGTCAATCGCCTGCTGCCGGCTCCAGCCCAGCGCGTGCAGGCCGGTGTCGACGACCAGCCGGCCGGCCCGCATCGAGTCCTGCGTCAGCATTCCGAAGCGCGAGACGTCGTCGGAGTACAGGCCCATCTCGTCGGCCAGCCGCTCGGCGTAGAGCCCCCAGCCCTCGGCGTAGGCGTTGAACATGCCGACCCGCCGCAGCAGCGGCAGGTCACGCAGTTCCTGGGCCAGGCTGAGCTGGAAGTGGTGGCCCGGCACAGCTTCGTGGAACGCGATGGCCTCGCTGGTGAACCGCGGCCGCTTGTCCGCTTCGTGGGTGTTCGCGTAGTAGGTGCCCGGCCGCGTGCCGTCGAGCGACGGCGGGAGGTAGTACGCGATCGTGCCGCTCGCCGCGTCGGCCTCGGGGACCGGCGCGACCTCGCACTTTTCCGACGGCAGGTGCGAGAACCACCGCGGGGCGACGGCTTCCGCACGGGCGATCGCGTCCCGCGCCGCGGCCAGCAGCTCGTCGCCGTCGCGCCAGCGCAGGGCGGGATCGGTGCGCAGCCGTTCGAAGATCTCGGCGAGGTCGGTGGTGCCGAACACCTTCTCGCCGAGTTCGCGGTACTCGGCCCCGAGCTTTTCGATCAGCGCCAGCCCGGTCTCGTGCAGTTCCTGCGCGGTGCGCTCGGTGGTCGTCTCCGCGCGGATCAGCGCGGCGTACCGCTCCGGCCCGCCCGGGACGTGCCCGATCCCGGGCGCGGTGTCGGGCCGCCCGGCGGGCTCGACCTCCGCGCGCAGGAAGTCGCGGTAGCGCGCGTACGCCGGGTGGACGACCTCCGCGAGCAACCGGTCGCGCTCGGCTTCGAAGCCTTCGACGGCCGCGGTCGTGCCCACCTTGAGCGGATCCCGCTCCGGCGCGGCGAGGTAGCGGTCCAGGTACTCGGCGCCGACGCGCGCGAGGTACGCGGGCGGCACGAGCCCGTCGGCGAGGCTCTCGCGCTGCCGCTCGGCCAGCGTCTCCAGGAACGACTCGATCCCGGCGAGCCGGGCCAGGTAGCCGCGTGCCTTCTTCTCGTCGTCCAGCTTGTAGTACGGCAGGTACATCAGCAGTTCGAGCGCGGGCGCGGTGAGCCCGTCGCTGACCGCGATGTCGGTCGTGCGCGCGCCCAGCCTGTCGGCCTCGACCTCGGCGGCGGCGATGACGACCTCGCGCGTGACGGCTTCTTCCGCGGACAGGCCGTCGGACGGCAGCGCCCGCGCGCGGGCCGCGAGCCCGGTGTAGGAGGCCCGGAAGCGGTCCTTCGCGGCGCGGCTCTGGTCGGCGAGGCGGTCGTGGCCGCCGGGCAGCCCGAGTACCGACGGGCTCAGTGGCTCCTGCTCGAACTGCAGCTCGACGAGCTCGCCCGCCAGTCCGCCGACGGTGTCGCCGTGCCCGGCCACCCACTCGTCGACGACCGAGGCGAGCACCGACAGCGGCAGCGGGCCGCCGGCCAGGACGAGGTCGTGGAACGCCCGGACGTCGAACCGCGAGCCGAGCCGTTCGGTGGCGCGAGTGCGGTTCCGCTGGATCTCCAGCCGCCCCACCATGTACGACAGCGCCTGGCCCGGCCAAGCGATGTAGCGGTCGACCTCGGACTCGATCTCGGGGCGCGCCTCCGGCGTGTGCGCCAGCAGGTAGTCGACGGCCTGCTGCCGGCTCCAGCCCAGCGCGTGCAGCCCGGTGTCGACGACCAGCCGTCCCGCCCGCAGCGAGTCGCCGGCCAGCATGCCGAGCCGGGCGATGTCGTCGGAGTAGAGCCCCATCTCCTCCGCGAGGCGCTCGCTGTAGAGCCCCCAGCCCTCGATGTAGGCGGTGAAGCCGCCGATGCGGCGCAGCAGCGGCAGCTCGGTGAGCCCTTGGGCGATGCTGAGCTGGAAGTGGTGCCCCGGCACGGCTTCGTGGAACGCGGTCGTCTCGGCCATGTGCCGGAGCCGCTCGGTGGCCTCGTGGGTGTTCGCGAAGTAGATGCCGGGCCGGGAGCCGTCGGTGGCCGGGCGCAGGTAGTACGCCGCGGGCGCGCCGGGCGCGACCTCCGCCGGGACCGCTTCGACCGTGCACTGCTGTTCGGGGATGCGGCCGAACCACTTCGGCGCTTCGGCGGCCGCCCGCGCGACGGCCGTGCGGGCGGTGTCCAGCAGGTCGTCGGCGCTGCCCCAGCGCAGCGCCGGGTCGGTGCGCAGGCGCTCGAAGATCTCGCCGAGGTCGTCGGTGCCGAACACCCGCTGCCCCAGCTCGCGGTACTCGGCGGCGAGCGAGTCGATGACGTCGAGCCCGATCCGGTGCAGTTCCTCGGGCGTGTGCTGCGTGGTCGTGTGCATCCGCGCCAGGCGCCCGTACGTCTCGTCGCCACCCGGCAGCCACGACAGGCCGGGCCGGTCTTCGGGCCGCCCGTGCGGCTTCACCTCGTCGGCCAGGAACGCGCGGTACTCCGCGAAGGCCGGGCGCACGACGTCGGCGAGCAGCTCGTCCCGCCGTCGCTCGAAGTCCTCGTCCGGCGCCGGCTGGCGGCGCAGCGGGTCGGTCGCCGGGTCGGCGAGGTAGCGGTCGAGGTGGGCGACCGCGGCGTCGACCAGGTGGGCCACCGGGACCAGGCCGTCGGCGATGCCCTCGGCGTGCCGCCGGGCGGACTGGCGGAGGAACTCCGGGATGGCGGCGAGCCGCCCGAGCTGCGCCTCCGCGGCCTCGCCCGCGGTCACGGTCGTCATCGGCAGCACCATCAGCAGCCCGGCCGCGGGCCCGATGGAGAGGTCGGTGACGGTGAACTCGGCCATCCGGCTGTCGGCCGACGCGATGCGGTTTTCGGCCGTGGCGATCAGCACCTCGCGGGTGACCCGGTCTTCGGCCGAGAGGCCGTCGCCGTCGATCGCGCGGGCGCGCTCCAGGAACTCCGCGAGCCGCGCCCGGAACGCGCGCTCGGCCTCGGCGGACTGGTCCGGCAGACCGGGTTCCGCCGGGCGGATGCCCAGGAGCGCGGGCATCAGCGGATCGGCGGCGAACAGCGCTTCGACGAACTCGTCGGCGAGTTCGGTGACCGCGGTCATGGGCAGGACCCCCAGTTTCGTTCGGTGTCTCGCCGGTGACCCTAACGGAGAGCACCGACAAGAACGCGGCGCATTTCGCCGGGGGCGGACAGCCTTCGGCACGGCCGGACGGGCGAAGCGGTAGCGTTCCGGGAGTGGCCGTGACCGATCCCGTGGATACCCGCCTGCTCGCCGCGCTCGCCGAACTCGGCAAGGCCGCGGTGCACGAGCTCGCGGCCAAGGTCGGCATGGATCCCCGCGAGGTCGCCTACCGGCTGGTCGCCCTGTCCGGCAGCGGGCTCCCCCTGCTCGTCGGCGTCGAGAGCGACCCGCAGGGGTTGCGCGCGGCCATCGCCGGCGCCCCGCCGTCGTGGGCGAACCGGCCGCCGCCGCAGTACCCCGCCGCGCCGCCGTCGCAGCCGATGCCGCAGCAGCCGCCGCCGATGCCGCCCCCGGTCCAGGGCACGCCTTCGGGTCCGTACAACGTCCAGGGCGCGCCTTCAGGGCCCTACAACGTCCAAGGCTCGCCCTCGGGTCCGTACAACGTCCAGGGCACGCCGTCCGGGCGGTACCCGGGCCCGCCGCCGCGCCCGCCGCAGCCGCCGCGCCCGTTCACGCCGCCCGCGCCGCCGCTGGACCCCGCCGTGAGCACGTGGGGACTGCCGCAGACGGCGTCGTGGGCCCGCGGCGACGAGCCGGTCAAGCCGGCCGGGACGGGCAAGCGCGGCCGATCCGGCGAGGTCATGGAGACCCAGGGGCTGGAGGGCGAGCAGCTGTCGGTGCAGCTCCTGGAGGTCCAGGACCCGGCGGACTACCTGTTCAGCGCGGCCGGCTACCGCCTCGAGGACGGTGAACGCGCGGTCGTCGTGCACACCGAGATCACCAACCGCGGGTCGATCCCGTTCGCGTCGCTGCCGGACAACTACCTCGAGCTGCTCGCCGCCGACGGCACCGCGATCGGCAAGGCCCCGGTGTCGCTGACCTCGCGGCCGCCGCACAAGATCGGCGTCAAGCCGGGCGAAACGCTCGGCGGGCACACGGTGTACGTCCTGCCGGACGCCACCCGCGTGGTGGCGGTGCGGTGGAGTCCGCGGCCGGAGCCCGACGAGCGCACGCTGACCTGGACGATCGAGGACTAGTAGCTCTCGTCCCGCAGGATTTCGAGGGCCTTCGCCAGGTCTTCCGGGTACTCGGACTCGAACTCGACCCAGCGGCCGTCCGCCGGGTGGGCGAACGCCAGGGTCTTCGCGTGCAGCCACTGGCGGCTCAGGCCCAGGTGGCGGGCCAGCACCGGGTCCGCGCCGTAGGTCAGGTCGCCGACGCAGGGGTGCCGCAGGGCCGAGAAGTGGACGCGGATCTGGTGCGTGCGCCCGGTTTCGAGCTTGATGTGCGCCAGCGACGCCGCCCGGAACGCCTCGACCACTTCGTAGTGCGTCACGCTCGGGCGGCCGCCCTGGACCACCGCGAACTTGTAGTCGTGGCGGGGGTGGCGGTCGATCGGGGCGTCGATCGTGCCGCGCGTCGGGTCCGGGTGGCCCTGGACGATCGCGTGGTAGCCCTTGTCGACCGTGCGCTCCTTGAACGCCCGCTTCAGCACCGTGTACGCGTGCTCGCTCTTGGCCACCACCATCACGCCGGTCGTGCCCGCGTCGAGCCGGTGCACGACGCCCTGGCGCTCGGCCGCGCCCGACGTCGCGATGCGCAGGCCGGCCGCGGCGAGGCCGCCGACGACGGTCGGGCCGGTCCAGCCCGGGCTCGGGTGCACCGCGACGCCGACCGGCTTCGAGATCACCACGATGTCGTCGTCGTCGTGCAGGATCTTCATGCCTTCGACCGGCTCGGCGACCACCTCGACGGGGTTCGCCGGCTCCGGCAGCGTGATCTCCAGCAGGCCGCCGCCGGAGAGCCGGTCGGACTTGCCCGCGGGACGGCCGTCGAGCAGCACGTCGCCGGCTTCGGCGAGCTCGGCGACGACCGTGCGGGACAGGCCGAGCAGCTTGGCGAGGCCGGCGTCGACCCGCATCCCGTCGAGCCCGTCGGGCACCGGGAGCATCCGCGAGCTCACGCCTGCTCCTCCGGCCCGGTGACCTTCTTCTTGTCCTTGGTCGACGTGCCGTCGTAGTCCTTGCCCAGCAGGGACAGCAGCACGATGAGCGCGCCGCCGACGCAGATCGCCGAGTCGGCGATGTTGAAGATCGCGAAGCCCTTGCCGTTCGGGGCGAACGCCGAGATGAAGTCGACGACGTGGCCCTGCAGGCCGCCGGGCGCGCGGAAGATGCGGTCGGTCAGGTTGCCGGTGGCGCCGGCGAGCACGAGCCCGAGGCCGATCGCCCAGCCGATCGAGCGCAGCCGCCGCGACAGCCAGATGATCGCGATGACGACGGCGAGCGCGACCAGCGCGAGCACCCACGTCATGCCGGTGGCCATCGAGAACGCGGCGCCGGGGTTGCGGATCACCTGCAGGTAGATGAGCCCGCCGAGGATCTTGACCGGCTCCTTGCCCTCCAGGTTGGCGGTGACCAGGTTCTTCGTCACCAGGTCGATCGCCCAGAACACGACGGCGATCGCGAACACCCAGCCGACCCGCCGCTTGGGCAGCAGCGGTTTCGCCGGGACCTCGGGGTTCTCCAGGGCGTCGGCCGCCTGGTCTGGCACCGCTTCTTCGGGCGCGGCGGTGTCGGGTTCGGAACGGCTGGGCTCGGTGCTCACCGGTCCATTGTCCACGGCGCTGGTCAGGCGGTGTCGCGGCGGTGCCGGAGCAGAACGGCGAAGGCGGCGGCGAGCAGCAGGATCGCCGACAGCAGCACGCCGACGAGGTCCGCCGAAAGCACGACGGCGAGCACCGCGAAGCCCGCGGCGGCGCCCAGGACGACCCGGCTGCGCTCATACGCGGCGAGCACCAGCAGGCCGAGGGTGGCCAGCAGCGGGCCGCGCAGCCCGTCCCCGAGCCGGAACTGCCAGGACCCGACCAGGTCGAGCAGCGGGACGGCGAGCAGCGCGGCGACCGCGGCGAGCACGAACCGCCCGGTGCGGGCGGGCCGCAGCGCGAACCAGTACCAGACCGCGGTGCCGGCGAGGACGACGCCGAGCGCGACGAGCCAGGCCGGCCCGTCGGGCAGGCCCGCGCCCGCCGCGTAGTAGGTGTCCTGGGTCAGGAACTGCGGCGCCGGGTAGCCCGTGCCGCCGACGCCGCCGGTGCCGAGTTGCTGCTCCAGCGGGCCGAAGGAGTAGTTCACGGAGTCGCCCTCGGCCGGGCTCCGGCCCAGCAGCAGCCGCACCGCCGCCATGCCGATCAGCGCGAATCCCAGCAGGGCCAGCGGAAACCAGTAGCGCGGTCCTCTCCCCATCGGGCCAGGCTAGCGCTCAGCAGAAGGGCGGGAGCTCCCGCGGGTCGCCGACCGGGGCCCAGCGGCCGTCCACCTTCGCGTACTCCCAGTCCGCCCCGCGCGCGACGATCCGGCGCAGCGCCAGCAGCACGCGGTCGACGTGCTCATCGGTGCTGCCCAGGCCGAGGCTGACGCGGATCGCCTGCTGCCCCTCGCCGCCGGCGACGGCGATGAGGCGCTTGGCCGCGATGTGGGCGCAGAAGGCGCCGTCGCGCACGCCGATGCCGTACTCGGCCGACAGCACCGCCGCGAGCCAGCCCGGGTCGAAGCCGGCGACGGTGAAGCTGACGGTGCCGACGCGGTCGACCGGCGCGTCGAACAGGCGCAGTTCGGCGCAGCCCGGGATGCTTTCGAGCCCCTTGCGCAGCCGGGCGAGCAGGGCCTGTTCGTGCGCGACGACGGCGTCCCAGTCGCGGGACAGGGTCTCGCACGCGACGCCGAGCGCGTACACGCCGACGGTGTTGGGCGAACCGGCTTCGTGGCGCTCCGGCCCGCTGTTCCAGACGACGGCGTCTTCGGTGACGAGCTTGGTCGCCCCGCCGCCGGCGAGGTACGGGCGCGCGGCGCGCAGCCAGTCGGCGCGGCCGATCAGCGCGCCCGCACCGAAGGGCGCGTAGAGCTTGTGACCGGAGATGGCGACGTAGTCGACGTCCAGCTCCCGGATCGAGATCCGGCGGTGCGGCGCCAGTTGCGCGGCGTCGAGGGCGATGCGGGCACCGTGCTTCCGCGCCACGGCGGCGATTTCGGCCACCGGGAGCAGCTCGCCGGTCACGTTGGACGCGCCGGTGACGACCACGAGCCGGGGCCCCTGCGGGGAATCCGCCAGTGCTTCGTCCACAGCGGACACTGCCGCGAGGCGCGTGCGCGGGGTCGGGATCCGCCGGACGTTCGGGCCCTGCCACGGCAGCAGCGCGGCGTGGTGCTCGGTGTCGAAGACGACGACCGTGGTGTTGCGCGGCAGGCTGCGGGCGAGCAGGTTGAAGGAATCGGTGGTGTTGCGGGTGAACACGACGGTGTCGGTCCGGCGGGCGTCCACGAACCGGCGCAGCACGTCGCGGGTGCGCTCGTAGAGCTTGGTGGAGACCTGGGAAGCGAAGCCGGCCCCGCGGTGGACGCTGGCGTACCAGGGCAGGAACTCGTCGACCTTCGCGCGGACGGCGTCGAGGCAGGGGGCGCTCGCCGCGTGGTCGAGGTTGGCGTAGCCGACCGTCCCGCCGGTGACGAGCGGGACCCGCAGCGACGCGCCGGCGACGGTGGGGATGCCTTGCGGGGCAGGGGTTTCGACGGGCGTCGTGCGGCGATCGGCGACGCTGGTGCGGTCGATGGCGAGGGTCATCGGGGTGCCTCCTCGGCGGTCCGGGGGACCCCGGCGAGGGGCCCGCGCTTGCCCGTCGCGGGACGCGACCGGCCCGGTCTTCACCCGGGGCACCCCACCGCGGTAGGAGGGTTGCCGGCCAGCAAGCCGGGGCTTAGCGCTGGCACTCATGACCTGGCACAGAAGGTAACCGACAACGCGTCGTGCGGCCAACCCCCGGCTCACATTCTGAGACGCCGCTCACAACGTCACAGTTTGGCGCGGAACCGCCCCGGCAGCTGCGTCACGGCGTCGTCCGCGAGGTGCGTCGCGGTGCCCTGGTACTGCTCGGCGCCCGCCGTGAACCGCCAGCCGCCCAGGGATTTGCCGTCCACCGGCTCGCCATACGCGGTGGCGAGGGTGGTCGAGACCGCGCCGAACGCGACGCCGTCCCAGTTCGCCGCCGGGGCGTCCGGGAGGGTCCAGAGCGTGAAGTGGACGTGGGCGCCCGTGCTGGAGCCGCCGCACGGGAGCGCGTTGCCGGTCGAACCGAGCACCGCGCCGGGCTCGACGTGCTCACCGTCGGTGACCGCGATGCCCTCCATGTGGTAGTAGCCAGTCCGCCAGCCGCCCGCGTGGTCGATGGTCACCCAGTCGCCGCCGGCGCAGTGCTGGAGGTGGACGGTGCCGGCGAGCGGCGCGCGCACCGTGCGGTCGGCGGGGCTGAAGTCGATGGCGTTCTTCACGCCGGTGCTGCCGTCGTCGGAGTGGATGCCGGCCGAGTAGACCTGCTGGCCCGCCTTGAACGGCAGGGCGAGCGCCGGGAACGGGGCCACTGCGGCGGTCGCGGCCGGCGCGCCGAGCAGTCCGAGAGCGGCGGTGATCGTGGCGGCCACGGCCGCTCGACGCAGTTTCGTCACCCTGTGTGCCCCTTTGGCTCAGGTGTTCACCCATTCGAATGAGCGCACATTAAGCCAAAAGGGGCAGAGAGGGAAGATCAAGTGAGATTTTTGTGAGGCGCTCTGGAGTACGCGATCAGCGAGCCGGCCCCGTCAGTGACCCGACTCGCCCCGCCAGCGGGCCAGGCGCCCGGCCCGGTCGACCGCGCGCAGCCGGCGTTCGACGGCGTCGCGCACCACCGACGTCGTGACCACCAGCAGCTGGTCGTGCTCCTGCAGGCGGCTGGTCTTCTGCGGGGTGAAGCTCGCGCCTTCGCGCACGACCAGGCTGACCGTCGCCCCGACCGGCAGGCGCAGCTCGGACAGGTACACGCCGTGCAGCTTCGACCCGGGCTGGATGCGCACCTGCAGCAGCTCGGCGCCGAGCTCGTCCAGCGGCGCCGAGTCGACCTCGATCTCGTGCGCCTCGGACTTCTTCGCCAGCCCCAGCCAGCGCGCGAGCGGGCCGAGCGTCGCGCCCTGCAGCAGCGTCAGCACGATGACCAGCACGAACACCGCGTCGACCAGCCGCTGGGCGCCCGGCACCCCCTGCGACAGCGGGATCATCGCGAGCACGATCGGCACCGCGCCGCGCAGCCCGGCCCACGACAGGAACGCCTGTTCCCGCCACGGCAGCCGGAACGGCAGCATCGACAGCACGACGGAGATCGGCCGCGCCAGCAGCAGCACGACGGCGCCCGCGACCAAGCCGGGCACGATCGCGTCGAGCAGCCGGCCCGGCGAGGCGAACAGGCCGAGCAGCACGAACAGCCCGATCTGCGCCAGCCAGCCCAGCCCTTCGGCGAAGGACAGCGTGTCCGAGCGGTGCGGCAGCCGCGAATTGCCGAGCACCAGCGCGGCGACGTAGGTGGCGAGCAGCCCGGACGCGTGCAGCAGCTGACCGGACGAATACGCCACGACGCACACCGCGACCGTGGCCAGCGGGTACAGGCCGGTCGCCGGCAGCGCGGCCCGGCGCAGCGCGATCCCGCCCACCCAGCCGAACGCGAGGCCGATGCCCAGGCCCGCCGCGAGTTCGTAGACCGCGAGCAGCGGCAGCGACCAGTCCACAGTGGTGCCTTCGGCCAGCACGACGACGGCGATGTACGCCGGCGCGTCGTTGATGCCCGACTCGAGCTCGAGCGCGCCGGTGAGCCGCTTGCCGATCCCGGCCGTGCGGAGCACGGAGAACACCGCGGCCGCGTCGGTCGAAGCGAGCACCGCGCCCCACAGCAGCGCGATCCGCCAGTCGAGGCCCAGCAGCCAGTGCAGGGCCGCGCCGGTGACCGCGACGCTCACCACGACGGCCACTGTGGACAGTGCGATCCCGATGCCCAGCGCGGGTTTCACCGCCGACCACCGCGTGGTCAGCCCGCCTTCGGCGAGGATCATGACGAGCGCGGCGAGGCCGAGCGACTGGGTCAGCTCGGGGTTGTCGAACCGGATGCCGAAGCCGGCTTCGCCCAGCAGCACGCCCATCGCGAGGTAGAGCAGCAGCGAGGGCAGGCCGAGCCGGATCGAAACCCGCACGGCGAGCACGGAAGCGAGCAGCACCACACCGCCGACGCCGAGCAGCACGGGAAGCTGGTCCATGCCGCCTCCCTCCCGAGTGCCGTGGGGCCCTCAGAATAGTGAAGCGGTCGGGTTAACTCGTTCGTGTACCGCTGCCGGATGCCGGCGACCCGGTGTGTTAAGGACGGCCTAATGTGCCGAGTTCGACCCCGAGCTCGGCGAACGGCGCTCGGGCGGCCGGGAGCACCCTGACCGCGCGGTGCCCGTCGCGGGTCACCCAGCCGGCGTCGACGGCCCGGTCGAGCAGCGCCGCGGGGAGCGCGCCGGCGAGGTGGTCGCGGCGCTCCGTCCAATCGAGACAGTCGCGCAGCAGTGCCCGGCGCCCGGCTTCGACCGGTACGCCGAGCCCGGCCAGCACCTCGCGGCCGCGCCCGGTCAGCGTCAGGCCGTCGGCGGTGTCGACCAGCCCGGTCGCGAGCATGCCGTCGCGGAGGGCGACGCCGAGGACGCCGGCGAGGTGGTCGTAGCAGGTGCGCGCGAAGCCGAGCCGTTTCACCCGAAGCGACGCCTTGAGTCCGGTCACCGGCCGGTGCTCGGCGTGCTGGGCCAGGTGCTCGATCAGCTCGGCCACCCGCGGGTCGGCGATCCGCACGTAGCTGGCCCGGCCCTGCTTGACCCGCGCGACGAAACCGGCGTCGGCCAATCGCGTGACGTGCTCGCTGGCGGTGGAGAGCGCGATCCCGGCCGCTTTCGCAAGCTCCCCGACCGTCCAGGCCCGCCCGTCGAGCAGGACGAGGCATATGGTGGCCCGGCTCGGCTCGGCGAGCACCGCGGCCACCTCGGCGAGGGCGATCGTCTCCATGTCCCCACGGTACGAGCCCCGCAGTTCGGCCCCCGCCGAAGCGTCACTTTCATAGGGAAAGTTCCGCCCCAAGGACCCCGCACTTTCACGTGAAAGTGCGGGTTAGAGCGCTTTCAGGAACTTGGCCGCCAGGGTGACGGCCGGGCCTGAGTCGTTCGAGTTCTCCAGGACCACCGCGAACGCCACCGCGCCTCGGTAGCCCACGAACCAGCCCGTCGCGTTCGAGCCGTCGCCGAACTGGGCTGTGCCCGTCTTGCCCAGCACCGTTCCCGCGCCCGCCGCGGCGCGGCCCGTTCCGCTGGTCACCACCGCGCGCATCAGCTTGCGGACCTCGCCGAGGACCGCCGCGGGCGGGGGCGAGTAGCCCTTGACGACCGTGGTCGGCAGGTCGTGCCACAGCCTCGGGGTGATCGCCTTGCCCGCCGCCACCGTCGCGGCCATCACGGCGCCGCCGAGGGCGCTCGCCTGGATGCGGCCCTGGCCGAAGCCGTCCTCGACCTGCTCGTCCTTGCTCGCCGCGGGCTCGACCTTGCCCAGCTCCGTCTTGATGCCGGGGATGTCGTAGTCGGCGTTGAGGCCGAGTTCGTCCGCGGCCTTCTTCAGCCCGTCCGCCGGGAGCGCCAGCGCGAGCTGGCCGAACGTCGTGTTGCAGGAGCGCGCGAACGCCGTCTGCAGGTTCGTCGCGCCCAGCTCGAAGTCCTCGTTGCGCACCGTGCGCGTGCCGATCGTGGCGACGCCTGGGCAATCAACCGGTGACCCCGCGTTCAGCCCGCTCTGCTGGACCGCCGCGACGGCCGTCGCGATCTTGAACGACGAACCGGGCTCGAACAGTCCGTTGAGGGCCTTCGGGGTGTTCCCGGCGGCCGCGTTCTGCGCGACGGCCAGGATGTCGCCCGACCCCGTGTCCAGCGCGACCAGCATCGCCGAGCCCTGGTAGCCGTTCACCGCGGCCTGCGCGGCGTTCTGCGCGGCCAGGCTCAGGCTCGACACGAGCGGCGGCGCGCCCTCGGCCGCCGCCTTGCCGAACAACGTCTCCGCGACCTTGCCCGCCGTGTCGACGCGCTCGACGGCGAAGCCCGCGCCGGTCGCGGCCGTGACCTGACCGGTGAGCGCCGAGCGCAGCAGCGGCGCCGGGTCGCCGTCCACCGGCCGCACGCCGGCGGCCCCGCTGATGAGCAGCGGCTTGCCGTCGCGGTCGGCGACCGCGGTGCTGTCCTGGGTGGCGGTGCTGACCACCAGGCGCTGCCCCGCCTCCAGCTTCGGGTGCAGCAGCGACGGCGACCAGTGCACGAGCCACTTGCCGCCCGCCAGGTTCAGCTGGAACGGGACGTCGTAGTTCCAGACGCCGCCCTTCAGCGACCACGCCATGGAGAACGTCCCGCCGGTCGACTTCGCCCCGGCCGGCGTCGGCTGCAGCACGGTCAGCTTGGCGACGACCGACTTCGGGTTCAGCGTGTTCCGCGCGTCGCGCAGCGTCACCGCCGCCGCCGCGTTGTCGTCGGTCAGCCGGGCGGCCGCGTCGGGGTTGTTCTCGGACAGGTCCTGCACGTACTCGGTGATCGCCGACTGCGGGTCGAGTGCACCGGGGCTCTCCACCGACGTCGCCCCGGCTTCCGCCGTCGGCGCCGTGCTCCCGCCGTTCAAGACGAAGAACGCCGCCACCACGACCGCGACCACCAGCAGCGCGCCGCCGATCAGGACGCCACGTCTCGCCGCAGGACTCATTCCCGCAATCCCCTCCCCCAAGGAACGCCACCGTCGTGAGTGGCAAGTCGGGTTCTAACCCTACTTGCCACTCACGACCGGCGTCAGGCTTTCGCGACCGCCGCCGTCACCTTCGTGCCGTCGCCGACCGTGCCGGCGAAGCCCTCGCCGACCGGCTCGTACGCCACCGACGTCGCCAGCGTCTCCGAGGCCAGGAACTCCTCGTGCCGCCGCGCCGCCTCGACGACGTCGGCCGGTGCGTCGACGGTCAGCGCGATCCGGTCCGCGACGTCGAGCCCGGCGTCGCGGCGGGCCTGCTGCACGACCCGGACCAGGTCGCGGACGACGCCTTCGGCGGCCAGCTCCGGCGTCACCTCGGTGTCGATCAGGACCAGCCCGGACCCGCCGGGCAGCTCCGCCGCCGCGCCGCCGCTCTTGGCGACCAGCCGCCGGTCGAACTCGCCCTCGTGCAGCGTGATGCCGGCCGCGACCACGGCGCCGCCCCGCAGCGACCAGTCACCCGCCTTGACGGCCTTGATCACCGTCTGGACGTCCTTGCCCAGCCGCGGGCCGGCGGCGCGCGCGTTCACCGCGACCTCGAACCCGCCGTGCGCGGCGACGTCGGTGGTCAGCTCGACCGCCTTGACGTTCACCTCGTCCCGCAGGATGTCGGCGAACGGTGCCAGCGACGAGGCGTCCTCGGCCGCCACGACCAGCGACGACAGCGGCAGCCGCACGCGCAGCTTGTTCGCCTTGCGCAGCGACAGCGCCGACGACGCCACCTGCCGCACCCGGTCCATCGCCGTGACCAGCGCCGCGTCCGCGGGCAAGTCGTTGGCGTTCGGCCAGTCGGTCAGGTGCACCGAGCGGCCGCCGGTGAGCCCGCGCCAGACGACCTCGGTGGTCAGCGGCAGCAGCGGCGCCGCCACCCGCGACGTCACCTCGAGCACGGTGTGCAACGTGTCGATCGCGTCCCGGTCGCCGGCCCAGAAGCGGTCCCGCGAGCGGCGCACGTACCAGTTGGTCAGGACTTCGAGGAAGTCCCGCACGGTCTGGCACGCGCCCGCGACGTCGTAGCTGTCCATCGCGTACTCGACGTCGGTGACCAGCTCGTGCGTCTTCGCCAGGACGTACCGGTCGAGCACGTTCGGCGAATCCGTGCGCCACCGGCCGTCCACGCCCTCGGCGTTCGCGTACAGCGCGAGGAAGTAGTACGAGTTCCACAGCGGCAGCACGGCCTGGCGGACGGCGTCACGGATGCCCTTGTCGGTGACGACGAGGTTGCCGCCGCGCAGGATCGGGCTCGCCATCAGGTACCAGCGCATGGCGTCGGAGCCGTCGCGCTCGAAGACCTCGTTGACGTCCGGGTAGTTGCGCAGCGACTTGGACATCTTCGCGCCGTCGGAGCCGAGCACGATGCCGTGCGCGACGCAGGCGCGGAACGCCGGCCGGTCGAACAACGCCGTCGCGAGCACGTGCAGCAGGTAGAACCAGCCGCGGGTCTGCCCGATGTACTCGACGATGAAGTCGCTCGGGTAGTGGTGCTCGAACCACTCGGCGTTCTCGAACGGGTAGTGCACCTGGGCGTACGGCATGGAGCCCGAGTCGAACCAGACGTCGAGGACGTCCGGCACGCGGCGCATGGTCGACTGGCCGGTCGGGTCGTCCGGGTTCGGCCGGGTCAGCTCGTCGATGTAGGGCCGGTGCAGGTTGTCCAGCCGCACGCCGAAGTCGGCCTCCAGCTCGTCGAGCGAGCCGTAGACGTCGGTGCGCGGGTACTCGGGGTTGTCGGACTGCCACACCGGGATCGGCGTGCCGAAGTAGCGGTTGCGGGAGATCGACCAGTCGATGGCGTTCTCCAGCCACTTCCCGAACTGGCCGTCCTTCACGTTCTCCGGGTACCAGGTGATCTGCTGGTTCAGCTCGACCATCCGGTCCTTGAACTGCGTCACCGCGACGAACCACGACGAGACCGCGCGGTAGATCAGCGGGTTCCGGCAGCGCCAGCAGTGCGGGTAGGAGTGGTCGTAGGTCTCGTGCCGCAGCAGCACGGCACCCTGCTGCCCCGCCGAACCCGTGCCGTTCTTGAGGTCCCGCACGATGTTCGGGTTGGCGTCGAAGACCTGCTGGCCCTCGTAGTCCGGCACGGTCGCGTCGAACTTGCCGTGCGCGTCGACCGGCGTGACCGGCGGGATGCCCGCCGCGTCGGTGACGACCTTGTCGTCGGCGCCGTAGGCCGGGGCGATGTGCACGATCCCGGTGCCGTCGTCGGTGGTGACGTAGTCGGCGGCGAGGACCTGGTGCGCGTTCTCGGTGCCGGTGAAGTACGGGAACGGCGGCGCGTAGCGGGTGCCGAGCAGGTCGGCACCCGTGTAGCGGGCGACGACCGCCGGCTCCTCGCCGAGTTCACGCTCGTACGCCGCGACGCGCGCTTCGGCGAGCAGGAACCGCTTGCCGTCGCTCTCCACGACGACGTAGGACACCTCGGGGTGCACGGCCGTGGCGAGGTTCGACGGCAGCGTCCACGGCGTGGTCGTCCAGATCAGCAGGTAGGTGCCGTCGAGCTCGTTGTCGTTGCCCGCCAACCGGAAGCCGACCGTGACGGCCGGGTCCTGGCGGTTGCGGTAGACGTCGGCGTCCATGCCCAGCTCGTGGTTGGACAGCGGCGTCGCGTCGCGCCAGCAGTACGGCAGGACGCGGTAGCCCTCGTAGACGAGTCCCTTGTCCCACAGGCGTTTGAACGCCCAGAGCACCGACTCCATGTAGGTGACGTCGAGGGTCTTGTAGTCGTTGTCGAAGTCGACCCAGCGCGCCTGGCGCGTGACGTACTCGCGCCACTCGTCGGTGTAGCGCAGCACGGACTCCTGCGAAGCCGCGTTGAACTTCGCGATGCCCATCTCTTCGATCTCGGACGTCTCGGTGATGCCGAGCTGGCGCATCGCCTCGAGCTCGGCGGGCAGGCCGTGGGTGTCCCAGCCGAAGCGGCGCTCGACCTTGCGGCCCTTCATCGTCTGGTAGCGCGGCACCAGGTCCTTGACGTACCCGGTGAGCAGGTGGCCGTAGTGCGGCAGGCCGTTGGCGAAGGGCGGGCCGTCGTAGAAGACGTACTCGTTTTCGCCCTTTTCGCCGGCGGGCCGCGCGTCGATCGTCGCCTGGAACGTCCGGTCGCTCTCCCAGTAGGCGAGGACCTGCTTCTCCAGCGCGGGGAAGGACGGCTGCGACGGGACGCCCGCGCCGTCGTCGAGCTGGGCCTGGGGGTACATCCGGGTGCTCCTCGGTTCGTCGCTCTCGTACGGACGACCGGCTCCCGGTCACCCACACGGGGACGAGACGCCTTGCGGCGTTCCGCGGTACCACCCCGCTTGCCTGTTTTCACAGGCCGCTTCGTTCGACGGCTGTAACGGGCCGCACCCGTCCGGTTCTACTGAGAGCGTGACGCTCGGTTCTTCCGGAGGCTCCCCGGTGATGGCCGGATCGACGCCTTGCTGCCTTCCAGGTTAACCGCTGCGCGCAACCCGGTTGTCAGGAGGGGCACACCGGAAACGAAGGAGCCCGCCGCGGCGATCCCCCGTTAGCATGACCGCGTGCCGCCGAAAGGTCCGCGGCCGGGAACCACGGGGGAAATTTTCACGGTGAGCCGCACTTTTCAGGTGGATCTTCGCGGGGTCGTCGACCTCCTCAGCCGCCACCTCTACTCGAGCCCGCGCGTGTACGTGCGGGAGCTCCTGCAGAACGCCGTCGACGCGGTGACCGCGCGCCGCGCGCGGGAACCCGGTGCGCCCGCGGAGATCGCGGTCGAGGTGGGCGACGGCGTCCTGCGCGTGACCGACACCGGGATCGGGCTGACCGAAGCCCAGGTGCACGAACTGCTCGCGACGATCGGGCGCAGCTCCAAAAGGGACGAACTGGGCTTCCAGCGCCACGAGTTCCTCGGCCAGTTCGGGATCGGGCTGCTGTCGGCCTTCCTCGTCGCCGACGAGGTGCGCGTCGTGACGCGCTCGGCCGGCGGCGGCCCGGCCGTCTCGTGGACCGGCCGGTCCGACGGCACCTACGCCATCTGGCCGGGCGAACGGGACGCGCCGGGCACCACGGTGACCCTCGACGCGCGTCCGGGCGCCGAACCGTGGTTCGTCCCCGCCACGGTCGCCGAACTGGCCACGCTCTACGGCTCGATGCTGCCGTTCGGGATCACCGTCGACGGCGAGCCGGTCACCCAGCCCGTGCCGTGGGCCGCCGACGACCGCACGCCCGGGCAGCGGCAGGCCGACCTGGTCGGCTACGCGCAGGACACCCTGGGCTTCACGCCGTTCGACGTCGTCGAACTGGACGTGCCCGCCGCCGGGCTGACCGGGGTCGCGTACGTGCTCCCGTTCCCGGCCAGCCCGGCCGAGCACGGCGGCCACCGCGTCTACCTCAAGCGGATGCTGCTCGCGGAGAACGCGCCGGGCCTGCTACCGGACTGGGCGTTCTTCGCCCGCTGCGTCGTCGACGCGGGTGAGCTGCGGCCGACGGCCGGCCGGGAAGCGCTTTACGACGACGGCCAGCTGGAGTCGGCGCGCGAGGCGCTGGGCGATCAGCTGCGCGGCTGGCTCGCCGGCCTGGCGCGGACCGCCCCCGACCGGCTGAACCGGTTCCTCGGGATCCACCACCTCGGGGTCAAGGCCCTCGCCCTGCACGACGACGAGATGCTGCGGCTGGTCGAGCAGTGGTGGCCGCTGGAGACCAACGTCGGCCGGATGACCATGGCCGAGTTCCGCGGCCGCTACGGGCTGCTGCGCTACTGCGCCACCGCCGACGAGTTCCAGCAGCTGGCCGGGGTCGCGGCCGCGCAGGACATCGCCGTGATCAACGGCGGCTACACCTACGACAGCGAGCTGGCCGAGCGGATGCGGGCGCTCGAACCGGACCTGCTGGTGACCCGGCTCGACCCGAGCGACCTCACCACCGCGTTCGCCGAGCTCGACAGCGCCACCGCGCTGGCCACCCGGCCGTTCGTCGCGGCCGCGCAGCGCCACCTCGACCGGCTGGGCTGCGAGGTCGTGCTGCGCGAGTTCCAGCCGGCCGGCCTGCCGGTGCTCTACCTGCTGGACCGGGCGGCCGCGTTCGCCGGCGAGCTGCGGGCCACCAAGGAGCAGGTCGACGAGCTGTGGGCGGGGGTGCTCTCGGCGTTCGAGAAGCCCGCCGACGACCGCCCGCAGCTGGTGCTCAACCACCGCAACCCGCTGGTGCGGCGGATCAGCCTGCTCCAGGACGACACGCTGCGCGGGCTGGCCGTCGAGTCGCTCTACGGCCAGGCCCTGCTGTTCGGCAGGCACCCGATCCGGCCGGCCGACGCCGAGCTGCTGAACCGTTCGTTCCTCGGCCTGCTGGAGCAGGCCGTCCCCGAAGAGGAGTCCCGATGACCACCCCCACCGCCGCCGAGCAGGAGGTGTGGGACCGCCTGTGGGCCGCCGAACGGCTGCCGCGCGGCCGCGCCCAGATCGCCGCGCTCGAAGCCGGGCTCCGGGACGCCGACGCGCTCGGCTCGGCCGAACTGCGCTTCGGCGCCCGGATCTTCCTCACCAGCGCCTACCAGCAGGGCGGCGAGCCGGCGAAGGCGTTCGTGCCGTTCGCGTGGTGCCTCGCGGTGCACGACCGCGGCGAAGCCGACCCGCGCTGGACCCACGACCTGCACTGGTACTTCAAGTTCATGGCCGGGTCGATGGCGACGTTCCCGGAGGTGCCGCTCGAGCGGACCCGCGGCGTGCTCGACGACATGGAACGCCGGTACCGCGAGGCCGGGTACTCGATGAACCCGGTGCACCAGTACCGCGCCGTGCTCGCCCGGCACGTCGGCGACCGCGAGACCGCCGCCGAGCAGTACCGGCTGTGGTCGGCCGCGCCCCGCGGTCAGATGTCGGACTGCGTCGGCTGCGAGCCGAGCGACAAGGTCGCGCACCTGAGCTGGCTCGGCCGGTACGCCGAAGCCGCCGAGGTGGCCGAACCGGTGCTGGGCGGCGAGTTCAGCTGCGTCGAGCAGCCGCAGCACATCCTGACCGAGCTGCTGCTCCCCTACGTCCACATCGGACGGTACGACGACGCCGTCCAGGCCCACCGCCGCGCGTACCGGGCGATGCGGCACGACCCGGCGCAGCTGCAGGCGATCGCGACCCACCTCGCGTTCTGCGCGCTGACCGGGAACCACGCCCGCGGGCTCGACCTCGTCGAGCGGCACCTCGGCTGGCTCGAGACGCCGCCGACGCCGTACGCGGAGCAGGAGTTCGCCGCCGCGGCCGCGCTGAACCTGCGGCTGGTGGCCGAGAGCGGCCACGGTGACGCGCCGGTGCGCCGCGCCGTCGGCTCCACCACGGTGGCCGCGCTGCACGACGAACTGGCCGAGCGCGCGCTGGCCGTGGCCGCACGGTTCGACGCGCGCAACGGCACGACCGAGCAGGGCGACCGGATCCGGGCGGTGCTCGCCGCCGAACCGCTCGTCGAGCACCTGCCGCTGTCCGGGGCCGCCGCGCCCGCCCCGGTTCCCGCGCCCGTCCAGGTCTACCCGGACTCGCCCGAGGAGCTGGCCGACCTCGGCGAGCAGGAGGCGCGGCTGGGCCGGTCGCCCGACGCCGTCTGGGCCCGGTTCGACGAGGTGTGCCCGGACCCGGCGGGAACGCTGCGGGCCCGGCGGCTGACCGCGGCGGCGGACGCCGAGGTGCTCGGTGACCCCGAGGCCGCGAGCCGCGGCTTCGCGCACGCGGCCGCGCTGTTCGAGGAAGCCGGCGACGCCGTGGGAGCGGAAGCCGCGCGCGGCAAGGAAATCCTGTTCTCGGCGCTGGCCGGGGACCGCCCGGACGCGGACGGTGAACTCGAAGACTCGGCGGCACGTCTCGCGGCCATCGGCGAGCCCGCCGACCACGCCCGTGCCCTGCTGCGGCTGGCGCTCCTGCGCTTCGCGCGGAACGACTTCGAGGCCACCGCGGAGGTTCTCGACCGGGCCGGCGACCCGGTCCGCGCCACCCCCGAGCTGACGGGGGCGTGGCTGGAGCGCCGGGGGCTGGTGCTGGCGAACCAGGGCGACCTGCCGGGCGCGATCGAGCTCGTGACGGACGCGGCGGCGCGGTACGCGGAGATCGGCTCGCCCGAGCGGGCCGCGAACGCCCGGCTGCTCGGCGTCCAGTTCCGCGCCGGCCTCGGCGACCGGGAAACGGCGTTCGCCGAGACGGCGTCTATCGACCCGGGCACCAACCGGGAGGCCTGGGCCCGGCTGCACCAGCTGCGCGGGCACCTCGCGAACGACCTGGGCCGGGCCGAGGACGCCGCCACCGCCTTCCGGGCGGCCGTCGGCGACTTCACCGCGCTCGGCGCCGACGTCGACGCGGCGGTGACCCGGGTCGAACTCGCGGCCGCGGCCCTGGACGCCGGCCGTCCGGAAGAAGCCGCCGAAGCGATCGAGGACGCCGAAGCGGTCCTGGAGCGGGCCGGCGCCGGCCACGAGTTGGCGCGCGGGCGGTACCTGCTGGCGAAGGCGTGCCAGGAGCTGGGCCGCCTGGTCCAGGCGGTGGAGCTGTTCGGCGCGTCCGCCGAGCACTTCGCGGCGATGGAGAACGAAGCCGCGGCGGGCCAGGTGACGGAGTCCCGCGCGGACCTCCTCGACGGTTTGGACCGGGACGCCGAAGCGGCGGAGGCCTTCACGGCCGCGGCCGAGCGGTTCCAGGCGGCCGGGCTCCCGGCGGAGGAACTGCGCACCCGCCGTCGCGCGGCGCTTTCGTGGCTGTGGGCCGGTGAGCCCGCGCAGGCGGAAGAAGCGCTGGCGGTGGCTGACGCGGTCACGGGCGAGGGCCCGCAGTTCGAGTGGGAAAGCGCACTGGCGGCCTACGACGGCGCCCGCCTGCTGGCCAACCTGGACCGCCCGGCGGAGGCCCTCCCCCGCGCCACGGCGGCGGCGGAAGCCTTGCGCGCCATGGAAGCCGAGGGCCCGGCGGTCGCCGCCGACGTCCTTTGTGGACGCCTGTGGCGCGACCTCGGCAAGGCGGCGGAGGCCCGGGAGGTGCTGACCGCGGCGCTGGCCCGGCTGCCGGAAGAGGCGTCCGGGCAGCGCGCGGACATCGAGGCCCTGCTGGCGGAGCTGGACGGCTGAAAGGTCTTGAATGAGTCATTCGGGGCGTGGGAGGTCCTGAATGACTCATTCAAGACGGCACCGGACCGCCGCCTGAGCTTGCTCGGCTCGGGTCAGCGGTGGGCGGCGACCAGGGTCGCGTCCGGGGCGCAGCGGGAGCAGGGGGTGAAGCCGAGCTGGCGGGCTTCGCCGATGCCGATCGGGATGCGCTCGCGGCTGCCCAGCCAGGTGCAGGTGGTGAGGTGGTAGCGCGGGTGCTCGTCGACGACCACTACCTCGTCCTCGAGGTCCGCCAGGACGGCGACGTCGTCGGCCGGGGTCTTCTCCTCACCCGGCTCGGCTTCGTCCGCCACGGAGGATTTCGCTACGGTGGATTTCGCCACGGGAGATTCCGCGACGGCGGATTCCGCCACGGCGGATTCCTCCGCGGCGGGTTCGGGCTCGGCGGATTCGAGCTCGGGTTCGGGCGTGTCCGCCGGATCCCCCAGTTCGCCCGCCGCCGGGATCAGGGCGGTCTGTTCCGCCTCGGCCGGTTCCCCGTCGGGCTCGGTCTCCCGAGCCGGCTCGGCAGCCGCGGCGCTCTCGGCGACCGGCTCGTCGGTCTCCGGCGCCGCGGAACGGCGACGGCGGCGCAGCCAGTCGGCCACCAGGAGCAGGCCCGCCAGCACGGACAGCGCGATGGAAACCCACGCCCACAACGAAGAAGCGGTGATCAGCGCGGATACGAGCAACCCCAGAGCCGCCAGTACCAGTACCAGCACGATGTAAAGCACGCTGCATTACAACACGAACCGGGCAAGATCGGACCGCGACCCACCCACGTGCCGTACCGGATCGACTCCGAACCGTGGCCTACCCCACCGGCAGGTGCCCGTGGGGTAGGCCCGGAACGAAAACTCAGCCGGCTTCGGCGCGCGGGCCGAACGAGTAGCCCTGGCCGCCGCTGGACGAACCGGACGTCTGGCCGGAGCCCGACGAGGCCGACGCGGGCGCGGCGGAACCGCGGTCGTCGAGCTCGCGCAGCTGGGACTCGAGGAACCCGCGCAGCCTCGTGCGGTACTCCCGCTCGATCGTGCGCAGCTCCTCGATCTTCTTGCCCAGCCCGCTCTTCTCGGAGTTCAGGCTGTTCATCGTCTCGGTGTACTTGCGCTGCGACTCGCGCTCCAGCGTCGTCGCCTTGTCGCGCGCCTGGCGCTCCAAGGTCTCCGCCCGGGTCCGCGCGTCGTTCAGCATCGTGTCGACGCGGGTCCGCGCCTCGTTCACCATCGAGTCGGACTTCGCCCGGGCGTCCGAAAGCAGCTGCTCGGACTTGGTGCGGGCCTCGGCCAGCATCCCGTCGGACTCGGTCTTCGCCTCGGCGGTCAGCCGGTCGGCCATCTCCTGGGCGAGACCCAGGACCTTGGCCGCCTGCACGTTCGGCTCCGTGCTGTCGCCGACCATCGAGTGCGCCTGCGTCTGCTCCATGGCCGACTGCGGCGGCGGCACGGGGGCCAGCCGGCGCGACGGCTCTTCACGCATCGGGGGGGCGCCGACGTTCGCCTTGGCGTTCTCGAGCTCCCCACGGGTCGACTCGAGTTCCGCGTCGAGCTGCTCCATCTGCTGGCGCAGCTCGTTGTTGTCTTCGATCAAGCGGGCCAGCTCGGTCTCCACCAGGTCGAGGAACGCGTCCACCTCGTCCTCGTTGTAGCCCCTCTTGCCGATGGGCGGCTTGCTGAACGCAACGTTATGCACGTCAGCGGGGGTCAACGACATCAGATCACCTCACGCACTCCATGGCCTGCAGGGTCCACCCAAGTTTCCCCGATCAACTTGGAGTCGCCAGTTGCATCGCGAAGAACACAACCAACAGCAGCACCATAATCGACAAGTCCAGTCCGACGCCGCCGATCCGGACCATCGGAATGATCCTTCTGAACAACCGGACCGGCGGGTCCGTCACTGTGTAGATGGTCTCGAGCGTCACCGCAACCCCTCCGGCCGGATGCCACTCACGCGCGAACGTGCGGACGAGTTCGACCACGATCCGCGCCGTCAGCAGCAGCCAGAAGGCGAACAGCACGTACCAGACGACCAGCCACACAGCTTCCACGTACCTACTCTAACCGGGCGTCCGGTCCCAAGACGCAGTTGAGGGGGTCGACGCCGCATCGAGTCGACAAAATCACGTCTGCTTGCGCTCAGCGGTCCGCGCGACTTCAGCCCCGCAAAAACAATCCCCCCTCGGCGATCCGCCGGCGGTCTTCGGCGGTCACGTCCACATCGGGCGGTGAGAGAAGGAACACCTTGTTGGTGACCTTGTCCATCGACCCGCGCAGCGCGAACGCCAGCCCGGCGGCGAAGTCGACGAGCCGCTTCGCGTCCGCGTTCTCCATCTCGGTGAGGTTCATGATCACCGGGATGCCTTCGCGGTAGTGCTCCCCGATCGCCCGCGCTTCCGCGTAGCTCGTCGGGTGCAGGGTCGTGATCCGGCTCAACGGGTCACGCACCGGCTGGCGCACGACCGGCTCGGTGACCGGTCGCAACCGCGCGACGGGCTCCGGCTGCCGGTCCATCGCGAGCGCACCGTGGACGGCCGGCTCCGAAGCTGCCACGGAGCGTGACCGGCTGCGGCTGACGGGCTCGTCGTACGTGTCGTCGACGTCGCGGTAGCGTGAGCGCGACGACCGGGGAGCAGGCTCCTCGTAGGAGTCGTACTCGTCGTCGTAGCCGCGCCGGTAGTCGTCCTCGGCGTCGTAACCGTCGTCGTCAGCAGGCACCATCCCGAAGTAGGCCTTCAGCTTCTGCAGCGCGCTCATGCCTCTCCCTAGCCCTAGCCGCTCCCGCACCAACGTGTTCCACGCCGTCAGTGCCCCGCCCGGGCGACCACTAAACGTGACGACCGCGCGAGCTCCCTACGGCGAGGCTAAACCGCGTCCACCGAGCAACGCGGTTCCGACACGCACACAGGTCGAGCCGTGCGTGATCGCCTGCTCGAGATCATGGCTCATCCCGGCGGACACGTCTGCGGCATTCGGGTGATCTTTGCGGAGCGCCTCCCCCGCGCGAGCGAGGCGTTCGAAGGCCGCCGAGGGGTCGGCGCCGAGCGGGGCGACGGCCATCAGCCCACGAAGCCGCAGTTCACCCATGTGGGTTACATGCTCGGCGAGGGCGCCCAGGTCGCCGAGGGGGCAGCCCCCGCGCTCGGGGTCGTCGTCGAGGCTGACCTGGATCAGCACGTCGAGGGGTTCGTCACGTATCTGGGCGTCCTGAGCCGCACGCACCGCCTTGGCGAGCGCGTCGGCCAGCCGGGCGGAATCGAGGGACTGGACTTCGTGGGCCCACCCGATCACGGAGCGTGCCTTGTTGCGCTGGAGCCGGCCGACCATGTGCCAGCGCAGCCCCGGCACTTCGGCAGCTTTCGGGCCGGCGTCCTGGTCGCGGTTCTCACCGACGTCGGTGACGCCGAGCTCGGCCAGCAGCGCGACGTCGGACGCGGGGAAGGTCTTCGTGACCGCGATCAGCTTGACCTCGTCGCGGGCGCGCCCGGCCGCACGGCAGGCGGCCGCGATCCGCGCTTCGACCTCGGCGAGGTTCGCGGCCAGCTCGGCCTTGCGGCCGGTCATGCCTCGATCCAGGTGATGCCCGCGATCCGCCCGGTCGTGCCGTCGCGGCGGTAGCTGAACAGCGTCTTGTCCTCGTTCGTGCACCGCGGGTCGACGCCGATCTTGCCGACGCCCAGGTCGGCGAGCTGGCGCCAGAGCCCGGCGCGCAGGTCGAGGCCGGGCGTTCCCTTGCGGGTCTTGCACGCGCTGCCGGGGACGTGCTTCTCGACGTCGGCGGCCATTTCGGCGGGGACCTCGTAGCAGTCGCCGCAGATGGCCGGGCCGAGCAGGGCTTCGATCCGGCCGGTCTCGGCACCCGCCTCCCGCATCGCGGCCACCGCCGCCGGGACGACGCCCACGCGCGTGCCGACGCGGCCCGCGTGCACCGCCGAAACCACGCCGGCCTCGGCGTCGGCCAGCAGGATGGGCACGCAGTCGGCGACCAGCACGACGAGCGCGACCCCCGGGGTCGCGGTCACCAGCGCGTCGGTCGCCTCGGCGGCTTGGGTCTCCGTGCCGTCCACAGTGGTCGCCGTGCGGCCGTGGACCTGCTCCATCCACGCCAGCTTGTCCTCGGCCAGGCCCAGCTCGGCCGCGAGGCGCTTGCGGTTGGCGTAGACGTTCCCCTCGTCGTCGCCGACGTGGTCCCCCAGGTTGAACGTGTCGTACGGGGGCCGCGACGCGCCGCCCGCCCTGGTCGTCACCACTCGCCGAACCCGCATACCTGCATCCTCCCAAACGCCGTGAAGGCCTCCTTACCGGCCTTAAGAGCCGGTAAGGAGGCCTTCACGGACCAGTGACTAGCGCCGCATGAACGGCGGGACGTCGACCTCGTCGTCCGACGGGTCGTCGTGGACCGGCATCGCGCGCCCGGGCAGGCTGCCCTGGGTCGGGTTGGAGCCGATCGGCGAGTAGCCGCGCGAGCCGCCGCCGGGCTGCGGGAGACCGCCGGACGGCTGTCCGCCGGTCGCCGACGGCAGCGGCGAGTGCGACCGCGGCGGCGCCACCGGGTAGCCGGAGCCGCCCGCGGACGGCACCGGGGTGGCGCCCGGCTGCGAGGACGGCGGGTTCGAGACCTGGCCGGCCGAGGCCGACGCGGTCGTCGACGACTGGCGCGAGCCGGAGCCGAAGGTCGACGGGTCGAGCTTCTTGTGCGTCGGCGCGCCGGCGTCGAACCCGGCCGCGATCACCGTGACGCGGACCTCGTCGCCGAGGGAGTCGTCGATGATCGTGCCGAAGATGATGTTGGCGTCCGGGTGCGCGGACTCCTGCACCAGCGACGCGGCCTCGTTGATCTCGAACAGGCCCAGGTCCGAACCACCCGCGATCGAAAGCAGCGCGCCGTGCGCACCGTCCATGGAGGCCTCGAGGAGCGGCGAGTTGATCGCCTTCTCGGCCGCCTGGATGGCCCTGCCTTCACCGCGTGCGGACCCTATTCCCATCAACGCCGAGCCCGCGCCGGACATCACGCTCTTGACGTCGGCGAAGTCGAGGTTGATCAGGCCCGGGGTGGTGATCAGGTCGGTGATGCCCTGGACACCGGACAGCAGCACCTCGTCCGCGGAGCGGAACGCGTCCATCAGCGAGACGCCGATGTCGCCGAGCTGCAGCAGGCGGTCGTTCGGGATCACGATGAGGGTGTCGCACTCGTTGCGCAGCGACTGGATGCCGTCCTCGGCCTGCTTGCCGCGGCGCTTGCCCTCGAAGGTGAACGGGCGCGTCACGACGCCGATGGTCAGCGCGCCCAGCTTGCGGGCGATCTGCGCCACGACCGGGGCGCCACCGGTGCCGGTGCCGCCGCCTTCGCCGGCCGTCACGAACACCATGTCGGCGCCCTTGATGACCTCTTCGATCTCTTCACGGTGGTCTTCGGCGGCCTTCTGGCCGACCTCGGGGGCGGCGCCCGCGCCGAGGCCCCGGGTGAGTTCGCGGCCGATGTCCAGCTTGACGTCGGCGTCGGACATGAGCAGTGCCTGGGCGTCGGTGTTCACCGCGATGAACTCGACACCCTTGAGGCCGACCTCGATCATGCGGTTCACGGCGTTCACGCCGCCACCGCCGATGCCGACCACCTTGATCACCGCAAGGTAGTTGTGCGGGGGCGTCATCGAAGTCCGCCTTCCTGATCGTTGTGCCCGTACAGCCCGCCGGCCGGTGATCGACTCTCACCCTGAACCGCAGAGTGAGAGTTATGTCAACTGCCGACGTTAGGCAGGACGGTAGGCACCAGGCAGCCTCTAATCCAGTAGGCACGCCGTGTGTCGCAAAGGTGTTTTGCCACAACACGTTCGAGCGCGCAAGAGCGAGGAGCCGCGAGCACCGCCGGAGCCCGGTCTGCTATGGCGCTCGATCAGGCCGGCGCGGGCATGCTCATGAGCACGTCGGTGGGCGCCCCGCTGGGCGATCCGCCCGCCTGCTCGACGCTCACCGCGAGGTGGTCGGCGTTCCCGATCCCCTGGGCCACGACCAGGCCGCCGTCGTCGGCGGCGATCACCCCGGCCGAGCGCGGCGCGCCCGTGCCGGTGATCAGCCAGGCTTCGTAGACCTTCCCGCCCGGCTGCGCCGGCAGCCCGGCGTCCATCACCATCACGCGGTCGAGCGACTTCGACAGGATGACCGTCACCCCGCCGCCGCCGGGCGCTTCGCCGTGCGCGGTCTTCGAGTCCGGCGCGGCGAGCAGCGCCGCCACCGGCTCGTAGCGGTCCCGGGCCTGGTCGAGCCGGGTCTGCGCGGACTGGAGCTCCTGCTGCTGGGTGAGCGCGATGCCGCCGAACACGCCGCCCGCGGCGAGCCCCACGACGGCGGCCGCGGCGGCGATGAAGACCGCCCACCGGGGCGCCCGCGCCGAGCGGCGGGACCGCTCGGGGGAGCCGGGCCGCGTGCGCGGCGGCAGCTGGCGGGTGGCGTGCATGGCGGTCATGACGCGGTCCTTGAACTCCGGCGGCGGCTCCTCGGCCATCGCCGCGCCGAGGCGGGCCGCGGTCGCGCGCAGCTCGGCGACCTCCTGCGCGCACGACTCGCACTGCTCGAGGTGGCGGGCGAACTCCGCGCGCTCGACGTCGTTGACGGCGTCGAGCGCGAAGGCGCCGGCCAGGGTGTGCATCTCCGGCGTGCTCACGCGGTCACCCCCAGGCAGTCCCGCAGGCGGATCAGCCCGTCCCGCAGCCGCGTCTTGACGGTTCCTTGCGGCGTCGACAGCACTTCGGCCACCTCGCGATACGTATAGCCCTGGTAGTAGGCGAGCAGCACGGACTCGCGCTGCAGCTCGGTCAGGAAGGACAGGCACTTGCGCACCTGGGAGCGTTCGAGCCGCGCGGTGACGGACTCGGCGACCTCGTCGAAGGGTCGGCCGCGGGCGGCTTCGAAGGTCGCCTTCTGCTCGCGTTCGGTGCTGGCTCGCGCGGAGCGGACCCGGTCGACCGCGCGGCGGTGCGCCAGCGTCATCGCCCAGTTCAGCGCGGACCCCTTCTCCGGCGCGTACCGCGTCGCGGTGCGCCACAGCTCGACGAGGACCTCTTGGGCGACCTCTTCGGACTGGGCCGCGTCACGCACGATCCGCCGGACGAGCCCGAAGATGGGGCCCGCGAACTGGTCGTAGAGCAGCTCGAAGGCCCGCTCGTCGCCCTTGGCGACGCGCACCATCAGCTCTTCGGCCGTCGGGCCCGCCGGGGCTTCGGCGGGCACCGGCGCGATGTGGCGCTGGCGGGCCGGCTCATCCATGCAGCTGTCCTCCGGCGTTCTGCGGGGTGCGCGCGATGACCGGCGCCTTGCGCAGCCACAGCGCGACGCCGTGGCGGCGGATGAGCGCGGACACCCGCTGCGGCAGCAGCGGCCGGGCGAGCACGAGCCGGGCCAGCCACCGCGGGTCCACCGGGCGGCGGACTCCCCGAAGCGTAGCGACCAGCGGCGTCGAACTCCCGCGGCGCAACGCGACCGTGAGGTCGAGCAGCGCTTCCGGGTGCGGCAGGCGCATCCGGTACTCGCCGTCCATCTCCTGGAACGGCGAGACGTAGAACTCCTTGGCCGCGCGGGCGAGGCCCGCCTCGTCGGGGCGCAGCAGGTAGGCGTGCCGGCCGCCGTAGGTGTTGTGCACCTCGGCCACGACGCACGCGAGCGCGCCGTCGGCGTCGTGGCACCAGTAGACGCTGATCGGGTTGAAGACGTACCCGAGCACGCGCGCGGCGGCCAGCATGACGACCTTGCCGCCGCGCAGGTCGACGTCGCGCTCGGCGAGCCAGGCGTCCAGCTTCTCCCGGATCCCGCGCGGGTCGGACGCCACGAAGTGGTCGCGGCGGTCGAACCGGGCGAACGGCCGCAGCCACCACGGCAGCCGCGGCGGCGCGTCCAGGTCCACCAGCCACAGGTACACGCGGTGCGCGAAGGAGTGCGGCGGGTCGATCCGCCGCACGTGCGCGACCGTGGCGTCGTAGAGCGCGTTGGTCACCAGGCCACTCCCAGGCTTTCGGCGGCGCGGGCCCCCGAAGCACAGCCGTCCTCGTGGAAGCCCCAGCCGTGGTAGGCGCCGGCGTAGGCGAACACGCCGTCGTTGAGCTCGGGCAGCCGGCGTTGCGCCGCAACGGATTCCGGCGTGTAGACCGGGTGCTCGTAGTGCATCTTGGCGACCAGGGCCTCCCGGTCGGTGCCTTCCCGCGGGTTGAGCGTGACGACGTAGCCGGTCGGCTCGTCCAGTCGCATCAGGCGGTTCATGTCGTAGCTGACCTGGACCGCGCCGGTCGGGGCGCCGCACACCGGCGCCCGGTAGTTCCAGCCCGCGCGGGCGTCGGCCAGCGACGGCAAGACGCTCGTGTCGGTGTGCAGCCAGGCCTCGTTCGCCGAGTAGCGGAACGCGCCGAGCACCTCGCGCTCGGCGGCGGTCGGGTTGCCCAGCAGGGCGAGTGCCTGGTCGGCGTGGGTGGCGATGACGACCTTGTCCACGCGGTGCGGGGTGTCCGCGTCGTCACGGACCTCGACGCCGCCCGCGGTGCGCAGCACCGACCGCACCGGCGTGGAGAGGTGCACGGCGGTGAGCTGCTTGGCCGCGCGTTCGACGTATTCGCGGGACCCGCCGACGACGGTCCGCCAGGCCGGCGAGTTCTTGACGCTCAGCATGCCGTGGTTGCGGAGGAACTCGAACAGGTAGCGGGCCGGGTAGCGCAGCGTGTCGCTGCGGTCGGCCGACCAGACGGTCGAGACCAGCGGCAGCATGAAGTGGTCGGTGAAGTAGCGGGTGTAGCCGCCGATGGCGAGGAACGCGCCGAGCGTCACATCGCCGGCGTCCGTCGCGTCGAGCAGCCGCTTCGCGTGCCGGTGGAACTTCTTCACCTCGGCCAGCATCCGCAGGTAGCGGGGCCGCGCGAGGTTGCCGCGCTGGGCGAACAGGCCGGCCAGCCCCTTCGCGCCGGCGTACTGCAGGCCGCAGCCGTCGCACCGGATGCTCATCGACATCTCGGTGTCGCGGGTGCGCACGCCGAGCTCCCCGAACAGCTTCAGCAGCGTCGGGTAGGTGCGCTCGTTGTGGACGATGAACCCCGAGTCCACGCCGATGGTGCCGCCGTGGGCGCTGGGCACGTCGTGGGTGTGCGCGTGCCCGCCGAGCCGGTCGTCGGATTCGAACAGCAGGACCTCGTGCTTGCGTTGCAGCAGGTATGCCGCCGTCAGCCCGGCCACCCCGCTGCCGATGACGGCGATGCGTTCTCCCGTGATCTCCACACCGGTACTTCGCCGCCGGCTCGCAGGTGGATTGGATGAAGCCGGCACCAATCCACCACGCAGGGGAGAGCGAATCCCGGACATGCCGAACAGCACCGCGCACCGCCTCGCCTCGTTCGCCGAAAAACTCCTCGGCGGGCAGCTCCCCGTGGGCCTGCGGACCTGGGACGGAAGCCAGGCCGGCCCAGTAGACGCGCCCACCGTCGTCCTCCGCAACCGCCGTGCCCTGCGCCGCCTGCTCTTCGCGCCGGGTGAGCTGGGTCTCGCCCGCGCCTACGTCACCGGTGACCTCGACGTCGAAGGAGACCTGGCGGACGGCTTCCGCCGGATCTGGGCCCTCACCCGCTCGGGGGAGCTGAACCGGGTGAAGCTCGGCCCGCGCGACTGGGCGGAGGCCGTCAAGCTCGCCGCGTCGCTCGGCGTCGTCGGGCCGCCGCCGAAGCCGCCCGCCGAGGAGGCGCGGCTCACCGGCAAGCTGCACAGCCTGCTGCGCGACAAGTCCGCCATCGCGCACCACTACGACCTGAGCAACGCCTTCTACCAGCTGCTCATGGACGAGTCGATGGCCTACTCCAGCGCGTACTTCACCTCCGAGTCGCAGAGCCTCGAAGAGGCGCAGCACGACAAGCTGGAGATGATCTGCCGCAAGCTGGGCCTGCGCCCCGGCATGCGGCTGCTCGACATCGGCTGCGGCTGGGGCTCGCTGCTGGTCCACGCGGCCAAGCACCACGGGGTGCACGCCGTCGGCATCACGCTCTCGGGCGAGCAGCTGCAGCACATCCGCGCCCGGCTCGCCCAGCACGACCTCGAAGACCGCGTCGAGGTCCGCCGTCAGGACTACCGCGAGCTGCCGGACGCGCCGTTCGACGCGGTCGCGTCGATCGAGATGGGCGAGCACGTCGGCGAGATCAACTACCCGACGTACGCGGCGACGCTGCACAAGATGGTCAAGCCCGGTGGCCGGGTGCTGATCCAGCAGATGTCGCGGGGGAACGTCGCCCCCGGCGGCGGCGCGTTCATCGAGCGGTACATCGCCCCCGACATGACCATGCGCCCGGTCGGCCGGACCGTCGACCACCTGGAGAACGCGGGCCTGGAGGTCCGGGACGTGCACGCGATGCGCGAGCACTACGTCTGGACGGTCCGGGCGTGGGCCGACACCCTGGAGGAGAACTGGGCGGACGTCGTCGCGCTGATCGGTGAGACCGGGGCGCGGGTCTGGCGGCTGTACCTGGTGGGCGGGGCACTGGCGTTCGAGGAGAACCGGATGGGTGTGGACCAGATCCTGAGCGTGCGGCCGGACGAGCACGGCGTCAGCGGGATGCCGGCGACGCGGGAGTGGCTCCGATGACGCAGCTGCTCGTCACGGCCGCCGTCACGCTGGTGGCGGTGGTCGTGACCTTCGGGATCGCGCGGGCGCGCAAGCGCTACGACACGATCGACACGTTCTGGGGGCTCGGGTTCGCGATCGTCGCGGTCGCGGCGTTCCCGTTCGGCGACGGCCCGCTCTCCCTGCGGCTCGTGGTGGTCCTCCTGACGGTGGTCTGGGGCGTGCGGCTCTCGGTGCACCTGCACCTGCGCAACCACAAGCTGCCCGAGGACCCGCGGTACGCGCGGATGGGCTACGGGCCGCTCAAGATGTTCGTGCGGATCTACCTGTTCCAGGCCGTGGTGCTGTACTTCGTCTCCCTGCCGGTGCAGTTCGCGGTGGACGGGACCGGGATCGGCGTCCTGGGCTGGCTGGGCATCGCCGTGTGGCTGGTCGGCTTCGGGTTCGAGACGGTCGGCGACGACCAGCTGCGCCGCTTCAAGGCCGACCCGTCGAACAAGGGCAAGGTGCTCGACACGGGGTTGTGGCGCTACACGCGGCACCCGAACTACTTCGGCGACGCGTGCGTGTGGTGGGGCCTCTACCTGCTGGCCTGCTCGACGTGGCCGGGGGCGCTCACCATCCTCTCCCCCATCGCGATGACGTTCACCCTGGCCCGCGGCACCGGGAAACCCATGCTGGAGAAGGGCATGGCGCGCACGCGCCCGGCGTACGCGCACTACGTCGAGCGGACCAGCGGGTTCTTCCCGCTGCCGCCCAAGAAGGTCACTCCCCGGTGAGGCCGTCGGTCAGCTCGCGCAGGACGTCGAGGTGGCCGACGTGCCGGGCGGTCTCCTCGATCATGTGCGTGAGCACCCAGCGGACGTTGAAGGTCTCGTGCTTGTGCGTGACTTCGTCGTCGAAGCCGTGTGCGGCGACGATTTGGCGGCTGCGGGCGCACTGCTTTTCGTAGTCGGCGAGCAGCGTTTCGACGGTGGTCCCGGGCGGGACCCGGAACTCGGCGTCCGGGTCCTGCTCGAGCTTGGCCTCCCAGGTGTCCTCCTCGCCGTCGACGACGACGGCGAACCAGAACCACTCGTTGAGCGTGAGGTGGGCGATCAGGCCGGCGACGGTGGTCAGCTCGCTCGGCAGGTGGACCTGGCGGGCTTGCGCTTCGGTGAGCCCGCCGGACTTCCACGCGACGGTGGCGCGGTGGTAGTCGAGCAGTCCGGTCAGGATTTCGCGCTCGCCGCCGGTGAGCGGGACTTCCGGGCGCTGGGGTCGTTCGGTCATGGCGGTGACTCTGCCAGAGGGGTCCGACAGTTTCGTCGAATACCTTGCGCGCGATGTAATCGTGGGCTAGGTTCCTGGGTGTGCCGGATGAGTTCCTGTTGGACGAGCAAGCCTGCTTCGCGCTCTACGCGGCGTCGCGCGCGGTGACGGACACCTACCGTCCCCTGCTCGGCGAGCTGGGGCTCACCTACCCGCAGTACCTGGTGCTGCTGGTGCTGTGGGAGTCCGACGCCCGGCCGGTCAAGGAGATCGGCGAGGCGCTGCACCTGGACTACGGCACGCTTTCCCCGCTGCTCAAGCGACTCGAGGCCAACGGGCTGGTCACGCGGGCACGCCTGCCCGAGGACGAACGGACCGTGGTGGTCAGCCTGACCGAGCAGGGCCGTACGACGCGCACCCGCGCGGCGGGCGTCCCGTCGGCCATCGGCTGCGCACTGGGCCTCGACGACGTTTCGCGGCGCCAACTGATCGAAACCCTGCGGCGGCTGACAGCGTCGGCCACCGCCTACTCACATGGAGGCCCTGATGCCCAGCCGTGACGCGACCACCCACTGGGTCGGCGGACTGCAGAACGGGAAGGGCGAGGTCACCCTGGACTCGTCCAACGCCGGCACGTTCTCCGTGTCGTTCCCGACCCGCGCGGGCAACCCGGACGGCCAGACGAGCCCCGAGGAACTCATCGCGGCGGCGCACTCGTCGTGCCTGGCGATGAACCTGTCGGGCGTGCTGGAGGCTCAGAAGCTGACGGCGGATTCGATCGACGTGAGCGCCGAGGTGACGCTCGGCCCAGCCTCCGGCGGCGGCTTCGAGATCAGCGGCATCGCGATCACGCTGCGCGCTTCGATCGAGGGCGTGACGGCGGAGCAGTTCGCGGAGTACGCCGAGACGGCGGAGAAGACGTGCCCGGTGTCGAAGGCACTGGCGGGCACGACGATCACCCTGGACGCGGCGCTCAACTGACCCCGGTCCCAAGCGCCCCAAGGCGGCCTTGGTTGCGTCTCACGCACCGAAGGCCGCCTTGGGTGCGTGAGACGCACCGAAGGCCACCTTGGGGCGCTAACCCCGCGCCCCCTCCTTGGCGCGATAAGTCGACTTCTTGGCCTGGTTGCCGCAGATCTCCATCGAGCACCACCGGCGCGTGCCCGGCCTCGACGTGTCCAGGAACAGCGCGCCGCACGCCGGGCCCGCGCAGCGGCGGACCCGGTCGAACTCGCGCGACGTCGCCAGGTCCAGTGCGTCCCGGGACAGCAGGGCCAGCATCGCCGCCGCGGGGTTTTCAGCCTGCCAGCGCACTTCGCCCGACGGCGTCAGCGAAGGCGCCGGGACCGGCAGCGCCGCGAACCGGTTGAGGCGCTGGCGGGAGGCCGGCCGCAGGGAGCCGGTGAGCAGCTCGTGGATCGCCTCCCGTGCAACCCGGGCGTCGTCGGCACCGGCCGGACGGACCGGCGAGGAAAACGGGCCCAGCTGGTCGATCCACGCTCCCCACGCCGCCGCGTCCAAGAGCTCCTCCGTCTCCGCGGGCGTGCCGCGGTAGCGCAGCGTGCGGACGAAGTCGAGGCACAGCCTGCCCGCGCCCGAGCGGAAGCGTTCCGTCATACGGGTCACAGTACGCCGGAACCGGTTTGACTGGTACCGTCGGGAACCGATCAAACCGGTTCCACGCTCCTGGGGGCACGCATGACCGACACCAAGCAGCAGGCGCCGCCCGGGTGGCTGGTGCTGCTGCTGGCCGTCTCCTGTGGACTGACGGTCGCCAACCTCTACTACGCCCAGCCGCTGCTCGCGGAGCTGCGCGGGACGTTCGGGGTGGGCGAAGCCGCCGCCGGCGGGGTCGTCACCGCCACCCAGATCGGGTACGCCGCCGGGATGGTGCTGCTCGTGCCGCTCGGGGACCGGCTCGAGAACCGGGGGCTCGTCGCGACGCTGCTCGCCGTCGCCTGCGCCGGCCTGGTCGTCACCGGCGTCGCGCCCGGGTTCGCCGTGCTGCTGATCGCTTCCCTGCTCGTCGGGGCCACGTCGGTCGTCGTGCAGATCCTCATCCCGTTCGCCGCCGACCTCTCCCCCGACGACATCCGCGGCCGGATCGTCGGGCGCGTCGTGAGCGGGCTGCTCTTCGGCATCCTGCTCTCGCGCGTGGTCGCCAGCTTCCTGGCCGAGGTCACGAACTGGCGCGTCGTGTTCCTCATCTCGGCGGCGGCGATGGCCGCGCTCGCCGTCGTGCTGCGGTTTTCCCTGCCGCGGCGGGCACCCAAGACCGACGTCCACTACGGACAGTTGATCCGCTCGACGCTGGCTATGTGGAAGAAGCACCCGGCACTGCGCCACCGCGCGCTGTACCAGTCGGCGATGTTCGGTGCCTTCAGCGCGTTCTGGACGACCATCGCCTTCGTGCTGACCGCGCCGCCGTTCGACTACAGCCAGCTCGGCGTCGGCCTGTTCGCGCTGGCCGGTGCGGCGGGCGCCGCGGTGGCGCCGCTGGCCGGGCGGTGGTCGGACCACGGCCACGGCCGGCGGCTCACCGCGGGCGCCTTCGTGCTCTGCGCGGCGGCCTTCGCGCTCGCCGGGTTCGGCGCGCACAGCGTCGTCCTGCTGGCGATCGCCGCGATCGCCGTCGACATGGCGGTCCAGACCACGCTGGTCACCGGCCAGCACGTGATCTACCAGCTCGACCCGTCCGCCCGCGCCCGGGTCAACAGCGTCTACCTGGGCACGTTCTTCATCGGCGGCGCGATCGGCTCCCAGGCGGGCTCGATCGCCTACCACCTCGGCGGCTGGACGGCGGTCGTCGTCTTCGCCGGCGTGCTCCCTCTGCTGGGCCTGGCCGGGATGACCCGCACGCGCGTCTAGGCGAAGACCTCCCGCCGCGCGGCGGCCCATTCCGCGTACGTCGTCCCGGGGCGGCCGAGCAGTTCCTCGACGACGCCGGTCGGCGCCTGCGGGTGCCGCAGCGTCTCCTCGAAGCCGTCGAGCAGCCAGTCGACGGCCGCTTCCGGGATGCCGAAGCCGACCCACTGCTCGCGCTGTTCGTCACGGGTCAGTTCGTGGAAGCGGATTTCCTTGCCCAGCACCGATCCCAGCGTCGCGACCTGCCCGCGCAGGCTGATCGCTTCCGGTCCACTGAGGACGTGCGTGGCTCCGATGTGTCCGTCCGAAGTGCACACCCGGGCCGCCACGGCCGCGATGTCGCCCAGGTCGATCGGCGTCTGCGTGGCGTCGCCGTAAGCCATCCAGACCTCGCCCGCGCGGACCATGTCCGCCCAGTCGAGCGTGTTGTTCATGAACACCCCGGGCCGCAGGAAGGTCCAGGCGAAGCCCGCCTCCCGCACCGCGGCCTCGACGGCGGCGTACTCGTTGCCACTGGAGCCCTCGTGGCCGTCCCCGACACTGCTGCCCGACAGCGCGACCACCCGCTCGACGCCGGCGTCGGCCGCGAGCTCGCAGAACCGCCGCACGGTCCGCGCCATCGGCGCCAGGTAGACCGCGTCGACCCCCTTGAGCGCCGCGGGCAGCGTCGAGGGCCTGGCCAGCGAACCCACCACCACCTCGGCCTCCGGCGGCAGCTTCGCCCGCGCGGGGTCGACGGTCAGCGCGCGCACCGGCACCCCCGTGGCCAGCAGTTCGTCGACCACCAGGCGTCCCACGCTGCCGGTCGCGCCCGTCACCAAGATCGTCATCGCACTCCCCTTCTCGTATGCCGTACGATATCGTACGGCATACGAGAAAGGAACGGGTCAGGCGCAGCCGGCCGCGTCCACCGCGAGCAGCGGGTCGTTCGCGGGCCGCGCGGTGATCGGCGCCGACTCCTGGACGCTCAACGCCCCGTCGCGCAGGGTGTAGGTGGTGCGGGTACCCGAGTAGGTGAACCGCTCGGCCGGGCGGCTGACGTCGTCGTTCTCACTGGCCACCACGACGAACGCGCGGCCACCCTCGAACGGCGTGCACGTGTAGCCCAGGTGGGCGGCGACGCCACCGCCTTCGGCGAGCGAGAACGGCTGGTCGTCCGGGCCGACCACCGGGCTGAGATTGCGGCCGTCGAAGTGCAGCGCGGAGAAGAACGTGGTGTTGGCGCCGACCGACCGGGTGACGATCAGCTCGGCGCGGCCGTCGCCGTTGAGGTCGGCCACCCGCGGGGCTTCGAGGCCGAACTGGCTGTCCGACGGCAGGTGGATCGAGGTGTAGGCGCCGTCCACCGTGGCCGAGATCAGCTGGTCGTCCCCCACCTGCTGCGCGGTCACGGTCTCCAGCTCCCCATCGCCGTTCAGGTCGGCGACAGTGGTGACCGGGCCGGCGGCGGGCGCGGCCAGCGCCGGCCCGACGGCGACGAGGCTCAGCGCGGCGGCGACGCCGGTCACGGTGGCGGTGCGGACGATTCCGGTGCGGTTCATGAGATCTCTCCTCCCCTTCCGGTGATCTTTTCACCGGAAGTGCTCTCACGAAGAAAGACGGCCACGAGTGGATCAAGTGCACTCGGGGTGTGATGCGCCACACAAACGCAACCCGGCCCGTGCGGAACAGTCCAACAACCCGGCAACTCTGTTGGTTGAACTTTGCCCGATTCGCCGCTAAGCTCCGTTCCGCACTGGGAGCGCTCCCACATGGATCAGCACCACCACTCATCGTCGAGAATGGAGGCCCATCCATGCGCAAGTGCAGCAGCTCCAGGTCCGTCACCCGACGGCGGAGCGTCCTCGCGCTGATCATCGCCACGCTGGCCGGACTGTTCGTCGGGGTCCCGGCAGCGTCGGCGCACGGCACCATCGTCAGCCCCGCCACCCGCGCCTACCAGTGCTGGACGGATTGGGGCAGCCAGCACACGAACCCGGCCATGCAGCAGCAGGATCCCATGTGCTGGCAGGCTTTCCAGGCCAACGCCGACACGATGTGGAACTGGATGAGCGCGCTGCGGGACGGGCTCGGCGGCAACTTCCAGGGCTCGACCCCCGACGGTCAGCTCTGCAGCAACGCCCTGTCCCGCAACAACTCCCTCAACACCCCCGGCGCGTGGAAGGCGACGAGCCTGGGCAGCAGCTTCTCGATGCACCTGTACGACCAGGCCAGCCACGGCGCCGACTACTTCCGCGTCTACATCAGCAAGAACGGGTTCGACCCCACCACCCAGCGCCTCGGCTGGGGCAACCTCGACTTCATCACCCAGACCGGCAAGTACGCCCCGGCCAAGGACATCACGTTCAACGTCCAGACGCCGGGATCGTACCGGGGTCGCCACGTCGTCTTCACCATCTGGCAGGCCTCGCACCTCGACCAGACGTACATGTGGTGCAGTGACGTGAACTTCGGCTAGCCGAGCGCGGCGAGGTAGGCCGCCACCGCCTCGCCGTCACCCGCGTCGGAGATCAGGCCGACGTAGCCGTCGGGGCGGATCAGCACGAGCGTGCGCTCGGTCGCACCGTAGGCGGCGGCCAACTGACCGGCGGTGTCGGCGATTTCGCCGGCACCGCCCGGTCGCGCCACGACGCGGAACGTCCGCGGGCCGGCGGGCACGGCCGCGGTTCCGAAGTCCAGCACCGTGAAGCGGCCGCCGCGGGTCAGGTCGAACAGCCGGCGGTCACCGTCCACTGTCGACAGACCGGCCGCGTCTGGGGCCCGGTCACCGGCGCGCAGCCCGGCCGTTTCGCCGCGGTCGTCGCGGGCCAGCACCGAGCCGCGGTAGGTGACGGCCAGCTGCGCCGTCCGGGCGTCCCGGCGGATCGGGATGCTCTTCCGCTCAGCCGCCTCCGCGAGGCGGGCGTCCGAAAGCGCGAGCACGTCCGCGGCGACCGGCCGGCGTTCGGCCTCGTAGCTGTCGAGCAGCACCGGCGAGGCGCCCATCGCGAGCTTCCAGCCGAGATTGTGCGCGTCATGGATGCCGGTGTTCATGCCCTGCCCGCCGGCGGGCGAGTGGATGTGCGCGGCGTCGCCGGCGAGGAACACGCGGCCTTCGCGGTAGCGGGCGGCGAGCCGGACGTTGGCGCGCCACAGCGACGACCACTCCGGCTCGTGGACGCGGACGTCGGTGCGGCCGCTCCGCCGTTCGAGGACCGCCTGCAGGTTCGCGAGGCCGAGCCCGGGATCCTGGCCGGGCGCGAGGCTCGCTTGGTACTGGAAGAGGTCGGTCGACGGCAGCGGGCAGAGGGTGACGAGTCCTTCGGCGTGCCCCCACATGTGCCAGGCGTCGCGGTCGAGGCCGTCGACGCGGACGTCGGCGACGAGCATCCGCACCTCCTCGCGGGTCTCGCCCTCGAACGGGATCCCGGCCCGCTTGCGGACGACGCTGTGGCCGCCGTCGCACCCGGCCAGCCATCGCGCGGTGACCGTCTCGGTCCCGCCATCCTTGACGAGCACCGCCGTTACGCCATCGGCCGACTGCTCGAACGTCTCGAGCGCGGTGCCGAACTCGACCTCGCCGCCGAGTTCCCCCAGGCGCAGCCGTAGTGCTTCCTCGACCCGCCATTCGGGCGTGATCAGGCCGGCCGGGTACGGGATGCCGGGATGCTCCGGCAGTGGCCCGGCACCGCTCAGCGTCACGTCGCCGCCGGGCGCGGTCGACCGGATCGGCATGGCCAGGCGGCCGTGGGCGAGCACGCGGTCGACGACCCCGAGGTCGTCGAACACCTCGAGCGTGCGCGGCTGAACTCCCTTGCCGCGCGAGCCCGGCCGCGGACCCGGGGCGGCCTCGACCAGGCGGAACGGGACGCCGCCACGAGCGAGTTCGCAGGCCAGCGTGAGCCCGGTCGGGCCGGACCCGGCGATCAGCACTTCGGTCGGCATGTCCTACCCCCGTAAGAAAGTCTTCCCTTTCTTAGGAGCGTACCCGAGTTGTCAAGAAAGGAAAGACTTTCTATTGTGGGCGCGTGCCCGCCGAACCCGCCCGCCGTCGCCGGCACGGCAAGCAGCTCGAAGCCGAACTCCTCGCGGCGGCCTGGGACGAGCTGGTCGAGACCGGGTACGCGCGCCTGACGATGGAGTCGATCGCCGTCCGCGCGCGGACCAGTGAGGCCGTGCTCTACCGCCGCTGGGCCCACAAGGACGAGGTCGTCATGGCCGCGCTCGAGCACTACCGGGCCACCCACCGGGCGTCGCTCCCCGACACCGGCACCCTGCGCGGCGACCTGCTCGCCGAGCTGGCGGCGGTGAGCGAAACCCGCGCCACGTTCTTCGCCATCGCCGCGGCCACCGCGTTCTCGGGCCTGCTGGCCGGCACCGGCCTGACCCCGGCGCAGGTCCGCACGCGAGTGCTGGGCGAGGCGGCACGCCCGCGCGAGCGGCCCCTCTACCGGCGCGCCCACGACCGCGGCGAGCTCGACCTGGAGCGCGTGTCCACCACGCTGCTCGAGATGCCGTTCGACCTGGTGCGGCACGACCTGCTGATGGAGCTGAAGACACCATCGCCCGCCCGCATCCGGGCGATCGTCGACGAGCTGTTCCTGCCGCTGCTCGACCGGGCTAGAGGGTGAACCCGAACCGCGCGATCACCGGCCCCAGCGCCGGTAGGTGCCGAGGTCGTCGAGCATGTCCGGCCGTCGGCTCGCTTCGAGGCCGCGGTGCAGGCGGGCCCACTCCGCGAAGTCGTGCGGCAGTTCGCCGGGTTCGGTCTCGTTCGTACCCGGGGCCACCTGCGCGAGGAAGCCGGCCCAGCTGTCCCCATCCGCGTCCTGGAGGGCGACGAGCAACCGGTCCGCCAGGCCCGGGTGGCCGGCGACCGCCGCGAGCAGGGTCAGCACGGCCTGGAACTCACCCGGCCGCCCGTCCCCGCCGAGGAAGCGCGACCGCGACCCGACGTGCCGGGTCGCCCGGATCAGGCGATAGGTGTTCATCAGCCGCTTCGCCGCCCGCGGACTCGTGACCAAGGCGCCCAGCTGCTGGGCGAACTCGACTTCGGGCTCGGTGAGGCCGAGGCGCTCCCCCGGGACGGCGGCGGCCGCGGAGCCGGGCTCGACGTCCAGCCGGGCCCGCGCCGGCGTGCGCTCTTCGCGGGTGGTGACGACGGGCCGGCCGGCGTCGATCGTGTCCCGTGGGTCCGCCGGCACGGGCGGCAGAGGGAGGTCAGCGACGCTCCCGATCAGCCGGGCGTAGGCCGCCGGTTCCATTTCCGGCAGGGTGAACGGGATCTGGAAGATCTTCTCCAGGTATTCGACCGGCATCCCGCGCAGGTAGGCGTCCGCCCGGGGATCGCCGCCGGCCGCGAGATCGCGGTACTGGTGCCACAGACTGCTGCTCAGCCAACGCGGGTCCACGCCGACGACGACCACGAACAGCTCCAGCGCGAGCAGCAGGTGGACGGCCTCCAGCACTTCGAGGACCTTGGCCGGCGGGCACCGGTCGAGGTCGTCGATGTAGAGCACGACCCTCGAGACGGGCTTGACGCCGGCGTCGCGGCTCCGGCTTTGGCTGCGCAGGAGCGCGTCCAGGAACCGGAAGTCGCGGTGCAGCGTGCCGACCACGCCTTGGTGCTTCTGGTACCCCGACGCGCGGTCGTTCAAGAACTCGTACAGCTTCCGCCCGACCGAGAGCGCCTCGGCGGCGGCGCGGGTCGTCGCGATCTTCTCGTCGAGCGCGGTGATCGCCTGGGTGGTCTCGGCGATCGCGTGTTCAGCGTCGGCGAGCTTGAGGTCGAGGACGCGTTCCTCGCGGCTTCGCTTGCTCCGCAAGGATTCCCGTGTTTCGTTGGTGATGCGGATGGCGTCCTGGACGTGCCCGAGCGCGGTGTTGACCCGCTGCGCGGCCGGCCGGATCAACTGGGTGAAGCCGACGATCGAGGCGACGGTCCCGCCCAGGGAGTAGAGCCACTCCACTCCCCCGCGCCCGGCGAGCGCGATGGTGAGCACGGCCAGCACGGCGAACGCGGCGGCGAGCGTCCCGAACCAGGATTTGTGGCGGACGCCGCGCCAGACGGCCGGCAGGTAGCCGGCTGTCGTGCGGAGGTCTTTGCCCAGGCCGGTGAGCTCGTCGATGGCCGGTTCGAAGCCCAGCTCTTTCGAGATGTCCTTCAGTTTCCCTTGGATTTCGGTGTTTTTCGCGAGTTCTTTGGCAACTTCGGTGAGCGGTACTTTCTCGATCTCCTCCCGGCGCTTTTCTTCCGCGCGGCTCCGTTTGGTGACGAGCTGCCCGCGCTCGTGTTCCAGCTGGATCCGCTCGGCGTCCAATGTGGACTTTGCGTCGCGGTAGGTTTCGAGCTCGGACAGCAGCGCCTCACGCTCGGCGCGGTTTTTGTCGCCGTGACTGCGGTGCCAGCGCTCCCGTTCGCGGAGATCGACGGGCTCGGGGTCGGCCAGGCGTTCGAAGATCTCGATCGCGAGGCTCGCCCAGAGGCTCGTGTCCGCGTAGTGCCAGGCGTTGAAGCGGATCTGGGTGATGGTGAATCCGTCGTCGTCGCTGGGGACGCGTCCGTCGATCCGCTCGCGCATCTTCTCCATGAAGAAGCTTTTGCCGGTGCCCCACTTGCCGAAGAGGCCGATGGAGAGGGGTGGTTTGACGTGGGGGTCGGTGATGACCTCGCAGACGGCGTTCACGTAGCCCTGGACGTCGAGCTGGTCGGCGCCGGCGGTGCCGTCGTTGTGGTAGCCGTGGGCGAAGCGGACGCCGTTCAGGACCGGCCAGAGGGGTGAGCCGGATGGGGCTACGGCCTCGTCGATCTCGGTGATCAGCGCGGTCCAGGCGCCTTCGCGTTGGAACGCCGCCAGTATTTCGGGGTCGGCGAGGCACAGCCCGAGCAGGAACAGGCGCGTGTCGAGCACCAGGTGGCGGGTCGTCGCGACGACGTCCGCGTCGAACAGGTCTGCGACGAGCTCGTACCAGTCACTCCAGGGCCGGTGCCGCCGAGTACTACTCATCCGCTCCATCGCACCCAGCCGGCCGGCGGCGTACTCCGGGTGCCGCCCGGCGATCACCACGACAATGTGGGACGCGGACGGCTCGGCCGAGGAAAAGCCGTCCGCCACGACCCGCATGCTGCGTGACAGGGGGATCTCCCGCCTGCCCGTCTCGGAGACCAGGAGGTTGAGGTTGTCCAGAGCAAGCTGCTCGGAGACACCCAATCCCATCAGCAGCCGGGGCAGCTGCCCGAAGGCCGTAGCACGTACTGAGCGCATGATCGCTATCGCGATGTCGACGAGGTCGACGGTCGACCGTGGCCCGGACCGCGATGTCAGGTGAGCCCTCAAGGCCGAGGCGAACTCGTCGTGCGCGGGCTCTTCGCCCTCCGGACGAGGCGAGAGTCCATCGAGCCCGATAAACGAGCCGAGTTCGTCCACGTTTCCCTTGCTTGCGCGCAAGGCCTGCCGGATCCCGGTGTCGATCAGCATGAGCGTCCAGAGCGCAGTCGATCGGGTGATCCTCGAGGTATCGGTTTCGTCCGCAGCCAGGCGGAGCCGCTGCGCCGACGACGCCAGCGAAGTGAACTCAGCGATCCGCGGGCTCGGCGTGCGGCCCGACTCCTCGATGAGCTTGCCGACGGTGAGCGGGATGTCGTTCACCCTCGGTGAGTCGCCGTCAGTCGGCTGATCGTTTCAGCGCCCGGTCGATCGCCGGCATGTTCTCCTCCGCCCACGTCCGCAGGGCGGATAGGGGGACCTCCAGGGACTCGCCCAGCTCGGTGAGGCGGTAGTGCACCTTCGGTGGGACCGTCGGCTCCACTCGCCGCGCCACCAAGCCGTCGCGGGTGAGGCTCTGCAACGTCGTCGACAGCATCTTCTGGGAGACGCCCGGCATGCGGCGTTGCAGGTCCGCGAAGCGCACCTCTCCCGGGGCGGCTTCGGCCAGGACCTTCACCGCCATGGACGTCCACTTCGTGCCAATGCGGTCGAGGAGCTTGCGGGTCGGGCAGGCGGGGTCGAAGAGGTCGCCGCGCGGGGAGGGGGTCACCTGGAGCTCACCACCTGTCGGGGAAGTGCCGTCTTGGCCGGACTGGGCCGGTTACTTACGCTCAGCCGGTAACCAATGGTAACCACTGAGGAGGGTAACGTGCGAGAGCAGCGGGTCAAGGCCAACGGCATCGAGGTGAACGTGGCCGTCGCCGGGGAGGGGCCGGCTTTCCTGCTCCTGCACGGCTTTCCGCACACCTGGCGGCTCTGGAGCGAGGTCATCCCGCCCCTGGCCCGGCACCACCGGGTGATCGCGCCGGATCTGCGGGGGCTCGGGGCGAGCACCCGCGCCGAGGGCGGGTACGACGCGGGGACCCTCGCGGACGACGCCGAAGCGCTTCTCGACGCCTTGGACGTGCCGGAGGCGACGGTCGTCGGGATCGACGCCGGGGCGCCGCCCGCGTTCTTGCTCGGGGTGCGGCGGCCCGGGCGGGTGCGGCGGCTCGTGCTCATGGAGTCGCTGCTCGGGCGCCTGCCCGGGGCCGAGGACTTCCTCCGCGGCGGGCCGCCGTGGTGGTTCGGGTTCCACGCCGTGCCCGGGCTGGCCGAGACGGTGCTCGCCGGCCACGAAGCCGAGTACGTCGACTGGTTCCTCGCCGCCGGCACGCACGGACGCGGTGTGCCGGCGGCGATCCGGGACCACTTCGCCGCGGCGTACCAAGGGCGCGACGCCTTGCGGTGCGCCTTCGAGCACTACCGCGCCATGCCGGAAAGCGCGCGGCAGATCGCCGAGGCCGGCCGGCTCACCGTGCCCACGACGGCGATCGGCGCGCACCCGGTGGGCGACGCCCTCGCCCGCCAGCTGCGCCCGCTCGCCGACGACCTCACGACGCACCTCGTCGAGGACTGCGGCCACATCATCCCGCTGGACCGCCCCGACGCCCTCCTCCCGCTCCTGCTCGCCTGACCGGCGTCAGCCTGACCAGCGTCACCCAGAACAGCGTCACCCAGAACAGCGTCAGCCGAGACCCTGCTGCGACAGCCAGTCCTTCGCCACGTCCGCGGCCTTCTCGCCGTCGGAGTCGACGCGCTTGTTCAGCTCGCGCATCCCTTCCGTCGTCAGCTTCGCGCTCACGGCGTTCACCGCCGCCGCGAAGTCCGCGCCGCGCTCGTCGAGGACCTTCTTGTTCACCGCCGGGACCACGTTCTCGGTGGGCACCATGGCCAGGTCGTCCTTCAGCGCCACGTACTTCGGGTCGCCGGCCAGCGGGCTCACCGAGTCGACCGGGATCACCGTCACCGCGCCGGAATCGAGCTGCTGCACGCGCGGCCCGAGCTCCTGCACCGTCTGGAACGTCGCGTTCGTCAGCTTGTAGACGTCGGTGAAGCCCTTGAAGCACGTGACGCGCTTCTCGCACTCCGGGCCGCCGGCCAGCACGACCTTGTCGAGCTTCTTCAGGTCGCCGATGCTCGCGATGCCGTTCGCCTTCGCCAGGTCGGCCTTCACGATGTAGGTGTTCTTGTCTTCGGCCGCGGCGTAGTCCAGCAGCGAGACGCCGCTGGGCTCGAGCAGCTTCGCCAGCTGCTCGTGTTCGCCCTTCGCGTCCTTCACCGGCTCCTGGCCGAAGCCCGCGGCGATCGCCGAGCCCTGGTACTCCGGGATGAACTGCAGCTCGCCCGACTTCAGCGACGGGTAGATCAGCTCCCGCGAGCCCAGGTTCAGCTTCTTCGTCACCGGGTAGCCCTTGGCTTCCAGCGCGCCCGCGTAGATCTCGGCCAAGATCTGGCTGTCGGTGAAGTTGAAGGACGCGACGACGATCGGCGCCCCGCCCTTGCCCGCCGCGGCGGGCTTGTCGTCCCCGCCGCCGCACGCTGTCAGGCCCAGAGCGGCCACCGCCACCAGCGCGGCCACTCGGATGTTCCGGGTCCAGCCCACGTCCCACTCTCCTTTGTCAAGATCGGACGGTCAGGACCCTAACCAGCACCACCGACAGAAACCACATCCTGGGATTCACCCGGCCAGGTGCTCACGCAGCGTCGAGCCCGCGTATTCGGTCCGGTACCGGCCCTTGGCCTGCAGGATCGGCACGACGTGGTCGACGAACGCGGTCAGCTCGTAGGGCAGCGTCGATCCCATGATGGTGAACCCGTCGACGGCCCCGGCGTCCTGCCAGGTGAGCACGTGGTCGGCGAGCTGCTCCGGCGTGCCGACGAAGTGGACCTGCCCCGCTCCCCCGGTGATCTTCGCCGCGATCTCGCGCAGCGGGGCCTCGGGTCGCTCCCGCGCCGCCGCCGCGAGCTGCTGCAGCCGCGACGACCCGCCCTCGGCCCGCAGCTCGGCGGGCAGCGGCGCGTCCGGGTCGAACGCGTCCGGGTCGAGGCCCGCGGTGTACAACGCGTTCTGCCAGCGGAACTCCGGGCTGGCCAGCTCTTCGAGCCGCTCCGCGCGGGCCTTCGCCTCGGCCTCGGTGCCGCCGAGGGTCACCATCAGGGCGGGCAGCACCCGCACCTTCGACGGGTCCCGGCCCGCCGCGACGACCTGGGCGTCCAGCTCGGCGCGGAACTTCACCGCCGCCTCCAGCGACGGCGGCCCGGAGAACACGAGCTCCGCGTACCGGGCCGCGAGCCCGATCCCGGCGGCCGACTGCCCCGCCTGGACGAGCACCGGCCGCCCCTGCGGCGACCGCGGGAACGGCAGGACGCCTTCGACGTCGTAGAACCGGCCGTGGAACCGCGGCGCGTGCAGCTTGGCGCGGTCGGCCCAGACGCCGTTCTCGCGGTCGCCGACGATCGCGTCGTCGTCCCAGCTGTCCCACGCCCGGGTGACGACGTCGACGAACTCGTGCGCGCGCTCGTACCGGTCGGCGTGGTCGGGGTGGGCCTTCTCGCCGAAGTTCGCCGCGGCCAGCGAGGTGATGGTGGTGACGATGTTCCAGCCCGCGCGCCCGCCGCTGAGGTGGTCCAGCGTGGCGAACCGCCGGGCGAGCTCCCACGGCTTGTTGTAGGTCGTCGAACCGGTGCCGATCAGGCCGATCTTCTCGGTGACCGCGGCCAGCGCGGAGAGCACGGCGATCGGGTCGAACTGCGTCTGCGGCAGGTGGGTGACGCGGTATTCGGCGATGGCGATGTTGTCGGCCAGGAAGATCGAGTCCATCAGGCCGCGCTCGGCCGTCCGCGCGATATCGGCGTAGTACGGCAGCCCGAGCACCCCGCGGACGTCGTCGCCGACCACGCGCCACGCGGATTCGTGGTAGCCGTTCGGCCAGATGAACGCGTTGAAGTGCAGGGAATTCACAGCGCGGCTCCTTCGATGGTGCGTGCCGCGTCGGCGGCGGTGCGCCCGTGGACGGCCGGGCGACCGCCGTACGGGTCCTGGTCGGTCCACAGTGTCGTCGGCGCCGCGGCGCGCACCACGGGCACGACCTCGGCGGCGAACCGTTCGAGCATGGCGAGCTGCTGCTCGTGCGGGATCATCGTGGGCAGGCTGAAGGACTGCAAGTCGTGGCCGTAGGCCTCGTGCCACCACAGGATCTTCTCGGTGATCTGCCGCGGGCTGCCCACCAGCACGGGGCCGCGCGCGATCGCGTCGTCGATGGTCGGGAACTCCATCGCGTTGCCCGGCGTGTGGTTGCCGGGCTGGTTGAAGTATTCGACAATCCGCTCGTAGGTGGGGCCGAACGCCTCACGTGCCTCCTGCGTGGTGTCGGCCAGGTACAGGAACCCGGCCCCCGCCCCGACGTAGGCGAAGCGCGGGTCGTGGCCGTGCTCGGCGTAGTGCTTGCGGTAGTGCTCGATCAGCACGGTGTAGTTGTCGCGCGGCTGGATCGCGTTGGCCGAGAAGAGCGGGTCGCCCCACTGGGCCGCCAGCTCGGCCGACGTCACCGTCGTCGCCGACCCGTGCCAGACGCGGGGCGCGCCGGCGAACGGGCGCGGCAGGCTGGTGACCTCCTGCAGCGGACCGCGGAAGCGGCCGGTCCACGTGACGTCCTCCTCGCGCCAGAGCCGCCGCAGCAGCTCGTACTTCTCCGCGAGCGCGTCCCACTGGTCGCCGTTGCCGATGCCGAACATCGGCAGCTGGCGCAGCTCGTTGCCCTTGCCGATCACCAGCTCCAGCCGGCCGCGGGACAGCTGGTCGACGGTGGCGTAGTCCTCCGCCACGCGCAGCGGGTCGTGGACCGACAGCACCGAGACGCCGGTCTGGATCCGGACGCGGCTCGTCGTCGCGGCGATCGCCCCGAGCAGCACGGTGACGCCGCTGCTCAGGAAGTGCCCGGCGTGGCGTTCGCCGAGCGCGACGGCGTCGAAACCGAACTCCTCGGCGTAGCGCGCCGAGGTGAGCGCCTGCGCGAAGCGCTCGTCGGTGCGGATCCGGCGACCGGTCACCGGGTTCGTCAGGTGGGGCAGGATGTCCAGGACCTGGAATCTCATCGCGGGTTCCTCGCTCGCGCCGGGGGTACGCGGTCATCGTGCAGAAACCGGTCCATCCCGCGGCGGCCGTTCCACCCTTCGGACGGCTCAGGCGCGCCGGAGCCCATTGACCAGGACCCGCACGAGCCGGCGTGGGTCGTAGGCGGTGCCCGCGCCGGCGCACAGGCTGCCGACGCCGCGCATCAGCTCGTACGGGTCCTGGCCCGGCTCGATCTCGCCGGCCGCGGCGGCCGCTTCCAGCAGGTCGGTGCACACCGGGCCGAGGCGCTCGAGGAAGTAGGCGTGCAGCGGGTCGTAGCACGCTTCGTCGGACTGCAGCACCGACGCGAGCCCCTGCTTGGTGATGACGAAGTCGACGAACCGGTCGATCCACGCCACGAGCGCGCGGTGCGGCCCCGGTTCGCTCGCGAGCAGCGCCGGCCCGGCTTCGGCCAGCGACTCGACCTGCAGCCGGTACACCGCGAGGATCAGGTCCGCGCGGGTCGGGTAGTGGCGGTAGATGGTCGCCGTACCCACCCCGGCCCGGGCGGCGATCTCCCGGATCGGGGCTTCGACGCCGGAGGTCACGAACACCGCCGCCGCGGCCTCCAGGACGTTCTCGGCGTTGCGCCGCGCGTCGGCACGCTTCACGCCCGCAGGCTACCGGCCCGCACCCCGACGTCCAGCAGCAGCGCGGCGAGCGCCGCCGGTTCGGTGATCATGCAGTCGTGGCCGGTGGCCAGCTCCCGCACGTCGGCGGGCTCGCCGTTCGGCTGCACGGCGGGCACCGGGCGCCGGTCGAACCCGCCGGGCTTGACGGTGCAGTGGATGTGCGTACGCGGGATCGCGGCCAGCGCCGGGTTGTCCATGGCCACCGGTTCCTCCAGGCACCGCAGGGACTGATCGCCCAGCATGGTCCGCACCCAGGCGACGTCCCCGGGATCGGTCACCCCGAACAGGCCGAAGGGCGCGGGCAGCTCGGGCAGCGGCGGCACGCGCCAGCCGGTCCCGAGCATGGTCCGGCTGATCGGCATGACGTCGAGCGCGTTCTCCCCGTCGGTGGGCACCATCGCGTCGAGGTAGACGAGCCGCGCGACGCGCTCGGGCACCTGGTTGGCCACCGCGGAGATCACCATGCCGGCGTAGCTGTGCCCGACGAGGACGACGTCGTGCAGGTTTTCTTCGACCAGCAGCCGCACGACGTCGGCGGTGTGCGTGCCGAGCCCGACGTCCGGGCCGAGCAGGTGCGCGGTCTCGCCGTAGCCGGTCAGCGTCGGGGTGAAGACCCGGCGCCCGCTCGCGGCCAGGTGGGGCACGACCCGCGCCCAGGCCTGCCCGGTGTGCCAAGCGCCGTGGACCAGCACGTACGTCGTCGTCATGAGAGGTCACCCTTCAAGTGGGACAGTGTCCCGGTTACTATATGGGACACTGTCCCGGTTAAGGCGAGCGGCTCGAAATCTGGGCATCCCACCAGACTTCGCGCCCGGCGCTGGGCCACGCCCACCCCTCGGCGGTTCACTGGGCGTTCCCCGCGTGTGCGGGCGGAGAAGGGGGACCCCGGCGCCATGCGGATGGCCGAACTCAGCGCGGAGACCGGTGTTCCGGTCGCGACCGTCAAGTACTACCTGCGCGAGGGCCTGCTGCCCGCGGGACGGCGGGTCGGGCCCAACCAGGCGCAGTACACCCCCGAGCACGTCAAGCGGCTGCGGCTCGTCTGCGCGCTGCGGGAGATCGGCGGGCTGTCGCTGGCGGAGGTGGCCGACGTGCTCGGGGTGCTCGACGCCGGGCGCGCGGCCCGGGTCGTGCTCGGGGCCGCGCAGGACGGGCGGGTCACCGTGCGGCCGGTTTCCGCGGCGGCGCGGGCGTGGGCGCTCGGGCGGGTCGGCGAACTGCTCGGCGGGACGGCCGACGACACCGATCCCGCCGTGGCGAACCTGGTCACCGTGCTGGCCGTCTGCCACGGCCTCGGGCACGACGCCGTCTCCGGGAAGCTCGCCGAGTACGCCGACCTCGCGCGTGCGGTCGCGGCCGTCGACGCGGCCCTGATCGACGACGTCGGCCCGGCGCGGCGCCCCGCCGAAACCGCGCTCATCACCACGCTGCTCGGCGAACGGCTTTTCGCCGGGTTGAGGCACTTCGCGCTCGTCGCCGCGCTGGACGTGGCGCCGGCCGAAGCCTGACGCCGGGACCGCGCGGTCCCGGCGTCAGACCGGCTCAGCGCTTCCGGTTCAGCGGCGCGCGGCCCGCGTACTCCGCCGCCTCGCCCAGGTCCTCCTCGATGCGCAGCAGCTGGTTGTACTTCGCCGTGCGGTCCGCCCGCGACAGCGATCCCGTCTTGATCTGGCCGCAGTCCACCGCGACCGACAGATCGGCGATCGTGGTGTCCTCGGTCTCCCCCGACCGGTGCGAAAGCACGACCCCGTACCCGGCGCGCGACGCCACGTCTACCGCGTCCAGCGTCTCGGTCAGCGTGCCGATCTGGTTGACCTTGACCAGGATCGCGTTCGCCACGCCCTGCTCGATCCCGTCGGACAGCAGCGCCACGTTGGTGCAGAAGACGTCGTCGCCGACGAGCTGGATCTCCTCCCCCAGCGCGCGGGTCACCAGCTGCCAGCCGGCCAGGTCGTCCTCCGCCATGGCGTCCTCGATGGACGCGATCGGGTACCGGGCGACCAGGTCGCGCAGGTAGCCGGCGTGCTCGGACGCCGACCGCTTCACGCCTTCGCCGCGGTAGTGGTAGATCCCGTCCTCGTAGAACTCCGAAGCCGCCAGGTCCAGCATCAGCGCCACGTCGTCGCCGGGCACGTAGCCGGCCCGCTCGATCGCACGCACCACGAAGTCGAGCGCCTGCTCGGCCGTGTCGAGCTGCGGCGCGAACCCGCCCTCGTCGCCGACGTTCGTGTTGTGCCCCGCTTCGCGCAGGATCCCGCGCAGCGTGTGGAAGACCTCGGCGCCGACCCGGACCGCTTCGGCGAAGCTCGACGCGCCGACCGGCGCGATCATGAACTCCTGGAAGTCGATGCCGTTGTCGGCGTGCGCGCCGCCGTTGACGATGTTCATCATCGGCGTCGGCAGCCGGTACGTGCCCTCGCCGCCCAGGTGGCGGTACAGCGGCAGCACGTGCGCCTGCGCGGCCGCCTTCGCCACCGCCAGCGACACCCCGAGGATCGCGTTCGCGCCGAGGCGCGCCTTGTTCGGCGTGCCGTCCAGCTCGCACAGCACCCGGTCCACCTCGACCTGCGACCGCGAGTCGAGCCCCACGACCGCGGCGGCCACCTCGCCGTTCACCGCGTCAACGGCCTTCCGGACCCCCTTGCCCAGGAACCGGCCCGGATCACCGTCGCGCAGTTCGACGGCCTCACGCGTGCCCGTCGACGCACCCGACGGCACCGCCGCGCGCCCGAACGAGCCGTCGGCCAGCTCGACGTCGACCTCGACCGTCGGGTTGCCGCGGCTGTCCAGGATCTCCCGGCCGGTGACTTGGACGATGGCAGTCATTGCTCTCCTCAGCGGCACGACGGATCGCGCCTCGGGTTCAGGGAAAAGGCCGGCGGGACGAACACGGCACGGGCGGGACGACGTCGTCACCTGCCACCGGCCGGACCGGTACCACCGTTCTACCGGGCCGCCACTGGGGAAAACCCCAGCATCGCGCCGCTAGCGTTCCGCCGGAACCCACCCCCGAGTCCGAAGTGGAGCGCCAGCATGCCCATCGCCACCCCCGAGGTCTACCGTGAGATGCTCGACCGGGCGAAGGCGAACCAATTCGCCTACCCGGCCATCAACGTGACCTCGTCCGAGACCGTGAACGCCGCCATCCGCGGGTTCGCCGAGGCGGAGAGCGACGGGATCATCCAGTTCTCCACCGGCGGCGCCGAGTTCGCCTCCGGCCAGAAGGTCAAGGACATGGTCGTCGGCGCCACCGCGCTGGCCGAATTCGCGCAGGTCGTGGCCGCGAAGTACGACGTGAACGTCGCGCTGCACACCGACCACTGCCCCAAGGACAAGCTCGACGGCTTCGTCCGCCCGCTCATCGACATCTCCATCGAGCGCGTCAAGAACGGCCAGAACCCGCTGTTCCAGTCCCACATGTGGGACGGCTCCGCCATCGACCTCGACGAAAACCTCGAGATCGCCGCGGAACTGCTCGCCAAGACCGCCGCCGCCCACATCATCCTCGAAGTCGAGATCGGCGTCGTCGGCGGCGAAGAAGACGGCGTCGAAGCCGAAATCAACGAAAAGCTCTACACCGCCGAAGGCGACTTCCTCAAGACCATCGACGCCCTCGGCGCCGGCGAGAAGGGCCGCTACCTGCTCGCGGCCACCTTCGGCAACGTCCACGGCGTGTACAAGCCCGGCAACGTCAAGCTCCGCCCCGACGTCCTCAAGGGCGGCCAGGAAGCCGCGGCCAAGAAGCTCGGCCTCGACCCCGGCGCCAAGCCCTTCGAGCTGGTCTTCCACGGCGGCTCCGGCTCGCTGCCGGAGGAGATCCGCGAGGCGGTGTCCTACGGCGTGGTGAAGATGAACGTCGACACCGACACCCAGTACGCCTTCACCCGCCCGATCGTGGACCACTTCTTCAAGAACTACGACGGCGTCCTGAAGATCGACGGCGAGGTCGGCAACAAGAAGGTCTACGACCCACGCTCGTACCTGAAGGCCGCCGAGACCGGCATGGCCGCGCGGATCGTCGAAGCCTGCGAAGCGCTCGGCTCGGCCGGCACCCGGCTGAAGTAACCGATTTTCAGGTTTCCCGGAGGATCCGGGTGATTTCCCCCGGATCCTCCGACGCGCGCAGGACGTCGAGGTGCGTCGGGTGCGCGAGCAGCGCGGTGATCCGGCAGAGGATTTCGACGTGCTCGGCAGCGGAAGCGGCGATCGCGATGGAGATCGTAACCCGTTCGCCGTCCCACGGCACGGGAGCGGTGAACCGGGTGAACGCCAGCCCCGGGTTCACCAGGAGGTAGTCGTGGACGTGCAGTGCGTGCGGAACGGCGATCCCGTGCCCGAGGTAGGTCGACGCACGGCGTTCCCGCGCGTGCAGCGAGTCACTGTATCCCGTGTGGACGGAGCCGGACCGTTCGAGCGATTTTCCGATGTGTGCCAACGCTTCCCAGCGGGTGGCCGCCGGGACGTCCAGCTCCACCGAGCGCACGGACAGGGACAGCACTTTTTCGTTCGTCACTGATTACGTTCTTTCCTGGGGATGCGGAGAAAAGACGGCCGGGTCACGTCGTCGTGCGCGCTCACCGTACGCCACGGCCACGCGATCCGGCGAAAACCCGGTCGCGCGTCACACCATTCGGAGAATTACGCGAAAATACTTCGAATCCATTGTCCGGTGCCGTTGTCAAGCGATTCCGGCGAAGTCTGGGGGAATCCGGGTCGGCGGCCCGGCCGGGGCCGGTGCCGCGCGCGTCCGGCCGATGGGCCAGGCTGGGAACGCCGGAACGGACCCGGCGATCGCGCGCGGACGGGAGAACTGTGGCTGTTCGGAGTGGTGTGCGGGGGCTGCCCCGGCCGGATCTGGCGGGCCGGGACTGGGAACTGCGGGTGCTCACCGACCGGGCGCGTGCCGCCGCTCTCGGCGAAGGGCAGGCGGTGCTGCTGCGCGGGCCCGCCGGGATCGGGAAGACCGGGCTGCTGGCCGTCGCGCTCGACGAGCTGGACCGGACCGCCACCACCGTGCTCACCGTGACGTGCGCCGACACCGGGGCCGGGGCCTACGAAGCCGTCCGGGCGCTGTTCGGTCCACTGTGGCCGCGGGGCGACGCCGGCGAGGCCGGCCTGCTCACCGGCAGCGCCCGGCTCGCGCTGCCCGCGCTCGCGCCCGGGCGCGTCGACGGCGCCGCCGCCGACACCTACTCGGTCATGCACGGCCTCTACTGGCTGGTGGCCGGCCTGGCCGCCCGCGGCCCGGTCGTCCTGGCGGTCGACGACGTCCAGTGGTGCGACGAAACGTCCCTGCGGTGGCTGGGCTTCCTGCTGCGCCGGGCCGAAGACCTGCCGCTGCTGGTGCTGCTGGCCCAGCGCACCGGGTCCGACGGGCCGGGGCCGGCGGTGCTCGCCGACCTCGGCACCGCCGTCAACTGCCTCGCGGTCGACCTCGCGCCGCTGGCCGCCGACGCGGTCGCCGACGTACTGGCCGCCGGGTTCGGCACGGCCCCGGACCGGGAGTTCGTCCGGCACGCGGTCGACATCACCGGCGGCAACCCGTTCCTGCTCGACCGGGTGATCGGCGCGCTGCGCGACCGCGTGCCGCCGGACGCCGGGCACGTCGGCGTGCTCGACGAGCTCGGCCGGGAAGCCGTGGTCCGCCCGCTGCTGGACCGGCTGTCCCCGGCCGCGCTGGCCGTCGCACGCGCGATCGCGGTGCTGGGCGGCGAGGAGCTGGAGACGATCGCCGCGCTCGCCGGCACCCGGCCCGGGCCGGCGCGCCACGCCGTGCAGGCGCTGCGCGACGGCGAGCTGCTCGAACCGGACCGGCTGGACTACCCCCACGACCTGATCCGCGCGGCCGCGCTGAACACCGCGGAGCCCGCGGAACTGGCCCGGCTGCGCGAGCGCGCGGCCACGCTGCTCAACGACAGCGGCCGCTCCAGCGAGGAGGTCGCGGTCCACCTGCTGGTGCTCGACGGGCCGCCGCAGCCGTGGATGGTCACCGTGCTGCGGGAAGCGGCCGCGGCAGCCGAAAGCCGGGGTGCCCCCGCGGCGGCCGCGCGGTACCTCGCGCGGGTGCTGCTGGCGCACGAGGACGACGTCGCCGTGCTCGTGCACCTGTCCCGGGTGCTCGGGCAGAGCGACCCGGCGGCGTCCCTGCGGCACCTCGAACGCGCGCTCCGGCTGGTGGCCGACCCGCGGCGGCGGGTGCCGATCGTGATGCAGTACGTCATGGTGTCGCTCGGCGCGCAGAACTCCCGGCGGTCCTTCGCGCTGGCGACCGAGGTGTCCGACGCGCTGGACGCCGTCGCCGGTCCCGACCCCTCCCCCGCCGACCGGACGCTGCGCATGGTCGGCCAGTCGGCGCTGCTGCTGTCCGGATTGGACGAAAAGGCCACCGTCGCCGAGGTCGGCGCGCGGTTCCGCGACGTCGTGCCGCCGCCGGGCGACACCGCCGAGGAACGCGAGCTGCTCGGCATGCTCTCGTCGCTGGGCACGCTGCAGGGGCGTCCCGCCGCCGAAGTCACCGCCCAGGCCGCCCAGGTGCTGCGCATCGGCGACGTCGCCCCGGGCGGCTGGGCCGTGCTCGGCGCCGTGCTCACCCTCTACCTCGCCGACCGGCCCGAGCCCGCGCTGGCGGCGCTCGGCGGGGTGCTCGACCACGCGCAGCGCCGCGGGCAGGGGTGGACCTACATCCTCGGCGCGACCACGCGCGCGCTGGTCCACCAGTTCTGCGGCAACCTCACCGACGGGCTGGCGGACGCGCAGTACGCGTTCGACGTCATCACGCAGGAGCGGTGGGCGCCCGGCACGGCCATGCCGCAGGTCGTCCTGGGGTCGCTGCTGGTGCGCCAGAACGATCCGGCGGGGGCGGAGGAGGCGCTGGCCGCGATCGTGCGGCCCCGGCTCGAGGAGTTCACGCTCGAGTACCACTGGTACCTGCTCGCGAAAGCCCGTGCGCGGGCCGCGACGGGCGACGTCGAAGGCGCGCTCGCCGTGCTGCGCACGTGCGGGGAAAGCCTGGCGGGCAACGGGATCGGCAACCCCGTGCTGGCGCCGTGGTGGTACGAATCGGCGGAGCTGCTGGCCGGGCTCGGCCGTCGTGCCGAGGGCGAGGCGGTGCTCGACGGCGTCGAGCCCGCGGTCCGCCGCTGGGGCACCAAGCGGGCGCTGGGCATGCTCCAGACGTCACGCGGGGTGCTCGCCGACGGCGACGCGGCGATCGAGCGGCTGCGCGAGGCGGCCGAGCTCCTGGCGGATTCGCCCGCGAAACTGGAGCAGGCGAAGGCGGAGTACCTGCTCGGCAGGCGGCTGCTGGCGCGCGGGGACGCCGAAGGCGCGCGGGAGCGGCTGCGCCGGTCGATCGACCTTTCCGTGCTGAGCCGGGACAAGCAGCAGCTCGGGCTTTCGCTGCCGGCCCTGGCCGAGGCGGGCGGGCGGATGCGCCACGGCACCGATTCGCCGTCGGACGCACTGAGCGGCAGCGAGCGGCGGGTGGCCGAGCGGGCCGCGGAGGGCGTGACCAACCGGGAGATCGCCGAGTCGTTGTTCATCACCCAGCGGACGGTCGAGGTGCACCTGACGAGCGTCTACCGGAAGCTCGGCATCGGCGGCCGGGCCGAACTGGCGGAAGCGTTGCGCGACCACTGAGTCACGGTCGGTCGCGGATTGCCCGGCTGTGCCCGGGAATTCTGGCCGGGCGGGCAGAGCTCCGCTGGACGGCGCCCGCCCCGAGGCCAACCCCGCTGGTGCGGCTTACGCTGCCCACGGCCCGGGTCGGCGTCGACCGCGCGGCCCGGAGGAGGTCATCCCGTGCGCGAACCGCGTCTCGTCGGCCGGGACCGCGCGGTGAGCGTGCTCGACGACCTGCTCGCGGGCCTGGCGCAGGGACGAGGCGCGACGGCGACGATCGCGGGCGCGGCGGGGACGGGGCGGACGGCGCTGCTTTCGCGGGTGCTCGGCGGTTTTCCCGGCGCGTCGGCTTCGTGCGTCCCGGACGGGATCCCGTTCGGGGCGGTGACGCAGCTCGCGGCGGCTTTGGTGCCTTCTCGTGCTTTCGGGGAGCTCGTGGGTGAGTGCCTCGAGGATCTCGAGGGCGCGGCTGGGCGGTTTTGTTCCGCGTTCGCCCGGGTGGCCGCTTCGGGGCCGCTGGTGCTGGCGGTCGATGACTTGCCGTGGGCGGACGAGTGGTCGTTGCGGTGGTTTTCGGAGATGGCGGGTCGTGTCGGTGAGGCGCCGGTGCTGCTGATCGCGACGGCGTACGAACCGGTGGGTGAGGGGCACCGGATCCCGGTGGCGCCGTTGACGCCGGGTGAGACGGCGATGCTGGCGGGTCAGGTGCTGGGTGAGCTGTCACCGGAGGCGGAGGCGGCGGTGCTCGAGGTGGTCCGTGGCCGACCGGCGGTGCTGCACGAGCTGGCAGCGGAGGCGGCGGGGCTGCACGGTGTGGGGCGCGCCGTGAACTTGGGTGAGCGGGTCACGCGGTGGAACCCGGCAGGCGGGCCAGCCGTGACCTCGGCGAGGCCGCACGGTATGGGGTCGGCGACCTGGGCTGAGGCGGCCGCGCAGCCGGGCTCGGCGGGAGCCGGGCGGGCCGTCGCCTCGGCGAGGCCGCACGGTACGGGGTCGGCGACCTCGGCCGAAGCGGCCGCGCAGCGGGGCTCGGCGGAAGCCGGGCGGGCCGTCGCCTCGGCGAGGCCGCACGGTATGGGGTCGGCAACCTCGGCTGAGGCGGCCGCGCAGCGAGGCTCGGCGGAAGCCGGACGAGCCGTCACCTCGGCGGAGCTGGCCACCGGGCGGGCCTCGACCTCCGCAGGGCCGGCCATGCGGGGGAACTCGGCCATCGGGCGAGCCGCGACCCCAGGCGAGCCGGGCGCGCAGTGGGCCCCGGCGGGAGCCGCCACCTCGGCGGGGGCGGCCGTGCGGTGGGACTCGGCGCGGGTGGCGGCCGCTGGGCGGGCTGTGCTGTCGGCGCGAGCGGCCCGGATCCGCCGTGGGCTGCCGCCGGATGCGCTGGCTCTCTTGCGGGCGATGTCGGTTTCGGAGCGGCTCGACGTGGTCGCGGCGGTCGGGCTGGCCGAGTTGCCGCCGGCGGCGGTGGCCGGTGCCTTGAGTGCGCTGGAGGCGAGTGGGCTGGTGGCGGACGGCCGTCCGGCGGAGCCGCACCTGGCCGCCGATGTGCTGGCGGAGCTGGCCGAACCGGAGCGGGACGGGCTGTACCGGCGGGGTGCGGAACTGGCGCACCGGACCGGGGCGGGCGCGCTGGTCGCGGCGGAACTGCTGCGTGCGGCACCGCCGGTCGGCGAACCGTGGGCGCGCGCGGTGCTCGAAGAGGCGGCGGAACAGTGGTCGGCCCAGGGCAACCCGGTGGCGGCCGCCGAGTCCCTGCAGCGCGCGCTAAGCGAACCCGCTTCGCCGGCCGACCGGGCGGCGCTGCTGGTCCGGCTGGCGTCGGCGGTGGTCCGCCGCGAACCCGACCACGCGGACCGCCGGCTGGTCCAGGTGCTGGCGGAACCGGCACTGGCCGCCCTCCCGGCCGCCTCGACGGCGGCGGACCTCCTCCTGGCCCGCGGCGACGCCGAGACGGTCCACCGTCTCGTGGCGGAACCCGGCCGAGCGTCCACTGTGGACCCGGCTTTGGCGGCGCTGGCCCGGCTCGCCCGCGAGGAAGCCGCGGCCGACCCGGAGATGCCCGTGCCCGCGCTGCCCGGCCCGGACGTATTCGGTGACCCGAGCGGAAACCGCACCACGCCGGCCGGCTTCGCCGAGGAGCGGGCCGCGCTCGAACCGCCCGATACCTCGGGTCAGCCGCTCCCCGGAACTCCGGCTACCGACGGCCGCCCTGCATCGTCACCTACCGGTACCCCGGACCGGCCGCTCACCACCACGCACAACCGACTGATGCCCGACACCGGCTCCACCACCCTGGGCCAGCCGCTCCCCGCCACTCACGACCGCCCGGCACTGCCCATCACCCCCGGCCAGCAGCTCCCCACCCACGCCCGGCCTCCACTACCACTCACTGGCCCCACCGCGGCGGCCACTCACGACCGCCTTGCGCCGTCACCTGCCGGCACCCCGGACCGGCCGCTCACCGCCCCACACAGCCGACCAACCCCACCCGACACCAGCTCCACCGCGCCGGGCCAGCCGCTCACCGCCACGCACGACCGCCCGGTGCCACCACCCGCCGGGTCCGCACCCCCGGGCCAACCGCTGACCGCCACGCATGACCGCCCGGCACCGCCACCTGCCGGGTCCACACCCCCGGGCCAGCCGCTCCCCACCCACGACCGACCCGCGAGCACCACCCCGGGCCGTCCGCTTCTCCCCTTTCCCGGTACCGCCACCCAAGACCCCGCCGCAGCTGGGGTTGCTGCCTTCTGGCTTGCCGTTCGGGGCGAACAGCGGGGTGCCGTTCTCGACCTTGCCGCCCGGGCGCTCGTCGTGCGGGAAGAAGCGCCCCTCATGCCGCGGATCGCCGCCTGCCGGGCCCTGCTCTGCGCCGGGGCCCTCGGCGAAGCCATCGACGCCCTGACCGTCGTCGTCGCCGCGGCTCGGCGGCGGGATGCGCGGGCCGCTGCCGCGCAGGCTCTCGTGTACCGGGCCGGCGCCGCGCTGCGCGGGGATCGGCCCGAGGATGCCCTGCGGGATCTCGGGGACGCCGATCGGGAGTTGCCCGCGCGCTGCTGGCACCCCCTCGCCCTGCCCGCGCGGGCCGCCGTCGAGATCACCACGCAGCTGCGGCTCGGGCGGCTCGAACACGCTCGCCACCTGGGTGCCGAACCACTCCCTCGCGGTAGTGGGCACGGGGCCGCGGCCGCGTTCCTGCGGCACGCCGAGGCGGAGCTCGCCCTCGCCGAAGACGATCCCGATACCGCGCTCCACGCCGCCCTCGAATGCGGTCGGGTGCTGCGCTCGCGGGGGTGGGTCAACCCGATGGTCGCCGCCTGGCGGACGACCGCCAGTCTCGCCTCAAGGCGGCTCGGGGACCACCAGGCCGCCGCCGCGCTGGCCGCCGAGGAGCTGGCCCTCGCCGAACGGTGGGGTACGGCCTCAGCGCTCGAACCGTTGCGCGAGCGGGTCGTTGCCGGGTTGCGGCGGGCCGTTCCCGCGCCGCGGCGGCCCGCTGATCCGCTGCCCGCGCCGCGGTTTCCCGTTTCCCGGCCCGACGCGCTCTCGGCCGGCGAACGCGACGTCGCCGAGCTTGCCGCCCGGGGGCTCGCCAACCGGGAGATCGCCCGGGAGCTGTCGATCGCGCTGCGGACCGTCGAACTGCGGCTGACCAAGGTGTACCGCAAGCTCGGGCTCAACGGCCGGGCCGCGCTCGCCGACCACTGGCCCACCCGGACGCCGGGAGGCTGACGCGGGTGCTGGTCGAACGCGAAACCCACGAGACCGCCCTCTCCGGCGCGCTGCGGACGGACGGCGGGGTCGTCGCGGTGCGCGGCGAAGCCGGGACCGGCCGCTCGGCGCTGCTGCGGCTCCTCGGCCGCCTCGCCGCCGGGCGGGGCGCGCGGGTGCTGCGGGCCGCCGGGGCGCCCGCCGAGCGGGACTTCCCCTTCGGGGTCGTGCGACAGCTCGTCCTGCCGCTGCTCGGCGACCCCGGCGAAGCCGAGTTGCCGCCGATCGCCGCGAAGCTGCTCCGGTCCGCGGCCGGGCCCGGCTGCGATGACGCCGTGCGGCTGCTCCACGGCCTCCACGTCCTCCTGCTCGCCCTCGAACCCGTCGTGGTGCTGGTCGACGATGTGCGCTGGGCCGACGAACCTTCCCTGCGCGCCTTGGCTTTCCTCGCCGGACGACTGCGCGGCACGCGGGTGCTGCTCGGCGTCGTGCTGCCGGACGCGCCCCGGGCACCGGCGCTGCAGGACATCGCCCGCGCCGCCGGGTCCGGAGTCCGTGCCCAGCCACTGTCCCCCGACGGCACACGCCGGGTGGCCCTCGCCCGGATCGGCGCCGGGGCCGACGCCGCGTTCACCGCGGCCTGCCACGAGCTCACCGGCGGCCGGCCGAAGGACCTCGACGAACTGCTGTCCCGCGCGTTCGCCCACCGGCTGACCGGCCGGGCCGCGGACTGCGTGCCGCTGCGCCAGCTCGGCGCCGCCGTGCACCGGGACCGGCTGCGGCAGCTGGTCCGGCGCGAGCCCGAAGTCGAAGCACTCGCGCGGGCGGTCGTGACGCTCGGGCGGCACGCGGAGCCCGAGCTCGTCGCGCGGCTGGCCGGGCTGGACGCGGCGGCGTGCGCCGAAGCCCGCTCGCTGCTCGGGGACGCGTGGCTGAGCACCGCCGTCGACGGGCGGCTGGTCCCCGAGCCCGCGCTGGTACGGGTGGTCGAGGAAACGCGCAGCGCGGCCGGTGCCGCGGAAGCGCACCGCGCGGCGGCGGCTTTGCTGACCGCGCAAGGGTTTCCCCCCGAACACGTCGCCGCGCAGCTGCTCAGCGTCGACACCCTCCGCGGTCGCGAAGACGTCGTGACGCTGCGGACGGCGGCGGTCGCGGCTCAGCGCCGGGGCGCCCCGGACCTCGCCGCGCGCTACCTGCGGCGGGCCCTGCTGGACGTGCTGCCCGGCGACCCCGGCCGGGCCCGGCTGCTCACCGAACTGGCCGCCGCCGAACCCGATCCGCGTGCGGCCGTGCGGTACCTGGTGCAGGCCGCGCCGCTGCTGCCCGCGGGCCGCGAACGGGCCGAAGCGGTCGCGCGGATCCCGCTCACCGCCGCCGCCCGCGGGCCGCTGGTGACGGAGCTGGTCCGGACGGCGACCGGCGCCGACGACCCCGACCTCGTGCCGCGGCTGGAAGCCCGGGACTGGTTCGCCGCGCTCGAAGAGCCGGGACGGCCGGCCGCCGCGGCGAACCGGCTGCGGGAACTGCCCGAGCACCCGGCGGGCCCCGGCGAACGGGAGCTGCGCGCGGTGCTGCTCCTGGCCGCCACGCTCGGCGGGCGTGTCACCGCCGCCGAAGCCGCCCGCCACGCCGGCGTCCTGCTGGACCACGAGCCGGCGCGGACCGTCCGGGCCGGTACGGCGTTGCGGATCGTTCCCCTCGTGCTGATCGCCGCGGGCCGCCCGGACGCCGTCGCGCCGTGGCTGGCGGCCGCGGGCGGGCCGCGGGCCACGACCGCGACCCGCGTGCTCGTCGACGTCCACCAGGCGCTGGCGCTGCTTTCACGCGGCCGGTTCGCCGAGGCCGGGGAGCCGGCGGAGCGGGCGTTCCGCGCGGCCGAGCCGGGTGGTTACGACGTGCTGGCGCTGCCGGCCACGACGCTGGCGCTGGTCGCGGACTCCGCGCGCAGCCGCGACCTGGCTCGGCAGGTGCTCGACGGCCTGCCCGACGCCGACGACCTCGCGGTGTTCGCGGTCCGCCGCGGCCTGCAGGGGATGCTGGCCGCGCGCGAGGACCCGGACGCGGCGCTGGCGCAGTTCCTCGACCGCGGCCGCTCGCTGGACCGGGCGGGCTGGCACAACCCCGCGATCTACGCGTGGCGCGGGTCGGCCGCCCTGCTGGCCCGGCGGCTCGGCCGGACCGGCCAGGCGCGGCAGCTGGCCGAGGAGCACCACCGCCACTCGCTCGCGTGGGGCGCACCCGCGATCGTCGGGCGGTCGCTGCGGGTGCAGGCCGCGCTCGCCGGCCGCCGTCGGGCGGTCGAGCTGCTGCGCGAGGCGGTCGAGCTGCTGGACGGCGCGCCGGACGAGCTCGAAGCGGCCAAGGCGTGCGCCGACCTGGGGACGTGCCTCCGCGAGGCGGAGCCGGACGCGGCACGGCGGTTGCTGGCCCGCGCGCGGGAGCTGGCCGAAAGCTGCGGCGCGGGACGGCTGGTGGCGCGCGAGGACGGCACGTTCGGCCACGCGGAGCTGTCCCGGCCCACCGCGGAGCTGACCGCCGGCGAGGCGACCGTCGCGCGCCTGGCCGCGGGCGGGCGGACCAACACCGAGATCGCCGGCGAGCTGAGCATCAGCCGCCGGGCCGTCGAGAAGCACCTGACCAGCCTGTACCGCAAGCTGAAGATCGACGGCCGCGCCCAGCTGGCCTCGGTGCTCAACGCGCACTGAAAGGTGATCAGTCGCCGGCTCCCAGCTTCTCGTCGAGCAGCGCGAACATCTCGTCGTCGCTGGCGTCGTCGAAGTCGAAACCGCCGTCGACGTCGTCGCGGCCGCTCCACGCCCCGCGCACCTGCTCCAGGCGCGCGGCGATCTCCTCGTGCGCGCCGGGGTCGATCGCGGTGTCCCGCAACGCCTTCTCCAGCCGGGCCAGGTCGGCCAGGATCGCCTGCTCCGGCTTCTCGTCCGGGGCGAGCAGTTCGGCCAGGTGCGTGGCGAGATCGCGCGGGGTCGGCTGGTCGAACGCCAGCGTCGCCGGCAGGGCCAGGCCGGTCACCGCGGTCAGGCGGCGGCGCAGTTCGACCGCGGTCAGCGAGTCGAAGCCCAGTTCCGTGAACGCCTGGTCCGGCCCGACGCTGTCCTGGTCGCCGTGTTCCAGCACGACCGCGACGGCGTCGGCCACCACGTCCAGCAGCAGCTCGATCCGCTCGGCCGCGCCGAGCCCGGCCAGCCGGGGCGCGAGGTCCGGCACGGGCGCCGCCGGGCGGACGGCGACCTGCCGGGGCGGGACGAGCGTGCGCAGCACCGGCGGGACGTCGTCGAGAGCGCGCAGCGCGGGCAGGTCGAGGTGCACCGGCACCACGACGGGGTCCGTGCCGCCGCGGACGGCGTCGAACGCGGCCAGGCCGTCGTCGGCGGCGAGGAGCCCGACGCCCGCGCGGGCCAGCCGCCGGATCTCCGCCTCGGGCAGGGACGCCGTCATGCCGGTCTCGGCCGTCCACGGGCCCCACGCCAGCGACACGCCGGGCAGGCCGCGGCGCTGGCGGTGGACGGCGAGCGCGTCGAGGACCGCGTTGGCCGCCGCGTAGTTCGCCTGCCCGGCGCCGCCGAACGTGCCGGCCAGGGAGGAGAACAGCACGAACCCGGCGAGGTCGCGCCCGGCCGTCAGCTCGTGCAGGTGCCGGGCGCCGTCGGCTTTGGGCCGCAGCACCGTGTCGAACCGCTCCGGGGTGAGCGCGCCGACGACGCCGTCGTCGAGGACGCCGGCCGCGTGCACGACGGCGGTGAGGTCGAGCCCGTCGAGCAGTCCGGCGACCGCCGCGCGGTCACCGACGTCGCACGCGCGCACGTCGGCCCGGGCGCCGAGGTCCGCGAGCTCGTCGAGGAGGCCGGGTTCGGCCTGGCCGGACCGGCTGGCCAGCACCAGGTGCCGGTGCCCGCCGGCGGCGAGGTGGCGGGCGACCAGCGCGCCGAGGCCGCCGGTGCCGCCGGTGATGAGCACCGCGCGGTCGCGGTCCCATGCGGTACCGGGCTCCCCCGGCGTCGCCCGGCCGACACGCGCGGCCGAGGCCACGCCGTCCACGATGGACAGTTCCGGTTCCCCGCTGCCGAGGAAGTTCTGCGGGGACCGGGATCCGTCGGAGTCGACGAGCACGAACCGGCCCGGGTTCTCCTGCTGCGCCGAGCGCACCAGGCCCCAGACGGCGGCCGCGGCGAAGTCCTCGCCGTCGAGCGCGCCGCGGGTCCGCAGCACCAGTTTCGCGCCGGAGAACCGGGGATCGCCCAGCCACGTCTGCACGAGCGCCAGCACGTCGGCCGTGACCGTGCGGATGTCCGCCCCCGCCGGGACCACCACCTCGACGAACTCGGGCACCGCGGTCAGTCCGTCCAGCGCGTACCCGGAAACCGTGACGACGCCGGCGGGTGCGGGGGCGACCGGTGTCCAGTTCAGCCGGTAGAGGTGCGCGGCACGCAGCTGACCGGCCTCGCGCACGGTGAGTCCCTCGACCGACGCCACCGGTGCGCCGGACGCGTCGGCGATGGTCAGGCTGAGGGTGTCCGGGCCCGCCGGAGCCAGCCGGACGCGCAGGTCGGTCGCGCCGGGCCGGTGCACCGCCACCCCGCGCCAGGTGAACGGCAGCGCGGGCGGACCGTCGGGGTCGGCCACCAGCTTGCTGTGCAGGACGGCGTCGAGCAGCGCCGGGTGCAGGCCGAAGCCCTCGGCCTCCTCGATGCGGACTTCGGCGAACAGCTCGTCACCGCGCCGCCACACCGCTTTCAGGCCCTGGAACGCCGGGCCGTAGCCGAACCCGCGATCGGCCAGGCCCTCGTAGGCGCCGTCCAGCGGCACCGGGATCGCGCCGGCGGGCGGCCACTCCCCCGCCTCGGCGTCCGGCGGCAAGACGTCCGGGGTGACGACACCGGTCGCGTGCCGGGTCCACTGGCCGTCCTCGCCGTGGGAGTGAATGTCCACCGGGCGGTGGCCGTTCGCTTCGGGCGCCCCGACCGAGACCTGCACGGTCACCCCGCCGGTGAGGACCAGCGGCGCGAGCAGGGTCAGGTCGTCCACGCGCGCGCAGCCCGCCTGGGCGCCGGCGTGCCGGGCCAGTTCGAGGAACGCCGTGCCGGGCACGAGGTTCGCGCCGAAGACGGTGTGGTCGGCCAGCCACGGCTGCGCGGACGCCGACAGGCGGCCCGTGCTGACGAGCGTGCCGGTCCCCGCCACCTCGACGGCCGCGCCGAGCACCGGGTGCCCGCCGCGCGCGTCGCCGGCCGGGCGGGACGGCGGCCAGAACCGCCGGTGCTCGAACGGGTACGCGGGCAGGTCGGCCCGCGGGCCTTCACCGGCTGCCCAGTCGACGTCGAGCCCGGAGACGTGCAGCCGGGCCAGTGCGCCGAGGAACGTCCGGTCTTCGGCGCGGTCGCGGCGGGCGACCGGCACGACGACCGCGTCCGGCACGTCGACCAGGCCGGCCAGCACCGCGTCCGGACCGACCTCGACGAACCGGGTCGCCCCGGCGAGCCGCTCCAGGGCGTCCGCGAACCGGACGGTGTCCCGCACGTGCCGCACCCAGTACGCGGGGTCGGTCACGTCACCCGAAGCGATCAGCGGGATCCGCGGCTCGGCGAACGTCAAGCCGGCCACGACCGCACCGAACTCGGCCAGCATCGGGTCCATCAGCAGGGAGTGGAACGCGTGCGAGACGCGCAGCCGCCGCTGCTTGCCGAACTTCCCGGCCACGGCGGTGACGGCCTCTTCGAGACCGGACAGCACCACCGACGTGGGCCCGTTGACGGCCGCGAGGTCGACGCCCTCGCCCAGCAGCGGGCGGACGTCCGCTTCGGACGCCTGGACGGCGATCATCGCGCCGCCTTCGGGCAGTGCGCCCATGAGCCGGGCGCGGGCCGAGACGAGCACGCAGGCGTCGTCGAGGGTGAGCACGCCGGCGAGGTGCGCGGCCGCGATCTCCCCCACCGAATGCCCGGCGACGAAGTCCGGGCGCACACCTCGCGATTCGAGCAGCCGCGCCGCGGCGACCTCGAACGCGAACAACGCCGGCTGGGTGTACTCGGTGCGGTGCACGCGGTCGTCGTCCAAAGCGGACCGGACGGCCGGGTCGAGCCGGTCGAGGACTTCTTCGTACGCGGCGGCGAACACCGGGAAGCGTGTGGCCAGCTCGCGCCCCATGCCCGGCCGCTGCGCGCCCTGCCCGGAGAACAGGAAGGCCGTCGGACCGGGGGTGGCCACGCCTTCGACGACGTCCGGCGACGGCTCACCGGCGGCGAACGCGGCCAGCGCTTCGGCGGGCCGCTCGGAAACGACGACCGCGCGGTGCGCGAACCGGGAACGGCGGGTCAGAGCCCGGCCGACCTCACCCGCGGGCACGTCGTCCACAGTGGACGCCAGTCGGGTGGCGTGGGCCTGCAGCGCCGCGGCCGAACGCGCGGACAGCGGCCAGATCACCGGCCCCTCGGGCTCTTCGGCGGGTGCGGGCACTTCGGGGGCCTGCTCGATGATCACGTGCGCGTTGGTGCCGCTGATGCCGAACGACGAGATTCCGGCCCGCCGTGGCCGGCCGGCCGCGGGCCACGCGCGCGGCTCGGTGACGACGTCGACCGCGCCCGCCGTCCAGTCCACATGGGACGACAGCGTGCCGGTGTGCAGGCTCGCCGGGACGACGCCGTGGCGCATCGCCTGGATCATCTTGATGATGCCCGCGACGCCGGCGGCGGCCTGGGTGTGCCCGATGTTCGACTTGACCGAACCTAGCAGGAGCGGCGTCTCGCGGTCCTGCCCGTAGGTCGCCAGGAGCGCCTGCGCCTCGATCGGGTCACCCAGCGCGGTGCCGGTGCCGTGCGCCTCCACGACGTCGACGTCCGAAGTGGACAGTCCGGCGCCGGCGAGCGCGGCGCGGATGACCCGCTGCTGCGACGGGCCGTTGGGCGCGGTGAGGCCGTTCGAAGCGCCGTCCTGGTTCACCGCGGAACCCTTGACCACCGCGAGGATCCGGTGCCCGTTGCGGATCGCGTCCGACTGCCGTTCCAGCACCAGCAGGCCGACGCCCTCGGCCCAGCCGGTGCCGTCGGCGTCGTCGGAGAACGCCTTGCAGCGGCCGTCCGGCGAAAGCCCGCGCTGGCGGGCGAATTCGACGAACGTCGCCGGGGTCGCCATCACGGTGACCCCGCCCGCCAGCGCCAGGGAGCACTCCCCCGAGCGCAGGGCTTGCGCGGCCCAGTGCAGCGCCACCAGCGACGACGAGCACGCCGTGTCCACAGTGACGGCCGGGCCTTCCAGTCCGAGTGTGTAGGCGACGCGGCCGGACGCGATGCTCGGCGCGCTGCCGTTCCCCTGCTGGCCTTCGTAGTCGCTGCCGGCGAGCAGGCCGCCGTAGTCGCTGTACATCACGCCGGCGAACACGCCGGTCGCGGAGCCGCGCAGCGTCGCCGGGTCGATGCCCGCGTTTTCCAGTGCCTCCCACGACGTCTCGAGCAGCAGCCGCTGCTGGACGTCGGTCGCGACGGCCTCGCGCGGGCTCATGCCGAAGAACGCGGCGTCGAAGTCCGCGGCGCCGGACAGGAACCCGCCCGCGCGGGCGTAGGTCGTGCCGGGGTGGTCGGGGTCGGGGTCGTAGAGCGCGGACAGGTCCCAGCCGCGGTCGGCGGGGAACGGGCCGACGGCGTCGCGCCCGGCGGCGACCAGGTCCCAGAACTCGTCGGGCGACGCGGCGCCGCCCGGGTAGCGGCAGCCCATGCCGACCACGACGATCGGGTCGTGGTCACGGCCGCGGGCCGGGCGGGCTTCGATGACAGCCGTCTCGGCGCCGGTCAGCTCGGCCAGCAGGAACGCGGTGAGCGCCGCGCTGTTCGGGTGGTCGAACACGAGCGTCGTGGGCAGCCGCAGGCCGGTCGCGGTGGCGAGCCGGTTGCGCAGCTCGACGCCGGTGAGCGAGTCGAAGCCCAGCGCGGAGAACGCGCGGGACGGCTCGACGGCCGTGCGGTCGGCGTGCCCGAGCACGGCCGCGACCTGCGTGGTGACCACGTCGGCGACGACGTCGTGGCGCTCGGCCTCCGGCAGCCCGGCCAGGCGCTCGGCGAGCCCGCCGTCGACCCGGCGGGTGGTCGCGCGGACCAGGCCGCGCAGCGGGGCCGCGACCTCGCCGGACGCCGTCGCGGCCAGCCGGACCGGCACCAGCGCCGGGACTCCGGCACCGACGGCCGCGTCGAACAGCGCGAGGCCGTCTTCCGCGGTCAGGGCGGTGATCCCGGCCCGGGCCATCCGCGCGACCTCGGCGCCGCTCAGCTCGGCGGTCATGCCGCCGACCCCGGCCCACGGGCCCCAGGCGAGCGACACCGCGGGCAGCCCGCGGGCGGCGCGGTGCTCGGCGAGGGCGTCGAGGTAGGCGTTGGCGGCGGCGTAGTTCGCCTGTCCCGCACCGCCGATCGTGCCCGCGACCGACGAGAACAGCACGAACCCGTCGAGGTCCGCGGTCAGCTCGTGCAGCAGCCAGGCGGCTTCGGCCTTGGGCCGCCACACGCGGTCGAGCTGCTCGCCGGTCATCGCCTCGACCGTGCCGTCTTCGAGGACGCCGGCCGCGTGCACGACGGCGGTCAGCCGGTGGCCGTCGAGGACCGCGGCGAGCGCGGCACGGTCGGTGACGTCGCAGGCGGCGACGGTCACCTCGGCCCCGGCTTCGGTCAGCTCGGTGACGTCGGCCTCGCCGCCGCGGCTGAGCAGCAGGAGGCGGCGCATGCCGTGCGCGGTGACCAGGTGTTTCGCCAGCAGGCGGCCCAGGCCGCCGGTGCCGCCGGTGATGAGGACGGTCCCGTCGGGGTCCCAGCCCAGCGGCGCCGGCTCGGCGGGTGCTTTCGCGAGCCGCGGGACCTCGACGACGCCGTCGCGCACGCGGGCTTGCGGCTCGCCCGCGGCGAGTCCGGCGTCGGCCGGGTCGGCGCAGTCGACGAGCGCGAACCGGCCCGGGTGCTCGGCCTGCGCCGCCCGGACCAGGCCCCACACCGCGGCGGCGGCGAGGTCGGTGCCGTCGGTGGCGCCCGTGGTCCGGAAGACGAGTTCGGCGTCCCGGGGCTCGGCGAGCCAGTCCTGGACCAGTTCCAGGGCTCGCGTGGGACCGTCGGCCTCGACGACGACCCGCTCCCCCGGCTTACGGACCGGGGTGGCCGGGATCCAGCCGAGCCGGAACAACGCGTCCTGCGTCCGGGCGGCGGCCGCGGGCCGGAACGACACCTCGTCGACCTCGGCGACCAGCGCGCCTTCGGCGTCCACAAAGGACAGCGAGACGGCGTCGGTACCGGCCGGGGTGATGCGGACGCGCAGGAGTGCCACCCCCGTGGCGTACAGCCGGACACCGCGCCAGCCGAACGGCACGTGCGGCCGGTCGTGCCCGGCGGTGAGCGCGACGGCGTGCAGGGCCGCGTCGAGCAGCGCCGGGTGCACCCCGAACGCGCCGGCCGGTTCGTCGCCGAGACTCAGCTCGGCGAAGACGTCGTCGCCGTGGCGCCAGGCACGGCGCAGGCACTGGAACGCGGGGCCGTAGCCGAGGCCGAGCGCGGCGAGCCGGTCGTAGGCGTCGCCGACGTCCAGCGGCTCGGCGGTCGCCGGGAGCGTGGCGTCGCGTGGGGCGGTGCCGGGGTCCGGTTCGAGGACGCCGGTCGCGTGCCGGGTCCAAGCGCCGTCGTCGCCTTCCGCGCGGGAGTACACGCCGAAGTCGCGCAGGCCGTCGTCGTCCGGTTCGGCCACGCGGACCTGCAGGTGCACCGCGGCTTCGGCTGGGAGGACGAGCGGCTCGACGACGGCCAGCTCACGCACGGCGCCCAGGGCCAGCGCCAGTTCGGTGAAGGCCGCGCCGGGCAGGACAGCCGAGCCCAGGACCGTGTGGTCGGCCAGCCACGGCTGCGCGGCGAGGGAAAGCCGGCCGGTGAGCAGGCGGCCGCCGCCGTCGGCGAGGTCGACCGCACTGCCGAGCAGCGGGTGCCCGGCCGCGCCGAGCCCGAGGCCCGCGGGGTCGCCGGCGCCGTGGCGGGCCGCGGGCCAGAACCGTTCGTGCTGGAAGGCGTACCCCGGCAGCGGGACCGCGCGGCCGTCGGCCAGCCCGGCCCACGCCACCGGCACGCCGGCCGCGAAGAGGCGGGCGAGCGCGGTGCGGAAGGTGCGGGGTTCGTCCCGGTCGCGGCGCAGCAGCGGCACGACCACGGCGTCGTCGCTCGCGGCGAGCCCGGCGAGGACGGCGTCCGGGCCGACCTCGACGAACTTGTCCACGTGCCACGCCCGCAGCGCGCGCAGGGCGTCGGCGAAGCGGACCGTGTCCCGGACCTGCCGCACCCAGTACGCCGGATCGGTGACACTTCCGTTCGCCACCACGGGAATCGACGGCTCGTGGTAGGTCAGCCCGGCCGCGACTTCGCCGAACTCCGCGAGCATCGGGTCCATCGAGGACGAATGGAAAGCGTGCGAAACCGCGAGCCGCTTGGCGTCACCGAAGTGGGCCGCGACCGCCGCGACGGCGTCCTCGGCGCCGGAAATCACCACCGAGCGCGGGCCGTTGACGGCGGCGAGACCGACCTCGCCGGTGAGCAGCGGCCGGACCTCGTCCTCGGTGGCCCGCAGGGCGACCATCGCCCCGCCGGGCGGCAGCGCCTGCATGAGCCGGCCGCGGGCGGTGACCAGCCGGGCCGCGTCGGCCAGGGAGAACACCCCGGCGACGTGCGCGGCCGCGAGCTCGCCGATCGAATGCCCGGCGACGTAGTCCGGGCGGACACCCCGCGCGGTCAAGGTGTGGAACAGCGCGACTTCGACGGCGAACAGCGCCGCCTGGGCGTATTCGGTCCGTTCCAGCGCGGCGGCGTCGTCACCCCACATGACGGCGCGGACCGCCGGGTCGAGTTCGGCGAGCACGGTCTCGAGCGCGGTGGCGAAGACCGGGTCGGCGGCCAGCTCGCGGCCCATGCCGAGGCGCTGGGAACCCTGGCCGGAGAACAGGAACGCGGTCCGGCCGGGCGCGGGGCCGCCGGTGACGACGTCCGGGTGCTCGGTGCCCCCGGCGAGCGCGGTCAGGGCGTTTTCGCCGAAGACGACGGCTCGCTCGTCGAAGCGGGCGCGCCCGTGCGCCAGGGTCCACGCGACGTCACGAGCGTCGTGCTGTCCGATGTGGAGGCTGAGTCGTCGTGCCTGCGCGCGCAGGGCTTCCGGCGTCTTGGCGCTGACCAGCCACGGCACCTCGGGTGCCGCGGGCCGCTCGTGCGCCGGGCCCGGCGCGGGCTGTTCCAGGATGACGTGGGCGTTCGTGCCGCTGATGCCGAACGACGAGACGCCGGCCCGGCGGGGGCGGCCCCGGTCGGGCCAAGCCGTTCCGGCGGTGGCCAGCTCGACGGCGCCCGCCGTCCAGTCGACGTGGCCGGACGGTTCGGTGACGTGCAGCGTCCGCGGCACGACGCCGTGGCGCATCGCCTGCACCACCTTGATGATCCCGGCGACGCCGGAGGCCGCTTGCGTGTGCCCGAGGTTCGACTTCACCGACCCGAGCAGCAACGGGGTCTCGCGGTCCTGCCCGTAGGTCGCGAGCAGCGCCTGTGCCTCGATCGGGTCGCCGAGAGTGGTGCCGGTACCGTGCGCTTCGACGACGTCGACGTCCGAAGTGGACAGTCCGGCGCCGGCGAGCGCGGCGCGGATGACGCGTTGCTGCGAAGGGCCGTTGGGTGCGGTGAGGCCGTTGGACGCGCCGTCCTGGTTGACCGCGGATCCCTTGACCACGGCGAGGATCTCGTGGCCGTGACGTTCGGCGTCCGACCGCCGTTCCAGGACCAGCATGCCGACGCCTTCGGACCAGCCGACACCGTCGGCGCTGCCGGAGAAGGGTTTGCAGCGGCCGTCGGGTGCGAGCCCGCGCTGGCGGGAGAACTCGACGAACGCGGCCGGCGTCGACATCACCGTCACGCCGCCGGCGAGGGCGAGGTCGCAGTCGCCGGAGCGCAGGGCCTGCGCGGCCCAGTGCAGCGCCACCAGCGACGACGAGCACGCCGTGTCCACGGTGACCGCCGGGCCTTCCAGACCGAGCACATAGGACACCCGGCCGGACGCGACACTGCCCGCGCTGCCGCTGGTCTTGTACCCCTCGGCGTCCTCGCCGCCGTCGAGCAGGCGGCTGTAGTCGCCGTACATCACGCCGGCGAACACCCCGGTGGCGCTGCCGCGCAGCGACGACGGGTCGACGCCCGCGCTTTCCACCGCGGCCCAGGACGTCTCGAGCAGCAGGCGCTGCTGGACGTCGGTCGCGACCGCTTCCCGCGGGCTCATGCCGAAGAACCCGGCGTCGAAGTCGGCGGCGTCGTGCAGGAACCCGCCGTGGCGCGTGTAGGACGTGCCGGGGTGGGCCGGGTCCGGGTCGTAGAGCGCGGTGAGGTCCCAGCCGCGGTCGGCCGGGAAGCCGGTGATGGCGTCGCGTTCTTCGGTGACCAGCCGCCAGAGGTCCTCGGGTGAGGAGACCCCGCCCGGGTAGCGGCAGGCCATGCCGACGATGACGATCGGGTCGCCGTCGACGGCCTTCGCGGTGGGTGCCGCTTCGGCCGGTGCGTCCCCGGCGAGGTGCTCGGCCAGTGCGCCGACGGTCGGGTAGTCGAAAACGAGCGTGGCGGGCAGCCGCATCCCGGTGGCGGCGGTGAGCCGGTTGCGGAGTTCGACGGCGGTGAGCGAGTCGAAACCGAGTTCGGAGAACGACTTGGCGGGCGTGATCCGCCCGGTACCGCGGTGGCCGAGGACGTGCGCGACCTCGTTCGCGACGACGGCCTCCGCTTCGGCGCGCCCGCGCAGCCGCCGTTCGGCCTTGGCGACCGCGCGGCGCGCCGGACGTACCAAGCCGCGCAAGGGGTACGGGAGGTCGTCGCGGCGGCGCAGGACGGCCCGGTCCAGCCGGACGGGCAGCACCACGGCCTCGCCGGTGGCGAGGGCGGCGTCGAAGAGCGCGGTGCCCTGCTCGACGGTGAGCGGCGGGTAGCCGGCGCGCGCGAGCCGTTCGACGCCGGTGTCGCCGAGGTCGGCGGTCATGCCGGACGTCGGTACCCACGGGCCCCAGGCGAGGCTCACGGTGTTCGGGCGGTGGCGGGCGAGTGCGTCGAGGAACGCGTTGGCGGCGGCGTAGTTGCCCTGGCCGGGGAGGCCGAGGGTGCCGGAGACGGAGGAGAAGAGGACGAGGGTGGTGCCGGCCGGGGTGAGTTCGTGCAGGTTCCAGGCGGCTTGGGCCTTGGGCCGGTGGACGGCCGCGAGCCGTTCCGGGGTGAGGTCGGCGAGGAGAGCGTCGTCGAGCACCCCGGCGGCGTGGACGACGGCGGTGAACTCGCGGCCTCGGAGGAGTTCCCGGAGTTCTTCCTGGTCGGCGACGTCGCAGGCCGCGAGGGTGACGTCGGCTCCGGCCTCGGCGAGGTCGCCGGCCAGTTCGGCCGCACCGGGGCTGTCGGCCCCGCGGCGGCTGACGAGCAGCAGGCGCCGAGTGCCCTGGCTGACGAGGTGCCGCGCGATGACGGCGCCGAGGCCGCCGGTACCGCCAGTGATGAGAACGGAGTCCCAGGAGCCCGCACTTTCACGTGAAAGTGCGGGGGTCAAGCGGGCGGCGAGGAGGGTGGTGCCGCGGAGGGCGAGCTGGGGTTCGCCGCTCGAGAGGGCGGCCAGGAGGAGTTCCGGCGGTGCGGACCCGTCGAAGTCGACCAAGCCGAAGCGGCCCGGGTGTTCCGACTGTGCCGCGCGGATCAGGCCCCAGACCGCGGCGGCCGGGAGGTCCGTTCCGTCCGTCGCGCCTCGGGTCAGGAAGACGAGCTTGCCCGTCTCGGACTCGGCGATCCAGCGCTGGGCCAGCTCCAATGCCCGGCAGGTCAGGTCGTGCGCCGAGGCCGGGACGTCCGCGTCGCCGGTCAGGCACGTCACCACCAGCGGCGCTCCGGTGAGGTTTTCGACGGCGGGCAGGGCGAGACCGAACGGGTCGTCACCCCAGCGGACCGCGGGGGCAGCCGTGGGGGTGGGCACCGGGGTCCAGTCCAGGGTGAACAGGGCGTCGGTGCGCTGGGCTGCCGGGCGGTGTTCGCGCAGGTCGAGGGCGTCGATCGTGGCGACGGGGGTGCCGTCGGGAGCCGTCAGCGAGAGGCCGTCCGCGCGGACGTGGACTCGCAGGGCCACCGCGCCCGACGCGTGCAGGGACACTCCCCGCCACGAGAACGGGAGCACTCGGGGTGGTGTGTCCGGGCGCAGCGTCAGGGCGTGCAGGGCCGCGTCGAGCAGGGCCGGGTGGAGGCCGAACTCCGCGGCCTCCGCGTGGAATTCGGTGTCCAGGGCCACTTCGGCGAAGACCTCGCTGCCCCGGCGCCACGCCGCGCGGAGGCCGCGGAAGCGGGGGCCGTAGTCGAAGCCGTCCGCCGCGAAGTCCGGGTAGAAGTCCTCCAGTGCGACCGGTTCCGCGTCCGCGGGCGGCCAGGCACCGGCCTCGGGTTCGGGCGCCGATGTGGCCGGGCTCAGCGTGCCGGTGGCGTGTTCGGTCCAGTCGTCCTCTTCGGACTGTCGTGAGTGGATGGCGACGGGCCGGGTGCCGTGCTCCCCCGGTTCCCCGACGCGCACCTGCACCCGCGCGGGCACCACCAGCGGGACGGCCATGGTCAGCTCGTCCAGCCGCGGGCAACCGCACTCGTCGCCGGCGCGGATCGCCAGTTCGGCCAGCGCCGTGCCCGGCAGGAGGGTCGCGCCCGCCACGACGTGCTCGGCCAGCCACGGCTGCGCGGCCACCGACAGCCGGCCGGTCAGCACGACCTCGTCCGAGCCGGCCAGCGCGACGACGTCGTCGAGCAGCGGGTGCGCCGCCGTCCCGGCCGCGCGGACCGGCCGCGGCGCGGGCCAGAACCGTTCGCGCTGGAACGGGTACGTGGGCAGCTCCACGAGCCGGCCGCCGGTCGGCCATGCGACGTCGACGCCCGCGACGAACAGCCGGGCCGCGGCCTCGACGAACCCGGCCTCTTCGCCGCGACCGCGCCGCATCAGCGGCACCGCGAGCCCGTCCGGGACCAGCGCGGACAGCACGCCGTCCGGACCGGCTTCGACGAACCGCGTCACTCCGGCCCCGGTCAGCGCGGTGACCGCGTCGGCGAACCGGACCGCTTCGCGGGCGTGGCGCACCCAGTAGTCCACTGTGGCCGGATCCGCAGCGGAGTCCACAGTGGATACGAACGGCAGCTTCGGCGGCGAGAACGTCAGTCCACTCAGGACCTCGGCGAACTCCGCGAGCATCGGCTCCATCAACGGCGAGTGGAACGCGTGCGACACCGTCAGCCGCCGCGTCTTCTCGAACCGCGCGGCCACGGCTTCGACCGCCTCCGCCCTGCCGGACAGGACGATCGACCGCGGCCCGTTGACGGCGGCGATCGCGACGTCCGGACCGAGCAGCGGGCGGACGTCGGCCTCGGTCGCCACCACCGCGACCATCGCGCCGCCGTCCGGGAGCGCCTGCATCAGCGCGCCGCGGGCGGCGACCAGGCGGCACGCGTCGGCCAGGGAGAACACCCCGGCGGCGTGCGCGGCCGCGATCTCGCCGATCGAATGCCCGGCGACCAGATCGGGCGTGACCCCCCAGGACCCGGCCAGCCGCAGCAGCGCGAGGTGCAGGGCGAACAACGCGGGCTGCGCGAACTCGGTGCGGTCCAGGCGATCCTGGTCGTCCCCGCGCACGACCGCCACGACGTCGGGACCGAACTCCGCGAGGACGGCGTCGTAAGCCTCCGCGAACACGGGGAAACGCCGCGCGAGTTCGCGGCCCATGCCGGCGCGCTGGCCGCCTTGGCCGCTGAACAGGAACGCGGTCTTCCCGGGCATCGCGGCACCGGTGACGGCGGCCGGGTGGTCGAGCGTCAGCGCGGCGCGGGTGGTCGCCGGGTCGGTGGCGAGCACGACGGCCCGGTGCGCGAACCGCGCCCGGCCGGCCAGGGTGTGCCCGGCGTCGAGCGGCTCGTCGGCGAACGCGGCCAGGCCCGCCGCCTGGGCGCGCAACGCCGGCTCGGACTTGGCCGACAGCGGCCAGGGCACGACCGCGGGCGTGGGCACCGGAAGCGCGTCCGGGACGGCTGGGGGCTGTTCGAGGATGGCGTGGGCGTTCGTGCCGCTGATCCCGAACGAGGAGACCGCCGCCCGGCGCGGCCGCCCGGTTTCGGGCCACTCGGCCGCGGCGCCGAGGAGGGCGACACCGCCGTCTTCCCAGTCGATGCGCGACGACGGCGTGTCCGCGTGCAGGGTCCGCGGCAGCACGCCGTGCCGCATCGCGAGGACCATCTTGATCACGCTCGCGACGCCGGCGGCGGCTTGCGTGTGCCCGATGTTGGACTTCACCGAACCCAGCAGCAGCGGGGTTTCGCGATCCCGGCCGTAGGTCGCGATGAGCGCCTGCGCCTCGATCGGGTCGCCCAGCGGGGTGCCGGTGCCGTGCCCGTCCACCGCGTCGACGTCCGAAGTGGACAGTCCGGCGGCGGCCAGCGCGGCGCGGATGACGCGTTGCTGCGACGGTCCGTTGGGCGCGGTGAGGCCGTTGGACGCGCCGTCCTGGTTGAGCGCCGATCCCTTGACCACGGCGAGGATGCGGTGCCCGTTCCGCTCGGCGTCGGAAAGCCGTTCCAGCAGCAGCATTCCGGCGCCTTCGGCCCAGCCGGTGCCGTCCGCGCCGTCGCCGAAGGAGCGGCAGCGGCCGTCCGCGGACAGGCCGCGCTGCCGGGAGAACTCGACGAACGTCGACGGCGTCGCCATCACCGTGACCCCGCCGGCGAGGGCGAGGTCGCACTCCCCCGACCGCAGGGCCTGCGCGGCGAGGTGCAGTGAGACGAGCGACGACGAACACGCCGTGTCCACGGTGACCGCCGGGCCTTCGAGACCGAGCACATAGGACACCCGGCCGGAGGCGACGCTGCCCGCGCTGCCGCTCGTGAGGTAGCCCTCGGCGTCTTCGCTGCCGCCGAGCAGGCGGCTGTAGTCGTGGTACATCACGCCGGCGAACACGCCGGTCGAGGTGCCGCGCAAGCCCGCCGGGTCGATGCCCGCGCGCTCGACGGCCTCCCACGACGTTTCGAGCAGCAGCCGCTGCTGCGCGTCGGTCGCGAGGGCCTCGCGCGGGCTCATGCCGAAGAACTCGGCGTCGAACTCGGCGGCGTCGTGCAGGAACCCGCCGTGGCGCGTGTAGGACGTGCCGGGGTGAGCGGGGTCCGGGTCGTAGAGCGAGTCGAGGTCCCAGCCGCGGTCGGTGGGGAACTCCGAGACGGCGTCGCGGCCGTCGCGGACCAGCTCCCAGAGCTGTTCGGGTGTGCGGACCCCGCCCGGGTAGCGGCAGGCCATGCCCACGATGACGATCGGGTCGCCGGTGACCGCGCGGCGCGTCTCGGCGACCGGCGGGGCGGCGTCGAAGAGCTCGGTCAGCAGGTGCCCGGCGAGCGCGGTGACGGTCGGGTGGTCGAACACCAGGGTGCTCGGCAGGCGCAGCCCGGTGGCGGCGGCGAGGCGGTTGCGCAGGTCGACGCCGCTGAGCGAGTCGAAACCGAGGTCGGAGAAAGCGCGGGCGGGGTCGATCGCGGCGGCGTCGGCGTGGCCGAGTGCGAGCGCGACGTGCGTGGCCACCAGTCCGGCGAGGGCCTCGGCGCGCTCGGGTGCGGGCAGCGGCGCGAGGGTGCGGGTCAGGTCGACGGCCTGCGCGGACCCGGCGGCGGCGCGGCGGCGGCCGGGCCGGACCAGGCCGCGTAGGACGTGCGGGACCTCCGGCTGCCGTCGCACGGCGGCGAGGTCGAGCGGCAGCGGGAGCAGCGCGGGATCACCGGCGCCGCGGGCGGCGTCGAACAGGGCGAGCCCCGCGTCGAGGGTGACCGGCGGCAGCCCGGCTTCGGCGAGCCGCCGGAGGTCCACTTCGGACAGCGTCGACGTCATGCCGCTGCCGGATTCCCACGGGCCCCAGCCGAGGGACACGGTGTGCGGGCGGTGGCGGGCGAGCGCGTCGAGGAAAGCGTTTGCGGCGGCGTAGTTCGCCTGGCCGGCGCCGCCGAACGTGCCGACGACGGAGGAGAAGAAGATCAGCTCGGTGCCGGGGCCGGTGAGCTCGTGGAGGTACCAGGCGCCGTCGGCCTTGGCGCGCAGGACGGTTTCGAAGCGTTCCGGGGTGAGCGCGGCGAGGGTGCCGTCGTCGAGGACGCCGGCGGCGTGCACGACGGTGGTGATCTCGCGGCCGTGGAGGAGCCGTTCGAGGGCGGCACGGTCGCCGACGTCGCAGGCGGCCACCTCGACGCGATCGCCGAGCTCGGCGAGGAGGGCGGGGTCGGCGACGCCGGAGCGGCTGACGAGCAGCAGGTCGCGGCCGCGGGCGGCGAGGTGGCGGGCGACGGCGCTGCCGAGACCACCGGTGCCGCCGGTGATGAGGACGGTGCCTTCGCGCTCGGCGGGTTCGGCCGGGGGTTCGGTGACGCGGGCGAGGCGGGCGGCGAGGAGGCGGCCGCCGTCGATCTTCAGGACGGGTTCGTCCCCGGCGACGACCGGGTCGAGGGAACCATCGGTCTCGACGAGCACGAACCGGCCCGGGTGCTCGGCTTGGGCGGCGCGCACGAGCCCCCCGGCGGCGGCCGCGACCGGGTCGGCGGCGGGGATGACGACGACCAGGGTGCGATCGTGGGTGAGGGCGGCCTGGAGTTCGGTCAGGACGTGGGTGGTGACCTCGCGCAGGGAGCGGGGGACGTCGGTCAGGTCACCGGTGATGGTGAGGACGTCGGCTGGGATCGGCTGGGGTGTGACCGGGGTCCAGTCGAGGCGCAGGAGCGGTTGCGGGGTCTTGGCCGCGCCGGGGCGGCGGAGGACGAGGCGCTCGATGGAGACGACGGGGTTGCCGGCGGGGTCGGTGGCGGTGAGCCGGAGCCCGCCGTCGGCCGGGGTCAGCCGGACGCGGAGGGCGGCGGCGCCGGTGGCGTGGAGGGTGATGCCGTGCCAGGAGAAGGGGACGCTGCCGGTGAGGGCGGGGTCGAGCAGGGAGACGAGCCGGAGGGTGGCGTCGAAGAGGGCGGGGTGTAGGCCGTAGGCGGAGGCTTCGGGGCGCTGGGGGCCGGTTAGGGCGACTTCGGCGAAGATCTCGTGGTCGCGGCGCCAGGCGATGGTGGGTCCGGGGAAGGCGGGACCGTAGCCCAGGCCGTCGGCGGCCAGGCGGTCGGTGAGGTCGGTGAGGCCGAGGGGTTCGGCGCCGACGGGGGGCCAGGTGTCGGCGGAGGTCGAGCCGACCGCGGCGGACAACGCGGCCGAGCCGGGCACGGCGGCCCTACCTGCAGCGCCGGGTGCGCCGGGCACCGCCGCCGAGCTGGCAAGGCCGGCAGCGGCGGCCGAGCCGGACACAGCGGCCCCACCGGGGGCGCCGGCAGCGCCGGGTGCCGCGGCCGAGCCGGTCGCGGGCGTGGCAAGCGCCGCCGCCGGGACGGAATCCTCATCCAGGGCCACCTCCGGCACCAGGCGGCCGGTCGCGTGGCGGACCCACGGGTCGTCCGTGCCCTCGGGGCGCGAAGACACCGTGACCTCTCGCGCACCCTCCTCGTCCGCGGTGGACAACCGCACCTGGAGGTGGCGGTCCTCCGCCAACGCCAGCGGGGACTCGATCGTCAGCTCCTCGACTGCGAGGTCCACGCCCGCCGCCAGGGCGAGCTCGGCGAACGCCGTGCCGGGGAGGACCGGGGTGCCGTGGACCTCGTGGTCCGCCAGCCAGGGCTGGGTCGCCGTCGTGAGGAGGCTGGTCCGGACTACGCCGCCGTCGGTCAAGTCCAGAGCCGGGCCCAGGAGGGGGTGGCCGGGGGCCGAGGGCCAGAAGCGCTGGTGCTGGAACGGGTACGTCGGCAGGTCGGTCACCCGCGCGCCGGAGCCCGCGAACCACGCCGGCCAGTCCACTGTGGACCCGGCGACGTGCAGGCGGCCCAGCGCCTCGAGGATCGACACCGGCTCCGGGCGGTCGCGGCGCAGGACCGGCGTGACCACCGCCGCCGGGTCGTCGAGCAGGGCGGACAGGACCGCGGCCGGGCCGATCTCCGCGAACCTCGTCACGCCAGCTTCGCGCAACGAGCCGAGCGCGTCGGCGAACCGGACCGTTGCGCGCACGTGATCAACCCAGTACTCCGGGGACGTCACGTCGCCCGCCGCGATCAGCGGGATCTGCGGCGGCGCGAACGACAATTCCGCCACCACCGCGCGGAACTCCGCCAGCATCGGATCCATCAAGGACGAATGGAACGCGTGCGACACCTTCAGCCGCTTGGACTTTCCGAACCGAGCAGCCACGGAGAGGACCGCCGCTTCGACGCCGGAGACCACCACGGACCGCGGGCCGTTCACCGCGGCGAGGTCGGCGCCGTCGATCAGCTCGGCACGGACGTCCTCTTCGGACGCTTCGATCGCCACCATCGCCCCGCCGCGCGGCAGGGCCTGCATCAGCCGGCCGCGCGCGGACACCAGGGTGACCGCGTCGGCCAGGGACAGCACCCCGGCCACGTGCGCGGCCGCGATCTCCCCCACCGAGTGCCCGGCCACGAAGTCCGGGCGCACGCCCCACGACGCCAGCAGGCGGGACAGTGCCACTTCGATCGCGAACAACGCCGGTTGCGCGACGCCGGTTGCGGCCAGCGCCTCGGCGTCGGCCCCCCACACGACCGCGCGCACCGAATCGTCGAACCCGGCCAAGACCTCGTCGAACGCCGCCGCGAACACCGGGTACTCCGCGGCCAGCTCCCGGCCCATCCCGAGCCGCTGGGCGCCCTGCCCGGTGAACAGGAAGGCCAGCGGTCCCGGGGCCGCGACACCCCGCGCGACCTCGCGCACGCCGTCGGCACCGGCCAGCAGGACCGCGCGGTGCGGGAACCGGGCGCGGGTGGTCGCCAGCGTGAACCCGGCGTCCAGCGGCGCTGGGGAAACCGCGGTGACGCGGGCGATCTGGTCGGTCAGCGCCGCTTCCGAACGCGCCGAGAGCACCCACGGCACCACTGGGCGCTCGGCAGCGGGAACCGGCTCGACGACCGGGGCTTCGATGACGACGTGGGCGTTGGTCCCGCTGATCCCGAACGACGACACACCCGCCCGCCGCGGCCGGTCGGCGGCCGGCCACTCCCGTGCTTCCGCGAGCAGTTCGACGGACCCCGACGCCCAGTCCACATGGGACGACGGTGTCCCCGCCCACAGCGACTTCGGCACGACGCCGTGGCGCATGGCGAGGATCATCTTGATGATGCCGGCGACTCCGGCGGCGGCCTGGGTGTGCCCGATGTTCGACTTCACCGAGCCCAGCAGCAACGGCGTCGAGCGGTCCTGGCCATAGGTCGCCAGCAACGCCTGCGCCTCGATCGGGTCACCCAGCGTGGTCCCGGTGCCGTGGGCTTCGACGACGTCGACGTCCGAAGTGGACAGACCGGACGCCGCCAGCGCAGACAGGATCACCCGCTGCTGCGAAGGACCGTTCGGCGCGGTGAGGCCGTTCGAAGCACCGTCCTGGTTGACCGCCGAACCGCGCAGCACAGCTAAAACCCGGTGTCCATTCCGGACCGCGTCCGACTGCCGCTCCAGCACGAGCAGGCCGACCCCTTCGGACCACCCGGTGCCGTCCGCGTCGTCCGAAAAGGACTTGCAACGGCCGTCACCGGCCAGTCCGCCTTGGCGGGCGAAGTCGACGAACGTCGCCGGGGTCGACATGACCGTGACCCCACCGGCCAGCGCCAGCGAACACTCCCCCGAGCGCAGCGCCTGGGCCGCCCAGTGCAGCGCCACCAGCGACGACGAACACGCCGTGTCCACCGTGACCGCCGGGCCCTCCAGGCCGAGCGCGTACGCGACCCGCCCGGACGCGATACTGCCCGCGGTGCCGTTGACGTCGAAGCCCCGCGCCTCGGGATCCTGTGCGATCGCCGCGTAGTCGTGGTACATCACCCCGGCGAACACGCCGGTGTCCGAGCCCTTCAGCGACGTCGGGTCGATGCCCGCCCGCTCGAACGCCTCCCACGATACTTCCAGGAGCAGCCGCTGCTGCGGGTCGGCGCTGAGCGCGTCCCGCGGGGAAATGCCGAAGAAGTCGGCATCGAACCCGGTGGCCTCGTGCAGGAAGCCCCCGGCGAAGTCCGCGCCGGGGACGTGCCAGCCGCGGTCGGCGGGCATCGGGGTGATGCCGTCGCGGCCCTCGGTCAGCAGCTCCCAGAAGTCCTCCGGCGACGCCACCCCGCCCGGGTACCGGCAGGCCATGCCGACGACGACGATCGGGTCGTCGCCGCGCGGCGCGGCCACCTTGGCCGGCCGCAGCGAAAGGCCGTCTTCGAGGAACGCGGTGACGGCGTCCGGGGTCGGGTGGTCGAACACCAGCGTCGCGGGCAGCCGGCGCCCGGTCGCCTCGGCGAGCCGGTTGCGCAGCTCCACCGACGTCAGGGAATCCAGGCCCAGCTCGCGGAACGTCAGCGACGAGTCGACCGACGCCGCGGATGCGTGCCCGAGGACGTTCGCCACCGTCGACACGACCAGCGCGCCGAAGTCGGTCGCCGCGGCGGCCGCGCGGCGCGGGCGCGGCGGGGCCAGGCGGTGGAACACCGGCGGCACGACGTCCAGCGCGCGCAGGGCGGCGCGGTCGACGTGCGCGGCGACGACGGCGGGTTCGGCCCCGGCGAGGGCCGCGTCGAACCAGGCCAGGCCTTCCTCGACCGAGTGCGCCGGCAGCCCGGCGCGGGCCATCCGCCGCAGGCCCGCTTCGGACAGCGTGCCGGTCATGCCGCTCTCGCGCGCCCACGGGCCCCAGGCGATCGCGCGGGCCGGGAGCCCGGCGGCGGCCCGGGTGCGGACCAGGTCGTCGAGGACCGCGTTGGCCGCGGTGTACGCGCCTTGGCCGCCGTTGCCGAGCACGCCGAACACCGACGTGAACACGACGAACGCGGACAGCTCCGGGGCCAGTTCGTGCAGGTGCCAGGCCGCGTCGACCTTCGGGGCGAGCACGCCGGCGAGCCGGGCGGGGGTCAGTGCGTCGAGCACGCCGTCGTCGAGGACCCCGGCGGCGTGCACCACGCCGGTGACGTCGTGCGCGGCCAGCAGTGCGGCGACGGCGTCGCGGTCGGAGACGTCGCACGCGGCCACGTCCACCGCCGCGCCGAGCGCGGTCAGCTCGCCGGCCAGTTCCCGGGCGCCGGGTGCCTCGGCACCGCGGCGACCGGCGAGGACCAGCCGCGTCACGCCGTGGGCCGTCACCAGGTGCCGGGCGACGTGACCGCCGAGGCCACCCGTACCGCCGGTGATCAGGACGGCGCCGGTCCCCCACTCGACCGCACCGGGCTCGCCGGCGGGCACCGGCGCCAGGCGCGGCACCTCGACCCGGCCGTCGCGGACGCGGGCTTCGGTCTCACCGGATGTCGGGAGCGCGGCCAGCTCCGCCGCCGAGGGCACGCCGGACAGCAGGAAGAAGCGGCCCGGCCGTTCCGCCTGCGCCGAGCGGACGAGCCCCTCGACGGCCGCGGCGACCGGGCCGCCGCGGGTGACGAACACCAGGCGCTTGCCGTCCTCGAGGTGCCCGCGCAGGTGGCTCAGCACCGTCGCCGTCACCAGCCGGACGGCGGCCGGGACCGGCAGGCCCACGGCGTCCGGGACCGGCACGAGCAGCACGTCGGCCGACGACGGCACCGCGTGGCGCCCGGCCAGCAGCGCGCCGAGGCCGTCCTCGTCCGCGCCGACGACGGCCCAGGTCAGCTCGGCCGGGGCGCCGAGGTCCTTCCGCGTCCACTCGACGTGCAGCAACGGCGGCGCCGCCGGAGCCGCGTCGGCCGGGGGCCGCAGCACGAGCGACCCGACGGTGGCGACCGGCGCGCCTTCGGGGTCGGTCACGGACAGCGTCACGGTGTCCGGGCCGAGGCGCCGCAGCCGCAGCCGCAGCGCGGACGCGCCCACCGCGTGCAGGCCGACGTCGGACCAGACGAACGGCAGCCGGGCACGCGGGCGCGGGTCGAGCCCGAGGAACGGCACCAGGTGCAGCGCGGCGTCGAACAGGGCCGGGTGCAGCAGGTAGCCGGCCGGGTCGCCGGCTTCCTGGGGCAGCACGAGGTCCGCGCACAGGTCGTCGCCTTCGTGCCAGGCCGCACGCACGCCGCGGAAGGCGGGCCCGTAGGCCAGCCCGGCCGCGGCCAGGGTCGGGTACAGCTCGGCGACGTCGATCTCTTCGCCGCGCTCGCCGTCCGGGAGCACCGGGGCCGCGACGGCCGGGACCAGGCGGCCGGTCGCGTGCTCGGTCCACGGGCCGCCGGCCGCGCGGGAGTGCACGGTGACCGGGCGGCCGCCGTCGTCGGCGCCGACGCGGACCTGCACGGTGACGCCGTCGGCCGGGAGTGGCAGCGGCGCGGTGAGGGTCAGTTCGGCGAGTGCGCCGCAGCCGAGTTCGGCGCCGGCGCGCAACGCGAGTTCGACGAACCCGGTGCCGGGGAACAGGATCCGGTCTTCGACGACGTGCCCCGCCGGCCACGGCAGCGCGTCCGGCGAGACGTGCCCGGTGAGCACGACGCCGTCTTCGCCGGGCAGTTCGACGGCCGCGCCGAGCAACGGGTGGTCCGAGCGGTCGAACGGGCGGGCCGACGGCCGCGCGGTGACCCAGAAGCGTTCGTGCTGGAAGGCATACGTGGGCAGGGCGACGCGGCGGGCGCCGGTGCCGGCGTAGAACGCCGTCCAGTCGAGTTCGGCGCCGAGGACGTGCAAGCGGCCAAGCGCGGTAGCGAACGCCGTCTCTTCCGGCCGGTCCGAGCGCAGCAGCGGCACCGGGGACGCCTCCGGCAGCGTGCGCGCGACCAAACCGGCGAGGGTGCTGTCCGGTCCTATTTCGACGAACGTGCCGATCCCGTTGTCCCGCAACGACTCCAGCGCATCGGCGAAGCGCACGGTGGCGACGACCTGGGCGACCCAGTAGCCCGGATCGGTCAGCTCACCCGGTCCGGCCGGGCGGCCGGTGACCGTCGAGACGACCGGCAGCGTGGGCTCGTGGAACGTCAACCCTTCGGCCACGCGCCGGAAGGCGTCGAGCATCGGCGTCATCAGCGGCGAGTGGAACGCGTGCGACACCGAAAGCCGCCGGGCCTCCTCGAAGGACGCCGCCAGCCGCAGCAACGCGCTCTCTTCCCCGGAGACGACCAGGGATTCGGGCGCGTTGACGGCGGCGATCGCGACGCCGTCGGTGAGCAGCGGCCGGACCTCGGCTTCGGTGGCCTGCAAGGCGATCATCGCGCCGCCTTCGGGCAGCGCCTCCATCAGGCGGCCGCGCGCGACGACGAGCGTGCACGCGTCCGGCAGGTCGAGCACCCCGGCGACGTGCGCCGCGGCCAGCTCGCCGATCGAGTGCCCGGCGACCCGGTCCGCACGCACGCCGAGCGACTCGGCGAGCCGGAACAGCGCGACTTCGAGGGCGAACAGCGCGGGCTGGGCGACGCCGGTGCGGTCGAGTTCGGCCGGGTCTTCGGTGGCGATCGCCGCCGCTACCTCGGCCGGGAAGTGCGCGCAGATCTCCGCGTACGCGGCCGCGAAGGCCGGGAACCGCGCGGCCAGCTCGCGGCCCATGCCGACGCGCTGGGTGCCCTGCCCGGCGAACACCGCGGCGACGGACGGCGCCAGCGCGGGCGCGGTGCCGCTCGCGATCTCGGCCCCGCCCAGCAACACCGCCCGGCGGTCGAACGAAGAACGCGTGGTGAGCAGCGAATGCCCGACGTCGATGGGGTCAGCTTCGAAGTCGCGGAGGCTCTCGACGGCGGCTCGCAACGCGGCTTCGGACTGCGCCGAGACGACCCACGGCACGGCGGCGGCCACGACTTCGCGCGCGGGCTCGGCGATGGCGTCCGCCGGGGCCTGCTCCAGGATCAGGTGCGCGTTCGTCCCGCTGATGCCGAACGACGACACGGCCGCGCGGCGCGGCCGTCCGGCGTCCGGCCACTCGCGGGCCGCGGTGACGAGGTCGACCGCGCCCGCCGTCCAGTCCACATGGGACGACGGCGTTTCGGCGTGCAGGGTGCGGGGAACGACGCCGTGCCGCATCGCCGCGATCATCTTGATGACGCCGGCGATCCCGGCCGCGGCCTGCGTGTGCCCGATGTTCGACTTGATCGAGCCGAGCAGCAGCGGTGTTTCCCGCTCCTGCCCGTAGACGGCGAGCGCGGCGCGCGCTTCGATCGGGTCGCCGAGCCGGGTGCCGGTGCCGTGCGCTTCGAGGACGTCGACGTCGGCGGGCGCGAGACCGGCGTCGCCGAGTGCCTCGCGGAGCACGCGCTGCTGCGCCGGGCCGCTGGGCGCGGTGAGGCCGTTGGACGCGCCGTCGGAGTTGACCGCGGAGCCGCGCACGATCGCGAGGACGTCGTGGCCGAGCTCGCGAGCGCGCGAAAGCCGTTCGACGACGACCATGCCGACGCCCTCGGCCCAGCCGGTGCCGTCCGCGCCGTCGCCGAACGCCTTGCAGCGCCCATCTTCCGACAGGCCGCCCTGCTTGGCGAACTCGACGAAGATGCCCGGCTCGGCCATCACCGTCACGCCACCGGCGATGGCCAGCGCCGTCTCGCCCGAGCGCACCGAGCGGACGGCCAGGTGCAGCGCGACCAGCGACGAGGAGCACGCCGTGTCCACGGTGACGGCCGGACCGCCGGTGCCGAGCACGTAGGCGACCCGGCCGGAGACCAGGCTCGGCGAGGTGCCGGTGAGCACGTACCCCTCGGCGTCGCCGGTGCCTTCGGCCAGCCGCGGCCCGTAGTCCTGCGCGGTGGCGCCGACGAACACGCCGGTCCGGGTGCCGCGCAGCGACGACGGCGCGATGCCGGCGCGCTCCAGGGTCTCCCAGACGACTTCGAGCACCAGCCGCTGCTGGGGTTCCATCGCCTGCGCTTCCCGCGGCGAAATGCCGAACAGGCCGGCGTCGAACCCGGCGACGTCGGCGAGGAACCCGCCCGGCCGTCCGGTGCCGAGCACCGACGCGGGCCAGCCGCGGTCGGCGGGCATCGCGGTGATCGCGTCCACTTCGGACTCGACGAGCTGCCAGAGTTCTTCGGGGGAACCGGCTCCGCCCGGGTAGCGGCAGCCGAGGCCGACGATGACGACGGGGTCGGCGTCGCCGGACGAGGTGATCCCGGGTGCGGTCACCGGCGCGGCGCCGGCGAGGTGCTCGGCGAGCGCGCGGGCGGTCGGGTGGTCGAACAGCGCGGTCGTGGCCAGCGTGCGGCCGGTGGCGGTGCCGAGCCGGACCGCGAGGTCGACGTTCATCGCCGAGTCGAAGCCCAGTTCGCGGAAGGACGTCGTGGGGTCGACCGCGGTGCCGAGGACCGCGGCGGCTTCGGCGGTGACGAGCTTCAGCAGGTCGCGGTCGACGGGGGCGGCCGCGGGTTTCGGTTCGGGCGCGTCGAACCAGTGGCGTTCGCGGTCGAAGGCGTAGGTCGGCAGGTCGAGCGGGCGGCCGCCGCCGGTGAGCTTCGTCCAGTCGACGTCGATGCCGTGGACGTGCAGCTCGGCCAGCGCCGCGACGGCGCCGAAGTCCTCGGGGCGCCGCGACCGCGAAGACCGCACGGCCACCGCGTCGCCGCCCAGGCCGGCGCGGACCAGCGAGGTGAGGGTGCCGTCCGGGCCCAGTTCGAGGAACGCCGTGATCCCCTGGCGGGACAACGCGGTGACGGCGTCGGCGAAGCGGACGGTGTCGCGGGCTTGGCGGACCCAGTACTCGGGGTCGCCCAGCTGGGCCTGGCGGATCTCGCGGCCGGTCACCGTCGAGACGATCGGCCGACGCGGCGCGCGCAGGTCGAGCTGCTCGACGACCCGGCGGTACTCGGCCAGCATCGGGTCCATCAGCGGCGAGTGGAACGCGTGCGAGACGGCCAGGCGGCTGACCTTGCGGCCCTCGGCCTCGAACCGGGCGGCCAGCGCCAGCACCGGCTCCTCCGGGCCGGCGAGCACGACGTGCGCGGGCCCGTTGACCGCGGCGAGCACGACCCCGTCGCCCAGCAGCGGCTCGACCTCGGCCGCGGCGGCGCGGACCGACACCATCGCGCCGCCCGGCGGCAGCGAGCCCATCAGCCGGCCGCGGGCAGTGACCAGCACGCAGGCGTCGTCGAGGGACAGCACGCCGGCGACGTGGGCGGCGGCGATCTCGCCGACCGAGTGCCCGGCGACGTACGCCGGCTCGACGCCCCACGAGGCGAACAGCCGGTACAGCGCGACTTCGTAGGCGAACAGCGCGGGCTGGGTGTGCCCGGTTTCGTCGAGCACGGCGGCGTCGGCCGAACCCGGCTCGGCGAACAGCACGTCCCGCAGCGGGCGTTCGGTGTCGCAGCGCGCGCAGATCTCGTCGAGCGCCTCGGCGAACACCGGGAACCGCTCGTACAGCTCGCGGCCCATGCCGGGCCGCTGGGCGCCCTGGCCGGGGAAGAGGATGGCGAGGCGGTGCTCGCCCGCCGTCCCGGAGACGACGTCGGCCGAGGGCTCACCGGCGGCGAGCGCGGGCAGGGCGGCGGGGTCGAGCACGACGGCCCGGTGCGGGAACGCGCTGCGCGTGGTGGCCAGGGAGTGCGCGATGTCGAGCGGATCGGCGTCGCGCCCGGTCAGGGCTTCGGCTTGGCCGCGCAGGGCGCGCGGGGTGCGGGCGGAGAGCACCCAGGGGGCTGATCCGGTTTTCGGGCGGGGCGGCTGGGTCGTCCTCGGTACGGCGGAGAGGACGAGGTGGCAGTTCGTGCCGCCCATGCCGAACGACGAGACCCCGGCGTAGGTGTTTTCCGGCCAGGGAAGAGGTTCGCGGGCGACGCGCAGGCGCCAGTCGTCGAACCGGATGGCCGGGTTGGGGTGCTCGTGGTTGCGGCTGGGCGGGACCTCGCCGTGAGCCAGCGAGAGCGCGACCTTCAGCAGGCCCGCGATGCCGGCGGCGCCTTCGAGGTGGCCGATGTTCGTCTTGACCGAACCGACCCACAGCGGGTCTTCGCCGCGGCCGGGCGCGAACACGGCCCCGAGCGCGGCGGCTTCGAGCGGGTCGCCGACGCGGGTGCCGGTGCCGTGCAGCTCGACGTACCGGACGGCTTCGGCGGGGATGTCCGCGCGGCGCAGCGCGGCCCGGATGACCGCTTCCTGGGCGTCGGCGCTGGGCGTGGTGAGGGTTTCGCTGAAGCCGTCGTTGTTGACCGCGCCGCCTTCGATGACGCAGTGGACGCGATCGCCGTCCCGCAGCGCGGCGGCGAGGGGCTTGAGGACGACGAAGCCGCCGCCCTCGCCGCGGACGTAACCGTTGGCGCGTGCGTCGAAGGTGTAGCAGCGGCCGTCGGGCGAGAGCCCGCCGAACCGGTCGGCGGCGATCGTGCTCTCCGGGGCCAGGTTCAGCTGGACGCCGCCGGCCAGCGCCAGCTCGGCCTCACCGCTGCGCAGGGCTTCGCAGGCGAGGTGCACGGCGACCAGCGACGACGACTGCCCGGTGTCCACCGACAGGCTCGGCCCGCGCAGACCGAAGGCGTAGGAGATCCGGTTGGCGACGACCGCGCGGCTCTGCCCGGTGAGCGTGTGGTGCCCGATCGCGTTCGCGCCGCGCTGCTTGAGCAGGGTGGCGTAGTCGTCCGCGCTCGCGCCGACGAAGACGCCGGTCGAGGAGCCTTCGAGGGTTTTCGGGACGATCCGCGCGTCTTCGAGGGCTTCCCAGCCGAGCTCGAGGGCGAGGCGCTGCTGCGGGTCCATGGTCGCGGCTTCGCGGGCGGGGATGCCGAAGAACGCGGCGTCGAAGGTGTCCACATCGGACACGAACCCGCCGCGGCGAGTCCCGGGCGGCACATCGGCGCGGCGGTCCGGCGGGACGTCGCCGGTGCCGTCGGCGCCTTCGCGCAACAGGGTCCAGAAGGCGCCGGGCGCGGGCGCCGCGGGCAGGCGGCAGGCCAGGCCCACGATCGCGACGGCACCTTCGCGGACAACGTGCTCGGCTCGATCCACCGCGGCGCTCCCAGTGATCCGGTTCGGGCGGGCGCCCGCCGCCTCGCGACGCGGGAGCCACCGCCGGGGTTTCAGGTTTCGGGTTTCGGACTTCGGGTTTCAGGTCGAAGGCGACTATGCCGCCGTCCGGCCCGGTTTTTCCCCAGAGATCGCGTGGGTTGCGGGTGGCCGGACGACAGGAATGAGTCATTCACTGCGTCCGGCGACAGGAATGAGTCATTCACTACGTTCGGCGGGGGTGGGTGGCGGGGGCGGGAGCGGGCCGACGGGGGCCTAACCACGCCGGCGCTGGTCGCGCGGCGGCGAGTGGCGGCGGCAAGTGGCGGCGGTGTCGCGAATGACTCATTCGGGACCTCGGAGGTCCCGAATGAGTCATTCGCGACCTCCGGGGGCGATGCGGGCGGGCAGCGGGGCAGACCAGGACGGGCCGGGCCGGGCGCCGGGCGGAGACAGCCGGGCGGGGCGCGGCCGGGGCGGGGCGGGCCGGGGCGGGGCAGGGGCGGGACGGGCCGGGGCGGGGCGGGGCGGGGGTCAAGTCTGCGGTTTTCCGTGGTTTCCCGGCGGCATGCTCTTCGCGCCGGATGTCCCGAAGGAAGGCAGGCCATGGCAAGCATCGGACGGGCGTTGAGACGCCCCTGGATCGTCCCCTTCTACTTCCTGGTGTTCGGGTTCCTGGCGTTCCGGCTGCCCAACTACCTGGGCTTCGACCCGAGCAAGTCGACCGCGGCGACTCGCCTCGACCTGCCGTTCTACTACCCGCTGCTGGTGGCGCACATCGTCTTCGGGTCGGTGGCGTTCGTGACGGCGTCGATCCAGGTCTGGCCGTGGCTGCGCAACCGCAAGCCGAAGCTGCACCGGATCTCCGGGCGGATCTACGTGCTCGGCGGTGCGCTGCCGGCCGGGCTCGCGATTCTCACGATCACGCCGTTCCTCACGCACGGCGCGGGCCAGAAGGCGGGCAACGCGCTGCTGGGCCTGCTGTGGCTGGGCACGACGATCGTCGGGTTCCGCCGGGCGCGGCAGGGGCGGATCGTCGAGCACCGCGAGTGGATGCTGCGCAGCTTCGCGCTGTGCTTCTCGATCCTGGCGTCCCGCTTCTGGCTGGGCCCGGCGATCCTGTGGCTGGAGCCCGAGGTCTTCACCATGGGCGTCGACGGCCCGCCGGCGGTGCAGGACCAGGTGTCCACGCTGACGTCGTGGGTGCCGTGGGTGGTGAACCTGCTGATCGCGGAGTGGTTCAACCACCGCGCCCGCTACAAGGCACTGGGCCGACAGGCGGCCAAGCGCGCGGCGGCGAAGGTCGCGGTGCCGGTCGAGCCGGCCCTGCCTGCGGACACGAAGACCCCGGTCCTGGAGCGCCCCACCCCCGACCCCGTCCCCTAGTCTCGCGGCTGCCTTCCCGCGGCGGAGGAACCCCGGCACGACCCCAGGTGCCGGGGTTTCTCCGCGTTCAATCCAAGGGGACGAAGTCGCCGGCGGGCCGGGTGGCGTGCGTGGAGGCGCTGGTCAGGACGCGCCTTCGCACGATCCGGACGTAGGCGCCGTCCAGGGGGAAGACGAGCACGAACTTCCGCCCGTCGTGCCCGCGCAGGACGCGCCCCTCGGCCAGGTTGGTCAGGAACTCGACGATGTCGCGTTCGACTTCGGCCGCGTGGTCGCGCTGCCCGTCCAGTGAGATGTCGTAGGTGGCGCGCCGGCCGGCCGCTCAGCCGCCACTTCGACGAGGCGCCGATCTCGTCGATGACCGCCGCGCCCGGGAACTCGCGGAGGAAGTCCAGCACGTCAGTCCGCCGCGATGCCGCGCGCCGCCAGTTCCGCCTGCAGCTCACGGCCCAGGAACTCCGAGCCGAGCACCCGGCGCAGGTTCGGGAGCAGCGCCAGGTCCGCCAGCGATCCGATGTCGAACAGGGCGTCCTCGCCGTCCCAGACCGGGGCGCACTCCTGGTAGACGCGCAGGCCGCCGTCCATCACCAGTTCGTCCACCGTCGCCAGCAGGGCCGGGGCGATCTCCAAGGCCGAGAAGTACGCCCGCGCTTCCGGCAGGACCTGGTAGGCCAGGCCCCGGTCGTACGCGTACTGCCACGGGTCGTCCGACGGCAGGACGTCGGCGATGCGGAACGGCGGGGCCAGCACCTCGTCGTCGTACATCAGCTTCTCGACGACGACCAGCTTGAAGTTGAAGTCCTGGAACACGCCCCGCACGCTAGCCGACCGGCGGGAGCCAGGCCCGCACCGCCGCGACCGCCTCCGCGATGTGCTCCTCGACGATCGTGAAGTGGTTGCCCGGCACGTCGGCCACCGTGTCCGCGTGGGCCCACGCCGAACGCCAGTCCACCGACTCCTGCGCCGCGACGATCGGCTCGGACGCGCGGACCAGCAGCGTCGGGCACGGCAGCGGCCCCAGCTCCCAGCCCTCCATCAGGTCGAAGCACCACGCCATCGCCGACAGGCCCGCGCTCGTCACCTCGGTGTACTGCTGGTTGCGCTTGTACAGCCCCTGCATCAGGCCACCGCCGGCACTGGACACGAACTCGCTGTCCACCGCGTACGGGTCCAGCAGCGCGACGCCGGCCGGGGGCGTGCCGCGGCGACACAGCTCGGTCGCGATCGCGTGCACCAGCAGGCCGCCGGTGGACACGCCGAGCACGATCGCCGGTTCGCCGCCGGTGTACGCCGTGATCGCGTCGGCCTCCGCCTCGACCAGCGCCTGGCGGTCGGCCGGGAGTGCTTCGCCGTCGGTGAAGCCCGGGATGGGGACCGCCGAGACGTCGTGGCGGCCGCGGCAGGACGCCGCGAACAGCGAGTACTGCTGCACCCCCGCCATCGCCACCAGCGCCGGGACGCAGATCAGGTGCGGCCCCGGCTCGGCGTCCGGGGATCGGCGCGCGAGCCGCAGCGGGCGGATCGGGCGGGTCAGCTCCTCGGACGTGCGGAACTTCGGGCGCAACGTCGCCGCCGCACGCAGGAACGCGATCGCGTCCGCCTGCTGCCCGGCCTTGAGCGCCTCGGTGAACAGGCCCGCGATCGTCTCCGGGGCCTGCACGGATACCGTCGTCGTGACCTCGCCGGACGCCGGTTCGGTGGCCAGCTCCCCCGCCAGGTGCGCGGCCAGCTCTTCCGGGGTCGGGTGGTCGAACACCACGCCGACCTGCAGGATCAGGCCGGTCGCGGTCTGCAGGCGGTTGCGCAGGTCCATCGCGGTCAGCGAGTCGAAGCCCAGTTCGGGGAAGCTCCCGTCGGCCGGCACGGCGGCGGCGCTGGGGTGCCCGAGCACCGCAGCGGCCAGGCCGCGGACCAGTTCCAGCACCGCCGCCGGCCGGTCGCCGGAGGGCAGCCCCGCGTACGTCCGGGCGAACGAGCCCGTGTCCTGTTCCGCCGTGGCCGCCGAGCGGCGGGACGGCGGCGGCAGCAGCGCGTGCATCATCGGCGGCACTTCGCCGGCCGCGCGCATCGCGGCGAGGTCGAGCCGGATGGCCGCGAGCACCGGCTCTGCCGGGCGGGCCACCGCGGCGTCGAACAGGGCCACGCCCTGCTCGGCCGTGAGCGCCAGTGCTCCCCCGCGTTCCTGACGGCGGCGGCTCGTTTCGTCGAGCCGGGCGGCCATCACGCTGCCGTCCCCGGCCCAGGTGCCCCACGCGATCGACGTCCCGGGCAGGCCGAGACCACGCCGATGCCGGGCGAGGGCGTCGAGGAAAGCGTTTGCGGCCGCGTAGTTGCCCTGCCCGGCGGTGCCCGCGAGCCCGGCGAACGACGAGAACAGCACGAACGCCGTCAGTTCGCGGTCGCGGGTCAGTTCGTGCAGGTGCCAGGCCGCGTCGAGCTTCGGCGCGAACACCGTGTCGAGCTTCTTCGGGGTCAAGGACCCCAGGACGCCGTCCTCCAGCGCCCCGGCGGTGTGCACGACCGCGCGCACCGACGGCTCCGCGGCGAGCAACCGGGCCAGACTGTCCCGATCGGACACATCGCAGGCGCGGATGTCCACAGTGGCGTCCAGCCCGTCGGCGAACTCCGCCGCCCCGGGGGCGTCCGGGCCGCTGCGGCTGACCAGCAACAGTTCGCGGACGCCGTGCTCGGCGACCAGGTGCCGGGCGACCGTCCGGGCCAGCGCCCCGGTGCCGCCAGTGACGAGCACCTTGCCCGCCGTCCAGTCCACAGTGGATTCCTCGCCGCGCACGCGGGTCAGCCGGCCGACGTGCGGGACGCCGTCGCGCAGCACGACCTGCGGTTCGCCCGAGGCGAGCAGGCCGGGCAGCAGCGGCAGCAGGTCGCGGATGGACTGGTCGCCCTCGCGTTCGAGGTCGGCCAGCACGATCCGGCCGGGGTTCTCGGTCTGTGCCGAGCGCAGCAGGCCCCACGCCGTCGCGCCGGCCAGCGCGTCTTCGGTCGCGCCGCGGGTGACGAACACCAGCCGCGTGGTGCGCAGCCGGTCCTCCTCGAGGAACGCCTGGACCTCGCCCAGCACCCATTTCGTCAGGTCGCGGGCGGCCTCGCGGTCGTTCTCCGGCCGCACCGGCACCAGCGGCACGAGGATCACCTGGGGCGCGGGCAGGCCGTCGTCGAGGGCCCGGGACAGCGCGCCGAGGCCGAGGAACGTCTCGACCGCGCGGCCGAGGGTGTAGACCGCGCCGGTCAGCCCGAACTCGTCGGCGCCTGCGACGACCCACGTGCCGTCGGCCAGCCGGCCGGGCTCCGGGGCGGGAACCGGCTGCCACTCCCAGCGGAACAGGCTGTCGCCGTACGCCGGAGCGGTCTCGATGGGCCCCGCCGAACGCAGCAGCAGCGAGCCGACGGACACGATCGGCGTGCCGGTGGTGTCGGCGAGGTCGACGCGGACGCTGTCGGCCCCGGCCGGGCTGATCCGCACCCGGGCCCGGGACGCGCCGACCGCGTACAGCTCGACGTCGGTCCACGAGAACGGCAGCCGGCTGCGGCCCTCGCCGGTGAACGACGCCGCGTGCAGGGCCGCGTCGAGCAGCGCGGGGTGCAGGGCGCACGCCGCCGCTTCGGCGCGGTTGGCTTCGGGCAGCGCGACTTCGGCGTAGACGTCTTCGCCGTGCCGCCAGGCCTTTTCGAGGCCGCGGAAGAGCGGGCCGTAGCCGAAACCGTTTTCGGCCGCCGTTTCGTAGAACCCGGTCAGGTCGATCGGCGCGGCCCCGGCGGGTGGCCACTCGGCGGGGAACTCCCCCGGCTCGGGCACGTCGCCGGCGCGCAGAACGCCGGTGGCGTGGCAGGTCCACGGCTCGTCGCCGGCGTCGGGCCGGGCGTAGACGGACAGCGTGCGGCGGCCGGCCGGGGTCAGCGGGCCGAGCACGACCTGCGTCCGCACGGCCTGCCCGGGCGCGACGACCAGCGGCACGGCCAGGGTCAGCTCGTCGACGACCGGGCAGCCGGCCTCGTCGCCGGCGCGGACGGCCAGCTCCAGGAACGCGGTGCCGGGCAGCAGGACCGCGCCGCCGAAGGTGTGCTCGGCCAGCCACGGGTGCGTCGGCACGGCCAGCCGCGAGGTGAACAGGAAGCCTTCGGTGTCGGGCAGCGCCGTCACCGCGCCGAGCAGGGGGTGGTCGGCGGCGGCGAGGCCGAGCGCGGTGATGTCGCCGGTCGCCCGCATCGCGGTGCGGGGCCAGAAATCGGTGCGCTGGAACGGGTACGTCGGCAGGGCGACGCGCTCGCCGTCGGGCGGGACGGCGAGGGTCCAGTCGACGTCCGCGCCGCGGGCGAAGGCGGCGCCGAGCGCGGCCAGGAACCGGTCGGGGCCGCCGTGGCCGAGCAGCAGGGTCGCCGATGCCGTCGCGCCGGTGCCCGACTGCTCCAGCAGCGCCTGCAGGCCGAGGCTGAGCACCGGCTGCGGGCTGATCTCGACGAAGTGGCGAGCGCCGCGCTCGAGGGCGGCGAGGACTCCGGCGTCGAACCGCACGGTGCGTTCCAGGTTGCGGTACCAGTACTCGGCGTCCATTTCGGACCCGTCGAGCCAGCGCTGGTCGGCGGTGGAGAAGAACGGGATCGCGGACTCGCCGGGGTGCAGTTCGCCCAAAACCTCCAGGAGTTCGTCGTGCAGCACGCGCACCTGGGGGCTGTGCGCGGCGAAGTCGACGCCCTCGACGCGCCAGCGCATCAGCCCGGCCGCCGACAGGCGCTTTTCCAGCGTGGTCAGCGCTTCCGGCTCACCGGCGACGGTGACCGTGCGCGGCCCGTTGACCGCGGCGATCGACAGCGTGCCTTCGAAGTCGCCGAGCAGTTCGCCGACTTCGGCCTCCGACGCCATCACCGACAGCAGGCCGCCGTGGCCGGCCAGCCGGTCGCCGATCAGGCGGCTGCGCAGGGTCACGATCCTCGCGGCTTCGGGCAGCGAAAGGACTCCGGCGAAACACGCGGCGGCGATCTCGCCCTGGGAGTGCCCGAGCACCGCGGCGGGCTGGACGCCGTAGGAGCGCCACAGGTGCGCGAGCGACACCATCACCGAGAACAGCACCGGCTGCACGACGTCGACGCGGTCGACCGAAGGCGCGCCTTCGACGCCGGTCAGGACGTCCAGCAGCGACCAGTCGACGTACGGCTTCAGTGCTTCGGCGCACTCTTCGACTCGGGCGCGGAAGACGGGCTGGGTTTCGAGGAGCGCCATCGCCATCTCCGGCCACTGCGAACCCTGGCCGGGAAAGACGAACACCGGGCCGGGCGCGGTGGTCACCGTGCCGGTGGCCACGGCCGGGGCCGGGACGCCGGCGGCGAGCGCGGACAGGCCTTCGCGGAAGGTGGCGTGGTCGGTCCCGGCGACGACGGCGCGGTAGTCGAAGCGGCTGCGGGCCAGCAGCGCGCGGGCGATCCCGGACAGCGGCTGGGTCGGGTGCTCGTCGAGGTGGGCCAGTAGCCGGGAAGCCTGCGCGGCCAGCGCTTCCGGCGACTTCGCCGACAGCACCCACGGGAGCGCGGCCGGTTCCGCGGCGGCCGCGGCTGGCTCGGCGGGCGGTGCTTGTTCGAGGACGACGTGCGCGTTGGTCCCGCTGACGCCGAAGGACGACACGGCGGCCCGGCGCGGGGCCCCGGTGCGCGGCCACGGCCGGGGTTCGGTGAGCAGCTCGACGTCACCGGCGGTCCAGTCGATCTTCGTCGACGGCTGCTCGGCGTGGAGGGTGCGCGGCAGGACGCCGTTGCGCATGGCGAGGATCATCTTCAGCACGCCGCCGACGCCGGCCGCGGCCTGGGTGTGCCCGATGTTCGACTTCAGCGAGCCGAGCCACAGCGGGCGGCCCTCGGGCCGGTCCTGGCCGTAGACGCCGATCAGCGCCTGCGCCTCGATCGGGTCGCCGAGCGAAGTGCCGGTGCCGTGCGCCTCGACGACGTCCACATCGGACGGTGAGAGCTTGGCGTCGGCCAGCGCGGCGCGGATCACGCGTTGCTGCGACGGGCCGTTGGGTGCGGTGAGACCGTTGGACGCGCCGTCGGAGTTGACCGCGGAACCCCGCAGCACGGCGAGGACCTCGTGCCCGTTGCGCCGCGCGTCGGACAGCTTTTCCAGCGCCAGCATGCCGACGCCCTCGGACCAGCCGGTGCCGTCGGCGCCCTCGGCGAACGCGCGGGAGCGGCCGGTCGGTGAGAGCGCGCCCTGGCGGCTGTACTCGATGAACACCATCGGCGTCGACATGATCGCGACGCCGCCGGCGAGCGCCAGGGAACACTCGCCGCGGCGCAGGGCCTGCGCGGCGAGGTGGAGGGTGACCAGCGACGACGAACACGCCGTGTCGACGCTGACCGTCGGGCCTTCGAAGCCGAAGGTGTAGGAGATGCGGCCCGAAGCGACGCTGCCCGCACTGCCGTTGCTCTGGTAGCCTTCCAGGTCTTCGGTGACGCCCTGCAGCGCGATCGCGTAGTCGTTGTACATCACGCCGACGAACACGCCGGTGTCGCTGCCGCGCAGGGAAAGCGGGTCGATGCCCGCGCTTTCGCAGGCCTCCCAAGCGGTTTCGAGCAGCAGCCGCTGCTGCGGGTCGGTGGCCAGCGCCTCGCGCGGGCTCATCCCGAAGAACGCGGCGTCGAACCCGCCGGCGCCGTGCAGGAAGCCGCCCTCGGTGGTCGCCGACGTGCCCGGCCCGCCGACGTCACCGAGCAGGTCGGCCAGCGGCCAGCCGCGGTCGTCCGGGAAGCCGGAGATCGCATCGGTGCCGTCGTCGACCAGCCGCCACAGCCCTTCGGGGGTGTCGACGTCGCCGGGGTAGCGGCAGCTCATGCCGACCACGGCGATCGGCTCGTCGCCCGCGGACTCCGCGGCCACCAGGCGTTCGCGGGTGCGCTGCAGGTCGGCGGTCACCCGGCGGAGGTAGTCGAGGAGCTCGGCTTCGGTCGCCACGGGTCACTTCACCCCCAAGTCGTTGTCGATGAACGCGAAGAGCTCGTCGGCACCCAGGCCGCCGGTCGACGGCGTTTCGGCCGCCTCGCCGGGTCCGGTCCACTTGACGAGCAGGGCTTGCAGCCGCACGGTGATCGCGGTGCGGGCGTCGTCGTCGGAGGCGACGGCCGCCAGCAGGTTTTCCAGCTTTTCGATCTCGGCCAGCGCCGGGCGGGCGGCCGCGCCGTCGCCGAGCGCGGCGGCGACCAGAAACTCGGCGACCCGGGTGATCGTCGGGTGGTCGAAGACGAGGGTCGCGGGCAGCCGCAGGCCGGTGCGGGCCTCGAGGCGGTTGCGCAGTTCGACCGAGGTCAGCGAATCGAAGCCGAGGTCGGTGAAGCTGACGTCGGCGCCCACCGCGCCCTCGTGCCCGAGCACGGCCTCGACCTGCTTGCCGACGAGGGCGACCGTGACCGGGAGCCGGTCTTCGGACGGCAGCGGGGCCAGCCGGGCGGCCAGGTCGCCGCCGGGTTCGACGGCGGTGCCGCGCCTCGGCGTGGTGGTGACCAGGCCGCGCAGGGCGGGCAGGAGCGGGTCCTGGCCGCGCAGCACGGCGAGGTCGAGCCGCAGGGCCGCGACCGCGGGCAGGCCGGTGTCCAGCGCGGCGTCGAACAGCGCGACACCGTCCTCTGTGGACAGCGGGGGCAGGCCGGAGCGGTGCATCCGCGCCAGTTCGGCTTCGGTGAGCGTGCCGGCCATGCCGGTGTGCCACGCGCCCCAGGCGATCGAACCGCCGGCCTTGCCCTCGGCGGCCCGCTGGTGGGCGAGCGCGTCGAGGAAGGCGTTGGCGGCGGCGTAGTTGCCTTGGCCGGCCGCGCCGAGGGTGCCCGCGATCGAGGAGAAGAAGACCAGCCGGGTGCCGGGTGCGGTGAGTTCGTGCAGGTGCCAGGCGGCGTCGACCTTGGGCGCGAAGACGGTGTCCAGGCGCTCCGGGGTCAGGGCCCCGAGGACGCCGTCGTCGAGCACACCGGCGGCGTGCACGACCGCGGCCGGCTCGGCCTCTTCGAGGACCTTCGCGAGGGCGTCCCGGTCGCTGACGTCGCAGGCGACGACCCGGGCTTGCGCACCCAGCTCGGCCAGCTCGGCGACGAGCTCCGCGACCCCCGGTGCCGCTTCCCCGCGCCGGCCGAGCAGCAGCAGGTGCCGCACCCCGCGACCGGCCAGGTGCCGCGCGAAGGTCGCGCCCAGCCCGCCGGTCCCGCCGGTGATGATCACGGTCCCCTCCGGCTCCCAGGACGCGGAGCTTTCACGTGAAAGCGCCGCTTTGTAGCGCAGAGCGGAGCTTTCACGTGAAAGTGCGGGGGTCAGGCGGGCGGTGTGGAGGCGTCCCGCGCGGAGGGCGACCTGGGGTTCGGCGGCCGCGAGGGCGCCGGCGATGGCCGCTTGCGGGACGTCGTCGACGTCGGAGTCCAGCAGGACGATGCGGCCCGGGTTCTCCAGCTGGGCCGCGCGGAGCAGGCCCCAGACGGCGGCGTGGGCCAGGTCGACGTGCTCGGTGGGTTCGACGGCGACCCCGTTGCGGGTGACGACGACGAGGGCCGGTTCGCCGGCCAGCCCGCGCTGGACGTCCGCCAGTACCTGGGCGGTCACCGCTCGGACGGCGGCCGGGACCGGGCCGTCGGCGGCGGGAACCGGCAGCAGGGTCACCGGGGGAACCGCGGATGGCAGCGGGGCTTCGGGGAGCGACGGCCAGGTGAGCTGGTAGCCGGTCGGCGCCGGGGCGGCCGTGGTGGGCACCGCCCGCAACGCGAGCGAGCGGACGGCGACGACCGGGGTGCCGTCCGGGGTGGTCGCGGTGACCGCGACCGAGCCGTCGACCGGGGTGAGCCGGACCCGCAGCGCGGTCGCGCCGGAGGCCAGGAACGAGGCACCCGACCAGCTGAACGGCAGCCCGCCGCCGACCTCCAGCAGCGACGCCGCGTGCAGCGCCGAGTCGAGCAACGCCGGGTGCACGACGAACTGCGCGGCGGCGTCGTGGTCGTCCTCGGCCAGCGCGACTTCGGCGTAGACGTCGCCGTCGTGCCGCCAGGCGCGGGTCAGGCCCTGGAACATCGGGCCGTAGCCGAGGCCGCGGTCGGCCATCGTGTCGTAGAAGCCGTACAGGTCAACGGCTTCGGCGCCGGCGGGCGGCCACTCGGACCAGCCGGGGACGGGGTCGTCCACAACGGACACCAGTGTGCCGCTCGCGTGCCGGGTCCAGGCCGCCCCCGGTTCGCCGTCGTCGCGGGAGTACACGCGCAGGGTGCGGACGCCGTCCTCGTCGCCGCTTACGGCGACCTGGACGACGACCCGGCCGCCGTCCGGCACGACCAGCGGGGCTTCCAGGGTGAGCTCGTCGACGCGCGGGCAGCCGGCCTGGTCGCCGGCACGCACGGCCAGCTCCAGCAGCGCCGTGCCCGGGACCACCACGGCCCCGCCGACTGTGTGCCCGGCCAGCCACGGCTGGGCGGCGAGCGAGAGGCGGCCGGTGAACAGCAGGCCGCCGGAGTCCGGCAGCTCGACCGCGGCACCGACCAGGGGGTGCCCGGCGGCCCACAGCCCGGCCGCGGCGACGTCGCCGGCCTGGGAAAGCCCGCCGCCCGGCCAGATCCACTGGTGCTGGAAGGCGTAGGTGGGCAGCGGCACGGCCCGCGCGCCGGGCCCGGCCGGCGCGGTCCAGTCGAGGGTGACCCCGGCGACGTGCAGCCGGCCGAGCGCTTCGACGGCCGCGTCGGCTTCGGCCCGGTCGCGGCGCAGGAACGGGACCGCGAGCCGCGAAGCGTCGAGGGATTCCGCGGCCATCGCGGACACCGTCGCGTCGGGACCGATCTCGGCGAACGCGGTGACGCCGAGCGCGGTCAGCCGCCGGACGGCCGGGCCGAACAGCACCGGCCGCCAGACCTGCTCGGCCCAGTGCTCGGCCGAAGCCAGCGTCGCGGCGGTGACCAGGTCGCCGGTGACCGTCGAGACGATCGGGACCGTGGGTTCGGCCGCGGTCAGCCCGGCGACGACCTTGCGGAAGTCGTCGAGCATCGGGGTCATCAGCGGCGAGTGGAACGCGTGGCTGACGCGCAGCCGCCGGGTCTTGCGGCCGTCGGCGGCGAAGTGCGCGGCGATCTCCTCTACGCGGCCGGCGGCGCCGGACACGACGACCGACGCCGGGCCGTTGACCGCGGCCAGCGCGACCTCGTCCTCGCGCCCGGCCAGCAGCGGCCGGACCTCGTCCTCGGTGGCCTGCACGGCGATCATCGCGCCACCCTCGGGCAGCTGCTGCATGAGCCGGCCGCGCGCGGCGACCAGCGTGCAGGCGTCGTCGAGGGTGAACACCCCGGCGACGTGCGCGGCCGCGATCTCGCCGATCGAATGCCCGGCCAGGTACTCCGGCGTGATCCCCCACGAGCGGACCAGGTGGTACAGCGCGACTTCGAAGGCGAACAGCGCGGGCTGCGCGTACTGCGTCTCGTCGAGCGCACCGGCGTCATCGGCGAAGAGCAGCTCCCGCAGCGGGCGGTCCAGCTCCCGGTCGAGCCGCGCGAGCACCGTGTCCAGCGCTTCGGCGAACACCGGGAAGCGCTCGGCGAGCTCCCTGCCCATGCCGGCGCGCTGGCTGCCCTGCCCGGCGAAGAGGAACGCGGGCACCTGCTCCCCCGCCGTCCCGGTGACCAGCCCGGCGACGCTGCCGCCGCGGGCCAGCACCTCCAGGCGGGTCTCGAGGTCGGTGCGGGTGGTGCCGGTGACGACCGCGCGCTCGGCGAACTGCGTCCGGGTGGTGGCCAGCGCGAACCCGATGTCGGCCGGATCCACGTCGCGGCGCTCGGCGAGGTGCGCGAGCAGCCGGGAAGCCTGCGCCCGCAGCGCTTCCGGCGTGCGGCCGGACAACGGCCAGGCGACGGCCGACGGCCCGGGCTCGTCCCGCGGGGGCACCACGACGGCGGGCGGCGCTTCGAGCACGGTGTGGGCGTTGGTGCCGCTGATGCCGAACGACGACACCGCGGCGCGGCGCGGACGGCCGTGCTCCGGCCAGGCGCGTGGTTCGGTGAGCAGCTCGATCCCGCCGGCCGACCAGTCGACGTGCGTGGACGGCTCGGTGACGTGCAGGGTGCGCGGCAGCGAGCCGGCGCGCATGGCCTGCACCATCTTGATGATCCCGGCGACGCCGGAGGCGGCCTGGGTGTGGCCGAGGTTCGACTTGATCGACCCGAGCAGCAGCGGGGTCTCCCGGTCCCGGCCGTAGGTGGCCAGCAGCGCCTGGGCTTCGATCGGGTCGCCGAGGGTGGTGCCGGTGCCGTGCGCCTCGACGACGTCGATGTCCGAAGTGGACAGACCGGACGCGGCGAGCGCGTGGCGGATCACGCGTTGCTGGGCCGGGCCGTTCGGGGCGGTGAGGCCGTTGGACGCGCCGTCGGAGTTCACCGCGCTGCCGCGGACGACGGCGAGGATCTCGTGGCCGTTGCGCTTCGCGTCGGACATCCGCTCCAGCACGAGGATCCCGGCGCCTTCGGACCAGCCGACGCCGTCGGCGGTGTCCGAAAAGGACTTGCAGCGACCGTCGGCAGACAGGCCGCGCTGGCGGCTGAAGCCGATGAACGTGCTGGGCGTGGACATCACCGTGACGCCGCCGGCGAGCGCGAGCGAGCACTCCCCGTTCTGCAGGGCACGGGCCGCAAGGTGCAGGGCGACGAGCGACGACGAACACGCCGTGTCGACGGTCAGCGTCGGGCCTTCCAGCCCGAACGCGTAGGCGACGCGGCCGGAGGCGACGCTCGGGGCGCTGCCGTTGCCCTGGTAGCCCTCGGTGTCGGGGCTGCCCTGCAGCAGCAGGCCGTAGTCGGAGTACATGACGCCGACGAACACGCCGGTGCGGGAGCCGCGCAGCGAGCGCGGGTCGACGCCGGTCCGTTCGACGGCCTCCCAGGAGACCTCCAGCAGCAGCCGCTGCTGCGAGTCGGTCGCGAGGGCTTCGCGGGGGCTCATCCCGAAGAACGCCGGGTCGAATTCGCCCGCGTCGTGCAGGAAACCACCGCTGCGCGTGTAGGACGTGCCCGGGTGGTCGGGGTCGGGGTGGTAGAGGCCGTCGACGTCCCAGCCGCGGTTGGCCGGGAAGTCGGTGACGGCGTCGACGCCCTGGTCGACGAGGGTCCAGAGGTCTTCGGGCGAGCCGACACCGCCCGGGTAGCGGCAGCCCATGCCGACGATGACGATCGGGTCGCCGGTGACCGCGGCCGTGGTGGTGACCGGCTCGGGGACGTCGACCTCGCCGAGCAGGAACGCGGCCAGCTCGGCCGGGGTCGGGTAGTCGAAGGTGAGCGTGGCGGGCAGCCGCAGCCCGGTGGCGGCGTCGAGGCGGTTGCGCAGCTCGACCGCGGTGAGCGAGTCGAAGCCCAGCTCGCGGAACGGCCGGTCGGCGGCGACCCCGGCGGTGCCGGTGTGCCCGAGGACCGCCGCGACCTGCGCGCGGACGAGGTCGAGCACGGCGCGGGACCGTTCGGCGCCGGTGAGGCCGAGCAGCGGGCCGTCGAGCCGCGGCAGGTTGGCCGCCGCCTGCCGGGCGGGGGTGCGGACCAGGCCGCGCAGCAGGTGCGTGACCTCGGGCTGCGCGCCGAGCGCGGCGAAGTCGAGGCGGACCGGCAGGACGGTGTCGAGCCCGGACGCGCAGGCCGCGTCGAACAGCGCGAGGGCGTGCTCCGGTTCGAGCGCGGGCATGCCGGTGGCGGCCATCCGGCGCAGGTCGGCGTCGGTGAGGGTGGCGGTCATCCCACCCGCGCGCGACCACGCGCCCCAGCCGAGGGAAAGCGCCTTCTGGCCGCGGGCCCGGCGGCGCCGGACGAGCGCGTCGACGGCCGCGTTCGCCGCGGTGTAGTTGGCCTGCCCGGCCGCGCCGAAGGTGCCGGCGACCGAGGAGTAGACGACGAACGCGGTCAGGTCGAGGTGGCGGGTCAGCTCGTCGAGGTGCCAGGCGGCGTCGAACTTGGGCGCCAGCACGGTGTCGAGCCGCTCGGGGGTGAGCGAGCCGAGGGTGCCGTCGTCGAGGACACCGGCGGTGTGCACGACGGCGGACAGCGCGACGCCGTCGAGTACGCGGGCCAGTTCGGCGCGGTCGGCGACGTCCGCCGCGGCGACGTCGACCTCGGCGCCGGCCGCGGTCAGCTCGGCGGTCAGTTCGGCCGCGCCGGGGGCGCCGGGCCCGCGGCGGCTGACCAGCAGGAGCCGCCGGGCGCCGTGGGCGGTCACCAGGTGGCGGGCCAGCGTGGCCCCGAGCCCGCCGGTGCCGCCGGTGATCAGCACGGTGCCTTCGTCCCACTTCGGCGGGACGACGTCGTCGGCGTACGGGACGCGGGCGATCCGGGCGGCGCTGATCTCGCCGTCCCGCACGATCGTCTGCGGTTCCCCGGACGCCACCACGGCGGGCAGCGCGGCGAGGGACTCCGGCGTGCCGTCCACATCGGACAGGAAGAACCGGCCCGGGTGCTCGCGTTGCGCCGAGCGCACGAGGCCCCAGACGGCCGCGGCGGCCGGATCGTCCATCCCGGACGTGACGAACACCAGCGGGGAGTCCTGATCGGACTGCAGCACGGCGAGCGCGTCGGCGGTCGCGGTGCGTACGCCGCCGGGTCCGCCCGCCGGAACGCGGTGGACGACGAAGGCGGCTTCCTCGACGGGACGAGGGATCGGGACCCAGTCGAGGTGGTACAGCGAGTCGACGGGCCGGGTCCGGGCCGGGGCCGCGGGCCGCAGCACCAGCGAACCGACCGAGGCGACCGGGTCGCCGGCCGCGTCGCGCAGTTCGATGGCGACGGAGTCCTCGCCGAGCCGGGTGAGCTTGGCGCGCACGACCGCCGCGCCACCCGCGTGGAGCGTGACGCCGCTCCACGCGAACGGCAGCCTGCCCCCGTCCACCTCGGTCAGCCCGGCGTGCTCGGCCGCGTGCAGGACGGCGTCCAGCAGCGCCGGGTGCAGGCCGAACGCGGCGGCGTCCCGCTCGGCTTCCTCGGGCAGCACGACGTCGGCGTACACCGCGCCGGGGGTGCGCCAGACGGCCTTGAGCCCGCGGAACAGCGGGCCGTAGGCGAACCCGCCCGAGGCGAGCCGCTCGTAGAACCCCTCCAGGGCAACGGGTTCGGCGTCCGGCGGGGGCCACGCGGCGGTGGCGTCCGGGGTGGCCGTGCCGGTGCCGAGGCGGCCGCTCGCGTGCCGCGTCCACGGCTGCTCGCCACCGCCCTCCGGGCTGGAGTACACGGCCAGGGCGCGGTCGCCCGCGGCGCCGGCCGGGCCGACGACGACCTGCAGCCGCACCGCGCCGTCGGACGGCAGGACGAGCGGGACTTCGAGGGTCAGCTCGTCGACGCGGTCGCAGCCCGCCCGGTCGGCCGCCTTGATCGCGAGGTCGAGGTAGGCCGTGCCGGGCAGCAGGGCCGCGCCGAGCACGAAGTGGTCGGCCAGCCACGGCTGGGTGCGCAGCGAAAGCCGTGCGGTGAAGAGGAACCCGCCGGAATCCGGGAGTTCGACGCCCGCGCCGAGCAGCGGGTGCCGGGCCGCGTCGAGGCCGGCCGAGCCGAGGTCCCCGGCGACCGCGCCGGAGGTGCGCGGCCAGTGGCGCTCCCGCTGGAACGGGTAGGTGGGCAGGTCCGGGCCGGGGCCGCCGGCCGGGCCGAAGAACGCGGGCCAGCCGACCCGCACGCCGGCGACGTGCAGGCGGCCCAGCGCCGTCACGAACGCGGTCTCCTCGGGCTGGTCGCGGCGCAGCAGCGGGACGCACGCGACGCCGGAGCCGAGGATCTCGCTCGCGGCGGCGGACAGGGACCCGTCCGGCCCCAGCTCGACGACGGCGGCGGCCCCCTGTTCGCCGAGCACGCGCACGGCGTCGGCGAAGCGGACGGGCTGTCGCACGTGCTCGACCCAGTACTCCGGCGTGCGCAGATCGGCGAGTTGACCGGTCACGGTGGACACGATCGGCAGCCGGGCCTCCCCGAACTCCAAGCCCGCCAGCACTTCGGCGAACTCGGCGAGCATCGGGTCCATCAGCGGCGAGTGGAACGCGTGGCTGACCGCGAGGGGCCGGATGTGGTGCCCGGCCGCGGTGAGCGCGTCGGTGGTCCGGGTGACGGCGGCTTCGGAGCCCGCGACGACGACCGCGCGGGGTCCGTTGACCGCGGCGATCGTCGCGCCTTCGGCCAGGAACTCCCGGACTTCGGCTTCGGGTGCGCGGACCGCGGCCATCGTGCCGCCGGACGGCAGCGCGGCCATCAGGCGGCCGCGGGCGGCGACGAGCGTGCACGCGTCCTTCAGCGACAGCACCCCGGCGACGTGCGCGGCGGCGATCTCACCGACCGAGTGCCCGGCGAGCCAGGACGGCTTGACCCCGAGGGATTCCAGCAGCCGGTACTGCGCGACCTCCAGCGCGAAGACCGCGGGCTGCGTCCAGTCGGTGCGGTCCAGCCGCGTGCCGTCCGCGGCGAAGACGACGTCCCGCAGTGGCTGGTCGAAGTGCGCGCACACGGCGTCGAAGGCTTCGGCGAACACCGGGAAGCGCCGGTACAGCTCGGCTCCCATGCCCGGCCGCTGCGCGCCCTGCCCGGCGAAGACGAACGCGCTCTTGGCTCGGGTCCGCGCGGGCGACCCGACGGGGGTCTCGGCGAGCACGGCCAGCTGGTCGAGGGGGTCCCCGACGATGGCCGCGCGGTACGGGAACGCGGTGCGGGTGGTGGCGAGGGCCCGGGCGATCCCGGCGGGAGCCCGGTCGCTCAGCAGCGCGTGCAGCCGCGCGGCCTGCGCCGACAGCGCCTGCGGGGTGCGCGCGGACAGCAGCAGGGGCGCGGTCGCGGGTTCTTCGGCGACGACGTCGTCGAACACCGGTGCCTGTTCGAGGATCGCGTGCGCGTTGGTGCCGCTCAGTCCGAACGACGAGACGCCGGCGCGGCGCGGCCGCCCGGACTCCGGCCAGGCGCGGTGCTCGGTGAGCACGCGTACGTCGCCCGCGGTCCAGTCGACGCGGCTCGACGGCGCGTCGACGTGCAGGGTCTTCGGCAGCTCGCCGCGGCGCAGCGCCAGGACCATCTTGATGATCCCGGCGACGCCGGCGGCGGCCTGCGTGTGGCCGAGGTTGGACTTGACCGCGCCGAGCCACAGCGGTTCTTCGCGGTCGCGGCCGTAGGTGGCCAGCAGGGCCTGCGCTTCGATCGGGTCGCCGAGGACCGTGCCGGTGCCGTGCGCCTCGACCGCGTCGACGTCCGAAGTGGACAGTCCGGCGTCGGCGAGCGCCTGGCGGATCACGCGTTGCTGCGCGGGGCCGTTGGGGGCGGTGAGGCCGTTGGACGCGCCGTCGGAGTTGACGGCGGTGCCGCGGACCACGGCGAGCACCGGGTGGCCCTGCTCGCGGGCGGTCGAAAGCCGTTCGACGACGAGGATCCCGGCGCCTTCGGACCAGCCGGTGCCGTCGGCACCGTCGGCGAAGGGCTTGCAGCGGCCGTCGGCGGCGAGCCCGCCCTGGCGGGCGAACTCGGCGAAGGAGTTCGGCGTGGTCATGACCGTGACGCCGCCGGCCAGCGCGGTCGTGCACTCGCCGCGGCGCAGCGCCTGCGCGGCCCAGTGCAGCGCGACCATCGACGAGGAGCACGCGGTGTCGACGGTGACCGAAGGCCCTTCCAGCCCGAGCGTGTAGGACAACCGTCCGGAAAGGACACTCGCGGTGGTGCCGGTGGCGAGGTGACCCTGGACGTCTTCGCCGGAGGTGGCGAGCAGGGTGCCGTAGTCCTGCCCGTTGGTGCCGACGAACACGCCGGTGTCGCCGCCGTGCAGCGTCGCCGGGTCGATCCCGGCGCGCTCGAGGGCCTCCCAGGACACTTCGAGCAGCAGCCGCTGCTGCGGGTCCATCGCCAGCGCCTCACGCGGCGAGATGCCGAAGAAGTCGGCGTCGAAGTCGGTGACGCCGTCGAGGAAACCGCCGGTCAGCGCGTACTCGTAGCCGGAGGCGAGGGTGGCGAGGTCCCAGCCGCGGTCGCCGGGGAAGCCGGTGATGCCGTCCTCGCCGCCGGCGAGCAGGCGCCAGAAGTCCTCGGGCCCGCGGACGCCGCCGGGGAACCGGCAGCCGATGCCGACGATGACGATCGGGTCGTCGTCGGCCGCCGCGCGGACCGGCGCGGTGGTCTCGACCAGCGTTCCGGCGAGCTCGCCCAGCAGGTGGCGGGTGAGGATCTCCGGGGTCGGGTGGTCGAACACCAGCGACGGCGGCAGGTCGAGCCCGGTCGCCAGCGCGACGACGTTGCGCAGCTCGACGGCGGTGAGCGAGTCGAAGCCGAGGTCGCGGAACGCGCGGTCGGGCGCCACTCCCGCGGTGCCGGTGTGGCCGAGGACCACCGCGACCTGCTCCAGCAGCAGCCCGAGCAGGAAGTCGAACCGGTCGTCCTCGGGGACGGCGCCGAGCCGGGCACGCAATTCTTCCTCGCCACGCGGGGCTTCGGCGCGCGCGGCCGCCGGGATGCCGCTGAGCAGCGGGCCCGGGCGCAGCACGTGGGTGTAGCGGGCCCAGTCGATGTCGGCGACGACGACGGTGGTGTCCGCGAGGACGCGGTCCAGCGCGGCGGTCGCGCGCTCCGGGTCGAGCGGGGTGAGCCCGCCCCGGCGGGCGCGGTCGGCGACTCCCGCGTCGGCGGCGAGCATGCCGCCGCCGGCCCACGGGCCCCAGGCGATCGACGTCGCGGGCAGGCCGAGGCCGCGGCGGTGCTCGGCGAGCGCGTCGAGGGTCGCGTTGGCGGCCGCGTAGGCGGCCTGGCCGGCCGAGCCGAAGGTGCCGGCGACCGAGGAGAACAGCACGAACGAGCGCAGGCCGCCGGTCAGCTCGTGCAGGTGCCACGCGGCTTCGGCCTTGGCGCGGTAGCCGGCCTCGAAGCGGTCCGGGGTGAGCGTGCCGAGCACGCCGTCGTCGAGGACCCCGGCGGTGTGCACGACGTCGGTCAGGCCGGGAATCCCGGCCAGCACGGCGGCGAGGGCGGCGCGGTCGGCGGCGTCGCACGCGGTGATGGTCACCTCGGCACCGAGCTCGGTGAGCTCCCGGCGCAGTTCGTCCGCGCCCGGGGCGTCGGGCCCGCGGCGGCTGAGCAGGACCAGCGTGCGGCCGGCCTTCGCCAGGCGGCGCGCGACTTCGGCGCCGAGGGCGCCGGTGCCGCCGGTGATGAGCGTGGTGCCCTCGCCGGGCTCCGGGGCACGGGCCGCCGTCGGTGCGGCGACGATCCGGCGGCCGAACAGCCCACCCGCGCGGATGGCGAGCTGGTCCTCGCCGCCGGCGCCGGTCAGCGCGGCGGCGAGCCGGCGCGGCACTTCGGCGTCGAGTTCGGCGGGCAGGTCGACGAGACCACCCCAGCGCTGCGGGAGTTCGAGCGCGGCGGCGCGGCCGAGGCCCCAGACGGCGGCCTGCGCGGGCCCGGTCACCGGGTCGCCCGGCGCCACCGCGACGGCCTCGCGGGTGACCGACCACAGTGGCGTGGTGCCGAGCGCCTGCAGCAGCGTGGCGGTGGCGGTGAGCCCGGCCGGGACGCCGGGGAAGCCGGTTTCGTCCAGGGCCAGCAGGGAAAGCACCGCGTCGAACTCGCGGTCGCGCAGGCGGTCGCCGATGGTGTCGTCGAAGATCAGGGGCTCGCCGTCGAAGTACCCGGCGACGGTGGTGACCCACGGGTCGGCGGCCAGCGCGGCCGGGACGACGACGAGCCAGGAGCCGCTGCCCGGGCGGGCCGCGGTGAGCGGGACCCAGGTGGCCTTGTGGCGCCATCTGTCCACAACGGACTCTTCGTGGCGCGAACGGCGGTAGGAGGACAACGCCGGCAGCAGCGCGCTCACCGAAGCGTCGTCGACGTCGAGCCGCGCGGCCAGTCCGGCGGCGTCGCCGCGGTCGACGGCGGCCCAGAACTCGGTGTCGGCCGTCTCGCCGGCCGGTGCGGCCGCCGAGGGCCAGAACCAGTCGTGCTGGAACGCGTACGTGGGCAACGGAACCCGCTGCGCGCCGGTCCCGGCGAAGAAGGCGGACCAGTCGATCCGGACGCCGGAAACGTGCAGCTGCCCGAGCGCGGCGACCAGGGTCTCGACGTCGTCGCGGCCGCGGCGGGCCACCGGGATGCCGTCGGTCATCGCGGCCAGGACCGCGTCCGGGCCGATCTCGACGATCAGGCCGGCGCCGCGCAGGTGCTCGGCGGTGTCGGCGAACCGGACCGGCTCCCGGACGTGCGCGACCCAGCGTTCCGGGTCGGTGACGTCCCCCTCGGCGATCACCGGCACGGCGGGATCGGCGAAGGTCAGCCCCGCGATGGCGTCGCGGAAGGCGGGCAGCATGGGGTCCATCAGCGGCGAGTGGAACGCGTGCGACACGGTGAGCCGCTTGGTGTCCGGGAAGTGTGCCGCCGCGGCGAGCACGGCGGCTTCGACACCCGACAGCACCACTGAATCCGGGCCGTTGACCGCCGCGAGCGCGACCTCGCCGGTCAGGTGGGGCGCGATCTCTTCCTCGGTGGCGCGGACGGCGACCATCGCGCCGCCGGGCTCGAGGTCCTGCATGAGCGACGCGCGGGCGGTGACCAGCGTGCAGGCGTCGTCCAGCGACAGCACCCCGGCGACGTGCGCGGCGGCGATCTCGCCGACGGAGTGGCCGCCGACGAAGTCCGGCCGGATACCCCACCCGGCCAGCAGCCGCACCAGCGCGACCTCGACCGCGAACAACGCGGGCTGCGCGAACCCCGTCTGCGCCAGCGCCTCGGCGTCCTCACCCCACAGGACTTCGCGCACTCGCGGGTCGAGGCGGTCGAGCACAGCGTCGAGGGCGGTGGCGAACTGGGGGAAGGTGTCGTAGAGGCCGCGGGTCATGCCGGGCCGCTGGGCGCCCTGGCCGGTGAAGACGAACGCGACCTTCGGCGCACCCTTCGCCTCGCCGGTGGTGACCAGCGGCGACGGGCGGCCCTCGGCGAGCGCGGCGAGCCCTTCGGGGGCGAGGACGACGGCGCGGTGGTCGAACGCCGAGCGCGTGGTGGCCAGGGAGTACCCGAGGTCGATCGGGTCCGCGGTGACGTCCAGCAGGCGAGCCGCCTGGTCACGCAGGGCTTGCGGCGTGCGGCCGCTGAGCACCAGCGGCACGCACGGCAGTTCGCGCTCGGCCTCGTCGCGGGCCGGGATGACGACCGGCGGTTCCTCGATGATGGCGTGCGCGTTGGTGCCGCTGATGCCGAACGACGAGACACCCGCGCGGCGCGGGCGGCCGGCCTCGGCGGGCCACGGCCGCGCGTCGGTGAGCAGCTCGACGTTCCCGGCGGCCCACTCGACGTGCGTCGACGGCTCGGTGACGTGCAGCGTGCGCGGCAGCGTGCCGTGGCGCATCGCCTGGACGACCTTGATGATCCCGGCGACCCCGGCCGCGGCCTGCGCGTGCCCGATGTTGGACTTGATCGAGCCCAGCAGGAGCGGGTTTTCCCGGTCCTGGCCGTAGGTGGCGAGCAGGGCCTGCGCTTCGATCGGGTCGCCCAGCGTCGTCCCGGTGCCGTGCGCTTCCACGACGTCGACGTCCTTCGTGGACAGTCCGGACGCGGCGAGCGCCTGGCGGATCACGCGTTGCTGCGACGGGCCGTTCGGGGCGGTCAGGCCGTTGGACGCGCCGTCGGAGTTGACGGCGGAGCCGCGCAGCACGGCGAGGATCTCGTGGCCGTTGCGGCGGGCGTCCGACATCCGTTCCAGGACCAGGATGCCAGCACCTTCGGACCAGCCGACGCCGTCGGCGGTGTCCGAAAAGGACTTGCAGCGGCCGTCGGCGGCGATGCCGCGCTGGCGGCTGGACGCGACGAACGAGCCGGGCGTCGACATGACCGTGACGCCGCCGGCCAGTGCGAGGGAGCACTCCCCCTGCCGCAGGGCCTGCGCGGCCCAGTGCAGCGCGACCAGCGACGACGAGCACGCGGTGTCGACGGTGACCGTGGGGCCTTCGAGGCCCATCGTGTAGGCGATCCGGCCGGAGGCGACGCTCGGGGCGCTGCCGTTGCCCTGGTAGGCGTCGGCTTCCGGGCTGCCCTGCAGCAGCATCCCGTAGTCGGAGTACATCACGCCGACGAACACGCCGGTCCGCGAGCCGCGCAGCGACACCGGGTCGACGCCCGCGCGCTCCACCGCTTCCCACGACACTTCCAGCAGCAGCCGCTGCTGCGAGTCGGTGGCAAGCGCTTCCCGCGGGCTCATCCCGAAGAACGCCGGGTCGAACTTCCCGGCCTCGTGCAGGAAACCGCCGTGGCGCGTGTACGACGTGCCGGGGTGGTCGGGGTCCGGGTGGTAGAGGCCCTCGACGTCCCAGCCGCGGTTGACCGGGAAGCCGGAGACCGCGTCGACGCCCGAGTCGACCAGGTCCCACAGGTCTTCCGGCGAGCCGACGCCACCCGGGTAGCGGCAGCCCATGCCGACGATGACGATCGGGTCGTCGGACACCGGCCGCGCCAGCAGCGGGGTCTCCTCGGCGACGGCGCCGGACAGTTCGCGGTCGAGGTGCGCGGCGAGCGCTTCCGGGGTCGGGTAGTCGAAGACGAGCGTCGCGGGCAGGCGCAGGCCGGTCGCCGCGTCGAGGCGGTTGCGCAGCTCGACGGCGGTCAGCGAGTCGAAGCCGAGGTCCTTGAAGGCACTGCGGCCGTCGACGGTGTCGGTGGCCGCGTAGCCGAGCACGAGCCCGGCTTCGGTGCGCACCAGCTCTTCCAGCGCGCGGGCGCGGTCGGCCTCGGCGAGCCCGCCGAGCCGGTCGGCCAGCGCGGACGCCGGGCGGCTCGTGCCCGGCGCGGCACCGCCGGGCACGAGCCCGCGCAGCAGCGCCGGGACACCCGGGCGGCCGCGCAGGGCGCCGACGTCCACGCGCATCGGCAGGACGGCGGGTTCGGCTTCGGTCAGGGCGGCGTCGAACAGCGCCAGGCCCTCGGCCGGGTCGAGCGGGGGCAGGCCCGCGGCGGCGAGGCGGCGGTGGTCGGCGTCGGACAGCCGGGCCGCCATCCCGGCGTCCCCCGCCCAGGCACCCCAGGCCAGGGACTGGCCGGGCAGGCCGTCGGCGCGGCGCCGCTGGGCGAGCGCGTCGAGGAAGGCGTTGGCGGCGGCGTAGTTGGCCTGCCCCGGGCTGCCGAGCACGCCGGCGGCCGAGGAGAACAGGACGAACGCGCCGAGGTCGCGGGTCAGCTCGTGCAGGTTCCAGGCCGCGTCGGCCTTGGCGCGGAAGACGGTCGCGATGCGTTCGGGCGTCAGGGTTTCCACGACGCCGTCGTCGAGGACGCCGGCGGCGTGCACGACCGCGCCGACCGGGTGCGCGGCCAGCAGCGCGGCGAGGGCGTCGCGGTCGGCGGCGTCGCAGGCGGCGATGGTGACGTCGGCGCCGAGCGCGGTCAGCTCTTCGCGCAGTTCGGGCGCGCCCGGGGCGTCGGGGCCGCGACGGCCGGCGAGCAGCAGGCTCCGGACGCCGTGGGTGGTGACCAGGTGCTTCGCGACCAGGCCGCCGAGCCCGCCGGTGCCGCCGGTGACCAGGACGGTGGCGCCGTCCGGGAAGTGCGCGGCCGGGCCGTCGCCGACTGGGAGGCGCGCCAGCCTTGGCAGGACGATCCCGCCGTCGCGCAGGGCGGCCTGGGCTTCGCCGGAGTCGAGGACGCGCTGCAGCGGCGCGGTGAGGTGCTCGGGCTCGTCGACGTCGACCAGCACGAACCGGTCGGGGTGTTCGGCCTGCGCGGAGCGGACGAGACCCCAGACCGCGGCGGCGGCCGGGTCGACGACGTCGCCCTCGGCGGCCGGGACGGCGTGCGCGGTGACGAAGACCAGCCGTGACCGGGCGAACTCCGGTTCGGCGATCCAGGTCCGCAGCTGTTCGAGGGCCCAGGCCGTGGCGGCGTGAGCGGCGGCCGCGTCGCCCGCGCCGGGCGGCACGGGGGCGAGGACGACGGCCGGGACGCCGCTGAGGCGGACGGTCGCGAGGTCGGGGACCACGGCAGGGGTGGCGAAGCCCAGGCCGGTGCCGAGCACGACCCAGTCGGCGTCGTCGGCGGGCTGCGTGACGGCGACCGCGGGCGCGGGTGTCCACACGGGACGGAAGAGGGATTCGTGCCGGGTCGCGCGCAGGTCCCCGGCGGCGACGGGCCGGAACGTCAGCGCGTCGGCGGCGAGCACCGGGGTGCCCGCGGGGTCGGTGACGGCGAGCGCGACGGCGTTCTCCCCCACCGGGGTGAGCCGGGCGCGCAAGGTGGTGGCGTGCGCGGGCTGGACGCCGACGCCGGTCCAGGAGAAGGGCAGGCCGTCGCGGCCGAGGTGGGCCGAGGCGTGCAGGACGGCGTCCAGCAGGGCCGGGTGCAGGCCGAACGACGCGGCTTCGGTCTCGTGCTCGGGCGGCAGCGCGACTTCGGCGAGGACCTCGTCGCCGTGCCGCCAGGCCGCGCGCAGGCCCTGGAACGCGGGTCCGTAGCCGAGTCCTTGCCCGGCCAGTCCCTCGTAGAAGCCGTCCAGGTCAAGGGGTTCGGCGCCGGCGGGCGGCCACTCCGCCGGCAGGACCGCGGCGGGGGCGCCGCCGACGCCCAGGCGGCCGGCGGCGTGCCGCACCCAAGTGTCGTCCTGCTGGGAGTAGACGCTGACCGAGCGGCTGCCGTCCTCGGCGGGCGGGCCGGCGACGACCTGCACGCGCACGCCGCCGGACGCGGGCAGCACGAGCGGCGCCGCGAACGTGAGTTCTACGACGCGGGCGCAGCCGACCTGCGCCCCGGCGCGGCCCGCCAGTTCCAGGAACGCCGTGCCGGGCAGGAGTTTGGTGCCGAGGATCTCGTGCTGGCCGAGCCAGGCCTGGCGGCGCACGGACAGCTCGCCGGCGAACAGGAAACCGCCGGATTCGGGCAGTTCGACGGCCGCGCCGAGCAGCGGGTGCCCGGCCGGGTCGAGCCCGACCTGGCCGAGGTCGCCGCCGGTGCCGCCTTCGAGCCAGTAGGTGCGGCGCTGGAAGGCGTAGGTGGGCAGGTCGACGACGCGGGCGCCGGTGCCGTCGTGCCACGCCGTCCAGTCGAAGGCGCCGCCGCGGACGTGCCAGCGGGCCAGCGCCGACAGCAGGGTGGCCGTCTCGTTGCGGCCCCGGCGGGCGGTGGGGATGCAGTCGGTGTCCGGGCCGGTCAGCTCGGCCGTCATCGCCGAGAGCGTCGAGTCCGGGCCGACTTCGAGGAACGTGGTGACACCGCGGGAAACCAGGTCGCCGACGGTGTCGGCGTAGCGGACGGCGTCGCGCACGTGCCGGACCCAGTAGTCCACTGTGGACACATCGCCGGACGCGACCATCGGGATCGACGGTTCGACGAAGGTCAGGGTGTCCAGCACCGCGCGGAAGTCGTCGAGCATGGGGTCCATCAGCGGCGAGTGGAACGCGTGGCTGACCGTGAGCCGTTTGGTCTTCTCGAACCGCGCGGCGATGGCGAGCACCGCGTCCTCGGCGCCGGACACGACGACGGCGTCGGGGCCGTTGACGGCGGCGATCGAGACGTCGCCGGTGAGCAGCGGGAGGACGTCGGCTTCGGCCGCCTGGATCGCGACCATGGCGCCGCCGGCGGGCAGCGCCTGCATGAGCCGGCCGCGGGCTTCGACGAGCTTGACGGCGTCCGGCAGCGACAGCACGCCGGCGACGTGGGCCGCGGCGATCTCGCCGACGGAGTGCCCGGCGACGAAGTCCGGGCGCACGCCCAGGGATTCGAGCAGGCGGAAGAGCGCGACCTCGAAGGCGAACAACGCGGGCTGCGCGACGCCGGTGTCGTCCACAGTGGCGTCTTCGGGCAGGTCGAGCAGTGCGAGGATCTCGGATCGGGTGCGGGTGAACACCGGGAAGTCCAGCGTGTCACCCATGCCGGCGCGCTGGGAACCCTGGCCGGTGAACAGGAACGCCGACGCGCCGGGGTGCCCGGCCGAGCCGGTGTGCACGCCGGGCGCGGCGGCCGAGGTGGCGAGCGCGTGCAGGGCGGCCAGCAGTTCGTCACGGTCGGCGCCGGTGACCACCGCCCGATGCGGGAAAGCGACGCGCGTGGTCGCGAGGGAATGGGCGACGTCGAGCGGGGTGTGCTCCGGGCGGGCGTCGAGGTGGGCCAGCAGGCGGGCGGCTTGCTCGCGCAACGCGTCCGGCGTGCGGCCGGAGATCGGCCACAGGTACCCGGCGGGCTCCCGGCGTTCGGCGGCTTCGACCGGTTCGGGGACCGGCTGTTCGAGGATCAGGTGCGCGTTGGTCCCGCTGATGCCGAACGACGAAACGGCGGCGCGGCGCGGTTTCCCGGTCTCCGGCCACGGGCGCGGCTCGGTCAGCAGCGAGACCCGGCCGGCGCTCCAGTCCACATGGGACGTCGGCGCGTCGACGTGCAGCGTCCGCGGCAGGACGCCGTGGCGCATGGCCTGGATGGTCTTGATGACGCCGCCAACGCCGGCGGCGGACTGCGTGTGCCCGACGTTCGACTTGAACGACCCGAGCCAGAGCGGGTCGCCGGCGCGCTCGCGGCCGTAGGTGGCCAGCAGCGCCTGCGCCTCGATGGGGTCGCCGAGGATGGTGCCGGTGCCGTGGGCCTCGACGGTGTCGATGTCGTCGGTGGTGAGCCCGGCGTTTTCCAGGGCCTGGCGGATCACGCGTTGCTGGGACGGGCCGTTGGGCGCGGTGAGGCCGTTGGAGGCGCCGTCGGAGTTGACCGCGGAGCCGCGGATGACGGCGAGCACCTCGTGGCCGTTGCGGCGGGCGTCGGACAGCCGTTCCAGCAGCAGGAGCCCGGCGCCTTCGGAGAACCCGGCGCCGTCGGCGGCCTCGGCGAAGGACTTGCAGCGGCCGTCGGAGGCCAGCCCGCCCTGGCGGTCGAACTCGCCGTAGAGACCGGGGGTGGCCATCACGGCGACGCCGCCGGCGAGCGCAAAGGAGCACTCCCGTGCCCGGAGCGCGCGGGCCGCCCAGTGCAGCGCGACCAGCGACGACGAGCACGCCGTGTCGACGGTGACGGCGGGCCCTTCCAGGCCGTAGAAGTAGGCGATGCGGCCGGAGATGACCGAGGATTCGGTGCCGGTGACCAGGTAGCCCTCGACGCCGTCGGGCAGCGCGGCGAGCCCGCGGCCGTACCCCATGGAGCCGGCCCCGACGAAGACGCCGCCGGTGCCTCCCTCGACCTCGCGCGGGTCGATGCCGGCGCGTTCGAAGGCTTCCCAGGCCAGCTCGAGGACGATCCGCTGCTGCGGGTCCATGGCGAGCGCCTCGCGCGGCGAAATGCCGAAGAAGGCGGGGTCGAAGTCCCCGGCGCGGTGCAGGAACCCGCCTTGGTGCCGCGAGTCCGGCCAGCCGCGGCCCTCGGGGAACCCGGTGACGGCGTCGACGCCGTCGGCCACCAGCCGCCACAGGTCCTCGGGCGACTGAACCCCGCCCGGGTACCGGCAACTCATGGCGACGACGGCGACCGGTTCGGCCGCCGCGGCGAGCAGCGTGGTGTTCTGGCGCCGCAGCTGCTTGTTCTCCTGCACGGCGACGCGCAGTGCTTCGACGACTCGATCCGACCCGGCCGGCATAGACATCTCCAGGGTGAGCGTGTTCTTACCCGGGTGACGCCACCGCGACGGCGTTCGGCGCCGAGCGACGTCCACTTGCCGGGGAGTCAACCGCACCCCCAGCAGGGAAACCCCCAGACTTGGCCCCGGACCTGGGGCCCTCCCCCGCCACCCCGGACCCGCTGTTCAGCGCCGCCGCGGGTGGTCGTGAGTGGTAAGTCGGGTTCTAACCCGACTTACCACTCACGACCACCCGCACCGAGCGCTTCTGGACACGCCGAGGCGGCACTTTCCCTACGAAAGTGCCGCCTCGGTCGGTCCCCGGGTCAGTCCTGGTCGCCGCCCAGGACGAAGCGGACCAGGTCGTCCGCGTCCATGTCGCCCACGTCGCCGTCCTCGTCGGGCGCCTCGGGCTCGTCCGCGCGGTCCGCCGCCTCCGACAGGAGCTCCATCAGGCCCAGCGAGCGCAGCTGGTCGAACGACACCGACGCCAGGAACTTCCGGACGCGGGCCTCCTCCGCCGACGCCGGGACGTCGTCCTCGTCGCCGAACAGCTCGCGGTGCAGGTGGGCCGCCACCGCCTGGGAGGTCGGGTGGTCGAACACCAGGGTCGACGGCAGCCGCAGGCCGGTGCGCTCGCCCAGGACGTTGCGGACCTCCACCGCGGCCAGGGAGTCCACGCCCATCTCCCGGAACGCCTGGGACGGCTCGATGTCGCCCGGTTCGCCGTAGCCGAGCAGCTCGGCCGCGACCGTGCGGACCAGCTCGAGCAGCGCGTCCCGCCGCTCGGCCGGGGCCAGCCCGGCCAGCTCCTCGTGCAGCGTCGCCTCGGCCACCACCGCGTCGCGTTCGGTGTCGCCCGCCGAAAGGGCCTGGCGGACCTCCGGCAGCTCGCTGAGCAGCGCGCTTTCGCGGGGCAGCGTGAACGTCTGCGCGAAGCGGTTCCAGTCGAAGTCCGCCGCCAGCAGCGAGCCGCGGACGCTCAGGGCGCGGCCGAACGCCACCATCGCCTCTTCCGGGACCAGGGGCACCAGGCCGTGGCGCTGCATGTGCTCGAGCATGTCGCCCTGCAGCGCCATGCCGGCCTCACCCCACACGCCCCAGCCGATCGACACGCCCGGCAGCCCGCGGCGTTCGCGGTCCTCGGCCAGCGCGTTCAGGTACGCGTTCGCGGCGGCGTACGCGCTGAGCTTGCCGCTGCCGAGCATGCCCGACACCGACGAGTACAGCACGAAGAAGTCCAGCGGCCGGTCCCCGACCAGCTCGTCGAGGTGCCGCGCACCCTCCACTTTGGACCTCAGGACGCCTTCGACCTCGTCCAGGGTCAGCGCGACGACGTCGGCGCCGTCCTGGGCGACGCCCGCGGCGTGCACGACCCCGCGCAGCGGGTCCGACTCGGGCATCTCCGCCAGCACCGCGGCCAGCTGGGCGCGGTCGGCGACGTCGCACGCGACCACCGACACCTCGGCGCCGCGATCGGTCAGCTCCTCGACGAGCTCCGCCGCGCCCGGCGCGTCGGGGCCGCGGCGGCTGGTCAGCACCAGCCGCCGGACGCCGGCGTCGGCCAGCCAGCGGGCCGTCTCGACGCCGAGCGCGCCCGTGCCACCGGTGATGAGCACCGTGCCCGGACCGGCCAGCGCCGGGGTGACCGACGGGGTCTCCGCCGCCGTGGTGCGCCGCAGGCGGCGGCCCAGCAAGCGGCCGTCGCGCAGGGCGATCTGGTCTTCGCCGCCGAGGCCGGCCAGCACGTGCGGCAGGTGCCGCAGGTCGGCTTCGCCGGGTTCGGCGGGCAGTTCGACCAGGCCGCCCCAGGCCGCCGCGCGTTCCAGCGCGACGGTGCGGCCGAAGCCCCAGACCGCCGCCTGGCCGACCGTGTCGGCGGCCGCGTGGCGACCCTCGACCGGCAGCGCTTCGCGGGTGAGGCACCACAGCTTGGCCTCGACCCCGGCCCGGGCGAGGGCCTGGACGAGCACCGCGGTGAGCACCACGCCCGGCGGCGCGGTCGGTGCCGCGTCGATCGGCCGCGTGCTCAGCGCGAGCAGCGAGACGACGGCGTCGAACGTCCCCGGCAGCTCCCCGAGCCGGGCCGCCAGCGCGGCGGGGTCGTGGTCGGTCACGGTCAGGACGGTGACGTCGCCGGGCAGCGCGCCCAGCACCCGGCCACCCCAGTCGCCGGTGTCTTCGGGGACGACGGCCAGCCAGCGGCCCGGGTCGGCGTGGCCCGCCGGCGGCCTCAGCGGCGTCCAGTCGATGCGGTACCACCAGCGGTCGACGGCGGCTTCGGTGCGCAGCTTCTCCCGCCACGACGCCAGCGCGGGCAGCACGGCGTCCAGCGCGGCCCGGTCGACGTCCAGCGCGGAGGCCAGTGCCCCGCCGTCGGTCGCCGCGACCATGCCCCACAGCCGCGCGTCGGCCGCGCTCTCGCCGCCCTCGGAGACGGCCGGCGGCGCCGGCTCGGGCCAATAGGTTTTGCGTTGGAAGACGTACGTCGGCAGCGGCACCCGCGCGGTGACGCCGGCGCGCTCGTAGAAGGCGTTCCAGTCGATCGTGACGCCCTGGGCGTGCGCCCCGGCGACCGCGGTCACCACCCGGCGCCAATCGCCTTCGCCGGTGTGCAGGGTTTCCTGGAACACCAGCGGTTCGCCGGTGCGGTCCATGGTCTGTTCGAGGGCCATCTTCAGCACCGGGTTCGGGCTGGGTTCGAGGAATGCGCTCGCCCCGCCGGCCACCATCGCGTCGGCCGCCTCGCCGAACAGCACGGTCTGGCGCAGGTTGCGGTACCAGTACCGGGCGTCCAGCTCCGCGGTGTCCAGCAGGCCGCCGGTCACCGACGAGTAGAACGGCACGGCCGAGCTGCGCGGGGTCACCGGCGCGAGCAGTTCCAGCAGGTCGGCTTCCAGGAGCTCGACCTGCGGCGAGTGCGCGGCGAAGTTCACCCCGGCCAGGCGCCAGCGCATCATGCCGGCGGCGGAAAGCCGCTTCTCCAGCTTCGCCATGGCGGTCTCGTCGGCGGAGACGGTGACCAGCTTGGGACCGTTGACCGCGGCGATCGAGACGTCTTCGCCCACCAGCGCGCGGACGTCGTCGGCGGGCGCGACCACCGACAGCATCACGCCGGTGCGGGCCAGCTTCTGCCGGATCAGGCGGCTGCGCAGGGCGACCACTCGCGCACCGTCCTGAAGGGACAGTCCACCCGCGACACACGCGGCGGCGATCTCGCCCTGCGAGTGCCCGGCGACCGCGGCGGGTTCGACGCCGAACTCGCGCCACAGCGCGGCGAGCGACACCATCACCGCCCACAGCGTGGGCTGGACGATGTCGACCTCTTCGAGCGCCTCGGCGTCGTCGAGGACGTCGAACAGGGACCAGCCGACGAACTCGCTCAGCGCCGCGGCGCACTCGGCCATCCTCGCCGCGAACACCGGCGAGGCGGCCAGGAGGTCGCGAGCCATCCCGGCCCACTGGGAACCCTGGCCCGGGAAGACGAAGGCCGGGTTGCGGGTGCCGAACGCGCGCCCGGTCACGACGTCCGGGGCCGCTTCGCCCGCCGCCACCGCGGTGAGCGCCGCGACGAGCCCGGCCCGGTCCTCGCCGACGACGACGGCCCGGTGCCCGAACGGCGTCCGGCCCGCGAGCGCCCGGCCGACGGCGGCGATGTCCTGGTCGGCGAGGTGCGCCAGCAGCCGTTCGGCCTGGCCCCGCAGGGCACCGGCGGTCCGGCCGGACAGCACCCACGGCACGATCGACGGCGCCTCGGCGGGTTCGGGCGCGGGCACCGGCGCCGGGCCGGCTTCGAGCACGGCGTGCGCGTTGGTGCCGCTGATGCCGAACGACGACACCGCGGCGCGGCGCACGCGCCCGGATTCCGGCCACGGCCGCGCTTCCGCGAGCACCTCGACGCCGCTGCCGTCCCAGTCCACATGGGACGACCGGGTCTCCGCGTGCAGTGACCGCGGCAGCACGCCGTGGCGCATCGCGAGCACCATCTTGATGATCCCGGCGACGCCGGCGGCGGCCTGGGTGTGCCCGATGTTGGACTTGACCGAGCCGATCGGCAGCGCGTTTTCGCGGTCGCGGCCGTAGGTGGCGATGAGAGCCTGCGCCTCGATCGGGTCGCCGAGCGCGGTGCCGGTGCCGTGCGCCTCGACCGCGTCGATGTCCGAAGTGGACAGACCGGCGCTCGCGAGTGCCTGCCGGATCACGCGTTGCTGCGACGGGCCGTTCGGCGCGGTCAGGCCGTTGGACGCGCCGTCGGAGTTGACCGCGCTGCCGCGGACGACCGCGAGGATCTCGTGGCCGTTGCGGACCGCGTCGGACTGCCGCTCCAGCACCAGCATCCCGACGCCCTCGGCGAAGCCCAGCCCGTCGGCGTCGTCGGAGAACGCCTTGCAGCGCCCGTCCGCGGCGAGGCCGCGCTGGCGGCTGAAGCCGATGAAGGTGCCCGGCGTGGCCATCACGGTCGCGCCGCCGGCCAGTGCCAGCTCGCACTCGCCGCTGCGCAGCGCCTGCGCGGCCAGGTGCAGGGTGACCAGCGACGACGAGCACGCCGTGTCGACGGTGAGCGTCGGGCCTTCGAAGCCGAACGTGTAGGCGACGCGCCCCGACGCGACACTCGGGGAGCTGCCGTTGCTTTCGTAGCCGTCGGTGTCGGCGAGGTGGTTGAGCGTCAGGCCGTAGTCGTTGTACATCACGCCGACGAACACGCCGGTGCGGCTGCCACGCAGGCTCGCCGGGTCGATGCCGGCGCCTTCGACCGCCTCCCAGCCGGTTTCCAGCAGCAGCCGCTGCTGAGCGTCGGTGGCGAGGGCCTCCCGGGGGTTCATGCCGAAGAACTCGGGGTCGAACTCGCCCGCGTCGTGCAGGAAGCCGCCTTCGCGGGTGTAGGTCGTGCCCGGGTGGTCCGGGTCCGGGTGGTAGAGCGAGGCGACGTCCCAGCCGCGGTTGGCCGGGAACGCCGTGATGGCGTCGCGTTCCTCGGTGAGCAGCCGCCACAGGTCGTCGGGCGAGGCGACCCCGCCCGGGAAGCGGCAGCTCATCCCGACGATGACGATCGGGTCGCCGGCCACCGCGGCGGGCGTCGGCGTCTCGTCGGCGACGGCCCCGGAACCGAGCAGCGCCTCCAGGAGGTGCTCGCCCAGCGCGGCGACGGTCGGGTAGTCGAACACGGCGGTGGCGCCGAGCCGGACGCCGGTCGCGCCGTCGAGCCGGTTGCGCAGTTCGAGCGCGGTCAGGGAGTCGAAGCCGAGCTGCTGGAACGTCTGGCCGGCGTCGATCGAGCCGCCGTCGGCGTGTCCGAGCACCTGCGCGACCTGGGTGATCACCAGGTCGCGGACGGCACGGGTGCGCCCGGCGGCGTCGAGCGCGCCGAACCGCTGGACCAGCCCGACGGCCGCTTCGGCGCCCGCCGCGGACCGCTTGAGCGGGACGCGGATGAGGCCGCGCAGCACCGGCGGGACGTCACCGAGGGCGCGCAGCACCGGCAGGTCGAGCCGGACGGGGGCGACGTCGGGGACGCCCGCGGCGAGCGCGGCGTCGAACAGGCTCGTGCCGAGCTCGGCGGGGATGGCCGGGGTGCCCGCGCGAGCCATCCGCGCGAGGTCGGCGTCGGACAGGTCGCTGGTCATGCCGCTGCCGGACGCCCACGGACCCCACCCGAGCGAGGTGGCGGGGAGGCCGGCCGCGTGGCGGTGCCGGGCGAGGGCGTCGAGGAAGGCGTTGGCGGCGGCGTAGTTGGACTGGCCCGCGGTGCCGACGGTGCCGGCGACCGAGGAGAACACGACGAAGGACCGCAGGTCGCGGGTCAGTTCGTGCAGGTTCCAGGCGCCGGCGACCTTGGGCCGCAGGACCCGTTCGAAGCTCTCGGCGGTCTGCGAGCCGAGCACGCCGTCGTCGAGGACGCCGGCGCTGTGCACGACGGCGGTGAGCGGGTGGTCAAGCCCGTCGAGCAGGGCTTCGAGTGCGTCCCGGTCGGCGACGTCGCACGCGGCGGTGGTGACTTCGGTGCCGTGCGCGGCGAGTTCGGCGACGAGGGTGGCGACTTCCGCGGGGTCGCCCCCGCTGCGGCTGACGAGCAGCAGCCGCCGCATCCCGTGCTCGGCGGCCAGGTGCCGGGCGAAGACCGCACCGAGGCCACCGGTGCCGCCGGTGATGAGGACGGTGCCGTCCGGGTCGCCGAAGTCCCGCGCTTCGGGCGGGACCGCGACCCGGGCGAGGCGGCCGCCGTGCACCCGGCCGTTCTTGACCGCGACCTGGGGTTCGTCCGCCGCGAGGGCGGCTTCGAGGTGCTCGCCGGTGCCGTCAAGGTCGACGAGCGTCAGGCGGCCCGGGTGTTCGGCCTGGGCGGAGCGGACCAGGCCCCACACCGCCGCGGCGACGGGGTTGCCCTCGGTGGCGCCGCGGGTGACGACGGCCAGGCGGGTCTCGCGGAGGCGGTCGTCGGCGAGCCAGCGCTGGAGGAGGTCGAGGACGCGGGTGGTGAGGTCGAGGGCCTCGGCCGCGGGGTCGTTGCCGGGCGGGTCGAGGAGGGGCAGGACCAGCAGCTCCGGTGCGGCGGTGGCGGCGGCTTCGAGGTCGGTGAAGGTCACCGCACCAGGGAGCACCTCGGGCGCCCCGAGGACTCCGACTTCGGTGAGGTTCTTCGGTTTGACGGCCAGCGGGGTCCACGTGAGCCGGTACAGGTTCTCCTGGCTCACCGCGCGGATCTCCGTCGGCTGGCGCAGGCGCAGTGTCGCCACCTCGGCCACCAGCGCGCCGGACGGGTCCGCGATCGTCAGCGAAACCCCCGCCCCGGCGCGGGAAATCCGTACCCGGACCGAAGCCGCGCCGGTGGCGTGGAGTTGCACGCCCTCCCACGCGAACGGCAATCCGGCCTCGCCGCCGAGCAGGCCGATCGCGTGCAGGCACGCGTCGAACAACGCCGGGTGCAGGCCGAACGCACCCGCCTCCCCCGCGTCGTCCGGGGGCAGCGCCACCTCGGCGTACACCTCGTCGCCGGACTGCCACGCCGCCCGCAGGCCGCGGAACGTGCCGTCGTAGGACAGCCCGCCGTCGGCCAAACGCTCGTAGTGACCCGACAGATCAACGGAATCCGCGGCGGGCGGCCACGGAAAAGCGTCCCCCTGCGGACGCTGCGGGCCGAGCACGCCGGTCGCGTGCTGGACCCACATCGAGTCGTCGCCGTCCTCCGGTCGCGAGTGGACGGTCATGGTCCGGCGCCCGTCCTCGCGCGGCGCGGACACGCGCAGCTGCAGCTGGACCCCGCCGCGCTCGGGCAGCACCAGCGGCGCTTCCAGGGTGAGGTCGTCCAGGCACGGCGTCCCGGCTTCGTCCCCGGCCCGCAGCGCGAGCTCCGCGAACACCGTCCCCGGCAGCACCACCGCGCCGCCGACGACGTGGCCGCGCAGCCACGGGTGCCCGGACACCGACAGCCGGCTCGTCAGCAGCACCTCGCCCGATCCGGCCGGGCGCACCACGGCCCCGACCATCGGGTGGCCGCCGACACCGAGGCCCGCGGCCGTCGCGTCGCCGCGCGGGGTCGCGCCGCCGCGGGGCCAGAAGCGCTCGCGCTGGAAGGCGTACGTCGGCAGGTCCACCCGACGGCCGCCCGGCAGCACCGCCGCCCAGTCGACGCGGGCCCCCACCACGTGCAGCCCGGCGAGCCCGGACAGGACCGCCCGCGGCTCAGGGGTTTCTTTGCGCAGCAACGGGACCGTGTGCGCGTCGGCCAGGGTGCCTGCCGTCATGGCGGAGAGGACGCCGTCCGGGCCGAACTCGGCGAACACCCGCACGCCGTGCTCGTGCAGCGCCGTCACGCCGTCGGCGAAGCGGACCGTCCGGCGGACGTTGTCCACCCAGTGGTCCGCGGTGAAGTCCGTGACGAGCGCGCCGGTGACCGTCGAGACCACCGGGATCCGCGGCGGCGCGTAGGCCAGTTCCGAGGCCACCGCGCGGAATTCGTCGAGCATCGGGTCCATCAGCGGCGAGTGGAACGCGTGCGAAACGGTCAGCTGCTTGCTCTTCTCGAACCGGGCCGCAACGGCGAGCACCGCCTCTTCGGCACCGGCGAGCACAACGGCGTCCGGGCCGTTGACCGCGGCGATCGCGACGTCGTCGCCCAGCAGCGGCTCGACCTCCGCAGCGGTGGCCCGCACGGACACCATCGCGCCACCGGCCGGCAGCGCACCCATCAGCTCCGCGCGCGCCGCCACCAGCGTGCACGCGTCGGCCAGGGTCAGCACGCCGGCGACGTGCGCGGCCGCGATCTCGCCGACCGAGTGCCCGAGCACGTAGTCGGGCCGCACGCCCCACGACTCGAAGAGCCGGTACAACGACACTTCCAGCGCGAACAGCGCGGGTTGCGCCGCGGCCGTGTCCGCGAGGCGGCGGGAGTTCTCGCCCCAGACGATCCCGGCCCACTCGCCGGGCAGCTGCTCGGCGATCGCGTCCCAGGCCTGCGCGAAGACGGGATAGCGCGCGTAAAGCAGCCGTCCCATGCCCAGCCGCTGGGCACCCTGACCGGCGAACAGCGCGGCGAGCTTCGCCGATTCGGCGACCCGCCCGGTGACGACGGCCGGGTGCGGTTCGCCGGACGCGAGTGCGTCCAGGGCCGCGGCCAGCTCGGCGCGGTGCTCCGAGAGCACGACCGCACGGTGGTCGAAGGCGGCCCGGCCGGTCGCGAGGGTGTACCCGGCGTCGACGCGGTTGACGTCGAGGCCGCTCAGCCGCGCGGCCTGCTCGCGCAGCGCGCGGTCCGTGGTGGCCGACAGCGGCCACGGCACCACTCCGGCGTCCGGAGGCGCCTCGCCGAGCGCCACCGAGGGGGCCTGTTCGATGATCGTGTGCGAGTTGGTGCCGCTGATGCCGAACGACGACACCGCCGCGCGCCGCACGCGGCCGGTCTCCGGCCAGGCCCGGTTCTCGGTGACGACTTCGACGTCCCCGGACGCCCAGTCGACGTGCGAAGACACCTCACCGGCGTGCAGTGACGGCGGGACGACGCCGTGCCGCAGCGCGGCGACCATCTTGATCACGCCGGCGACGCCCGCCGCGGCCTGGGTGTGGCCGATGTTCGACTTGACCGAGCCGAGCAGCAGCGGCGTTTCCCGCTCCTGGCCGTAGGTCGCGAGCAGGGCCTGCGCTTCGATCGGGTCGCCCAGCGTGGTCCCGGTGCCGTGGCCTTCCACGACGTCGACGTCCGAAGTGGACAGTCCGGCGACGGAAAGCGCCTGCCGGATCACGCGTTGCTGCGACGGTCCGTTCGGGGCGGTGAGGCCGTTGGACGCACCGTCGGAGTTGACCGCGGACCCGCGGACCACCGCCAGGATCGGGTGGCCGTTGCGCTGAGCGTCGGAAAGCCTTTCCAGCAGCAGCATCCCGGCACCCTCGGACCAGCCGACGCCGTCCGCGCTGTCCCCGAAGGACTTGCAGCGGCCGTCCGGCGAAAGCCCGCGCTGGCGCGAGAACCCGACGAACGTCCCCGGCGTCGACATCACCGTGACGCCGCCGGCGAGCGCCAGCGAGCACTCCCCCGAACGCAGCGCCTGCGCGGCCCAGTGCAGTGCCACCAGCGACGACGAACACGCCGTGTCGACCGTGACCGCCGGGCCTTCCAGGCCCAGCACGTAGGCGACGCGGCCGGAAGCGACGCTCCCGGCACTGCCGTTGCCCTGGTACGCCTCCAAGTCCGCGCCCGCGACCAGGCTGTTGTAGTCGTTGTACATCACGCCGGCGAACACGCCGGTCCGGCTGCCGCGCAGGCTGCGCGGGTCGAGACCGGCCCGCTCGAACGCCTCCCACGAGACTTCCAGCAGCAGCCGCTGCTGGGTGTCGGTGGCGACGGCCTCGCGCGGGCTCATCCCGAAGAACGCGGCGTCGAACTCGGCCGCGTCGTGCAGGAAGCCGCCGTGGCGGGTGTAGGACGTGCCCGGGTGGTCCGGGTCGGGGTCGTAGAGCGCGTCGACGTCCCAGCCGCGGTCGGCCGGGAACTCGGTGATCGCGTCGGTGCCGCCGGTGACCAGCTCCCAGAGCTGCTCGGGCGTGGTGACGCCGCCCGGGTAGCGGCAGCTCATCGCGACGATCGCGATCGGCTCGTCGGCCACCGCGGCGGTCACCGGCGCGACCTCGACCCGGTCGCCGTCACCGTCGTCCAGGACGTCGGCGAGGTGGCGGGCCAGCGCGGTCACCGTCGGGTAGTCGAACACCGTCGTGGCGGGCAGCGCGACGCCGGACGCGGCGGTCAGCTTGTTGCGCAGGTCGACCGCGGTGAGCGAGTCGAAACCCAGCTCCTGGAACGTCTTCGCGGCCGGGACGGCAGTGGCGTCGGCGTGCCCGAGCACCAGCGCGACCTGCTCACGCACCAGCGTCAACAGCGCTTCGGAGCGCTCCTCCGACGTCAAGCCGGCGAGGCGGCGGAGCAGGCCGGCAGCCCCGCGCCCGGCCTGCTTGCGGCCGGTGACGCGGACGAGGCCGCGCAGCAGCGGCGGGATCTCCGGCTGGGTCCGCAGCACCGGGAGGTCGAGGCGGACCGGCAGCAGCACCGCGTGGTCGGTGGCCAGTGCGCGGTCGAACAGCCGGATGCTCTGCTCCGGCTGCAGCACCGGCATGCCGAGCCGGGCCATCCGCTCGAAGTCGGCGTCGCTGAGCGTCCGGGTCATCCCGGTCGCCGCGGCCCACGGGCCCCAGCCGAGCGACTGCGCGGGCAGGCCGCCGGCCTCGCGGTGCCGGGCGAGCGCGTCGAGGAAGGCGTTGGCGGCGGCGTAGTTCGCCTGCCCGGCGCCGCCGAAGGTGCCGGCGACCGAGGAGAACGAGACGAACGCTTCGAGCGGGAGGTCGCGGGTCAGCTCGTGCAGGTTCCAGGCCGCGTCGACCTTGGGCCGCAGCACGGCCGCGAGCCGTTCGGGCGTGAGCGAGCCGAGGACGCCGTCGTCGAGGACGCCGGCGGTCTGCACGACCGCGGTCAGCGGGTGCTCCGGCGAGACGTCGTCGAGCAGCGCGCGCAGGGCGTCGCGGTCGGCGATGTCGCAGGCCCGCACGTCGACCTGCGCCCCGGCGGCGGTGAGGTCGGCGGCCAGTTCGGCCGCGCCCTCGACGGCCGGGCCGCGGCGGCTGACCAGCAGCAGGTGCCGGGCGCCGCGCTCGGTGACCAGGTGCCGGGCCAGCAGCCCGCCGAGCCCACCGGTCCCCCCGGTGATGAGCACGGTCCCGTCCGGATCCCACCCCGCACTTTCACGTGAAAGTGCGGCTCCCTGGTCGTCGCTTTCACGTGAAAGCGGCGCTTTGCGCTTCAAAGCGGAGCTTTCACGTGAGAGCGGCGCGTCGGCGCGGGCGAGGCGGGCGGCGCGGGGTTCGCCCGCCACCAGCGTGAGCTGCGGTTCTCCCGTCGTGAGGGCGTTCGGCAAGGCGGCCAGGGACGCGTCGGTGCCGTCGAGGTCGATGAGCGCGACGCGGCCCGGGTGCTCGACCTGCGCGGTGCGGACCAGGCCCCAGACGGCGGCCGCGGGCAGGTCGGCCCCGGTCGTCGCGCCCCGGGTGACCAGCACCAGCCGGGCCGGGTGCGCGCCGGCCAGCCAGTCCTGCAGGATGCCCAGGACGTGCGTGGTCAGTTCGTGCGTCTCCCGGACGACGTCGGCGCGCTCGTCCGCGGCGATCGGCCACAGGACGACACCGTCTTCGGCGGCCAAGGGACCGGAAAGCCGGGCGGCGTCGGGGAAGACGCCGGCCACGCCGAGCGGGTCGACGCCGGCGACCGAGACCGCGGCGGTTTCCGGGGCGCCGACGGCGATCGGCGTCCACTCGAGCTGGAACAGGGAGTCGCGGTCGGCCACCGGGACCGCGGACTGGGGCCGCAGCACCAGCGAACGCACGGTTGCGACCGGCTCGCCGTCGAAGTCGGTCAGGTGCAGGGACACCGCGTCGTCGCCGGCGGGCGAGACGCGCAGCCGCACCGCGCCCGCGCCCGAGGCGTGCACGGTGACGCCCTCCCACGAGAACGGCAAGGCACCCGGCCGCACGACCGGACTGAACGACGTGGCGTGCAGACACGCGTCGAGCAGCGACGGGTGCAGCCCGAACGTCTCGGCGGACTCGTCCTCGGGCAGCTCGACTTCGGCGTAGACATCCTCGCCGTGGCGCCAGGCGGCGGTCAGGCCCCGGAAGGCCGGGCCGTACTCGAAGCCCTGGTCGGCGAACCGGTCGTAGAAGCCGTCTAGGTCGATCTCGGCGGCGCCGTCCGGCCGGGTGACCGGCGAAGCGGGCTCGCCGGTGGTGCGCAGCGTGCCGCCGGCGTGGCGGGTCCACAGCTCGTCGGGGGCGTCCTCCCGGCGGGAGTAGAGCGAGATCGGCCGCTCGCCGTCCGCACCCGGGGCGCCGACGGCGATCTGGACGTGCGTGCCGGTCTCTTCGCCCAGGACCAGCGGTGCTTCGAGGGTCAGCTCGCCGACGGCCGGGCAGCCCGCCTGCTCGCCGGCCGCGGCGGCCAGCTCCAGCAGCGCGGTGCCGGGCAGCAGCACCGAACCGGCGATCCGGTGCCCGGCGAGCCACGGGTGCGCGGCGAGGGAAAGCCTTGCGGTGTAGAGGAATCCCCCGGACTCGGGCAGCTCGATGCCGCCGCCGAGCAGCGGGTGGGCGACGGCGTCGAGGCCGGTGCCGCCGGTCAGCAGGGCCACGCGCGGCCAGAACCGCTCGTGCTGGAACGGGTACGTCGGCAGCTCGACCCGACGGCCACTCTCCACATAGGACGCCCACTCGACGTCGACGCCGTGCAGGTGCAGCGCGGTGAGGGCGTCGACGACCGAGCCTTCCTCGTCACGGTCGCGGCGCAGGCACGGCACGGCGACCGCCTCCGGCGGCAGGGTTTCCGCGGCCAGCGCGCTGAGCACGCCGGCCGGGCCGAGTTCCAGGAACGCCGTGACGCCGTCCCGGACCAGGGTCGTCAGGCCGTCGGCGAACCGGACGGCGCCGCGGACGTGCCGGACCCAGTAGTCCGCAGTGGACAGTTCCGGCCCGGCGACCGCGCCGGTCAGGTTCGACACCACGGGGAGGTCCGCGGGCGCGTACTCGATCGTCTCGGCGACCGCGCGGAACTCGTCGAGCATCGGGTCCATCAGCGGCGAGTGGAACGCGTGGCTCACGTCGAGACGGCGGGTGCGGTGGCCGTCCGCGGCGAACACGGCGGCGATCTCGGTGACGGCGTCTTCGGCACCGGAGATGACGACCGACTCCGGCCCGTTGACCGCGGCGATCGACACCCGGTCGGTCAAGGCGGCCGCAACCGCGGCTTCGGGCGCGTTGACGGCGACCATCGCCCCGCCGGCGGGCAGCGCGGCCATCAGCCGGCCGCGCGCGGCGACCAGCCGGCAGGCGTCCGCGAGGGAGAACACCCCGGCGACGTGCGCCGCGGCCAGCTCGCCGATCGAATGCCCGAGCAGCAGGTCCGGCGTGACGCCCCACGAGCGCGCGAGCCGGTACAGCGCGACCTCGATCGCGAACAGCGCGGGCTGGGCGATGTCAGTGGACTCCAGCGACGCCCCGGCGTCGAACATCCGGTCCCGCAACGGGAAATCGAAGTGCGCGCCGACCTCGTCGAGCGCGGCGGCGAACACCGGGAACCGCTCGTACAGCTCACGGCCCGCTCCGGCGCGCTGGGCGCCCTGGCCGGTGAACAGGAACGCCGTCCGGGCGCCGGAAACCGCTTCGCCGACCGCGAGCCCGGGTGCGTCGGTGCCGTCGGCCAGCGCGACGAGGGCGGCCAGGGGGTCGCCAGTCAAGACCGCGCGGTGCTCGAAGGTGGTGCGCGTCGTGGCCAGGGACCAGGCGACGTCGCCCGGGTCGCTGGCCAGCAACCGGCTCGCCTGCGCCCGCAGGGCTTCCGGGGTGCGCGCGGACAGCAGCCACGGCGCCGGACGGCCGGTCGCCGCGGGTTCCGGCTCGGCGGCCGGGGGCTGCTCCAGCACGACGTGGGCGTTGGTGCCGCTGATGCCGAACGACGAGACCGCCGCGCGGCGCGGGCGCCCGGTCTCCGGCCACGGCCGGGTCGCGGTGACCAGCTCGATGTCGCCCGCCGTCCAGTCCACATGGGACGAAGGCGCGTCGACGTGCAGGGTCTTCGGCACGACACCGGACCGCAGCGCGTACACGGACTTGATCACGCCCGCGACCCCCGCGGCGGCCTGGGTGTGACCCAGGTTCGACTTGATCGAGCCGAGCAGCAGGGGCCGGAATTCGTCGCGGTCCTGGCCGTAGGTGGCCAGCAGGGCCTGCGCTTCGATCGGGTCGCCGAGCGTCGTGCCGGTGCCGTGGCCTTCGACGACGTCTACGTCCGAAGTGGACAGCCCGGCGGCCGACAACGCCTGCCGGATCACGCGTTGCTGCGACGGGCCGTTCGGCGCGGTCAGGCCGTTGGACGCGCCGTCGGAGTTGACCGCGCTGCCGCGGACCACCGCGAGGACCGGGTGGCCGTTGCGGCGGGCGTCGGAAAGCCGTTCCAGGACGAGGACTCCGACGCCTTCGGACCAGCCGACCCCGTCGGCGGCATCGGCGTAGGACTTGCACCGGCCGTCGGCGGCGAGCCCGCGCTGGCGGCTGAAGTCGATGAACGTCCCCGGCGTCGCCATCACGGTGACGCCGCCGGCCAGTGCCAGCTCGCATTCGCCGCGCTGCAGCGCGGTCGCGGCCATGTGCAGCGCGACCAGCGAGGACGAGCACGCCGTGTCGACGGTGACCGACGGCCCTTCCAGGCCGAAGACGTAGGACAGGCGCCCGGACAGCACGCTGCCCGCGTTGCCGGTGCCGAGGTAGCCGAGCGAGTCGGCCGGGAACTCGACGTTGGCGCCGAGGTAGTCGTGGTACATGATCCCGGCGTAGACGCCGGTGCGGCTGCCGCGCAGGGTTTCCGGCCGGATCCCGGCGCGCTCCAAAGCTTCCCACGACGTCTCGAGCAGCTGGCGCTGCTGCGGGTCCATGGCGAGGGCCTCGCGCGGGGAGATGCCGAAGAAGCCGGGGTCGAACCCGGCGACGTCGTCGAGGAAGCCGCCTTCGCGGGTGTAGCTGGTGCCCGCGTGGTCGGGGTCCGGGTGGTAGAGGGCGTCGACCGGCCAGCCGCGGTCGCCGGGGAAGCGGGAGACGCCGTCGCCGTCGCCGAGCACGAAGTCCCACAGCTCGTCGGGCGAGGTGATGCCGCCCGGGTAGCGGCAGCCCATGGACACGATGACGACCGGGTCGGCCTCGACCGGGGTCGTCCGCGCCGGGGCCTGGACCGCTGCCAGGGTGCCGACCAGTTCGTCGTGGAGGTGGCGGGCGAGGGCGAGGACGGTCGGGTAGTCGAAGACGAGCGTCGCGGGCAGCCGCAGGCCGGTGTCGGCCTGGACGGCGTTGCGCAGCTCGACCGCGGACAGCGAGTCGAAGCCGAGGTCCGAAAAGGACTGCCCGGGCTCGACCTGGCCGATCGAGCTGTAGCCGAGCAGGGCCACGACGTGGGTGCGCACGAGGTCGACGAGCGCGCGCTGCCGGTCGGCGGGCGCGAGCGCGGCGAGCCGGGCGGTGAGGCCGGAGTCGGCGCGGGCCCGGCGGCGGGTGGTGCCGCGGATCAGGCGGCGCAGCAGCGGCGGCACCTCGGGTGCGGCGGACAGCGTGTCGAGGTCGAGCCGGACCGGGGCGAGGAGGGCGTCGTCGGCGCCGAGCGCGGCGTCGAACAGGCTGAGTCCCTGGTCGAGGGTCAGCGGCGGGGTCCCGGCGCGGGTCATCCGGTCGAGGTCGGCGTCGGTGAGGGTGCCGGCCATGCCGGTTTCCCAGGCGCCCCAGGCGAGGCTGACGGCGGGGAGGCCGTGCGCGTGCCGGTGGGCGGCGAGGGCGTCGAGGTAGGCGTTTCCGGCGGCGTAGTTGCCCTGCCCCGCGGCGCCGAACACCCCGGCCACGGACGAGAAGAGGACGAAGGTCTCGACGTGTCCGGCCAGCTCGTGGAGGTGCCAGGCGGCGTCGACCTTGGGGCGCAGGACGGCGTCGAGCCGGTCCGGGGTCAGCGAGCCGAAGGTGGCGTCGTCGAGGACGCCGGCGGTGTGCACGACGGCGGTGATCTCGTGCTCGGCGAACACCGCGGCCAGTGCGTCGCGGTCGGTGACGTCGCAGGCGATGGCGGTGGCGTCGACCCCCAGCTCGGCGATCAGCTCGGCCGCGCCCGGGGTGTCGGGGCCGCGGCGGCCGAGCAGGAGCAGGCGGCGGGCGCCGTGCTCGGCGACCAGGTGCCGGGCGAGGTGCGTGCCCAGGCCGCCGAGGCCGCCGGTGATGAGGACGGTGCCGTCGAAGCGGCCTTCGGACGCGGGCGCGACGGCGGCCCGGCCAAGCCGCGGGACGTGCAGCCGTCCCTCGCGGACGAGGACCTTCGGCTCCCCGAGCGCGACGGCCGCGCCGAGGAGAGTGTCGTCGCCGGTGTCGACGAGGGTGATGCGGCCAGGCTGTTCGGCCTGCGCGGAGCCGAGGAGCCCCCAGATCGGCGCGGTGGCGAGGTCGGTCGAACTGGCGACGACGACCAGGTGCGAGTCGGCGAACCGCTCGTCTTCCAGCCAGGCCTGGACGGTGTGCAGGACTTCGCGCAGGGTCTCCCGGACGCCCTCAGGAGTCTCGCCGCGCACCTCCGGCCGGTAGAGCACGGGGGGTCGTGAGTGATGAGGAGGGTTAGAACCGTCCTTTTCACTCACGAGGACCCGGGCGTCGGGGGTCGGGGCGGGTTCGAGGGCCGGCCAGTCCACCGGACCGGTCGCCACGCTCGCCGGGACCGGGACCCAGTCCACGGTGAACAGCGACTCGTGACGCGCCTTCCGCCCCGCGCCGGTGCTCGCGGCGACCGGGCGCAACGCGAGCGCTTCCACCGACGCCACCGGTTCGCCCGCGGTGTCGGTGACCTCGATCGCCACCGACACCGGGTCGGCCGCGTCGATCCGGACCCGCAGCGCCGACGCGCCCGGAGCGTGCAGTGTCACGCCCGACCACGCGAACGGCAGCAGCCGGTCGGCGTCCTCGCCGCGGTCCGCCGCGCCCAAGGCGTGCAACGCCGCGTCGAGGACCGCCGGGTGCAGGCCGTACCCGTCCGTCGCGCCCGCCTTCCGCGGGGCGGTCACCTCGGCGAACACCTCGGTGCCGCGGCGCCAGACGCGCTCCAGGCCCTGGAACGCCGGGCCGTAGCCGAACCCGGCCGACGCCAGGCCGTCGTAGAAGCCGGTGAGGTCGACTTCCTCCGCGTCCGCGGGCGGCCACGCGAGCGGCACCGGATCCGCGGCCCCGGGAGCGAGCACACCCCCGGCGTGGCGCTCCCAGGCCGTGTCCTCGGGTTCGTCCTCGAGTCGCGAGTGGACGGTGAACGCGCGCCGCCCGGTGTGGTCCGGGGCGCCGACGAGCAGCTGCACCCGCACGCCGCCGCGCTCGGGCAGGACGAGCGGCGCTTCCAGCGTCAGCTCGGCGACGCGCGGGCAGCCGACGCTGTCGCCCGCCCGCATCGCCAGTTCCAGGAAAGCCGTGCCGGGCAACAGGATTGCGCCCATGACGACGTGGTCGGCCAGCCACGGCGTAGCCGCCGCGGAGAGCCGGCCGGTGAACAGGTGGCCCTCGCCGTCGGCGAGTCCGGTGGCCGCGCCGAGCAACGGGTGCCCGGCCGCGGTCAGGCCGAGCCCGCCCGGGTCGGTCGCCGCCGCGCCCGGCGGGGTCGCTTCCGGCCAGTAGCGCTCGTGCTGGAAGGCGTACGTCGGGAGGTCGATCAGCCGCGCGCCGGTACCCGCGTGGAATCCGGCCCAGTCCACCGGTACGCCGGCGACGTGCAGCGCCCCGACCGCCGCCGTGATGGTGTGCTCCTCCGGCCGTCCGGCCCGCAGCAGCGGCACGCACTTGACGTCGTCGCCCGCCCCGCTCGCCATCGCGCTCAGCACGCCGTCGGGGCCCAGCTCGACGAACCGGGTGACGTCCCGCTCGGCCAGCCAGCGCACGCCGTCGCCGAAGCGGACGGCGTCCCGCACGTGCGACACCCAGTACGCCGGGTCCTGCAGTTCGCCCGCCGCCGCGACGCGGCCGGTGCGGTTCGAGACGACCGGCAGTTCCGCCTCGCGGTAGGAGATCCGGCGCGCGACCGCGGCGAATTCGCCGAGCATCGGTTCCATCCGCGCCGAGTGGAAGGCGTGGCTGACGCGCAGCCGCTTGGTCCGCCGGTCGCCCAGCGCGGTTTCGAGGGCGTCGATGGCGGCCGCGTCACCGGAGAACACCACCGAGTCCGGCCCGTTGACCGCGGCCAGCGAGACCTCCGGCCCGGTGATCAGCTCGAGCGCTTCGGCTTCGGTGATTTCGGCGGCCAGCATCGCGCCGCCGGGCGGCAGCTCCTGCATGAGCCGGCCACGGGCGGTGACGAGCGCGCAGGCGTCCGCCAGCGAGACCACGCCGGCGACGTGCGCCGCGGCCAGCTCGCCGACGGAGTGCCCGAGCAGGTAGTCCGGCTTCAGCCCCCACGACTCGGTGAGCCGGAAGAGCGCGACCTCCAGCGCGAACAGCGCCGCTTGCGCGTACTTCGTCTCGTCGAGCCCTTCACCCGAGCGCACGACGTCGGTGAGCGCCGGGTCGAGGTGGGCGCACGCGGCGTCCCACGCCTCGGCGAACGCCGGGAACGCCTCGCGCAGTTCGAGGCCCATCCCGGCCCGCTGCGCGCCCTGCCCGGTGAACAGGAACGCGACGGCGCCGGACGTGGCGACGCCCGACGCGCCACTCCCCTCGGCCAGCGCGGTCAGCCCGGCCCGCAGATCGTCCACAGTGGAGCCGGTGACGACCGCGCGGTGCGGCAGCGCGGCCCGCGAAACCCCCAAGGAGTAGGCGAGGTCCAGCGGCGACTGGTCCACAACGGACAGCAAGCGGCCGGCCTGGCCGCGCAGCCCGGCGGCGTTCTTCCCGGACACCGGCCAGGCGAACACGCCCGGAACCCGCGGTGACGGCTCGACGACGGCCTCGACCGCCGGAGCCTGCTCCAGGATGACGTGCGCGTTGGTCCCGCTCAGCCCGAACGACGAGACACCGGCCCGGCGCAGCCGCCCGGTCTCCGGCCACGGCCGGGTGCCGGTGACCAGCGCGAGCCCGCTGGCGTCCCAGTCGAGGGCGGACGTCGGCGCGTCCACGCCCAGGGTTTCCGGCAGGACGCCGTGCTGCAGCGCGAGGACCATCTTCAGCACCCCGGCCACCCCGGCCGCGGCCTGGGTGTGCCCGAGGTTCGACTTCACCGAGCCGAGCCACAGCGGTTCGCCGTCGCGGTCGCGGCCGTAGGTGGCGGCCAGGGCTCGGGCCTCGATCGGGTCGCCGAGCGTGGTGCCGGTGCCGTGCGCCTCGACGGCGTCGACGTCGGAGGGGGTCAGCCCGGCGCCCGCGAGCGCCGCGCGGATGACGCGCTCCTGCGCCGGGCCGCTCGGGGCGGTGAGCCCGTTGGAGGCACCGTCCTGGTTGACCGCGCTGCCCCGCAGGACGGCGAGGACCCGGTGGCCGTTGCGCTCGGCGTCGGACAGCTTCTCCAGCACCAGCACGCCGGCGCCCTCACCCCAGCCGGTGCCCGCCGCGCCTTCGGCGAACGAGCGGCAGCGGCCGTCGGGGGCAAGGCCGCGCTGGCGGCTGAAGGCGATGAACAACGTCGGGGTGGCCATCACGGTCGCCCCGCCGGCCAGCGCCAGCGAACAGTCGCCGCGGCGCAGGGCGTGCGCGGCCAGGTGCATCGCGACCAGCGATGCCGAACACGCGGTGTCGACGGTGATCGCGGGCCCCTCCAGGCCGAGCGCGTAGGCGACGCGTCCGGAAAGGACACTGGAGGCGTTGGCCGTGGACAGGTAGTCCTCGGCGCCTTCGGCCGCGCTCGCGGCGAGGTGGATGTAGTCCTGGAAGTTCGTGCCGGTGAAGACCCCGGTCGACGAGCCGCGCAGCGACGCCGGGTCGATGCCCGCGCGTTCGATCGCCTCCCACGAGATTTCGAGCATGAGCCGCTGCTGCGGGTCCATGACCAGCGCTTCCCGCGGCGAGATGCCGAAGAACGCCGGGTCGAAGTCGCCGGCGTCGTGCAGGAAACCGCCGTGGCGCACATAAGACGTGCCGCGAGAGGCGCCGTCCGGGTCGTGCAGCCGGTCGACGTCCCAGCCTCGGTCGGCCGGGAACTCCGTGATCGCGTCCCGGCCGGCGGACAGCAGGTCCCACAACGCTTCCGGCGTCGACGCGCCACCCGGGAAGCGGCAGCCGAGGCCGACGATCGCGATCGGTTCCTGGTCGGCCGTCTCGGCCTCCCGCAGCTTCGCGCGTGTCTCCTGCAGCTCCACGGTGACCCGCTTGAGGAAGTGCCGGAGCTTTTCTTCGTTGTCCATCAGCGCTCGCCCATCCTGCGTGCTCACGAGATCCCGAACTCCTTGCCGAGCAGGTCGAACATTTCGTCGTCCGAAGCCGCGAAGACTTCTTCGCCGTCCGCGCGCTCCGGCCGCAGCCCGTCGAGCAGGCGGTGCAGCCGCCGGGACACGGCGTCCCGGCGGGTTTCGTCGAGGTCGCCGTCCGCCATCGCCCGTTCCAGGGCGGCCAGCTCGGCGTCCAGCGGGGCCCCGAGCTGGTGCCGCCCGGCCGGCACCAGCTCGGCACGCAGGTACTGCGCGAGCGCGAGCGGCGTCGGGTGGTCGAAGACCAGGCCCTGCGGCAGGTTCAGCCCGGTGCGGCGGGCCAGCAGGTTGCGGAACTCGACGGCGCTGAGGGAGTCGAAGCCGAGCAGGCCGAACTTCGCCTCGGGCTCGATCGCGTCCGCCGAGGCGTGCCCGAGGATCATCGCGGCCGCCGTCCGCACCGCCTTCGACAGCGTGCTGACGCGCTCGGGTTCCGGCATCCCGGCCAGCTGCTCGGCCAGGGATTCCTCGGCGGTCTCCGGTGCTCTTCGGGCCGCTTCGATGGCCGCGCGGGCGCTGGGGACGCCGTCGAGGAGGTGGGTGGTCCGCATGAGCGCCATGCCGGGCGCGTACCGGGACCAGTCGATGTCGGCGACGGTGACGGAGGTGTCCCCGCGGCGGAGTGCTTCCCCGAGGGCCAGCAGTGCCCGGCGCGGCGCGAGGGCGGCGGCCCCGCTGCGGCGCATGCGTTCCTGGATGGCCGGATCGGCCGCCATGCCGACCTCGCCCCAGGCACCCCAGGCGACCGACAGGGCGGGCAGCCCGGCGGCGGCCCGCTGTTCGGCGAGCGCGTCGAGCACGGCGTTCGCGGCGGCGTAGCTGCCCTGCCCTGGCCCGCCGACGGTGCCGGCGATGGAGGCGAAGAGCACGAAGAGGCTGAGGCCGGTGGTCAGTTCGTGCAGGTTCACGGCGGCGGCGGTTTTGGGCCGCAGCACCGTTTCGAACCGGCTCGGATCGACGGCCTCGACCACGCAGTCGTCGAGCACACCGGCCGCGTGCACGACTCCTCGGAGGGGGAATTCCTTCGGCAGGCTCTCGATGAGCTGCCGGAGGGCGTCGCGGTCGGAGACATCGCAGGCGGCGACGGTGACCCGGGCGCCCGCGGCGGTGAGTTCGTCGGCGAGCTCGCGCGCGCCGGGGGCGTCGAGGCCGCGGCGGCTGGTGAGCACGATGTGCCCGGCGCCGGACTCGGCGAGCCAGTGCGCGAGTTTCCCGCCGAGGGCGCCGGTACCGCCGGTGACGAGCACCGTGCCGTCGGCGGGCACCTCGCCTCCGAGCCCGGTAGGCGGACCGGCAGGATCGGGCACCAACCGTCGCACCAGGGCACCTTCGGCGCGCAGGGCGATCTGGTCCTCCTCCCCCGCCGCCGCGAGGGTGCCCGGCAGGCGGGTCAGGGCGCGGGGTTCGAAGTCCGGGGGTACGTCGATCAGCCCGCCCCACCGGCCCGGGTACTCCATCGCGGCCACCCGGCCCAGGCCCCACACCGCGGCCTGCGCGAGGCGGCCCGGCGCGTCGCCCGGGCCGACCCGCACGCCGCCGGTGGTCAGGCACCACAGGGGTGCGTCGACCCCGGCGTCGCCGAGGGCCTGCACCAGGGCCGCCGTGGTCGCGAGGCCGCCGGGTACCGAAGGCGTTTCCGGGGCCGTCGTCTCGTCCAGGGCCAGCAGCGACAGCACCCCCGCCGGGCTCGGGAACGTCTCGAGCAGCGTCGTGATCCGCTCCGCCAGCGCCGGGCGGTCCGGCCCGTCCACGACGAGCCGGACGGTGTCCGCGCCCAGGACGTCGACCAGTACCTCGATCCGCTCGTCGCCGTCGAGCGAGGCGGGCACCGCGATCAGCCAGTCCTCGCGGCGCGGGGCGGCCGTGCCCGTGAAGGGCTGCCAGTCGACGCGGTAGCGCCAGCCGTCCGTGGTGGACCGATCGACGTACCCCTTGCGGTGCGCGGAAAGCGTGGGCAGGACCCGGGCCAGCTCGTCGGCGTCGGCACCGAGTTCCGCGGCGAGCGCCGGGAGGTCGGTGCCTTCGAGCGCCTCCCAGAAACCGTCGGCGGGTTCGGCCGCGGGAGCCGCGGGTTCCGGCCAGAACCGCTCGCCGTCGAACGGGTACGTCGGCAGCCGGACGCCGCGCGCGTCGGCCCCGGCGAAGAAGCGGGTCCAGTCGATCGCGAGGCCGTCGACGTGCAGCCGGCCCAGCGCGGTGACGATCGTGGTCTCCTCGTCGCGGCCCGCCCGCAGCAACGGCACGAAGGTGGCATCGACCGTCTCGGCGGCCATCCCGCACAGCACGGCGTCCGGGCCGACCTCGACGAACCGGGTGACCCCGCGCCCGGCCAGGTCCGCGACGACATCGCCGAAGCGGACGGTCCGCCGCACGTGGTCCACCCAGTACTCGGCCGTCGCGAACAGCTCGTGTTCCGGCTGCCCGGTCACCGCGGAGATCAGCGACCGGCGCGGCGGCCGCAGGTCGAGCCCCGCGACGACCTTGGCGAAGTCCTCCAGCATCGGCTCCATCAGCGGCGAGTGGAAAGCGTGGCTGACGGCCAGCCGCTTGGCCTTCTCGAACCGCTCCGCGACCGCCAGGGTCGCCGCTTCGGAGCCGGCGATCACCACCGACGACGGCCCGTTGACGGCGGCGAGCGCGACGTCCGGGCCGAGCAGCGGCTCGACGTCGGCCGCACTCGCGCGCAGGGCGTACATCGCCCCGCCCTCGGGCAGTTCCTGCATGAGCCGGGCCCGGGCGGCGACGAGCGTGCACGCGTCGGCCAGCGACAGCACCCCGGCCGCGTGCGCGGCGGCGATCTCGCCGATCGAGTGCCCGGCGAGGTGGTCGGCCCGGACTCCCCACTCTTCCAGCAGCCGCAGCAGCGCGACCTCGACGGCGAAGATCGCCGGTTGCGCCCAGCCGGTCGTGTCCAGGCGGGCGGCGTCGCCGAAGACGACGTCCTTCAGCTCGTCGCCGAACTCGGCGCAAACCTCGTCGAAGGCGTCGCGGAACACCGGGTAGCGGTCGTGCAGCCCGCGGCCCATGCCGAGCCGCTGGGAACCCTGGCCGGTGCACAGCAGTGCCGTGCCACCGTCGCTCGCGGTGCCTTCGACGAGGTTCCCGGCCAGCGCCGAGCGCATCGCTTCGAGGTCGGCGCCGACGACGACCGCGCGGTGCTCCAGCGCGGCCCGGCGGGTGGCGAGGGCGAGCCCGGTGGCGGCGAGCGGTGAGCCGGCGCCGGCCAGGCGGGCGGCTTGGGCCCGCAGCGCGGTCCGGCTGCGGGCCGAAAGCACCCACGGCACCACAGCGGCCGGCGGTTCCGGCGCCGGAGCCGGCGCTTCGGGAGCCTGTTCGAGCACGACGTGCGCGTTGGTCCCGCTGACGCCGAACGCGGACACCCCGGCCCGGCGCGGGCGAGCCACCTCGGGCCACGGCGTCGGCTCGGTGACCAGGTCGATCGAGCCGGCCGTCCAGTCCACATGGGACGACGGCGCGTCGACGTGCAGGGTCGGCGGCACCAGCCCGTGCCGCATCGCCTGGACGACCTTGATCACCCCGCCGACACCGGCGGCGGCCTGGGTGTGGCCGATGTTCGACTTGAACGAACCCAGCAGCAACGGCGTTTCACGGTCCTGCCCGTAGGTCGCGAGCAGCGCCTGCGCTTCGATCGGGTCGCCCAGGGTCGTCCCGGTGCCGTGCGCTTCGACGACGTCGACGTCCGAAGTGGATAGACCAGCGTCGGCGAGCGCGGCCCGGATGACCCGGCGCTGCGACGGGCCGTTGGGCGCGGTGATGCCGTTGGACGCGCCGTCGGAGTTGACCGCGGAACCCCGCACCACGGCGAGGACTTCGTGGCCGCGGCGGCGGGCGTCGGAAAGCCGTTCCACGACGAGCATCCCGACGCCCTCGGCCCAGCCGGTGCCGTCGGCGGCTTCGGCGAACGCCTTGCAGCGCCCGTCCGGCGCGAGGCCGCCCTGCTGGCTGGTGCCGAGGAAGTAGTTGGCGCTGGACATCACGAGCACGCCGCCGACGAGCGCGAGCTCGCACTCCCCCGCCCGCAGCGCCTGCGCCGCCAGGTGGAGCGCGACCAGCGACGAAGAACACGCGGTGTCGACGGTCATCGACGGGCCTTCGAGACCGAGCACGTAGGACACCCGGCCGGACACCGCGCTGGCGGCGTTGCCGAGCCCGGCGTGCGCCCCGACGTCGGCGTCACTGCCCGCGAGCACGCTCGCGTAGTCCTGGCCGTTGGTGCCGACGAACACGCCGGTCGGGGTGGCGCGCAGGCCGAGCGGATCGATCCCGGCGTCCTCCAGCGCCTCCCACGACGTTTCCAGGACCTGCCGCTGCTGCGGGTCCATCGCGAGGGCTTCGCGCGGGGAGATGCCGAAGAAAGCGGCGTCGAAGCGGTCGATGCCGTCGAGGAAGCCGCCGTAGGTGGTGGCCGACGCGCCCGCGGCGAGCGTCGCGAGGTCCCAGCCGCGGTCGCGGGGGAACGGGCCGACGGCGTCGTGGCCGTTCGCGACCATCGTCCAGAGGTCTTCGGGCGAGCGGACGCCACCCGGGTACCGGCAGCTCATGCCGACGATGACGACGGGGTCGTCCGTGCGCGCCCGGGTCCGGCGGACCGGGCCGGTGCGCTCGCCGCCGCCGAAGAGCCCGGCCAGCAGCAGGCGGGCGACGGCGGACGGCGTCGGGTGGTCGAACACGAGCGTGGCGGGCAGTTCGAGGGCGGTGGCAGCGGTGAGCCGGTTGCGCAGCTCGACCGCCATCATCGAGTCGAAGCCGAGGTCGGTGAACGGGTCGCCGGTGCCGACCGCGCCGGTGTCGCCGTGGCCGAGCACGGCCGCGACGGTGGTCCGGACGAGATCTTCGGCCGCGCGGACGCGGTCGGCCTCGCCGAGCGCGGCCCAGTCGCCGGCCACCGGGCTCGCCGGGACGCGCACCGGCGTCGCCGGCGTCGCCTCGATTTCGGTGACGGCGCCGCCGAACTCGATCTCGGCGGCGAGGAACACCGGGCGGTCCGCGGAGTCGAGCAGCGCGAGGCTGACCGTGGTGTCCCCGAGCGGGGCGACGCGCAGCCGCAGCTGGGTCAGTCCCCGCGCGTGCAGCGAAACCCCGCGCCAGGCCACCGGTTCCGCACCGCAGGCTCGGACGGCTTCGGCAAGCAGGAGGGGGTGAATGTCGAACGCGCCCGGGTCACCGTCGAGGGTCACGTCGCTGAGGTACGCGCCTTCGACCAGCACGGCAGATTCCGCCCCAGCCGCCGCAGCCAGCACGCCAGTGGCGTGGTGCGTCCAGCCCGAGCCTTCCGTCGCACTTTCACGTGAAAGTGCGGCGCCCTGGTGCGCACTTTCACGTGAAAGTGCGGAGTGCACGTCGACTGGGCGGCGGCCGTCGGGGCCGGGCGGGCCGACGCGCACCTGCAGCACGACGACGTCCTTCGGGGCCAGGGCGAGCGGCGTCGTGAGGGTGAACTCGGCGATCTCCGGGCAGCCGAGGTTGCGGGCCGCGCGCAGGGCGAGTTCGAGGAATCCCGTGCCGGGGAACGAGGTCCGGCCGGCCAGCCACGGCTGGGTGGCCGGGGAAACGGTGCCGGTGAGCACGGTTTCGGTGGTCGCGGCGACGTCGAGGGCCGCGCCGAGCAGCGGGTGCCGCACCGGGGTGAGGCCGAGCCCGGCCGCGTCGCCGGTGCGCGGGGTGAGCGTCGGCCAGTAGCGCTCGCGCTGGAAGGCGTAGGTGGGCAGGTCGACCGGCCGGGCTCCGGCGTGCACGGCCGCCCAGTCGGCGGTGCCGCCCGCGACGTGCAGCGCGGCCAGCCCGGCGATCAGCGCGGTGTCCTCGGCCTGGTCCTTGCGGGCGAGGGGAATCCCGCCGGTGACGAGTCCGGAAAGGACGGCCGACGGGCCCAGTTCGGCGAACCGCGTCACGCCGGACCCGGTGAGCCGGGTGACCGCGTCGCCGAACCGGACGGTCTCGCGGACCTGCCGGACCCAGTACTCCGGGTCGGTGACGTCCCCGCCCGCGACCAGCGGGATTTCCGGCTGGGCGAAGGACAGCTCCGTGACCACCGCCCGGAAATCGGCCAGCATCGGGTCCATCAGGCGGGAGTGGAACGCGTGGGACACCTTGAGCCGCCGGGCCCCCGGGAACCGCGCCGCGACGGCGGTGACGGCGTCCTCGGGTCCGGAAAGGACCACCGACTCCGGGCCGTTCACGGCGGCGATGTCGACGTCTTCGCCGCGGACGTCCACTTCGGACGCGCGCACCGAGATCATCGCGCCACCCTCGGGCAGCGCGCCCATGAGCTTCGCGCGAGCGGAGACGAGCGTGCAGGCGTCGTCGAGCGACAGCACCCCGGCGACGTGCGCGGCCGCGATCTCCCCGACCGAGTGCCCGGCCAGGAACGCCGGGCGCACCCCCCACGACTCCAGGAGCCGGAACAGCGCGACCTGGTAGGCGAACAGCGCGGGCTGCGCGTGCTCCGTCCGATCGAGACGGTCGTCGGTGACCACGCCGAGGCGGTCCGAGAGCTCGGCGAACGTCTCGGCGAAGACCGGGTACACCTCGGCGAGCCGGGTGCCCATCCCGGTCCGCTGCGCGCCTTGGCCGGAGAAGAGGAACGCCGTCTCGCCGCGGGACGCGGTCCCGGTGGTCACGTTCGCGGCGGCCCCCTGCTCGTGCCAGGAGCGCAGGCCGGCGCGCAGGGCCGCGGTGTCCGGCCCGGTGACGGCGAGGCGGTGCTCGAAAGCCGTGCGGGTGACCGCGGTCGACAAGGCGACGTCGGCCGCGTCGGCGGCATCGGTGGTGGCGTCGAGCAGGGCTTCGGCCTGGGCACGCAGCGCGGGTTCCGAGCGGGCCGAGACGAACCACGGCACCGGCCCGGCGGGCCGCGGGCCGCGATCGGCCGGCTCGGGCGCCGGAGCCTGTTCGATGATCGTGTGCGCGTTGGTGCCGCTGACCCCGAAGGACGACACGGCGGCGCGGCGCGGGCGGCCGGTCTCCGGCCACGGCTCCGGCTCGGTGACCGGGCGGACCGAGCCGGCACTCCAGTCCACTTCGGACGAAAGCCGGTCGGCGTGCAGCGTGCGCGGCACCTCGCCGTGGCGGATGGCCAGGACGGCCTTGATGATCCCGGCGACCCCGGCGGCGGCCTGGGTGTGCCCGAAGTTCGACTTGACCGAGCCGATCAGCAGGTCGTGCTCGCGGTCGCGGCCGTAGGTGGCCAGCAGGGCCTGCGCTTCGATCGGGTCACCGAGCCGGGTGCCGGTGCCGTGCGCTTCGACGACGTCGACGTCCGAAGTGGACAGCCCGGACGCGGCGAGCGCGGCCTGGATCACGCGCTGCTGCGACGGTCCATTGGGGACGGTCAGGCCGCTGCTGGCGCCGTCGGAGTTCACGGCGGTGCCGCGCAGCACGGCGAGGACGGGGTGGCCGTGGCGCCGCGCGTCGGAAAGCCTTTCCAGGACGAGGATCCCGGCGCCTTCGGCCCAGCCAACGCCGTCCGCGCCGTCGGCGAACGCCTTGCAGCGCCCGTCCGGCGCGAGGCCGCCCTGCTTGCTGAACTCGGCGAACGCCTCGGGGGTCGCCATGACCGTGACGCCGCCGGCGAGCGCGAGGGAGCACTCGCCCGAGCGCAGCGCCTGCGTCGCCCAGTGCGCGGCGACCAAAGAGGACGAACACGCGGTGTCGACGGTGGCCGAGGGCCCTTCGAAGCCGAAGGAGTAGGCGAGGCGGCCGGAGAGCACGGCCGCGGTGGTGCCGGTGCCGGCGTGGCCTTCGACGGTCTCGCCGGACGCCGCCAGGAGCTTGCCGTAGCTCTGGCCGTTGGTGCCGACGAACACGCCGGTGCGGCTGCCGCGCAGGCTCGCGGGCACGATCCGGGCGCGTTCGAGGGCCTCCCAGGTGACTTCGAGCAGGAGCCGCTGCTGCGGGTCCATGGCGAGCGCCTCGCGCGGCGAAACGCGGAAGAACCCGGCGTCGAACCGGTCCGCCGCCTCGACGAAGCCACCGCGCCACGCGTCGACGTCGCCCAGGCTGATCGTGCTGCGGTCCACCCCGGCCAGCAGCGCGGACCACCCGCGGTCGGCCGGCAGCGGCCCGATCGCGTCGGTGCCGGCGTCGACCAGGTCCCACAGCTGTTCCGGCGTCGTGACCCCACCGGGGAACCGGCACCCGATCCCGACGACCGCGACCGGCTCCACGGCGGCGGCTTCCATCTCCCGCACGCGCTGACGCGACCGGTGCAGGTCGGCGGTGACGCGCTTGAGGTAGTCACGCAGCTGGCTCTCGCTGGCCATCCTCGCCTCTCGGTGTCGTCCGGCCGGGACTCGCGCCACCGCGGGTCCGGGTTCCGTGGAGTCAACCGCGTCCGGCGCCCGCAAACCCTTAGTCTTCGCACCGGCGGCGGCCCGGACCCGTCGCGGAATGTAGGTGATTCACGGAAACGGCGTTGTTACGGTCGCGGCGGCCGTGTGCTCCCGCCGAGGAAAGGTGCTTCTCCATGAGCCGAGAACGGCGTCCGATCCTGTTCGTCAGCTCACCCGACAGCGGGCTGGTCAACTCCCTGCTCGTGCTGGCGGCGGAACTCTCCCGGCGAGGGGTTCCCGACCTGTACTTCGCCACCTTCGACAACCGCCGCGAAGAGGTCGAGGCCATCGGGGCCGACGGCAGCGGCAGCCGCGTCGAGTTCCGGTCGCTCGGTGCGCCCGTCCCCGAACTCTCCTCCGGGGAGTGGGACGACGAGACCTACCACGCGGTCACCCAGAAGTCCCGCTGGAAGGCGCACAAAGCGCTGATGCGGCACACCTTCGACACCCGCTTCCGCGACCAGGCCTACCGCGCGCTCACCGAGATCGTGCGCGAGGTCGAGCCGGCCGCCATGATGATCGACTCGCTGCTGCACGCCGGGTTCGAACTCGCCGTCACGCAGCGGATCCCGCACGTGGTGAGCGTGCCGTTCTCGGTGAGCAACCACCTGACGAAGCTGCCGCCGGGCTTCCCCGTCCCGCACTCCGGGCTGCCGCTGGAGATGACGGCCGGGCAGCGCCTGGCGAACGCGTGGTTCGGGTTCCGCCGCAAGGCGCTGTACTTCACCGATTCCCTGCTGCGCAAGCGGGTCGTCGAGTACGTGAAGTCCAACAAGGAGCTCGGCGTCTCGCGGCTCGCCGCGAAGTACACGTCCCGGATCGACGAAGCCGCGCTCGTGCTGGTCTACTCCCTCGCCGAGCTGGAGTACCCGGTGGACATCCCGGCGCACTTCCGCATGCTCGGCGCGATCGTGCCGCCGCTGCCGGAACTGCCGGACGAGCAGGACGTCAAGGGCTGGCTCGACCGGCACGAGTCGGTGGTCTACATCGGGTTCGGCACGGTCGTGCGGATGAGCGAAGCCGAGATCAAGGGCCTGGTCGAGGTCGCGCGGCGGCTCGAAGGCAAGCACGCCGTGCTCTGGCGGCTGCCGGCCCAGTCGTGGCACCTGCTGCCGCCGTCCGACGAGCTGCCGTCGAACCTGCGGGCCGAGAAGTGGCTGCCCTCGCAGCTGGACGTCCTCGCCCACCCGCACGTGCGGGCGCACTTCACCCACGGCGGCGGCAACGGCTACATCGAGAGCCTCTACTTCGGCAAGCCGCTGCTGCTGCGGCCGCTGTTCGTCGACGGCTACGACCAGGCCGTCCGCGCGCGGGACACCGGCGTCGGCCTGGTCGTCGAGTCCTCGCACGGCATCGACGCCGACGACGTCACCGCGAAGCTGACCGAAGTGCTGGAGAACCCGTCGTTCACCTCGCGGGCCCGGGAAATGGCCCGGCTGCAGCACGAGCCGGGCCGCGGCCGGGACGGTGCCGCCGACGCGCTGCTCGCGCTCGCCGCCGGGACGCCGGCCGCGACCGAGCCGGCCCGGTGATCGAGGCCGCGGGCCTGGCCCGCACCTTCACCGCCGACGGCCGGGAGGTCGCCGCGGTCCGCGGCGTCGACCTGCGGGTCGAGGCCGGCGAGATCGTCGCGTTCCTCGGCCCGAACGGGGCGGGCAAGACCACGACCATGCGGATGCTCACGACGTTGCTGCGCCCGACCGCCGGCCACGCCCGGATCGCCGGCGCCGACCTGCTCACCGAGCAGAAACGCGTGCGGCGGCACATCGGCTACGTCGCCCAGGGCGGCGGCACGGTCGACGAGCGCAAGGTCCGCGAAGAGCTCATGCTGCAGGCCCGCCTCTACGGGCTCAACAAGACCGACGCCGCCGAGCGCGTCCGCGAGATCTCGGGCCAGCTGGGCCTGACCGGCCTGGAAGACCGGCTGACGTCGGCGATGTCGGGCGGCCAGCGGCGGCGGCTCGACCTGGCGCTGGGCATGGTGCACCTGCCGGTGGTGCTGTTCCTCGACGAGCCGACCACCGGCCTCGACCCGCAGAGCCGCGCCCACCTGTGGGGCCACATCCGGCGGCTGCGCGACGAACAGGGCGTGACCGTGTTCCTCTCGACGCACTACCTCGACGAAGCCGACGCGCTGGCCGACCGGATCCAGGTGATCGACGACGGCGTGATCGTCGCCGAGGACACCCCGGAGGCGCTGAAGTCCCGGCTGCTCGGCGACGGCGTCGAGGTGACGGTGCCGCCGGAACGCGCGGACCACGCCGAACTGCTGGTGGCCGGGCTGCCCGGGATCCGCGGCCTGCGCCGCGACGACGCGACGTTGCGGTTCCAGGTCGCGCAAAGCGAAGAGGTGCTGTCGCCGCTGGTGCGGGCGCTGGACCAGCAGGACATCACGCTGGTGGCGTTGCGCGTGCAGCGCCCGACGCTCGACGACGTGTTCTTCGCCCTGACCGGCCGGGGCCTGCGCGAGCCCGTCAAGGAGGTCACCGATGCTGCGTGAAGCGCTCCTGGTCTACCGCAGTGAGCTGGCAGTGCTGCTGCGCAACAAGCCGTACCTGGTGCTGGGCATGATCCAGCCGGTGCTGTACCTGGTGCTGTGCGGGCCGCTGCTGGCCGTGCTGGTCAGCAAGACCCCCGGCGTCGCGGCCCAGACGTCCTGGGTGGACCTGACGCCGGCGCTGATCATCCAGATCGCGGCGACCAACGGCGTCTACTGCGGGTTCGTCCTGATGTCGGGCATCCGCTCCGGCGCGGTCGACCGGCTGCGGGTGACGCCGGTGAGCCGCACGGCCCTGAGCCTCGGCCAGGCCTTGCCGTCGGTGACGCTGTCGCTGATGCAGGGCGTGATCATCCTGCTGCTGGCGAGCCTGGTGTTCGGCGTGGCGCTGAGCGTGGTGGGCGTGGCCCTGGTCCTGGTGATCACGGCGCTGACGGCGCTGTCGATCGCGTGCTGCGCCAACGCGATCGTGCTGAAGCTGCGCAACGAGGACACGTTCTCGTCGATCGTGAACATCGTGATCCTGCCGCTGACGCTGCTGTCGGGCATCCTGCTGCCGATCACCCCGGACCGGGCCCCGATGTGGCTGTACGTGCTGTCGCGGTTCAACCCGCTGGCGTACGTGGTGGACATCAGCCGGGCGAGCTTCCGGGAGACGCTGCCGGTGCTGCCGACGGTGGCGGGCGCGGTGGTGATCATCGGGCTGACCGCACTGGCGGTGCGGTGGAACTCGCGCACCTTCCAGGCGGTCGCCGCCTGATCTCACTGCACCGACCGGGCCGGGGACTTCCCCCGGCCCGGTTTTCGTGCGCCGGGTGGTCGTGAGTGTTTAGTCGGGTTAGAACCCGACTAAACACTCACGACCACCTTGCACCGAGCGGGTCAGTCGGCGCCGAGCTCCGAGTCGATCAGGCGGAACAGCTCGCCGTCGTCGGCCGAGTCCAGGGACTCCAGGAACTCGCTCTCGCCGCCGAGGCGGTCCAGCAGGGAACGCAGGCGGGTCGTCAGGAAGCCGACGGTTTCGGGGGCCAGGGCGGGATCCGCGGCGAGAGCTTCGAAGCTGCTCAGCGACGACAGCACCTGCGCCGACGGGTCCACCGGCTCCGGGCTCAGCAGCGAAAGCAGGTGCGCGCTGAGCACCCGCGGGTTCGGGAAGTCGAACAGCACCGTCGCCGGCAGCGTCAAGCCCGTCGCGTACCCCAGGCGGTTGCGCAGTTCCACGACCGTCAGCGAGTCGAAGCCGATCTCCGTGAAGCCGGTGTCCGGGTCGATCGCCGCCGGGGAGCCGTGGCCCAGGACGCTCGCCGCCAGTTCGCGGACCAGGCCCAGCAGCTCGCGGTCCTGGGCGTCCGGGGCCAGCTCGCCCAGCCGCGGGACGAACGACCGGACGCCGTCGGCGTCGATGCGGGCCGTGCGGCGGGTCTTCGGGACCAGGTCGCCGAGCACCGGCGGGACGATGTGGCCGCGCAGCACCGTCAGGTCCAGGCCCACCGGGACGACCATCGCGGCCGGCGAACCGAGCGCCGTGTCGAACAGCGCCAGGCCCTCCTCCGGGGTGAACCGGCGCAGGCCGGACTTCGCCAGGCGCTGGGCGTCGACGTCGGCGAGCGTGCCCGCCATGCCGTCCTCCTGCGCCCACGGGCCCCACGCGAGCGACACCGCCGGCAGCCCCTCCGCCCGCCGCTGGGCGGCCAGCGCGTCGAGGAACGAGTTCGCCGCCGCGTAGTTGCCCTGGCCGACGCCGCCGAGCAGGCCGCTCGCCGACGAGTACAGGACGAACGCCGCCAGGTCGAGCCCGCGGGTCAGCTCGTGCAGGTGCCAGGCGCCGTCCACCTTGGGGCGCAGCACCTTCTTCAGCCGCGCTCGCGTGAGCGACCCCACGACGCCGTCGTCGAGGACGCCGGCCGCGTGCACCACCGCCGTCAGCGGGTGGCCTTCCGGGACGCCCGAGAGCAGGTCGGCGACGTCTTCGCGGTCGGCGGTGTCGCACGCCGCGACCCGCACGTCCGCGCCCAGGCCCTTCAGCTCGTTCACCAGCTCCGCGGCCCCCGCGGAGCCGAGGCCCCGCCGTCCGGCCAGCAGCAGGTGCCGGACGCCGTGGTGGGTCACCAGGTGCCGGGCCAGCAGCCGGCCGAGCCCGCCGGTGCCGCCGGTGACGAGGACCGTGCCGTCCGGGTCGCCGAAGCCGGGCTCCGGGCGGTCCCCCGCGGGCGCCCGGACCAGCCGGGCACGGTGCGGGACGCCGTCGCGCACCGAGATCTCCGGTTCGCCGGAGTCGACGGCGGCACGGGCGGCGTCGCCTTCGACCAGCAGGAACCGGCCCGGGTTCTCCGACTGCGCCGCGCGGACCAGGCCCCGCACCGCGGCGGCCGCCGGGCCGTCACCGGTCCGGAACACCACCGGGACGTCGTCGGCGGCGAGGAAGAACTGCAGCTGGTCCAGCACCAGCGCGGTCGCGCGGTGGGTCGCGGTGACCGGGTCGCCGCTGGTGTCCACCGGCACGACGGCCACGCCGTCGTCCTTCGCCGCGGCCACCAGGGCGGCCAGGTCGGTCGCGTCCTCGCCGAGCACGACGAGCCGCTTGCCCGTCGGCGAAACTTCCGGCGAGGGCGTCCACTCGAGGTGGAACAGCGAGTCGTGCCCCTGCTGCCGCGGCGTGGCGGCTTCCCCGAACGACACGGCTTCCGCGGACACGATCAGCGTGCCGCCGGGGTCGGTCAGGGTGAGGGCGATGGCGTCGCCGTCACGGCGGAGGTGCACCCGCGCGGCCGCCGCGCCACTCGCGTGCAGCGCGAACCGCGTCCAGCCCGTGGCCGGGCGGAGCGGGGTGTCCAGCAGGGTCACGGCCTGCAGAGCCGCGTCGAGCAGGGCCGGGTGCAGGCCGAACGCGGCCGCGTCGTCCTGGCGCGAAGCCGGCAGGGCCACCTCCGCGAAGACCTCGTCACCCGAGCGCCACGCCGACCGCAGGCCGCGGAAGGCCGCGCCGATCCCGGCGAGGTCCTCGTAGAAGCCGTCGAGCTCGAGCTCCACGGCCGCGGGCGGCCAGGCCGGGTCCACCGCGGGTTCGGGCGAGCCGGGGGCGAGCCGGCCGGCCGCGGTCCGCGTCCACGGCTGCTCCCCCGCGCCTTCGGGCCGCGTCCAGATGGTCAGATCTCGGGTGCCCGCGGGGTTTTCCGCGCCGACGACGACCTGCGCGTGCACGCCGCCGACCGGCGGCAGCGTCAGCGGGACCTCGACGGTCAGTTCCTCGACGAGGTCGCAGCCGACCTCGTCGCCCGCGCGCACGGCCAGTTCGACGAACCCCGCCTCGGGGAACACGATCACGCCGTCCACGGTGTGGTCGGCCAGCCACGGCTGCAGCTGCGGCGAAAGCGCGCCGGTGAACAGGAACCCGCCCGACTCCGGCAGCGCGACGCCGGCGCCGAGCAGCGGGTGCTCGGCGGAGTGCAGGCCGGACAGCCGCAGGTCGCCGTTCGCGCCGTGGAAGCCCTCGGGCCAGTAGCGGTCCGGGGCGAAGGGGTACGTCGGCAGCGCGACCGGGCGGCCGCCGCCGAAGAACTTCGCCCAGTCGACCGGGACGCGGTTCTGGTGCAGGCGGGTGAGCGCGGTGACGAGCGAGCGCGGTTCGGCGGTCAGGCCGGCGACGACCTCGCCGCCAGTGAGGCTTTCGGCCGCCATCGCGGCGGCGACACCGTCCGGGCCGGCGTCAAGGAACGTCGTCACCCCCGCTTCGGCCAACGTCGTGACGGCGTCGGCGAACCGCACGGCCTCACGGGCCTGCCGCACCCAGTACTCCGGCGCGGTGAAGTCGGCGTCCGCGGCGACGGTCGAGACGATCGGGATCGACGGCGCCGCCAGGTCCAGCCCGGCCACCACGCGGCCGAACTCGGCCAGCGCGGGTTCGATGAGCGGCGAGTGGAAGGCGTGCGAGACGGCGAGCCGCTTGGTCTTGGCGAAGTGCTCCCCCACCGCGAGCACGGCGGCTTCGGTGCCGGACACGACGACCGAGCGCGGCCCGTTGACGGCGGCGACCACGACGTCGTCGCCGAGCAGCGGGACGACCTCTTCTTCGCTCGCCACCACGGAAAGCATCGCGCCGCCCGGCGGGAGGGCCTGCATGAGCCGCCCGCGCGCGGCGACCAAGCGGCACGCTCCGGCCAGGCTGAACACCCCGGCGACGTGCGCGGCCGCGATCTCGCCGACCGAGTGCCCGGCCAGCTGGTCCGGGGTGATCCCCCACGACTCCAGCAGCCGGAACAGCGCGACTTCGAACGCGAAGATCGCCGCCTGCGCGTATTGCGTCTGGTTCAGCAGCTCGGCGTCGTCGCCGTACATGACTTCGCGCAGCGGGCGGTCGAGCTCGACGTCGAGGTGCGCGAGGACGGCGTCGAGCGCGTCCGCGAACACCGGGTAGGTGGCCGCCAGTTCACGGCCCATGCCGAGGCGCTGGCTGCCCTGCCCGGCGAACAGGATCGCGAGCTTGCCTTCCGGCCCGGCCAGGGTCGGCCCGTCGAGCGCGCGCAGCCCGGCGAGCAGCTCGTCCCGGTCGGCGGCGACGACGGCGGCGCGGTGGTCGAAGTGCGTGCGGGTGGTCGCCAGCGCGGCCGCGACGTCGGTGAGATCCGCCTGCGTGGCAACGAAGTCGGCGATCCGCGCGGCTTGTGCGGCGAGGCGCTCCGGAGTGCGGGCCGACAGCAGCACGGGCACCGGGCCGCGCACCGTGGCCGCGGTTGCCCCGAGGTCCTCGGCCTGTTCGAGGATCACGTGCGCGTTGGTGCCGCTGACGCCGAACGACGACACGGCGCCGCGGCGGGCCCGGCCGGTCTCCGGCCACGCGCGTTCCTCGGTCAGCAGCGAGATCGACCCGGCCGTCCAGTCCACTTGGGACGTCGGCTCGTCGAGGTGCAACGTCCTGGGCAGCACGCCGTGGCGGATGGCCTCGACCATCTTGATCACGCCGGCGACGCCCGCGGCCGACTGGGCGTGCCCGAGGTTCGACTTGATCGAGCCCAGCAGCAGCGGCTCTTCGCGGTCCTGGCCGTAGGTCGCGAGGAGCGCCTGCGCTTCGATCGGGTCGCCGAGGGACGTACCGGTGCCGTGCGCCTCGACGGCGTCGACGTCCGATGTGGACAGTCCGCCGTTGGCGAGGGCCTGGCGGATCACGCGTTGCTGCGACGGGCCGTTGGGGGCGGTGAGGCCGTTGGACGCGCCGTCGGAGTTGACGGCGGTGCCCCGCAGCACGGCCAGCGGCGTGTGACCGTGGCGGCGCGCGTCGGAAAGCCGCTCCAGCAGGAGCAGGCCGGTGCCTTCGGCCCAGCCGGTGCCGCCCGCGGTTTCGGCGAAGGACCGGCAGCGCCCGTCGGGGGCGAGCCCGCCCTGGTAGCTGAACTCGACGAACGCGCTCGGGGTCGCCATCACGGTGACCCCGCCGGCCACGGCCAGCGAGCATTCGCCCGACGCCAGCGCCCGCGCGGCCATGTGCAGCGCGACCAGCGACGACGAGCACGCGGTGTCGACGGTGACGGACGGGCCCTCCAGGCCGAACAGGTAGGAGATCCGGCCGGACAGGACGCTGGTGGCGGCGCCGGTGAGCAGGTGCCCGGCCAGCTCCGGCGGCGGCGAATAGCCGTTGCCGGAGCCGCCGACGTAGACGCCGGTGGTGCTGCCGCGCAGGGCTTCGGGGTCGACGCCGGCGCGTTCGAACAGCTCCCACGCCACTTCCAGGAGCTGGCGCTGCTGCGGGTCCATCGCGAGGGCTTCGCGCGGGGAGATGCCGAAGAAGCCGGCGTCGAAGTCCGCGACGCCGTCGACGAACCCGCCCTCGTGGACGTAGGACGCGCCGCCCTGCAGGCCGAGCAGGTCCCAGCCGCGGTCGCCGGGGAACTCCGTGATCGCGTCGGTGCCGTCGGCGACCAGCCGCCACAGGTCCTCGGGCGAGCGGACGCCGCCCGGGTAGCGGCAGCTCATGCCGACCACGACGATCGGGTCGCCGTCGACCGCACCGGCCGCGACGGGCGCGGCGGCCTGGTCCTCGTCACCGAGCAACTCGGCGGCGAGCAGGCGCGCGACGGCGTCCGGGCGCGGGTGGTCGAAGACCAGGGTGGACGGCAGAGTCAGCCCGGTGGCCGCGTTGATCCGGTTGCGCAGCTCGACCGACGTCAGCGAGTCGAAGCCGAGTTCCTTGAAGGGGCGGCGGGGTTCGACCGCGGCCGCGCCCGCGTAGCCGAGCAGGCCGGCGACCTGCGCGCGGACCAGGTCCAGCAGCAGGGTTTCCCGCTCCTTCGGGTCGGCCTCGCGCAGGCGGGCCAGCAGCCCCGAAGCCGCCGTGACGTCGCCCGGACCCGCGTCCGCGAGCGCCCGGACCTCGGGCAGTTCGCCGAGCAGGGTGCCGTCGCGGCGCGAGGTGAGTGCCGGGACGAACCGGTCCCACCGGACGTCGGCGAGCACGACGGCGGTGTCGTCGTGGGCGACGGCCTGGCCGAGCGCGAGCAGCGCCTGCTCGACCGGCAGCGGCGGAAGCCCGCGGGCGCGCAGGAACCCGGCCGTCTCTTCGTCTTCGGCGACGCCGGTGTCCGCCCAGGCGCTCCAGGCCACCGCGGTCGCGGTGCGGCCGCGGTCCCGGCGGTGCCGGGCGAGCGCTTCGAGGCCGGTGTCGACGGCGGCGCGGTCGCGCTGGCCTTCGGCACCCCACACCGCGCTCACCGACGTGAACAGCACGAACGCTTCGAGGTCGGCGTCGGCGAGGTCTTCGTCCAGCTGGACGGCGGTGGTCCACGCGTCGGGGGCTCCGGTCATCCCGGCGGTGTGCAGCACGGCGGTCAGCGGTCGGTCTTCGGGCACCGCGGTCACGACGTCGGCGCCGCATCCGGTGACCCACTCGGCGACGCGCGCACCGAAGCCCTCTTCGGCGCCGGTGACCAGCACCGTGCCGTGCGGACGCCAGGGTTCGGCGGCGCCCCCGGCGGCGGCGTGCACCAGGCGGCGGCCGAACGTCCCGGACGCGCGGACGGCGACCTGGTCTTCCGGGCCGCCGAGCGCGGCGGCGAACCGGGTGGCGGCCCGCTCGTCGAGGGTTTCGGGCAGGTCGATCAGGCCACCCCAGGCCCGCGGGTACTCCAGCGCCAGCACCCGGCCGGCCCCCCAGAGCGCGGCGCGGGCGGGGTCGGCGATCGGGTCCGAGCGGCCGACGGACACCGCGCCGCGGGTGACGGCCCACAGCGGCCGCACCGGGTCGGACCCGGCCAGCAGCTCGGTCAGCGCGGCGGTCGTGGTGAACGTCGTCCCGTCGAGGTCCAGGAACGAGACGACACCGGTGTGCTCGCCGAGTCCGGCCCGCAGGACCTCGACCGGGTCGGCGTCCGAGGCCACCACGAGCCGGTCGGCGTCGAAGGGGAGGTCGAAGCCTTCGGGGACCAGCGCGAGCCAGCGCCCGGCGGCGGGAGTCCCGGCGGGCAACGGCTTCCACGTGACGCGGTAGCGCCAGCCGTCCACAGCGGACTGTTCGCCGCGGCGGCGGCGCCACGAGGACAACGCGGGCAGCACGCGGGTGAGCGCGTCCTCTTCGACGTCGAGGGTGCTGCTGAGCGCGGTGAAGTCGGCGTCGTCGACCGCGGTCCAGAACTCGGCTTCCGCGGGGTCCGCGGTGGTCGCCGGGGCGGGCTCGGGCCAGTAGTTCTCGTGCTGGAAAGCATAAGTCGGCAGCGGGACGACCTTCGCGCCCTCGGCCAGGAAGCTCGCCCAGTCCGGGCTGACGCCGCGGACGTGAGCCTTGGCCACCGACGTCAGGAAGCGGTCGAGGCCGCCATCGGTGCGGCGCAGGGTGCCGGTGACGACCGCGCGGGCGCCGGCGTCTTCGGCGATCTCCTGCAGCGGGACGTTGAGCACCGGGTGCGAGCTGATCTCCAGGAACGCCTGGTACTGCAGGGAAAGCAGCTCGCGGATGGCTTCCTCGAACCGGACGCGCTGCCGCAGGTTCCGGTACCAGTAACCGGCGTCCAGCCGGGTCGTGTCGAGCCACTCGCCGTCCACAGTGGAGAAGAACGGGATGTCCGACTGCCGCGGCTTCAGCCCGGCCAGCGCGGTCGCCAGCTCGTCCTCGATCAGCTCGACGTGCGCGGAGTGCGAGGCGTAGTCGACGTCGATGCGGCGGGCACGCAGGCCGGCCTCGGCCAGTTCGGCGAGGAACTCCTCCCCCGCCGCCGGGTCGCCGGCGACGACGACGGACGACGGGCTGTTGGCCACCGCGACCGACAGCTTGCCGTCGAACCGGGCGAGGCGGGCTTCGACGTCGGCGGCGGGCGCCGACACCGACAGCATGGTCCCGGCCCCGGCGAGCCGGCGCGCGATGGCCTGGCTGCGCAGGGCGACGACCCGGGCGGCGTCGGCGAGGTCGAGCGCGCCGGACACGCAGGCCGCGGCGATCTCGCCCTGGGAGTGGCCGACGACGGCGTCCGGGGTGATCCCGTGCGCCTGCCACAGCGCGGCCAGCGCGACCATCACGGCGAACGACGCGGGCTGCACGACGTCGACGCGGTCGAGCGGAGCTGCGCCCCGCAGGACCTCGGTCAGCGACCAGTCGAGGTACGGGGACAGCGCGGCTTCGCACTCGGCGATGCGGGCGGCGAACACCGGCGACTCGTCGAGCAGCCGGGCCCCCATGCCGGCCCACTGCGCGCCCTGGCCGGGGAAGACGAACACGACCCGGCCGTCGACGTCAGCGACGCCGGTGGTCACCGCCGGGCCCGGGGTGCCGTCCGCCAGCGCGGCGAGGTCGTCGCGCGGGTCCTCGGCGACGATGACCGCCCGGTGGTCCAGCGCGGCCCGCGACTTCGCCAGCGACCAGGCCAGGTCGGCGGCGGAAACATCCCCGGCGTCGAGGTGCTCGCGCAGGCGAGCGGCCTGCGCGGCGAGCGCGGCTTCGGTGCGCCCGGCGACGACGAACGCGCGGACGCCCGGCCGCGCCTCGGTTTGCGGGCGCTCGACCGGTTCCGGCTGTTCGAGGATCACGTGCGCGTTGGTGCCGCTGATCCCGAACGACGACACGGCCGCCCGGCGGACGCGGCCGGCGTCGGGCCACGGCGTGTGCTCGGTGACGACCTCGACCGCGCCCGCCGTCCAGTCCACATGGGACGACGGCTCGTCGAGGTGCACCGACTTCGGCACCACGCCGTGGCGCATGGCCTGGACCATCTTGATCACGCCCGCGACCCCCGCGGCCGCCTGGGTGTGCCCGATGTTCGACTTCACCGAACCCAGCAGCAACGGCGTCTCGCGGCCCTTGCCGTAGGTGGCCAGGAGGCTCTGCGCCTCGATCGGGTCACCGAGTGGCGTGCCGGTGCCGTGCCCTTCGACGACGTCCACATCGGACACGGTGAGCCCGGCGCCGGTGAGGGCCTGCTTGATCACCCGCTGCTGCGACGGTCCGTTGGGGGCGGTCAGGCCGTTGGACGCACCGTCCTGGTTGACCGCCGAACCGCGCAGCACGGCCAGGACTTCGTGGCCGTGGCGGCGCGCGTCCGAAAGCCGCTCCAGCAGGACGAGGCCGACGCCCTCGGCCCAGCCGACGCCGTCGGCGGACTCGGCGTAGGACTTGCACCGCCCGTCGCGCGCGAGGCCGCCCTGGGCGGAGAAGTCCACAAAGGACCCCGGCGTGGCCATGATCGTGACGCCGCCGGCGATCGCCAGCTCGCAGTCCCCGGCCCGCAGAGCCTGCGCCGCCCAGTGCATCGCCACCAGCGACGACGAACACGCCGTGTCGACGGTGACGGCCGGGCCTTCCAGCCCGAGGGTGTAGGAGACGCGGCCGGACAGCACGCTGCCCGCGGTGCCGACGCCGAGGAAGCCCAGCGCCTCTTCGGGGAACTGCGCGCCTTGGCCGTAGTCGTGGTACATCACGCCGGCGAACACGCCCGTCTTGCTGCCGCGCAGCGAAAGCGGGTCGAGGCCGGCGCGCTCGATCACCTCCCAGGAGACCTCGAGGAGGTGGCGCTGCTGCGGGTCCATGGCCAGCGCCTCGCGCGGGGAGATGCCGAAGAGGCCAGGATCGAAGCGGCCCGCGTGGTCGAGAAAACCGCCTTCACGAACGTACGAACGTCCTCGTTCATCGCCGAACAGACCTCCCAGGTCCCAGCCCCGGTCTTCGGGGAACGCTCCGATGCCGTCGCCGCCGTCGAGCACGAGGTCCCACAGCCCCTCGGGCGAGGTGACCCCGCCCGGGTAGCGGCAGGCCATCGACACGATCGCCACGGGTTCCGGTTCCGCCGTTTCGAGCTCCTCGACGCGCTTGCGCGTCTTGGCCAGGTCGGCGGTGACCCACTTCAGGTACTCGACGAGCTTCTTGTCCTCGGTCATGACGGCCTCAGCCCTCCCGCTCGAGTCCGGACCCGTCGCCGAGCCGGCCCAGTTCGTTGTCGATGAAGGCGAAGATGTCGTCCGTGCTGGCCGCGTCGAGCCGCTCCGAGACGTCTTCGCCGGCGGGCTCCGCGTCGGTGATCTTCGCCAGGAGCCGGCGCAGCCGGGCCGCGACGTCCGCCTCCGCGAAGTCGCTCGCCGTGCCCGCGGCGACCAGCTCTTCGAGCCGGTCGAGCCCGTCCGGCAGCGAAGCCGCGGCGGCCGGCGCCGGGGCCAGCTCGGCCCGCAGGTGCGCGGCGAGCCCGGCCGGGGTCGGGTAGTCGAAGACGAGCGTCGCCGACAGGGTCAGCCCGGTCGCCGCGGTGAGCCGGTTGCGGAACTCGACCGCGGTCAGCGAGTCGAAGCCCAGTTCGCGGAACTCCAGCCCGGCCCCGACCTGCTCGGCGGGGTGCCCGAGCACCGCCGAAACCTGGTCGCGCACCAGGGACAGCAGCGTCCGCTCCTGCTCGCTCTCCCGCAGGGACGCCAGCCGCACCCGCAGATCGCCCGCGGCGGCGCGGTCCGTCCCGGCGGCCGCGCTGCGCCGGCCGGGACGGCCCACCGGGCGCAGCAGCCACGGCAGCTCGCCGCGGGTGCGCAGGGTGGGCAGGTCGACGCGCACCGGGACGAGGTGCGCGGTGCCACCGGCCACCGCGCGGTCGAACAGGTCCGTGCCCTGTTCGGCGCTCAGCGGCGGCATCCCGCCGCGGACCATCCGCTCACGCTCGGCGTCGGTCAGGTCGCCGGTCATGCCGGTGTCCCAGGCACCCCAGGCCAGGCTCACCCCGGCCAGGCCGAGAGTCCTGCGGTGGACGGCGAGGGCGTCGAGGAACGCGTTCGCCGCCGCGTAGTTGGCCTGCCCCGGCGTGCCGATGGTGCCGGCCACCGAGGAGAACAGCACGAACCCGGCGACGTCGCCGGCGAGTTCGTGCAGGTGCCAGGCCGCGTCGAGCTTCGGCGCGAACACCGTCTCCAGCCGTTCCGGCGACTGCGAGGCCAGCACCCCGTCGTCGACGACCCCCGCGGTGTGCACGACGGCGGTCAGGTCGGGAACATCAGCGAGCACGGCGGCGAGCGCGTCCCGGTCGCTGACGTCACAGGCCACGACCCGGACGTCCGCCCCGGCCAGCTCCGCGACCAGCTCGTCGACCCCCTCAGCCGCCGGCCCACGACGGCTGAGCAGCAGCAGCTTCCGCGCGCCCTTGGCCACGAGGTGCCGGGCGAAGACCCGCCCCAGCCCGCCGGTCCCGCCCGTGATCAGCACCGTCCCGTCCGGGTCCCAGGCGTCGCTTTCACGTGAAAGCGACGCTCGGGTCAGGCGGGCGACGCTCAGGGTTCCGTCGCGCAGGAGCAGTTGGGGCTCGCCGGTGGCCAGGGCCGCGCGGATGCCGTCGCCGTCGGGGGCGTCGGCGTCCAGGAGGACGAACCGGCCGGGCTCCTCGGACTGCGCCGAGCGCACCAGGCCCCAGACGGCGGCCGCGGCGACGTCGTCCCCGCCGATCGCCCCGCGGGTGACGAAGACCAGCCGCGGTGCCGGGCTCTTCAGGTATCCGAGGACTTCCGCGGTGAGCGCGTGGGCCGACGCCACCGCGTCCGGACCGCCGGTGACCGGGATGGCCAGGACGTCGGCGCCGGACACCAGAGCGGTCGCGAAGTCCGGCTGGGCCTCGACGCCGAGGGCGGCGGCGAGGTCGGTCCCGACGGCCGCCCACGTCTCGGTGCCCGGCTCGGGGATCGGGACGGGCGTCCAGCGCAGCTCGAACAGCGCATCCGCCTCGGCGGGGGCTTCGGCCGCGCGGAGGGTGACGCCGGTGGCGGTCAGGACCGGCTTCCCGGCGTCGTCGGCCAGCGCCAGCGTCACCGAGTCGCCGCCGGCCGGGGTGATCCGGACCCGCGCGCGGCTCGCACCGGACGCGTGCAGCGTGACGCCGGTCCAGGCGAACGGCAGCCCGGCCGGCGCGCCCTCGCCGAAGCCGATGGCCTGCAGGGCCGCGTCGAGCAACGCCGGGTGCAGCCCGAACCGGCCGGCTTCGGTGCCGTCCGGCAGGGCCAGCTCGGCGTAGACCTCGGCGCCGGCGCGCCAGACGCGGTGCAGGCCCCGGAACGCGGGCCCGTAGGCGAACCCGGCTTCGGCCGCCTGGGCGTAGAAGTCCGTCAGGTCGGCCTCGACCGCGCCGGCCGGCGGCCAGGCTCCGGGCAGCGGCCCGGCGGCGACCGCGCGCGGCACCAGGGTGCCGGTCGCGTGCCGGGTCCAGTCGTCGTCGGTCCGCGAGGAGATCGTCAGCTCGCGGCGGCCGCCTTCGCCGGGCTCGCCGACGGCCAGCTGCAGCACGACGGCGCCGTCCGGGTCGAGCACGAGCGGCACGGCCAGGGTCAGGTCCTCGACCGCCGCGCAGCCCACCTCGTCGGCGGCGCGGACCGCCAGTTCGAGGAAAGCCGCGCCGGGGAACAGGATCGTGCCGCCGACGACGTGGTCGCGCAGCCACGGCTGGGTGGCCGCGGACAGCCGGCCGGAGAAGACCACGCCCGGCGAGTCGGCCAGCGCGAGGGTCGCGCCGAGCAGCGGGTGCCCGGCCGGGGCGAGGCCGAGGCCGGTGGCGTCGCCGCCGGCGGCCGGCAGCGGCCAGAACCACTCGTGCTGGAAGGCGTACGTCGGCAGCGTGACGCGGCGCGCCTTCGGGAAGCGGGCGGCCCAGTCGACGGCGACCCCGGCGACGTGCAGCCGCGCGAGGGCCTCGGCGGCCGCGGTGGCTTCGTCGCGGTCCTTGCGCTGCACCGGGATCACGTGCGCGGCCGGTTCGTCGACGACCGCGGTGAGCGTGGCGTCCGGGCCGAGCTCGGCGAACACCGTCACGCCGGCTTCGGTGAGCCGCTCGATCGCGTCGCCGAAGCGGACGGTGTCGCGGATCTGGCTGACCCAGTACGCCGGTGACGTGACGTCGCCCGCCGACACGACCGGCACGCGCGGCTCGGCGAAGTCCAGCTTCGCGACGACGTCGCCGAATTCGGCGAGCATCGGCTCCATCAGCACCGAGTGGAAGGCGTGCGAGACACGCAGGCGCCGGTGCTTGGCGAACTTCGCCGCGACCGCGACGACGGCCTCTTCGTGTCCGGAAAGGACGACCGAGCCGCGGCTGTTCACGGCGGCGACGTCGACGCCTTCGCCGACGAACGGGAGAACGTCCGCTTCGGACGCCCGCACCGCCACCATGACGCCGCCGGAGGGCAGCGCGCCCATCAGCCGGGCCCGCGCGGAAACCAGCGCGCAGGCGTCCGAAAGGGACAGCACCCCGGCGACGTGGGCGGCGGCGATCTCGCCGACCGAGTGCCCGGTGACGAAGTCGGGGTGCACGCCCCAGGACTCGAGCAGCCGGACCAGTGCGACCTCGAAGGCGAACAGGGCGGGCTGCGCGAACTCCGTGCGGTCGATGCGGTCTTCGTCGCCGAGCGCGGCGTGCACCTCCGGGTCGAGCAACGCCAGGACCTCGTCGAACGCGGCCGCGAACACCGGGTGCGCCAGGTACAGCTCGCGTCCCATGTGGACGCGCTGCGCACCCTGCCCCGAGAAGAGGAACGCGACCGGCGGCGCGACGCGAGCCTCACCTTGCAGCGCCGGATCCCCGGCCGCGACGGCACGCAGTCCGGTGACGACCTCGGCGAGTTCGCTTCCGACGACGGCCGCGCGGTGCGTGAACGCCGCCCGGGTCGTCGCGGTCGCGTGCGCCAGGTCGGTCACCGGGATGTCGGTCGTCTCGAGGTGGTCGGCCAGCCGGTCGGCCTGGGCACGCAGGGCTTCCGGCGTCCGGCCGGAGACCACGACCGGCACCGGACCGGCGCCGGCCTGAGCGGGCCGGGAAGCGGGCTGCTCGGCCGGCTGTTCGAGGATGACGTGGGCGTTGGTGCCGCTGATCCCGAACGACGACACCGCCGAGCGGCGAACCCGCCCGGTCTCGGGCCACGCCGTGGTGTCCGGGACCAGGTCGACCGCGCCTTCGGTCCAGTCCACATGGGACGACGGCACATCGGAGTAGCGCGACTTCGGGACGACGCCGTGACGCATGGCCTGCACCATCTTGATCACGCCCGCGACGCCGGCGGCGGCCTGCGTGTGGCCGATGTTGGCCTTCACCGAGCCCAGCAGCAACGGCGTTTCGCGGTCGCGGCCGTAGGTCGCCAGGAGGCTCTGCGCCTCGATCGGGTCACCCAGCGGCGTCCCCGTGCCGTGGCCTTCCACGACGTCCACATCGGACGTCGTGAGGCCCGAGACCGTCAGCGCCTGGCGGATCACCCGTTGCTGCGATGGGCCGTTCGGCGCGGTGAGGCCGTTGGACGCGCCGTCCTGGTTGACCGCCGACCCGCGCACCACGGCGAGGACTTCGTGGCCCTGGCGGCGGGCGTCGGACAGGCGCTCCAGCAGGACCACGCCGACGCCTTCGGCCCAGCCGACGCCGTCGGCGGAGTCGGAGAACGACTTGCACCGGCCGTCCTGCGCGAGGCCGCCTTGAGCCGAGAAATCGACAAAGGCACCCGGGGTGGCCATCACCGTGACCCCACCCGCGATCGCCAGCTCGCAGTCCCCGGCGCGCAGGGCCTGCGCGGCCCAGTGCATGGCGACCAGCGACGACGAACAAGCCGTGTCGACGGTGACCGCCGGGCCTTCCAGCCCGAGCGCGTAAGCGACGCGGCCGGACATGACGCTGCCCGCGGTGCCGATGCCGAGGAAGCCGAGTGCCTCCTCCGGGAACTGCACGCCTTGGCCGTAATCGTGGTACATCACGCCCGCGAACACGCCCGTCTTGCTGCCGCGCAACGAAAGCGGGTCGACGCCGGCGCGTTCGATGACCTCCCAGGACGTTTCGAGCAGCAACCGCTGCTGCGGATCCATCGCGAGGGCCTCCCGCGGCGAGATCCCGAACAGGCCGGGGTCGAACATCCCGGCCTCGCCGAGGAACCCGCCTTCGCGGACGTAGGAACGGCCGCGGTCGGCGCCGAACAGCCCGGCCAGGTCCCAGCCGCGGTCGGCCGGGAACGGGCCCACGCCGTCGCCGCCGTCGAGGACGAGCTGCCACAGCTCCTCGGGCGAGGTGACCCCGCCCGGGTAGCGGCAGGCCATCGACACGATGGCGATCGGCTCGTCGGACACCGGCGCCTTGACCGTCGTGCGCGCGACCGGGGTGTCGTCCCCGGCCAGTTCGCCGCGCAGGAAGCCGGCCAGCACGACCGGGGTCGGGTGGTCGAACACGAGGGTCGCGGGCAGCCGCAGGCCGGTCGCGGTGGCGAGCTGGTTGCGGAACTCGACCGCGGTGAGGGAGTCGAAGCCGAGGCCGCGGAACTCGCGCTCGACGTCGACGGCCGCGGCGTCGAACCCGAGCACGGCGGCGACCTGGGTGCGGATGACCTCCAGCAGGGCCTTGTGCTGCTCGCTCTCGCGGAGGCCGGAAAGCCGTTCGCGCAGGGCGTTCGCGGCCGGGGTGGCCCGGCCCGCGCCGCGGCGGCTCTTGCGGCCGATCGGGCGCAGCAGCCACGGCGGCTCGGCCGCGCTGCGGATGCGCGGCAGGTCCAGCAGCACCGGCACGAGCGCGGGCTCGGTGAGCGCGATCGCCCGGTCGAACAGCGCGCACCCCTGCTCGACCGGCAGCGGCGGCATGCCCGCGCGGGTCATCCGCTCGCGGTCGGCGTCGGTGAGGGTGCCGACCATGCCGGTCTCCCAGGCGCCCCACGCCAGTGACGTCGCGGCGAGCCCGCGGGCGTGCCGGTGCGCGGCGAGCGCGTCGAGGAAGGCGTTGGCGGCGGCGTAGTTCGCCTGGCCCGGCGAGCCGATGGTGCCGGCGACCGAGGAGAACAGCACGAACGCGGCGACGTCGCCGGCCAGCTCGTGCAGGTGCCAGGCGGCGTCGGCCTTCGGGCGCAGCACGGTGTCGAGCCGTCCGGCGTCGAGGGAGCCGAGGACGCCGTCGTCGAGGACGCCGGCGGCGTGCAGGACGGCGGTCAGCGGCCGGTCGGCGGGAATGCTTCCGAGCAGGTCCGCGGCGGCGGCGCGGTCGGCGAGGTCGCAGGCGGCGACGGTGACTTCGGTGCCGTGCGCGGCGAGTTCGGCGACCAGCTCGACGATCCCGTCGGCGTCGCCGCCGCGGCGGCTGGCGAGCAGGACGTGCTTGACGCCGTACTCGGCGGCCAGGTGCCGGGCGAAGACCCGCCCCAGCCCCCCGGTCCCCCCGGTGATCAGGACGGTCCCGTCCGGGTCCCAAGCGTCGCTTTCACGTGAAAGCGACGCCCCCAGGTGGGAGCTTTCACGTGAAAGCGGCGCGCGGCCGAGGCGGGCGGCGCGGGCGGTGCCGTCGCACAGGAGCAGTTGCGGTTCGCCGGTGGCGACGGCGGCGGGGAGTCCGGCCAGGGAGGCGTCGTCGACGTCGGCGAGCACGAACCGGCCCGGGTTTTCGGTCTGCGCGGACCGGACGAGGCCCCAGACGGCGGCCGCGGCGAGGTCTTCCCCGGCGACGGCGCCTTCGGTGACGAAGACGATCCGGGTGGTCTCGTTCGGGATCTGCAGGGTGGTGAGGACGTCGGCGGTGAGGCGGTGCACGCCGTCGAGCACGTCGGCGCCGCCGTGCACCGGCACCAGCAGCACGTCCGGCTCCGCGGCCAGCGCCGTGGCGAGGTCCGGGTACGCCGTGCCCAGCTCCGCGAGCCGGGAGCCCAGCACCGCCCAGGTGCCTTCGGGGACCGCACCGGGCAGCGGCTGCCAGTCGAGCCGGAACAGCGACTCGGGGCCGGACTCGACCGGCGTCGCCGCGCGCAGGGTGAGCGCGTCCACCGACAGCACCGGCGCGCCGGTCTCGTCGGCCAGGTCGAGGGTGACCGAGTCGTCGCCGGCGCGGGTGATCCGGGCCCGGACCCGGCGCGCGCCCGCCGCGTGCAGCTCCGCGCCCGCCCAGGAGAACGGGAGCCCGCCCGGCACTGAATCAGCGAAAGTGATGGCGTGCAGGACCGAGTCGAGCAGTGCCGGGTGGAGGCCGTACTCCTCGTGGTCGTCGCCCGGCAGCTCGGCTTCGGCGAAGACTTCGCCGTCACGCAGCCAGACGCGCCGCAGGCCGCGGAACTGCGGCCCGTAGGCGAAGCCCGCCTCGGCGAAGTTGTCGTAGAACCCGGTCAAGTCCACTTCGGACGCTCCGGCGGGCGGCCACTCCCCCGCGTCGAAGCCGGCGGGGAGCGTGCCCGGCGTCAGGACGCCGGTGCCGTGGCGGATCCACTCGGTGTCGGGGCGGGAGGACACGCTGACCTCGCGGCGGCCGTCCGCGTCCGGGGCGCCCGCCACGACCTGCACGAGCGTCGCGCCGGACAGCACCAGCGGTGCCGCCACGGTGAAGTCCTCGACCCGGCCGCAGCCGACCTGGTCACCGGCCCGCACCACGAGTTCGAGGAAGCCGGCGCCGGGGAACAGCACCTGGCCGCCGATCACGTGCTCGTCGACCCACGACGGCGACAGCCGGCCGGAGAACACGACCTCGCCGGAGCCCGCCACCTCGGTGACCGCGCCGAGCAGCGGGTGCCCGGCCGCGGTGATGCCGAGCTGGTGCGCGCCCGGGACGAGCCGCGGCCAGTACCGCTGCCGCTGGAAGGCATACGTCGGGAGCGAAACCCGCCGGGCGCCGGTGCCGTCGAACAACGCGGCCCAGTCCACCGGCACGCCGCCGACGTGCAACGCGGCCAGCGCGGTGACGGCGGTGGTCTCCTCGTCGCGCCCGGCACGCAGCACCGGCGCTAGGACTTCGCTGTCGACCAGCGCGGTGAGCACGGCGTCCGGGCCCAGCTCGGCGAACGCCGTGACCCCGGCGTCGAGCAGGTGCGCGGTCGTGTCGGCGAACCGGACGGTGTCGCGGACCTGCCGCACCCAGTACTCCGGCGAGGTGAAGTCGCCGACGACCGGGATTCCCGGTGCGCGGAAAGTCAATCCGGCGACGACCGCGCGGAATTCGCCGAGCATCGGCTCCATCGCCGCCGAGTGGAACGCGTGCGACACGGTGAGCCGCTTGGTCTGCTCGAAGCCCTCGGCCGCGGCCAGGACAGCGGCCTCGGTCCCGGACAGCACCATCGACGACGGGCCGTTCACCGCGGCGAGCGAGACGTCGGCCGACAGCAGCGGCCGGACCTCGTCCTCGGTGGCGCGCACGGCGACCATCGCGCCGCCCGGCGGCAGCGCCTGCATGAGCCGGGCGCGGGCCGCGACGAGCGTGCACGCGTCGGCCAGCGACAGCACCCCGGCGGCGTGCGCGGCGGCGATCTCGCCGACCGAGTGCCCGGCGAGGAACGCGGGCCGCACCCCCCACGACCGCACCAGCCGGAACAGCGCGACTTCGAGCGCGAAGAGCGCGGGCTGGGCCCAGCCGGTCTCGCCCAGCACCGCGGCGTCGTCGCCGAAGACGACTTCGCGCAGCGGACGCGGCAAGGCGGTGTCGAGGTGGGCGCAGACCGCGTCGAAAGCGTCGGCGAACACTCCGAACCGCTCGTAGAGCCCGCGGCCCATGCCGAGCCGCTGCGAACCCTGGCCGGTGAAGAGGAACGCGACCGACCGCTCCCGCGCGATCCCGCGGGCGACCGGCGTGCCGTCGATGAGCACGGCCCGGTGCTCGAACGCCGAGCGTGTGGTGGCGAGCGAGAACCCGGCGTCGAGCGGGTCGAGGCCGTGGGGCAGGGCGTCGAGCTGGGCGTCGAGCGCGGCTTCCGACCGGCCGGAGATTAGCCACGGCACCACGCCCGGCATGACCTCCCGCGCCGGCGGCGCCGGGGAGAAAGCCGGGGCCTGCTCGATGATCACGTGCGCGTTGGTGCCGGACAGCCCGAACGACGAGACGCCGGCCCGGCGCGGGTGCCCGTTCTCCCGCCACTCGACGGGCTCGGTGAGCAGCTCGACCCCGCCCGAAGTCCAGTCGACGTGGGTGGAGGGCTCGGTCACGTGCAGCGACGCCGGCAGCTGTTCGCGCTGCAGGGCCAGGATCATCTTGATGACACCGGCGACGCCCGCCGCGGCCTGGGTGTGACCGAGGTTGGACTTCACCGAACCCAGCAGCAACGGCGCCGAGCGGTCCTGGCCGTAAGCGGCCAGCAGCGCCTGCGCCTCGATCGGGTCGCCGAGGGTCGTGCCGGTGCCGTGCCCTTCGACGACGTCCACTTCGGACGGACGCAGCCCGGCGCTCGCCAGTGCCTGCCGGATCACGCGCTGCTGCGACGGGCCGTTGGGGGCGGTGAGGCCGTTGGACGCGCCGTCGGAGTTGATCGCCGAACCCGCCACCACGGCGAGGACGTCGTGGCCGTGGCGGCGCGCGTCGGACAGCCGCTCGACGACGAGCACGCCCACGCCTTCGGACCAGCTCGTGCCGTCGGCGGAGTCGGAGTACGCTTTGCACAGCCCGTCCGGCGCGAGGCCGTTCTGGCGGCTGAAGCCGACGAAGCTGACCGGGGTGGCCATCACCGTGACGCCGCCGGCGAGCGCGAGGTCGCACTCCCCCGCGCGCAGGGCCTGCGCGGCGAGGTGCAACGCGACCAGCGACGACGAACACGCCGTGTCGATCGTCATCGCCGGACCTTCGAGACCGAGCACATAGGACAGTCGCCCGGACACGACGCTCGCCGCGACGCCGGTGCCCGCGTGGGCCTCGACATCGTCGGCGGAGCGGACGATCACCCCGGCGTAGTCCTGGCCGTTGGTGCCGACGAAGACACCGGTGCGGCTGCCGCGCAGGACGCTGGGGTCGATGCCGGTGCGTTCCACGGCTTCCCACGACGTTTCCAGCAGCACGCGCTGTTGCGGGTCCATCGCCAGTGCTTCGCGCGGGGAGATCCCGAAGAACTCGGGGTCGAAGTCGGCGGCGTCGGGCAGGAACCCGCCGCGGTCGACGTAGCTGCTGCCGCGGCCTTCGCCCGCCAGCGCGGACATGTCCCAGCCGCGGTCGGCGGGGAAGCCGGTGATCGCGTCGCGGCCCTCGGCCAGCAGCGTCCACAGGTCTTCCGGCGTGCGGACGCCGCCGGGGAAGCGGCAGCTCATGCCGACCACGACGATCGGGTCGTCCGTGGTGCCCGCCGGGCCCGCCGCGGCGGGCGCCGGGACGTCGCCGCCGAGCACTTCGGCGAGGAGGAATTCGCCCAGGGCCAAGGGGTTCGGGTGGTCGAACACCAGCGTCGCGGGCAGGCTCAGGCCGGTCGCGGCGTCGAGCCGGTTGCGCAGCTCGATCGCGGTGAGCGAGTCGAACCCGAGGTCGGAAAACGCCCGGGTGGCGCCGATTTCGGCGGTGCCGTCGTGCCCGAGCACGGTGGCGACGTGCTCGCGGACCAGGTCCAGCAGCACGCTCGCGCGTTCGGCGGCGGGGGCCGCGAGCAGCCGCGTGGCCAGCGCTCCGCCCGCCGCGGGAGCCGTCTCGAGCTCGGCGAGGACGCGGCGGACGACCGGCAGGTCGGCCAGCAGCGGGCTGCGGCGGATGCTCAGCAGCGACCGCAGGACGTCGGCGTTCTGGATGTCGGCGACGACGAGCTGCGCGGCCGGGCCGCCCGCGTCGGCGAGCACGGTGACGGCGAGGTCGGGGTCCAGGCCGCCGCCGAGGCCGGCGGCCATGCCGTCCCCGGCCCAGGCGCCCCAGGCGATCGACGTCGCGGCCTGCCCGCGGGCGCGCCGGGCTTCGGCGAGCGCGTCGAGCACGGCGTTGGCGGCGGCGTAGTTGGCCTGGCCGGGGTTGCCGACGGCGCCGGCGACCGAGGAGAACAGGATGAACGCGTCGAGGTCGCCGGTCAGCTCGTCGAGCAGCAGTGCGGAGTCGACCTTGGCGCGGAAGACGGCGTCGAAGCGGTCCGGGGTGAGGCCGCCGAGGACGCAGTCGTCGAGGACACCGGCGGCGTGCACGACGGCGTCGGGCTGGTGAGTCTCGAGAAGTTCGGTGAGCTGGGTGCGGTCGGCGACGTCGCAGCGGGCGATGACGACCCGCTCGTCGGGGCCGGGTTCGCCGCCGGAGCGGCTGGCCAGCACGACCCGGCCGGCCCCCTGGTCGAGCAGCCACTTCGTGACGTGGCGGCCGAGCGCGCCGGTGCCGCCGGTGACGAGGACCGTGCCGCGGGGCCGCCACGGCGTGGGTGCGGCGGTGGCCGGAGTGAGGCGGCGGCCGTAGACGCCCGAAGCGCGGACGGCGAGCTGGTCGTCGTCGCCGTCGAGGGCCGCGGCGAAGCGGCCGAGGATCCGGGCGTCGAGCTCGGCCGGGAGGTCGACGAGCCCGCCCCAGCGGCGCGGGTACTCCAGTGCGGCGACGCGGCCGAGACCCCAGACCGCGGCCTGGTCGGGAGCGGTCACCGGGTCGGCGGGGCCGGTGGAGACGGCGCCGCGGGTGACGCACCACAAGGCCGTGTCGGCGCCGAGGTCGTCCAGGGCCTGGATGAGCGCGGTGGTCTCCTCGAGCGCGAGCAGCGAGACGACGACCGGGGCGAGGTGGTCGCGGAGCAGGTCCGCCAGCTCCGCCCGGTCCACAGTGGACACCGTCAGCGCAGTACCCAACGCGTCCGCGACCTGACGGAACCACGGGTCGTCCGACGACGGGACGAGGACCAGGCGTTCGCCGGTCGGCGCGGTCGTGGTGGTGAGGGGACGCCACTCGACGCGGTAGCGCCAGCCGTCCACCACGGACTGCCGCTGCCGGCGGGCGCGCAGGGCCGACAGCGCCGGGACGACCGACTCCAGGGCCGGGGCGTCCACCCGGAGGTCCGCGGCCAGCGACGCGAGGTCACCGTTCTCCACCACCGACCAGAACGAGTCGTCCGCGGCGGTCCGCGCGGCCGGTTCCGGCCAGTAGCGGCGGCGCTGGAAGGCGTAGGTCGGCAGCTCCGCGGCGCGGGCGCCGGTTCCGTCGAAGAACGCGGCCCAGTCGATCCGGGTGCCGGTCCGGTACAGCGCGGCCACCGCGGCGGCCACGGCGGCGCGGTCGTCGCGGTCGCGGCGCAGCAGCGGGACGACGCTCGCGCCCGGGACGTCGACCAGGGCGGTGAGCACGGCGTCCGGCCCGACCTCGACGAACGACGTCACCCCGCGCCCGGCCAGCCCGGCGACCGCGTCGGCGAACCGGACGGTGCCGCGAACGTGCCCGACCCAGTACTCCGGGTCCGTGACGTCGCCGGCGGTGACGACCGGGAGCTCCGGCTCGGCGAACGTCAGCCCGGCGACGACCGCGCGGAAGTCGTCGAGCATGGGGTCCATCAGGTGCGAGTGGAACGCGTGGCTGACGGTGAGGCGCTTGGTCTTCTCGAACCGCGCCGCCACCGCGAGCACGGCGTCTTCGGCGCCGGAGAGCACGACCGAGCGCGGTCCGTTCACCGCCGCCAGGCCGACCTCGCCGGTCAGCAGCGGGCGAACGTCCTCTTCGGACGCTTCGACGGCGACCATCGCGCCACCGGGCGCAAGCGTTTGCATCAGGCGGCCGCGGGCGGCCACCAGCGCGCACGCGTCGGCCAGGGACACCACCCCGGCGACGTGCGCGGCGGCGATCTCGCCGACGGAGTGCCCGGCGACGAAGTCCGGCCGCACGTCCCACGACGCCAGCAGCCGCACCAGGGCGACCTCGATCGCGAAGAGGGCGGGCTGCGCGTGCCCGGTCTGCGCGAGCGCGTCGGCGTCCGCACCCCAGACGACGTCCCGCAGCCCGGGTTCGAAGAAGGCGAGCACCTCGTCGAGGGCTTCGGCGAAGACCGGGTAGGCCGCCGCCAGCTCGCGGCCCATGCCGAGCCGCTGCGCGCCCTGGCCGGTGAAGAGGAAGGCCAGCACCGGCGGGCGGCCGGCCTCGGCGCCCCCGGCCAGCGCCCGCAGCTCGCGGATCGCCGCTTCCGGTGCAGCGGCGACGATCGCGGCCCGATGGGCGAAGCTCGCCCGGGTCGTGGCGGCGGCGAAAGCGACGTCAAGCAGGTCCGCGGACGTATCCAGCCGGTCGGCCAGGCGGGTGGCCTGGTCTCGCAGCGCGTCGGCGGTCCGGCCGGAGACGACGAGCGGCACCGGCGTCGCGGCGACCTCTTCGCGGGGCTCTTCCGGCTTCGATTCGGGAGCTTCGAGGATGACGTGGGCGTTGGTGCCGCTGATCCCGAACGAGGAGACACCGGCGCGGCGGGCGCGGTCCACCGACGGCCACTCGACCGCCTCCGCGACGACCTCGACCGCACCGGCCTCCCAGTCCACATGGGACGACGGCTCGCCGACGTGCAACGACTTCGGCACGATCCCGTGCCGCATCGCCTCGATCACCTTGATCATCCCGGCGACCCCGGCGGCGGCCTGCGTGTGCCCGATGTTGGATTTGATCGACCCGAGCAGCAACGGCGTGACGCGGTCCTGGCCGTAGGTGGCCAGCAGGGCTTGCGCCTCAATGGGATCGCCGAGGGTGGTGCCGGTGCCGTGCGCCTCGACGACGTCGACGTCCGAAGTGGACAGACCAGCGTTGGCGAGTGCGGCCCGGATCACCCGCTGCTGCGACGGCCCGTTCGGCGCGGTCAGGCCGTTCGAAGCGCCGTCCTGGTTGACCGCGGAACCCCGCACCACGGCGAGGATCCGGTGCCCGTGGCGCCGCGCGTCGGACTGCCGCTCGACGACCAGCAGCCCCGCGCCTTCGGACCAGCCGGTGCCGTCGGCGTCGTCGGAGAACGCCTTGCACCGGCCGTCGGGGGCGAGGCCGCTCTGGCCGCTGAACCCGATGAACCCGCCCGGGGTGGCCATCACGGTCACGCCGCCGGCGAGGGCGAGGTCGCACTCCCCCGACCGCAGCGACTGCGCGGCCAGGTGCAGCGCCACCAGCGACGACGAGCACGCCGTGTCGATGGTCATCGCCGGGCCCTCCAGGCCCAGCACGTAGGACAGGCGGCCGGAGGCGACGCTCGCGGCCAGGCCGGTGCCGGTCTGCCCGCGCAGGTCGGCGTCGGTCGTCATCAGCAGGTCGGAGTAGGTCTGGCCGTTGGTGCCGACGAAAACGCCGGTGCGCGAGCCGCGCAGGCGCGTCGCGTCCAGCCCGGCGCGCTCGAACGCCTCCCACGACACTTCGAGGAGGAGCCGCTGCTGCGGGTCCATCGCGACCGCTTCACGCGGCGAGATCCCGAAGAACGCGGCGTCGAATTCGGCGGCGTCGTAGAGGAAGCCGCCCGCCTGGGTGTCGCTGGCGGCCAGCGCGGCGGTGTCCCAGCCGCGGTCGGCCGGGAAGCCCGAAACGGCGTCCGCGCCCGAGGCGACCAGGTCCCACAGCCCGTCGGGACCGGTGACGCCCCCGGGGAACCGGCACGCCATGCCGACCACCACGACCGGGTCGTCGGACACCGGCCCGGTGACCACGACGGCGGTCCCGGTGTCCCCCGAGCCGACCAGCTCGCCGCGCAGGAACTCCGCGACCGCGCCCGGCGTCGGGTAGTCGAACACCAGCGTCGAGGGCAGCCGCAGCCCGGTCACCGCGGCGAGCCGGTTGCGGAACTCGACCGCGGTCAGCGAGTCGAAGCCGAGTTCGCGGAACTCCCGCGTGGTCTCGACGTCGTCGGCCGCGTGCCCGAGCACCGCGGCGACCTCGGTGGCGACGTGGCCGGTGAGCACCCGCAGCTGCTCGGCCGCGCGCATTCCGGCGAGCTGTTCGCGCAGGGAGCCGCGCACGTGCTCGGCGTCGCCGCCCGCGCGGCGGCGGCCGGGCTTGGCGACCGGGCGCAGCAGCCACGGCAGCTCGCCCTGGGCCCGCATCGCCGTCATGTCCACGCGCATCGGCACGACCACCGCGCCCGGCGAGCGGGTCGCCCGGTCGAACAGCCGGATGCCCTGCTCGACGGTCAGCGGCGGGACGCCACCGCGGGCCATCCGCTCGCGGTCGGCGTCGGTGAGGGTGCCGACCATGCCGGTTTCCCAGCCGCCCCAAGCCAAGGAGAGCGCGGCCCGGCCTTCGACGTGCCGGCGCTGGGCGAAGGCGTCGAGGAAGGCGTTGGCGGCGGCGTAGTTGCCCTGCCCGGCCGAGCCGACCGTGCCGGCGACCGAGGAGAAGACGATGAACGCCGACAGGTCGAGGTCGCGCGTCAGCTCGTCGAGGTGGACGACGGCGTCGGCCTTGGGCCGCAGCACGGTGTCCAGGCGGGCCGGGTCGAGCGAGGCGACGACGCCGTCGTCGAGGACGCCCGCGGTGTGCACGACACCCCGCAGCGGGTGCGCGGCCGGGATCCGGGCGAGCACGGCGGCGAGCTGGTCGCGGTCGGCGGCGTCGCAGGCTTCGATCGTGACGTCCACGCCCAGTTCGTCGCGCAGTTCGGCCGCGCCAGGGGCGTCGGGGCCGCGGCGGCTGGTGAGCACGAGGTGCCGGACGCCGTGGGTGCGCACGAAGTGCCGGGCCAGCTCGCGGCCGAGCCCGCCGGTGCCGCCGGTGATGAGCACGGTGCCGTCGGGTTCCCAGCGCGGCGGCAGGGTCAGCACGATCTTGCCGACGTGCTTCGCGCGGCTCATGTGCCGGAACGCGGCCGGGGCCTGGCGCAGGTCCCAGCTCCGGATCGGCAGCGGCGTCAGGACGCCGTCGGCGAAGAGCCGCAGCAGTTCGCCGAGCAGTTCGGCCGTGCGGTCGGGCCCGGCCTCGCCGAGGTCGAAGGCGCGGTAGCGGATCCGCGGCAGCGCGGCGGCGTCGCGGATGTCGGTCTTGCCCATCTCGAGGAACCGGCCGCCGTCGGCGAGCAGGTTCATCGAGGCGTCGGCGAACTCGCCCGCCAGCGCGTTGAGGACGACGTCGACGCCCGCGCCGCCGGTGACGCGGCGGAAGTCGGCTTCGAACTCCAGCGAGCGCGAGGAGGCGATGTGGTCGTCGGCGACGCCGAGTTCGCGCAGGACGTGCTGCTTGCCCGCGCTCGCCGTCGCGAAGACCTCGGCGCCGAGGTGGCGGGCGAGCTGGATGGCGGCCATGCCGACGCCGCCGGCGCCCGCGTGGACGAGGATCTTCTGGCCGGGCTTGAGGTTCGCGAGGTCGACGAGTGCGTAGTACGCGGTCAGGAACACCAGCGGGACGGACGCGGCGGTGCGCGCGGACCACCCGGCGGGCACCGGCGCGAGGTAGCGCGGGTCCGAGACGCTGTGGGTGCCGAACGAGCCGGGCAGCATGCCGAAGACGCGTTCGCCGACGCGGGCCGGGTCCACGCCCTCGCCGGTCGTCTCGATCACGCCGGCGCCTTCCGCGCCCAGGTCACCGAGCTTGCCCGGGTACATGCCGAGCACGGACAGGACGTCGCGGAAGTTGAGCCCGGCCGCTTCGAGGCGGACCCGGACGTGCCCGGCGGGCGGGTCGGCGAGCACGTCCGGGCACGCTTCGGCGCCCAGGTCGTCGATGCCCGCGGGACCGGCGGTGAGTCGCCACGCCGGTACCGCGGGAGGCAGGAGGTCGCCGTTGCCGGCCAGGCGGCCGAGCCGGGCGACGCGGACGCTTTCGCCGCGGACGGCGAACTGGGGTTCCCCGGAGACGACGAACCCGGTGCCGGGCAGCGCCGCGCCGGCTTCGAGGTCGACGAGCACGAACCGGCCGGGCTGTTCGGACTGCGCGGACCGCACGAGCCCCCACGCCGCGGCGGCGGCGAGGTCGGCGACGCGGTCCCCCGGCTCGACGGCGACAGCTTCCCGGGTCACGAACACGACCCGCTGGGCCCGCTCGTCGGCGTCCTGCAGCACGCTCAGCGCCCGCGCGGTGACCTCCCGGACGGCGGCCAGCAGGTCTGCCGCGGCCGGTCGTGAGTGATAAGTCGGGTTAGAACCCGACTTATCACTCACGACGCCGAGCGGGACCAGGAGGACGTCCGGTTCGAGGGCCAGTGCTGTTTCGAGGTCCGCGCACGGGCGGGCGACGGACGCCAGGAGCGGGTCGTCGCCGAGGAGGGCCCACGTGCCCGCCGGCGCGTCCTTGGCCAGGGCCGCCGGGACCCACGCCAGCTGGTAGAGGGAGTCGTCGTCGGCGTCACGCTGGGCCGCTTCGCGCAGCTGGAGGGACTGGACCGTCAGCACCGGCGCGCCGGTCTCGTCGGTGACGGCGATGGCCACCGACTCGCGGTCCACCGGCGTGATCCGGGCGCGGATCCGGGTCGCGCCCGAGGCGTGCAGGGACACCCCGGACCACGCGAACGGCAGGCCGCCCGCGACCGTGTCGAGCCGGTGCAGGGCGTGCAGGACCGCGTCGAACAGAGCGGGGTGCAGGCCGTAGTCGCCGTCGGCCTCGCCGGGCAGCTCTGCCTCGGCGAGCAGCGCGTCGCCGTCCAGCCAGGCCCGGGTCAGGCCGCGGAACGCGGGCCCGTAGGCCAGGCCGGTCGCGGCCAGCTCGGGGTACACAGTGGACACGTCGAGCTCGGTGGCGCCGGACGGCGGCCACTCGCCCGCCACCGCCGCGGCCGGGTGCTCGCCGACCGCGACGAACCCCGCCGCGTGCTGCACCCACTCGGCGTCCGGGCCGGTGCCGCGCGAGGAAATGGTCAGCTCGCGGCGCCCGGCGTGGTCCGGGCCGCCGGCGGCGATCTGCAGCAGCACCGGCTCGTCCGGACGCAGCCACAGCGGCGCGGCGATGGAGAGGCTTTCCACGGCGGAGCAGCCGACCTGGTCCGCCGCGCGGACGGCCAGGTCGAGGAACCCGGTGCCGGGGAACAGCACGTGCCCGCCGACGACGTGGTCGGCCAGCCACGGCTGCGCGTCTCGCGACAGCAGCCCGGACAGCACGACACCGCCGGAGTCGGCGAGGTCGACCGCGAAGTCCAGCAGCGGGTGCCCGGCCGGGGTGAGCCCGAGGCGTTCGACGGCGCCGCGGCCCGGGACGACCCGCGGCCAGTAGTGCTGCCGCTGGAAAGCGTACGTGGGCAGGGTGATCCGCCGGGCGCCGGGGAACCACGGCGTCCAGTCGACGTCGGCGCCGGCGACGTGCAGCCGCGCCAGTCCACTGAGGACGGACTCGGTTTCCGGGCGGTCCTTGCGCAGCAACGGGGTCACGAGCGCGCCGGGCTCGTCGACCATCGCCGACAGCACCCCGTCCGGACCGATCTCGACGAACGCCGTGACGTCGAGCTCGGCGAGGACGTCGGCGAAGCGGACGGTGTCGCGGACGTGCCGGACCCAGTACTCCGGCTCGGTGACGTCGCCGGTGGTGACCACCGGGATCCGCGGCGACGCGAACGCCAGCCCCGCGACGACCTCGCGGAACTCGTCCAGCATCGGGTCCATCAACGACGAGTGGAACGCGTGGCTCACCTTGAGCCGCTTGGTCTTCCCGAAGTGCGACGCCACCGCGAGCACCGCGGCTTCGGTGCCCGAGAGCACGACCGCGTGCGGGCCGTTGACCGCCGCGATGCCGGCGCCGTCGACCAGCCGGGCGCGAACGTCGGCTTCGGACGCCTCGACCGCGACCATCGCGCCACCGCGCGGCAGGGCCTGCATCAGGCGGCCGCGGGCGGTCACCAGCGCGCAGGCGTCCTCGAGGGACAGGACCCCGGCGAGGTGGGCGGCGGCGATCTCGCCGACGGAGTGCCCGGCGACCCGCGCCGGCCGGACGCCGTGCGCCTCGGCCATGCGGGCCAGGGCGACTTCGAGCGCGAACAACGCCGGCTGCGCCCAGCCGGTCTCGGCGAGCAGGCTCGCGTCGTCGCCCCACAGGACGTCCCGCAGGCCGGGGTCGAGGTGGGCCAGGACGGCGTCGAGCGCGTCGGCGAACGGCTTCGAGGTCGCGTACAGCTCGCGGCCCATGCCGAGCCGCTGGGAACCCTGGCCGGTGAACAGGAAGCCCACCGTAGGCGCTTCCCCGGTGCCGCGCGCGATCTCGCGGACGCCGTCCGGCGTGGCCAGCAGGACCGCGCGGTGCGGGAAGCTCGCGCGGGTGGTGACCAGGGAGTAGCCGGCGTCGAGCGGGTCGAGCCCGGCCTCGGTGAGCCGGTCGAGCTGGGCCTGGAGGGCGTCCTCGGTCTTGCCGGAGACGACCCACGGCACGACCGGAACCTCCGGCCGCGGCGAGGGAACCGACCGCGGCTCGGGTGCTTCGAGGATGACGTGGGCGTTGGTGCCGCTGATCCCGAACGACGAAACCCCCGCCCGGCGGACGCGGTCCACCGACGGCCACTCGACCGCCTCGGCGACAACCTCGACCGCACCGGCTTCCCAGTCCACATGGGACGACGGCTCGCCGACGTGCAACGACTTCGGCACGATCCCGTGCCGCATCGCCTCGATCACCTTGATGACCCCGGCCACGCCCGCGGCGGCCTGCGTGTGCCCGATGTTCGACTTCACCGACCCCAGCAGCAACGGCGTTTCACGGTCCTGCCCGTAGGTCGCGAGCAGTGCCTGGGCCTCGATGGGATCGCCGAGAGTCGTCCCGGTGCCGTGCGCCTCCACGACGTCGACGTCCGAAGTGGACAGACCCGCGTCGGCCAGCGCGGCCCGGATCACCCGCTGCTGCGACGGCCCGTTCGGCGCGGTGAGGCCGTTCGAAGCGCCGTCCTGGTTGACCGCGGAGCCCTTGAGCACGGCGAGGACCTCGTGCCCGGCGCGGATCGCCTCGGACTGCCGCGCCAGCACCAGGACGCCGACGCCTTCGGACCACCCGGTGCCGTCGGCGTCGTCGGAGAACGCCTTGCAGTTCCCGTCCGGCGCGAGGCCGTTCTGGCCGCTGAACCCGACGAACCCGCCCGGCGTCGCCATCACCGTGACACCACCGGCGAGCGCGAGGTCGCACTCCCCCGCGCGCAGCGACTGCGCCGCGAGGTGCATCGCGACCAGCGACGACGAACAGGCGGTGTCGATGGTCATCGCCGGGCCTTCCAGGCCCAGCACGTAGGACAGCCGGCCGGACACGACGCTGCCCGCGATGCCGGTGCCGGTCTGCCCGCGCAGCTCGACGTCGGCGGTGAGGAACAGGTCGGAGTAGGTCTGGCCGTTGGTGCCGACGAACACGCCGGTGCGCGAGCCGCGCAAGCCGGTGGCGTCCAGCCCAGCGCGTTCCAGCGCCTCCCAGGACACCTCCAGGAGCTGCCGCTGCTGCGGGTCCATCGCGACGGCTTCGCGCGGCGAGATCCCGAAGAAGCCCGCGTCGAATTCGGCGGCGTCGTAGAGGAACCCGCCCGCGCGGGTGTCGGAGGCGGCGAGCGCGGCAGCGTCCCAGCCGCGGTCGGTGGGGAAGCTCGACACGCCGCTGTGGCCGCCGGCGACCAGGTCCCACAGGTCTTCGGGGCTCGCGACCCCGCCCGGGAAGCGGCAGGCGACGCCGACCACGACGACCGGGTCGTCGTCCCGCCGTCCGGCCACCACCGCGGTGGGCGCGTCGGCGCCGCCGAACAGCTCGGCCAGCACCAGCCGGGCGACCGCGATCGGCGTCGGGTGGTCGAACACCAGCGTCGACGGCAGCCGCAAGCCGGTGAGCGCGGCCAGGCGGTTGCGCAGCTCGACCGCGGTCAGGGAGTCGAAACCCAGGTCGGAGAACGACTTCGTGGCGCCGACGGCGGCGGGATCGGCGTGCCCGAGGATGGTCGCGGCGCGGCCGCGGACCAGGTCGGTCACCTGAGCCAGCCGCTCCTCGCCGCTCAGCTCGCGCAGCCGGCCGGCGAGATCGGCGGCGGCCGCGGACGTCGTGGCGGCCGAGCGGCGGATGCCCCCGGCGAGCCCACGCAGGAGCGGCGGCAGCTCTTCGAGCAGGCGCAGGGCGGCGAGGTCGACGGCGACCGGCGCCACCACGGCCCGCGGCAGCGTCAGCGCGGTGTCGAACAGCGAAAGTCCGTGCTCGAGTTCCAGCGGCGGCATGCCCGAGCGGGCCATCCGCGCGCGGTCGGCTTCGGCGAGCGAGCCGGCCATGCCGACCGTCCAGGAGCCCCATGCCAGGGCGTGCGCGGGCAGCCCGGCGGCACGGCGGTGGGCGGCGAGGGCGTCGAGGAAGCTGTTGGCGGCGGCGTAGCTGCCCTGCCCGGCGCCGCCCATGAGCCCGGCGACCGAGGAGAACAGCACGAACGCGTCCAGATCGTGGGTCAGCTCGTGCAGGTGCCACGCGGCGGCGGCCTTGGCGGCCAGCACCGGGGCGAGCCGGTCGGGGGTGAGCGCGGTGACGACGCCGTCGTCGAGCACGCCGGCCGCGTGGACGACCGCGGTCAGCGGGTGCTCGGCCGGGATGGCGGCGAGCGCGGCGGCCAGGTCGTCGCGGTCGGCGACGTCGCACGCGCGGATCTCGACGCCGAGCTCCTCCCGCAGCTCCCGCGCCCCCGGTGCGTCCGGCCCACGGCGGCTGAGCAGCAGCAGGTGCCGGACGCCGTGCTCCCGCACGAGGTGCCGGGCCAGCTCCGCCCCCAGTCCCCCGGTGCCCCCGGTGATCAGAACGGTCCCGTCCGGGTCCCAGGCGGAGCTTTCACGTGAAAGCTCCGCGTCTACGCGGGCGAGGCGGAGGGCCTGGGCGGTGTTGGCACGCAGGCGCAGCTGGGGTTCGTCGAGGGCGAGGGCGCGGTGGATGACGGCGTCGGTGGTTTCGGCGTCGGCGTCGACCAGGACGAAGCGGCCCGGGTTTTCCGCCTGAGCCGTGCGGATCAGGCCGTGCACGGCCGCGGCGGCGAGGTCGCCGGCTTCGGTCACGAAGACCAGCCGAGAGTCCGTGGAACGGTCGTCCGCCAGCCACTCCTGCGCCAGCTCGAGCGCGCGGGTGGTGAGCGTGGTGAGGCCGTCGAGGGGGCTGCCGTCGTGGGTCAGCCGGACCAGCGTGACGTCGGTGGCGCCCGCCGGCGGCAGCACGACCGGCGCCCAGCGCGGCTCGAACAGCGAGTCCACATCGGACTGGGCGGTTACGGCTTCCGCGCGCACCGAGCCGATCGACGCCACCGGCTGCCCGGCGGTGTCGGTGAGGGCCAGCGCCCCGCCGTCACCGGCCCGGACGCGGACGCGGGCCGCGCCCGCCGCGTGCAGCGAAACCCGCGTCCACCGGGTGGGATAGCCGGTGATGCCCGCGGCCCGCAGCACCTCGTCGAGGAGCCGGGGGTGCAGCCCGAAACGAGCCGTGTCGGCTTCGTCCTCACCGAACGCGACTTCGGTGCCCGGGTCGTCCGCGAAGTCTTCGTGGTGCGCACCGGTGGCGAGGACGCCCTCGGCGCGGCGGATCCAGCTGCCCTCGCCGCGGGTGTGGATGTCGAGGCGGCGGCGGCCGGTCGCGTCCGGCTCGCCCACCGTGAGCTGCAGGTCGGCGGCCCCGTCGGCGGCCAGTTCCAGCGGGGCGCCGAGGGTGAGTTCTTCGACCAGGTCGCAGCCGAGGTCGAGGCCCGCGCGCAGGGCGAGCTCGACGAACCCGGTGCCGGGGAACACGCCGCCGGTGAGCCACGGGTGGGTGCGCGCGGAGATGCGCCCGGTGAGCAGCAGGCCGTCGGACCCGGCCGGGGCCAGGGACGCGCCCAGCAGCGGGTGCGCGACCGGGTCCAGGCCGAGCCCGGCGGCGTCGGCGGTGATGTCCACAGTGGACGGCCAGAACCGCTCGCTCTGGAACGGGTACGTCGGCAGCGAGACCGCGCGGGCGCCGGTGCCGGCGAAGAACGTCGTCCAGTCGACCCGGACGCCGGCGGTGTGCAGTCCGGCCAGCGCTTCGGTGAGCACCGCGGGCTCGTCGGAGTCCCGGCGCCCCAGCGGGATCGCGGTGACGTCCCCGAGCAGCGGGGTGAGCGCGGCGTCCGGGCCCAGCTCGGCGAACACCGACGCGCCGGACTCGGTGAGGCGCGCGACGGCGTCGGCGAACCGGACCGGCTCGCGGACGTGGCGCACCCAGTACTCGGCCGTGGTCACGTCCCCGGAAGCCATGAACGGCAGCACCGGCTCGGCGAACGACAACCCGCCCACCACCGCGCGGAAGTCGTCGAGCATCGGGTCCATCAGCGGCGAATGGAACGCGTGCGACACCGAAAGCCGGCGCGTGCGCTCGAAGTGCGCGGCGGCGGCCAGCACGGCGTCCTCGGCGCCGGACAGCACGACCGACCGCGGGCCGTTGACCGCGGCGATGGCGACGTCGTCGCTCAAGTACGGCCGGACGTCCGCCTCGCTCGCGCGGACGGCGACCATCGCGCCCCCGGCGGGCAGCGCCTGCATCAGCCGGGCCCGCGCGCTCACCAGCACGCAGGCGTCGTCGAGCGACAGCACCCCGGACACGTGCGCGGCGGCGATCTCGCCGACGGAGTGCCCGGCGACGAAGTCGGGCCGGATCCCCCAGGACTCCAGGAGCCGGAACAGCGCGACCTCGACCGCGAACAACGCGGGCTGCGCGGACCCGGTCCGGTCCAGCGCGGCGGCGTCGGTCCCCCGCAGCACCTCGCGGACGGCCGGGTCGAGCCGGTCGAGCGACGCGGCCAGCGCGTCGGCGAAGACGGGGAACCGCGCGGCCAGCGCGCGGCCCATCCCGAGCCACTGCGCGCCCTGGCCGGTGAAGACGTAGGCGAGCGCGGGCGGCCGCTCGACCGAACCCGTGAAGACACCGGGCGCGTCCCCGTCCGCCAGCCAGGCGGTCAGCGCCGCACGGGGGTCCGGCCCCGAGACGCTCAGCCGCTCTTCGAACGCCGAACGGGTGGTGGCCAGCGAGAAAGCAACGTCGAGAGGATCGGCGGTGACGCCGGCGATCTGCGCGACCTGGGCGCGCAGCGCGGCCGGGGTCCGACCGGAAATCAGCCACGGCGCCGGGATTTCAGTACGCGAAGCCGCGGTGACCGGCGCGGCGGGTGCCTGTTCGATCAGCACGTGGGCGTTGGTCCCGCTGACCCCGAACGACGACACCCCGGCCCGGCGCTCACGATCAGCCGAAGGCCACGGCTGGTTCTCCGTGGCGAGCCGGACCGCACCGGAGCTCCAGTCCACATGGGACGACGGCGTGTCCGCGTGCAGCGTCCGCGGCACGACCCCGTGCCGGATCGCCTCGACCACCTTGATGATCCCGGCGACCCCCGCGGCCGCCTGGGTGTGCCCGATGTTGGACTTGACCGACCCCAGCAGCAGCGGCGTTTCCCGGTCCTGCCCGTAGGTGGCCAGCAGCGCTTGGGCCTCGATCGGGTCGCCGAGCTTCGTCCCGGTGCCGTGCGCCTCGACGACGTCGACGTCCGAAGTGGACAGTCCGGACGCGGCGAGCGCGGCGCGGATCACGCGCTGCTGCGAAGGACCGTTGGGCGCGGTGAAGCCGTTGGACGCGCCGTCGGAGTTCACCGCGGTGCCGCGGACGACGGCGAGCACCTCGTGCCCGTGGCGCTGCGCGTCCGACAGCTTCTCCAGCACCAGCACGCCGATGCCTTCGGACCAGCCGGTCCCGTCGGCGTCGTCGGAGAAGGCCTTGCAGCGGCCGTCGGCGGACAGCCCGCCCTGGCGGCTGAACTCCAGCAGCGACCCCGGCGTCGACATCACGTTCACGCCCGCGGCCAGTGCGAGGGTGCATTCCCCCGCCCGCAGCGCCTGCGCGGCCAGGTGCACCGCGACCAGCGACGACGAGCACGCCGTGTCGACCGTGACGACCGGGCCCTCGAGCCCGAGCGTGTAGGCCACCCGGCCCGACAGCGCGCTCGCCGCGATGCCGGTGCCGACCGAACCGTCGGCGTCGGCCAGCGACCGGACCATCAGGTAGGCGTAGTCCTGCCCGTTCGTGCCGGTGAAGACGCCGGTCCGGCTGCCGCGCAACCGCTTCGGGTCGATACCGGCCCGTTCGATCGCTTCCCAGGACACCTCCAGCAGCAGCCGCTGCTGCGGGTCCAGGGACACCGCCTCGCGGGGCGAGATCCCGAAGAACGCCGCGTCGAAATCGGTTACGCCGTCGAGGAACCCGCCGGCCTGGCTGACGCCCATGCCCCGCTCGTCGACCCCGGCGCCGGTGACCGCCTCGACGTCCCAGCCGCGGTCGGCGGGGAACGGCCCGATCGCGTCCCCGCCGTCCTCGACGAGCCGCCACAGCGCTTCGGGACCGCGGACGCCGCCGGGGAACCGGCAGCCCATGGCCACGATGGCGATCGGCTCCGTGGCGGCGGCCCGCAGTTCCTGGTTCTGCCGCTTGAGCCGCTCGGACTCCTTCATCGCGGCACGGAGTGCTTCGACGACCCGGTCGCTCGGGGTGGACATGTGTCAGCTCCGTAGGTTCATCGGGGTCAGGTGGCCTCGCCGTCGAGCGCCGCGCGGACCAGGTCGTCGACCGACATGCCGTCGATGTCGGCGGCCTCGTCCCCGGCCGGGTCGGGCCCGGCCAGGCGGCGCAAGGTGTCCAGCACGCCGCTTTCGCGCAGGCGCGCCGGGGACACGGCCGCGAGCAGGGCCCGCAGCTCGGTGTCCAGGTCGTCGGGGTCCGCGGCCGGGGCGAGCTGCCGCACCAGGTCGGCGGCGAGCACGGCGGGGGACGGCTGGTCGAACACGAGCGTCGCGGGCAGGTCGAGCCCGGTCGCCGCGGCGAGCTGGTTGCGCAGCTCGATCGCGCTGAGGGAGTCGAAGCCGAGCTCGGAGAACGGCCGCTCCGGGTCGACCGCGTGCGGCCCGGCGAACCCGAGCACCGCGGCGACCTGGGTGCGGACGACGTCGAGCGCGGCCTTCTCGCGATCCGGCGGCGGCAGCTTGCCCAGCCGCTCCCGCAGCACCGCGCCCGCGCCCGCTTCGACCGGCGCTTCCGCGGTGAGGCGGTGGTACTCCGGCAGGTCGGTCAGCAGCGGCGCCGGCCGGGCCGCGGTGAAGGTCCGCAGGAACGTCTCGTGGTCGATGTCGGCGACCACCGGCGCCGCCTCGGCCGCGAGCACGACCTGCGCGAACGCGGTGAGCGCGAGCTCCGGCGGCACCGGGCGGGTCCCGGTGCGCTGGGCCCGGGCCGCCGCGTCGGCGGTCTCGGCCATGCCGGCTCGCCAGGCGCCCCAAGCGATCGAGGTGCCCGGCAGGCCCTCCGCGCGCCGGCTTTCGGCGACGGCGTCGAGCACGGCGTTCGCCGCGGCGTAGTTCGCCTGGCCGGCGTTGCCGACCGAGCTGGACGCCGAGGAGAACAACGCGAAGACGTCGAGGTTCAGGTCGCGGGACACGCGGTCGAGCACGAGCGCGGACTCGGCCTTCGCCGCGAACACGGCGTCGAACCGGTCCGGGCCGTAGCCCTCCAGGACGCCGTCGTCGAGGACACCGGCCGCGTGGATCACCGCGGTGACGTCCGCCGTGAGCAGCTCGCCGACGGCGGCGGGGTCGGTCAGGTCGCAGGCGACGATGGACGCCTTCGGGCCCAGCTCGGCCAGCAGCGCGACGGCGTCCGGGGTGTCCGGGCCGCGGCGGCCGGTGAGCACGACCCGCGCGGCGCCTTCGCTGAGCACCCAGCGGGCGACGTGCTTGCCGAGCGCGCCGGTGCCGCCGGTGACGACGACGGTGCCGCGCGGCTGCCACGCCCGCGCCGACGGGCCGGCCGGGGCGCGCACGAGGCGCCGGGCGAACGTGCCCGCCGCCCGCACCGCGACCTGGTCCTCGGTCCCGGCGAGCACCGCGCCCAGCCGGGCGAACGCGTGGTCGTCGAGGTCGGCGGGCAGGTCGGCGAGGCCGCCCCAGCGCTGCGGCTGCTCCAGCGCCGCGACGCGGCCCAGGCCCCAGAGCGCGGCCTGCGTGATCGAGGTGACCCGGTCCGAGGGCACGGCGGTGACCGCGCCGCGGGTCAGGCACCACAGCCGGGCCGCGCTGCCGGCCAATGCTTGCAGCAGCGCGGTGGTCGCCACGGCACCCGCGGTCGGCGTCGATTCGTCCAGGCCCAGCAGGGAAACGACACCGGTGACGCCGTCGAGCGCCGCGGTCACGGTCTCGGGGCCGGTGACCTCGGCGCCGAGCGCGGTGACCACGCCGGTGACCCACGGGTCTTCGGCGAAGCCGGCGGGCACGACGACCAGCCACTTGCCGTCCGGCACCGCACCCGGGGCACCGCCGAGCGGCTTCCAGGCGACGCGGTACCGCAGGTCGTCCACAGTGGACTGCTGGGCGCGGCGGTGCTGCAGGTCCAGCAAGGCGGGCAGCACGGCGTCGAGCGCGGCCGGGTCGACGTCGATCTCCTTGGCGAGCACGTCGGCGTCGAGGCCGGTCAGGAAGTCCGGCTTGACGGTGACGGCCGGGGCGTCCGGCCAGAACCGCTCGTGGTGGAAGCGGTAGGTGGGCAGGTCGACCGGGCGTGCCCCGGTGAACAGCCCGGCCCACTCGACCGGGGTGCCGCCGACGTCGAGCCGCGCCAGCGCCGAGACCAGCGTCGGCTCGTCCTCGCGGCCGGCGCGCAGGGCGGCGGTCACGGTGGCGGATTCGCCGGTGAGCGTCCGGGTCAGCGCCGCGAGGGTGCTGTCCGGGCCCAGTTCCAGGTACTTCGTGACACCGAGCGAGTCGAGCGCGGCGACGGCGCCGGCGAACAGCACCGGACGGCGGACGTGGTCGGCCCAGTACGCCGCCGTGCCCAGCTCATCGGTGACCGGGGACGCGGTGACGGTGGACACGACCGGGAGCGCCGGCGGGGCGAACTGCACCCCCGCGGCGATCCGCTCGAACTCGTCCCTCATCGCGTTCATATGCGACGAGTGAAACGCGTGGCTGACCCTTAAACGTCTAGTCTTTCGGCCCCGGGCCGCGACCAGCTCCGCGACCTCGGCGACCGCGCCGGTGTCACCCGAAACGACCACCGCCTCCGGCCCGTTGACCGCGGCGATCGACAGCGGCCGCCCGCTGATCAGCTCTTCGGCCTCGGTTTCGGTGACCTGCAGCGCGGCCATCGCCCCGCCCGGCAGCTCCTGCATGAGCCGGCCGCGGGCGGCGACCAGCCGGGCCGCGTCGGCCAGCGACAGCACACCGGCCGCGTGGGCGGCGGCGAACTCGCCGATCGAATGCCCGGCGAGGTAGTCGGGCCGCACGCCCCACGACTCGACGAGCCGGTAGAGCGCGACCTCCACGGCGAACACCGCGGGCTGCGACCACCGGGTCTGCGCCAGCACCTCGGCGTCGTCGCCGAAGACGACGTCCCGCAGCGAGCCGGGCAGGTCGAGGTCCAGGTGCGCGCAGGCCTCGTCGAACGCGGCGGCGAACACCGGGAACCGTTCGTACAGGGCGCGGCCCATGCCCGGGTACTGCGAACCCTGCCCGGAGAACAGGAACGCGAGCTTGCCCGCAGCGGGCCGGCCGGCGTGCACCAGCGGCGACGGCGTCCCGGCGGTGAGCGCGCCGAGCCCGGTCAGCAGTTCGTCGCGGTCCCCCGCGACGACGACCGCCCGCGACTCGAACCAAGCGCGGGTCGTCGCCGCCGAGAAGGCGACGTCGGGCAGCGCGAGTCCGGGGTGGGCGAGCAGGTGGTCGCGCAGGGCGCGGGCCTGGGCCCGCAGGCCCTCGTCGGTGCGTGCGGACAGCCGGACCGGCACGGTCGCCGGGGCGGCGGCCGGACGCGGGTCCACCGGCGGGGCCTGCTCCAGCACCAGGTGGGCGTTGGTGCCGCTGGCGCCGAACGCGGAGATCCCGGCCCGGCGCGGGTGCCCGGTCTCCGGCCACGGCAGGCTCTCGGTGAGCAGCTCGACGCGGCCCGCGGACCAGTCGACGTGCGCGGACGGCTTGTCCACGTGCAGGGTCTTCGGCAGCAGCCCGTGCCGCATGGCCAGCACCATCTTGATCACCGCGGCCGCTCCGGCCGCGGCCTGGGTGTGACCGAGGTTGGACTTCACCGAGCCGAGCAGCAGCGGCCGTTCGCGCTCGCGACCGTAGGTGGCCAGCAGTGCCTGCGCCTCGATCGGGTCGCCGAGCTTCGTGCCGGTGCCGTGCGCCTCCACGGCGTCCACTTCGGACGGTGCCAGCCCGGACACGGCCAGGGCGCGCTTGATGACGCGTTGCTGGGCCGGGCCGCTGGGGGCGGTGAGCCCGTTGGACGCGCCGTCGGAGTTGACCGCCGAACCCCGCACCACGGCGAGGACCGGGTGGCCGTGGCGGCGGGCGTCGGACTCGCGCTCCAGCACGATCATGCCGACGCCTTCGGACCAGCCGGTGCCGTCGGCGGCGTCGGCGAAGGCCTTGCAGCGGCCGTCCGGCGACAGCGCGCCCATCTCGCCGAACTCGACGAACCCGGTGGGGCTCGACATCACCATCACGCCGCCGGCGACGGCCAGGGAGCACTCCCCCGCCCGCAGCGCCTGGGCCGCCAGGTGCAACGCGACCAGCGAAGACGAGCACGCGGTGTCGACGCTGACCGACGGGCCCTCCAGCCCGAACGCGTAGGAGACGCGACCGGACAGCAGGCTGGCCGCCTGCGCGGTGGCCTGGTGCCCGAGGGTGTCGGTGGGCGGGGTGTAGTCGCCCGACCCGCCGCCGATGTAGACGCCGGTGTCGCCGCCGCGCAGCCCGGTGGCGTCGATGCCGGCGCGTTCGAACGCCTCCCACGCCACTTCGAGGACGAGCCGCTGCTGCGGGTCCATCACGATCGCCTCCCTCGGCGCGATCCCGAAGAACCCGGGGTCGAACTCGGCCGCGTCGTGCAGGAACCCGCCTTCCTTGGCGGCGCTGCTGCCGGGACCGTCGCCGGTCAGCGTGGTGAGGTCCCAGCCGCGGTCGGCCGGGAAGCCGCCGACGACGTCCCGCTCGTCGACGACCGCCCGCCAGAGGTCTTCGGGCGAGCCGATGCCGCCGGGGTAGCGGCAGCTCATGCCGACGATGACGATCGGGTCGTCGGTGAGCGCCGCCGGGGCGGCTTCGGCGGTGACCTCTTCCGCGCCGAACAGTTCGCCGAGGAGGAACGCGGTCAGCTCGCGCGGGGTCGGGTGGTCGAACACGAGCGTCGCCGGCAGCCGGAGCCCGGTCTCGGCGCTCAGGGCCGTGCGCAGGTCCATCGCGGTGAGCGAGTCGAAGCCCAGCGCCGAGAACGCGCGATCGGGCTCGATCCGGTCGGTGCCGGGGTGCCGGAGCACGGTCGCGGCGGCCTTGCGGACCAGCTCCAGGACGACGTCGGACCGCTCGCCCGGAGCCAGGTCGCGCAGTCCTGGCCCGGTCGCCGGGGCCGGGGTGTAGAGCGGCGACAGCAGCGGGCTCGGGCGGGCCGCGGTGAACGCCGGGCCGAAGCGGTCCCACCGGACGTCGGCGACGACCGTGGTGAGGTCGGCGGACCGCACGGCGGCGAGCAGCGCGGTCGTGGCGGCGGCCGGGTCGAGCACGGGCAGCCCGCTGTCACGCAGGTGGGCCTCGTCCTCGCCGGTGCCCGCCCACGCCGAGAAGGCGACGACGGTCGCGGGTTCGCCGCGGTCACGTCGTTGCCGCGCGAAGGCTTCCAGCTCGGCCGCTTCGGCGGCTTCGTCGCCGCGGCCGCGCACGCCCCAGACCCCGGCGACCGAGGTGAGCAGGACGAACGCTTCCAGCGGCCAGTCGGCGTACTGCCGGGCCTCGTCGAGGCTTCCACTGTGGACGACCGCGTCGGGCGGGGCCGTCAGTGCGGCCGGATCGCGGACGACGTCGACCCCGGTCAGCTGGTCCGCGAGGAGCGCGGCCGGTCCGTCGCCGATGACGAGCACGGTGCCCCGCGGGACCCAGCGGTCCCCGCCCGCGGCGGCGCGGGTGAGGCGGCGGCCGTAGGCCCCGGCCGCGCGGACGGCGACCTGGTCTTCGTCCCCGCCCAGCACCGCGCGCAGGCGCGCCGCGGCGCGGGTGTCCAAATCGGACGGGACGTCGACGAGCCCACCCCAGCGCAGGGGGTCGTGCAGGGCCGCGACGCGGCCGAAGCCCCACAGCGCGGCCGGTCCGCCGGCGCGCTCGGCCGGGGTGACCGCGACGGCGCCGCGCGTCACGCACCAGACCGGGACGTCGACCTCGGCCAGCAGTTCCCGCGTGCCCGCCACGGTTTCCCGCAGTGACACGACCAGGTCGGCGCCGGCCAGGTCGCGCCCGGCCCCGAGGGCCTCGGTGACCCGCTCGGCCCACTCGGCGTCGTCGCCGGGGACGACCGCGATGGTCACCGGCTTCGGCTCGCCGACGGTGACCGGCTGCCACGTGACGCGGTAGCGCAGGTCGTCGGCCGCGGCCGCTTCGGCCTGCTTGCGCCGCCAGGCGGCGAGCGCGGGCAGGACGGCGTCGAGCGCGGCCGGTTCGACGGCCAGCTGCTCCGCCAGACCGGCGGTGTCGGCGCGGCCGACCGAGGTCCAGAAGGCGTCGTCGGCCGGGCCGCTCGTGACCACCTCGGGCCAGTACCGCTCGTGCTCGAAGGGGTAGGTCGGCAGCTCGGCGAGGCGGGCGCCGGTGCCGGCGAACCACGCGGCCCAGTCCGGGTTCACGCCCGCGGTGAACAGCGTGCCCAGCGCGATCGCCACACCGTCCTCTTCGGACCGGCCACGGCGCGCCAACGGGACGACCACGCGATCGTCGGCCGGCTCGACCAGGGGCGTCAACGCGGCGTCGGGCCCGATCTCGACGAACAGCGACACGTCGGCCAGCCGGTCGAGGGCGTCGCCGAAGCGGACGGTCTCGCGGACGTGCCGCACCCAGTAGCCGGGGTCGGTGACGTCGCCGTCGGTGACCAGCGGGATGACCGGCGCCGCGAACCGCAGGCCTTCGATGGCGGCCCGGAACCCGTCGAGCATCGGGTCCATCAGCGGCGAGTGGAACGCGTGGCTCACGGTGAGCCGCCGTCCGCCGCCGAAGGTCCCGGCGACCGCGAGCACGGCGTCTTCGTCCCCGGAGAGCACCACGGACTCGGGGCCGTTGACCGCGGCGAGCGCGACGCCGTCGGTGAGCCGCGCGCGGACGTCGGCTTCCGACGCGCGCAGGGCGACCATCGCGCCGCCCTCGGGCAGCTCCTGCATCAGCCGGGCGCGGGCGGCGACGAGCGTGGCGGCGTCTTCCAGCGAGAACACCCCGGCCACGTGGGCCGCGGCGACCTCGCCGATCGAGTGCCCGGCGACGAAGTCCGGGCGCACACCCCACGACTCCAGGAGCCGGAACGCGGCGACCTCGAACGCGAACAACGCGGGTTGCGCCCAGCCGGTCCGGTCCAGCTCGGCCGCGTCGTCGCCCCAGGCGACGTCGCCGAGGGCCAGCCGGAGGTGCGCGCCGACCTCGTCCCAGGCGTCGGCGAAGACGGGGTACCGCGTGTACAGCTCGCGGCCCATGCCCAGGCGCTGGGCCCCCTGGCCGGAGAACAGGAACGCGGTGACCCGCTCGCGGGCCACTCCTCGGCTGACGACCTCGCCGCCGAGCAGCACCGCGCGGTGGTCGAGCGCGGCCCGGCCGGTGGCCAGGGTGTACCCGGTGTCGAGCGCGTCGCCGTCCACAGTGGACACCAGCTCGTCGAGCGCCGCGGCCGAACGCGCGGACACCGGCCACGGCACCGCCGCCGGTGCGCTCCCGGTCACGGTGTCCCGCGCGGGCGGGGCTTCCAGGATGACGTGCGCGTTCGTGCCGCTGACCCCGAAGGACGACACGGCCGCACGGCGCGGGCGGTCCGTCTCCGGCCACGCGGTCGGCTCGGTGACCAGGTTCAGGGCCCCGGCCGTCCAGTCCACGTGGGACGACGGTTCGGCGACGTGCAGCGTTTTCGGGACGACGGCGTGGCCGAGGGAGAGCACCATCTTGATCACGCCGGCCGCACCCGCCGCGGCCTGGGTGTGCCCGAGGTTGGACTTCACCGACCCCAGCAGCACCGGCGTCTCGCGGTCCTGCCCGTAGGTGGCCAGCAGCGCCTGGGCCTCGATCGGATCGCCCAGCGTCGTGCCGGTGCCGTGCGCCTCGACGACGTCGACGTCCGAAGCAGCCAGACCCGCGTCGGCGAGCGCCGCCCGGATCACGCGTTGCTGCGAGGGACCGTTCGGCGCGGTGAGGCCGTTGGACGCGCCGTCCTGGTTGATCGCGCTGCCCCGCACCACGGCGAGGATCTCGTGGCCGTGGCGCAGCGCGTCGGACCGCCGCTCGACGACCAGGACCCCCGCGCCTTCCGACCAGGCCGTGCCGTCGGCTTCGTCGGAGAACGCCTTGCAGCGGCCGTCGGCGGCGAGGCCGCCCTGGGCGTCGAACTCGGTGAACGAGAACGGGCTGGTCATCACGGTGACGCCGCCGACCAGCGCGAGCGAACATTCGCCGTCGGCCAGCGCGCGGGCCGCCCAGTGCAGGGCGACCAGCGACGACGAGCACGCCGTGTCGACCGTGACGGCCGGGCCTTCGAGGCCGAGCGTGTAGGACAACCGTCCGGAAAGGACACTCGCCGTGGTGCCGGTGGCCATGTGCCCGGCCACGTCGGCGTCGGAGTTGAGCAGCAGCCCGGTGTAGTCCTGGCCGTTGGTGCCGACGAAGACGCCGGTGGCGGTGCCGCGCAGGCTCGCCGGGTCGATCCCGGCGTGCTCCAGGGACTCCCACGACGTCTCCAGCAGCAGCCGCTGCTGCGGGTCCATCGCCAGGGCTTCCCGCGGGGAGATGCCGAAGAAGCCGGCGTCGAACCCGGCCGCGTCGGGCAGGAAGCCGCCGTGGCCGTCGCCGAGTTTCGCGAGGTCCCAGCCGCGATCGGCCGGGAACGGGCCGATCGCGTCGCCGCCGTCTTCGAGCAGCTGCCAGAAGGTGCGCGGCGAGGTGACGCCGCCGGGGAACCGGCAGCCGATGCCGACGATCACGATCGGGTCGTCGGCGGTGGCGCGGGTCGCGACCTCGGTGGTCACCGGCGTGTCGAGGCCGACCAGTTCGCCGAGCAGGAACGTCGTGAGCGCGCGCGAGGTGGGATGGTCGAACACCAGCGACGACGGCAGCGTGAGCCCGGTCGCCGCGCCGATGCCGTTGCGCAGTTCGACCGCGGTGAGCGAGTCGAACCCGAGGTCGGCGAACGCGGCGTCCGGCGCGACCGCCTGGGCGTCGCGGTGGCCGAGCACCATCGCGACCTGCGTGCGCAGCAGGCTCAGCAGGTGCTTCTCGCGGTCGGCGGGCGGCAGCCCGGCGAGGGTGCCGCGCAGATCGCCGCGCTCCCCCGCCTCCCGGGCCTCGCTGAGCACGGCCTTGGCGGCCGGCAGGTCGGCGAGCAGCGGGAACGGCCGGCCGAGGGTGAACGCCGGCACGAACCGCGCGAAGTCGAGGTCCGCGACCACGATCTCGGTGTCCCCGGCCCCGATGGCGCGCCGCATCGCGGCGACGGCCCGGTCCGGCGGCAGCAGCGCGAGCCCGCCGCGGCCGACGCGGTCCTGCACACCCGCGTTCCCGCCGAGCATCCCGGCGCCCGCCCACGGGCCCCACGCGATCGACGTCGCGACCCGGCCGGCGGCCCGGCGCCGGGCGGCGAGCGCGTCCAGGTACGCGTTGGCGGCCGCGTAGTTGCCCTGCCCGGCCGCGCCGAACGTGCCGGCGGTCGAGGAGAACAGCACGAACGCGTCGAGGTCGCGGTCCGCGGTCAGCTCGTCGAGGTGCTCCGCGCCGAGGCACTTCGCCTCGAACACGGCCGCGAACTGCTCCGCCGTCAAGGAATCCGTGGTGCCGTCGTCGACCACCCCGGCCGTGTGCACCACGGCGGTCAGGTCCGGGATGGCCTCGATGACCCGGGCCAGCGCGGCGCGGTCGGCGACGTCGCAGGCCACGACGGTCGCGTTCGGCAGTTCGGTGGCACCCGGGGCGTCCGGGCCACGGCGGCTGAGCAGCACGAGGCGTTCGGCGCCCGCTTCGGCGAGCTGCTTGGCGACTTCCCGGCCGAGACCGCCGGTACCCCCGGTGATCAGTACCGTACCCCGGGGGGTGTAGTCCGTTATACGACCGACCGGTGCCGTGGCGAGGCGGCGGGCGAACACCCCGGACGGCCGGATGGCGACCTGGTCTTCGTCGCCGATCCCGCGCAGGACGGCGAAGAGGCGGCCGACGGTGCGGGCGTCGAGAACCTCGGGCAGGTCGACGAGCCCACCCCAGCGGTGCGGTTGTTCCAGGCCCAGCACGCGGCCGAGGCCCCAGAGGGCGGCGGCCCGCGGGTCGGGCGCCGGGTCGGCCGCGCCGGTGCTGACGGCGCCGCGGGTGGCCCACCACAGCGGGGCCTCGTCCCCCAGCTCCCGCGCGAACCGCAGGGCCTCGGCGGGCTCGGTCAGCAGTGAAAGGACGTGGTCGGCTTCGGGCCGCTCGGCGCCCGGCTCGACCCGGGTACCGCCGACGGCTTCGGCGACCGAGTCGGCCCACGGGTCGTCGTGGGCCACGACGAGCACCCGGCTCGGCGCGGCGGGTTCGGCCCGGACCGGGGTCCACACCACGCGGTGGCGCCAGGCGTCCACTTCGGACTCGTCGCGCACGCGGTGGCGCCACGCGGCGAGCGCGGGCAGCACGGTGCCGAGCGCGTCACGGTCGACGTCCAGGGTGGCCGACAGCGATTCGACGTCCGCCGCTTCCAGCGCGGTCCAGAACCCGGTGTCGGCTTCCGGCGCCGCGGGCGCCGGTTCCGGCCAGTAGCGGGACCGCTGGAACGCGTACGTCGGCAGGTCGATCCGGCGGGCACCGGTGCCGGCGAAGAACGCGGCCCAGTCCGGCCGGTAGCCGCGGGCGTGCAGGTCGCCGAGCACCGCGGCGATGGTCTCGTCCTCCGGCCGGTCCTTGCGCAGCAGCGGTTTCGCCGCGCTCATCGCCGACAGCACGGCGTCCGGGCCGAGCTCGACGTAGGCGGTGACGCCGGCTTCGTCCAGTGCCGTGATCGCGTCGGCGAACCGGACGGCCTCACGGGCGTGGCGGACCCAGTAGTCCGGGCCGTCGGCGAGGTCGGCGCCGTCGACGGTGGACACGAACGGCAGTTCCGGCGCCGAGAAGGTGAGCCCGGCGATGGCGGCGCGGAACTCGTCGAGCATCGGGTCCATCAGCGCGGAGTGGAACGCGTGGGAAACGGTGAGGCGGCGGGTTTTCTCGAACCGCTCCGCGAAGGCGAGCACGGCGGCCGCGGGGCCGGAGACGACCACGGACTCCGGGCCGTTGACCGCGGCGACGTCGACGTCGTCCGGCAGCTGCGCGCGGACGTCGGCCTCGGTCGCGCGGATCGAGACCATCGCGCCGCCGGCCGGGAGGGCCTGCATGAGCCGGCCGCGGGCCAGCACCAGCGTCGCCGCGTCGGCCAGCGACAGCACCCCGGCGACGTGCGCGGCGGCGATCTCGCCGACGGAGTGCCCGGCGACGTGGTCGGGCCGCACGTCCCAGGACTCCAGAAGCCGGAACAGCGCGACTTCGATCGCGAACAGCGCCGGTTGCGCGTACCGGGTTTCGTTCAGCAGCTCGGCGTCCGGCGTGCCCGGCTCGGCGAAGAGCACGCGCCGGTCCAGCTCGAGGTGCGCGAGGACCTCGTCGAGGGCCTCGGCGAACACCGGGAACCGCTCGTACAGCTCACGGCCGGAGCCGGGGCGCTGGCTGCCCTGCCCGGTGAAGAGGAACGCCGTCGTGGGGCGGGTGGTCGAGGTGCCGCGCAGGACGTGCGCGGCGGGTTCGTCTTCGGCGATCGCGGATAGTCCACTTCGGACGTCTTCGGGCGTCGACGCCAGGATCACCGCACGGTGACTCAGATCGGCCCGCGCGGTGGCCAGGGTGAAGGCTAGGTCGGCCGGGTCACCCGGCGACACGAGCAGCCGGTCGGCCTGGGCGCGCAGGGCTTCCGGCGTCCGGGCCGACACCACCAAGGGCACGGTCCCCAGCGTCATCGGCTCGGGCAGTTCGGCCGGCTCGGGGGCTTGTTCGAGGACCGTGTGGACGTTCGTGCCGCTCAGGCCGAACGACGAGACCGCGGCCCGCCGGGGCGCGCCCGTCTCCGGCCAGTCCGCCGCTTCGTCGAGCAACCGGATCGCGCCGCTGGACCAGTCGATGTGCGACGACGGTGTGGCGGCGTGCAGGGTCCGCGGCAGCACGCCGTGGCGCATGGCCATGACGAGCTTGAGCACCCCGGCGATCCCGGAGGCCATCTGCGTGTGGCCGAGGTTGGACTTGACCGAGCCGAGCAGCAGCGGCCGCTCGCGGTCGCGGCCGTAGGTGGCCTGCAGGGCCTGGACCTCGATCGGGTCGCCGAGCGGAGTGCCGGTACCGTGGCCCTCGACCGCGTCGATGTCCGAAGTGGACAGTCCGGACGCGGCGAGCGCGGCGCGGATCACGCGTTGCTGCGACGGGCCGTTCGGCGCGGTCATGCCGTTGGACGCGCCGTCGGAGTTCATCGCCGAACCCCGGACGACCGCGAGGATCTCGTGGCCGTTGCGCTGCGCGTCCGACAGGCGTTCGACGAGCACCAGCCCGACGCCTTCGGCGAGGCTCATGCCGTCGGCGTCGTCGGAGTAGGCCTTGCAGCGGCCGTCGGGCGCCATCGCGCGCTGGCGGCTGAAGCCGATCCACGGCGCCGGTGTCGCCATCACGGTGACCCCGCCGGCGAGCGCGAGCGAGCTCTCGCCCGAGCGCAGCGACTGGCACGCCAGGTGCAGCGCGACCAGCGACGACGAGCACGCGGTGTCCAGGGTGACGGCCGGGCCCTCCAGCCCGAACAGGTAGGCGATCCGGCCGGACAGGACACTCGACACCGCGCCGGTGATCATGTGCCCTTCGGAGCCCTCGGCCGCGTTGAGCACGGTCGAGCCGTAGTCCTGGTAGCTGGCGCCGACGAACACGCCGGTCCGGCTTCCCCGCGCCGCCGCCGGGTCGACGCCCGCGCGTTCGAAGGTCTCCCAAGCGACTTCCAGCAGCAGCCGCTGCTGCGGGTCCATCGACAGGGCCTCACGCGGGGAGATCCCGAAGAAGCCGGCGTCGAAGTCGGCGACGCCGTCGAGGAACCCGCCGAGCGTCGAGTACGTCTTGCCGCTGCGGTCGGGGTCGGCGTCGAACAGCCCGGCGGCGTCCCAGCCGCGGTCGGGCGGGAACGACGAGATCGCGTCGCCACCGCCGATGACCAGGTCCCACAACGCTTCCGGCGACGTGACCCCGCCGGGGAACCGGCAGCTCATGCCGACGATGGCGATCGGCTCGTCGGCGGCGGTGGCCGCGACGACGGTCTCGCCGGCCACCGGACCGTCCAACGTGGACAGGATGAACCCGGCGAGGGTGTCGGCGTTCGGGTAGTCGAACACGACCGTGCTGGGCAGGCTGAGCCCGGTCACGACCTCCAGGCGGTTGCGCAGGTCGACCGCGGTGAGCGAGTCGAAGCCCAGCTCGCGGAAGGCGCGGTCGGCTTCGACGGCGTCCCCGCCGGAGTGCCCGAGCACGGCGGCCGCTTCGGCACGCACGAGGTCGACGACCAGGCGGCGCCCGGCGTTGGCGGGCAGCGCCCGGACCCGGCCCGCGAACGCCGAGGCGTCCGCGGTGTCGTCGGCCGCTTCGGCGAGCCGCCGGACGGCGGGCAGCTCGGAGAACAGCGGGCTGGGCCGCACCGACGTGAACACCGGGTGGTAGCGATCCCAGTCGAGATCGGCGATGAGCAACGACGTTTCGTCGTCGGCCAGTGCGCGCTTCAGCCCGGCGAGCGCGAGGCGCGGCTCCATGAACCGCAGGCCGCTGCGCAGGATCCGGCCGGGGTCGACCCGGCCCAGCTCGCGGTCGTCGGCCCAGATGCCCCAGGCGACGGTCGTCGCGGGCACCCCGCGGGCGCGCCGCTGCTCGGCGAGGGCGACGAGGTGCGCGTTGGCCGCGGAGTAGGCGCCGTGGTCGCCGCTGCCCCACAGGCCGGCGGTCGAGGAGTACAGCACGAAGTGTTCGAGCTCGCCCTCGTCGAGGAGTTCGTCGAGGACGCGGTCGAGGTTCGTCGCGCCGGTGACCTTGGCGTCGAGGACCTCGGCGAACGCGGTCGCGTCGGTGCCGGTGAGCGGCGCCAGCGCGATGTGGGCCGCGGTGTGCACGACGGTGGTGATCCGCCGTCCTTCACCCTTCAGGCGCCGGATGAGTTCGGCGACGGCCTCTCGGTCGGTGACGTCGAGCGAAACCACCTCGGCCGACGTCCCGAGTTCGTCGAGGAGGGCCTGGGCGTGGGGCGCGTCCGGCCCGCGGCGGCTGGTGAGCACGAGGTGCTCGATCCCTTCCGCGGCGAGCCAGCGGGCCAGGTGCGGGCCGAGGGTGCCGGTCGCACCGGTGATGATGGCGGTCCCGTGGGCGCGCCACGCCCGCTTGGGTGCGCCGGTGACGGGTGCGGGCACGAGCCGCCGGGCGAAGACGCCACCCGAGCGGATGGCGAGCTGGTCTTCGTCCCCGGCCCCGGCGAGCACGGCGACGAGCCGCCGGGCGGCGGCCGCGTCGAGGGTCTCGGGCAGGTCGACGAGCCCGGCCCAGTGCGCGGGGTGTTCGAGCGCGGCGGACCAGCCGAGGCCGTGCACCTGGGCCTGGGCGGGGTCGCGGACGGGATCGGCCGGGCCGGTGGAGACGGCTCCGCGGGTCAGCGCCCAGACGCGCGGCGCGGGCTCGATCCCGGCGACGGCCTGGACCAGCGAGAGCGTCCGCAGCAGACCGCGGTCGAGACCGGGGTGCTCCGTCGGGGCGTGGTCGGCGGCGAGCAGCGAGACGATCCCGGTGACGCCGTCGAAGTCCCCGATGGTGCCATCGGCGACCTCACGCACGTCGGCTCCGTGCCCGCGCAGGATGTCGGCGACGTCTTCGCCGTCGCCGAGCACCAGCCAGGTGCCGGACAGCGTCGTCCCGGCCGGGCGGACCGGGCGCCACGCGATCCGGTACCGCCACGAGTCCACTGTGGACTCGTCGTCACGGCGGGCGTGCCACGCGGACAGCGCGGGCAGCAGGTCGTCCAAAGCGGACCGCTGGCGATCGTCCAGCTCGAGCAGGTTCGTGAGCCCGGCCCGGTCGTCGCGCGTGATGGCCTGCCACAGCTCGTCGTCGGCCGGGGCCGCTGTCGCCGTTCCGGTTTCGTCGATGGCCCAGTAGTGCTCGTGCTGGAACGCATACGTCGGGAGGTCGATCCGCCGGCCGCCGGTGAGGGTGTCCGCCCAGTCGACCGGCACGCCGCGGGTGTGGGCCTCGGCCAGGGACTTCAGGAACCGGTCGAGGCCGCCGTCGTCGCGGCGCAACGTGCCCAGTGCCGTCGCCGAGGCACCGGCCAGTTCGCCGATCGCCATGCCGAACACCGGGTGCGGGCTCGACTCGACGAACACCGCGTGCCCGTCGGCGACCGCAGCCGACAGCGCCGCGGCGAACTCGACCGTGCCGCGCAGGTTCCGGCACCAATAGCCGCCGGTCAGCTCGGCCGGCTCGACGAGCCCGCCGGTGACCGTCGAATAGAACCGGACACCGGTGTCGCGCGGGGAAACCGGGGCCAGCAGCTCGGCCAGTTCGGCCGCGATCCCGTCGACCTGCGGCGAGTGCGCGGCGAAGTCCACGCCGTCGAGCCGCCAGCGCATCAGCCCGGCCTTGGCCAGCCGGACCTCCAGCTCGGCCAGCGCGGCGGGCTCGCCGGACACGGTGACCGAGCGCGGCCCGTTCACCGCGGCGACGGCGATCCGGTCGGCCAGGTCCCCGATCAGCGCGCGGACTTCGTCCCCGCCCGCGACGACCGACAGCATCGCGCCGTGCCCGGACAGGCGTTCGGCGATCAGCTTCGACCGCAGCGCCACCACCCTGGCACCGTCCTCGAGGGACAGTGCGCCCGCGACGCACGCGGCCGCGATCTCGCCCTGGGAGTGCCCGAGCACCGCGACCGGCTCGACCCCGTGCGCGCGCCACAGCTCGGCCAGCGAGACGAGCACGGCCCACAGCACGGGCTGGACGACGTCGACGCTGGTCAGCGCGTCGTCGTGCAGCACGTCGGCCAGCGACCAGTCGACGAAGGGTTCGAGCGCGGCGGCGCACTCGGCCAGCCGCCCGGCGAACACCGGGGACGTGGTGAGGAGTTCGCGGGCCATGCCCGGCCACTGCGAGTCCTGCCCGGGGAAGACGAACACCGGCGCGCCGGACCGCTTGGCGGTGCCCTGCACGAGGGCGGGGTCGGCGGTGTTGCCGGCCAGCGCGGTCAGCCCGCGCCGCAGGTCGGCGAGGTCTTCGCCGACGACGACGGCCCGCTGCTCGAACCCGCTGCGGTGGTGGGCGAGCGTCCACCCGACGTCGACCGGGCGCTCGTCGCCGAGGAAGTCCAGCAGCCGCAACGCTTGCACCTTCAGCGCGGGCGCGCTCTTGGCCGACAGCGGCCACACGACCGGCCCGGTCTTCTCCGGCGGTGCGACTTCCTCGACCGCGGGCGCGGCCTCGATGATGGCGTGGGCGTTGGTGCCGCTGATGCCGAACGACGAGACGCCGGCGCGGCGCGGGTGCCCGGTCTCCGGCCAGGCCCTCTCCTCGGCGAGCAGCTCGATCGCCCCGGCCGCCCAGTCGATCTTCGTGGACGGCTTGGCGACGTGCAGAGTGCGCGGCAGCACGCCGTGGCGCATGGCGTGCACCATCTTGATCAGGCTCGCGACCCCCGCGGCCGACTGGGTGTGCCCGATGTTGGACTTCACCGAGCCGATCAGCAGCGGGCGTTCGCGGTCGCGGCCGTAAGTCGCCTGCAGCGCCTGGACTTCGATCGGGTCGCCGAGCGCGGTGCCGGTGCCGTGCGCGTCGAGCGCGTCCACTTCGGACGGTTCGAGGCCGGCGTTGGCCAGCGCCTGGCGGATCACGCGCTGCTGCGACGGGCCGTTGGGCGCGGTGAGGCCGTTGGACGCGCCGTCGGAGTTGACCGCGGTGCCGCGGACGACTGCGAGGATCGGGTGACCGTGGCGCTGGGCCTCGGAAAGCCTTTCCAACACCAGCATCCCGGCGCCTTCGGCGAGGGACATGCCGTCGCCCTCGTCGGAGAACGCCTTGCAGCGGCCGTCGAAGGCGAGCGCGCGCTGGCGGCTGAACGCGACGAACGGGTCGGGCGAAGCCATCACCGTGACACCACCGGCGATGGCCAGCTCGGATTCGCCGGAGCGCAGCGACTGGCACGCCAGGTGCAGCGCGACCAGCGACGACGAGCACGCCGTGTCGACGGTGACCGACGGGCCCTCGAAGCCGAACAGGTATGACAACCGTCCGGAAAGGACACTCGGGATGGTGCCGGTGACCAGGTGGCCTTCGGTGCCGTCGCCGGTGGCGACGCCGTAGTCCTGGAAGCTGGAGCCGACGAACACGCCGGTCCGGCTCCCCCGCACGGCCGCCGGGTCGACGCCCGCGCGTTCGAAGGCCTCCCAGGACACTTCGAGCAGCAGCCGCTGCTGCGGGTCCATCGACAGCGCCTCGCGCGGCGAGATGCCGAAGAAGCCGGCGTCGAACTCGGCCGCGTTCTCGAGGAAGCCGCCCAGCGTCGAATACGTCTTGCCGCCGCGTTCGGGATCGGGGTCGAACAGGCCGGCGGCGTCCCAGCCGCGGTCGCCGGGGAACGCCGAGATCGCGTCCACGCCGCCGGTGACCAGGGTCCAGAGCTCCTCGGGTGTGGTGACCCCGCCGGGGAACCGGCAGCCCATCCCGACGATCGCGATCGGCTCGTCGGTGGCCCCGGTCGCGGCGGCCACGGTGCCGGCGACCCCCGGGCCGTCGATCTCCTCGCGCAGGAACGCGACCAGGGCGAGCGGCGTGGGGTGGTCGAAGACGAGCGTCGCGGGCAGGGCCAGGCCGGTGGCGTCGGCGAGGCGGCGGCGGAACTCGACGGCGGTCAGCGAGTCGAAGCCGAGGTCGCGGAAAGCGCGTTCTTCGGCGACGGCGTCCGCGGTGACGTGTCCCAGCACGGCGGCGGCCTCGGCGCGGACCAGGTCGAGCAGCGCGCGGTCCCGTTCGTCCGCCGACATCCCGGCGAAGCGGGCGGCGAAGGCACTGACCGCGGCGGTCAGGGCGACGGGTTGCGCCTCGGCGAAGGCGTCGAAGAGCCGGGCGGCGCGGGTGGCGGTGAAGACGGGCAGGAAGGTGTCCCAGGCGATGTCGGCGACGACGAGGGCGGTGTCGTCGCGCACCAAGGCTCGTTCCAGTTCGGCGAGGGCGCTTCCGGTCGGCAGGAAGCCCATCCCGCGCCGGCTCAGCTGACCGGCGACGTGCTCGTCGGTGGCCATGCCTTCCTCGGCCCAGGCCCCCCAGGCGATGGAGGTCGCCCGGCGGCCGGCGCTCCGTCGTGCTTCGGCGAGCGCGTCGAGGTAGGCGTTGCCCGCGGCGTAGGCGGCCTGGCCCCCGCTGCCCCAGACGCCCGCGACGGAGCCGAAGAGCAGGAAGAAGTCGAGGTCGTGCCCGGCGAGGAGGGCGTCGAGGTGCGCGGCACCGCCGGTCTTGGCGGCCATGACGCGGGTGAGTTCGGCGAAGTCCGCGGTGTGCACGGGGTCCATGGCCTGCGCGACCCCGGCGGTGTGCACGACACCGGTGAGATCCGGGTGGTCCGCGAGCAGCGCTTCGACGGCGGCTTTGTCCCCGACGTCGCAAGCGGCGATGGTGACCTGTGCCCCGGCGGCGGTGAGTTCGGCTTGCAGTTCGGTCGCGCCCGGGGCGTCCGGGCCCCGGCGGCTGACGAGCACGAGGTGTTCGGCCCCGGCGCCGGCGAGCCACCGGGCGACGGACGCGCCGAGGGCACCGGTGCCGCCGGTGACGAGGACAGTGCCGCGGGCCTGGAAGCGGCCCGGGGCGTCGGCGGCCTGGTACCGCACGATCCGCCGTCCGAAGGCGCCTTGCGGGCGGAGTGCGACCTGGTCTTCGCCGTTCGCGCCGGTCAGCACGGCCGCGAGCCGCCGTCCGGTGGGGAGGTCGAGGGTGGCGGGCAGGTCGATCAGGCCGCCCCAGAGCGCGGGCTGTTCGAGCGCGACGGTCCGCCCGAAGCCCCAGACGCGGGCGGCGACGGGGTCGGGCCCGTGGTCCCCCGGCGTGGCGACGGCGCCGGTGGTGAGGCACCAGAGCCGCAGCCCGAGATCGGCGTCGGTGAGGGCCTGGACGAGGGTGAGCAGCTCGGCCAGCCCCCGGTCCCCGGCGGCGGGCAGGTGGATGACGCCTTCGGCCGGCCCGGCGGCCGCGAGCGCGGCGGCCAGGGTGGCGCGGTCGGCCGTCGCGATGCGGGTCACCGTCGCGCCGTGGGCCGTCAGTGCGGCCTCGACCTCCGCGCCCTCATCCGAGGTGACCAAGAGCCAATGGCCGGTCAGGACCGGTGCTTCCGGCGTGCGGAACGACGTCCACTCCGCCCGGTACCGCCAGGACTTCGCCGTCTCCTCCGCCGCGCGGCGGTCGCGCCAGCCGGTCAGCGCCGGGAGCAGCGTCTCCAAGGACGACCGCTGCTCCTCGCCCAGGTCCAGCAGACCCGCCAGTTCCGACGCGTCGCCCCGGCCGATCGCCTCCCACAGCGGGCCCTCGGCGTGATCCGCGGTCCGCGGCACGGGGGTCGCCCAGTAGTGCTCGCGCTGGAACGGGTACGTCGGCAGGTCCACCGTCCGCCCGCCGCCGAGGTACGCGCGCCAGTCCACCGCGCAGCCGCGCGTGTGCAAAACCGCCAGCGCGGCAACGGCCGACTCCGCCTCGGGACGGTCCTTGCGCAGCAGCGGCACCGTGCCGGGCCGGTCCAGCAGCGCCGACAGCGTACCGTCCGGGCCCAGCTCCAGGTACGTCGACGCGGCGTCCTCGACCGTCTCCGTGAACCGGACCGTCGCGCGGACGTGCTCGACCCAGTACTCCGGCGAACACACGTCACCGTGCGAAACAAAAGGCAATGCCGGCGCGGAAAACACCAGTGACGAGACCACCGAGCGGAACTCGTCCAGCATCGGGTCCATCAGGTGCGAGTGGAACGCGTGCGACACCGAAAGCCGCGTCGTCTTCCCGAACCGGGCCGCGACCGCCAGCACCGCCTCCTCGACGCCGGACAGCACCACCGACTCCGGCCCGTTCACGGCCGCCAGGTCGACACCGTCCACCAGGGCCGCGCGGACGTCCTCTTCGGACGCCCGCACCGCGACCATCGCCCCACCGGCGGGCAGCGCCGCCATCAACCGCGCCCGCGCGGACACCAGCGCGCAGGCGTCGTCCAGGGACAGCACGCCGGAGACGTGCGCGGCCGCGATCTCGCCGACCGAATGCCCGGCGACGACGTCCGGGCGCACGCCCCACGACTCCAGCAGCCGGAACGCCGCCACACCGAACGCGAACAACGCCGGCTGGGCGTTCCCGGTCCGCTCCAGCGCGGCCGGGTCGTCTCCCCACACCACGTCGCGCAGGCCCGGGTCGCACCGGTCCAGCACCTCGGCGAACGCGTCGGCGAACACCGGGAACCGCGCGGCCAGCTCGCGTCCCATGCCGAGCCGCTGCGCGCCCTGGCCGGGGAAGACGAACGCGAGCCCGCCGCCGGCGACGGCCCCGCTCACCGCACCGGGAGCCGGCGCGCCGAGCGCCAGCGCGGCGAGTGCCGCGGCGGCGTCCGGGCCGTGCACCACGGCCCGGTGCTCGAACGCCGTCCGCGTGGTCGCCAAGGACCACGCCAGGTCGCCACGCGGGACGTCGAGCCGGGCCAGGTTCGCGGCCTGGGCCCGCAGCCCTTCGGCGGTCCGCGCCGACAGCACCAGCGGAGCGTCCTCGACCGGGGAGGAGGCAACCGGCGCGACCGCGGGCCCGGCCTCGAGAACCACGTGCGCGTTGGTCCCGCTGATCCCGAAGGAAGACACCCCGGCGCGCCGGGGCCGATCCAGCGCGGGCCACGGCATCGCCGCGGAAGCCAGCGACACCGCGCCGGCCGTCCAGTCCACATGGGACGACGGCGTCCCCGCGTGCAGCGAACCCGGCACGGTGCCGTGCTCCATCGCCAGGACCATCTTGATGATCCCCGCGACCCCCGCCGCGGCCTGCGTGTGCCCGATGTTGGACTTCACCGAACCCAGCAGCAACGGCGTGTCGCGGTCCTGCCCGTACGTCGCCAGCAACGCCTGGGCTTCGATCGGGTCGCCGAGCGTCGTGCCGGTGCCGTGCCCTTCCACGACGTCGACGTCCGCAGTGGACAACCCGGACGAAGCCAGCGCGGCGCGGATCACCCGCTGCTGCGAGGGACCGTTCGGCGCGGTGAGGCCGTTGGACGCGCCGTCGGAGTTCACCGCCGATCCCCGCACCACGGCGAGCACGCGGTGCCCGTGCCGCCGCGCGTCGGACAGCCGTTCCAGCACCAGCACACCGACGCCCTCGGACCAGCCCACGCCGTCGGCCTCGTCCGAATAGGACCGGCACCGGCCGTCCGGGGAAAGCCCGCGCTGGCGGGAGAACTCGACGAACGAGTTCGGGGTGGACATCACCGTCACGCCGCCGGCCAGGGCGAGCGAGCACTCCCCCGAGCGCAGCGCGTGCGCCGCCCAGTGCAGCGCGACGAGCGACGACGAGCACGCCGTGTCGACGGTGACCGCGGGCCCTTCGAGGCCGAGCGCGTAGGCGACCCGGCCGGACACGACGCTGGACGCCGTCCCGCTGCCCTGGAAGCCCTCGAAGTCGCCGCCGGCCAGCACCAGACCGTAGTCGTTGTACATCACGCCGGCGAACACGCCGGTCGCGCTGCCGCGCAGGGTCCGCGGGTCGATCCCGGCGCGCTCGATCGCCGTCCAGGACGCCTCCAGCAGCAGGCGCTGCTGCGGGTCCGTCGCTTCGGCTTCGCGCGGGCTCATGCCGAAGAACGCGGCGTCGAATTCGCCCGCGTCGTGCAGGAAGCCGCCCTCGCGGGTGTAGGACGTGCCGGCGTGGTCGGGGTCCGGGTGGTAGAGCGCGCCGAGGTCCCAGCCGCGGTTGACCGGGAACGGCGACGTCGTGTCGCGGCCCTCGGCCACCGCCGCCCAGAGGTCCTCCGGCGACGCGATGCCGCCCGGGAACCGGCAGCTCATGCCGACGATGACCACGGGGTCGTCGTCGGCGACCGCGGTCCGGGTGACCGCCGGACCGGCGTCGGCGCCGAGCAGCCGGTCGCGGAGGTGGCCCGCGAGCGCGGCCGGGGTCGGGTAGTCGAACACGAGGGTGGCGGGCAGCCGCAGGCCGGTCGCCGCGTCGAGCCGGTTGCGCAGTTCCACCGCGGTCAGCGAATCGAAGCCCAGCTCGGCGAACGACCGCGCCGGGTCGACCGCGCCCGCGCCGGCGTGCCCGAGCACGGCGGCGACCTCGCGGCGCACCAGGTCGGTCACCCGCGCGGCGCGCCCGGCGTCGTCCAAAGTGGACAGCTGGTGGGCCAGCCGTCCGGCACCCCCGGCGGCTCGCACCGCGCGCCGGCCGCCGACCAGCGCTCGCAGCAACGCGGGTGGTTCCGGCTGCGCGGCGAGCACCGGCAGGTCGAAGCGGACCGGCACGACGGCCGGCTCGCCGGTGGTCAGGGCGGCGTCGAACAGGGCGAGGCCTTCGGCTTCGGTGAGCGCCGGGATGCCCATGCGCGCGAACCGGCCACCGGCGCCGCCGGCCATGCCTTCGCCGCCCCACGGGCCCCACGCCAGCGACACCGCGGGCAGCCCGGCGTCCCGGCGCTGCTGGGCGAGGGTGTCGAGGAACGCGTTGGCCCCGGCGTAGTTGGCCTGCCCGGCCGCGCCGAGCGTGCCTGCCAGGGAGGAGAACAGGACGAACGCGTCGAGTTCGAGGTCGCGGGTCAGCTCGTGCAGGTGCCAGGCGGCGTCGGCCTTCGGGGCCAGCACCGTGGCGAGGCGGTCCGGGTCGAGGGTGTCGAGGAGCCCGTCGTCGAGGACGCCGGCGGCGTGCACGACGGCGGTCAGCGGGTGCGCGGCCGGGATCCCGGCCAGCAGCGCGGCCAAGGCGTCCCGGTCGCTCGCGTCGCAGGCGGCGACCGTGACGTCGGCGCCGAGCCCGGCCAGCTCCGTGACCAGGCCCTCGGGCGCCCGCCCGCTCCGGCTGACCAGCAGCAGGTGCCGGACGCCGTGCTCTCGCACCAGGTGCGCGGCCAGCGCGCGGCCCAGTTCGCCGGTGCCGCCGGTGATCAGGACGGTCCCGTCCGGGTTCCAGCCGTGCGCTTCCCCGGTGGCCGTGCGCACCAGCCGGGGCGCGAACACGCGCCCATCGCGAACCAGGAGCCGCGGTTCGCCCGTCGTCAGCGCCGTCTCCAGCGCCGCCGGAGTGACGTCCTCTGTGGACTCGACCAGCACGAACCGGCCGGGGTGCTCTTGCTGCGCGGCCAAGACAAGCCCGCGCACGGCCGCGCCGGGCAGCCCGCCCGGGACGACCAGCGCCAGCCGGCGCGCGTCCTCGGTCAGCCGCTCCCGCAGCAGGTCCAGGGCCTCGCCCGCGAGCGCGCGGGCGGCTTCGGGTGGCGTTCCGTCCGGAATGGACAGCGTGACGACGTCGGCGTCCGCGCCGGTGAGACCGGTGACCGGTTCGGTCCAGTCCACCCGGTAGACGCCCCCGCCGGTCACCGGGGCCTCGGTCGTGATCGGGCGCACGGTGAGGGAGCCGACCGTCGCGACGACGTCGCCGTCGGGCGTGGCCAGCGAAAGCGTCAGGGTCTCGTCGCCGGTCTTGTGCAGCGTGACGCGCAGGGCGGTGGCACCGACCGCGCGCACGGCGACGTCCTGCCACGAGAACGGCACGCCGCCCGGGCCCGCGAAGCAGGCGGCGGCGTGCAGGGCCGCGTCGAACAGCGCGGGGTGCAGGTCGAACGTCTCGGCTTCGACGTCGTCGGGCAGCGCGACCTCGGCGAAGACGTCGTCGCCGTGCTGCCAGGCGGCACGCAGTCCCTGGAACGCGGGGCCGTACTCGCGCTCGTCGTAGAAGCCGGTGAGGTCGACCGCGGTGGCGTCCGCCGGCGGCCAGGCGGCGGGGACGTCCGCCGTGCTCTCGATCCGCTCGGCCAGCCGGCCGACCGCGTGCGAGGTCCAGCTGACTTCGCCGTCGGGTCGCGAGTGGACGGCGACTGGGCGGCGGCCCCGCTCGTCGGGCGCGCCGACCCACACCTGCACGACCACGCGTTCGCCGGCCGCGCCGAGCACGAGCGGGCGGGTCAGCGTCAGGTCTTCGACGTCCGGGCAGCCGGTCTCGGCCCCGGCGCGCACGGCCAGTTCCAGCAGCGCGGTGCCGGGCACCACCACCGCGCCGCCGACGCGGTGGTCGGCGAGCCACGCGTGCGTGCCCGCGTCGAGCCGGCCGGTCAGCAGCAGGCCGCTGGCGTCGGCCACCTCGACCGCGGTGCCCAGCAGCGGGTGGTCGACGCTGCGCAGCCCGGCCGAGCGCAGGTCTCCCCGCGCGCGGCCGGTGTCGCGCGGCCAGAACCGCTGCCGCTGGAAGGCGTACGTGGGCAGCTCGACCCGTGCGCCGGTGCCGGCGAAGAACGCGGTCCAGTCCACCGCGACGCCGTCGCCGTGCAGCCGGCCGAGCGCCTCGGCGGCCGACGTGGTTTCGTCGCGGTCCTTGCGCAGCACCGGCACGGCGAGCGCGCCGGGCACGTCGACCAGCGGCGTCAGCGCCGCTTCCGGGCCCACCTCGACGAACCGGGTGACGCCCGACTCCGCGAGCCGGGCGAGCACGTCGCCGAAGCGGACGGCGTCCCGGACGTGCCGCACCCAGAACTCCGGGTCGGTGACGTCGCCCGCGGTCACCACCGGCACCGACGGCTCGGTAAACGCGAGTTCCGAGACGACCTCGCGGAACGCGGGCAGCATCGGGTCCATCAGGTGCGAGTGGAAGGCGTGGGACGCGCGCAGCCGGGTCGTGCGCTCGAAGCGCGCGGCGACGGCCAGGACGGCATCCTCCACACCGGACACCACCACGGCCGAGGGTCCGTTGACGGCAGCGATGTCCACGCCGTCCACGAGCGCCGCCCGAACGTCCTCTTCGGACGCACGCACGGCGACCATCGCACCACCGGCGGGCAGCGCGCCCATCAGGCGGGCGCGGGCCGACACCAGCGCGCAGGCGTCGTCGAGGGAGAGCACCCCGGCGCAGTGGGCGGCGGCGATCTCTCCCGCCGAATGCCCGGCGAGCACGTCCGGCCGGACGCCCCACGACTCCAGCAGCCGGAACAGCGCGACCTCGACGGCGAAGATCGCCGGCTGCGCCTGGGCCGTGTCCGCCAGCAGCTCGGCGTCGGCTCCCCAGACGACGTCACGAAGCTCCGGCGAGAGCCGGGTGAGGACCTCGTCGAACGCGGCCGCGAACACCGGGTACGCGCTGTGCAGTGCCCGGCCCATGCCCAGGTGCTGGGAACCCTGGCCGGTGAACAGGAACGCGGTCTTGCCCTTAGCCCGCGGCGACGCGAACGCGGTCAGGTCCCGGAGCGCGGCAGCCACCGCGGCTTCGTCCGCACCGACCACAGTGGACCGGACGGCGAAGGCGGTCCGCGCGGTGGCGGCGGAGAAAGCCACATCGGCCAGCGGCGTCCCCCGCTCCAGCACGTCGGCCAGCCGGGCGGCCTGCGCGCGCACGGCGTCTTCGCTCTTGCCCGAAACCAGGATCGGCAGCGGCCGCGCGACGGGCTCCCGGACCGGCTCCTCGACGACCGGCGCCTGCTCGACGATCACGTGCGCGTTCGTGCCGCTCAGCCCGAACGACGAAACCCCGGCCCGGCGCGGCTCGCCGGTCTCCGGCCACGGCGTCGCCGCGGTCGCCAGCTCGACGCGCCCGGCCGTCCAGTCCACATGGGACGACGGCGCGTCGACGTGCAGCGTCGGCGGGACCAGGCCGGTGCGCATCGCGAGCACGACCTTGATCACCCCGGCGACGCCGGCCGCCGCCTGGGTGTGCCCGAAGTTCGACTTGACCGAACCGAGCAGCAGCGCGCGATCGCGGTCCTGCCCGTAGGTCGCCATCAGCGCCTGCGCCTCGACCGGGTCGCCCAGCGTGGTGCCGGTGCCGTGCGCCTCCACGACGTCGACCTGCGCGGGCGCGAGCCCGGACGTCTTCAGCGCTTCCCGGATCACGCGCTGCTGCGACGGCCCGTTCGGGGCGGTGAGGCCGTTGGTGGCGCCGTCCTGGTTGACCGCGCTGCCGCGGACCACGGCGAGCACCGGATGCCCGTGGCGGCGCGCGTCGGAGAGCCGTTCCAGCACCAGCACGCCCGCGCCCTCGGCCCAGCCGGTGCCGGCGGCGGAGTCGGCGAACGAGCGGCAGCGGCCGTCCGGGGACAGCCCACCCTGGCGGCTGAACTCGACGAACGTCGTCGGCGCGGACATCACCGTGACCCCGCCGGCCAGCGCCAGCTCCGACTCGCCCGAGCGCAGCGACTGCGCGGCCAGGTGGAGCGCGACCAGCGACGACGAGCACGCGGTGTCCACCGTGACCGCCGGGCCGACCAGCCCGAGGACGTAGGCGAGCCGGCCGGACAGCACGCTGTTCGTGTTGCCGGTGAGCAGGAAGCCTTCGGACGGGCCCGCCGCGCCGGTCAGGTACTCCTGCGCCATCGCGCCGACGAACACGCCGGTGCGGGTGCCCTTCAGCGAGCCGGGCACGATGCCGGCGCGCTCGATCGCCTCCCACGCCGTCTCGAGCAGGATCCGCTGCTGCGGGTCCATTTCGGCCGCTTCCCGCGGGGAGATGCCGAAGAAGCCGGCGTCGAACTCGGCCGCGTCGAGCAGGAACCCGCCGGACATCGCCGCCTCGCCGCCGTCCGCGGCGAGCGCGCCGAGGTCCCAGCCGCGGTCGGCGGGCAGCCCGGTGACGCCGTCGCGCCCCGAGCTCAGCAGCTCCCAGAAGTCCTCGGGCCCGGTGACGCCGCCGGGGTAGCGGCAGCCCAGCCCGACGATCGCGATCGGCTCGGCCGCGCGGCTCTCGAGCTCCGCCAGCTTCTGCTGGGTGCGCACGAGGTCCGCGCTCGCCCGCTTGAGGTAGCTCCGCAGCTTCTGTTCGTTGTCCATGAATCAGCAACCCATCCCGACACGACGGCGAGCGGTGCGCCCCGGTGACGGCTGCTGCTCCGGCAACCCGGCGCCCGGCGGTGTGGCCGCCCGGGGCGCGAATGTCTTTGGTGTCCCCAGCGGGACCGAGAAAGCGCTACCAGACGGCGGCGGTCAGCGACTCGCCGAGGTCCAGCTCGCGGCTGGTCTGGCTCAGGTCGGACTCGACCATCATCCGCATCAGTTCTTCGAACGTCACGACCGGCTTCCAGCCGAGTTCGGTGCGGGCGCGCGTCGCGTCGGCGCAGAGCACCTCGACCTCGGCCGGGCGCACCAGGCTCGGGTCGATGACGACGTGGTCGCGCCAGTCGAGCCCGACCGAGGCGAACGCGATCTCGGCCGCTTCGCGGACGGTGTGCATCCGGCCGGTGCCGATGACGTAGTCGACGGCTTCGTCCTGCTGCAGCATCAGGTGCATGGCGCGCACGTAGTCGCCGGCGAAGCCCCAGTCGCGGACCGCGTCGAGGTTGCCGAGACGCAGCTCGTCCTGCACGCCGAGCTTGATCCGCGCGACCGCGCAGGAGATCTTGCGGGTGACGAACTCCATCCCGCGCCGCGGCGACTCGTGGTTGAACAGGATGCCCGAGACGCCGTACATCCCGTACGACTCGCGGTAGTTGCGGGTGATGTAGTGGCCGTAGGCCTTGGCGACGCCGTAGGGGCTGCGCGGGTGCAGGATCGTCCGCTCGTTCTGCGGGGTCTCCGCGGCCTTGCCGAACATCTCCGACGAGGAAGCCTGGTAGAAGCGGATCCCGCCGCCGGTGGTGGGCCGGGACTTGTCCAGCCCGCAGACCATCCGGATCGCTTCGAGCACCCGCAGCGCGCCCATGCCGTTGACGTCGGAGGTGAGCTCGGCCTGCTGCCAGGACATCGGGACGAAGGAGATCGCGCCCAGGTTGTAGACCTCGTCCGGCTGCACCAGGTCCACCGCCGCGACCAGGCTCGCCTGGTCCAGCAGGTCGCCGTTGACGAAGTTCAGTTCCGTGGCCAGCCTGCTGATGCGCAGCTTGCGCGGGTTGGCCTGGCCGCGCACCAGCCCCCACACCTGGTACCCCAGGCCCAGCAGGTACTCGGCGAGGTAGGAGCCGTCCTGCCCCGTGATGCCCGTGATCAATGCTCGTTTCGTCATGGTTCTCCCACGTCCACCGGCCGGCTGCGCCCACGGCTTCCCGAGACTGCCGCTGATCGGATCCCATTGGACTCCCCGCCGACTCGGGAAATCATTGGAGAATCACGGCGTTCCGCCGCGATCACTGGTGTTTTCCAGTCGCGGGCGGCCCCATCCTGGCGCTTTCCGGCATCTGCGAAACGAGCGAGGAACCGATGGCCTTTGCCTACCCCGTCTCCCAGCCGTACCTGACCGGCCGGGAGAGCGAGTACGTCACCGAAGCGGTCGGCACGGGCTGGATCTCCGCGCAGGGACCGTTCGTCAGCCGGTTCGAGGCGGCGTTCGCGGACTGGAACGGCGTCGCGCACGGCGTCGCGTGCTCCTCGGGCACGGCGGCGCTGACGCTGGCGCTGCGGGCGCTGGGCATCGGCCCGGGCGACGAGGTGCTGGTGCCCGAGTTCACCTTCGTGGCGTCGGCGTGGGCGGTCACCTACACCGGCGCGACCCCGGTGTTCGTGGACTGCCGCGACGACCTCACGATCGACCCGGTCCTCGCGGAGGCGGCGATCACGCCGCGCACCAAGGCCGTCATGCCGGTCCACGTGCACGGCCGCCGCTGCGACATGGACGCCGTCATGGAGCTGGCGTTCGAGTACAACCTCCGGGTCGTCGAGGACACCGCGGAGGCGCACGGCGTCCGCCCGGTCGGTGACATCGCGTGCTTTTCGCTGTACGCCAACAAGATCGTGACGGCGGGCGAGGGCGGGATCTGCCTGACCGCCGACCCGCGCCTGGCCGCCCAGATGGCGCACCTGCGCGGCTTCGCGACCGGCAAGGCCCACGACTTCGTGCACAAGAACCTGGCCTACAACTTCCGGATGACCAACCTGCAGGCGGCCGTGGCGCTGGCCCAGGTCGAGCGGCTGGACGAGATCCTGGAGCTGCGGTCGCAGATCGAGAAGCGCTACGACGAGCGCCTGGACATCCCCGGGATCACGCGCATGCCGGGCCGGGACGTGCTGTGGATGTACGACCTGCTGGCCGAGGACCGCGACGAGCTGAAGGCCCACCTGGCCGCGGCGGGCATCGAGACGCGGGTGTTCTTCCCGCCGATGAGCCGCCAGCCGATGTACCTCGCCCCGTCGTGGCGCGAGCTGAACGCGGCGAAGTTCGCGGCCGCCGGCCTCTGCCTGCCGACCCACACGGGACTGTCCGAAGCGGACCAGGACGTCATAGCATCCCGCGTCCGCGACTTCTACGGCGTGCGCTGACGCCGCCGCTTTCACGTGAAAGCGACGCCCCCAGGTGGTCGCTTTCACGTGAAAGCTACGCACTGGAAGACGAAGAACCGCCCACCGGAAGCCCGGTGGGCGGTTCGTTTCGTGGGGCTCCGGCGGGCCGCCCGCACAGTGGGGGCAGACGGCCCGCCGGAAGTTCGGGTCCGGCGGGGTACCCGGCCTGGGGGTCGCCGGGCGCCCCGCCGGAGCGGGACCGGGTGAGTCCACGAAGCTCCCCGGCCGCACAGGGGCGTCAGGCGGGTGCCTGCTCCGCCGAATCGAGGTCGCGGGCCAGGAGCTCGACGACCTGCGTCACCGCGTCCTCGGCGCCTTCGCCTTCCGCGGTCACCAGCACCTCTTCGCCACCGCGGACGCCGAGGGCCATCAGCGCGAGGATGCTGGCCGCGTCGACCAGCTGGTTCTCGTCGCGGCCGATCTTCACCGGGACCGGCAGCCGGCCCGCCAGCTCGACGAGCAGCTTCGCCGGTCGTGCGTGCAGCCCGACGGGCGAGCCGATCACCACTTTCCTACTGGACATCAGGATTCCCCATCTCGTGAACGCTGGTCGACCGACCGGGCCGAGAACTCTTCGACGGCCTTCCGCGCCGACGGCACGTCCGGTGCCCTCAGCACTTCCGCGGCCAGGATTTCGCACTGCTCCACCGTGTGGTCCTTCAACGCGGCCCGCACCGCCGGGACCGCGGACACCGACATCGACAGGCTGGTGATGCCCAGCCCCGCGAACACCGGCGCCAGTCCGGGGTCGCTCGCCGCTTCGCCGCAGATGCCGGCGGGCTTTCCCGCTTCCTTCGCCGCCGCGGCGACGTTGGCCACCAGCGCCAGCAGCGCCGGCTGCCACGGGTCCAGCAGCTCCCCCAGCTCGCCGAGCATGCGGTCGGCGGCGTAGGTGTACTGCGAGAGGTCGTTGGTGCCGATGCTGACGAAGTCGACCTCCGCCAGGATGTCCCGCGCGCGGATGGCCGCGGCCGGCACCTCGATCATCACGCCGACCTTGCCGATCCCGTGTTCCCGCGCCAGTTCCCGGAACGCCGCCGCCTCCGCCGGGGTGGCGATCATCGGCGCCATCACCCGCACGTCCGCGTCGTGGTCGCCCGCCGCCAGGCTGATCGCCTCCAGCTGCGCGGTGAGCAGGCCCGGGTTGCGGACGCCGACGCGGTACCCGCGCACCCCGAGTGCCGGGTTCGGCTCGTCTTCGGTGTTGGCGAAGGGGATGTACTTGTCGGCGCCGGCGTCGAGCGTGCGGATCACGACCTGGCGGCCGGAAAACCCGCGCAGCACTTCGCCGTACGCCGCCCGCTGCTCCTCGACCGTCGGGGCTTCCGTGCGGTCCAGGAACAGGAACTCGGTGCGGAACAGCCCGACCCCTTCGGCGTCGGCCGCGGCGTCCGTCGCCGCCCCGCCGGCGCTGCCGACGTTGAGCAGCAGCTTGACCGGGTGGCCGTCGGCGGTGGCGCCGGGCCCACTGTGCGCCGCGAGCTTTTCCTTCAGCGAAGCCGCTTCCGCTTCGATCCGGTGGACGTAGTCGTCGTCCGGGTCGACGGCGACCGTGCCGCGCGTGCCGTCGACGGCGATCCGCTGCCCGTCCGCCAGGCCCGCGGCGCCGGCGCAGCCGACCACCGCGGGGATTCCGAGCGCTCGGGCGACGATCGCCGTGTGGCTGGTCGGGCCGCCCTTCTCGGTGACGATGCCGAGCACCTTCGCCGGGTCGAGCAGGACCGTGTCGGCCGGCGCGATGTCCTGTCCCACCAGGACGAACGCGCCGTCGACCGCCGGGATGCCCGGCTGGGCCAGGCCCAGCGCGGCGGCGATCGCCCGGTCGCGGATGTCGATCAGGTCCGCCGCCCGCTCGCCGAGGTAGCCGCCGATGGCCTCGAGCGCGGCCACGTGCTTGCCGAACGCGTCCCGGATCGCCCAGGCGGCCGGACGGCCGCCGGCCACCGCGTCCGAGATGCCGGTGCGCAGTGACGGGTCCTGCGCCATCATGATCTGGGTGTCCATGATGGACTTCGACTCGCCCGACACCGAAGCCGCGCGCTTCTCCAGATCCGCCACCGCCGCGTCGAGCGCTTCGGTCGCCGCCGCCAGCTCCGCTTCGGGAGCCGCCGGGGTGTCCCAGTGCTCCGGCAGCACCGGGGGCGGCGTCAGCCGCACCACCGGGCCGGCGGCCGCGCCCGGGCTCGCCGGGTTGCCGCGCAGTTCGTCAACCACCGTTGGTCGCCTCCTCAGGTCCGCACGCACCGCTTACGCGGAAACGGTGCCCGGCTCGATCGTCACCTTGATCGCCTCGCCGCTGCTGACGATGTCGATCGCCTTCAGCACGTCCGACAGCGGCAGGTGGTGGGTGATCAGGTCGTCGACCGGGACCTTGCCCGACGAGATCAGCTCGAGGGCCTGGCGGTTGTGGTCCGGGCTGGACCCGTTGGCGCCGTAGATGGTCAGCTCCCGGTAGTGCACCAGGTTCGAGTCGCACGCGATGATCGGGTTGTCCTTCGGCAGGCCGCCGAAGAAGCTGATCCGGCCGCGGCGCGCGGTCATCTTCAGCGCGTCCTCCTGGGCCTTGCCCGCCGCCGCGGCCGTGATGACCACGTCGGCGCCGTCGCCACCGGTGAGCTCGAGGACCTTCTCGACCACGTCGACCTCGCTGCCGCAGATCGCGGCGTCCGGCTTGACGAGGTCGGCCGCGAGGTCGAGGCGGTTGCGGTTGAGCTCGACCAGGTAGACCGCGGCCGCGCCCTTGGCACGGGCCAGCCGCACGTGCAGGCAGCCGATCGGGCCGGCGCCGACGACCACGACGACGTCGCCCTCGCCGACCTGCGCGAAGTTCTGTCCATTCAGGACACAGGCGAGCGGCTCGGCGACCGAGGCCTCGGCGTAGCTGACGCCGTCCGGGATCCGGTTGACGCCGTCGACCTTGAGTACCTGCTTCGGCACGATCATGTACTCGGCGAACCCGCCGTCGAAGTGGTAACCCATCGACAGCTGGTTCGGGCAGACCTGCTGCAGCCCCTTGCGGCACTGCTTGCACTCGCCGCACGGGATGGCCGCGATGACCTGCACGCGGTCGCCGGCCGACCAGCCCGCCGTGTTCGCGCCGGTTTCCACGACCTCGCCGGCGATCTCGTGGCCGATCACGCGCGGCGGGTCGATGTGGTGGTGCCCGTGCCGGAAGATCTTCAGGTCGGTGCCGCACGTCGACGTGTTGTGCACGCGGATCTTGATCTCGTCCGGGCCGGGGTTCGGCTCGTCCGCGTCTTCGACCCGCAGGTCACCGGGCGCGTAGAAACGTGCCACCTTCATCGGGAAAACTCCTCGTCCACTTCGTTCAACAGTCGCAGGATCGTTTCGGCGTCCGGTGCCTCGCGCAGCTGCTTGACCTGTTCGGAATCCATCAGGATCCGGGCCAGCGAGGACAGGATCCCGACCTGCTCCGAACCCTTGGCCGCGATGCCGACGCAGAGCCGGACGTCGTTGCCGTCCCAGTCGACCCCGGCGGGGAACTGGAGGATCGCCAGCGCGGTGCGCTTGACGAACTTGCGGGACTCGTCGGTGCCGTGCGGGATCGCGACGCCCTCGCCGAGGTAGGTCGACACGGACTTCTCGCGCACGTGCATGGCGTCGAGGTACCCCGGCTCCACCGCCCCCAGTTCGAGGAGCTTGTTCCCGACCTGGGTGATCGCGTCCGCCTGGTCGGGGGCGGTGCAGCCGATGAGCACGGACTCCGGTCCGAGGATGGCAGCGTCAGTCGGCAAGGGAACCGCCGTCCCGGATCGCCTGCTCGACGCGGTCGAAGACCGGGTCGCCGAGGAAGCTCTGGAAGCCCAGGATGACCGCGCCGGTGCCGGCCTTGCGGGCCCGGTTGACCAAAGTGGACTGGCAGAGCACGACCTGTGCGTCCGCCGGGATTTCGTTGACCGGCGTGTGCTCGACCTTGACCGAGTACGGCTTCAGCCGCTTGGCCAGCTGGGAGGCGACCATCACGCTGCTGCCCATGCCGGCGTCGCAGGCGATGATGACCTTCTTGACTTCCTTGCCTTCGATGCTGCTCATCCTCGTGGTTCCTTCCTTCGATCGACGGTGATCGTCACGCCACCGAGCCACCGGCGGCGATCGCCGCGGCACGTTCTTCCTTGCGGGCGTCGCGCCCGAACTTCAACAGCACCGCCGCGACGATGAACGACACGGCCGCCGCGATCACGACACCGGCGATCACGCCCAGGTAGCCGCCCTTCGGCGTCACCGCGAGGACCGCGATGATGCTGCCCGGCGACGGCGTGGCGGTCAGGCCGGCGTTGAAGATGCTGAACGTCGCGACACCCGCCGCGCCACCGGCGATCGCGGCCAGGATCAGCCGCGGGGTCGCCAGGATGTACGGGAAGTAGATCTCGTGGATGCCGCCCAGGAACTGGATGACGATCGCGCCGGGCGCGGTGGCCCGCGCGCTGCGGGCGCCGAAGAAGGTCAGCGCCAGCAGGATACCGAGACCGGGGCCGGGGTTCGGCTCGATCAGGAACTCGATCGCCTTGCCGTCCTTCAGCGCGTCCGCCACCCCCAGCGGGCTCAGCACGCCGTGGTTGATCGCGTTGTTGAGGAAGAGGACCTTGGCCGGCTCGACGATGATCGAGACCAGCGGCAGCAGGTGCGCGTCGATCAGGCCCTGCACGCCGTTGCCGAGCGCCTTGGTGATGCCCTGCACGACCGGGCCGATGCCCAGCATGCCCAGCACCGCCATCGTGCCGCCGATGATGCCGGCGCTGAAGTTGTCGACCAGCATCTTGAAGCCCGGCGCGGTCTTGCTGCCGACCTTCTCGTCCCACAGCTTGATCAGGAAGCCGCCCAGCGGGCCCACGATCATCGCGCCGAGGAACATGGGGATCGACGCGCCGACCGCGATGCCGACCGTCGCCACCGCACCGACGACCGCACCGCGCTGGCCGTGGACCATCCGGCCACCGGTGTAGCCGATCAGGACCGGCAGCAGGAAGTTGATCATCGGGTCGACGAGCTCGGCGATGTGCGCGTTGGGCGTCCAGCCGCTCGGGATGAACAGCGCGGTGATCAGACCCCAGGCGATGAACGCGCCGATGTTCGGCATGACCATGCCGGCGAGGTACCCGCCGAACCGCTGGATGCTGACCCGCGCGCGTTCCGCCCTCGACGGAGTGGCTTCCTCTTCGCGCTCCGCAGTGGTAGTCATCGTTGGCTTCCTTTTCTGGGAAAGGGGTTGGGGAGGGATCGCCATCCGGGGATGGCGGTGAGCGGTCCGGGCCGGCGCGCTACTCGCGCACCTTCTCGTCCCACTCCGGACGCGGGTCCACCCGCACTCGACGCGCCCCCACGTCTTCGGGGCCCGGCATCGTGCTCCCGGGCAGCGACACTGCTGCCGCTCCCCAGGCGACGGCTGTGGCCAGCGCCTGCGGGCCACTCCCCCCTGCCGCCAGGAAACCGGCGAGCATCGCGTCGCCGGCCCCCACCGAGCTCCGCGGTTCGGCCGATGCGTTGGCGCACCAGACTCCCGCGTCTTCCACCAGCACGGCGCCCTTGCTGCCGAGACTGGCGAGAACCGTGCCCGCGCCGAGGGCGCGGAGTTCCTGTGCGGCGTCGACGACGTCCCGCACCGTGTCCAGCTGCCTGCCGACCGCTTCCTCGAGCTCGTCGAGGTTCGGCTTGACCAGGGCGGGCCCGGCCTTGACCGACGTCCGGAACGCCGGGCCGCTGGTGTCCACGACGACCTTGGCCCCGGTCGTCGCCAGGCGCGCGATCAGGTCGGCGTAGAAGTCTTCTCCGGCACCGGGCGGCAGGCTTCCCGCCGCCACCACCCATTCCGCGTCGGCCACGTGGGACATCAGCGTGTCGCACAGGGTTTCCAGCTCCGCACCGGAAAGGTGCGGTCCGCTCTCGTTCACCTTGGTGACGGTCGCGTCCGGTTCGACCACGCTGATGTTGCTGCGCACGGGTTCCGCGGTCCGCACGCGGACCACGTCGATGTTGTAGTCGTGCAGCAGGCTGATCAGGTGGTCGCCGTCGGCACCGCCGGCCGGGACGACCGCACGGGCCTTGAGTCCATTGCGCACCAGAGCGCGTGCGACGTTGATGCCCTTGCCTCCCGGCTGGACACGCGCACCCGTAGCCCGGTGCAGCTCGCCCCGGATGAGCCGGTCGACCTCGATCGTCCGGTCGACGCTCGGGTTCGCCGTCAGGGTCACGAACACTTCAGCACACCTCCGCCGGGGTCCTCGTTGGTTTGGTTGATATTGCCTTTGTTCGTCTGCGTTTGCAAGACCCAACTTCACCGGAAGTTCAACCGTTATCTTCGGAAGTCCGTGATCTTTGCGCTGTGGCCAGGAAGAACGTCGACCACGGCGCGTGGCCGCAAACCAACACAAAGCCAGATATCCAACGTGGCCGCCGAACACGACGAGGCGGGCCGGGTGGACCTCCGTTTTCCGGAAGCGCACCCGGCCCGCCACGTCGTTTTCCCTCGTCACGCCGCTTCGCCCACCGTCCCGAGCGCCGCGGCTCCCGCCGGGGTCAGCCGGGCCCGCACCCGCTGGCCCACCCGCCCCGGCCCCGCCGGCGCCACCAGGCCGCGGTGCGCGAGCTCGTGGGCGGTGTACTGGTCGCAGCACCACAGCCCGTCGATGTAGAGGTCGGGCTCGCAGCTGCAAGCGATTTCCGCCCGGCCGGCCGCGACCGCGCGCAGCATCGCCCGTGCCCGGTGGTTCAGTTCGTCCGGGAGCCTCGTCGCACCCATCGCGGCCACGTCCCCATCACCGCACGAAGTCCGGGAGCGCACGCGGAGGCCACGACCCGACCCCGAAGATGCCCATGGAGTAGGCCTTCGAGATCAGCGCCGGCCGGTTCTTCACCTTCATCTTCCGCAGCAGCGTCGTCACGTGGTACTCCACGCCGCCGCGGCTCATGTAGAGGTTGGCCGCGAGCTGGATCGTGGAGACCCCGGACGCCACCCCTTCGAGGATGCGGGCGTCGATCTCGGACAGGATCTTCTTCTTGCTGCAGGCCACCTGGTTGCCGCGCTCGTTCTTGTCCGGCCGGAACACGACGGTCAGGCTGTCGAGCCGGTCGCCGACGCCGTGCACCGTGGAGCCGATGAACTCGCCCGACAGCGTCGTGCCGTTCTCGCGCATCACCAGGATCCGCTCGACGAACCGGCTGCGCTCGCCGCGCGCCAGCAGGCGCAGCTGGTTCTCGACCTTGCTCCGCACGCTGGGGTGCAGCAGGTCGCAGAGACCGGTACCGGTGACCGCGTCCGAGCTGCGCTCGAAGACGCGGAAGAACTCCATGCTGGCCGACACGATCCGCAAGCGGTGGTCGAGGTTCACCATGCACATCTCGGGGGTGATCGCCCGCAGGGCGGGCTTGCGGGTGGCGGTCCGGACAGCCCGGTCCGCGACCACGGCCACCTCGACACCCACAGCCAGATCCGCAACGTCCGCACTCATGAAGGCATTCCTTTCTCCGGCTGGAAGCTGAAGCCCCGGGGGCGAAAAGGCCGACGGCGGGGAGTCACTGTGTGTGCGCCGTGTCTCCGGGGTGATGCAGATCATGTTATGCACGCTTGATTATCACCGGCAACACAATCCGGACACCCGGTCTTAACACTGTGGTGCGGGGGCGGTGGGGGTACGGAGGTACGGACCGCCGTGCGGTGCGGTGCGGTACCGAACCCGGGGGCGGGCGGGCAACCGCGTTGCCCTTTTGGCTCCCGACCTGGGAAATGCGGGGAAAAGGGGGTCCGTACCCCCGCACCCCGCACCGCACCCGCGTACCGAACTTGCGGGACCGGGGGGGGCGAGGCGGACCGCTCGGTGCAGGTCGTGAGTGTTCAGTCGGGTTCTAACCCGACTGAACACTCACGACCTGCGGCGGACGGGAATCAGCTTTCCTGCTCGAGCGCGCCGAAGCGCTCGATGAGCTCGGCCCGGCCGCTGACTTCGAGCTTGCGGTAGGTGCCGGTGAGGTTCTTCTCGACCGCACGCCGGGTGACGCCGAGTGAATCGGCGATCCGCTGGTTCGTCCAGCCCTGGACGACGAGCCGCGCGACCGCGGCCTCGGTCTTGGTGAGGTTCCCCAGGCTGTCGCCGGAAAACCGCAGTACGGGACCGTTCAGCTCGGTTTCGCCGCTGCCGTCCAACCAGGACGCGCCGATCGCCTTCACCAGTTCCCGGCCCTCGGCCAGCAGGTCTTCGGCGTCGGGCAGGCCGGCGTCGAGCAGCCGGGCGCCCAGCACGACCGCGGTGCGGGCGCGCTCGACGACGTTCTCCGACTCGCGCAGGATGCCGGCCGCTTCCTGCAGCAGCGCGATGCCGTCCGCGCCCCCGGTCAGCATCCCTTGCAGGCGCAGGGAACGCCCGACGCTCAGCGCGGTCCCCCAGGCCTGCGCGAACTGGTCCTCTTCCGCCGCGTGCGCCTGGGCCGCGGTCAGGTCGCCGAGCCGCTGGCGCACCAGCGCCGCCCAGATCCGCCACGGGTACTGGGGTGTGTTGACCCAGCCCTCGCGTTCCAGCCGCCGCCCGCAGTCCAGGAACCGGCCCAGCGCGGTCGCCGGGTCGCCGCGGACCAGGTCGATCATCCCGCGGGTCAGCCGCCGCGCGGCGAAGACGCGGTGGTCCGTGCCGTCCATCGGCGTGCCCAGCAGGCGTTCGCCGAGCTCCGGATCCTGGGTCTCCAAGGCGATCTGGGCGAGGGTGGTGACCGACCGCGCGAGCGCGTCCGGCCAGGCTTCGTGGTCGGTGCCCTCCAGGACGCCGAGCGCGATCCGCCGCGCCTTGGCCAGCTCCCCTTGCGCCAGCTTGACTTCCGCGAGTTCGGCGGCGATCAGCGGCGCGGTGTCCGGCCAGTGCTCCTGCGCCGCCTGGGCGGCGGCGGTCAGCGCGGGCTCGAGCACGGCGGCGCGGTCGGCGAGGACCGCGGTCGAGACCAGCAGCGGCAGGGACGTGTAGGCGTGCCGCGGGTCGAGCGGCTCTTCGCTGATCAGTCGCTTGAGGACGGTCTCGACGTCGTCGACCGGGACGCTGCCCGAGAGCACCGCGGTGTGCAGCAGCACCACCGCGAGCTCCCGGCCGGCCGGGGCGTCGAGGCGGCCGGTGTGGTCGAGTTCGGTGAGGCGGGCCAGCGCGGCTTCACCGCCACCGGGCTGCCCGATCCCCGGGTACCACGTGCGGGCTTCGGCCCGCAGCGCCAGCTCCGCCGGTTCTCCCTCGCGCAGCACGGGTTCGACGGCGGCGCGCACGGCCGCGCCGAGGTTCGGCGACGCCGCGGCGAACGCGGGCGGGATCCACAGCGCGGCTTCGGCCTGCTGCGGACCGGGCGGCAGCAGCGAAAGCGCCTGCGACAGGTGCCGGGCCGCGGCGACCAGGTCGAAACCCCGTTCCGCGGCGGCGAGTTCGACGAGCAGCCGGCCGCGCTCTTCGCTGTCGGGCGCGGTGTTCAGCAGGGCCCGGCGCAGGTAGCGCGCCGCGAGCTCGCCGGCCCCGCGCTCCAGCACGCTGCCCGCGGCCGAGCTGAGGATCCGCACTTCCCACGGGTCTTCGGCGATGCCGACCTTCATCAGCGTCTCGGCCACCCGTTCCGCCGGGCGGCCGTGCTCGTAGAGCAGCCGCGCCGCGCGCCGGTAGAGGTCTTCCCGCAGTTCGACCGGGATCGCGGACTCGATGCCGTCGCGCACGCTCGTGGTGACGAACCCGATCCGCCCGTCCTCGCGGTCGACCAGGCGCAGCCGTTCCAGGTGCTGCACCGCCGAGGAGTACTCGACGTCGTCGAGGCCGACGAGGTCGGCGGCCAGCACGGGCTCGGCGAGGTCGCCGAGCACCGCGACCGCGCGGGCCAGCGCGAGCACCGCGGGTGGCTGCGACCCCAGCGACATCAGGACGCGGTGGTCGAGCAGCCGCACGGCTTCGGTTTCCGCGGCCGCGGTCTGCGCGGCGACCGGCCGCAGCCCTTCGGCGACCAGTCCGGTGAGGACGGTCGCGACGTCGGCCGGGTTGCCGCCGGAGACCTCGTGCAGCATGGCGGTGAACGGTTCCTCCGCGCGTTCCCCGAACGCGACCTCGGCCATCGAGGCGACCCCGGACCGCGAAAGCGGTGCGGGCACGACGATCCGCGCGGCCGCCGTCACCAGTTCGTGCACCAGCGGGTACTTCGGCGCCTCGCACTCGTCGGCCAGCGCCAGCGCGAGCAGGATCCGCGATCCGCTCAGCCGCTTGGCGAGGTAGCCCAGCAGGCGCAGCGATCCCTGGTCGGCCCACTGCAGGTCGTCGACGATCACCACGACCAGGTCGTCGTGGGACATCGCGTGCACGACCGTGTGCAGTCCATAGAGGACGGCTTCGGTCGGCAGGTAGTGCTCGTGGCCGTCGGTGATCAGCCGTTCTTCGGTCAGGGCGCGCAGGATCTGCTCGGACGCGCCCTGGAACCACCGGTCCCGCTCGGCTTCACCGGCCGCGACGAGCACCGGGCGGCACAGCTGCTGGGCGATGCCGAAGGCGAAGTCCTCTTCGAGCCGGGTGGCGTCCGCGCGCAGCACCCGGGCGCCCGCGCCGAACGCCGCCGCCATCGTGTCCCGCAGCAGCGCGGACTTCCCGCTGCCGGCCGGACCGCTGATCAGCAGCAGGGAACCGTCACCGCCCGCGGCCGCGTTCAGCGCGGTCGCGATCGCGGCCCGTTCGGCGTCTCGCTCCAGCAGCACCGGTCATCAACTCGCTGCGGAGCCGGGGCTCATCAGCTCGGCGAGCTGCCCCCGGCCGGTCACGGTCAGCTTGCGGTAGATCCGGGTCAGGCGCAGCTCGACCAGCCTGCTGCTCAGCTGCAGCGCCCGCGCGATCTCGGGATTCGTGCGGCCCGCGGCGGCGAGCGCCGCGATCCGGGCCTCCTGTTCGGACAGTGCGCCGGCGGGGTCGCCGGGCGCGGGGCGGGTGGCGGCGTCGGGCCCGCGGCGGGCCAGCCGCCCGGAGACGTCGCGGATCTTCTCGGCGAGTCCCGCCGGCAGCAGCTGCGGCCGCAGGGTCGCGACGCGCCCGATCAGCGCGGTGGCCTCGGCGACGTCGCCGTCGTCGAGCCGCGCGGCGGCGAGTTCGGTGACGGCGGTGAGGAAGTCGACGCGCCGGGCCGTCCCTTCCAGCAGCAGGACCGCGCGTTCGAGGTGCGCCCGGCGTTCGCCGCCGGTGAAGACGTCGGCCAGGCGCAGGCTCGTGGCCCCGCGCGCGCCCGGCACGCCCCAGGTTTCCGCGCGGGCCAGCGCTTCCCGGGCCAGTTCGACGGCGCCGCCGTCCCCGGCGCGGGCCAGCGCCAGCGCCGCGCCGGTCCGCCAGGGCAGGTCGACCGGGTTGCCTTCGCGCCGCCCGGTGGTGCCGCGGCCCGCCGCGCGGAACGCTTCGAGCGCGGCTCGCGCGTCGCCCTTCGCCAGGTGCACGCGGCCGCGTTGCAGCAGCAGATATCCGGCGGCCAGCCCGTCGTCGGCGCCGGGCGGGAGCACCGGGCCCACCGCGCGCTCGGCTTCGTCGAGCCGCATCGCGGCCAGCGCCGCTTCCGCGCGCACGGCTCGAAGCCCGGGCAGCGCCCGCGGGTGCCACGCGCGTTCGGGCAGCCGGGCGGTCGCGGCTTCGAGGTCGGCCTGCGCCTGGCCGAGGTTGCCGCGGCGCAGTTCGCAGCGCGCCCGCAGCAGCACGGCGTTCGCCGCGACCGCGCGGGCGCCGGCGCGGACCGCGTCCTGGTGGACGTCGGTGAGGCCGAGCACAGCTTCGGACAGCTCGTCGGTGCACAGCAGCACCCACGCGGCCCGCAGGCGCAGGGTGTGCGGCAGGTTCGCGCGCGGTTCGAGCGCGAGCCGGGCGAGGTCCCGCGCCCGGCCGGGCTCCCGGCCGCGGCGGGCGAGCTCGACCGCGGTCGTCACCGCGCGCACGGGGTCGGTGTCCCCGGGCACCGGCGGCGGCGCGTCGAAGGCGGCGGCCGGGACGACCGGGCCGGCCGCGCAGTCTTCCTGCGCCAGCCTGCCGAGGGCGGCCAGCGCGGCGGTGCCGGCGTCGAACCCGCTGCGGCGGCGGCAGGTCGCGGCGATCACGCGGTGCGCCGTGCGGGTGTCCCCGCGGGCGAGCAGGTGGTCGGCCGCTTCCAGCAGGACCGCGCCGGAGACCTCCGGGCCGGTGTCGAGCAGCACGCGTTGCAGGCGCTGGTCGCTCAGCTCCGGTTCGTCGGCGACCTCGGCCAGCGCGAGCCCCAGCATCAGCTTCCGGCGTTCGGCCGGGCTGACCGGTTCCCGCAGCGCCCGGCCGAGCAGCCGCGCGGCACCCGCGTCGTCCCCGAGCACCCGGCGCTGTTCGGCGGCCCGGCGCAGCGTCGCGACCGCCCACGACGCACCGATCGGGCGGACGGCGGCGAGCAGTTCGGCGAGCTGGTCGTCCGGCACCGCGGCGCGGTAGGCGAGTTCGGCGCACCGGTTCGCGAGCTCGCCGCGCTCGGCGGCGCTCAGCGTACCGAGCGCGGCGTCGGCGGTCGTGCGGTCGGCGATGCGGGTCGGCGCGCCTTCGCGCACCAGGCCGAACCCGACCAGCTGGCGCAGGGCGTCGCCGACGCGGCCGGCGAGCGGGCCGGCCAGGTTCGTCACGAGGTCGAAGTCGAGCAGCCCGCGGCACACCGCGATGGCGCGCAGCAGGTTCAGCGCGTCGGCGGGCAGCGCGGCGATCGACACGGCCAGCTCGGCGGCGCGGACGTCGGCCAGGTGCGCGGTGACGGCGGGCAGGTGCTCGGCCACCGGCTCGCCCCCGGCGGCGGCGAGCCGTTCGAGCACCGGCGCGACCAGCGCGGGCCGCCCGCCGGTGAGGCGGTGCAGCCCCGCGGTGAAGCGGGGGTCGGGCAGGCTGCCGGGGAAGCGGTCGCCGACCAGCTGCCGCAGGCCGTCCTCGGTGAGCAGCCGGACGTCGGCGGTGTCCCCGCCGGGCACGGCCGGGTGCTCACCGGTGGCGAGCACGGACCGGACGAGCAGCATCGGTGCCTGCTGCAGCCGGTGTTCCATGGCTTCGAGCCAGGCTTTCGAGCCGGGATCGGCCCACTGCGCGTCGTCGACGGCGATCAGCAGCGGCCCCTGGCTCGCGACGCCCACGAAGTCGCCGCACAGGGTCGGGATGGACCGCTCGGCCGAGGCGCGGCCGCACGAGCGCGGCCCGCCGTCGAGCCGGCAGTCGGCGTCGGCGATGTCGGCGAAGAGCCGGTTGATGACGCCGCGGTGCACGGCCGATTCCCCGGGCGAGCAGGAGGCGAAGGCGGTGATGACGCCGGCGACCCTGGCTTCCCGCACGGCGGCGGCGAGCAGCGCGCTGCGCCCGGCCCCGCGCGGGCCGACGACGGTCACCTGACCGGACCGCCCGGCCAGCACCCCGCGAATCCCCCGCCGCAGCACGGCGATCTCGTCCTCCCGTTCGACCAGCCGCGTTTCGGCGGTGCGGCGCGACCGGTCGTCCCGCTCCCCGAGCCAGGGAACGGTCAAAACGGGCGCGGCAACGGGCCCTGCGCTCCGGGCGACGGTGTCCTCGGAGGGCAGGGCAGGCGCGATCGGCCACGCCGATCCGGCTCTGCCTGATCCGGGCACCACCATCACCCTCCGCCCCACAGCGGCTGCTTACCGTCACCCACCGGCGGTGTACCAGAGGGTGACGTGGCTCTCCAGCCTAAGACGACCAATGTTGGTTTAACAAGTCCAGCACCTTCGTTTTGTCTGCGGTTGGCCCCTGCCGACAACGCACTACCCACGAAGACCCAGAAATCCCTACATTAAGGCAAAGTGACTTGACACCCCGCCAGGGCCGTGGGTGAAGGTGGCTCGACACCCCGCCCGACCGGTTTCGAGGCCGCGAACATGAAAAACTCCCACGATCGCCGCCCGGCGAAGCTCGGATCAGCCACCCTGTCCTTCGGCGGGTGGGGCGACTACGAGGTGTGGGCGGCGCATGGATTCACACCCAAACCCAACTCGGACCCCGGGCACGCGCCGGAGCCGCAGGCCGAGGGCGGTGAGGGAGCGGCCGAGCCAAGCCGTGACGAGGGTGAGGGCACGTCCGCTGCCTCTCGGGCCCGGGGTGAGCGCGCCGGCGGGTCAGCCGACGCCGCTGCCCGTGCGACCGGCACCGGCGCGCGGGGCAAGCGCGCCGGCAAGTCCGCTGCTGCCCGCACCCCCGGCCGGGGCAAGGCGAGCAGTACTGGCAAGTCGGCCGTCCCCGCCACCGGCGAGGCGAGCGGCCCCAGCAAGTCCGACCCCGGTGCCCGTAATTCCGGTCCGCACCGGAACGGCGCCGGTGAACCCACTCGCAAGCCGCGGCCCGGTCAGCCCCACGATCCCGCCGAGGACGATCGCACCCGCGGGCGACGAGCGGCCAGCCTCGGTACCCGGCTCGAAGAGCCCGGCACCACAGCGCCCAATACCCCAGCAGCCGGCACCGCAGCGCCCAGCACCCCAGCGGCCAACACAGTCCCAACCACCCGGGAACGCCCCCGCCCCTACGTCCGCGGCAGCACCCCGCCACCCCCGCGCGCCCGGCACCTCCTGCCTCCCGAAGTCATGCTCTTCGCCACCGGCCGCCACCGCGGCGCCGCCGGGCTCGACCAGGACCTCGCCGCCCTGTGCCGGATGTGTCAGATCCCCACCTCCATCGCCGAGGTCTCCGCCTACCTCCGGCAATCCCTCGACGCCACCCGCGACCTCGTCCAGCACGGGATCGACCGCGGGCTGCTCGTCGCCGACGTCGCGGAGCTCGGGACAGCCGGCCGCCCGCCGCTCGCTCTCCTGCAGCGCGTCCACCAGGGACTGCTCCGCCTGTGAACTAGACCTTTCCAGGACCCGGCGAACCTAGGCTTCCGCCATGGCGACCCAACTACTGGCGTCCTCCGACGTGCTCGGCTACGTGAGCGAGCATTCGCAAGCCGAGGACGAGATCCTGCGCGAACTGCGCGACGAGACGGCCTCGCTGCCCATGGGGGCGGCGATGCAGGTGTCCGCGGAAGAAGGCCGGCTGCTCGCGCTGCTGGTCAAGCTCACCCGGGCGCGGCTGGTGGTGGAGGTCGGCACCTTCACCGGCTACAGCTCCCTCTGCATGGCCCGGGCGCTGCCCGCCACCGGGCTGCTCATCACCTGCGACGTCACCGACCGCTGGCCGGCGTTCGGCCGGCCCTACTGGCGGCGGGCCGGGGTCGAGGACCGGATCGACCTGCGGATCGATCCCGCCACGCAGGTGCTCGACGCCCTCTTCTACGAGTACGGGCCGGGCACGGTCGACCTCGTCTTCATCGACGCCGACAAGGTCGGGTACGCCGCCTACTACGAGGCCGCGCTCGGGCTGCTGGCCCCCGACGGGCTCATCGTCGTCGACAACACCCTCTTCTTCGGCCGCGTCACCGATCCCGAGGCCCAGGACCCCGACACGGTCGCCATCCGCGAGTTCAACCGCTTCGTGCGCGACGACCCGCGCGTGGAGATGTCGCTGCTGCCCATGGCCGACGGCATCACGCTCATCCGCAAAGCAAGCTGAAGGACCAGGACAGGCCGCCACGGACCCACCGTGGCGGCCTTTCCCCATGCCCCGCACCAAAAAAAGGGCCCGCCCCCGAACCGGGAGCGGGCCCTTCCTCCGAGAAACTCAGCGCACCCCGACCGGCTCGTCGAGGTCGGGTGCCACCAGGGTCACCGTCGTGGGCTCCTCCTGCGGCACCGGCTCCAGGTGCAGCCGCTGCAGCCCCGGCACCTCACCGGAAGGCAGCACGGCCGTGCACGCGCACGCGTCGTCGGCGAACCCCGCGAAGCGGTACGCGATCTCCATCATCCGGTTGCGGTCGGTCGGCCGGAAGTCGGCGACGAGGTGCGCGTCGGCGCTCGCGGCCTGGTTGGCCAGCCAGCGCAGGATGACCGAGCCCGCGCCGAACGAAACGACCCGGCACGACGTCGCCAGCAGCTTCAGGTGCCAGAACTCCTCGAACGTCTCGAGCAGGATCACCCCGACCGCGCCGTGCGGGCCGAACCGGTCGCGCATGCTGACCACCAGCACCCGGTGCGACGGGTCGTCGAGCAGGCCGCGCAGCTTTTCGTCGGAGTAGTGGATGCCGGTGGCGTTCATCTGGCTCGTACGCCGGGTCAGCTCCTCCACCCGGGACAGCTCGGTGTCGGTGGCCGGCAGGATCGTCATCCGCAGGTCCAGCGAACGCAGGAAGTCCTCGTCCGGCCCGGCGAACCCGGCCTGGGCCTCCTGCCGGCGGAACGACGCCTGGTACATCTGACGCCGCCGCCGCGAGTCGACGGTGATCGTCTCCGGGCTGAACTCCGGCAGGTTCGCCAGCTCCAGCACGTCTTCCGCGCGGTAGGTGCGCACCTGCGGGTGGTGGTAGGTCACCTCGGCCAGCTCGCTGTCGCGGTCGTCGACGAACGCGATCGTCTCGAGGGCGAAGTTCAGCTCGTCGGCGATCGCCTTGACCGACTGCGACTTCGCGTGCCAGCCGATCTGCGGCAGCACGAAGTACTCCGCGAGGCCCAGTTCCTCCAGCCGCGCCCAGGCGTGCTCGTGGTCGTTCTTGCTCGCGACCGACTGCAGGATGCCGCGCCCGTCGAGAGTCTTCACGAGCTGCCGGATCTCTTCGGCGACCTCGACCGCCCCGTCTTCGAGCAGCGTGCCGTTCCACAGGGTTTCGTCGAGGTCCCACACCAGGCACTTGACCATGGTCGTGCTTGCCACCGGAATCCTCCTCAGTCGCCGGTATTCACGAGGACACGGGTGTGCCCCGCCAGGATGAGCTGGCAGATCTCGTTGCTGCCTTCGATGAGTTCCATCAGCTTCGCGTCGCGGTGCGCCCGGGCGACCACGTGGCCGTCCTGGGCCGCGGCCGAGGCCAGCACCTGCACCGCGGTGCCCGAACCGCGGGCCGCCGCGGTCGAGCTGACGTACTTGGCCAGCACGGTCGCGACCACCATCTCGGGCGACCGCTCGTCCCAGGCCCGGCTCGCGTGCTCGCACACGCGGGTCGCGGCCTGCTCGTCGGCGTAGAGGTCGGCCAGGTGCCGGGCGACGAGCTGGCGGTCGGCCAGCGCCACCCCGCCCTGGTAGCGGTTCGCCGCGTGCGCGCCGGCCGCGGCCAGGCAGGCCCGCAGGATGCCGACGCAGCCCCAGGCCACCGAAATCCGGCCGTAGGCGAGCGCGGTCGTGATGAGCATGGACAGTTCGACCCCGCCGCCGCCCAGCACCGCCGAGCGCGGCAGCCGGACGTCGTGGAGCCGGACGGTCGAGTGGCCGGCGGCGCGGCACCCGCTGGGGTGCGGGACGCGCTCGATCGTGACGCCCTCGGCGTTCGACGGCACCACGACCGCGGTGCCGAGGCCGTCGAGCTCGCCGACGACCACGATCAGGTCCGCGTACGCCGCCGCGGTGATCCAGACCTTCTCGCCGTTGACGACGACGTCGTCGCCGTCGGCGCGGACGGTGGTGGCCACCGACGACAGGTCGCTGCCCGCCGCGGGTTCGCTGAAGGCCACCGCGGCCAGGTCGCCGGAGGTGAGCCGGCCGAGGTAGTCCGCCCGCTGGGCGCGGTCGCCGAAGCGCTGGATGGTCCAGGCCGCCATGCCTTGGGAGGTCATCACGCTGCGCAGCGAGCTGCACAGCGAACCGGCGTGCGCGGTGAACCAGCCACTGTGGACGCTGCTGGCGCCGAGACCGCCGTACCCGGCGGGCACCTCGGCGCACAGCAGGCCCCGCGCGCCCAGTGCGCGCAACAGGTCTTCGGGCAGCCGGCCGTCGACGTCCCAGGCCGCCGCCCGGTCACCGACGCGGGCGGTCAGCTCGGCGGCGGCCGCCGCGAGCGGGGACTCACTCATCGAGCAGGCGCCCCACGAGCGCCGTCATGCCTTCGACGGTGCGGAAGTTGTCGAGCTTGAGGTCCGGCCCGACGATCGCGATGCCGTAGGTCTGCTCGAGGAACACGACCAGCTCCATGGCGAACATCGAGGAGACCAGGCCGGTGCGGAAGAGGTCCTGGTCCTCCGGGACGTCCTGCTTGACGCGTCCGGTCAGGAACTCCCGGATCTCCCGCGTCACGGCCTCCGGCGTGCGTGCCGGGGTTGCGGTGGTGGAGACGTCGTTCACTCAGAACACCTTCCCGTACTCGTAAAAGCCCCGTCCGGTCTTCCGGCCGAGGTGGCCGTCGGCCACTTTGGACTGCAGCAGGGCGCACGGCGCGTGCCGCGGGTCGCCGGTGCGTTCGGCGAGCGCCCGCAGCGCGTCGGCGAGGTTGTCCAGGCCGATCAGGTCGGCGGTGCGCAGCGGGCCGGTCGGGTGACCGAGGCAGCCCTGCATGAGCTCGTCGACCGCTTCGACGGACGCGGTGCCTTCTTCGACCACCCGCGCCGCGTCGTTGATCATGGGGTGCAGCAGGCGGCTGGTGACGAACCCCGGCGAGTCGCGCACGACGATCGGGCGCCGGCTCAGCCGTTCCAGCAGGCCCAGCACGGAGTCCAGAGTGGACTGATCGGTGCGCGGCCCGCGGACGACCTCGACGTTCCGGATGAGGTAGGCCGGGTTCATGAAGTGCGTCGCCAGCAGGTCCGCGGGCCGCTCGACCGCGTCGGCCAGCTCGTCGACCGGGATGCCGGAGGTGTTGGTGATCAAGGGGGTTCCCGGTGCGACCAGCGCCGCCAGCTCACCGAGCACAGTGGCCTTGACCTTGTCGTCTTCGATGATCGCTTCGACGACCGCGGTCGCGTCCTTCGCCGCGTCCAGGCCGGTCGTCGCGGTCAGCTCGCCTTCGGGGACGTCGGGGAACGCGCCCATCAGCCTGCCGTGCCGCAGTTGCTGCGCCACGCGCCGCTTCGCGAGTTCGACCGCCTCGCCGTCGATTTCGACCAGGGTGACCGGAACTCCGTGTCCCAGTGCCATCGCCGTGATGGCCGAGCCCATCACCCCGCCGCCGATCACGGCCGGCCGATCCTGCGCCTGCCCGCCCACCGCGCCTCCCTGAGTCTTCGGGACTTTTTCCTTCGTGCGTCAGGAGCGTCGGTCACCGCGGTGGTACCGGTCAACGAACAGCGCGCATATCTAGGGTTTTCCGTCGGCCGCGCCGGTGCTCAGCACGCCCAGTGCCGCCAGGTCGCCCATCCACGCGCGCAGGGAACCGGTGAGCTCGGCCGGTTCGAGGTCGCACGTGGGCGCCAGCGCCAGCGCCGCGGCGGCCGGATCCCAGTCGTGCTGGGCCAGCGCGATCCACATCGCCGCGCCGAGGCCGCTGGCGAGCACGCGGTGCTCGCCGGTGGGCAGCACCATTTCGAGGACGCCGGTGTCGTCGACGATCACCGCGAGTCCGGGCACCGGGCGCATACCGCTCCCCCGCGTTCTCCGCGCGTCACCCGTCACAGCGCGGGTTCCGGCGCGATCAGGCCGCCGGGGAACCGCTCCTGCAGCTGGGTGCGGCCGTTGACGCCCAGCTTGCGGTAGACGCTCGTCAGGTGGATCTCGACGGTCCGCACGGCGAGCTGGAGCGCGTCGGCGATGGTCCGGTTGGTGGCGCCGGTCGCGGCGAGCTCGCCGACCCGCCGTTCCCCCAGGGTCAGCACGTCGGTCACGCTGCCGGTGACGGGGTAGTTGCGGCCACCGGCCGCGGTCACCCCGGCTTGGGCCTCCTCGGCCCGGCTCCAGAACCCCGAGCGCACCGAAAGGTCCACGGCGGCCCGGAACGCCCGGCGCGCGCCCTGGTGGTCACCGGCACGCAGAAGTGCTTGTCCCAACGCGGTTTCCGCTTCGGCGAGGTACCAGGACGCCGCCGTCCCGCCGAGCACCCCGGCCGCCGCGGTGAGGCCGTCGACGGCGGCGTCGCCTTCGGCCACCAGGCCGCGGCCCAGCAGCGCCAGCCCCCGTGCCGACGCCGATCCCCAGGCGCGGGCCAGTTCTTCGCCGTGCGCCACGAGGTCCGCGGCCTCCGCCCGCCGGCCGAGCCGGACGAGCACCCGGGCGCCGTCGAGCCACCACGGGACGAACAGCGGGTTGGCGCCGCCTTCCGCGCGCAGGGCGGCGCCGCACCGGCGCAGGTGCGCCAGCGCCCCTTCGAGGTCTCCGCGGGCCTCGGCGAGCCGTCCCCGCGCCAGCAGGTGGAAGGGGAAGCGCAGCACGGACCCGTCGGGCCCGGTCCGGTCGGCGCGGGCCATCGCCGCGCCCGCCCCGTCGACGTCGCCCTGCTGCAGCAGGACCAGCGCACTCGCGACCAGGGGCGCGGTCGCGAGCTCGGCGCGGTCGTCGCGCTCGGCGGCGCGCGCGGCCGCCGTCGCGTCCGAGAGCGCCCGTGACAGGTCGCCCGCCCCGCAGGTGAGCCACGAATGCGCGGTCAGGGCCACGACTTCCGTCCAGCCGGTGTCGTCGCGCACCGGGCCGGGCGAGAGGCCGCCCAGCGCGTGCAGTGCTTCGTCGACCTCGTCGGCGGCGAACAGGACGTAGGCGGCCAGCGAACACGCCCACCGCACCGAAGGTTCCGGGCGTTCGAGGGCCCGCCGCGCACAGGAGATCGCGAGGTCCCGGTCGGTGCCGCGGATCATGTGCGCCAGCGCGGCCAGCGCCAGCACCCCGACCTCGGGCGGGGTCTGGCCGGTCAGCGCGGACATCGCGGGCAGGCGCGCGCCGACCAGCTCCAGCGAGCCGGGCTGTTCGAACGCGACGGCCAGCAGCGCGGCCTCGAGCTCGGTCCGCAGGCCGCGATCGGCGTCGCCGGCCCGGTCTTCGTCGAGCTGCTCGAGGGCGCCGGTCAGCAGCCGCGTCGCCTCCTGCGGTTCGCGCGCCGACAGCGCGGCGATGGCCAGCTGCAAGGAGATCCGGGCCCGGCTGCGGGTGTCTTCGGCCAGTTCGGCCATGCCGGCCAGCGTCGCGTACGCGGCCAGCGGGTCGCGCACGCCGACCAGCCGGGCGAACTCGATCCGCACCGGCATGTCGTGCGGCCGGTCGGCGACGAGCACCCCGAGGTAGCGGGCGGCGTCGTGCGGCCGTCCCGACCGTTCGGCGGTGCGCGCGGCCTCGGCGAGCACGTCCCGCATCCACCGCTCCGGCAGCAGCCGGCGGCCGAGCAGGTGCGCGCCGACGTCCTCGGGCGAGCGGCCGCGGTCGTTGAGCAGCCGCGCCGCGGTCAGCCGCAGCGGGCCGAGCCGCCGTTCCGGCACGCCGGCCAGCACCGCGTCGCGGACCGCGGGCGAGGCGAGTTCTCCGCCGCCGTCGCGCAGCAGCCCTTCGGCGGCCAGGACGCCGAGCGCGTCGGCGGCGAGCGGTTCGGGCACGCCGCCGAGCAGGGCGACGAGCTCCACGTCGGGCGCGCCGAACACGGCCAGCGCCTCGGCGACGTGCCGGACGTGCTCCGGGCGGCCGGCGAGGACGCGCTCGACCAGCCGGGCGCGGGCGCCCGGGGCGAGCACGCGGGCCCGCGCCAGCGCCTGGTCGTCCGGGGCGAGTCCCTCCAGGTGCAGGGCCGCGCAGAGTTCGCCGAGGAGGGCGGGGTTGCCGCCGGTCAGCCGGGACAGCTCGCGCGCGAAGCCGGGTCCGGGCGGTTCGTGCCACCACGCGGCGGCGACCTCGGCGACCTCGGTTTCGCCGAAGTCCGCCAGGTCGACGGTCGCGACGTCGCCGGGCGGCAGCGCCATCGGCGGCCACAGCGGCCGTGCGGTTGGCCGCTGCGCGACCACGACGAGCAGGGGCTGCTCGGCGCCGCGGTGCGCCTGGTGCGCCAGCACCCGGACGGACGCCTCGTCGCAGTGGTGGAAGTCGTCGAGCAGGACGACGACGGGACCGGTCACGGTGAGCTCGGCCAGCCGGCGGCCCAGCCGCCGCGACAGCACCGGTACCGGCATGCCGTACCGGCTCCCGGCGTCCGGGAGCAGCCCTTCGGCCGCCCGTCCGGCGGTCCCGCCGCCCGGACGGCGGCAGGTCTCCGACAGCACGACCGCGCGGTCGCCGACCGACCGCGCGAACTCCGCCAGCAACGCCGTCTTGCCGGTGCCGGTCGCCCCGCGCACCCGCACCAGGGTCGCCGACCCGGCCCGCGCGTTGGCGAACGCCGAACCGAGGACTTCCCGTTCCCGCCGCCGGCCGACCACGCGCCCGGCGACGCCCGTCACCTCCGCCATCCTCACCCTGCTTTCACGGAAGGCGGCGGCCGCCCAGCCCCTCGTCGTCGGCACCGTGCCACATTTCGCGCGCGTACGGCGTATCCGGCACGAGCACCCGATCGGCGGCGGCCCGCGGCGTGGCGGGCAGCTCCCCCAGCCCGCTTTCGATCCAGCCGAGGTCGCTCATCAGGCGCCGCATCGGCGGGGTGTCACCGTGGATCCGGTGCAGCGACTGGATGGCACGGCGCAGCTCGGTCGCCTTGCGCCGGGCGGCGGTGAGCGCGTCAGCGGTCATCAGGACTCCTCCCGTCGGGCACGGCCGGATCGCGTGCCCCGCCGACGTTAGGTCGTCGCGCACCCGGAAAACCCCGAACCTCGGCGGGCTTCGGGTGAAGATCCCCCGGTGTGAGCGGCAACACTAAGGAATCCGTGGGGGCGGGCGGGGTTCACTGACGGACCTGACCCGCGTCGAAGGGAAACGCTCTCGTGAACATCGCGGACAACGCCACGACGTCGTGGATCCGCCGTTACCACCCGGCACCCGGCGCGGGCACCCGGCTCGTCTGCTTCCCCCACGCCGGCGGCTCGGCCAGCTACTTCCACCCGGTCTCCGCGCGGTTCGCGCCGGACGTCGACGTCGTTTCGCTGCAGTACCCGGGGCGCCAGGACCGCCGCCGGGAGCCGAACCTCGCCTCGATCGCCGAGCTGGCCGACCTGATCGCCGACGAGCTGGCCGCCCTCTCCGACAAGCCGGCCGTGTTCTTCGGGCACAGCATGGGCGCGGTGCTCGCCTTCGAAACCGCGTGGCGGCTGGAACTGCGCGGCCTGCGGGCGCCGGGGGCGATCGTCGCGTCCGGGCGGCGCGGGCCGTCGACCTTCCGCGACGAGCGGATCCACGAGCGCGACGACGACGGCGTGCTCGACGAGGTCCGGGAACTCAACCGGGTGGACCGGACGGTCATCGGCGACGACGAGATCCTGCGGATGGCGCTGCCGGCGATCCGCGCCGACTACCGGGCGATCGAGACCTACGCCTGCCCGGCCGGGCGCCGCGTCCGCTGCCCGGTCACCGTGCTGATCGGCGACCAGGACCCGAAGGTGACCGCCGAGGAGGCCGGGAACTGGGGCGAGCACACCGAAGGCGGCCTCCGGCTGTCGGTCTTCCCCGGTGGGCACTTCTTCCTCGCCCGGCACCAGAGCGCGGTGAACGCGGAGCTCCAGCGGGAGCTCCAGGCCCTGGCCGCCCCCGCGGCGGCATTGCCTTCCGGGCGTGATTCAACATAAAGTAACATCAGCAACCACACAGAACGACATGGGCGGGGGTCGCGGTGTACGCGGAAGAGCGTCAGCAGCTGATCCTCGAGCAGGCCCGGTCCCGCGGCCGGGTCGACGTGGCCGAACTGGCCGGCGAGTTCGCCGTGACGACGGAGACGATCCGCCGCGACCTCACCACGCTGGAACGCCACGGGTCGCTCCGCCGGGTGCACGGCGGGGCGATCCCCATCGAGCGCCTGGGGTTCGAACCGGCGTTGAACACCCGCGAAAGCGTGATGACGGCGGAGAAGAAGCGCATCGGCAAGGCCGCGCTCGCCGAACTGCCCGCGGAAGGCGCGATCCTGCTCGACGCGGGCACGACCACCGCGCACCTCGCGGAAGCGCTTCCCATCGACTGCAACCTCACGGTGGTCACCAACTCGGTGAACATCGCGCTGACGCTGTCCAAGCGTCCCAACCTGACGGTGATGCTGGTGGGCGGGCGCCTGCGGGCGCGCACGCTCGCGTCGGTCGACTCGTGGGCGTTGCACTCGCTCAGCGAAACGTTCGTCGAGGTGGCGTTCATGGCGACCAACGGCCTGTCGGTCGAGCGCGGCCTCACCACCCCGGACCCGGCGGAGGCGATGGTCAAGCGCGCCTCGATCGCCGGCGCCCGCCGCGTCGTGCTCCTCGCCGACCACACGAAGGTCGGCAACGACCACTTCGCCCGCTTCGCCGAGCTGTCCGAAGTGGACACGTTCATCACCGACGGCGGCATCGATTCCACGGTGGCCGCCGAAATCGAACGCGAAGGCGTGAACGTCCTGACCGCGTGAGCTACCAGCGCACCGGCAGCTCGTAGAGTCCGAAGAGGACTCCGTCGTGCTTGAACTCCAGCTCGTCGGCGGGCACCGCCAGCCGCAGCCGCGGCACCCGCTCGAACAGCGTGGTCAGCGCGACGTCCATTTCCAGCCGGGCCAGGTGCTGCCCGATGCACTGGTGGATCCCGTAGCCGAAGGCGACGTGGTGGCGCGCCGAGCGGGCCGGGCAGAACTCGCCGGCGTCCTCGAACACGGTCCCGTCGTGCCCCGCCGCCAGCCCGAGCGGCGCGACCCCTTCCCCGCGGCGGATGAGCTGGCCGGCGATCTCGAGGTCCTCGGTGGCGACGCGCAGGCTGACGACGTCGGAGATCGAGAAGAACCGCAGCAGCTCCTCCACGACACCCTCGTGCCCGATCCACTGCGGGTTCTCCAGCAGCGTCACGACCCCGAGCGACAGCATGTTGGCGGTGGTCTCGTGCCCGGCGACCAGCAGCAGCATGGCCACGCCCAGCAGCTCGGCGTCGTCCAGCACCCCGCCGTCGATCAGCCGGCTGATCAGGTCCTCCCCCGGCCGCGCCCGCTTCGCCGCGATCAGCTCGGCGAGGTAGGTGTTGATTTCCCCCAGCGCGACTTCCCGCTGCCGGGCCGTCGAAGCGAGGCTGACCAGGACACGGGTGCGGGACTCGAAGTGCTCGTGGTCCGCGTAGGGAACCCCGAGCAGCTGGCAGATGACGAGCGACGGCAGCACGAGGCAGAAGGCGGACACGAGGTCCGCGGAGTTCCCGGCGGCGAGCATGGCGTCGATCCGCTCGTCGACGACCTGCTGCACGCCGGGCCGCAGTTCACGCACCTTCCGCACGGTGAATTCGGGGATGAGCAGCTTCCGGTACCGCGTGTGCTCGGGCGCGTCCATGGCCACGAACCACCCGGGAAGCGCTTCCGGCGCCCCGCCGGTGGCGGGAAAACCCGGCTTCGACGGATCGGAGCTCAGCCGCGGATCGGTCAGCGCGGCCCGGACGTCCTCGTGCCGCGCGACGAGCCAGACGGGCGTCCCCCCGGGCAGCACGGTCCGGCACAACCCGGGCCGGGACCGCAGCTCGGCATAACCCTCGGGCGGAGTGACCTGACCGGGCGCCCGCCGCGGGAAGCCGACGACCCCGGGTTCCGTGCTCACCATGCCCCGGTTCTACCCCGCGGCGGCACGCCCGTGCGTGGTGGCGGCGAAAGTCTGGAAGAACCCCTAGCGAGCCGGCCGGTGCCTAGTCCCGCACCCAGGTGAACGTGACCCGGGCACCGACCGGCAGCCGGGCCAGGTCGCCGAGTTCGAGGACGTCGGTCATGACGCCGAAGGCCTTGGCCTTGCGCAGCCGGAGTCCCCCGTTCGCCAGCTGGTAGCGGTAGAGGCCGTTGGCGTCGCTGCGCACGTCGTCGTGGGCCGCGATGGTCCACTCGCCGTCATCGGCCTGGAGGACGATCTCCTTGCGCCAGGTGATGCCGTCGCCGAGCCGGATGACGAACTCCACTTCGTCGTCCGGACGCGCGCCCGCTTCGACCTGGTAGTCGACCCGATCCAGATCGCGGGTGACGAGGTGCCCTCCCGGACGTTCACTCCAGGCCGTGGGATGGCTCGGCGGCAACGGCGGCCCCACCGGGATGTCGGCGAGCCCGCCGTCCGGGACGACGCCGATCCGGTCCCAGCGGAACCCGCGGGCGGCGAAGGTCTCCGGGTCAGGCACGTGGCGCAGCTCGCCGTGCTCGACGACGTAGACCGCGGCCGCCGTCTCTTCCTTCAAGAGGGCGAGGTCCCGAGGTGCCTTGTCGAGCGCGCTGAAGCCACCGGCCGGCACGACCCGGACGTCGTTCCAGGTGAATCCCAACCTGAACAGGGTGTCCGGGTCGGGTATGTGGAAGCCCTTGCCGCCGTAGGTGACGGACACGGGCGCGTCGTCGATTTCACGCAACACGGCCCGATCACCGGGAATCGTCGATATGTAGTTCAACGACCCGTCCTTCAGTTCCAGGACTTCGGACCAGCGCAGGCCGAGCCGATCGAACTCGTCCGGACTGGTGATCCAGAACTTCGCTCCGGCGTAGATCACGTATATCCGCGCGTCACCCTGATCGCTCAGCAGTTTCCCGTTCGCCAGGTACCACGGCAGTTGTGGTGAATAGTTCTCGACGAAGAAGCCTCGCCACTCTTGTCCGTTGTCCTGGTGCACGAACCGGTTTCCCGGATCGTAGACGGACGTGAATTCCAACACTCCTTCGGCACCCGGGTACCGGTTGTCCCAGATGAACACCCGGCTGGAGTCGCCGTCCTCCTCGTACCCGTACGCGACGACCTGGTGGTCGCGGGCGAACCCGCCGACGTCCCGGGACTGCACGAGCCCGATCGGCTGCGGCAGCCCTTGCTCCAGCAGCGTCTTGAGCTTCGGGTACTGCTCTTCCCGCGTCGCGCGGGCGACCCCGATCCCGTTGAGCCACGTCGGATGGTCGGGCGTTCGCATGAAATGGAAGAACATCGGCCAGTTGTTGACGATGCTGGTGATCAGCCGGTCGTAGATGTATTCGGCCAGCGGGATCCCGTCCCCCGGCAGAGCCGGCTCCACGGGGATCCGCACCATGTGGTGCCAGTAGTCGAGGGCCGCGAAGGCCATCCCGCCACAACGCCCCAAGGTTTCGGTGATCGGGATTCCGGCGATCTGGACCTTGTTCGTGAACGAGTTGTCGAACGCGAACCCGTCGAGTTTCGGATCAAAAGAAACGCGCATTTTCTACCTCCGTCCCGGCTCCCGCTGCCCAAGACGTACACCCACAGCGTTCACCGGTGCCGCGAAGGCGGACTTCACCTTCCCCCGGCAGTCGCGCGCGATTGATCCATTGTTACCGGTGGCCGATGAATTGGGCCGAAAGATGCGAACACTCCCCCGGCCGGCGCGGAGCGGAGACCGCGCCGGCCGCCGTGAGTGGCTAGTGGTCGTTGAGGTAGTAGTGCGTGCTCTGGAACTTGTAGTTCGGCCCCAGCCAGACCGTGACGCCGATGCTCGTGTTCTCCGGCAGGTTGTACACGCCGCCCTGGGAAGCGCTGGCCGTGGCGCAGGATCCCAAACCGCCGGAGGCGGTGAGCGTGTAGCGGATGTCGTAGGCGCCCGGGACGGAACTCTCCTCGCTGGCGACCTGGACCCGGGGCGAGAGCCCGTCGGACGCCGTGTCGCAGACCGAGACGCGGTCGCCGTTCTCCTCGATGTAGACCGTGCCGCCCTTGTCCGCGTCCGTGGTGGTCCACGTGTGGTCCCAGCCGCCGGCGGGCGGCTCCACGCTCGCCAGCGCCGGCGTCGCGGCCGCGAGGGTGCCGGTGACGGCGAAAACGGTGGTTGCGGCCATGGCCGCGATCTTGTGACGCATCGTGTCAACCCTTCTCCGGTCCGCGCGGGAAGTCCGGCGGACTGCTGTGTTCTCGATCGATCCGGTGCGGCGCGCCGGTCAGCGGGCGCCGCCGCCGGGTGCCGGGACGTCACCGATGTAAGGTCCGCCGCCCGTTCCGCCGACCGGGGACGAGCCGGCCGAGGGGCCGTCCGCCGCCGACGCCAGTGGGGTGAGCACGGTGATCAAGGCCGCGGCGAGCAAAGCGGCCGCACCAGCACGTTTCATCGTTCGATTCCCTTCGTCCGCCCCACGGTGCCGGACGCGACTTCCAAAGCGCTTCCGCCGAACCCGCCACGCGGAACCCGGCCACCGCATACGATCGGCGCGGCGCGGCCCGGACGCCCTTCCCCTCCGGCGGCGAACTGTGGAGGCGGGCATGTCACCCCTGGTCTCGGCGACCATCCAGACGATCCCGCGGGCGCTGCTGCTCGTGGTGGGCCTGCTCGGCCTGATCTTCGCGATCAAGGCCCGCGCCCGCGGCGGTTCCGGCCTGATGGTGGCCGCCTTCGTCGTCATGCTCGTCACGACGGTGGCGGGCATCGTGTGGCAGTTCGTGTCGCTGGACGCGGCGTCCTGGATCAGCTCCGACGACCTGAGCGCGAGCGACCTCGGCCTGATCTTCACGGCGGTCGCCCTGCCGCTCGACGCGGCCGCGGTGCTCTCCTGGCTCCTGGTCGCGCTCGCGGTCGTCAAGGGTGGCCGGCCGCGCCACCCCGGCTACGCGCCGCCGCCCGGCTACCCGATGGCCGGGCCGCCGCCCGGGTACTCCCAGCCGCAGAACTGAAAGCTACGCGGCGGCCCGGCGGCGGTCCACCGCGAACCCGGCCACAGCCAGCACGAGCCCGATCGCGCTCACGACCACCCCGGCCCACGCCGTCGCGCGGTAGCCGAGGCCGACCGAAATGACCACGCTGCCCAGTGCCGCGCCGAGGCTGTTGGCGGTGTTGAACGCCGACTGGTTCAGCGCCGCGCCCATCAGCTGGGCGCCCGGCGCCACCGCGATCAGCCGGGCCTGCAGCACCGGGCCCAGGAACAGGATCGTCCCGCCGATCAGGAACGCGCCGGTGAACAGCCCGAACGCCGAACCCACCGTCAGTCCGAAGTAGACGTTCGCGGCGATCACCGCCGCGAAGCCCGCCACCATCGCCCGCCGCAGGTTCCGGTCCGCCTGCCAGCCGCCGAGGAAGTTCCCCGCCGTCATGCCGAGACCGACCGCGACCAGCACCCACGGCACCGCGCCCGGCGACAGGCCGGTGACCGACGTCGTGATCGGCGCGAGGTAGCTGTCGACGGCGAAGAAGCCGGCGATCCCGATCGACGCGGTCGCCGCGACCAGCCACACCTGCGGCCGGCGCAGCGCGCGCAGTTCGCCGGACGGCGATCCGCCCGGGGCCGGCCCGTCGGGCACCGTCGCCGCCACCGCGAGCAGCGCGAGCAGGAAGACCCCGGCGATGACCAGGTAGGCCGCGCGCCAGCCGGCGGCCTGCCCGAGCCGCGTGATCACCGGGACGCCCGCCACGTTGGCCACGGTCAGCCCGCTCAGCACCACGGCGAAACCGCGCCCCTCGCTGCCCGGCCCCATCAGCGTCGCCGCGAGCAGGCCGGCGGACCCGAAGTAGGCGCCGTGCGGCAGGCCGGCGGCGAACCGGGCCACCAGCACCAGGCCGAACGTCGAGGCGACCGCGGACGCGGCGGTGCCGAGCACGAAGAACACGAGCAGCCCGAGCACCAGGCGTTTGCGCCGCATCGGGGCGGTGATCGTGGCGAGCACGGGCGCGCCCACGACCACGCCGAGCGCGTACGCGGTGATCATCCACCCGGCCCGGGCGACGGAATCGGGTTCGGCGTTCCCCACCACGCTGCGCGCGATCTCGGGCAGCAGCCCGGCCGGCACGAACTCCGTCAGCCCGATCCCCACCGACCCGAGGGCCAGCGCGAGCAGGGCCGCCCAGCGGCGCCGACGGGTGAGGTCGTCCATTCCGGCGACTTTAGCAACGCTGTTGCGTTAATACCAGGTAAGGTGCGGCCGTGCATCTGGCTTTCCTGCGGGACTACCACGAAGCGCTGGTGCTCGCGCTGGCCCGGACCGTGCCCACGCTCGAGCGCGGCACCGTCGCCGAGGTCACCGGGCTGACCCCGCAGGCCGTGTCGAAGGTGCTGGCCCGCCTGGTCGAGGAGGGACTGCTCGAACCGGCGGGCGTGCGGCGCCCGGCGCGCGGCAAACCGGCCGCGGTCTACCGGCTCGTCCCGGGGAGCCGCTGGGCGATCGGCGCGCACGTCACCCGCCGCGAACTGCGCCTGGTCCTCACCGACCTGGCCGGCACCGTCCACGCGTCGACGGCGGCGCCGCTGCCCGCCGACTTCACGCCGGAACAGCTGCTGGGCGAACTGTCCTCCGGCGTCACGACGATGATCGACGGGCACAGCCTGCGCACGCCGGAGCTCGCCGGGGTCGGCATCGGCATGATCGGGCCGCTCGACCAGTCGACCGGCACCGTCCGCGGCGCCCACCGGCTGCGGCACTGGCGTGACGTCCCGCTCGCCGAACTCGCCGGGAAGCGGCTGGGCCTGCCCGTGGTCGTGGACAAGGACGTCACCGCCGGGATCACGGCCGAGGCCTGGCGCCGCGGCACCACCTTCCGCGACGCCGCCCTGGTCGTGGTCGACGCCGGGGTGGGCGCCGGGCTGTGGCTGGGCGGTGCGGCCCACCGCGGCGCGCACACCAACGCCAGCGAGTTCGGCCACGCCGTCGTCCAGCTCGACGGGCCGCTCTGCGCGTGCGGACGCCGCGGCTGCCTGGAAGCGGTCCACGAGCGCGCGCCCGGCCCCGCCGCGGCGGCCGCCGTGCTCGCGACCGGCGTGGTCAACCTCCTCCAGACCCTCGACCTCGGCCACATCGTCCTCGGCGGGGCGGACCTGCTCCCCCACGGCGAGCTCTACCGCGACGCCGTCGAACACGCCGTGCGCACCCAGCTGCCGGGCGCCGGCTGGCTCACCGTGGAGGTCTCCCTGACCGCGCTGGGCACCGACGTCGTGGCGGCCGGGGCGGCCATGCAGGTGCTCAACACCCGCTACGGCCTCCCCGAACCGCCGCGACCCCGGCCGTCGCTCAGCTGATCGGTTCCACCCAGACGTTGCGGAACCTCGGATTCGCACCGGCGTCGCCGTGGTCCTGCAGACGGATCGCGCCCAGTGCGGCGCCTTCCGGATCGCCGCCCCCGGTCGAGCCGGTGATGGCGACGTCGTTGTGGACGGTCACGCCGTTCCACACGACGGTCACCCTGGCGTTGTCGGTCTTGGTCCCGGCACTGTCGAACCGGGCCGCCCGGAACGTGATGTCGTAGGTCTGCCACGTCCGCGGGGCGGTCGCGGCGTTCACGTCCGGTGCCTTCTGCGAATAGATCGAGCCCGCCTCGTCGTTGGCGAGCGTGGTGTCGCCGAAGGAATCGAGCACCTGCAGCTCGTACCGGTCCTGCAGGTAGACGCCGCTGTTGCCGCGCGCCTGCCCGGTGACCTCCGGCGGGTAGTCCGGCTCGTACCACTCGACGTGCAGCTTGAAGTCGCCGAACTTCTGCCGGGTGCGGATGTCCCCGCCGAGCGCTTCCATCGAGCCGCCGTCGATCGGCCACGGTGCCGCGCCACCGGAGCGGAGCTCCCAGGCGTTCAGGTTCGTCCCGTCGAACAACGGGACGCGGGTGGCCGCGGTGACGGTGATGTTGTCGAGGTTGACGTTGCCGGCGTCGCCGCTGTCGAACCGGTAGGAGATCGAGTTCGCGCCCGCCGCGAGCGGCAGGGCTTCCGGCTGGAGCGCCCAGTTGTCCCACGTGGTCGTGCTGGCCAGCCGGGTCTGGCGGACCTTCGTCCCGTTCACGTAGACGCTCACGGATTTCGTGCCGGCACTGGGGTTCGGGCCGTTCGAATACCGCAGGCCGACGTTGTAGGTCCCGGCGGACGGCGCGGTCACCGCGAACGTCGTTGCGGCGCCTTGGTTCCAGTACCCGTCGACGAAGCCGGTGGCCTGGTAGCCCGGGTGGTCGGTGTTGACGCTCGCGCCGCCGGTCAGCGTCGCCCGTTCCGCTTCGTAGGTCACGCTCGCGGGCGGCCCGCCGACCACGGAGTTGAGGGTGTACCACGCTTCCGTGCTCCACAACGGCGTGCCGGATTCGGCCGCGAACGGCCGCGGGGACCGGACGTGCACGACCCGGCCGGCCTGCAGACCGGCGATCTGCAGGGTGACCTTCTTGCGGTCGGCGGACACCGTCGCGCCGGTCACGGAAAGGGTCTGCTCGTCGACCTTCGGGCCGCCGTACGCGGCGGTCGGGACGTAACGCCATTGGGAGACCTGGTACTTCGTGCTCAGGTTCTGCACGGTCGCGGCGGACAGCGGCTGCGTGTATTCGAGCTCGAACCCGCCCGAGACGGCTCGCATGGCGAGCATGTCGAAGGCGTTCGTGCCGTTGGGGGTCAGCTTCTGCAGGCCGTAGGCGAGCTTGCCCGGCTGGCCCCAGTTGCCGCCGCCGTCGATCCCGCCGGTGTAGATCGCACCGTCCGGGCCGAGGCTGATCCGGCTGACGCCGGACTCGAGCCCTTGCGTCATCCGGAAAACCGCGCCCTGGTACTCGCCATTGACCTTCTCCAGGTACACCCGCTGCAGGCCGCCGTAGGTCACGTCGCCGTAGACGAGCTGGCCGGCGAACGTGCCCTGCGTCAGCTGGACCGGGTTGCTGGGCGAGTTCGCGATTTCGTTGTGCGGCAACCACACCACCGGCGCGGTCACCGGCTGCGCGTCGAACGGGCCCGCCGGGTTCGTGTAGTGGTTGAAGAACCGGTTCTGCTCGACGCGCACGAGCTTGTTCGCGGGCAGCCAGCCGCCCTGGTTGTCGGTGACGAAGATGTCGCCTTCCGGCCCCCAGCCGATGCCGTGCGGGGTGCGCAGGCCACCGGCGATGGTCGAGACGGCACCGGTGTTCTTGTCGACCTTGATGGTGACCCCGCGGCCCGGCGCGGGCTGCGGGTTGGTGGTCGCGCCGCCGAGGTCGATCGCCACCGACAGGTTGACGTAGAAGAACCCGTCCTTGTACAGCAAGCCGAACGCGAACTCGTGGAAGTTGCCGCCGAACGGCCAGGTCGCGACCGTCCGGTAGACGTCGGTGACCCCGTCGCCGTTGGTGTCGTTCAGCTCGACGAGCCGCGTCTTCTCCGACACGTACAGCTTGCCGTCGACGTACTTGACGCCCATCGGTTCCTTGAGGCCACTGGCGATCCGCTGGGTGCGGACCCGCGACGGGTCCGTGGTGCCGGTGGCGTTGCTGATCAGCTGGACCTCACCGGCGGTGTTGTTCGACCCGCCCCAGGTCGCGATGGCGAGACGGCCGTCCGGCAGCCAGTCCATCCCGGTCACCTGCGGCTGGAACCCGGCGGGCCGCAGGTCGGTCAGCGTGAAGCCGGGGTGGACGCTGGTCAGCGGCAGGCCGTCGCCGGGCGAGTCGGCGGTGCCTTCGCACTCCTTCTTCCCCGGCGAAGTCACCCGCACGACGCCGGCGTCGGTGCTGAGCACGGAGTTGGGCACCACCGCGAAGGCCGACGCGCCGGGCGGCTGCCACTCCAGGGTGATCTGCTGCTCGCCTGCGTTGTCGAAGTGCTCGATCCGCAGCGCGTGGTAGCCGGTGGTCAGCGAGACCGAGCCGGTCACCGCGGTCGCCCCGTGCAGGCCGTCGTTGGTGATCACGACCTGGCCGTCGACGCTCAGGCGCGAGCCGTCGTCACTGGTCAGCCGGAACTGGTGGGTGCCGGCCGTCGCGATGCTGATGTTGGCGGTCACCTCGGACACGAAGAAGTCGCCGACCCCGAAGTCGCCGGTGCCGGTCCAGTTGATCGTCGGCATCAGCTTGTCGACGTTGGGGGTCAACCCGGGCTTGATGGTGCAGAGCTTGGTCAGCTCGGTTTGCAGATCGAAAACCCGGAGCGTCACCCCCGGCTCTTGGGGTGGCACGGCGGCGTGAGCGGGTGCGACGACGACGGCGGACAGGGCCGTGACCAGTGATGAAAGCATCAGAAGCGCTCGGCGGCGGCGTTCGCGAAGCATCTTTGCTCCTCGGGGATCAGCCAGGGTCTCTACCTGACGCTCCGCGAGGGTAAAGAGGACTTTTGCATCAAGTCAACGAAAGTATGTCGCGTTTGAGCGAAATTACGCCGTCCAGACGCAAAAGTGGCCGGCTCAGGCCGGCGGCAGCACCGGTTCCCGCCGCAGCTCGGCCTTCGCGATCGACCGCAGGTGCACCTCGTCCGGCCCGTCGAACAGCCGCATCGCGCGGTGCCACGCGTACATCGCCGCCAGCGGGGTCACGTCGGTGACGCCCGCGCCGCCGTGGACCTGGATCGCGCGGTCGATCACCCGGGTCGCCGCCCGCGGGACCGCCACCTTCGCCATCGCCACCAGATCACGCGCGGCCTTGTTGCCGGAGACGTCGATGACGTGGCTGGCGCGCTGGCACAGCATCCGCGCCTGGTCGATCTCCAGCCGTGACTCCGCGATCTGCTGCCGCACCACACCTTGGTCGGCCAGCGGACCGCCGAACGCGACCCGGTCCTTCGACCGCTGAACCAGGAGCGCGAGCGCGCGTTCGGCCGCGCCGAGGGCGCGCATGCAGTGGTGGATCCGCCCCGGGCCGAGCCGGGCCTGCGCGGCCGCGAAGCCGCCGCCCTCTTCGCCGATCACGTTCTCCACCGGGACGCGGACGTCGTCGAAGCGGACTTCCGCGTGGCCGTGCTGGTCGTGGTGGCCGAACACCGGCAGGTCACGCACGATCGTCACGCCCGGGGTGTCGCGCGGCACGAGCACCATGGTCTGCTGCCGGTGCGTGGCCGCCCCGGGGTCGGTCTTGCCCATCAGGATGAAGAACGCGCACCGCGGGTCCATCGCCCCGCTGGTCCACCACTTGCGGCCGGTGATCACGTAGGTGTCGCCGTTACGCACGATGCGGGTCGCGATGTTCGTGGCGTCGCTGCTGGCGACGTCCGGCTCGGTCATCGCGAACGCCGAGCGGATCTCCCCCGCCAGCAGCGGCGCGAGCCACTCGCGCTTCTGCGCCTCGCTGCCGAGCAGGTGCAGCAGTTCCATGTTCCCGGTGTCGGGCGCCTGGCCGTTGATGGCTTCGGGCGCCAGGTCGAGGCTCCAGCCCGACAGCTCCGCGATCGCCGCGTACTCCAGCTGCGTCAGCCCCGATTCGGCGGGCAGGAACAGGTTCCACAGCCCTTCGGCGCGCGCCGCCGTCTTCAGCCGCTCGACGACCGGCGGCACGACGTGGTCGTCCGGGCCCGCGGCCCGGCGGTGCGCCAGGTACTCGGCCTCCGACGGCAGCACCTGGTCCCGCATGAACACCAGCATCCGTTCGCGGAGTTCGCGGGCACGCGACGAGGGGGCGGGGAGATCGTGATCCACCACGGGACACTCCTGAACAAAGCCGAGCGATTGGTCGGGTCGACCGTACGAGCGGGCGCGCGGGGTGTCAACGCGCGAGCCGCACCACGTCCAGCGCGAACCCGACGTACTGGCGCGCGACCGTCTCCGGCGACGACGGCCCGGCGGGCGACCACCACTGCGGCAGCGCGGTGCACATCGTGACCACGGCCCGCGCGGCCTCCTTCGGCGTCGGCGTCGTCAGCACCCCGCGGCGGCAGCCCTCGACCACCTCGTCGTCGACCATGTGCTGCACCTCCTGCCGGGTGGCGGCGATGCGGATCCGGTCCGGCTCGTCGAGGCTGCGCATTTCGCTCGCCCCGATGAACCCGAGCTCCCGCCGGTAGGTGTGGAACAGCGCCAGGCATTCCACCAGCCGGGTGAACCGCTCGACCGGGCCGTCCACCTCGGCGCGCGCCGCGCGGGCGCGCGTCAGCAGGTCGTCCATCGTCAGGTCCAGCAACGCGACCAGCAAGTCCTGCTTGGCCGGCCAGTGGTGGTAGACGCCGGGCACGGACAGCCGCGCGCGCTGGGCGATGTCCCGGATGGTCGCGCCGTGGTAGCCGAGTTCGACGAAGGCGTCGAGCGCGCCGGCCAGCGGCGGTTCGAGCCGCAGCGGCCCGAAGTCGCGCCAGCTCCCGGCCGCCGGCGTGCCGCGCAGCGTCGCGAGGTCGACGGCCAGCAGGTCCGCGGCCTTCGCGAGCCGTCCGTCGTCGATCTTCGTCCCGCCGTTCTCGACGGCGCTCCACGTGCCGGCGCTGACGTCGAGCGCCTGCGCCACCTGGCGCAGGGTCAGCCCGGCGCCGCGGCGGGCGGCGCGCAGCCGGGCCCCGACCTCCTTCCGGGAGTCGAGCTCCTCCGGCGCTACCCCACGCACTCCCACCGGCCCGTCCTCTCGGCGCTTGACAGTTCCGGACACCTCGGGGATGGTACTCGACATCGTGTTCAGCTTTACCGTGCAAGCGTTCGGTAGCGAAAGGGGTTCCGGCATGGCGAGCCCACCGGGTGTGTCCGTCGCCGCGATGGAGGCGGTCCTGCGCGAGCACGGGCTGCTGACCGGGCCGCTGCGGGTGGAGCTGCTCGCGGGCGGCCGGTCGAACCTGACCTACCTGCTGAGCGACGGGACGAGCCGGTGGGTGCTGCGCCGCCCGCCGCTGGGCCACGTCCTGGCCACGGCGCACGACATGCACCGCGAGTTCCGCCTCCTGCGTGCCCTGCACCCGAGCGCGGTGCCCGTCCCCGAACCGATCCTCAGCGGCGGCACCGACGTCCCCTTCTACGTCATGGGGTTCGTCGAGGGCAGCGTCGTGCGCGAACGGCACCAGCTGGAGTCCTTCGGCGGCGGGGAAGCCACGCGCCTGGCCGACACGCTCGTCGAGGTCCTGGTCCGGCTGCACGACACCGATCCCGCGGCGGTCGGGCTGAGCGACCTCGGCCGGCCGGACGGCTACCTCGAACGCCAGCTGCGCCGCTGGGCGCGGCAGCTGCGCGACTCCCACAGCCGCGACCTGCCCGAGCTGACCGCGCTCGGCGACCGGCTGGGCCGCCGGGTGCCGCGATCCGGCGCGGCGGCGATCGTGCACGGCGACTACCGCCTGGACAACGTCGTCGTCGATCCGGCGAGCGGGCGGATCCTCGCCGTCCTCGACTGGGAGATGGCCACCCTGGGCGATCCGCTGACCGACCTCGCCTCCGCCGTGATCTGGTGGGACAGCCCGGATTCCGCGGTCGCCGCCGCACCCGGGAACGCCCCCGGCTTCCCCGGCGGCGGCTTCCTCGCCGAGTCCTACGCCCGGCACAGCGGCCGGGACCTCGCCGAACTGCCGTGGTACCTCGGCTTCGCCTGCTACAAGATCGCCGCGATCTTCGAAGGCATCCACTACCGCGCCCGGCAGGGGCTCACCGTGGGCGAGGGCTTCGACCACCTCGGCGACCTCGTGCCCGCGCTCGTCGACCGCGGCCACGCCGCCCTCGCTTCGTGATGAGCACGGTCGCCTACGCCCTCGACGGGCGCGTCGCCCGGATCCGCCTCGCGGACGCCGCCCGCGGCAACTCCCTCACCATGTCCACTGTGGACGAGCTGGGGCGTGCCGTGCGGCGGGCCCGCGCCGACGAGGCGCACGTCGTGGTCCTGTCGGCCGAAGGGCGCGCCTTCAGCGTCGGCGGCGACGTCTCGGCGTTCGCCGCGGCCGGCGACGTCGGGGTCCTGGTCGACGACCTGGCCGACGCCCTGCACCGCACGATCAGCGACCTGCACCGGATGGACGCGATCGTCGTCGCCGTGGTCCAGGGCACCGCGGCCGGCGCCGGGCTCGCCCTCGCCGCGGCGGCCGACCTGGTGCTCGCCGGCGCGTCCGCGCGCTTCACCCTCGCCTACACGAAACTCGGCTTCTCCCCCGACGGCGGCAGCTCGCTGCTGCCGGCCTCCCTCGGCCTGCACCGGGCACTGCACTTCGCACTGCTGAACCCGGTCGTCACCGCCGCCGAAGCCCACCGGCTCGGTCTGGTCGCCGAGGTCCACCCGGACGACGAGCTCGAAGCCGCGGCCGCCGAAGTCGTGCGGCGCCTGGCCGAAGGCTCCCGGACCGCCCAGGTGGCGACGAAACGCCTCCTGCGCGAGACGGCCACCCCGGCCCCCGAAGTCGCGCTGCGGCGGGAAGCCGTGTCCATCCGGACCAGGGCCGCTTCCCCGGACGGCCGCGAAGGGGTCGCGGCCTTCCGGGAGAAGCGCGCACCCCGGTTCTCCGACACCCCGGAGCCCGCCTGAGGCCGGCCGGCCGGGAAAGCGCCCCAATGTGGCATTGGGTGCGTCTGACGCACCCAATGCCACATTGGGTGCGCTGGACGCACCGAACGCCACATTGGGGCGCATGCCTGAGGCTGGTCAGGCCGTCGGAACGACGCCGCCACCGCACCTCCGGCGGGAGCGCGCTGACCCAGCTCGTCGAGCTGCCCGCACCCTGATCTCGCCGCCCGCGAAATTTCTTTCGCGGCGCGTGTCGAGAACGGCTCGCCGGCTCCGACTGAGGGGTACCGGCGGCCGGCCAGGCCGCCACCCACGAGAGGTGTGCGAACGATGACCAAGGTGACCGCCCAGCTGTCGGTGTCCCTCGACGGCTGCTACACCGGGCCCCGCGACGACACGGGCGACTGGATGCAGGGCCCCGAAGCACCCGGGTTCTTCCGGGTGACCCGCTGGGCCGTCGACGCGATGGCCTGGCGCGAGCGGCAGGGCTTCGCCGGCGGCGAGCAGTCGGCCGACTCGGAGATCATCGCGGAGATGTTCGCGGCGGCCGGCGCCTACGTCATGGGACGGCGCATGTTCGACGCCGGCGAGGTCCCCTGGGGCGACGAGCCGCCGTTCCACGCGCCGGTGTTCGTCGTCACCCACCGGCCGCGGGAGGTGCTCGAACGCCAGGGCACGTCGTTCACCTTCGTCACCGAAGGGCTCGAGCGGGCCGTCGAGCTGGCCAGGGCCGCGGCCGGTGGCAAGGACGTGGCGGTGGCCGGTGGCGGGCAGCTGGTGCGCCAGGTGCTGACCGCCGGGCTGCTCGACCAGCTCGAGCTGCACATCGCCCCGGTGCTGCTCGGCGACGGCCAGCGCCTGTTCGACGGCGGCCTCGGCCTCGGCGCCGACGACGGCATCGAGCTGACCCCCACCCGGGTCGTCGACGCGCCCGGGGTGACCCACATCCGCTATACCGTCAGCGGGCGGTCGAAGCTGGCGCTGGACGACCGCGGCGCCAGCGGCGAGCTGGTCGGGCAGTGAGCGAGGAGCGAACGATGAAGTACATGCTGCTGATCTACGGCAACGAGGAAGCCTTCACCTCGGTGGGCGCGGAGACGCTCGCCGAGATCGTCCGCGAGACCGACGCCCTCAACCAGGAGCTGTTCGAGTCCGGCGAGCTCGTCGGTGCCTACGGCGTCGCCGACGAGGTCAACACCAAGATGGTCCGGGTCACCGGCGGGACGCCGGTGGTGACCGACGGCCCCTACGCCGAGGCCAAGGAGTTCCTGGGCAGCTTCACGATCGTCGACTGCGAGAACCTGGACCGGGCGCTGGAGATCGCGGCGCGCAGCCCGTCGGCGCGCTACTGGGGTGTCGAGGTCCGGCCGCTGATGCACGAGGCGAACGTCGGGCCGTGACCGATTGGCAGGCCGTCCGGCGGCTGGTGCCGGAGGTGCTCGGCACGCTGGTGCGCCGCTACGGTCTCTTCGACGCCTGCGAAGAAGCCGTCCAGGAGGCGCTGGTGGCGGCCAGCGCCCAGTGGCCGGTGGAGGGCTGGCCGGAGAACCCGCGCGGGTGGCTGGTGACGGTGGCGTCGCGCCGCCTGGCCGACCAGGTGCGCAGCGACGCCGCCCGCCGCCGGCGGGAGGAGGCCGACGTCCTCCGCACGCCACCCGCCGGCGGCGAGGTGTACCCCGACGACACCCTCACGCTGCTGTTCCTGTGCTGTCACCCGGCGCTGACCCCGCCGTCGCAGATCGCGCTGACCCTGCGGGCCGTCGGCGGCCTGTCGACCGCCGAGATCGCCCGTGCCTTCCTCGTGCCCGAAGCGACCATGGCCCAGCGCATCACGCGGGCGAAGCAGCGCATCAAGGCGGCCGGGGCGAGCTTCGCCCTGCCGCCGCCGGCCGAACAGGCGCAGCGGCTCGGCGTCGTGCTGCACGTGATCTACCTGGTCTTCAACGAGGGCTACACGGCCACGTCGGGGACGCGGCTGGTGCGGGCCGACCTGACGGCCGAAGCGATCCGGCTGGCCCGCGAGGTCCACCGGCTGGTCCCCGCCGACGGCGAAGTCGCCGGGCTGCTGGGTCTCCTGCTGCTGACCGACGCCCGCCGCCGGGCCCGCACGGCCCCGGACGGCTCGCTGGTCCCGCTGAGCGAGCAGGACCGGACGCTCTGGGACGCCGAAGCCATCGCCGAGGGCGTGGCTTTGGTGACCGGCGCCCTGGCGAAGGGCCCGGTCGGGCCGTACCAGCTCCAGGCCGCCATCGCCGCCGTCCACGACGAGGCACCCAGCGCCGCCGGCACGGACTGGCCGCAGATCCTGGCCCTCTACACCGTGCTCGAGCACGTGGCCCCCAACCCGGCGGTGACGCTCAACCGCGCGGTCGCGGTGGCCGAGGTCCACGGCCCCGCCCCCGGACTGGCCCTGCTCGACAGCCTTTCGGCCGACGACCGCATCGCCGCGTCCCACCACCTGGTGTCGGTCCGCGCGCACCTGCTGGAGATGGCGGGCGACCACGCCGCGGCCCGCGCGGGCTACCAGGAAGCGGCCCGCCGCACCACCAGCGAACCCGAGCGGCGCCACCTCCTGGCGCGCGCCGCCCGGCTGGGCTGACTACGCCTCGCCCTCCCTGGGGACAACGAGACCGACAGTCCACTGAGGACTGATCGACGCTGATCGCGAGCACCGCCCGGCGGAGAAACTCGCGGCTGTCCGCATGCGGCCAATGGCCGTATTCGCTCATGCGCCGCCGCGAATTCCCCTCATAAGCTCTGCCCCGTCGAGCCGCCTTTCCCGGGGTCGCGGCCGGCACCAATCTTCCATTCCACGAGGGGTTTTCCCATGTTCAGATCCAGAGTGCGCGCCGCCGTGCTGGCGTTCCTCGTCCTGCTCAGCGGCCTCACCACGACCGCGCTGACCGCCGGTCCCGCTTCCGCCGCCGCGGCGTGCTCCGGTGGGGTTTCGGTCTACGGTGTGCTGCCCGACGGCCGGCTCAGCTACACCACCATCGACCCGGACACCGGCGACATCACGCACGTCGTCGTCTCCTCGAAGACGCTCGGGTTCACCGCGAAAGCGCTGGCCACGCTCAACTTCAACACGCTGCTCGTGACCTCGACGGCCGGTGTCCTCTACCGCGTCGACGTCGTCACCAACAGCGGCAGCCTCACCTTCAACGACCCGATCGACGTCCAGCACGGCTGGACCCACAACCTGCTGTCCTACGACGGCCACGGCCACCTCTACGGCACGACCTCCGGCGGTTCGCTGCTGCAGTACCTCGTTTCCGCGCCCAAGCCCGGGACGAACCAGATCGGGCAGCGCCGTGAGATCGGCAGCGGCGGGTTCGCGCTCAAGACCCTCGCCGCGGCCGGGGACGACCGGCTCGTCGCGACCGCGTCCGACGGTCAGCTGATCAGCTACGCCGTTTCGCAGACCGGCACCACCTACACCCGCGGCCAGCTCGACGACGCCGGCTGGCAGAGCTTCGAAAACCTCGTCTCCCCCGGCGGCGGCCTGTACTACGGCAAGAACCCCGACGGCGCCATGTACTGGTACGAGGACGACGACCCGACCGACGGGTCCGGCACGGACATCGCCTACCACCTGAACGACCCGGTCGCCTCGCGCGGCTGGACGCAGTACCTGCTCTCGGCCGACCCGGCCGGCTGCACCAGCACCACGCCGGTCAAGCCGCTGCGCTCGAAGATCGCCACCCTCGCCACCGGCGAAGTCGGCACCACCGAAGCGAACTGCGACAAGTACAACGACGGCTGCAACCAGGGCGCGAACGACTGGTGCGCGATGTTCGCCACCTGGACGTGGGCGAGCGCCGGGGTGGCGAACGTCCCGCGCGGCACCTGGGTCGCCCGCGGCCTCGGTGCATGGGGCGTCGACCACGGCCTGTTCAAGTCCCGGACCGGCAGCTCGCACGGCAGCCCGAAGATCGGCGACTGGGTCATCTACGGCCCGCCGGACGGCACCACGGGCGGCCACGTCGACGTGATCACCGCGGTGCACCCCGACGGCACGCTCACCGTCGTCGGCGGCAACGTCAGCAACAAGGTGACGCGGAAGGTGATCGACCCCGACACCGCCCGCTCCGGCCAGCAGAACCAGCTGATCTCCGGCTACGTCTCCCCGCCCGGCGCCTGACCTTCCCCCGTTCCCGAGCGGTGCCGCGGCCCGGCCGCGGCACCGCCCAGCCCACTTTGGAGCTTTCTCATGCGTTTCCCCACGAGATCGATCGCCGCGGGCCTCGCCGCGCTGGCCGTGCTGACCGCCGGTGCCACCGCCGCGAGCGCCACCACCGAGTCCGACGCCATGGCCGCCCGGATGGAGCAGCTGGCCGCCTACGCGACCGCGGCCTGCGTCACCGGCGGCCCGACCGCGGCCGACACCGCCGCGGCCACCCGGCTCAACAGCGTCCTGACCGGCACGCTCAAGGGCCACATGACGCCGTACCGGGTGTCCTGCGCCCGCGCCGTCATCGACGCCGTGCAGGCACGCGGGCTGGACGAGCGCGCGGCCGTCATCGCGATCACCACCACGATCGTCGAGTCCCTGATCGAGAACATCAGCGAGAAGGTCGACCACTCCAGCCTCGGCCTGTTCCAGCAGCTCGACTCCTGGGGCACCGAGTCGCAGCGGCTCAACCCGACCTGGGCCACCAACGCGTTCCTGGACGTGATGGAGGACTTCTACCCGAACGGCAGCTGGCGCGGTGCCGCGATCGGCGACGTCTGCCAGCGGGTCCAGCGCTCCGCCTTCCCCGACCGCTACCAGCCGCAGGCCGCGGACGCGCAGCGCATCGTCGACGAGCTGAGCAGCCCGGCCTCGACCACCGTGTCGGTCTACGGCGCGCTGGGCGACGGGCGGCTGACCTACAGCACCATCAACTCGCAGACCGGCGACCGCAGCAAGACCCTGGTCTCGACCGACAACCTCGGGTTCGTGCCGAAGGCGCTGGCCACGCTGAACTTCAACACCGTGCTCGCGACCTCGCCCGCCGGCGTGCTCTACCGCGTCGACGTCATCACGAACAACAACTCGCTGCAGTTCGGCACCCCGGCCGCGATCGGCAGCGGCTGGACGCACGACATGCTGACCTACGACGGCCACGGCCATCTCTACGGAATCGCCGGCAGCACGCTGATGTCCTATGTGGTCTCCCGCCCGAAGCCGTCGAGCAACCACATCGGCCAGCGGGCCGTGATCGGCACCGGCTTCACCATGCGCACCATCGCCGCCACCGGCGACGACTGGCTCATCGGCATCAGCACGGCGGGAATCCTGCGCTCGTACCACATCGCGGCCGACTACACCTGGACCGGCACGACGCTGGCGGACCGCTGGAGCACCTTCGACCAGATCGTCTCGCCCGGCTACGGCCTGTACTACGCCCAGACCCGTGACGGCGCGCTGTACCGCTACCACGACCACAACCCGTTCGACTTCGACGGCTCGGACATCCAGGGCTTCGGCGCCGACCCGGTCGACACCAAGGGCTGGACGCAGACGCTGCTCTCGGCCCAGCCGTTCGGCGCCTGACCGTTCCGGCATGGGAGCCGAACCGGGCGCGCGCTGGTGGGGCGGGACGGGCGGGCCCCGGCCGGACCCGCGGGGGTGGTGGCCCGAACCGGACAACCTGCACTGGGTGCGGGGCCCGGAGCCGGACGAGGAACCGCCGGCCGGGCCCCGCCCGGACCCGGCGGGTCCCGCGTGACCGGATCCGGACAGTGGCCGGACTTGCTCTCCCGGCGTAAGACATCGCCGCCTAACTTGTCACTCAGCAGAGATCACTTTTCGCGGGGAGGACGAAGACATGTTCAAGAGAATGGTGACCGGGGTGGTCGCGGCGGCGCTGACGGTGCTCGCGTTCGGGGCCGTGGCGGCACCGGAAGCGTCGGCGACGGGGAAGCCGCAGCCGCAGTGCGTGTGGATCTGGACCGCGGGCGAGCCCTGGTGCCACCTCAGCTAGTCCTCGCCTAACCGAGCCAGCCCAGCCGGGTGGCCGCGTGCACCGCGGCCACCCGGTTGTCCGCTTGCAGGGTGTCGAGCAGGCCCTGGACGTGACGGCGCACGGTCCGCTCGCTCACGTCGAGGTGGCGCGCGATGGCCCCGTCGGTCATCCCGGTGGCCAGCAGGTCGAGCACCTTGGCCTGGGCGGGCGTCAGCCCGTGGCGCTGCTGACCGCCGCCCTCGCCGATCGGCACGGCCTGGCTCCACACCAGCTCGAACAGCATCCGCAGGCCGGCCACGATGGTCGGGCTGCGCACGAAGACCGCGCCCGCCATGCCGCTGGGATCGAGCGGCAGCAGCGCCGAGTGCTGGTCGGCGATCACCATCTTCATCGGCAGCTCGGGCGCCACCCGCATGGTCCACCCGGCGGCGATGCTGGCCTCGACGACGCCCTTCGCCCCCTCGAACTCCAGCGCGGCGCGCTCGTAGACGTTGCGCAGCCGCACGCCGCGTTCGGTCACGGCGTCGGGCAGGGCCATCGCCGTGTTCGCGTCCGGTTTGCGTTTGAAGTGGCGCGTGGTGAAGGTGAGGAACTCTTCCTTCGCGGAGAGGCACAGCTCGAGCGACAGCGCCCCGATCCGCTGCGGATCGGACAACACCTCGACGGCGGCGTCACTGCCCCCGCCGTAGGTCGCCCGGTAGACGGTCTGGAGCAGGTCGAGCTGCTGCCGCGCGGCGACGATCTGCCGCTGCTGCTCGACGAGCCGCTGCTGCGCACCGAGGATCGCGTGGTCGACGGCCCGGACCGGCTCCATCGGCGCCAGCACCGGATCACCGCGGAAGTCCCGCCGGACGAACCCGAGGTCGATCAGCTCCTGCATCTCCGGCCCACCGGCCCGCGGATCGTCCATCGCCACGGGCCCCGACCGCACCATGGCGTCGTACAGCGCCCCCGCGTCGGCCGACAGCAACCCTTCGAGCATCCGTGCACCCTCCGCACCCCATGGTAAGTCATTTCGATCTTCGGCTCAGGCGCCGATCGGGGCTGCGGGAGTCACTCCAGGGGGCGGCGACCGGTTGAGTGATCGCCGGGCACGTCACCCGGTCGGCGGAACGTGCGCGGCGAACGCCCAAGCGAAGAGGCCACGGCCGGCCGCGCTCGTCGCGAGTGTGACGAAGCCGGCTTTTTCGGCGAGCATCCAGTGCGGGCCGCAGTCCGCGATGACTGCTTTGTCACCGATGTTCGGCGGCGTCACCACGACGACGCCGCCGCGATCCAGCGACACTCCGAAGAACGAGGCCACCGACTCGGGATCCAGCAGCTTGCAGGCGTGGAGCGGCTTCCGCTCCGGCGTTTGGCTCGACACCTCCAAGCTGCCACCGGGAGACGGCTGCGCGACCGAGGCCGCCGGCGTGTCGCCGCCCCGTGCCGCCTCCAGCACCAGCGCGACGAGCGCCACCCCCATGGCGACGACGGCGACGGCCATGACCAGGCCGGTGCCGGGCCGTTCGTGGAAGTGGATCGGGCCCGAGAAGTCCCGGCCCTGCACGAAGTTCTTGAGCTTCTTACCCGCCGAGGTGTTGCCCGTGGAGCCCGCGGGACGCCCATCCGATCGGCAGGTCCGCCCGGCAAGCCGCCGGAGGGGGTGCCCTTAACAGGCTCCGCCCTGGAAAACGCGGGCCGTCTCCCCCTTTCCGAGGGAGACGGCCCGCCCGGGATCAACCGTGTGCCGTGGCCGGTGGCATCAGCTTCGGGTACACCTTCTGGAACTTCTCGATCATCGTCGCGGTCGGGACCACCCGGTTCGGGTTGCCCTGGCTCGTCGCCTGCTTCTCGCCCCACGCGCCCGCGGCCTTGCGCTGGTCGGGGGTTCCGTGGCTGTGGTAGCAGTCGCCGATGGAGGCGTCCAGGTAGGTGACCTCCTGCTGGGTGCGGGCGTCCCACGCGAAACCCTTGGCGTGGGCGACGAAGTAGCCGCCGTAGGCGTCGGGGCCCATCTCGGAGGACTCGTTGCGCGGGTGGTTGTCGTGGGCGAAGTCGACCTGGTGACCGTACTCGTGGCCGACCACGGACTCCACCGAGACGTCGTCGAAGCCGAGGACGTTCACCGTGTCGAGCAGGCCGTCGCCGAGGGCCACCCGCTTGCCGCCGAGGCTGTCGGCCGGGGCAGCGAACGCGTTCAGGGTGAGCAGCGGGTTGCGGCCGCCCTGCAGGGCCGGGACTTCGTAGAGCACCTTGGTGGCGAGCGCGGCCGCGGCCTTCACCTTCGCCGGCGCGAGGCCGAGGCCGAAGGTCTGCGCCATCTTCGCCTGGCTGCCGAGGTCGGTGCCCTTCCAGGCGACGAGCTGGATGTTCCAGCTCTCGATGTCCCAGAAGCCGCGCAGTTTGCCGATCGTGGCGGTGGCACGCGCGGTGTACTGGCCGTCGGTGCCGAAGACCTGCGGGGCCTTGTCGGACGCGACGCCTTGGACGTAGAGCTGGCTCAGCCCCGACAACGCGTCGAGCGCCTGGTTCTCGAGCGGGGTGAGCTGGGCCGCGAGCTTGTTCGCGTACGTCAGCAGCGAACCCTCGGTGCAGCCCGGGATCGGGCCCTCCGCGGCCTGCGCCCGCGGGCCGACGCGCGGGATGGGCGACTCGATGAGCCGGTCGACGCCGCTCAGCGCGTTCGCGGGAAGTCCGTTGTAGAGGTCGGTGACGTCCTGGTACAGCTGCGCGACGTCCTGCTCGACGGTGGCGGGCGCAGCCGCCGCGGGTAAGGCCGTGGCGAGCACGAGCGCCGCCACGGTGCTGGCCGCCGCGAGCGTTCGGCCGAGGAATCTGGTCCGGTCGGGCAAGGTGGTTCCCCTCTTCGGTTCCGGTTCAAGATCACGAAGCACCGCCACAGTAGGGCGACGATTGGCGGTGGAACCGGCACCGGCGGGAGACCCCCGAAATGGCTCACGCCTTTCGAAGGGTTTTCGCCGTGCGGAGATCGGCCGAAAGTACTAGAAGCCGCGACGGCTACACCCGGCACTTGTAGGTGTCGATGACCTCGCGCAACGAGCCGCTCGTGCGGATCCGGCCTTCGTCCATCCAGAGGGCCGTCGTGCACAGCTCGGTGAGCAGTTCGTCGGAGTGCGAGGCGAACACCAGCACCCCGGAACGCCGGGCGAGGTCGACCAGCCGCGAGCGAGCCTTGGCGAGGAAGGCGGCGTCGATCGCGCCGAGGCCCTCGTCGAGGATGAGGATTTCGGGGTCGATCGTGGTCACCACGCCCAGCGCGAGCCGGACCCGCATGCCCGCCGAGTAGGTGCGCAGCGGCAGGTGCAAGTAGTCGCCGAGCTCGGTGAACTCGGCGATGTCGTCGATCCGCTTCTCCATCTGCCTGCGGTTCATGCCGAGGAACAGGCCGCGGATCAGGATGTTTTCGCGGCCCGAGACCTCCGGGTCCAGTCCCACGCCGAGGTCGAACACCGGCGCGATCCGGCCGACGACCCGGCTGCTGCCCCTGGTCGGCTCGTAGATGCCGGCCAGCAGCCGCAGCAAGGTCGACTTGCCGGCGCCGTTGTGCCCGACCAGGCCGACCCGATCGCCCTCCTCCAGGGACAGGGTGATGTCCTGCAGCGCCTCGATGATCGGCACCTTCGCTTCGGTCCCGATCTTGCCGCCGACCTTGCCGAGGACCTGCTTCTTCATCGAGCGGGTCTTGGCGTCGAAGATCGGGAAGTCCACGTAGGCGTTGCGCACCTCGATGCTCACCATGCCGCCAGCATATGCTAACGATAGTTATCATTCGCATCTGGCTCGCCAGGAGGTAACGTGCGGCCGGTGAGCAAGCACATCGCCGAGCCGGGCTTCCGGCCGCCGCAGCAGGCCCGCAGCCGGGCGACCCTCGAGAAGGTGCTGGCCGCGGCCGAGCACGTGCTCGCCCACCGCGGGATCGAGGAGTTCACCGTCGGCGCGGTCGCCGACCAGGCGGAGATGTCCGTCGGCGCGATCTACCGCCGGTTCTCCGGCAAGGACCAGCTCCTGCACGCCGTGAAGGACCAGCTGCTCAGCCAGCTCGAGACGAACGTCGGCGAAGCACTGCGCACCGCCGCACCCGGTTTGCGCGGAACCATCGGCGCCTTCACCCAAGCCCTGGCGCACACCTTCGCCGACCACGATCGGGTCTTCTCGGAACTGCTCGACGGCCAGCGCGCGGAAGGCCGCGAACGCGGCTTGCGAGCACTCGCCGCGATCCAGGAAGCGCTCGTCGGCTCCGCCGGGGCGCACCTGCGCGAAATCTCCCGCCCAGACGGTGAACAGGCCATCCGGATGGCCGCCCGGACGGTCATCGGCGCGTGCGTGCACCGCGCGGCAACCTGCCGGTACTGGCCCGACGACCTGTCCTGGACCACGTGGGCCGCCGAAACGACCGAGCTGGCCCTCGCCTACCTGACCTCCGCTCGCCTGGCCTGACCGAAGCGCACCGGGTTCAGGTCGTCGGGTACGGCCGGTTGAACCGCGGCGGGGTGTACGGCAGGTACCGTCCCGGCACGCCGTCCGCACCCGTGGCCAGTGCGTTCATCGTGCGGGGTGCCGTGTCGGGCCAGTGTCCCGTGCGCAGGCGGGTCAGCATCCGGTCGATCGCCGCCTGCTGTTCGCCGGTCGTGTACGTGCAGTGGCCCGCCGTGCGCACGTACGTCTGCCGGAGCAGGGACGCATTGCCGGCGCGGCTGACCAGCCTGCCGTACGACTGCTGCTGGGCCACCGTCGAGATCTGGTCGCCCGTGCCGTTGACCGTGAGCACCGGGATCCGCAGGTCGCCGGTGAAGACGATGCCCCGTGTCAGGTAGCGGACGGCGGCGGGGTCGGCGGACACGCGGGGGGCGGCGGCGAGCCGGCTCAGGTCCGCGCGCAGGTCGAGGCCCGCGCGCTCGTACAGCCGCCGCACGGCGTTCTGCTGGCTCGGTTCCGCCGTCTTGAGCTGGCTCGCGTAGTCGACACCCGTGTTCCACGACGGGTTCCCGCCCGCCAGCTGCTCGATCGCCCGCCTGCTGGAGACCGCCTGCCCCAGGTACGGCAGCGGGCCGCCCGCGAGGGCCAGGAACATCCCCTGCTCCACGCCGTCGACGTCGGGGGCGGCCGGGACCGGGGTCGGCGAGCCGTCGGCGGCCAGGCCCCACGCGGGCAGCTGGCCGATCGCCGCCGCGAGGGCGATGCGGGCCTTCCCCGCCGGGGTCGCCTGCGCCGACGTCGCCGCGGAAATCCACCGCTGCTGCGTGCCCGGGACGTCGGCCGGGATGGCGGTCACCGGGAGGTCGGGGAACAGCAGGGTCTTGAGCGTGAAGACGGTGTCCAGCTTCTGGTTCCACTGCCCCACCGCGCCGCCGAGGCCGCCGCACATCGGGATCGCCGCGTCGAAGCGGCCGGGGTGGACCTGCGCCACGCCGGCGGCGACCATCCCGCCCATCGACCGGCCTTCGGCGATCGCGTACCGGGCGGGGCCGAACGCGGATTCGAAGCGCCCCAGCGCTTCCGCCTGGTTGTCGATGGCCCGCGCGATGTTCCAGCTCGTCACCGTGCGGGTGGTGCCACCCACCGCGTAACCGCGGTCCAGCAGGCTCGCGGTGAGCGCACTCGACAGCCCGCCCGCGGCGAAGTCGAGGTCCACCAGCACGGTTCCGTTCCACCGCAACGGTTTCGCGAAGGTGTACGGCGTGCTGTCGGCCAGTTGCCCGCTGACGCACGTCGCCGTGCCCACGCAAGGCTCCGCGGCCTGGGCGGTGGCGGGGAGCGCGGCGGCGAGCGCGACGCCCGCGGCCAGCGCGGTGATCTTGATTCCCATGAACCACTCCTGTCAGAAGTTCTTGGCCGTGACGGTCCAGCCCGGCGTGACGCACAGGCCGCAGCCGGCGCCGAGGAAGTAGCTCCGCGCGACGCGGTTGCCGTTCAAGGTGAAGTCGAACCAGGCGACGAGCACGCGGACGGCCTCTTCGCGCACGCTCGGGTCGGGATTGCCGTCACGCTGGCCGTAGACGAATCCGGTGTGCCCGGCGGCCGGGTTGGTCGCGCGGACCGCGGGGACGGTGACGAGGTCGTAGTTTTCGCCGCTGTTCGGGTAGGCGACGTCGCTGGGGCCGCCGTCGGCGAACAGCGTGGGCGTGTGCAGGTTCCGCAGGTTTTCGCGGCCGTAGCCCAAGGTGCCGTCGGCGAAGAAACCGCTGTCCAGCGACAGCACCGACTTCACGCGAGGATCGGCGCCCGCGACCAGCGCCTCGATACCGCCGCACGAGTGCCCGGTGACGCCGACGCGCCGGGTGTCGAGCCGGTCCCGCAGGGCACTGCCCCGGCGGCCGTTTTCCCGTTCGGCCCAGGTGATCGCGTCGGTGATCACCTTCGGTTCCGGGCTGCCGTTCTCGGTCAGGGCGGGCTCGGCGAACCCGCCGACGGCCACGACGACGAACCCGTGCGCGGCGAGCAGCGTCTCGACGGTCAGCAGTTCGTCGTTGCTCGTGTGCCGGCACGCGCCGTTGCCGAACACCACGACCGGCAGGCGGCCGTGCACCCGGTCCAGGTCCGCGGGACGGTAGACGGTGTACTCGGCGGCGTAGTCCCCGGTCCGGGCCGCGGCCTCGCGGACCACGGGGTGGAACACCTCGGACGCGGGTGGGGCCGCGGCTTCCAGTTCGGGTGAGCTGGGAACCGCGGCGGCCGCGGTCGCGACGAGGGCCGTCACCGCGGCGACGAGCAGCGGTGCGAGGAATGCCTTGCCCATCGGAAGTCCTTTCCGGACGGTCAGGTCAGTTCGTCGAGCCACGCGGTCATCCGCGCGGTCAGGTCGGCTCCCGTGCGGGCGTCGACGTTGTCCGCGGGCAGTTCCAGCACCGGGATGCCCGCCGCGCGCAGGGCACGGGTCGTGAAGTAGCTGCCGCGCGCGTCCTCGGAAACCAGGTGCACCACCCCGTCGACGCCGTGGTGGCGGGCTTCCTTGACGTACCACTCCGCCGACCACGGCGGGGTGTAGAGCTGGTCGCTGAACGCGGCGAAGCGGGCGGCCAGCGCGCGCAGCGGGTCGTCGCCGTAGCGCAGGTAGCCGTCCGCGGCGATGGCGAGGTACATCGACCACACGAAGACGGCGCCGTGCGACTCCTGGAACCGCCGGTAGAAGTCGAGGTCGAACCACAGCCCGCGGCCGATCCACATCAGCCGCAGCCGCTCGTCGGGACACACCGCGACGCCGGCGTCGATCCGGTCGCGGACCTCGTCGTGGAACGCCCGCGCCGCGTCACGCGCCCATTCGGTGCCGCGGTGCCACTGGGGCACCATGACGCTCGGGATGCCGTCGGTGACGGCGATCGGGCACGGCCGGGCGGCCGCGATGAGGTCGCGGGTGCGGCGGTTCCACTCCTGCTGCTCGTTGACCAGGTCCAGGACCTCGCGGAACCGCGTCTCGGAGAACACCCGGCCGGTGGTCTGCTCGAGGAACCGGATCAACCCGGTCAGCTCGCCGGTCAGCAGGTCGAGGCGGTCGCTGCCGATGGCTTCTTCCCAGCGGTGCGGCATGAGCTCCCACCACCGCTCCGGGACCTCGTTCTCCGCCGCGCTTTCCAGCGGGTAGTAGGTGACGCCGGGTTGCGCGTCCCAGACGTCGAAGATCTTGCGGGACGCGTCGCCGGTCGTCTCGCCGAGCACGATCGACGGCGCCGGCAGGCCACCCCACGGCGCCTGCCCGGGGTCGTCTTCGAACGCCGACGCCAGCGAGGTGGCGCTGTACTGCTCGATGTAGTCGGGGTAGCCGCGCTCGCGCAGCAGGCCGAGGTAGCGCTGGGTCTGCCGTTTCGCCGCGACGATCGAGGCCCACCACTGGTTGACCACGTACGGGATGTCCATCGCCCGGAAGATCTCCTGGGGCGCGTCCGCGTTCACCAGTGCCAAGGGAGTACCGGCCTCGCGCACCCCGGCGAACCACTCGCGCTGGTAGGCGGTCGCGGAGGTCGCCGACGCCAGCCGGGCGGTCACGCCGCGGCTCCCGCCGGTGCCAGCGCGGCCAGCGCCTCCGAGGTCAGCTCGCCGTACGGCTGACGCTCGGCCAGGATCGACCGCAGTCCCGTCGCGGCCCGCTGCTCCGGGAAGTCCCACGGCGGCGCGTCGTCGTGGACCCGCGCGTAGGAGAACAGGACTTCCGCACCGCAAGCGCGGGCGGCCGCGGCGGTGTGCGCCGCCCGCTGCCGGACGGACGCGCGGGGCGCCGACGGGCCGTTGTACTGGTACCGCTCGGCGAGCGCGAGTTCCGTCGGCGCCGCGCAGGTGCGGGCGAACAGCAGCTCCCCCCAGTCGTGGTCCTCCCCCACGACGAGGAAACCGGTGCGCTCCAGCGTTTCGTACACCGCCGGGTGGTCGTGGGAGCTGCCGGTGAGGAACAGCCGCACCCCCTCGGTCTCGGCCGGGTCGGCCGCCACGCGGTCGACGAGCGCGATGGCGTCGGTGACCGGCAAGGCGGTGGTCGCGGCGACGATTTCGAGGAACCGCGTGCCGCTCAGCCGGTTTTCCCGGCGCAGCGCGGCGACCCGGCCGAGCGACCGGCGCAGGGTGTCGTGGGCGGTGATGGCTTCGGCGAGGTCGTCGTCGCTGATCGGCCGCCAGCGTCCGAGCCACTCGCGCAGCTGCGCGATCTTCGCGTGGACGTACCGGGTGGTCGTGTGGTGCGGCAGGTGCAGCACGTCCACCAGCCGCAGCGGCGGCAGCCCCAGCGCCGGCTCGATCCGGTGCAGCTCCCGCAGGGCGTAGAACAGGCGCAACGACGCTTCGCAGTCGCGGGAGACGACGATGGCTTCCAGCGGCCCGTAGTCGTCGGTGAGGATCCGCGTCAGGATCGAGCGGGCGACCGGGTCCACGCCGCGGCCCAGGTAGCGGTCGCCGAGTGCGCTGTCCTGACCCGGTTTCCCGGTCAGCCGCAGCGGAAGCAGTCCCGCCGCGGTGATCAGCTCGACCGGGACGTCGGCGCCGACGTAACCCACGGCGTTCAAATGACCGCCTCCGCGACCAGGTCCGCCAGCTGCTCTTCGGTGTAGCCGAGCAGTTCGCGGTAGACGTGCTCGTTGTGCTCCCCCAGTCCCGGCGCCGGCCGGTCGAGGGCGACGCGGGCGGCGGAGAACCGGATCGGCACGCCGGTCCCGGCCAGGTCGGCGACGTCGCCGTGGTTCGGGTGCCGCAGCGGCACGACCTCCTCGCGCGCCAGGACCAGCGGGTCCCGGACCGCTTCGCGCGGTTCGCGGACCTCGGCCGCGGGCACGCCTTCGGCGGTGAACGCGGCGAGGATCTCTTCCAGGGGCCGCACCCGGCACCACTCGCGGATGATCCCGTGCAGCTCGTCGGCGGCGCGGACGCGCTGGTCGCGCGTGCGATAGCGGTCGTCCTCGGCCAGCTCCGGACGGCCGATCGCGCGCAGCACGCCGTGGGCGAACGCGTCGGTCGGCGCGCAGAGCGCGAGGTAGCCGTCGGCCGCGGGCAGGATCCCGAACGGCGCCAGCCGCGGCACCATGGAACCGGTGCGCTGGGGCAGGCCGACCGCGTCGAAGGCGTCGAACGGCTCGCACGCGACCAGCGACGTCAGCGCGCCGAGCATCGACACGTCGACACGCTGGCCTTCGCCGGTGTGCTCGGCCTGCAGCAGCGCCGACACCGTGCCGACCACGGCGAACAGCGGCGCGAGGAGGTCCCCGATCGGCAGTCCGAACCGCACCGGGCCCTCGTCGGGCTCGCCGGCGGTCATCATCACGCCGCTGAGCGCCTGGATGATCGAGTCCATCGCCTTGCCCGAGCCCGGGCCACCTTGGGCGCCGAATCCGCTGATCGAGGTGTAGACCAGCCGCGGGTTGATCTCCTTGACGTGGTCGTAGGAGATGCCGAGCCGGTCGGTGACACCCGGGCTGTAGTTCTCGACCAGCACGTCGGCGTCGCGGACGAGGTCGGTGAACACCGCGCGGGACCGCGGGTTCTTCAGGTCGAGGGTGACGCTGAGCTTGTTGCGGCCGCGCAGCAGCATCGACACCGAAAGGTCGTCGTCGTGGCGGCGGGCGAGGTTGAGCCCGTCGCGGCCGACGTAGGGCGCGTTGTTGCGTGAGGAATCCCCGCCGGTGGCGGGGTTTTCGACCTTGATCACGGTCGCGCCGAGCCCCGCCAGCAGCAGGGTCGCGTACGGTCCGGCGAGCGCGGTGGTCAGGTCGATGACGGTGCGGCCGGCCAGTGGCTGGTCGGTCATGAAGGAACTCCCTCGGTGAGATCGACGAGCACTTCGGTGCCGCGGGTGGTGAACCGGCCGTTGAGCCGGGCCCCGCGGGTGATGTCCTCGACGTACTTCGTCACGGTTTCGCCTTCCGGCGTGCCGCCGACCGGGACCGGACGGCCCTGGTCGTCGATCCAGCACGGCACGAACCCGGCTTCGCGCAGCCCGGTGCCGTCGAAGCGGCAGAAGGCGATGACGGTGTTGCGGCTTTCGGGGTGGAACGGGAAGAACGGCATGTCCGGATCGGGCGCGAAGCCGTACAGCTTGGTCCGCCGTTCCGCCCACGCCTGCAGTTCTTCCGCACCGACCCCGGCGCCCGGGGTGAGGGCGTGGGTGACGGTGGCGAAGTTGCCGAGCCCGTGGAAGATCGGCCGTCCTCTGTGGACTTCGATGCCGCGCATGATGTGCGGGTGGTGGGAGAACACGGCGTCGGCGCCGGCGTCGATCGCCGCGCGGGCGACCGGGCGCTCGTACATCGCGACCTCGACCGGGGTGTGCCCGACACCCTTGTGCAGGGCCACGAGCACGACGTCGGCCTCGGAACGCAGGCTGCGGACGTCCTCGGCCATCGCGTCCAGGCTGTCGGGGTCGGCGAAGGTGTAGATCTTCGGCGGCCCGCCCGGGCTGGCGTGGTCGAGCTCGTAGTGGGTGAGCACGTGCACGTACGCGCAGCCGGGTTTGCGCGAGGTGGCCCAGGATTCCCGCGGGCCGACGCAGTTGTACGAGAGCACGCCGATCCGCAGGCCGCCGCGCTCGACGATCGCCGGCCGCCGGGCCTGCGCGAGGTCGGGCCCGGCACCGGTCGTCTCCATCCCCGCCGCCCGGGAGTAGGCGATGGTGTCGGCCAGTCCCCCGGCCCCGGCGTCGAGGACGTGGTTGCCCGCCAGCGTGGCGACCGCGAACCCGGCCCCGGCCACCGCTTTCAGCGCCGCCGGGTCCGCGGGCGGCGCGGGGACGTCGGTGCTCTGCTGGACCGCGGTGGTGGAGTGCGGCACCTCGATGTGGCCGATGGCGAGGTCCATCGCCCGCAGCACCGGCGCGGCCGGGGCGAGGAAGAACTCGGGATCCGGCTCGTCCAGGATGAGGTCGCCGACGGCGCCGACAGTGATCACGAGACACCTTCCTTTTCGGACAGATGGCGGGACAGGAAGGCACGCAGCCGGTCGGTCCGCGGCCGGGCGAACAGCTCGCCCGGCGGGCCCTCTTCGACGATCCGGCCCGCTTCCATGAACACGCACCGGTCGGCGACCTCGCGCGCGAAGGTCATCTCGTGCGTGACGACGACCATCGTGGTCCCCGCCGCGGCGAGGGTCCGCAGCACCGCCAGGACTTCGTCGACCAGCTCGGGGTCGAGGGCACTGGTCGGCTCGTCGAACAGCATGATCCGCGGCCGGACCAGGACCGCGCGGGCGATGGCGACGCGCTGCTGCTGCCCGCCCGAAAGCTGCCGCGGGTAGTGGTCCTCGCGGCCGGCCAGGCCGATGCGCTCCAGCAGTTCCCGCGCTTCCCGCTCCACAGTGGACCGGTCGCGGCCGTGGACGCGGATCGCCGCGTCGGTCACGTTGCGCAGCACGGTGAACTGCGGGAACAGGTTGAACTGCTGGAAGACCATGCTCATCCGGCGGCGCTGGGCGGCGATCCGCCGTTCGGTCAGCGGCCGCAGCCCGGCCGTCGACCGCCGGTGACCCAGCAGCTCGCCGTCGAGGTACATCGCGCCGCCGTCGATCGGTTCCAGCTGGTGCGCGCAGCGGACGAGCGTCGACTTGCCCGAGCCCGACGGCCCGATCACCACGACCGCCTCGCCTTCGCGCACGTCGAGGCTGACCCCCGCCAGCGCCGTCACCGGCCCGAACTCCTTGCGGACGTCGCTGATCCGCAGCACCGGCGTGGTCATCGGACCTCCCGGTGGCCGCGGGAGAACCGGCGCTCCAGCCGGCGTTGCCCGGCCGTCAGGACGGTGACCACGACCAGGTACCAGAAGCAGGCGACCAGCAGCATCGGCACGATCTCGTAGGTGCGGTTGTAGATCACCTGCACCGAGTGCAGCAGGTCGGACATCGCGATGACCGACACCAGCGCGGTGCCCTTGAGCACGTTGATGAACTGGCTGCCCGCGGGCGGGATGATCACGCGCATCGCCTGCGGGAGCACGATCCGCAGCAGCGTCTGCCCCGGCGGGTAGCCCATCGCGCGGGCCGCGTCACGCTGTCCGGGGTCCACTGAGGACACCCCGGCGCGGAAGATCTCCGCCAGGTACGCCGATTCGACCAGCGACAGCCCGATGACCGCGGCGGTCAGCGGGGTGATGACGCTGTTGGCGTCCCAGGTCCCGAAGACCGGGCCGAACGGGATGCCGAGCGACAGCTTCGGCAGCAGGTAGGCGAGGTTGAACCAGAAGATCAGCTGCACCAGCGGCGGGATGCCGCGGAAGAGCCCGACCCACAGCGTCGCCACCCACCGGGCGGGCCCGAACCCGCTCAGCTGCATCGCCGCGACGACACCGCCGGCCAGCGACCCGAGGACCATCGCCGCGACCGCGAGCAGCACCGTGGTGCCCAGACCCGCCATGACGCTCTTCTCGAAGAGGTACTTCGCGACGACGTCCCACTGGAACCGCGAGTTGCCGACCAAGAAGACGGCGAGCTGGGCGGTCAGCACCGCCAGCACGAGCACGAACAGCCAGCGCAACGGGCGCAAGCGGCCGCGAGCCGAAGCGACGTCGTCGGGCGCGGCCGTCGTTTCCTCCACAGTGGACATCGTGGTCATTTCGCCGACGCCGCGTCGAAGATCGGCTGCGGGACCGTGACGTCGTCGAGGCCCCACTGGTGCATGATCCGCTGGTAGGTGCCGTTGCGGAAGAGCTCTTCGAACGCCTTCTGCAGCACCGGGCCGAGCTTGCCCGCCTTCGGGGTGTACAGCGCGAGGTTGTCCTTCGTGGCGCCCTGTTCCTCGGTCTGCGTCACGTACTCGTACTGCCCCTTCTGCTGCGTGGTCACGTCGATCGCGGCCGCCTGGGTCATCCCGGCGGCCTCGGCCCGGCCGGACTTCGCGGCCAGCAGGGTCGCGTTCGTGTCGTCGAGCCCGACCACCTGCACGGCCGGTTTCTTCGCGCCTTCGCAGAACTTGGACAGCTTGGCGAGCTGGTCTTCGACGACGCTGGCGGTGACCACGGCGACGCGCTTGCCGCACAGGTCGGCGGCCTGCTTGACGCCGGCGGCCGAACCCACGGGGATCACGTAAGCGGTCCGGGTGGTCATCCACGTGACGGTGTCGAACTGCTTCTCGCGTTCGGCGGTGGCCTTGACCGGCCCGTTGAAGGCCTCGTACCGGCCGCTGAGCATGCCCTGCAGCGCGGCCGGGAGCCCGCTGACGATGGTCGTTTCCGTGCGCACGCCGAGGAGCTGGCCGAGCGCCTGCTGGAAGTCGTTGTCGATGCCGGTGACGGTCTTGCCGTCCGGGCCGACGGTCCGGTACGGCGGGTGGGAGTCGCCGGCGAACCGGAGGACACCCGCGTCCTTGACCGCGGCCGGGAGCTGGTCGTGCAGCGCCTGGTCGGTGGTGAGGGCGGCGGCGGTGGGCGCCGAAGCGGCGCCGTCGTCGACCGTGCACCCGGCCAGGACGAACGCGGTGGCGGCCACGGCGAGCGAGCTTCGACGCCATTGACGAAGAGAGGAACCCATGTCGTTTACTTCCTGCGGAAGGCAATAGGTTGCTAAGCGGGTGCCGATCGTCGCATGATGTGTCGCGTGATTCAACCCCTCGATCCGGCGCCCCGGACCGCACTGCCACCATGGACACCCGCGGCGGACCGGCCGCCGGGACCGACCGTGGAAGAGGCAGGCGCGCGATGACGGCGACGCCCTCGGGGCCGCTGCCCCGCTCCCAGCAGGGAGCCGAGCCCCAGCTGCTCCTGACGTCCCTGCTCGGTGACTTCTGGTACTGGCGCGACGAGCACATCCCCTCGGCCGCGCTCGTGCAGCTGCTCGGCGAGTTCGACATCAGCCCGGCGAGCGCGCGGGCGGCGATCCGCCGCCTCGCCGCCCGCGGCCTGCTCACCGTGTCGCGCAGCGGCCGGACGACGGCGTACGGCATCCCGGCGCGCACGTCCGAAGTGATCATCGAGCGCACGCACCGGATGCTCACCTTCGGCACGACGGCGCCCGAGTGGGACGGGCAGTGGACCGTGGTCACGTTCTCGGTGCCGGAACAGGACCGCGGCCTGCGCACGGCCCTGCGGTCCCGGCTGCGCGTCCTGCGGTTCGCCGCGCTCTACGACGGCGTCTGGGTCAGCCCGCACGACCTCGCCGAACCGGCCCTCACCGCGCTACGCGAGCTGGACCTGCGCAGCGCGACGGTCTTCCGCGCCACCGAGGTCCCCGGCTCGGCCGCGGCGGCCACGGCGTTCGACCTCGAGCCCCTCGCCCGGGAGTACGAGCAGTTCGTCGAGCGCTACGAGCAGGTCCTCACCGGCTTGGAGGCCGGCTTGATCAGCCCGGCGCAGGCGTTCCGCACCCGCACCGAGCTGCGCGTGGACTGGCGGCGGTTCCCGGAGACCGACCCCGACCTGCCCGCCGGCCTGCTGCCTGCGGACTGGGCGCGCGACCGCGCCCAGAAGGTGTTCCTGCAGATCTACGACCGCCTCGGCCCGCTGGCCGAGCTGCGGTTCCGGCAGGTGCTGGGGGCCACCGACCCCGAACTGGCCGAGCTGGCCACCCACCACGACTCGGTCAAGGTGGCCGCGTTGTTCGCCGGCCTCGGCGACCGCCACCCGGCCGGCGACACCCCGTTCGAGCAAGCCGCCGAAGCCCGCCGCCTGGACGACGCGCGCCGCGGGTAAGGACGGCAGTTCCCGGTCCGACCGCAGAAAGACCTGCCAGCGAAACTCGTTCGAAACTCTTTGCGGGGCGGCGAAGCACCGTGTTCTTCTGCTTGCGGTAAGTGATTTTCGTCGACTCGTCCAGGTCACCGGCGACCCCGCGGTGGACGTCTCCTGGGCGCGTGCCTAAGGAGACCACGGATGGCAAGAACTTCGGCGGGTCCGCGCAGCAGCTGGTGGCGATCGCCCGCCACCCGAGCACTGGCCGGCCTGGCCACCGTCGCCGCGACGGCCGCGGTCCTGGTGACAGCTCCCGGCGCCGACGCCGCGGCGAGCACCCTCGGTGCCGCGGCCGCGCAGTCGGGCCGGTACTTCGGCACCGCCATCGCCGCCGGGCGGCTCGGCGACTCGGCCTACACGACGATCGCGGCGCGCGAATTCAACATGGTCACGCCCGAGAACGAGATGAAGCCCGACGCGACCGAGCCCAACCAGAACCAGTTCAACTTCTCCTCGGGCGACCAGATCTACAACTGGGCGGTGAGCCACGGCGCCAAGGTGCGCGGCCACACGCTGGCCTGGCACGCGCAGCAGCCCGGCTGGATGCAGAACATGGGCGGCAGCAACCTCCGCAACGCCATGATCAACCACATCCAGAAGGTGATGGCCCACTACCAGGGCAAGCTCGCGTACTGGGACGTCGTCAACGAAGCCTTCAACGAGGACGGCAGCCGCCGATCGTCGAACCTGCAGAGCACCGGCAACGACTGGATCGAGGTCGCGTTCAAGACCGCGCGCGCGGCCGACTCGTCGACCAAGCTCTGCTACAACGACTACAACATCGACAACTGGAACTACGGCAAGACCCAGGGCGTCTACAACATGGTGCGGGACTTCAAGTCCCGCGGCGTCCCGATCGACTGCGTCGGCCTGCAGGCCCACTTCACCGGCGGCAGCTCGGTCCCGAGCAACCTCCAGACGACGATCTCCAGCTTCGCGGCCCTCGGCGTCGACGTGGCGCTCACCGAGGTCGACGTCACGAACTCCTCCACTTCGCAGTACGCGGCGCTGACCCAGGCGTGCATGAACGTCGCGCGCTGCGTCGGCATCACGGTGTGGGGCGTGCGGGACAGCGACTCCTGGCGCTCCAACGAGAGCCCGCTCCTGTTCGACGGCAACGGGAACAAGAAGGCGGCGTACAACTCGGTGCTGAACGTCCTCAACTCCGGCGGGGGCACGCCGACGACGACACCGACGACACCGACGAACCCCACGACGACCCCGACCACGACGACGACCACACCGGGTGGCGGCAGTTGCACGGCATCGCTGTCGGCCGGGCAGTCCTGGAACGACCGGTACAACCTCAACGTCTCGGTCAGCGGGTCCAGTTCGTGGACGGTGACCATGACCGTGCCGAGCCCGGCGCGGATCAGCGCCACCTGGAACATCAACGCGACGTGGCCCAGCAGCCAGGTCCTCATCGCGACGCCCAACGGCAACGGCAACAACTGGGGCGTCACGATCATGCACAACGGGAACCGCAACTGGCCCAGCGTCAGCTGCAGCGCCTCCTGAGTCGCACTTCCTGAGGACGGCCCGTTCGCCGCGCTGCGCCGGCGGACGGGCCGTCCGTGCGTTCAGCGCTTCCCGGGGTGTTTCCCTGCCTCGGGGCGCGGGCCGCCGTCCGGCTTGGGCGGGCCGCCTTCGCGCTTGGCCGGCCCCTTGCCCGGCTGCTCCTTCGGCCCCGCGGCGGCGGCCACGCCCACCGACACCCGCTTCGAGGATTGCGGCGTAGCCACGACGACGGCGGTCGCAGGCGGCAAGGTGACCCCCGACGGCGCCGCGGCGGACGTACTGGGCGGGGCGGCCGCGGCCGGCTCGGCCGGGGAGCTTGCGGGGTCGGCGGGCCGGGCGAGCACCACCGTGAGCAGCCCGGCCGCCGCGGTGGCGAGGACACCGCCGGCGGTCAACGCCCGGCGCCGCGCGGACGCCGGAGTGACGGGCGCGGCGGTGGCGGCGGCGTCGGTGGCTGCGGTGGCGGGCGCAGTGGCCGCGGTGTCCGCAGCGGCGGCGGTGGCCGCAGCCGCCGCTGCGGCGGCGCCGGGCGCAGTGGGTTTCAACGCCCGCCGCCACGCGGACGCCGGCTTGACGGGCGCGCCCGCGGTGGCGGCAGTGCCGGCGACGGCCGCATTGGCCGAGGTGCCGGCGGCAGACGCAGTGGTCACGGCGGCGGCGGACGCAATGGTCGCGATGGCTGCGGTGGTCGCAGCGGCGGGCTCGCGCAGCAACCGCGGCAGCTGCTCGGCCCCCGGCCGGTCCGCGGGATCCTTGGCGGTCATCAGGCGCAGCGTGTGCGCGAGCGGTTCGGGAGTGCTGCCGGGAACGCGGGGCGCGCGGTTCAGCCGGGCCAGTGCCGACTCCGCCAGTGTGCCGGGGAACTCGCGCTGGGCGGTCAGGCACTCCAGGAGGATCAGGCCGAGCGCGTAGATGTCGGCCGCCGGGCCGGCGGGGTCGCCCAGGATCTGCTCCGGTGCCAGGTAGGCGGCGGTGCCGGTGACCAGGCCGGTGCCGGTGATGTGCGTGGAGTCCAGCGCGTGCGCGATGCCGAAGTCGGTGATCAGCGGGCCGCCGGCACCGAGGAGGATGTTCGCGGGTTTCAGGTCGCGGTGCACGATGCCCCGGGCGTGGACGTGGGCCAGCGCCTCCGCCAGCCGGACCCCCAGCTCGCTCACTTCGCCGGTGGTGAACGGCCCGGCCAGCAGGCGCTCGGCGAGGTTCTCCCCGTCGACCAGCTGCATCACCAGGTAGGGCCGGTCCCCCTCGGTGCCGCTGTCGTACAGCGTCACCACCCGGGGGTGGTCGATGCTGGCCAGCAAGGTCCGCTCCCGCGCGCGGCGCAGCTGGTCAACCGCCACCGCGTGCCGGTCGTAGACCTTGACAGCGACCTCGCGCCCCAGCTCGCGGTCGACGGCCCGGTGGACCCGCGCGGTGGCTCCCTTGCCGAGCAACGGCCCGACTTCGTAGCGTCCGGCGAGCACGTGCGGCGGCTCGTTCGTCATCGGCAGGCACCCCATCCGGCTCGTGGTCCTCACCGGTACCCGCAAACGCGGCAGGCGCAAACGCAGGAGTGCGACGGTGCCGCGCAAGTCACTCGAGTCAGCCGGCCGCCTTCAGGGCCGCTTCGACCGCTCGCGCCAGTGCTTCCAGGTACTCGTCGTCGCTGGGGCCCTTGACCACCAGCATCCGGAAGGCGAGCGGCGCGATCAGCAGGTCGGTGCCGAGCTCCGGGTCGAGGCCGGGCGGCAGCTCGCCGCGGTCGATCGCGTTCCGCAGGACCGCCTGCGCCGCCGCTCGGCGCGGTTCCGCCACTCCGGTCTGCAGCACCTCGGCGAGGGTCTCGTCGTACGCGGCTTCGGCCAGCAGCCCGGCCCCGATCCGCGTGATGAGCGGGTGGGCCAGCTGGCCGCGGAAGGTGGCGAACAGCTCGCGCAGGTCGCCGCGCAAGGCGCCGGTGTCCGGGGTGGGCGGGAGCGCGCCGGCGACCTTCTCCCGGATCAGCTCGGCGAGCATCGCCTGCTTCGACGGCCACCGCCGGTAGAGCGCGGCCTTGCCCACCCCGGCGCGCCGGGCGACCGCGTCCATCGACGTCCGGGCGTATCCCGTGTCCGCGAGCTCGGCGAACGCGGCGTCGGTGATGGCGTCGGTCACCTGACGGCGCAGCACCGCCCCGCCGCTCACCGGCCGGGTTCCGTCGTCGGGCGTCGCCATGCCGCCAGTGTAGCGAACGGAACGGTGGCGTTCCATTCACCTGAGTGCTACAACGGAACGAGACCGTTCCGTTCGCACCAACCGGGAGGCACCCGATGAAGTTCCTCTTCGACGACCCGTCCTTCTCCTTCGAAGCCCTGCGCGCCGCCGGCTACCTCGCCTACGCCGGCGCCGACCTCGGCGAAGTGCTGGTGACCTGCCGCGAGATCCCGGAAGGCGACGAAGCCGCCTGGTCCGCCCAGTGGGCCGCGACCGCCGCGCGGATCGAGGGCATCGGCCGCGACGCCCTCGCCGCCGGGCACCGGGTCAGCGCCCGCGAGGCCCTGCTGCGGGCCTCCAACTACTACCGCGTCGCCGACTTCTACCGCCGCGACGACCCCGAGCACGATCCCGAGTCCGCGCGGCTCGCGAAGGCGTCCCAGCGGACCTTCGCCGACGCCGCCCCGCTGCTGGACACCCCGGTCCGCGCGCTGACCATCCCGTACGAGGGCACCACCCTGCCCGCGTACCTCTTCCTCGCCGACGGCTCCGGCACCCCGCGCCCGACCGTGCTCTTCCACGGCGGCTTCGACTCCACCCTGGAGGAGAGCTACTTCGCCATCGCCGCGGCCGCGCTGCGGCGCGGGTACCACGTGCTCGCCTTCGACGGCCCCGGCCAGGGCGCCCCGCTCCGCCGCGGCCTGCGGTTCCGGCCCGACTGGGAAGCCGTGGTCACCCCGGCCGTCGACCTCGCCCGCACCCTGCCCGAGGTCGACGACGAGAAGATCGCGCTGATCGGGATGAGCATGGGCGGCTACCTCGCCGCCCGAGCGGCCGCGTTCGAGCACCGGCTCGCGGCCTGCGTGCTCTACGACGGCGTCTACGACCTGCACGAGCCCTTCACCGCCGTCACCGGGTTCGAGCACGACACCCAAGCCCGCTGGATCGTCCGCAACGGCAAGTGGACCTTCGGTCTGTCCACGTTCGACGACGTGGCCGAGGCGACGCGCGCCTACACCATGGCCGGGATCGCGGGGCGCATCACCTGCCCCACCCTCGTCCTCGACGCCGAAAACGACCAATTCTTCCGAGGCCAGCCCCAGCGCCTGCTCGACGAGCTGACGTGCGAGAAGGAGCTGATCTTCTTCCGCGAGGACGAAGGCGGCGGCGAACACTGCCACGAAGGCGCGCTGTTCCTGTTCCACCAGCGCACGTTCGACTGGCTCGACACCGTCCTCGGCCGCTGAGTCCCCCGGCTGTTCTCAGGTGCCGGGGCGCAGGACGAAGTCGTACGTGAGCGCGCGGTAGGGCCCCGCCAGGCCGCGGGCGCCGTGGTCCTCGCGGAGGGTCGTCGTCTTGACCGCCTCGGCGGGCACAGCGCCTTCGATGGTGCTTTCGACCAGGGGATCGCCGTCGAAGTAGATCTGGGTGGTCAACGGCAGGCACCCCGCGGCACTGACGATCGCGTGGATGTGCCGGGGGCGGCGGCCGTCGAGCTTCAAAGCTCGCGTCAGCGTCGCCAGCGGGCTCTGCGTGGCGAGGCCGAAGGTCTCGACACCGGGCATGACCGTGCGGAACTCGTAGTGGCCGCGGTCGTCGGCGATGATCCTGGCGCGCAGGTTGTCGGCGGGGACACCGGTGGCGTCGTTGGGGATGTCCAGCGGCGCGAAGTCGGCGGCGGTCAGTCCGGAGTAGACGTCGTTCGCGTCGATCTGCCAGATCTCGAGGGCCGCACCGGGCAGCAGGTCGCCGGTGGTGGTGCGCACGATTCCGGACACGACGAGCGGTTCGCCGGGCTCGTCCGGCCGCATGGGCAGCACGGCGGGACTGCGCAGGACGGGCGCCCCGGGCCGATGGGCGGGACCTTCCATCTCCCAATGGCTCGCGCCGTCCTTTTCCGGGTGGGCGTAGCTCGCGCCCGCGGTTCCTCTTTGGACGGTCTTGAAGAAGAGGATGCTCGCCGACGGCAGTTCATCGGCGTCGGCGACCTGCCTCAACCAGTCGGCGGCGCCGAGCAGTTCGTCGAGGGTGACCTGGTGCTTCAGGATGACGTCGTCGATCGCGCGGCGCAGATCGGCGAACACGACACGCAGCCGTTCCGGCGGCTCGTTCACGGGTGACTCCTTTCAGTGCCGCCGGATGCCGGCGACGAGCTTTTCCCAGTTCCGGTACGCGATGAGCTCGCGCTCGGCGTCGCCGACGGGCGCACTGTCCACAAAGGCCCGTGCCGACCCGGCGCGCTCCCGGTTGAACGGGTGGTCGGAGGCGTACATGATCCGCTCCGCGCCCACCGTTTCGAGGCTCCACCGCAGGTACTTGTGGCTGGAGATGCCGCCGGGAGTGACGAACACGTTGGTGCGGAAGTACTCCGCGATCGGGCAGCGTAGGCCAGCGAGGTCGTCCATCGCGGCGACGCGGTCGAGGTAGAACAGCACGACTTCGCCCCAGTGCCCCAGGATGACCTGCAGGCCGGGGAACCGGTCGAAGACGCCGGCGAGGATCATCCGCAGGACGGTCAGGCCGGCGTCGTAGTGCCAGCCGAACGCGCCGGTGGCCAGCATGCCGTCCACCGGCTCGCCGAACCCGCGGTAGTACGCGTCGACGACGCCGGGTGCCGGCGCGCGGGGGTGCAGGTAGACCGGCGCGCGCAGGTCTTCGGCGGCCTCGTAGATGTCCCAGAACTCCGGCGCGTCCAGGGCGCGGCCGCCGGAGCGCGCGTTCACCAGCGTGCCCGCGAAGCCGAGTTCGGTGACCGCGCGCCGCAGTTCGGTGGCCGCGGCCGCCGGCGACGGCGTGGCCAGCGTCGCGAACCCCTGCAGGCGCCCGGGGTGACGGCGGACCGCTTCCGCGAGGCCGTCGTTCACGGCCGCCTGGAGGGCGGCCGCCTCCGCGGCGGGCAGGTTCTGCAGGCCGGGCGTCGTCAGGGACAGGACCGCGGTGTCGATGCCGGCGTCGTCCATGGCCGCGATCCGCCCGGCTCCGACGTCGAGCAGCGCGGGCAGGACTTCCCCGCCGAGAGCCCGGTTCATCATCGGCTCGGCCGGCCGCGGATCGTGCCGCCGCCAGGCCTCGGCCACTTCGGTGGTGAGGAAGTGCTCTTCCAATGCGTAAAGCCGCATCGCGGGTCAGTCCCGGACGGCTTTGAGCGCGCCGGCCCAGGATTCGAGCTGGCCGAACAGGATCGTGGCGGCCTGGTCGTGCGCGGCCGCGGGCGTGAAGGTGGTGAAGTCCCGGAAGTCGGTGAGCAGCGAGAAGGACAGCTGCTGGCGGACGTGGGCGATCCGCAGTTCGCTGCAGATCGCGCGCAGGTGCTCGATCGCCCTGGCGCCGCCGAGCGAGCCGTAGGAGACGAAGGCGGCGGCCTTGTCGTTCCATTCGCGGTAGAGGTAGTCGATGGCGTTCTTCAGCACCGCGGACGTCGAGTGGTTGTACTCGGGGGTGACGAAGACGAAGCCGTCGAACTTCGCGATGGTGGCGGCCCAGGCCCGGGTGTGCTCGCCGGCGTACCGGCCCGCGCTGGCGGGGACGGGCTCGTCCAGGTGGGGCAGCGGGTGGTCGAGCAGGTCGATCAGCTCGTAGTCGGCGCCGGTGCGTTCCTTGGCCCTGGTCAGGACCCAGTCGGCCACGGCGGCGCCGTTGCGGCCGGGGCGGGTGCTGCCGAGGATGACGGCGAGCTTCAGGTCGCTCATGGTGGTCCTCCGAAATCGCGAGACTTGAATCTTCAAGTCAAACTAGCCACTCTGACTTGAAAGTTCAAGTGCGACCCGGTCGGTACACTCCTGCCATGCCTGCCCCGAACGACGAGCCGCGCTGGTTGACCGACGACCAGCTGGCGGCGTGGCGCGGGTTCGTGAAACTGCTCCAGCGGCTGCCCGCGGCCCTGGAAACCCAGCTCCAGCAGGACGCCAAGCTCAGCCTGATCGAGTACCACGTCCTGGCGCACCTGTCCGACCAGCCCGGGCGCCGCTTGCGGATGAGCGAACTCGCCGCACTGGCCAGCACGGAGCTGTCCCGCCTGTCCCACCTGATCGGCCGGCTCGAGAACCGCGGCTTCGTGGCGCGCGAGCCGGATCCGGAGAACGGGCGCTACACGCTCGCCGTGCTGACCGAGGCGGGGTACGCCCACCTCGTCGACGCGGCACCCGCCCACGTGGCGCGGGTACTGGACCTGTTCGTCGACGCCCTCGGCGCGAACGAGCTGCGGACCCTGCACCGGATCTCCGGCAAGGTGCTCGACCGCATCGAGCAGGCCGAGGAACATCATATGTCCCGGTGACCAAACGTCACCCAACCGTTCGAATACTTCGAAAGCGCACTCGAGCACGCGGCATTCATCATACGAATGCTAAAGTTTTTGCCATGGCGAGGTCCCTGACCGACGAAGCGATCGACCGGATCCGGGAGTTCGTCCGGTCCGGGCGGTTCCCCGCGGGGTCGCGGCTGCCGCCCGAGCACGAGCTCGCCACCGAGCTGGGGATTTCGCGCAGTCCGACCCGCGAAGCCGTGAAGGCGCTCGAGCTGGCCCGGGTGCTCGAAGTGCGCCGCGGCGACGGCACGTTCGTCACGAGCCTCGCGCCCAGCCTGCTGCTGGAAGGTCTCGGCACCGCGGTCTCGCTCATGCAAGGCGGCACGGTGCTCGAGCTGACCGAAGTGCGGCGGCTGCTGGAGCCGGCCGCCACCGGCCTCGCCGCCACCCGGATCACCGAAGACCGGCTGCGCGCGGTGGCCGAGCTGCTCGAAGCGATGCAGGAAGCCGTCGAGGACGTCGAACGCCTGACCGTGCTCGACGCCGCCTTCCACCGCGAGGTGATCACCGCGGCGGGCAACGAAACCCTGACCGCGCTGCTGGACGGCATCTCCTCGCGGACGCTGCGGGCGAGGATCTGGCGCGGCACCGCCGACCGCGGCGTCACGCGGGAAACCCTGTCCCAGCACCAGGCGATCTACGACGCGCTGGCCGCCCGCGACCCCGGCGTGGCCACCGCGGCCGCGCTGATGCACGTGGACACGTCCGAACGCTGGCTGCGCGCCCACCTGGCCGAGCTGCGAACCCTCGACGGCGCCTAGGTCTGCCGCTTGCCGCTGGTGATGCGGGACATCACCAGCGCGACCAGGATGATCGTGCCGTTGAGCGCGCCGATCCACTGCGCGGGCACGCCGGCCAGCGTGAGCACGTTCTGGATCATGTACAGCAGCAGGATCCCCGTGAAGGCACCGAAAAGCGTGCCCCGGCCGCCGTTCAGGCTGACGCCGCCGATCACCGCCGCGGCGAACACCGTGAAGATGTACCCGTTGCCCTGCGCCGCGGCCACCGAAGCCAGCCGGCCCGAGAGCAGCAGCCCGCCGAGCGCGGCCAGCACGCTCGCCGCGATCAGGACGATCCACACGACGCGCCCGGTCCGGATGCCCGCGGCTTTCGCCGCGTCCTCGTTGCCGCCGATCGCATAGAGGCTGCGGCCGAAGCGGGTGTAGCCGAGCAGCACGACCCCGCCGGCGAACAGCAGCACGCAGATCCAGATCGACGCCGGGATCCCCGCCCACGGCGTGGTGCCGAGGTAGAGCATCGAATCGGGCAGGCCGAAGAACGTCTGACCGCCGGAGATCCCGGTCAGCAGGCCGCGCAGCACGATCAGCATGCCGAGGGTGACCACGAACCCGCTCAGTCCGAACCGGACGATCAGCAGCGCGTTGAGCACCCCGACCAGGACGCCGACCGCGAGCACCACCGGCACCGCCGTCCACGAGGGCAGCAGGCCGAGCGAGTGACCGCCGCCGATCGTCAGCCAGGCCGCGACGCCGGGGGCCAGGCCGAACGTCGACTCCAGCGAGAGGTCCATCTTGCCGACGACCAGGACCAGCGTCTGGGCCAGCACCAGCAACGCGATCTCCGACATGGTCTGCAGGATGTTGAGCACGTTGTCGTACTGGAGGAACACGGGGTTCACCAGCTGGCCGACCACGGCGATCGCGACGATCCCCGGCACCAGCGCGAAGTCGCGCACGCGGGCGAGGGCGATCCGCCGCGGCGGCCGGGTGGCGGCGGGCTCGGACCGCGCTTCGGCGCGCAGGGCGGTGCGGCTGTCAGGCATCGAGGTCGACTCCTTCCATGGCGGCCACGACCTCGCGGTCCGGCCGGCCGGCGGGCATTTCGGCGGTGAGCCGTCCGTGGACCAGCACGAGCACGCGGTCGCAGAGCCGCAGGTCGTCCAGCTCGTCCGACGCGATCAGCACCCCGGTGCCCCCGGCGGCGGCTTCGGCCACCTTGCCGAGGAGGAACTCCTTCGACCGCACGTCCACCCCCGCGGTCGGGGTGATCAGCACCAGCACGCGAGGATCGCCGGCGAGGGCACGGGCCAGGACGACCTTCTGCTGGTTGCCGCCGGAGAGCGCCGACACCGCCAGGTCCGGCCCGGGCGTCTTCACCTCCAGCCGGTCGATCATCGTCCCGGCCAGCCGGTCGCGGAGAGCGGGCCGGACGAAGACGCCTGGGCCGAGCCGGTCCAGGACGGACAGGGTCGTGTTGTCCGCGACCGACATCCCGGGCACGAGCCCTTGGCGGTGGCGGTCTTCCGGGACGAAGCCGAGGCCGGCGGCGAGGGCCGCCGGGACGTCGCCGGGGCGCGGGCGGTGGCCGCCGACGAGGACGGTGCCCGAATCGGCTTCCCGCAGCCCGGTCAGCGTCTCGGCGACCTCGGTCTTGCCGCTGCCCCCGGCCCCGGCCAGGCCGACGATCTCCCCCGGCGCGACGGCGAAGGAGACGTCTTCGAACGCGGGAGCGAGGCTCAGCCCGCGCACTTCGAGCACGGGTGCCGAGCCGGAGCGCGACGACGACGCGCGTTCTTCGGCCACGACGGCGTTCTCCCCGGTCATCGCCGCGACGAGCTCCGCCTTCGGCAGCTCGGCGACCGGCGCGGTCAGCACGTGCCGGGCGTCGCGGAAGACCGTGACCGTGTCGCAGATTTCGTAGACCTCCTGCAGGTGGTGGCTGATGAACAGGAAGGTCACGCCGTGGCGCTGCAGGTCGGCGATGTGGCCGAACAGCCGGGTGATGGCGCCGCCGTCCAGCTGCGCGGTCGGCTCGTCGAGGATGACGAACCGCGCGCCGAAGGACAGCGCCCGCGCGATCTCGACGAACTGCCGCTGCTCGACCCCGAGCTCACCCGCCGGGCGGCGCACGTCGACGTCCACCGACCAGCGTCCGAGCAGCTCGGTGGCCGCCCGGCGCACCGCGGACCAGCGGACGAACCCGCGCAGCGTCTCCTGCCGGTTCAGGAACAGGTTCTCCGCCACCGAAAGGTCCGGGATGATCGTCGAGCGCTGGTACACGCAGGCGGCCAGCGACCGCCAGGTGTCCCGATCGGACAGTCCCGGCGCCGGCTCGCCGTTCAGCCGCACCGAGCCGGAATCCGGTGCGGTCAAGCCGGTGAGGACGGAGACGAGCGTCGACTTCCCGGCACCGTTGCGGCCGACGAGCGCGTGCGTCTGTCCTGGCAGGACGGTGAGATCCGCGTGGTCCAGTGCGACCGTGGCGCCGTAGCGCTTGACCACCTGCCGCGCTTGCACGACCGGCACCGCACCCATGGTCACCTCCCTCAGCTCTTGCTGTTGCCCCACAACGACTGGTCGTCGACCTTCACGCTGGCGACCGGCCCGAAGCTCGCGCCGTCCGCGGTGACCAGGGGCGCGGCCAGCTGGTCCTCCATCAGGCCGTCGCGGACGGCCACGATGGTGCTGTCGTGGTCGGTCTTGCCCGGCACCGGCTGCTGGCCCGCGATGGCGTCCTTGACGTACTGCAGCGCGTACTTCGCGAACAGGTCGGCGGGCTGGGACACGGTCGCGTCCATCTCACCCGCCCGGATCTTCTCGAGCTCCTCGGGGATCCCGTCGTTGGACACGACGAACACGTGCTTCGGGTCGGCGGCCGGCACGAGCAGGCCGCGTTGCTTCAGCAGCTGCAGCGTCCCCGAAAGCGCGAAGCTGGATTGCATGTAGACGCCCTTGATGTCCGGGTTCGCGGTCAGCCGCGTCTGGAGCTTCTGGGCCGCGGTGCCGGCGTCCCAGTTGGTGGCTTCGCCGAACACTGTGACACCGGGGAAGTTCTGCTTCATGCAGTCGTTGAACGCCTCGGTGCGGTCGCGCCCGTTGATCGACGCCAGATCGCCTTGCAGCATCACGACCTTGCCCTGGCCGCCGAGCTTGGTGCCGAGGAACCGGCACGCCTTTTCGCCGTAGGCGCGGTTGTCCGCCCGCACGACCATGTAGACGGTGCCCTGGTCGGGCCGGGTGTCGACGGACACGACCGGGATCTTCTTGCCCGCCAGCTGCTGCAGCGTCGGGATGATCGCCGCGGTGTCCTGCGGTGCCATCACGACACCCTTGACGCCCTGGCTGATCATCGTCTGCACGTTGGCGGTCAGCGTGGCGACGTCGTTCTGCGAGTTGGTGGTCTTGAGGTCGAGGCCGAGCTGGCCCGCGAACCGGGGCACGTACTTGATGTAGGCGTTCCAGAAGTCGGTGTCCGAGCGGGGGTAGTCCACGCCGACGACGGTTGCCCCGGACGCGGCGGTGCCCCCGCTGCCGCAGCCGGCGAGCAGGCCGGCCGCGACGACCGCGGCCGAGCACAGGTAGCGGATCTTCATGACAGCTCCTCGTTGACGGACTGCGGTGATCACGCGACCACCACCGCTTCTTCGCGCCAGGCCGGACCGTCGGGGTACCGGTAGCGCGCCACGGATTCGGGGTGCAGGCGGGCGCCGAGGCCCGGCCGCTCCGGCGCCAGGTACCGGCCCCGCTCGACCCGCACCGGGTCGACGAAGTGCTCGTGCAGGTGGTCCACGTATTCGATGACGCGGTCGTGGCGGGTCCCGCTCACCGCGACGAAGTCGAACATCGCCAGGTGCTGCACCATCTCGCAGAGCCCGACGCCGCCGGCGTGCGGGCACACCGGCACGCCGAACTTCGCGGCCAGCACCAGGATCGCGATGTTCTCGGTGACGCCGGCGACCCGGCTCGCGTCGAGCTGCAGGATGTCGATCGCCTCGGCCTGCAGCAGTTGCTTGAACACCACCGCGTTCGGTGTGTGCTCCCCGGTCGCCACCTTGATCGGCGCCACCGCCCGGCGGATCGCGGCGTGGCCGAGCACGTCGTCGGGTGACGTCGGTTCCTCGATCCAGTACGGGTCGAATTCCGCCAGCGGCCGCAGCCACTCGATGGCCTGCCCGACCCCCCACACCTGGTTGGCGTCGATGGCGATCCGCACGGACGGGCCGACGACCTCGCGCGCCAGCCGCAACCGCCGGACGTCTTCGCCGAGATCGGCCCCGACCTTGAGCTTGATCTGGGTGAACCCGGCTTCGACCGCCTCCGCCGCGAGCGCCGCCAGCTTCTCCGGTGCGTAGCCGAGCCAGCCGGGAGTCGTGGTGTAGGCGGGAAAGCCCGTCGCGAGCAGCTCGGCTCGCCGCGCCGCCCGGCCCGGTTCGGCGCGGCGGAGGATGTCGAGCGCCTCGTCCCGGGTAAGCGCTTCCTCGAGGTACCGGTAGTCGATCAGGCCGGCCAGCTCCGCCGGCGGCAGCTCGGCGAGCAGCCGCCAGACCGGCTTGCCCTCGCGGCGCGCCCGCAGGTCCCACGCGGCGTTGACGATCGCCGCCGCGGCCATGTGGATCGCGCCCTTGTCGGGGCCCAGCCAGCGGAACTGGCTGTCGCCGGTCAGCCGGCGGGAAAACCCGCCGAGGTCGGCGAGCGCGTCGTCCACCGGCAGGCCCAGCACCAGCGGCACGAGCGCGCGGACGGCGGCGACCTGGACGTCGTTGCCGCGTCCCACGGTGAACGCGAGGCCGTACCCCTCCTCCCCCGCGCTCGTGCGGATGGTGACGTACGCGGCGGAGTAGTCGGGTTCGGGGTTCATCGCGTCCGAACCGTCCAAAGTCGCCGAAGTCGGAAAGCGGACGTCGACGGCGTCGATCGCGCTGATCACCTCGGGCAAGGTCGCCACCTCCCTGGAACGCCACCCCTCAGACAACATATGTATGGCTACGCTTTCGCCGCGGGAAAGTCCAGAAGCAAGCGAAGTCCGCCGGAACCCTGGTCGAGACATCATACGTCTGCTACCGTTTTCGACGCCGTACCGCGAGACCCGTACCCGGAGCACTGCCGCTGAGACGAATGCGGGGTCACGATGAGAGCTGGAACAGGCACGTCCCGGAGAACCGCGCTCAAGTACCTGGGCGCCGGCGGCGCGACGGTGACCGCGAGCGCGCTGCTCGCGGCGTGCACGAGCGTCCAAGAGGGCCAGAACGGTGGCGGCGGCGCCCGTTCCGGCCCCTTCCCGAGCACGCCGCAGTGGCGGTTCGTGTTCGTCAACCACGTCACCACCAACTCCTTCTTCGTCCCGACCCGGACCGGGCTCGCCGACGCCGCCGCGCTGCTCGGGGTGCCCGAGCCGCAGTGGACCGGTTCGGAGAACGGCAACGTCGCCCAGATGGCGAGTGCCATGGAAACCGCGATCACCGGCAAGGCCGACGGGATCGCCGTCGCGCTGACGGACGACAACGCGTTCGTCGACCTCACCAAACGCGCGCTGGGCCAGGGCATCCCGGTCATCGCCTACAACGCGAACGCCGCCGGCAACTACCCGCTCACCTACGTCGGCCAGGACCTGTACCTCTCCGGGTTCCGGATGGGGCAGCGCATCGCGCAGAAGGTCACCTCCGGCGACATCCTCGTCGGCATCTCCCAGCCGGGCGGCAACAACGTCCAGCCGCGGCTCGACGGCATCACCGACGCGCTCAAGCAGGCCGCGCCGGGCGTGCGCGTCCAGTCGGTGAACACCGGCGCCGAACAGGCCGGCGAACTCAACGCGATCACCGCCGCGTACACCGGGAACACCGCGGTGAAAGGGATCTACGCGGTCGACGCCGGCAGCACGGCCGCGTGCGCGAAGCTGATCGCCGACCGCGGCCTGTCCGGCAAGATCGGCGGCGGCGGGTTCGACCTGCTCGACGACACCGTCACCGGCGTGAAGGGCGGCGCGCTCGACTTCACCATCGACCAGTCCCCCTACCTGCAGGGTTTCCTTTCGGTGCTCTACCTGTACCTGTTCCGGCTGTCCGGCACGCTGGTCGCGCCGCCGGTCACCGACACCGGTCTCACGTTCGTCACCAAGGAGAACGTGGGCCCGTACGCGACGGCCAAGAGCCGGTTCGAAGGCGGCGACAACAAGGACGTCATCGCGATGCCGGGCGCGATCCCGCTGCCGCCGGCGTCGGTGCTGAGCCGGTAGCGGGGCGCCGTCGTGAGATCGCTGCTGCTCGGGGTGATGCGGGTCAAGGAACTGAGCATCCTGCTGGTCACGATCGCCGCCGGGATCTACTTCACGGTGACCACGGACGCGTTCAACTCCGCGGACAACTACCAGACGATCGCCCAGTACGTGGCGCCGTGGGCGATCATCGCGGCGGGGCAGGTGATGCTGCTGATCTGCGGGGAGATCGACCTGTCCGCCGGCTTCGTGTTCACGCTGTCGCCGTTCCTGCTGATGCAGTTCTTCGTCAACGGCTGGCCGTTGTGGCTCGCGCTGCTCGCGGCGATCGCGCTGAGCGCGCTGATCGGCGTGGTGAACGGGCTGATCCGGACCGTGCTGACGATCCCGTCGTTCATCACGACCCTGGGCATGGCGTTCCTGTTGCAGGGCCTGGTGCTCATCATCTCCAACGCCCGGCCGGTCGGGGCGCCGAAGGACAGCGGGCTGCTCGAAGTGTTCGGCGGTGCCCGCTGGACCGAGTTCCTGTGGGCCCTGGGCGTGGTCGTCGTGATGCAGGTGGTGCTCTCGGCGACCCGGTTCGGCATCCACACCCAGGCCACCGGCGGCAACCCGATCGGCGCCGCGGAGTCCGGCATCCCGGTCAACCGCGTGAAGGTGGTCAACTTCGCGGTCACCAGCACCCTGGCCGGGCTCGCCGGCATCCTGCAGGGCACCCGGGTCGGCTCGTACGACCCGACGAACGGCGGCTTCACCACGATGTTCTTCGCGGTGGCGTCGGCGGTGATCGGCGGCACGGCGCTGCTCGGCGGCTCGGGCACGGTGGCCGGCGCGTTCCTGGGCGCGCTGCTGCTCGGCATCGTGTTCGACGGGTTCAACCTGACCGGCGTCAGCGCGAACGCGTTCAACGTCGTGCTCGGCGCCGCGATCCTGGGCGCGATGGTGCTGAACGTGACGCTGATCGTGGTGCGCAAGCGCGTCGGCTCCCGGGAGGCGGCATGACCGACGTCATCCGCGCCGAGGGCATCAGCAAGAGCTTCGGCCCGGTCGCCGCGCTGACCGACATCTCCCTGCACGTGCGGCGCGGGGAGATCCTCGGGCTCATCGGCGACAACGGCGCGGGCAAGTCGACACTGATCAAGATCCTCACCGGCTACCACCAGCCCGACGGCGGCCGGCTGCTGTTCGAGGGCGAGCCGACCACGCTGAAGTCGGTGGTGCACGCGCGGTCCTTGGGCATCGAGACGGTGTTCCAGGACCTCGCGATGGTCGACGACCTGCCCGTCTACCTGAACCTGCACCTCAACCGCGAGCTGACGCACCGCCCGCTGCCGTTCCTGCGGCGGCGCGAGATGAAACGCCGCGCCCGCGAAGCGCTGGACTCCATCGGCATCTCGATCCCGTCGGTGACGACCGAGGTGGGCATGCTCTCCGGTGGCCAGCGGCAGGCGATCGCGGTGGCGCGGTCGGTGTATTCGAACGCGAAGCTGCTGCTGCTCGACGAGCCGCTCGCCGCGATGGGCGCCAAGGAGAGCGCGGTCATCCTGCGCCTGCTGCGGGAACTCAAGCAGCGCGGGGACATCGCGATCATCCTCATCGCCCACAACTACGGGCAGGTGGTGGACGTCTGCGACCGCGTGAACCTGCTGCAGCACGGGGAAATCACGTTCGACAGGGCGTCCGCGGACACCTCGGTCGCCGAGCTGCTCGAGCTGGTGAACGCGGAATACCGCCTCGACGGCGGGCCTCAGCCGAGGTAGATCTTCTCGGCGTTGCCGTGGAGAACAGGTTCGGCCGGGTAGCCGTCGAGGGCGGTGCGGACCAGGTCCAGCCAGGCGTCGTAGCCGGTGGCCAGCGTCATGACGGGCCAGTCGCTGCCGTACAGGCACCGGTCGGGCCCGAACACGTCCAGGGCTTCCCGCAGGGTGTCGACCACCACCGAAGGTGCCGTGCCCGGGGCGGTTTCCGTGGCCAGTCCCGAAAGCTTGCACCGCACGGCGGGGTTCCGGGCGAGCCGGCGCAGGTCCTGGCGCCACCCGCGGTACCCGGGCCCGCCCGGCGACGGCTTGCCGAGGTGGTCGAGGACGATCGTGGTCCGCGGGCAGGCTTCGGCCAGCGCCGCCAGTTCGGGCAGCTGGTGCGCGCGGACGCAGGCGTCGAACGGCAACCCCACCTCCCCCAGCAGGCGGACCCCCGCGCGGAAGTCCCGGCCCTCGAGGAAGCCCGGGGCTTCGTCCTGCACGTTGTGCCGCACCCCCACCACGAACGGGTCACCGGCGTACCGGGGCACCGCCGTGGGGTTCCCGAGGTCGGCGTGGGCGACGATCCCGCGGATCCACGGGCGCAACGCCGTTTCGGTTCGCAGCCAGGCGATCTCGGCGCCGGCACCGGCCGGGGTCCGCCCGCCCTCGACGACGATGACCTCGTGCCCGCCCGGGAAGTCGGCCGGGGTGAACGGGCGGTTCAGCCGGGTGACGTCGTCGAGCCACGGGTAGCGCAACCGCCGCGGGTCCCAGAAGTGCACGTGGGAATCGAGGATCATGCTTCCTCCTCGTCGAACGGCGTCGCGTACGAAGGCGGGCGGGCCCGCAGCGCGAGCCGCAGGGTCAGGCGGATCCGGGTGGAGCGCGGCAGGTCCACCCGCAGCCACGGGCCGCCGACGTCGATCGATCCCTGCGTCACGACCGGTTCGCGGTGGCCGTAGTCGTAGAGACCGCCGAGCCACGACGGGTCGTCGCAGCGGGTGTGGGCCGCGGTGCGGATGTGGTGCTCGGCGAACGCCCCGGCCTGCACGAACACCGACCGCGCCTCCTCCGGGTCCAGGTTGACCAGCTCGACCACCGTCGCTTCCGGATCGATGGCGGAGACCAGCGCCGCCACCGCCGGGGGCAGGCCGGGCCGTCGCGCGGCCGCGTCGTAGTACCGGACGCGGGCCTGCTGCAGCCCGCCGTTGTAGCTCACCTGCGGACCACCCCAGGTCAGCTGGACCAGCGCCTCGGTCACCACGGGGTTGGACTGCTGCCACAGGTGGATGTCGGCCTCGGGCACCGGGCGGCCGCGGTGGCGTTCCACCCGGGCCAGCCGGTGGCGGACCTGGGCCTGTGCGGCGGCCAGGATCCGCTCCGGGTAGTCCGGGTTGTCCCCGGCGAGGTAGGCGAACCACGGCTGCTCGTGCCCGGCCTCCTCCTTGCTGCGGAACGGCCGCACGATCCGCCAGTCGTGCCCGCCCGCCGCGCGCAGCCGGTCGAGGCGGTCCCGGTCCGCCGGTGCGCCCGAGTGGTGCCACAGCGCGACCGGGACCCCCATCAGCATCGGGTTGTAGTCGAACCAGCCCCGGTCGTCGTACCGGAAGGGGACGTGCAGCGCCGGGGTGTCCACGTCCTCGCGCAACTGGACCGTCCACTTGGAAGCGAGGCTGGAGTCCGCTTCGGTGAACGCCATGACCTTCCCGTGGGCGATGACCTCGTCCAGCGCCGGGCGCACCAGGTCGGTGAAGGTGTCGTCCCCGGTGGCGAGCGCGGCGGAGAGGGCGGCGACGACGGCCGCGTGCCCGACGCTGTACCAGCCGTGCGGCCAGGACCAGCCGTAGTGCCCGCCGTACCAGCGGCCGTCCAGCAGCCCGCCCACGGTGCCGTCGGGAGCGACGTTGTCCGGGAGGATGCCGTTGTTGGCCGCCGCGCGCTCCCGCCACGCGCCGACGTACTCGGCGAGCCAGTCGCGGTAGCGCTCGTCGCCGGACAGCAGCAGTGCGTTGAAGACGAGCCCGGCGGCGGCCAGGTTCACCGCGGTGTCCCCGACGCCGATCCGCCGCCGCATTTCCTCGCCCAGGCGGGGATCGCGGTCCCGGGACGGCTCTTCGGCGTCCGCGGGCAGCAGCCACTCGAGCGGGAAGCCGTACATCGCCGCCTCCGCGGGCAGCCACGGGTACGAGCCGCCGTCGAAGAGTCCTTCGCGCGCCGGATCGCTGCCGTTGTGGGGACGGCGGATGATCCGGTGGGCGGGGTCGTAGTTGCCGTGGGCCGGGTCGACGTAGAGCTCCGCGAACCGCAGCGCGCGCCCGCGCCACCGCTCGGGCGCCGCCATGCACAGGAAGTACAGCAGCAGCAGGCTTTCGCCCTGGTGGAACCAGTCGTAGCCGCGTTCGTACTCGTCGTTCAGCATACCCAGCTCGGTCAGCTGCCGGGTGACGCCTTCCCAGTGCCGCTCGGACTCGGCCAGCAGGTCGTCGGCGCCGCCGAGCAGGTAGAGCTGGGGCCAGTTGAAGAACGTTTCGTAGAAGTCGTCGACGCCGTCACGGGAGGTCAGCCGGTCTTCGTAGACCAGCCGGCCGTCCGGGCCGGTGAAGTCGCGGGCGAACCGCCGCCAGGCGCGGTCCAGCAGCGCGAACAGTTCTCGCTGGGCGAGGGCCCAGCCCGGCGGTTCGAGCAAGGGGACCGAAGCCGTGATGAGGGGGTGCACGTCACTCCTTGGTCGCGCCGGCCAGCATCCCGGCGACCAGGAAACGCTGGGAGAACAGGAAAACGACGAGCACCGGGGTGATCGCCAGCAGCGTGGCCAGCGCGAGTTCCGGCCGCTCCACCGCCGCGGTGCCGACCGTCGGGTTGAACTGCGGCACCGAGTTCAGCAGGGTGCCCAGGCCCACCTGCACCGGGAACTGGTCGCTCTGCGGCAGCAGGACGTAGGGCAGGAAGTAGTTCGTCCAGTTGGCCACGAAGCTGAAGAACCCGACGAGCGCGACGATCGGCGCGGCCAGCGGCAGGGCGACGCGGCGGAACACGCCGAACGGCGTGCAGCCGTCGAGCTTCGCCGCGTCGATCAGGTCGCGGGGCACCGCGGTGGTGAAGTAGATGTAGGTCAGGTAGACGCCGAACGGATAGAACGCGTACGGCAGGACCACCGACCACATCGAGCCGATCAGGCGCACCGCGTTCAGCTCGAGGAACAGCGGCACGACGAGGGTCGCGTTCGGCATCAGCATGACCACCAGCGTCGCGACCAGCAGCGTCTTGCGACCGCGGAACTCGGTCATCGCGAGCGCGTAGCCGGCCGGGATCGCCACGCACAACGTGATCGCGAGCGCCACGAACGAATAGAGCGCGGAGTTGCCCAGCCAGCCGAAGATCGCGTTGTCCTGGAAGGACGTGAGCGCGGTCCAGTTGTCCGCCAATGCCCGCAACGACCCGAACGACAGCGGGTGGCCGTGCACGAGCTGGTCGTCGGTCTTCGTGGCGGCCAGCACGAGCCACAGCACCGGCAGCACGAAGAAGACGAGGAACAGCACGAGCACCAGGGCCGGCAGCGGGTTCGGCCGCCTCCTGGCGCGGTCAGTCGGCATCGAAGAACCCCGATCGTGCTACGAACACACCCGCGACGACGAGCCCGACCAGCAGCAGCTCCACCGAGATCGCCGCGGCGGTGTTGACGTTGTTGTTCTGGAAAGCGAAGTCGTAGGAGAGCTGGTTGAGCGAATAGTCCCGGCCGGCGACGCCGACGCTCGCCTGCGAGAGCAGTTGCGGTTCCACGAACAACTGCGTCCCGCCGGCGAACGCCAGGATCACCATGTAGACGATCCATTTGCGCAGCAGGGGGATCTGGATGCGCCACGCCGTCTGCCACGGCCCGGCACCGTCGATCCGGGCCGCCTCCAGCAGATCGGGCGAGATGTTGTTCAAGGCGCCGTACATCACCACGATCCAGCCGCCCGCCCCGGTCCAGAACGCGATCAGGGTGAACAGGACGGGGAGGTTGCCGGGCGCGACGACCTGGCCGAAGGTGTCGAACCCGGCGACGCGCAGCAGCCCGCTCACCGGGCTCACCGCCGGGTCCAGCAGGAACAGCCACACCATGACGCTCGCGGCCCCGGCCAGTGCACCCGGGATGTAGTAGAGGAAGCGCAGCGCCTTGCCGGCGGCGTCCGCGGTCAGGCGGTGCAGCAGCAGCGCCAGCCCGACCACGAACACCACCAGGGACACGAGCCAGCACACCAGGTAGAGCGCGACGTGCCCGACGGCGGCGAAGTACCGGAAGTCGGTGGCGGCCTGGACGAAGTTGCTGAGGCCCGCAAAGTTGTCGCCCGCGTCGGTGAAGGCGAAGTACACGGCGTACCCCGTGGGGATGACGCCGAACGCGATCAGCAGAACGACGTAGGCGGCGACGAACAGCTGCCCGGATCCCCGCCGCGCGGTCGTCACCGGGTGACCTCGTAGCCGTTGGACTGCGCGTAGTTCGTGATCGCGGTCTGCCACTCGGGCAGCATCGAGACGATCGACTTGCCCGCGGTCAGCCCGGGCGTGATGGTCGCGGCCCAGATCGCCTCCTGGCTGAACTGCCCGTAGCCCCACCCGCGCCACACCTGCGAGGCGGCCACCTGCAGCGGCGTGGCGACGTCGTTGGCGTAGTACTTGCCGGAAGACTGCTTCGCCAGCCACGTCTTCGCCGCGGCCGCGTACGCGGGGTACCCCGGGGCCACCTTGCCCTGGTATTCGTCCGAAGTGGTCACCCAGGTGAGGAAATCGGTGGCGTCCTTGAGGTTCGCGCTGTGCGCGGACAGCAGCCAGGTGCCGCCGCCGACGTTGCCGACCGACGGCGCCGGGTCGCCGGCCCACTGCGGCAGCGGCGCGACCGCGATCCGGCCGGCCGGGGTCTTCAGCGACTCCTGGAACACCGAGCCGCCGAACCAGGACGGACCGGGCAGCATCAGGATCTTGTCCGCGGCGTTCTTGGCGAAGTCGGAGCTGAACACGCTGCCGGTCGACATCGTCTTGTTCTTGACGAGCGTGTCGAGCAGGGCCGCCATCCGCGTGCACTCCGGGCTCGTGGTGTTCACCTTGACCTGCTTGGGGCCGGTGATCTCGTTGGCGCCGCACTTCGAGGCCCAGAGGTAGATCTCCGGTGCGAAGCTGTCGCCGGCCGCGCCGACGAGGTAGCCCGGGTGCTCGGCCGCGACGCGCTCCCCCAGCGCCTGGTACTCCTCCCAGGTCTTGGGGACCTGGTAACCCCAGGACTGCATCAGCGAGGCGTCGTACCAGAGGACGGTCTGGGCGAGGTCGTTGCGCAGGCAGTACAGCGTCCCGTCGACCGTGCAGGGGTCGTTGGCGCCGGCGGTCCAGCCGCTCAGCGTGGCGTCCGGGACCTGGCCCTTGTTCAGCGGCGCGGTGAACCCGGCCGGCACCGCCCACGCGGTCTCGTTGTTCTGGGAGCTGAACACCACGTCCGGCCAGCCGCTGCGGGTCCGGTTGAACAGGCCGACCTTGGTCTGCAGGTAGTTGGAGCCGTTGGCGTCCCCGTCGTAGGTGACGACGTCGAGCTGCACCGCGGGGTGCTGCTTCTGGTAGAGCTGCGCGGCGGGCAGCCGCGTCGAGTCGACCCAGACGGTGATCTTGCCGCCGGTCTGCGGCACCGGCTGGAACCCGCCCTGGGCACCGCCGGCGCTCCCCCCGTTCCCGCAGGCCGTGACCGCCGCGAGGACGGCCACCACACCGAGGGCCAGCCGGCGGACTCCGGCGGCGCGCACCTGACCTGTCATGAGGTACCCCACTTCGTCGTGGCCGCCGATATGTGTCGGACACATCTTCGGCGCGTGGCCGCTTGGGCGGGACTATCACAGCCCTTCGGCGAGCTTCCGTCAAGGGTCGGCGTCAAATGAGTCATACACATTCGGAGTCGAGCACCGCGGATGTATCGTCTCCACACGGACGGCGACCCAGCACGAAGGAGGCCAGTGGGTGGACGAGATCCCCGCACCGAGCAAGACCGATCCGCCGGCCCCGTACCGGCCGGGGTACGAACTCGTCGCCGAACAGGTCCTGAAGCTGATCGCCGAACTCCGGCTGCGCCCCGGTGACCGCATGCCCACCGAGAACGAGCTCGCCACCCGCCTGGGCACCTCGCGCACGGTGGTGCGCGAGGCGATCAAGATCCTGTCCGCGCTCGGCCGCGTCCGCGCCCAGAAGGGCCGGGGCCTCTACGTCGCCGACGACGAGGGGATGCTCGGCTCGGCCCGCTGGTCGGGCTACTTCCTGCCCACCGACCTCGACCACGTCTACATGCTGTTCGAGTTCCGCCGCGTCCAGGAGACGACCGCCAGCCGGCTGGCCGCGACCCGGGCCACCCCGGTCGAGCTCCGGGCGATCGAGGCGGCCGCGGAAACCTGCCGCGAAGGCCACCTGACCGGGCAGGCGACGCTGTTCGACCGCGGCGACGAAGACTTCCACCTCGGGATCGCGACCGCGTCCCACAACCAATTCCTCCTGGCCGCCGTCCGCGAAGCCCGCCGGCTGCAGCGCCAGTCCAGCACCATCGGCCTCCACGGCACGGTCGGCGGCCACGCGGCGGAGGCCATCGAGGAGCACGCGGCGATCTACGCGGCCATCCGCGACGGCGACCCGGAAGCGGCCGCCGAAGCCGCCGCGGTCCACCTCGACAACACCCTGGAGGACTACCGCCGCGAAATCCAGCGGCGCGTGTTCGGCTAGCACGCGCCGGATCGCCCGGCCCGCGGCGCGAATCGGCGAGCGCCCCAATGTGGCGTTCGGTGCGTCCAGCGCACCCAATGTGGCGTTCGGTGCTCCATCCATGCCCCCGCCACCACCCTCAACGGAGGCGCTTCGCGCCGCGGTGCCCATTCAACGCACCCAATGCCACATTGGGGCGCTTTGCCCGCGCGGCAACGAACCTCGGACGCGCGACGCTAGCCGGACGTGGCCGCGTTGAACACCGGCTTGGGCACCGAAACCTGGTTCAGTCCCCAGCGCGACATGATCCCGACGTACGTACCGTTCTCGAAGAGCTCCTCGAAGACCTTCTGCAGGACCGGGCCGAGCTTCGAAGACTTGGGGACGTACAACGCCAGATCGTCCTTGGTCGCCCCCTGCGCCTCGGTCTGGGTGACGTACTTGTTCCCGCCCTGGCGCTGCGTGACGTCGATCGCCGCGGCCTCGGTCATCCCGGCGGCGTCCGCGCGGCCCGAACGGGTGGCCAGCAGCGTGGCGTCGGTGTCGTCCAGGCCGACCGTCTGGGTGGCCGGGCGCTTGGACTGCGTGCAGAACCGCGACAGCTTGTTCAGCTGCTCCTCGACGACGCTGGCGGTCACCACCGCGATGCGCTTGCCGCAGAGGTCTTCGGGACGGGTGATCCCGGCGGTCGAGTCGACCGGGAACACGTAGGCCGTGCGGGTGGTCATCCACGTGATCGTGTCGAACTGCTTCTCGCGTTCGGCAGTGGCCTTGACCGGGCCGTTGAAGGCGTCGTACCGGTTGCTCAGCATGCCCTGCAGCGCGGCCGGCAGCCCGGCGACGATGGCGGTCTGCGTCTTGACCCCCAGCACCTGCCCGATCGCGGCCTGGAAGTCGGCGTCGATTCCGGTCACCGTCCCGTCCGGGGCGACCGTGCGGTACGGCGGATGGGAATCGCCGGCGAACCGGATCACCCCGGCGTCCTTGATCGCCTGCGGCAGCGCGTCGTGCAGGGACTGCACCACCGGGAGGTTCGTCGCGGTGGCGAGAGTCGTGGAGCCGGCGCCCACCGTGCAGCCGGTGAGGGCCGTCCCGATGGCCGCTCCGGCGAGGATCATGCTTCGGCTTCGTCGGCGAAGAGAGGATCGCATCGTGCTTTCTTCCTTGGCTGAGGTCGGTCCCGCGAAGAATAGGGTGCAACAACGGCGGCGATCGTTGCACAAACTGTCGCGTGCTTCAAGTCACTTCGTGCGCATGTAACTTTCACGAGCCCTGCCTTCTCGATGCGGCCGTGAAGTGGCCCGACAACGCGGATCTCCGCGCGAACCGGTGCGCGGATTGACAATCGCGCGCACGGGAGTTCAAGGTGACGCGGAAAATGTTAGCGATAACAGTCGCTCACCGTCCGGGAGAAGGTCGCGATGAACAGACGAAGCATCCGATCACTGATCGCCGCGGTCACCGCCGTGGCGGCGGTGACGGTGACGGTGGCGCTGGGCGCCGGCACGGCGCAGGCCGACGTCACCGGCGCGCTGCGCGGTGCCGGTTCGAACCGGTGCCTGGACGTGGCGAACGCGAGCCAGAGCGACGGCGCCGCCCTGCAGATCTACGACTGCTCGGGCGGGACGAACCAGCAGTGGACGGCGACGGACGCCGGCGAGCTGAGGGTGTACGGCGGCAAGTGCCTCGACGTCCCCGGGAGCGCGACCACCGCCGGCACGCGGCTGCAGACCTGGACCTGCCACGGCGGCGCCAACCAGCAGTGGCGGGTGAACGCGGACGGCACGGTCGTCGGCGTGCAGTCCGGGCTCTGCCTGGACGTCGTCGGCGCCGGCACGGCCAACGGCACCGCGGTGGAGATCTGGACGTGCCACGGCGGCACCAACCAGAAGTGGTCCGGCCTGTCCGGCTCGACCCCGACGACCACCACCACGACGACCGGCGGCGGCAGCGGCTGCTCGCTCCCGTCGACGTACCGCTGGTCTTCGTCGGGTGTGCTGGCGACGCCCAAGAACGGGTGGGTTTCGCTCAAGGACTTCACCAACGTGGTCTACAACGGGAAGCACCTCGTCTACGGGTCGAACGTTTCGGGGTCCACGTACGGCTCGATGGCGTTCAGCCCCTTCACGAACTGGTCCGACATGGCCTCGGCGGGCCAGAACGGGATGAGCCAGGCCGCGGTCGCGCCGACGCTGTTCTACTTCGCCCCCAAGAACATCTGGGTGCTGGCGTACCAGTGGGGCGCCTGGCCCTTCATCTACCGCACGTCGAGCGACCCGACCAACCCCAACGGCTGGTCCTCGCCGCAGCCGTTGTTCACCGGCAGCATCTCCGGTTCCGGCACCGGCCCGATCGACCAGACCCTGATCGCCGACGGCTCGAACATCTACCTGTTCTTCGCCGGTGACAACGGGAAGATCTACCGGGCGAGCATGCCGATCGGCAATTTCCCGGCCAGCTTCGGCTCGTCGTACACGACGGTCATGAGCGACTCGACGAACAACCTGTTCGAGGCGGTCGAGGTCTACAAGGTCCAGGGCCAGAACCAGTACCTCATGCTCGTCGAAGCGATCGGCGCGAACGGGCGCTACTTCCGCTCGTTCACCTCGAGCAGCCTCGGCGGCTCGTGGACCCCGCAAGCGGCCAGCGAAAGCAACCCCTTCGCGGGCAAGGCCAACAGCGGCGCCGGCTGGACGAACGACATCAGCCACGGTGACCTCGTCCGCACCAACCCGGACCAGACCAAGACCGTCGACCCCTGCAACCTGCAACTGCTGTACCAAGGCAAGTCCCCGAGCGCGAGCGGTCCTTACGACCAGCTGCCTTGGCGGCCGGGTCTCCTGACGCTGCAGCGTTAGCAACCACGGACGGGGAACCCAGCCGGGTTCCCCGTCCGGTCACTCGGGCAGCACACGGCGGAGGTACCGCCGGATCCGGTCGAGGTCGACGTCGGCGTCCAGGCGAGCGCGGTCCGGCACCTCCTCGGCGAGCGGGTCGATCCCGAACAGCAACCGGGGCAACGCCGGGTGCACAGCGAGGCCGATCAGCTCGTTCGCCACCGCTTCGGCCTCGTCGGCGGCGAGCCCGGAGGTGGCCACCAGGTGCGCCGCGAGGTGGCCGGTCGTGACCCCGAACAGGACGTCGAAGAGGCCCGCCGCCAGTTCGGGCAGCCGGTCCGCCTCGCCGATGCCGAGGCGGACCATCCGGCCGACCGAGGACCAGCCCAGCAGCTGCACGAAACGCCCGCAGTACCGCACGACCGCCTCCTCCGGCTGCTCCGCGTAGTCGGCAGGCGTACCCATCCGGGCCCCGAACAGGTCGCGGACGCGGTCGACGACCGCGAGGAACAGTGTGTCCTTGGTCGGGAAATGCGCATACAGGGACCGCTTCGACGTCTCCGCGCGTGCCGCGATCGCGTCCATCGAGGTCCGTTCGAAACCGGTCTCCAGGAACGCGAGCTTCGCCGTGTCGAGGATGTGCTCGCGCAAGGCTTCCCCACGTCGGGCCATGGCGTCCCCTCCAAGTAAACGGTACAGTAGAGTTTACTTCTACTCATCGCTGAACGGAGCCATCATCCATGATCGTCGTCACCGCTCCCACCGGGCAGATCGGCCGCAAGCTCGTCACCACCCTGCTCCAGCGGGACGAGCCAATCCGCCTCGTCGTCCGGGATCCCGCCCGGCTGCCGGCCGAGGTGCGGGAGCGCGCCGAAATCGTCGCCGGGTCGCACCGCGATCGCGACGTCGTGGACCGCGCCCTCGACGGCGCCGACGCACTGTTCTGGCTCATGCCGGCGGCCGCGACCGCCGTCAGTCCCTACGAGGCTTACGTGAGCGCCTCCGTTCCCGGCGCCGACGCGGTCGTGCGCCACGGGGTCCCCCGCGTGGTGATCGTTTCCGCACTGGGCCGCGGATCGCAGATCTACGCGGGGCACGTGTCGGCGTCCCACGCGATGGAGGACCTCTTCCGCAGCACCGGGGCGCACGTCCGCGCGCTGGCGCTGCCCACGTTCATGGACAACATCCTCCGCCAGGCGGCCACCATCAAGAACGGCGTCGTCTCGGGCACCCTGCCGCCCGGCTTCCGGATGCCGTGGATCGCGACGAAGGACATCGCGGCACTCGCCGCCGATTACCTGCTCGACCGCACCTGGACCGGGCAGGACTCGGTCGAATCCCTCGGCGGTGACGACCTCTCCTACCTCGACGTCGCCGAAATCCTCACCGAGGTGCTCGGCACGCCCATCCGGTACGAGCCGGGAGAACGCGCCGCCGTCAAGCAGTTCCTCGTCGGCCGCGGCGTTTCGGAGGCGATGGCCCAGTCCGTGGTGGACATGGATCTCGCGGGCGAACGCGGCATCAACAACGCCACGCCACGCACTCCGGGGAACACCACCCCCACGACTTTCCGGGAATTCGCCGAGGAAACCGTCAAGCCGGCGGTGACCGCGTGACGCTCATCTGCGTCGAAGAGCACGCGATCGACCAGCCGATCGCCGAAGCGGCAGGCCCTGTTCTCGCCGCCGAAGCGCCCTACCTGCGCATGCAGAGCTCCAGTTCCGCTCCTGTGCGGCGCGGTCCCGGCCGTCGCCCCGCCGTCGAGCTCCAGGAAGCGCTCCGGCGCGGAGCCGACCTTGGTGAGGAGCGCATCCGGCGGATGGACGAGCACGGCATCGACCGGCAGATCGTGTCCTGGACCAGCCCGATCCAGCTGGTCCCCGCGGACAAGGCGATCGGCCTGTGCCGGTCGGCCAACGACCGGCTCTCCCGCGCGGTCGCCGCGCACCCCGATCGGCTGCAGGGGCTGGCGGCGCTGCCGTGGCAACTGCCTTCCGCCGCCGTCGACGAGCTCGATCGCGCCGTGACCGGTCTCGGCCTGCGCGGGGTGCTGATCCTCGGGCGTCCCGGGGCAGGCTTCCTCGACGATCCCGCCTACCAGCCGGTCCTCGACCGGATCGCCGCGCTGCGGGTGCCGCTCTACGTGCACCCGTTCCACCCGGTGCCGCAGGTCCGGGACGCCTACTACACGGGGTTCAACGACAGGGTGTCCGCGGAACTCGCGCTGGGCGCGTGGGGCTGGCACCACGAAGCGGGGATCCACGTGCTGCGGCTGATCCTCGCCGGGGTCTTCGACCGGCTCCCGGGGTTGCAGGTCATCAGCGGCCACTGGGGAGAAATGGTCCCGTTCCACCTCAGCCGGCTGGACGACGTGCTCTCCCCGGGTGACACCGGGCTGTCGCGGACCATCACCGAGATCTACCGTTCGCACGTCTGGGTCACCCCGAGCGGCATGTTCGACCGGCCGCACTTCGACTTCGTCCGCGCGGTGGTGGGGCTCGACCGGGTGATCTGGTCGACCGACTACCCGTTCCTCCACCTCGACGGCACCCGGGCGTTCCTCGACGAGCTGGACCTCACGCCCGAGGACCGCGAGAAGATCACCCATCGCAACGCGGAACACCTGTTCCGGCTGGCGGGATGACCAGGGTCGGTCAGCCGCGGCCGGGGGCCAGGTTCTGCGTGCCCATCGCCGCCAGGAAGTCGAGCTTGCTCCGGGCGTCCGTGCCCGGCCGGGGTGTGTAGACGACGACCCGCAGGTTCGAGCCCTGCGTGGTGAGCACGTCGGAGTCGAGGTCGATCGCGCCGATCTCGGGGTGCTCGACCACTTTGTGCCCGCTCTGGTGCTCGGCGACCGACGCGCCCGCCCACAGTTCGCGGAACCGCGGCACTCGCCGCAACCGGGCGATCAGGGCCGCGACGTCCGGGTCGCCCGGGTAGCGGCTGGTCGTGGCGCGCAGGTCCGCCACGACGGACTCCTCGAACGCGGCCCGCTCCTCGCGGCCGAACCGGACGGGGCTCGGCATGCCCTCGAACTGCATGAGCAGCAGGTTGCGGTGGTCCTCGCCGATCGCCGTCGGGTCGCCGAAGGTCGCGGCGAACAGCGGGTTCCAGTGCAGCAGCTGCCAGGTGGCGTCGTACACGGCGAGCGGGTGGCTCTCGAGCCGTTCGAGCAGGCGGTGCACGCTGCCGGGGATCAGCCGGGGAACGCGGTGCGGGTCGGCCGGGTGCCCGGCCAGGCGCATGAGGTGCGCGTACTCCGCGTCCGACAGCTGAAGCGCGCGGCTGAGGGCGGTGCAGACCTGGGCCGACGGCTTCGCCGCGCGACCCTGCTCCAGCCGGACGACGTACTCGATCGAGATGCCGGCCAGCACGGCCAGTTCCTCGCGCCGGAGTCCGGGAGCACGCCGGGGCCCCTTGTGCGGAATCCCCACGCTGGCCGGTTCGAGGCGGTCTCGCCACGTCCGCAGGGCCCGGCCGAGATCGTCCATGGGGTCATTCTGCGCCCGCGCGGCCCCTTCGTGGTGGTACTCGCGATACCAGGACATCTCGTGGCTGCCTCGCGAGCGAGGAGCCGCGCACGGTAGGCCCATGAACGCGATCGATTCCAGCACCCCTTCCGAGCTCGTGGTCGTCACCGGCGCGAGCACCGGCATCGGCCGGGCCACCGCACGGCGGCTGGCCGCCGACGGCTTCCACGTCCTCGCCGGCGTCCGCACCGAGGCCGCCGCCGCGGAGGTGAAGGCCGAGCACGTCGAACCGGTGCTGCTCGACATCACCGACGAACGCCAGGTGGCGGCCCTGGCCGACCGGGTCCGCGGGGACCGCCGGCCGCTGCGTGCCGTGGTGAACAACGCCGGGATCGCGGTGAACGCGCCGATCGAGGCGCTGCCGCTGGCCGAGTGGCGCCGTCAGTTCGACGTCACCGTGTTCGGTCAGGTGGCGGTCATCCAGGCGCTCATGCCCGCCCTCCTGCGCAGCAAGGGGCGCGTCGTCAACATCGGTTCCACCGGCGGGAAGGTCGCCATGCCGGCCTTCGGCGCCTACTCCGGGGCGAAGTTCGCCATGGAAGCCGTCAGCGACTCCCTGCGCCGCGAGGTGGAGCCGTTCGGCGTCTCGGTCGCCGTGATCGTGCCCGGGGCGGTCCGCACCCGGCTGACCGAACGCGGCGGCGCGACCTCGGCCCGGCTGGCCGAGGCGATGACCCCGGAGCAGTGCACGCGCTACGCCGGCCTGATGAAGGCTTTCCGCGCCACCACGGAGTCCTGGGGCACCCACGGCCTGGACGCGGCTGTCGTCGCCGACGCCGTGTCGAGGGCCGTCCACGCGCGCAAGCCGCGTACCCGCTACACCGTCGGCCGCGACGCCGCCGTCATGACCCGGCTCACCCACCTCGTCCCGGACCGCCTGCTCGACCGGATGGTGCGCCGCACGATGGGACTCTGAGGCCGCCGCGGTTCGTGGGCTCTCGTCACGTGCTGGGCAAGAACGCGGTCGTCACGATGTGAGTCCGGACGCAGGCGTCCCGGCGGTGGAACGCGCGGCATGCGGGCCGGAGGTGCTCTAGCGTGGCAGGCATGGAGCCCCTCGAGCCTGACACCCGAACGCTCGAACGCGGCCTGGCGCGGTACGTCCGGGCGGTCGCGAGCGCGGTCGGCGTCCCGGCCGAGAGCACCACGGTCGAGATCAGCGACACGGCCACCGCCTACCTCGGGCTGCCCCTGCGCTGGCGCGACCGGCCCGACCACGACGTCATGCTGGTGTGGAGCGAACGGCGGGGGTGGTCGCTCGCGGTGGAGACCGAACCCACCCAGAGCCCGGACGTCATCGCGCACCAGGGCGGCGAGAACCTCGTGCCGGCCCCGGCCGCGGTCGCGCGGTTCGTCGCCGACACCGCCGCCGGACGGCACCCCGGCCCGGCGGCCCCGGCCGCCGTGAAGACGGCGTCGCGCACGTCGCTGACCGAGCAGCTGCGGCCCTACCTGGGCCGCGAACCGGACTCCCCGGCTTGACCTCCCGTGCTCAGGTCTCGAGACCTCGGATTGACGCCGCTTCAGCGGACGGCCGAAGAGACCCCGGCGCGCAGTCCCGTCGCCGCCAGGACACCCGCGAGGGCCACGGACGCCGCCACCACCAGGCCCGTCGCCAGGTGTGGCGGAGACGGGCCCAGCGCGACCGCGCCGATCACCGCCGTGCCGATGGCCGATCCCAGCTGGGGTGCGGTGTTCAGCAGGCCGGACGCGATGCCGCGGTCGCCGTCGGCCACCACCTCGGTGCCCGCGTGGGTGGCGGCCACCGACGCCGCGCCCAGGCCGCAGCCCGACACCGCCAGTGACACCGCGAACAGCACCGTGGACGACGTCGACACGGCCGGCGTTGCCGCCGCCAGCGCCACCACGACCACGCCGAGCCCGGCCGTCGCGGACACTCTGGCGCCCGTGCGGTCCAGGACTCTGGCTCCCACCGCGCTGCCGGCGACCACGCCGAGGCTGAACGGCGCGAACAAGACCCCGGTCACTCCCGGCGAAAGTCCTTGCCCCGCCTGGAAGAACGCCGTTCCGACCACACTCGCCGGGGTCGTGGCGAAGGTGAGGGCGAACGCGACCGCGAGCGCCGACAAGAACCGCGGCGAACCGGCGAGCCTGCCCGGCACCAGCGGGTTCGCCGAGCGCGCTTCCACTACCGCGAACGCCGCCAGCAGCACCACCGCCGCCGGGGCCGTCACCGCCGGCGCCACCCCGGACAGCGCGGTGATCCCGGCCAGCAGGCCGCCGGTCACCAGGAACGCGCCCGGCAGGTCCAGCGGGGCGCGCCGGCCGCCGTGCCCGTGACCGGACAGGCGGCCCGGCGCGAACGCCAGCACCACGAGGCAGACGGGTACGTTCACCAGGAACATCGCGCGCCAGCCCAGCAGCTGCACCAGGACACCGCCGCACGCGAAGCCGGCCGCGCCCCCGGCCGCCGCGGTCGCGGTCCACCACGCGACCGCCTTGACCCGCTCCGGGCCTTCTTCGGTGAGCGTCAGCACCAGCGCGAACGCCGAAGGCACGACGAAAGCGGCGGCCATGCCCTGCACGGCCCGCGCGACGACCACCACCGGCAACGCCGGCGCGAGCCCGGCCGTCAGGCTCGCGACCGCGAACGCCGCCACCCCGGCCAGGAAGGTCCGCCGGTGCCCGAAGCGGTCACCGAGCCGGCCCGCCGGGACGAGGAACCCGCCGAACAGCAACGCGTACCCGCTGACCACCCACTGCGTTGCCGCACCGGAACCACCGAGGTCGGCCCCGATTTCGGGCAGCCCGACCACGGCGATCGTCACGCCGAGGACGTCCACGAACTGCGCCAGGCACAACAGCAGCAGGGCCGCCCGCTCTCGCATCCGCTCACCCTCCTCCGGCCCCATCGTGCGAGAGCGCAACCGCTGGCGCCACTCGCCTGCGCGCTACAGCTGGGCGGCACCGCCGTCCACGGGGATCTCGGCGCCGGTGGTGAACGTCGCCTCGAACGCGAGGTACGCCACCGTGGCCGCGACCTCGGCCGGCTCGCCGAAGCGCCGCATCGGGTTCTGCGCGATCATCTCGGCCTTGGCCGGCCCGGCGGCCTCCGGCGGCATGGCCGCGTCGAGGATGCCGGTGTCGATCGGTCCCGGGCTCACCGCGTTGACGCGGACCCCGCGCGGCAGCAGTTCCCGCGCCAGTGACCGGGTCATCGACCGCAGTGCCGCCTTGGTCGCGGCGTAGGCGCTGATCAGGTCGAGTCCCTTGACGTTCGCCACCGACGTCGTGAGCACGACACCGGCACCCTCGCGCAACAGCGGCGCCAGTTTCTGCACCGTGAAGTACGGGCCCTTGGTGTTCACCGCGAACAGCTCGTCGTACCGCGCTTCCGGCATCGACTCGAACGGCGCGAACGCCGTCACGCCCGCGTTGACGAACACCGCGTCCACCGCGCCGAACTCCGCGCGAACCGCCCGCGCCAGTTCCTCGACGTCGGCCATCGACGCGGCGTCGCTGCGCACGGCCGTCGCCCGCTCCCCCAGCCGGCGCCGCGCGGACTCGAGCTTTTCCTTGTCCCGCCCGGTGATCAGCACCCGCGCGCCGCGGGCCACCAGCAGTTCGGCGGTCGCGAGACCGAGTCCGCTGCTGCCGCCGGTGATCACGACGTTCTTTCCCTCGTATGCGTTCATGCTTCGAGTCAACGGCCGGGGCCGCCGCCGCGTCCAAGTCCCGTTCCGCATGCCGCCATACCTCCGGGGCATGGCGGCGTAGCCTCGAAGGGTGGATCTCGACCTGCGGCTGGTCCGGTACTTCACGGTCGTGGCCGAGCACGGCAACATCGGCCGCGCCGCCACGGCCCTGCACCTCGCCCAGCCGTCGCTGAGCCGCCAGATCCAGCGGCTGGAGCACCAGCTCGGCGTGCGGCTGTTCGCGCGCACCCCGCAGGGCACCACCCTCACCCCGGCCGGCGCGGCGTTCCTGCCGCGCGCCCACGCGGTCCTCGATGCAGCCGTCGGCGCCGTGACCGTCGCCCGCGCCGCCGACCCGCCGCGGGAAATCACCATCGGCTACGCCGAGGGCCTGATCATCACCCCCGCGGTGCGGGCGCTGCGCCACCGCCACCCCAGCGCGCGCGTGCGGACGCGGCTGCTGCGCTGGCACGACACCCGCGCCTTGCCCGACGGCCGGGTCGACGCTCTCGTCGCGCGAGAGCCGCTGCCGTTCCCCGCGACGGTGACACCGCTGTACGACGAACCGCGCGTCCTGCTGGTCCCCGTCACGCACCGCTTGGCGGGCAAGGAGGTCGTCTCGGTGGCCGACCTGGGTGACGAGGACCTGGTGGCGTGCGCGGTGACGCCGACGCTCTGGAGCACCCCGAAGGACGGCTCGCCACCGCCCGCCCCGGACGACAGCTTCGAGGACAAGCTGGAGCTCGTGGCCTCGGGCAGCGCCGTGGCGGTCCTGCCCGCCGGCGACCACCGCCTTCGGCTGCGCGACGACGTGACGGCGATCCCGGTCGAGGGCTTCGAGCCCTGCCGGGTCGTGGTGGCGTCGCGGACCCGGCACCCGAACCCGCTGGTGGCCTCGTTCCGCGAGGCCGCGCGGCTGCTGGTGCCCGCCGGCTGAACTCCGCACCCTCACTCCGCCGCGAGCAGACCGTGCTCGCGCACCGCGGGCGCCGACAACGTCTTGTAGCCGTGGTCGTCGAACACGATCGTCACCGTGTCGTCGGCCACGGACATCACCACGCCGCGCCCCCACTCCGCGTGCTCCACCGGGCTGTTGACGGGAAACTCGCCGTCTCCGGAGGACGCCGGCTCGGCGGTGCCGGCGGTGCACGTGTCGCAGTTGCCGCACGGCCGCTCGAGCCGTTCCCCGAAGTAGCCCAGGAGGAATTGGCGGCGGCAGCCGGTGGTTTCGGCGTACCCGCGCATCATGTCGATCCGGGACCGGATCAGCCGCTGGTGGGCTTCGGCGGCCTCGACGCCCTGCGCCACGGCTTGCCCGGGGTCCACCCCGGAGTCCCGGTACTCGAGGCGGCCGTCGGCGGTGACGCCGACCGATCCCGTCTGCTCCAGCAGGTTGACCGCCCGGGTGCGCTGGGCCGCCGAGACGGTCACCGCCTTGCCGAGCTCGGCCGGCTTCAGCGGCGCGCCGTGCCCGGAGAGCGTGGTGGCCACCTCCGCCAGCGCCTGCTCGGGTGCTTTCGCCGCGGTCAGGAACTTCTGGCGGCCGAGGTCGCGTGGCCGGTGGTACAACGTGATCTCCGCCGGTTCGCCGTCGCGGCCGGCGCGGCCGATCTGCTGGTAGTAGGTGTCGAGCGACTCCGGCGCCGCCGCGTGCAGCACGAACCGCAGGCCGGCCTTGTCGATGCCCATGCCGAACGCCGACGTCGCGACGACCACGTCGAGGTCGCCGCGCAGGAACTCCGCGTGGACGCGGTCGCGGTCGGCCGCCTTCATCCCGGCGTGGTAGGCCGCCACGCGAACGCCTTCGGCGGCGAGCTCACCGGCGTAGGTGTCGGCGTCCTTGCGGCTGGTGACGTACACCAGCCCCGGACGGGTCGCGGGGTCCGAGGTCAGCGCGCGCGTCCGCGTGAGGACGGCCTGGTGGCGGTCGTCGTCGTCCGGCAGCGGGTCGACGCCGAGGCGCAAGTTGGGCCGGTCGAAGCTCGCGAGCACCTCCCGGTGCTCGCGCAACCCCAGCCGGGCCACGATGTCGGCGCGGACGGGCAGCGCGGCGGTCGCCGTCAGCGCGATCACGCGGGGGTGCCCGAGCCGCTCGATGACCGGCGCCAGCCGCAGGTAGTCCGGCCGGAAGTCGTGCCCCCACGCGGAAACGCAGTGCGCCTCGTCCACCACGAACAGCGAGACGCCGAGCTCGGCGACCGCGTCGAGCACCTCGTCGGAGGCCAGCTGTTCAGGGGACAGGAACAGGTACTCGGCGGTGCCCTGGCGCAGCGCCTCCCACGCGTGCTCGCGCTCGGCGGCGCGCTGCGCGGAGTTCAAGGCCACCGCCTCCGGCGCGCGGCTGCCCTCGATGCCTTCGATCTGGTCGTGCTGCAGGGCGATCAACGGCGACACCACCAGCGTCGGGCCGTCGAGCAGCAGCGCGGGCACCTGGTAGATCGCGGATTTCCCGGCCCCGGTGGGCAGCACGGCCAGGACGTCCCGGCCCGCCATCACGTGTTCCATCGCCGCCAGCTGCTCGCCGGTCAGCTGCCGCCAGCCGAACTTCTCCGCCGCGATGCACTGGAGTTCGTCGCGTCTTCTCGCCATCCGCGGCAGGTACCCGCGCCCCGCGGACGAAAACCAGACCCGGTCAGCGCTGGTCTTCGACGCGCAGGGCGGCCTGCTCCGGCCCCGCGGCCGGAACCGTGCCGGCGTCGACGGCCACTTCGTCGGGCTCGGTGTCGACCGGCGGGCCGTCGCCCTCGACCGGCGCCAGCTGGATCGGCTCCCGCGAAGACGCATCGGCGTCCGGATCGTCCCGGTCCCAGGCGGGCGAATCGAGGCCGTCCGGTTCGGGATCCCGGTCGAGCTCGAGCCGTTCCTGCTGTTCCGAACCGAGGGCCTGGTCCGGACCGGCGACGTCCGCCTCGGACGTTTCCTCCGGCTCGCGGATCTCCGCCGCCATCGAACCGCCGGGAATGTCGGCGGAGATGCCGGTTTCCGCGGCGTACTGCTGATCGACGGCGTCCTCTTCGGACGGCCCGGCATCGAGCACCACGTCCGCGGCCGGGTCCGGCCGCTCCTCGGCGAGCCGCTCCCCCAGCGGCCGCGGGTGCGCCTCCTCCCACGGCGTCATGCCGTACTTCGTCACGCCCGTCCAGTGCTCGGGCGGGTCCATGCCCTGCTCGAGCGGATCGACGCGCAACCGGTCCTCGTCCAGGTCTTCGGCGGCGTTCAGCGCGGCCGGATCGGTCTCCACGGAATCCGGCGCACCGGTGTCCTGCGGCGGGTCGTAGGGCTGATGGGGCTCGGTCACCGGGACCACCTTCCTTCATCCGGCGGTGACCGTGTGTTCCCGCTCCCGGGCCGGTGAAACGCCCGCCCGCCCCGGATGACCCGATGAGGGCCCCGGCAAAGTCGCGGGTGCGCGATCGACCGGATCCGCCGCGATGTCATGAACGACCCGTTCACGACGCCCGGGCCACCGATCCCCGGCGCCGCCTCCCGCGCACCGAGCGGCTTGCCGAAGGGGAGGTCGCGAATGACTCATTCGGGACCTCCAAGGCCGCCAATGACTCATTCGCGACCTCGCTCGTACTCCCCACCCTGCCAGGGCGGCGGGACCCGCGACTTTGCCGGAGTCAGCCGCGCAGGGCGCTGCCCGCCTGCCAGGCGCTCCAGCTGATCGCCCAGTCGCCGTGGCCGTTGTTGATGGCCAGCTGCGGGCCGCCCGAGTTGGTGATCTCGACGACGTCGCCGACGTTGAAGTTGTCGAAGAACCACTTGGCGTTCTCGGTGTTCATGTTCAAGCAGCCGTTGGAAACGTTGGCACTGCCCTGCACGCCGACCGTCTTCAGGTTCTCGTGCAGGTATTCGCCGTCGTTGGAGATGCGGACGTTCCAGTTCTCCGGCGCGCTGTAGTAACCCGGGTCGCCCTCGCACACGCCGTAGCTGCAGGAGTCCATGATCTTGTGCTCTTCCTTCCCCAGCACCGTGTGGGTGCCGTTGAAGGTCGGCGTCGGGCCCCGCGGCGGGGTGTCGGCGGTCTTGCCCATGCTCGTCGGCGCGGTCTTCACCAGCTGCCCGTTGTGGAACGCCTTGATCTGGTGGGTCTTGCCGTCCGCCTTGGCCACCCAGGAGTCGTGCACCTTGTACGTGGCCGAGACGTCCTGCCCGCCGTACAGCCCACCGCCGATCGCCGTGCCGAAGGTCGTGGTCTCGAGCTTCACGGTCGAGCCCGCCTTCCAGTACTCCTGCGGCCGGAAGTGCGCCTCCCGCTTGCCGACCCAGTACCAGCCGCCCCCCTGGGCGGGCGAGGAGGTCACCTTGAAGGATTTCTCCACCGCGGCCTTGTCGGTGATGTCGTGGTCGAACTTCAGGCCGATGATCAGCCCGACCCCGACGTCGCTCGACGCCGGCTGGAACAGCGCCGGCGTGGCGACACCGGCCGGCTTGACGGTGTGCACTTCCCCGCGTTGCTCGGTCGCCGCGCCCGCTGGGTTCACCGCCGTGGCGACCACCTGGTACGTGGCCCCGTACCGGAGGCGATCGTCGCTGGTCCACGTCGTCTTGTCCGGCGAGAGCCCGCCTTTGACGGTGTTGCCGGTCTGCGGGTTGGTGACGGCGACGGCCTGCAAGGTGCCACCCGAAGCCTTGACGACGATCGGGTCCTTCGGGCTCAGCTGGTCCCCGCCCTCGAAGGCCACGGTCGCGGCCGGCACCCCGGGAACGTTCGCGGCCGCTCCGGCCGCTTGCGCCGTCCCCGCGGTTTCGGCCGGCCCACTGCACGCGGCCAGCACCAGGGCAACCATGCCGAGACCGGCCATACGGATCATTCTCACGACCCTTCAGACGTGCGAGCCGTGTCCGCGTTGTGTCGAAATCCGAGGATCTCCAGGCCGGCGCCGAGGGCCGCGGTGAGGCGGGTGATCGTCCGCCGGGTGGTCCGGTCGTGGACGTGCTCGGGCAGCCACGCGCAGGCGATGCCGGCGGCGCGGACGTCGGCGGTCGCGCACGCGGCGGCGAGGCAGTCCTCGATCCGGGCCAGGGACGGGCCGGGGCCGGAGGGGAAGCGCGCGCCGGACAGCTGGGCGCCGTCGATGACGTCGACGTCGAGGTGGAGGTAGACGGGGACCGGGCCGAGCCGGCCGAGGGCGGCGGTGATCGCGGCGGGGTCGGCGGGCACGCGGTGGACGTCGCTGGCGGTCAGGGCGTCGCGTTCGGCGGGGTCGAGGTCGCGGGCGTCGGCGAGCACGACGCTGGTGTCGGGGACGGGCCGCAGGCCGAGCGAGTCGTCGAACAGGCCGGGCGTGCGCCCGGTCAGCATCGCCAGTGCCATGCCCGCGAGGTAGCCGCTGGTCGAAATGGCGGGAGTGTTGAAATCGCCGTGGGCGTCCAGCCACAGCACGGCCACGTCCCGGTGGCGGCGCTGCAGCCCGGCCACCGTGGCCCGCGCGGTGGCGCAGTCACCGGAGAGCACCAGGGGCCTGGCGGCCCGCGTCACCGCGTCGAGGGCGGCTTGGTGCAGCACGTTCATCCGGGCGGGGACCGGGCCGGCGGGCAGGACCGGGCGGACGACCTCGGTCGCGCCGAGGGGGATCGGGAAGGCCGGGATGGGCTCGTCGACGTGCCAGGGCGTGACGATCAGGTCCCACGTGCCGTCAGCCACGATCTTCCTTCCGGTCGGCGAGCAAGCCGAGCAGCCGTTGCAGTTCGGCGGCACCGGCCCGCAGGTGTGCGGTGAGTTCCGCCCTGGCTTCTTCGGGGCTGCCGTGCAGCGCGTCCAGGAGCCGGCGGTGGTCGTCTTCGGTGCGGCCGAGTTCACGGCGGGAGCGCTCGGCCAGCGCGAGGGCGAGGCGCTGTTCCTGCTGGAGCTGCTCGTGGAAGCGGCGCAGCCGGGGACTGCCGGTGGCCTCGACCAGGGTGGCGTGGAAGAGCCGGTCGCCGTCGAGCGCGGCGGTGGTGTCGCCGTCCTCGAAGGCGCGTTCGATCCGGTCGGCCAAGCCGGCCAGGCGCTCGTAGATCACCGGGTCCCGGTGCCCGGTGAGGGCGTCGGCCGCGGCCAGTTCGACGGCGGCGCGTGCCGCGTAGATGTCGGCGACGTCCGGGCCGGTGATGTCCGCGACGACGATGCCGCGGTTCATCCGGTAGCGGACCAGGCTCTCGCTTTCGAGGGTCCGCGCGGCCTCGCGTAGGGTGCTGCGCGAGACGCCGAGCTCGGCGGCGAGGGCGGCCTCACGCAACGGCGTACCCGGCGGCAGCCGGCCGCTCAGGATGGCTTGCCGGAGGGCGTCGGCGGCCTGCTCGGTGGTGCTCTGACGCTGGATGCCCGCACCCAGGCCGGAAAGGGGGTTCATTGATTCCAGATTGCCATATTGTCCGACAATCCGGCAAGACCGTACCGCTGGTGGTCAGGGCTCGACGGACCGGCGCAGCACGCGGGACAACCCCAGGGCGGCCGTCCGGACCGCGGGGGCCAGGTGCGCCGGGCGGAACTGTTCGCGCGGGACCGCCACCGACAGCGCCGCGACCGCCTGCGCGCCGCTGAACACCGGGGCCGCGATGCAGCTCACCCCCGCCGCGGCCTCCTCCTCTTCGTACGCCATGCCGGACACCTGCGTTTGCTCCAGCGCCGTGCGCAGGCGGACCGGGTCGGTGATCGACGACGGCGTCAGCCGCGGCAGCGGATCCGCCAAGATCGCGTCCGCCAGCGACGGTTCCGAGAACGCCAGCAGTGCCTTGCCGATCGCCGTGCAGGTGAGCGGGAGCCGGCCGCCGATGCGGGACGGGAGCGGGACCGCGTCGTGCCCGCGGATGCGGTCGAGGTACACGACGTCGCGGTCGTCGCGGATGCCGAAGTGGACGGTCTGGCGGGTGCTCTCGAACAGGTCCTGGAGGAACGGCAGCGCCGTCTCGCGCAGGTCCTGACGGCGGGGCACCAGCGACCCCAGCTCGAACAGCGTGCCGCCCAGGCGGTACCGCTCCCCCGCGCGCTCCAGCAGGCCGAGCCGGACGAGGTCGCCGACGAGGCGGAACGTCGTGGTCTTGGTCAGGCCCGCTCGCACCGCCAGTTCCGTAAGACGGAACTCACCACCGTCCGGGCGGTACACGTCCAGGACAGCTGCCGCTTTGTCCAGCATGTTGCCACCTTGGCTGTTCCGTGTCACGGGACAAACTTTGGCACACCGCCGGGCCGCGGCCTATACCTGGCACGTCACGATCCCCGCTGCGGAGGTACCCGATGAACGAAGCCGTCCCCAAGGCCGCCGAAGTGCTGGCAGTCGCGGCCGCCACCGCGACGCCGTGCCCGCCGATCCGCGACCTCTTCGCCGACGGCGACATCGACGCCGCGTACGAGGTGCAGCGCCTCACCACCGAGCGCGTCCTCGCGGCCGGGCACCGCCTGATCGGGCGCAAGATCGGCCTGACCTCACCGGCCGTGCAGCGGCAACTGGGCGTGGACCAGCCCGACTTCGGCGCGTTGTTCTCCGACATGGCCCTCGAGCACGGAGGCACCGTCCCCGCCGGCCGCCTGTTGCAGCCCAAGGTCGAAGCGGAAATCGCGCTGATCCTCGGCGCCGACCTGCCCGGCCCGGAGTGCTCGATCGCCGACGTCCGCGCGGCCACGGCGTTCCTCGCCCCCGCCTTGGAGATCGTCGACAGCCGGATCGCCGGCTGGGACATCACCATCGTCGACACGGTCGCCGACAACGCCTCCTCCGGCCTGTTCGTCCTCGGCGACACCCGCGAGACGCTCGACGGCGTCGAGCCCGTTGACGTCGAAATGCAGCTGCACCGCGGCACCGAACTCGTCTCCGAAGGCACCGGCCGCGCCTGCCTCGGCGACCCCCTCAACGCCGCCGCCTGGCTCGCCACCACCCTCGCCCGCCGCGGCGAGCCCCTGCGCGCCGGCGACGTCGTCCTCACCGGCGCGCTGGGCCCGATGGTCCCCGCCGCCCCCGGCGACGTCTTCACCGCCCGGATCTCCGGCCTCGGCGACGTCACGATCAGCTTCGAAGGGAACGCCTCGTGAGCGCGAAAGTCGCCATCATCGGCTCGGGCAACATCGGCACCGACCTCATGATCAAGGTCCTGCGCCTGTCCGAGCACCTCGACATCGCGGCCATGGCCGGCATCGACCCGGACTCCGACGGTCTCGCCCGGGCCCGCCGCCTCAAGGTCGCCACCACGCACGAGGGCGTCGACGGGCTCGTGAAGCTCGACGAGTTCGCCGACGTCCAGTACGTCTTCGACGCCACCTCCGCCGGCGCGCACCGGCACCACGACGAGGTCCTGCGCGGCCTCGGCCGCACCGTCATCGACCTCACGCCGGCCGCGCTCGGGCCCTACGTCGTCCCGCCGGTCAACCTCGACGAGCACCTCGGCGCCCCCAACGTCAACATGGTCACCTGCGGCGGCCAGGCCACCATCCCGATCGTGGCCGCGGTCGGCGCGGTGACGCCGGTGCACTACGGCGAGATCATCGCCTCGATCTCGTCCCGTTCGGCGGGGCCGGGCACGCGAGCCAACATCGACGAGTTCACCGAAACCACCGCGGCCGCGATCGAGAAGGTCGGCGGCGCCACCCGGGGCAAGGCGATCATCGTCCTCAACCCGGCCGAACCGCCGCTCATCATGCGCGACACCGTGCACTGCCTGGTGTCCGATGTGGACGCTCTGGGCACCGAGGCCATCACCGCGTCGATCGAGGAGATGGTCGGGCGGGTGCAGGCCTACGTCCCCGGCTACCGGCTCAAGCAGAAGGTCCAGTTCGAGACCGTCACGGCCGACGACCCCCTGAACCGGCTGGTCCCGTCCGGCGACGCGGTGAAGGTGTCGGTCTTCCTCGAAGTCGAAGGCGCCGCCCACTACCTGCCCGCCTACGCAGGGAACCTCGACATCATGACCTCGGCCGCGCTGCGGACCGCCGAACGCATGGCCACTCAGGAGGCAGTCCGATGACCGACCTGTACATCCAGGACGTGACCCTGCGGGACGGCATGCACGCCATCCGCCACCGCTACACCGTCGAGCAGGCGCGCGCGATCGCCGGCGCCCTCGACGCGGCCGGCGTCGCGGCGATCGAAATCGCCCACGGCGACGGGCTTTCCGGCTCCAGCATCAACTACGGCGTCGGCGCGCACACCGACTGGGAATGGATCGAAGCGGTCTGCGACGTCACCCGCACCGCCATCCCGACCACGTTGTTGCTGCCCGGGATCGGCACGCTGCACGACCTGCGCGAGGCCCACCGGCTCGGCGTCCGTTCGGTCCGGGTCGCGACGCACTGCACCGAGGCCGACATCTCCGCCCAGCACATCGGCGCCGCCCGCGAGCTGGGCATGGACGTCGCCGGGTTCCTGATGATGTCGCACATGGCCGAGCCGGCCGAGCTCGCGAAGCAGGCCAAGCTGATGGAGTCCTACGGCGCCGCGTGCGTCTACGTGACCGACTCCGGCGGCCGCCTCACCATGGACGGCGTCCGGGACCGGGTCCGCGCGTACCGGGACGTCCTCGACGCGGAAACGCAGATCGGCATCCACGCCCACCACAACCTCGCGCTCGGCGTCGCCAACAGCGTGGTGGCGGTCGAGAACGGCGTGGTCCGGGTCGACGCTTCCCTCGCCGGGCAGGGCGCCGGGGCGGGCAACTGCCCCCTGGAGGCGTTCATCGCGGTGGCGGACCTGATGGGCTGGGACCACGGCTGCGAGCTGTTCCCGCTCATGGACGCGGCGGACGACCTGGTGCGCCCACTGCAGGACCGCGAGGTCCGGGTCGACCGCGAGACGCTGAGCCTCGGTTACGCGGGCGTCTACTCGAGCTTCCTGCGCCACGCGGAGGCGGCCGCAGTGCGGTACGGCTTGGACACCCGGGCGATCCTCGTGGAGGTCGGCCGGCGCGGCATGGTCGGCGGCCAGGAGGACATGATCACCGACATCGCCCTCGACCTCGCCGGCTAGGACCGCAAGACCAGGCCGGCGAGTCGGCGGCCAGCTGCCGCGGCAGGTCGTAGGAACCGACGTGCTGCAGCAGCACCGCCGACACGCCGGCCTGGTCCAGTTCGATCAGCCGCGCGGCGATCTCGTCCGCCGTGCCGTACAAGCAGAACCGCCGGGCGAACAGCTCGGCGGCGTCGTCGTCCACAAAGGACTCACATGCCCGGACCGCGGCATCCCACGACTCCGCGTGCAGCAGGTCCGGGCGCAGCTCCGGCAGGCGCTCGGGCACCCGGACCCGGACGCCCGCCGCCTCGAGGAACGCCGCGCCGCCGTTGGCCGCGATGCTCAGGCACACCGGCTTCAGTTCCCGCGCGTCCCGCCGCACGGAGTCCGTGACGCGGCAGAACGCCGACACGGTGACCGGCACGGAGCCGCCGGCCGCCACCTGCCGCATCGCGGCTTCGAGGGGCTCGGGAGCGACGCCCGAAAGCAGGATCGCGCCGTCCGCGATCTCGCCGGCCAGCCGCAGGTTCCGCGGCCCGCTCGCCGCCAGGTACAGCGGCACGGCGACCGGGTCGCGCAGCCGCGACCGCACGCCGCCGAAGTCGACTTCGTTTCCCGCCAGCAGGGACCGGATCACCTGGAGCCCGGACCGGAGTTCCGCCCGGGTCGACGGGGCGAGCCCGGCCGGGACGACCGAGCTGTTGCCCACGCCGACCCCGAGCACGAACCGGCCGGGCGCGAGCTCGGCCACGGTCCGCGCCGCCCCGGCCAGCACCGACGGGTGCCGGGTCACGACGTTCGTCACCGCCGTGCCCAGCCTGATCCGCGACGTCCCGGCGGCGGCCGCGGCCGCGGTGGCGAAGACGTCCCGCCACAGCAGCTGCGAGTCCGGGAACCACACGTCGTCGAAGCCCAGCCGCTCGACCTCCTGGACGAAAGCCACCAGCTCGGGCAGCGGAACGCACGGCGGAACCCGGACCCCCAGCCTCATGCCGCCGGCGCCCCGGACACCTCGCGCAGGATGTCCGGCTGCTCGGACCGCGCTTCCCGCAGCAGCACCCCGCCGACCACGGTCACCGCCCACGCCGCCGCCATGTACGCGGCGACGGATACCCAGGTGCCGGTCGACTCGAGGAGGGACGCGCTGATGGCGGGAGCGAAGGCGTTGCCGAAGATCGTGCCGAGGGTGAAGCCGATCGCCATGCCGCTGAACCGCAGCGAAACCGGGAACGCCTGCGAGAAGAAGACCGGGAACACCGCGTAGTTGCCGGCGTACGCCGCGAACAGCAGCGCGAAGCCGAGGAACATCAACCAGGGGTTTTTGGTGTTCAGCAAGGGGAACCAGGCGAACGGGAGCACGACCATCGCCGCGGCGGTGGCGACGAAGACCGTCTTCGGCCCGATCCGGTCGGCCAGCTTGCCGTACAGCGGTGCGCCGATCACGACCACGAACAGCCCGGGCAGGAGCACGTCGAGCATCGCCGACGTGCTCAGCCCCAGCTCGGTTTTGCCGTACGTCAGGACGTACACCGAGCTCACGGTGATCGTGACGCCCGCGCCGAGCGTCGCCAGCGTCACCAGGAAGACCGTGCCGCCGCACTTGCGCAGGACGTCCACCAGCGGGAGCTTGTGCACCGCGCCGTCGCCCTTGACGTCCGCGAACTCCGGGCTCTCCCGCAGGCCGAGCCGGATCACCAGCCCGGCGACCACGAGCAGCACGCTCACCAGGAACGGGATCCGCCAGCCCCAGGCCACCAGGTCGTCCTCGGGCAGCCGCGCCACCAGCAGGAACATCGCGTTGGCCAGGATGGTCCCGACCGCCGTGCCGGTGTTGAGGATCCCGCCGAAGAACCCGCGCCGGTGCTTTTCGGCGTGTTCGACGGTGAGCAGAGCGGCGCCGCTGGACTCACCACCGAGCGACACGCCCTGCACGATCCGGAGCGCGACCAGCAGGATCGGCGCGGTGATGCCCAGCGTGCCGTACGACGGGAGCAACCCGATCGCGGTGGTCGCGATGCCCATCATCAGCAGCGTGGTGACCAAAATGGACTTGCGGCCCATCCGGTCGCCGAGGTGCCCGAACAGCAGGGCGCCGAACGGGCGCGCGACGTAGCCGACCCCGAAGCTGGAGAGCGAGATGAGGGTGCCCACGACCGGATCGGCGGCGGGGAAGAAGATCTTGGGGAACAGCAGCGACGCCGCCAGGCCGTAGACGAAGAAGTCGTAGAATTCGACGGTGGTGCCGAACCACCCGGCCAACGCGGCCCTGGTCTGTTGCCGTTGTGGTGTACCAGTGGACATAGCTGCCTCCGGAAGAGCCGGGTTGAGTTGCCGTACTTTTGTTCGGGGGGCCGACATCGGCAATGCGCGGGTTCAGTCAGCGGACCGGCAGAAGAAGGGCAGCACGACCGCCGCGACGTCGTTGGCCTTGTCCTCCATGAGCGCGACGGTGCCGCCGTCGATCACGGCCGAGTCCACGAGGGCAGCCGCGGTCAGGTGCTTTTCCAGCGGCTCCAGGGCCGGCAACGCGAACGGATCGTCGCCCGCGCCGAGGAGCAGAACGGGGGCACGCACCAGTCCGATCCGCCGTTCCATCTCGTACCGCGCGCACGCCAGGTGGCCTTCGCGCGGATCGACGCCGGGCGCCAGTGCGTCCCGGACGAACCGGTCGAGCAGGCCGGTCGCCGCCTCCGGGTAGTAGGGGCGCCGCTGCTCCCACCACGTCAGCAGGTGGCCGCCGCCGGGTTCGCGGGCGGCGTCGTCGACGCCGGGACCGTCCACATGCGACGCCCGGTAGTCCGCGTCGGCCCACGGCGTCGACGACAGGACCACGGCCGTGATCCGGTCCGGTGCCGCCGCGGCCAGCTCGACCGCCACCACGCCGCCGGTGTGGTGGCCGACCACCGCCGTGCGGTCCACGCCGAGGGCGTCCAGTGCCGCGAGGACGCCACGGGCGTAGTCCTCGATGCGCTGGGGCGCGGGCAACGCCGTGCTGTTGCCGAACCCCGGCATGTCGAGGGCGATCACCCGGTGCTCCCCGGCCAGCAACGGCTGGAGCTCGCGGAACTCGTCGAGTGATCGCGGGGTCTGGTGGAGCAGGAGCACGGCCGGGCCGCTCCCCTGCTCCGCGTAGTGCACCTGCCCGCCGGGCACCGTGGCGTAGCCGTACTCCACCGTCGTCATGCGGCTCCCTGAGGTCGGAAACGAGTTGCCCGGGAGTGTTCGCCTTCACGGGCGGTGAGCCCCTGCCCGCGGTCCGCCTACCGAACCGGGTCATCGAACCTTTTCACGGCGGTGGCCGCCGGAAACCCGGCTGTAACGGACGGTGACGTCAGCTGGACTTGGATCTTTCCGCATGGTGATAATCACGGTTCGTTCCGAGCGCGAGGAGGTGCCGTGGAGACCGACGAAGACAGCCGGCCCAATTCGGTGCTCGGCAAGGCACAGCTGCTGCTCGGCGCCTTCGAATCCGGCGCCTACCAGCTGGGGCTCACCGATCTGAGCCGCCGGTCCGGGGTCCCGAAGGCGTCGGCCTACCGGCTGGCTCAGGAACTGGTCGAGTGGGGACTGCTGGAACGCCGCGGCGACTGCTACCAGCTGGGCCTGCGGGTGTTCGAACTCGGCCAGCGGGTGCCGGCGTCGGCGGTGCTGCGCGCGGTCGCCCGGCCCGCGCTGGCGGACCTGTTCGCGGCGACCCGCGCGACGATCCACCTGGCCGTGCTCGACGGCGTCCACGTGCTCTTCCTCGAGAAGGTCGCCGGCGAGGCCAACATCCACTCGCACTCCCGCATCGGCGGCCGGCTGCCCGCCCCGGCCACGGCGACGGGCAAGGTGCTGCTGGCCACCTCCCCCGACGTCGACGAGCACCTCGCCCGGCTCGACGAAGCCGGGCTGACGCACCTGACGTCCCGGACGGTGTCCTCCGTGGACGATCTGCGCAAGCAGCTGACCGTGGTGCGGGCGAAGGGGTTCGCCCTGGAGATCGAGGAAACGATGCCCGGGGTCGGCAGCCTCGCGGTGCCGGTCACCGGCGCGGACGGCACGGTCCACGCGGCGGTGTCGACGACCGCGCCCGTCGCCCGCCTGGCGCCGAAGCGCCTGCTGCCGGAACTGCGCACGGCCGCGGCCGCCATCGCGCGAGCGCTCGACCGCGCCCTGCTCACGGCGTCCGAGGTACGCAACGAGCCGTTCACCGCCCTCCAGGCCCCACCGAAACGGGCCGCGGGCTGACGGGTCTGCCGCGGCTGGTCGTGAGTGTTTAGGAGGGTTCTAACCGTCCTAAACACTCACGACCAGCCGACCACCCGCTGAGCCGGACCGGTCTGCTCAGCGGACCAGCGGCTTGGGCCGGGTCCGGGCCGGTCCGACGATCACCCGGGTGAGCGAACTTTCGCCGGACACCCCGGTCGAGCTGCTGACCAGCCGAGCCCGGCAGGATCCGGACCGCGAGCTGGTCCGCTTCGACGACGGCACGCGCCTGCGGATCGGCGACGTCGACGCAGGCTCGCGTGCTGTCGCTTCGCGGCTCGGCGTCGTCCCCGGGGAGCGCGTGCTGACCTGCGTGCGGCCGGGGCGCGCCGCCGTGGAGCTGCTCTTCGGCCTCGCCCGGCGAGGCGCGGTGGAGGTGCCGCTGGCCCTCGACGTCACGCTCCCGGCGGCCGCGGCGATCCGGCACTCGACCAGGGCATCGCTGCTGATCGCCGGCACTTCGGCGCTCGCCGCCAACCCCGCCCTGCTGACCCTGGCCGAGCGGGTCGTCCTCGTCCGCGAGGACGATCCCGGACCGCCGGGGCACCCGTTCCTCGACGAGCTGCCGGTGACCGGAGCCCGGGAGCACCGTCCCGCGCCGGGTGACGTGCTCGTCGTGCTGTCCACTTCGGGCACCACCGGCCGCGCGAAAGCCGCCGAACTCCCGCACTTCGCCGCCGTGCGGCACGCCCGCCGGGTGGCGGCGACCATGGGCTACGGCCCCGGGGACGTCCTGCTCAACGTGTTCCCGTGGCACCACGTCAACGTCCGGCACACCGCGCTCCTGCCCGCGTTGCTGACCGGGGCACGGCTGGTCGCCCACCGCCGGTTCTCCGCGTCCCGGTTCTGGGAGATCTGCCGCGCCGAAAGGGTCACGGCGTTCAACTTCATGGGCGCGATGCTGGCCATCCTGGACCGTCAGCCGGGCACCGACCGCGATCACGCCGTCCGCCTGGCCTACGGCGCCCCGGCCCCCGCCGAGCTGGCCGCGCGGTTCCTCGACCGCTTCGGCGTGAAAGCGCTCGAGGCCTACGCCAGCACCGAACTCGGGGACGTCGCCGCGAACACCCCGCACGACTGGCGGCCGGGCACGGCGGGCCGGGTCGTCCCCGAGTACGAAGTCTCGATCCTCGACGACACCGGCCGGCCCCTTCCGCCCGGCGAGACCGGCCAGATCGCCGTCCGGGCCCAGCGGCCGGACATGCGGTTCCGCGGCTACGCGGGCGACCCCGCCACCACCGCCGCCGTGCTCCAGGACGGCTGGTTCCGCACCGGCGACCGCGGCCGTCTCGACGCCGACGGCTTCCTCACCTTCGCCGGGCGGCGCGGTGACGTCGTCCGGCGGCGCGGGGAGAACATCGCGACCTGGGACGTCGAGCAGGTGCTGCGGGCGCTGCCCGGCGTGGTCGACGCCGCCGCGATCGGGGTCGAGTCGGACCTCACCGAGCAGGAGCTCCTCGTCGTGCTCGCCACCGATCGCGCGCTCGACGGGCCCGCCGTGCGGGACTGGTGCCGCACGCGGCTGCCGCGGCACGCCCAGCCGCGGTACGTGCGGATCGCGCGGGAGCTGCCGCGCAACGGGAGCGGCAAGGTCGTCAAGGCGCTGCTGCCGTCCACTGTGGACGAGCACACGTGGGACGCCGAAGCCCGGTCCACCCAGTGAACCGCGGGCGACCGGGCGGGTACCTCCGCTGCCTACGGTCGGCCGACATCCCCGTTGCCGCAGGAGGACCCGTTGCGTGTACTCGACCTCACCGACGAACTGGCCCGGCAGGGCGCCCGGCTGCTGGTCGGGCTCGGCGCCGACGTCGTGCGCGTCGACGACGACCTGACCGGGCCCGAGCGCATCCACTGGCACGCCGGGAAGAAGCTGGCGGCGGATCTCGACGCGCTGGCCCGGGAAGCCGACGTCATCCTGGAAAGCGGGCCGGTGGCGAAGCTGCGTGGCCTGCACGCCGACGGGACCTCGCGGTGGCCGGACGCCGTCCACGTCGTCGTGACGCCGTTCGGCCTCACCGGCCCGCGCCGCGACTGGCTCGGCGGCGACCTCGTGCTCGCCTCCGCCGGGGGGATGACCTGGCTCGGCGGCAAGCCCGGCGGCCCGCCCGAACCGCCGCCGCGCGAGCAGGCCTGCCAGCTGGCCGGCGCGCACGGCGCGATCGCCGCCCTGCTGGGCGTGCTCGCCGGGACCGGGCAGCTGATCGACGTCTCGGCCCAGGAAGCGGTCGCCGCGACGCTGGAAACGGGCGCGATCTCGTGGATCCACGCCGGCCGGTTCCCGGTCCGCAACGGCGGCGTCTACGAGCACGTCGCCCATCGGATCTTCGCGGCCGCCGACGGGTACGTCGCGGGCGGCTACTCCGGCAGCGAGCGCATGTGGACCGGCCTTCGGGACTGGCTGGCTGAGGAAGGAGAGGCCGGTGACCTCCTGGACGAGCGGTTCGCCGATCAGGTGGTGCGGTGGGCCGAGCGTCCGCACGTCGACGACGTCGTCGCCCGGTTCGTCGCCAAGCGCACCGCGGCCGAGGTCGCCGAGGAGGGCCGCGCCCGTTCTCTGCCGTGGGCCGAGGTGACTCCGCCGGCGGAGCTGACCCGCAACCCGCAGCTGCGCGACCGGCAGTTCTTCGTCTCCGTCGACGGCATCGAGGACGCCGGCTTCCCCTGGAACGCCCCCGGCCTGCCCCGGCCGGTGACGCTGTCCCCGCTCACCGAAGGCGGGTGGACCAGCGCGCCGGTGCAACGGCGACCCGCGCGGAGCCGCGCGCTCGACGGCGTCCGGGTGCTGGACCTGACCTGGGTGCTGGCCGGGCCCTACGCGACCAAGATCCTCGCCGAGCACGGCGCCGACGTCGTCAAGGTCGAGTCGAAGCACCGACACGACCCGACGCGGTTTTCGACGTCCATGCGGCTGCGGCCGGACGCCGGGCCCGACGACTCCGGCTACTTCCTGAACTTCAACCGTGGCAAGCGAAGCGTCGCGCTCAACCTGCGCACGCCCGAAGGGCAGGCGGTCCTGCGGGAACTGGCCGCCCACTGCGACGTCGTCGTGGAGAACTTCAGCCCGGGCGTGCTGGCGAAGTGGGGCTTGGACTACGAGTCGCTGCGCGCGATCAACCCGAAAGCGATCCTGGTGTCGATGTCCGGCGTCGGGCACACCGGGCCGTGGCGGAAGGCCGTCACCTTCGCCGACACGCTCGCCGCGATGTCCGGGCTGTCCGCCGAGACGGCCGAACCGGGCGAAAAGCCACAAGGGCTGGCTTTCGGGCTGGGGGACATGGTGGCCGCCAACGCGGCGGTGCTCGGCGCCCTGGACCTGCTGATCCGCGGCGAAGGCGGGCACGTCGACCTCTCGCAGCTGGAGGCGATGGCGGCCACGATGGGCCCGGCGGTCCTCGGCACCGCGCGTTCCGCGCCGCACGGCGTCTACCCGGCGGCCGGGGACGACCGGTGGGTGGCCATCGCCCCGCAAGACGAAACGCAGTGGGCCGCGCTGCGGGCCTTGGCTTCGGACGAGATCGACACCCTCGCTGCCTGGACCCGGCCGCAGGACGCCGAGGACCTCACCGCCCGGCTGCAGGCCGCCGGGGTCCCCGCGGCCGTCGTGGCGACCGGTCGCGACCTCGTCCAGGACGAGCACTTGGCCGAACGCGGCTTCTACGAGCGCCTCGACCACCCGATCGCGGGCGCGGTGCTGCACGAGGGCATCGTCGCGCGCCTCGCGGCGACCCCGGGCGCGCTCACCTCGCCCGCTCCCCTGCTCGGCCAGCACACCGACCCGGTCCTGCGCGAGCTCCTGGGCTTCGACGACGACCGCCTGGCCGCCCTGCGCGCCGCCGGGATCACCGAATGAAAGGAACCCGCATGCCGGTCCTGACCACCACCCGGGACGCCGGGGTAGCGACGATCCGGATCGACCGGCCGCCGGCCAACGCCGTCGATCCGGCCATGATCGCGGAGTTCCGCGAGGTGCTGCCGCCGCTGGCCGAAGACCCGGACGTGCGGTGCCTGGTCATCACCGGCACCGGCAAGTTCTTCATCGCCGGCGCCGACATCGCCGTCATGCGGGACCTGTCCGACGTCAACCAGGCGAAGATGCGCGGCTGGATCGAGGTGCAGCGGATCCTGGAACGGGCCCCGAAACCGGTGATCGCCGCCATGAACGGCCACGCCCTCGGCGGTGGCGCCGAGCTGGCCTTGGCCTGCGACCTGCGGATCCTCTCGGCCACGGCGAGCTTCGGCTACCCGGAGATCACCCTCGGCCTGTTCCCCGGGGCGGGCGGCAGCCAGCGGCTCCCCCGGCTCGTCGGACCGCACCGGGCCAAGCGGCTGATGATCGAGGGCACGCGCCTGTCCGCCCAGCAGGCCCTGGAGTTCGGCTTGGTGGATCGGGTGGTCGAGCCCGGGCTGTTCGACGCCGCGGTCGCCGAGGAGGCCCAGCTGCTCGCGGCCAAGCCGACCGCGGCCATCGGCATCCTCAAACGGGTCGTCGACGAAGGTCACGGCCTGCCGATCGAGGAAGCCTTGCTACGCGAAGGGAAAGGCGTCGCGGAGCTGATCCGCACCGCGGACGCCGCCGAGGGCCTGCAAGCCTTCCTGGACAAGCGCCCGCCCCGGTTCATCGGCCACTGAGAGGTCGGGAGTGTTTAGGACGGTTAGAACCGTCCTAAACACTCACGACCGGGTCAGTACTGGGCGACCATCGGGGTGTCCACGCCGAGGTCGCCGATCGTGCCGGCGCCGCCGGGGTCGCCGAGGGGCGCGTCGCGGCCGGGCAGGGGCTGCTCGAAGAAGGCGATCGAGTCCGTCACGAACACCGTCTTGCTCTCGTCGCCACGCGCTTTGCGGTCGACGAAGATGGCGTCCACCGGGCACTCCGGCTCGCACGCGCCGCATTCGATGCACTCGTTGGTGTTGATGTAGCTCTTGCGCTCGCCGACGTAGATGCAGTCGACAGGGCAGACGTCCAGGCAGGCGCGGTCGGTGACGTCGATGCAGTTGGCGCCGATGACGTAGGCCATGGGTTTTCCTTCCGGGGTCAGGAGTTCTCGGTCGAGTGACCGGGGAAGAGGGACAGTTCGGGGTCGAGGGCGACCGCGGCGTTGTTCACCGCCGTGGCGACTTCGCCGAAGCCGACGGACATCAGGCGCACCTTGCCCTCGTACTCGGTCACGTCCCCGGCGGCGTAGACGCGGTCGAGGCTGGTGCGCATCCGCGAGTCGACCAGGATCGACCGGCCGCGCAGCTCCATCCCCCAGGACGCCAGGGGGCCGAGGTTGCTCACGAAGCCCAGCGCGGCGATTACACTGTCCACTTCGAACACCTGCGGCTGGTCTTCGCCCCGCACGCGGACGTGAGCCAGCCGCAGCGTCTCTTCTCCGGTAAGCGCTTCCACTTCGGCGTCGGTGACGATCCGCGTTCCCCCGGCGGTGACGGCCGTGACGCTCGCCGCGTGCGCGCGGAACGCCGACCGCCGGTGGACGAGGGTGACGGACTTCGCGATCGGCTCCAAGGCCAGGGCCCAATCGACCGCGCTGTCGCCGCCACCCACGACGAGCACGTTGTGGCCGATGTGCGCGTCGAGGTCGGTGACGAAGTAGCTCAGGCCCCGGCCGAGGTAGTCCTCCCCGGCGGGCAACTTGCGCGGGGTGAACGTGCCGATCCCGGCCGTGAGGATCACCGCGCCGGCGCGCACGACCACGCCGTCGGACAGGGTGACCTCGGGCCGGCCGTCCTCGGCGCGGCCCAGCGCGACGGCTTGGCGGCCCAGCAAGTACTCAGGGCTGTGGCCATGAGCCTGGTCCAGCAGCGCGGCCACGAAGTCGCGGCCCCGCACGCGCGGCAACCCGGCGACGTCGAGGATTTCCTTTTCCGGGTAGAGCGCGGCGATCTGCCCGCCCGGCTGGGGCAGCCCGTCGACCACGACGGTGCGCAGGCCGCGGAAGCCCGCGCAGTAGGCGCCGTAGAGGCCGGTCGGTCCGGCGCCGACCAGCAGGATGTCGGTGTCGAGGGCCATGAGTCCTCCGTGGGATGTCGAAAGTGGACAGCGTCGGACAGTAAGCGGGTCGCGCGGCGCGGACCCGGATCGCGGACCGGTGAGCGGACCACGGCCCGGTTTTCGGATCGGGTTCGGTGAGCGGACCGGAGGCGTTGGCCGACCGGGCCGGCGGTGGTGGACTCACCGTCAGCTTCGGCACAACGAACTTGGAGCGGTCATGAGCGTGCAGAACGGCGAGACGGCCACCACCCCGGCCCGGCGCGGCCGGCGCCCGGCGAGGCTCCCGGGCCGGCAGGACTGGTCGAGCTGGCCGCACTACCAGGCCGCGGCGGCCGGGTTCCGCGGCTACTGGTACCCGGTGGGCTACTCGTCGCGGTTCACCGGCAAGCCCCGGCAGATCACCCTGCTCGGGCAGAAGATCGTGCTGATCCGCGACGGCGGAAAGGTGTACGCGCTGAAGGACCGCTGCCCGCACCGCGGCGTCCCGCTGTCGGAGGGCAACCAGCAGTTCCCGGGCACGATCTCGTGCCCGTACCACGGCTGGACGTTCGACCTGAAGTCCGGTGACCTCAAGGCCGCCATCACCGACGGCCCGGCCTCGCCGATCTGCGGCAAGGTCAAGCAGCCCACCTACGCGGTCGAGGAGCGCCTCGGCATGGTGTGGGTCTTCGTCGGCGACGGCGAAGAAGCCCCGCCGATCGACGAGCAACTGCCCGAGGAACTGGTCAGCAACGAGGCCATCGTCGGCTCGCGCATCCAGCCCCGCGAAGGCAACTGGCGCTTCGCGTGCGAGAACGGCTACGACGAAGGCCACGCGAAATACCTGCACCGCACGGCGTTGTGGCGGCTGTTCAAGGCGATGCCGGTGTGGAACGAGACCCGGATCATCGAGCGCGGGCGGTGGATCTACCGCGTCCAGGACAAGCAGTACTGGACCGCCGACTTCCCCGGCCTGGGCAAGTGGGACAACCAGGCGTGGTTCAAGCTGAAGCCGCCGAAGAAGGTCGGCAACGTCGGCAACACCAGCACCCACCGCCAGACCAACCCGGTGATCGCCGCGCAGGAGTTCCCCGGCTTCGCGTCGGTGAGCATGCCCGGCGTGCTGCGGATCGTCTACCCGACGTTCATCCACTACGAGTTCTACGTCCCGGTCGACGCGGACAACCACCTCTACGTCGGTGTGCTGGCGAGCTTCCAGCGCGGGCTGAAGGCGCTGCCGTTCTACGCCAAGTACCTCGGCTTCGTCCGGTGGCTGTTCCACGGCCAGTTCTCCGGGCAGGACAAGTGGATGGTCGAAGTCACCGACGCCCCGCCGGAGAAGCTGTACCGGCCCGACGACTCGCTGCTCAAGTGGCGCAAGCTCGCCGAAGACACCTGCGAGGAACGCGTCGACCGGCTGGGCGCGCAGGGCGTCTCCGTTCCCGTCCCGGCCGCCGACTGATGGCGCGCGTGGTGCTCGGCGTCGGGGCGTCCCACTCGACGTTGATGAACACCCACTGGGACAAGGTCGTGCACACCGACCGCGCGGAACGCTTCCGCGACGCACTGCGCGAAGCCCGGAACGAGATCGCCGCGGCGGAACCCGATATCGCGATCATCGTCGGCTCCAACCACTTCCGCGGGTTCTGGCTGGACATGATCCCGCCGTTCACCCTCGGCGTCGGCGAGGTGATCGGCTCGGGCGAGGCGAAGACGCCGTCGGGGCCGCAGAAAACCGCACCGGAGTTCGCCCAGCGGCTCGCCGAAGACCTCGTCGAACGCGGCACTGAAGTGGCCATCTCGGCACGCCTGCAGATCGACCACGGTCAAACGCACGCGATCCAGTACCTCCTCGACGACCTCGCCGTGCCGGTGGTTCCGTTGGTGGTCAACGTCTTCGCGGCCCCGCTGCCGCGCACCGACCGCTGCGCCAAGCTGGGCCGCAACATCGCTGCAGCCATCGCGGCCCTGCCCGAGGACCTGCGGGTGGTCGTCATCGCGTCCGGCGGCCTGTCGCACCAGCTGCCCTGGCCCGACGACTGGCGCGCGCCCGAAGGCGAGGACGAGGAGTTCCTCGTCGAGGCGTGGCTCAACGGCCGCGGCGACTGGGAAAGCTACGACGGCCGCCGTCGCGAGATCATCACCGCGGCCCGTCCGGTGCTGTTCCCCGAATTCGACGAGGCCTTCTTGGCCGACCTCGAACGCGGCGAACTCGAGAAGTACACGTCCCTGACGACCGAGGAGATCGGGAAGGCGGCCGGCAACGGCGGCCAAGAACTGCGCACCTGGCTCGTCATGGCCGCCGCGCTGGGCTTCGAGCCGGGCCGCGCGCTGGCCTACTCCCCCATGCCCGAATGGCTGACCGGGATGGGCGTCGCGGTGATCCGGCCGTGACAGCCCTCGACGCGGTCCTCGCGTGGATCACCGAAGACCGGCTCCGCCAAGCAGCGCACGCGGTGACAGCGATCCCGAGCCCGACCGGCCGCGAAGCACCCCTCGCCCGGATGCTGGCTTCGCGGTTGTCGGCGGCCGGGTTCGGCGCACAGGCCCAGCACCTCGACGAGTTCCAGGCCAACGCCGTCGGCCGCCTGCGTGGTTCCGGCGGCGGCCAAGATCTGATGCTCTACGCGCCGATCGACACCCTCACCACCGGACAGTCCGAATTGGACACTCCGTGGATCGGCCCGGAGCTGCGTCCGGACATGCGACCCGAACCCCGCGACGAAGGTCCGTTCGTCACCGGCCTCGGAGCGAGCAACCCGAAGGGACACGCGGCTTGCATCCTCGTGCTCGCCGAGGCCTTGGGTGCGGTCCGGCCGGAGCTGGCCGGTGACGTCGTCGTGGCGTTCGGCGCGGGCGGGATGCCGACCAACGCCATCGAAGCGCCCGGCTACCCCGCGCGGGCCAACACCGGGCAAGGCGCCGGCTGCTCGTTCCTGCTCGAACGCGGCTGGCACACGGACTACGCGGTGATCGCGAAGCCCGGGGACTTCGTCGCCCACGACGAAGTCGGGCTGTGCTGGTTCGAGATCACCGTGCCCGGCATCCACACCTACGTCGGCAGCCGCCACCGGCTGCCCTACCGCAACCCGATCGTCACCGCCGCCGAAGTCGTGACGCGCCTGGAACGCTGGCTCGCCGACTACCCCGCCCGCCACCGCACGGCCACCGCGGCTCCGCAGGGCATCATCGGATCGATCGCCGGGGGCTGGGAACGGATGCTCGCGGTCACCCCGGCGGCCTGCCGGATCCGCGTGGACGTGCGGATCGCCCCGGGCGCGACACCGTTGTCCGTCAAGCGGGAACTGGCCGCGTTCCTGGAGCAGTTCGACGTGGAACTGGAGATGGTCCTGGCCATCCCGGGCACGTCCACCCCGCTCGACTCGCCGATCGTGCACACCGCGATCGACGCCTGGGAAAGCACTTCCGGCCGACTCCACGAACCCGTGCCGGACAACAGCGGGGCCACGGACGCGAACATCCTGCGCGCCCGCGGCATCCCGACCGTCCGGACCGGCATGCCGAAAGCGACCTCCGCAGACTTCAGCCGCGGCATGAACACCGTCGACGTCCGCGCGATGCGCCGCCTGTGCGAGGTGCTCGCGCGGACCACCCTCGCCACCACCGGGAAGGAAGCAGCATGACCCCACCCCCCGAGAGCCACTACGCCGACGGCGGCGGCGTCACCTACCACTACCACGACCTCGGTTCGGGCCCGGACACCGTGTTCCTGCACGGTGGTGGCCCCGGCTGCACCGCGTGGAGCGACTTCGGGCCGGTGGCGCCGCTGTTCGCCGAAGACCGGCGGTGCCTGCTCGTCGACATCCAGCAGTACGGCCGCTCGGCGAAGACGACCATCACCGGGCCGATGTGGGACCACCACGCGGCCAAGACCGTCGCCCTCCTGGACACGTTGGGCGTCGAGCGCGCCGACTTCGTCTGCAACTCCTGGGGCGGCACCATCGCCCTCAACCTCGCCGCGAAGTACCCGGACCGGGTGCGCTCCCTGGTCGTCACCGGCAGCATGCCGGTCTTCTACGGGCCACTGGCCCCGCTGCCCGAGGGTGGCCGCCGCGGTCGCAACGCCCGCGACGTCTATTACGGAGGCGAAGGCCCGACGCGCGAGAAGCTGCGCCACCTGATCACCAGCCTCGAGTGGTACGACGGCGACCAGCTCCCCGAAGAGACACTCGACCTGCGGTACGAGCAAAGTCTCGACCCAGGCGAGCGCGAGCTGGCCGCCATGTCGGACTCCCCGCGCGGCGAGTGGCAGGACCTGACGGACGAGCTGGGCCGCATCCAGGCGCCCACGCTGTTCGTCTGGGGCATGCAGGACGCGTTCCTCACGCCCGACTACCCGCTGATGCTGGCGCGCATGATCCCGAACGGCAACCTGCACGTCATGGACCACGTTTCCCACCACCCGCAGGAAGAACGCCCGCACGCCTACCACGCGGTGGTCGACGGGTTCTTCCGTTCCCTGGTCCCGCAAGGAGTTCCGGCATGAAGGTCCTGCTCGCCCTGACCGCCGCGGCCGCGACGCTGGCCGCCCTGCGCAAGCTCGCCGCCTACAGCAACACCCAAGTCCACCGCATCAACACCAAGGAGCTCGCGTGAGCATCTGGACCGAACTCTCTCCCCTCGCGCACCGCGTGGAGTACGTCGACGCCGGCGGCGTCCCCACCCGGACGCTGCGGGCCGGGAACCCGGACGCCGAGGCCGTCGTGTTCCTGCACGGCACCAGCGGGCACCTCGAGGCGTTCGCGCGCAACATCGTGGCGCACAGCGAGTTCGACCTGCACGCCATCGACATGCTCGGCCACGGCTACACCGGCAAGCCCGCCCGGCCGTACGAGATCGCCGACTACGTCCAGCACCTCCTGGACTACTTCGACGCCGCCGGGATCCGCGCCGCGCACATCGTCGGCGAGTCCCTCGGTGGCTGGGTCGGGGCCCGCGCCGCGATCGAGCACCCGGAGCGGGTGCTGAGCCTGCAGCTGCTGTGCGCCGGCGGCACCGTGGCCAACCCCGAGGTCATGAACCGCATCCGCACCAGCACGAAGGACGCCGTCGCCACCGACGACGTCGAGCTCACCCGCAAACGCTTGCGGCTGCTCATGGCGAGCGAGGAAGACGCCACCGAAGAACTGGTCGAGGTCCGGCACGCGATCTACCACACGCCGGAGTTCGTGGCCAATGTGGACAACCTGCTCTCCCTGCAGTCCATGGAACGGCGGCAGCGCAACCTGTTGCGCCCCGAGCAGCTCGCCCGCATCACGCAGCCGACGCTGATCGTGTGGGGCCGCAAGAACCCGTTCGGCGAAGTGCCGGAGGCCACGAAGATGCACGAGGACATCCCTGGTTCGCAGCTGGAGCTGTTCGAGGACTGCGGGCACTGGCCGCAGCACGAGCAGGCCGCCCGCTACAACCCCTTGAGCGTCGAGTTCATCCGCAAGGCCGCCGCGTGAGGGCCGCGCGGTTCCACACGTGGGGCTCGGCCCCGGTCGTCGACGAGGTCCCCGAGCCGGCGCGGGCCGAAGGTGAGGTGCTGGTCGACGTCCAGGCGGCGGCGGTGGCCCACCTGGACGCCACCGTCGCCAGCGGCACGTTCAACCTCAAGCCGCCCTTGCCGTACGCCGGTGGCGTGGAAGGCGCGGGAGTCGTCGTCGAGTCCGATGTGGACTCCGGTCTCGCACCGGGTGATCAGGTGATGTTGCGCGGGGCCGGGCTGGGCCTGCTGCGTGACGGGACCTGGACCGAGCGGCTGAGCGTGCCGGCCAAGGCCGCGAACAAACTGGACGCCCCGCTGCCGCCCGAGGTCGCGGCGACGTTCTACGTGCCGGCGACGACCGCGTTCGTGGTCCTGCACGACGTGGCCCGGCTCGCCGAGGACGAGCAGGTGATCGTCGTCGGCGCGGCCGGTGCAGTCGGTTCCATGGTCGCCCAGCAGGCCGTGCTCGCCGGGGCGAAGGTCACCGGGATCGTCGGCCGCGCGGACCAGCTCGGCCACGTGCCCGACGGCGTCACCGGCATCTGCCTCGACTCCACTGAGGACATCGAGCGGCTCGCCGCGGACCGGCCCGCCTCCCTGCTGGTCGACACGCTCGGCGGCGACGGGCTGGTGGCCCGGACCCGCTGGGTGCGGCCGGGCGGGCGCGCGGCGGTGATCGGGTACGTGACCGGCACCGAAGTGCGCGTCGACCTGCCGTCGTGGCTCCTCGACGACGTCGCGCTGCTGCCGGTCAACATGATCCGGCAGGAGCGCCGGGCCCGCGAGATCTCCGGTGACCTCGTCAAGAAGCTGTCCGCGGGCGAGCTTTCCCTGGCCGTGCAGAAGTACGCCTTCGCCGACGCGGCGCTCGCGCTGGAGGACCTGCGGGCCGGGCGGGTCCGCGGCCGCGCAGTGCTGGTCCCGTAAGGACGTCGTGAGTGTTAAGGAGGGTTAGAACCCTCCTTAACACTCACGACCAGCCGCGGTAGACCGCCTGCCGGAGCCGGTTCGGTGAGCGGACCGGTCCGTTGGCCGGACCGGTTCCGCTCAGCGAACCTGGACCCATGGAAGCGAACAGCGTCCTCGGCAAGGTCCAGCTCATCCTGGAGGCCTTCGGGCCCGACGACGAGCACCTCAGCCTCACCGAGCTGGCCCGCCGCTCCGGCGTCGCCAAGGCGTCGGTGCACCGCCTGGCGCAGGAGCTGCTGACCTGGGGTGTGCTGGAGCGGCGCGGCAGCGACTACTGGCTCGGCATCCGCCTGTTCGAAATCGGCCAGCGGGTGCCGCGCCAGCGCATCCTGCGCGACGCCGCCCGGCCGTACATGGAGGACCTCTACCAGGCCACGAACGAGACGATCCACCTCGCCGTCCCCGACGGCCGCGAAGTCCTCTACCTCGAGAAGGTGTCCGGCCACAGCCAGGTGACCAAGCCGTCCCGGGTGGCCGGCCGGATGCCGATGTACTGCACCGCCACCGGCAAGGTGCTGCTGGCCTTCGGGCCTCGCGCGCTGGTCGACGAGGTGATCGCGTCGCCGCTCGACCGGCTCACCCCGCACACGGTCCACGCTCCCGGCCTCCTACTCAACGAACTCGCGCGGGCCCGCGCGAACGGCTACGCGGTCGAATACGAACAGACGCGCGTCGGTTTCGTCAGCGTCGCGATTCCGCTGACCGGCGCGACCGGCCTGACGACCGGGGCGCTGTCCATCACCGCGCCGCTGTACCGGGCCGACGTCGGCAAGTACGCCGGGCTGCTGACGATGGTGGGCCACCGGATCACGAAGACGGTCAGTGCCCTGCGGTCCGGTGATCGGACCACGCCGGTTACCCGGTGAGGCCCGGCACCGCATCCTGCACCGACACCCACTCGGCTTCAGGAGGATCGGTGCGGAAAAGACTCAAGTGGCTCGGCGTCGCGGTCGCGGTGGCGGTGACCGCGACCGCGGTCGCCGCGGTCGCTCCGGCGGCGGCGAACGCCGTGCACTCGCTCATCGTCCAGACCGACACAGGCAAGCTCGCGGGGAAGAGCACCGGGGCGGTGGATGCGTTCCTGGGCATCCCGTTCGCCGCCCCACCGGTCGGCGCGCTCCGCTGGCAGCCACCGCAGCCGGCTCCGGCGTGGACCGGCGTCCGGCCCGCGACCAGCTACGGGTCGGCGTGCCCGCAGGGTGCCGGTTCGACCGAGGACTGCCTCTACCTCAACGTCTTCCGTCCGGCGCGGGCGACGAACGAGCGGCTGCCGGTGCTGCTGTGGATCCACGGCGGCGGCTTCTCGTCCGGCTCCGGCAACGACTTCGACGGTTCCCTGCTGGCCGAGACGAACAACATCGTCGTCGTCACGATCAACTACCGGCTCGGCGCGTTCGGCTTCCTGAACCTCCCCGGCCTCAGCAAGACCGGCGGCGGCAACTACGGCCTGCTCGACCAGGTCGCCGCCCTGAACTGGGCCAACCACAACATCGACCGGTTCGGCGGCGACCACCGGGCGGTAACCATCGCGGGGCTCTCCGCGGGCGGCCACTCGGTGTGCGCGCTGCTGGCGTCTCCGCTGACGCACGGCCTGGTCGACGGCGCGATCATCCAGAGCGGTGGTTGCCCGAGCCACACCGTCGCCGAGTCCCAGGCCGTCGGCACGCGGTTCGCCACCGACGCGGGTTGCGCCACCCATCAGGTGAGCTGCCTGCGCGCCAAGTCGGCAGCCGAAATCCAGGCCGCGAGCGCCGTCGTCCGCGGCGGTATCCTGAGCGGCCCGCTGCCGACCGCCGGCGTCCCCGAGCTGCCGATCGCGCCCCTCACCGCGGTGCGGACCGGCCGCTTCGAGCGGGTGCCGCTCCTGATCGGCAGCACCCGCGACGAGGTGCGGGCCTGGGCCCGGCCCTTCGCCACCGCGACGCCGGCCCAGTATTCGAAGAGCCTCGAGTACCTCTTCGGCACCCGCGCGGCGGACGTCGAAAAGGTGTACCCGCTGAGCAACTACCCGGCGCAGGACACGGCGGCGTACGCGCTGGGTGCCGTGTGGACGGACGCCAGCGCCTTCTACGGCCTCGGCGGGTGTCAGTACGCCCAGCTGGCCCAGCAGGTCTCGAAGTACCAGCCGAAGACGTTCCTGTACCGCTTCGACGCACGAAGCCCATCGGGCCAGGGCACCCCGGCCGGCTTCGACGTCGGCGCGACCCACGCGGCGGACCAGGCCTACCTCTGGCCCACCCCGACCAGCCTCTTCGACCGCGACAAGCTCCGGCTGTCGGCCGAAATGGTCCGCTACTGGGGCGCGTTCGTCCGTGAAGGCACCCCGGACGCGGCCGGGCAGGCGGAATGGCCGGGCGTCAAGGACCAGCGCGCGATGGTCCTCCAGCTCGGCGGCAGCTCGGCGGTGACCTCGGCCGCGTTCGCCGCCACGCAGCACTGCGACCTGTGGAACAGCTTCAGTTACCCGTGGCTCGACATCAACCCCGACCAGCTCGCCCAGCAGGTCGGTGTGGTGCGCCAGTAGCCCCGGCAGCGCCGGCCGGCGTGATCACCTCACGCCGGCCGGCGTACTAACCCTTCGCCTGCTCCAAATGCGCGGCCGAGGCCTGTTCCAGATGCGTGAGGTCACTGGCCACCGTCGCGAGGGTGTAGCCCTCCCCCAGCCTCCGGGCCGCCGTCGCTCCGTCGCTCGTGTGGATCCCCGCCGCCACCCCGGCGTCGGCCGCGGCGCGGGCGACGCGGGCGAGGGCGGCCTCGAACTCGTCGGCGACCGCCGGGTCGCCCGGATAGGCGCCGCCGACGGCGAGGCACAAGTCCGACGGTCCCACGTAAACCCCGTCGAGGCCGGGGGTCGCGCAGATCTCCTCGACGTTGCGCAGTCCCTCCGGCGTCTCGATCATCGCGAGGACGACCGTGCCCGCGTCCGCCTCCGCGGGGCGCGGGCCGATCCGGAGCGCCGAGCGCATCGGGCCGTACGAGCGGACGCCGCCCGAGGTCGGGTAGCGGGCCGCGCGGACCGCGGACGCGGCCTGCTCCGCGGAGTCGACGAGCGGGACGATGATGCCGCGGGCGCCGGCGTCGAGGGCGCGGCCGATCGGGGTCGGGTCGTTCGCCTCGACGCGCACCATCCCCGCGCTGCCGCCGGCGTCGACGGCCATCAGGTTCTGCAGCAGGTCGCTGTAGCCCAGCAGGCCGTGCTGGCCGTCGAGGCAGACGTAGTCCCAGCCGAGGCGGGCCAGGCGCTCGGTGGAAACCGGCGAGGCGAGCACCACCCAGTAGCCGAGGATGCGCTCCCGCGCGCGGACGCGGCGGGCGAAGTCGGTCGGGTCTGCCATCGGATCTCCTGGGCTCATCGGTTGTAGGCGGGCATCGGGCCGCGCAGCGCGTCGCCGACCTCGTCGCACGCCGCGACGACGTCGTCGGGCAGCGGGCCGCGGGCGACCGCGTCGATGTTGGCTTGCAGCTGCTCTACGCGCGAACCGCCCAAGAGCAGCGCGTCGGAGCCGGGGCGCCCGCACAGCCACCGCAGGCTCAGCTCGACGAGGCCGATCCCGGCGTCGCCGGCGATCGCGGACAGCCGCTCGACGGCATCGAAAAGCGCGCGGTTCCAGTAGCGGTCGGTGTACATGGCGGCCACGCGCGAGGTGTCGAAACGCCCGCCCTGCGCGGGCTCGTCGAACGAGTACTTGCCGGTGAGCAGCCCGCCACCGAGAGGGTTGTAGACGATGGTCGGCAGTCCGGCGGTGCGGGCGAACTCGACGTATTCCTCCTCGATCCGCCGCGAGAGCAGGTTGTAGAGCTGCTGGCCGACGGCCGGCCCGGGAACCCCGGCGACCGCGGCGGCGTGGTTGAGCTCGGCCACCTGCCACGCGGCGTAGTTGGAGATGCCCCAGGCGCCGATGCGGCCCTCGCGCAGCAGCTCGCCGAGGGTCTCGACGGTCTCGCCGATGGGTGCCGCGCGGTCGGGCTTGTGCAGGTAGAGGAGGTCGACGCGCTCGGTGCCGAGCCGGCGCAGGCTGCCCTCGACGGCGGCGCGCAGCCCCGCCGCCGACAGCGGGGAGTGCTCGCCGATGTCGGGGTGCGGCATCCCGGCCTTGGTCGCGAGCACGATGCGCTCCCGGCGCTCACGCAGGAGGTCGCGCAGGATCTCCTCGGTGGTGCCGCCCGCGTAGGCGTTGGCGGTGTCGATGCTGGTGACGCCCGCGTCGAGCGCGGTGTCGAGCATGCGGGCGGCCGCGGCGACGTCGGCAGTGTCGCCGAACGTCATCGTGCCGAGCACCAGCCGCGTCGGCCCGACCAGCCTGTCGAGCGTCGTCGCGGCGGGATCGGACGCGGTCATCGGTTCCTCCTGCGAGATGGGATCACTGTGTCCGGTAACTCTGGCATTTTTGCGCGATCTGCGCAAGAATCACGGCGTACTGCACATTACGCGCGACTTGAGGAGGGTGCCTGGTGGCTACGACCGCGCCGCGGGTCCTGCTGCTCGCGGACGACGTGTCCGGCGCCGCCGAGGCCGCCGCGGCGCACGGCGGCCCCACGCTCCTCCGGCTGTCCCTCGGCTCCGACGCCGCCGCGCGGGCCGCCACGGTCCTCGCCCTCGACCTCGACTCGCGGGCGGACGACGCGGAAGCCGCGACAGCGGGCCTGCGAGCCGCGCTGGCCGCGCACGCTGCCGACCGCGAGGTCCTGGTCAAGATCGACTCGCTGTTGCGCGGGCACCTCGGCGCCGTCGTCGGCGAGCTGCGCTCGCTGGGGCGGCCCGTGGTCGTCGCGCCCGCCTTGCCGGTCGCCGGGCGGACCGTCCGAAGTGGAGTCGTGCACGTCGGCGGCATCCCGCTGCACCACACTGCGGCGTGGGCCGCGGAACCCCGCGCGGCCCCGGACTCGGTCGCCGCGGCCGTCGGCCTTCCGGCGCGGGTACTCGACCTGCCCGTGGTCCGCGGTCCCCGCCTGGCCGACGAAATGCTGACCGCGCACCGTTCCGGCCGCGTCATAGTCGGCGACGCCGAGCGCGACGACGACCTGGATGCTCTCGTCGCCGCGGCAAGGGTGGCCGGGGCGACCCTCGTCGGCGCGGCCGGTCTGGCCGCCGCAGCCGGACGCGCCGCAGCGTGGCCCGGCCGAGCCGAAAGTGCGAGCGAGAACTCCGGTGCGCCGTTGCTCGTGGTGGTCGGCACGGCGGCACCGTCGGCGCGCGAACAGGTCCGCAGGCTGCGCGACGCGGGTGCCGCGGTGGTGACCGTGGACGCCGGCGCGTCATCAGTACAGGCTCGCGACGAGCTGGCCGCGGCGCTGCGCACCGGAACGGCCGTACTCGCGGTGTCCCCCCGTTTCGTGGGCGAGGCCCGGGTGTCCGAGCTGCTGGCCGCGCTGGTGCGCGAAGTGCTGCAGGGCATCGCCGCACCGGTCGACCTCGCGCTCACCGGCGGGGAAACCGCCCGCCGGACCCTCGACGCCCTCGGCATCTCCGAACTCCGCCCGCTGCACCAGGTGCACCACGGCGCGGTGGTCAGCCGGGCTCCCGACGGACGCACCGTCGTGACGCGCCCGGGCAGCTTCGGCGATCCGGACTCGCTCGTCGCCATCGCCCGCAGCGTGCGCGCGGGCGACCTGCAGAACACGAACCAGGACGGCCCGTCCGAAGCGGGCCGCGCCGGACAAGGAGGACGATGAGTACCGCTGGACTAGGCCCTGTGGTCGCGGTGACGATGGGAGACGGGGCAGGTATCGGCGCCGAAGTGGTCGTGGGCGCGCTCCTGGCCCCCGAAACCTCCGCGATGTGCCGGCCCGTCGTGATCGGTGACGCGGCCAGGCTGCGGCAAGCGGCCGCGGTGCTGGCGCGTGACGCCGACGTCGTGGCGGTCGGCGACGTGGCGGACGCGGTGTTCACGCCGGGCCGGATCAACGTGATCGACCTGGGGCTGCTGCCCGAAGACCTGCCCTGGGGCCAGGTCTCGCCGGTGGCGGGGGACGCGGCCTACCAGTACGTCGCCGCCGCCGCCCGGCTGGCCGTCGCCGGGGAGGTGCAAGCGATCTGCACCGCCCCGCTGAACAAGGAGGCGCTGCACGCCGGCGGGCACGTCTACGCCGGGCACACCGAGATGCTCGCCGACCTCACCGGCACCGACGAAGTGTCGATGATGCTGACCACGCCGACGCTGCGCGTCATCCACGTGACCACCCACCTCGGGCTGGTCGACGCGATCCGGGTGATCGAGCCGGGACTGGTGGAACGCACCGTGCGGCGCGGCTACGACGCGTTGCGCCGCGCCGGCGTCGACGCGCCGAGGATCGGGGTGTGCGCGATCAACCCGCACGCGGGTGAGAACGGGCTGTTCGGCTACGGCGAGGAAGAGGAAAAGATCGTCCCCGCGCTCGAGGTGCTGCGCGCCGACGGGATCGACGCCGAGGGGCCGCTGCCCGCCGACACGGCCTTCTTCCTGGCGGGGCGCGGTGACTACGATCTCATCGTGGCGATGTACCACGATCAGGGGCACGGGCCGGTCAAGGTGCTGGGCATCGAGGCGGGGGTCAACATCACCGTGGGGCTGCCGGTGATCCGGACGTCGGTGGACCACGGCACGGCGTTCGACATCGCCGGCACCGGGCGCGCGGACTCGCGCAGTATGGTCGAGGCGCTGCGCCAGGCCGCCGCGCTGGCCACCCGCCGGTCCGCCGAGGACCCGGTGGCCTGACCGGGTTGGGATGGGGAGGTAATCCATGGCTGTGAGTACGCGCCGTCGTCGTGAGCAGATCGTCCGCATGGCGCGCACCACCGGCCTCGCGAGCGTCGAGGAGCTCTCCGCGGCCTTCGACGTGACGCCCTCCACGATCCGCCGCGACCTCGCCCTGCTCACCGAGCAGGGCGAGGTCGCCCGGACCTACGGCGGGGCGATGGCGGTCGCCGCGCCCCCCGAAGAGCCGCTGCGCCAGCGCACCGGGGAGGCGTTCGAGGCCAAGCTCGGCATGGCCCGGTGGGCCGCGGCGCAGGTCCGCGCGGGCGAGACGGTGCTGCTGGACGCGGGATCGAGCGTCGCCGCGCTGGCGCACGAGCTGCGTGAGCGCTCGCCGCTCACGGTCGCGACCACCGGCATGACCGTGGTGGAGGCCTTGGGCGGCGCCGAAGGCGTGCGCGTGGAATGCCTCGGCGGCACGTTCCGGCCGATGTCCGGCGGCTTCGTCGGGCCCCTCGCCGAAGCCGCGCTGGAGCGGATGAGCTTCGACCGGGTGTTCCTGGGGGCCGACGGGGTGAGCGCCGAGGACGGGATCTGCGAGGCCGAGCTGGCGCAGACCCGGCTCAAGGAGCTGATGATGGCGCGCGCGGAGCGGGTTTACGTGCTGGCTCACGCCGCGAAGCTGGGCCACCGGCCGTTCCACGCCTGGGCGCGGCTGCCCGCCGGCTGGACACTGGTGACCGACGAGAAGGCCGACCCTGCCGCGGTCGCGCCGTTCGTGGCGCGCGGCGTCGAAGTGATCACCGCGCGCCCGAACGGAACCGCCGCCGGCCCGGTCAGCCCAGGAGCGTGACCGGCAAGGTCACCGCACGGATGGCGCGCCGGGCCCAGGTGTAGGCGATCTCCAGCTCGTCGCCGCGGCGCACGACCGTGGGGTAGGACATCTCCCGGTCCCCCGGCGTGCCGTCGTAGAGCACCGCCGCCGCGCCGCCGGTGTCCTCCCGGGACGCTTCCAGCACACAGGCCCGCCGCCATGTGTGGCCGGCGTCCTCGGACACCGACACGGTGAGCGGCACCCGCCGCACGCCCCACACCGCGTCGCGTTCCAGCTCGACGGGCGCGCCCTCGGCCACCCGCTTGATCATGTCGTCCGTGACCGCGCCCGGCGGCGCCGTCGCGGCATCGACGTCGTTGTGCACCAACGCGATCGCCCCGGACGCCAGCGTCACGGCCTGGATCGAGGAGTTGTTGTTGGGCAGCTCGGTCGGCGCCGGCGCGGACCAGGTCCGGCCGTCGTCGCGGGACTCGCTGCGGTACACGCGATCCGCCCACCGGCTGCGGAACAGCCCGACCAGCAGGCCCTCGCCCAGGTCGAGGATGTCCATGTGGACGCAGCCGGTGCTGCCGGGCACCGGGTGCTCGGTCCACGTCCGCCCGTCGTCGGTGGAGCGCAGGACGAGGCTCACGTCGGCGTCGCCCTTCCAGACCCGGCCGGGCACGACCCGGCAGTCGAACGCGGGAAGCAGCCGCGTGCCCGCCGCGGTCGTCACCACCGGCTGGCGGATGAACAGACCTTCCCGCGGGCTGAGCCGGGACACCGGCCCCCAGGTGCGCCCGCCGTCGGCGGAGGTCCGCGAGCGGACGACGGAGGTGTCCTGGCTGCCGTACTCCTGCGCGGTGTAGAGCAGGCGCAGGACCTCGCCGTCGTGGTGCAGCACCGGGTTCTGCTCCGAGCGCGACGGGTCGTCGGACACCTGCTGCGGAGCCGACCACCGGTCACTGCCGGCGGGGCGGCGAGCCAGGTGGATCGAGACGTCGGGATTGCCTTCGCTGCTACCGCCGAACCAGGCGCACAGCAGGTCGCCGTCGGGCAGCGCGCACAGGAAGGAGGCGTGGCTCTGCGGGCCGGGCGGCGGCAGGAACGCCGAGCGGACCCCCGGCAGGTGCGGGTGCGGCCGCACGAGGCCGTCCAGCGGCTCGTCGGGCAGGTCGTCGATCATCGAGGTCCTCCGGATCAGTTCTGCTCGAGACGGCGAGCGGCGCGCAGGCGCCGCTTTTCCGCCTGCACCGCGGGGTCGGGCACCGGCGCCGCAGCCAGGAGCTGGGCGGTGTAGTCGTCGCTGGGCGCGGACAGCACCCGCGCGGTGGGGCCGTGTTCGACGAGCCTGCCGCCGCGCAGCACCGCCACGTGGTCGGCGAGCGACTCGACGACGGCGAGGTCGTGGGTGACGAACAGGCACGCGAATCCGCGCTCGCGCTGCAGTTCGCGCAGCAGCTCCAGCACCGTCCGCTGCACCGACACGTCCAGGGCGGACGTCGGCTCGTCGGCGATAAGCAGCTCGGGATCGAGCGCGAGCGCGCGGGCGATGCTGACCCGCTGCCGCTGCCCGCCCGAGAGCTCGCGCGGGTAGCGGTCGAGGAAAGCGCGCTCAAGCCGCACGTCGTCCAGCAGCCCGGTCAGGCGCGCCCGCGCGTCGCGTGCGCTGACCGAGCCGCGGCTGCGGATGCTCTCCAGCAGCGTGTCGCTCACGGTCTGGCGCGGGTTGAGCGACGCGGCCGGGTCCTGGAACACGATGCCGTAGCGCCGTCGCACCGAGCGCAGCCCGCGCTCGCGCAGCCGGGTCACGTCCTGGCCCGCGATCAGCACCCGCCCCGCACTGGCCCGGTTGAGGCCGACGACGGTGCGGGCGATCGTGGACTTCCCCGAACCGGACTCGCCGACCAGCCCGAGCACGGTCCCGGCCGGCAGCGTGAGGCTCACCCCGTCGACGGCGCGGAACGCGGGCGCGGTGAGCCGCCGGCGGTAGGTCACCGACAGTCCGTCCAACTCCAGTGCGGGAGGCGCCGCCGCAGGTTCCCGTGCCGCGGGCGGCCGGCTCGCGCCCAGCCGTGGCACGGCCCCGAGCAGCTCACGTGTGTAGGGCTGCGACGGAGTCGCGAACAGGGCCTCGGCACCGGCCTGCTCGACGACCTCGCCGTCGCGCATCACGGTGACGTCGTGGGCGAGATCGGCGACGACGCCCATGTCGTGGGTGATGAGCAGGACCCCGCTGCCGAACTCCGCGCTGATGTCGCGCAGCAGGTCGAGGATCTCGGCCTGCACGGTCACGTCGAGCGCGGTGGTGGGCTCGTCGGCCACCAGCAGCGACGGGCGGCACGCGAGCGCCGACGCGATCATCACGCGCTGGCGCATGCCGCCGGAGAACTCGTGCGGGTACTGGTCTACGCGTCGGCGCGCGTCGGGCACCCGCACGAGGTCGAGCAGCTCGATCGCCCGCGCGCGGGCGTCGGCGCGGGACAGGTGTTCGTGGTATTCCAGCGGCTCGGCGATCTGCCGGCCGACGCGCTGCACCGGGTCCAGGTAGAGGCTCGGGTCCTGGAAGATCATCCCGATGTCGCGGCCGCGGACCGCGGTGAGCTCACGCTCCCCCAGCCCGACCAGCTCGCGCCCCTCGAGGGTCATCGACCCCGAGACGGTGGCGGCCCGCGGCAGCAGGCCGAGCACGGCCAGCGCGGTGGCGCTCTTGCCGCACCCGGACTCGCCGACCAGTGCCCGCACGCGCCCGCGCCGGACCGTCAGGTCGACCCCGCGCACGGCCTGCACCGGCCCGCCCGTCGTCCCGGGCCGGGGCGCGTAGCCGACACGCAGGTCCGTGACCGCCAGCAGGTCGCCGGTGTCCTCTGTGGACGCACGCAGCGCGTCCGGTACCGCTCTGGTCATGACTGCCCCTTGTAGGCCCGGGTGATGTCCTGTCCACCCCAGATCTCGCGGATGCCGCCGACGGCACCGCGCTGCAGCACGTACGGCGACTGGCGCAGCACGACGCCGTACACCGCGTCCTGCATCACGGCCGAGAGCGCCTTCCCGTAGCGGTCCGCCTGCCCGGTCTCGCCACCGGCGCCGGACGCCTGGGCGAACAGGTCGTTGACCGCCGGGTTGTCGTAGTGGACCCAGTTCTGCCGCCCACCGGCCTGCAGGTACTCGGCGGCGAGGTCGGGCGTGAGCGGCGTGCCCCAGTTCCACGTCGCGACGTCGAAGTCGCCGGCGGCCAGCCGGGACTCGAAGACCGTCTCCTCCAGCGGCGTCGTGATCAGGTCGATGCCGATCTCGGCCCACATCTGCTTCCAGACCTGCGCGATGGTGGCGTCCGGCTCGCGGGACTGGTAGATGAGCGTGGCGCGGGTGCCCGGAGCCAGCCGGGCCTCGCCGGCGAGCCGCTTGGCCTTGGCGAGGTCGAAGTCGTAGACGTGGTCGAGCCCCTCGGACCAGCCGGGCATCGAGTCGTTCCACAGCGGCAGCTGGGCGGGCTCGGAGCTGTTCGGGTAGACGACCTTGACCAGGGTCCGGCGGTCGATCGCCAGCTGCGCGGCCTGCCGGACCCGCACGTCGTCGAACGGCGCACGGGTGGCGTTGAACCCGAACGTGCCCGGGTAGCTGTTGGAGGTGGTGAGCTCGACCGCGCGCACCGTCTTCGACCGGGCGGCCTGGTCGAGCATCGCCTTGGTCGGGCCGGCGACGACGTCGACCGAGCCCGCCTGCAGTCCCAGCATCGCGGCGCTGGTGTCGCGCAGCAGCTCGTAGGCGATGCCGTCCACGTAGGGCAGCTTCGCGCCGTCCGCGCCGGTGTCCCAGTACCCGGGGAAGGCCACGACGTCGGTGCGGGTGTCGGGCACGAACTTCTTCAGCGTGAACGGGCCGGTGCCGGATTCGTTGCGGGCCAGCCACTCCCGGCCGTGGGCCCGCACAGCGGCAGGCGACACCATCGCCCGGCCCGGCCCGGCCGACGACGAGAGGCGGACGAAGATCGAGGGACTGGGCGCGCTGAGCGTCAGCCTGATCGTGTCGGCGTTCACGACCTCGACGCCGGTGACGTCGCCGAGCGTCCGGGCCGCCGTGGAGCCCGGCACGTGCCGCATCTGCTCGATGTTCCAGGCCGCGGCCTGCGCGTCGAAGGGGGTGCCGTCGTGGAAGGTGACGCCGGTCCGCAGGTGGATCACCGGCCGCAGCGGGTCGTCGAGGTTCCCGGAGACGGCGAGCTTCGGGGCGACCGCGGACTTGCCCGCGCCGTCGGGCCGGTACTCGAACAGCGGCTCGTACATCGACCAGTACGGGCCGATCGAGGTGTTGGTCGTGAGCGGGTCGAGCGTCGTCCAGTTGTTGCCGACGCTGCCGACGATCAGCGTCCCGCCACGCACGGGCTGCGCGGGGGCCTGCGCGGGCTCGCCGGCCGGGGTGATCGCCGAGCAGCCCGCGAGCGCGACGGCGAGGCCGGCGGCGACGGCGGCGCGCAGCCGCCGGTGGAGCCAGGGACGGGACAAGACAGGTTCTCCTTTGAACATGCGGTGGCGCGGCGGGTCAGGCGTCGACGAGGCTTTCTCGCAGCCCTTCGCCGACGAAGTTGATCGCGAGCACGCTGACGAACACGGCCAGGCCGGACGCGGTCGAGATCCACGGCGCCGAGGCGAGCGAGTCGTAGCCGTCGCGCAGCAGACCGCCCCAGCTCGGCGCGGGCGGCTGCACGCCGAGGCCGAGGAAGCTCAGCGCCGCCTCGGTGAGGATCGCCGAGGACAGCAGGACGATGCCCTGCACGATGGCGGGGCCGACCGCGTTGGGCAGCACGTGGCGCGCGAGGATGCGCGTTTTGCGCAGTCCCAGCACGCGCGCGGCGGAGACGTAGTCGAGCTCGCGCACGACCAGCACCTGCCCGCGCACGACCCGCGCGACGGCGGGGATCGCGACGACCCCGACGCTGAAGGCCACCGTGGTGGCGCTGGGGCCCAGCGCCGCGGTCAGCGCGAACGCGAGGATCAGGCCGGGGAAGGCCTGTCCGGCGTCCATCACGCGCATCAGCGCCTCGTCGACCCAGCGGCCGGTGTAGCCGGCGAGCAGGCCGATGACCAGCCCGCCCGCGAACGCCACGAGCACGGCGCCCAGTCCGACGACCAGCGAGACGCGGGCCCCGAACACCGCGCGGGAGAGCACGTCGCGCCCGAGTGCGTCGGTGCCGAACAGGTGCTGCGCCGACGGGGCCTCGAGGATCCGGTCGAACTGCCCCGCGTTGGGGTCGTAGGGCGCGATCAGCGGCGCGGCCACCGCCACGAGCAGGAACAGTGCGAGCACCACCGCCGACGGCACGGCGAGCCGGGAGTGCCGGAAACTCAGCCAGGCGCGGCGCACCGCTCCCGATCCGGCGGCACCGGGGTCCACGGGCACGAACTGGGTCGGGTCAGTCATAGCGGATCCTCGGGTCGACGAGCGCGTACACCACATCGGTCAGCAGGTTCACCAGCAGCACCAGCACGCTGAGCACGACGAGCAGCCCGAGGATCACGGGGTAGTCGCGGGCGCTGATCGAGTCGACCAGCAGCAGCCCGACGCCCGGCACCGAGAAGATCGTCTCGGCCAGGATCGCGCCGCCGAGCACCCCGCCCACCTGCAGACCCGCCGCGCTGATGACGGGCACCGCGGCGTTCTTCAGCACGTGCCGGCGCAGCACCTGGCGGCGGCCGCCACCCCGGGCACGGGCCGCGAGCACGTACTCCTGGCCGAGGGCGTCGAGCACCGCGGCCCTGGTCTGCCGGGCGAGGATGGCGGCGGGCGCGACGGCGACGGTGATGACCGGCAGGACCAGCAGCGCGAAGTGCTGCGCCGGATCCTCGGAGAACGGCACGAACCCCGCGGGTGGCAGCAGGCCCCACATCAGCGAGACGGCCATCACCAGCAGCGCGCCGAGCCAGAACGGGGGGATCGCGATGCCCCCGAAGCTGACGACGGTCAGCAGGACGTCGGACGCGCGCCCGGCGCGCAGCGCCATCAGCACCCCGGCGAGGCCGCCCAGCAGCACCGCGAGCGCGATGGCGAACAGGCCGACCTCCAGGGTGACCGGCAACCGCGCGAACACGGCGTCGGACACCGGCGAGTCGGTGCGGAAGGACCGGCCGAGATCGCCGGTGAACACGTGGCCCAGCCAGGAGAGGTAACGGGTCAAGGGCGGCTGGTCGAGCCCCATTTCCGCGCGCAGCGCCGCGAGCTGTTCCGCGCTGACGCCGTTCTGCTGGATGCCGGCGCCGGCCAGTGCCGCGTCGCCCGGCATGACCGCGACGAGCGTGAACGACAACGCCGTGACGATCAGGACGACGGGCACCAGCGACAGCACGCGACGCAACAGGAAGGGCCCCACGGTCCATCCCTCCTCCGGTTCGGGTCTGTGCGGTGACACTGCCACAGGTTGCGCACTTCGCGCAATACCAGAAGTAAACTGCGCGATACGTGCGGTTCACGGGGCTGTGCACGCCGACGACGAACTCAGCGCGGTGCGGGAATGAGGCCGATGAGGCGAGGTCTGGGGCGCCGGAGTAAGAGCGGGGTGCCGGGCCGCCCCGACGGCGGCCCGGCACCCCGCTGCGGGTCAGTTGGCGGCGCTGGTGTTCACCTCGCCGTTGACACCCTGGGGGAAGAAGCCGCCGGACGTGGCGGCCTTGTTCGTCAGGTACACGATGTTCAGCACCTGACCGGGTGAGCGGCTGTAGGCGATGCCGTTCGCGTCGGTGGGCACGATGTTGGCGTTGCCGCGGCTGTCGATGACGCCCTGGTCGTCGTCGGCCGGGCCGTCGAGACTGTCACGGGCGTTGGACAGCTTGACGCTGGCTTCGCGCAGGTCGCGGCCCAGGAGGCCGAGCCCGAGGATGCCGTCGGTGTGCTGGTAGAGCGCGCTGCGGATGTTGCCCGCGTGGTAAGCCTCCACGGCCAGGATGCCCGCGGCGGCCTCGAGGTAGGTCTTGTTGGTGATCAGCGGCGCGGCGCCCTTGTAGGCGGTGACGCCGACGTCTTCGAACAGGAACGCCGCGAGCAGGAAGTTTTCTTCGCACGCGAACGCGTCGAAGCTGCGGCCGGGCTTGACCAGGCCGGCGGCCTGGGCCGCGGCCGTGAAGCTGGACTGCAGGTCGATCGCCGGGCGGCTGACCGCGGCCGAGCCGAGCGCGGTGCGCAGGAACTGGACGTGGGCCTTCTCGTCCCCGGCGATTTCCTGGGCGTACTGGCGGGCGGCTTTGGTCTTGAACTTCACCGCGCGGCCGCCGGTGACGCCGCCGCGGGTGCCGGTGCCGGTGGTCATCGCGTCGGCGAGGCCCTTGCCGGTGACGGCGTGCAGGTAGAACTCGGCTTCGAGGTACTCGAGGTTGAGGGCGAAGTTGAGGACGGCACCGTCAGTCACCCCACCGGCCGCGGCGGCCTCAGGGGCAGCTGCGGCGGCGGACGCGGTCCCGAGGCCGCCGAGGGCTCCGGCGCCGACGACGCCGAGGCCGGTCATCCCGGCTGCTTTGAGGAAACGGCGGCGATCCTGGTCGTTCTCCGCACTCCGATTGATCATCGAAGCGACATAACGCTTTCCAAACACGGACGAATCTCCTCCCCGCCCGCGCGGGCGCGGCGGGCGTAACCCGCCGCCGGATCCCGGCGCCGGGATGGATTCTTCGTGGACCTTTCCCTTTCGAGGCCGGCCGCGCCGCGGATGGGTCGATTCCCCGATCGTGGCAGCAAAGCTCGGCGAGTGGACTGTCTGTCGCAAGAGGACTGACGGGTGACGACCACGATGGCCCGGCCACCATGGTGACCGGGCCATCGTGCCGGGGTTCAGCTGAGCGCGAGGTTCGCGACCGACGGCGTGGTCGGCTGCAGCGACCCGGTGGCGGGCTCGACGGTCACCGCGACACCGTCGACGCCGGCGGAGAGGGCGGCCTCGACAGTGCCCTCGGGGGCGACCAGCCCCGCCGACCTCGGGACACCCGGGCCGGTCAGCCACACCTCGTAGGCGTGGCCGGCGTCCAGCCGCGGCAAGGCCCGCGCGGCGACGAGGACCTGGCCCAGCTGCCGGGAGGCCGTAGCCGAGATCGAGCCGCCGCCGGGCACGGCGGCGCGCACGGTGGTCGCGTCGGGTGCGGAGATCACCGCGCCGCCGCCGGCCACCGGCACCGGGCGGCCGGAGACCGACTGGTCCAGCCCGATGCTGATCCCGCCGGCGAGCACCGCCGCGGCCGCGGCGACGGACACCACCCCGATCAGGGCGCGCCGGCGCCACGGGGACCGTCGCGGCGGGGCGGCCGGCCCGGCGGTGACGCGGGGCGGCAGCTGCCGGGTTTGGGAGATCTCGGTGAGCACTCGCCGACGGAAGCTCTCGTCCGGTCCGGTGGCGGCCGCTCTGCCCAGCAGGGCAGCGGTTTCGCGGAACTCGGCCACCTCGTCCGCGCACGCGGCGCATTCGCCGAGGTGCCGGGTGAACGCGGCGCGTTCGAGGTCGTCGACCGCGTCGAGGGCGTACGCGCCGGCGAGGATGTGGGCGTCGGCGGTGGTCATCGGTGCACTCCCAGAGCGTCGCGCAGGCGGATCAGCCCGTCCCGCATGCGGGTCTTGACGGTGCCGACCGCGACACCGAGTTTCTCGGAAACCTCCCGGCAGGTGTAACCCTGGAAGTAGGCGAGCAGGATCGACTCCCGCTGGAGTTCGGTCAGGGCCGACAGCGCGGCCCGGACCTGCGCCCGGTCGAGCTGCTCCAGCGTCGTCTCGGTGACGTCGTCGTAGGGGCGACGCAGGTCCAGCCGGTCGGCTCGCTCTTCCCGGTCGACCGCGGACTGCTCGGACCGGACCCGGTCGATCGCGCGCCGGTGCGCGATGGTCAGCGCCCAGGACTGCACGCGTCCGCGCACGGGGTCGAATGTCGCTGCCTTGCGCCAGATCTCGAGCAGGACTTCCTGGGTGACCTCTTCCGCGTGCGCCCGGGAGCGCAGCACGTGGAGCACGGTGCCGAAGATCGGCCCGGCCAGGTGGTCGTAGAGCGCGGCGAAAGCCCGCTCGTCTCCGAGCGCGGTGCGGGCGAGCAGCTGTTCCGGTGTGTGCTCCGGCACCGTGCCGGGGCCGGGGCGGAGCGCGACTGCGTGGGCGGTCATGGCACCTGTCCTTCCCGGCGGGCGCCGAGTCGCGTGCCGCGGTCGGCGGCGGTCACCAGGAGTTCGTCCCGGCCTGCTCGTGCGGATTGGTGCTGTGACGAGAACCGCAGCCGCTCACCCACACGGAGGAGCGAGCCCTAGCTGTCCACAATGGATCAGCCCCGTTCTTCTCACCCGATCCGGGGGGACGGAGACGGCACGACCAATACCGCGACCGCGCTGCGTCGAATTCCCGGTATGACCGCCACCGAACTCGACGCACCGGAAGCGCCGCCGCGTACCCGGCTGCGGTTTTTCGCCGCCGCCTTCACCGGCATCCTGGCGCTGGCCGCCGCGCTGGCGGCCGGGCACCTCGTGGCCGGGTTCATCAGCGTCAACGCCTCGCCCTACCTCGCCGTGGGCAACGACGCCATCGACCTCACCCCGGTCGAGCTCAAGGACTTCGCCGTCCGCACCTTCGGGACCTACGACAAACTGGTGCTGCTGGGCAGCATGGCCGTGGTCATGGTGGGCGTCGCCGCGCTCGCGGGAGTCCTTTCGCGACGGTCCCCGGTCCCGGGGACCGTGGTCATCGCACTGTTCGGCCTGGTGGGTACCTTCGCCGTGCTCGAACGGCCCGACCTGAGTGCGGTGGCGCTGCTCGCGCCGCTCGCCAGCTTGGTCGTCGGCATCGCCGTGTTCCTCCTGCTGCACCGAATCGCGCCCCGCGTGTGGCGGGAAGCGGACGGCGAGAAGACCGGCACCTCCCGGCGGGCGTTCCTGCTCGGCGGCGCCGGAGTCGTCGTCGGCGCCGGAGCGGCGGGGCTGGGCGGCCAGCTGATCAGCTCGTCCCGGGACGCCACGGCGTCACGCGAAGCGGTCGGCAAGCTCGTCCCCGCGCGCACCGCGCCGACGATCCCCGCCGACGCGGACTTCTCGAAGCTGGGCACACCGCCGTTCCTCACCCCGAACGACAAGTTCTACCGCGTCGACACCGCGTTGTCGGTGCCGCAAGTCCGCACCGAAGACTGGAGCCTGCGCCTGCACGGCATGGTCGACCGCGAAATCCGCTACAGCTACAACGACATCCGCAATCGGCCGCTGGTGGAACGGACCGTCACCATGACGTGCGTGTCGAACGAGGTCGGCGGTGACTACGTCTCGACGGCCAACTTCATCGGTGTCGACCTGGCTGATCTGCTGGCTGAAGCCGGGGTGCGCTCCGGGGCTGAGCAGCTGTTCTGCACCAGTGTCGACGGCTGGACCTCGGGCACACCGGTCGCGGCAGCGACCGACCGGGGTCGGGGGGCGATGCTGGCGATCGGGATGAACGGCGAGCCGTTGCCGCTGGAACACGGGTTCCCCGCCCGGCTGGTCACCCCCGGGTTGTATGGGTATGTGTCGGCGACGAAATGGGTCGTGGACATCGAGGTCACCACCTGGGCCGCGCGCCAAGCGTACTGGCTCAAACGCAGCTGGGCCCGCGAGGCACCGATCAAAACCGAATCACGCATCGATTCCCACCGCGGCTTCGCCAACGTCCAAAAGGGAAAGGTGCGCGTCGCCGGGGTCGCGTGGGCCCAGCACACCGGGATCGAGAAGGTCGAAGTCCGCATCGACCAGGGCCCGTGGCAGGCCACCACACTCTCCCAAGAGGTCAACCTGAACACGTGGCGGATGTGGTGGACCGAAGTGGACCTCCCCGCGGGGGTGCATCAGGTGTTCTGCCGGGCCACCGACAAGTCCGGCTACACCCAGACCAACCAGCGGGCGGGCACCGTCCCCGACGGGGCGACCGGCTGGCACAACGTCACCTTCACCGCCGCCTAGAAAATCTTTTTCCGCGATCGACCAATCCGGTCCGTCCGGGGGCCCGAATGACGGGTAACAGAGGCGGTCATCGGAACAGTTCGCCTTCAGCCGCGTCATCAATGGGAGTGAATTCTCGTGCGTAACCTTCGTATTGCCGGTATCGGCCTGGCCGCGGCCGCCGCGCTGACCCTGACCGCGTGCAGCGGCAGCGACACCGCGTCCTCGGGCAGCTCCAGCGCCCCCGCCCCGTCCTCGTCGATGGCCGCCCCGTCCTCCAGCGCCGCCGCCGGCGGTGACGGGATGACCACCAACGCCGACGTGTTCGGCCCGGCCTGTTCGCAGCTGCCGCAGGGCTCCGCGCCCGGTTCGCTGGACTCGATGGGACCGCAGCCGGTCGCCTCGGCCGCGTCGACGAACCCGCTGCTGACCAAGCTGGTGGCGGCGGTCAAGGCCACCAACCTGGTGGACACGCTCAACAGCGCACCGTCGATCACGGTGTTCGCCCCGGCCGACCCGGCCTTCGCCGCCCTGGGTGACGCGAAGTTCGCCGAGCTGGCGGGCAAGCCGGCGGAGCTGTCGCCGATCCTGCAGTACCACGTCGTGGGCAAGCGCTACGACGCCAAGGGCCTCGCGGCCGCGGGCTCGCTCGACACCCTCAACGCCGCCGGCGGGCAGCTGAAGATCGAAGGTTCCGGGGAGAACATGACGGTCAACGGCGCGAAGATCCTGTGCGGCAACATCCCCACGAAGAACGCCACCGTCTTCGTGATCGACAAGGTCCTCACGCCGGGCACCAACAAGTAACACCGGCTTGGCCACCGACGGGTGGCCGGCACCGGACGGCCGCCTCGGGCTTCCCAGACCTCCTGGAGTCCGAGGCGGCCGTTCTTCGCTTGTCCCGACCCGGACAGCGATCGCAGTCTGGCGGCGGGTAGCAGGAGATCCGCCGCCGGGGACGCCGAAGCGGCGGCGTCCGCCGGTCGTCGCCACCGCCGGATCACTCCAAGGCCGTGGCGGCGACCGGCCCCCTCGGCCCTCGGCCGCGCTCAAGGGCCGAGGGGGAAGACCCTGATCGGCACCAGCGCCCAGACCACTTTCCCGCCGCTGTCGGCGCGCACGCCCCAATCGAGGGACAGCTGCTCCACCAGCCGGAGCCCGTACCGCCCCGACCCCGGGTGGCAGGCCCGCACCGTCGTGGCGTCCGGATCGCGGTCGCTGACTTCGACCAGCAGGTGCTCGGCCCGGCGGGTGACGTGCAGTTCGCGGGCCGCCGTGGTGTGCCGGTAGGCGTTGCTCACGAGCTCGTCGATGACAAGCAGGACACCCCCGAACCGATCGCCGGGATCCGCACCGAAGGTCAGCGACCCGGCGACGTGCGAGCGCACGTGGCGGAGATCCGGAAGACCGTCCAGCACGACTCTGGCTTCGGCCGCTCCGGCGACCTGCCGGGTGAGCTCGGCCAGCTCCTCGTCGAAATCCACCACGGAAACGGCCTTCCCTCGACGCCAGTCCACCTCGTCGTTCGGGCCGGCTCTTCGAGCGGATTGGTTCCCGGATCGCCCGATCGGGTGGTCGGCACGTGGGCGCCCGTCCCGCTCGGCGGGGGCCGCGAATCCACAGTGGACTTCTCCCCGTTCCAGGAGTGCTTGTGACGAACGTTCGTCTTGCCGCGGCCGCAGGCGGAACCCCCGACGGGGTGACCACCGACGCCGATGTGTTCGGCCCAGCCTGTCCGCGGTTGCCGCCAGGGGCGACGGATGCGCAGCCGGTCGCCTCGACGAACCCGCTGCTCACCAGGTTGGCGGCCGCGCTGAAGGCCGTCGGCTTGGTCGACGCGCTCGACCACCGACCGGCCATCACGGTGTTCGCTCCCGCCGACCCGCGTTCGCGGCGCTGGGCCGTGCCGAACCGGCCGAGCTGGTACCGACCCTCGAGCACCACATCGCCGGCAAGCGCTACGACGCCGAGCGGCTCGCGACGGCCAGCTCAGGCGCGAAGATCCTCTGCGGCAACATCCCCACGAAGAACGCCACCGTCTTCGTGATCGACAAGGTCCTGGCCCCGTAACCGCCGGGCAACGCAGACGTCCGGGCCGCGAGCGCCCTCCCTTGCGGGTGGCCCGGAACGCGGAACGGCCGCCGCGGTCTCCCGATCACCGGGAACCGCGGCGGCCTGCCTGCCGGGGTGGCGCACCACCCCGGCCGCGAGGACCTAGTGGGGCAGGTGGAAGTCGTTGCCCGAGCCGATGGACAGGTGGCTGAGGTCGGCGCCGATGGTTCCGCTCAGCGCGCCTTCGCCGATGTTGCCGACGAGGTCGTGGACGTCGGAGACGTTGCCGCTGTGCGAGGCGATGTCGCCGACGTGGCTGGTGACGTCGCCGAGGGTGCCGTTGTGGCTGATGTCGCCGACGTGGCTGACGACGTCGCCGACGCCGTGGGCGGTGATGTCGCCGACGGTGTGCTCGATGCCGGTGTTCGCGCCGAGGGTGCCGGTCAGGTCGCCGATCGTGGAGCCGACGCCCTGCGCGCCGTCGACGGCGGAGGTGAGGCCCGAGACGTTCTGCAGCCCGGCGGTGAGGTCGCCGCCGTCGAGGGCGCCGGTGACGTCCCCGCCCGCGACGTGCCCGGTGACGTCGCCGACGGCGCCGGTGACCGTGGTGACCGGGTCGGCCTGGCCGCCGCCGAGGTGGTCGATGCTGCCGGTCAGGTCGCCCGCGGCGGAGAACGGGTCGGTGATGTTCTGGGTGAGGGCGGTCATGCCGCTCACCGCGCCGAGGACGTTGTTCTCGGAAGAGGTGTCGCCGAGCGCGAAGTTCTGGGTGAGGGCCTTGAGCTGCTCGATGGCACCGGCCTGGCCGGTGGTGATCGAGTCGAGGTTCAGGCCGTTCGCGCCGCCGAGGGTGCCGACCGGCGCGAAGTCCAGGACGAGCGGGAGGATGTCGTGCAGGTCGGCGCCGGAGACGTCGCCGAGGCCGGCGTCGTTCAGCGCCTGCTGCGGGTCCTCGCCGAAGGCGCCGCGGGCGGACGAGTCGTTGAGCAGGTTGAGCGTGAATTCGTACAGCGACTGCGCGGGGTTCATCGACCGGGCTCTCTCTGGGGAACGGATGGGGTCGCGATCACGGCGACCGCTCCGACGCTAGGGCCGGCCTGGTGGCGGGCACATCAGGTCTGACACCTAGTCACGATCTTTCTCACCCCCCAGGGGGCCGCGTCACCCGTTAGGGGATCGCGCTCGTTTGTGGCCTGGGTCTCGTCCGCGAACCGGGGGCCGAACCGCCCATCTGCGGCCCCGCGCTGGCTCGAACCTCTCGGTGGGGACCAGTGCAGGTCGCCGTGTCCGGAGGTGCCGACCGTGGTGAAGGAGCTGCTGCCCGCGCAGTTGCGTGACGTGCTGACCGGGATCGCCACCCGTCCGGACGACCCGCTCCGGGTGGTCCTGTCCGGGCCCCCCGGGCACGGGAAGTCGACGGTGCTGGCCGCGATCGGCCGGCACTACAGCGACGCCGGTGTCCCGGTGATCGGCCGCGACGCCCTCGCCGACCTCACGTCCGCGGCGGATGCGGCCGATGCGGCGATCCTGCTCGACGACGCCGACACCCTCACCGGTCCCGCCCGCGCCAGGCTCGTCGGGCTGGCCGGGGAAACCACCCGGCTGGTGCTCACGCACACCCCCGGCGCCGCCGGGGCCGTGGCCGCCGAGCTGGTCCGCCCCGAAACCCGGCACATCCGGCTCGCCGCGTGGACCGCCGCCGACATCGTCCGGTTCGCCGAGGGCGTGCTCGGCCGATCTCTCACCCCGGAGCAGGCGACCGCCACCCAGCGCGTCACGGCCGGGGTGCCGCGGCTGGTGACCCACTGGCTGCGGGCGACCGCCGCGGGGGAACTGATCGAAGAGCTGCGAGCGGAGCTGGACCTGCTCGGCGAACCGGGCCGGACGTACCTCGTCGCGGCCGGCGCCGGTCGCGGCCGGGACATCGAGCTGCTCGCGACGGCTTTGCGCCTGGACCGCGACGACGTCTCCGCGGTCGTCGACCGGGTCCGCGCGGCCGGGCTCCTGACCGCCGGCGACAGCGTGCCGCCGGTCGTCGTCCGGGCGGTCCGCGCCCACGTCGGCGTGGACCGCCAGCTCACGGTGCTGACCCGGATGCTCGAAGTCCTGCTGGCCACCGGGCAGCCGGTGCTCCCGGTCGCCCGTGAGCTGCTGCGCCTGAGTGCGGCCGGCGACGTCGTGCGGGCCGGGCTCGAGGCAGCAGCCGCCGAGGTGCTCTCCGACGACCCCTTTCTCGCTGCCGACCTCTACGCGGCCGCCGCTCGAGGCGGCAGTTCGCGCACCCGGCTGGCCCCGGGCTGGGCGAGCGCCTCCGTCCGCTCGGGACGGCTCGACACGGCGCTGGCCCTCGGCGACGAACTCCTGAGCTCCGAAGTGCCCGAGGACCGGGCGCACGGGGCGCTGGTCGCGGGGACCGTCATCGCTCGCCGGGGCGATCTGGCTCGCGGCGCGGAACTCCTGCGCTGGTCGGGCGAGCCGGGTGCGGGACGGCTGGCCGACCTCGCCGGGTTGGCCCTCGGCGAAGCGAGACCCGGCGGGCCGGAGCACGCCGCGCCGCTTTCGGCCCACGGTCACCTCGCCGGCGAACTGCTGGACGGGATCCGGGAGTCGGTGAGCGGCCATCCCGAAGCCGCGTTGACGACGCTGCTGGCCGCGGCCGACTCCGCCGCGGTGGCCGGCACCGGCCACCTCCTGCCCGATTCACCCGCCGCGCTCGCCGCACTGGTCGCGGTGCACGCCGCCGAATTCGACCTCGCGCACGGCGTCCTGACCCGCGCCGCCGGCAGCGAACGGCGCACCCTCCTGCTCGGCTGGACGGCGATGCTCCGCGGCGACCTGGCGGCCGCGGCGGTCCACAGCACGGCCGTGCGCACCGGGAACGTCCCCCTGACCCCCCGCGATGAACTCTTCCTGCGCGCCCTCGAACTCGGATTGGCCCGGCGCAGCGACACCCCGGACGCGGTCCGCGCGCACTGGGCCACGGCCTACGAAGCGATGATGCGCCAGCCGGTCGACCTCTTCACGCTGCTGCCCATCGGAGAACTGCTCGTCGCCGCGGCCCGCGTCGAGGAGGATTCCCGCGTCGCCTCACACCGTGCCCGCGCCGTCGCTCTGCTTCAGCGGCTCGAGTCGCCGGCGCTGTGGTCCACGTGGCTGCACTGGTCGATGTTCCACGCCGCGATCCTGGCCGGTGACCACGGCACGGCGCGCCGCACCCTCCAGCCGCTCGAAGCGGCACCGGGGCGCCTCGCGTCCGCGCTGACCGACGCCGGCGAGGTGTGGCTCGCCGTTCTCGGGGGAAGCGTGGACAGCGAGACCGTGCTCGCCGGTGCGGAACGCCTGCGCCGAGCCGGTCTCCGCTGGGACGCGGCCCGGCTGGCCGGGCAGGCCGCGATCCGGGCCACCGACCGCATCGCGATGGTGACGTTGCTGCGCGCCGCCAAGCGGTTCTCGTCCGGCGCGACGGGCGAACCGGCGGCCGGTCCGGCCACGGCGGCCGTGCCTGCGCTGACGCCGCGGGAACGCGACATCGGGCGCCTGGTCGTGGCGGGCCACACCTACCGCGAGATCGGGGAACTGCTCCACATCTCGGGCAAGACCGTGGAACACCACATGGCGCGCCTCCGCGGAAAACTGGGCGTCACCGACCGCCGGACGATCGCGACCTTGCTGCGCGGCATGCTGAGCGAAGGAGAAGCTTGAAGCACGTTTCGTCAGAGATCAACCGGGGTAGGTACCTGCCGGTGAGAATTCGGCGAAGGAGGTGCAAGTGACGTCACTGGACGACGAGGCGATCGCACATGACACGCGTGTTCACGCGTTCGAGGGCGACGACGCCGAGGTCACGCTGGCCGAGCTCGCCGAACTCGGCGAGGCCGCCGGCGATCTGCACCGCCGGATCACCGAACACCTCGCCCGGCTGGCCGCTACCAGCCCGCCCGGCACCGTCGAAGACGACGTTTCCGCCTGATCGCCCGCCGGCGTCCTCGGGGCGTCCGGCACCGCCCGCCCAGGAGACCGCCGTGCCGCCCACCCGCCAGGACCGAACCCGCCCCGCGCTCCGACCGGTTCCCGGTGAGGCGCTGACCGTGACCCGCCGCCGCGTCGACGGCGTCACCGTGCTGACGATGGCCGGTGAGATCGACCTGCTGACCGTGCCCGAGTTCGCCGCCACCCTCGCCACCTGCACCGAGGGCCCGGTCGTGCTGGACCTGACCGCGGTCACCTTCCTCGACTCCAGCGGCATCAACGCCGTCCTGCGCGCCTCGGGCGAGGTGGAGAGCGCCGGCCATCGTCTCCTCGTCGTCGCCGACCTCGCGGACGAGGGCAACGCGGTGATCAGGCCACTGCGCTTGTGCGGCGCCGACGAGCTGCTCACGGTGGTCGCCTCCGTGGCCACGGCTCTCGCCCGCTTGCGACGCTGACCCCGCGGCGTCGGCGTGGTCGCGGATGTCCGGCCCCCGGCTACTTGCGCGAGGCCGAAAGCCGCCGTTCGCGGGAAGCGCGCAGGTAGCCGATGACGAGGGATTCCAGGTCGGGTTCGGTGCCCGCCCAGCCTTCCGGCGTCGGGTCGGCCTCCCGCAGCAGCAGGGTGGACTGGCGCTCGGTGCGGGTGGCGCTGATCAGCGTTCCCTCCACAACGGACTCATCGGCCGCGGGGCCGACCAGGATCCGGTGCTGCGCGAGGACTTCCTCGATGTCGCCGCTGAGCTGAACGCGGCCCTCGTCGATCAGCAGGAGGTGGTCGCACACCTCGCGCAGGTCGCTGAGCAGGTGCGAGGACATCACCACCGTGGTCCCGCGGTCGGCGACCTCGGTCATGATGATCCGCAGCGTCTCGTCGCGGGCCAGCGGATCCAGGTCGGACAGCGGTTCGTCCAGGAGCAGCAGCCGGGGCAGCCGCCCCAGTGCCACCGCGATGGCCACCTGGGTCAGGACGCCCGCGGACAGGGTGCCGACCTTCGCGTCGTAGTCCACGCCGCCCAGCAGCCCGAGCACCTCGCGCACCCGGTCGGTGGACCAGCGGTCGTTCATGGCCGCGCAGGCGCGCACCAGTTCGCGCACCGTGAGGTCGCGGTAGAGCGGCCGGCTCTGCGCCAGGAACGAGACGTCCGGGTGGGTCCGGCCCCGTACCGGCGTGCCGAAGGCCGTCAGCTCGCCGGTGGTCGGGCGGGTGAGGCCCGCGGCCATCCGCAGCAGGGTGCTCTTGCCCGCGCCGTTCGGGCCGATCAGGGCGACGACCTTGCCCTCGGGCACGGCGAAATCGCAGTCGCGGACGGCCCAGCGGGCGCGGTAACGCTTGCCGAGAGCGGTGGAGGTCAAGGGGTTCATGATCGTTCCTCGGCGGAGTAGTGCTCGTCGCGGACCGCGGTGTAGAGGGCGTCGACGTCCTCGACGACGAGGCCGTCCTGCTGGGCGTGGCGCATCCAGGCCGTGAGTTCCTGCCGCAGCGGCGCGTCGTCGCCCGCCGTGGCCTCGGAAGACAGTGACCTGGTCACGAAGGTGCCCGAGCCGCGGCGGCCCTCCGCCAGGCCTTCCCGTTCCAGTTCGCGGTAGGCCTTCAGCACGGTGTTGGGGTTGACGGCGGTCGCCTCCACCACCTCCCGCGCTGAGGGCAGCCGGTCGCCGGGGTTCAGCAGTCCCAGCCGCATGGCTTGCTTGGCCTGCTGGACGATCTGCATGTAGGTGGAGACCCCGGAGCGCCGGTCGATCCGGAACTCGATCACGCCGGTCAGCATAAGTGCTCGCGCGGCCCGCGGGTCTCCACCCCGCTCAGCTCTGCCGCCGCAGCACCCACGCGGTACCCGCCAGCAGCAGGACCGCGAGCCCGCCGTAGATCGCCAGGTCGGCGAGGTGCACCTGCCAGGCCTGGCTTTCCGGGACGAAGTCCGCGTACCTCTTGGCGAGGCCGGACTTCGGCAGGCACGCGAGGTACCCCTCCTGCGTGTTCGACGCGCCGCCCGTGGTCGTCTTGCAGGCTTGGATCAAGGCCTGGGCCCGGTCGTCGGAGACCGGTTGCCCGGCGGCGTCGAGCCAGCCTTCGCCGAGCACGAGGCTGCCGTCCTGGTGCACGGTGACCGGGTGGTCGGGCGTGACCTCCAGCCGCTGAGCCGGGACCAGGCGGTCCACCAGGCCGGCCAGGGCGAGGCGCACGACGACGAACGCGGCGAGTCCGCCGGTCATGGCCACCAGGGTGCGGCGGGTCGCCACCCCGAGGAAGGTGCCGAGCGCGAACGCGAACAGCGCGTAGCCGACGGGTGAGACATTCCCGATGCCGAAGTTGAAGGCCGTGAACGGGCCGTTCACGAACGGTCCCAGGATGCCGGCCGCGGACAGCCACCACGAGACCAGCGCCTGGAGCACGATCAGCACGGCCAACGCCGGCACCAGCGCGACGAGCAGCTTGCCGGCCATCCACCGGGTACGGCTGACCGACTGCGTGAACGCGAGGACGTGCGTGCCCTGTTCCAGTTCGCGGGCGAACAGCGGCGCCCCCACGAACGCGCCGATCAGGGCCGGCGTGCAGAGGATCACGGCCCGCGCGATGTCGAACGGGGTCGACCACTTCTCCCCGAAGCTCTTCGCCGCACCGGACGGCGAACACTTGTCGAGGGTCTGGGACACGCAGGAAGCGAGCCCCGTCGACGCGAGGTCGTCGAGCACGGCCGACCGCAGCACGACGATGGCGCCTGCCCCGGCGACCAGGACGCCGAGCATGGTCAGCAGGTGCGCGCGGTGCAGCCGCCAGGAAACCCAGATCACGCCGCGTCCTCCCGTGCTGCTTCCCGCATGCGGTTCATCGCCAGTACGCCGAGCGGAACGCCGCCGTCACCGAGCCGGCTGACGTCGCCGGCCAGGAGGACGCGTCCTTTGTGGAGCAGGACCAGGTGATCGCACACGCCTTCCAACTCTGCCAGCACGTGCGAAGACAGCAACACGGTGATGCCCTGCGTCCTGGCCTCGGTCACCAGCGTGCGCAGCACGGTCTCGCGGGCCAGCGGGTCCAGATCGGCCAGCGGCTCGTCGAGGAGCAGCAGGCCCGGGCGCTTGCCCAGCGCCAGCGCCAGCGCGACGCGGGTGCGCTGCCCGCCGGACAGGGTGCCCACCTTCGCACTCATCGGCACCGCCGCCTGCCCGACCAGGTACTCGGCGTAGCCCTGATCCCAGGCCGGGTTGGTCCGCGCCCCGAGCTTCAGCGTCTCGGCCACGGTGAGCTGCTGGTACAGCGGCTTCTGCTGCGCCAGGTAGGACACCGCGGGGTGCAGCCCCTTGCCCGTCGGCCGGTCCCCGAACACCGTGATCCGCCCGGCCGTCGGGCTGAGCAACCCGGTGATCAGCCCCATCAGCGTGCTCTTGCCCGCCCCGTTCGGGCCGACCAGGGCCACGATCCGGTTCTTCGGGACCACCACGGACGTCTCCCGCAGCGCCCAGCCCCTGCGGTACCGCTTGCCCAGGCCCGTGGCAATGGCCGGAAGCGCCTGGTCGAGCTGCTTCGGCATGGTCATGGCCGTCTCCTCTCCGTCATCGACGATGGCGAAGGTACCACATTTCACTAGTTAAGTAGTGAACTTCAGCGCGGCCTTGACGTTGTGCTCGACGGCGGTGAGCGGAAGGGCGCCGTGGCCGAGCACGGTCTCGTGGAACTCGCGCACGTCGAACCGGCTGCCCAGCTCCCGCTCCGCCAGGCCGCGCAGCTGCCAGAACTTCTCGAAACCCAGCCGGTAGGACAGCGACTGGGCGGGCAGGTCGGTGCCGTAGCGCAGGATCTCCGAGGCCACCTGGGCGGGCGACTCCATGGTCATCGAGGCCATGTACGCGCGAGCCTTGTCCTCGGACCAGCTCAGCAGGTTGAGCCCGGTGTCCACGACGAGCCGCTGGGCCACGAACCGCTGGTGCAGAAGGGCGCCGTAGCGGTCCCACGGATCGGCGAAGAGACCCATTTCGAACCCGAGCGAGGCCGCGTACTCGGCCCAGCCCTCGCTATACGCGCCTAAAGCCTCCGCCGCGCCCTGCGCCTGCAGCGGGTGCAGCGCGGGATCCTCGGCCTGGCGCGCCAGGTGGAAGTGGTGACCGGGCACGAGCTCGTGGAAGATCAGCGCGGCGGCCGAAATCTGCGCGCGGTCGGCCAGGCCGGACCCGTTGAACCGGTAGCGGCCGACCGGGTTGGCCGCAATGGGCGGCTCGTAGTAGCCGAACGTCATGCCCGGTTCCAGTTCCGGGTCGAGCCGGGCGACGCCGTACTCCGCCCGCGGCCGGACCTGGAACCACTGGCCGACCAAGGGTTCGATGGCGGCGATGTGCTTGCGGTAGGTCTCGGCGACGTGCTCGGGATCGGGAGCGTGGAAGCGCGGGTCGGCTTCGAGCCGGGCCCGGTAAGCGGTCTCGTCGCCGTCGAAGCCGATCTCCCGGCGGACCTCGGCCAGCTGCTCGGTCAGCTGCTCGACCCGGGCCAGGCCGAGTTCGTGCACGTCGGCGGGCTCGATGGGATAGGTGGCGTACTGGCGTACCAGCCTGCGGTACGCCGCGTCACCGCCGGGGTACTGGCCGAGCCCGATGCCCTCGACCGCGCCCCGCGCACCCGGTCCGTCCAAATAGGACAATACGGCGTCGAAGGCGGGCAGCAGTTCGCCGGCGATGAGCCGGTCCACGCCGTCGACCAGCGCCCCGCGCGCCGCGGTGCCGAGGCCGGCCAGCCGGGACTCCGCCGGCCGCAGGAACTCCGAGGCCGCGGAGCGGTGCGCACGCACGGCGGTCCGGAAGCCGGGCAGGGCCGCGCGCGGCAGCCGGATGCCCCGTTCGGCCTGACCGGCGAGCTTGGTCCGCGCGGCGTTGACGGCGTGCGTGAAGTCGGCGGCCAGTGACAGGTAGCGTCGCGCGTCGTCGCCGGTGGTGAAGGTGAACGGGCGGAACACCTGCCGGCCGAACAAGGTCCACCCGAAGCTCTGGTACGGCGCGACCGGGAAGCTCCACCAGTAGTCCTCGTCGCCACCGGCCAGGGTGCCGGCCAGCTCGCGCACCACGGCGGCGGTCGAGCTGTCCGCGCCGGCGTCCGAACCGAGTCCGGCCAGCAGCCGGCGGCCCAGTGCGGCGGCCTCACTCGCCTCTTCGTGGGTGCCGCGCGGCAGCTGGGTGACCGGCTCACCCGCGTGCAGCGCGAACTGCGGCTGGGTGCGCCGCAGGTGCGCCCACAGTTCGTCGGCCGGCTCACTCGGTGAAATCATGCCGGCCAACCTAACCCCGTGGCACGCCACCGGGAATCGACAACAGTCGCGTTTTTCCCGCGTGACGCCGCACGATTGTCGCGCTCAGTGTGCGTGGCACGTCTTCAGGTAGCTCAGGAACGACGCCTGCAGCCCGGTGAGGTGCGTCTCGCGCAACACCGTGCGCGACACGTCCCGCGATCGTCCCCGGCCGTGCACCTGTTCCAGCACCGCGAGAACGTGGCGGGACATTTCACGGTACAGCGGGATTTCCCCCAGCAGTTCGGCTTCGTTCAGCGTGACGTGCAGCCGGGGACCGGCCGAGTCTTCCGGCTGGGCTCCGGCCAGGGCGAAGATCCGGCTGTCCGGGCCCACGACACCGGGACTGCCGGCGCCGAAGGTCGCGAACGGAACCGCCTCGCGCAGCCAGGCGTAGAGGGCGAAAAGACCGCCGTAGGAATAGCCGAACAGGCCGTGCCCGCCCTCGCTGACCCGCAGCCGCGAGCTCAAAACCGGGTGCAGCTCGTCGGTCAGGAAGCCGAGGAAGACGTCCGCGCGGGTGTCCGCCAGCTCGGCGAGGTAGGCGTCCAGGTACTCCTGGGTCATCGCGCCCGAGTCACGCGCCGCCGCGAGGGTCGCCACCATCCCGTCGCTGACGGGTTCTCCCGGCGGCACGAGGTCGCGGTTGCGCAGCCGGGCCCAGTCGGCGGCCTCCTCACCGGCGTAGCCGACGCTCACCTGGATGTACGGGGCGATCTTCAGGTACGGGTCCGCCTGGACGACGATGAGCGGCGCGGTGAGGCCGACCGCCCAGTTGCCGTCCACCACGTAGATCAGCGGCAGCGGTTCGGTGGAGTCCGCGTAGCCGGGCGGCGTGGTCACCCAGACGCCGTAGCGCGCCCCGACCGCGCCGTGATTTCGAAGTACTCAGTGTCGGCGAAGCAGCCGTGCAGCATTCCGCTCATCGAGCCTTTCCTTTCACGACGCGGCCGTCCTTCACGACGAGAACGGCCATCTCCGGATCCGCGAACACGCTCGCGTCTCGGAGCGGATCTCGTTGCCAGGCCACCAGATCGGCCCGCATCCCGGCGCGGATCATCCCGGCGGTCTCACCCAGGCCGAGGATGCCGGCGTTGACGCTGGTGGCCGACACCAGCGCTCGCATGGGTGACTCCAGCTCGGCGCGCAGGCGCAGCTCCTCGCCCCGGCGCCGCTGACCCGGTCCGATGAGGTCGGAGCCCAGGCCGATCCGCAGGCCCGCGGCCCGGGCGATCTCCAGTGCCGAGGCCATCCGCTGCCGGACGCCGGTGACGCGGTCCCGCGCCGCCGGATCCAGGTCCATGCTCTCGGTGTCCATGAGCTGCTCGACCACGGCGAAGGTGGGCACCAGCGCCACGTCGTGCTCCCGCATCAACCGGGCCGTCGGCTCGTCGATCCCGGTCCCGTGTTCGACGCAGCGGACGCCGGCCACGACGGCGTTGCGGATGCCCGCGTTGTTGTGCGCGTGGACCGTGACGTAGGTGCCGCGCGCGGCCGCTTCTTCCACCGCCACGGCGATCTCTTCGGACGTGAACTGGGTGTCGGCGAGGCGGTCGTGTCCCCCGACGACACCTCCGGTGACGCACAGCTTCAGGAACGTCGCCCCACGGCGGAAGGACTCGCGGACGTTGCGCCGCAGCTCGTCGGCGTTACCCGACATCAGCGACAAGGCGCAGAGCCCCGGGATGTGGTGCGTGGCCCACAGCTCGGTCGGTTCCCACGCCGCCCCGTAGTAACCGTGCCCGCCGGTCTGGCACTGCACGGGACCGCACGACAGCACCCGCGGACCCCGCACCTTGCCCTTCGCGATGACGTCGACGACGCCGCCGTCGATACCGCCGGTGTCGCGCACCGTGGTGAAGCCCGCGTCGAGCGCGTGCCCCGCGGTGGCGAAGATGTCGGCGGCGAGTTCGGCGGCCGAGAGCTGGAACCCGAACTGGGCCCGGACCGGGCTGGCGAGTCCGAAGTGGACATGGGCGTCGATCAGCCCGGGCGTCAGCAGCATGCCGCCGAGGTCCACGGTCGTCGCGCCCGCCGGCGCCCGGCCGACCGCGGTGATGATGCCGTCGGCCACGCACACGTCGGCCGGGGCCGGGTCGGTGCCCGACCCGTCCGCGACCACGCCGCCGGCGAACCACACGTCGGTCAAGAAACCTCCCCCACGTACTAAACAGTGGTGAATTGGATGTGCGGTAACGTACTAAACAGTGGTGAACTCGTCAAGGGAGGCAGCGTGCGATCGCCGGTCGGTGAAGGACGGGAACGCCTGTTGCAGGCGCTGTTCGACGAATTCGGCGGGGGTGGTCCCGGGCCGAACCTGTCGATGCGTCAGGTGGCGGAGCGCCTCGGCGTGCACCACACGCTGCTGACCTACCACTTCGGATCGCGGCCGGGCCTGCTGGCCGCCGTGCTTTCGGAAGCCCGCCGCCGCGACAACCGGGTGATCGCCGCGGCCGGCGGCGAACCGGGGTTCGCGACGTTGTGCCGGGCCATCTGGGACTTCTACGCGAACGCCGCGCACGAGGACCGGATCCGGGCCTTCTTCCGCTTGGCCGGGCTGGCGGTCTACGAACCGGACGCGTTCCAGGAGTTCGTCGCCGGCCTCGACGATCTGGCGCGCCTCCTCGAAGCGGCGGCTCTCCGTGAAGGGGCCACGGCGACGGACGCGAAGCAGCGGAGCGTCATCGCCACCGCGGGGTTGCGAGGACTGCTGCTGCAGCGGTTGCTGACCCCGGCCGCCGAGGTCGACGCCGCGGCCGAGCGCTTCATCGTCTCGTTGGCGGCGCCTCCCGCATGAGGACGGGCGACTCCGGCCCCGCGCGGGTTACGGTGGACGGCAGCCGCCGAAACGAGAGGGGCGCCGTGTCCGACCGCGACCTCCAGTCCATCGTGGACGAACTCGCCGAGCGCCTGCAGCGCTCGGTCGCGATCGACGACCCGGCCATCCGCCTGCTCGCCGCCAGCCGCCACTTCGGGGACGAAGACGCCATGCGCGTCAGCTCGGTGCTGAACCGGGCGGTCGAACCGCGGATCGTCGACCACCTCCTCGCCCAGGGCGTCGACCACTGGGTCGCGCCCGCCGTCGTCGACGTCGAGGGCGGCGCGCCGCGGCTGTGCGCGCCGGTCCGCTGCGACGGCATGCTGCTGGGCTACCTGTGGCTGATCGACAAGAACGGCACCTTCACCGAACAGGAGACGACGGCCGCGGGTGCGGCCGCCGACACCGCGGGAGCGGTACTGCTGCGCCGGCTGCTGCTGCACGAGCGGTCGAAGGCACGGCAGGAAGGCATCCTCCGCGAGCTCGTCTCCGGCGACCCGGCCGCGCGCGTCCAGGCGATCGAAGACCTGCGCGCCGAACAGCTCTTCGGCGACGAGAGCACCCACTTCACCGTGCTCGCCGTGCAGTGCCCGGCTTCGCGGACGACCGCCGCGCCGCGGGAGGTCGCGTTCGAGGCGGCGGTCGAGGAAGGCGTCCGCGCGGTCCCCGACGACGTCGCGCTGATGGCGGCGCACCGGTCCCGCGCGTGGATCCTGTTCGTGCAGCGGGTTCCGCCGTCCCGCACGCTGGTCGACGCGGTGGCCGAACGGATCACCACCCGCTTCCGGCGGCTCGGCGACGAGAAAGCGCGGCCGGTGTTCGGGCTCGGCGGCACGGTGACGACCCTCGGCGACGTCGTCACGTCCTACCGTGAAGCGCTCCTGGCCGCCCGCGCCGCCTCGCTGCTGCCCGGTATCGGGGCACTGGCCCGCTGGGGCGAGCTCGGGCCCTACGAACTCCTCCTGAAACTGCCGCCGGAAGACCTGCTCGACTCGTCCGGGGTGCCGGCGCTCGCGGCGATCGAGCGGGAGGACACCCACGACGTCCTGCTCCCCACGCTGACCGCCTTCTTCGACCACGGCGGCAACATCCAGCGCACCGCCGACTCCCTGCGCGTCCACCGCGCCACGCTGTACCAGCGGCTCAAGCGGATCGAGCAGATCACCGGCTGCAGCCTGGACTCCGGCGACGACCGGCTGATGCTGCACCTCGGGCTCAAGCTGCGGGTCCTCGCCGCGGCCTACCGCGACCACCTCGGCCGCTGACCGGCGCCGCCCGCCCCGGCAAGACGCGGGCCGGGCGGCGCGGGATGTCACAGGCTCGCCACGCGCCGGGGAAGAGCCACGCTCGCCGCGATCGCGCCGAAGCCGACCACGATCGAGATGACGAAGATCGTGCCGAAAGAGGACCAGGTGGGCAGAGGCGTCCCGGGGACGAGGTCGCTCGCCAGGACACTGCCCGACACCTGCGCGCCCAGCGTCCCGCCGACCGAACGCACGACCAGGAGGAAGCCGCTGGCACTGGCCACCCGCTCCGCGGGCACCGACGACGACACGATGTTCATCGCCTGCGTCAGCCCGACGCCGACGCCGAGCCCGGCCAGTCCCGAGGCGAGCGCGAGCATGCCGCCGTCGTTCCGGGCCAGGAACAGGATCGCCGACGACGCCACGAGCGGCACGCACGACAGCACCATCACCACCTTGCTGCCCAGCAACCGCTCCAGCCGCCCGGTCAGCGCCGCCGAAACGGCACCGGCCAGCCCGAGGGGCAGCAACAGCAATCCCGTCGTCGTCGGCGTGGCCCCGAGCCCGTACCCGGCGGCCGGCGGCGCGGCCACGATCGTCGGCAGCGCGAGGAAGACCGCGTACGTCGCCCAGCCGGCCGTGAACGCGACCACGCACGTGACGAGCACCGCTTTCCCGCCGACCCGCAGGTCGACCAACGGCCGCTCGATCCGCCGCTCGACCACCGCGAACACCGCCACCAGCACCACTCCCGCGCCGGCGAGCGTGAGGAACTTCGCCGACGACCAGCCCCACGTGGGAGCCTCGGTGAGGGCGATGAGCACCCCGAACAACCCGGCGCTGAGCAGCACCGCGCCCGCCCAGTCGATCTTTCCCTCGCCGGTGGCCGGAGTGGAGGGAAGGACCACCGCGGCCACGATGCCGAGGAGCACCAGCGCGGCCAGCGGAAGCCAGTAGAGCCAGTGGTAGGACAGCACGGTCAGCAGCGGGCCGGCGAGCAGCAAGCCGGCGACGGAGCCCAGCGCGGACATGCCGACGAGCACCCCGTTGCCGCCCTTGGCTTTCTCGGCGGGCCGGGTGTCCCGCAGGATGCCGATCGCCAGCGGGACCAACCCGAGCCCGGCGCCTTGCAGGACCTGGCCGATCGCGAGCACCCCGATCGAGGTGGCCACGGCGGCGATGAGCACGCCGGCCACAGCCACTCCCCATACTCCGAAGAAGACCATTTTCTTGTTGTGGAGGTCGGCCAGCCGCCCGATCAGCGGGGTGCAGATCGCGCCGGACAGCAGCAGCCCGGTGAAGACCCAGGTGATCGACGCGGTCGAGGCGCCGACACCTTGCTGGATCAGGGGCAGTGCCGGGACGAGCATCGATTCCAGTACACTGTAGACAAGCACCATGGCACTCAGGACGGCCGCGGCGAGCGATCCGGTTCTCTGTCCTCGTGCGGTGGTGATCGTGGATGTGGACATGCGCGGCCTCCTGGGAGAGCGGGAACAGGGTGTGCCGGGTCCGCTTCGGTCACCGGGTTCCGGCGGAGTTCAGTGACCGGCAGCTGCGGATCGAGGCGTGCTCCTCGCGCAGTCGCCGAAGCGGATGCATGAGTGTCGCCGCTCACTTCCGGGTTGCTCTACAAGCAGATGTCGCGTTCTGGCCGGGCCGCCACGACACCTGTCGCGCACCGGCTCTCAGATCTTCGGGGTCGCGCGGCCGCCCAGGTGGACGTACGGCTCCCCGGTGGGGAGCCGGTAAAACGTCACCGGCAGCCAGGAAGCGCCGAGTTTCTGGCGCGCCAGAAAGAGGCCGTCCGGGCCGGATCTCGGCGGTGGCCTGCTCGCTGAGCACCCGGGTGCCGTCCGGAGCCAGACCGCCGCTCAGGTGCAGGCGGGCGAAGGCCGGCAGGTCCGCCGCCGTCGAGTGGATCAGGCAGGCCGGGCCGATCGCCCGGGGCAGCTCCACTGCGGAGCGACCGAGGGTCCGGGAACATGTCCCGAGGCGGCGCGGTGGAGCAGCGCTTCCTCGGGCAGGGTGCCGGTGTGGGCCAGGCCGAGCGGGGTGGCGATGCGGTCGCGGACGGCCGCGTCCCCGGTGCCGCCGGTCAGCTTCTCGATCACCCGGCCGGCCAGTACTAAGCCGGTGTTGGAGTAGGAAAACGTGGCCCCGGTAGCCAGGTTGAGCACGCCGGACCCGGCCGCGGTGACCTCGTCGCCGCGCAGGACGGTGGGCAGGCCCGCTGCCGGCCTTCGGTCACGACGCGGGCATGTGGCGCTCGAACCACCACAGCGCCCGCGCCAGGAAGTCGAGCTGGGCGGGGAACGCGCGGACGCCGTGGCCTTCCTCGGGGTAGATCGCCAGGACCGACGGCACGCCGTGGGCCACCAGGGCCTGGTGGAACTCCTGGGCCTGACCCGGCGGCGTGCAGTTGTCCAGCGCGCCGGCGACGTTCAGGCACGGCGTGCGGACCTTGCTGGCCTGCAGCACCGGGCTGCGCGTGTGGGCGCGGGTGCCCGGCTGCTCGGGGTCCGCGGCGAGGAAGCGTTTGCCCCACGCCGAAATGTTGCTCGTGAAGCTCATGCTGTACCAGTTCGTCACCGGTGAGACCGGGACCGCGGCGGCGAAGCGGGTGTCCTGGGTGACCAGCCAGGCCGACATGAACCCGCCGTAGCTGCCGCCGATCAGCCCGACCCGCTCGCCGTCGGCGAGCCCGCGCTCGACCAGCGCGTCGATGCCCGAGAGGTAGTCGTGGGTGTCGGCGCCGCCCATGTCGGCGACGACGCGGCCGGCGAACTCCTGCCCGCGGCCGCTGCTGCCGCGCGGGTTCGGGCTGAGCACCGCGTACCCCTGCTGCACCAGCAGCGGCACCCAGGCGTACCGCATCGACCAGGTGTTCTGGTACGACCAGATCGGGCCGCCGTGGATGCTCACGACCAGCGGGAACGGGCCCTCACCGGCCGGGCGGCAGAGGATCCCGTCGATCTCGAGCCCGTCCGGCGCGGTCCACGTGACGGCCTCGGCGGTCCCCGCCACCGAGCGGAGGAACTCCGTTCCCGGGTGGGCGATCGACGCGAGTACCGGCGATCCGCTCAGCACCAGGTGCGGCTCCACCTCGTAGGAGTCCTGCACGGTGAGGACGCGGCCGTCCGCGGTGAAGGAGCCCTGCGGGTGGAAGGAGCCGGCGTGGCAGGCCAGGTCCGTCGACAGCACTTCCTCGACGTCGCCGCCGGGGACGGTGATGACCGCGGCGACCGAGTCGAGCCGGCGCAGCCCGACGTAACCGAGGCGCTCGGCGTCGACCCACTCCAGGTACGTGACGTCTGTGCCGCGCGTGTCGAGCCGCCGCACGGCGCCGGTCGCCGTCTCGACGAGCAGCAGGTCCCCCGCGACCAGCCAGCGGTCGCTGCAGACGGCCTCGGCGACCGCCACCCACTTGCCGTCCGGCGAACCGGCGGGCAGCCCCAGCTGGACGTCGCTGCCGAGCAGCTTGCGCGTGTCCCCGCTCAGGTCGATCAGGGTCAGGTGGGCGGTGTACCACTCGTCCTCGCCCGGCGCGTCCGACGCGATCGCCACGACCTGGCCGCTGCCGCACCAGGCGGCCTCCCAGCAGTTCAGGCCGTCCGGCGAAACCCGGGTCACTTCGCCGGTCGCGACGGTGCAGACCCACAGGCTGCGCCACCCGGCTTCGTGCGTGCCGTCGTCGAGCTTCGGGAACCACGACGGCTTTTCCTCGACCTGCCGCGAGTTCGTGCCCGAGCCCTGGCCGCCGGCCAGGTCGGCGCCGAGGCCGGCCACACCGAGCAGCACCTTTTCGCCGTCGGGCGACCAGTGCGCGTACTCGACCGTCCCGGGCACCGCGGGGGCCGCGTGCGCCTCCCCGAACCGGTCGTCGGCGAGCAGGTACAGCTGGAACTGCCCCGCTTCGCGCCGGTCGGACAGGAACGCGAGCGTGCTGCCGTCCGGGGAGAACCGCGGCTGCCGCGACGAGCCCGTGCCGCTCGTCACCGGCCGCAGTTCGCCGTCCTGCGCGGTGTAGACGGCGGTCCGCGGCACGCCCTTCAGCTCGTCGAGCACCGCGCCGGTGACCACCACGCGCGTGCCGTCGCGGGACACGTGCGGTTCGCGAAGGGCGTGCGGGCGGCCGAAAGCGGGCTCGTGCACCGCACGCAGGTGCTCGGTGACCGTCCGATGGGCTTCGGTCGTCTCCAGGTTTTCCACTGGCGATCTTCCTTCCTGCTCCAGGACTTCTTTGCCGCGCGGCACTAACCGACCCGCTCGGCGAGGTAAGACAGACGGGCCAGCCTGGGCCGGCCCACAGAGTCCGCCTCGTAAAACTCCATGGGCACCGATGCCATCGGTGCCCCCGCCGGTCCCATGCCCACCAAGAACCGGGACCGCTTGGCGTCGACACAGGTCATCGGGAGGGGCGTCGGCTCTCGCGGTCCACCGACCAGCCCCATCAGCCGGCTTGCCTCCGCCAGCGCGGGCGCCCACTCCTCCTCCACCACGTACAGGCCGCCGTCCGCACCACACGTGACCGCGAAGGTGCCCTCCACCGATCCGTACCGGCCGACGTACAACGAGGGATCCACGGATTCGGGGACCTCGGGCGCCGACGGCGGAGCCGGCAGCTCCACACCGAACTCCCGCTCGAGGATCTCGGCGGAAAGCGCCATGTGCAGGCCGGTTCCGGTGTTGCCGTTGGTCAGGACCGCGACCGCGGCGTGGTGGTCCGGGAGCACCCACAACGCGGAGTGCATGCCGATGTTGCCACCGCCGTGCGCCACCAGCCGGTGGTCGCCGGCGTCGACGATCCCCCATCCCAGCCCCCACCGGGGGTAGGGGAAGCCGCCCCAGATGTCGGCCTGCGGTGTCCGCATCGCCGCCACCGACTCCGCCGACAGCACGCGGCGCCCGTCAGGTCCGAGACCGCCGTCGAGGTGCAGCCGCGCGAGCCCGATCAGGGCGGCCACGTCGAGCCACAGGGTCGAGCCCGCGGGCGCGTTGCCGTAGTACTTGCGGAACAGCGGCGCCGGCACCACGGTGCCCGTGGCCGGGTCGGCCAGGTGGCCGACGGCGGTCGAGCCCATGATCATCCGGTCCGAGTACGTCGTGGCGTTGAGCCCGAGCGGGCGCAGGATGCGCTGCTCGAGTGCGTCGTCGTAGGCCTGCTTCGTGACGACCTCGGCAATGCGTCCCAGCGTCACCATGCCCGGGTTGCTGTAGCTCCACTGCCGGCCCGGCGTGCCGGGAAAGGGCACGGCCTCGAGCCGCCGCATGAACTTCTCGATGGCGTCCGGGCCCGCCGGGTCGTCGGGGAAGTAGGTGCCGGGTAGCCCGGAGGTGTGACTGAGCAGCATCCGCACGGTGACGCCCGCCGACTTGACCGGGTCGGCGAGGGTGAAATCCGGCAGGTAGCGCTGGACCGGCGCGTCGAGCTCGACGGCTCCGTCGTCCACCAACGTCATGATCAGTGACGAGGTGAAGACCTTGCAGATCGAGCCGGAGGCGAACAGGGTGTCCGCAACGACGGGCGCACCGGTCTTCATGTTCGCCGTACCCGTCACGGCGCTGACGGTTTCCTCGCCGTAGAGGATCGCCGCCGCGGCGCCCGGCACGAAGGTGGTGGCGGCAAGCTCCGCCAGTCTCACCTGGAGTTCGTCTGACGTAATCATTCTTCGGACCCTGCCACTGAACACGGGTCGGCACACGCTCGAACCGTCGCATTCTTCCCGGTCCGGAATCGACAGATGTCGAGTGCCTCGGGCCCGGGCCGGGGTTCAGCCCATCACGGTACCCGAGTTCGCGGAATTCCTCTTGCGCCGCCGGGAAAACGCGCCCAGGTCGAGTTCCAGACCCGTGCGCGGCGCCCGGAACCGCACCGGCGAAGCGTCGTGATCGGCACCGTTCTCGACCCGGTCGATCAGCTCCGCCAGCACCTGCCCGACCACCGGGGCGTTCTTGAACTGGTTGCCGCTGGTCCCGATCGCGACGTAGAAACCGCCGAGGTCCGTGCGATCGTAGATCGGGGTCCAGTCGTCCGCCACGTCGTAGACGCCCACCACCCCGCGCGCCCGGTTCGGCACCGCCAGCTCCGGCAGCCGCCGCGCCGCCCGCGTCACCTGGGCCTCGAACACCGCCGCCGTCGGGTGGACGTCGACCGCGTCGGGATCCTCGACCCACCGCAGGGGGTCGCACTCCGGCTCCGTGCCGCCGACGAGCAGGTCGCCGCCGACCTCGCCGCGGAAGTAGGTGCCGAGGTCCGTGTCCGCCACCGCTGGCCCGCGGTACCCCGCCGGGACCGGGACGTGCGCGACCTCCTGCCGCAGCGGGCGCACGCCGACGGTGAAGTCGGCCCCCACCCCGGCCAGCCGGTTCACCGCCCCGGACCACGGCCCGGCCGCGTTGACGACCACCCCGCACGCGATCCGGGTGCCGTCCGCCAGCCGGACCGCCGTCACCCGGCCACCGGACTTCTCGACGTCGGCGAGCGTGGCGCGGAAGCGGAACCGCGCGCCTTCGGCGGCCGCCGCGGCGGCCAGGTTGACCGCCGCCAGCGAAGGATCCGAGACGTACCCCGCGTCCGGGGTGTACACGCCGCCGAGCGTGCCCCGCGTATCCGCCCAGAACTCCTCGTCCTCGAGGCGTTTCGGCGGCCAGTAGCGGCCGGTGTCGATGCCGGGAACCCGGTCGGCCAATGTTGCGCTGTCCCATTCTTCGTACGGGACACCGAGCTCGTCGAACAGCGGCAACCACGACCCGCGCGGGGCAGCGTCGACGTCCAGCATCACCAACCCGGACCGGCGGAACGTCGCCAGGTCACCGACGTCGTGCCCGAGGTGCCCGGCCCAGTCCCGCCAGCCGAAGTGCGCCTCCCACGCCATCGCCACCCCGGCGGCGGTCGAGAAGTTGAACCGCACGACCGCGCTCGACGCCGACGTCGACCCCTGCCCCGCCCCGGGAGCACGGTCCAGCACGACCACCTTCCGCCCCGCCCGGGCCAGCTCGAGCGCGATCGACGACCCGATCACCCCGGCGCCGACCACCACCACGTCCACCATGCGCGTCCCCTTCGCCGAACGGAATCCGTGGCGTCAGTCTCGGGCACGGCGGGCGGGAGCACAGTCGACCGTCGTCGTCGATCCGGCATTTCCGGCGCGACATCTGTAGTCGCCCGGCGGCGGACTCAGGGTGTCCGCTCGTAAAGCGTCCCCAACCGCACCAGGGTGAAGCGGCCGTCCGGGTCCGGTTCGAAGAACTGCACCGCCACGTGACTCCCGGGGCTGCCGGTGTCCAGGACGAACCGGCTCCGCTCGCCGTCGACACAGGTGATCGGCACGGCCTGGCCACCGCCGGTTCGGCTGCCCATCAGGCGATCCCATTCGGTCAGGCCGGCGTCCGGGAGCAACCGCGCGTGAAGCTGCCCGTCGTGCACCTCGACCGCTACCTGCCCGTCGGAGGCCCGGTAGCGGCCGGCGAACCGTGCACCGTCGACCTCGAAGGGAGATTCAGGTGGAGCGATGGGGGCCGGGCCCTGGACGTCGAAGAACTCGTCGAGGAGCTCCGTGCACAGCGTGGAATGCAGCATCCCTCCGGTGGAGCTGTTGGTGAGCACCGCCAGCACGACCTTCTGCCCGGGAACGACGTAGAGCGTCGAGTGCATGCCGAGGTTGGCGCCGGAGTGCGTCAGGACCGGGTCGTCGCCTTCCCGGAAGATCCCCCAGCCGAGCCCGAAGTTCGCGCACCCGGGCAGGCAGCCCCAGAAGTCGTCGTACTGGGGTGTGCGCATCTGCTCGACGGCCGCCGCCGACAGGAGGGGGTGGCCGTCGAGGTGCATCCGCCCGAAGCGGATCAGGGCTTCGACGTCGAGCCACAAGCGCGAACCGGCCGGGCCGTACTCGGGCCAGACCCGCAGGCGGGGCACCCGCCTGACCGTCCCGTCCACGACGTGCCCGACGGCGGTCGAGTGGAGCAGCATCTCCTCGGCGTCCGCCGTCGCGGTCATGCCGAGCGGCTGGAGGATCCGGGAGCGCAAGGCGACGTCGAAGCGTTCGCCCGTGATCACCTCCACCAGGCGTCCGAGGGTGCTCATTCCCATGTTGCTGTAGGAAAACCGGCGGCCGGGCTCGCCGGTGACGTTCAGCGTCGCGAGCTCGTCCATCAGCCGTTCGAGCACGTCGTCGCCCGGCGGGAGGTCCGGCAGGTAGTTGCCGGGCAGGCCGGACGAGTGGGTGAGCAGCATGCGCACGGTGATCGCCGCCGAGCGGTCCGGGTCGGCCGTGGTGAAGCCGGGGAGGTACGCCGTCACGGGGGCGTCGAGGTCGAGCCGTCCCTCGTCCACCAGGGTCATCGCCAGGGACGCGGTGAGCGTCTTCGTGACGGACCCGGCCGCGAACAGCGTGCCCGGCAGCACGGGAGCGCCGGTGTCCACGTTGACCGTCCCGGTCTCCGCCCGGACGAGCGTGCCGTCGTGCCACAGCGCGGCCGACGCACCCGTCACGGTGAACTTCTCCGCCAGCCGGGCCAGCCGCTCGGCGAGTTCGTTCGAGGTGAGCATCAGTCGATCCTGCCAGGTGAAAGGCCACAAGGGATGCGACAGCTGTCGCATCGAGAACTACGTCCGCACGACTCCTGTCCATACCTGGGCCAAACCCGGGGCTCTAGCGTGAGGTGACTCGCTGGAGAACGGAAGGAAGACGACGATGTCACTCCTGCTGACCGGGGCGACCGTCATCGACGGCGTCACCGACAAGGGCGTCGAAGGCCGCGCGGTCCTGATCGAGAACGGCCGCATCGCGGCGATCGGCCGCCCGGACGAGCTGACCGGCACCGAGACCCTCGACTTCAGCGGGAAGTTCCTCATCCCCGGGCTGATGAACGCCAACGTGCACCTCCTCGTCAACGTGCTCTTCGAGACGCTCGTCCGGTACGAGGGGCGCTACGAGGACCTGATCACCGAGGCCGCGCAGGTCGCGCTGGAGAACGGGCTGACGACGGTCTTCGACACCTGGGGACCGCGCCGGGCGCTGACGGCGGTCCGCGACCGCATCGACCGCGGCGAGACGCCCGGCAGCCGGATCCGCTGCGCCGGCAACATCGTCGGGTTCGACGGCCCGTTCTCCGACGACTTCGACAAGCGGATCCCCGGCGTCGGCAGCTCCCGCTTCGTCGACCGGGTGAACGCGGCCTGGGTCGAAAACGTCGGACGGCACCTGATGTGGCTGACGCCCGAAGAAGTCGGCAAGGAGGTCCGCGCCTACCTCGAACGCGGGGTCGACTTCGTCAAGTACGCGTCGAACGAGCACGGCGGGGCTTCGGCCGGCGCCTTCCTCCAGTTCTCGGAACGCACGCAGCGCGTCATCGTCGACGAGGCTCACCGCGCCGGGCTGACCGCGCAGTCCCACACCGGGACGGTCGAAGGCCTGCGGATGGCCTTGGAAGCGGGCTGCGACCTCGTGCAGCACTGCAACATGACGGGCCCCACCGAAATCCCGCGCGAAACCCTCGAACTCTTCGCCGAGAAGAACTGCGGCGCCGTCATCTTCCCGCTGACGGAAAACGGTATCAAGGTGCTGAGGGAGTCCATTTCGGACTTCGAGTGGACGCTGTGGAAAGCCTCGGACACCAACGCCCGCAACCTCATCGGCTCGGGAGCGTCGATCCTGCTCGCCAACGACGGCGGCATCTTCGCCCCGGAGGTCATGAACGAGCCGATGATCAAGGGCACCTGGAACGGCCTGCCCGAAGACGAGGCACTGGGCCGCCTGGCGACCGGGCACTTCGTCTGGCTGCGCGCGATGGAGGAAAAGGGCATGGCGCCGATGGCGTTGCTGCACGCGGCCACCCGCAACATCGCCGAGGCCTACCACGTCGACGACGACCTCGGGACGATCGAGGCCGGCAAGATCGCCGACCTCGTCGTCCTCGACGAGAACCCCTTGCTGGGCGCCAAGAACTACCAGAGCATCCACGCCGTCATCAAGGACGGCGCCGTGGTGGACCGCGACGCGCTGCCGGAGCAGCCGCTGCTGACCGCGGAACTCGGTCCCGCGCTCGAGGAAGAAGCCCGCTTCAAGAAGGCCATCCACCACGGCGCACGTCTGCCCGGGTGCCCCTCCTGCGTGAGCGGAGACCACTGATGCCGGTGTGGGAACAGCACTGCTGCCTTCCGCTCGACCCGGACACCGACGTCGACGTGCTGTGGCGGTACGCGAAGGCGGGCGCGTCGTTCGTGTCGGTCAACGTCGGCTACGCGCCGCACGACGTCGCGGAGACGATCAAGGTGGTCTCGGGGTTCCGGCACCAGCTGCTGGCGCGGCCCGACCGCTACGTCCTGGCCCGCACGGCCGGCGACGTGCGCGAGGCCGAGGCCACCGGACGGCTCGCGGTCGCGTTCGACCTGGAGGACACCCGCCCGCTCGGCGGCCGGACCGACCTGGTGCAGACCTACTACGACCTGGGCGTGCGCACCATGCTGCTGACCTACAACAAGCGCAACGCCGCCGGCTCGGGCTGCCACGACGAAACCGACCACGGCCTGACGGAGTTCGGCCGGGAGGTGGTGGCCGAGATGAACCGGGTGGGCATGGTGGTCGACGCCGCGCACTGCTCGTACCGGACGTCGATGGACGTCTTCGCGGCGTCGACGGCACCGGTGGTGGTGTCCCACACGGCGGCGCGGGCGGTGCACGACGATCCACGCAACGTCCGGGACGACCAGCTGCTCGCGTGCGCGGCGACCGGGGGCGTCGTCGGGATCAACGGGGTGGGCATGTTCTTGGGGGACAACGACGCGAGCACCGAGGCGCTCGTCCGCCACGTCGAGCACGCCGTGGAGCTGGTCGGCTGGGAGCACGTGGGCCTCGGGCTGGACTACTGCTTCGACCAGGTCGATGACGAGCTGGCCGCCAACCCCGACCTGTTCCCGGCGAGCTACGCGCAGTGGGACCGGCTGGAGTTCATCGAGCCGGAACGCCTGCCCGCCATCACCGCGGCCCTGCTGGACCGCGGTCACACACCGGAGACAGTGGAGGGGATCATGGGCGGGAACTTCCTGCGCCTGGCGGAAAAGGTGTGGCGATGACCCGCGTCGTGGTCGTGGGCGCCGGTGTCGTCGGGCTCTCGTGTGCTTGGTTCCTGCAGGAGCACGGCGCGGACGTCACCGTCCTGGACCGGTCGGGCGTGGCGGCGGGTGCCTCGTGGGGCAACGCCGGCTACCTCGTGCCGGCCATGGTGGCGCCGCTGGCGGAGCCGGCCTTGCTGCGCGAGGGCGTGCGCAGCCTGCTCAGCCCGGGCTCGCCGGTCTCGGTGAGCGGGCGGCCGCCCGTGGCGTTCCTGGCCGGGTTCGCCCGGAACGCGACCGCGTCCCGGTGGCAGCGCGGGATGGCCGCGTTCGGGCCGCTGGCGGCGGACAGCCTCGGCACTTTCGACGAGCTGCTCAAGGGCGGTGTCGCGGCGGAGGTCCACGAGCGAGCCCTCCGGATCGGGTTCACCGCCGGCCAGGACACCGCGGGGCTCGAACACGAGCTCGCCGGCGCGTCCTACCGGATCTCGGCGGGCCACGAGGCTCCGTTCTCCGACCGCGTCACGCAGGTCCTGCACCTGGAGGGGCAGCGGTTCCTCGCGCCGGGCGCGTTCCTCGACGCGCTCGCCGGATCGGTGCGCGAGCGGGGTGGCGAGATCGTCGAAGGCGCTCACGTGCGGTCGGTCGGCTTCGGGCCGCGGGGGCTGCAGGTGGACACCTGGGCCGGCCCGCCGCACCGGGCTGACGCCGTCGTGCTCGCGACGGGCGCGTGGCTGCCGGAACTGGGCCGCCGGTTGGGGGTGCGGGTGCCGGTGCAGGCCGGGCGCGGGTATTCGTGCAGTGTCCGGCTCCCCGAACCGCTCGAGGGTCCGGTCTACCTGCCCAGCGCCCGGGTGACGCTCACGCCGTACGGCGACCGGGTCCGCGTCGCGGGCACCATGGAGATCGCCGACCGGGACGCGCCCTTCGACGGCCGCCGCCTGGACGCCGTCTTGCGCTCGCTGCGCCCCCTGCTCGACGGCGGCTGGGACGACGTGCGGGAGCCGTGGGTCGGGTCCCGGCCCCTGACCCCCGACAGCCTGCCGCTGATCGGGGCGACGAAGGTTCCCGGCGTCCACGTCGCGGGCGGCCTCGGCATGTGGGGTGTGACGCTGGGACCGGTCACCGGGAAGCTGCTCGCCGCCCAGATCACGGCCGGGACGTCCGTGCCCGAGCTGACTCCGTTCGACCCGCTGCGCCGAGAGAGGCTTCGATGAGTGCCGACCCGGTTACCCCGCCGCCCGCACCGGCGTTCCGCCGGCAGGGCGATCTCCTGCTGTTGTCGGGCCAGGTCGGGGTCGACGAGAACTGGCGGCCGGTGGGCGGGTCGTTCGCCGACGAGGCTCGCGCGGCTTTCGCGAACGTCCGGCGGGTGCTGGCCGAGGCCGGGGCGCAGCCGGACCAGCTGCTCAAGGTCACCGCCTACCTGGCCGACCTCGAGGACTGGGCGGGCTACAACGAGGTCTGGCTCGAGGAGTTCCCCGGCCGGCGACCCGCCCGGACGACGATCGGCGCGCGGCTGGTACCACCCTTCCGTGTCGAGCTCGACGTCGTCGCGTGGCTCGGTGCGACCCCCTGAAGTTAGATTCGCGGGCGTGAGCGAAGGCCTGCAGCGAGTGGTGGACACCCTGGCCCGGCGGCTGGGCCGGGCGGTCGCGGTCGACGACGTCCACTTCCGGCTGCTCGCCTACAGCGCGCACGCCGGCCCGATCGACGACATGCGGGCGCGCGTGATCCTGACCCGCGAGGCGCCACCGGAGGGGGTCGCCTGGCTCCGGCGGTTCCGGCTCGCCCGCGCCGACGGCCCGGTCCGCCTTCCCGCCGCCCCGGAGCTCGGCCTGCTCCCCCGGGTCGCCATCCCGATCCGGTTCCAGGGCGTCCAGTTCGGCTACCTGTGGCTCATCGACGCCGACGATCCGGTGGACGACGCCGGGCTCGCGCTCGCCGGGGCCGCGGCCGGCGAAGCCGCGGAGGTGCTGTTCCGCGAGCGGACCCTGGGCGAGCTGCACGACGCCCGCGTCGGGGAGTTCCTCCGTGATCTGCTGTCGGACGACCCCGCGGCCCGCGCCCTCGCCGCCGACGGACTCGTCGAATCCGATCTCTTCGCGGAGCGCGGTGGTGTCGTCGCCGTCGTCGTCGCGCCCCTGCCGGTCGCCGGTCAGGAGGTCGACGCGGGTGACCGCCTGGCGCTCGGCGCGGCGCTGCGCGCGGCCGCCGGCGCGTTGCCGGTGCGCGAGAGCATGGTCCTGGTCCGCCCCCGCCACGGCTTGCTCGTCGTGACGCAGCGCGCGGCGGAGCGGGCCACCCGGGTCGCGGACGAGCTGTGCTCGTCGGCGGAGCGGCGGCTGGGGCGCCCCGAGCGCTGGCGGGCCGTGGTCGCCGGGGTGGGCGGTCCGGCCGCGCGGCTGGCCGACGCCGCGACGTCGTACCGGCAGGCGCTCGACGCGATCCGGGTCGCCGACGTCATCCCCCGGTTCCGGCCCGTCGCGCACCACGACGCGCTGGGGATCTACGCCCTGCTGGCCGCCCAGCCGCGCGAGCAGCTCCGCGGGATGGGGGTGGCCAGCGCGATCACGGCGCTCGTCGACGCCGACCCCGAACTGCTCGTCACCGCGGAGACCTTCCTGGACCGCGCGGGCGACTCCCGCGCGGTCGCCGAGCGCCTCGGCGTGCACCGGGCGACGGTCTACCACCGGCTCCGCCGCATCGAGGAGCTCACCGGCTTCGACCTGGGCGACGGCGAACGCCGCCTCGTCCTGCACCTCGGCATCAAGGCGGCGAAGCTCCTCGGCGACATCTGAGGTGACCGCCGCGCGGCTCACCCCTTCCGGGCCACGCCCCACCGGGATTGGCGGATCGGGTCGTCGACGGCCGGGTCCGGGCCGCGGCCGTAGCGCGCCGTGTAGTCGGCGACCGGAAGTTCCGTGACCTCCCAGCCCGCCGCCCGCAGCGCCGCCGCCGAGTCGGGACGGGCGTCGCCGTCGAGCAGGCTCGGCAGGTGGGACCCGATGGCCTCGCCCGTGCCCGCGTACAGCTCGTGGTCGCGGAACCCGGCCGTTTCCTGGCCGGGCACGATCTCGTAGCCCAGGTGACTGCCGGGGGCGGACAGCCGGTCGACCTGGGCCAGCACCCGCTCCTCCACCGGACGCGGCAGGTACGGCAGCACCCCCTCGGCGATCCACGTCGTGGGCCGCTCCGCCGAGAACCCGGCGGCCAGCAGCGCGCCGTCCCAGCCGTCGGCGAGGTCGACGGCCAGCCGGTCGACGCGCACCCTCGCCCGCGCCCCGGCCGAGTCGAGAACCGCGGTCTTGAAGCCGAGCACGTCCGCGCGGTCGATCTCGAAGACCCGCTCCGCCGCGGGCAGGTCGAGCCGCAACGCCCGGGTGTCGAGGCCGGCGCCGAGCAGCACGACCTGCGGGGTCGCCGCCGCCCGCACCACGTCGTCGAAGACCCGGGTGCGCAGGCCGCAGTAGGCGCCCAAGCGACCCCACACCGGGTGCGCGTCGCCCTCCTCGACGTCCTCGATGCGCGTGGGCATCGCGACTCCGGTCCGGGCGTGGCGGACGAAGTGCTCGGCGTAGCGGTCCCGGACCAGGCCGTCCGGGCGGTGGGTCTCGATGGCCCGGGTGGCGGCGATCATGAGGGCGGTCGTGCTCACTCCCCCGGCCAGTCCGACGTCGCTCACGCGGCCCGCCTCCGCGCGACCAGCCGCAGGCCCGCCGGCTGCACCGTGACCAAGGGCAGCTCCCGGACCTTCGACCCGGGCGGGTGGATCAGGTGCCACTCCCGCAGGATCGTCGCGAGCGCGACGCCCAGTTCGGCCCAGGCGAACGTGTCGCCGGGACACCGGTGCCGGCCGACGCCGAACGGCATCATGGCGTCGGCCGCGTACCCGGCGAGGTTCTCGTCGAGCCACCGGTCGGGGTCGAACGCCAGCGGGACGTCGAACACCTTCGGGTCGCGGTGCAGGGCCGTGAGGCTGAACCCGACCTCGGCGCCGGCGGGGATGCGGTACCCGCCGAGGGTCGTCGGCCCGGTCGCCCGCCGGGTCAGCAGCCAGTTCGAGGTGTGCAGGCGCAGTGTCTCCTTGATGACCCGGTCGAGGACGGGCAGCCGGGCGAAGTCGCTGTGCCGCACGGGGGCGTCGCCGAGTTCGGTCGCGAGCTCGCGCACCAGCTGCCGTTCGACGGCCGGGTGGCCCGCGATCTCGTGCAGGGCCCAGGCGAGGGTGGTGGCGACCGTCTCCGAGCCGGCGATCAGCAGGGTGACGACCTCGTCGCGCAGCAGCTCGCGGTCGAAGCCCGCGCCGTGCGCCTTGACGAGCACGTCCAGCAGGCTCGCGCCGGCCGAATCGGTGCCGTCGCTGCGCGCGATCACGTCGTCGACGACCTGCCGGACTTCGTCGGACGACTTCCGGTAGCGGCGGTTCACCTTGATCGGCACCCGCTCGAGCCAGTCGGCCGGGTAGACCGTGTGCGCCATGATCCCGGACACGATCCCGGGGAAGGCGGCCATGATCCGCTCCGCCGCCCCGTCGGCGAGCTCCGCCTTGAACAGCGTGTGGACCAGAGCGTCCACCGCCATTTCGTGGGTGACGCGCGGGATGTCGAGCACCTCCCCCGGCTGCCACCTCGCGCTGCCGCGCTCGACGGCGTCCCGCATTTCCGGGACGTAGGAAGCGATGCGGTGCCTGCCGAAGGCGGGCTGCATCAGCCGGCGTTGCCGGCGGTGCGCGTCGCCGTCGGCCACGATGACGCCGGCGCCGAAGGTCTTGGTCGCCTTCTCGAAGACGCGGCCGCGGCGGAACACGTCACCGCCGGCGAGCAACACCGACCGCACCAGCCTGGGTGTGGTGATCAGGTGGACCGGCTTCCGTCCGATCAGGACGGTCACGACGTCGCCGGCGTCGGCGAGTGAAACGGTCGCGGACGAGTCGCGGCAGGTGGCCCAGTCCGGGCACCCGGCCGGGTGCGACAGCGGGTTCCGCCACCGTGGGTGCGGCCATGGTCATGAGCTCCGTTCAGAGAAGGCTTTCCGCGTACCCCGCGCCGCCGGTGTCACTCGACTCCCCCGCACCGGCGGGGAGCCGGGGTGGCGGCACTTCCGTTGAACCTGGCCAGCAGCTCGGCGAACGTGTCGACGTCCTCCTCGGCCCACGAGCCGAGCAGCTTGTCCAGCCGCCGCCGTCGAGCCACCCCGACCTCTTCGACCCGGCGATGCCCGATGTCCGTCAACCGCACCAGGTACGCGCGCCCGTCGTCGGGTGCCCCGACCCGCTCGATCAACCCGAGCTCCTCCAGGTGCTGGAGCTGGCGCGAGATCGTCGGCGACGTCACGCCGACGTGGCACGCGAGTTCGGTCGGACGGCGGGGGCCGCGCTCGGCGAGGTGGGCCAGGAGGCGGTACGCCGCGACCTTGAGGTCCGGGTGCACCTCCCGGCCGAGCCGGCCCAGCGCCGCCCGGTCTTGGCGGACGAAGACGGCGAACTCGCGTTCGAGGCCGGTGATCGTTTCTTCGTCCAGTGTCATCGCGCATCCCCGGGCACGGCGTTGGTGGTCCGGAGCGGCACTTCCCGGATGAACAGCACGCACACCAGCGCGACCAGCGCCAGCGGCACCGCGTACTGGAAGAGGGTGCCGGTCGCCTGCCCGTAGGCGTCCTCGACGACGGCCCGGACCGCCGGCGGCAGCTCGGCCGGCCGGGACAGGGAACCGCCGGTGGCGGCGGAGCCCAGCTTTTCCGCGATGTGGTGCCCGACCTGGCCGGCCAGCACGGCGCCGAGTGCGGACACCCCGATGGTGCCGCCGAGCGTGCGGAAGAACGACACCGACGAGGTCGCCGCGCCGAGTTCGCGCGGGTTCACCTGGTTCTGGACCGCCAGGACGAGGTTCTGCAGCGTGCTGCCCAGCCCCAGGCCGAGCAGGGTCATCGCGACGGCCAGTTGCCAGTAGGGCGTGTCGCGGTCGGTGAAGCCGAGCAGCGTCAGCCCGGCGGTGATCAGCACGGCGCCGGTGACCAGGATCGGCTTCCAGCGGCCGGTGGCGGTGATGATCCGGCCGGCGACGGTGGACGCCAAGGCGAGGCTGAGGATCTGCGGGAGCGCGAGCAGCCCCGCCACCGTGGGCGACTTGCCTTCGGCCAGCTGGAAGTACTGGCTCAGGTAGGTCGTCGCGGAGTAGAGGGCGACCCCGATCGCGAGGCCCGCCGTGATGGCCAGCAGCACGGTCCGGGTGCGGAACAGCCACAGCGGCAGCACCGGGGCCGCGGCCCGCCGTTCGACGGCGACGAACGCCAGTGTCAGCAGCAGGGTGCCGCCGAGCAGGACGGCGGTCTGCCAGGACAGCCAGGCGTAGCGGTCGCCGGCGAGCGTCACCCAGATCAGCAGGACCGACGCCGCGGCCGTCAGCAGCGCGGAGCCGGCCCAGTCGACCTTCACCGAGCCCTTCACGACCGGCAGGTTCAGCGTCTTCTGCAGCATGATCAGCGCGACGACGGCGAACGGCGCGCCGACGAAGAAGCACCAGCGCCAGCCCAGCCAGTCCGTGTCGACGATGAGGCCGCCGATCAGCGGCCCGGCGCTGGTCCCGACCGCGAACACCGCGCCGAAGTAGCCGGAGTACCGCCCGAGTTCCCGTGGCGGGATCATCGTCGCGATGATCACCTGGATGAGCGCCATCAGCCCGCCCGCGCCGATCCCCTGCACGACGCGGGCCGCGATGAGCAGGCCGGCGTCGGCGGACAGGCCCGACAGCACCGAGCCCACCGTGAAGATGGTCAGGCTGGCCTGCACGAGCAGCTTCTTGCTGACCAGGTCGGCCAGTTTGCCCCAGACCGGGCTCGACACCGTCGTGGAGAGCAGCGTCGCGGTGATCACCCAGGTGTAGACGCTCTGGCCGGCGTGCAGGTCGGCGACGATCGTCGGCAGTGCGTTGGTCACGACGGTCGAGGACAGGATGGCCACGAAGATCCCCAGGTACAGCCCGGACAGGGCCTGCAGGATCTGCTTGTGGGTCATCGGCGCGGGAACGGCGCGCGGGAGGGTCTCGGCGGTCATCGCGCGGCTTGTTCGATGAGCTTGGTGACGACGTCGGGCCGGCTGAGCAGGACGGCGTGGGAGCCGTCCACCTCGGTGGTGCGGGCGCCGGCCCGGCCGGTCATGAAGCGCTGCACGTCGGGGCTGATCGCGCGGTCCTGGCGCGGGATGAGCGCCCAGGACGGGATGGTGCGGAACCCTTCGGCGACGCTGGCGTCGGTGACGGCCTTGGTGTTGGCGGGCCGCTGCGTGGTGGCCAGGTCGGCCGCGGTGGTGCGGTCGAGGTCGCCGGCGAAGGCCGCGGGGAACTGCGCCGGGTCGATGACGACTTCGGTGCCGGCCGGGACCTGGGTGGCGATCAGCGGCAGCGGCGTCGACGACTTCGCGGCAAGCTCGCCGATGGTCTCGCCGGCGACCGGGATGAACCCGGCGATGTAGACGAGCGACTTGACGCCGGTGACCTTCGTGGCGGCGTTGGTGATCACCGCGCCGCCGTAGGAGTGGCCGACCAGCACCTTCGGGCCGTCTATTGTGGACAGGTAGCTGGTGACGTAGGCGGTGTCACTCGTCAGGCCCTGCAACGGGTCGGCGATGGCGCGGACGGGGTAGCCGTCCCGGCGCAGCCGCTCGATGACGGGGGCCCAGCTCGAGGAGTCGGCCCACGCGCCGTGCACGAGGACGATGGTCGGCTTCGGGCCGCCGGTGGCGGTGGCCGTGGCCGGTGCGGAAGCGGCGAACAGGGCGAGGGCCGCGACGCCGGCGACGGCGAGGCGGGAGAAGCGGAAACGCATGGCGAAACCCCTTTCGGGGAAAGGAAGGCGTGCCGGTGCCCCGCCCCGCCGGATCGCGGCGGGGCCGGGGCACCGGCCGGGTGGGTCAGCGGCCGTAGGCTTCGAGCAGCCGCAGCCACACCTCGCTGACGGTGGGAAAAGCCGGGACCGCGTGCCAGAGCCGGTCGATCGGCACTTCGCCGGCGATCGCGATGGTCGCCGCGTGGATCATCTCCGCGACGTCCGGGCCGACGAGGGTGAAGCCGACGAGCACCTTGCGGTCCTCGTCGACGACCATCCGGGCATGCCCGCGGTAGCCCTCGGCGTGCACGGCGGATCCCGCCGTGGCGGCCAGGTCGTAGTCGACGACGCGGGTGCGCAGCCCGGCGGCCTCGGCCTTGGCCGCGGTCAGGCCCACCGACGCGACTTCCGGCTCGGTGAAGACGACCTGCGGCACCGCGCGCTCGTCGGCGGTGGCCGCGTGCCGGCCCCAGGGAGCGTCGTCGACCGGCTCCCCCTTGGCGCGGGCCACGATGACGTCGCCCACCGCGCGGGCCTGGTACTTGCCTTGGTGCGTAAGCAAAACACGGCGATTCACGTCACCGGCCGCGTACAGCCAGTCGTTGACCCGCATCGTGTCGTCGACCGTCAGCCAGGACCCCGGCTTCAGGCCGATGTTCTCCAGGCCGAGGTCCTGGGTGTTCGGCGTGCGGCCGATCGCGACGAGCAGTTCGTCGGCTTCGATCTGCTCGCCGTCGGTGAGCGTGATCGACACCGTGCCGTCGTCGTTGCGCTTGACGGACCCGGCCTCGGCGCCGATGCGGACCGAAACCCCCTTGTCCTGCAACGAAGCCGCCACCTGCTCGCCGACGAACGGCTCGTTCAGGTGCAGCACGCCGTCGCGGGCCAGCATCGTCACCGACGACCCCAGCTGGCTGAACGCGGTCGCCATCTCGGAGGCGACCACGCCGCCGCCGATGACGGCGAGCCGGGCCGGAACCTCCTTCGCCGCAACGGTTTCACGGCTCGTCCACGGCTTCGCGTCGCGGAGGCCCTCGATGTCCGGGACCAGCGCGCCGCTGCCGGTGGCGACGACGACCGCGTGGCGCGCGGTCAGCGTCGTGGTGGTGCCGTCGGCGGCGGTCACCTCGACGATCCGGTCGCCGGCGATCCGGCCGTGTCCGCGCAGCAGCGGGACGCCGACCGAGTCGAGCCAGGACACCTGGCCCTCGTCGTTCCAGTGGGACGCGAAGTCGTCGCGACGGCGGAGGACGGCGGCCACGTCGAGCTCGCCGGTGACGGCTTCCCGCGCGCCGGGCACCTGCCGGGCGGCGCGGAGGGCCGCACCGCTGCGCAGCAGGGCCTTGGTGGGCATGCAGGCCCAGTAGGAGCACTCGCCCCCGACCAGTTCCCGCTCGACGATCGCGGCGGTCAGGCCGCCCTGCACCAGCCGGTCGGCCACGTTTTCCCCGACCGGGCCGGCCCCGATGACGATGACGTCGTAGTCGCTCACGTCAGTTCCCCTTCGCGGCGCGGCCGAGCCGGATCGCCGAGACGAGGAAGAAGATGCCGCCGAGGACGGCGTAACCGGCCACCCCGGACAGCGCCGGGTTCGCCGCGGAGGCGCTGATGACGAAGTTGGCGCCGGCCAGCACGGAGATGCCGCCGCTGAGGATCATCGGCCACTGGCCGCCCATCTTGCGGCGGGAGATGCCGACGACCAGCTGGACCAGACCGGCCACGATCGCCCAGGCGCCCCACACCCGCAGCACCGCCGGGATGCCCGACGCGGCGGCGACGCCGATGCCGATGGTGGCGAGCAGGCTGATCGCCATGTTCACGTACAGCCCGGTGACCGAACCGTTCCCCTTCGCCGACCGGGCGTCCACGATGGCCGACCCGACGTCGAACAGCGGGTAGACGACGACCAGGGCGACGCTGACCGCCCCCAGGCCCGACTTGGTGGTCAGGAACACCAAGACCGCCCACACGATGGCGAACGCGAACCGCACGAAGTACAACCGGCGTAGCGCCGGAGCGAACCCACCTACGGCGGGCGAGTCGACAGTAGTCACCATGATCCCTTTCGCAAGACCGAACGTTCTATCTCATCTCAGCATGGCCGCTGGGCCGCCCAGTGTCAAGACCGAACGTTCTATCCGAAGTCTTACGTCAGGCCCAGCGCCGGTAATCGTCGGCCGGCAGCGGGTGGTCCACCGGCACCACGCGCGAGTTGACCGCGGTCAGGCACCCCGGGCAGAACAGCTGGCGGAACACGACTTCCGCGTCGACGTACTCGAGCGGGTCGTGCCAGATGTGCGGCCCCGCTTCGGTCGGCGCCGCGTCCCGGCGGGCCAGCGAAGCCACGTACGCGCCCCCTTCCAGGGGCCCGATCTCCGTTCCACAGTGGACGCACGCCACCGTTCCGCTCGCCAGGACCACCAGGTTGTCGTCGAGCCGGCGCACCTCCGCCAGGTCCGGGGTGCCGATCGGCTCGAGAGCGACACCCGGCGAACGACGGCGTCGCAGCTTCTCGCGCACCTCGCCGGTCGCGGTCACGTCCACCTCGCCGGCGCGGAGCACGACGCCGTAGACGTCCCGAGCGGCCTCGGCCGACACCCGTACCTGCGCCACGTCGTCGCGGACGCTCTCCGGCGAACGCAGCAGCGGGTCGCCGTAGCCACCCCCGGCCTGCCAGTGCAGGTACAGCGCGTCACCCGGCCCGAGGTGCGACTCGCCCTCGCAGGGCAGCACCTCGATCTGCCCGCCCAGCTCGCCCAGGTCGGCGGGGATGGTGACGGCCTGGGCGAGCTGGGGTTCTCGGACCCCGCGGACGACGAGGTCGAGCTGGGAGTTGCCGGGATAGCCCCCGGCCAGGCCGACGTTCTGGTTCGCGACCTTGCCGGTCCCGGAGACGACCAGCGACAGGGTCCCCGTCTGGTCGGGGTGCTGGACGTAGCAGACCGAGCCGCTCATCCCGCCCCGCTGCCGCCCCGGCCCGCCGGAGTCGATCTGCTCACGGCGCCACAGGGCGACGAGCGGGTAGAGGTACTCGGTCATCTCGACGTCCGGCGCCCGCGCGGCGGGGATGATCAACCGGCCGCCGGTGTCGACGCCGTCGTGGTACACCTGCGCGCCGTAGCCGCCCGCCATGACGTCGAAGATGGGCGACACGAACCCTTTGCCGCCCCCGCCGCGAACGTCCACACCGGACACCACGCAGAGGTCGGTGGTGCCGTTGCAGATGGATTGCACGTCGGTGCGGTGGTCCGGCTCGGCGTCCAGCATCTTGGCCAGCACCTCGGCGACGAGGTTGCCCGAACCCCAGGCCGGGCCGAAGGGTCCCTTGCCCACGGCGGCCGGGAAGGACGCGTTGGTGATGGTGTCCTCGTCGGTGATGATCTCGAAGCAGCGCATCAGCCCGCCCGCCGCCCACGGGATGTCCCCCGCCAGCAACGGAAGCATCGTGAACACGATCCCGGCCCGCAGCCCCGGATAAGGGCAGTTGATGATGCCGGTTTGCCCGGCGGTGCCGCGGAAGTCGAAGACGAGCTTGTCGGCTTCCTTCGTCATCGCGACCTTGATGGCGTGCAGGCCGCGGTCGCCGGTCTGCGACTGCTCCTGGTAGCCGACCGCGCTCCACGTCCCGTCAGGCAACGTCTCGAGCTTGGCGCGCAGCCGGCGTTCGGCGTCGTCCATCATCCGGCGCATCACGGACTTCACCGTGTCGGCGCCGTACTTGGTGATGAGCCGCAGGATCTGCTCGGCGGCGTTCTTGTTGGCGGCGATCTTGGCGCGCAGGTCGAGGCCCACCAGGTGCGGCAACCGCGAGCGGCGGACCCAGGCTTCGGCGACGTCGCGCTGCAGCACACCGCCGCGGACGACCTTCATCGGCGGCGTCGGGACGGCCTCGCCGAAGACGTCCTGCGCGGACGGGCTGAACGAGCCCGGCCGCGGCCCGCCGAGGTCGACCTGGTGCGCGATCGCCGTCGTCCAGCCGAACAGCCGGCCGTCGTGGAAGATCGGCGCCAGGATCGCGGCGTCGTTCTGGTGCAGCCCGCCGCCGATCCACGGGTCGTTGCACAGGAACATGTCGCCCTCGGCGATGCCGGGGTTGTCGCTGCGGTTGCGCAACGTCCACGTGATGGCCAGGTCCATCGAGCCGATCAGGCCGATGTTGTACGTGCCGACCTGGACCTGCTCGCCGAGCTCGTCGCAGATGGAGAAGTTGAAGTCGTTGGACTCGGTGACGACGTGCGAGCCGGACATCCGCCTCAGCGTCTCCCCCATCTCCTGGGTGATCGCCCACAGCCGGTGCCGGACGACCTCGTAGGTCAGCGCGTCGACGTCGGCGTCGCCGTTCTGTTGCAGGGGCAGGGAAGGCGAGATCTGCCGCAGCAGTTCTTCGCGCGGCATGGGGCGGCTGGTGAACTCGTCCGCGCCGGGGATTTTCGAAGTCATGGTTTCCTCACTGGTAGCGCAGCACGAGGTTGCCGAGGTGGTCGACGCGGCCGGTGACCCCGGCCGGGACCACGACCACCGTGGTCGGGACGTCCACAATGGCCGGTCCGACGAGTTCGTGGCCCGCGCGCAGCCGCGCGTAGTCGTAGACGGGAGTCAGCACGTAGCCGGTCTGCGAGTCGAGGCAGACCGAGCGTTCGCCGAGCAGGGCCTCCCGCGGATCGGGGCCGTCGGCGGGCGGGACCTCCGGCAGCGCGATCGGGAAGCCGAGACCGGCCTTGGCCCGCATGCGGTAGGTGATCGCCTGCACGCCGGCTTCGCGGTAACCGGCGCCACTGCCGTTGATGCGCTCGTACTGCTCCTCGAAGCGCTCGAGGATCTCGTCGCCGGTGCGCTCGGTGAACTGCGCGTCGGGGACGGCCGTGGCGAGCTCGGTGACCTGCATCGAGTACCGCAGGTCGATCTCGCGGTGCAGCGACACGTCGTGGAACTTCACCTTCTGCCGGTCGAGCGCGCGCTGCAGGTCGGCTTCCAGCCGGGCGAAGTGGGACTCGAGCACGCTGTGGTCGACCGGGAACGACGACGGGTCGGACAGTTCCGCGCTCAGCGCGACGTCGGAGGCCGCGAGCCCGTACGCCGAGAAGGCGGAGGCGACCGGCCCGAGCGGCACGACGACCTCGCTGACGCCGAGGTCCTGGCAGTACCCGGCGCAGTGCGCGGGTCCCGCTCCCCCGAAGGCGTAGGCGACGAAGTCCCGTGGGTCGTAGCCGGCCTGCACGACCGACCGGCGCAGGAGGTCGCCCGCCTGCGCGTTCTGCACCTCGTGGATGGCGATGGCGGCTTCCTCGACGGTGAGGCCGAGCGGTTCGGCGACGTGCTCGCGGATCGCCTCCCGCGCCAGGTCCAGCCGCAGCGGCTTGCGGCCGCCGAGCAGCCCGCGTTCGCTGAGGATGCCGAGCACGAGGTTGGCGTCGGTGTTGGTCGGCCGGGTCCCGCCGTTGCCGTAGCAGGCCGGGCCGGGGACGGCTTCGGCGCTCTGCGGGCCGAGCCGCAGGTTGCCGCCTTCGTCGACGGACGCGAGCGCACCGCCGCCGGAGCCGATGGTGTGCACGCGGATCGTCGCCGCGTTGATCGGGAACTGGTTCACGATCGAGCCGGGCGCCATCACCGGCTCGCCGTCGACGATCAGCCCCGCGAGGAACGTCGTCCCGCCGACGTCGGTGGTGATCACGTTGCGGTGCCCCAGTTGTTCGGCCAGGCGCATCCCGCCGATCACCCCGCCGGACAGCACGGACCCCACCGTGGTGATGGCGTGCTCGGGGGCCCGGTCGGCGGTGATGGTGCCGCCTTCGCTCTGCATGACCAGCAGCGGCCCCTTGAGCCCGCCCTCCTCCAGCTGCTTCTGCAGCGGCACCAGGTAAGTGCGCAGCCGCGGACCGACCTGGGCGTTCATGATCGTCGTGGACGTCCGCGCGAATTCGCGGATGCGCGGACTGACCTCCGAGGACAGCGTGACGTACATGTCGGGCGCGATCTCGTGGATCAGCTCGCGGACGCGCTGCTCGTGGCCACCGTTCTTGAACGACCACAGCAGGCAGACGGCGATCGCCTCGACGCCTTGGTCCACAAGAGACTGAGCGACCCGGCGCACCTCGTCTTCGTCGAGGGGCACCAGGACCTTCCCGGCGTGGTCGATGCGCTCGGTGACTTCGAGGGCCCGGTACTTCGGGATCAGCGGCGCGGGCTTGCGCTGCCGGAGTGTGTCCTGGATTTCGTGGGCCGAGCGGCCGAGGGTGCGGCCTTCGGCGTTCATGATGTAGATCGCGTCCCGGTGCCCCTTGGTGGCGATCAGCCCGACGTCGGCGACCTGGCCCTGCACCAGTGCGTTGATCGACGCGGTCGTGCCGTGGGCGATGTAGTCGGTCTGCGAGAGCAGCTCGCCGACGCCGATGCCGAGTTCGGCGGCGAGGTCCTCGATCGCGCGCATGACCCCGACCTCGCGGTTCGGCGGGGTCGTCGGCGTCTTGGCCGACACGATCCGCCCGGCGCCGTCGGAGGCGACCGCGTCGGTGAACGTGCCGCCGACGTCGATGCCCAGTGCGTATGGCATTGCGTTTCTCCTGGTGGTGGTTACCGGCGGCGGGCGGTCACGGTGCTGAGGAGCTCGCCGGGGTGGTCGTCGGCGCCGCCCATCCAGGCGACGTGCTGGTCCGGGCGCACGAGCAGCAGCTCGGCGGGGTAGCGGCCGGGCAGGTCGACGACGGTGAGCGGGATCCCGAGGTCGCGGGCGGCGAGGGTCCACGGCGTGATGGCGACGCCCGGGTCCGTGCGCAGCAGGGTAAAGCCGGAGCCGAGCACGTCGAACACCGGCCGGCCGTCGTCGAGCCGGACGTGCGGCAGCCGGAACCCGGGCCGCGCGCGATCCTGGTAGCCGCCCATGGTGATGTCGACGCCGTCTTCGCCCCCGACGACCAGCGGCGAGCCCGCGTAGTGGTAGCCGAAGCTGAAGCCGTCGGGCGAATAGCGCCGCGGCTCGGTTTCGGCCAGCCGCGCGGCGAACTCCGCCCGGGCCCGCTCGCCTTCGGGCCCGGCCAGGTGGATGTCCGGGGAGACGTCCGCGAACGACGTCCGGGCCTGCGCCCCCACGGCGGCGGCGAACTGCTCGCCGACCGGCTTGCGCTCGAGTTCGTAGGCGTCCAGCAGCTCCGGGGGCGCCCAGCCGTGGTGGACGGCGGCCAGCATCCAGCTCAGCGTGGCCGCGTCCTGGATGCCCGCGTTCATCCCGAACCCGCCGACCGGGATCCAGATGTGGGCGGCGTCGCCGGCCAGGAACACGCGACCGGCGCGGTACCGCTGGGCGACCAGCCGGCGCCCGGTCCAGCGCACCACGCCGAGCACCTCGTGCTCGACCGGACGGCCCACCGACTCCCGCAGCAGCTGTTCCGGGTCCTCGCCCTCGGTGTCGTGGTCCGGCGGGAAGGCGACGTGGTTGAGCCACAGTTCCTGGCCGTCGATGGCGATCAGCGACGCGATCCGGCGGCCGTAGGTCCAGTACGTCCAGGCCCGGTCCTTCGCGGCGAGCCGGCCCAGCTCGGGCGAGCGGACGAAGGTGGACACGAACCGCTGGATCGCGTCGACGCCTTCGTACCGGATGCCCAGCTGCCGCCGGACGGTGCTGTGGGCGCCGTCGCAGCCGACGACGTAGGCGTACCGCAGGGTGCGCATCTCCCCGCCGGACTCCACGACCGCCTCGACGTGGTCGTCGTGCTGCCGCAGTTCCACCAGCCGCGTGCCGCGTTCGAAGGTCAGCCCGGGCAGCTTGCGCGCGTGGTTCTCCAGGATGGGCTCGAGGTACAACTGCGAGACCCGGTGCTGCGGCTCCGGCGTGGGCCAGCCGTCCTGGCCGACGCCGGCCAGGACGTCGTGCGTGGACGGCAGGTCGATGCGGTAGATCTCCTCGCCGTCCAGCGTCGTCCGGTACTGGATCGACGTCGGGTAGTCCTCGGGCAGCCCGGCCCGGCGGATCTCGTCGGCCAGCCCGAGCCGCCGGAAGATCTCCATCGACCGCGCGGACGTCGTGTTGCACCGCGGGTTCACGGGCCGCTCGTCGGTGGCCTCGACGACGTGACAGGGCACGCCGCGCTGCGCGAGGTCGATGGCGAGGGTCAGGCCGGCGGGGCCGGCGCCGACGATCAGGATTCCGGTCATGCGCTCAGGAACTCCCCTACCAGCTTGGTGAACTCGTCCGGCCGGTCGACGTGGATCCAGTGCCCGGCGCCCGCCACCACGTGCAGGCGCCCGTGGGGCAGCGATTCGGCCAGGCGCTCGGAGACCTCGACCGGCTGGACCCGGTCGCACTCGCCGTGCAGAGCGAGCACCGGGTTGGTGATCTTGGCCGGGTCGACCGGCGGCGGTCCGCCCACGACGTCGGCGAACATCGACCGGAACGCCGCCTCCGCGCCCGGGCGGACCGCCTGCTTCAGCCGGAGCTCGGCCAGTTCGTCCAGGAGTCCTTCTTGGACACCCTCGTCGGCGACCAGCCGGCCGAGCGTCGCCCGCATGGACCTCCGGGTCGGGTTGTCGTAGAAGGGAACCGTTGCCGGCAGCCCTCCCGTGCCCGCGCCGCCCATGACGACCGCGCGGTCGACCCGATCGGGGGCCACGGACAGCAGCGCGAGTGCCGCGGCACCGCCGGCGGCGGAGTTGCCGACGAGGTGCACGCGGTCCAGCCCGTGGCGGTCGAGGAGATCGAGGACCTGCCGGGCGCGGGCGAGTGCCCACGCCCGCGGCCCCTTGAGCCCGCCCGTCCCGGCGATCTGGGTGCCGAAGCCGAGCAGATCGGGGGCCAGGCAGCGGAACTCACCGTCGAACCCGGCCCGCACGCTCGCCCAGTTGCTCGCGGCGTCCACGCCGGGCCCGCCGCCGTGCAGCAACAGCAGGGCAGGCACGTCCGTCCTCCTTTGTGGATCGTACGTCGGATCGCCGGTCACGGCAGCCGCGCGACGACTGGGGTGGCTTCGTTCTCACGCACCCGCCCGAACCGGGCGAGCAGGAGCGTCGCGACGGCACCGACGACACCGGGGATCGCGAAGAAGCGGAACATCGAGGCCGGCGCCCAGCCCGCCTGCAGCAGGAACCCGGCGAGCAGCGGGGCCAGGACGGCACCGAGCCGGCTCACCGCGACCGCCATGCCGAGGGCGGTCGCGCGGGCTTCGGCCGGGTACAGGCTCGGCACGATGACGTTGATCCCGGTCACCGTCCCGTTGAGGAACAACCCGACCAGCACGGCCACGACCAGGGCGATCGCCAGCATCCCGAGCGAGAAGGAGAACAGGATGAGCGCGAGGGCGCCGATGCCGAAGTAGGCCGCCGTCAGCCGGCGCGGGCCGAACTTGGAGACCAGCAGTCCCAGCAGGACCGCGCCCGTCACGCCGCCGAGGCTCAGCAGGACTCCGCCGCTGATGCCCTGTCCGCTGGACATCCCGGCCTTCAGCAGCAGGCTGGGCGTCCACGAACTGGCGAAGTAGAACATCAGCTGCGCCGACACGAAAGCGACCCAGACCAGCACGGTCCGCACCGCGTTGCTCCCGCGGAACAGCGAGTCGAGGACCACCTTGCGCGTCGTCGCCGCCGACGGTGCCGCGGGCAGCTCCTCGACCGGGGTGCGGCCTATCGAGACGAGGATCCGGTTGAGCTTCTCCAGTGCCCGGGACGGACGGCGGGCGACGAGGAAGTCCATCGACTCCGGCAGGAACCGCAGCGCCACGGCGAAGAGGAGAGCCGTGACGACGGCGCCGAACACGAAGACCGAACGCCAGCCGAACGCGCCCAGCAGCACGCTCGACGCGATTCCCGCGATCACCGACCCCAGGCCGTAGCCGGTGGTGATCAGCGCGACCACCAGCCCCCGGCGCCGGTGGTTCGCGTACTCGGAGGTGAGCACCGGCAGGCTGGCCGCCATCGCGCCGACGGCCGCTCCCGTCACCACGCGGCAGGCGAGCAGCTGGCCGAAGTCCTGCGCCGCGGCGGCGGCGAGCATGCCCAGCGACGCCAGGGCGAGGCAGGCGAGGGTCAGCGAGCGGCGTCCGACGCGGTCGGCCAGCGGGGCGAGGAAGAGCCCGCCGACGGCCATGCCGGCCAGCCCGCCGCTGAGCAGCACGCCCACCGACGACGGGGACAAGCTCCACTGCCGGGTGATCGACGGCCCGACGTAGGAGGTGACCAGGAGGTCGAACCCGTCGACCAGGTTGATCACGAGGCACAGCGCGACCGCTCTCACCTGCGCGCGGCTCATCGGTGAGTTCTTCACCTGTTCAAGGACGTTCAAGGGAAACCTCGCTTCGTTGCGGCGGCCGGTTACGTCCCCCCGGGGAAGCTCTGTATGTAGCGCTCACTCTACAACTTCGGACACGGGTTGACCAGCACTCGACCGGGGACGATCCGTCTCGTTCGGGGAGACCCGGAGGAAATCAGCTCGGCGAGCCGAGGCTCTTGGCCAGCACCACGTCCATGGCCCGGCCCGGCAGTACCCGGCCCAGCGCCAGCAGCAAGTGCGCGTCGGCACCGACCTGGTAACGCGACCGCGGGCGCTTCGCCGTGAGCGCGCGTTCGACGACCGCGGCGACCCGTTCCGGCGCTCCGGCTCCCGCCTCCACCTTCCTGCTGAACTCCAGGTACGTGTCCGTCGCGGAACCGTACTGACGCTCCGCGGTCTCGCCCATCGTCACGCGGTCGGCCGCCGCCGCGGCCTCGGTGCTCGCCCGGTTCCGCGACTGGAAACTGCCGGGCTCGACGACCACCACGGGCACGTTCCACGGCCGCAGTTCCTGGCGCAACGAGTCCGAAAGCGCCTCGACGGCGAACTTCGAGGCGCTGTAAGCACCGAGGAGCGGGATCGCGACCCGGCCGCTCGAGGAGCTGATCATCACGACCCGCCCCCGTCCGGCGCGGACCGCCGGCAGGAAAGCCTGGCACACGGCCACGACTCCGACCACGTTGACCTCGAACTGCGCCCGCAACCGGTCGAGCGGAATGTGCTCCACCGGAGCGGAAACCGTGACTCCGGCGTTGTTGACCAGTCCGCTCAACGGGCCGATGTCCTTCGCCACCGCGGCCAGCTGCGCCGCGTCGGTCACATCGAGCTCCACCGGCCGGATGCGGGGATGTGCCGGAGCGTCGGCGATCTTCCGCACCCCGGCCACCACGTCGTGTCCGCGCTCGGCGAGCCGGACGGCGATCGCCCGCCCGATCCCGCTGGACGTCCCGGTCACCAGAAAAGTCATGGATGTCTCCTGAATTCGAAATCTAGTCGGGCTGGATCCACGACACCTGGATCAACTGCTTGCCGTTCTTCCGGGTCAGCAGATTCCCCCGCCCCGGCGGCATCGCCGACGGCTTGATGTTGCCGACCAGCGCACCCTCATCACGCGAACCGTTCATCACCATGCCCGGCGCCGCGATCTCCTTCAACTTCCCGATGATCGGGTCATACATCGCCTTGCTCGCACCACCCGTGCGGCGCACCACCACCAGGTGCAGACCCACATCCTTGGCCTGCGGGAGGAAGTCGGAGATCTTCCGCAGCGGGTTGGCCGTCGAGGTGGCGACCAGGTCGTAGTCATCGACCAGGATGAACAACTCCGGGCCCTTCCACCACGACCGCGTCTTCAACTGCTCCTGCGTCACATCCGGACCCGGCAACCGCCGCGTCATCGAATTGAAGACGTCCCCGACCATGCTCTCCAGCTGGTTCGCCGACACCGCATACCCCAACAGCGCGTCACCTTGGACGAAACCGAGCATCGTGCGCCGGTAGTCCACCAGCAGGATCAACGCCTCCGAGGAGGTGTAGCGCTCCGAAATACCGCGGGCGATCTGCCGCAGCAGGTTCGTCTTGCCGGATTCGCCGTCGGCGAAGGCGTAGAAGTGCGGCTCGGCGTTGAAGTCCAGGTAGATCGGCTGCAGGTCTTCCTCGTTGACTCCGATCGGGACCAGCTTCGACTCCCGCGCCGTGTCGAGCTTGAGGACCTCCTCGTAGGTGATCATCTCCGGCAGCAGCCGCACCTGCGGCGCCACCCGGCCCCGCCACGCACCCTTGATCTTGCCCACCGCGTCCGCCACCCCGGCGGCGATGGTTTCGGGGTCGCTGGAGCCGTCGATGCGCGGGAGACCGCCGAGCATGTGCAGCTTCTCCCGGGTCAGGCCGCGGCCTGGGCGTCCGGCCGGGATGTTCACCGCGACCCGGCGGTCGATGTCGGACTCGGTCGGGTCACCGAGGCGCAGTTCGAACCGGGTGCCCAGCATGTCCTTGATCGCCGGGCGGATGTCGGCCCACCGGTTCGCCGCCACGATCACGTGCACGCCGTAGGAGAGGCCCTGGGTGGCCAGGCGGGTGATCGTGGTTTCCAGCTCTTCGAAGTCATCGCGCAGGGCGCGCCAGTTGTCCACGACCAGGAACGCGTCGCCGAACGGGTCCTGGTCCGGGCGGATCTCCCCGCGGCGTTTGCGGTTGCGGAACTCGGTCATCGAGTCGATGCCCATCGCCCCGAACCGGCCCTCCCGCTCGGTCAGCAGCGTGGTCAGCTCGGCCACGATCCGGCGGGCCTTGTCCGGCTCCCGCCGGGCGACGGCGACGCCGCCGACGTGGGGCAGGTCGGCGAGGCCGGTCAGGGTGCCGCCACCGAGGTCCAGGCAGTAGAACTGCGCCTCCTCCGGCGTGTGGGTCAGGGCCATCGACATGATCAGCGTCCGCAGCATCGTCGACTTCCCCGACTGCGGACCCCCCACGATCACCCCGTGCCCGGACGCCCCGGAAAAGTCCGCCCAGAGCGGGTCACGGCGCTGCTCGTATGGCCGGTCGATGATGCCGAGGGGCACCTGCAGGCGGCCGTTGCCGAAAAACCCGACCGGGGACAGACCCCGGTCGTCGGTGGGGTTGAGGTTGGGCAGCAGCGTGTCCAGGGAGTTGGGGTCCTTCAGCGGCGGCAGCCACACCTCGTGCGCCGGCGGGCCTTGGCCCACCAGCCGCGACACGATCACATCCAGCTCCGAAGGCTCCACCGCCTCCTCCGACTGCGGCGCCGCCGCGACCGGGGTTTCGATCAGCTCCGGCTCCTTCGGCAGCTCCACGAAGTCCGGCACGAACAACTGCGGGCGTTTGTCCGCCCGCACCACCGTCGCCGCCGGCCCGGCCGCTTTCAGCCCGGCCGGGCGGTACGGGCCCGACACATAGGAAGCCTTGAACCGCACCAACGTGGACGTGTCGAACTTCAAATACCCACCCCCGGGCACCGACGGGAGTTCGAACGCGTCCGGCACCCCGATCGCCGCCCGCGACTCCGCCGCCGAGAACGTCTTCAACCCGATGCGGTAGGACAGGTGCGAGTCCAGACCACGCAGCTTGCCTTCCTCCAGCCGCTGGGAGGCCAGCAGCATGTGCATCTGCAGCGACCGGCCCAGCCGGCCGATCGCGACGAACAGGTCGATGAAGTCCGGTTTCGCCGAGAGCAGCTCGGAAAACTCGTCACACACGATGAACAACGCGGGCAGCGGGTCGAGATCAGCGCCGTTCTCGCGGGCTTTCTCGTACTCCCAGACGTTTTTGAAGTTGCCGCCGTTCTTCAACGCTTCCTGACGGCGGTTCATCTCCCCCGCCAGCGCGTCCTTCATCCGGTCGACCAGCGTGACCTCATCGGCGAGGTTGGTGATCACCGCCGACACGTGCGGAGCCTTGTCCAAACCGAGGAACGTCGCACCACCCTTGAAGTCCACCAGAACGAAATTCAACGTGCTGGAGGAGTGCGTGGCCAGCATGCCGAGCACCAGGGTGCGCAGGAACTCCGACTTACCCGACCCGGTCGCGCCGATGCACAGCCCGTGCGGGCCCATGCCTTCGGCGGCGGCTTCCTTGATGTCCAGCTCGACCGGCTGGCCGTATTCCCCGACACCGAAGGGGACGCGGTAGCGGTCACGGATCGGGCGGGGCCGCCACGCCTGCTGCACGTCGAAGGTCATCGGGTCACCCGGGATGCCCAGCAGCTCCAGCAACGACGGGTTGGACAACAGCGGCTCTTCCTCGCCGACGTCCTGGCCACCTGAACCACCCAGGCGATACGGGGAAATCCGCCGGGCCAGCGTTTCCGCTTCCACGACGCTCAACGTGTCCGGGCGGCCGAACCACTCGACGCCGCCGGCGCTGCGCGCCCCCATCCGATCCGCCTCGACCACCAGCCGGAGGCCGCGCCGGGAAGCCAGGTTGCCGATCGACTCCGACAGGTCGATCAGCGTCACCCCGACCAGTCCCTCTTCGAGGATGATCTGCTCTTCGCGGGTGACCTCGGCGTCGTCGAGGACGATCACCACGTGCGGCTCATCCTGCGCCGGGGTGGCGTTGCGGGAGAAGCGCTGCCGGTCACGGAGTTCTTCGTCGAGCCAATCCTCGATCTGCGCCAAGGAACCGGCCATCATCCGCATCGGCCCGATACCGTCGGCCAACGTCGGGTGCTGGGCGTGCGGCAGCCACTTCGCCCACTCCCACTCCCCCTTGGCGCGCCCGGCGGTCGCCACCGCGATCAGCACGTCTTCCGGGCTGTGGAAGGAAACGATCTGCGCGAGCATCGCGCGGGTCAGGCCCCGAGTCAGTTCCAGGTCCCCTTGCAGGCACACCGCGGCGAAGCCCCGCAACGCGATCTGGGTGGGAAGGTCGGGCACGATCGAGTGCGCCTGGACGAACCGGCGCAACGCCAGGGTCGAGATCGGCTCCAGCTCGTCCACCGGGCCCGTCTGCGGCGGCACGAGCCGCGTGGCCAGCCGGTGCGAACTCCGTCCCACGCGCAGGTGCAGGAAGTCCTGGTCGTTCTGGCGGCGCTCCCACATCCGGCGGCTGGCCGCGAGCGACCACAGCGACTGCGGATCCGGATGCACCCACTCCAGGGCAGCGCGCTGGTCGACCATCGCCTCACGCGCGCGGTCACGCATCTGCCCGAGGTAGCGCAGGTAGTCCTTGCGGTCTTCGTCCATCTCGGCGCGCTTGGCCCCGCCGCCCTTGCCGCCGCCGCTCGCCATCATCCCGAGGGTGCCGAGGACCGTGGTGGCGCCCAGGGCGATCGTCAGCGGGTTGCGCTGGCTCGACTGGAACAAGAACACCAGCAACCCCAGCGACGCCACGATCATCACGACCGGCAGCGCTTTCAGCACGATGTTCCCGGGAATGACCCGCGGCACCTCCGGCGGCGGCTCGAGGTGGACTTCACCACCCGGCGGCCGCGGCGCCGCCAATCGGGGCGACCGCTTGAACTGGAGAGTGCTCATCGAAACCTTTCACCGACCCGGACGGTGACCGACACAGGGACGTTGCCGCGCGTCGCGACGGAACAGGGGCAGGTGGCATGGGCCGCCATCGCCGGCTCTTCGGCGCGGCCCGCGGTCCGGCCGTCGCGTCAGACGGTTCCGGCGCTGAGGCCGGCCTTCCTCGCGGCAGTGCCGAGCCGAAGGGCCGAAACGAGGAAGAAGATGCCACCGAGCACGGCGTAGCCGCCGATGGTGACGAGCGAAGCCCCGTCGCGCCCGGCCTGCAGGATGAACGACGTCCCGGCGACGACCGAAAGGGCGCCGCTGAGGATCATCGGCCACTGGCCGCCGAGCCCGCGGCGGCTGATCCCGACCGCGAGCTGCACCAGGCCCGAGACGACGGCCCAGCTCCCCCACACGCGGAGGACGCCGGGGATGCCGGACGCCGCCGCGACGGCCACCCCGGCCGCGGCCAGCAAGCTGACCGCCACGTTGACGTACAGCGCCAGCACCGAGCCGGTCGCCTTGGCCGCCCGCGCGTCGACGATCGCCGCGGCGACGTCGAACAGCGGGTAGAGCACCAGCAGCGTGACCGCCGCCGGGCCGAGGTCCGACGCGGTGGCGATCAGCAGCGCGGCCCAGACGAGGGCGAAGGCGAAACGGGTGAAGTACAGCCGCCGCAGCGACGGTGCGAGGGCACTGGGGGCGGTACTCACGGAGGTCTCCTTCGGTGGACGGGGCCGCCGACGCGGAACCCGGGTCACTCCTTGTATGGAGCGATCAGTACACAACCCACCGTAGCCAAGAGTGCGGCTCTCGTCAAGACCGAACGTTCTACCTCAGAGCGAGGTCACTTCCCCGCGGCGGCGAGGCGGTGTTCCAGGATCCCGTCGACGCCCTGGCGGAACGTGTCGCAGACTTCGGCGGGCTCCGACAGGCAGCCCGCCGCCATCGCGCCGTCGCGCAGCATCACGAAGTGCCGCCCCGCGGGTTCCGCCGGAGTGTCACCCACCTGCGCGAGCAGCTCGGTGACCGTGCGGAGGAACCACTCGCGATGCGAGAGGACGGCCTGATGCACGGGATGGGCGGGGTCCGGGTACTCCGCCACCGCGTTGAGGAAGGCGCAGCCCCGGAAGTGGGCCGACCCGATGCCGTCGGCGATCGACTTGGCGATCGCCCGCAGGCCGTCGGCCGCCGGCAGACCACCGGCGACGACCTTGTCGATCCCTTCGCGCTCCATCTCGTGGACACCCTCGAGGTAGGCGACGACGAGGTCGTCCTTGCTGGGGAAGTGCCGGTACAGCGTGGCGCGGGTGACCTTGGCCTCCGCGACGATCCGGTCGATCCCCACGGAGTGCAGACCCTCGGCGTAGAAGATCCGCGTGGCCGTCGCGAGCAGCCTCGACCGCGCTTCCGACACCTGACCTCGAGCGTTGAGCACCATGGTGCAAGTTTAGCAGATAGAACGATCGGTATCACTACACCAAGTCACCCTGACACTCGATCGAACGCGCGTTAGAGTGAACGCTACATTCAAAGAGGAGAACGTTCGGTACTCCCCTGCCTCGACGAAGGACACCCATGCCCCACACCCGCGACCACGCCCGTTCCCTCGCCGACGCCCACCGCGCACTGCGCACCGCCGTGCCGGACGGCCAAGTGCACTCGGCCGGCCCGGGATACGCCGACAGCATCGCCTTGTGGAACGGCGCCGTGGAACACCGGCCCGCCCTCGTGCTGACCTGCACCACCACCGCCGACGTCGTGCTCGGGGTGCGGACCGCCCGCGAGTTCGGCCTGCCGCTCTCCGTCCGCTCCCGCGGCCACGACTGGGCCGGGCGCGCACTGACCGACGGGGGCCTGACCCTGGACGTGCGGCCCTTGAACAGCGTCCGGGTCGACCCCGCCACCCGGTCCGCCGAGGTCGGCGGCGGCGCGTCCGCCAACCACCTGCTGGCCGCGGCCGGCGAGCACGGCCTCGTGGGCGCGACCGGCACCATCGGCACGGTCGGGGTCGCCGGGCTCACCCTGGGCGGCGGCTACGGACCGCTGGCCGGGCGGATCGGCCTCGCCGCCGACAACCTGCTGGCCGCCGAAGTCGTCACGGCCGACGGCTCGGTCGTGCACACGGACGCCCGGCACGACCCGGACCTGCTGTGGGCCCTGCGCGGCGGCGGGGGCAACTTCGGCGTCGTCACATCGATGACCGTCCGCCTGCACGCCGTGCCGGCGGTGGTGACCGGACTCGTGCTCTACCCCTGGCACCAGGCCGGGCCGGTGCTGGCGCGGGTGTGCGAGGCGCAGCACGAGGCGCCCGACGACCTGACGATCCAGACCGGCGTGATCGCCGCACCGGACGGTTCGCCCGCGCTGCTCGTGCTGCCGACCTGGGCCGGCGACGTCGTCACCGGCGAAGACCCGTCGGGGCCGGTGACGGCGCTGACCCGCCTCGGCGACCCCCTGCTCGCCCAGCTGGACACCGTTCCCCTCGCGACCGCGATCGCCGGGCGCGACGCGATGTTCCCCGACGGCAGGCACGTCACCATCCGGACCCGCTCGGTGCCCGGGCTCGACGAGGGCGTCACCGACGTCGTCGAGCGGTTCGGCGGCCGGCTCCCGACGCCGCAGTCCGGGATCAGCCTGCACCACTTCCACGGCGCCGCGGCGCGGGTCGCCGCCGCCGACACCGCGTTCGGCCTCCGCCGGCCGCACCTGATGGCCGAGATCCTCGGCATCGGGCAGGACACCGGCGGCTGGGCGGACGAGGCGTCTGCCGCACTGGCCGGGCACGCTTTCCCCGGCGGGTACGCCAACCTGCTCGGCCCGGACGCGACCGACCAGATCCCTCACGCTTACGGCGACAACCTGCCGCGGCTGCGGCGCGTCAAGGCCACTGTCGACCCCGACGGCGTCTTCTCCGCGACGCCGTTGCCGATGAGCTGACCGCACCTGGTCAGGAGGCGCTCCAGCCTCCTGACCAGGACCGGCTCACGACTTCGGCGCGGCGAACGGGTTGGCGTCCGCGTGGTGGTGCCCCCACTCGTCCGAGCGCCCGAAGTCGTGCGGCACCCAGTCGTCGCCGACGTCGATGCCGCCGCAGCCGATCTCCAGGTGGAAGCCGCTGGGGTTGCGGACGTAGAAGGAGATCGCCTTGTCGTTCATGTGCCGGCCGAGGCTGATCGAGATCGGCACGGCGTTGGCCTGGGCCCGGTCGTAGGCCCGCCCGACGTCGTCGATCGAGCCGTGTTCGAGCTCCAGGTGGTGGATCGACGCGGTTTCGGCGTTCGCGAGCGCGATGCTGTGGTGGGTCCGGTTGCAGCGGAAGAAGAACAGGCCGGGCGCGCGGTAGTCGGTCAGCTTGAATTCGAGCACCGACTCGTAGAGTTCGCGCAGTTCCTCGAGCTTGGGGCTGGCGAGCACGAAGTGCCCCAAGCCCGTGATACCGGACCCGCCCGCCGGCCGCTCGGCGCCGAGGCGCACCTTGGCTTCGCCGACCGCCAGCTCCACGCGGTAGCCGACCGGGTCGGTGAACCAGCGCAGCTGCGTGGCACCGCGCAGTTCCCTCTCCTCGGCTGTGCCCTCCGCGACGGCGAACCCGGCGTCGGTGAGCCGCCGGGTCAGCCGGTCGAGCTCGCGGGATGAGTCGACGATCCAGCCCAGCTCGCGCGGACGGTCCTCAGTGGACGGATGAAGGGCGAGGCGGTACTTGAACTCGTCGAGCTCGGCGAGGACGATCTCGTCCGTGCCGGACTTGGCGTGGGTGACGCCGACGCCCAGCGTGCGCACGAGCAGGTCGGTCCACGCGTCGACGTCGGTGACGTCGAGACCGACGTACCCCAGCTTCCTGATTCCCACGGGTGTCATCCCTCCGCCGCGGCGGCCGCGCCGCCCTGCAGGAACTCGCGGACGATGTGGTTGAACTCGGGCGCGCGCTCGTACTGGACCCAGTGCCGGCAGTGCGGCAGCACCCGCAGTTCGGCGTTCGGGATGCCGTCGAGGATCTTGGCCGCCCAGGCCAGCGGCACGGTCTGGTCCTCCCGGCCCCACACGAGCAGCGTGGGGGCGGCGATGCGGCCCAGGTCGGGGGTCAGGTCGCCGAAGTTCGGCGGGATCGGCAGCTCGGGGTGCGCGCGCAGGCTCGACTCGTAGCGCTCGTCGATGAGGGCCTCGGTCGCCAGCGACTCGTCGTAGACCATCAGGCGCACGAACTCGGCCATCGCTTCGCGCGACGGCTTTTCCGCGGCCATGTAACCGAAAAGGTGTTCGAGGCCGGCGGGCCAGGGCGGCGCGTCGGCCGGCAGGACCCCGCCCGGCGCCATGAGCACGAGCCGGTCCACGCGATCCGGGTACCGCATGGCGATCCGCATGGCCACGGCGCCGCCGTAGGAGTTGCCGACCAGGTGGGCCCGCTCGATCCCGAGCGCCGTCATCGCGCGGCACACGCGCTCGGCGGCGTGGAAGATCAGCGGCTCGTCCGCCTCGGGCCGCGGGGACGCACCCCAGCCCGGCAGGTCGACCACGATGTTGCGGTGGTCGGCGAAGGCGGGCAGGTTGCCGCCGAAGTTGCTCATCCCGGTGGCGCCCGGCCCCGATCCGTGCAGCCACACGACCGGGCTGCCCGAACCGGCCTCGGTGTAGGCCAGGCGCGCGTCACCGACATCCAGAGTGCTCGTCACTGTGCCACCCTATTCGTTGTATGTAGCGCTCACTATACAACGGGCAGCGGTGTTATCAAGGCCGTCCGGACGTCGATCGGCCCGCGGTCAGCGCTTGCGCTTCGGCGCCCGCTGCTCCGCCAGGCCCCGGATCAGGGCGACGAACGGGGCGACCTGCGAGCGGTAGCTCATGCCGTCGAAGCTGTTGGTCACCGAAAGCCCGTCCGTCAAAGCCCGCCCGAGGACGGCGAGCTCCTGGACGAGGGCTTCGTTGTTCTTGCCACCGTTCGGGGCGAAGATCGGGGTGAGCGCGGCGACCCAGGAAGCGTGCGCGTAGTCGCGGATGCGGCGCACGGTCGCCCGCACCGCCTCGGCGTCCTTCTGCGGGCCGACGCTGATGGCGACGAGCAGCTGCAGGTAGTCCGGGCGGCGGTCGAGGGAATCACAGGCCGCGGAGAACCACGCTTCGAGGCGGTCGAGCGGCGCCCGTTCGTCGAAGGACGACGGGTTCGGGAACAACGCGTGCAGCTCGTCGAAAGTCCGCTCCAGCAGCGCCGCCAGGACGCCGAGCTTGTTGCCGAAGTGGTAGTAGATCGAGCTCGGCGGCAGCCCGGATTGGGCACTCAGGTCCGAAATCGCCATGCCGTCGTAGCCTTTTTCCCCGACGAGGGCGCGAGCCGCGTCGAGGATGACCTCCTGGCTGCTCAAGCCGGCGGCCGTCGGTACGGAGCTGGAATCCCTCGCCATGCGGCCATGATAGGTCCGCACCGGGGCCGCTCCCCACCGGGCGCGCCGGGCCGGGGAGTCTTCGCCGGCCCGGCCGCCCCGGCTCAGGCGACGGTCGCGTCGACGGTCACCGGGATGTTGCCGCGCGTCGCGTTCGAGTACGGGCAGATCGCGTGGGCGCCTTCGACGAGCTGGTCGGCGGTCGCCTGGTCCACACCGGACAGTTCGGCGTGCAGCGCCGCGCTGAGGGTGAAGCCGCCTTCGTCCGTCGAGTGCACCTGCACCTCCGCGACGACGGCGGAGTCGGTGACCCTCACCTTCCGCTGCGCCGCGACGGCCTTCAGCGCCGAGTGGAAGCACGACGCCCAGCCGGCCGCGAACAGCTGCTCCGGGTTGGTCGCACCGCCGGGGCCGCCCATCTCCTTGGGGATGGCCAGGGAGAGGTCGAGCAGGCCGTCGTCGGTCCGCGCCTGGCCCCCCGCGCGCCCGTCGCCGGTCGAGGTGGCGATGCCGAGGTACAGAGGCTTGGTCATGGCGGGAATCCCTTCACGATCGCGGACCAGTCCGCGATACCGAACGTTCTATCCTGTTCACTATGGACCGCCGGGTCGCGCCAAGTCAAGACCGAACGTTCTATCTTACTGTGCTATAGTGATCGTTACATACAGTCGGAAGGGGCACCCGTGACACGGCACCGCTGGTCCTTCGAGGACATCCCCGTCCAGCACGGCCGGACCGCCCTCGTCACCGGCGCCAGCACCGGGCTGGGCTTCGCGATCGCGGACGCGCTCGCCCGCCGGGGCGCCGACGTCGTCCTGGCCTGCCGCGACGCCGGCCGGGCGGCCGCGGCGGCCGACCGGATCTGGGCCGGCTCTCCCGGCGCCGTCGTCCGCACCCTGCTGGTGGACTTCGCCTCGCTCGCGTCGGTCCGCGCCGCCGCGCGCCGGCTGCACGACGAGTACGACCACCTCGATCTGCTCGTGAACAACGTCGGCGGCTTCCGCGTGCGGTACGCGGTCACCGAAGACGGCTTCGAGTCGACCATGGCCGTGAACCACCTCGGCCCCTTCGCGTTCACCGGCCTGGTGCTGGACCTGCTCACCCGCACCGCCGGGTCGCGCGTGGTGACGATGGGCAGCAATGGGCACCGCCAGGGCACCATCGACCCGGCCGACCTCGACCCCGAGCCCGGTCCCGCCTACCGGTTCATGGCGGCCTACAACCGGGCCAAGCTGGCGAACCTGCTGTTCGCCCACGAACTCGACCGCCGCCTGCGGGCCGCCGGGAGCCCGGCGATCGCGGTGGCCGGGCACCCGGGCCTCGCCCGGACCGAGGGTGGGCGCGAAATGAACTCGCTGATCAGGGCCGCGCTCAACCCCAAGGTCAACCCGCTCGCGCTCGCCCTGTCCCAGAGCGCGGCGAAGGGCGCACTCGGGCCGCTGCGCGCCGCCACCGACCCGAACGCCCGGGGCGGCGACTACTTCGGCCCGCGCGGGCGCACCGGCTACCCCGAGCTGGTCACCTCCAGCACGCTGTCCCACGACGACCGCCTGCGGCGGCGGTTGTGGGAGGCGTCCGAGCACCTCACCGACGTCACCTACCTCCCCATCCACGAAAGCGAGGCAAGCAGTTGAGGACGAGCACGAAGGTGGCCCGCGGCATCGCCGCCACGGCACTCACGGTCGCCGGCACGATGACGCTGACCGTCCCCGCGGCCACGGCCGCCGAAGTTCCCGCCGGGGCCGAACTCACGGCGAACGGCTCGCTCGGCAGGCTCGGCCCGCTGACCGACCTCGTCGTCGAACGCCTGCGCGTCGGCGACGACGTGGCGGCGGCCAAGTTCGGCACCGACTCACCGATCGACGACCCCGCCCGCGAGGAGCAGGTGCTGAACCAGGTGCGCGCCCAGGCCGCGGCCATCGGCCTGGACCCGGACGCGGCGGCGGCGTTCTTCCGCGACCAGATCACCGCCAGCAAGGTGGTGCAGCGCGGGCTGTTCGCCCGCTGGACGGCGCACCCGGACGAGGCCCCCACCACCCGCCCGGACCTGGCCCAGATCCGCACGCGGCTCGACCGGCTCACCACGGACCTGCTCGCGGGGCTGGCGTCCACTGTGGACATCCGCGCCGAGCGGATCCGGTGCACCGTGCAGCTGGCCTTGGCGACCGGTTCGGCGGTGGTCCTGGACCGGCTGGACGCGCTGCACCGCCAGGCGCTCGGCACCGCCGTGCGTTCCGTGTGCGCGGCGTGACCGACCTGCCCTGAACTCGAAGCCGCCGGCCTGAGGCGTACCCCGCTCAGGCCGGCGGCCAGTTCCGCGAATCGAGGCGCCGAGGTCCGGCAGCTCGCTTTCGACCGGCCGGGCCCGCGGCACCACCGGCCGGCACGGTCACCGCGGCCCGGCGGCTTTGATCAGGAGTTCGTGCAGGACCGCCTGCTCGGCCTCGGTCAGCGTGCCGACGGTCTCGGCCAGGACGGATTCCAGGACGGACGATCCAGCCTCGAAGGCGCGCTCGCCTTCGCCGGTCAGGCGGTGGCGGGTGGCCCGGCCGGGGCCCTCGACCCGCTTCAGCAAGCCCCGCTCGATCATGCGCTTGGCGAGGGCGCCCATCGACTGGTCGGTCTGGAAGGTCAGATCCGCCAGGGTGTGCAGCGTGGCGTCCGGCTGCTGGTGCAGGTGACGGAGAACGTCCCACTGCACCAGGGAAAGCCCGTGTTCGGCCAGCCGGCGGTTGGCTTCGCGGTGGTGACTCCACTGAAGCCGCTTCACAGCGAGCCCGATCTCCTGAAGCGACGGTGACACCAACGCAGCGTAACCCACCATCCGCGACCCTCCCACTTGCCAAACTAAGTATGTTTATATAAGGTTGTTTACATAGCCTACCCCACCAAGGAGAGATCGCATGAGCACCACAGTCCCCGCCGGGAGCCTCCGGCCCACCCGCACCCTCGACGTGCCGGCCGCCGGCGGCGTGGTCACCGTCGAAGACCGCGACCACACCCGGCCCTTCCTCCTCCTGCACGGCGGAGGTGGCCCGGCGACGGTGACCGGCTTCGCCGACCTGCTCGCCCATCGCACGCACTCCCGGGTGCTGACCCCGACCCACCCCGGCTTCGCGGGCACCCCGCGGGTACCGGGCGTGGATTCGACCCGCGCCCTCGCGGCCGCCTACGTCGGCCTGCTCGACGAGCTCGGCCTCAGCGACGTCACGGTGATCGGCAACTCGTTCGGCGGCTGGCTGGCCGCCGAGATCGCGCTCCTGGGCAGCCCCCGGGTCGGCGGCGCGGTGATCGTCGACGGCATCGGGATCGAGGTCGAAGGGCACCCCGTGACCAGCGTCGCCGGCCTCACGCCCGCCGACCTGAGCAAACTGTCCTTCCACGACCCGAGCAAGGCACCGACGCCGCCCGCGGCCGGCGGCACCGGGCCGGGCCCGGACGTCCAGGCGCTGCTCTCCTACACCGGGCCGACCATGTCCGACCCGACGCTGCTGGACCGGCTCCGCGCGCTCGACCTGCCCGTCCACGTCATCTGGGGCGAGAGCGACGGGATCGTCAGCGCCGAGTACGGCAAGGCCTACGCCGCGGCCATCCCGATGGCGAAGTTCACCGTGCTGCCCCGGTCCGGCCACCTGCCGCAGGTCGAGACCCCCGAAGAACTGCTCGGCGCCATCACCGACCTCTGATCATTCCCGGAAAGGAACACCACGACATGAGCACCTCCCTCGCGGTCACCCGGATCGCCCACGCGTGCCAGCTGATCGAACTCGGCGACCTGCGGATCCTCACCGACCCGTGGTTCACCGAGAAAGCCACGTACCACCAAGGCGAACGGGTCGCGGTGCCCGTGTCCGCACTGGGCCGGCTCGACGCGGTCGTGATCAGCCACGAGCACTACGACCACTGCGACCTCGACGCCCTCCTCGCCGGCGGACTGGACCCGGCCACCCCGCTCGTCGGGCCGGGCACCGTGACCGCCATCGCGAAGGCCAAGGGGTTCACCACCCTGCACACCGTCGAGGCGTGGGAGTCCGCCCGGGTCGGCGACCTCACGGTCACCGCCACCCCGGGCCAGCACGGCGTCCACGAGGTGACGTTCGTGCTCCAGGCAGGCGGCCGGACCCTGTTCTTCGGCGGCGACTCGCTGCGGGTGCCCGAACTCGACCAGATCCCCGATCGCCTCGGGCCGGTCGACCTGACGATCCTGCCCACCAACGGCCTCTGCATCCGGCCGGCGAACCTGGCCCAGGTGGTGATGAACGCCGAACAAGCGGCCGAGCTGACCGCCGTGCTGCGGCCGACGCTCGCGATCCCCCACCACTACGCGTTCCACAGCGGCTACCTCGGCGACCGCCTGATCACCAAGGGCGACCAGGATCCGCGTCACTACGCCGACGCCGTGGCCCGCCTCGCGCCGGACGTCGAGGTGCGCATCGCACTGCCCGGCGTCCGGGTGGTCGTCCCGTAGCCGGCCCGCGTCCCCCGGCGTCAGCACGTCCGCCGCACACTCCCTCGCACGGAAAGGAAGCACCAGTGGCCGAGGACGGGCACATCCGCGCGCTCCGGATCCTCGAGACGCTCGCCGCCCTGCACCAGCCGGCCGCGTTGAAAACGATCGCCGAGCGCGCGGGCCTGCCCTCGACCAAGGCCTACCGCGTGCTGCGGGACCTGCAGGACCACGGGTACGTCGACCACATCGGACGTCGCGGCTACCGGGTGGGCGCTCGTGCGGTCGCCCTGGCCTCGCTCGTCGGGCCACGCCCGGCCCTTCTGCGCCGGGCACGCCCGGCGCTCGTCCGGCTCGCCGCCGAGACGAGCGAGACGGCGAGCCTGCAGCTCCGCAGCGGCGCCCACCGCGTCATGGTGCTCAGCGCCGACCCTCCCGGCACCGCCGCCCACCCGATCGCGCACATCGGCGAGCGCTCGCCGCTGACCTCGGGGTGCGCGGGGACGGCGATCCTCGCGTTCCTCCCCGCCCACCAGGTCGACGACGTCCTCCTCGCCCAGCCGAGCCAGGCCGCGCGAACCGATGTGCCCGAGCAGCTCGCCGAGATCCGCCGCCGGCGCTACGCCCTCTCGCGGTCGGTCAACCACCGGGCGCTCAACGGCATCGCGGCACCGGTGCTCGACCCCGATTCGGGCCACGCCTTGGGATCGGTCGCCATCGCCGGCCACGCCTCCCGGCTGTCCGACCCGGTCCTGCACCGTCTCGCGACACCGCTGCTCGCCGCCTGCGCGGAACTCGGTGCCCACCTCGCCACGGTCCTCGGACCGAGCTCGTCGGTACGGCTCGAATCGCTCGACGTGACGATTCAGGACGTGCTCGACGTCGAATGACGGCTCGGATATTCCCGTGATCGGCCATGACGAAGGTCATTCGTCGTTATTTGCACATCCTGCACTTTGCGTTGGCTCGGGTGGTGGCCACGGCCGACGATGGTTCTCGAGCTGAACGATCACTGAGCAGAAAGACAGCCAGACAATGAAAAAGATTCTTCCCGCGGTCACCCTGGGGCTGGCCGGCATCGTGGCGACGGCGATCCTGGGCTCGCCGGTGAGTGCCGGTGCCACCGCGGCGCCGGTCCAGGTCGAGAACACGAAGCCCAAGGTCCACAACGTCGTCCTGGTGCACGGCGCGTTCGCCGACGGCTCGGGCTGGCGGGCGGTGCACGACCGCCTGGTGGCGAAGGGCTACCACGTCAGCATCGTCCAGGAACCCGAAACGAGCCTGGCCGACGACGTCGCGGCGACGCGCCGCGTCATCGCCATGCAGGACGGGCCCGTCGTGCTCGTCGGCCACAGCTACGGCGGCGAGGTCATCACCCAGGCCGGCGACGATCCCAAGGTGACGGCGCTGGTCTACGCCGCGGCGTCCGTACCCGACGCGGGCGAGACCCTCGGCGAACTCCTGCAGAAAATCCCCTCACCGACCAATGACATCAAGCCCGCCGGTGATGGCTTCCTCATGCTCGACCCGCAGAAGTTCCCCGCCGATTTCGCCGCCGATCTCCCCGCCCGGCAGGCCGATTTCATGGCCCGATCGCAGGTCTTCGTCTCCGCGAGCATCCTCGAGGAGAAGGTGACGACGGCCGCCTGGAAGACCAAGCCGAGCTACGGCATCGTCGCCGGAGCCGACATGGTTTCCCACCCGGACCTCGAGCGCTGGATGTACCAGCGCGCGCACGCGAAGATCACCGAGGTCCCCGGGTCCAGCCACGTCGTCTACATCTCGCACCCGGACAAGGTCACCGCGGTCATCGAAGAGGCCGCCGGCCGCTAGGACGTCCCCGAGAGGTGTGCGCCACCGCATTCAGCGGCGGCGCACACCTCTTCGGCGTTTCCTCAACGGCCGACCCGGGTCGCGACGCCCGACCGGCGGTCCACAAAGGAGTGGGAGAAGCGACTACCTCGGCACCCTTCCCGCGTGCTCCTCCCGCACCGGGTGCTCCCGTGCTTCCGAGGGCGCATCCAAAGACGGAACGCGTTCGGCGCGCAGCGACAGCAAGGAGGCGGCGAACAGGAGCGCGGCGATGAGGATCGAGACCGTGGTGATGGCCCGGGCCGACCCGTACGCGCCGGCGGTCGCGTAGAAGATGCCGCCGATGATCGCGACCGACAGGGCCGCGCTGATCTGCAGGGTCGCGTTGACCAGACCGCTGGCCAGCCCGGCGAACGCGCGCGGGATGTGGGTGACCGTGATGCGGATCAGCGACGGCAGGGCGAGCCCCTGCCCGAAGCCGATGAGCGCCAGCGGTGCGGCCGTCCACGCCGTGTGGTCCGAGGCGACCAGTCCGGCGAACGCGAGGAACCCGACGGTCTCCAGGAACAGGCCGAGCGCGGCGATCCGGCGTGGCATGACCCGCATGAGGTGCGGCACGGTCAGCGGACCGATCAGGAATCCGATGCCCAGCGGCAGGATGTCCAGGCTCGCCTGCAGCGGAGTGCGGCCGACGGCCTGCTCGTGTTCGGAGAAGACGAGGAAGAACGCGGCGATCGAGTAGAACAGGGCGACCGACACGAGCGCGAGCCGCACTCCGGGCGCGGTGACCGCCCGGGGCGGCACCAGGGGCACGACGCGGTCGCCGCCGAGGGCGGATTCGTAGCGCCAGAACCGGTACAGCACGCCCGCGGCGGCGACGAGCACGACGAAGGACCACCAGGGCCAGTCCAGGGCGCGCCCTTCGACCAGGGGGATGACGATCCCGGCAAGACCCGTGAAGAGCAGGAGCGCACCGATCCCATCGAGCTTCTCCGCGCTCCGGGTGTGCGGGTCGCGCAGGAACAGGCTGCCCAGCAGGGCCAAGGCCGCGACGGGCAGGTTGAGGAGGAAGATCACCCGCCAGCCCAGCCCCCAGACGTCGGCGGTGACGAGCAGGCCGCCCAAGGACTGGCCGATGACAGCGGCGAGGCCGAGGGTCGCACCGTGGAAGCCGAGGGCGACCGTCTGGTCACGGCCGTCGAGGCTCGCGCGGATGAGGGCCAGCGACTGCGGCGCCATCAGCGCGGCCGTCAGACCTTGCAGGACGCGCCCGACGAGAAGCAGCCAGGGTTCGCCGGCCGAGCCGCACAGCAGCGAGGCGAGGGCGAACCCGACGAGGCCGATGAGGAAGGTCCGCCGCCGCCCGTACAGGTCGCCGAGCCGGCCACCGAGGGTCAGCGTCACCGCGTAGGTGGCGGCGTAGCTCGCCACGATCTGCTGGCCCAGGATGTCGCCGCCGCCGAGATCGTCCTGAATGGAGGGAATGGCGAGGTTGACGATGAAGAAATCCAAGGGCGGCAGGAGCGTGCCGGCCAGCAGGGTGACCACGCCGACCCACGTCCGGGCCGGCGTTTTCGATGTCGGAGTCATTGCTTGGTCCCGCTTTCGGTTACGGCAAGCCGGTTCACGAAGTCCAGCAGCAGAGCGCAGAAGGCTTCGGGTTGTTCCAGCGGAGCGAGGTGTCCGGCATCGGCGAGGACGGCGACCTTTCCGGACCCGAGCTGGTCGCTCAGGGCGGCTGCGCCTTCGAAGAAGTCGGGCATGTCGAGTTCACCGACGCCGACCAGTGCCGGCCCGGTCAAGGTGCGCAGGGCATCCGCGTTCTGGTTCAGCGGGTCCGCCGCCACTTCCGGTTCGCCGTGGGTGAGGCGCGCGATCAGCTGGTTGCGCATCATGACGGCGGCCTGGGCGCGTACGGCGTCGGACGCCTTGGGTGACGTCCAGGCCGCCACGCCGGCGCGCACGGCGGCTTCGACGTCACCGGCTTCCAGCGCGGCTCGCTCCCGGTCCCACGCGGTCCGCAAGCGGGCGGAGGGCGGCAGGTCGTGCGGCCGGTAACCGATGGACACGAGGCCCTGCACGCGCAGCGGCGCGGTGACGGCGATTTGGAGCGCCACCAGAGCACCGAGCGAGTTCCCGGCCACGGTGAACCGGTCGGCACCGAGGTGGTCGAGGGTGTCCAGCACGTCGGCCCAGGGGGTCACCTCGGCACGCCGGGCAGCGGCGACGTCGCCATGGCCGGGCAGATCCAGGGCGATGGCGCGGACACCCGCCTCGGCGAGCAGCGGAAGGTGCGCCCGCCACATCGTGCGGTCGGCGGGCCGGGCGTGCAGCAGGACGATCGGCCGGCCTCGGCCGGCTTCGTCGAACGGGAGTATCACGATTGCTCGGCTCCTCGAATACAGGGAAACGCACACGGGCGTGCTCGTGCCCGCGGCAGGGGTCGAAGTTCTGCGGACGAGCGGCGGTTACGCGGCCGCGGTGAGTTCCGCCAGCTCCGCTTCGGTGAGGTGGAGCCGGGCCGCGGCCAGGTTCTCTTCCAGGTGAGCGACCTTCGACGTGCCGGGGATGGGCAGGACGACGTCGGATCGGTGCAGCAGCCACGAAAGCGCCACAGTGGACGGAGTGCAGCCATGCGCCGCGGCGATGTGGTCGACCGGCCCGCCGCGGCGAGCCAGCTCCCCCGCGGCCACCGGCGCCCACGGGATGAACCCGATGCCATGCCGGGTGCAGTAGTCCAAGACGTCGGCGGAGCTGCGATCCGCGACGTTGTACCGGTTCTGGACGGTGGCGATGTCGGCGATCCGCCGAGCCTGCTCGATCTGGGAGACCGTGACCTGCGACAGTCCGATCGCGACGACCTTGCCCTCGTCCTGGAGGTTTTTCAACTCCCCGACCTGGTCCTCGAGCGGAACCGCGGGGTCGACGCGGTGGAGCTGGAACAGGTCGATGGCCTCGAGGCCGAGGCGGCGCAGGCTCAGCAACGCTTGCTGGCGAAGGTATTCGGGGCGGCCGACCGGGGGCCAGGCCCGGGGTCCGAGGCGCACCAGCTCGCCGCCCCGCCGGACGACGTCCGGGCCGTTGCGCGTCAGGCCCGCCTTGGTCGCGATGAGGACGTCGTCCGGGTAGGGGTGGATCGCCTCCCGGATGATCTCCTCACTGACGTGCGGCCCGTACGAGTCCGCGGTGTCGATGAGCTGCACGCCGAGTTCGACGGCCCGCCGCACGACGCGCACGCACTCGGCGCGGTCCTCGGGCTCGCCCCACACCCCGAGCCCGGTCAGCCGCATGGCCCCGAAACCCAGGCGGGCGAACTTCTTCCCGGCGATCTCAAAGGTGCCCACGCTGTCCGCGAGGGAGACGTTCATGATCGGGTGTCACCTTTCTCGAGAGCCTCGGCGTCGTCGGCGGCCGTGGCCGCTTGCTCGGCCAGCCGTCGGAGGAGGACCAAACCGTCGTGACTGGCGCTGCCGGGTTCGGCGCTGTAGACGGACAGGTGCTGCCCGGGCGCGCTGGCGACGGCGAACGTCTCGAAGTGCAGCCGCAGCTCCCCCACCCGCGGGTGCACGAAGTGCTTCAGCTCGCTGGTCCGCGGACGCACCTCGTAGCGGGCCCACAGGTTCGCGAACGCCGGGCTGCGCAAGCTCAGTTCCCCGACGACCCGCTCGATGCGCTCGTCCGCGGGAAACTGCGAAGACGACGCCCGCAGGTTGCTCACCGCGAGCCGCGACGCGGCGTCCCAGTCAGCGTAGAACGACCTCGCGTACGGATCCAGGAAGATCATCCGCAGCAGGTTGTCGTACCGGGCGAACCCGCGGTAGAGCTCCCGCGCCAGCGCGTTCGCGCCCAGGATGTCCTGTGCCGCACCGACCAGGAAGGCGGGTACTTCCGGCATGCCGTCCATCAGCCGCACCAACTCGGGAGCGACGGTGAGCGAGGTGGCCGCCCGCGCCCCGAACAGCGGCAGCGCGAGCCGGAACAGGTGCGCCGCGGCGTCGTCGTCCAGCTGCAGCGCGCCGGCGATCGATCGCAGCACCTGATCGGACGGGTGCCGTTCCCGGCCCTGCTCCAGCCGCACGTAGTAGTCCGTGCTCACTCCCGCGAGCATTGCCACCTCGTCGCGCCGGAGCCCCGGCACCCGCCGCGGGCCGTCGTCGGGCAGACCGACGTCCTGCACCCGGACCAGCGCCCGTCGCGCTCGCAGGTAGTCACCAAGCTCGTTGTCACTGTCCACACCGTCGACACTAATGCGGACCGGCGCCCGGGGGCGTGGGTGCAGCGCACCCACGTTGGCCGAGCCGGCGCTCCGGCGTCACGGCGCTCAATCCTGCTGCTCCGTCGGCCGGACCAGGACCTCGTTCACGGCGACGTGGCGTGGCCTGGTGACGATGAAGGTGATGGTGTCCGCCACGTCCGCGGGACGCAGTCGCTCCATTGTGGAGTATCGCTCGTACATCCGCTCCCGGACGTCGGGGCGGTTCTGGAGGGGCAGCTCGGTCTCCACCGCACCGGGCTCGACGAGCGAAACGCGCACATGGCGTCGGGTGACTTCGCGGCGGAGGGCTTCACCGAACGCGGTCACGGCGTACTTGCTCGCGTTGTAGACACCGCCGCCGCCGCGGACCACCCGGCCCGCGGTGCTGCTGACCAGGACGAGATCGGCCACCCGGCGGGGACCGTCGGCCGCTGCCTCGAGCAGGTGCGGGGCGGCCGCGTGCGCGGTGTACATGAGCCCGAGCGTGTTGAGCTCGAGCATCCGGCGCCAGTCGGTCGTATCGGCGCCGGTGATCGGCCCGAGAATCATGACGCCCGCGTTGGCCACCACGGTGTCGAGGCGGCCGTAGGCCTCGACGGCACGGGCGACGGCGGAATGAGCTTGCTCCTCGTCCGTGATGTCGGCGCTCACGGCGAGAGCGTGGCCACCGGTGCTCGTGATTTTTTCGACGAGTACGTCGAGACGGTCCGCTCGACGGGCGACCACGGTCACCCGTGCGCCGAGCGCGGCCAGCGCCAGCGCGGTGCCTTCGCCGATGCCGCTGCTGGCTCCGGTCACCAGGGCCGCTGTGCCGGCGAGAGGACCGTCGGCCTGAGGTTGACTGATCATGAGCTCGACGGTACGAGCGCTTCGGCCGGTGTGGGAGGGAGTGGTACCCCCACCCGCAGGGTCCACTATGGACGGTGGGAGGCAGCCTCGTCGCGGAAGGCCGCCACCGCGCACTCGGCCGCGCTGTTCGCCGTGTCCGGGGCGACGACGACGCTGCCGTCGATCGTGATCGCCGGCTCGAGCGGGATCGCGCGGACGCGGGTCGAGCGGATCTCGGCGACCTGGTCGGCCGGCAACACCGTCCAGCTCCGCGGTTCCGAGCCGACTTCGACGATCGTCTCCTGCAGCGTGCCCGTCGGGCGGCCGGCCGCCAGGTGCCACCCGGTTTCGCTCAGCGCGAGAGCCACGGCGTCGTGCAGCGGCGGGTCGTGCTCGCGGGCGGGCAGGCGCAGCGTGCCGCCGGCCAGTTCGGTGCGGCCGACGGCACCCCGGTCCGCTGCCGGGTGCCGCCGGGACACCACCGCGTACAGGCGTTCGGTCCAGGCCGGCAGCACCTCGAGCCCGGGTGCGGAACGCACCCCGCGAGTCAGCGCCAGGTCGAGGTCACCCTGGCGGAGAGCGTTGAGCCGGGCCTCGACCGGCAGATCGGCCAGCACGACGTCGAACTCCGGCGCCCGCTCGCGGAAGGCGTCGATGCCGCGTTCCAGCCGGGCGGTCATGCCGGGGGCGGTGCCGATGCGCACGAGCGGCACGACCTGCTGGGCCGCGATCTGCACCTGACCGGCCGCGGCGAGCGTGCCGCGTGCCGCTTCGAGCACGCGTTGCCCGGCCGCGGTGAGCCGGACCCGCCGGGGCGACCGGTCGAGCAGCCGGACCCCGAGCTCCCGCTCCAGCCGGGCGATCTGCTGGCTGACGGCCGGTTGCGCGACGTGCAGCCGCTCGGCCGCCCGGCCGAAGTGCAGCTCGTCCGCGACGGCGACGAAGTAACGCAGCGCCCGCAGCTCCACAGTCCCACCCTGATTGACCTCGACGATAAGGAAAGCTTATCGCAGCACGTGCCGATTGCCGCTGGTTCGCGCCACCATCCGGTGCTGAAGTCGTGATCATGACCATCGAACTGGGACCGCTCGGCGCTTACCTGACCGCCGCCGAGGCCACCGCGGCGGACGCCGTCGCGCTGGAAGAAGCCGGCTACGACGCGATCTGGCTGGCCGCGTCACCGGCCGCGGACCTCCGCTCGGCGGAGCGGCTGCTCGACGCCACGCACCGGATCGTGGTCGGCACCAGCGTGCTCAACGTGTGGCAGTCCGAGGCGGGCACGGTCGCGGAGTCCTACCACCGGATCGTGGCGAAGCACGCCGGCCGGCTCATCGTCGGCATCGGCGCCGGCCACCGGGAAGTCGACGCCGGCTACGCGTCCCCGGTGGCCAAGATCGCGAGCTACCTGGACGCGCTGACCGCGGCCGGCGTCCCCGCCGACCGGGTGCTGCTGGCCGCACTCGGGCCGAAGATGCTCCGGCTGGCGGCCGACCGCGCGGCGGGCACCCTCACGCTGCAGGTGACGCCCGAACACACCCGCCTCGCCCGGCAGGCCCTCGGCGCGGGCAAGCTGGTGGTGCCCGGGCACGGCGTGCTGCTGGACGCCGACGCCGAACGCGCCCGCGAGACCGGCCGGGCCGCCGTCCGCCCCATGCTGGGCATCGCCAACTACGCCAACAACCTCCGGCGGATCGGCTACACCGACCAGGACCTCACCGACCCGTTCAGCGACCGCCTGGTCGACGCCCTCGTGCTGCACGGCGACGCACCGGCCATCGCGGCCGGCATCAGGGCCGAGCTGGCGGCGGGGGCGAACCACGTCGGCCTGCACGCGATCGCCGAAGACCCGATCGGCGTCCTGCGCGCGGTCGCCGAGGCGACCCGCGCGGTGGCGGCGCAGCGAGCGTAGGCCGAGAGTCAGGACGCGGAAACCGCGCGGCTCCTTGCCGGATCCGGCAGCGCCGCCCAGAAGTTCGTCAGGGCCGCGGCGACCGGTGCCGGCGTCTCCTCGGGCCACCAGTGGCCCACGCCCTCGAGGTGCGCCATCGTCGCGCCTGATTGCCGCGCGGCCCAATCGTGCTGCGCCAGCGTCCCGGACGCTCGCTCGAAGTCGTCGACGGCGATGAGGGCGAGCCCCGGGCGGTGCGCGGCGCTCGGCAGCTGCCGTCCCGCTTCGGCCATCGCCGACTGCCGTGCCGACCGCAGCAGCTTGAGGACGGCGCGGCCCATCTCGGGATCCATGCCGGCCGCGACCCGCTCCGCCAGGCGCCCGGTCATCCCGAGAGCCGACGTCACGGCGAGCCGCTGGGCCAGATCGCCGCCCCACAGCTCCCGCACCGACTCCTCCCCCGGGCCCTCCTGCTGCCACACCTGGGCCCGCGGATGCCAGTCGTAGTCGGGCGCGAACACGCCGAGTGCGTCGGAAGCCCAGCTGCGCACCAGATCCGGACGGCTCATGACCAGCGTCGCGACGTGGATCCCGCCCCAGTCGTGCCCCACCAGGTCGACCGGGGCGCGGAACAGCTCCAGCTGGGACGCCAGCCAGTCCCGATAGGCCGTCATCGACGAGTCGAAGCCGCGGGGCGCGGGGACGCCGAACCCCGGCGGGGACAGGACGACCGCGTCGGCGCGACCGAGCTCGCCGATGAGCGGTCCCCAGATCGCCGCCGATTCGGGGTTGCCGTGGACGAGGACGAGCGGAGTGTGCGACACGAGGCCACCTTTCGAGTAGTTGTGGTTCAGCCGATCGCCACCACGCAGCGGCAAGCACCGGCCGCGTGGCTGAGCTGGACTGGATCCGCCGGCGAAAACTCCCTGAGGCCCTCGCCCTCGAGATCCACCTTGACGACGCCGGGCGAAGGCGGTTCGTGCACCGTCCCGCGCCGGACCCGCCGGGTGCCCTTCGCCGGATCGAGCTCCTCGAAGACCAGCACCCGGTCGCCCGCGGCGAAATGGTTCCCGTTGCCGATCATCGTGGAACCTTCCCGGAGCCAGAGCCTGCTGTGCCGCCCACTCTACACATACTTGTTGGTTGACACGCAAGTTTGTTTGCTAGACTCCGCTGCATGACCACCACGCAACGCCGCACCCAGCAGGAACGCCGGGACCAGGCCGAAGCCGCGCTGCTGGCGGCCGCCGCCGAACTGGTCGTCGAGCAGGGGGTGCGCTCGCTGACGCTGGCGCGGGTCGGCGAACGTGCCGGCTACAGCCGCGGGATCGTCACGCACCACTTCGGCGGCAAGCAGGCACTGGTGGAGCGGCTCGCCCGGGCGACGCAGGCCGGGTTCGTGCCGGGCCTCGGCGATCTGCCGCCGGGCCCGGACCGCCTGGTGCGCCTGATCGACGGCTACCTCGGCCGGCTCGCGCGCCTCGACGTGTTCAACCGGGCCTTCCTCCTGCTGTGGGCCGAAGCCGCCACCCAGCCGGACCTGGCCCCGATCTTCCGCGAGCGAGACGACGCCTTCCGCGCCGACCTGCGCGAAGACATCGAGGCCGGCATCGCGGACGGCGCCGTCGACCCCGGCCTGAAGCCCGACGACGCCGCGATCGCCATCGTCGGACAGCTACGCGGCATCGCCCTGCAAATGCTCGTGGACCCGGGTGGCGTGGACGTCGATCAGGTGCGTCGCAGCGTCACCGGCTACTGGCGCCGGGTGCTCGCTCCGGAATGAGGCCTTTCACTCCCCGAACGGCGTGGGCGCCCCACCGGGCATGACGGCCCGGTCGTAGTACTCCCGGCACGAAACGATCTTGAGTGCCCGGTCCAGCACCAGCACGGCGGCCGAACGACCGCTGAACGGCTTGCCGGTGGCCTTCATCTTCCCGCCGCCGAGGTCGTCGCCGGAGAAGGTGCCCCGCCCGGTCACCTCCACGGTCACGAACCCGTCGCCGGCGTGGACGTCCTCGACCGACATCACGAAGTCCGGGACGGCGGCCCGCCAGAGACGGTGGTGGGCGGCGATCAGGTCGTGCCCCCGGCGCCGCACCCCGAAGGTCACGTCGAAGTATTCGCCGTCCTCGGCGTAGAGGCCGACGAAATCTTCCGGAGTCGGCGCGCTCCAGGCGTCCGCCCACTGCCGGGCGATATCGGTCGGGGTGGTGGTCGTGCTGATGGCAGGCAAAAGTGTTCTCCCTGATTCCGTGCGTTCGGGATTCGCGCCGGTCAGTGGACGGCGCCGGGCTCCTCGGTGATTTCGGGCAGGATCACGCCGTTTTCCAGCGCGTTGGCACCGGGGATTTCTTCGAGGAAAATCGCCAGGCTTTCCTTGGCGTCTCCGGTGACTTCGGACCAGGCGTCGGCGATTCCGTCAATGAGTTTCGCCCGCACTTCCCGCGAGCGGCCCGCGCGGATCAGCCCGACCATTCGCGGCGCGTCGATCGCCTCGCCGACCACGAAGAGGCTGCCGCGCGGGACTTCGACGAACGAGCAGTACACGTACGCCCCTGGTGCGCCCGTCACCTCGCAGTGCACCCTCGTCGCCGCCGCCGCGACCTCCGCCTTGTGCCGCAACGTCGCGCCGCCGGCCGGGACCGTGAACTGGTAGTAGGGCACGGGGTGACCTCCACGGGACCGCCGAGTGGGACTCGAATCGAGTCGGACTCTAACCCACCTCACTTGAGCTCGCAACCAGCTAAGACTCAAAGAAGGTCTGACGGTGGCTATCAGACTCAAAAGAAGTCCTACACTGGTGCCGTGAAGCACGACGACCTGCAGGAGCTCTACTGCTCCGTCGCCCGCACCTGGTCGGTGATCGGCGAGCGCTGGACGATGATGATCCTGCGCGAGTGCTTCCGCGGCGAACGCCGCTACGACCACTTCCGCGCCAAGCTGGGCCTAGGGAGCAACGTCCTCAACGACCGGCTCCGGGTCCTGGTGGACGAGGGCATCCTGGACCGCGTCCGGTACCAGGACCACCCTCCGCGGTACGAGTACCGGATCACCGGCAAGGGCGCCGATCTGTACCCGGTGCTCGTCGCCCTGATGTCCTGGGGGGACAAGTACAAGAACGACGTTCCGCCGGTGCGGCTGATCCACCGTGCGTGCGGCCACGAAGCCGACCCGCAATTGACCTGCGCGCACTGCGCGAAGCCGGTGTCGTGGCGGGAAATGACCGCCGAGTTCGAACCGGACGCCTGGTGACGGTCCGCGGCTGGCGGTAGTGCGGCCGTCCGGCCGCACTGGAACGCCTCAGGTCACCACGAGGTGCGGCAACGGGCGCTCGGTGGCCGCAACGCTGGTCACCTTCGCGACGACCGGGGCGAACGGCCGCGAAGTGAGGACCTTGTCGGCCACGCGGCGCAGCCCCAGCCCCCACCGGGTTCGCGGGTACGCGAACGGCACGATCCAGCGCGGAAGCGCCTGGACGTCCTCGACCAGCGGCCGCATCCACTCCTCGTAGGCGGTGAGCGCCGGCTCGAGGCTGTCGGTGGCCAGGGAGGCGGCGAGGACGTACCCGCTGACGAGCGCGAGTGACGCACCGCCGCCCCCCATCGGGGTGACGCACCAGGCCGCGTCCCCGGCCAGGCACACCCGCCCGCGATGCCAGACCGGCAGGCGGATCTGGGTGAGGTTGTCGATGTAGACGTCCTCGGCGGTGTCGAAGGCGTCCAGCACACGCGGTGCTTCCCAGCCGACGCCGGCGAAGCGGGCATGGACACGGCTCAGCGCGTCGGCGCGATCCAGGCGCGTCAGGTCTTCGGCGCGCGAGAAGGAGAGGATGGCTCGCGTGGTGCCGTGGTTGTCCGGCCGCAGGTGCACCTGGCGGCCGCCCGCGGCGGTGTACCAGCGCCAGCGGTCGTCGTCGCCGTCGACCCGCGGGATCGTGCCGAACACCATGGCGATCCCGAGGTCCCGGCGCTCGACGCGGTCACCGAAGAGCCGGTCGCGGGTCGAGGAGCGGACCCCTTCGGCGACGACCAGGAGGTCGGCGTGCAGTACTCGGCCCGACGCGGTGGTCACGGCGACCGCGGTGGCGTCTTCGGCGACCTCGGTGATCGAGTCGCCGTAGCCGATCTCGACGCCGTCGGGCAGGTGCTCGAGAATCGTCCTGGCGAAATCACCGCGCAGGACCTCGAGCTCGGCGGTCGCGCCGTCCGGCCCGCCGGAAGGCAGTTCGCCGAGCACCCGCCCGGCCGCGTCGACGAAGACCGTCCCGGTTTCGGTCGTGTTCTGCGCCTTGACCGCGTCGGTCAGGCCCATGCGTGCCAGGACTTCGCGGCCGACTCCCCGGACGTCCACGTTCTGCCCGCCGTCGCGGAACGCCGCGGCCCGTTCCAGCACGGTGACCTCCCACCCGGTCCGCCGCAGCCAGAAGGCAGCCGAAAGACCGGCGATGCTCGCCCCGGAGATCACCGCGTGTCGTGTAGTCATCCCACTCCCGTCCAAGATAGCTTCACCATGAAGCTACTTCATGATGAAGGGATCTGCATGGCCACGCCGGATCCGCTGACTACCGACTGGACACCGGCCCAGATCGAGGTGATGCACTCGCTGCGGGACTGGGCGGTCGGCTTCGCCGAGCTCAACCAGCACCTCGCGGCCTGGATGGGACTGCCGGGATCCGACGCCAACGCCCTGGGCCAGATCACCTGGGCCGCCGAAACCGGCGCCCCGCTGTCCCCGGTCCAGCTGTCCCGGCGCATCGGCCTGTCGACCGGCGCGACAACGGCGCTGGTGAACCGGCTCGAGTCGGCCGGGCACCTCCGGCGCAGCCGCGAAAGCACCGATCGCCGCCGGGTCACCTTGCGCCCCACCCCCGCCGCGCGTGAGCGTGCCCGCGAGTTCCTCGCCCTAGCGGGCGTCGAGGTCGCGGCCACGCTGCAGGCCGCGGACCCCGCCGAGCTCCGGATCGTCACCGCGTTCCTGGCCCGGATGACGACGGCTTCGGCTCAAGCGAGCCGTCGCCTGGGTGGCTCGCCAGGGCAGCGCCGGACGACGCGGTCCGCAGCGTCGTCGTCCTGACCATCACCTCCCGCCCGGCTTCCGCCCGAGTTCGGTGCGGCCCAGCCCGGGAAACCCGGCGAGGACGACGAGAGCGGCGGGTCCCGCTGAGACTGATCCCGGCCGCGACCGCCGCGCCGGGTCCGGTGACCGGACCACCCGCGTTGGCGTCGTCCCGCACCTTCCGCATGCTCGGCCGATGAGCTCCCGCCGGCACACCGAAGAAGCCACCCACGACGGGCCCGTCCTCGTCACCGGCGGCACCAGCGGAATCGGCCTCGCCATCGCGGAGGCCGTCGCCCGCACCGGACGCCCCGTGGTGGTCACCGGACGCTCCGAAGCCCGCTGCCACACGGCGGACCAGCAGCTCCACACCATCGCCGGCGAGCGCCGGCTGGCGCTGGTCGCGGACACCACCGACCCCGACGCGCTGGCCGCGGCCGTGAGCCGGGCGGCCGAACGCTGGGGCCCCGTCACCGGCCTGGTCACCGCCGCCGGCCGGCTGGCGCGCGGCTCGGTGCTCGACCTCACGCCCGGTGACTTCCGCGCCGCCCTCGACACCACGTCATCGGCACGTGGCTGGCGATGCGCGCCGTCCTGCCCGGCATGCTCGAGGCGGGGCACGGCCGCATCGTCACGATCGGCTCCGTGCTCGGCTCGACCGGCGCCCCCGAACGGTCCGGTTACGCCGCCACCAAGGGCGCGGTCGCCGCGCTCACCCGGTCGGCGGCGCTGGAGGTCGCCGGGAGCGGCGTCACCGTGAACTGCGTCGCGCCCGGCCCCGTTCGCACCCCGATGAACGAAAACGACACCGCTGCCGACGCCGCCTTCACCGCCAAGGTGCCGCTCGGCCGCTGGGGCAGGCCCGAGGACATCGCGCACGCGGTGCTCCCGCTGCTCGCCGCCGGCTCGTCCTTCACCACCGGCGCGGTGCTGCACGCCGACGGCGGCTACACCGCGCAGTGAAGCACGCATCGGCACGCCCACGGTTATGGGGCAAGGGCCCGGGTACGCACCCGGACAACCTTGAGGAGGCGCCGTGCGTGCGATGGTGTATCGCGGACCGTACAAGATCCGTGTCGAAGAGAAGGACGTCCCACCGATCGAACACCCGAACGACGCGATCGTCCGGGTCACCAGGGCCGCGATCTGCGGCTCCGACCTGCACCTCTACCACGGGATGATGCCGGACACGCGGGTCGGCATGACCTTCGGTCACGAGTTCATCGGCGTGGTCGAAGCAGTGGGCTCCGGCGTGCAGAAGCTCAAGCCCGGCGACCGCGTCATGGTGCCGTTCAACGTCTACTGCGGGACGTGCTGGTTCTGCGCGCGCGGCCTGTTCTCCAACTGCCACAACGTCAACCCCAACGCCACCGCCGTCGGCGGCATCTACGGCTACTCCCACACCTGCGGCGGCTACGACGGGGGCCAAGCGGAGTTCGTCCGTGTCCCCTTCGCCGACGTAGGCCCTTCGGTGATCCCGGACTGGCTGGAGGACGAAGACGCCGTCCTGCTCACCGACGCGCTGGCGACCGGCTACTTCGGCGCGCAGCTGGGAGACATCGTCGAGGGTGACGTCGTCGTGGTCTTCGGTGCCGGCCCGGTCGGGCTCTTCGCCGCGAAGTCGGCCTGGCTGATGGGCGCGGGCCGGGTGATCGTGATCGACCACCTCGAGTACCGGCTGGAGAAGGCGCGGACCTTCGCCCACGCGGAGACCTACAACTTCACCGAGTACGACGACATCGTGGTGCACCTGAAGAAAATCACCGACCACCTCGGCGCCGACGTCGCGATCGACGCGGTCGGCGCCGAGGCCGACGGCAACTTCACCCAGCACGTCACCTCGGCCAAGCTGAAACTGCAGGGCGGCTCACCGGTCGCGCTCAACTGGGCCATCGACGGCGTCCGCAAGGGCGCCACGATCTCGGTGGTGGGTGCCTACGGCCCGCTGTTCAGCGCCGTCAAGTTCGGTGACGCGATGAACAAGGGCCTGACGCTGCGGATGAACCAGTGCCCGGTCAAGCGCCAGTGGCCGCGGCTGTTCGAGCACGTCCGCAACGGCTACCTCAAGCCCAGCGACATCGTCACCCACCGGATCCCGCTCGAGCACATCGCCGAGGGCTACCACATCTTCTCCGCCAAGCTGGACGGCTGCATCAAGCCGCTCATCGTCGTCTGAGGAAGGCCACGACCATGACCTACACATCGGAGCGGCCGCCGATCGCCGAATCGAGTGACGCGCTGCGCGAGCGGATCCCCGGCTGGGGCGCCGACCTGGACCCGAAGGACCGGCCGTCGGTGCCCAAGCTGCAGTGGCAGGAGGACCGCTCGGGCGCCCACTGGGAGTTCCCCGAACGGCAGCCGGAGAAGTGGCCGCGGGAACGCTCGATCGAGCACAAGTTCCTCACCCCCGTCTTCGGCACCTCGTGCCCGCCGCGCGGGGTTTCCGGGGCGCTGCGCAAGCTGTCCTACCGGAAGTACAGCGAAGGACGGGCCGCGCACTGGCTCCTGCTGCTGGCCGCCGACCGGGTGGACGCGTGGGAAAACCACCTGCGCTCGTTCGGCACGCCGCACCCGGACAACCCGATCACCGAGACCGGCGTGCTGAGCGAGTTCCGCCGGCACGGGCTCTCCTCGCGGCTCGGGAAGAAGCGCGCGGACGTCAAGCACCAGGTGCTCGACCCGATCGTCGTGGCGGGACCGTGGGTGCTGGCCGGTGGCCTCGCCTTCTCCGCCGTCCGGAAGCTGCTGCGCGGCCGGCGGTGACGACGGGTCCGGCGCGGCCGCGCCCCCGGCCGCGCCGGACCCGATCCGGCGTCCGCGCTCGTCCTCGACGTGCGGGGCCGTCGGTGGCGTCCTCTTCGACCGGGCCGCCCGGTACACCCGCTCGGCCCGGACTTCGAGGACAGAGGTCCCGATGCCATCCCCCTGGCTTCCGACAGCGCCCCACGACTGGGTGAACGCGGTGCCCACCGAAACCGGACCGGTTCGCTACCGCCCGACCGGCGCCCGGCCGCGCCGGCGACGAGTGAGGTGGCCGCCGGGAAGACCCTCGGGATCACCGTGAACGGCCGGATCGCCACGACGGCGGACGTGCGGGTCCGACACCCGGCACGGCTGATTCCGGAACCGTCACCGCGATCGCGGGTGGTCGGGGACGAGCGCGGGTGCCGCGGGCCGGTCACCGGCCGAAGGCAGTGAAGCGACGTCCCGGTTCCCGGTTGAGCGGAGTCGCCCGGGGTACCTCGGCCGGATGACCGACAACCGAGATCCCGCACCGCCGCCGGGCGTGTCCGTCCGGCAGTTCACCGACGAACTGCTCCACGCCGCCACGGCGGGCGCTTACGAGGAGGTGGCCGAAGCGCTGGACGTCCTCGCCCGCGCGGATTCGGCGCAGGTCGCCGCTTCCGTCGTCGGCGAGCTGGTCGTCCGGTGCACCGCCACGATCCGCGACCACGAGCGCGCCGACGCCGGCACCGTCTTCACCGTCGTCATCGAGGACCAGGGCGGGGAGCCCGCCGAGGTGGAACGGCTGCCACCCGGACCGAGGTCGGCGCTGCGCGCCCTCCTCGCCGCCCTCAACCACGATGCCGCGAGCCGCGACATCCACGTCGACCTCGCCACCCGCGGCAGCCCGGCGGACGTCGTCGCGGTCCTCACCCACCTGCTGGTGTGGATCGCGGAACTGTCGGACCCCTCCGGGGCACCCCTCCCCGTGTTGAGCTGCTTCACCGAGTGAGCGATCGGCTCAACCCGGCACGCGGTGCTCAGGGACGAGATCGTCGTCGGCACCGAAGGCGGCTCAGTCCGGTCAGCTCGTCCCGCAGGATCGCGTCGACCTGGTGCTCGGCCCGGCGCAGCGTCGCGGCCGCGGGTCCGGCCATGGCGATCACCGCGGTGCCGGCGATCCCGGCGGCCGCCGAGTGCGACCAAGCCACCAGCACGGCCCCGAGCGTGGCCAGCAGCACGGGCGCCGCGAACGGCCGGGACCACACGCGACCGGGCCAGGCGTGGTCGAGCGGAAACGAGCCCATCGGCAACCACCTTCGAACGAGCACGGCATGCCGCTCAAACCGCGCTACCAGCACAATCGCGGACGCTCTCCGTGCCGTTACCGCATTGGGCCTGCACGAATGTCAGGAACCGTGCCGTCCCTTGCCTTTTCCTTTGTCCTTGCCCTTGGCCTTGCTGCTGGTGTACGCGCTTCCGGAGGTGGCCGGGGGCGCCGCCGCGAGGCGCGGTGGTTGCGCGGCTTCGCTGTGCGTAGAACCGGCGATGACGGCCGAGGCAGGCGGCCTCGCGGGCACCGGCGCCGGGGACGTGGACCTGGTCGGGGCGGCCGAGCCGGGCGCGGGCCGGCCGCTCGGCGTGGCATCGGGCCACGCGAGCAGCACGGCGAGCACCCCGGCCATGACGGTCGCGACCCCACCGGCGGCGACGAGCTTGCCCCGACGACGAGCCGGCGCCGCGACCGCTTCGGCGGCGGCTGGTTGCCGCAGCAGCTTGAGGACCTCTTCCGCGGTGGGACGCAGTCCGGGCTCACGGGCGGTCATCCGCTCGAGGGGCCGGGCCAGCGGGCCGTCCGGGACACGGGGCGTCCGGTTCAGGCGGGCCACGGCCGACTCCGCGAGCGTGCCGGGGTACTCCCGCTCGCCGGTCAGGCACTCCAGCAGGATCAGGCCGAGAGCGTAGACGTCGGCGGCCGGGCCGGCGTGGTCGCCCACGACCTGCTCGGGTGCCAGGTAGGCCGCGGTGCCGGTGACCAGGCCGGTGCCGGTGACGTGGGTGGCGTCCAGCTCGTGCGCGATCCCGAAGTCGGTGATCAGCGGACCGCCGGCGCCGAGCAGGACGTTCGCGGGCTTGAGATCGCGGTGCACCACGCGCTGGGCGTGGACGTGGGCCAGCGCCCCGGCCAGCTGCGTGGCCAGGTCCCGCACCTGTTCGGCCGGCAGCGGGCCGGCCAGCAGCCGCTGGGCGAGGTTCTCCCCGTCGACGAGCTGCATCACCAGGTAGGGCCGGTCGCCGTCGGTGCCGCTGTCCAGCAGCGCCACGACGCGCGGGTGGTCGATGCCGGCCTGGATGGTCTTCTCCCGGACCCGGCGCAGCTGCTCGACGGGCATCGCGCCCCGCTCGTAGAGCTTGATCGCGACGTCACGGCCCAGCCGCCGGTCGAAGGCCTGGTAGACCCGCGCGGTGGCACCGCTGCCGATCAGGCCCGCCACCTCGTAGCGCCCGGCGATCACGTCCGGATCGTCCCTTCGCCACGGCGTGACGTCCAGCGTGAACCGGGGCGACGTCCGTTCGCCGTCGGCGGCCCGCTCACCGAGCATGGGCCGGTCCGGTTCCTCGGTGCGGGCGTCGGGTGACGAGGAAAAGTGGCGGCTGTGGCCGGCGCATGAGGATCGACCTCCGCAGACGGAGCACGAACACCGGCCGCGAACGTCGCCGCGGCCGAGGACTACGGCTGCTGGTTGAACCGCGCGTTGCGAGATCACCGTACGCGCCGCGTCGCTGGGCATCACTCACCGGACCGGCGCGCCCAGGTCATGGCGACGGTGGTGCCCGCGGCGCTCGAATCGAAAACGGCCTCGGTGGCGAAGCCGTGGATCAGCGGCAGGCCGCGGCCGTGCAGGGGCCCGGGGCGAGGCGCCGGCCGCCAGTGGCCCTGATCGGTGACGGTGCCGGTGATCGCTTCGAGGTGGCAGGGCGTGTGCAGGGCGAGCGGGCCTCGGCGTCGTGCTCGGCCAGGCCGGTGCGGCCGACCCGACGGCTCCGGTCCCGGGCCGTCGCTCGGAGGGGTGAAACCTCGTCCTGTTCGTCGAGGTCACGCGCCCCCGGCCGGCCTTGGCAGAAAATCTATGGTGGCTGGGGTAGACATTCGACGGCAGGCGTGGGTAATCTTCTCCTCGTAGCGAGAGAGACAACGTCAAGCGAACGCGGGAGAGGACGTAACTACCCGCGAGGCGAGAGAGAACCGGTCAGGTGGCCGGAGCCGATCGGTGAACGGGGCTCCGGGCAGTGACCAGCGGCGTCGGCGTGCTGGGACCGATCAGGGAAAGGGTTCCGGCAGTGGCGCTCGCGGCAGGTGAAGGTGCAGTACCGAGTAAGTGGAAAGTAACGGAGAGAAGGGAACGGGAACATCACTGGATCGCCCGCGGCGGCCGGATAGTGCCGCGCGGGTGCCGTAGTCCCATCGAGTTCGGAGGTGGTGCTCGGTTACGAATGAGCGATCCCCGCGCAGGCTGGTTTCCGGCCGGACGCGGGTGCAGAACGCCGGCGGTCGCGCCGGTTGGCAATGGTGAAGATCCCTACCCTTGAGGACCCCGGGTGCCGCGGTGGCACCCGGGGTCCTTTGTGATGCGGAGGTGGAATGATTCCTGACCCACAAGGACCGGCCACGCCCAGCGCGGCCGACAAGTTCGACGACGAGCACTACCCGGCCTACACGATGGGCCGGGCCGCCGAGATACTCGGGGCCACGCAAGGCTTTCTGCGCAGCCTCGACGAAGCCGGGCTGATCGCGCCGCAACGGTCCGCCGGCGGGCACCGGCGCTATTCCCGCCACCAGCTGCGGATCGCCGCGCGCGTGCGGGAGCTGGTCGACCAGGGCACCGCCATCGACGCCGCCTGCCGCATCGTGTCCCTCGAGGACCAGCTGCACGAAGCCCGGCAACAGAATTCCCGTCCCCAGCACGCGGACTGACGCCGTGGGTGTGCCGCCCTCACCGGCGGTACACCCGTGAACGGTGTCCGGACGGACCCGGCCGCGTCATCGGCGAGCGTTCAAGGCACCGCGCTTCACGATCCCGATCACGCCCGTCGCGACGAACAGGACGGCACCCACGACGATCAGCCAGAACAGTCCCTTGATCACCATTCCGAGCACGATCAGGACCGCCCAGACGATCAGCAGTCCGACGAGCAAACCCATGACCACTCCCTTCAACGCCGACTTCGGACGACACGTCGAATACCCGCCGTCCCGGCGCATCATGCTCGGCAGGTCGGATGCGTTCTCAGCGTTCTCACAGCTCGTCAAGGCTGCCCCACTGGCGTCAGCCGCTGTGGGCGTGCTCGATCGCTTCCGGCCCGTGGCTCTCGAACCCGTCCACGCCGAATCCGTGCACCGCGCCCACGACGATCGCCCCGGCGATCAGGAGTCCGATGAGGACGGTCAGGACGAGCACCAACCGGCGACGGCCGCGCACCGCCGCGGCTTCGGCCGCGAGCGCCGCGAGGATCTGCCGCCAGCCCTGGGGCGAACTCGGCTTCCCCGCCGCGGCGTAGAGGGCGGAGCGGACCTGCTCACGTTCCGCGTCCGAGCAGCGGATCCCTTCGGGCATCGTCGTACCCGGCGCTTTTTCGTGCCCGCGAACGTTAATCTTCGATGAGAGTTCGGCGCCCGGGCGAGAACCTCCTCTACAGTTGCCGGGTGCACTTGGTGATCGTCGACGACGAGACGGCCGTGCAGGACTCGCTGTCGCGCACGCTGCGGTTCGAGGGCTACACCGTTTCCGTCGCGGGCGACGGCGCCGCCGGGCTCACCTCGATCCGAGACGAGAACCCCGACGGCGTGCTGCTCGACGTCACGATGCCGGTGCTCGGCGGGCTCGAGGTGTGCCGGGTGCTGCGGGCCGAAGGCAACACCGTGCCGGTCCTCATGCTGACCGCGCGCACCGCCGTCACCGACCGGGTCGCCGGCCTCGACGCGGGGGCCGACGACTACCTGGTCAAGCCCTTCGCGTTGCAGGAGCTGCTGGCCCGGGTGCGCGCGCTGCTGCGCCGCACCGAATACAACGTCGCGCCCGCCCAGGTCACGCCCGCGGTGCTGCGGTTCGCCGACGTGACCCTCGATCCGGCGACGCGGGAGGTCTTCCGCCGCGACCGCGCCCTGCACCTGACCCGCACCGAGTTCGCGATGCTCGAGACGTTCCTGCGCCACCCCCGGATCGTCCTCACCCGCTCGGTGATGTTCGAGCACGTGTGGGGCTACGACTTCGGGGCCGCGTCCAACGGGCTCGACGTCTACGTCAGTTACCTGCGCCGCAAGCTGGAAGCGGACGGCGGGCCGCGGCTGCTGCACACCGTGCGGGGCGTCGGGTACGTGCTGCGCGAGGAACCGCTGTGAAACGGCTTCGCCGGCGGAAGCTGTCGCTGCGGGCACGGCTCGGCGTCCTCGTCGCCACCGCCGTCGCACTCACCGTGGTGACGGTCTCGGCGATCTCCTGGGGCATCACGCGGGCCGACCTCTTCGACCAGTTCGACGCCCGCCTGCAGTCCTACGCCGAGCTCGCCGCGAAAGCCTCCTCGCCGGAGGAAGCACTCTCGACCCTGAGCTTCACCACAGCGGAGCCCGGCTCCCGCCGGAACAACGGCCTCACCGTCCAGTTCCGCTCGCCCACCGGCGCCGTCACCGGGACCGCGGGGGCGCTCCCGAAACTCCCGCCCCCGCCGCCCAAAGCGCCGTTCTCGGTCAGCCGGGCGTCCACCGTCGACCGCGGCGACCAGGACGACTTCCGCATGTGGACCGCCTCGCGCTCCGACGGCGGGACCGTTCAGGTCGCCCAGGACTCCGAAGACGTCGAGGACGCGCTGGGCCGGCTGGGTTCCTGGCTGCTCGTCGTGTCCGCCGCCGGGGTGCTCGGCGCCACGGTGGTCGGCCGGGCGATCGCCCGCTCGGCGCTCCAGCCCGTCGACGACCTCTCCTCCGCCGCCGAAAAGGTGGCCCGCACCCAGGAACTGTCGACGGCGATCGACGTCACCGCGTCCGGGGAGATCGGGCGGCTGGCCACGTCGTTCAACGCGATGCTCTCCGCGCTGAGCCGCTCCCGCGACGAGCAGCGACGGCTGGTCGAAGACGCCGGCCACGAGCTGCGGACGCCGTTGACCAGCCTGCGCACCAACATCGAGCTCCTGATCCACGCCGACGCCAACCCCGGCCGGCAACTCCCGGCCGAAGACCGGGCCCGGCTGCTCGCCGACCTCGACGCCCAAGCCGTCGAGCTGACGGCCCTGATCGGCGAGCTGGTCGACCTGTCCACCGGGGAACGGCCGAGCGAAGCCGAAGAGCGGCTCGCACTGGCCGACGTCGTCACCTCGGCCGTCGAACGCACCCGGTCGCGGTGGCCGAACGTCACGTTCGACGCCGAGCTGACCGACGCCGACGTGCTCGTCCGCCCCGCGGCCGTCGAGCGGGCGGTGCTCAACGTGCTCGACAACGCCGCCAAGTGGTCGCCCCCGGGCGGCCGGGTGCGGGTCAGCATGTCGACCGGCGGCGGCACGGTGCGCGTCCGGGTCGACGACGAAGGCCCGGGCATCCCCGAGGCGGACCTACCCCACGTGTTCGAGCGGTTCTACCGGGCCGACGCCGCGCGGGCACTGCCGGGTTCCGGGCTCGGGCTGGCCATCGTCGAGCAGGTCCTCACCCAGCACGGCGGGCGGGCCACGGCCGCCCGCGCCGGCGACGGGGGCGCCCGGTTCGACCTCGTCTTCCCGCTGGCCGCTTCTTAAGGAAACCCAGCGCGATCTTCATCGAACTCTCATGCCCGGCCAGCACCGTCTGAAGGGTGACTCCACGGATCGCGCTTTCGCCGGCCCCACTGGCGACGCTGACGCTGGTCATGGCCGCCGTCGCCCAGGCGATCATCGCCGGGCTGACGCTGGGGCTCGCCGGCCGCGTAAGCCCTTGGCTGGACCCGGTCAGCGACTACGCCTGGCACCGCGGCGGCCAACTGCTGTTCACCGTCGCCATCCTGCTGCTGCTCGCGTGCGCGGCGGCGCTGGCGATCGCCGCCCGGCTGGCCGCCCTGCCCCGTGATCCTTTGGTGAGCACGCTTTTCCTGCTCTGGACGGCCGGGCTCACGGTGGTTCTCTTCTGCCGCAGCAACTTCAGCGCGGCGAACCCCACGCTGTCCGGCGAGATCCACCGCGCCGGCGGAGCGGTGCTGTTCGCCAGCCTGCCGCTCGCGGCCTGGACGTTGAGCGCCCGGCTGCGAACCGAGCCCCGCTGGCTCACCGCGGCCCCGGCTCTCCGGCGCGGCGCGATCGCCGGCACCGTGACCGCGGCCGCGTTCGGCGCGGCCCAGGTGCTCCGCTGGCTCCCGGCCGGCTTGCTCGAACGCGCCGCACTGCTGGCCGAATTCCTGATCGTCGCCACACTGGCGCTAATGCTGCGGCGTGCCTCCCGCTCGGCAACCGCCACCGAGCCGTCGACGACGTCCGGGACGGCCGGCTCGGCGGGCACCGAACTCCGGCGAGCCGCCCGATGACCCTCCTCGCCATCACCTGCGCACTGGCCGCCGCCGCGTTGTTCGCGGTCGCCGCAACCCGTCAGCACACCGAAGTCACCAACCTGGCCGTGACGGGAACACCCGGACTGCGCACCCTCGCCCGGCTGCTGCGTTCTCCCGGGTGGTGGGTGGGCACGGGACTGGCGACCGGCGCCGGCCTGCTCCACGTCGTCGCGCTGGCGCTGGCTCCGCTCCCGGTGGTCCAGCCGCTCGGGGTGTTCAGCCTGGTGCTGACCGTCCTCTTCGGACGGCGTGCCCGCAGCCGCCGGGTGGTGACCGCGGTCGTGCTCGTCGTCGCCGGTGTCGCCGGGTTCGTGGCCTTCGCGGCCTCGGCGGCACCGGCCGCGGCGATCAGCGCGGGCACGGCCGAGGGCGTGGCCGTCGCCGGATTCGCGGTCGCGGTGGTCAGCTGGTTCGCCCGGGCCGGTTGTGCCGTGCTGGCCGCCGCGGCCGCTGTCCTTTTCGGACTCGGGTCGGCGGTCGTGCACGCGGCCGCGTCCCAGTCGCCGTTCACGGCGGTGCTCCTCACCGGCCAAGCCCTGCTGTTGCTCGGCGCGGGCGGCGTGATCCTGCACCGCGCGTACGCCGCGGGGTCCACCGCGGTCGTCGTCGGTACCGCGACCGTGCTCGACCCCTTGACCGCCGTCGCCGTGGCCGCCGTGGCCTACGGCGAAGTTCCCCAGCCCGCGGCCGCGCTCGCCGCGGCCGTCGCTCTCGCCGGTGTGCGCGTGCTCGCCGGTGCCGTTCCGCATGCCCCATCGAAATCCGAGGAGAACCCCGTGCACCCGACCGGCCTTCGCGTCCTGATCGGCGCCGACACGTTCCCGCCCAACGTCAACGGCGCGGCGTTCTTCGCCGAGCGCCTGGCCCGTGGTCTCGCCGGCCGCGGCCACGACGTCCACGTCGTCTGCCCCTCCGACGACGGCCCGGCCCGCACCGAACAGCGCGACGGCTGCACGATCCACCGGATCCGCTCGCGCGCCATCCCGTTCCACGGCGACTACCGGTTCTGCACCCCCGGCCGCGCCCGGGCGGCCGCCGCCGGGATCCTGGACCGGGTCCGCCCGGACGTCGTCCACGTCCAGGCGCACTTCGGCGTCGGCCGTGCCCTGCTCGCCACCGCCGCCGCGCGCGACGTCCCCGGCATGGCCACCAACCACTTCATGCCGGACAACCTCCTTGGCTACACCCCCTTCCCGCGCCGGCTGAAGGACGCGATCGCCCGCCGGGCGTGGCAGGACCTCGTGCGCGTCTACCGCGACGCCCGCATCGTCACCACGCCGACCCCGCGCGCGGCCGAGGTCCTCGCGGGGATCGGCCTCGGCCGGCCGGCGCAGGTCGTGTCCTGCGGCATCGACCTCGCCCACTACGCCGCACCGGTCCGTCCGGCCGGCCGCACGGCGTCGGTCCTGTTCGTGGGACGGCTCGACGCGGAGAAGAACATCGACCAGCTGCTGCGCGCACTGGCCCCGCTGCCGCACGTCCGCGCGGACCTCGTCGGCGACGGCACCCGCCGCCAGGAGCTCGAAGACCTCGCGACCGAGCTGGGCATCGCCGATCGCGTCACCTTCCACGGGTTCGTCTCCGACGCCGAACTCGTGCACCGCTACGCCGAAGCCGACGTGTTCTGCATGCCCGGCACCGCCGAGCTGCAGAGCCTGGCCACCATGGAGGCGATGGCGGCGGGTCTCCCGATCGTCGCCGCCGACGCCCTCGCCCTGCCCCACCTCGTCCACCACGGCGAAAACGGGTACCTGTTCGAGCCGGGCGCGATCACCGCGATCTCGGGCTGGATCGCCGGCCTGGCCGCCGATCCGGACGCCCGCGCCCGCATGGGTGAGGCGTCCCGGGCTATCGTCGCGCAGCACGACATCGACGACGCGCTCGCCGCTTTCGAGGCGCAGTACCGGATTCTGCTGGGGGTGCCCGCGCCGGCCATGGTCGAGCAGGCCGCCTGACCGGGCTCCGGAGAGTCAGCCGCGGAGCGTGCCTTGGACCATGCTGGTGCCGTGTTCCTGCTGGCCGAGCTGCTGGGCGGACACGTCGACCACGGGGAACGCCTGCAGGGTCAGGTTCGGCGGGATGGCGACGTCCGCTTCGGTGCCGACGGTGACGCCGAGCGGGATCATCGTCGTCTTGCCGTCGTAGAGCCAGATCTCGTAGAGGCCCGCGGGGGCCGGCATGCCGGTCAGCTCGAGCTTGAGCCGCAGCGAGCCGGAGCCGCTGTCGACGATCCGGACCCGACCGGACGCGCCGTCGGGCGCCGACGGCTGCCGGTTCAGCTGCGCTTGCGCGACCACGCGTTCCTCGTCCTGGCCGGTGACCACCAGCGTTCCGGCGATCGCGACGGCCGCCGCGGCCGCCGCCACGACGCCGTAGCGCGCGACCCGGGGGAAACCACGCCGGCGGGGCGCGACGGGCGACGGCTGACCGGTCTCGGCCGCGATCCGGTCCCACACCGACTCGGACACCGGCGGCAACGCCGTCTCGGCCGCGGCCTCACGGCCGAGACCGGCGACCGCGCGCAGCGCTTCGAGCTCGTCACGGCACTGGGTGCAGCTGTCGAGGTGAGCGGTGTCCCCGGGGCCGGATCGCTGCTCGTCAAGGGCGAGCAGGACGAGGTGATCGGGATCGGGATGCGTCATCGGTCACCTCCTCCGGCACGCCGCCGAGCTCCGAGCGCAACTTCCGCATCCCGCGGCGCAGGTGGCTCTTCACCGTGCCGAGCGGGAGGCCGGTCCGCTCGGCGATCTGCGGGTGGCTCAGGTCAGCATAGAAGGCGAGCTCGAGCACTTCGCGTTGCGCGTCCGGCAGGCGGCGCAGGCCGTCCGCGACGATCAGCCGGTCCACGACCCGCTCGGGCGACTCCGCCGCGGGCGCCTCGGCCGGAGCGGTCGCGGCGGCCGCGTCGGTGTCGCGCTGCCGACGGCCGCGGGCGCGCAGCAGATCGACGATGCGACGCCGGGTGATGCCCAGCAGCCAGGCGAGCAGGCCCGCCTTGTCCGGGTCGTAGCTGTGCCTGCCGTTCCAGGCGGAAACGAACGTCGCTTGCACGACGTCGTCGACGTCGGCCTGATCGCGCAGGCTGGCCCGCACCAGCCGCTGCACCGCGGGCCCGTGCCGGTCGAACACCGCCCGCAAGGCCTCCGGCTCACCGTCGGCGAACCGGCGGGCCAGCTCGTCGGCCGCCGCGGCATCATCGGGCACGACGACACAGTAACCGCGCTCCGGAGCGACGCAACACCTTCCAGCAGCGGCATCCCGGACGCGGTCAGCCGAGCGGCACTTCTCCACGCTGCACCCGTTCCTCGCACACGCGGCCGCGCCGCACAGGCCCGATCCGGCCGATCACCACGCCGCGCCGGGCCGGTGGGTTCCGATGCTCCATTCCTTGCCGCCGGGATCGAGCAGCCGCGCCCGGCGGGTGCCCCATTCGGTGTCTTCCGGCGTGATCACCGCGGTCGCGCCGGCGGCGACACCCAAGGCGAACCAGGCATCGACCCGCTCCGGTGTGTCCGCCCAGAGGTAGAGGCCGTCGCCGGTGCTCTGCCCGATCAGCCGCGGCCGGTCGTAGCTCGCGTCCGCGGTCGCGAGCATGAGCACGATCCCGCCGAGCCGGACCTCGGCGTGGCGGACGCTGCCGTCGTCGCCGTCCTGGCGGGTCACCACCTCGAATCCCGTCTCGACCAGCCAGTCCAGCGCGGCGGGTGCGTTCTCGTAGCTGAGATAGGCGTGCAGGGCCGAAGTCACGATGTCCTCCCGTCCGGCGGCCGGTGGAGGACGCCCGTCCCCCACCGGCCGGCTGATCGCTGCTACTTGCGGAGCATCGGGTTGCCGTAGCCGATGACGAGGCCCGCGGTGAACGCCGTGACGCCGAACGTCTTGTTCAGCAGCGCCGCCGCCGGGGCCGTCAGGGCCAGCGTGACGCCGTCCGGGGTGGCCGCGCCGATGGTGAACAGGTCGGCTCGGGTGCGGAAGTCGACCTTGCCGCTCAGCACGCCGCGGTTGAGGTCGATCGTGTAGCTCGTCAAGGACAGGCACGTGCGGCCGGCGCGCAGCAGCAGCCCGCCGACGTGCTCGATCGTCCCGTCGGCGGGGTTGCCGACGATGGTGAAGCCGAACACGGTCTTGCCGCCGGGGTGGCTGACCCGGGCCAGCACCGGGGACACCCGCACGCCGAGCGAGGTGAGCGCCGCGGCCGCGGCCGGGTCCAGCGTCAGGTCGGTGCGGCCCTTCCCGAAGTGGTACCCGTGGTGATGGTGGTGCGAGGTGGTGATCCGGGCCGGGGCGCTGCCGCCCTGGACCGCCTGAGCAGGGGCGGCGGCGAGACCGGCCATGACAGCTGCGGCCACGACCGACACCCCGAGCATGCGAAGACGCATGACAACTCCGTTCTCGATACCTACCGGACGTCAGGGGGTACGCCGGCCACGGCGCGAACGGATGCAGGAGGATGGTCACGTGCTCGGTGATCGGTGGGGCGTGAGCGACGGCGAGATCGCGCGCCCTTACCCGTGTGACGACTTCGTCACTTCACCGACGCTGCAAGCCTGGCGGGGCGTGAGCATCGACGCGCCCGCCGAAGCGGTGTGGCCGTGGGTCGCGCAAGTGCGGCTCGCGCCGTACTCCTACGACTGGATCGACAACCTCGGCCGCCGCTCGCCGCGCGAGCTGGTGGGCCTTCCGGAACCCCAGGTCGGGGAGAACTTCACCGCGACAGGCGGGCGCAAGCTCGGCCGGATCGTCTCGGTCGTCCCCGGGGAACAGCTGACCGGCGCCATCATGGGCGCCTTCATGTCCTATGTGGTCGAGCCCGGGCACCGCGGCACTTCGCGCCTGCTGCTGAAGGTCGTCATGCGCACCCACCGCTGGGTGGCCGCCGGGCTGTCCGTCGGCGATCTGGTCATGGCCCGGCGGCAGCTGCGCACTTTCAAGCTGCTCGCCGAGCAGCACCGGCGCTGAGCCACCCCAACCCGGCACTTCGATTCAGCTGCGATTCACTCGCCGGGGCTTCTTGCCGGTCTGACGGCGGCCAAGATCTTCCCTTCTACCTGCACTTACCCCTGAACGGCCGGACAATCCCGCGTGCGCCCCGCGGGGCGACAGCCGGTTCTCGCTAGGCAACCGCGACCCCCTCACCTAGGTTTGCAACGACTCTGCATCGGTTGGGGAAGGAAGTCGCATGGCCGAGAGCAGCCCGCGCGCCGCGAAGCGCGGTCCCCGTCCCTCGATCAGCCGGTGCGCGGCACCGCGGATCTCATGAGCCCTCGCGAGGACGTCGGTCACGGCGTGGCCCACGGCTTGCGGAGTCAGCCCGTGCGGGTCGAGGACGCTGCCGGTCCGGCTGCGTTCGAGGTCGTGGGCCACCGCGAACTGATCGCTGGAAAACGGCAGGGCCACCGCGGGCACGCCCGCGGCCAGGCATTCGGTGAACGAGTTGTTGCCGCCGTGGTGCACGACCGCGGACGTCCGCGGCAGCAGCGCCCGCTGCGGCACCTGATCGGCGACCTCGACCCACGGGTGGCCGGCGAACGGGGCCCGCACGCTCGCGGTCCGGTTCCCCGCGGACACCAGCACCGACACGCCGGGCACCTCGATCAGGCCCCGGACGACGGTGTTCAGCACGTCGTCCCGGGCGGAGAGGAAGGTTCCGAAGGACACCAGCACCAGCCGGCGCCGTCCGCCGTCGGTCAGCCGCTCGATCCGGGCGGCCCACTCCTCGGGCAGCCGCGCTTCGCCGACATCGCTGCAGTGCCCGGCGAACAGCCGGGCCGGCGCCGGCGGCAGGGCGGGCAGCCAGGGCAGTTCCGGGTAGTTGAACAGCACGGCCTCCGGCGAGGTCAGGCCGAACGCGCTACGGGGCACCGGCCGGCCGGGGGCGTGCTCGGCCAGGAACCGGGCGAACAGCCCGGTGAAGCTCCGGTCGTTGGCTTCGACCTCGGCCCGCAAGGCGGCCAGCTCTTCCTCGGCCGGCCGGACGGCACGCGGCCAGTACGGCGGCAGCCCGAAGAACCGGCCGGGACCGTCGACGACGTAGCCGGGATGCCCGGGGCAGTAAGCCGCCCAGCGGCGGCCGAGCGCGTGGACCGCCAGCGTCACGGCGTAGGCGAGCTGGTCGATCAGGAACCAGTCCGGGCGAAGGCGGTCGTCGAGCGCCCGGACCGCAGCGAGCACGCCCTCGGGATCCGGCAGCATGTCCGCCCGCCGGTGCCGGGCCTGCGTCAGCAACGCGGGCACGGCACCGGCCCTGGTCGCGTCGAGGAACTCCGCCAGCCGCCGCGCCCCGGCCGCCTCCTGGCGGGTGCGCTCGGCGATCCCGGTGTTCGCGTTGTCCCCGAAGGCGAACGGCTCGAAAGCCACCCCGTGTTCGCGGGCGAGCCCCGCGAACGCCGGAGCGCAGGCGAACGTGACGTCCGCGCCCTTCGCCGCGAGCGCCGCCGCCACCGTCGCGAGTGGACGCGCGTGCGAAGCGAACGGCGGACTCACCACCACGATCCGCGATCCCACCATGCCGAACTCCTTCCCCAGCCCCGCCGACCCTACGGCCCGACTGCCGGAGCAGCTCAGTGACCACTCCGCACCTCCGCACGCCCGTCCCGGCCGACCCGCTCGCCGACCTGCGAAGCTGGGCGACCAGCCCCGGCCCGCTCGACGAGGTCCGCCGGGCCTTCCACCCGGACTTCGCCGGCCTCGCTCTCGTCGAATACGCCGGGGACCCACCGGCCCCGGACGACCCGGACGCCGCGGTGGCCGCGTTCCGGGCCCTGGCTCGCCGAGCGGAACTCCCCGGCCCCGGCGAGGTGCTCGCGGCGCTTCCGGAAACCGGCGCCGGCCGGCCGGACGAGCTGGCCGCCTCGATCGCCTTGGACGTCTTCGCCGGCGCGGTCGCCGCCCACGGGCCGAGCGCCGCCGCGGCCGCGATCCGCTCGTCGTTCGAGCACGCAACGCCACGACGTGCCGCCCTCCTGCTGGATCTGGCCGAGCGGCACGGCCTTCGCTGCCTGCCGGTCGGCACCGTGCTCGCCCGGGGGTTCGGCGACCGCGGCTACCGGCACGCCGCCTGGCGCTACCTGTCCCAGTGCGACGCGACCGACGCGCTGGTGGCGGCCCAGGAGCGAGCCGAAGACCCCTACGAGCGGGCACTCACCGCGGTGTGCCTGGCCCGCACCGCCGAGTCCGCTTCGGACAGTCCGTTGTGGACTTTCCCGCCGCCGGACCAGGCCGGGCTGACCGTCGCGCAGTCGATGCTGCTGGGCTCGTTCGACCAGCCCGGCGCCGGCGCCAGCGGCGGGCTCACCGTCCTTTTGCGACACCTCGGCACGGCCCTGCCCCGCCACGAAGGGATCGCGCGGGTCGTCACCGTGACACTGCTCGGCCACGACGGGCTCCGCGACCGGACCACGCTGGTGGACCCCGGCGGTCCCGGGCACGTGGTGCTGCGCCTGCCGGTCGACGCTCCCGGTCCCCCGGCGCAGGTGGCGCTGTCCCGGCTCCGGCCGTCGATCACGTTCCTCGCCCGGCACCTGCTGTGGCTGGCGGGCTGCACCCCCGACGTGGTCCACGTGCGCTACGCCGACGACGGCTCGGCCGCGGTCGCGGACGCGGCCCGCGCGGTGGGGGCGCGAATCGTGTTCACCCTCACCGCCGACCCGCACCGCTCGCTGGCCGAGCGGCACCGGTCCGGCCGCCCCGGCGACCGCGCGGCCGCCCGGTTCGACCTGCACCGGCTCTACGCCGCGGACCGGCTGGTCGCGACGGCCGACACGGTGCTGGGACTCCCCGGGCGGCCGGCCGGCGAACTCACGAAGTACTTCCCCCGGCTGCGCGGCGGTCCCGAGCCGGAATCCCCGCCCGAAGGCATCCCGCGGCTGGCTCCGGCGGCCACGTCCGAAGCCCGCCAGCAGCAGCTCGCGACGTCGCTGTTCGCCCCGAGCGCCGGTCTCCCCCGGCTCGGCCCGGCCGCCCGCGAGCTCCCGATCATCCTGAGCGTGGGCCGGCTGCACCCGGTGAAGCAGCAGGACCTGCTGGTCGAGGCCTGGCTCACCCGGGGGCTGTGGCAGCACAGCGCGCTCGTGCTCGTCGGCGGCGACACCACGAACCCGACCGGCGACGAAACGCGGATCCTGGACCGCATCCTGGAGCTGTACCGCCTTCACCCCGATGCGGCCGGCCGGCTCGCGATGCTGGCCGCACTGGACAACGACGACGTCCGCCTGCTCGAACACGGCCTCACCCACCGGCTCCCCGCCCCGACGCCCCACCTGTACGTCTGCCCCAGCCGCAAGGAGGAGTTCGGCATCGCGGTGGTCGAAGCCATGGACGCGGGCCTGCCGGTGCTCGGCCCGCGCCGCGGCGGCCTCGGCCACTACATCGAGCACGGGCGCAACGGCGTGCTCGCGGACACCTCGAGCCTCGCCGCGTTCGGCGACGCGCTCGCCGCCTTCGTCCGCGGGGCGGCCGACGACCCGGCACGCGCCCGGGCGATGGCGGCGGCCGGACGGGACACCGTCGCGAGCCGCTTCGGCATCCACGAAGTCGCCGGCCGGTTCGCCGCGGTCTACCAGCGCACCGCGGCGCAGCCGATCCCGGACGCGCCATGACGTGCCAGCGGTTGTGCAGCGAAGGGGTTCAGCCCTTGAGGTGCTCGGTGACGAGGTCGACGGCCCGGTCGAGGTCGTTGGCCCACCGCACGTCCTGGCCGCTCAGGTACTCCCAGCCGGCCCCGGCGACCACGACGGCGAAGCCGAGCCGCTCGATCCGCTGCCGCAGCAGGTCGTCGACCGTGCTGGGGGCCATGGACCAGAGCACCACCAGCGCGGGGTCCAGCTTGGCGGCCATCCCGACCGTCGTCTCCGCGGGCACCATCTGCCCGAGGAAGCGCGCGAGCACCCCGATTTCGGCGAGAGCCGCGCGGAGGACCTCCATCGGCAGGGTGTGCCGCTCGTGCGGGCAGCAGGACAGCAGGACCACCCGGCCGGGCGCCGGATCGGCGAACCGGGCGCAGTAGCGCTCGAGCGACCGCGAGATTTCGGTGGTCAGCGCCCATTCCGCTTCGAAGCAGGCCTCGCCGCGCAACCAGCGGCCACCCAGCTTGTGCAGCACCGGGACGAGCACGTCGTTCCACGTCGCGGCGGGCCCGATGGCGTCGAGCGTCTCGTTCAGCAGGGCCGCCATGGTGGCGAAGCCGAGGGATTCGGCGGCCCGCTCGATTTCGACGGCCCGCCGGGCGACCGGCACTTCGGCCGCCGGGGCGTCCGAGTCGGCGAACGCGGCGGCCGCGGCTTCGCGCGCGCGAACGCCCCGGTCGATGAGCCGGCGCATGTGCTGGAGCCGCCGCACGTCGGCGTCGGAGTACCGGCGGTGGCGGCCGTCGCCCCGCAGGGTCGGACCGACTCCGTAGCGCGCGTCCCACGTGCGCAGCGTGACCGGGGAGACGCCCAGCGCCTCGGCGACCATGGCAGGAGTCCACGAGGCGCCGGCCCGGCCGTTCGTCGCGTCCACGTCCATCAGCACCACGTTCCCACAGCAGCGCGGACCGCCCGTCCGCGTGTGCAAGCTTTCACCGATACGGCATCCGGCGGCGGTTGGACACGATTCCGGAGCAAGACTCGCACTTATCCAGCCGATTTGTGACTGAAGTCACACGATAGCGCCCCTGGGTGTCGAACGCGACGAGATTCAGCGCCGCCCCTTCGCGCCACGCATCACTGAATCGGTTGCGCATCGGTTTGCGCTCGCCGATGACGGGTAGCCGCAAGTGTCCACACCTGCCGAGCGCGAAGGAGCTGACTGCCGCAATGAGCACGATCACCAAGTCCGCCGACGTCAACGCCGACGTCACCACCGTCTACAACCAGTGGACCCAGTTCGCCGACTTCCCGCGGTTCATGGAAGGCGTCGACCGCGTCGACCAGCTGGACGACCGGCACACCCGCTGGACGATCAGCATCGCCGGCGTCACCAAGGAGTTCGACGCGACGATCACCGAGCAGCACCCCGACGAGCGCGTGGCCTGGTCGTCGGACTCCGGCCCCACCCACGCCGGGGTGGTGACCGTGCACCGCCTCGACCAGGACCACACGCGGGTGACGGTGCAGATGGACATTGACCCCGACGGCTTCGTCGAGAACGTCGCCGACAAACTCGGCATCCTCGACCGCCGCGTCCAAGGCGACCTGGACCGCTTCAAGACGTTCATCGAGCAGCGAGACGGCGCCGAGACCGGCGCCTGGCGCGGCGACGTCGACCGCCCCGCCCAGAACACCCCGTAACGGGCAGCGTGCGGCGCGGCGGGTTTCCACAGGACCCGCCGCGCCGCGAGGCGGCCCTAAAGACTCAAAGCCACCCGTTGGTTTCCGCGAGACGGGCGGCTTCGGCACGCGTGCGGGCTTCGGTCTTGCCGATGGCCGAAGACAAGTGGTTGCGCACCGTTCCCGGGGTGAGGTCGAGCGCCCGCGCGATGTCGGCGACCGTGCCGCCCTCCGCGGTCGCGCGAAGTACGTCGGCTTCGCGGTCGGTCAGCGGGCTGGTGCCGGTGGCGAGGGACTCGGCCGCCAGGGCCGGGTCGATGAACCGCAGGCCCGCGTGGACCCGGCGGATCGCGTTGAGCAGCTGCTCGGGCCGGGAGTCCTTGACCACGAACCCGGCCGCGCCCGCGGACATCGCGCGGGCGAGGTAGCCGGGGCGGCTGAACGTGGTGCAGATCAGCACGCGGCACGACGGCATCGCGTGCCGCAGCTCGGCGGTGACCGCGAGCCCGTCCCGGCCGGGCATCTGCACGTCGAGGAGCGCGACGTCGGGATGGGTGCGCTGGACGGCCGGACCGACGTCGAGACCGGAACCGACCTCGGCCACGACGTCGATGTCGGGTTCGAGGCGCAGCATCGACGCCAGCGCGCCGCGCACGAGGGCCTGGTCGTCGGCCAGCAGGACGCGGATCACGCCGGGACCGCCTCGGCGTGCGCGAACACGCGGTAGCCGCCGCGCGGACCGCGACCGTGCTCGAGCCGGCCGCGGATCTCGGCGAGGCGTTCGGCCAGGCCGGTGAGACCGTGCCCGGCCGCCGGATCGGCGGTGACCGTCCCGTCGTCGGTCACCTCGACCCAGCCGGGACCGACGCGGATCCGGCACCGCCCCGCGTCGGAGTGCCGGAGCACGTTGGTCACCGCTTCCCTTACCACGTAACCGAAGACTCCGCGAAGCTCCGGCTCGACCTCGTCCACCGAAGCCGGCAGCTCGGCCTGCACCCCGGCGGCGCGCAACGCCAGCCGGGCCCCCGAAAGCTCGGTGGCCAGCGACACCTCCCGGTACCCCGAGACGGTGGCGCGGACGTCGGCGAGGGACTGGTGGCACAGGGTTTCGAGGTCGCGAACCTCGGCCAGCGCGGGGCCGGTGTCCGCGGCCGACTCGAGGATGCGCCGGGCGAGCCCGAGCTTGACGGCCATCGTGGACAGGTTGTGGCCGAGGATGTCGTGCAGCTCGCGGGCGACCCGTTCGCGTTCGGACGCCACGGCCATCCGCCGGATCTGCTCGCGGGCGGCCTTCAGGTGCCCGGTCGTGAACGTCAGCGCGAAAACGGTCCCCACCGCCGCGGTGACCCCGCCGAGCGTGAGCACCTGCGACCAGCTCACCCGCCCGGACGTCGTGAGCATCCACGCGAGCTGGGCGGCCGCCGTGGCGAACCCGAGGGGCAGGGAGTAGCGCAGCGGCAGCACCATCAAGCCGATCGCGATGGCGAAGGTCAGGTCGGTCAGGTGGTCCGGCGAGCCGAAGAGCAGGGCGGGTGTGGCGCCGAAGACGAACAACGCCGCCACGACGACCGCCCGCTGCCGCCGCAGCGCCGACGGCGCGAACCACAACGCGAAGAGGTACCCGGCGACGTAGAGGCCGATGGCGGTCAGCGCGAGGGCCGTCCGCGCCGCACCGTGCCCGCCGTGGGCGATCACGGCCACCCGCGGCAGCAGGACCAGCACCGCGAGCCCGTTGACGACCACGGGCGCCACCCGGCGCCGCCGGTCGGTCCAGAAGCTCCAGTCCGGCCACTGACGGACCGAAAACCGGCCGGGATCACGCTCGCTCACCGGCCCACCCTAAGCACCGGGCACGCGAGCCGCCCCATGACAGATGGCACAGGACGCCCCCGCCGGGCCGTGGTCCGGTGAAGCCATGGAACCGATGAGGAAGATCTTGCCGGCGGCGCTCGCCGCGGCCGCGGTGGTGTCGGGGGTGTCCGCGGCGGACGCGTCCGGCGGGGCGCCAGTGGCGTGGGGGCCGTGCCCGGCCGACGTCGCCAAGCCCGGCTTGCAGTGCTCGACGCTCGAGGTGCCGCTGGACTACCGACACCCGGACGGGCGAAAGATCACGGTCGCGCTGTCCCGGCTGCCGAGCGCGAAGCCGGCGCAACGCCGCGGCGTCCTGCTGGTCAACCAGGGCGGCCCCGGCCTGACCGGCCTGGACTTCCCGGGGTTGCTGGTGGGCGCGGGACTGCCGCAGCGGGTGCGCGACACCTACGACGTGATCGGGTTCGACCCGCGCGGGGTCGGCCACAGCACCCCGGTGACCTGCGACATGACGCCGAAGCAGACCGTGGAGAGCGTGAACCCGCCCTTCCCGTACCGCGCGGCGGACGTGACGAAGGCGGCCGAGGCCGCGAAGACCGTCGCGCGGCAGTGCCTGACGTCGGCGACGGCGTCGGCGCTGCCGTTCATCACCACGGCGAACACCGCGCGGGACATGGACGGCATCCGGACGGCGCTGGGCGAGCCGAAGCTGTCGTACTACGGCGATTCCTACGGGACCTACCTCGGCGCGGTGTACACGACGCTGTACCCGGACCGCAGCGACCGGATCGTCCTCGACAGCAGCCTCGGCCCGGAGGGCTACGACGCCGAAGCGCTGCGAAGCCAAGGCCTGGGCTTCGAAACCCGGTTCCCCGACTTCGCGAAGCTCGCCGCGGCCGACCCGGCCCGGTACGGCCTGGGCGCCACGCCCGCGGCGGTGCGCGCGAAGTACTTCGAACTGGCCGAGCGCCTGGACCGCGAACCCGAACAGGGCTACGACGGCACGACGTTCCGCACGCTCACCGCGGCCCTGCTCCGCGCGGACGCCGCCCTGCCGGCGCTGGCGAAGCTGTGGCACGAGCTCGACGTGAACGAGCCGGTGTCGTTACCCATCGGCGCCGCCGCGGCCTCCGACAACTTCGCCGCGAGCTACCTCGCCGTGGTCTGCGGCGATTCCCGGTGGCCGGAAGCGGTGGGAACTTATGAGCGCAACGTCGCGATCGACCGCATCCGCCACCCGATGTACGGCCCGTACGCGGCGAACATCCGGCCATGCGCGTTCTGGCCGGCGCCCGCCGAGCCCCGGGTGCGCATCACCGGCGACGGCCCGGAGAACGTACTGATGCTGCAGAACCTCCGCGACCCGGCGACGCCGCTGCCGGGAGCCCTCCGCCTACGCACGGCATTCGGCAGCCGAGCCCGCCTGGTGACGGCCGATCAGGGCGGTCACGTGGCTTACCTCAATGGTGCGAACCAGTGCGGGAACGACGCCGTGAACGACTACCTCGCGACGGGAAACCGGCCGGTACACGACGTTTTCTGCCGGAGCTGAGCGAGCCGCAGCACGGGGTGACCACGGCGGGCCCGTCTTCGGCGAACCGACGGACGGCCCGCCTTTCCGCGTCGTCCGGTCATGCCGACGAGCGGACGTCAGTGCCCATGGAATCGCCTTTCGTCAGGCCTTTGACCGCGGGGCCAACCCCCAACGCCAACGTGGAGCTGGGGCACACGCCTTCTGGAGGGGACCCAGCGGCGTGGCGATGACGTCGCCTTCGACATCCCGGATATGGTGCGTCGATGTCCACAGAGTCGGCACTACGCGAATGGCGCTATGGCTCCATCATGGCGGAGCGGTTGGCGGCGTCTCTGCTCGCAATCGATGGCTACAGTGATATCGCGCCACAGGCACCTATCGGTGGCCCCGACGGACGCAAGGACATCCTGGCCGTTCGCGATGGGCGGCTCCACGTGAGCGCAGTCTATTTTCCGCCAACACCTCAACGCTTTTCCTCAACTAGCAAAAAGTTTGTCCACGACCGACGTGGTATCGCTAAAAACAATGGCGACCGATTCATATTCTTCGTGAACCAAAACCTCACTCTAAAGAACAGAATATCTCTCAAGAATTTAGGTTCAGAGACGGACGAGATCTACGATTTGCAGAGGATCGCGTCGATATTGGACTCGCCGCCCGGATATGGGGCCAGGCTGAGCTACCTGCGCATCCAGATGACCCTCGAAGAGCAGGTGTCCTTCTTCTCAACACTTCAAGAGCAGCTCGTTCGTCGCGCCAGCGAGAGGCACTATGAGAGTGCACCCCTGCAGGAGATGATGGGGCGCACACTCGACCGCGTCGACGAGGTTTACAACCTCGTCGCATCCAGCATTGAGCACGATGTGCTCGGCGACGTCCGCTCCCCTGTTGGAGACCTCAGTATTGCGAGCCTACTGCTGATCCACAGTGCCGTGACGGACGATTCCCCAATGCCGTCCGAGGTGCGAGGCATCTTCCGGTCGGTACCCGTCTGGATTGCCGATGGCGCGGGAGGCAAGCTCGACAGTCCCTCTGCGCCAGAGCAGATCGTGCCCGAACTGAAGAAGACGTTGACGTGGTGGCGGGAAGAATACAAAATCTTGGCGGCGAATCCTGTCCAGAGCGCCGTGGTTTCCGCATTGTCGATTTTGCACTGGAAATTGGCCAAGACTCATCCATTTGTCGACGGGAACGGCCGCGTGATCCGCTTTATTTTAAATAGAGCCAGCGAGGAGCTGCTGCAACGCCGCGTCGACAGACGACTCATGCAAGACCGTAAAGCGTATTTTGGTGCTCTATCCGCCGCGATGAGCGGCGACCTCACTCAACTGCGTCTGTTGATTTCTGCAGCTTTGCAGTAATACCTCGACATGTAGCACACTTGGGGAGCCTCGAGAACTGTAGCTTCCGCCCAGCGAGGACACCAGATAGTCGAGTCAGGCATGGAGCCGATTGCGCTCCCGCTGGTGAGAGGCACAGGACTGATCGCGGTGCTGTCAGGGTAGCTAACTGACGTCCTGTCATGCCGCTGAGGGGCGTGTTGCAACGTCCTCACATGCCGACGAGCGGATGGCCCCGAGGCAACCCAGTTTATCGAGGGCTGCACCGGGTGACGTCCGACGAGTACCCCGGCGCCTGGCTGATGCTCTGCCGGGAGCTCGTCAACGTCCTTCTCGGTCGATCGAGTACAAAGCCTCCAACGGCGTACGGCTCGTCGCCTCGGCCAGGGCCGTGACAGCCGCTGCCGCCAGCGCAGTCAGATTGAGAGCAGCCAGCACCGCGTCCTCTCGGGAGGCGGCATGGGTGATGTTGTAGACCTCCGCATCCTCATCGGCAAGGTAGGCTGCTACACCTTCGACCGCGGCGCGGCGCGTGGCCGCCCGCTTCCTTCGTTCGCTGCTCGACACTCTGCCAGTATCTCGCCAGCGTCCGCACATGCCGTTGACCGAGCGTTGCAACGTCCGCTCATGCCGATGAGCGGACAACAGCCGGGAAGGGCGGCCGAGATGCTCGGTCAGCTCCTCAACGCGGCACTACGCCTTGAGCCGCCGCTCCGAGTGACGACGTCACCGAGTACGTGGACCCTGTCGCATCCAGATCTCCGCATCGCACGACGGGCAGCGCAGCCGATGCTCGCCACTCCCATCATCGGAATACGGAAACCAGTCCACCTCCAGGAAGCCATCGTCATTTTCAGGGCAGCGCAGATTTTCTCGAGCACCTTCGGTCACTTGCTTGGCTGCCTGGATCCACGCTGAGCGAGTCAACAGTGCCCCTTCCTCGACATGACGTCCGCTACTGCCGAATTGCGGACGTTCAGGCGAACCTCCGTCCACCACTGCCAACGACACACCACGCTGGCGGCGGCTACTTGGTGTGCACCGTGCCGAGTGCCGGGTCGCTGCGGATCGCGTCCGTGGCCCGCTGCCAAGCAGGGTCACCGGCGTTGAGGGCGGATTGCAGGTAGGCCCACGTCATGCGCTGGGTGACCGCCAGTCGTTCGGGGTCCTCGTCGTCGGTCTCGGCGAGGCTGTAGCCCATGATGCCGCCGAGGTAGTGCTTCGCGCCGGGCAGGGTCAACAGGGCGTCGGCGCCCGGGCTGAGGTGGTACGGCTCCGCGTGCCACTCGGCGCCGCGCGTGGTCGCGATGGGCTGGTCGTCGTTTTCGCCGTAGACGACCAGCGTCCGTGTGCTCAGGTGCGAGAAGTCGCACGCCAGTTCGGGATAGCGCTCGCGCATGGTGTCGGTCATGCCCTCGGCGCTGCCGGTCGAGGCGAGCAGTACACCCGCGCTGATCCGGGGGTCGCGCAGGTCGAGGAGGGCGCCGCCGGCCGGGTCGGTGGCTCGCGCGCCGAGGAGCGCACTGACGGTGTTTCCGCCGGCAGAGTGACCGACCGCGGCGACGCGGGCCGGATCAAGGCGTCCGGCGACGACCGGTGCCTGGGCCTCGACAGCGGTCAGGTTGTCGAGGATGACCTCGAAGTCGTCGACCCGGGATCGCCAGAACAGCGGGTGGCCGGGAGCGTTCTCGTCCAGGCCCAGCCCACCGCTGGGAGAACTCAGGTGGGTCGGTTGGATGACGGCGAATCCGTGGCTCGCGTAGAAGTCTACGAGGGGCGAGAAGCCGTCCTTGGACTTCAGGTAGTGCGAGCTTCCACCGCCGTGGGACAGCAGCACGATCGGCACGGCGTCGCCGTGCAGGGGTGCCGTGACTCGCAGCTCCAGCGGAAGGCCGCGGCCGGGCGCGGGCAGGGTGACCGGGTTGACCGAGACGGTCGGCGTCGCTTCCGGGACGGGGATGCGCCGAGCGAGCTGCACGTAGTTGTTGGTCATGGACCTACCGTGCGTCCGATCGCCGGGGTTCTGCCAGGTCCGAGTTGTCCAGGACCAACCCGGTCCTGGCTGCGGCTGGATCCGCGCGCGCATACTGACGAGGTGATCGATCGGACCGGACTCGCCGAGTTCTTGCGCCGCCGGCGCGAGGGGCTTACGCCCTCGGACGTCGGTCTGCCGGAGACGGTGCGCCGCCGGACGCCCGGCTTGCGGCGCGAAGAGGTCGCCGTGCTGGCGGGCGTATCGAGCGACTTCTACGCCCGCCTAGAGCAGGCCCGCGGCTCTGACCCGTCCGAGCCGGTCGTGGCCGCCCTCGCTCGCGCGCTGCGGTGCGGCCCCGATGAGAAGGACCACCTCTTCCGCCTCGCGGGTGTGCCGATTCCGCCGCGCCAGGTCGGTCGCCATGTCGACCCGGGAGTGCGTCAACTCGTCGCGCACCTGGACGGCCTGCCGACGTTGGTCTTCAACGACCTCGGGGATGTGCTCTACACCAACGCACTCGACGACGCGCTGGCCTGCCGTGGCGAGCTTCGCCCCGGCCGTGACAGCAATGTCTACCGGCGCTGGTTCACCCGCCCGGCGTCCCGTGATCGCGTTCCGGAAGCGGATCGGGCCCGCCTGTCCACGGCCCACGTGAGCGACCTTCGCGCCACCTACTCCCGCCGCGCCGAGGACCGGCAGATCACCGAGCTGGTGGATGAGCTCGCCGCGCACAGCGCGGAGTTCCGGACGCTGTGGGACCGGCACGACGTGGCCGTCCGACGTGCCGATCTGAAGGACGTCCGGCACCCCGTGGTCGGGCTGGTCCGGCTGCGTTGCCAGGTGCTGGTGACGCCCGATACCGGTCTCCGGGTGCGTGTTCTCCTGCCGCTGGAGGGTACGGACGCCGCCGAGAAGCTGGAGCTGCTCCAGGTGGTCGGCACCCAGCAGTTCCTCGACGCGGAGTGAACCGACGGCGGGCTTCACCCGTCGGGAAGGCCGGTCCGCGGCCGGTAGGCTGGGCGTTCGGCACCGGAAGGCAGGATGCGGGCATGGGCTACGGCGACAAGCTTTTCTGGCTCTCGGTCCTGATCCAGCGCAGGTATGCGCAGATCTGCGCCGAGTACGACCTGACCCCCTCGCAAGCCACGCTGCTGTGCGCGATCAGGAACGAGCCGCGGCGGATGGCGTACCTCGCCACCTCGCTCGGCATGACCAAGAACGCGCTGAGCCAGCTCGTCGACCGCACCGAGCGGCGCGACCTGGTCAGCCGGGTGAACTCGGAGCAGGACCGGCGGGTCATCATGCTCGGCGTGACGCCTGCGGGGAAGGTGCTCGCCGAAGCCGTCTACGCCGAGACGACCAAGCGGCTGCCCGACATCGCGGAGCACCTCGACGCCGACGACCAGCGCGACTTCGAACGCGTCGCCACCGCCATCGTGGACGCGGCCGGCGTCCCGGGATCCGCCTCGTCCTGACCCACCGCGCCACGACCACGGGCGCCTTGCCATGAGTTCATGCCGTGAACTAATATTGTTCACGGCATGAACCAATGAGAGGTGCGCGACATGGACACGCAGGAAAACGGCACGATCGCGGTCTTCGGTGGGACAGGGCAGCAGGGCGGGGCGGTCGTCGACGCGCTCCTCGCCCGAGGAGCGCGGGTGCGGGCCCTCGTCCGCACCCCCGAGTCCGACCGGGCGCGGGCGCTGGCCGCCCGGGGCGTCGAGCTGTCGGCCATCCGGATCGGCGACGCGACGTCGACGGTCGCCGCGCTGGAGGCGGTTGACGCCTTCTCCTTCATGACCCCGGAGGCGAACAGCCTCGAGGACGTCGAGGAGGAGGTCCGAGTGGGCACCGCCCTCGTCGACGCGGCGGCCGCGGCGCGCGTGCCGCACGTCGTGTTCACCTCGGTCTTCGGGGCGGATCGCGAAACCGGCGTGCCGCACCACGACTCGAAGCACCGGATCGAGGAATACCTGAAGCTTTCCGGCCTGCGGGCCACGATGGTCCGCCCCACCGCCTTCATGGAGAACTTCGCGACCGTGATGGCGCCGAGCCTGGAGGACGGAACGATCGTGCTGAGGCTGCCGCTGCCGGACGACATCGCCCTGAAGATGGTCTCGATCAAGAACATCGGCCAGGTCGCCGCCTCGATCCTGCTCGGCACAGCGGAAGTGCCCGGCGGAGCGGTCGAGGTCGTCGGCGACGAACTGACGGGTAGCCAGATCGCCGCCGCGTTCGGCGCACGCGCCGGGCTCCCGGCTCGCTACGAGACCTTACCGCTGAGCGTCCTCGGCAACGACCTCGACAAGGCGATGTTCCGCGAGTTCGCCACGGCGTCCGAACACCCGTCGGACCTCGCGGCGGTGCGGGCGATCGAGCCGGCCACCTGGGACCTGGCCGAGTGGATCCGCTCCACCGGCTGGACCGCGCCCGCGGACCGGGTCCGTTCCTGAGTGCTGCTACTGGGAGCGAACGGTTTCACGGTCCGGGCCGGTGGCCATGGTCGCCTGTGCGGTGCGGGGCCAAGTCCAGGCGTACCGCAGGATGAAGGCGAGAACGATCAGTTCCAGTGCGACGCCGAGGCCGTAGAAGTACCTCCAGGACTCGCCCACCGCGGCGAACGCCGCGAAGGGGACCTGCACCGAGGCCACGATGAGGTTCGTGGTGCGGTTCGCCCGGGCGGGCAGGGTCGTCGACAGCACGACCATGAAGATCGGGATCGCCATGAGCGCGAGGAAGACGGCGAACAACGTCGGGCTGATGTCGAACTCGAAGACGACGCCGGCCTCGATGTCTTTGATGACGCCGGGGTTGAAGAAGCCGAGAATGTCCACGTAGGCGTACAGGAGCACGAGGCTCGTCCACGCTGCGGCGAGCTTGGCTCTCACCGGGATCCGCTGCTCTTCCAGTGTGGTCGTGGTGGGTTGACGTGTTCTCATCGTGGGCTCCGTTGTCGTCGTGAGGACCGGTGGGCCCACGATCGCCGAGCCCGGCGGCGGGCACATCGTCGTCGAGGCCGGACCCGCCCCGGCCGAGAGGAGGACCGGCGTCTCGTTCTTTCGGTCGGTCCCCGACGCCTCGGCGGTCCCTAGGCTGGCGGCGTGACCATTAACGCCCTGCGCTCACTGTGGGCCGAGCCGCGCGCCACAGACGCTCCCGAGCGGGTGTCGCGCGACTGGGTGCTGGTCGGGGCGTTGATGGTGACGGCGCTGCTCGAGGGAATCCTCCGGGACGACGTCGCCTGGCGGCCGTTCGCGACGATCGTGGCGGTCGGACTCGCGCCGGTGCTGCTGTGGCGGCGTACCCACCCGTTGGCCTGTGTCGTGGTGGCCTTCGGCACCGCGATGGCGTTGGGACTGGCGAGCCTGCTCGGCGGGACCCCGAGCGTGGGGCTCGACACGATGATCTACCTCCTGGTGCTCGTCTACGCGCTGGTCCGCTGGAGCTCAGGGCGCGAGATCGTGATCGGGCTGGCGGTGGTGGCGGTCGCCGCGGGAATCGGCATGGCCCCCGACTACGTCGGGCCGACCGAGGTCTTCGGCGGGTTCGCCGTCCTCGCGGCGGCGGCGGCGGGCGGAGCGGCGTTCCGCTACCGCGCCGAGAGCCGGCGCCGGAAGTGGGACCAGATCCGCGGCCAGGAGCGGGTCGGCCTCGCGCGCGAGTTGCACGACATCGTCGCCCACCACGTCTCGGCGATCGCCGTGCAGGCGCAGGCGGGCCGGGCGATGGCCGGGCAGCGACCTGAGGCGGCACTCGAGGTGCTGGCGGCGATCGAAGGGGAAGCGTCGCGGACGCTCGCGGAGATGCGGGCGATGGTCCGCGTGCTGCGCGACGAAGCGCCGGCGGGGTACGCGCCCCAGCCCGGCGTCGCCGACCTGGTGGCCCTCGCCAGACGCGCCCCGGTCCCGGTCGTCGACGTGGAGTTGCCGGATGACCTGGACGAACTTCCGCCCCCGATCGACGCGGTGGTCTACCGGCTGGCGCAGGAGGCGCTGACCAACGCCCTGCGGCACGCCCGCAACGCCTCGCGTGTGGAGATCCGGGTCGTGGACGGCGCGGGAACGCTGCGGCTGCGCGTGACCGACGACGGGCAGATCGACCCGGCACGGCCGGTGGACCACGGCTTCGGGCTGCTGGGGATGACCGAGCGTGTGCAGCTGCTCGGCGGCACGCTGCGTGCCGGGCCGGCGCCCGGAGGCGGGTGGACGGTCGAGGCCGAACTGCCGGCGAAGGTACGCCGATGACGGTGCGCGTGCTGGTGGCCGACGACCAGGATCTGGTGCGCACCGGCCTGTCGATGATCCTTGACGCGCAGCCCGGCATCGAGGTCGTCGGCCAAGCCGCCGACGGCCACGCCGCCGTCGAGCTGGCGCATCGGCTCCGCCCCGACGTGTGCCTGGTCGACATCCAGATGCCCGGGCTCGACGGCATCGAGGTGACCAAGCTCCTCGCCGGGCGGGGCGTCCCGGACCCGATCGCGGTAGTGGTGATCACGACGTTCGACCTCGACGAGTACGTCCACGGCGCGCTCCGGGCCGGCGCCCGGGGCTTTCTGCTCAAGGACGCCGGGACGGAGCTGCTCGTCCAGGCCGTCCACGCCGCCGCCATCGGCGATGCCCTGATCGCGCCGAACATCACCCGGCGGCTGCTGGCCACGCTCGCCGGCAGGGAACCGCCGAGCCGACAGACCCAACCGATCGAGCCGCTCACCGAACGCGAGGAGGAGGTGCTGACGCTGGTCGCACGCGGCAGCACGAACGCCGAGATCGCCGCCGAGCTGTTCATCGGCTTGACGACCGCCAAGACCCACGTCGCCAGCCTGCTGACCAAGATCGGCGCCCGAAACAGGGTCGAGATCGCGATGTGGGCGTACGACACCGGCCGGGTGGGGCACTGAACGCAGTTGGCACACAGAAGGTTACCGATCGTAAAGATTCCGCAATAAACACCAGTCACCCTGGGCGATGAGAAGCACACTGACCGCTACCGTCAGGGGACGCGATCATGAGCGACAACTCGATGACAGCCGCCGTCCGCCCCATGCAGGTGACACGAAACGCTGGACCGGCGGTGCTTGCCCTGCTGGCGGTGGTCACCGTGGTGGATCAACTCGGCAAGTGGTGGGCCTGGCGGCACGCACCCCTGGCGAAAATCAACTACGGCGGCAACTTCCTCGTCGGCGAGACGATCAGCCGCTGGTACGCCGACCCGACCACCGGCGCGCTGCTCGACCTGATGGACTTCGGCGTGCTGACCGCCGCCGCGGTCGTCCTGATCCGCCGCCGACCGTCAGCGGTCGTTCTCGTTCCCGCCGCCCTCATGGTCGGTGGCTGGATCAGCAATCTGCTCGACCGCCTGGGGTTGCACTACCTGACCGCCCCGGGCAGCGTCCGCGGAGCGGTCGACTTCATCGCGCTCGGCCCGATTCGCTACAACCTGGCCGACGTGTTCATCGTCTGCGCCACGCTTCTGTTCGTGCTCGCCGTCATCACGAGCACCTTGACCACCAACCGATCCCCAGCCGCGTCCCCCGCACCCCCGACACGGCACCATCGACGTCGGACATGGTTGTCCGGCGTCGCCACCACCACCTGTCTCGTCCTCGTCGTCGGTTTCGGCGCGCTGAACTACGGCGGTGTGACCACACCGAACGCCTCCCCCAGCGACACCTCTACCGGTCGGCGCGGCGGGCCCGCAGCCAGAAGGCGATCCTCGCCGGGAACAGCAGCAGCAACAGGACGTAGTAGCCGAAAGGCGGCTTGATGAACCCCACCACGACCGCGAGCGCGAACACGGCCGAGCTCAGCGCGTGGTTCCAGAACACCTCGTCCGACACCGGTTCGGCGTCCCCGCGGATGTCCGGGTTCCGGCGGATGATGGTCACCATCGTCGTGTGGCAGAGGCTGCTGGCCAGCAGCGTCCCCAGGTAGAACAGCACGGTGAAGCGCTCGGACTGGTACGCGCCGATCAGCTCGGTCGGGAAGGGCAGCAGCGCGATCGTCAGCAGCCAGCAGAAGTTGACGCGGATCAGCGCGGGGCTGTACGACCGCACGTGCTCGAAGATCCGGTGGTGCACGCCCCAGAAGCGGCCGATCACGACGAAGCTGAGCAGGAAGCTGACGATCTTCGACCAGTTGTGCGTGACCGCCTCGACCGCCGGCTTGTGCTCCGCGACCAGCTCGGGCACCAGGTCGGTGAGCGGCAGGACCAGCAACGTCAGGGCGATCGCGACCACGGCGTCGGTGAAGAACACCAACCGCTCGGCGGACTTCTTCTGCTCCACGCGAACATCAAACACCACACTGCCGCGGCCACGACCACCGCCGCGGCGATCAGGTCCGTCTTGTCAGGTCTCGGTGTCCGGAGTGTCGGTGAACGCCCGGACGAACGACGACACGCAGTCCTGCGGAGTCCGCAGCGACGCGATGACGTGCCCGTCGATGGTCAGCGGCGGGTCGAGCGGCAACGCGCGGACCCGGCGCGCGGCGAACCCGGCCAGCTGCTCCGCGGTCAGCAGCGTCCACGCCCCATGGCCGTTGCCGACCTCGATCAAGACGGTGAGGATCGAGCCGCCCGACCGGCCCATCGCTCCCCCTCCGGCCTGGTTCAGGGCCGAGGCGACCGCGTCGTGCAACGCCGGGTCCTCCTCCCGGGCCGGCAGCCGCAAGGCAGCCCGGTCCAGATCCGCCGGCCGCACCACCGGGAGGCCGGCCGCCGGATGCTCGTCGGACACCACCGCCAGCAGCGACTCGGACCACGCGCGCACCACGCGCACGCCGTCCGCCTCCACCGGGCCACGAACCAGCGCCAGGTCCAGCTCGCCGGCCCGGACCGCGGCGAGCCGGGCGGGCACCGGCAGGTCCACGAGCGAGGCGTGTGCGGGCCGGACCCCGTCGAGCAGGAGCTCCGCGGCGCGCTCCAGCCGCGCGGTGAGACCGGGGGCGACGCCGATCCGCAGGTGGGCAGCGGGTTCTCCGGCGACTACGCGCACGCGTGCCGCGGCGGCGAGCGTCTCCCGGGCGGCCTCCAGCACGCGCAGACCGGCCGAGGTGAGCCGCACGTGCCGCGGGGACCGGTCGAACAGCCGGGTGCCGAGGTCTCGTTCCAGCCGCGCGATCTGGTGGCTCACCGCGGGCTGCACGATGTTGAGCCGCTCGGCGGCCCGGCCGAAGTGCAACTCCTCGGCGACGGTCACGAAGTACCGCAGCGCGCGCAGTTCCACATGCCCTCCAGGCGGATATCCGGCCACGATGACAAAAAGTGATCGCTGAGCAGTCTAAGTGGGGCTGGTTCGCACCAGAGGCCCCGGCTGGGATGAAGGCATGCGCATCGGCACCGGCTTGATCAGTCCCCCCTCCCCCGCCGAAGTAGTGGCCGCCGCGGCCGACGCCGCCGAGCGCGGCCTCGACAGCTTCTGGACCAACCAGAACCCCGGCGGCTGGGACCCGCTCACCCTGCTGGCCTCCCTCGGCCGGCGACCGGCCGAAGTCGGCACGGCGATCGTCGCCACCTACCCCCGCCACCCCGTGACCACCGCGACCGAAGCACTCACCATCCAAGCCGCCTCCGGCGGTCTCGCCCTGGGCGTCGGCCCCAGTCACGCCTGGTACGTCCAGGAGCAGCTCGGCCTCCCCTACACCTCCCCACTCCGGCACACGCGCGAATACCTGACCGTGCTGCGCTCGCTGCTGGCCGGCAGGCCCGTGCGGTTCGACGGCGAGTTCTTCACCGTCGACACGCGTCTCGACATCGCCGCCCCGGCCCCCAGCCTCCTGCTGTCGGCGCTCGGGCCCCGCATGCTCGAGCTGGCTCACGACCTCGCCGACGGAGTGGCCGCCGCCTGGGTCACGCCGGACATGGTGGCCAAGAACATCGCCCCTCGCACCGCCCCGGGCGCGCGCATCGTGGCCCAGGCCGTGACCCTGCTGAGCCCGGACCCCGACCGAGCCCGCGCCGGCTTCGCGGAGCAACTCACCGCGGTCGGGCAGATGCCCGCGTACCGCGCCTCACTCGATCGCGCAGGACTCGCCAACCCGGCCGACACTCTCGTCATCGGAGACGACACCACCGTGACGGACGCGGTGAAGCGCTACCAAGACGCCGGCGTCACCGACCTGATCGTCGTACCGCTCAACGAAAGGAGCCGCACCTTGGACCTCCTCCGCACCTGAACGAGGGGTATGGCCCGCGTAGCTGTGGGGCCGCCGATCGGCATCACCACGATCGCCGACCGGCGGCCGTCCGCGAGCACCCGGCTCCTGATCAAGGAGATCGTCGCGGTCGCCCGGGGCACCGACCCCGTGCTGCTGGAGGCACAGCGGTGAGGGGAGCGGGTCTTGCCCTTGATCTTTGTGCTGACGGCGCTTTTGCCCGCACCCGGAGTTCCGCGATCGAGGTAGCCTGACCAGCCGTGGCCCCGATCGAGGGAGATGCCGGTGGACGTTTCCTCAGCGGTTCCTGAGGAGCTGCGCCCGGTGGTGACGACGGCGTCCGGAACGGTGCGGCTGGTGTTCGTGCCGCGCGTCACGCGCCTGCTGACCAAGACGTGGGCCGGCAGCCTGGCCATCCCGTTCGCGGTGGTGGGCCCCCTGCTCGTGGGTGTCGTCCTGCCCCTGGTCGCCCTCTTCTTCGGGTGGGCCGCGATGGGGACCACTGCCCTGGTCCTCGGCGGCATCCTCGGTGCGCTCGGCTTGGTGCTGTCGGTCGCGATGCCGTGGAGTCTGCGGTCCGACGCACGGTGGGTCGAGCTGAGCCCGGCGCGGGTGCTCGTCAAACGACTGTCCGGGGCGTCGCAAACCATTGCTGTGCAGTCGATCGCCGTCGTCGAACACGTGAAGCTCGCCGAACCCGCCGGTGTCGAAGTGGAACTGCGCACGACGGACGAGACCGTCCGGGGCGCCGAGCGGATCGACGTGGACGCCCGGACCCTGGCGGAGTGGCTGAGCAGCCTTTCCGGCGTCGAGGTCGAGCACCGGAAGGTCGTCGACCGGGTCAACCCGACCCGCGACCGGTGGTGGCGGCGCACGCAAGTCGCCGCGGTGTGGGAAGTACCCGCCGACGCCGTGCCGGTGATCGCGAACGAACTCGGCGTCCGGTGCGACGCCTTCGTGCCCCGGGCCGCCGCCAGGAACGGGAACACCCACGCGATCGACGTCTACGACCCGGACGACGTCCAGGAGATCACCGACCAGCGCACCCCCGAAACCATCGCGGCGTTCATGCTGCGCCGGCTGACGAGCTTCACGCACGAGGCGAGGCTGCCCGCCGGCGACGACCCGCTGCTCCACCTCGTCGAGGACACCGAACTCGCCGAGCGGTACCGCACCGCGGTGCGGCATCTCCGCGATCCCGGCCCGGAGACTCAAACCTCCGTCACGTTCGCGCAGTACTCCCTTTGCCAAGCCGTGCGCGGCGAGCCCCTCCCGGCTGCGGGGCCACCACCGCCCGGCTTCGAAGCGATCCTCGCCACCTCGATGGCCGCCCCGTTCCCCAGGCCGACCCGATACGCCTGAACGAACCTGCGGCGCTACAGCCGTCTGGTGGTGATCAGCGAGATACCGGGAACGCCGTGCTCACATCCGGCTTCGGTGAAGCCGAGCTTGTCCAGCACACGACGGGAAGCAGTGTTCCAGTCCCACACCGTGGCCCACAGACGTCCGTACCCGGCCGACCTGGCCCAGTCCACGACAGCCGTCGCGGCCTCGGTCGCGTAACCCCGCCCCCAGGTCCGGCGCAGCAGTTCGAACGCCAGCTCAGGTTCTCCCCCGAATCCCCGCCCGCGGTCGATCAACCCGCAATAGCCGATGACGTCCCCGGTGGCTTTCCGCTCGACCGCCGGCAACCCGGCCGACGACACTCCGCCGGCGCGAATCGCCTCCTCGAGTTCGGCGACCGTGGGATGCCCGTCGGCATCGATCCGCCGATGCGGCGGCACCCGCGGATCACGTTCGGCCCACAGCTCGCGCTGCACACCGGCCTCGGCCACCCGCCACGGCCGGAGCAGCAGGCGATCGGTCTCGAGCACGACCCCACGTCCCGCGGTCTGTCCGGTGGCCATGAAAGCAATCTCCCACGCGCGCACGTCCGATGCTTCGTTCGGCGTCCTGGTCACTCTCGCCGCACCCAGAACCGGATCCGGACGCGAAGGTGGACCATTCGGGTGAACCTGCTGCGGGCGGCTCAACGGAGCCGGCGCGTCGGGAGTGATGGCAGCGGGTACCGGGAGGAGAAATCATGAAGAGGGGCAAGGTGTTCGTGGGCGTGCTGTCGCTCACCGCCGGACTCGTGTCGCTCGGCACGGGGACGGCGTCGGCAACGGACGGTTGTGTGACCACGAAAGTCACCTATGCACCCAGTGGCTGGGTGCAGCGCGTCACCGTCGCGAACACGTGTGACCATTCGTTGTTCACTGTGGACAGTCACCCGTTCGACGGCAGCTTCGACAAGCGCAGCCCCGGTGTCGCGGAGCTCAAGCCCAACCACTCCTGCCACTAGAAATCCGAACGGCGATCCACGGAGGGACCGAAAATGAGGTCGACGAGGACACGAGCGTCCGCTGCCGCGGCAGGGGTGGTCGCTCTGGCGATGAGCACGACGCCGGCGGTGAGCGCCGAACCGTTCACGGAAGCGCCGTCCCTGAGCGCGGGGGTGCTGACCTGCGGCTACCACGAGACGGTCGAGGAGAGTTTCTACAACCACTGCACCAGCGACGGTTCCAGTGTCTGGATCCGCGTCGAGATGCACCACGGAATCAAAGGCAAGGACGTGTGTGCCCACCCGGGCGAGAACCGGCTCGGCTACACCGCTTGGGTCGCCTACGCCTGGTACAAGGGGACGCTGTGCTGACGCCCGGGAAGCGTGCGCTCATCGGGTCGATCGCCGCGGTCTTCGCCGTTCTCGCGATCGGCGCGGAAGGGTCGGCGAAGTCCGAAGCGGAGCAGTGCGGCTTCTGGGAGGGCGGCCCCTCGGCGTTCTACACCCACTGCACCTCCGACGGATCGCACATCCAGATCCGCGTCGAACGGGAGAACGGCCTGCCCGGGTACAACGACTGCGCCTACCCGAACCGCAACTACCTCGGCTTCGCTTCACAGATCAAGTTTGCGTGGTACACCGGGCGGTCGTGTCCCTAGTGCGCGTGGGAGCAGCGCAGCAAAGTCGCCTTGGCGGTGGAGAGCACCATCCGGATCCGGGGGCCGATGTCGCCCCAGATCTCGCTCGCCGGCCGGCCCGTGACGACAACAGGATGCTCACCGCGGTCCGCAGGCTCTGCGGCCAGCCCGCCGGTACGCCCAGCGGTGTCGACGTCCAATCCACCCGCGCCAGGTCGCCCCCGATCTCGGTGAATCCGGAACGGGTCCACGAAACCCTTGCCCGCCTGTCCCGCGCTGAAACACGAATAGCGTCTCGGCGCACTGTTTTTTCTCAGGCGACGGCTCTCAGCGGCTCGGTGTCCCCCTTGTTCTGCCGACCGCCAAGTGGACCTGCGTCATGAACAGAGTCGACCCCTCCGGGCGCGTCGGTGACCGCCCCGTGCTCATGACACTCGGCTGGGCAGCAGGCGACGGCATCGCCGTCACCGCCGACGGGACCCACGTGCTCATCTTCCGCCGGGAAGACGGTTGCCCTGAAGCCGTGATCCGCCACGCCCGGGGCGCCATCCCCGCGAGCCTTCGCCGGCGATGCGACATCGGCCCGCGAGATCGCGGGCCGCCACCGTGCTCGGGTGTGCGGGCCGGGATGTGGTGCGGACGGCAGCTGCGGTCGGCGGACGAACTTGGCGTCGATCTGCAGCTGGTGGCCGGGCGCTGCGCTCGTCTTCAGCAGGCCGAAGTGGTAGTGCTGCCGCAGGTGGATGACTTCTCGATCGCCTCGGATGGAGTGCTGGTCGGGCAGTGCAGCGGGGCGCGACGTCGCCGGCGGCAGCGGTCAGACATGCGCGTAGAAGAACTCCTCGGCCAGATCCGGTTGCAGCGCTCGACCTTACCGTTGTGGCGTGGGGTGTAGTGGGTGATGCCGCGCGCGGCGGACGAACCCGATTGCCGTGGATGCGCCGGCCGCCGCCGGGGATCTGGCCGGTCTGACGCCCGTCGGATCGAGGAAGCGGCGCCGGTTCAGTCCCTGCTGCAGCAGGTGCCGGCCGACGGTCCGGATCGAGGTGGTGATGCCCTCGGCGGGGTGGTCGAGCATGCCGGCCTCACCATGACGACACTGGCGGTTGAGGCCCCGCCGGCTGTCGCCAACGTCATGACCCGCAACACCTAGCCCGGGATGGACATGAGTCGGTAGGCCACAGCCGACGTGTTCGCCACCTCCGTGACAACGGTACCCACGGAGTTCGCACACTCCGCATCTGCGAACAACTCGAGCACTTTGCTGTCGCCGTAACCACGCGCCGCAGACCGCGCGGTGGTGAACCCGAGGGTCGCCACCGCACGGCATCCACTGCCCGTAGGGACCGTTGCTTTCTTGCTCGTGAATCCCGCTCCGGAGAACAGGCAGAACCCGTAATCCTGGCAGTGCGCACTGACATCGGCCTGAGCCGGAGTTCCGGCCGAGACACTCAAAAGCACACAACCTGAAAACACAGCAACAATCGACATCGATTTGCACACCATGAACAAACCCCCCGATAACGGTACTGATGAGGAATTCAGGTCGAAGCGGTCGCCGGGCCGACTTCCTTGACCCGCGTACCGAGTGGCGTGATCAGGAGCGCGGCCAGCAGGAAGACGGCCGCCAGCACACCCCAGCCGACCGTGCTCTGGCCGCCGGCCAGCCAAGCGAACAGCGCCGGCCCCAGCATCATGCTCAGGTCGAAGCCGGTGTTGAAGAACCCCTGGTACTGCCCGAGCGACTCCTCCGGCGCCAACGCGTAGACGAGCCCCCACGAGCCCGCCGTGTAGAACACTTCGCCCGCCACGATGGCCAGCGCCAGTACCACGACGGCGCCGACCGCCAGCGGCACCCCGGACGCCATTCCCGCCACGGGAAACATCACTGCCGCCACCGCGAACAGCACGCCACCGCGCCGTCCGGCACGAACCGACGTGCGCACGTCGTCGACCCCGCGGGAGGCAGGGATCTGGAGGACCACGATTCCGACGGTGTAGATGGCCATCGCGACCGACACGATCCAGAGAGGAGCGTGCATCCGCGACGAAACCCACAACGGCAGGGCAATGGTGAGCATGGATTCGGAGAGCGTCAAGATGCCGTTCAAGACGGTCAGCGCGGCGAACCGGACGTCTTTGACGACCTCGAACCGAGACCGTCCGGCCCGCTCGGCCGGCGGTTCACCAGCTTCTCGAGCCGGTACCGCCGCCCGTCCGGGCATCGACAGCCAGACCAGCAGGCCGGCCAAGACGAACGTGAGCGCTTCGGCCGCGAACCCGAACCGGAACGCCGTCTTCGAGCCGTCGGCCAGCACGAGTGCACCCAAGCCCAACCCGATCAGCATGGTGGAGTTGCTCAGGGACTTGACCACGGCGCGGTACCGGATCCGGCGTTCCTTGGGTACCGAACGCCCGATCAGCGCACCGATCACCGCCGCGCTCCCCCGACCACAAACCGTCAGCACACTCAGCAGGATCAGCGCGAGCCAGCCCGGAGCGAAGATGACGGCCGCGGTGGCCGCGCACATCGTCCACACCAGGACGGCGTACAGCCGGTGCCCGTCGACCCGGTCCGCGAGCGTTCCCATCACCGGCCCGGAGGCGATGCCGAGCAGCGCCGCGACGCTCATCCCGGCACCGTAGGCGACCGGGCTCAGGCCGAGATGCCGGATGCAGTACAAAGCGAGCAGTGAATACGAAAGGCCGGTGCCGAGATACAGCACCGCCAGTGCCACCGCCAGCATCCGCTCGCCACGGCCGTGCAGTTCATTGACGAATCTGGTGCGAGCCCCCTTCATAACGGTGATCATAGCGGGTTTCGTCCCGTGCCGAAGACACGCGCTATCGTCACATCGGCGGAATCGTCGACCCACGAACGGTGGTCTCGCCGCCCCTCATCGAACTCCAAGAGCTTCCGCCATCCTTTCTCGCGCGCTACGCGCGTTCGTTTCACGCACGTCCTTCGAAACGAACCCGGTGAGCGTGCACCGCAAGGATTCACCGGCGGTTTCGTCCACGCGGTGGATCTGGTGGACGGTCTCCGCCTTCACCAGGACCAGCCGGTTCGGCCTGGGTGCGATGGCCACCGGGCTGATCGGGCACGCGTCGAGGAGTGCCTCCATGCGGGAGACGGGAGCGTCACTCGCGACCTCGCGCAGCTCCTCCGGATCCACGTCGAGCACCATGAGCTCGCCTCCCCACGACGGACGCCAGGTCTCGTGCAGGAACACGATGAACTCACCCCGCCGCCCGTGGCCCGCGTCGTCGTGCCAGCCGAGCCGGCTCTTCGCGGGGTACTTCCAGAAGGTGAAGGCGATCCGGTTCCAGTCGACCTCGTGCTCGCCGTAGAACTCGCGCTCGCGGTGCACGGTCCGCACAAGCTCCTCGTAGACGGCGGGCCTGCCACCCACACCTACCGCGCACAGGTCGTCCCGGAACTGGATTCCCTTGGCCCGGAACGCCATTCCGTCCTCGGCAGGCGAAATCACGCTGTCCACCTGCGCGAAGTTCGCGCGGGAGAGCATGGTCCGCGCCGATGCCAGCTTCGCCTCGTCGAGAAAGCCGTCGATGACGACGAACCGCTTACCGCGTTGAGAGACTTCCATTCCCACCCTCCGTGTTCTGCTTCCCGCTATCGGGAACCGACAAGATCAGGTCGTCGCGGACAGGGCCGCCGCCCAGCCGCTGACGCACCGGTGCTCCGGTTCGAGCAAGGCACGGTCGGGCAGCTCCGCGCCGGTGACCGCCTCCACTTTGCCGGCCAAGGCGATCCAGTCCAGGGACCCCAGTCCCAGGCGCGCGAAGTCCCGGCGGCGCAGGCTGGGGTTCTCGAGGATCTCTTCCACCGTCGCGACCGGGATTCCGAGCTCCCCGAACGCCTCGACGACCTGGGTCGCGACCAGCAGTTCGTACTCGGCTCCCCGACGCTCCGCGTCATGCCCGGGCACCGGCGTTGTCCTTCCGCACCAGGTCGATCATCGCGTCGCGGTCAGGCTTGCCGAGCGTGTTCGCCGGCAGGCGCTCGCACCTCACCAGGCGCGGCACGGGTGCGCCGGCGCGCTCCAGCCGATCCGCCAAGGTTGCCTCGACGCCCGGGGATCCCGCCACCACGACGAAGAAGTCTTCGATCTCCGGCGTCGGGTTGCGCGGGACAGCGAGGAAGTGCACGTCGTCGACGCCCGGAACGGAACGCAGCGCCGCATCGAGCTCGGACACGTCGACGAACCGGCCGTTGAGCCGGAGCGGACCGCGGGTCCGTTCGACGAAACGCACGACGCCGTCCCGTTCCCGCCGGACGACGTCTCCGGTCCACCACTCGTGCGTGCTCTGCTCCCCGCCGCCGAGGTATCCCTGAACCGGGGCCGCCAGCCGCAGCACGAGCTCACCGGTTTCGCCGGTGTCCGGGCGGAGCACCTCGACACCCGGCAGAGGGCGTCCGATCCCGTCGGTGCCGCAGAACGTCCCGCCCGTCTCGGACGAGCCGTACCCGCGAAGCAGTGAAACCCCGAACCTCTCCCGGAACACTCGATCGAGTTCTTCGGGGACACGACCGGCGCCTGCGATCGCTGCCCGCAGCCCGCGTTCCCCCCGTCGCGGCGCGTCGACGAGGAGGCGGGCCAACGGCGGCGTGGCCGCCAGCACCGAAACGGCACCCGAATCGATCCGGCGGCTCAGGGAACCGATGCCCGCCAACGGCGTCACCTCGACGCTGCTGCCGTTGACGAGCGCACTCACCGCGACACCCCAACCCAAGGAATGCGCCAGGGGGATCGGCACGGCGACACGATCTCCGGGAACCAGCGACAGACCGACGCGATAACCTTCCGCCTCGACCACCAAGCTCCCGACACCCCGCTTGACCAGCTTCGGCCGGCCGGTAGTCCCCGAACTCAGGTGGAGCACCGCGGTGCCGGTCAGGTCGAAGGCCGGCGCGTCCGACGTCCTCGGCGCCACCTGCAGGTCCGGCCGCACGTGGCACGCGTCGCGGGGGGCCGACGAGTCACCCGGGCTCACCGACACCGGGAGGGGCACCGGGACCGCGTCCAGCCGCCAGGCGGCCACCGCGGCGAGCAGCAGGTCCCGGCCCTGCAGTCCGCGGAGAACAACCGGGTCCCCCGGCCGGACGCCCGCCGCGGCCAGCCGGTCGCCGACTTCCTCGAAGCGGGATTCACGCTCTTCCAGCGGCACCCCGTCGATCTCCGCTCCTTGCGCGAGGATCAAGCCCGCGAGCCCTTGGCGCTCACCGCTCATCGTGACGCCGCCGGTACCGCGTCGTCCAGGAACACCGAGCCGCGGACCTCCAGCCCCGCCGCCCGGACGAGCTCTTGGACGTGCTGCATCTTCACCACGAAGCGGTCCTTGCCGTAGATCAGGTAGCGGTGCCGGTCGGAGTCGCCCGTGAAGTTCACCGTCATGACGTTGGCGCCCGCCGCGAGCCCGCGTGACTGCCCGCCCGTGCTGGTCTTCTCCAGCGCGCTCACCGAGGGGATGAGCAGCTCGGGGTAGCTGATCCGAAGACAAGCCAGCACGTTGAGCGCCAGGTCGACGGACCCCGGGAGCCGCAGCTGCAACGGGGTGTCCGGGGCCGGCACGAACGGGCTCACGCTGCACATGTGGACACCGAGCTCGCCGGCCAGCTCGATGTCGTCCACCACGCTGTCCAAGCTTTGCCCAGGCAGGTCGGAGATGAGGCCGGTCCCGACCTTGTAACCCAGGTCCAGCAGGTCCCGCAGACAGCGCAGCCGTTCGTCGAGGCTCTCGTGGCGAAGCTCCCGGTGGAGCCGGGGGTCGCTGGTCTCGTGCTTCAGGATGTAGCTGGTCGCTCCGGCCTCGCGCAGGCGCGCGTACTGGTCCTTCCGCATGTTTCCCAGGTTGAGCAACACTTCGGCGCGGCCGCCGAACAGCTCCTTGATCCGGGGAACGGCTTCCTCGACGGCCGCCAGCTCCCGCGGCGTTTCCCCGCCTTGCAGGAGGATGATGTCGATGCCGGCGTCCTTGATCCGGACAGCTCGCTCCAGGATCTCGTCGGCGCTCATGAAGTAGCGGTCGTTGCCGCGGGTGTTGTCCCGGCGCATGGGGCAGTAGTCGCAGTTCACCCGGCAAACGTTCGTCACTTCGATGACACCGCGAAGCACTACGGTGGCACCGAAAGACTCTTCGCGAGCCTGCCTGGCCCGGGCGAACACCTCCTCTTGCTCGGGGCCTCGGGCCAGCAGCATGGCGCGAATTTCAGATCGGGTGAGCGGCATCGTCCCTCGCTTCTGTGTCGGATGGGGTGTGGGCGGTGGTCCGTGGCACCGCGAAGGAGACGACCTGCTCGGCGATGAGCGCGGGGTCGGCCGTTTCCTTGAACGAGGCGACGACGGTCGCCAGGTCCGGCTCGAACCGGACCGTCGACGTCACCCCGTTGACGGACACCTCGATCTTGTCCCCCGGGGCCGCCCACTCGGTGCTCAGGTAGAGCGTCACCGTGGCGGCACGTGCCACCTCGATGACGACTCGCCCCGGTGTCCTCCGATGGGCGCGCACCTCGCCCGCCTCGCTCGGACCGATCCCGCCGAGCCGGACCCAGAACGCGCGTCCGTGCCGGTCCTCGTCGGCTCGGTGCCGGACCTCCACCGGTGAGCCGGTCCGCCGCCGTCTCGTCAGCCACTGCTCCAACCGGCGGTGGAGCGGCATCCCGTCGTCCAGCCCGAGGGTCTCGAGCCCGTGCCGGCCGCCTCTCACCTCGGCGTACTCCAGCTCCTGGTGCCCCAGCTCTCGCAGTTCGGCCACGGATCGGCGGTCGAAGTGCGGAGGGATCTGCTCGTCTTCGCTGCCGTGAACGACGAACAACGGCAGCGGGCGCAGGTTCGGCACGAGCGCGCGGCTGCGCCGGTCCGTCCCGAACATCTCCCACATCGAGAGCGCGCCGTTGATCGGCACCGCCGCGGCGAAGTGCGGCCAGAACCGCATGCCCAGGTTCCACGTCGCCAAGCCACCCATCGACACCCCGGCGACGACGCACCGGTCGGGATCGACGCCGAGTTCGGTCCGGGCCCACCGCAGGGCGGCGAGCGCCAGGTCTCCGCTCCGGAGGTCCCAGCTCGGCTTGGCGAACCGGTTGCCGAAGATGCCCGCCATGTCCAGGCCGTTCCCGGTGCGCGGCGGCACCCGCGCCGTCGGGCAGATCACAGCGGATCCGACGCGGTCGCCGAGGGTCGTGAACTGCGGGAGCACCTGCTTTCCGGAGCCGCCGGCGCCGTGGAGGACCACCAGCGCACCGAGCTGCCCGGGGCGGGCGCCGGCCGGCACGTGGATCGCCGCGGAGGTGCTACGGCCGTGTCCGTCGACCAGGTCCACAGCGGACGGGTACGACTTTCGCCCGGTTTTCTCCCACTGCGAGAGCAGCCCTCGCAACGCGACCGGGCCGACGCCTTCGCGCCGCAGCACCGACAGTGCCGTACCGACATCGGCCTCGGCGCACAATGCCCGCGCTTCTCCGGAGCTCAGCATCAGCCGGACCTCCCCGCGCCGGCCGTCGTGGCGACCGGCCGCGTGGCCGGCTTCACCGGGAAGTCCCACCGCCCGAGCCGTACCGGAGTGCGGCTCAGCCGCTTCGCCCCGGTGCCCGTCAACGCCAAGGCGATCGCCAGATCACCGGCCGGTAGCGGGAGCTCCATCGTGGTCACCGGCCCGGTACCGGCCGGGGCGCGAACTGCCGAGACCACTTCCCCGAGGTCCGCGATCGTCCGGGCGGGACAAGCACTCAGCACGATCCGCCGTCCGTCGATCACCCAGCGGGCCGCGCTGCCACCGTGAGGCGCACGCTTCGCCTGGGAGCCGAGCAGATCGGGGACCAGCGGCGGCCCCGCGGCGGCTCCGACCGTGAGCACGCCCGAATTCTCCGCGAACCCGATGCCCCGGCCCTCGTCGTCCTCGGCGATCCGGACTTCGAAGCGGTGCAGCAGCGTGCTGCTCAAGCGAAGCCGCAGCACCCGCGCCAGAGCCGCTTCCGGCTCGTGCGGCTCGACCCACGCGGCGATTCCGGCGCAGCCGGCCGCGCGGGCAGCCTCCCGGAGCGCGAACGCCAGACGCAGCACCGCACCGGAGCCCCGGAGCGACTTCTCGACGAACACACCCTTCAGCAGCAGGTGATCACCCCACCGCATGCTCCGGTGAACGGCGCGGATCCGGCCAGCCGGGTCGATCAGGCCCATCCAGTGGTAGTCGTTCGCCGCAGCCAGCTCCTCGGCCAGCCTGCCTGCGCCGAGGCCGTCGAAGGTGACCAGCGCGAGAACCTCCTCCGCGTCGCCGGGGGTCAACGGGCGCACCACGCAGTCGTCTTCCGCGGTCATCCGAGGCCCTGCCGAACCGGCTCCGCGTCAGGCCGGCTGCGGGTCAACGCGAGGTACGGGAAGTTCGCCGCCACACCGTCCGGCGCTTTCCCCGGCAACGGAACCTTCTTCATCCGCTTGCTCGAACTCCGCGCCGCCATGAGGTTGAGCAGCACCCGTGTGCTCATGAAGCGGCTGTCCAGCTCCTCGATGACCCAGGAGAAGAGGTCCGGGTCGAACGGGTAGAACGTCGGGTCCAGCAGGTCGTCGTCGGCCAGGGAGAGCTGCCGGGCGAGTGCCGTCTCCGGCAGGACCCGGTACCCGAGGTTCATCACCAGCTCTTCCGTCGCCAGGTTCGCATTGACGTACTGGGCGGTCGCACGCACGCTTGCGCGGCTTTCCCCCGGTCCGCCGAAAACCACGTTCATCCGCAGTTCGAGGCCGTGGCGCTTGGCGCGTTCGATGAACCTGGTCACGTGCCGGGTGCCGAAGCTCTTCCCCAGGACCTTCATCATCCCGTCGTCCAGGCTGTCCGGTGAGACGACCACGAACTCGACGTCGCTGTGACCGAGCAGCTCGGCGAACTCGTCGTCGAACGGTTTCGGGGTGAAGTAGGCGGACCAGGTCAGCCCGGGGAGCTTCTGCTCGATGATGGTCCGCACCACCTCCTTGGCGTACTTGAGCTCGCTGTTGAAGATGCCGTCGGTGAAGAACACCCGCCGGATCCCCGATCCGTGGATCGCGTGCAGCTCGGCCGCGATCAGGTCCAACGGCTTGAGGTCACCTTGGTTCTGTCCGCTGATGTAGGCGTAGGGGCAGTAGACGCAGCCCTGGTAGCAGGTCTTGCGGCGGGTCTCGACACCGATCATCGTGCCTTCGACCTGGCCCTGGCGGCGGACGTACGCGGACATCAGCGAATGGGGATGCTGCAGGTCGTTGGCGAGGAACCCCGGAAACCGCGCTCCGCTCAGGTTCCGGCCGGAACCTCGGTGCGCGTCCGGGTCCGCGACGATTTCGAGGATCGTCTGCTCCCCGGGCCCGATCACCCCGACGTCGAAGCCGAGCCGCCGGACCAACCCGTCCGCGAAGAGGCTGTACCCCGGGCCGCCTCCCACCAAGAGCGGACCGCCGCGACCGACGACCTCCCGGACCCGGGCGACGAACGCCTGGTAGTGGTCGACGTGCCCGTCGCAGGTGAGGTCCAGCGGGTCGATGTTGCGGATCGTGAAGCCGATGACATCCCACTCTCCGGCTGCCCACGAGAGGTCGCCCAGCGCGGCGGGGGTCTCGACGAAGTCGATGAGCCGGGTCTCGTGCCCGGCGCGGTCAAGGGCGTCCTGCACACAACGGAGACCGATCGGGAAGATGGGGTCGTTGCCGGGCATGGGGAGACTGGCCAGGTTGACGAGTGCGACACGAGCCATCAGCGTTCTCCTGTCTACGCCCGGACCATTTCGGCAGACCAGAAGCTGCGTGCCAGCAGTCTCCGCCACACGCCCATCATGTGAGCCAGAGCTCGCACCTCCACCGCGGTCAGATCCGGGTGCCACAGGTCGAAGAGCAGGACAGCGCGCCCCGAGTCCGAGTCGTTCCACGCTTCGTGCTCGAAGGAGTCGTCGAAGACGAAGGCTTTACCGCGTTCCCATTCCCGCGTCTCGTCGCCCACGCGGAGGGCACTTCCCTCGGGAACCACCAGTCCGAGATGGCATCGCAGGTGCGCGTTGGTGTAGCCGGTGTGCGCGGAGACGTGAGTGCGCGGCTCCATGATCGAGAAGTAGCACATGCCTCCGTGGGTGCCGGTGACGCCGGGAACCGCGTCGAGGGCACGCGCTGTCGCCGGGCACAGCCGGAGGTTCCGGGAGTAGGCCTTCCCGATGCAGTACAGGTAGAGCGCGGTCCAGCGGCCCTTGTCGGTGAGCTCACTCGGCTGCGAAACCGCACCACCGCCGGCGAAACCGCCCGCGTCGGTGAATTCACGGGTGATGTCCGCGGCCGAGGCTTCGAAGGCCGGGAGCCAGGGGAACCTGTCCCGGTCCCACCAGGCCGCCGCGGTGAGACCGGGAACGAAGATCTCGGGCTCCTGCCCGTGTGGCAGGTCCGGGACCGCTCGGCGCGAACTGATGTCCACGCCCTCGACGACGCGGGCCACGTCGCGCCGGTCGACCCCGTTCTGCTCGATCCACTGCTCCAGGTACTCCGGACTCTTCTCGATCAACGGCTGCACTGAACGCCCCTCCCAGGTCGTGCGGTTCGAACACGGGCCGGCCGGGCGGGCTCTTCGCAGCAGCTCCGAAGAGCCCGCCCCATCAACCCCCTCGTGCTTGCCTGCCCACCTTCACCCGGGCACCACCTTCACCGGGAAGTCGGCGGCGGCACCGGACTTCGCGGCCGGCTCAGGCCACGTCGTACTGGTGCTCGGGCACCAGGCTCGGACCGCACGACGGCATCACGAGCTTGTGCAGGAAGTCCGAGTCGACGAGGTCGAACAGTGCCTCGCAGGACCGGTCGAAGCGCTCGGGGTCGGTCGCCATGAGGACCTCGACCGCTTCCTTCTCCATGCGCAGGCCGGCGTTCGCGAGGGCCTCGCTCGGGTTGTTGGCCAGTGCGGCCGCGAACTCCTTGTCGTAGGTCAGCCGTCCGACGACCGCGTCCATGATCTGGGCCACCTTGACGGCCTCCGCGATCTGCTCCGCGGTGTAGGCGTCAGTCGAATTGGGCATGCTTTCTCCCTTTTACTGATCGATTTTCCTGGAACCGTCCCGTCCAGGACCTCGACATTGCCAGGAGATCGGAGTCTCGGTCAAGCACTTCAATTCTCGCTTTTCTCGGTGCCGTATTCGTTGACTTCTATTTTGCCTTCAGCTCGACGCCGTCACCGGTGCGACTCTCCAGGCGCTCGGCGAAGCCTCGCCAAACCGATGCGCATTCACGGGCCAGTTGCACCACCGTTTCGCGTTGGTGAACGGGTACGCCCCTGACCATTTCATCCCACTGGTCGTCCTCGACGGCCGCGCAACCGATGAACCGCAACAAGGCCCGGCCGGCCTCGCTGAAGCGCAACGACGGATCCCGGGCGAGCAGCGCCACGAATTCGGCGGCCGAAACGGCCCGAGGTTCCCCCGGCCCCGATCTCCGGTCACGCCGGGTGCGCCCATCCCGCGCTGCGGCCGGTTTCACGGCGGCGCGGCCGAGCGGCACGGGTTCGTTCCCGTTCCGCTGCCGGGGAGTCACCGGGGCCTCACCGCGGGCGAGCCTCGCGCGCACGTCCCGCGCGGTCGACGGGGAGATGCGAGCGGCTTTGGCGATGTCGCGCAAGGACGCGGCCGGATTGGCCGTGATCACCTCGGCGGCACGTCTGCGCGCCTGGGCGCCGTCCAGCGGCCGCAGCCGGCCGTCCCGCCCGACCCGGACGTTCGACTGCCCGATCCGGTCAGTCGAACACTGCCGGATCTTCGCGACGGTGTCGGCCGACAGGCCGGTCACCGCCGAGATCCGCCGGTTAGACCACATCGGGTGGGAGTCGACGATCCGGGCGGCGGCGACCTTGCGGTCGGCCGTCGACAACGGCAGGCCGTGCGCGTGGTTGAGCTCGACGGCAAGCACGAAGGCGTCCGCGTCGCCACCGCTGAAGAACAGCACGTCGACGGTGTCCTCGCCCCGGAGGACGGCCGCCTTGAGCCGGTGCATCCCGTCGACGACCCGCATGGTCGGCCGGTGGACGACGATCGGCGGCAGCACGGCCTCCGTCGCCGCGAGCAGCTTGGTGTGCTCGACCTGCTCGCCGTGAATGCGCGGGGAGTCCGCCGTCACCAGCTGCGCGATCGGCACTCTCTCCGGCGCGGCGGAAAGTCCGGCCCGTTCCCTCGGAGATTCCTGCATCTGCGTCCCCTCCCACGACCCACGCCGGGGCCGGGCGGCCACCTCGGCCGGCTCGACCCCCGGACGAGCCGATCGGTGGCCGCCCTCCTCCCCTGCGGACGGACCGGCAGAGCTTCGCCGACGGCGCAGACATCTCGCAGACGCCACCGTGTCTGCCCAGGTCAACGCCGGTTCAGGGCACCCTGACCGTGACCGGGCTCTCGAACACGGCGAACCCGTGCCGCTCGTAGAGTCGTCGTGCGGGGTTGCCGTCCGTGACCACCAGGCCCACGACCTCGACGGCCGCGGCGGCCGCTCGAGCCAGCGTGCGCCGGAGCAGGACCGTCCCCGACCCGGGGTACGACGGGTGGCGGAACAAGTCCGTGATCAGCAGTCCTCCCCAGGGCACGTCCCCGGGCAGGTGGTTGAGCACCACTCCGGCCACGACCACCCCGTCGTCGCAGACCAGCCCGCTCAGCGGTGACAGGGGCCCGTACGCCGTCCCGGCCACCAAGCCGTCGAAGCGCCGGCGCAGTACGGCAGCGTCTTCGTACTCCTCGCGATAGTCGGGGTGCCCGGGTGCGTACGCGGCGCGCCACGCCGGAAGCAGATCGTCGACCGGCAGGTCGAGCGGAGTGAACCGGAGGGGCTGTGGAGCGTCCTCGCACGCCCATTCGGCGAGCGGAAGCGACGCGGACAGATCGCAGGTCATGCGGTGGGTCGCCCGGATGAGCCGGGCTCCTCGCCGCACGAGCTCGTCGGCGAGGGACCGTGGTCCGGTGGCCGCCCAGCCGGACAACTCACGAAGGATGACATCCGCGGCGCCGGCGCCGAGAACTTCCACGCGATCCGCCCACGGGAGGCCCTGGCTCTCCCTCCGGAGATAAGAAAGAACCGGAACACCGTCGGCGTCGACGCGAACCTCGCGCACCCTCACTCCCTACCGTTGTTCCCATCCGCAGGTTAACATGATCAGGGTGACAGAAATCGACACCGACGATCTGGACGTCACCGAGCGGACGATTGCCGATTCACTGTTGACAGAACTGGGATTGGGCGCGCTCGACACCGTCACGGGAACGTTCACCGGCCGGCACCGCAATTGGGCAGGCGCCACTGTTTCGGGCGCCGGGGTCTTCGTCAAGCGAATCGAAGCAGCATCCCCGGACGGCGCCGCCCGGCTCGGCAGGCTGATCTCCTTGGAATCGGCGGATTGGAACCCGGCGCCGAGGCCACGGTGTCACGGCTGGGATTTGCGCTCCGGAATGCTGGTGTACGAACTGATCGCGCCCGCGCGAGACGGCGCACGGCTCGCCGACGACGGGGATTTCGACGAAGCGACCGCCGCGGTTCTGGGTCACCTCGTGGCCGGACTGCACAACGAGGATCCCCCGCCCTGGCTCGACACGTCGATCCCCCGGCTTCCCCCACGGCACGAGCTGGACGCCCTCCCGCTCGACGCGTTCCGCGCGGCGTGCGCCGCCGAGCTCGAGTTGTGGCGGTTGCTGCAGGGGGACGACGCGCTGACGTCGGCGATCCACGAGCTGAACGTCGCGCCGGACGGACTCCACACCCCCACGCACTGCGACCTCCGGCTGGACCAGTTCGTGGTCGGCGAAGAAGGGGTCCGCCTCGCCGACTGGGACGAACTCAGGCTGGCGGATCCCGCGCGCGACGTCGGCGCCTTCGCCGGTGAATGGCTGTACCGGAGCACGCAGCGGATCGTGTTCGAAGACGGAACACCCGGGCACCGGGACGTCGTCGCCAAGGGGGCCGCGCAGTTCGCCGCCGTGCGCCCGCTGATCGCGGCGTTCTGGCGGGCGTACCTCGACCACCGCCGGGAACCGGACCCCGATCTCGCCCGCCGTTCGGCGGCGTTCGCGGGCTGGCACCAGTTCGATCGCGTCCTCGCCGCCGCCCACGGGCAGTCCCGGCTGCTCCCGGTCGAACGCGCCGCGGCCGGTATCGGCCGAGCGGTGCTGCTCGCTCCGCAGCGGTTCACCACCACACTGGGGCTCGCCACGTGAAAAGCGTCTTCCCTACGACAGGAGCGTCGATCACGACCTTGCTCGATGTCCTGCGAGAGCTCGACGTCGACGTGCGGGAGGACGAGGTCGCCATCGCCGGTCAGATGCTGGAGACACCCACCGGAACCGCCCTGCGCGCGCAGCTGGCGGCCGCTTTGTACGATCGCCTGCACGTCGGTGGGACCACGGCGTCCCCCGAAGCTCCCGGGTTCAGCAGCCGGCTCGCGGCGGCGGTTCCCCACGAGTTCACGCGTGTCAGCGGTCGCGTGGTCTCCCGCAGTGGCGCGGACGACGTGGTCGTCGAAATCGAGGGTGTCCGGGTGCGCGTTCCGGCGTCCCGGACCACGGCCCGCTCGGCAGGGGAGTTCGTTTCGATCGACATCGGCTGCACCCGCCCGAGCCTGGCGCCCGGCTTCTTCCTCGTCGACGGTTCAGCGGGGCACGGGCTCGTCTCGGGAGACCACACCCTTCGCGTTTACGCGCACCTGGTCGAACCATCCACCGCGACCGCCGCGTGGCGCGCGATCTTGGTGTCCCTCGAACAACTCCGGGTGCCGTTTCGAGCCAAGATCAGCCTGCACCTCCCTCGCCGCGACGCGCTGGTGCTCTACCTCGGACGCGAGGCCTGGCCGTGCACGACCGACATCGTCGATGCGCTGACGAGCGCGCCCGGCCTCGGCCGCTCGGTGTCGGTATACGCGCACCAGCTCGCCGACGGGGTCGCGGCGGCCTGGGACCCGGCGGATGTGCGGCCCGGATACCGGGGGCTCAGCTTCGGCGAACACCGATCACGCGCCATCGCCGACGCCCTGCTGGCGCCGGGAGCACCAGAGGAGGAACTGGCCCGCTCCCTGGAAAGGAGCAACGTCGACGCGACCGGGATCTTCCGGAACCTCAACTCCCCGGCGTTGTGACTCAGCTCACACGCACTGTTCGCTTGTCGCGACGGACAACCGCGTAGAGGCTGAAAGGGCACCACCACAACCGCACCTTCGAAAGGTTCTCGATGCATTCCGAAGAATTGTTTGCGGCGTACGCCGAATTCACCACCCCGGCCGACCTTTCGACCCCGGTCGCCGGCTCGCACGCCACGTCGCGCAACACCACGACGCCCGGCTTCCTCTCTTCTGCCGCACCCGGCCCGGAGACGGTGAGCGAGTAGGTCTTGACACAGGAGGGTCGGGTGACCACTTTTCGGGAAGTCTTCGCGAACTCCGAATTCCGTGCCATCTTCTGCGGTTTCGGTCTGTCCACCGCCGGTGACTTCCTGGCCAGGGGCTCGGTGACCATCGGGGTGTACGCGTCGAGCCAGTCGACCGGGCTCATGGCCATCACCTATGCCTTGACCTTCCTCCCGGACCTGGTCGGCGGGGCGCTGCTGTCCGGCCTCGCCGACCGGTTCAGCCGCAAGACCGTGATGATCGCGGCCGATCTGATGAGAGCCGCGTTGGTGGTTCTGATGGCGACGGCCGGCCTGCCACTGGCGATGCTGTGGCTGCTGTTCATCGCGGTTCGCTTGCTGGATTCACCGTTCCGCAGTGCCCAGACGGCGACCCTTTCACTGGTGCTCACCGGTGATCGGTATGTGGTCGGCACTTCGGCCAACACCATGCTGGCCAACCTTGCCGTGGGAGCCGGCTTCGCGGGCGCGGGCGCCGTTGTCCAGCAGCTCGGCATGAGCACAGCGCTCTACATCAACGCAGGGACCTTCGCGTGTTCCGCACTGCTGATCTGGCGTGGCGTCCGGTCCCGCCCCGTGGCCGCGACGGGCTCCCCACGCACAGCCGGCTGGTGGACCTCGTTGGCAGCCAGCTCGCAGCTGGTGCGCAGCGACCGGAGGCTGCGCACGCTGATGTGCTTCGCCGTCGTCCCCGGTATCTGCATGGTTTCGACCGCGCTCGTCGCGCCCTACACGATCGAGACGGGCAATGGCGAGGCCGCCGCCGGCGCGCTGATGGGCATCGGATCGGCGGGGATGGTCGTCGGCGTGTGGGCGGTGGCCCGGTGGGTACGTCCCGAGGTCAGGATGCGGCTGCTGGGCGTCCTGGCCGTGCTGTCGGCGGCGCCTTTCGCACTGTGCGCCTGGCACCCCGGGCTGATCGCGGACTCGGTGATCTGGTTCGTCAACGGCGCCGCGACCTGCTTCTGGGTCCCCGTGACCACAGGCGTGGTGACCGCGACGCCCGAGGCCATGCGGGGACAAATGAGCGGAATGGTCTTCGCACTGCTGAGGGTGGTACAAGGAACGGCGGTTCTGACCTACGGACTCCTGGCCGAGGTCTTCGCGCCCTCGTCGGTCATCGCCGCGGCCGGTGTGCTCGGTGTGGTCGTGTCCGGCCTGATCGGGCTCGCTTGGCGGCGGGTCGACGCTGGACCTCGATCAGCCGCCGCGAACACCGTCCAGTGATCGGCGAAGCTCGGACGACGCGGGAAGTCCGGTTGTGCTCAGGCACGCGTCGGCGAGTCCGCAGTATTTCTCCGCGGCAGCCGGGTCTCCCGCGGCACGGCGGGCCGAAGCGAGGGCCCGCAGTGCGCGCGCTTGATCGAGCTGGGCCCCGCACCGCCGCGCCTCGATGAACGCCGACTCCGCCCAGCCGGCCGCGACATCGATGGCGCCGTTGTCGAGCTCTGCTTGCGCCAGAACGACTTTCGCCCGCATGCCCAGGATCTGCAGTCCCGCGGCCTCGGCCAGCTGCACGGCCTTCTGCGCCTCGGAGACGGCTGCGGTGACATCATCGGTCAGCCGGCTCACTTCGGCGTGCCCGGCAAGCGCGACGATTTCGCCGCGCCGATATCCGATCTCCTGGCACACAGCCAATGCCGAACGGTAGAGCTGATGCGCTTCGTCCAGTTCTCCGCCGGTCAAGGCCACCGCCGCCAGAGCGGTCAACGCCTCCGCCTCCTCCTCTCTGGCCGAGCTGTCGCGGGCAATGCGCAACGCGAGCCGGGCGTGCCGCCCGGCGGCCGCCAGGTCACCGACCTCCCGGAAAGCACGGGAAAGATGGCCGAGCACGTCAGCCTCGAAGTGACTGAGCGAACCTCGGCGAAGCAGTTCCAAAGACCGGCTGAACTGCTCGATCGCCTCGTGACAGTGCCCTCGTAGCAACAAGATCTCACCGAGGATGCCGCGTACGTCGCCCTCGGTGGCCTGTTCACCTGAAAGGTCGCAGAGCGAGATCGTCCGGCGCGCGGCAACCTCGGCGTCATCGAGGTTCCCGCGCAAGAACTCGGCGTAGCTCAGACCGAGCCAGCCGAAGCGCCGCAAGGGGGTGTTGGTCGTCTTCTCGGCCAGTTCGAGGCCCGCGCGCATGCGGGCGACACCGTCGTCGACCCGCCCGACGTCCCGGTCGAGGTTGCCCAGGGAGATGAGTGCGCGCGCCTGACCTTCGACATGCCCGGCCGCGCGGTAGGCAGCGAGCTCCGCCTCGAAGTGGTGCAGTGCTCCCTGCTTGTCACCGTGCCGGAAGCTCAGGGAGCCCAGGCAGCAGTTGATCGCGGCGATCGCGGCGAGGTCGCCGCGATCCTCGGCCGCCCGCAACGCCGCGGCACACGCGCCGAGGCCCTCCTCGCGATAGCGACCACTCGCCACCAGGTACGGCCGTAACGTTTCGACCAGCAGCCAGGTGAAGGGGGCCAGCTCACCGTCCGAAGCGTCGACGACAGCCGCGAGCACGTTCAGGCACTCGGCGCTCATCCACGCCATGGCCTCGTCGGGATCCGCGAAAACCTTCCGCTCGGCTCTCGCGAGCCTTTCCGGCCGGGGTAGGTGCACATACGTGGGATACAGCATGCCCGCTGCCGATTCCGTGTGGCGGAAGTAGAAGGTGAGGAGTCTTTCCTTGGCCGCGAGCAGCGTGGCCTCCCGATCGTCCGCCACGCATTGTTCAGCCGCGAAGACGCGCAGCAGGTCGTGCAGCTGGTATCTGCGCCGGTTGTTCCTCAGGACCAGGTTCGCCACGGTCAGCTGTTCGATCACCGCCTGGACGTCGCCGTCGGGCGAATCCGTCAACGCCGCGACGGCCTCGACCGAGAAGTCCGGTCCGGCCACGAGGCCGAGCAGCCGGAACGTCCTCGCGGCGGCGGCGTCCAAAGCCACGTAGGAGAGCCGAAAGGCCGTGCGAACCGTGGCTTCCTCGTCACCTTCGATCTCCAACGATGCCAGCCGGTTTCCCTGCCGCAGCATTGCCACGTGCTCGGCCAGCGGCCCGTCCGGTTGCCCGACCACGTTGGCGGCTGCGATCCTGAGCGCGAGCGGGAGATAACCGCACAACTCCGCCATCTCGACGACGGCATCGGGTTCGGCCGCCACCCGCTGCGCCCCGATCATGTTCGCCAGCAGGGTATGGGCGTGTTCGGCGGCGAGCACACCCACGTGGACCAGCACGGCGCTCTGCAGTGCCACCAGACCCCGGAGGTCGTTGCGGCTGGTGATCAGCACACCACAGCCGGGAGCGTTCGGGAGCAAGGGGCGAACTTGGCTCGGGTTGACGGCGTTGTCCAGCACGACCAGGATCTTCCGGCCTCGCAAGAGGGTGCGGTACAGGGCGATGAGCTCTTCCTGCCCGGTGGGGAGGCGCGTCGTCGTCGCGCCGAGTGCGACGACGAACCGGGCGAGCACCTCGGTGGGCGTCAACGCCGGCGTCGCAGCGTGGCCCCGCAGGTCGACGTGGAGCTGGCCGTCCGGAAACCGGCCACGCATGCCATGTGCCACCTTGACCGCGAGCGACGTCTTGCCGACGCCCGGCAAACCGCTGATCACGACCACCGGCACACCGGAAACGTCGCCGCCCAATGCTGCTTCGACCTGCCCCACCAGCTGTTCCCGGCCGACGAAGTCCGGGATGTCGGCCGGCAGCTCGTGCGGGACCAGCTCGCCTGCGGCAGGGCCGCCCGCTCCCGCCCCGGCCGGCCCCTGATCGTGCGCCAGCACCTGCTCGTGGACCTTCTGCAGCTCGACGCCGGGATCGACCCCCAGTTCGGTCGCGAGGGCCCGCTTGATCCGGTCGTAAACCGAGAATGCCTCGGCCTGCTGACCCGAGCGGTGCAGTGCGAGCATCAGCTGACCGTGCAGCCGCTCCCGGAGCGGCGCGGCGTCGGCCGCCACCTGCAGCTCGTGGACCAGTTCACGGTGCCGGCCGAGGCCCAGCTCGGCGTCGAACAAGTCCTCGAGCGCGGCGAGCCGCTCCCGTTCCAGACGAGGCGCGTGCACCGTGCGAAAGAGGTCCGAAGGAATGTCCGCGAGCGCGGGGCCACGCCAGTGCGAAAGGCTTTCACGCAGGGCGTCGGCCATCTCGTGGAGGCCGCTGGCCTGCCGGGCGCGTTCGCGCGCCTCGAAGAAGCGGTCGAGGTCCAGTTCGCCGGGTTCGACGGTTATGCGGTACCCGCCGGACACAGTGGTGATGCGCCCGGCGTCACCGATCACGCGACGCAAGCGCTGCACGTAGGTTTGCAACGTCGCTCTCGCACCACGCGGCGGCGCTTGATCCCACAGCTGGTCCACGAGGCTGTCCGCGCTCACCATGCTGTTGGCGGACAGGAGCAACATGGCGAGCAAGACCCGCAGTTTCGGCGCGTTGACCAGAACGACGTTGCCCGCTACCTCCACCTCGATCGGGCCGAGGATGCGAAAATTCAGCCCCTCACCCATCGTTCACCCCCCGGTGCCGACTTGCGCGGGAGCAATTGTATCAGTCCGGCAGACAACGGCAGTGCCCCTGGAAATCTGCCCGGGATCGTCGCGGTCGGGTCCACACATTGATGAGTCCACTGTGTACGGATGTGGGGATCTTCGCGGTCCCGTCCGAGCACTGGAGGCACGCCGCGTACCGGCCGAACACGGGGAACCGTCATCGGGCTCCGCGGTCAGGACGCGCCGGTCTCCCGCGTGGTGCACCGTGGCCGTCTTCGCGAATGCTGTTCACGCTGGCTGCTCTTCGTTTGTTTCAGCTTGATCCGACGGTACGCATTCACCAGCGCGGAAACTTCACCACACCTGGTCGGGCCGTTCGCCGCGCACCAGTCCGCCGCAATGGTTCACCGATCCTGTCCCTCCGCAACGATCTGCGGGCCGTTCTCTTCCCGTGGCTCGCGTTCGTCATCGCTTCTGGTGGTACGGCCGCAGTTTCACACTGGTCAATCAGCTGTGCGGCATCGAAGGGGGCCGAATCGGCAAATCTTGCCGGCCCCTGGTGACCGGGCGCTGTTCCGTGCGTGGCGCCCGGATCCGTCTCGCGGTCAGCCTCATCGCTCCTACCGGCGATGGGAGCAGTGGTTCACGTTGCTCCTCGTCTCCGCCGAGCGGGGCTCGCACTGCGCGATCCGGCTGCTCCTATCGACGACCGACCGCAGCGGTGCAGTGCGAGCGTTGGGTCGGTAACCCACGACGGTGGCTGTTCGGCGCCGCTGCGCACCACACTTCCGGTCCCGTGTGTGCGCTGACCGAACTGTTCCACACGATCCCCGCGGTGGACAACGACGCGGCACGCTTGGCTTCGAGGGCAAGAACCCCATCCCGAGGGACCGGTCCGAGCGCTGCGCGTAGCCGGCCAAGGCGCCTCGCCGACCCGGAATCAGAGCTCTTCGGTATGAGATCCCCGTTGCGGGAGGTATCCCTCTGATCCTCCGGTTAGCGACCGCTCACCTAGAATGAGTGGCGATCGATGCCGCCACCCCCGGCGGGGCTATCTGGGAGGATCACCGGATGACGATGTCGCTGTCCGCCGAATTGTGGCCGGACGTGCAGCCGGAGACCGCTCGGCGGCTCATGCTCGCCGGGGTCGAGGCCTTTGCCAAGCGGGGGTACCACGCCACCACCACGCGGGACATCGCCGGGGCCGCGGGGATGTCGCCCGCCGCGCTCTACGTGCACTTCCCGTCGAAAGCCGCGCTGCTCTTCGCCATCAGCCGGTACGGGCACGAGCAGACGCTCGCGCTGGTCGAGAACGTCGTCGCCAAGGTGTCCGATCCCGTCGAGCGGATCCGGCTGATCGTCGAGGACTTCGTCGCCTGGCACGCGCGGCGGCACACCGTCGCGCGGGTCGTGCAGTACGAGCTGCAGGCGCTGCCCGAGGAGGAGTTCGAGGTGGTCGCCGAGCTGCGGCGGCGGATCGAGCGGATCGTGCGCAAGGTGATCGCCGACGGGGTCGAAGCAGGCGTGTTCACCGTGTCGGACTCCCACACCTCCGCCCGGGCGGTGCTCTCCCTCGGCGTCGACGTCGCCCGCTGGTACAGCGAGCGTGCCCGGCAGACACCCACCGCGCTCGGCAAGGAATACGGTGGCCTGGTGCTGCGGATGCTCGGCGTGACGCCAGTCACAGACTGAGCGGTTGGTCGGCAGCCGCCGCGTAACGACGGGCCAGGCGCGCGAACGCGTCCTTCAACTCCGGTGGCCCGACGACTTCGATGTCCGCGTCGAAGCGGCCGATCGTCGCGGCCAGGCCGGTCCACGACCACGCGCCCAGCACCAGCCGGCAGCGGTCCGGGCCCAGTTCCTCCACCACGCCGTCGCCCGCGTAGGTCGACACGACGCTCGCCGGCCGGTCCAGGAGCACCTCGCCGCGGCACTCGTCCTTGCCCGAAAAGCGGTCCGCGACGAACGCCGCCACGTCTCCCCCGGGCAGCTCCCGCGGGGTGAACCGCGGGCCGGTCGGGACGCGGGGGTTCATCCGGTCGACGCGGAACGTGCGCCAGTCCGCGCGGTCGAGGTCCCACGCCACCAGGTACCAGCGCCCGCCCCGCGTCACCAGGTGGTGCGGCTCGGCCCGGCGCGGCACCGCGCCGGACGCGTAGTCGAACCGCAGCACCTCGCGCGCCTGGACCGCGGCGCTGAGCGCCGCCAGCACCGACGGCTCCACCGGCGGCCCGGCGGACACCGCCGTGACGTGCAGGGCGTCCACGCGGTGGCGCAGCCGCGCCGGCATCACCTGGCGGACCGTGTTCAGCGCCCGCGCGGCCGCGTCCTCGATCCCGCCGCCGGAGACCGTGCGCAGCGCCACCGCGAGGGCGACCGCCTGGTCGTCGTCGAACAGCAGCGGCGGCAGCTGCGAACCCGCATCGAGCCGGTAGCCGCCGTCCGGTCCCTTGACCGCCGCGATCGGGTAGCCGAGCTCGCGCAGGCGGTCGACGTCGCGGCGCACCGTGCGCTCGCTGACCTCCAGCCGCTCGGCCAGGAGCGCGCCCGGCCAGTCGCGGCGGGCCTGGAGCAGGGAGAGCATGGCCAGCAGCCGTCCCGAAGTTTTCGGCATGCCGCGATCTTCCCAGAAATAGCGGACACACCCTGTCCGCTACCGGTGCCAGAGTGGTCCTCGTGCAGAACGACACCGAACGCAACGACCTCATCGCCGAACTGGCGGCCGCCCGCGCCGCCCTGATCACGACGGCGCGCGACCTCACCGACGAGCAGGCCGGCGAGCAGCCGACCGTCAGCGCGCTATGCCTCGGCGGCCTGCTCAAGCACGTCGCCACCATGGAGGAAAACTGGCTGCGCTTCGCGGTGGAAGGCCCGTCCGCGATGCGCTACGACCTCCCCGACGGCGTGACCTGGGCCGACATGGCGGCCGGCACCGCCCGCGAGTTCCCGCAGTGGGCGATCGAGCACCAGAACGAGTTCCGGATGCTGCCCGGCGACACCCTGGCGGCGATCCTGGCCCGCTACGAAGACGTCGCCAAGCGCAGCGAGGACGTCATCACGAGCCTGCCCGACCTGTCCGTGACGCACCCGCTGCCCGAGGCGCCGTGGAACCGGCCGGGCACGGTGTGGAGCGCGCGGCGGGCCGTGCTGCACGTCATCACCGAGACCGCGCAGCACGCCGGGCACGCGGACATCATCCGCGAGGCGCTGGACGGCCAGAAGTCGACGTGACCGTCCTGGACACGCGGGCGCTCAACCGCGCCACGCTCGCCCGCCAGCTGCTGCTCGAACGCGCCGGGCTGCCGGTGCACGACGCCGTCGCGCACCTCGGCGGCCTGCAGGCGCAGGAGCCGCAGGAGCCGTTCACCGGGTTGTGGTCGCGGCTGCGCGCGTTCGACCCGGCGGCGTTGTCGGAGCTGCTGACCGGGCGGCGCGTGGTGCGGACGCACCTCATGCGCCGCACCGTGCACCTGCTCACCGCCGGTGACGTCCTGGCGTGGCGGACGCGGTTCGACGCGATGCTGCGCCAGCGCGTCCTGGGCACCTACCGCCGTGAGCTCGCCGGGGTCGACCTCGGCGAGCTCACGGCGGCGGGCCGCGCGGTGCTGGCCGACGGCGAGCCGCGCTCGATGGGCGACCTCGCCCGCGCGGTCGCCGATCGCTGGCCGGACGCGGGACCGCGGCCGCTCGGCGAAATGCTGATCGCCGCGCTGCTCCCGGTGGCGCAGCTGCCGCCGCGCGGGCTGTGGCGCGTCAAGGCCGGCGTGCGGTACCTGCCGTTGCCCGCATGGCTGGGCCACGACGTCGACCCGCTCGCCCCGGACGACGAGGTGGGGCAGACGCTGGTGCGGCGCTACCTCGCGGCGTTCGGGCCCGCGGCGACGGCCGACCTGCGCGCGTGGAGCGGCCTGGCCGGGCTGCCGGCGGCGGTGAAAGCCGTGCGCGACGAGCTGGTGGTTTTCCGCGACGAGCGCGGCCGCGAGCTGCTGGACCTGCCGGAAGCGCCACGGCCGGACGCGGACGCGCCGGCGCCGGTGCGGTTCCTGCCGGCGTTCGACAACGCCATCCTCGGCTACGACGACCGGACCCGGATCATCGACGACGCCCATCGCGGGCTGTCGGTGGCCGGCGAGCGCGTGGTGCTGGTGGACGGCCGGGTGTCGGCGACCTGGACCGTCGAAGCGGACGCCGTCGTCGTGCGGCCGCTGCGGCGGTTCGCGAAAGCGGAACGCGCCGAGGTCACGGCGGAAGGCGGCGAGCTGGCGGCGTTCCTGTCCGACGGCGAAAGCGACCGCGTCCGGGTCGAAGCGGGCTAACCGACCGCGCGGGCGAACCGTTCCGCCACCTCGCGCAGCCGTTCCACCAGGCCCGGCGGGGCCTCCTCGACCACGAAGTCGAACCCCCACTGGGCCAGGTGGTACGGCACCGTGTCCAGGGTGTTCGCCCCCGTCCGGACGCGGCAGCTGTGCTCGTCGATCGGCTCGACGGCGCCGGTCGTCGGCGGGACGCGCCGGGCGACCTCCTCGGCGGGGGCGGCCACGCGCAGCACCAGCTGGTGCGGGTACGGCGCCGACGAGATCTGGCGCGAAACGTACGCCGCCAGGTCGTCGGCCGGGGGTTCGCGCGGGGTGAAGCGGAAGCTCGCGGCCGGCACCCCGGTGATCCGGTCGGCCCGGAACGTGCGCCAGCCGGCGCGGTCGAGGTCGAACGCGACCAGGTACCAGCGCCGTCCGGTGTGGACCAGGCGCAGCGGCTCGACCGAGCGTTCCGTCACCGCGCCGGACCGGTCGCCGTAGCCGAAGCGCAGGCGCTCGTGGTCGCGGCAGGCCGCGGCGATCGCCGTCAGCACCGACGCGTCCACCGTCGGCCCGGCGCCGGGCAGCGAGACCGTCGCCGCCTGCAGGGCGCCGACCCGCGGCCGCAGCCGGGCGGGCAGGACCTGCTCCAGTTTCGCCAGCGCGCGCACCGACGTCTCCTCGATGCCGCTGACCGTGCCGCTCGCCGCCGTGCGCAGCCCGACCGCGACCGCGACGGCTTCGTCGTCGTCCAGCAGCAGCGGCGGCAGCGCGGCGCCCGCGCCGAGCCGGTAGCCGCCGGCCACCCCCGGCGTCGCGTGCACCGGGTAGCCGAGGGACCGCAGCCGCTCGACGTCGCGGCGGATCGTGCGGACGTCGACCTCGAGCCGCGACGCGAGGTCCGCGCCCGGCCAGTCGCGCCGCGCCTGCAGCAGCGAGAGCAGCCGGAGCAGGCGTTCCGAAGTGCCGTACATGACACGCAGTGTGCCAGACATCGAGGACAGCTCCGGTCCTCGATCGGCCGGATGGTGCAGCCCTGCGGTCAAACACTTGCCAGGCACCGCCTCCGCCGGAAAGAGTGACGCATGCCGATCGACCCGCACGCCCTGCTCGCCGTCGCCCGCGAGGAAGCCGAGCTGGGCAAGGCCGAAGGCGGCGTGCCGATCGGGGCCGCGCTGTTCGACACCGCGGGCACCCTGCTGGGCCGTGGGCACAACCGGCGCGTGCAGGACGGCGACCCGTCGACGCACGCCGAGACAGCGGCGTTCCGCGACGCCGGCCGCCGCCCGCACTACCGCGACACGATCATGGTCACGACGCTTTCGCCGTGCTGGTACTGCTCCGGTCTCGTCCGTCAGTTCGGGATCGGACGGGTCATCATCGGCGAAGCGGAGACGTTCCACGGCGGGCACGACTGGCTCGCCGAGTTCGGCGTGGAGATCACCCTGCTCGACGACCCCGCCTGCACCGCGCTGATGACCGAGTTCATCGCCGCGCGCCCGGACCTGTGGTTCGAGGACATCGGGGTCGAAAAGTCCGAATAGGACAGTGCTGTTGCGAGGAGCCGGTATGCCGTCAACCGTTCCGCTCGTGGACCTTTCGCCGTGGTTCGGGGGAACGTCCGAAGGCCGCGCCGACGTGGCCGGCCAGATCGACCGCGCGCTGCGGGAGTCCGGCTTCCTGCTGGTCACCGGGCACGGCGTGCCGGACGACCTGCGCCGCCGGACGCGGGAGCTGGCGCGCGAGTTCTTCGCGCTGCCCGAAGACGTCAAGCAGCGCTACGCGGTCACGGTCGGCGGCCGCGGCTGGCTGCCGCCCGGCGTCGAGGCCAACGGCTACGCCGAGGGCACCGAGACCCCGCCGGACCTCAAGGAGTCCTACTCCGCGGGCGCCGACGAAGGCGTGGGCGTCGCCGACATCGACGGATTCTGGTTCCAGCCCAACGTCTGGCCCGGCGAGGTGCCCGGCTTCGCCGAGGTGGCGACGGAGTACATGCGCCGGATGCGCGCGCTGTCGGACCACCTGCTGGAGGTCTTCGCCGCGGCCCTCGGCCTGGCCGAAAGCCACTTCACGCGGCACACCGCGCACCCGACGTACACGTTCAACATCAACTGGTACCCGCCGATGACGCACGTCGGCGCGCCCGCGGCGGACCAGTTCCGGATCGGCCCGCACACCGACTTCGGCACGGTGACGGTGCTCGACCGCCAGGCCGGCGTGGGCGGGCTGCAGGTCTGCACGGACGGCGGCGAGTGGGAAGACGCGCCGTTCCACCCGGACGCGTTCACGGTGAACATCGGCGACCTGATGGCCCGCTGGACCGGCGACCGCTGGCGCTCGACCCGCCACCGCGTCCTCCCGCCCGCCACGACGGCCCCGGACGAGGACCTGGTGTCGCTGATCTTCTTCTACGAGACCGATCACGACGCCCGGATCACGTCATTGGGGCCGCCGCTGGGCAAGCGGACCTACCCGGAGGTGATCGCGGCGGAGTACCTGCGGGAGAAACTGACCGCGATCACCGTGGGCTGAGGATCAATCGACGCAGATCCGTTCCGCGATCGCGGCCGGGACCTTTTCGCACAATCCTCCGGTGCCCCAATTCGCCGGGACCCAGGCGCCGTTCCGGTGGGCGAAAAGAACGCTGCCGCCGTCGATTTCACTGGTAAAGCGCGCGAACGCCCACGGCGCCACGCACTTGATGCGCTGGAGCCCCTTGCTGTCGACGAGCAGCGCGCCGGACGCCTGCTTGTCGACCTTGAGCGCGGCGTCCAGCTTGGCCTTGGTGGCCGAGGCACAGACGTCCACCGGGGCGCTGACCTCGGCCGCCGGCGTGGGACGAGCGGCGGCCGAGGTGGCCGTCGTCGCCGTCACCGTGGTCGGTGCCGTCACCGTGGCCGGGGCCGCCGCGGCGACCGGGGTGCCGGCCGGCGAATTCTCCGGGCCGCTGCAAGCCGACAAAACAATTGCCGCCGCCGCAATGGCTCCCGCTCCCGCGACACGACGAAGTACGGACATCGATTCCCCCTGGGTTCGGAGACGGCCCCTCACCGTCTTTCCTGCCCTCAAGACGCCCCGCGGTGGTGCCGGTTGTACGGCATTCCTAACGGAAGGATCACGGCTCCGGATCGGCGCACAGCGTCCGGTTCCGGCCCGCCGCCTTCGCGCGCAACAGCGCCGCTTCCGCCGCCAGGAGCGCGTCCGCCAGATCGCCGCCGGCCGGGCAGGTCGCGACACCGATCGACGCCGTCACGCCGACGAACTGGGGGCCGTCGCTCGAGGCCTTCAGCGCCACCAGCGTCGAGGCGATGCGCAGCCGGATCCGCTCGGCGATGGCCATCGCGTCGAACCGGCCGGTGCCGGCCAGCAGGACGGCGAACTCCTCACCGCCGGAGCGGCCCACGAGATCCGCGGCCCGGACCTCGTCGCGCAGGGTGTCGGCGACCGCGCGCAGGACGGCGTCGCCGATGCGGGCGCCGTAGCGGTCGTTGAGCCGGCGGAAGTGGTCGAGGTCGAGCAGCAGCACGGCCGGGCCGGGGCCGTGCGCGCCGAGCCGGTCGAGCTGGGCTTCGGCGGCGCCGCGCCACGACGCGGCGGTCAGCACGCCGGTGCCGGGGTCGAGGGTGACGTGGTCGCGGCGGCCGCGGCCGAGCCCGCCGCGGTGCAGCACGACGGTGGCGCCGGCCAGCACCGGCACGAGGAGCGGGGCGGCGACGGCGGCCCAGGCCAGCGGCAGGCCGAACGCGGTCATCGCGGCGTCGAAGGCGTGGCCCGGTGCGGCTTCGCGCGGGCGGCGGGGGCCGTCGGCGGCGGTCACGAGCGCGGCGTTCACCGCGAGGAACACCACGCCGGCGACGGTGAGCAGGAGGACGGTGCGGGATTCGAGCACTTCGCCGAGCGGCCGGGCGCCGGTCGCGGTGAGGAAGGCACCCGCGACGAGACCGGCCAGCGCCGTCGACGCGGCGCCGAACACCTGCCGGTACACGGGTCTTCTGCGGACCCGGAACCACTGGTGCAGGGCCGAGAGCACGATCAGGGCGACCGCGAAGCCGGGCCGGAGCACCAGCACCCCGGCGAAGATCCACGGGGTGTCGACGCCGGGGCCGAGGAGGGTGTCCTCGCGGTGGCGCTCCACCGGCCGCGCGAGCTCGGCGGACACCACCATCCCGCCCAGCAGCAGCGCGAACGGCACCAGCATCGCGGAAAGGGGCGGGAACCGGACGGTGGCGAGCGCGACGGCGGCGACGGACAGGACGTCGACCGTGACGAGGTAGAGGACCTGGCCGCGGCGCGGCAGCCGCCACAGCGCCCAGCGCCCCAGCACGACGGCGGGCAGGAACCGTCCCGGGCGGCGTCCTCCGCCGGCGGCGACCGAATCCCCCACCATTTCGGCAAAGTAGCCGGAATGCCCGGCGCTGTCGATCCGCCTTCAGGGGAATCTCACACGGGCCGACGCTCGGGAGCCGCGCGGGCACCGTGTGTCATTTTCCGACCGAAGAAGGGTTGACACGCAACATTGGTCTAGTCCACTGTGTGGTGGCACACAGCGCTCCTCCCGGGATGATCCCGCCGCCTCAAACCGGAGGTGCTCCATCCAGCACGTTTGGAGGACCCCCATGAACTCAGTACGCCGTCTGGTCACCCTCGCGGTCGCGGCCGGAGCCGCGATGGCGACGGCGGTCGGCCTCGCCCCGCAGGCCATGGCCGCGGTGGACCCGGTGCTCGCTTCCCCGTACCTGTACCAGTGGGGCGGGCAGACCAGCCCGACCGCGGCGATGTCCGCGACCGGCGTGAAAGCGTTTACCCTCGCCTTCGTCCTGTCCGACGGCACCTGCAACCCGAAGTGGGACGGCAGCCGCTCGCTGACCGGCTCGGACAAGACGATGATCCAGAACATCCGCAACGCGGGCGGGGACGTGATCCCCTCCTTCGGCGGCTGGTCCGGCACGAAGCTGGGCTCGAAGTGCACGTCGGCCTCGGCGCTGGCAGGGGCGTACCAGAAGGTGATCGACGCCTACGGCCTCAAGGCGATCGACCTCGACATCGAGAACACCGACGAGTTCCAGAACAACACGGTCCAGGACCGCATCCTCAACGCGGTCAAGCTGACCAAGCAGAAGAACCCGGACCTCAAGGTCGTCATCACCATCGGCACCACCACGACCGGCCCCGACTCGTGGGGCAAGCGCCTGATCAACCAGGCCAAGGCGATCGGCGCGGGCGTCGACGTCTGGTCGGTCATGCCGTTCGACTTCTCCAGCGGCGGTGACATGGCCGCACTGACGAAGTCCGCGGTCGACGGGCTGAAGAACCAGCTCAAGACCACGTTCGGCTGGAACGACGACACCGCCTACCGGCACAGCGGCCTCTCCTCGATGAACGGCAAGACCGACAACGCGGGCGAGACCGTCACGGTCGCGAACTTCAACTCGATCCGCGGCTACGCGACGAGCCACCACCTGGCCCGCTTCACGTTCTGGGCCACCAACCGCGACTGCAGCGGCGGCGGCGAGTGCAGCGGCATCACGCAGGACAAGTACGCGTTCACCAAGATCGTCGCCGGCTACACCGGCTGATCCGAGACCCGTAGTGGGGCAGTCGGAGGCCCTCTCACCGGCATCGGGGCCGGTGAGGGGGCCTTCGCGGATCTCGGGTACCGGCCACCGGGAACCGTGCCGCTCATCGGGACGACGGGACCCCCGCGAAACCGTCACACCGGCGCAACTTTCACCGCTTACCGTCTTCCCATGACGAGGACCGAAGCGGCCGGTTACGGCGACAAGGTGGTGGCCGTCGAGCCCGGCGGGGTCGAGCCCGTCGCCGACGCCGACCGGCACGGGACGCCGCGGCAGCTGGCCTGGACCTGGGCCTCCCCCAACCTCGAGTTCGCCACCGTCTTCGTCGGCGTCCTCGCCGTCAGCGCCTTCGGGCTGACCTTCTGGCAAGCCGCGCTCGCGGCCGTCGCCGGCAACGGGCTGGGCGCGCTCGCGCACGGTGTCCTGTCCGCGCGCGGGCCGCGGTACGGCGTGCCGCAGATGGTGCTCGGGCGGGCCGCGTTCGGCTACCGCGGCAACGTCCTGCCCGCCGCGCTGATGTCGGTGATGGCGGGCATCGGCTGGTTCGCGGTCAACAGCGTCAGCGGCGCCTTCGCCCTCGCCGGCCTCACCGGGCTGCCCGTGCTCGCCTGCCTCGTGCTCGTGGTCGCGCTGCAGATCGTCATCGCCTTCTTCGGGCACAACCTCGTGCAGGCCTACGAAAAGTACGTCTTCGCCGTGCTCGCCGTCGTGTTCGCCGCGGCGAGCGTCGTGGTGTTCACGAAGGCGGGCCCCAGCGCGAACACCGGGAGCGTCGGCGGGTTCCTGCTCACCGTCGGCACCGCGTTCGGCTACACCGCGGGCTGGAACCCGTACGCCGCCGACTACACGCGCTACCTGCCCAAGACCGCGTCGACCCGCGCGATCGGCCGCTACGCCGGGCTCGGCCTGTTCCTCTCCACCACCGTGCTGATGCTCGCCGGCGCCGCGTCGGCGACCATCGCCGGGGCGGACGACGCCAACCCGGCGACGGCGTTCACCGGGCACCTGCCCGGGTTCCTCGCCGCGGCGACGCTGCTCGCCATCACGCTCGGGGCGGTCGCGGCGAACGTGCTGAACGTCTACTCGGGAGCGCTCGCCTTCCTCGCCCTCGGCGTCCGGCTGCCGCTGGCCTGGCGCCGCGCGGCCGTCGCGCTCGCCTTCGGCGCGGTCGGGTTCGTGCTGGCCTGGCTGGGGCTCGCCGACGCCGGGCACGCGTACGAGAACTTCCTGCTGGTCATCGCCTACTGGATCGGCCCGTGGCTCGGCGTGCTGCTGGCCGACCACCACCTGCGCCGCGGCACCGACTTCGGCGCGCTGCTGGCCGACAAGAGCCACCGCAACACCGCCGGGTTCACCGCGTTCCTCGTCGGCCTCGTGGCCTCCGTCGGGCTCTTCGCGAACCAGTCGCTCTACACCGCGCCGATCCCGAAAGCCGTACCCGGCACCGGGGACCTGACGTTCGCGGCCGGGTTCGTGCTCGCCGCCGGGACCTACCTGCTCCTGCGCCGTCAGCGCACCGGCGTGCCGTCGCGGCGGCAGCCGTAGGGGGAGCACCGGCCCCAGTCGAACGTGGGCGGCGGCAGGGTGACCGTGGCCTTCGACGGGGGCGGCAGCTCCACGGTCACGGTCGGCGTCGGCGTCGGCTCCGGCGTGCGGCGCGCGTGCATCATCACCGGGGACGGCGTCGTCGTGGTCGTGGGCGCGGCGACCGCGCTCGACGAGGGGACGCCGGTGGCCGGCTGCAGCTGCGGGAACTGCGTCGACCCCGGCACGGGTTCCGGCCGCGTCGCCAGCGCGAGCGCCAGCCCGCCCAGCACGACGAAGACCGCCAGCGCCAGCGCGAGCCGGCCGCCGGAACCGCGCGGCCCGGGCTCGGTGGCGCGCCGGGCCGCCGTTTCGGCCGAGCGCGAACCGGGTTTGCGCGGCCGCGCGCCCGCCGCCCGCAGCAGTTCGTCGACCGTGACCCGATCCCGCCGCCTGCGCGCACTGCGCGTCATGCACGACCTCCGCCCCATCGTCGATCCGGGTGGATCGTAGGAAGCCTCGCCGGAAATGTAAACGCGCTGATCGCAGCGGTCTCGTAATCGTTTCGAGACATCCGGATCGCGCTCCCGGCCGTAGTCGTCAACGAGGCGCGAACCGCCGCAGGAGACCGGCCACGCGCCGGGTCACGGGGGTGAACTCCGGCAGCTTCAGCGCGGCCAGCAACCCGAACGGGACGGCCATCCCGAGCAAGGTCTGGACCGGCAGTTTCACCCACGCGCCGGCGATCACGCCGAGCGAACCGGGCACGGCGTACCCGGCGAGCACCGCGGCCCCGACGCCGAGGGCGCTCGCCCCCAGCACGATCAGGCCGACCCGCAGCGACCGCTTGCTGCGCAGGTGCCCGAGGCGGACCCACAGCCAGACCTGGCCGAGCACGGCGCCGACCACGAACCCCGCGCCGTTGACGAGCATCACGCCGTAGACGACGTGCTCGCCGTCGAGCAGCCCGCGGCAGAGCAGCAGCAGCGGGATCTTCACCGCGGTCATCACGAGCATGATCAGCGTCGGCGTGCGGGCGTCCTTCATCGCGTAGAACACCCGCAGCTGCAACATGACCAGCGCGAACGGCAGCAGCCCGACGGCCGAGACGGCGAGAGTTTGGCCGAGCCGCTCGGCGTCCGCCAGCGTGCCGCGGCCCCAGGTGAAGATCGCGATGCCGACCGGGGTGCCGACGACGGCCAGCACCGCCGAGATGGGCACGAAGAGCACCGTGGACATCCGGGAGGCGAGCGAGAGGTCGCCGACGAGCGATCCCGTGTCGCCGTCCGCGGCGGCCCGGCTCATCCGCGGCATCAGCGCGGTCAGCAGCGAAACGCCGAGGATCCCGTACGGCAGCTGGAAAAGCAGCGACGCGTAGCTGTAGGCCGTCACCCCGCCGCTGGTGCCGCCGGTCAGCACCCGGGTGGTGACGACGAACCCGACGTGGCTGATCACGACGTAGCCGAGGATCCACGCGGCGAGCCCGCCGAACTCCTTGATCCGCGGGTCGAAGCCCCAGCGCCAGCGGAACCGGAACCCGGTGCGCAGCAACGCCGGGATCAGCACGACGGCCTGCGCGACGATGCCGAGCGTGGTGCCGAGGCCGAGCACGAGCAGTTTCGGGTCGCTCATCCGGACCGGGTCGAGGGTCAGCTCCCCCGGCACCACGGCGAACACCACGAGCGTGCCGGTGACGACGACGTTGTTGAGCACCGGCGCCCAGGCCGGCGGGCCGAAGACGTTCTGCGCGTTGAGGATCGCGGACAGCAGCGCGAAGAGGCCGTAGAACAGGATCTGCGGCAGCAGCAGGTACGCCAGCGCGGTGGTCAGCCCGGGGTTGGCCTCCGCTGACGATTTGTCGACGTAGAGCGCGGTGAACAGCGGCGCGATCGCGACCGCGACGGCCGTGCCGATGGTGAGCAGCACCAGCGCCATCGTGATCAGCCGCTGCGTGTAGGCGCGGCCGCCGTCCGGGTCGTCGTGGGAGCGGACGAGCAGCGGGACGACGACGCTGGCGAGCACGCCGCCGAAGAGGAGCTCGAAGACGATGTTGGGCAGCGTGTTCGCGACGGTGAAGGAGTCGTTGACGACCCCGGTCCCGACCACGGCGGCCAGCAGCAGCTTCGCCACGAACCCGGTGACCCGGCTGACCGCGGAGGCGACCGCCATCCGCCCGCTCGAGCGGGCCAGCGACGAGCCGGCGCCCTCGCCGCGGCCGGCGCTGACCGGGGACGCGGGCGGGCGCGCGACGATCTGGGTGGCGAACTCGTCGTAGGGCCGCCGCGAGACGTCGAGGTCGCGGGTCGGCCAGTGCGGGCCGCGCAGCTCGCTCGGGAGGAAGACCGTCGCGTCGTCGTCCGCGGGTGGGGGTGCCGCCATGGCCCAAGCCTGCCAGGTCGGGCGGGCTTCCGGACCGCTTCGCCCCCGACTGGTATTCTTATACCGGAGGAGTGCTACCGTTCCGGTATAAGAATACCGGCCCTTGTGACGCGAGGTTTTTCGTGATCGAACTGAAGTCGCCTGCGGAGATCGACCGCATGCACGTGACCGGGCGCTTCGTCGCCGAGGTGCTCACCGAGGTCGGCCGGCTCGCCGACGTCGGCGTCAACCTCATGGACCTGGAGCACCACGCGCGCGGCATGATCAAGCGGCGCGGGGCGGAATCGTGCTACTGGGACTACGCGCCCTCGTTCGGCAAGGGGCCGTTCCGCAACGTGATCTGCCTGTCGGTCAACGACGCCGTGCTGCACGGCCTGCCCCACGACTACGTGCTGCGCGACGGCGACGTGCTCACCGCCGACCTCGCGGTCACCATCGACGGCTGGGCGGCGGACTCGGCGCGCACGGTCATCGTCGGCACCCCGGCCGAGGAGGACCTGCGGATCATCCGCGCCACGGAGGAAGCGCTCGAAGCGGCGATCGAGGTGACCCGCGCCGGCAACCGGCTGGGCGACATCTCGGCGGCGATCGGGGCGGTGGCCGAGGCGTACGGCTACCCGGTCAACACCGAGTTCGGCGGCCACGGCATCGGCCGCACCATGCACGAGGACGTGCACGTGTCCAACAAGGGCACGGCCGGGCGCGGGATGAAGCTCAAGCCGGGCCTGACGCTGGCGCTCGAACCCTGGTTCGCGCGCACGACCGACCGGATCGTGTTCGACCCCGACGGCTGGACCATCCGCTCGGCCGACGGCTCCCGCACGGCCCACTCCGAGCACACGGTCGCCGTCACCGAGGGCGCTCCCCTGGTGCTCACCCGGCGTGCGGCGGAGCTCGGGAACAACTGAGCGATCCGCGACGCTGCGTGACCCGCGTCAGGCGGCGACGGTGATGTCCAGCGCGGCGCGTCCGGCCTCGGTGAGCTCGGCCGGCACGCGCCCGGTGGCGGCTTCGACGGCGGGCCGCAGGTAGCCGCCGTGGGCGAGCGCGTGGGCGGTCATCTGATCGCAGCAGGCGAATCCGTCGATGAAGAGGTCGGGCTCGCAGCTGCACGACATCTGCGCGCGCCCCGCCGCCACCGCCTTCAGCATCGCCATCGCGCGGTGGGTGAGCTCGACTCCTGAACCGGACACCGGACTGCCTTTCTCCTCGGAACCACTACGCATAGTCATTCGCCCGTTGGGCCGATTGTGTTACTTACGGCACTATGACGTTTCGGACGCGGAGGAGGTTCCGTCGAGTCGGAAGCCGGTTCAGACCGCGCCCTGAAGGGGACTTTCCTGTCATGTGGTGACAGGAAAGTCCCCTTCAGGGCACCGCCAGCCGGGCCGGGCGAAACGGGACTACCGCGACCTCGCCGTGCGCCGGACCGAAGCCCGCCCAGGCAACCCGGGAACGCCCCGCTGGCTCCGCTCGGCGGTCCGCCAACCGTGGCGCGGCCGGCCGCGGGATGAAGGGGACGTTGCCGGCATCTCCTGCACTGAAGGGGACGTTCCTGTCATCTGGTGACAGGAACGTCCCCTTCAGGGCAGCACGGGCCGGCGGAGCTCAGCGGTCCACCACCCGCCGCGCGTTCGCCAGCCGGACCTCCCGCGCCTTCGCCAGCGCCTCGAACTCGCCACGGCGATCCTCGATCGCCCGCCGCTGGTAAGCGGTCTCCACCGCCAGCCACGTCCCGGCCAGCCCGGTCCGCGTGCGGCACGCCAGATCCGCCCGGGCCACCCCGATCTCCTCCGGTGTCGGCGACGGCCCGCTCCACCGGACGTCGTCGTTGGCCGCCCACACGTCGGTGTACCGCTCCCCCGACGCCGCCATGCACTCGCGCCAGCCGGACATCGCCGCCTGGACGCGCGGGTCGGCCTGGGCGGTCAGGTACAGCTCGCGGTCGAGCTCGGCGAACGCCGGGCCCGGCAGCGCCGCGGGTACGCCGTCCTCCAGGCGGCGGCGGGCCTCGCCGAGGCAGCCGCCCTCGGGGACCGGGTGGCCGCGGATCTCCGACGTCCCCTTGCCGGTGTAGACCGCGAGTGCGTCCAGCGGGGGTGACGGCTGCGGCGGGCGGTCCGGCGGGACCGCCGCGTGGTAGCCGAGCCGGGCGACCTCGGCCGCGTCCACGATCCCGTAGCGGCCGCCCGACGCCGGGCGGGTCGCGTCCACCGCGTCGGACGGCGGCGGGGTCCACGGGTAGCCGAACCGGGCCAGGCAGTCGCGGGCCAGCAGGCCGGTGGCCCGCTCGATGGTGTTCACCTCGGCGGCCGGGTGGCGGTAGGCGTCGAACGGGAGCACGACGTCCGCGCCCGACGCGACCGCGCGCACCGGCCCGATCGCGGGCGGCCCGGGCTCCGCGGCACCGCCCGCCGAGAAGGCGATGCCGCACCCGAGCGCCGCGACGGCGACGGCCGCCGCGGCGATCCGGGTTCTCCTCATCCGTAGTACGTGCCGCAGGCGATGTTGAAGTGGTGGGAGTTCATCACGTCGTTCGCCACCCAGCCGTCGTGGTTGTCGCCGGAGAGCCGGACATCCGCGAAGTTCCGCACCGTGCCGCTCGACCGGATCGTGAAGCACGACCCCCGGTACTGCGAGTTGTAGTAGACGGCGATCGGGGAGTTGGTGTCCTTGTTCTCCATCGAGCTGACGTTGTTGTACGTGCCGTCGCCCGCCCACAGCGGGACGCTCGTGCCCGCGTACCGCAGGCTGCCCCAGTTGGCCTGGCTGTTGAAGTTCTCGAACTTGTAGCCACCCAGGTCGGAGTTCGAGTACATGCACGCGTACTGCGCCCGGCACGCCGCCTGGGCCGGCGTGGCCGCGGCGACCCCCACGACCGCCGCGACGAGCGCCACGGCCGTGGCCGCTGCTGCTGTTTTCATGGTCCCTCCTCGGTTTCGGTGCGCACAGCTTCAGCGCTCGGCGTTGTCCGGCGCCGGAACCGGCGCGGCGGCCGACAAAGGTCCGGACAACACGACGGCCGACGGGCCGCACCCCGCTTGGCCGCCACCGGGCGGGCCCGGGGCCGCGAGCACGAGCACCGCCGCGAGCACGACGAGGTGCCGTCCGTGCCGCGCCCGGCGGGCCCGGGCCTCGGCGGCGGTGCCGGCGTCGAGGTAGGCCCGCTCGTGGGTGGTGAGGTGCCGCGGGGGCCGGGCCCACGCGCGGACCGCGGCCAGGTGCGCGCCACGCGGCAGCAGGCTCGGGTCGCGGTGGTGCCGCCGCCAGGCGGTCGCCGCCCGGGTGAGTTCGCGGTGGGTGCGCCCCGGGCCGTCGGACCGGTCGCGCAGGCGCGGCCACGCGTCGAGCACCGCCTCGTGGGCGAGCCGGAGCCGGTGGGCGTCACGCACGAGCACCCGGGCCCGGACGAACCGGCCGACCACGTCGGCGGTGAGCGGGGTGTCGTCCAGCTCGTCGACGTCGACGGCCCGGAGGCCTTCGAGGGGGTCGGCGAGCCGGCGGAACAGGTCCCGCGCGACGGCCTGCCCGGCCGGGCCGAGCGCGGCGAACACGGCTTCCGCCGCAGCGGCCGGCAGCGCGCCGAACTCCCCCGCCGCCTGGAAACCCGCGAGCGTCAGGCGGTTGCCGCTGCGCCGCCGCCACGTCTCCAGCAACGCCTGCGACAGCCACGGCAACGCCCCGGCCCGCCCGTGGGCGAGCGCGACGGCCGTGGTCAGCAACGGGGTTTCGACCATGCACCGGACGCGCGCGGCCGGGCCGGTGATCGCCTGGCGCAGCTCGTCCGGGGTCATCGGCCCGACCTCGACGCGAGCCGGCGCCGCGCCGAGCAGGTCCGCGCAGCGGTCCGCGAAGTCCGCGCGCACGGCCAGCACCACCCGCGGACCGTCCGCGCGCAGTGCGGCGGCGAACCGCGCCCGGTCGTCGTCGCGGCCGGGGGTGAACAGCTCCTCGCACTGGTCGACGACGACCAGCGACGCGGCTTCGGGCACGCGGCGCAGCTCCCGCGCGGTGGTGAAGACGACCGGGCCGGTGAGCCGCAGCGCCAGCCCGGCCCGCAGCAGCGACGTCTTCCCGGAGCCGGACGCGCCGGTCACGATCACCCGCCGGTGCGTGGCGATCCGGGCGAGCAGCGTCTCGACGAGCCGGTCCCGGCCGAAGAAGAAGTCGGCGTCCTCGTGGTCGTAAGCGGCGAGCCCGCGGTAGGGCGCGGTGCCGGCGGCGGGGGCCGGGGTGGTCAGTTCGGCCGCCGTCGCGCGCCAGCGGCGTTCCCACTCGTCGCCGTCGCCGCCGCACGCCCGCACGTAGGCGAGGGTCACCGCCAGGCTCGGCAGCCGGCGCCCGCCCGCGGCGTCGGACAGCGTGGTGGCGGAGAAGTGCGCCCGCCGCGCCAGTTCGCGGTAGGACGGGTTCCCCGCGTTCTCGCGCAGCGCCCGCAGGCCGGCCGCGAACGCGGTGAGCGCGGAGCCGTCCGTTTCGAGGGGGTTCTCAGCGCGCGGCATGGCTCACCGTCGCCCCGGGCCGGCTGCTCGCGGTGGTGGCGGGCGCCTGCCACGCCGAGGCGAGGCAGAACCCGGCGGCCAGCCCGGCGAACAGGAGGACGGCGGCCAGCTTGCAGGCGAGCGAGACCGGAAGGTGCACACACATCACAGGCCCTTTTCGTCGTTTTGACACTAACTGCGCTCAGGTTAGATCGCGAGCCGACTTTGCGTCAAGCTGACATGAAGCTAGGCTTGCGGCGTGCCCCAGGACACGACATGGCAGATCCCCCAGGTCGCGGTCGCCGTCGACCTCGCGATCCTCACCGTCCGCGAAGAGCGGCTGAGCATCCTGCTCGTCGAGCGCGCGGAGGAGCCCTACCTCGGGCAGCTCGCGCTCCCCGGCGGGTTCATCGCCTCCGAAGACGAGGACATCGACGTCGCCGCGGCCCGCGAACTGGCCGAAGAGACCGGCCTGGCGGCCGAACGGCTGCATCTGGAACAGTTGCGGACCTACGGCGGTCCGGACCGTGATCCTCGGGGGAGGGTGGTGACGGTGTGCTACCTGGCGCTGGTGCCGGATCTGCCGATCCCGGCGGCGGGCGGGGACGCTCGCGCCGCCCGCTGGGAAGCCGTGAGCGACGTCGAGCGCACGGACGCGCCGGTGGCCTTCGACCACCGCGCAATCATCGCCGACGCGGTCGAGCGGGCCCGCGGCAAGCTCGAGTACACGACGCTGGCCACGGCGTTCTGCCCGGCCGAGTTCACCATCAGCGAGCTGCGGCGCGTCTACGAGATCGTCTGGGGCCGCCGCCTCGACCACCGCAACTTCCACCGCAAGATCACCGGGGTGGCCGGGTTCCTCGTGCCCACCGGCGACCGGACCGCGCGGGACGGCGGCCGGCCGGCCGCGCTCTACCGGCGGGGCCCGGCGACGGTGCTGCACCCGCCGATCCTCCGCGGGCCCAACCTCGACGCAGAAAGCGAGACGGCGTGAACGGCGTTCCGGAACCCACGATCGTGGTACTGACGGCGCTGGAGGTGGAGTACGCGGCCGTCCGCGCGCTGCTGGCCGAGCGCCGGGTGGAGACCCACCGGTCGGGCACCCGGTTCGAGGTGGGGCGTCCCCCGGGCGGCCGCGGCTCGGCCGTCCTCGCGCTGACCGGGCCGGGCAACCAGGCGGCGGCCATCCTCAGCGAGCGCGCGATCGCCGCCTACGACCCGCGGGCGCTGCTGTTCGTCGGCGTCGCCGGTGCCCTGCACGACGACCTCGAGCCCGGGGACGTCGTCGTGGGCACCAAGGTCTACGGCTACCACGGCGGCAAGGACGAGGACAGCGGCTTCCGCGCCCGGCCGCAGGCGTGGGAGATCCCGTACGAGCTCGACCAGCTCGCCCGGCACGTCGCCCGCGAAGAGCAGTGGCTCCCGGACGGACGGCGTCCGCCGGTGCACTTCCGGCCGATCGCCGCCGGGGAGGTCGTGCTCAACTCGCGCACCACCCCGCTGGCCGAACAGCTGCGCACGAACTACGACGACGCCGCCGCGATCGAGATGGAAAGCGCCGGCGTGGCCAAGGCCGGCCACCTCAACCACGGCCTGCCGGTGGCGGCCATCCGGGGCATCAGCGACAAGGCCGACGGCCACAAGCACGCCGCCGACCAGGCCGGCTGGCAGCCGGTCGCGGCGGCGAACGCGGCCGCGTTCGCCTTCGCGCTCGCCGCCGAACTCCCGTGACTCCCACGGTCGTGGTGCTGACCGCGCTGGAGGTGGAGTACACGGCGGTGCGGGCGTTGCTGGGCCACCGCCGGGTGACGACCCACCCCTCCGGCACGCGGTTCGAGGTGGGCGAGCCGGCCGGCGGCGGGGCCACGATCGTGCTCGCGCTCACCGGCCAGGGCAACCAGGGCGCCGCCGTCCTCACCGAACGCGCCATCGCCACCTTCGCGCCCAGCGCGCTGGTGTTCGCCGGCATCGCCGCGGCGCTCCACGACGACCTCGCCCCCGGGGACGTCGTCGTGGCGACGAAGGTCTACGGCTACCACGGCGGCAAGGCCGACGACGGCGGCTTCCGGACCCGGCCGCAGGCCTGGGAAATCCCGCACGAGCTCGACCAGCTCGCCCGCCACGTCGCCCGCGAAGGCGGCTGGCTCCCCGCGCCCCGGCCGCCGGTGCACTTCCGGCCGATCGCCGCCGGGGAAGTCGTCCTCGGCTCCCGCAACGCGCCGCTGGCCGAACAATTGCGCACCACCTACGACGACGCCGCCGCGATCGAGCTGGAAAGCGCCGGCGTCGCCAAAGCAGGGCACCTCAACCACTCCTTGCCGGTGCTGACCGTCCGGGGCATCGGCGACGGCGGCGCGCACGCCGCCGCGGCCGCGCACGCCGCCGCGTTCGCCGTGGCCCTCGCCGCCGAGATCCCGGCCCGGCCGGGCGGGGTCACGACCGGCGTGAACTGGCCGTACCGGGCCGGTGTGGTCCCCCTCCGCGCGGACGGCTTCCAGGACCGCGAGATCACGCTCGCCGGCACCACGGTGCTGTCGGGACTGGGCGGCGTCGGCAAGACGCAGCTGGCCGCGGACCTCGCGGAACGCGCGTGGGCCGCCCGCGAGGTCGACCTGCTGGCCTGGGTGACGGCGGAGTCGCGGGACGCGGTCCTGACGGCGTACGCGCAGCTGGCGAAGACGCTCACCGGCATCGACGACCCGGATCCCGGCCAGGGCGCGCGCCGCCTGCTGGAGTGGCTGGCCACCACCCCGAAGCGCTGGCTGCTGGTGCTGGACGACGTGCAGCACCCCGCGGACCTGCAGGGCCTCTGGCCGCCCACGACCGGGCGGGTCGTGGTCACCACCCGGCGGCGCGACGCCGCGCTCGCCGGCGACCGGCGGCGGATCGTCGACGTCGGCCAGTTCACCCCCGCGGAGTCCCGCGCCTACCTGAACCGCAAGCTCGCCGTCCGCCCGCACCTGGCCGACGACGTCGCCGGGCTGGCGGACGACCTCGGGCACCTGCCGCTGGCGCTGGCTCAAGTCGCGGCGTACGTCCTCGACCGCGAGCTCCCCTGCTCGGCGTACCGGCAGCGGTTCCGGGAGCGCAAGCTGGCCACCGTCCTGCCCGACGACCACCAGGCCACCGTGACGGCGGCGTGGGCGTTGTCGATCGCCCACGCCGACCGGCTCGAACCCGCCGGGCTGGCCGGCCCGCTGCTGCGGGCGATGAGCGTCCTCGACCCCCACGGCATCCCGTTCACCGTGCTCACCGCGCCGCCGGTCCTGGAGTTCCTGCGCAAAGCGGCCCGGCGGCGCGTGACCGCGGACGACGCCCGCGACGCACTGGGCTGCCTGCACCGGCTGAGCCTGGTGAGCCTCGATCCCGACACCGTCCGCGTCCACGCCCTCGTCCAGCGCGCGGCCCGGGACGACCTGCGCCCGAAGCAGCTCGCCCGGATCACACGGGCCGCCGCGGACGCGCTGGTGCAGTCCTGGCCGGAGGTCGAGTCCGACCGGGCACTGGCGCAAGCGTTGCGGCGCAGCACTTTCGCGCTGGAAGCCACCGGCGACGTCGAGCAGCTCTGGCGCCGCGGGTACCACGTGGCGCTGCTGCAAGCCGGGCGGAGTCTCCGCGAGAGCGGGCAGGCCGGCGCGGCGGTCACGTACTTCCGCCGGTTGTCCGGCACCGCCGCGCAGCGGCTCGGGGGCCACCACCTCGACACCTCGATCGCCCGGCACGACCTGGCGGAATCCGTGGGCGCCGCGGGCGATCCGCGGGCCGCGGTGGCCGAGCTGAGCGCGTTGCTGGCGGTCCTGGACCGCACCCCGGGGCGGACCCACCAGCTGACCTTGACCGCGCGCAGCACCTTGGCCAGGTACCTGGGTCAATCGGGGAACTTCGCCGGGGCCGCGGCGGTCTACGAAGCCCTGCTCCCGGACCTGGAACGGGTACTCGGCGCCGGGCACCAGGCGACGTCGGCCACCCGGCACAACCTGGCCGTCATGCGGGAAGGGGCCGGCGACACGGCCGGCGGGATCGCGCTGCTGGAGCAGTCCGTCCAGGAGCGGCAGCAGACCCTCGGCCCGCACCACCCCGACACCCTCACCGCGCGCGGCACGCTGGCCAGGCTGCGGGGTGACGCGGGCGACGTCGCCGGAGCGGTGGCGGAGTACGAGAGCCTGTTGCCGGAACTGGCGCGGGTGTTCGGACCCGAGCACCCCACCACCCTGATCACCCGCGGCGCGCTGGCCGAACTGCGCGCCGGCGTCGCCGAGCTCGAGCCGCTGGCGGACGATCAGCGGCGCGTGCTCGGCCCCGACCACCCCACCACGTTGAGCACCCGCCTGACGCTCGCCTGGGTCCGCGGGAGCAGCGGTGACCCGGTAGCGGCCGCGGCGGAGTGCGAAGCGGTCATCCGGGACCAGCGGCGGGTGCTGGGTCCCGATCACCCCGACACCTTCACCGCCCGGCACCACCTGGCCGCGCTGCGGGCCAGAGCAGGTGACCCGGCGGGCGCGGCGGCCGTCGTCGAGGAGCTGCTGCCGGAGCTGAGCCGCGTGTTCGGGCCGGCCAGCCCGAACGTGCTGACCACCCGCCACAACCTGGCACGCTTCCGGAGCTGGGCGGGGGATCCGGGCGGGGCGGTGGCCGCCCTCGAACAGCTGATGCCCGACCTGTACCGCGTCCTGGGGCCGGACCACCCCACCACGCTGACGGCTCGCCACACCCACGCCACCCTGCTGGGCGAGACCGGGGACGTGACCGCGCTCGAACGCCTGCTGCCGGACCTGGAGCGCGTCCTCGGGCCCGGGCACCCCGAAACCGCCGGTGCCCGCGAAGACCTCAGCCGCTTCCGGTGACCGCCAGCCGCAGTTCCAGCGTCCGCGCCCATTCGCGCACGATCTGCTTGCGCCGCCGGGTGTCGTCGGTCAGCAGGTTCGCCAGGCCCAGGCCGCGCCCCAGGTCCAGGGTGGCCTGGACCAGTTCGCGGACGCCGGGCCGGGACTCGTCGACGGCCAGCAGCTCGACCGTGACCCGGTGCGCCTCGCGGCCGACCCGGGCCTCCAGCGGCACGAGCACGTCCCGCAGTGCGTCGTCGGTCGCCGCCACCGACCACAGCTGGAGGGCCGCGCGGAACAGCGGCCCGGTGTAGAGGTTCAGCACCATCTCGACGACGCCCTCGATCCGGGACGCCCCGGACGGCAGGTCCGCGGCCTGGGCCCGCAGTTCGTCGATCTGCGACTGGCCGAGCAGGTCGACCGCCGCCACCACGAGGTCCTCGCGGGCCGGGAAGTGGTGCTGGGCCGCGCCGCGGGAAACGCCGGCGCGCTCGGCGATCCCGGCCACCGTCACGCCGTGCCAGCCGCGCTCGCCGAAGCTGTCGAGCGCGGCCTCGATCAGCCGCCGCCGCGTGGTGCGGCTGCGTTCCTGCTGGGGTTCGCGGACGCCGGTCAAGCCGGGTCCACCCAGAAGTCGAGCTGCAGGTCCTCCTCCGACCCGCCGATGCGGTACTTCGCGAAGTCGGTGACGCCTTCCGCGCGCAGCACTTCGTCGTCGAGGAAGAAGTTCCCGGTCGCTTCGGTGCTGGGCTTGGTGAGGATCGCGTACGCGGCGTCGGCCATGATCTCCGGCGTGCGGCTGCGGTCGGCGAGCTCGGCACCGACGACGTTGCGGATCGCCGCCGTGTCGATCGTGGTGCGCGGCCACAGCGAGTTGACCGCGATGCCGTCCTTCTTGAGCTCCGCGGCGAGCCCGACGGTCACCAGGCTCATCGAGTACTTCGCGATGCTGTACGCGAGGTGCCCGGCGGTGAACCACTTCTCGTCGAGGCTGATCGGCGGCGACAGCGTCAGGATGTGCGCGCCGGCCGACTTCCGGAGGTGCGGGATGGCCAGTTTGGACAGCAGGAACGTGCCGCGCGCGTTGATGTCCTGCATGAGGTCGTAGCGCTTCATGCTGACCTGCTCGGTCGGCGTCAGGTCGATCGCGCTCGCGTTGTTCACCACGATGTCGATGCCGCCGAACTGCTCGACGGTCTTCGCCACGGCCGCCGCGACCCCGTCGTCGTCGCGGACGTCGCCGAGGATCGGGAGGGCGTGCCCGCCCGCCTTCTCGATCGCTTCCGCGGCGGTGTAGATCGTGCCGGGCAGCTTCGGGTGCGGCTCGGCGGTCTTGGCCAGCAGAGCGACGTTGGCCCCGTCGGCGGCGGCCCGGAGCGCGATCGCTTCACCGATGCCCCGGCTACCACCGGACATGATGATGGTCTTGCCACCCAATCCAGCCATGTGAAACCTCCGTGAAGAAGCGCATCTTTCCTAGGGAAAGTGGCGCCTGGGATCAGTAGGACTTGGGCAGGCCGAGGCTGTGCTGGCCGACGAAGTTGAGCACCATCTCGCGGCTGACCGGGGCGATCCGGCCCAAGCGCACCGCCGTCACCAGCGTGCCGAGGCCGTACTCGGTGGCGAGGCCGTTGCCGCCGTGGGTCTGCACGGCCTGGTCGGTCGCGCGGATGGCCACCTCGGCGGCGGCGTACTTGGCCATGTTGGCCGACTCGCCCGCGCCGAAGTCGTCGCCGGAGTCGTAGAGCGACGCCGCTTTCTGCGTCATCAGCTTCGCCAGTTCGAGCTCGATCTTGATCTCGGACAGCGGGTGCGCCAGACCCTGGTGGGCGCCGATCGGAGTGCCCCAGACCTGCCGCTGGTTGGCGTAGGAGACGGCCTTGGCCAGCGCGTACCGGGCGATGCCGAGCGAGAACGACGCGCCCATGATGCGTTCGGGGTTGAGGCCCGCGAACAGCTGCGCGATCGCCGCGTCCTCCTCGCCGACCAGTGCCTCGGCCGGGAGCTTGACGTCGTCGAGGAACAGCGAGAACTGGTTCTCCGGCGCGATGATGTCCATCGGGATCTTCGTGTACTCGAAGCCCTCGGTCCCGGTCGGCAGGATGAACAGCGCGGGCTTGAGCCGGCCGGTCTTCGAGTCCTCCATGCGCCCGACGACGAGCACGGCGTCGGCCTCGTCGACGCCGGAGATGTAGACCTTGCGTCCACTGAGGACCCAGCCGTCGCCGTCGCGCTTCGCGGTGGTGGTGATCTTGTGCGAGTTCGACCCGGCGTCCGGCTCGGTGATCGCGAAGACCATCCGCTTGGTGCCGTCGGCGATGCCGGGCAGCCACTGCTTCTTCTGGTCTTCGGTGCCGAAGCGGGAGATCACGGTGCCGCAGATCGCCGGCGAGACGACCATGAGCAGCAGCGGCGAACCGGCGGCGGCCAGCTCTTCCAGCACCGCGGCGAGGTCGGCGATGCCCGCGCCCCCGCCGCCGTACTCCTCGGGGATGTTGACGCCGAGGTAGCCCAGCCGGCCGGCCTCGTCCCACAGCTCGTGGGTCTTTTCGTCGGCACGGGCCTTCTTCGCGTAGTACTCGTGCCCGTACTTGGCGCCGAGCTCGGCGACGGCCTTCCGGAGCGCGATCCGCTCTTCCGGCTCGATGAAGTTCATCGCGTTCATGCTTCTTCTCCCACCACAGCCAGAATTGTGCCGACTTCGACCTGTTGCCCGACGGTCACCGGCAGTTCGGTCACCACGCCGTCCGCGGGGGCCGCGATCCGGTGTTCCATCTTCATCGCTTCGAGCCACAGCAACGGATCGCCCGCCTTGACCGGGTCACCGGCCTGCACGGCGAGCCGCACGACCGTGCCCGGCATCGGCGCGACCAGCGAACCCGCCGCCAGCGCCGCGTCCGGGTCGGCGAACCGCGGCTCCGCCTTGAGCGCCACCGAGCCGAGCGCGGAGTCCACGTAGGACACCCCGTCGTGGCGGGTGACGACGAAGGTGCGCCGCACCCCGTTCACCTCGAGCACGACCCGGCCGGGCTCGGCGGTGACCAGCCCGGCTTCGTAGCCGTCGGCTTTCAGCCCGTCCCTCGTGAGGGAGTAGCCGACTTCGTACTCGCGGCCGGCGACGGTGAAGACCTTGCGCTGCCCGGCCGAGCGGACGTTGCGCCAGCCGCTGGGCAGCCTGCGCTGCGTGGTCGCCGACGCCCGGTTGCCCGCCGCGTCCGCGAGGGCGGCGGCCAGCGCGGAGAGCCGCTCGGTGTCCACAGTGGCCAGGGGCGCGGCGAGGGTGTCGAGGCCGTGGCGGTCGAAGAACGCCGTATCGGTCTCCCCGGCCAGGAAAGCTTCGTGGCGCAGGATGTTCACCAGGAGGTCACGGTTGGTGACGACCCCGTGGATCTTCGCCGCGGCGAGGGCCTTCGCGAGCCGCCGGGCGGCTTCGGCGCGGGTCGGGGCCCAGGTGATGACCTTGGCGAGCATCGGGTCGTAGTGGACGCCCACCACGGAACCGCTCTCGAACCCGGAGTCGAGCCGGAGCCCGGCACCCTGGGTGAACGCACGGTCCACATCGGGCACTTCGAACGTGTGCAGCGTGCCGCTCTGCGGCTGCCAGCCCGCCGCGGGGTCCTCGGCGTAGAGCCGGACCTCGATGGAGTGCCCGACGGTCGGCGGCGGGTCGGCGGGCAGCCGCTCACCCTCGGCGATCCGCAGCTGCAGCGCGACCAGGTCCAGGCCGGTGACGTTCTCGGTGACCGGGTGCTCGACCTGCAGCCGGGTGTTCATCTCGAGGAAGTAGAACCGGCCGTCGGGCCCGGCGAGGAACTCGACCGTGCCCGCGCCGACGTAGTCGATCGCCTTGGCGGCCTTGCGCGCGGCGTCGAACAGCTCTGCACGCATCGCTTCGTCGACAAACGGCGAGGGCGACTCTTCGACGACCTTCTGGTGGCGGCGCTGGATCGAGCACTCCCGCTCCCCCACCGCCCACACCGTGCCGTGCTGGTCGGCCAGCACCTGGACCTCGATGTGCCGCCCGGTCTCCAGGTACCGCTCGCAGAACACCGTCGGGTCGCCGAACGCGGACCCGGCCTCCGCACTGGCGCCTTCGACCGCCTCGGCCAGCTCGTCGAGCGAGCGGACCACGCGCATCCCGCGTCCGCCACCGCCGGCGGACGCCTTGACCAGCAACGGCAAGTCGTCGGCAGTCACGGACGCGGGGTCCAGTTCGGACAGCACCGGGACACCCGCGGCGGCCATCAGCCGCTTGGACTCCACTTTGGAGCCCATGGTCTCGATGGCCTCCGGCGGCGGCCCGACCCAGGTCAGCCCGGCGTCGAGCACGGCCCGCGCGAAGGCGGCGTTCTCGGACAGGAAGCCGTAGCCGGGGTGGACGGCGTCGGCACCGGTGTCGGCCGCGGCCTTCACCAGCAGTTCCGCGCGCAGGTACGTCTCCGAAGGCGCGTTGCCGGGCAGGCGGACGGCCGCGTCGGCTTCCAGCGCGTGGGGTGCGGCGGCATCGGCGTCGGAAAACACCGCCACCGTGCCGATCCCGGCGTCACGGCAACTGCGGAAGACCCGGCGGGCGATCTCGCCGCGGTTGGCGACCAGCAGGTTCTGGATCATCGCTCACTCACATCCGGAAGACGCCGAAGCCCTCGGCGCCCTTCACTGGTCCATTGTGGATCGCCGACAGGCTCAGCCCCAGCACGGTGCGGGTGTCGCGCGGGTCGATGATGCCGTCGTCGTAGAGCATGCCGGAGAGGAACATCGGCATCGACTCGGCCTCGATCTGGCCTTCCACCATGGCGCGCATGGCCTTGTCGTGCTCCTCGTTGTACTCCTGGCCGCGGCTTTCGGCGGCCGCTCGGGCCACAATGGACAGCACGCCGGCCAGCTGCGCCGGTCCCATCACCGCGGACTTCGCGCTCGGCCACGCGAACAGGAAGCGCGGATCGTAGGCGCGGCCGCACATGCCGTAGTGCCCGGCGCCGTAGGACGCTCCCATGAGGACGGACAGGTGCGGCACCTTGGAGTTCGACACGGCGTTGATCATCATCGCGCCGTGCTTGATGATGCCGCTCTGCTCGTACTCCTTGCCGACCATGTAGCCGGTCGTGTTGTGCAGGAACACCAGCGGCGTGTGGATCTGGTTGGCCAGCTGGATGAACTGCGCGGCCTTCTGCGACTCCTCGCCGAACAGCACGCCCTGCGCGTTGGCCAGGACGCCGACCGGGTAGCCGTGGATGCTCGCCCAGCCCGTCACCAGCGAAGACCCGTACAGCGGCTTGAACTCGTCGAAGTCGGAGCCGTCGACCACCCGGGCGATGACCTCGCGCGGGTCGAACGGCACCTTGAGGTCGGTCGGCACGATGCCGAGCAGGTCCTCGGTGTCGTACAGCGGCTCGGCGTAGTCCGGCTTCGGTGTCGGGCCCTGCTTGGTCCAGTTGAGCCGCTTGATGATGTTGCGGCCCAAGCGGATCGCGTCCTGCTCGTCGACGGCCAGGTAGTCGGCCAGGCCGGACGTCCGCGCGTGCATCTCGGCGCCGCCGAGCGACTCGTCGTCGGACTCCTCGCCGGTGGCCATCTTGACCAGCGGCGGCCCGCCGAGGAACACCTTCGCGCGTTCTTTGACCATCACGACGTAGTCCGACATGCCCGGCAGGTACGCCCCGCCGGCGGTGGAGTTGCCGAAGACCAGCGCGACCGTCGGGCAGCCCGCGGCCGAAGCCCGCGTGATGTCGCGGAAGATCCGGCCGCCGGGGATGAAGATCTCCTTCTGCGTCGGCAGGTCCGCGCCACCGGACTCGACGAGGTTGATCGACGGCAGCCGGTTCTGCGCGGCGATGTCTGCCGCCCGGAAGGACTTCTTCGTCGTCCAGGGGTTGCTCGCGCCGCCCTTGACCGTCGGGTCGCTGGCCGAGATCAGGCACTCGACGCCTTCGACGACGCCGATGCCGGTCACCAGGCTGGCGCCGACGCGGTAGTCGGTGCCCCAGGCCGCCAGCGGCGAGAGCTCCAGGAACGGCGAGTCCTCGTCGAGCAGCAGCTCGATCCGCTCCCGCGCGAGGAGCTTGCCGCGCTTGCGGTGGCGTTCGACGTACTTCTCGCCGCCGCCGGCCACGGCCTTCGCCTGCTCGGTGTCGATCTCGGCGAGCTTCTCCAGCATCGCCTCGCGGTTCGCGCCGAAGTCGGCGGCCCGCGTGTCCACTGTGGACCTCAGGGTTGTCACGAGGTGTATCCCAATCGCTTCGCGGCCAGGCCGGTGAGGATCTCGGTGGTGCCGCCGCCGATGCCGAGGATCCGGACGTCGCGGTAGTGGCGCTCCACTTCGGACTCGCGCATGTAGCCGAGCCCGCCGTGCAGCTGGACGGCCTCGTTGACCACCCATTCGGCGGCCTCGACGGCGGTGTTCTTGGCGAAACAGGCTTCGGCGATGACTTCCTCGCCCGAGACGTGCCGGATCGCGGCCTGCCGGGTGTAGGTCCGCGCCACGTCCACCTTGCGCGCCATCTCGGTGAGCTTGTGCTGCACGACCTGCCGCGAGATGAGCGGGCGGCCGAACGTCTCGCGCAGCCGGCACCAGTCCAGGGTCAGGTCGAGGGCCCGCTGGGCGTGCGCGTACGCCTGCACGGCCAGCGAAAGCCGTTCGGTGACGAACTGGGTGGCGACCTGCGCGAAGCCGCTGTTCTCGGCGCCCACCAGGTTCTCCACCGGCACCCGGACGTCCACGTAGGACAGTTCGGCGGTGTCCGAGCAGAGCCAGCCCATCTTTTCGAGCTTGCGGGAAACGGTGAACCCGGGCGTCCCGCGTTCGACGACGATCAGCGAGAGCCCGTGGGCGCCGTCGCCCCCGGTGCGCACCACGGTCGTCACGAAGTCCGCGCGGCAGCCGGAGGTGATGTAGGTCTTGGCGCCGTTGATGACGTACTCGTCGCCCTCGCGGACCGCGGTGGTCCGGATCCCGGCGACGTCGGAGCCGCCGTCCGGCTCGGTCACCGCCAGGGAGCCGATCTTGTCCCCGGCGAGCGTCGGGCGGACCCAGCGTTCGATCTGCACGGGATCGTTCGCCTCGGCGATGTGCGGGACGGCGATGCCGCAGGTGAACAGCGACGCGAACAGCCCGCCGGAGCCGCCGGCGTAGTGCATCTCCTCGGCGACGACCAGCGCGTCGAGGTAGTTGCCGTCGCCCCCGCCGATCTCCTCGGGGAAGGCGACGCCGAGCAGGCCCAGCTCACCGGCTTTGCGGTGCAGGTCCCGGGGCAGTTCGCCGGCCCGCTCCCAGTCGTCGAGGTGCGGCAGGACCTCCTGCTCGACGAACTTGCGGACGGTCTTGCGCAGCTCGGCCCGTTCGGGCGTCCGGAAGGGGTCGGTCACAGGAGCACCTCCGGGACGTCGATCTCACGCGACCGCAGCCATTCGCCGAAGGCCTTGGCCTGCGGGTCGAACCGCGCCTGCGACGCGACCCCCTGCCCGAGGATGCCTTCGACGACGAAGTTCATCGCCCGCAGGTTCGGCAGCAGGTAGCGCGTCACCGGCAGGTCGGCGGTTTCGGGCAGCAGGAGCTTGAACTCGGTGACGGTCAGCCGGTGCACGAGCCAGCGCCACGCTTCTTCGGAGCGCACCCAGACGCCGAGGTTGGCGTTGCCGCCCTTGTCGCCGCTGCGGGCGCCGGCGATCGTGCCGAGCGGCACCCGGCGGACCGGGCCGTGGCCGAGGGGTTCGGGCAGCGCGGGCTCGTCCACTTCGGACAAGTCCCGAGTGGACGCCGAAGGTGCTATGTCGACACGCATGCCGTCCGGCAGCACGGCGACGTGCGGGACCTCGGCAGCGTCCACATAGGCCGCGGTGTAGACGCCGAAGGGGGAGGCGTCCGAAGGCGGTGCGGTGACGTGGAAGCCCGGGTAGCTGGCCAGCGCCAGCTCCACGGCGGCCCCGGTGAACGCGCGCCCGGCCACCTTCGGGTCGGCGTCCTTGACGGCGACGTGCAGGAGCGCGCTCGCGGTCTGCTCGGTGTCGGCGTCGGCGTGGTCGGTGCGGGCGAGTGTCCACTTGACCTCGGCGGGGGGCCGGTCCTTGAGCGCTCCTTCGAGTTGTTCCTTCACCAGCGCGGCTTTCGCCTCGATGTCGAGTCCGGTGAGGACGAACGTCGTCTCGTTGCGGAACCCGCCGAGGGTGTTGAGCGCGACCTTCAGCGTCGGCGGCGGAGCTTCCCCCCGGACGCCCGAAATGCGCACGCGATCGGGTCCGTCTTCGGTCAGCGAGAGCGTGTCGAACCGGGTCGTGACGTCCGGCCCGGCGTACCGCGCGCCGGTGATCTCGTAGAGCAGCTGCGCGGTGACCGTCCCGGCGTTCACCACTCCCCCGGTGCCCGGGTGCTTGGTGATGACGCTGGAGCCGTCGGCCTCGATCTCGGCGATCGGGAAGCCCGGCACCCCCAGGGAATGCTCGGTGAAGAAGGCGTAGTTGCCGCCGGTGGCCTGCGCGCCGCACTCGATGACGTGCCCGGCGGCGACCGCGCCGGCGAGGGCGTCGAAGTCGTCGCGGGCCCAGCCGTAGTGCGCGGCGGCCGGGCCGACGATCACCGAGGCGTCGGTGACTCGCCCGGTGACGACGACGTCCGCGCCCGCGTTCAGGCACTCGACGATGCCCCAGGCACCGAGATAAGCGTTGGCGGTCAACGGTTTCCCGAGACCGAGCTCGTCCGCGCGGGCGACCAGGTCGTCGCCTTCGACGTGCGCGATCTTGACGTCGAGCCCCAGCTTCGCGGCCAGCTCCCGCAGGGCGTCCGCGAGCCCGGCCGGGTTGAGCCCGCCCGCGTTGGCGACGATCTTGACGCCCTTTTCCCGCGCCAGCCCGAGGTTTTCCTCCATCTGGCGGAGAAACGTCTTGGCGTAGCCGCGATTGGCGTCCTTCATCCGGTCGCGGCCGAGGATGAGCATGGTCAGCTCGGCGAGGTAGTCGCCGGTCAGGACGTCGAGCGGTCCGCCGGTGAGCATCTCGCGGACCGCGGAGAACCGGTCGCCGTAGAAGCCGGACGCGTTGCCGATGCGGTAGGTCATGCGAACTGCCCTGGCTTCCGGCCCGCACCGGGCGGACCGGCGAAGGCCTGCGCGACGGTCAGCCACTCTTCGACGTCGGCGCCGTCCGCCACCAGATCGGTGTCGGCCGGGTGCCGCCGCTGGGTGACGACCAGGCAGAAGTCCACGGCGCTGCCGGTGAGCTTCTGCTCGGCGTCCTCCGGGCCGAACGCCCAGGGGGAGCCGTCGGGTGCGGTCAGCTCGACGCGGAACTCCTCGGCCGGCGGCGCGAGCGAGTGGGCCAGGTAGGCGAAGTCGCGGGTGCGCGTGCCGAAGCGGGCGATGTGCCACAGCCGCGCGGTGGGCTCGCGGGTCAGGCCGAGCGCGTCGAAGACGTCCTGGCCGTGGGCCCAGGTCTCCATCATGCGCGCGGTCGCCATCGAGGCCGCGCTCATCGGCGGGCCGTACCAGGGCAGCTTCTGCCCGGCCGGCACCGCGGCGAGGGCTTCGGCAAGCGCGGCCCGCCCGGAACGCCAGTCTTCGAGGATCTCCCGCGGCGGGCGCTCGGCCCCGGCCGCGGCGCCGTCGTCGACGTAGGTCTCCCCGGCCTTGAGGAGCTCTTCGACCTCGGCCTGCCACTTCTCCGGGTGGGCCGCGGCGATCAAGGCCTTGCGGTCGGTCCAGGCCAGGTGCGCGATCTGGTGCGCGATCGTCCACCCCTCGGCGGGTGTCGCCCGCGCCCAGTCCGACGCGGGCAGGTCCGCCACCACGTCGTCGATCGCCAGTGATTCCGCGTCGAGATCCCCGAGGATCACGCCGAGGTCCGCCATCCGCCGCCTCCTTGCGTCCTGGCGCCCAGCGTGGCACCGGCCGCCGGAAAAATCAAGCGCGCCTGATTGTTTCTTGCCCGGACCGCGTATGCTGGGGAGACGCCGGAAACGACCACAGGATCCGTGGGAGACATGACGCCTCCTCGCACGCTGGCCGACCTGATCACCCCGACCCCCGTGAGTCGGTTCCTGGGCGATTCCCACGGCCGCGAACACGCCTTGTTCCGCGGCGGGGCCGCCGCCTTCGACCCGGTGCTCCCCTGGTCCGCGCTCAACGACCTGCTCGAGCGGAACCGGCTCGTCCCGCCGCGGCTGCGCCTCGTGCGCGGCGGCGCCGACGTCGATCCCGCCGCCTACGTCGACGAAGTCCCGTTGCGGGACGGCGGGCACGCGCGGCGGCTGATCACCGGCGCGTTGCTCGGCCAGCTCCGCGAGGGCGCGACGCTGGTCGTCGACGCCGTCGAAGAACTGCACGGCCCGGTCGGCGCGCTCGCCGCCGCGCTGGAGCGCGACCTGCGCGAACAGGTCCAGGTCAACCTCTACGCCAGCTGGGGCACCTCGCACGGGTTCGACGTCCACTGGGACAACCACGACGTCCTCGCGCTCCAGGTCGCCGGCCGCAAGAACTGGCGCCTCTACGGCCCCACCAGGCCGTTCCCGCTCTACCGGGACGTCGAGGCGCCACCGCCACCCGAAGGTGACCCGGTCGCGGAGTACCTGCTCGAAGCGGGCGACGTGCTGTACCTGCCGCGCGGCCACTGGCACGACGTCGCCGCGCTCGGCACCCCGTCGCTGCACCTGACCTTCGGGTTCGCGCCCGCCACCGGGATCGACCTCGCCGAGTGGCTGGTCGACCGGCTGCGCGCCGACGAGCGGTTCCGGCGGGACCTGCCGCGCTTCGCCGCGCCGGAGCGGCGCAAGGAACTCGCCGAGACCCTGTACGCGGCCATCGGCGAGTACTTCGACGCCGAAGCCGTCGACCGCTTCCTGCTCGAACACGACGGGAACGCCCGGCTGGCCCCGGGGATCCGCCTGCCGTGGGGCGCGACACCCGAAGCGCTGCCGCCGGGCGACGACGCCGTCGCGCGGCTGCTGACCACGCGCGCGGCGGTCCGGCGCCGCCCGGACGGCACCGTGGTCCTCTTCGCCGCCGGGCACCAGTGGGTCTTCGCCGGCGCCGCCGAACCGGTGCTCACCGCGCTGGCCGAGGGCGCGGGCCGGACGATCGCGGACCTGGCCGCGCTGCCCGGGTCCACAGTGGACGCGGCCACCGTCCGCGCGCTGCTGGCCGAACTGACGTCGGCCGGCCTAATTGTCGTCGAGGAGGCGCCGTCATGACCCCCACACCACCGGCCCGCGGCCTGCTTTTGCGTGTCGAACCCCTACCCGGCGCACGGAAGCAGCACGCGCCGGAGAACGACGGCACCGACCGGCACGGGGCGGGGCACGGTCCCGGCCTGGCGGACTGGCTGCGCGGCTGGTCCGCGACCCGCACCACGCCCGGGGCACCATGAGCAGGCCGCTCGCCGAAGCCCTGGCCACCCAGATCGCCTCCCGGTAGGCGACCGGCGGGACGCCCGTCGCGAGCTGGACCGGGTTGCTGCGCCACGGCGTCCGGACGTGCGAGACGGTCGTGCCCGGGCTGCCCGCCGGCTGGGCGGACCGGCTGCACGCCCAGATCGACAGCGGCGACCTGGTCGAACTGCTGTCCGCCGCGGAGAACATCGCGACCCGGCTCGGCGCGCCCGGCGGCGGTGAGTACGCCCGCTGGCTGCGCAAAACCGTCGGCGCGCTGCGCGTCCACGACCACGCGGTCATCCGGGCGCTGGCCGCCCTCGGCGTCCCGCTGGCCACCACCAACTACGACGGGCTCATCGAGGACGTCACCGGCCTGCCGCCGGTGACCTGGCGCGACGGCGCGCGGGTCGAGCGGGTGCTCCGCGGGGACGAACCGGGTGTGCTGCACCTGCACGGCCACTGGCGGGATCCCGCGTCGGTCGTGCTCGGCGTCCGCTCGTACGAAGCCGTCCTCGGCGCCGACCACGCGCAGACGATCCAGCGCGCGCTCGCCACGCTGCGGACCATGGTGTTCGTCGGGTTCGGCGCGGGTCTGGGCGACCCCAACTTCGGCGCGCTGCTCGACTGGATCAGCCGCGTGCTCACCGGTTCGGAGTACCGGCACTACCGGCTTTGCCTGGCCCGGGAGGTGCCCGCGCTGACCGGGACCGCGATCACGCCGTTGCCCTACGGCGAGGACCGGGCCGAGCTGGCGGGCTTCCTGCTCGGCCTGCCCGCCGCGAAAGCGGACGCGGCCCCGGGCCCGGCGGGCCGGCTGCCGCCCCGCCCCCGCTGCTTCGGCCGGGACGCGCTGGTCGAAGCGCTCGTCACCGCCGTGCTCGCGGACCCGGTGCGGCCGATCCCGGTCCTCGGGCCGCCCGGGATCGGCAAGAGCACGGTCTCGGCGGCCGCGTTGCACGACCCCGCGGTGGTCGCCCGTTTCGGCGCCCGCCGCTGGTTCGTCCGGTGCGCCACCACCCGCGGCGGCGCCGAGCTGCACCCGGAAATCCTCGCCGCGATGGGGTTGTCACCCGGCGCAGACCCCCGGGCGCAGGTGCTCGCCGCGCTGGCGGCCGCCCCCGCGGCGCTGGTGCTCGACAACGGGGAGACGCCGTGGGAAGCCGACCGCGAGGGCACGGAGGCCGCGCTCGCCGAGCTGGCCGGGGTGCCCGGGCTCGCCCTCGTGCTGACCGCGCGCGGCAGGCAGCGGCCGCCGGGCGTCCCCTGGTGCGACGCCGTCGAAGTGCCACCGCTGAAGCTGGCCGACGCGCGTGAGCTCTTCCTTTCCGTGGCGGGCCGCCGGTTCGCGGCCGACCCGGTCCTCGAACCACTGCTCGTCGCGCAGGACGGCCTGCCGCTGACCGTCGAGCTGCTGGCGTACCGGGCCGAAGGCGAACCGGACCTCGCGGGCCTGTGGCGCCGCTGGCGGGCGAAGCGGCATTCCTTGATCACCAGCGGTAGCCTCGGCTTCCGCGCCGGGCCGGAGGTGTCCTTCGAAGTGTCGATCAACGGACCACGTATGACGGGCACCGCGCGCCGGCTGCTCGGCCTGCTTTCCGTGCTGCCGGACGGCATCGCGCACGCGGACCTCGACGTGCTCGTGCCCGAGGACCCCGAAGCGGCGTCGACGCTGCGCAAGGCGGGGCTCGCGTTCGACGAAGCCGACCGGCTGCACGTGCTGCGCCCGATCCGCGACCACGTCGAGACGACCCACCCGATCCCCGCCGAAGACCTGGACCTGCTGGTCCGGCACTGGTCCGGGCTGGCCGTCCGGTGGGCGGCGCGGATCGACCGGGCCGGCGGGGCCGAAGCCGTCACGCGGCTCACCGCGGAGTACGGCAACGTCGACGCGATGCTCGAGCGCGGGCTCGCGGCCGAAGACCCGGTCCCGGCCCTCGACGCGGCCATCGCGCTGGCCAAGTACCTCGCCGCGACCGGGCTCGGCTCGGCCCGGATCCTGCACACCGCCCGGGAAGCCGCGAACCGCGCCGGCGATCTCCGCCGCGAGGCGAAACTGCTGGTGGCGCTCGGGGACCTCGCGTACTCGCGGACCGACCAGGCCGACGTCACCGAGCTCTACCGGCAGGCGGAGGAGCTGTACCGGCGGATCGGCGACCGCGGCGGCGAGGGCGACTGCGGCCGTCGTCTCGGCGACGCGGCGCTCGTCCACGACGACTACGCGACCGCCGACGCGCACTACCGGCGCGCGCGGGCGCTGTACACCGAAGCCGGCGACCTCCACGGGCAGGCCGACTGCGTCAAGTCGCTGGGCGACCTCGCGCTCAGCCGCGACGAGTACGCCGAAGCCATCGCGCACTACGAGGAAGCCCGGCCGGTCTACGAGCGGATCGGGGAACTGCTGGGGCAGGCCAACTGCACCCGGCGGCTCGGCAACGTCGCGCGCAAGCTGGGCGAGCACGCCCAGGCGGGCCGCCGCTTCGCCCAGGCACTGGCGTTGTTCGAGGAGATCGGCGACGTGCTGGGCCAGGCGAACTGCACCAAGGGCCTCGGCGACGTCGCGCTGGCCGGCGGCGACCCGGCCGCGGCCGCGGACGGCTACCAGCGCGCCAACACCCTGTACCAGCAGCTGGGGAACACCCTCGGCGAGGCGAACAGCGTCAAGTTCCTGGGCGACGCCGCGCTGGCCGGCGGCGACCGCGCGGCCGCCGTCGAGTGCTACCAGCGGGCGCTGCCGCTCTACGAACGGATCCCGCAGCCCTACAGCGCCGGCACGACGTACCAGCGGCTGGCCCGGCTCAGCGACGGCGCGGACCGCACCCGCTACGTCCGCGCGGCCCGCGAGGTGTGGCTCAAGATCGGGCGGGCCGACATGGCCCGCAAGCTCGACGAGGAGTTCGGCGAGCCGGTGGTGTCCTGAGGCGGGCGCTCACGCTATTGACATCTTGCCAGTAACGGCGGGCCGCACTACGTTCGTCGCCATGGCCGAGATCACCTACGCCGTCGCGGACCGGATCGCCACGGTGACGCTGAACCGCCCCGAGGCGCGCAACGGCTACACGATCCGGATGGCCGACGAGCTCAGCGAGGCGATGGACCGCGCCGACCGCGACGAAGACGTCCGCGTCGTCGTGCTGACCGGCGCGGGCAAGGACTTCTGCGTGGGGGCCGACCTCTCGCAGGGCGGCTTCGACTTCGACCCGTCGACCGGCCCGGACGCGGCGTGGCAGGAGCCCGCCGGCCGGTGCTCGAAGCGGATCTTCACGATGAACAAGCCGGTGATCGCGGCCCTGCACGGCGCGGCGGTCGGCGGCGGGATCACGATCACTCTGTCGTGCGACTACCGGCTCGCCTCGGAGGACTCGCGCTTCGGTTTCGTGTTCACGCGCCGCGGGATCTACCCCGAAGGCGCGTCGGCGTGGTTCCTCCCCCGGCTGGTCGGGATGGGAACGGCGCTGGACTGGATGATCAGCGGCCGCGTCTTCCCCGCGGCGGAGGCGCTGGAGAAGGGCCTCGTGCACCAGGTCTTCCCGGTGGGGACGGTGCTCGACGCGGCGTACAAGCTCGCCCGCGAGATCGTCGCGAACACCGCGCCGGTGTCGGTCGCGGTGACCCGCCAGCTGCTCTACCGAATGGCGAGCGCGGAATCGCCGTTCCCGGTGCACGAACTCGACTCCCGCCTGATCGGCGGCCTGGGCTCGAACCCGGACGCCGTCGAGGGCGTCCTGTCGTTCCTGCAGAAGCGGCCGCCGTCGTGGGGCCTGCGCGTGGACCAGGACCTCCCCTCCTACCTCCCTTGGGTGACCGAATGAGCCTCTACCCGCCGCAGCCCTGGCACCTGACCGCCGACGCGAGGGTCTCGGTCTGGCGCGTGCCGGTCTCGGACCTGCCCGCGGTTCCCGCCGAGCCCCTGGTGATCGCCGGGCACGCATCGGTGTTCACGGCGTGGATCGACTACACCCCGCCGGGGCAGCTGGCCTACCACGAGCTCCTGGCCGCGGTGTCGATCAAGGCGCGCCGGGTGTCCTGCTCGATCACGGAGATCTGGGTCGACAGCGAGGCGTCCCTGGCGGGCGGCCGCGAGCTGTGGGCCATCCCGAAGGACCTGGCGACCCTGGACTTCACCGGCGGCCCCACCTTCACGGCGACCGCGGCCACTTCCGACGACTGGATCGCGACGGCGGCGTTCAAGCGCCGCCCGGGCCTGCCGGTGCGGGTCCCGACGTCGTTCGAGGTGGTCCAGTCGCGCGACGGCCTGCTGCGGACGCCGGTCGGCGCGAAGATCCGCCCGCGCCCGGCGTCGGCGGACTGGAGCTTCAACCCGGACGGCCCCCTGGGCTACCTCGCCGGGCGGCGGCCGGTGGCGAGCCTGGAGCTGCCTTCTTCGACGTTGCGCTTCGGCGCCTGAACGGCTGCGGAAGGTACCCGCGAAACCCCGCGATCGCGCGGTGAAGTACTTCTCTGGGTGATCACACAATCCCGTCAGAGTGAACTCGCGACACGCCATCTGGGGGCCCGTGCGGGCAGGCACCCCTACATGTAGTCTCTGGGAACCGGCAGGCCCCAGCGACGGGGAGACCGCTGCGCAAGACCTGCCAAGCAGCCTGGAGAAACACCTGCGCACGGCCTCGTGAGGCCGTGCGGCGATCGAACGCGCCCGAAAAGTTGGAGACACGCATGTCAGTCGAAACCGGTCAGCGGCCCTCCGCCGCGGACACACCCACCGCGATCCGGGTCATCCGGCGGGACGGCAGCGTGTCGCCGTTCGACGCCGGGAAGATCTCGGTCGCGTTGACCAAGGCGTTCCTCGCGGTCGAGGGTGGCGACGCCGCCGCGTCCTCCCGCGTGCACCACGTCGTCGCGGAGCTGACCCAGCAGGTCGAGGCCACCCTGCTGCGCCACGCCGGCCCCGAAACCGCCCTGCACATCGAGCAGATCCAGGACATCGTCGAGCTCGCGCTGATGCGCGGCGAGCACCACAAGGTCGCTCGCGCCTACGTCCTCTACCGCGAGGAGCGCAGCAAGGCCCGCGAGGCCGCCAAGCCCGCCGCCACCGAGGTCGCGCTGAACGTCAAGGGCGCCGACGGCGTCCTGCGCCCGCTCGACTGGGCCCGCGTGTCCCACGTCGTGGGAGAAGCCGTCGCCGGTCTCGAAGACGTCTCCGCGGAGCCGGTGCTGGCCGAGGCCAAGCGCAACCTCTACGACGGCATCAGCGCCGACGAGCTGGCGCTGGCCCAGGTCCTGGCCGCCCGCGTGCTGGTCGAGCAGGAGCCGAACTACTCCTACGTCTCCGCCCGCCTGCTGCTGGACAAGCTGCGCGGCGAGGCGCTGAGCTACCTGGCGAAGAAGCCGCGCCAGGCCAGCCAGGACGAGATGACCACCGAGTACGCGCCGTACTTCCGTGCCTACCTGCGCCGCGCGGTCGAGCTGGAGCTGGTCGACGCCGAGCTGCTGCGCTTCGACCTCGACAAGATCACCGCCGCGATCCGGCCGGAGCGCGACCTCGACTTCGGGTTCCTCGGTCTGCAGACGCTGTACGACCGGTACTTCCAGCACCACGACGGCACCCGCTTCGAGCTGCCGCAGGCGTTCTTCATGCGCGTCGCGATGGGTCTCGCCATCCGCGAGAGTGACAAGGAAGCCCGTGCGATCGAGTTCTACGAGTTGCTCTCGAGCTTCCACTTCATGGCGTCCACGCCGACGCTGTTCAACTCGGGCACCACGCGCCCGCAGCTGTCGTCCTGCTTCCTGACCACTGTGGACGACGACCTGGACTCGATCTTCCAGGCGTACAAGAACAACGCGCTGCTGGCGAAGTACTCGGGCGGCCTCGGCAACGACTGGACCCCGGTCCGCGGCCTCGGCGCGCACATCAAGGGCACCAACGGCCAGTCGCAGGGCGTCGTGCCGTTCCTCAAGATCGCCAACGACACCGCCGTCGCGGTCAACCAGGGCGGCAAGCGCAAGGGCGCGGCGTGCGCGTACCTCGAGACGTGGCACGTGGACATCGAGGAATTCCTCGACCTGCGCAAGAACACCGGTGACGACCGTCGCCGCACCCACGACATGAACACCGCCAACTGGGTGCCGGACGAGTTCCTCCGCCGCGTCGAGGCGAACGCCGAGTGGACGCTGTTCTCGCCGAACGAGACCCCGGACCTGCACGACCTGTACGGCAACGAGTTCGCCGCCCGCTACCGCGAGTACGAGGCGAAGGCCGAGCGCGGCGAGATCAAGGTGTTCCGCAAGATCCGCGCGGTCGAGCTGTGGCGCCGCATGCTGACCATGCTGTTCGAGACCGGCCACCCGTGGATCACGTTCAAGGACCCGTGCAACCTGCGCTCGCCGCAGCAGCACGTCGGCGTCGTGCACTCGTCCAACCTGTGCACCGAGATCACGCTGAACACCAACAGCGAAGAGGTCGCGGTCTGCAACCTCGGTTCGGTGAACCTGCTCAAGCACGTCACCCCGTCCGGTTTGGACACCGCCCGGCTCGAGAAGACCGTGCGCACCGCCGTCCGCATGCTGGACAACGTGATCGACATCAACTTCTACACGATCCCGGAGGCGCGCCGCTCCAACCTGCGCCACCGCCCGGTCGGCCTGGGCATCATGGGCTTCCAGGACGCGCTGTTCGAGATCGGCGTCCCCTTCGCCTCCGAAGAGGCCGTGAAGTTCGCCGACGTCTCGATGGAGCACCTCTCCTACTACGCGATCTCGGCGTCGACCGACCTCGCCGAGGAGCGCGGTCAGTACCAGTCGTTCGAGGGATCGCTGTGGAGCAAGGGCATCCTGCCGATCGACTCGCTGCAGCTGCTCATCGACGCGCGCCAGGGTGACGCCCTCGACGTCGACACCTCGTCCACTTTGGACTGGGCGCCGCTGCGCGAGCGCGTGAAGACCGTCGGCATGCGCAACTCCAACGTGATGGCGATCGCGCCGACCGCGACGATCTCCAACATCTCCGGCGTCGGGCAGTCGATCGAGCCGCTGTTCCAGAACCTGTTCGTCAAGTCGAACATGTCCGGCGACTTCACCGTCGTCAACCCGCACCTGGTCCGCTCGCTCAAGCAGCGCGGGCTGTGGGACGAGGTCATGGTGAGCGACCTGAAGTACTTCGACGGTTCGCTGGGTCAGATCGACCGCGTGCCGGACGACCTGAAGGCGCTGTACGCCACGGCGTTCGAGATCGAGTCGAAGTGGATCGTCGACGCCGGTTCGGTGCGCCAGAAGTGGATCGACCAGGCGCAGTCGCTGAACCTGTACATCGCGGCGCCGAGCGGGCGCAAGCTCGACCAGCTGTACCGCTACGCGTGGCACAAGGGCCTCAAGACCACGTACTACCTGCGGGCCCAGTCCGCGACGCACGTGGAGAAGAGCACCCTGCGCGGCACCGACGGCAAGCTGAACGCCGTCTCGGCCACCCCGGCCCCGGCCACCCCCGCCCCGGCCCCCGCCGCGGCCGTCCCGGCCCCCGCGCCGACGCCCGCCCCGGCGCCGAAGCCCGAGCCCGACGTCGACTTCGTCGCGACCGAAGGCGCCGCCTGCCGCATCGACGACCCCGACTGCGAAGCCTGCCAGTAAGCCCGCCGCCGGTCGTGAGTGTTTAGTCGGGTTAGAACCCGACTAAACACTCACGACCCCGCCAGCCTGAAGTGAGCGATATGACCAACTTGGAGACCGCCGGCGCGACCGGCCTCGGGGAGATCGAGGTCGGCGCCGCCCGGATCAACGTCGACGACAAGCGCATGATCAACGCGCGCGCCGACGTCAACCAGCTGCTGCCGATGAAGTACACCTGGGCCTGGGAGAAGTACCTGGCCGGCTGCAACAACCACTGGATGCCGACCGAGGTCGCCATGCAGGCCGACATCGCGCTGTGGAAGTCGAAGGACGGCCTCACCGAGGACGAGCGGCAGATGCTCAAGCGCAACCTCGGCTTCTTCGCGACCGCGGAGTCGTTGGTGGCCAACAACATCGTGCTCGCGGTGTACCGCCAGATCACCAACCCCGAGTGCCGCCAGTACCTGCTGCGCCAGGCGTTCGAGGAAGCCGTGCACACGCACACCTTCCAGTACATCTGCGAAAGCCTCGGCCTGGTCGAGGGCGAGCTGTTCAACATGTACCGCGAGGTCCCGTCCATTTCGGACAAGGACGCGTGGGCGCTGAAGTACACGCAGCACCTGGAGGACCCGGACTTCGAGACCGGCACGCCGGAAGCCGACACGGCGTTCCTGCGTGACCTCGTGGCGTTCTACGTGATCTTCGAGGGCATGTGGTTCTACACCGGCTTCGCGCAGATCCTGTCGCTGGGCCGCCGCAACAAGATGGTCGGCATCGCCGAGCAGTACCAGTACATCCTGCGCGACGAGTCGATCCACCTGAACTTCGGCATCGACTGCATCAACCAGATCAAGATCGAGAACCCGCACCTGTGGACCCCCGAGTTCCAGGAGGAGGTGCGCGGGATGCTGAAGGAGGCTTGCGAGCTCGAGGTCAACTACGCCCGCGACACCATGCCGCGCGGCATGCTCGGCCTGTCGGCGCAGCTGTGCGAGCAGTACATGCACTTCATCACCGACCGCCGCGCGCAGCAGATCGGGCTCGCCCCGATCTTCGGTGAGACCGAGAACCCGTTCCCGTGGATGTCCGAGGCGATGGACCTGAAGAAGGAGAAGAACTTCTTCGAGACCCGCGTCATCGAGTACCAGTCGGGCGGCGCTCTCGACTGGGACTGAGTCCTCACGCGAAAGCCCGGCCACGCCTTGGTGCGTGGCCGGGCTTTTTCACGCCCGGGGATCGATCCGGATCGTCGCGGCCCCGGCCTGCGGACTCGCGACGAGGGCCTCGGCCGCCGGGCCGTACTTGCCGGCGAAGGCGGCGTCGACCCCGGCGGGCGGGTCGAACCCGGCGGTCGTGAGCACGACCTCGCGGGTGCCGCCGCCCACCTCGATCCGGCCGCGGCCGTGGTCCCGCGCCGCCACGTACCAGCGCGAGCCGACGCCGCGGTAGGCGCGGACGTAGAGCTCGCCGCCGACCACCGCCATGCCGATCTCCACGCCGGGCCCGCCGCCGTCCCCGGCGGTCAGGACGAGGGACGGGTGCTCGGCGAACAGGGCGAGGTCTTCGTGGGTCCAGGCGGTCACGTCCCCAGTGTGCCGGGTCCGCGCCCGGTACCGCCCGCCCGGCCGATGTCCTAGACTCGGCCACGCCACTGGTTCCCCGGTGCGGGTTTCCGACGTCCCGGGGAGGCAACAGGGAACCCGGTGCGAATCCGGGACTGCCCCGCAGCGGTGAGTGGGAACGAAAGCCGTCAAAGAGCACTGAGCGCGAGCTTGGGAAGCGACGGCCGGTAGGCGCGAGCGGTTCGCCCACGAGTCCGAAGACCTGCCCGTGGTGCGGACGCCGACGGCGTGCGCGAGTCCGGGCCTCGCGGGATGGGCACGACCGAAACGCTCGCCTTCGCGCGCGTCCGGACTCTTCGGACTAGCTCGCGAGGAGAGAGCTGTGACCATCGGCACCACTGTGCTCGGCTACCCCCGGATCGGCCCGGACCGGGAGCTCAAACGCGCCCTCGAGCGCTACTGGGCGGGCAAGATCGACGAGGCCGCGTTGCGCGCCGTCGGCCTCGGCCTGCGGGAACGGACCTGGCGCGAGCTGCGGGACGCCGGGCTGGACTCGATCCCGTCCAACACGTTCTCGCACTACGACCACGTGCTCGACACCGCCGAGCTGTTCGGCGTGCTGCCCGCCCGGCCGGGTCTTTCGCCGCTCGACACCTATTTCGCCGCGGCGCGGGGTGTCCAGGACGCGCCCGCGCTGGAAATGACGAAGTGGTTCGACACGAACTACCACTACCTCGTCCCCGAACTGGGCCCGGACACCGAGTTCACGCTCGCCGGGACCAAGCCCCTCGACGAGTACCGGGAAGCTCGCGCCCTCGGGATCGAGACGCGGCCGGTGCTCGTCGGCCCGGTGACGTTCCTGGTGCTGAGCAAGGGCACCGGCGGATTCGCCCCGCTGGACCTGCTCGACGCGCTGCTCCCCCGCTACGCCGACCTGCTGGCGCAGCTGCACGACGAGGGCGTGGAGTGGGTGCAGCTCGACGAACCGGCGTTCGCCGGCGACCGCACCGAAGCCGAACTGAACGCGCTGATCCGCGCCTACCACTGGCTGGGGAAGGCGGCGGCCCGGCCGAAGCTGCTGGTGGCCGGGTACTTCGGCGGGCTGGGCCGCGGGCTCGGCGCGCTGGCCCGCGCGCCCATCGACGCGCTCGCCGTCGACCTGGTCAGCGACGAGTCCTTTGTGGACGCCGTGGCGGCCGAACCGGCGTTGCGGGACAAGGAGGTCGTGGCCGGCGTCGTCGACGGGCGCAACGTCTGGCGGACCGACCCGCACCGGGCGCTGAGCAAGGCCGCGACGCTGCTGGGCGTCGCGAAGGCCGTGAGCGTCTCGACGTCGTGCTCGCTGCTGCACGTGCCCTACGACGTCTCGCGCGAGGACCTGCACCCGCGGTTGAAGAGCTGGCTCGCCTTCGCGCGGCAGAAGGTCGACGAGGTCGTGCTGCTCGGCCGCGCGCTGCGGGGCGAGTCCCCGGACCTGGCGGCGGCGCGGGCGGCGGTCGCGGACCGGGCGTCGGCGGCCGAATTGGCCGATTCGCAGGTACGTGCCCGGCTGGCCGCGCTCGAGGCGGCTCCGCGGGCGCCGTACGAGCAGCGTGCCGCCGCGCAGCAGGCCGCGCTCGGACTGCCGCCGTTGCCGACCACGACGATCGGCTCGTTCCCGCAGACCGCCGACGTGCGGCGGGCGCGGGCGGCGCACCGGGCGGGGACGCTCGACGACGCCGGGTACGACGCCGCGATGCGCCTCGAGGTGGCGCGGGTCGTGCGGCTGCAGGAGGAGCTGGGGCTGGACGTGCTGGTGCACGGCGAGCCGGAGCGCAACGACATGGTGCAGTACTTCGCCGAGCAGCTGAGCGGGTTCGCCGCGACCGCGCACGGCTGGGTGCAGTCCTACGGCTCCCGCTGCGTCCGCCCGCCGATCCTCTACGGCGACGTCTCGCGGCCGGCGCCGATGACCGTTTCGTGGGCCCGGTACGCGCAGAGCCTGACGCGCAAGCCGGTCAAGGGGATGCTCACCGGCCCGGTGACGATCCTGGCGTGGTCGTTCGTCCGCGACGACCAGTCACTGACCGACACCGCCCGGCAGGTGGCGCTGGCGATCCGCGACGAGGTCCGCGACCTGGAGGCCGCGGGCATCCGCATCGTCCAGGTCGACGAGCCGGCGTTGCGGGAACTGCTGCCGCTGCGGCGTTCCGCGCACGAGGCGTACTTCGAGTGGGCGGTCTCGGCGTTCCGGCTCGCGACGTCGGGCATCGCGGACGCGACCCAGATCCACACGCACATGTGCTACTCGGAGTTCGGCGAGGTCCTGCCGGCGATCGACGCGCTGGACGCGGACGTCACGTCGATTGAAGCGGCGCGCTCGAAGATGGAGGTGCTGGCGGACCTCGACGCGGCGGGCTTCGGCCGCGGCGTCGGGCCGGGGGTGTACGACATCCATTCGCCGCGGGTGCCGCCGGCCGGCGAGGTGGCCGCGGCGCTGCGGACGGCGGTGGGCGCGGTGCCGGCTTCGCGGGTGTGGGTGAACCCGGACTGCGGGCTGAAGACGCGGGGCTACGCGGAGGTGGAGCCGGCCCTGCGCAACCTGGTGGCCGCGGCGGCCGAGGTGCGCGCCGAGCTGACCTGACGGCTGCGCTGGGCTGCGCCCCGCGGTCTCCACTTTACCGGCGGGGTACGACAGTTCCGGCGTCAAAAGCCGTGAAGGCCTCCTTACCGGCGCTTAGGGCCGGTAAGGAGGCCTTCACGGCTTTTCAGTACGCGTAGCGGCGCACCTGGTCCGGGTGGAGGACCAGGCGGAGCTGGTCCACGGCCAGCAGTTCCTTCAGGTCGGCGGCGCGGGACGGGTCGTCGAGGTTCCAGTAGCGGGCCGCCAGGCGCTCGGCCAAGTCATGGGCGCCGTCCGGTTCGAAGGAAACGCTGCCCGCGACCGAAATCCACCGTTCGCGCTCGCCGACCGGGGCCGCCACGATGATCGACGCGCGGGGGTCTCGGCGGAGGCGGCGGACCTTCGGCGCGTCCGGTTCGGAGAACAGCTGCAGCGTGCCCGTCGCGGTCGCCTCGAACCACACCGGGCGCGGTGGCCCGCCCGCCACCGTCAGGAAGCCGTGCAGCGGGCGGCGGAGGAACTCGAGGTCCGAAGGGGTCAGTGTGTCCATGACCCCGATTCAACCCGCCCGGCCCGGACGATCCCATGGGTGAAAAGCCGGAACGCCTGTGCGATCGTCTGAGGATGGACATCCTGGGCGACCTCTTCCGCGGCGTGCGCGCGCACGGCTCGCTCTTCGGCAGCTCCGCCCTGTCGCCGCCCTGGTCACTGAACTTCGTCGACGGGGCCCCGCTCACCCTCTGCACCGTCCTCGACGGCGCCGGCTGGATCGTGCCGGACGAAGGTCCGCCCGAGCCGCTGCGGGCCTACGACACCGTCGTCGTGCGCGGGCCCGGCACCTTCCGCTTCGTCGACGAGCTCGGCAACGACGCCGAACCCGTCGACTGCGGTGAGTTCTGCGCCGCGCCGGAACTGGGCGGGACGCGGCACCGGCGCGGCTGGTACGAACCCGGGGTAGGCGCCGTGACGCTGATCGTCGGCGCCTACCCGGTCGGCGGGGAGATCAGCCGTCCGCTGCTGGACGCGCTGCCCGTCGTGCTGCGCGTGGACGGCGGCGGCACCGGGGACGCCGTCCTGGACCACCTCGCCGCCGAAGTCGCCGCCGACACGCCGGGCCAGCAGGTCGTCCTCGACCGGCTGCTCGACTGGATGCTCGTCTGCACACTGCGCGAGTGGTTCGACCGGCCCGGCGGCGAGCCGCCGGCGTGGTGGACCGCCCAGCGCGACCCGGTGGTCGGCCACGCGCTGCGGCTGCTGCACGACGAGCCCGCGGCGCCCTGGACGGTCGGCGCGCTGGCCGGGCGCGCCGGCGTTTCGCGTTCGACGCTCGCCAAGCGCTTCGCCGACCTCATGGGTGAACCGCCGCTGACCTACCTCACCCGCCGCCGCATGACGCTCGCCGCCGACCTCCTCCTCGACGGCGCCAGCGTGGCGACGGTCGCGCGTGAAGTCGGGTACGCCGACCCCTTCGCGTTCAGCGCCGCCTTCAAACGGGTCCGCGGCGTCAACCCGAGCGGGTTCCGGAAGCGACCACCCGAAAGGACGGCAACCCAGGTGTTGTCAGACCGTCAACAAGGGTGCATCGTGGAGGCCTAGCCGATCTCAGTGGGGAGATGGTCACCTTGACGGGCACCGTGAGCCGAGCCGCCGAAGCACTGCGCGAACGCGTGCCGCCGTTGACGGCGCTCCCCCTCCCCCGCGGGGTCGACGAGCGCTGGCTGCGGTCGCGCTGGCCGGTCAAGGAACTCGCCACGCCGCCCGCGGGCAGCGGCCTCAAGCCCGTGCTCGGCGACGAAGGCCCGCCGGTGGTCGGGCACATGCTCGAGATGATGCGCTTCGGCCCCGCCTTCGGCCTGCGCCGCCACGAGCTCTACGGCCCGGTGTCGTGGACCGCCGGTTTCGGGCGCAAGATCGTCGCGCTGTCCGGGCCGGAAGCCACGCAGATCGCGCTCGTCAACAAGGACAAGGCGTTCTCCCAGGAGGGCTGGAAGTTCTTCATCGAGAAGTTCTTCGAGCGCGGCCTGATGCTGATGGACTTCGGCGAGCACCACCTGCACCGCCGGATCATGCAGGAAGCCTTCACCCGCCAGCGCTTGACCGGCTACGTCAACGAGATGGGCCCCGCGCTGCGCGAAGGCGTCGCGAGCTGGGAGTCGAGCGGGCGGCCGCGGCTTTACTGGGCGCTCAAGCAGCTGACCCTCGACGTCGCGACGCGCGTGTTCATGGGCATGCGCAGCGGCTCCGACGCGCACCGGATCAACCGCGCGTTCGTCGACTCCGTGCGCGCCGGCACCGCGTTCGTGCGCTTCCCGGTGCCGGGCGGGCGCTGGTCGGCCGGTCTGCACGGGCGCCGCGTCCTGGAGCGCTACTTCGGCGAAAACCTGCCCGCCAAGCGGGCTTCCGACGGCGACGACCTGTTCTCCGCGCTCTGCCACGCCACCACCGAGGACGGCGACCGGTTCACCGACACCGACATCGTCAACCACATGATCTTCCTGATGATGGCCGCGCACGACACGACGACCATCACCAGCAGCGCCATGGCGTACTACCTGGCCAAGCACCCCGAGTGGCAGGAACGCGCCCGCGCGGAGTCGCTGGCGCTGGGCGACGACGTCCTCGACATCGACGCCGTCGACCGGCTCGAGACGCTCGACCTGGTCATGAAGGAGGCGCTCCGGCTGGTCGCGCCGGTGCCGACGCTGACCCGCCAGACCGTCAAGGACACCGAGGTGCTCGGGCACTACATCCCGGCGAACACGCTGGTCGGCGTCTCGCCCACGATCAACCACTTCACGCCGGAGTGCTGGACGAACCCCTTCGAGTTCGACCCGGAGCGCTTCGCCGAGCCGCGCCGCGAGGACAAGTCGCACCGGATGGCGTGGATGCCCTTCGGCGGCGGCGCGCACAAGTGCATCGGCCTCCACTTCGGCGGTCTCGAGGTGAAGTTGCTGATGCACGAAATGCTGCGCGCCTACCGCTGGTCGGTTCCGGAGAGTTACACCGCGAAGTGGGATTACGTCTCGCTGCCGGTCCCGGCCGACGGTCTGCCGGTGCGGCTGACCCCGCGCTGACGCGGGCACCGGCTACCACGGCACACAGGCCGTGACAAGATGTCACCTCATGTGGACAGTCGTTCACTCGTTCAGCCGGTAGACACCCCGTTACTCGCATGATGGCGTGGCATCGGTCGCGGGCGAGGGGTACCCGTTGTGGCTTCCGGACCCCCGGCACCGCGGCTGAACTGGCCTGACCTGTGCGTGAAGAGGTGGAGTGTGCCTGAGCCCGGTGCCGCGCCAGGACTGCTGGACGTGGCTCGCCGGTGGGCGGCGACGTTGGCCGACACCAAAGGAGTAACACTTCCCCCGGAGGAGCTCGAACCGCTCTTGCTGGAGGTCGCGAACGAGGCGGCCGACCACGCCGGCTCCCGGCACGAAGGAGCGCGGCTGCGGTTCTCCGCGCTCTACGCCGCGTCGCCGATGGGGATCGCGCTGGCCGACCCGGACGGCGAAATCGTCGAGGCGAACCTCGCGCTGGGCCAGCTGCTCGGCTGCTCGCCGGAGAAGCTGCGGGGCCGGCACCTCACCGACCTCGGCTCGACCGACCACGACGTCTCGCGGCTCAAGGCGGGGCTCGAGCAGGTGCGCAGCGCGCGCGAGCGGTACCAGGAGCGGATGCTGCTCGACCACGCCGACGACGGGCAGCTCTGGACCGACGTCACGCTCGCCCGGCTGCCCGGCGACGAGCCGGGGTCGGCCTACCCGGTGCTGATGGTGTCGGACGCGAACGAGCTGCACCTGCTGCAGGAACGGCTGCTGCACCAGAACGTGCACGATCCGCTGACCGGGCTGCCGAACGCGTCGTCGTTCACCACCAAGCTGGAAGCCGCGCTCGGCGCCGGCGCGCACGACGACATCGCGCTGATCTACCTCGACGTCGACGGCTTCAAGGTGATCAACGACGGCCTCGGCGCCGGCGTCGGCGACCAGGTGCTGCGCGGGGTGGCCGCCAAGCTGTCGGCCGTCTTCACCGGCCCCCACGACGGGTTCGTCGCGCGGCTCTCCGGCGACGGCTTCGCGGTGCTGCTGCGGGGCCGGCTCGCGGCCACCGAGGTCGTCGAGCTGGTCGAGCGCGCGCTGGAGGACCTCAACGAGCCGATCTACCTCGGCGGGCACGGCATCGGCGTCAGCGCGAGCGCGGGCATCGTGGTGCGCGCGGCCGTCGAGGGCGGCGCGGCCGAGCTGCTGCGGGCGGCGGAAATCGCGCTGCACCGGGCCAAGGAGGCCGGCAAGGCGCAGTGGATGCTGTTCGACCCGGAGCTCGACGCCCGCGACCGCGGCCGCTACCAGCTCGGCGCGGTGATCGCCGGCGCGCTGGAGAACGGCGAGTTCTCACTCGTCTACCAGCCGACGGTCCGGCTCGCCCGCACGGACGAGCTCGCCGCGGTCAACGCCGGGCTGCGGTGGAACCACCCGGAGAAGGGCGAGCTGAGCTCCGACGAGTTCTACCCGCTGGCCCAGACGACGGGCATGACGGTGCCGCTGGGCCGCTGGCTGCTCGCCGAGTCCCTGGCGGCGACGTCCCGCTGGCGCACCCGCTTCGGCGACGCGGCCCCGGACGTCTGCGTCCGCCTCCCGGCGCGGCTGGCCATCGACCCGGACCTGGTCCTGCTGGTGAAGGAGCAGCTGGACAAGCACGAGCTGCCGGCGAAGTCCCTGCGCCTGTGCACCGACCCCGCCTCGGTCCTCGACCCGAGCGGCGAGGTCCTGGAGTCGTTCGCGGTGCTGTCCGACCTCGGCGCGCAGCTCGTCCTGACGATTTCGGGCTCGGCGGACCTGGAGCTGATCCCCCAGCACCAGCTCCCGATCCGCCACGTGATCCTGTCCGGCCCGGTGGTCGACGCGCTCGACGCGGCAGAGCCGGCGGAGGCGGACATCCGGCACCTGACCCAGCTGATCACCCGCGCCCGCGAGCTGGACCTGCGGGTGGGCGCGGAAGGCGTCCGCACCCACGACCAGGCGGCCCGCCTGCGTCAGCTGGGCGTCCTGGCGGCCCGCGGCCCGTTCGTCGCGGACTCGGCGACGGGTGACGAAGTGGACGAGCTGATCGCCCGCCACCCCGCCCCCTGACCAAAGCGCCCCAATGTGGCGTTGGGTGCGTCCAACGCACCGAACGCCACATTGGGTGCGTCTGACGCACCGAACGCCACATTGGGGCGCACGGGCCGGCGCCGGACCAAGCCGGTCGGCGGGTGGCTCCGAAGGACCGGCAGGATGGGTTCTGCCGCCGACGAGAAGGGACGTCCATGGACGCCGGAGACCTCGCCCCCGACTTCACGCTGCCCGACGACCAGGGGGCCGACCGCACGCTGTCGGACTTCCTGGCCACCGGGCCGGTCGTGCTGTTCTTCTACCCCGCCGCCATGACCGGGGGCTGCACCGCCGAGAGCTGCCACTTCCGCGACCTCGCCGCCGAGTTCGCCGAGGTCGGCGCGCACCGGATCGGGATCAGCCCGGACGGTGTCACCAAGCAGCGGCAGTTCTCGGAGGCCAACAGCTTCGACTACCCGCTGCTGTCCGATGTGGACGGCGAGGTCGCGAAGCAGTTCGGCGTCTGGCGGAAACTGCTGCCGCTGCACGCCAAGCGCGTCACGTTCGTGATCGGCGAGGACCGGAAGGTGCTCGAGAAGATCAAGAGCGAGCTGAACTTCACGGTCCACGCCGACCAGGCGCTCAAGGTGCTGCGGGAGCGCAACAAGGTGTCCTGAGAGCGGGTCAGCGGCGCCAGCCGCGCGGAGGCCAGCCCGGCGGCCGGCGCACCCCGGCCGCCGGCCACCCCCGCGGCCGGTCGCGCCGGCGCCGCCCGTACTCGTGGACGTCGGCGCGATGCCCGCGCCGCTCGGCCCGGCTCGCGACCTCGCGCCGCACGCACAGCCACCGGTGCCCGGTGTCGGTCACACATCCCCAGTTCACGGCTTCTCCTTGCGCCAGACGTGGTTGGTGCCCGAGCACGACGGCGCCAGCGGCTTCTCCGCCGGCTCGGAGCGCACCTCGGTGAAACCGAGCCGCGCGGGCACCGCTCCACTTCGGACGTTCAGCTCGTCGTGCTTGATCTCGACGTAGCCGGCCCCGAGCCGGAACGCCTCCGCCGTCAGGAACCCGGCGGCCCGGGTGATCAGGCCGCGGCCGGTGTGGCCGAGCGCGAGCCAGTACCCGATTTCGATGCCGCCGTCCCGGGTCATCATCCCGATGGCGCCCGCGATTTCGCCGCCGACGCGGATGGCGAAGTCGTGCGTTTCGCCGCTCTCCCAGTTCTCGTTGGTGCGCTTGAGGAACTCGGCGGAGTCGTCGGCCGTGTAGCCGCCGGCCGCCCAGATCATCCACGCACCGATGTGCTCGAGGGACCCGGCAACGGTCGCGGTGAGCTCCGGCCCGTCGGCGAACCGCCAGCGGGCCAGGGTGAATTCGTCCACGCGATACGACTCGGCCGGGGTCTCCATGGGTTCCATGGTGCCCCGGCCGAGGATCGAGCGCGCGCGAATTAATTGACGATGACGCTGTCCGGCACCGCGCTGTCGTTCTTCAGAGCGTCGAACAGCTGCTTCGACTTGTTCTTGTCCCAGTTCTCCGCCGACCCGCTCGTCACCGGCACCGTCGTCGTCACCACGCCGCCCGAGGAGATGCCGCGCATCGCGAGCGCCAGGCCCGCCAGGTTGTGGACGTGGTCGCTCGAGTCCATCGTCAGCGCGTCCGGGGCCGAGGACAGCAGCGGGAAGAAGTCGAACGGGTTGAGCAGCGTGCCCGGGCTCGCGATCTGGCTGACCAGCGCGCCGATGAACTTGCGCTGGTTGGCGACGCGGTCGAGGTCCGAGCGCGGGGTCGCGTCGCTGTGGCGCATGCGGACGAAGCCCAGCGCGGACCGGCCGTCGAGCGACTGGCAGCCGGCCTTGATGCTGATGCCGGTCATCGTGTCGTTCATGTCCTTGTCGATGCACATGTCGACGCCGCCGATCGCGTCGACGATCTTGGCGAACCCGCCGAAGCCGACTTCCGCGTAGTGGTCGAGGTGCAGGCCGGTCGCGCCTTCGACGGTCTGCGCGAGCAGCTTCGGGCCGCCGAGGGAGAACGCCGCGTTGATCTTGTTCGTGCCGTGGCCCGGGATCTTCACCTGGGAGTCGCGCGGCAGCGACAGCAGCGTCGGCTTGGTGTCGTTGTCCGGGATGTGCGCGACCATGATCGTGTCGGTGCGCTGCCCGCCACCCGCCGCGGCGACGTCGCCGGTGGCCAGCCGCTCCTCGTCCTCGGCCGTGAGGCCTTCACGGCTGTCCGAGCCGACGATCAGCCAGTTGGTGCCGGACTCGGCGACCGGGCGGCCCGCGTAGTCGGCGAGCGCGTCGACGCGCTTGATCGAGAACTCCAGGTAGACCCAGATGCCGGCCAGGAAGACGACGAAGACCAGCACCAGCGTGCCCAGCACCTTGCCGAAGCTCCACCGGCGGCGGCGCGGCGGCCGGGACGGCGGGTAGTCGTCGGCCGGGCGCGGCGGCTCCCGGCGCGGCGGCGGGGGCGGCGCGTACTGGGGCTCGGGCTCGCCCATGGGGCGGGTGCGCTCGTCGTACGGGCTGCGGCCCCGCCCGGGCAGCGGCATCATCTGCGCGCGCTGGTGCTCCCGGGAGCGCCCGGCGGGCGGCCGGGGCGGCGGCATCCGGCGCCCGCCGTCGTCGCCTCGGTACGTCATCACCATCACCCAATCCCGATCCGGACAAACTTTCGCCGTCAGTACACCGCACGCGTCCGACTAGAGGACGTCCGGCACCGGGGTGGGGTTGCGACGCGGGGTTACTCGCCGGTTGCCTCGTAGCCGAACTGGTGCACCTTGAGGTACCCGGAGCGGAACCCGGCCTCGGAATAGGCCAGGTAGAACTCCCACATCCGGCGGAAGACGTCGTCGAACCCGAACCCGGCGATGTCGGCCCAGCCGTGCAGGAACCGCTCGCGCCACAACCGTAACGTGCGCGCGTAGTCCTGGCCGAACTCGCGCATTCCGGCCAGCTTGAGCCGGGTGTTCGCCTTCACGCCCTCCTCGATCGAGCGCACCGACGGGATGATGCCGCCCGGGAAGATGTACTTGTGGATCCAGGTGTAGGCGCGCGACGAAGCCAGCATCCGGTCGTGGTCCATGGTGATGGCCTGCAGGCCGAACCGCCCGCCGGGGCGCAGCCGCTCGCCGATCGTCTCGTAGAACGCGGGCCAGTAGGACGCGCCGACGGCCTCGATCATCTCGACGCTGACCACGGCGTCGTACTGGCCGCTCGACTCGCGGTAGTCGCAGAGCTTCACCTCGACGCGGTCGGAGAACCCGGCCGCCGCGATGCGCTCGGTGGCCAGCGCGCGCTGCTCCTCCGAAATGGTCAGTGACGTCACCCGGGCGCCGCGGGCGGCGGCGCGGATGGCGAGTTCACCCCATCCGGTACCGATTTCGAGGACTTCGCTGCCGTCGCGGACGCCCGCGTAGTCGAGGACGCTGTCGATCTTGCGGTACTGGGCGGCCGTGAGGTCGTCGCCGGGGCCGAACAGCGCCGACGAGTACATCATCGACCGGTCGAGGAACGCCCCGAACAGGTCGTTCGACAGGTCGTAGTGCCGGTGGATGTTGGCCCGCGCGCCTTCGAGGGTGTTCTCCTCGGAGGGCGGCTGCGTGCGCTCGGCGATCCGCCGGAACTTCTGCAGCACCGGTGGCACCAGCGTGCCCATCCGCTCGGCGAACGGCGTAAGCACCTCGGCCAGGTCGGACGCGGTCCAGTCACCGGCCATGTAGGACTCGCCGAAGCCGATCTTGGCGTCGGCGCCGAGGCGGTGGAAGAAGGATTCCGGCCGCAAAATCCGCATTTCGGGTGATTTCGGGCCGCCGGCCCCGAGGACCGTGCCGTCCGGGAACGTCACCCGCACGTCGAGCGGGCGGACGGCGCGGCGGAACAGCGCGGCGGCGATGCGCGCGCGAAACGGTGAGTGCGGCGGGCTGGCCAGGCCCGGCCAGCGGTCTTCTTCCGGCACGTCCCCGGTCGACGCCCGGTCAACGCTCGAAGTGGTCACGATGCTCCCTCCGGCCGGCTGCGCCGGTGATCTATCCTAGTTCGCCGCACCCCGCGGCGCGCTTCGCCGAATCCCCTGCCCGGGGCGGGCTTCACACGGGTATTCGGAGCCGCTCGGGCCCCGGAGCGGCCCATGCGCCGCGAAGCTCGGCACCGGCGTCCCCAGCGAGCACTTCCAGTGTGAAAGCAATCGTCAGCCGGGTCCACACGGACGAGCGGCGCAGCATCGCGTGCCCCTCGTTGGCGATCTCGAACCGGGCCACCCGGGCGGCGACGCCCTCGGCGCGTTCGGCGAAGGCGTGGGACTCCGCCGGGCTGGTCATCCGGTCGCGGGTGCCGTGCACGATGAGCACCGACCGCCCGGCCACGGCCCCGACCGGCTCGCCGCGCGGGGTCCAGGGCGCCAGCGCGCAGACCCCGCGCACGGCGGGGTCGTCGGCGACGCGCAGCGCCACCCGGCCGCCCATGGAGTGCCCGACCAGCACCACCGGGACACCGGGGTGCTCGGCGTGGATGCGATCGAGGGCCCAGCGCGCGTCGTCGAGGGGGTCCATGGCGGGGGCGTTCCAGCCGTAGCGCCGGTTGCGCAGCAGCCGCACCTCGACGCCGCGCCGGCGGCCGGCGCGGTGCAGGGCGCGCGCGATCGGGACCATCCGCAGGTAGGCGAGCTTCCAGGGCGGCACGGGACCCGTGCCCCGCTCCGCACCGCCGTGCAGCACGAGCACGACCGCCTCGGTGCGCCCGCGCGCCGGCCGCACCGACACCGCCGGTTCCGCCTCGCTCACCCGCGTCCTCCTCCTCGCCCGCATTCGGGTCAACCTGGATCGTCCACCCGGCTATTCCACCGCGCACCACCATCTTCGCGGTAGATTCGGCGCCCGATCCCCGACGGAAGGGTGGGTGTGGTGAGCGCCACGGACATCTCCGGCAGTGTCGCCAAGCAATTGGCGGACGTCGAGCAGGCCAACGCCGAGGCAGTGCGCGAAGCGGCGGAGCTGGTCCTGGGGGTGATCCGGGCCGACGCACTGGTCTATACCGCGGGGGCCGGGCACTCGCTGGCCGCCGTGGCCGAGACGTTCTACCGGGCCGGCGGGCTCGCCTGCGTCTACCCGCTCTACCACCCGGACCTGCTGCCCCTGCACGGCGCGGTGAGCAGCACGCAGACCGAGCGGCGCACCGGACTGGCCGCGGAAGTGCTGGCCGAGCGCGCCCCGGGCCCGGACGACGTGCTGGTGGTCTTCTCGACGTCCGGCTCGAACCCGTACCCGGTCGAGCTGTGCATCGAAGCGCGCGAGCGCGGCGCGGCGGTCATCGCGATCACGTCGAGGGCGTGCGTGGCGGCGGCGCCGAAGCGCTCGTCGAGCAACCTCGTGGAGCAGGGCACGGTGGTGCTGGACTCGCTCGTCATCCCCGGCGACGCGAGCTACCCGCCGGACGCCCCGCGCACCGCGCCGCTGTCCACTGTGGTCAACGCGTTCCTGTGGAACCTGGTGCTCGCCCAGGTCTACGACCGCGGCGCGGCCGAGGGCATCGACATCCCGCTGTGGCGCAGCTCCAACGTACCGGGCGGCGACGAGGCCAACGCGGCGCTGCTGGAGAAGTACAGCGCGCTCGTTCCCCGGCTGCGGTAGCCGGGCGGCGACCCCGGAGAACGTGGTCGCGAATGACTCATTCGCGACCGCCGGATGTGGGGACTCCGGCGAAGTCGCGCTTGTCCGCGCCGCATTCGCCCGGCGCCCTTCGCCTCGACGGCGCGCGAACCGGCGCGCGTCCCACCAGGACCAGCGACCGACGCAGTGGTCGCGAATGACTCATTCGGGACCTCCGAGGTCCCGAATGAGTCATTCGCGACCTTCCGGACCCGCCGAGACGCGAGCGAGGGGCTCTTCGGCTCGCGGCGGGGCGACCCCCAGTCCGTGAAAAAGCACCGGCCGGGCACGCCTTGACGGGCGTGCCCGGCCGCTTTAGCGTCGGCATACCGACTGGTCGGTGTGGACCGGTCGCTCCCCCGAGGAGGTCCGATGGACAGCGCCACGGCGACGGTGCACGGCGAGTGCGCGCCCGGTTTCGAACCGGTGCGCGAGGCCTTCGAGGAGAACTTCCGCTCCCGCGGCGAGCTGGGTGCCGCGTTCACCGCCACCCGGCACGGCGAGGTCGTGGTGGACCTGTGGGGCGGCTGGACCGGGCCGGCGCGTGACGCCGCCTGGCAGCCGGACACCCTCGCCAACGTGTGGTCGACGACCAAGGGCATGACCGCGCTCTGCGCGCACCGGCTCGCCGACGCCGGCGAGCTGGACATCGACGCGCCGGTCGCGAAGTACTGGCCGGAGTTCGCCGCCGCGGGCAAGGCGGAGGTGCCGGTGCGGTGGCTGCTCTCGCACCGCTCCGGCGTGCCCGGCATCGGGCTCGACCGGCCCGTCCGGGTCGAAGAACTCTACGACTGGGACCTCATGACGTCGCTGCTGGCGGCCCAGGAACCGCTCTGCGAGCCCGGTTCCGCGGGTGGCTACCACGCGCTGGCCTACGGGTGGCTCGTCGGCGAGGTCGTGCGGCGGGTCGCCGGGCAGGGCATCCGCGAGTTCTTCGCCGAGCAGGTCGCCGTTCCGCTCGGCGCCGACTTCTCGATCGGGCTGGCCGACGACGCCGACCTGGGCCGGTGCGCGACCCTGGTCGACCCGGTCATGACCGAGGAGGTGGCGAACGCGCTGGCGGCGGCGTTCGCGAGCGCCGGCCCGGTCGCGCAGGCCGCGCTGGCCAACCCGCGCCTGTCCGGCCACGACGCGAACGAACCGGCGTTCCGCCGGGCCGTCCTGCCGGCGTTGAACGGCCACGGCACGGCCCGCGCGATCGCCACGATCTACGGCGCGCTGGCCACCGGCGGGCTCCTGTCCGCGCCGGCGCTGGCGAAGGCCCGCGAGAGCCAGGGCAAGGAGATCGACGCCGTGCTCGGCCTGCCGAACGAGTGGGGCCTGGGCTTCTACCTCGGCAGCGACGCCCGCGGCTTCGGCCCGAACCCGGCGGCCTTCGGCCACGACGGCCTCGGCGGCTCCACCGGCGGCGCCGACCCGGAGAACGGCATCTCGTTCGGCTACACGCTCAACCAGCTCGGCCCGCTCATCCGCGACGACCCCCGCAAGATGGCCCTGGTCAACGCGGTGTACGAGAGCTTGGGCCTCGTGAGTGTTCAGGAGGGTTAGAACCCTCCTGAACACTCACGACCAGCCGCGGCAGAGTGCTTTCCGCGAGCCGGCCCGGCGCCGGTCACGCCACCGCGGGCTCCTGGTCCGCGAACTGCGTCGCGTGCAGCGTCGCGTACCGCCCACCGCGGGCCAGCAGCTCGTCGTGCGTCCCGCGTTCGACGATCTCGCCGTGCTCCAGGACCAGGATCTGGTCCGCCGCGCGGACCGTCGACAGCCGGTGCGCGATCACCAGCGCCGTCCGGCCGGCCAACGCGTGCGTCAGCGCCTCGCCGACGGCCGCCTCGGACTCGGAGTCCAGGTGTGCCGTCGCCTCGTCGAGGATCACGACCTTGGGCTGGGCCAGCAGGAGCCGGGCGATCGTCAGCCGCTGGCGTTCGCCGCCCGAGAGCCGGTAGCCGCGCTCCCCCACCGTCGTTTCGAGGCCGTCGGGCAGGGAGTGGACCAGCTCGCCGAGCCGGGCGCGGTCGAGCGCCTCCCAGATCTCGTCGTCGGTCACGCCCGGCCGCGCGTACGCCAGGTTCGCGCGGATCGTGTCGTGGAACAGGTGCCCGTCCTGGGTCACCACGCCGACGGTTTGCCGCAGCGAAGCGAAAGTCAGCTCGCGGACGTCCACATCGGACAGCCGGACCGAACCCTCGTCGACGTCGTACAAGCGCGGCAGCAGCGAAGCGATCGTGGACTTCCCCGCCCCCGACGACCCGACCAGCGCGACCATCTGCCCCGGCTCGGCGCGGAACGAGATGCCGTGCAGCACCTCTTCGCCGCCGCGGTGGTCGAGCGTGGCGACGTCTTCCAGCGACGCCAGCGAATACCGGTCCGCCGCCGGGTACCCGAAGCGGACGCCGGAGAACTCGACCGAAACCCCTTCCGAGGGCGGCAAAGCACGCGCGGACGGCTTCTCCTTGATCATCGGCTCGAGGTCGAGGACCTCGAAGACCCGCTCGAACGACACCAGCGCGGTCATGACGTCGACGCGCACGTTGGCCAGCGCGGTCAGCGGCGCGTAGAGCCGGGTCAGCAGCAGCGCCAGCGCGACCACGGTGCCCGGCGCGAGCTTGCCGGTCAGCGCGAGGTAGCCGCCGAGGCCGTAGACCAAAGCCTGCGCCAGCGCCGAAACCAGGGTCAGGCTCGTCATGAACCAGCGGGTCAGCATCGCGGTGCGCACGCCGATGTCGCGCACGCGCCCGGCCCGCAGCGCGAAGTCGTCCGCTTCCTGCACCGGACGGCCGAAGAGCTTCACCAGCGTGGCGCCCGGCGCGGAGAACCGCTCGGTCATCTGCGTGGTCATGCCGGCGTTGAGGTTCGCGGCCTCCCGCTGCAGCCCGGCCATCCGGCGGCCGAGCCGGCGCGCGGGGATCACGAAGATCGGCAGCAGCACCAGCGCGATCAGCGTGACCTGCCAGGACAGCGTGAGCATGACCGCCAGCGACAGCGCCAGCTGGATGACGTTGGTGACCAGCCCGGACAGCGTCGCGGTGAACGTCCGCTGCGCGCCGATGACGTCGTTGTTGAGCCGGGAAACCAGCGCGCCCGTGCGGGTCCGGGTGAAGAACGCGACCGGCATCCGCTGCACGTGCTCGAACACCGCGCGGCGGAGGTCGAAGATGATGCCCTCGCCGATCCGCGCGGACTGCCACCGCTCGATCAGGCCGAACCCGGCGTCCGCGATCGCCAGCGCGGCGATGACGACGGCCAGCCACACGACCACCGACAGGTCGTGCCCGCCGACGATCGCGTCGACCACCTTGCCCGCCAGCACCGGCGTCGACACGGCGAGGACCGCCGAAACCACCGTCAGGACGAGGAAAGCCAGCAGCCGCCGCCAGTGCGGCCGGGCGAAGCGGGCGACGCGCTTGAGCGTGCCGCGGCTGAGCCCCTTCGGCACGTCGTCGGCGCGCATCGCCGAACTCCACAGCCCCCACATGTTGTCCATGGGAAAACCCCCAGTCTCTAAACCTCTACCTTAGCTGAGGTTTTCTCCGGATATGACCTGGACAACGCCACCATCGCCCGTTTCCTTCCCGCCGCCGTTCACTCCGCGCGAACGACCCGTTCCAGCGCGCTCCGCAGTCCTTCGGCATCCTCGGCGGCCAACGGTGCCAGCAACAGTGCCTCAGCCTGCCGGGTGACCTCTTCTCCCGCTTCGCGGACCCGCTCGCCTTCGGCGGTCAGCGTGACCAGGCGCTTGCGGCGGTCGCCCGGCGCGACCTCGCGCCGAACCAGACCCTTGGCCTCGAGCTCGTCGACGAGCGCGACCATCGTCGTCCGGTCGACGCCGAGGCGCACTGCACCGTCCTGTTGCGACTGCCCCGGCCCGTCACCGAAGAGCGCGAGCAGCGCGAGCTGCCGCCCGGTGACGCCGAGCGGTTCGTACCGCGGCTCGGCCAGCTCGGCGAGCCGCAGCTGCGCGTGCTTGAGCAGGTAACCGAGCCGCCGGGTGACGGCCGGGGGCGCTTCGAGGTCGCTGGACACAGGAGGACTCTACCCTTAGGCTGATCGTCAGTTTTGCTGATGATTTATAAGACTGATAATCAGGAGCACACATGACCACGATCGGACTGAAACCACCCCAGCAGCACCTCGGCATCGCCGAGCTCCGCGAGACGTGGGCGATCGCCGACGACGCCGGGTTCGACGGCTGCTGGGTGTTCGACCACCTCGCCCCGATGGGCCCGGACCGCACCGGCGACGTCTTCGACGGCTGGAGCCTGCTGGCGGCGATGGCGGAGGCGACGAGCCGGGTCCGCATCGGCTGCCTGGTGGCCGGGAACACCAACCGCCACCCGGGCACCTTCGCGAAGATCGCGGCCACGATCGACCACCTCTCCGGCGGCCGCCTCGACGTCGGCCTCGGCGCGGGCGGCGACACCCACACCGACGCGATGATGGGCACCCCGACCCCACCGGCCGTCGAACGCGTCGAAAGACTCGCCGAGGCCTGCGAAATCCTCCGTCTGCTGTGGACCCGGCCGGTGACGGACTTCCGCGGCCGCCACTACACGCTGACCGGCGCCGTCAGTGATCCGAAGCCGCTCCAGGCGAAACCGCCGCTGTGGCTGGGCAGCAGCGGGGAAAAGCGCGGCCTGCGGGTGGTCGCCGAGCACGCCGACGTCTGGCTCAACGCGGCCTTGCCGGGGACGGACATCGCCGAACTGCGGCGGCTTTCCCGGGTCCTCGACGAGCACTGCGCCGCCGCCGGCCGCGACCCGGCCGCGATCCGCCGCGCCGTGCAGTTCCGGCTGCCGCCCGGCCCGGACGCGGCGCTGCGGCTGGCGCGGGACTACGTCGAGGCGGGCTTCACCGAGCTGGTCCTGATGCCCGCCGGGCCGGACGGCGTCGTCGCGGCCTGCGAAACGGCGGCGAAGCTGCTCCCCCGCCTGCGAGACGTCGACTGAAGCCGTCAGCGGGGCGCTCGGTAGCCTGACCGGGTGGGAACGGAGGTGGGCCGGGCGCCCGCATGGCGGCGCGCGGCACGGCTCTTCACCGCACCTTCGCGCACCCTCGAAGCCGCCCCCTTGCGATGGGATCTGGGCTTCTACCTGGTCTGCCTGGCTTTCGCGCTGCCGACCGCGCTCATGTCCGAGTTCTACGGCTACCGCGTCTGGGGCAACTTCGCGACGGTCGCGTACGGCTTCGGCGTGCTGCACAGCGGGTGGCTGCTGTGGTCCGCCCGACGGGGCCGCGAGCCGCGGGGCGTGCTCGGTTCGCGCTGGTGCGCCATCGCCGCCGTCGGTTTGTTGGCAATGATCCTTCCGTTGGCGCTCCTGGTGATCCGGCGACTGACCGGAGTGGACTGGCTGATCACGCCGTTCTCCTGGGCCGCGCAGCCCGAGGTGTGGGTGATCGAGCGGTCCGCGGATCTGCTGCTGCACCACGGAACCCCGTACGTCGACGTCACCACGCTCGGCCGCGCCCCCGAAGTAAACGATTACACGCCCTACGGTCCCGTGATGGCACTCTTCGGCCTGCCGCGGGCGCTGTTCGGCGGTTCACCGGTGGCGGACGCGCTCACCGACGCCCGCTGGGTGTTCGCGCTGGCCGCCTGCGCGTGCGTGCTGGGCACGCTCAAGCTGCTGAAGTGGCCGAAGGTGCCGGTCGGGGCCGCGCAGCTCGCGCTCGCCTGCCCGCTCACCGCGCTCACCTGGGCCGTCGCCGGCCCGGACCTCGCGATCGTCGGCCTGCTGGTGCTGGCGTGCGCGCTCGCGGCCACCGGGCGGGTCGCCTGGTCGGGACTCGTGCTGGCGCTGGTGATCAGCGCCAAGCTCATCGTCGCGCCCGCGGCCGCGGTGCTGGCGGTGTTCGTGCTGGTACGCCGCGGAAAGCCCGCGCTGACCCGGTTCGTGGCGGCGCTGGTGGCGACGACGGTCGCGCTGCACCTGCCCGTGTACCTCGTGGACCCGGCCGCGTTCGTCGAACACGTCTTCCGGTTCCCCCTCGGGATGGGCGCTGTGCGGTCGCCCGCGGCGAGCCCGTTGCCGGGCCACCTGATCGCCGGTCTCGGCGTGGTGGGCCAGGTGACGGCGTTCGTCCTCGTGGGCGCCGCCGCCGTGGCCATGCTGGTCTGGCTGGTGCGCCGGCCCCCCGCGAACGGCTCCGGCGCACTCCTGCGCATCGCCGTCGGACTCGGCGCGTTGATCCTGCTGACCCCGGCCACCCGGTACGGCTACCTGGTGTATCCCCTGGTCCTGCTCGGGGCCCACCTGGTGTTCCGCGTGGCCGAAGACTCCACTGCGCGCCCCCCGCGCAGCAGTTCCCGAACTACTTCTTCTTGACCCGCGTCGCCCCGCCGCGCCCCCGCAGCTGGACTCCGGACTCCGACAGCACCCGGTGCACGAACCCGTAGGACCGGCCCGTCGACTCCGCCAGGGCCCGGATGCTGGAGCCCTTCTCGTATTTCTTCTTCAGGTCAGCGGCCAGCTTGTCGCGCGTGTTGCCGGTGATCCGCGCGCCTTTCTTGAGATCAGCCACGTCGATCGCCTTCCCGCCGAGAGTGTTCTGGGCCACATATCGGCCCCTGCCGGGGCAATGATCGAACACTGAGCGCCGGATTGCCAGACGACAGCCGTAAAACGACCGAAATTGCGATCACATTGGGCCATTCCAGTGCCTCGCCGGGAGTGATCTTGCACCCGAATGGACGCACCCCTCAGGCAAGCTGGACAAGTTCCAGATAGTCCGCCGACCAGTGGTCCTCGGTCCCGTCGGGCAGCAGGATGACCCGCTCGGGCTCCAGCGCCTCGACCGCGCCCGGGTCGTGGGTCACCAGGACGACGGCGCCGGAGAAGCTGCGCAAGGCGTCCAGGACCTGCGCGCGGCTGGCCGGGTCGAGGTTGTTCGTCGGCTCGTCGAGCAGCAAGACGTTGGCAGCGCTGGAGACCAGGCCGGCCAGCGCGAGCCGGGTCTTCTCGCCGCCGGAAAGCGTGCCGGCCGGCTGGTCGAGTTGTTCGCCGGTGAAGAGGAACGAACCCAGCAGGTTCCGCAACTCCTGCGCCCCGGTGTCCGGAGAGAGATGTCGGATGTTTTCCCACACCGACGCATCATGATCAAGAGTTTCGTGTTCCTGAGCGTAATAGCCCAAACGCATTCCGTGACCCGGCACGATCTCGCCGGTGTCCGGGGTTTCCATTCCGCCGAGCAGCCGGAGCAAAGTGGTCTTTCCCGCACCGTTCAGCCCGAGTACGACCACCTTCGAACCGCGGTCGATCGCGAGGTCGACGCCGGTGAAGATTTCCAGTGAGCCGTACGACTTCGACAGCCCCTCGGCGGTCAGCGGCGTGCGGCCGCAGGGCGCCGGGTCGGGGAACTTGATCCGGGCGACCTTGTCGGCGACCCGGGTCTCGTCGAGCGAGGACAGCATCTGCTCGGCGCGGCGGGCCATGTTCTTGGCCGCCACGGCCTTCGTCGCCTTCGCGCCCAGCTTCGCGGCCTGCTGCTGCAGCGCCGACGCCTTCTTCTCGGCGTTGGCGCGCTCGCGGCGGCGGCGCTTCTCGTCGGTCGCGCGCGCGTCGAGGTAGCGCTGCCAGCCCATGTTGTACAGGTCGAGCTCGCCGCGGGTGGCGTCGAGGAACCAGACCTTGTTGACGACGTCGGCGAGCAGCTCGACGTCGTGGCTGATCACGACCAGGCCGCCGTCGTGCTGCTTGAGGAAGCCGCGCAGCCAGTTGATGGAGTCGGCGTCGAGGTGGTTGGTCGGCTCGTCGAGCAGCAGGATCGTCTCGGACTTGCCGCCGGCACCCGCTTCGGCCGCGGCGAACAGGATCCGGGCCAGCTCGACGCGGCGGCGCTGACCACCCGACAGCGTCTGCAGGGTCTGCGCGAGAACCCGGTCGGCGAGGCCCAGGTTCGAGCAGATCCGCGCGGCTTCGCTCTCCGCCGCGTACCCGCCGAGGGACGCGAAGCGCTCTTCGAGCCGGGCGTAGCGGTTGATGGCCTTGTCCCGCGCGGCCTCGTCGACGAGCTCGGCCATGGAGGCCTGCGCCTTCTCCATGTCGCGCATCAGCTTGTCGAGGCCGCGCGCGGAGAGCACGCGGTCCTTCGCGGTGACCGAAAGATCACCTTCGCGCGGGTCCTGCGGCAGGTAGCCGAGCTCACCGCTGCGGCGGACGTCGCCCGCGTGGGGCTCGCCCTCGCCGGCGAGGACCTTCAGCGAGGTGGTCTTGCCCGCGCCGTTGCGGCCGACGAGGCCGATGCGGTCGCCGGGCTGGATGCGGAGGGTGACGCCGTTGAGCAGGATGCGCGAACCCGCGCGCAGCTCAAGGCCGGTGGCCGTGATCAAGGGAACTCCCGTGGACGGGGGTGAACGGAGGACAGCGTCAGGCGGCCGCGAAGGCCGCGGCGTCACTCCAGCTGGATATCCACGGAGACCAGTGTACGGGGCGGGGTCCACGGGTTTTTCCGGACGTGTGCGGTCTCACCCGGGTCGTGAGTGGTAAGTCGGGTTAGAACCCGACTTAGCACTCACGAGGGGTCGCGCAGCGTGACCTGCACCGACAAGGCGCGGACGGCGGCTTCCTCCAGGACCGCCCGGCTCGGCTCGGCGATCTCCAGCACCCGGGGTTCGGCGCGGGCGAACAGCGGCGCCAGCCGACGGTCTTCACGCAGCTCCTCGAGGGCCCGGCGGTCGCCGCCGAGCACCACGGCGTCCACTTCGGACAGTCGGGGGACGAGCACCTCGAACGCGTCCCGCGCGGCGGCCTGGAGCGCCTGCCGCGCCTGTCCGGCGCGACGCCGGGCGAAGCGCTGCTGCGACCAGCCGCCCGCGGCGGACCGGCCGTGCACGAGGTGCCGGTCGGTGCGCGAGACCTCGACCCGCCCGTCCCGGGCGATCCCGACGCTGTGACTGCCGAGCCGCACCAGCAGGAGCGCGATCCGCCGCGGCACCGAGACGTGCGCGGCGAGGGAACCGCCGTCGAGCGGTCCGAAAGGGACGGTCGCGGTCGCGGTGGCCCCGTCGGCCGCGGTCACCCGGACCTCGAACGGCGTGGTTTCGGTGGCGGCGATCCCGCCGTGCCGTTCGCCGAACCGGGCGAAGAAGCCGTCCAGGCGTTCGGGCGGTACTTCGACCGCGCGACCGCCACCGGCGACTTCCCTGGGCTTCACGGGGAAAACGGTACGGGGCCGCCGCGAACTTCGCGACGGCCCCGTACCGGTCTACGGGTTTACAGCGGGTGCACCGGGCCGTTGTTGGTCACGCCCCGCACGTTCGACGGCGCGCCGGCCGCCGGGGGCTGGACGAACCCGTTGATGTGCAACGCGACCGCGCGGATCGAACCGGAGTCGCTCGCCGCCGCGTCGACCACCGAGAACGTCCACGTGCCGTCCGCGGCCGCGCCGGTCAGGCCGCCGGTCAGGGACTGCGTCGGCCGCCAGGTGCCGGTGAACGGCGCGTTGGCCGAGGTCACCGTGCTGAACGCCGCCGCCGCGTTGTCGGCGAAGACGACCTTGCACAGGTTCTTGCCCGAGCTGCCGTTGCGCTGGAACACGGTCGCCTTGGCACCCGAAGGCGCGGTCAGCGTGCCGACCAGGTCACCGACGTACGAGTGGTTCAGGCCCACCGTCGTCGAGGCCGGGTCCGTGCTGCACGTGGTGCCGTCCACGGAGAACGTCACCTTGGACGCGCGGCCGACCCCGGTGACCGGGATGGTCACCGACGCGCCGACCGGGCTGTTGTCCGGGATCGCCACCGGCTCGCCGGTGTAGGCGAAGTCCTGCGCGACCGGCGACGGGGTGCCGACCGGCAGCGAGAACGACGTCGTCGTCGGCGAGTGCGCGCCGGCGAAGGTGACGCGGGCGTTCAGCACCACCGGCACGCCGAGCTGCTGGCTCGCCGGGACGGTGATGGTGAAGTCGTTGACGCCGGTCTGTCCCGGGCTGATGGTGCCGTAGGACTTGGACCGCGGCGCGACCGTGACACCCGGGGTCGGGCTGGTGAGCACGACGCTGGTGGACACGGCGGTGCCGTCGCCCTCGTTGGTCACCGGCAGGGTGACCTTGGCGGTGTCGCCCGGGTCGAGCGCCGAGCCGCCGTCGGCCGGGGTGACCGTCGGCTGCTTCGCCACCGCGAGGGGCTGCGGGCTGGCCCCGGTGTAGGCCAGCACCTTGTCCGCGAGGATGACGCCGGCCCCGGTGAAGTTGTCGCGGCCCGGGGTTTCGATGTCGATCGCGGTGGTGATCAGCGCCTCGCGGACCTCGGACGGCGGCAGCCCGGGGTTGCCGGACAGCACGAGCGAGGCGATGGCGGCCGCGTGCGGCGCGGCGGCCGAGGTGCCGAAGAACGGGTTGAAGCCGGTCACGCTGGTGGTGACGCCGTCGGCCGCGGTGATCTCCGGCTTGTTCCGGACCTCGCCGCCGGTCGAAGACACGTTGCCCGGGGTGATGGGCGTGCCGTCGGCCTCGTAGAACACGCGCCGCGGGCCGTCGGAGCTGAACCGCTCGGCCTTGGTGGCGCCGCTGAACGAGCCCGGGTACGGGCCGGCCGGGTTGGCCGGGTCACCCGGCTCGAGGAGCCGGCCGAAGGCCTTGGCCGCCGGGGCCGCCGCGACGCTGAAGGCGTCCCGCGCGGCCGAGTGGCCGACCGTCACGCCCGGGGTGTTGAAGGCCTTCAGCCCGTCCGCCGAGTCGGAGAACCGGCCGCGCAGCGCGGACAGCGACAGGTAGCGGTTCTGGCCGGAGAACTTCACGATGGCCAGCCGCAGCCCGGTGCCGCCGAACGACGGCGTCGTGATGCGCTCGTACGGGTCCTGGGTGCCGGTCTGGACGTCCTGGCTGAAGCTGACGACCGCGCCCGCGGAGTTGAGCAGGTAGAGGTCGTAGTCGTTGGCCGAGGCGCCCAGCGGGTCGGACCAGTGCAGCGTCACCGGGACGCCGGCCGAGGAGGCGTTCGAGATGGGCTCGTAGATCTGGTTGCCCGCCGCGCCCGCGAAGTTGTGCGCGGTGCCGGCGAACTTGCCGACCGACTTGCCCGAGTCGACGAAGTCGCCTTCCCAGTGCCCGGCGGTGCCGCTGGTGACGTTGCCTTCGTTGCCCGCCGAGGAGAAGTACAGCGCGCCGTCGGCGGTCACGTCGTTCACGGCCTGGGCGATGATCCAGTCCTGGAACGGCGATTCCTTGAAGTAGATGACGTCGTCGACGATGACGTCGCAGTGCGACTCGAAGCGCAGCTTGCGGATGTTGTCCGCGAAGCTGGCGTCGGAGTTGAACGCGGAGGCGAAGCCCAGCTTCGCGTTGGGCGCGAGGTCGTGGATGATCTCGAGCATCGCGGTGCCTTCGTCGCCGTCGCCCTCCTGGCCGGCGATGACGTCGACGTCCGGCGGCAGCTCGCCCTTGGCGACCGAAGCGGCCAGGGAGTCGACGCCGTCGGACAGCGCGCACGCCTTCACGCCGACGCCGGTGACGCCGAACTGCTGGCGCGCGAGGTCGGCGTTGTGCGCGCGGTCGCCCTCGCTGGTGAGGGTCGCGGCCGCGGCGGCGCTGCGCTGCGCCTTGGCGTTCACGGCTTGCTGCAGTTCGCCGGCGATGCGGTCGGCCTTCTGCTGCTTGGATTCGGTCTTCCCCGGCGTCGTCGCGGGGGTGGCCAGCTCGCGGGCGGTCATCGCCTCGTCGGCCCGCTCGACGCGCTTGACGTCGCCGCGGGCGGCGATCTCGCCGAGCGCGCTCACCGGGACTTCGGCGCGGACGCTGCCGTAGCGGTCCGACACCGCGCGGATGCCCGCCCCGGCCTTGGTGAGCCCGGCGATCAGGTCCGGCGACACCTTGCTCGCGCGGATGTCGACCAGCGCGGTCCCGGCCGGGGAAACGGCGGCCCCGGACTGCAGTGCGTTCAGCTGCTTCGCCGTGCCCTTCGCGGCGACGAGCAACTGGCTGTCCAACTTGGACTCGGTGGCGGTGCGCCCCGCCTTGACCGCCTGCAGGGCGGCGATCTGCTGCTGCGCGGTTTCGGTGAACGCGTCCGGCGTGGACGCGGTGGCGGCCCCCGCGGCGGGCGGGGAAACCAGGCCGAGCGCGGCGAGCAGTGCCGCGGCCCCGGCGGTGAAGGCGGTGGATCTCGATCTCGTGGAACGGGTACGACGCACGTGCGCCCTCCGAATCTCCAGGCGCGTGCCCCGACTCACGCTGACCGACAGCCGGTGATCACCGGCTGGATCAAGCTAAGTACGGTGAGTTCAGCGTAAAAACCCGCCGTTCGAGTGACAAAGGACAGGTATTTTCCGGAACCGGACGGACGTCGTAGGCCGTTCAGCGCAACGGTGAATTTCCCACCGGACACGGGCGGGACAACGAGGGCACCGCAAGGGCGACCACCGGCTGGGACGTCCACAATCACCACCGCCGGCGCGTGCAAGCACCCGGCCGGCGGGGAAAAGCCGTTACCGCGCGCTCAGAGCACGAACGAATCCGACCACGGCTGCGAAGCGCGTCCGGACAGGGCGTCCAAAAGGGTCACCGCCTGCTTGTCGGTCAGCGAAGCCACGAAGTCGACGACCGCGCGGCCGCGGGCCAGTCCCCGCACCGCGTCCGCCCCGGTCACCGGTTCGCCGGTCGCGCCGACGAGCAGCTCGGGCGCCGTCCGCGCGAGACCGTCGTATTCGGCGCGGGCCAGCTCGACGAGGTCGTGCAGCCGGCGCGGCAGGCGCGACACCTCGTCGCGGTCGAGCAGCCACGCGTCGAGCGCGTCGACCAGGCTGGTCACCAGCCCGGCCTGGCCGCGCTGGTGCAGCGCCAGGTCGGGGCGCAGCAGCACGAACCGGCGGTGCACGAACTTGAGCACCTGGACCTCGTGCCACTGGGCGGGCCGCAGGGAGACGTGCCCGGTCCGGGTGGACGGCGAAGCGAGCACGAAGACGCCGTCGACGAGCCGGGCGGTCCAGTTCGCCGAGAACGCCGCCGTCGCCTGCTCGGCCTCGATCGAGCCGTCGAACTCCCCGGCGAGCAGGCCGTCGACCAGCTCCGCGCGCACCCGCGCGACGGCGGCGGCGAACGCGTCGTCGTCGACGATCCACGCGTCCTTGGCGTGCATGCGGCGGCGCAGGCGTTCCAGCGATCGGCCGGGGCGGCGCAGGTCGGCGTGCAGCGCCTCGTCGTCCAGCCCGGCCAGCTCGACCGCGTGCTCGAGCCACTCCCCCAGCTCCGCGGCGACCGGCGCGTGCTGCAGCACCCCGATGCGGTGGAAGTCCTGGAGGTCGTGGATGGCGTAGGCGATGTCGTCGGCGGTGTCCATCACGGACGCTTCGACGGTCTGCTGCCAGCTTTCGACGCGGCCCGCGAACGCCGCGCGCGCGTGCTCGAAGTCGTCGAGTTCGGTGGCGTAGGCGGAGAACTTGGCCGCACCGGTGCCCGGGAGGTCGCCGGGCTCGCCGGCCCCGCGCGGCGGCACGTCCATGGCGGACGGGTGCGGCGAGGGGTGGTGCAGCCGCAACCACGGGTACTTGAGGACGGCGGCGCGCACCGCCGCGGTGAGGTCGAGCCCGACCGCCGACGGCCCGCGCACGTCGGTCGTGGTGATGATCCGGAACGACTGCGCGTTGCCTTCGAAGCCGTCGGCGAGGCCGAAGCGGTGCCGGGCGATCCGGTCGAGCGTCTGCTCCCCGAGGTGCCCGAACGGCGGGTGCCCGAGGTCGTGGGCGAGCGCGGCGGCCTCGGCGACGTCGGGGTCGCAGCCGCCGAGCTTGTCGGCGAGGCCGGCGTCGGGCCCGGTCGCGATGCGCTCGGCGATGGCACGGGCGACCTGCGCGACCTTCAGGCTGTGCGTGAGCCGGTTGTGCAGCAGCCCGGCCCCGCCGGCGCTGACCACCTGCGTCACCCCGCCGAGCCGCGCGAAGAACGGCGACGCGGCGATCCGGTCGCGGTCGATCCGGAACGGGCTGGTCGCGAGGTCGGTGAACCCGCCGGCCCCGGCCACGGGATCGCGCCGCGCCACCCGCGGGTCGGTCTCCTGATCCATGCGCCCGACCCTATCCGGCGCCCCACCCCGGCGACGGGTCAGCCACTCCCGCCGTCAGGTCCGCGCGGTCCCGCCGGAGCCGCGCGGCCGCGACGCCGTGAATGACTCATTCCTGTCGCCGGACGTAGTGAATGACTCATTCCTGTCGTTCCGGGCCGGCCGCTACGCCTCGGGTGGGGCGGTGTAGGCCGCCAGGCAGCGGTCCGCCTGCGCGCGGGCCACGGCCTCGTCCTCGCCGCCCGCGACGTGGGCCTCGTACCAGGCCTCCCCGGCCTTCGTCACGAACTCGACGCCCTCCGGGGACCCCATCCACGCCATCGCCTCGGCCGGGTCGACCGCGTACTCGCGGCCGGCGGCCAGGTGGCGGACCAGCGCCGTCAGCGCCATGTCCCAGCCGATGCCGACCGCGCCCGGGCCGAACTGGTCCCAGTGGTCGTCGACGTGGGCCACGTGCTCCAGCTCGAACCGCGTCCCGTCACCCTCCGGGGTCAGGCGGACCTCGATCCAGCTGACGCCGCCGTGCATCTCCCACGTCGCGGCGAAGCTCTTCGGCGGGTCGCAGCGCTCGACCGTGCCGCCCGCGTTGCCCTCCAGCTGGTACTTCCCGCCCACCCGCAGCTCGCCGCTGACCGGCAGGAACCAGCGCGGGAGGCGCTCGGCGTTCGTGACCGCGTCCCACATGTCCTCGACGTCGGTGTCGTAGACCTGGCTGATGGTCATGACCCGCGCCTCCCCCGCGTCGAGCACGCGGGTGCCCACCGTCCGGCGGACGGCGCTGATCTGGTGGCTGACGTCGATCACGGACTTTCTCCTCGGTCGAGACGGCGCTCGCGCTTGCCGCGGGCGATTTCGGTGGCCAGTGCGTCCAGGGGTGGCGTCCAGTACCGGCGGAACCGGCCGAGCCAGTCGTCGACGTCCCGCAGCGGGTCGGGCCCGACCGCGTACAGTCGCCTGGTCCCGTCCGCCCGGACGACCGCGAAGCCGTTGTCCCGCAACACCTTCAGGTGCTGCGACACGGCGGGCTGCGAGATGCCGAACTCGGCCCGGATCACCTCGGTCACCGCGCCGGCGGCCCGCTCGCCGTCGGCCAGCAGCTCGAGGATCCGGCGGCGGACCGGGTCGCCGAGGACGTCGAACGCGTGCACCCGGCCAAGCTACAAGCCGTCGCTTATATAAGTCAACCCTGAACAAGTGAGGACCGTCACGCGCAGTTACTCCGATGTGAGTAACGCCGGTGAACATCAGACGACATCGGTTCCGCTCGCCGCGCCCACCGGCGAGGATCGGCTCGTGAAGTCGCCACGCGCGGTCCGCTTCGCCTTCCAGCCGCTGTACAGCCTCCAGACCGGGGGCGTGGTGGCGCACGAAGCGCTGGCCAGGCCCGGCCACGGAACGGTCCCCGAACTCCTCGCGCAGGCCCGCCGCGAAGGCCGGCTCGCCGACGCCGACCTCGGTCTCGCCATCGCGGCCGTCCGCCAGGACGCCGAAGAGCCGACCTCGCTCCCCCTGCACCTGAACCTCTCCGCCCGCACCCTCACCGCGCCGCTGTCGATGGTCGACGACCTGCTGGCCGAGCTCGGCGACGCCGGGCGCCGCACCCGGGACGTCGTGCTCGAGATCGGCCCGCCCTTCGCGGCGGTGCCCGCCGAGCGCGCGCTGGCCGGGATGCGGGCGCTGACCGAGCTGGGCTTCCGGCTCGCGCTCGACGGTCTCGGCCGCGGCGACCTCCCGCTGGGCCTGCTCGTCGAGGCGCCGGTCGACGTCGTCAAGCTCGACCGCACGGTGCTGCGCGGGCTGCCGGACGACCCGGCCGCGGTCGCCGTCGTCGAGGCGCTGCTGCACTTCACGAACCGCACCGGCACGCGGCTGGTCGCGACCGGGCTGGAGACCGACGCCCAGCTCGAGGCCGTCCGCGGGCTCGGCGTCCGGATCGCGCAGGGCAACCTGCTCGCCGCACCCACCGCCGAAGGCCCGGCCCCGGCGCTGCTGACGCGGCCGCGCCCGGCCGTCGCGCCCGGACCGGCGAAGTGCGTCGGCGACTTCCTGCGCCCGGCGACGACGCTGCCGGAAACCGCCACCTGCGACGAGGTCCGCGAAGTGCTCGCGGCGGCCGACGCGCCCTCGGGCGTGGTCGGGGTCGACGAGCTGAACCGGCCGCGCTGGTCGGTCGACCGGACCCGGTTCCTGGTCGCCGTGACCGGCCCGTACGGGCACGCGCTGCACGCGAAGCGCCCGGCGGCCCGGCTGGCCGACACCCCGCACACGATCGAGGCCCGCGCCGGCGCGATGGAGTTCCTCGAGCTGGTGACCGACGCCGACTGGGGCCGCACCGGCGACGACGTCGTCGTGGTCGACGAGGTGGGCCGCTGCCTCGGCGTCGTGCTGGTGACCGAGGTGGTCCGCGGCGTGGCCGAGGCGAAGGTCGAGGCCGCGGCGGCGCTGAACCCGCTGACCCGGCTGCCGGGCAGCGACACGGTCGCCCGCGACGTCGCCCGCCGCATCACCATCGGCGAGCCCTTCGTGGCGGCGTGGCTCGACATCGACAGCTTCAAGGCGGTCAACGACACCGCGGGCTTCGCCGCGGGCGACAACCTGATCCGCGAACTGGGCGCGGCGCTCACCGAGCTCTCCGGCGGCCTGCGCCGGATGCGGGTGAGCCACGTCGGCGGCGACGACTTCCTGGTGGTCTGCGACGTCGACGAGATCGCCACGGTGGCGGGCGCCCTGCTGGACCGCGGCTGGTCGGCCGACGGCCTGCCGGTGACGGTGTCCTTGGCGACCCTGGTCTGCGCGAGCGACGCGATCCGCTCGTACCAGGAGGTTTCGCGGCTGCTGGCGCCGTTGAAGAAGCGCGCGAAGGCGGTACCCGGGTCGAGCTGGGTCCTCGGCCGCCCGGGGTCCGACCGCGTCGAGGTCCTGCGCGGCATCGGCACCCGCGGCTTGCAGGCCGCCGCCGGTTGACACCCGCCGGCCGGGCCCGATCAGCAGTCCGCCGCCGGTGGTCGTGAGTGTTTAGGAGGGTTAGAACCCTCCTAAACACTCACGACCCGCCGGCGGACCTTCGTGGGTCAGCGGCCGGTCGAGCCGTCGATCAGCTCGCGCAGGATGTCCAGGTGGCCGGCGTGCCGGCCGGTCTCCTCGATCAGGTGGGTCAGCGTCCACCGCAGCTCCGCCACGTCGGCCCCGGCCACCACCGCGTTCACGCGGGCCGTCGTTTCCCGGTACGCGCCCACGATGTCCTCGACGCTCTCGTCCGGCTTCGCGTGGAAAGTCGCCTTCCACCGGGTGGTCCGCTCCCCCAGCACCCAGTGGCGCTCGACGTGCGTCAGGTGCTTCACCAGCCCGAGCAGGTTCGTCCCGGACGCGACTCCCGGCGTCCGCACGGCGGGCTCGCCGACCCCCTCGACCTTCGCGAGCACCGACGCGCGCAGGTAGTCGAGGAAGCCCAGCAGCACCTCGCGCTCCCCCGGCCCGGTCTTCGGCGGCCCCGCGTCGCGCGCCATCAGGCGGCCCGCCGGACGACCAGCACGTGGTCGGTCACCGTCGCGGTCTGCCCGCCCGGCCCGGTCGCCACCCGCTGGGGCGCGTCGGCGCGCTCGGCCCGCCACCCGGCGTCCAGGTCCAGCTCGGCGAAGACCTCGTCCGGCGTCGGGAAATCACCCTCGGTATTCCACGACCACGGCGCCGCCGAGCCGTGATCGACGACGACCAGGCGCCCGCCGGGGCGCAGCGCGTGGGCCGCCGTGCGCAAAACCTTCGCCCGCGGCAGCTCGAACGGCGTGTGGAAGTACTGGGCGGACACCAGGTCGAACTCGCCATCGGGGAACTCCTCGGCCAGGTCGGCGCGGACCGCGGACACCGGCAGGCCGCGCGCCTCGCGAGCGAGGTGGGCCACGGCGGTGGCCGAGATGTCGGCGGCGGTGACCCGCCAGCCGCGCCCAGCGAGCCAGAGCGCGTCGCCGCCCGCGCCGCAGCCCAGGTCCAGTGCGGTGCCGGGCGGCAGGCCGGCGGCGATTTCCGCGAGCACCGGGTTCACCCGGGTCGGGCGGGGCTCGCGGTAGTGGTCGTCCCAGAAGCGGACGGCGTCCATGTCTCTCCTTCGTGCCGGGGTACGGCGATCACCGTGCCCCGCGGGCCCGGCGGGCCGCACGAAAACTTGCCGGACCGGCAAGACTGGGGGCATGAGCGAGGAGATCGACACCGTCCTGGACGCGGTCGGGCCGCGGTTGCGCGCGCTGCGGCGGCAGCGCGGCAGCACCCTGGCCGGCGTCTCGGCCGAGACCGGGATCTCGGAAAGCACGTTGTCCCGGCTGGAAAGCGGGCTGCGGCGGCCGAACCTGGAGCTGCTGCTCCCGCTGTCGCGCGCCTACGACGTCCCGCTCGACGACCTCGTCGGCGCCCCGCGCACCGGCGACCCGCGCGTCCACCTGCACCCGGTGCACCGGTACGGCATGACGTTCGTGCCGCTCACCCGCCGCCCGGGCGGCGTGCACGCGTACAAGATGCTCATCCCCGCGGGCGAGCCCGCCGAACCGGCGCCGCAGACGCACAGCGGCCACGAATGGCTCTACGTCCTCAACGGGACGCTGCGGCTGGTCGTCGGCGACCGCGACCTGGTGCTGCCGCCGGGCGAGGCAGCGGAGTTCGACACGACCGCGCCGCACTGGCTCGGTTCGGCCGACGGCCGCGCGGTCGAGCTGCTCATCCTGTTCGGCCTGCAGGGCGAGCGCGTCCACGTCCGGCCGCGCGAGAACGATCAGCCGTAAGCCGCCTGGTACCCCGCGAACCGCTCGTCGACCTCCTCGGCCGTCAGGCCGAAGTCCGCCAAGCTGTAGCGGTGCACCGGTTTCCGTTCCCCGGTGCGGCTCTTCTCGTGCACGGCGGTCATTGCCGCGCGGGCCTCGTCCGTCAGCGCCAGTCCGAAGTGGTCGTACACAGTGGACACCGTGCCGACCGGGTCGGCGACGAAGTCTTCGTAGGCCACGTCGCAGAACTGCGCCGGGTCGTACCGGCCGCGCGCGTGCAGGAACTCGTCGGCACCGCGGGCCCACAGGTCGAGCTGCCCGCGGCCGATCACCTCGCCGCGGAACCGGGTGGACCAGCCGTCGGCGGCCTTCTCGGCGAGGCTGCACATCGAGCCCATGATCGTGCGCGGCGCCCGGTGCGTCTGGATCACCAGCGCGTCCGGGTAGTTCGCCATCAGCGCGTCCAGGGCGAAGAGGTGGCTCGGGTTCTTGAGCACCCAGCGCTTGCCCGCGTCCGGCAGCCCGATGAGCTGCAGGTTGCGCCGGTGCCGGGCGTAGGCGTCCGTCCAGTCCTGCTTGGCCAGCCAGCGCGAATAGCGCGGCAGGTGCGCGAGGCACTCGAACGAAACCGAGCGCATCGACTGGCGCAGCAGCTGCCAGCACTCCTCCACCTGGTCGGCGGACATGTGGTGCACGCCCATGAACTCCGGGTGCTCGACGTGGTGGCGCTCGAACCCGGCCTGGATCCCCTGGAAGATCGGGTTGCCCGCCCACGTCTCCCGCGGCGGCCGCGGCTGCGGCACCTCGGCGAGCCACACCTCGAGACCCTGGTGCGCGGGATCCTCGACGAGCAGCCGGTGCAGCGCGGTCGTCCCGGTGCGGGGCAGGCCGGTCACGAAGATCGGCCGGTCGACGCGGACCCCGGCGTGCGCCGGGTGCTGCTTCCACGACGCCTCGCTCAGCAGCCGGGCCACGAGGGCACCGCGCAGCATCGCCCGGTGCACCTTGTTGCCGAACGGCGTGAGGTCTTCGTCGGCCTCGTACGACTCCAGCAGCACGCGCAGGCCCTCGACGTACTCGCCGGAGCCGAAGTCGTCGAGCCCGGTGAGCTTCGACGCCGAAGCGTGCAGGTCCTCGACGGTGCCGACGTCATCGCGGCCGGGGAGCATCGAACCTCCTAGTGGTGGTACTCGCCGCCGTTGACGTCGAGGCACTGCCCGGTGATCGCGCGCGCCATCGGCGAGGCGAGGAACACCACGGCGTCGGCGATCTCGTCGGGCTCGGGCAGCTTGCGAAGGTCTATTGTGGACGCGGTTTCGGCGTACACCTCTTCGGGCGTGATGCCGCGTTCCTTGGCGAGGTAGTTGAAGTACCACTTCAGGTTCGGCGCCCAGATGTACCCGGGTGCGACGGTGTTGACCCGGATGCCGTCCGGGCCGAGTTCGCTCGCGAGGCTCTGCGAAAGCGAGAGCAGCGCCGACTTCGCCATCTTGTACGCGCCGAACGTGCGCCGGGAATGTCGCAGCACGGCCGAATTGATCATCACCAGCGAGCCCTTGCTCTCCTTGAGCGCGGGCAGGAACAGCCGGGTCAGCCGGAGCACGGAGATCCCCGCGGTTTCGAATCCTTTGCGGACGGCGTCGAGGTCCACAGTGGCCAGATCGGTCAGCGGCGGGACGGCGAAGGCGTTGTGCACCAACGCGTCCACGCGGCCGAACGCCTCGACGGCCTCGTTCACGAGGTTCGCGGCGGAGTCCTCGTCGTCGATGTCGGTCCGAACCGCGACGGCGCGACGGCCGAGGTCGGTGACCTCCTTGGCGACCTCGGTCAGCCGCGACTCGGTGCGCGCGGCGAGCACGACGTCGGCGCCCGCCTCGGCGCTCCGGACGGCGATCGACCGGCCGAGCCCCGGTCCGATGCCGGAGACGACGACCACCTTGCCCTGCAGCAGATCCGCCACGCTCACCCCAGCATCCGGGCGGCGACGGCGTCCTGCCGGGCCGCGATCCGCGCCGACCACTCGGCCGGCGTCACGCGTGCTTCTTCGTGGTGGGGCAGCCGGTCCGGCAGCTCGTCCACCTTGACCACCTCGACGACGGGGCCGTCGTCCGGCCCCAGGTCCCGGTTGAGCCGCTGCCAGCGGATCTGGACGTACCCCCGGTCGTGGCCGGTGCGCTCCAGCCAGTTCGCCACACCCGGGTCGCGCTCGCTGATCACGAACCGGATCTTGCCGTCCGGGTCGACGCGCGCCTGGTCGGCGGTGAGGCTCGTCTGGTGGTTGATGTAGTCGAGCGAGACGTACCACAGGCTCCCCAGCTGGATGCCCTGGTACGGCGCGTCCGCGCAGCGCGGCACGGTGACGATCATGGCTTCTTCGTCGCCGAGCTCGTAGTGGCCGGCGGAGGAGAACTGCGTGGTGAGCCCGCCGGGGGTCGACCGCGGCTCGGTCATCGTGTTGACCGGCAGGTCGTAGTAGAACCACTTCGGGAAGGCCAGGAACGTCTTGATCCGGCTCAGCAGCATCTTGCCGGTGACGCCGTAGCGCTTGGCCAGCGCCGTCCGGTCCGGCACCGGCGGCGCCTGCCCCGCGGTGTCGGCGCACCGGATCCGGATCTCGCCGCGCTTTTCGGTCGCCCAGTCACTGTGGACCTCGCGGACCACGAGCATCGACGACCCTGCGCCGAGGGTGAAGTAGTTCGGCCCCGCGTTCTCGCGCGCCGGGCCGAAACGCAGTTCGAACCGGCCGCCTTCGCCGATTTCGAGGGCGCGGTCGTCGAACGCGGTCAGGCTGTCGGGCACCACGACCGGCGAGTAGTCGCCGTTGAGGACCTGGAAGCTCAGGTCGGCGGTGGTCCCGCGGACGCCGGTGACGACGTACTCGCGGTCGTCCCGGATGTTCGCGTTGAAGTACAGGGTGTCCGGGTTGTCGAGGCCCATCTTCGTGTAGGGCCCGGTGGACGCGGTGAAGTACGGGAAGTCGCGCTGGTAGGCCCAGGCCATCTGCAGCGACGCGCGGATGCTGCCGGCGAGGTAGTCGTAGCCCTCGAGCAGGTCCTGCTCGGTCTTCACGTGCGGCGCTCCGGCGATCAGCTTTTCGGCCTCGGCGATGGCGTCGGCGAACGGCCGGGTCAACGAGAACTCGTTCTCGATCATGCCGGCACGGCCCAGCGGTTCGCGAGCAGCCGGAAGCCCGGGTCCTTCGCCCACGACTGCATCGACTCGTAGGTCCGGACGTAGCCGATGTGCGTCGTCCGCCAGGCGCCGTCGGCTTCGCGGCGGTAGGTGTCCTCGTAGAACGCGGCGCCCTCGATGATCACCTTGTGCTCGGGAACGATGACCTTGTCGGTGAACGCCCAGCGCCCGGTCGCGGTGTCGCCGTCGACCTCGATCTCGGGCTGACCTGCGTGGTGGACGGTGATGATGCCGTTGCCGAGGCTCTCGGTGAGGAACGCGACGATCGCGTCACGGCCTTCGAAGTGCTTGCCCTCCTCACCGGTCGCGCGCGTCCCGTAGTCGGCCGTGGCGTCGGCGGTGAAGGTGTCGGCCACCTCGTCCCACTGCTTCAGGTCGACCGCGCGGAGGTAGCGGTACTTCAGCCGGCGGATCTCTTCGAGTACGACCAGGTCCATCGTCCTAGGGTCCCGCACCGCTTGACCGATGACAAGAACATGTTCTACTTTTTTCCGGTGTCCGTGACCTCGTACGAGCTCTCGCACCTGGCCGCGCTCGAAGCGGAGGCCGTGCACGTCTTCCGCGAGGTCGCGGCGACGTTCGAGCGGCCGGTCCTGCTCTTCTCCGGCGGCAAGGACTCGGTGGTGATGCTGCACGCCGCCGCCAAGGCCTTCTGGCCGGCGCCGCTGCCCTTCCCCATGCTGCACGTCGACACCGGCCACAACTTCGACGAGGTGCTGCGCTTCCGCGACGAAACCGTCGCCGCCCTCGGTTTGCGGCTCGAGGTCGCGAGCGTGCAGGACGACCTCGACGCCGGCCGCGTCGTCGAGGAGACCGGTCCGCGCGCCAGCCGCAACCGGCTGCAGACCGTCACGCTCCTGCGCGCGATCCGCGAGGGCGGGTTCGACGCCGTGTTCGGCGGGGCACGCCGCGACGAAGAGAAGGCCCGCGCGAAGGAGCGCGTGTTCAGCTTCCGCGACGAACACGGCCAGTGGGACCCGCGGGCCCAGCGACCGGAGCTGTGGAACCTCTACAACGGACGGCACCGGCGCGGCGAGCACATCCGCGTCTTCCCGCTGTCGAACTGGACCGAGCTCGACATCTGGCAGTACATCCGCGACGAGCGGATCGCCTTGCCCCCGTTGTACTACGCACACCGGCGTTCCGTGGTCCAGCGCGACGGCATGCTGCTGGCGGCGACCCGCTTCCTGTCCCTTGTGGACGGCGAGACGCCGTACGAGGCGACCGTGCGCTTCCGGACGGTCGGCGACGCGACGTGCACCGGCTGCGTCGAGTCCTCGGCGGCGACACCGTCCGAAGTGGTCGCCGAGGTCGCCGCCACCCGCGTCACCGAACGCGGCGCGACGCGTGCCGACGACCGGATTTCCGAAGCGGGCATGGAAGATCGCAAGCGGGAGGGCTACTTCTGATGCAGCTGCTGAGGATCGCCACGGCGGGCAGCGTGGACGACGGGAAGTCCACTTTGATCGGCAGGCTGCTGTTCGACTCGAAGGCGATCTTCACCGATCAGCTCGCCGCCGTCGAACGCGCCAGCCGCGAACGCGGCGAGGACTACCCGGACCTCGCGCTGCTCACCGACGGCCTGCGGGCCGAACGCGAGCAGGGCATCACGATCGACGTCGCGCACCGCTACTTCGCCACGCCCCAGCGGAAGTTCATCATCGCCGACACCCCGGGCCACCTGCAGTACACGCGGAACATGGTGACCGGCGCGTCGACGGCCGACCTGGCGCTGATCCTGGTGGACGCGCGCAAGGGCGTGCTGGAGCAGTCCCGGCGGCACGCGTTCCTCGCGTCGCTGCTCGGGATCGGGCACCTCGTGGTGTGCGTGAACAAGATGGACCTCGTCGGCTGGTCGCGGGAACGGTTCGACGAGATCCGCGAGGACTTCCGGCGGTTCGCGATGAAGCTCGACGTCGCCGACCTGACGTTCGTCCCGCTTTCGGCACTGCACGGCGACAACGTCGTCCACCGCAGCGCGAGCATGCCGTGGTACGAAGGGACTTCCCTGCTGCACCAGCTGGAAGAGGTGCACGTCGCGTCCGACCGCAACCTGATCGACGCCCGGTTCCCGGTGCAGTACGTGCTCCGACGGCCGGACTTCCGCGGCTACGCGGGCACGATCGCGGGCGGGGTGTTCAAGCCGGGCGACGAGGTCGTGGCGCTGCCGTCGGGGATCACCTCCCGCGTCCGGGCGGTGTGGGGCCCCGGCGGGACGCCGCTCGCGGAAGCGTTCACCGGGCAGGCGGTGACGGTCGAGCTGGCCGACGACCTGGACCTGGGGCGGGGCGCGATGCTCTGCCGCCCGGGCAACCGCGCGGAATCGGCCCGCGAGGTCGACGCGCTGGTGTGCTGGTTTTCGTCGCGGGCTTCGCTGACCCCGGGTGCTTCGTACGCGGTCCGGCACACGACCACCGAAACGAAGGGCACGGTCGAGCGCCTCGAATACCGCCTCGACGTGACGACGCTGCACCGGGAAGCCGCGGATTCGCTGGCCCTGAACGACATCGGCCGCATCCGGCTGCGCACGCGGGCGCCGCTGCTGTTCGACCCCTACCGCCGCAACCGCGCCACGGGCGGCTTCCTGCTGGTGGACGAGCACACCGGCGACACGGTCGCGGCGGGCATGATCACCGGCTCGGTCGCGTCGCCGGTCGTCTGGCACACCGCGGCGGTCCGCCGCGAGGACCGCCCGACCCGCGGCGCGACGGTGTGGCTCACCGGCCTGTCGGCGTCGGGCAAGTCGTCGGTGGCGGTGGAGCTGGAACGCCGTCTCGTCGCGGCGGGCCGCCCGGCGTACCTCCTCGACGGCGACAACCTGCGGCACGGGCTGAACGCCGGGCTGGGGTTCAGCCCCGAGGACCGCGCGGAGAACGTGCGGCGGGTGGCCGAGGTGGCACGGCTGTTCGCGGACGCGGGCGTGGTGGCGATCGCGTCCCTGATCAGCCCGTACGCCACGGACCGGGCTTCGGCGCGGGCGATTTCCGGAGACCTGCCGTTCGTGGAGGTGTTCGTGGACACGCCCCTGGAGGTCTGCGAGGCACGTGACCCGAAGGGGATGTACGCGAAGGCGCGCGCCGGCGAGATCAAGGGGTTCACCGGCATCGACGCACCCTACGAGCGCCCGGCGTCGCCCGACCTGGTGCTGCACCCGGCCGACGGCGACCCGGCCACCATGGCGGCGGCGATCCAGACCCTGCTGGACGACCTCGCCTAACCGGCTTCGAGCACGAAGAAGAGGAAGCTCGGGAAGGTGTCGAGGATCGCGAAGTCGTCCGGGAACAGCTCCCGAGCCGCCGCCGTGGGCCGGGGTTCGTGGAGGGCGGAGATCCGGAACCCGGCGGCGGTGAAGGCGTCGGTCATCGCGTGCAGCGGCTTGTTCCAGAAGGTCATCCGCGCGAGGCGGCCCCGCATCGGGAATTCGTCGGTCCAGGTGTAGGCGGCGAAGTAGTCCGGCCGCGGCCCTTCGTGGCGGTGCGTGAGGTTGACCATCATCGGGTGGTTGACCGACGCGATCAGGCGGCCACCGGGCTTGAGCACCCGGTGCAGCTCGTGCAGCGTCGGCCCCCAGTCGCGCAGGTAGTGGAGCACGAGGGACGCGACGACGTCGTCGAAGCCGTGGTCGGGAAAGGGCAGCGGCTCGGCGAGATCGGCGACCCGCAGATCGGCGTCTTCGCCGAGCCGCCGCCGCGCCTGCTCGACCATCCCGGCACTCTGGTCGAACCCGGACACGACGGCGCCGTTGTCCCGCAGGGCGGCGAAGAGCGGCCCCGACCCACAGCCGGCATCGAGAATCCGCCGCCCGGCGACGTCCCCGGCGAGCGCGAGGGCGGCGGGCCGTTCGTAGTGGGCGTTCATGAGGCTGCCGTCGTTCTCGGCCGCGTAGGCCTCGGCGAAGTCGTCGTAGTCGGCGGTCATCCCTTCATCCTGCCGGAATCACAGCAGCTTCCGGTTCGCGCTCGGTCAGGCCGGCCCCGGTCACGACGACGGCGTCACGACGGTGCGGCGGAAGTGGTCGAAGATGACCGACGTCCGGACGTCGACGATCTCCTTGCGCTGGGTCAGCCGGTCGAGGACGAAGCCGCTCAGCTCGTCGTTGTCGGCGACCGCGATGTGCAGCAGGAAGTCGTCGCTGCCGGACATCACGAATACCGACAGCACCTCGGGCAAGCCGGTGACGAACGCGCGGAACGACTCGATCACCGCGCGGTCCGGCGGGCGCAGCCGGACGGCCACCATCGCCTGCACGCCCCGGCCGATCTTCTTCAGGTCGACGTCGACGTGGTGGCCGCGCACGATGCCGCGCCGGGTCAGCTCCCGCACGCGTTCGAGGCAGGTCGACTGCGCGATGTGCAGGCGGCGGGCGAGCTCCTTATTGGTCTGCTTCGCGTCTTCCTGAAGCAGGGTCAGCAACGCCGCATCAAGTTCGTCCACCGGCGCCTCGTTCTCCCCCGCGGCGAGCAGGATTCGGGATTTCCCGCACCTTACCGAATCTGGCACGGAGTTCACCGCGTCGGACCCGTGGACTGGCTACCGTGGCGCCATGATCACCAAATGTGCCATCGTGGTCAGCGAAGAGCTGCCCACCGGGCTCGCGGCGAACGCCGCCGGCGTCCTCTCGGTGACCTTGGGCCACCGCGTCGACGGCCTGGTCGGCGCCGACGTCGAGGACGCCGACGGCGTCGCCCACCCCGGGATCATCGCCACTCCGCTGCCGATCCTGACGGCGACGCGCGCGAAGGTCGCCGCCCTCGTGCGGGCCGCGGCCGAGGACGACGAACTCTTCTTCGTCTCCTTCAGCGCGCTCGCCCAGAGCTGCCGGACCTACGCCGAGTACACCGGCCGGCTGGCGGCCACCGGCACCGCGGACCTCGACAGCGTCGGCGTCGCCGTGCACGGCCCGCGCAAGCGCGTCGACCGGCTCGTGGGTTCCCTTCCCCTGCTGCGCTGACCTCAGCGCACCGACACGCGGGTTTCGGTCCGGGCCGCCGCGAAGCCGTTCACCCACAGGGATTGGACCTTCGCCGTCTCGGCCGAGTCCGGCTTCGCGTTCTTGCACGCCGTGCCCGGGCCGTGGCCGGACATCAGCTCGGTGCACGGGCCGGTGTAGTGGTCGGGCAGGCCGAGGTTGTGGCCGAGTTCGTGCGCGGCGATCCGGGTCGGGTCGTAGCCCTCGGCGACCTGGCTCGTGTCGAGGTAGATGTCGCCGCGGCCGTGGCCGTTCGTGTTCGTGTACGAGCCGCCGCTGTGGATCTCGTGGAACTTGATCGTCGCGCTCGTGTTCCGCTTGACCAGCTTCACGTCGGTGACGGCGGCGTTCCAGTTCGCCGCGCCCTGGTCGATCTGGGCGAGGTAGTCCGGCGCGCCCGACGAGCTGTAGTAGAGCATCGTGACAGCGGCCGCCGAAGCTTCGGGAGCGAATCCGAGGGCCAGCGGGGCCACCAGCGCCAGGGCCGCGATCCGGGCGATCACGCGTGCGTCCATCGTGTCTCCTTCGTCCGATTCAGAGAACACTTCACCGTCGTTCGAGCGATCAGGTTAGAAGTCCACGAGCCGGGCGGGCCACGGCCGAAAGTAGTTCCCTCGCGTGCTCGGACCTCCCCCCTGCTGGTGATCAGCGCCCTGGTGGGCCTGCGGCTGCTCTTCGTCGTCTTCCGGCGATCCGGACGAGGGTCACGACCAGCCCGATGAGCCCGGCGGCGACCAGCGCCGCCCCGCCGAGGAACCACCACCGCATCCCGGCCACGGTCCCGTCGGCGTACGGCGCGCCCGGTAAACCCGCGTCGGTGAAGGCGGTCGTGGGGGCCAGCGGCGTCAGGTGCAGCACGGACCCGGTGCCGACCACGAACCCGGTGACCGCGGAAAGCGGGAGGACGCCGAGGAAACGCGAATCGCGGGCCCGGCCCCGCTCGTCGCCGAGCACGAACACCTGGCCCTCGTGCACGCGCGTGAGGTACGGCGTGGTGGCCTCCGGGTCGTGCGCGTACGCGTCCTGGCTGAGGTAGGTCTCGCTGATCGCCTTGCCGTCGACCGAGAGCTGCCCGCCGGTGCAGCAGGCGACGACGTCCCCGCCGACCGCGACCACGCGCAGCGCCGCGAGCCCCGCGGAGTCCGGGTGGGCGAAGGCGCCGCGGTCGAACACGACCAGGTCCCCACGGTCGACCGCCTCGCCGTGGCGGACCCACACGAGGGCCGATTCCCCCGGCCGGATGGTCGGGTTCATCGCCGCGCCCGGGACCCGGTAGGACCGGTAATCGTGGGCCGCCGTGCCCAGGCTGGAGGCCACCGCACCGAGACCGGTCAGCGTCACGACGAGCCACGCCACGAAGACGGGTGAGATCCGGCGGCGCTTCGGCGGTGCAGGCGGCGCCGGCGGGAACGCGAGTTCGTACACGGTGACCTATCGGGCCCCGACCGGCGCCGTTACCCCGTCCGGGGCGCGTACATGATCACCGCGACCCCCGCCAGGCACAGCAGTGCGCCGATCACGTCGTAGCGGTCCGGGCGGTAACCGTCCGCCACCACGCCCCAGGCCAGTGAACCCGCCACGAAGACCCCGCCGTACGCCGCGAGGATGCGGCCGAAGTGGGCGTCCGGCTGGAGGGTGGCCACGAAGCCGTACACGCCCAAAGCCAGCAGGCCGCTGCCGATCCAGAGCCAGCCGCGGTGTTCGCGGACGCCCTGCCAGACCAGCCAGGCGCCGCCGATTTCGCAGACCGCCGCGGCGAGGAACAGGAGGATCGAGCGCAGGACCACCCCGGGATACTAGCTTCGTGCCGTTCACGCTGAGTCATCCCGCCGCCGTGCTACCACTGGCGAGACGGCCGCTGGTGACCTCCGCGCTCGTCGCCGGGTCGGTCGCGCCCGACGTCTTCTGGTTCGTCCCGCGGCTGCCCGGGATCGGGCTGACGAAGACCCACGAGTTCGCCTCGGTCCTCTGGCTCGATCCGCTCCTCGCACTGGCGATCCTGGCCGTGTTCCACGTTCTCTTGAAACAGCCCTTGCTCGCCCTCGCGCCGAAACCCCTGGCCGAACGGCTCCCCCGGCAGAGCTTCGGCTGGAAGCGGCCGGGCTGGATCGCCCTCTCCCTGGTGCTCGGCGCCGCCACGCACGTCGGATGGGATGCCTTCACCCACGAGAGCGACGGCTTCCCGTTCCTGCGGATCCCGCTGGTCACCGGGGTCGACGTCGGGCGGCTGATCCAGCTGGTCAGCACGATCGCGGGCGCCGGGATCCTCGCGTGGTGGCTGCGGAACTGGTACCGCACCGCGCCCGCCGGCCCGGCGCCGGAAAGGCCCCGCCACCGCACGCCGGTGCTCGCGTTCCTGGCCGCCGGCGCGCTGGCCGGCGTGGTGCTCGAGGTGCTGCCGTTCTTCGCCCACCACGACCCGATGACCGGCGCGGGCGTCTTCGGCAACGCGACCTACCTCGCGGTCACCGGCGCCGGCAGCGGGTTCCTCGTCGCGCTCGGGCTCTACGCCGTTTGGTATAGGGCGTTATACACAAAGCGGGCCACCCCGGAGGGTGACCCGCTCGGCGAACCAGAACTCAGACGGTGAAGCCGAGGGCGCGCAGCTGCTCGCGGCCGTCCTCGGTGATCTTCTCCGGGCCCCACGGCGGCATCCAGACCCAGTTGATCCGGAAGTCCTTGACCAGTCCGCCGCTGGTCAGCGCGGCGCTCGTCTGGTCCTCGATGACGTCGGTCAGCGGGCAGGCCGCCGAGGTCAGCGTCATGTCGATGGTGGCCGTGTTGTCCTGCTCGACGCGGATGTCGTAGACCAGGCCGAGGTCGACCACGTTGATGCCGAGCTCCGGGTCGACGACGTCGCGCATGGCTTCCTCGACGTCCTCGAGCTTGGCGAGGTCGAGGTCCTGCGTCGCGGTGGTCTCGGCGTCGAGGTCGGCGGCGGTCCGGCCCTCGCGAGCGTCGGTGGCGGTGTCTTCGGTCATGCTTTCTCAGCTCCGTTGGTGGTCCGGGCGACGGCGTCCTTGAAAGCCATCCAGCCGAGGAGGGCGCACTTGACGCGGGCCGGGTACTTGGCAACGCCCGCGAAGGCGATCCCGTCCTCCAGCACGTCCTCGTCCGGCTCGATCTTTCCCTTGCCCTGCATCAGTTCCACGAAGGCGTCCATGGTGGTGAACGCTTCGTCAAGCGTGTGCCCGACGACGAGATCCGTCAAGACCGACGTCGAAGCCTGGCTGATCGAGCAGCCCTGGCCGTCGTAGGAGACGTCGGCGACCTTCCCGTCGTCGATCTTGACCCGCAGCGTCACCTCGTCGCCGCAGGTCGGGTTGACCTGGAACGACTCGGCGTCGAACGGGTCACGCAGGCCGCGGCCGTGCGGGTTCTTGTAGTGGTCCAGGATGATCTCCTGGTACATGCTTTCCAGGTTCACCGCGCCACCCCGAAGAACTTCTGAGCCTCGCGAACACCCGCCACCAGGGCGTCCACTTCGGACAGCGTGTTGTAGAGGTAGAACGACGCGCGCACGGTCGCCTGGGCGTTGCACGCGCGGTGCAGCGGCCACGCGCAGTGGTGGCCGACGCGGACGGCGATGCCGAGGCTGTCGAGCACCTGGCCGGCGTCGTGCGGGTGCACGCCGTCGATCACGAACGACACGGTCGCGCCGCGGTCCGCCAGGTCCGTCGGCCCGATGATCCGGACGCCCGGGATCGCGCCGACGCCTTCGAGGGCCGCCGCGGCGAGCTCGTGCTCGTGCGCCGCGATGCGGTCCATCCCGATGGCCGAGAGGTAGTCCACGGCCGCGCCGAGGCCGATGGCCTGCGACGTCATCGGCACGCCGGCCTCGAACCGCTGCGGCGGCGGCGCGAAGGTGGAGCCCTCCATGCGGACCATCTCGATCATCGAGCCGCCGGTCAGGAACGGCGGCATCGCTTCGAGCAGCTCGGTGCGCCCGTAGAGGACGCCGATGCCGGACGGGCCGAGCATCTTGTGGCCGGAGAACACGGCGAAGTCGACGCCCAGCGCGTGGAAGTCGACCGCGAAGTGCGGCACCGACTGGCAGGCGTCGAGCACCGTGAACGCGCCGACGGCCTTGGCCTTTTCGACCAGCAGCGAGACCGGGTTGACCGTGCCGAGCACGTTGGACTGGTGCGCGAACGCGACCACCTTCGTGCGCTCGGTGATCAGCTCGTCCACATCGGACAGGTCGAGCCTGCCCTCGGGAGTCACCTTGAACCACTTCAGCGTCGCCCCGGTGCGCTGGCAGAGCTGCTGCCACGGCACGAGGTTCGCGTGGTGCTCCATCTCGGTGATGACGATCTCGTCACCCGGGCCCACGACGAAGCGCGCGGCTTCGGGGCCCGCGGTGGCGGCGTTGCCGAACGAGTAGGCGACCAGGTTGATGCCCTCGGTGGCGTTCTTGGTGAACACCAGCTCCTCGGGGTCGGCGCCGGCGAACTCGGCGATCTTCGCCCGGGCGGACTCGTAGGCGTCGGTCGCTTCTTCGGACAGCTGGTGCGCGCCGCGGTGGACCGCGGCGTTCGACGTCACGACGTAGTGCCGCTCGGCGTCGAGCACCGCGGTCGGGCGTTGCGACGTCGCCCCGGAGTCCAGGTACACCAAGGGTTTCCCGTCGCGGACGGTGCGCGACAGGATGGGGAAGTCGGCCCTGAGGGCCGCCACGTCGAGTGGCACAGAGCTGGCCGAGGTGGTGGTCATCGGGCCGACTCCTCTCTTCTCGGTGTAGTGCAGGCGAAATCAGATAGCGGCGGGCTCGGGCTTGCCCACGTACTTGACGTAGCCGTTTTCCTCGAGCTCGTCCGCCAGCTCCTTGCCGCCCGACTCGACGATCTTGCCTCCGGCGAAGACGTGCACGAAGTCCGGCGTGATGTGCCGCAGGATCCGGGTGTAGTGCGTGATCAGCATGACGCCGACCTCGCTCGAAGCCTTGTACGCGTTGACGCCGTCGGAGACGACGCGCAGGGCGTCGACGTCCAGGCCGGAGTCGGTCTCGTCGAGGATGGCGAACTTCGGCTTGAGCAGCGCCAGCTGCAGGATCTCGTGGCGCTTCTTCTCGCCGCCGGAGAAGCCCTCGTTGACCGAGCGCTCGGCGAACTCCTGCGAGATCTCGAGCTTGCCCATCTCCTCCTTGACCTCCTTGACCCAGTGGCGCAGCTTGGGAGCCTCGCCACGGACCGCGGTGGCCGCGGTGCGGAGGAAGTTGGACATGGAGACGCCGGGGACCTCGACCGGGTACTGCATGGCCAGGAAGAGGCCGGCGCGGGCGCGCTCGTCGACGCTCATCTCGAGCACGTTCTCGCCGTCGAGCAGGACCTCGCCCGAGGTGACTTCGTACTTCGGGTGCCCGGCGATCGCGTAGGACAGGGTGGACTTGCCGGAGCCGTTGGGGCCCATGATCGCGTGCGTCTCGCCCGACTTGATGGTCAGGTTGACGCCCTTGAGGATCTCCTTGGCGCCTTCGTCGGTGTTGACCGAGGCGTGCAGGTCCTTGATTTCCAGGGTAGCCATTTCTTCGTTTCCTAAGTCAGAGAGCGGTCAGGCGCCAACGGCTTCGAGTTCGGCTTCGATCGCGGCTTCGAGGCGCTCGCGCACCTCGGGGACGTCGATCTTGACCAGGATCTCGTGGAAGAACCCGCGCACGACCAGGCGCCGCGCGGCTTCTTCGGCGATCCCGCGCGACTGGAGGTAGAACAACTGCTCGTCGTCGAACCTTCCCGTCGCGCTCGCGTGGCCGGCACCTTCGATCTCGCCGGTCTCGATCTCGAGGTTCGGCACGGAGTCCGCGCGCGCCCCGGGCGTGAGCACGAGGTTGCGGTTGAACTCGTAGGTGTCGGTGGCCTCGGCCGCGGCGCGGATCAGCACGTCGCCGATCCAGACCGTGTGCGCGCCCTCGCCCTGCAGCGCGCCCTTGTAGCCCACGCGCGACTTGCAGTTGGGGACCGCGTGGTCCACGAAGAGGCGGTGTTCCTGGTGCTGGCCGCCGTCGGCGAAGTAGACGCCGAGCATGTCGACGTCGCCGCCCTTGTCGGTGAAGGTCGCCGTCGGCGAGACGCGGACCAGGTCACCGCCCAGGGTGATCACGGTGTGCCGCAGCGCGGCGTCGCGGCCCAGCTTGAGGTGCTGCTCGGAGACGTGCACCGCGTCGTCGGCCCAGTCCTGGACGCTGACCACGGTGACCTTGGCGCCGTCGCCGATGACGAACTCGACGTTGTCGGCGTAGGTGCCGGAGCCGACGTGGTCGAGCACGATGACGGCTTCGGCGAACGCCTCGGCGCGGACCTGCAGGTGCCCGTAGGCGACCTGGTCGGCACCCGGGCCGTGGATGCGCAGCACCGACGGCTTGGACGCCTTGGTCTCCTTGGGCACCGTCACGACGGTGGCCTTGGTGAACGAGGAGTACGCCTGGGCGGCGATCCGGTCGCTCGGGACGCCGGCCTGGCCCAGCCGCGAGTCGTCGCGGCTGACGGTCTCGATGGTGAGTTCGGGGGCGGCGTCGGTTTCCAGCGTGATCTCGCCGGTGGCGGGCGCGCTGCCGTCGTGCAGGCCGCGCAGCCGCTTCATCGGCGTGAAGCGCCAGTTCTCCTCACGGCCGCCCGGGACCTCGAAGGCCTCGACGTCGTAGGAGGTGAAGCGCTCCGCGCGGGAGGCCGCCGGAATGACGGCCCCCTTGCGAAGCGACTCCGAAACGTTGTTCTCGGTAACCGACATGACTAGCCGACGGACCCTTCCATCTGGAGCTCGATCAGGCGGTTCAGCTCGAGCGCGTACTCCATCGGCAGCTCACGCGCGATGGGCTCGACGAACCCGCGCACGATCATCGCCATCGCCTCGGCCTCGTCGAGACCGCGCGACATCAGGTAGAACAGCTGCTCTTCGCTGACCTTCGACACCGTGGCCTCGTGGCCCATGGACACCTCGTCGTTGCGGATGTCCACGTACGGGTAGGTGTCCGAGCGCGAGATGGTGTCCACCAGCAGCGCGTCGCAGACGACGCTGGAGCGCGAGTGGTGCGCGCGCTTCGCGACGCGGACCAGGCCGCGGTACGAGGTGCGGCCACCGCCGCGCGCCACCGACTTCGACACGATGGTCGAGGACGTGTGCGGCGCGAGGTGCTCCATCTTGGCGCCCGCGTCCTGGTGCTGGCCCTCGCCCGCGAACGCGACCGACAGGACCTCGCCCTTGGCGTGCTCGCCCATGAGGAACACCGACGGGTACTTCATCGTCACCTTGGAACCGATGTTGCCGTCGATCCATTCCATGGTCGCGCCCTCTTCGCACTTGGCGCGCTTGGTGACCAGGTTGTAGACGTTGTTCGACCAGTTCTGGATGGTCGTGTAGCGGCAGCGGGCGCCCTTCTTGACGATAATCTCCACGACCGCCGAGTGCAGCGAGTCGGACTGGTAGATCGGCGCCGTGCAGCCCTCGACGTAGTGCACGTACGCACCTTCGTCGACGATGATCAGGGTCCGCTCGAACTGGCCCATGTTCTCGGTGTTGATCCGGAAGTAGGCCTGCAGCGGGATGTCCACGTGCACGCCCTTCGGCACGTAGATGAACGAGCCGCCGGACCAGACCGCCGTGTTCAGCGCGGAGAACTTGTTGTCGCCGGCCGGGATGACCGAGCCGAAGTACTCCTCGAACAGCTCCGGCTGCTCCTTGAGCGCCGTGTCCGTGTCGAGGAAGAGGACGCCCTGCTTCTCGAGGTCCTCGCGGATCGAGTGGTAGACGACCTCGGACTCGTACTGCGCCGCGACACCGGCGACGAGGCGCTGCTTCTCCGCCTCGGGGATGCCCAGCTTGTCGTACGTGTTCTTGATGTCCTCGGGCAGGTCTTCCCAGCTCGCAGCCTGCTTCTCGCTGGAGCGGACGAAGTACTTGATGTTGTCGAAGTCGATCCCGGAGAGGTCGGCCCCCCAGTTGGGCATGGGCTTCTTCTCGAAGAGCTTGAGCGCCTTCAGTCGCGCTTCGCGCATCCACTCCGGCTCGGACTTCTTCCCGGAGATGTCGGTGACGACATCTTCGTTCAGCCCGCGACGGGCGCTGGCGCCCGCTTCGTCGGAGTCGGCCCAGCCGAACGCGTACTTGCCAAGGGACTCGATGGTCTCTTCCTGGCTCAGTGGCGCGGTGGTGGGAGTGCGCTGCTCGGCAGCGGCAGTCATGCGGGTTTCCCTCCATTCGGGATCCGTGCTGTGTGCCCCTCGGGGGACACCGTTCTCCCCGGCTCGGGATGGGCCGGGTTGTTCCCCGTCGTGACGGGAACGTGGGTGGTGCACGCGGAGTCACCGCGGGCAATGGTCGCCAGCCGCTGGACGTGGGTGCCCAGCAGCCGCGCGAACGCCTCCGTCTCGGCCTCGCACAGCTGCGGGAACTCCGCGGCGACGTGGGCGACCGGACAGTGGTGCTGGCAGAGCTGAGCGCCTACGTTCTGACCAGGTGCGGGCGCGGCGACCTGACGGGTCGACGCAGCGTAGCCCTCCCTGCTCAGGGCGGTCGCCAAGGCCTCCGCGCGCGCCGCCGGATCACTCGAACCGGTGATCGCCGGGCGGTGCGGGCCGACCAGCTTCTCGACGCGCTGCTCGGCGAAGGCGCGGACGGCGTCTTCCCCGGCGTGCTCGGCGAGGAAGCGGATGGCGGAGACGGCGAGGTCGTCGTAGGCGTGGCCGAAGCGGGCGCGGCCGGGCTCGGTGAGGAGGAACAGCTTCGCCGGACGGCCCCGGCCCCGGGGGCCGCGGCGCGGCGCGTCCCGGGTCTCGGCCTCACCGTCGGCGAGCAGCGCGTCCAGGTGCCGCCGGACGGCCGCCGGGCTGATCCCGAGCTGCTCGGCGACCACGACGGCGGTCATGGGACCCTGTTCCAGCAGCAGCCGGGCGACCTCTTGGCGGGTCTTGCCCTCCGCGCTGACCTGCGACGGGACGTGCGGGTGTGTGGCGCGGGGCATGTCGCCGCCCGCCTGGTCACCCGCCTCCGTCTTTTTCACAACACAAGTGTGTCTTATTTCCCCGCGGTCGGCAAAGGCGGGGTGTCCGGCAGTGACCCGACTCACTCCGGGGCGGACCGATACCCTGCACCAGTGGCAGTGGGTGAGCAGGACCAGCAGACGACCGTGATCGCGACCGGGAGTGCCCACCCCGTGACGCTTTCGCCCGTCCTCCCCCGCGAACCGCTCCCCCTCGAGGCCTGCGAGCAGCGCGGGCTCAACGTCGTGCGCCGGTTCGGCACGATCGGGTCGCTCTTCCTCGCGCTCGGCTCGCTCGGCGCCGGCGCCGCCCCCGTGATCAACCCGGTGCAGGAGATCCCGGTGCTGCGGCTGTTCACCCGGATCCCGACGGTGTCGCTGGCCATCGCCATCTCCGGCATGGGCATCCTGGTGCTGAGCTGGCTGATGCTCGGCCGGTTCGCCCGCCCCGACCGCGCCCGGCTCGCGTCGCAGGGCCAGCTCGCGCGCACCATCGCACTGTGGGTGCTGCCGCTGCTGGTGATCCCGCCGCTGTTCTCCCGCGACGTCTACAGCTACCTCGCGCAGAGCGAGATCGTGCACCGCGGGATGGACCCCTACGTGCTCGGCCCGGCGCAGGCGCTCGGCGTCGCCGACCCGTACACCGCGGGCGTGTCGAACATGTGGCGCGAGACGCCGGCCCCGTACGGGCCGCTGGTGCTGCGCCTCGGCGGCTGGCTGGCGCCACTGGCCGGCAACAGCATCGCGGTCGGCGTGCTCCTGCAGCGCGTGCTCGCGCTGGCCGGCGTCGTCCTCATCGTCTGGGCGCTGCCGCGGCTGGCGCGCCGCTTCGGCGTCCAGCCCGCGACCGCGCTGTGGCTCGGCGCGCTGAACCCGCTGCTGATCTTCCACTTCGTCGCCGGCGCCCACAACGACGCGCTCGCCGTCGGCCTGATGCTGGCCGGGCTGGAGGTGGGCATCCGGAAGCTGCCGATCCGGGTGAAGGGCGACACGCCCCCGCCGCTGGCGCGCGGCGAACTGCTCTACATCGGGCTGGGGGTGGCGATCATCACCCTCGGGGTCGCGGTGAAGCTGCCCGCGGTCTTTGCGCTGCCGTTCTTCGCCGTGATGGTCGCGCGGCGCTGGCACGGCAGGCTGAAGGACCTCTTCCTGGCGGGCGCGCCGATGGCGGCGTGGTTCGGCCTCGTGCTGGTCGCCGTCTGCTTCGGCACCGGGCTCGGGTTCGGCTGGGTCGGGGCGACGTTCAACACCCCCGGGCTCGTCCGGTCGTGGATCTCCCCCACCGCCGAGCTGGCCAACCTCTCCGGCGTCCTGGGCATCGCGCTCGGCCTCGGCAACCACACCAACGGCCTGGTGCCGATCCTCGGCGCGCTCGGCTACCTCGTCGCCGTCGCCATCACCTTCAAGTTCCTGTGGGACAGCTTCAAGTGGCGCTACCGGCCGATCATCGGGCTCGGCGTGTCGCTGGGCGCGGTGATGATCCTGCAGATCAACCTGCAGCCCTGGTACGTGCTGTGGGCGGTGATCCCGCTGGCCGCCGCGGCGGGGACGTCCCGCTTCCGGGTGGCCGCGACGGTGCTGTCCGCGGCCCTGCCGTTCCTGCTCCCGCCGACCGGCAGCACCTTCGACGGCCGCCCGTACGTGCTGCCGTTCGCCTACGTCGCGGCGATCGTCGTCTGCGGCGGCGGGATGCTGATCGTGCGGCGGCTGGCGCCCGTGCTGCTCTCCAGGCCGTCCCCGCGGCTGCCCGCGCGGGCCGACGCCGTATCGTGACCCGATGTGAGTGCCCCCGCCGTCGAGATCACCGGGCTGGTCAAAAGCTACGGCTCCACCCGCGCGGTCGACGGTCTCGACCTGCGGATGGAGCGCGGCAGCCTGCTCGCCCTGCTCGGCCCGAACGGGGCCGGCAAGACCACCACCGTCGAGATCTGCGAAGGCTTCCTGAAGCCTGACGCGGGTTCGGTCCGGGTGCTGGGGCTCGATCCGGTGCGCGAGTCGGCCGCGCTGCGCCCCCGCGTCGGGATCATGCCCCAGGGCGGCGGCGCCTACCCCGGCGTCCGCGCCGACGAGATGCTCGGGCTGGTCGCCTCGTGCGCGGCTTCCCCGCTGGACCCGGCCTGGCTCCTCGACACCCTGGGGCTGTCGTCGGTGCGCCGGACGCCGTTCAAGCGCCTCTCCGGCGGCCAGCAGCAGCGCCTGTCACTGGCGTGCGCCCTGGTCGGGCGCCCCGAGCTGGTGTTCCTCGACGAGCCGACGGCGGGCATGGACCCCCAGGCCCGCCGCCTGGTGTGGGACCTCCTGGCGGCGCTGCGCCGCGACGGCGTGTCGGTGCTGCTGACCACGCACCTGATGGAGGAGGCGGAGGCGCTGGCCGACACGGTGGTGATCGCCGACCACGGCAAGGTCGTCGTCTCCGGCGCGCCCCAGTCCCTGACGGTGGACGAATCCGGCACGGCGGGGTTGCGCTTCAAGGCCCGCACCCGGCTCGACACGGAGTTGCTGACGGCGGCCCTGCCCGAGGGCTACGCGGTCCGCGAATCGGCCCCGGGCACGTACGTCGTGGCCGGCTCGATCGACCCGCAGGTCGTCTCGACGGTCACGGCGTGGTGCGCGCAGCAGGGCGTGCTGCCCGAGGAGCTGCAGGTGGGGAAGCGGACGCTCGAAGAGGTCTTCCTGGAGCTGACCGGACGGGAGCTGCGGGCATGACGGCCTTCGAACCGGGCACCTTCACCCCCGCCCCGGGCCGCGGCTCGCTGGGCCGGATGCTGCGCACGCACGCGCGGGTCGAAGCGAGCCTGACGCTGCGCCACGGCGAGCAGGTGCTGCTGACGCTGCTTATCCCGCTGGCGCTGCTGATCGGGTTGTCGCTGCTGGACATCCTGCCCGCCTCGTCGCTGGGTTCGACGTCCAAAGTGGACTGGATCACGCCCCGGATCCTGGCGCTGGCGGTGATGTCGTCGGCGTTCACCGGCCAGGCGATCGCCCTGGGCTTCGACCGGCGTTACGGGGTGCTGAAGCGCCTGTCGGCGACGGCGTTGCCGCGGTGGCTGCTGGTGGCCGGCCGGGTGGTGGCGGCGCTGGTGGTGGTCGTCCTGCAGGCGGTGATCATCGGCGTGGTGGCGGCGTTCCTGGGCTGGTCGCCGTCGCTGTCCGGCCTGTTCTCGGCGGTGCTGCTGCTGGTGCTGGGAACTCTCGCTTTCGGGGCACTGGGCGTTCTCCTGGGTGGCGCCTTGCGGGCGGAAGCCGTGCTGGCGCTGGCGAACATCGTCTGGTTCGTGCTGCTGCTGGCGGGCGGGATCCTGCTGGCGCCGTCGTCGTTGCCGTCCGGGCTGGCTTTCGTCGTCGAGCTGCTGCCGTCGGGGGCTTTGGCCGAGGGCCTGCGTGCCGCGCTGGTCGACGGGGCGTTCGCGCCGGGGCCGATGCTGGTGCTGGCCGTCTGGGCGGTACTGGCGGGCGCGCTGGCTTCGCGGACCACGAAACTCACCTGAGTACGGCGCAGGTTGTCGTGAGTGTTTAGGAGGGTTAGAACCCTCCTAAACACTCACGACCCTGGTCCCCGTGCGGGCGTGACCTAGGTCCCTTGTGGCCACACCGCCGTTCTGGGCGCCGGGACCGGCCGGAAGCCGCGTTTCCGCGCGCTCTACCATCGATGGGTGCCGTTCACCAGCCTCGTCGCCCGTCTGCCGTTTCCGTCCGCCGCCGTGCAGCGGGCCGTCGGGATCGCCGCGGTCCTCGCGCAGGCGCTGATCGGCGTCACCGGCTCCATCGTGCGCGTCACCGGCTCCGGGCTCGGCTGCCCGACCTGGCCGCAGTGCGTCGCCGGCAGCCTCGTGCCGAAGCACGACTCCGGCATCGACGCGCTCAACCAGTGGATCGAGTTCGGCAACCGGCTGCTCACCGGCGTCGTCATCCTGGTCGCCGCGGTCGCCGTCGTCACGGCGTGGCGCGTGCAGATCGACCACCCGGGCCGCAAGCGCCTGGTGAAGCTGGCCTGGACGATGCCCGGCGGCGTGGTGCTGCAGGCCGTCGTCGGCGGGCTCACCGTGCTCGCGAAGCTGGAGTGGTGGACGGTCGCGATCCACTTCCTCGCCACCACTCCCCTCGTCTGGCTCGCCGTCCTGCTGCTGCGCGCGTTCCGCGAAGGCGACGAGCCCGCGCGGTCACTGGTGCCCGGCCGCTCGGTCCTGGTCGCGCTGGCCGTCGTGATGTGGCTGGTGCTCGCGGCCGGCACAACGGTCACCGGCGCCGGCCCGCACAGCGGCGACATCAACACGCACCGCCTGGCCGTCTCGGTGGAGACGCTCGCCCAGGTCCACGGCGGGCTCCTGGTGCTCTACCTGCTGCTGCTGGCCGTGTTCGGCCTGCAGCTGCTGCGTGCCGGCGCGCCGAAGAGCCTGTGGCAGCGCTACACCGTGGTGTGGGTGGTCGCGGTCGCCCAGGGCGGGCTCGGTTCGCTGCAGTACGCGCTGGGCGTGCCGGAGGCGATGGTGTCGTTCCACGTCCTCGGCGCGATGGCGGTCATCATCGCGACGGCGTCCCTGTGGACCGGCAGCCGCGACCGCGGCCCGGCGATCTCGCTGGCACCCGCGTCCCGCGAACTCGCCGCCGCCTGACCGCAACGCCACCTTAACTCCACGTCGGCGTGCCCGTTTCGCGCGTCGGATACTGTTCGCGCCATGACCTCGCGCGCCGCCCCCAAGCCGCTGATCTCCCACCGCCGCGGCACGGGCGAGATGATCGTGCTCAAGACGTTCCTGCTGGTGCCCTTCGCGGCGCTGCTCATCGCCGTCCCGCTGGTCTGGGGCTGGGGCATGACCTGGCTCGACCTGGTCCTCGCGGCGGCGTTCTACGTCTTCGCGACGCTGGGGGTGACGGTCGGCTACCACCGCTACTTCACCCACGGCGCGTTCAAGGCCTCGCGCCCGCTGCGGGTGGTGCTGGCCATCGCGGGCAGCATGGCGGTCCAGGGTTCGGTGATCTTCTGGGTGGCCAGCCACCGCCGCCACCACGCGTTCGCCGACCGCGAGGGCGACCCGCACTCCCCCTGGCTCTTCGGCACCACGCCGTCGGCGCTCCTGCGTGGCTTCTGGCACGCGCACATGGGCTGGATGTTCGGCCGCGAGGTGACCAACGCGGACCGCTTCGCCCCGGACCTGGTGGCGGACGGCGACCTGCGGTGGGTCAGCCGCCACTTCTGGCTGTGGATCACGCTGAGCCTGGCCCTCCCGGCCGTGCTGGGCGGGCTGCTTTCGTGGTCGTGGTGGGGAATGGTGACGGCGTTCTTCTGGGCCGGCCTGGTGCGGATCGCGTTCCTGCACCACGTGAGCTGGTCGGTGAACTCGGTGTGCCACCTGATCGGCGAGCGCCCGTTCGCCAGCCGCGACCGCGCCGCCAACTTCTGGCCGCTGGCGGTGCTTTCGATGGGCGAGTCCTGGCACAACTCGCACCACGCGGACCCGACGTGCGCGCGGCACGGGGTGCTGCGCGGGCAGGTCGACATCTCGGCGCGGGTGATCCGGACGTTCGAGCAACTGGGCTGGGCGACGGACGTCCGGTGGCCGCGAGCGGATCGGCTGGCCGCCAAGCGGGCCTGAGCTCACCCACGGTAATCTCTTCTCGCGGACAGTAGTCCGCTGGTCCGAACAAGTACACAGAGGGAGAGAGCGCGTGGTGCACCACGACCACGCCGGTGGCGGCGGCGAAGGCGGCGGCAACACCGGCAACTGAGGTCAGCGCTCTCCGGGGAAGGGAATGAAGCCACGTTGGCGTGATGTGGCTTCGTTTTCACCGCTCCGGCCACCTGAACGCGATGCCGTACTCCTCCCGCGGCTGGCAAGCCCCTTCGAAGGTGTGCTGCACGAACCCGTCGCCGACGTCGAGCAGGCGTGGATCACCCGGCGCCGGCCGCCGCAGCCGCTCCACCTCGAGCTGCTCCGCGTACCACCAGCAGGCTTCCGGCAAGCAGGCTTCGTCGAACTTGACCCGGATCGTCAGCCCGCCCGGCGCCACGCCGTGGTGATCGACCTTGACGCTGATCCACCTCCGCTCCTCGTCGAGTTTCCGGTCCAGCGCCTCGGAAACGAACGCGTAGGGCTCGTCCAGCCGCAGTTTCCGCCGGAAGCGCAGCCTGGCCGTCACGGGGTCGCCCGGGTCTTCGCCGGGCACCGCGACCAGGCGGCAGTTCCACAGGGCCACCACGGGCAGCTCGGTGAGGTTCCCGCTCCACCCCGTCCCCGCTTGGACGTCGTAGCCGTCGAGACCGTCTTGGCGAGCGACCACGTCCCGCTCGGTGATGCGGCGCAACGCCGTCCGCCGGTGCATGACGACGGTGACGAGCATCCGCGCCACGAACACCGGCTGCGCGCCTTCGGAAGGAGTGCGGAACCCCTCCGGGACCCCGCCGCCGGGCAGGGTTCCCGCCATGGCCGAACGTCCGATCTCCACGTAGGGCAGCCAGTCTTCGCCCTCGAGGTGGCCGAGCCGGCCCGCGACGGCGGCGGCGAGCATTTCGAGCGCGCCGGCCCAGGCTTTGTTCATCGGCGTGTTCGACAGCGGTTTCCGGCCCCCGAAAAGACCGCGCACGTCGGCCAGCTGGCCGAACCGTTCGCCGAGGGTCGGCGCCCAGCCGCTGTCCGGAACGGGCGGCAGCCGGAACGCCGCCAGCAGCACGAAATGCTCCCGCGGTTCCACCACCGAGCCCAGCTTGCCGATTTCGTCGACGACCAGTCCCCAGATCGCGCACGCGCGCGATTCCGGCGTGGCCGACGGCAGCGAAGCGGTCGGGCCGACGAGACAGCCGAGCACGGTCGCGGTGCCGCCCGACGAGGATTCGGCCGCACGCCGGAGCGCGCCGAGCAGGTCGTCGTCGCGGCGCCGGGCCAGCGATCCCAGCGCCGCCTTTTCGGGAAGCCCCGGCAAAGATCGACAATCCGCAGAAAAGTCCGGCAAGCAGAAACACCTCCGCACCACCAAAGATCATTTCCGATCGCAGCCCCGGCACGGCACCCTGAAAGGGGCGTACTAGTACACCATAGAGAGGGGTAGTACAGTGGGCAATGGTGAGCTCGGGTCCGGCCGCGACTATTCCCGGAGCCTGCGGAAATTGATCAAAGCCGGCCTCGCCGGAATCGGCGGGCTCTATTTGATCACCGGCTCGGTGGCGGTGACCACGATCGGCGCCGTCGTCGCGCTGGCGCTCGCCGCGGTGCAGCGAGCCGCCAGGTGACTACGCCAGCTGCTGCCGCACCGCGGACGCGAACCGCATCGCCGCGGCCGGGTCCGCCTGGCGGAAGCCCAGGGACGGCTCCGTCAGTTCCAGCTCCAGCAGCAGCGGCTTCCCGTCCGCTCCGGTCACCAGGTCCACCCGGGCGTACAGCAGCTCCGCCCGCAGGATCCCCAGCAGCGCCGACGCCGCGTCGAGGACGTCCTCGGCCAGCGCCACCGCTTCCGCGGGCGGCGAAGCCGCGGCCAGTTCCTCGGACAGGTACAGGCCCGAAGGATCCATTGTGGACCCCAGCATCGCGCCCTTCGAGAAGGCGTGCGAGTAGATCCCGCCCAGGTAAACCAGCGCCAGCTCGCCCGCGGTGTCCACACTGGACTGGTACGGCTGGATCAGCGCCGAGTGCCCTTCGGAATGCAGGGCGGCCACGTGCGAAGAGGCGTCGTCCCCGGCCGCGAACCGGGCCGCGCCGCGGGAACCCGCGCCCACCGACGGCTTCACCACGAAGTCCGACGACGGGAACCGGGCGGTGTCACCGGGTGCGACCACCGAAGTCGGCACCACGGCCAGGCCCGCGTCGAGCAGCTCGGTCAGGTACGACTTGTCCGTGTTCCACCGGACGACGTCGGCGGAATTCAGCAACGTCGGCACCGACTCGCACCAGGCGAGGAACTCCGGGCGCCGGGACGCGTAGTCCCAGGTCGCACGCAGGATCACCGCGTCCGCCGCGGAAAAGTCGAACGAAGAATCCCAGGGCGCCCACGACACCGAGAAGCCCAGTGCCGACAGAGCGGGCACCACGGCGTCGTCGTCGCCGTCCCCCGAAGGGAGTTCCGCGCAGCTGACCAGGACCGCGGTGGGGCTCACCGGCCCGCCATCTTGCGGCGGTGCTCCGGGCCGATCTTGGCCTGGTTGACCGTCTCCGCGTCCCAGGACGCGGCTTCGAGGTCTTCGACGGCTTCGACCAGCGCTTCGCCGGTCGCGACGGTGGGCACCACGACGTCGCCGAGCGCGCCATCGGCACCGACGAGCACCACGCGGGCGCCGGCCCGGCCGATGTTCTCCACCACCGCGCGGGACGGCTTGCCGTGCGCCTTCACGAACTTGCGCGCCGCGGTCAGCTGCGCGCTGGTCGGCGGGACCGTCTCTTCAGCTTCAGACACGTCCCGAACGATAACCAAGAACCGGCCGGAACGCGGAACAGCGTGGCGTCGGCCATAGTTGGACCCGGGAGAACCCGACCCGAGGAGGACGCATGCCCACCGCAGTGCAGGTGACGAAGACCGGCGGCCCGGAAGTGCTCGAACCGGCCGAAGTGGACGTCCCGGCCCCGCAGGCCGGCGAGCTGCTGGTGGACGTCGCCGCGGCCGGGGTCAACTACATCGACACCTACCAGCGCCAGGGCATCTACCCGATGGAGCTGCCGGTCGTGCTCGGCCTCGAGGGTGCCGGCACGGTCGTCGAAGCGGGCGCCGGCTCGGGCTTCGCGGCCGGTGACCGCGTCGCGTGGCAGGGCTCGCTCGGCAGCTACGCGGCCCGCAAGCTGGTGCCGGCGTCGATCGCCGTGCGGGTGCCCGAGGGCGTCTCCCTGGAGACCGCCGCCGCGACCATGCTGCAGGGCATGACCGCGCACTACCTGGTCGCCTCGACGTTCGAGGTCAAGGCGGGCCACGACGTCCTGGTGCACGCGGCCGCCGGCGGGGTCGGGCTGCTCCTGGTCCAGCTGGCGAAGGCACGCGGTGCCCGCGTCATCGGCACGGTGTCGACCGAGGAGAAGGAGAAGCTCGCGCGCGAGGCCGGCGCCGACGAGGTGATCCGCTACGACCGCGACGACTTCGCCCAGCTCACCCGGGAGCTGACCGGCGGCGAGGGCGTCGACGTCGTCTACGACGGCGTCGGCAAGGACACCGTGGACGGCAGCCTCGCCAGCCTCAAGATCCGCGGCCTGCTGGCGCTGTTCGGCGCCTCCAGCGGCCCGGTCCCGCCCCTGGACCCGCAGCGCCTCAACTCGGGCGGCTCGCTGTACCTGACCCGCCCGACGTCCGCGCACTACACGCGCACGCGCGAGGAGATCGACTGGCGCTCGAAGGAGCTGTTCGACGCGATCCTCGCGGGCGAGCTGACCGTCCGCATCGGCGGCAAGTACCCCCTGTCCGACGCGCGCAAGGCCCACGAAGACCTGCAGGCCCGCCGGACGACCGGCAAGCTGCTGCTCATCCCTTGACCCACACCGCGCGCCAGTGGAAGCCGTCCTGCTCGGCGCGCTCGGCGGTGAACTCGACCTCGGCACCCGCGAGCAGCTCCCGGAACGCCCCCGGCGGCCCCTCGACCATCGAGTAGTGCACCCAGACGGGGTCGTCGAAGCCCGGCGCTTCGACGACCCCCCAGCCGTCGTCACGGTGCCATTCCCGCACGCGGCCGCGGTGCACGGTCACGGCTAGCCCTGGTTGCCCGGCACCGACACGGCGTCCGTCACGAACACCAGGGTCTCGTTCGGCTTGATCCCGCGGCCGCCCTCGCCGTACGCCAGGTCCGGCGGGATGATCAGGAGGCGGCGGCCGCCCTGTTTGATGCCGGTCAGGCCCTGGTCCCAGCCCGGGATGACCTCGCCCGCGCCCAGGTTCAGGTCGAACGTCTCGCCGCGGTCGTACGAATTGTCGAGCACCTTCTTGTCCGACCACGTCACCAGCAGGTAGTTCATCTTCAGCTGCTGGCCGGCCTTGGCCGGGTTGCCGGTGCCGTCGGACAGGTCCTTCGTGATCAGCTTCTTCGGCGGGTCGCAGTCGGCCGGGATGGTGATTTCGGGCTTCTCGCCGAACTTCCCCGTCGTCTTGACGTCGTCCGCGGTGCACTCGCGGCCCTTGCTCTGGGTCGCCTGGGCGGCGTCCGTCGAGGGGACGGGCGGGCCCGCCGGGGCCGCCGTTCCGGTCTTGGCGTCCTGGCCGCAGGCGGCCAGCGACAGCGCCGCCGCCGCGGCGACCACGAACTTCCCGATCTTCTGCATGCGAGGCACCCTAGCCAAGCACGGAGAGTGCCGGTACCTCGTCACCGGTCCGGACCACGCCGAGCCGCCGGGTCGCGCGCGTCAGGGCCACGTACAGGTCGTTGAGCCCGCGCGGCGAGCCCGCGACGATCTCGTCCGGGGCGAGCAGCACCACCGAGTCGAACTCCAGGCCCTTCGACCGCTCGACGGTCAGCACGCTCAGCCGCTCGTCCGGCGCCCCGAGCAACGCCGAAACCGCGTCGAGCCGGGACGCGGGCACCAGCACCGCCACCGTCCCGCCGTCCACTTCGGACAGCTCGCGGACCACCAGCTCGGGCAGGGCCGACTCGAGCGACGCCGGGCGCTCCGACCACGGCACGACCCCGGTCTCCCGCACCGACGACGGCGCCGCCAGCTCCGGGGAAATCTCCTTCAGCACCCGCGCGGCCACGGCCATGATCTCGGCCGGGGTCCGGTAGTTCACGGTCAGCTCCGCCAGCCGCCACCGGTCCGCGACGTACGGCGAGAGCGCCTCGCCCCACGACCGCGCCCCGCCCGCCGCGCCGGTCTGGGCGACGTCGCCGACCAGCGTCATCGAGCGGTTGGGCGAGCGGCGCATGAGCAGCCGCCAGTCCATCGCCGAGAGCTCCTGGGCCTCGTCGACGATCACGTGCCCGAACGTCCAGGTCCGGTCCTGCGCCGCCCGCTGGGCCGCGGTCAGCTCGCTGCGCGCGACCTGGCGCTCGGCGAACAGCTCGGCGTCGAGGACGTCGGAGACGCGCAGCAGCTCCTCGTCGATGATTTCCTCGTCCTGCTCGAGGATGTCGAGCACGCCCTCGGCGTACGCGCGGTCCTCGCGCTCACGGCGTTTGCGCTCGACGCGGGCCTCGGTGTCGTCGACGCCGATCAGCTCGGCCAGCTCGTCGAGCAGGGGTACGTCGGCCGGCGTCCACTTCGCGTCGCGTCCGCTCTCCAGCAGGGCGCACTCCTCGGGGGACAGCAGCTTCCGGGCCGCGCTCGCGAGGCGTTCGCGGTCGGCGAACAGGTCGTCGAGCACGCCCTCCGGGGTCAGCACCGGCCACAGGGCGTCGAGCGCCGCGGCGACGTGCTCGTCGGCGGCCAGCTCGGCCCGGATGTCGGCCACGTCCTGCCCGTCGAGGAGGTCCTCGCCCAGCTTCCGCGAGGCTTGCCGGGTCAGGGCGTCGAGGACGTCGGAGACGAACAGGCGCCGCGCCGGGTTGTGCGGCCGGCGCGAGCGGCGGGCGCGGGTCCGGGCGTCGGTGCACGTCTTGCGGTCCAGCCGCAGCACGTCGTGCTCGTACTCGATCTCCAGCACCGGCTCGGGCACGCGCTGGCGGTCCCGGACGGCGTTGGCGAGCACGTCGGCCATGACCAGCCGGCCCTTGACCTCCGCCGTCTCCCGCGGCTCGGTGCCCTCGGCGTCGAGCCCCGGGTAGAGCTGCCCGATGGTGGCGAGCAGCACGCCGGTCTCGCCGAGCGAGGGCAGCACCTGGCCGATGTAGCGCAGGAACGTGCTGTTCGGCCCGACGACCAGGACGCCGCGGGTCGTGAGCTGCTGGCGGTGCGTGTAGAGGAGGTACGCCGCCCGGTGCAGGGCGACGGCGGTCTTGCCGGTGCCCGGCCCGCCCTGCACGACCATCACCCCGCCCAGCGGGGCGCGGATGATGCGGTCCTGCTCGGCCTGGATGGTCGCGACGATGTCGCTCATCTCACCCGTGCGCCGCTGCTCCAGCGCCGCGAGCAGCGCGGCCTCGCCGGCCAGCCCGAGGTCCTGGCCCTGGTCGGCGGCGGTGAGGTCGAGGACCTCGTCGTCGAAGCCGGTGACCTTGCGGGTCAGCGACCGCAGGTGCCGCCGCCGGCGCACCCCTTCGGGTGACGCCGCGGTGGCGAGGTAGAACGGCCGCGCGACCGGGGCCCGCCAGTCGACGAGCAGCGGCTGGTAGTCGTCGTCCTCGTCGAAGAGCCCGAGCCGGCCGATGTAGGTGGTCTCTTCGGCGCTCTCGGGGACGAAGTCGAGCCGGCCGAAGGCCAGCCCCTGCTCGACCGAGCCGAGCTGGGCGAGCCGGTCGGTGTAGAGCGTCGTGGCGACGTCGCGCTCGGTGCGGGCCTGCGGGGTCCCGCCGGTCAGGCGCAACGTCTCGTCGAGGCGGCGCTGGGCCTCGGCGCGCTCGGCGTCGAGCTTCGCGTAGAGGGTGGTGACGTACGCCTGCTCGCGGGCGAGCTCGGCGGAGAAGTCGTCCGAAGACAAAGATCCTGCTTTCGCCTCAAGGAAAAGAGCCGGTCAAGTCTAACGACCCCGGCCCCGCGATCATTCCGGCCCGAGGCCGCAGTAGGGGAAGACCTCGCTGCCGGGCGCGACGACGGCCGGCAGTTCCTTCTCCCCCGGCGCGCACGACACGCCCGCCGCCGGCAGTTCCTCGCCACCGGTGAGCCGCCCGGCCGCGTCGCGGTGCAGCACGGCGGCTCCGCGGCTGGTCAGCGCGCGGCAGTTCGCCGAGCGGTAGCGGACACCGGCGGGCCCGGCGGTGGCGGTGACCGGCGTGAAGCCGCCCAGCGCTTCGGGCGCGATCCAGACGGCCACGCCGACCGCGGGCCGGTCGAGGACGACGCCGATCCGTTCGCCCGGGGTGAGCAGCGGCACTTCGACGGTCCGGGAGCCCGACGTCACCGGGATCCGGTACGCGGCGAGGGTGCCGGCGTTCTCGAGCACCGCGACGCCCGGCCCCAGCTCGGCGACGCGCACCTCGCCGCCGTCGGGGGCCGGGCCCGGCACCGCGGTGATCCGGGTGGGGATGGCGCAGCCGCCGGTCAGCAGGGACTCGTCCAGGGCGGGCAGCTTGCCGCGGCCGAGGAAGACGAGCAGGCCCAGGACGACGACCGCGGCGACCGCGGTCCCGATCCGTCTCAGAACGGCAGGCCGAGGGTGGGCAGGCCGATCGCCGAGTCGACGGCCAGCGCGACGAACACGATCATCAGGTACGTGTTCGAGCGGTGGAACAACGCCATCGGCTTGGTCTCTTCCCCGCGCCGCACCGCCGCCTGCAGGCTGTGCGCGTAGAAGAGGAACCAGCCGCCGGCGAGGATCGCGAAGGTGCCGTAGAGCCACGACGTCACCGGGAGCAGCAGCAGCGTCCACGCCACCATCACCCACGAGTAGATGACGATCTGGCGGGCGACGTGCTGGGCGGTGGCGACCACCGGCAGCATCGGGACGCCGGCGCGCTCGTAGTCGTCGCGGTACTTCATGCCCAGCGCCCAGGTGTGCGGCGGCGTCCAGAAGAAGATGACGCCGAACATCACGAACGCCGGCCACTGCACGGTGCCGGTGACCGCGGCCCAGCCGATGACGACCGGCATGCAGCCGGCCGCGCCGCCCCAGACCACGTTCTGCGACGTGCGCCGCTTGAGGCCGAGCGTGTAGACGAAGATGTAGAAGAGGATCGTCGCGACCGCGAGGATCGCCGACAGCAGGTTCACCGTGAGGTAGAGCACGACCGCCGAGGCGACGCCCATCACCAAGCCGAAGACCAGCGCGCCGCGGCGGGGCACCGAGTCCTTCACCAGCGGGCGGCGCTTCGTGCGGTTCATCACCTTGTCGATGTCCGCGTCGATCACGCAGTTGAGCGCGTTCGCGCTGCCCGCGGCCATCGTCCCGCCGACCAGCGTGGCCAGCACCAGCCACGGCGACGGGATCTGACGGCCGGCGAGGAACATCGCCGGGATCGTGGTGACGAGGAGGAGCTCGATCACCCGCGGCTTCGCCAGCGCGGCGTAGGCGCCGACGACCCGGCGGAGGCTTCGCCGGTCACCGTGCGGTCGTTCACCGGTCGGGTGCACGGCGCTGGTGTCGTCACTGCGTCCGTGCGCAGCGTTCACCAACGACATTTCACTCCCTGCGTCAGGTTCGGGTGGGCCGCAGCTCGGTTAGGCGTGGTGGAGCCGAGGAACCCGCCGGACTGAACCCTGAACCGATGTTAGACGTGGTGAATCCCGTGGGTGATCGCGGGTCCTCGACGGGCCGAAGCACTAGGCTGGCCGCGACGGGCCGGGATTGCCCCTGCGCATGGCCGCGAGCAGGAATATCGTCCCTTCGGGATCGATTGAGATAAGTAGCCGCGCGTTCGGGTAGCCGGAACGAGGAAGACCAGCCGCAACCATCATGACCGGGAGTTGGAGTTCAGTGTCCGAAACCGCCACTACCAGCGAGAACAACCCACTCCTGCGGCGCAACACGCCTGCCGACTGGACCGACGCCGACACCCGCGCCGTGGACACCGTCCGGGTGCTCGCGGCCGACGCCGTCGAAAACTGTGGCAGCGGCCACCCCGGCACGGCGATGAGCCTGGCGCCGCTGGCCTACACGCTCTTCCAGCGCACGCTGCGTCACGACCCGAACGACCAGAACTGGCCGGGCCGCGACCGCTTCGTGCTCTCGGCGGGCCACTCGAGCCTCACCCTCTACATCCAGCTGTTCCTCGCCGGCTACGGCCTCGAGCTCGAGGACCTCAAGCAGCTGCGCAAGTGGGGCTCCAAGACCCCGGGCCACCCGGAGTACCGCCACACCGACGGCGTCGAGACCACGACCGGCCCGCTCGGGCAGGGCCTGGCGAACGCCGTGGGCATGGCGATGGCCGCCCGCCGCGAGCGCGGCCTGCTGGACCCGGCCACCGCGCCCGGCGAGAGCATCTTCGACCACTTCATCTACGCGATCGCTTCCGACGGCGACATCGAAGAGGGCGTGACCGCCGAGGCGTCGTCCATCGCGGGCCGCCAGGAGCTGGGCAACCTGATCGTCTTCTGGGACGACAACAAGATCTCCATCGAGGACGACACGAACATCGCCCTCTCCGAGGACACCGTCGCGCGCTACGACGCCTACGGGTGGCACACCCAGGTCGTCGAGGGTGGCGAGGACGTCGTCGCGCTCGAAGAGGCCATCAAGAACGCGAAGGCCGAGACCGGCCGCCCGTCGTTCATCGCGGTGAAGACCGTGATCGGCTACCCCGCCCCGAAGAAGATGGGCACCGGCAAGGCGCACGGCGCCGCGCTGGGCGCCGAAGAGGTCGCCGCGGTCAAGAAGATCCTCGGCTTCGACCCGGAGCAGTCGTTCCAGGTCGAGGACGACGTGCTCAAGCACACCCGCCAGGCGCTCGAGCGCGGCAAGACCGCGCACGCCGAATGGCAGGAGAAGTTCGAGGCGTGGGGCAAGGCCAACCCGGAGCGCAAGAAGCTCGCGGACCGGCTGTCCACGCGCACGCTGCCCGAGGGCTTCGCCGACAACCTGCCGAAGTGGGAGCCGGACGCCAAGGGCATCGCGACCCGCAAGGCCTCCGGTGAGGTGCTCAACGCCCTCGCCGACCCGCTGCCGGAGCTGTGGGGCGGCTCGGCCGACCTGGCCGAGAGCAACAACACCACGATGAAGGGCGCCGACTCGTTCGGCCCGGAGAAGGCTTCCACGGACATGTGGAAGACCAGCCCGTACGGCCGGACGCTGCACTTCGGCATCCGCGAGCACGCCATGGGCTCGATCCTGAACGGGATCGCGCTGCACGGCGGCACCCGCCCGTACGGCGCGACGTTCCTCATCTTCTCCGACTACATGCGTCCGCCGGTCCGGCTGGCCGCGCTGATGAAGGCGCCGGTCACCTACGTGTGGACGCACGACTCGATCGGCCTCGGCGAGGACGGCCCGACGCACCAGCCGATCGAGCAGCTCTCCGCCCTGCGCGCGATCCCGGGCCTCAACGTCGTCCGCCCGGCGGACGCCAACGAGACCGCGTACGCGTGGAAGGCCGTGCTGGAGGACATCCACCACCCGTCCGGCCTGGCGCTGACCCGCCAGAACGTGCCGGTGCTCGAGGGCACCAGCGCCGAGGGCGTCGCCAAGGGCGGGTACGTCCTGGCCGACTCCGACGGCACCCCGGACGTGGTGCTGATCGGCACCGGCTCCGAGGTCCAGCTGGCCGTCGAGGCCAAGAAGGTCCTCGAGGCCGACGGCGTCAAGGCGCGCGTCGTCTCGATGCCGTGCGTCGAGTGGTTCGACGCGCAGGACGCGGCCTACCGCGAATCCGTCATCCCGGCCGGGGTGAAGGCCCGCGTGTCCGTCGAGGCGGGGATCGCCCAGTCGTGGCACCGCTTCACCGGTGACGCCGGGGTGAACGTTTCGATCGAGCACTTCGGCGCCTCCGCCGATGCCGCCACACTGTTCCGTGAGTTCGGGTTCACCACGGAGGCAGTCGTCGACGCGGCCCGCCGCTCGATCGCCAACACCAAGAACTGAAGGGGATGACAGTAATGAGCACCGACAAGCTCGCGCAGCTGTCCGAGGCCGGCGTATCGATCTGGCTCGACGACCTTTCGCGGGAACGCCTGAACACCGGCAACCTCGCCGCGCTGATCCGCGACAAGCACGTCGTGGGCGTGACGACCAACCCGACGATCTTCGCCAACGCGATGTCGAAGGGCGACGCCTACGACGAGCGGACCCGTGAACTCGCCGCCCAGGGCGCCGACGTCGAGGCGACCATCCGCGACCTGACCACGACCGACGTGCGCAACGCCGCGGACCTGTTCCGCGACGTCTACTCCGCCACGAACGGCGTCGACGGCCGGGTCTCCATCGAGGTCGACCCGCGCCTGGCCAAGGACACCGACAAGACGGTCGTCGAGGCGCAGGACCTGTGGAAGACCGTGGACCGGCCGAACGTGCTGATCAAGATCCCGGCCACCGAAGAGGGCCTGCCCGCCATCACCAAGACCCTGGCCGAGGGCATCAGCGTCAACGTCACGCTGATCTTCTCCGTCGAGCGGTACAAGAAGGTCATCGAGGCCTACTTCGCCGGCTTGGAGCAGGCGAAGGCCAACGGCCACGACCTGCGCGGCATCCACTCGGTGGCGTCGTTCTTCGTGTCCCGGGTGGACACCGAGATCGACAAGCGCCTGGAAGCCATCGGCACCGACGAAGCCCTGGCGCTGCGCGGGAAGGCGGCCGTCGCCAACGCGCGGCTCGCCTACGCGGCCTTCGAGGAGCTGTCCGCCACCGACCGCTGGCAGGCCCTCGCGGCCGACGGCGCGAACGCGCAGCGCCCGCTGTGGGCGTCGACCGGCGTGAAGAACCCGGACTACTCCCCCACGCTCTACGTCGACCAGCTCGTGGTGAAGGACACCGTCAACACGATGCCGGAGAAGACCCTCGACGAGGTGGCCGCGCACGCGCAGATCACCGGCGACCAGGTCACCGGCCGCGCGGCCGAGGCGCAGGAAGTCTTCGACCGGCTCGAGGCCGTGGGCATCGACATCCGCGACGTCTTCCTCACGCTGGAGAACGAGGGTGTCGAGAAGTTCGAGAAGTCGTGGATCGAGCTTCTGGAGACCGTGCAAGGGCAGCTCGATCAGGCGAAGGGCTGAAGCACGACATGACGACTGCTGAGAAGACCGGCGTCGAGATCGTGGACGCCGCACTGGCGGAGCGCGCCAAGCCGCTGGCCGAGCAGCTGGCCGGCGACCAGGCTGCTTCGAAGCTGGCGGCCCAGGACGCGACGCTCTGGGGGCCGGACGCCGAACCCGAGGCGTCGATCCGGCTGTCGTGGACGACGCTGCACAAGTCGTCGCGGCCGCTGATCGGCGAGATCGAGGCGCTGCGGACCGAACTGCGGTCCGAGGGCGTCGACCGCGTCGTGCTGGCCGGCATGGGCGGCTCGTCGCTGGCGCCGGAGGTGATCACCGCGACCGACGGCGTCGCGCTGACCGTCCTCGACACGACCGACCCCGGCCAGGTCGCCGACGCACTCGCCGGCGACCTCCAGCGCACCGTGATCGTGGTGTCGTCGAAGTCGGGCGGCACCGTCGAAACCGACAGCCACCGGCGGATCTTCGCGAAGGCGTTCGCCGACGCGGGGATCGACGCGGCCCGGCGGATCGTGGTCGTCACCGACCCGGGTTCGCCGTTCCAGGCACTGTCCGAAAAGGAGGGTTACCGCAAGACCTTCCTCGCCGACCCGCACGTCGGCGGCCGCTACTCGGCGCTGACCGCGTTCGGGCTCGTCCCGGCCGGCCTCGCCGGCGCGGACGTCGCCCGGCTGCTCGACCAGGCCGCTTCGGTGGCCGAAGAGCTCGCCGCGGACTCGGCGGACAACCCGGCGGTCAAGCTGGCCGCCGCGTGGGCCGCCGCGCACGAGGCCGGCGCCGAGAAGGTCGTGCTGGCCGACACCGGTTCGGGCATCAAGGGTTTCCCGGACTGGGCGGAGCAGCTGATCGCCGAGTCCACCGGCAAGCAGGGCACCGGTCTGCTGCCGGTCGCGGTCGAAAGCCCGGCGGCGCCGGGCTTCGCCGACGCGAAGTCCGACGCGACCCCGGTCGCCGTCGGCGGCCCGCAGGGCGCGGCGAAGATCGCCGTCACCGGCTCGCTGGGCGCGCAGTTCCTGCTGTGGGAGTTCGCCACGGCGCTCGCCGGGCGGCTGCTCGGGATCAACCCGTTCGACCAGCCCGACGTCGAAGCGGCCAAGAAGGCGGCGCGTGCGCTGCTGGACGACCCGGAGAAGCTGAAGGGCGGCGAGGAACCGTCCAACGTGGACGGTCCGGTCGAGATCTTCGGCTCCGGCGGGGTGTCCACCGACGGCAGCCTGAAGGACGTGCTCGCCGCGTTCTTCGCTTCGGCGCCGGAAGCGGGCTACATCGCCGTGCAGGCCTACCTCGACCGCCTCGAAGACGCGTCGACGGCCCTGCTGCGCGGGGAGATCGCCAAGCGCACCGGCCTGCAGACGACGTTCGGCTGGGGCCCGCGGTTCCTGCACTCCACCGGCCAGTACCACAAGGGCGGGCACCAGAACGGCGTGTTCCTGCAGCTCACCGGCGCCGTCGAGCAGGACCTCGACGTGCCGGACCGGCCGTACACGCTGGGCCAGCTGCAGCACGCGCAGGCCCTGGGCGACGGGCAGGTGCTCGCCGAGCACGGCCGCCCGGTGCTGCGCCTGCACCTGACCGACCGGGCCGCGGGCCTCGCGGCCGTCGTCCGCGCGGTACAGGAGGTCTCCGCATGACGTGGAAGAACCCGCTGCGCGATCCGCGGGACAAGCGGCTCCCGCGCATCGCCGGGCCGTCCAGCCTGGTGATCTTCGGGGTCACCGGCGACCTGGCCCGCAAGAAGCTGATGCCCGCCATCTACGACCTGGCCAACCGCGGGCTGCTGCCCGCCGGCTTCTCGCTCGTCGGGTTCGCCCGCCGCGACTGGGAGCACCAGGACTTCGGCGAGCTCGTGCACGACTCGGTCAAGGAGCACGCGCGGACGCCGTTCAAGGAGTCGGTGTGGAACCGGCTCGCCGAAGGCATCCGGTTCGTGCAGGGCACCTTCGACGACGACAACGCGTTCGACCGGCTCGCGCAGACGGTGAAGGACCTCGACAAGGAACGCGGCACCGGCGGCAACACCGCGTTCTACCTGTCGATCCCGCCGAGCGCGTTCCCGGTGGTGACCAAGCAGCTGGCCCGCTCCGGGCTGGCCAACGCCGACGAGAACACCTGGCGGCGCGTGGTCATCGAGAAGCCCTTCGGGCACGACCTGAAGAGCGCCGAAGAGCTGAACGCGATCGTCAACGACGTCTTCCCCGAGGAATCGGTGTTCCGCATCGACCACTACCTCGGCAAGGAGACGGTGCAGAACATCCTGGCGCTGCGCTTCGCGAACCAGCTGTTCGAGCCGATCTGGAACGCCAACTACGTCGACCACGTGCAGATCACCATGGCCGAGGACATCGGCCTCGGCGGCCGCGCGGGGTACTACGACGGCATCGGCGCGGCCCGCGACGTCATCCAGAACCACCTGCTGCAGCTGCTGGCCTTCACCGCGATGGAGGAGCCGCTGTCGTTCGACCCGCGGGCCCTGCGCGCGGAGAAGATCAAGGTGCTCTCGGGCACCAAGCCCGTCGAGCCGCTGGACAAGACGACCGCGCGCGGCCAGTACGCCGGTGGCTGGCAGGGCGGCAAGAAGGTGCCCGGCCTGCTGCAGGAAGAGGGCTTCGCGAAGGACTCGAAGACCGAGACCTACGCCGCGGTGACCCTCGAAGTGCAGAGCCGCCGCTGGGCCGGGGTGCCGTTCTACCTGCGCACCGGCAAGCGGCTCGGCCGCCGCGTCACCGAGATCGCCGTCGTGTTCAAGCGGGCGCCGCACCTGCCGTTCGACTCGACGTCGACCGAGGAGCTGGGGCAGAACGCCCTGGTCATCCGGGTCCAGCCGGACGAGGGCATCACACTGCGGTTCGGCTCGAAGGTGCCGGGGACCACGATGGAGGTCCGCGACGTCACGATGGACTTCGGGTACGGCCACGCGTTCACCGAGTCCTCCCCCGAGGCCTACGAACGCCTGATCCTCGACGTGCTGCTGGGTGAGCCGTCGCTGTTCCCGGTGAACGAAGAGGTCGAGCTGTCCTGGAAGATCCTCGACCCGATCCTGGAGCGCTGGGCCAAGGAAGGCTCGCCCGAGCAGTACCCGCCGGGTACCTGGGGCCCGCCGTCCGCCGACGAAATGCTGGCGCGCACCGGCCGGAAATGGAGGCGCCCGTGATCATCGACCTGCCGTCCACCACGACGTCGGCGTTGAACAAGAAGCTGGTGGAGATCCGCGAACAGGGCGGGCAAGTCGCGCTCGGGCGGGTCTTGACGCTGGTGATCGTGGCCGACGACGACGCCAAGCTGGAAGAAGCGATCGAAGCCGCCAACGGCGCCAGCCGCGAGCACCCGTCGCGGGTGATCGTGGTGGCCAAGGGCGCCCGCACGGCGGCCCCGCGCATCGACGGCCAGATCCGCGTCGGCGGCGACGCCGGCGCGAGCGAGGTCATCGTGCTGCGCCTGTACGGCCCGCTGGTCGCGCAGGGCCAGAGCGCGGTGGTGCCGCTGCTGCTGCCGGACGCGCCGATCGTCTGCTGGTGGCCGGGCGCCGGCCCGAAGGACCCGGCGAACGACCCGCTCGGCGAACTGGCCCAGCGCCGGATCACCGACTCCGCCGCGGAGAAGAGCCCGGTCCGGTCCCTGACCACGCGTGCGAAGGCGTACACGGCCGGCGACACCGACCTGGCGTGGACCCGGCTGACGCGCTGGCGCGCGCAGCTGGTGTCGGCGCTGGACCTCCCGCCGTACGAGAAGGTCACCGGCGCGACGGTCACCGGCGAAGCCGATTCGCCGTCCACCGAGCTGCTGGCCGGCTGGCTGGCGGAGTACCTGAAGGCGCCGGTGAAGCGCGTGAAGAGCGCCGGCGCGGCCGGGATCATCTCGGTGACGCTGGACCGCCGGTCCGGCCCGGTGGAACTGCACCGCCCGGACGGCCGCGTCGGCACGCTGACCCAGCCGGGCCAGCCGACCCGCCGCATCGCGCTGCAGCGCCGCAACAACCAGGACTGCCTGATCGAGGAGCTCCGCCGGCTCGACCCGGACGAGATCTACGAGGCGGCCCTGCACGGCCTGAGCAAGATCGTCACGGGCACCAACGGCAAGACGGGTGCCCCGGCGAAGGCCGACGTCACCTCCCCGGCCGCCGCCGCCGCGGCGGGTGCCAAGAAATGAGCAAGACCGAAGTAGTCGTCTACGCGAACCAGGACCTCCTGGCGGCCGCCGCGGCCGCCAGGCTGGTCACGCGGCTGGTGGACGTCCAGGCGGCCAAGGGGACGGCGTCCCTGGTGCTGACCGGCGGCGGCACGGGCATCGCGGTGCTGGCGGAGCTGCAGGCGTCGTCGGCCCGCGACGCGATCGACTGGTCCCGGCTGGACATCTACTGGGGCGACGAGCGGTTCGTCCCGGCGGATTCGGACGAGCGGAACGAGAAGCAGGCCCGCGAGGCCCTGCTCGACCACGTCCCGCTGGACCCGAAGCGGGTTCACGCGATCGCGGCGTCGGACGGCGAGTTCGGCGACGACCCGGACGCGGCGGCCGCGGCGTACGCCGCGGTGCTGGCGGACAACGCGGGTCCGGAGGACCACGGCGACGTCCCGACGTTCGACATCATGCTGCTCGGCCTGGGCGGCGAGGGGCACACCGCGTCGGTGTTCCCGGAGTCGCCGGCGGTCTACGAGACCGAGCGATCGGTGGTGGCGGTGCGGAACTGCCCGAAGCCGCCACCCACGCGCATTTCGCTGACGCTGCCGGCGATCCGGCACGCCCGCGACGTCTGGCTGATGACGGCCGGCGAGAGCAAGGCGGACGCGGTGGCACTGGCGCTGTCGGGCGCCGGCGAAGTCCAGCTGCCGGTGGCCGGCGCCCGCGGGCACCGGCGCACGCTGTGGCTGCTCGACCGCGCCGCGGCGGGGAAGCTGACGAAGGTGTACCAGCCGCCCACGGCGTGAAGCGGTTTCGGTGAAGGCCCCCGGCGGTTGCCGGGGGCCTTCGTCGTTCCCGCGCCCTTCCCGGCCGGGCGCTCAGGCGGTTCATTCCGTGCGCCAGCCGCGTTCCAGGCAGCCGAAGATCTCCTCCGCCGCCCAGCGCGGGTTTTCGTGGGCCGTGATCAGGTCGCGGGAGGCCAGGGCGAACCTCGCCAGTGCCGCGGAGCGCACGTCGCCCGGCGGGGCGCCCGACTCCGCCGCGATGGCCTCGGCCAGCGCCGTCTCGTGGCGCATCCACATGCGCCTGCCGTACTCGCGCAGCGCGGGGGTGCTTTCGATCAGGCGCAGGAACTCCTCGTCCGGGCCGCCGTCGGAGACGTCGCGGAGGATGTGCTTGCGCAGCGCGTCCACGATCGTGTGGCGCGGCGGGCGCCCGTGGACCGCGGCGACCAGTGCCGCTTCGATGTCGTCGTCCTGGTCGAACAGCAGCGCTTCCTTGCTGGGGAAGTACTTGAACAACGTCGTCACCGAGACGTCGGCGGCGTCCGCGACCTCCTTCACCCCGACCTCGTCGTAGCCGCGTTCGAGGAACAGCCTCAGCGCGGCGTCGGCCAGCGCCTGCCGTGTCTGCGCCTTCTTGCGCTCGCGGCGCCCGATCACTTCGGTCATGCCCGTCAGCCTACGTGGTGGTGGACTCACTTCAAAAGTTGAGCCGTTGCACTTTTTGAGTCACTGTGCTTTTCTGGGACCAGGCCGCCGGACGAGCCGGGGCCCCGAACTTCCAGGGGGAAGCCATGAACTCCATCGCGATCGTCGGCGCCGGCCTCGGCGGCCTGGCCTGCGCCCGTGTCCTGCAGCTGCACGGCGCCGAGGTCACCGTCTTCGAACAGGAGGCCTCGGCCGGCGCCCGGCCGCAGGGCGGCACGCTCGACATGCACGGCGACACCGGCCAGGTCGCCCTGCGCACCGCCGGCCTGCACGACCGCTTCCGCGAGCTGGCCCGGCCCGAGGGGCAGCAGATGCGCGCCCTCGACCCGCACACCGCCGACGTCGTCATCGACGAGACCCCCGACGACGACTTCCGGCCCGAAATCGACCGCGGCCAGCTCCGCGGCATCCTCCTCGACTCGCTCGCGCCCGGCACCGTGCGCTGGGGGCAGGCGATCACCGGCGTCACCGGCCCGCGGCTGACGTTCAAGGACGGCCGCAGCCAGGACTTCGACCTCGTCGTCGGCGCGGACGGCGCGTGGTCGCGGGTCCGCCAGGCCCTGACCGGCGTCCGGCCCCGCTACAGCGGGGTCACGTTCGTCGAGTTCGACCACGACGGCGGCTCGAACCTCGCGGCGCTGACCGGCCGGGGCACGCTGGTGACCAAGGCCGGCGGGCGCGCGATCTTCGCGCAGCGCACGAGCAACGGCGACGTCCGCTGCTACGCCGTGTTCTACGCCGCCGAGGACTGGCACGCCGGCCTCGACTTCGCCGACACCGCTGCCGTGCGCGCGAGCCTGCTCGAGCGCTACGCCGGCTGGCACCCGGACGTGCTCCGGTTCCTGGCCGACGTCCGCGGCGGGTTCACCCACCGGCCGCTGCACGTCCTGTCGGTCCCGCACGCGTGGACGCACACGCCGGGCCTCACCCTGCTCGGCGACGCGGCCCACCTGATGCCGCCGCTGGGGGTCGGCGCGAACCTCGCGCTCCTCGACGGCACCGAGCTGGCCACCGCACTGGCGACGGCGCCGAGCGTCGACGAGGCGGTCATGGCCTACGAGGCCGGGATGCTGCCACGGTCGATCGAAACCGCCAAGGCGTGCGCGAGCGGTCTCGACGACCTGCTCAGCGACGACCTCCATTCGATGGCGGCCTGAAGAACTACCGCCGGGCGGCCACACGTGAGTAACATGATTCCCACGATGTGGTCGTCCCGGTACACGCAGAGCGGCGCTTGCTCCACTCTGAGTAGCACACTGGCACGACCTTCCCCCTTTTGGACCAAGTCGTTACGGAATCCGGACGCCGGAACACCGACGGCGGGTGAAACTTACTGTCTTCGTACGTGACCTCGTTAGCATCCGCACATTTGTTCGTTGCTGCGCGTCCCGATCGGGCCCTGAGCACCTCTCACCACCAAGTCCACAAGACGAATGGGGTCGCCAGCGATGAGTACAGAGGGACTCTCGATTCCAGGCATCTCGATCGCGAGCTCGGGGCCGTCGGCCGCCGAGCGGATGCGAAAGCGGGGGCTGAGCGTGTTCGGCTCGGTACCCCGGCCCGCGGTGGTCACGTTCGCCATCGACGCGGCCGCGGTCATCTTGGCGGTGCTCGACGTCTGGCTGGTGATCCCCGAGAAGGCCCAGCCGTATTCGATCTGGCTCTCCGGCGCCGCCTGCCTCGCGGTGGTGTTCCGGCGGAAGTTCCCGTTCCTCGCGGTGCTCGTCGCGGTCCCCGGCTTCCTGGCCGGCTGGGCGCAGCTCGCGTCGATGATCACGCTCGGCATGCTCGCCACCCGCCGCCAGCTGCACTGGCAGGTCTGGGTCGGCGCGGCGCTGGTGTGGATCTGCCGGTTCGTGCAGTGGCCCTTGGAAGACTTCGCCGAGCTCAGCTGGCGTGAACACATCCTCGACGGCATCTACGGCGTCCTCGTCGCCGGCATGCCGATCGCGATCGGCCTCCTGATCGGGGCGCGGGCCGAGGTCGCGAACAAGCTCGCCGAGCTGGCCACGAGCCGCGACCGCGAGCGCCGCTTCCACGCCGACGCCGTCCGCGCCGAAGAGCGCGCCCGGCTGGCCCGCGAGATGCACGACGTGGTGTCCCACCAGATCACGCTGATCGCGATGCAGGCCGGCGCGCTGCAGGCCCAGACGACGGACGACCGGGCGATGGAGACCGCGCAGGTCATCCGGACGCTGTCGAAGCGGACGCTGGAGGAGCTGCGCTCCCTGCTCAGCGTGCTGCGCGCGGGCGCGGACGACGACGGCCCGCGTCCCGGCATCAACGACCTCGACCGCCTGATCCGGACCTCGGAGGTCCCGGTCCACCTGTCGGTGGAGCACCTGCCGGAGGCCCTCCCCAACCAGGTCTCGGCGGCGGCCTACCGGACGGTCCAGGAGTGCCTGACGAACGTCCACAAACACGCCCCGGGCGCGACGGCGACCATCCGCATCCAGGGTGAGCACGGCGCGCTCAAGATCGAGGTCCGCAACGAGCGCGCCAGCCGACCGGGCGAGTCCCTGCCTTCGGGCGGCCACGGCCTGACGGGCCTGGCCGAGCGAGCCCGCCTGCTGGGCGGCAGCTTCGAGACGTCCAAGTCGAAGGACGGCGGCTTCCGGGTCCGCGCCCGCTACCCGCTGGATCGCTGACACGGCGCTGAGCGCGGCCCTGGTTTCGGCGGCGCGGGACGTTCGCCGCGCCGCCGGGAGCCGGCCCGAGCGAGCCCGGCGGCGGCCTGCCGGAGTCGCGATGGCGGCCCGGACGCGATGGCCGCCGGGAGGGGCCGGCGTGCTCGTGCTCCGGCGGTGAAGACCCCTCTCCCCCGGCGCAAGATGCCGGGAAGGGCAGCTTCACGGCAGCCGACGCCGTGGTCTTGGCAGAGCGGGGCCAGCGCGCGGCCGGTCGGCGCAGCTTGGCAGCGCGGGGTCGGCGTGGCTTGGCGGTGCGGCTTGGCGGATGTCTTGAATGACTCATTCAGGTCGTGGGAGGTCCTGAATGACTCATTCAAGACATCCCGGCCCCCATCGCCCCGGCCCGAGCTGCCGAAACTGTCGGTGCACCCCGGTAGCGTGGAAATCGGGGGCTGCTCAGGCGCCCGGGCGCGCGAAAAACCACCCCGAGGAGTCCCGGGGTGGTTTCCTACCCGAAAACGCTTAGATGATTTCCCGGCGCTTGCGCAGTCGCTCGAGCGCCTCCGCCAGGATGGCCTCGCCGTCGGAGTCGCTGCGGCGCTCCTTCACGTAGGCCAGGTGCGTCTTGTACGGCTCGGTCCGCGGCGCGGCCGGCGGGTTCTTCTCGTCCTGTCCGCCCGGGAGCCCGCAGCGGGGGCAGTCCCACTCGTCGGGGATCTCCGCGTCGAGTGCGAACGACGGCCGGGCCTCGTGGCCGTTCGCACACCAGTAACCTACGCGGCGCCGTGGCGCCGACTCACCCCGTTCCGATTCGCCCGTAGGACCGGCACCCACCCTGGTGCCCCGAATCGCGTTACCGCCAACCATGAATCCTCACACCTAGGAATCGGCGGCGCGCCCCCCTATAGGCACGCCGAATCGCGCGTTCCGCCGTCGGATCCGGTCGCGATCGCGGCGGGACGCCGGACGCGTCACACCTTGAGCAGCAGACCCAGGCCCACGATGCTGATCAGCCACACCGCACCCAGCAGCAGGGTGATCCGGTCGAGGTTCTTCTCGGCCACGCTCGACCCGGCCAGGCTCGACTGCATCCCACCGCCGAACAGCGACGACAGGCCACCGCCCCGGCCACGGTGCAGCAGCACAGCGACCACCAGCAGGACGCTGGAGACGATCAACAGGATTTGCAGGAACAGCTTCATGTCATCCTCTGGGCTCTAGGAGAATGCAGGGGTACGGCATGGTCGTTTCCGACCTCCACCGTACCCCTGGACTCGTCCACTGCTGTGTGACGGACCGGATACACAGGTTACCCGGTCGTGGCCTCGATCAGGGCAGCGGCCCGCCCGCGGCGAGTGCGCAGAGTTTCGTGAACTCCTCGCCGTCGAGGCTCGCTCCGCCGACCAGGGCACCGTCGATGTTCTCGCAGCCCACCAGCTCGCTGATGTTGCCCGACTTCACCGAGCCCCCGTAGAGCACCCGGACGGACGAAGCGACCTCGTCGCCGTACTTCTCCTGGAGGGTGGCGCGGATGGACTTGCAGACCTCTTCGGCGTCGGCCGACGACGCGACCTTGCCGGTGCCGATCGCCCAGACCGGCTCGTACGCGACGACCACGCCGGAGACCTGCTCGGCCTTGAGGCCCTTCAGGCCCTCGATCAGCTGCGTCGTGGTGTGGTGGATGTGCTCGCCGGCCTCGCGGACCTCGAGCTTCTCCCCGATGCAGAGGATCGGCGTGATGCCGTGCTTGAGCGCGGCCTTGACCTTCTTGTTGACCAGCTCGTCGGTCTCGGCGTGGTACTCGCGCCGCTCCGAGTGCCCGACGGCGACGAACTTGCAGCCCAGCTTCGCGAGCATCAGGCCCGAGATGTCACCGGTGTAGGCACCGGAGTCGTGCGGCGACAGGTCCTGCGCGCCGTAGGTCAGCGACAGCTTGTCGCCGTCGACCAGGGTCTGCACGCTGCGGATGTCGGTGAACGGCGGCAGCACCGCCACATCGACCTTCGCGTAGTACTTCTCCGGCAGCGCGAAGGCGATCTTCTGCACCAGCGCGATGGCCTCGAGGTGGTTCAGGTTCATCTTCCAGTTGCCGGCGATGAACGGCTTGCGTGCCACTAGTTCTTCTCCTCCAGCGCCGTGACGCCCGGCAGTTCCTTGCCCTCGAGGTACTCCAGCGAGGCACCGCCGCCGGTGGAGATGTGCGAGAAGCCGTCTTCGGGCAGGCCCAGCTGCCGCACCGCGGCGGCCGAGTCGCCGCCGCCGACCACGGTGAACGCGTCGCTCTTGACCAGGGCTTCCGCGACGGCACGGGTGCCGCCGGAGAACGCCTCGAACTCGAACACGCCCATCGGGCCGTTCCAGAAGACGGTCTTGGCGTCGGCCAGCTTGCTCGCGAACAGCTCGCGGCTCTTCGGACCGATGTCCAGCCCCTGGCGGTCGGCCGGGATCGCGGTGGACTCGACGACCTCGTGCTCGGCGTCGGCCGCGAACTCCGTCGCGGCGAGCACGTCGACCGGCAGGACCAGTTCGACGCCGCGCTTCTCGGCCTCGGCGAGGAAGCCCTTCACCTGGTCGAGCTGGTCGGCCTGCAGCAGCGACTGGCCGACCTCGTGGCCCTGGGCCTTGAGGAAGGTGTACGCCATGCCGCCGCCGACGAGCAGCCGGTCGACCTTGGTCAGCAGGTTCGCGATGACGCCGAGCTTGTCGGACACCTTCGCGCCGCCGAGCACGACCACGTAGGGCCGCTGCACGTCGTCGGTCAGCTTCTTCAGCACGTCCAGCTCGGCCAGCACCAGGCCGCCGGCGTACGCCGGGAGCACCGAAGCGACCTCGTAGACCGAAGCCTGCTTGCGGTGGACGACGCCGAAGCCGTCGGAGACGAACGCGCCGCCCGGGACGAGCGCGCCCAGCTCGGCGGCCAGCTCGGAGCGGTCCGCGGCGTCCTTGCTGGTCTCGCGCGCGTCGAAGCGCACGTTCTCCAGCAGCACGACGCCGCCGTCGGCCAGGCCGCCGGTCAGCGCCTTCGCGGACTCGCCGACCAGGTCACCGGCCAGCGCAACCTCGGCACCGAGCAGCTCGGAGAGCCGCTTGGCGACGGGCGCGAGGGTGTACTTCGGGTCCGGCTCGCCCTTGGGGCGGCCGAGGTGCGCGGTGACGACGACCTTCGCGCCCGCGTCGGCGAGCTTCTTGATCGTCGGCAGCGCGGCGCGGACCCGGCCGTCGTCGGTGATGCGGTCCCCGTCGAGCGGGACGTTCAGGTCCGAACGCACGAGTACGTACCGGCCCTGAACGCCCTCGCCCAGCAGGTCGTCGAGGTTCTTGACGGTCATCGGTTCAGGAGAGCTTCGAACCGACGAGCTTGACCAGGTCGGCGAGGCGGTTGGAGTAACCCCACTCGTTGTCGTACCAGCCGACGACCTTGACCTGGTTGCCGATGACCTTGGTCAGCGGCGCGTCGTAGATGCAGGACGCCGGGTCGGTGACGATGTCCGACGACACGATCGGGTCCTCGTTGTAGCGCAGGTAGCCCGACAGCGCGCCTTCGGCGGCGGCCTTGTACGCGGCGTTGACCTCTTCGAGGGTCGCGGCCTTGGTCAGGGTGACCGTGAGGTCGGTGGCCGAGCCGGTCGGCACCGGGACGCGCAGCGCGTAGCCGTCCAGCTTGCCCTGCAGCTCCGGCAGCACCAGGCCGATGGCCTTGGCGGCCCCGGTCGAGGTCGGCACGATGTTCAGGGCGGCGGCGCGCGAGCGGCGCAGGTCCTTGTGCGGCGCGTCCTGCAGGTTCTGGTCCTGCGTGTACGCGTGGATCGTGGTCATCAGGCCCTGCTCGATGCCGAACGCGTCCTGCAGGACCTTGGCCAGCGGGCCGAGGCAGTTGGTGGTGCACGAGGCGTTCGAGATGATGTTCTGCGAGCCGTCGTACTTGTCGTCGTTGACGCCGAGCACCACGGTCAGGTCCTCGCCCTTGGCGGGCGCGGAGATGATGACCTTCTTGGCCCCGCCGGCGATGTGCGCCTTGGCGGCGTCGGCGTTGGTGAAGAAGCCGGTCGACTCGACCACGACGTCCACGCCCAGGTCACCCCAGGGCAGGTTGGCCGGGTCGCGCTCGGCGAGGGCCTTGATGGTCTTGCCGTCGACGACGATGCCTTCGTCGCTGACGCTGACCTCACCCGGGAACCGGCCCAGGATGGAGTCGTACTTCAGCAGGTGGGCCATCGTGGCGACGTCGCCGAGGTCGTTGAACGCGACGACCTCGATGTCGTGGCCGCTCGCCTTGACGGCGCGGAAGAAGTTGCGGCCGATCCGGCCGAAGCCGTTGACACCTACGCGAACGGTCACTGCTGCCACTCCTCTGAGGATCGGCCGGGGCGTCCGGCCGTGACTTGCGGGCTCGCGGCCACCCTAGCGTGCGGGCATGCGCGTCCCTGACTGCCCTGACGAGACTTCCACCACTTGGCGAACGGGTCAAGAATCGATTAAGAAGCCTGGTGATTTTGCTGGAGTTCCGCGGGGTGGACCACGGCGGACCGGCCGGGGTCGGCGGTCCGGGGTGCGGGACCGGTTCCGGCTGGATATTTGGTGTGCGACGGGTGTGTGTGGGCGGGCTGTGGTGGGGCGGGTTTTTGTGCTGTAACGATTCAGGTGACGGTGGTTTGGGGGGCCGGTTTGCGGGGCGGGTGAGGTGGGCTTCGGGGTGGGGTGTGAGGTCCGTGGCTCGACCGATCCAGCGACCCTCGCGGGCGCGGTCGCACCCGGATGTGGGGGCCGCGGGCCGGAGGGATCGGGGCGGTCGGGGGTCGCTGAGTCGCCCACGCGCGCGGAGGGATTGGGGCTCGGCCAGGCTCGCGGGGGCACCCAACCGCCCGGAGCGGTCGGAGTCGGCCGGGTCGCTGAGTCGCGAACGCGCGCGGAGAGATTGGGGCTCGGCCAGGCTCGCCTGGTCGCCAAGACGGCCGTAGCGGTCGGGGTCGGCCAGGCGCGCCAAGTCACCCAACCACCCCGGGCACCCGGGCCGCCCACCCCGCCCGAAACAGTCGGGCCTCGGCCAGGCGCGCCGAGTCACCCCACTACCCCGGGCCGCCCACCCCGCCTGAAACGGTCGGGCTCGGCCAGGCTCGCCGAACCACCCGGAGCGATCGTGGCCGACAGGCCCGCCGGGTCGCCCACCCCGCCCGGAACAGTCGGGCTCGGCCCGGCCCGCCGAGTCACCAACCACCCGGGGCACCCGGGCCGCTGGGTCACCCAACCGCCCGGAGCGATCGAAGTCGGCCGAGTCCGCTGGTCGCCCCACCGCCGCAACCGGAGCGCTGAAGGCGACCGATCGGTGCGGCGACCGGAGCGATCGTGGCCGGCCAGGCCCGCCGGGAGCGCGGGCAGGGGCACCGCTAGGCCGACAGCTCCCGTTCCAGTGGTGTCCGGAACCGGGGCACCGCGCGCACCTCGCCGAACCACTCCGTGCAGTGCTCTGCTGCCTTCTCTGCCGCCGTCTTCACCTCCGCTCCCACGTCCTCCAGCAGCCGCCAGGCGATGTCGCCTGAGGGGCGCTGGGCCCAGCCGCCCACTATCCGGCCTTGCGACCAGATCGTCGGGCCGATGTTGCCGCTGCGGTCGAACAGCGCCGCTCGGTGCGGGCCCAGGAACCAGTCGCGGTCCTGCCAGCCCATCGGGGTCGGGTCCAGGGCCGGCAGGAACGCCACCCACGGGGGTGGCGGCGGCACCGGCTCCAGGTCGTCCGGCAGCGCGATCCCCGGTACGCCGTCGAGGTCCACCTCGGCCGGCGACAACGCGGCCAGTGCCTTCTTCGTCTGCCCCGCCGTCCAGCCCGTCCACCACCGCAGGTCGGACGCCGGCGCCGGGCCGTACGCGTGCAGCCAGCGGCGGGCCAGCTCGGCGCGGGCCGCTTCCGGCTCCCATGCGCGCATGCCGCCGGGGACCCACTCGTCCAGTGGGTGCCAGACGTACTGCGTGCTGATCCAGCTCCCGCGCGGCCTCCCCCGCACGATGCGCCCGCCCGCCGCCAGCAGGAACAGCACCCGGCTCGTCACGTTGCCGATCGCCTCGTACGGCTTCCCCGCCGCCATCAGCAGTTGCTGGCGCAGGCGGGGCTCGTCCTCGCTGAGCTGCTGCGCCGTCGCCGAGCCACGCGCGCGCAGCGCCTCCTCCACCGAAGCTTCGACCGAAGCCAGCCACTTCGCCGGCTCCGGGACGTTCTCCGGGTGCCCCTGCTGCCCCAGGTGCTGCTCCAGCAGTTTCCGCTGCTTCACGACGATGTCCGCCGCGCACCCGGCCTGCACGAGCGCCGCCGTCTCCAGATCCGTCACGAACACCGTGCGCCGCATGCCGAGCAGCCGCACCAGGGAGCGGTCCTCGTAAAGCGCTTGCTCCACACCGGAAACCGCCGGAGCCGCCAGCCGCGCGGACGCCGAAAGGTGCACGGTCGCCGGGTCGGTGGCGTGCAGGGCGACGATGCCCGCGACCGCGTCCGCCACCGCGGGGGCGGGCGCAGCGAGGTGGTGGCGGACCGCGAGGCGGGCCCGGCGCTGGTCGGTGCTGATCTTCGGAGGCACTCCGTTTTCCTACCACCCGGCACCGACAAAAACGCCTGGAAACCCCCGCGACCAGCGGATAGTCTCGCGACATGGTCTCCGGTACGCACTTGGCGGCGTTCGCCGCGCTGACGTTCCTCATGGTCGTGGTCCCCGGGCCGAGCGTGCTGTTCACGATCAGCCGCGCGCTCACCGTCGGGCGCCGCGACGCGCTGCTCACCGTCGTCGGCAACTCCGCGGGCGTGTACACGCAGGTCGTCGCGGTCGCGTTCGGGCTCGGCGCGCTCGTGACGACGTCGGCCGCGGTCTTCACGGCGGTCAAGATCGCCGGCGCCGCCTACCTCGTCTACCTGGGGATCCAGGCGGTCCGGCACCGCCGGAAGCTGACCGACGCGATGGCCGCGAAGGTGCGCGCCACGCCGGGCCGCGTCCTCACCGTCCTGCGCGACGGCTTCATCGTCGGCTTCGCCAACCCGAAGTCGATCGTGTTCCTCGCCGCGCTGCTCCCCCAGTTCGTCGACCCCGCCGCCGGTTCGGTGCCCGCGCAGATGCTGGTCCTCGGGCTGTGCCTGCCCGCGATCGCACTGGCCACCGACACGGCGTGGGCGCTGGTCGCCGGCACCGCCCGCACCTGGTTCGCCCGCTCGCCGAAACGCCTGGAAGCCATCGGCGGCACCGGCGGCCTGGTCATGATCGGCCTCGGCACCGGGCTGGCGTTCACCGGCCGGGGTGACTGAGCACCAGGTCGAGCAACCCGGGGAACGCGGCGTCGAATTCGGGGCGCCGCAACCGGTTCAGCCGCCGCGGCCCGTCGTCGCGCTGCTCGATCAGGCCCGCCGCGCGCAGCACCGCGAAGTGGTGGCTGCGGGTCGCCTTCGCCACCGGCAGGTCGAACGTGCCGCACGCCTTCGTCCACTCGGGCACGGCGGCCAGCTCGCGCAGGATGCTGCGGCGCACCGGATCGGCGACCGCGGCCAGCGCCTCCTGCAGCGAAACCTCCGCCGGGAGCGCGTGCGAGAGCCCCCGGGCCCGCGCCGTGCTCACCGGACCGCCTCCACCAGGCCGGGCCACCACTCGCGCGGCAGGCCGTCGAGCGGCACGACCACCTGGTCGGCCCCCGCGGCCCGGAACTCGCGCAGCCGCGCCACGACGGCGTCGAAATCGCCCCACACCGTGACGCCGTCGACCAGCCGGTCCGACAGGCCCGCGACGTCCTCGTCGGAGAAGCCCATCCGCCGGAAGTTGGCCGCGTAGCCCGGCACGCCGGCCAGGAACTTCAGCGAGCCGCCGCGGACGGTCTCCCGCATCGCGGCGGCGTCGGTCTCCGCCACCACATTCAGCAGCACGGACAGCTGCGGGCCCGCGCCGAGGATCTCCCGCGCCGACGCGACGTAATCCGTCGTCACCAGGTACGGGTACGCGCCCGAAGCGCGGTCGCGCGCCAGCCCGAGCATCCGCGGCCCGAGCGCCGAAAGGATCCGCGCGGACGGCGGCACGACCTCCTCGATCTCGTCGAGGTAGTCGTTCAGCGCCGCCAGCGGCCGTGCCCCGTGCGCCCCGCCGAGGCCGACGACGAACCGGCCGGCGGGCAGGTCCGCGTACGTCGAGGCCACCGCGGCGGCCGGCACCCGGTCGACCGACAGGATCCCGCTGGCCACCTGGATCCGCGAGGTGCCACGGACCACCTCGGCGATCCGCGCCAGGTTGTTCTCTTGGCCGCCGGGCAGCCAGAGCGTGCTGTAGCCCAGCTCCTCCAGCTCGGCCGCCACGGCGGTGTCGGTGTCCAGCGCGGTGTGGGTGGCCCCCAGCGGCCCCAGCTTCGTCATGCGCGGAGGAACCACGAAGCCGGCCGGGTTGTTCCCGTCAGGCCGGCTGTTCGTCCTCGGCGGAATCCCCGGCGGCTTCGGGCGGCCAACGGGATGCGACGGCGATCGCGAGTACGGCCGCCGCCACCCGGCCGGACACCCGGGCGATTCGCCGGGCTCGTTCCACCGCGTCGTCCGCGGTGCGGTCCGGCCGAAACCCATGGACCTCAGTGGTCGTAAGGGTCCCGGAGCTCGCGGCCGAACGCGGCGTCGAGGTCGGCGTGAAACCGCTTGGCGTCGACCATCGGGGCGTTCTCGGACATGGCGGCGAACTGCACCCGAGTCACGGCCGGCCGGCCGCGCAGCGGATGAGTTCGCCGATCGGGTACCGCTGCGCATGGAGACCCGACATGTCGCGGTCCTCCCGTCACGCCGGCTGCTCGTCCTCCGCGGAATCCCCGGCGGCTTCGGGCGGCCGGGTAAACATCCGCGTCGCCGAGAGCCGTGCGACGCCGTCCGGGTCGCCCAGGTCGTCCAGGGAGTTGCGGACCGTCGAGTCGACCGACAGGTACTTGCGGCCCGCGCGCAGGTCCGCGTCGTTGCGCAGCCGGACGATCAGCGGGAACTCCGACAGCGCGCCCGCGTCGAACAGGCCGGTCGTGTAGATCAGCTGGACGCCCAGTGCCTCGGCCACCGCCCGCTGCAGCTCCAGCAGGTACCCGGCGGACGCGCGGCCGATCGGGTTGTCCAGGAACAGCACGCCCGAGTGCCGGTTGCGGGCCTTGCCGCGGTTGTTGGCGCGCAGCGCCGCCAGCGTGCAGTACAGGATGATCGCCGCGGTCAGCTGCTGGCCGCCCGAGAAGACGTCGCGGATCTCCGAGACGCGCTGGCGTTCGGTCCGCAGCACCGAGTCCGGCTTGAGCATGTCGACGCGGAAGCCCTTGGGCGCCGCCGCCCGGACGCCGCGCAGCACCAGGGAAAGCCCGTCGCGCTTGACGTCCCGGCCGTCGGCGGTCTTGCCGACCGCGGCCTCGTCGACGACCTCGCCGAGCTTCTCGGCGAGCGCGTTGTCCTCCAGCTCGGTGAAGCGGATGCGGAGGAACTCCTGCCCGGACCAGTCGCCGAGGCCGTCCGGCAGCCGGGAGACGCGCTGGGCCGAGCGCAACGTCCGGAGCGCGCCGTCGACCATGCCCTGCAGGCGCGTGATGATGCCGCCGCGGTGCCGGTCGATCTGCGCGAGGTCGTCGGTGAGCGAGCGCAGCCGCGGCCGCAGCGCCTCGGCCCACTCGGCGGCGTGCGCCGGGAGCTGGTCGCGCTTGACCGAGATGACCTGCTGGCGGACCGGGGTGCTCAGCTTCTCGAACCGCTTCTCCGTCGCGTACTGCGCCAGCTGGTCCGCGGCCGCGCGCACCCGCCGGTCACCGGCGTCGGCGGCGTCCTGGGCGTCGGTGAAGGTGGCGTTCAGCCGCGTGTGCTGGGCGCGCGCGGTGTCGACGTCGCCGTCGTAGGCGACCGCGTCCGTGTCGGTCACCAGGTGCGCCATCGACTCCGCGAGCAGCGAGAAGCCGGACGCCGAACTGCGCGCCGACTCCAGCGTCGCTTCGGCCGCGGCCCGGCGTTCCTGCAGCTCTTCCCACTTCCGGGCGGCGGCGGACGCTTCCAGCCCGGCCGCGTCGATCAGCTCCAGGCCGTGCTCGACGTCGCGCGGCTTCTCCCCCGTGGCGCCGGGCTGCGCCGGCAGCGAGTCCAGCTCCGCGCGCCGCGTCGAGACGAGCCCGATGGCCTCGGTGCGCTCGTCCTCGCAGCCGTCGACGACGCGGCGGGCGCGCGCCAAGGCGGCCGCGCGGGCCGAGGCATCTGAGCCGTCGGGTGTCTCCAGCAGCTCGGCCGCCCGCGCCCGGACGGCCGCGTCGAGCGACTCGACCGCCGAGCCCGCGGCCGCTTCGGCGGATTCGGCCTGCTCCAGCTCGGCCCGCAGGTCGCTGCCGACCTCGACCTTCGCGTACGACTCGGACGCCGACAGGTAGGTCCGGCGCAGCGCGTCGACCGGCTCGGCCGGCACCGGGCCGTCGGCGGCGTCGGCCGCGCCCGGCACCTCGGCGAGTTCGGCGCGCGCGGTGGTCGCGGTCCGGCGGTGGCCGTCGGCGGTGCGTTGCTCCTCCCCCGCCTGCTCGCGCAGCCGCGCGGCCTTGCCCGCCGCGTCGGACGCCTGCAGGTCGGCGCGCTCGGCGATCTCGGTCGCGCGCTCGACGTCTTCGGTCCACTCCGCGATCCGCGCACTGCGGGCACCCAGCTCGCCGAGCCGCCGGGCGCGTTCCTCCGCCTCGGCCGCGGCCGCCCGCAGCTCGGGGACGCGCTCCCGCAGCGACGCCGCTTTCTCGCTCAGCCGCGCGAATTCCGCGTCGGCCTGCGTGAGCGCCGTGCGCGCGGTCTCCCGCGCGGTCCGGGCCGCCTGGGCCTGCTCGGCCAGCGTCGCGACGGCGCCGGGCGGGTAGTCCTCGCGCCAGGTGGTGAGCTTCCACGTCAGCGCGCCGTCCGCGGCCAGCTTGGCGGACAGCGCCTCCAGCCGCCGCTGCCGCTCGGTGTGCCGCCGCGCCACGGCTTCGCGCTCGGCGTCGGCGGCTTCTTCGTCGTACATCGCGGGGTTCGGCGGCACGAGGAACTCGACGCCGGGCGCGGCGGGCGCCTCGGCCAGCAGGGCTTCGGTGGTGCCGACGGCGATGGTCGCGGACGGCAGCAGCCGCCGCGTCGTGAGCACTTCGCGGGCGCGGTCCACGTGCGCGGCGTCGTTCAGGAGCACGCCGGACACCAGCTGCGGCACGCTTTCCAGGACTTCGGCCCGCCGGTCGGCGTCCAGTTTGGACAGATAGCGCCAGCCGGACCACGCGGTGATCCCGGCTTCTTCGAGCGCGTCGAGCGCGGCCTGGACGTCTTCGGGCGGCGGCAGCAGCCCGCCGGAGCCGAGAGCCGCGAGAGCCCGCTCGTCGGCGGACTCCTCCATTCGCAGCGCGGTCTGCTCCTTCTCGACGGCCGCGCTCGCCTCGCGCAGCCGTTCCAGCAGCACCGGCAGGTCGCTTTCGAGGGCGACGTCGTCCGCGCCGAGCAGCTCGACCAGGCGGCCTTCGGCGGCGAGCGCGTCGGTCCGGCGGTGCGCGCGGTCGAGGTCCTCGGTCGCGCGCTCGAAGCGGTCCTGCGTGGTGCCCGCGAGCTGGTGGGCCTCGTTCACGGCCCGTTGCGCCGCTTGGAGGTCCGCGGCGACGCGGTCGAGTTCCTGCTCGCGCCGGGCCAGCTCCGAAGCGGCCTGCTCGGCCACCGACCGCGCGGTCCGCGACGCTTCGGCGACGTCGGCGCCCGAGGGCAGCAGCCCGGCGCGGACGGCGTTCTGGACCTCTTCGCGCAGTTCGGTGATCCGCGTGGTCAGCCCGCGGGCCTCGGCCCGGCGGGCGGCCGCGAGGTTGGCGGCTTCGTCGCGTTCGGTCTGCGCTTTCTCGGCTTCGGCGCGCAACGCGCCCGCGTGCGCCTCGGCCTTGTCCGCCTGGCGCTGGGCGTCCTGCGCCAGCGCGTGCAACCCGCGCGCGAGCGCGGAAGCGGCGTCGTTGCGCGCCCGCAGCGCCGGCCGCGCCTTCTCCTCGCGGTTGCCGACGAGCTCGCGCAGGTCCTTCGCCTTGCGGGCGGCGTTCAGCTGGTTGAGCACGGTGGCCGTCTCACGCCAGGCTTCGGCCTCGGTCTTCGCCGCGGCCAGCTCGGCGTCGACGCGCTTGCGGACCTCCTGGGCCTCGTCGAGGCGCAGCACGGCGACCAGCCGGCGCAGCTCGGTGACGGCCGCGGCGAGCCGCCGGTGGTCGCCCTCGGCGAGCTTCTCCGCGGACTTGACCTCGGTGACGTGGTCTTCGAGCCCGGACAGCCTCGCGTTCTCCAGCTCGTTGCGCGCGACGACCCGCCCGGCCAGCTCGGCCATGTCGGCTTTCGCCGATCCGGCGATCTTCCGCGACTCCGCGGCGACGCCTTCTTCGGCGGCCAGCGGCCCCAGCAGCTCCAGCGCGCCCGCCACGAAGTCACGCTCGGACAGCAGATCCCCGCGCTGCGCGAGGTTGTGCGCGTAGGCCGAGACGACCTCGGCGAGGTCCTTCGGCTCGTCCTCGGAGATCACCGCGCGCAGCAGGAACTCGACGAACGCGTCGTCGGTGCCGAACGCGAACGCGTCCGCCGCTTCCCCTTCGCCGGCGTTCATCGCGCGCTGGTAGCGGAACAGCTCGGTGTCGAGGCCGAGGGAGTCGAGCCGGCCGGTCCACTCGTGGTGACGGCGGGTCCAGGACAGCTCCAGCTCGGGCTCGGCCAGCTGCGCGGCGGTGAGCTTGTCGTGGAAGCCGGACATGGTGAGCAGCCGGCCGTCCTGGGTCATCGGCAGGGAATCGAGCCCCAGCGCCGATGTCGGGCGGAAGCAGTACCAGGAGTCGACGAGGTTCTCGGAGTCGGCGGACACCACGTGCCCGCGCCACTCGGAGACCTTGCCGGTGATGATCCGGTGGCCGCTCTCGACGTGCAGCCACTCCAGCACGACGTGCGAAACGTCCTTGGCGGCGACGAACTTCTCGAGGACCTTGGTGCTCGTGGTGCCGACGACCTGGCGGCGGCCGGGCAGCATGACCGAGAAGATCAGCTTGATGAGCACGGACTTGCCGCCGCCGTTCTCGAGGAACAGCACGCTCGCCGGCGACGGGCGGCGCAGCTCGGCCGGCCCGGTCGCGTGGATGCCGGCGCTGAACAGCGCGTCCTGCTGGGGCGCGGTGATCTTGGCGCCGACGCCGCTGAAGTCGAGCACGACGTCCTGGTAGCGGGCACCCGCCGGGCCCACCGAATGCAGGCGGACCCGCGAAAGCTCGTACATCTACTCCCCTTTTACAGCGTGTCCGAGGACGCCGCGCGCAGCGTGCCCCCGGCGTTCGCGACCGCCACGACGTCGAGCGCGAGCAGGTCGTCGAAGGCGGCGTCGGCCGCGAGCTCGCGGACCTGGATCTGGTAGCGCGGCGTGGTCCGGTAGGTGCCGCCCTGCTCGTCGCTCACCGGCACCAGGAAGCCCTGGTCGGCGAGGAAGCGCAGGGCGCGGCTGACCATGCCGCGGGTGGTGTCGGCGGCCAGGCGGCCGTCCTTGGTGGCGGCCGCGGCCGGGCGGCGCGCGTAGGCGCGCCAGGCCTGTTCCAGCTCGGGCGCGTCGGCCAGCGGGTCGTTGTTGGCCTCGGCCGCCGCGGCGCGTTCGTCGAGCATGCGGGCGGCTTCGCGGACCATCGCGTCGACCTGCTCGACGCTGACGCGGCCGATGTAGGTGTCGTTGGCGAGGTCGTCCGGGCGCGGGTAGCCGAGCGCGGCGGCGGCGAGGTGGATCAGGCCGTGCAGCACCTTCTCCGTCTCGCGGCGCTCGCGGATCTTGGCCTGCCGGGCGTAGGAGTCCATCTTGATCTCGAAGACGGACTCGTCGGTGGCCGCGAGGACCGCGCCGGCCTGCTGGTTGACCTCGAGGACCATCAGGCCGAGCCCAGCGGCGACGGCGTGGGTGAGCGCCTTGAACGCGTTGTCCTCGCCGTAGCGGCGCACGAGGTCGCCGTAGACGACGTCACGCGCCGGCAGCTGCTTCGGCCGCATGCCGAAGGCGACCAGCCGGGCCGCGGCCTCGGCGTCCACGCTGCTGTGGGACAGCGCCATTACGCGACCTCTTCTTCTTCATCGGCCCGCTCTACGGCGGCGGTGGACAGGAGCAGGTCGGCGCCGCCGAACTCCGGGTCGTCGAGCAGGGTGCCGTCGTCGACGGCGAGCAGCACCTGGCGATCGCCCTGGCGGCGGGCCGCGCCGACCCCGGGACTGTAGGCGTGCACGGCGCGCAGCGCGACCAGGGCGGCGAGACCGGGCTGGCGGCTGCGGCGGGCCTCTTCGAGCAGCCCGGACAGCCGGCGCGGCACCTCGGGCAGGTCGAGGAGCTCGTCGGCCCGGCGCCAGACGTCGTCGCCGAACTTGTCGGTGATGTCGGCGGGCATGAGCTCGGGCTCGGGGACCTCGCCGATCAGCTGGTCGCGCTCGGGCGCGGGGCGCAGCAGCAGCGAGACCAGCGAGGACAGCGACGGCACGACCGGCGGCGTGATGCCGGCGACGGCGTGGAAGAAGTGCTCGGCCGGGGCGACGGCGTCGGCCAGCGGCAGGCCCAGGGTGGGCACGAGGAGCTGGCCGAAGAGGTCGAGGGTGGCGCGCTGGGGCGGGCCCGAGAACTGCTGGCGGTCCTGCTCGGCGCGGAACACCGCGCCCGCGTCGGCGAGCCGGGACTGCAGGCGCGTGTGGCGGCGGATGCAGTCGCCGACGATGTCGACGAGCTCGGCGGCGCGGCGCTTGCGGTCGAGGTCCTCGGTCTCGTCGCGGGCGGTGGTGATGTTCTTGAGGATCGCGTTCTCGGCGCGGAACCGCGTTTCGATGTGGCCGAGCGCGCTGTCCAGCAGTTCCGGGACCTCGCGCTCCCAGTCGACCGACCGGACGTCGCGGCGGGTCGCGTCGAGCTTGGCGCGCAGGGTCTCGCCGTACTGGACGGTCCGGTAGCGGGCCTGCTCGGCGGCCAGCTTCGCGTCGGCCAGCCGGCCCCGCGCGATCAGGTTCTCGAGCTTGACCTCGGCGGCGATCTGCGCCGACTCGACGTCGGTGTCGAGGGCGCCGACGAGGACGTTGATGGCCTCGTCGGTGGCCCGCAGGTAGACCTCGCCGTCCCGGGCGGCCAGCTCGACGAGCAGCTTGAAGTCGAACTGGCGCCGCTGGTAGCCGCCCGGCCCCATCGAGCCGTAGACGCGCCGGAAGCCGCGGTCGGTGGTGCCGACGTTGATCAGGTTGTCGAGGACCCACTTGGCCACCCGGACGTGCTCCTCGGGCATCCGCGACGGCGCCTGCGCGGCGATGAACGGCAGCAGCCGGTCGATGACCTCGTCGTGGCCGGCGCCGGTGTCGAAGTCCATCGCGATGGTGACCTGGTCGATCGTGTGCAGCGCGATCTCGGCCATCTGGTAGATCGTGGCGTCGGCCCAGTCGAGCTTCGCCTTCCGCGCGTCCAGGTCGTGCAGCGGCGCGGTGCAGGCCAGCGCCTTGAGGCGGCGCGTCAGCCCCTCGTCGGCCAGGCCCGGTGTCCCGGTCTCGTCGTCTCGCACAGCAGGCCAGGCTAGTCGGCCACCCTCTGCGCACGCGCGGGTGACTCCATCCATGCCCCCACCACCACCCTCAAAGGTGGCGCTGACGCGCCGCGGTGTTTGCATTAACGTCGCTCACATGCGTGAGATGAGCCGTTCAGAGTGGTGGCAGTTCGCGTCCGAAGGCACCCGGACGGGCATGCTGGGCCTGGTCCGGAAGGACGGCGCCCCGATCGTGACGCCGATCTGGTTCCTGCTGAACGAGGGCCCGGACGGCGACGAGCTGATCTTCACGACCGGCACCGAAACGCTGAAAGGGAAGGCCATCGCCCGCGACGGCCGGATTTCCCTCGCCGTCGACGACCAGAAACCGCCGTATTCGTACGTCCAGATCACCGCCGAGGCGCGGCTCACCCACGACTATGACGACATGCTCGCGTGGGCGACGAAGCTGGGGGCCCGGTACATGGGCGCCGAGCGCGCCGAGGAGTACGGCAAGCGCAACGCCGTGCCCGAAGAATCCCTCGTCCGGGCGAAGATCACCAAGGTGATCGCGCGGGCCGAGATCGCCGGTTGAACCCCGTTCGCTGGTAATCTGCCTCCGGGGGTGGGGGCATGCCTGAAGGGGACAGACGCGACGCCGTCAAGGCGATGGTGCGGGCCGGGCAGCGGGAGCTGATCGCCGAACTGGAACGCCTCGACGGCGCGGCCCGGTTCAGCCGGTCGGGTGGTGCGCGGCTGCTGGAGAACGGTGCCGTCTTCGAGCGGGCGGGCGTCGTCGTGACCGAGACCGGCGAGACCGCCGGGCTGACCGTCGTGGTCCACCCGCGCAACCCGTACGTCCCGGCGTTCCACGCCCGGTTCCGGTACTGCGAGTACGCGGGCTCGTGGTGGTTCGGCGGCGCGGCGGACCTGCTGCCCTGCTACGGCTTCGCCGAGGACGCGGCGCACTTCCACCGGACGCTCAAGGCGTGCTGCGACACGCTCGACCCGGCGTTCCACGCCCAGGCGAAACGCGCCTGCGACGACCTGTTCCGGCTGCCCCACCACGACGAGCCGCGCGGCATCGGCGGCATCGCGTTCGACCACCTGCGCCCACCGGGCCCGGACGGCTGGCGGCGCGCGGCCGCGTTCACCGCGGCGGGCATCGCCACGCTCGTGCCCGCCTACCTCCCGATCGTGCGGCGCCGCAAGGACCGCCCGCACGGCGACCGCGAGCGGCAGTGGCAGCTGCACCGCCGCGGCCGGTACGTGGAGTCCGCCCTCGCCCCCACCCCGGCGGCCGACGCCGACGCGGTGCGCCTGACGCTGCCGCCGCTGGCGCGCTGGGAAACCGGGTTCACCCCGGAGCCGGGCAGCGCGGAGGCCGAGCTGGCCGCCTTCCTGGTCCCGCGCGACTGGGCCGCCGAGACCGCGGTGCCAGCGAGCTGAGCGCCCCAATGTGGCGTTCGGTGCGTTGGACGCACCGAACGCCACATTGGGTGCGCTCAACGCCACCAACGCCACATTGGGGCGCTTTGGTCCGGGTGGGGCACCGGTGAGCGGGAAACCCTTGTTCACCAAGGGTGAGTGACCGTGTCGAGTATTGACACACCTCACCCGGAGGGTGTGTGATCTGTCCCATAGATAGGAAACTTTCCTAACTATTTACCGCCGGTGGTCCGCCGAACCATTCCGCCCCGGTCCCCCTGTCCCCCGACCCACGCAGGAGGCTCCCAGTGGCACCCCGTCCACCGTGGCGCGTGGTACTGGCCGGTACCGCAGCCGCGGCGCTCGGCCTCACCGCGCTCAGCCCGGTAAGCGCTTTCGCCGCGGACACCGACTACGAGTCCGAATCGGCCGTGATCTCCCAAGGCGCCGTCGAGTCGAACCACGCCGGGTACTCCGGCACCGGGTTCGTCAACTTCGACAACGTCGCCGGCAGCTACGTCGAATACTCCGTGAACGCCGCCCAGGCGGGCACGCACACCCTGACCTTCCGCTACGCCAACGGAACCGCCGACAACCGGCCGGTGAAGCTCACCGTCGACGGCGGCGACAAGGGCACCGTCGACTTCCCCGGCACCGGCGCCTGGACCACGTGGAAGACCGCCACCGCGACCGTCCAGCTGACCGCCGGGGTCAACAAGGTCCGCACCACCGCGACCACCGCCAACGGCGGCCCGAACGCGGACAAGCTGACCGACACCTTCACCGCGCCGTCCGACAGCGTGCCGCCGTCGCCGCCGTCGGACCTCAAGGCGAGCAACGTCCTGCCGACCGCGGCCACCTTCAGCTGGACCGCCGCGACCGACAACGTCGGCGTCGTCCGCTACGAGATCAACCGCGGCGGCAACATCCTCAAGACCGTCGACGGGAACACGACGACGGCGACCGTGGACAACCTGACGCCGAACACGGCCTACGACATCTCGGTCGGCGCGTTCGACGCCGCCGGCAACCCGTCGCAGCAGAGCAACGTGGTCACCTTCACCACGCCGCCGAGCGACGACACCACCCCGCCCAGCGTGCCGGGCAACCTGCGCTCCACCGGCGTCACCGCGAACAGCGTTTCGCTGGCGTGGAACGCCGCCACGGACAACAGCGGCACGATCGCCGGCTACGACGTCTTCCAGGGCACCGCGAAGGTGGCCACGACGACGTCGCTGGGCACGACGATCACCGGCCTCACCCCCAGCACGTCGTACACCTTCACCGTCAAGGCCCGCGACCCCGACGGCAACAGCTCGGCCGCGAGCAACGCCGTCACGGCGAAGACCGCGGCGACCGGGGGCGGCGGGATCCCCGAGTACGACAAGGACATCGCGAAGGTCGACCTCGGCTGGTCGGTGGCCTTCCTGCCGAACGGCAACGCGCTGGTGACCGAGCGGGACCGGTTCGAGCTCGTGCTCGTCACGCCGTCCGGCCAGAAGACCACGCTGGGCAAGGTGCCGGGGGCGGTCGGCACCAACGGCGAAGGCGGCCTGCTCGGCCTGGCGATCTCGCCGAACTGGGCCACCGACCACGCGGTCTACCTGTACCACACGGCGTCCGGTGACAACCGGATCGTGAAGATGACCTACGACGGCACCACGCTGTCCTCGACGTCGACGCCGGTGCTGACCGGGATCGCGAAGAACCGCTACCACAACGGCGGGCGGATCAAGTTCGGCCCGGACGGCAAGCTCTACGCCACCGTCGGCGACGCGAAGAACAGCGACAACGCGCAGAACAAGAGCTCGCTCAACGGGAAGATCCTCCGGCTCAACCCGGACGGCTCGGCACCGAGCGACAACCCGTTCTACGCCACCGGCGGCAACGCCCGGTACGTCTGGAGCTACGGCCACCGCAACCCGCAGGGCCTGGCCTGGGACTCCCGCGGCCAGCTGTGGGCGGCAGAGTTCGGCGAGAGCAGCCAGGACGAGCTCAACCTGATCCAGAAGGGCGGCAACTTCGGCTGGCCCAGCTGCGAAGGCACCCAGGGCAGCTGCAGCGGCTTCATCGCCCCGAAGAAGACCTGGCCGACGTCGCAGGCCGGGCCGAGCGGGCTGGAGATCGTCAACGACTGGATCTACATCGCCGGCGTCACCGGCCAGCAGATGTTCGCCACGCAGATCAACGCGGCGGGCACGGGCATCGGCACGGTGTCCACGCTGTTCTCCGGCCGCTGGGGCCGCCTCCGCTCGGTCACGAAGACCCCGGACGGCGGGCTGTGGCTGACCTCGACCAACAACGACAAGAACGGCGGCACGCCGTCGGTGCTGGACAACGTCATCGTGCGGCTGAAGTTCCCGGGCGGCACCACCCCGGGCGCCTTCAAGCTGACGAGCTCCGCGTTCGCCGACAACGCCACCATCCCGGACAAGTACACCTGCGCCGGGGACGGCACGGCGGGCCAGGACCCGTCACCGCCGCTCGCGTGGGGTGCCGCCGAGGGCGCGAAGGGCTACGCGCTCGTGTTCGCCGACACCGCGAACAGCGGGAACAAGCTGCACTGGGCGATCTGGGACGTCCCGGCGTCGGCGACGTCGCTGCCCGAAGGCCTCGGCGCGGGGTACAGCGTGCCGGGCCAGGGCGGCGCGAAGCAGAAGGCGATGGGCAGCGGGGCGAACGCCCAGAAGTACTTCGGCCCCTGCCCGGGCGGGTCCAGCCACCCGTACGCGTTCAGCCTCTACGCCCTGAACACCGCGACGGTCCCGGGCCTGTCGTCGTCCTCGACGATGGCCCAGATCGAAACGGCGATCAAGGGCGCGTCGACGGCGACCGTGGTGCTGCGCGGCAAGTCCAGCGCGGCCGCCTAAAGGCCGCGGCAGGGGTGACCGGAGCGGCGCCGGTCACCCCTGCCGCGCTTCACCCCTGTTCAGCGACGCTGCGCAGGTGTGCGTCGACGTCGAAGCCGTGTTCCTCCAGCCGCCGCCGGGCGAGCAGGAGCTCGTCGGAGGTGAACAGCTCCGAGTACTCCGCGCGGAGCATCGTCGCCTCCGAGCTGCGGCCGAGCTGGTTCTTCTCCCAGAGCACGGTGAACCCGCCGGCGGTGCCGGCGCCGCGCAGCAGCAGGCGGGCCGCTTCGACGCCGCCGTGCTCGCGCACCATCCGCTCGAACTGGGCCGGCCGGTAGCCGTAATCCTTGGCCAGGACCCGGCAGCCGTCGAGCAGGTCCTCGGTGAACCGCGCGGCGAGGCGGGGATCGGCCGGGACGGGAGTGGCGGGTTCGGGCATCGGGCACCTCTCGTCGGGACGGCTTCCCTGATTAATCGCGAACGGCACCCGTTTCGCTACGCCGTTCGGGAAGACAATCTGCGAACACCACTCTCCGTGCCGAAAAGAACGGACAAAAGAGGCAAACGGGGGATTGTCGGTGCGTCCTGTCATGCTGACCGGCATGCGAACCGTGGTCCACGGCGACGTCCATGTCCACTATGGACAGATCTACGTCCACAGCGCGGGCGGGGAGCCGTTCGAAGGCGATCTTCACGCGTGCTTCGCCGGGCAGCGCAACGGGCTGTGCGGCGCCGCCGTGGCGGGCACGTTGTTCCTGCTCACCGGCCGGCACACCGGCGAGGTCGAGTTCACCGCCGAGGTGCACGAGACCGCGCCGCCCGACGCCGGCGGGGAGGACGTCGTCGAGGCGTCGTTCCGCGCGGCGGGCCCGGCGAGGCTCGTGACCTGGGCCGGCGAGGAGTGGTGGGACCTGGAGCTGCCGCCCGGCGACTACCGCGTCCGCTACAGCGCGACGGGCATGGACGACGGCGACGGCCCCGAGAGCTCCCTGCTGCAGTTCTGGCCCGCGCCACCGGCTCCCGACGCGGTCGTCCGGCAAACCAGCGCGGCCGCCGCGTACTGGCACGGATTCGCGCGCAAGCTGCCGGCCGTCACCAGCCGAACAAACCGCCCATGATGCGGGCGCAGCGCACCGTCATCGCCGGTGCGTCCTCGTCCGGGCGGTCGATCCACCAGCTGATCAGCGAGTCGACCACACCGGTCCAGACCTGCGCGATGGCTTCGATGTCGTCCGGGTCGACCAGGCCGCGCGAAGTCATCAGCTCCGTCGCGCCCAGCAGCGCGAAGGCGTCCAGGCGGCGCCGGTAGTCCGCGGCCGCGGCGGCGATGTCGCCGGTCGACGGCACCGTCGCGTCGCGCAGCAGGCGCCACGCGTACCGGTCGTGGTCGAACGTCGCGAAGATCGCGGACAGCACCTTCAGCGGCATCTTCTCGGGCTCGCCGCCGCCCGCCATGGTCGTCGCGACACCCTCGGTGAGCCGGTCGCCCGCGCGGTGCAGACAGGCCAGGTAGAGCCCGTCCTTCGAGCCGAAGTACTGGTACAGCAACGGCTTCGTGACCCCGACGCGGCGCGCGATCTCGACCATCGACGCGCCCGCGTACCCGGCCCGGCCGAACTCCTCGGTGCCGGCCACGACGAGCTGGGCCTCCCGCTCCTCGCGGGGCATCCCCTTGGTCCCGACCGCCCTTGACTCCGTCACGCGGGAGAGCCTACCGTGCGTAAAGTGACTCTTGGGTAAGTTACCGTCAGGTCAGATAGAGGAGGCGACGTGGCCGAGTTCCTGGCGCACCTGCGCGACCCCGTGCTGTTCGCGACCCCGGTGTTCCTGCTGTTCGTGGCGATCGAGGTCGTCGCGGTGCACGTGCTGGGCCACGACGACAACGTCATCGGCTACAGCGCGGCCGACACCCGCACGAGCATGCTGATGGGCACCGTCGCGGTCGGGGTCAACGCGCTGTTCCGGCTGGTGATGCTCTTCGTCTTCGCCGCGCTGTTCGAGCTGGCGCCGGTCAAGCTCGACCCGCGCGACTGGTGGACGTGGGTGCTCATGCTGCTCGGCCAGGAACTGGTCTTCTACGCCTACCACCGGGCCAGCCACCGCGTGCGGCTGCTGTGGGCCGGGCACCAGGTGCACCACTCCAGCGAGCACTACAACTTCTCGACCGCGCTGCGCCAGAAGTGGACCCCGTACTTCCAGCTGCCGTTCTGGTCGGTGCTGGCGCTGTGCGGGATCCCGCCGTGGATGATCCTGACCGGCCTGTCGATCGACCTCGTCTACCAGTTCTTCGTGCACACGGAGAAGGTCGGCAAGCTGCCGCGCTGGTTCGAGTACGTCTTCAACACCCCGTCGCACCACCGCGTCCACCACGGCAGCGACGCCGAGTACCTCGACGCCAACTACGGCGGCATCCTGATCATCTGGGACCGGCTGTTTTCGAGCTTCGTGCCCGAGGGCAAGCGGCCGACGTACGGGCTGACGAAGAACATCGAGACGTACAACCTGATCAAGGTCGGCTTCCACGAGTACGGCTCGATCCTGCGCGACCTGCGCGGCGCGCGGACCTGGCGCGAGCGCGCGGGCTACGTGTTCGGGCCGCCCGGCTGGCAGCCCGAACACGCGCTCGTCTGAGGGCTACGCCGTGTGCCGCAGCGCCAGGCTGTTCAGCGGCGGGCGCTGCGGCGACGTCAGGTCGGTCAGCACCAGCTCACGCTCGACACCGCTGTCCGACGCGCCCCGCTGGAACTGGGCGAGCGTGGTCGCCGGCGGGACGGCCGTGATGAGCCGGTCGTAGCGCTGCAGGCGGTCGAAGAGCGTCTGCATGATCTGCCCGGCCATCCGGCCCAGCGCCTGCGTGCTCTGGTGCCGGTGGACGCGGTGGCCGAGGTCGACCTGGGCGAGCGCGTCGAGGCCGCGCAGTTCCAGCAGGTCGATGAGGTGCCCGATCTCGACCCCGTAGTTGGCGACGAACGGGATGCTCTCCAGCACCTCGCGGCGGCCCGCGTACTCGCCGGCGAGGGGCTGGACGAAGCCGGACAGCTCCGGCCAGAACATGTTGAGCAGCGGCCGCGCGACGAGCTCGGTGACGCGGCCGCCGCCGTCGGCTTCGGCGCCGAGCGGGCGGTGGTAGAAGCCCTTGACGTAGGCCACGGACGGGTCGGTCAGCAGCGGGCCGAGCAGCCCGGTGACGTAGTCCGTGGTGAAGTCGTGGAGGTCGCCGTCGACGAAGACGACGAGGTCGCCGCTGGTCGCCGCGACCCCCTTCCACAGCGCCTCCCCCTTGCCGGCCAGCCCGTCGAGGCCGGGGAAGACGGCGTCCTGCGCGACGACGTCCGCCCCCGCGGCGGCGGCCACCTCGGCGGTGGCGTCGGTGGAGTGGCTGTCGACGACGAGGATCTCGTCGACGAGCAGGCCGTGCAGCTCCTCGCGGATGGCCCCGACGATCGCGCCGACGGTGGCTTCCTCGTTCCGCGCCGGGATGACGACGGAGACGGTGGTGCCGCGCTTGGCCGCGACGAGGTCCTCGACGGTCCGGTCCTCGGCCTTGCTGCTGCGCCGGGCGAGCCAGGTACCGACCTCGGGCGACACCTGCAGGCGTGCGTTGCGCATGCTTTCCCCTTCCCTCGATCACTTCCGAGGTTCAAGGTGCCTCGTTTCGGGCACGCCTCCCCGGCGCTACCGCGGTGTTACGAGATCGCGGTTCCCGTTAACGCGGACGATTCCGCCGCCGAGGGGTTTCTCATGACAGCCGCGCGCGGCGGCCGGGCTGCTGGTGGTCGCCGGCGAGCCACCGGTCGGCGTAGCCGGTGCGGCCGTGGGCGTCGACGTGGCGGACCTGCACGGCGCTCGGCGAGCTAAAAGCCGCGTACGCGCCCGGCGGGCTGCTCAGGACCCGCCGCCCCGAGCGCACCCAATGTGGCGTTCGGTGCGTCTGACGCACCGAACGCCACATTGGGGCGCTTGAAGCGGGGGTCAGGCGTCTTCTTCCTCCAGCATCTCCGGCGTCACCGCGGACTCGGTGTCCGGGATGCTCAGGTCCTTCGCCCGCTTGTCCGCCATCGCCAGCAGCCGGCGGATGCGGCCGGCGACCGCGTCCTTCGTCATCTGCGGGTCGGACAGCTGGCCGAGCTCCTCCAGCGACGCCTGCCGGTTCGACAGGCGCAGCTTGCCCGCCGCCAGGAGGTGGTCCGGGGCCGTTTCGCCGAGGATCTCCAGCGCGCGCTCCACCCTGGCCGCCGCCGCGACGGCCGCGCGGGCCGAGCGGCGGAGGTTCGCGTCGTCGAAGTTGGCCAGGCGGTTCGCCGTCGCGCGGACTTCGCGGCGCATCCGGCGCTCTTCCCACTGCAGGACGCTCGTGTGCGCGCCCAGGCGGGTCAGCAGCGCGCCGATCGCGTCGCCATCGCGGACCACCACCCGGTCCGCGCCGCGGACCTCGCGCGACTTCGCCTGGATGCCCATCCGGCGGGCCGCGCCGACCAGGGCCAGTGCCGCCTCCGGGCCCGGGCACGTGACCTCGAGCGACGACGAGCGGCCCGGTTCCGTCAGCGAACCGTGCGCGAGGAACGCGCCCCGCCACGCCGCTTCCGCGTCCGCCACGCCGCCGGACACCACGGCCGCGGGCAGCCCGCGCACCGGGCGGCCGCGCTGGTCGATCAGCCCGGTCTGGCGGGCCAGGCCTTCGCCGTCCTTCACCACGCGCACGACGTACCGGGTGCCCTTGCGCAGCCCGCCGCTGGCGGTGATGACGTGGACGTCCGAATGGTGCCCGTACAGCTCGTGGATCTCCTTGCGCAGCCGTCGCGCGACCGAACCCGTGTCCAGCTCCGCTTCGACGACCACCCGGCCGGCCACGATGTGCAGCCCGCCGGCGAAGCGAAGCAGCGACGCGACCTCCGCCCGGCGCGGCCCGATCTTCGTGATCTCCAGCCGGCTCAGTTCGTCCTTGACCGCGGCGGTCATCGCCATTGCTGCCCCTCCCTGCCTTTCGCTCCTCCCCCGTGCTCCCCGTCCCTGCCGAGACCGAGAGCCTCCCGCATGCACCGCGCGAGCGCATCAGGATCATGCCGTCCCGCCACTTCCGGGTCGCCCACCGCCCCCAGGTGGGCCCGCGCGCCCAGCCGGGCGGCGGCGCGCCGGAGATTCGCCGGGTCGGGCACGGAATCGCGGTCCGCGATCACCGCGTCGACCCGCAGCAGGGGCGCGTGCTCGGACAGGACGTCCAGGTGCCGCTCGGGAGAGAATCCCGCGGTTTCCCCCGGCTGGGGGACAAGGTTGAGGACGATCGCCTTCGTGGCGGTCGTGCGCACCAGCGCGTCGTGCAGCCCCGGCACGAGCAGGTGCGGTAAAACGCTCGTGAACCACGAGCCGGGTCCGAGGAACACGACGTCGGCGGCCAGCACCGCCTCGACCGCTTCCTCGCAAGCCACCGGCGGCCGCGCGGAGGCGCCCGGGGAGCGCAGGCTGACCCGCCGCACCTGCCCCGGGGTCGAGGCCACCGCGACCTGGCCGCGGATCCGGCGCAGCGCCGACGGGTCCTCGCTGTCGAGGCCACTGACCTCGCCCTCGATCTCCAGCGGCTCGGGCGACATCGGCAGCACCCGGCCCGAGACGCCCATCAGGCGGCAGGCTTCGTCGAGCGCCGCGACCGGGTCGCCGAGCACCTCGAACAGCCCGGCGAGCAGCAGGTTCCCCACCGCGTGCCCGGCCAGTGCGCCGTCGCCGCCGAAGCGGTGCTGGAAGACTTCGGCCCACAGCGTGCCCCCGTCCTCCGCGGCGAAGGCCGCGAAGGCCTGCCGGAGGTCGCCCGGGGGCAGCAGCCCGAGTTCGCGCCGCAGCCGGCCGGACGATCCGCCGTCGTCGGCCACGGTCACGATCGCGGTGACGTCGGGGGTCACCCGCCGCACCGCGGACAACGTGGCGTGCAGCCCGTGGCCGCCCCCGAGGGCGACCGCGCGCACGTTATTCACGACCAAGGTCGCGGTGCACCACCTTCACGGCCATTCCGTCCTCTTTGGACAGACGCTGGGCGAGCTCGACGGACAGCGCCACGCTGCGGTGCTTGCCGCCGGTGCAGCCGACGGCCAGCGTCAGGTACCGCTTGCCCTCGCGCTTGTAGCCGGCGCCGATCAGCCGCAGCAGCTGGTGGTAGCGGTCGAGGAACTCCTCGGCGCCCTCCTGCGAGAGGACGTAGTTGCGGACCTCGCCGTCGAGGCCCGTGTGTTCGCGCAGCTCCGGGATCCAGAACGGGTTCGGCAGGAACCGGACGTCCATCACCAGGTCGGCGTCCATCGGCAGGCCGTACTTGTAGCCGAAGGACAGCACGGTGACCCGGGTCTGGGTGCTCGCCTCGGAGCCGAACGCGTCTTCGATCTTGGCGCGCAGGTCGTGCACCGACAGCGACGACGTGTCGAGCACCAGGTCGGCCTCTTCGCGCAGCGGCTCCAGCAGCGTCCGCTCCGCCGTGATGCCGTCGGCGAGCCGGCCGTCACCCTGCATCGGGTGGCCGCGGCGGACGGCCTCGAAGCGCCGGACCAGCACCGCGTCGGTCGCCTCCAGGAACAGCACGCGCGGCTTGTAGCCCCGGGCGTCCAGGTCCTTGATGACCGAGGCGAGGTCGTCGGTGAACGCGCGCGAGCGCACGTCCATCACGACGGCCACCTTCGTGATCGCGCCGCGCGCCTGCGCGCCCAGCTCGACCATGGTCGCGATCAGCTCCGGGGGCAGGTTGTCGACGACGAACCAGCCCAGGTCCTCCAGGCACTTGGCCGCCGTGCTGCGGCCCGCCCCGGACAGCCCGGACACGACCGCGACCTCCATGCCGGACCCGCGGATTTCTTCTTGCGCACTCACTGTGTTCCCTACTCCCCTGCTTGTGTGCCGTTGCTCGCGCCGGACTCCCCGGCCAGCGCGGCGACCACGGCCTCCGCGGTGCGCCTGCCGAAGCCGGGCACCGCCTCGATCTCTTCGATCCGGGCCTGCTTGAGCTTCTTCACCGAGCCGAAGTGCTTGATCAGGGCGGTGCGCCGAGCCTGCCCCAGCCCGGGCACACTGTCCAATTCGGACGTCTGCAGCCGCTTGGAGCGCTTCTCGCGGTGGTAGGCGATGGCGAACCGGTGGGCCTCGTCGCGCAGCCGCTGGAGCAGGTACAGCCCTTCCGACGTCCGCGGCAGGATCACCGGGTCGGGGTCCGCCGGCAGCCACACCTCTTCGAGCCGCTTCGCCAGCCCCACCACGGCGATGTCGGTGATGCCCAGCTCGGCCAGCACGTCCGCGGCCGCGGTGGCCTGCGGGCCCGCGCCGTCGACGACCAGCAGGTTCGGCGGGTAGGCGAACTTCTTGGGCCGCCCGGTCTCCGGGTCGAGGCCCGGCGTGCTCGACTCCTCCGCGGTTTCCTTCAGGTAGCGGTGGAAGCGCCTTCGCACGACTTCGGCGATCGACGCGACATCGCCCTCTTCGGCCGCCTCGCGCAGCGCGAAGCGCCGGTACTCGGACTTGCGCGCGAGCCCGTCCTCGAACACGACGAGCGAGGCCACGACGTCGCTGCCCTGGATGTGGCTGATGTCGATGCACTCGATGCGCAGCGGCGCGGTGTCGAGGGCCAGGAACTCCTGCAGCTCGGTGAGCGCCGCCGAGCGCGCCGTGAGGTCTCCGGCGCGACGCAGCTTGTGCTGGGTGAACGCCTCCCCCGCGTTGCGCTGCACCGTCTCGGCCAGCGCCTTCTTGTCGCCGCGCTGGGGCACCCGCAGCTGCACCCGCGAGCCGCGCAGGCCGCTCAGCCACTCCGCGACCGCGTCGGCGTCCGCGGGCAGCTCCGGGACCAGCACCTCGCGTGGGACGACCGGGCCCGCGTCGACGTCGTCGCGGGCGTCCAGGTCGGCCTGGTCGCCGTAGAACTGGGTGAGGAAGTGGTCGACCAGCGCCGGGACGTCCATCTCCTCAGCCTTGTCGATCACCCAGCCGCGCTGGCCGCGGACCCGGCCACCGCGCACGTGGAAGACCTGGACCGCGGCTTCGAGGTCGTCGTGCGCGAACGCCACGACGTCGGCGTCCGTGCCGTCGCCGAGCACGACGGCCTGCTTCTCCATGGCGCGGCGCAGCGCGCCCAGGTCGTCGCGCAGGCGGGCGGCACGCTCGAACTCGAGCTCCTCGGAGGCCTTGGCCATCTCGGTTTCGAGCCGCTTGATCATGACGTCGGTCTTGCCCGCGAGGAAGTCGCAGAAGTCCTCGACGATGTCGCGGTGTTCTTCGGCCGAGACGCGCCCGACGCACGGCGCCGAGCACTTGTCGATGTAGCCGAGCAGGCAGGGACGGCCGATCTGGCCGTGCCGCCGGAACACCCCGGCCGAGCAGGTGCGCGCCGGGAACACGCGCAGCAGCAGGTCGAGCGTCTCGCGGATGGCCCACGCGTGCGCGTACGGCCCGAAGTACCGGACGCCCTTCTTGCGGGCGCCGCGGTAGACGTGCAGGCGGGGGAACTCCTCGTTCAGCGTCACCGCGAGCATCGGGTAGCTCTTGTCGTCGCGGTAGCGGACGTTGAACCGGGGGTCGAACTCCTTGATCCAGTTGTACTCGAGCTGGAGCGCCTCGACCTCGGTGGTGACCACGGTCCACTCGACGCTCGCGGCCGTGGTGACCATCTGGCGCGTGCGCGGGTGCAGGCCGGCGAGGTCGGCGAAGTAGGAGTTCAGCCTGCTGCGGAGGCTTTTCGCCTTGCCGACGTAGATGACCCGCTTGGTCGCGTCGCGGAACTTGTACACGCCAGGGGCATCCGGGATGCTCCCCGGCGAGGGACGGTAGGTGGTCGGGTCAGCCACGACGTCAAGAGTATGGGTCGGCACCGACAGTTTTCGCACGCCCCCGAGCGCCCCGCCGGAAGTAGGGTGTTAGTCCGCTTCCGACTTCAGTAGGTGTCCCCCTGGGTGACGCGGTGGTTACTTTCCGACCGGCCGATCCGGCCCCCGTCCGAAAGGATCCCCACCGTGAGCTCTCTCCGTGTTTTGGGCGCCGCCGCCGCGGCCGCCGTCGCGCTGACCCTCGCGGGTGGCGCCGTGGCTTCCGCCGGCGTCCAGCCGAACATCGTCGGCGGCACGACCGCCCCCACCGTGTCGTGGGGCGCGCAGGTGTACGTCAACACCCCCGGCCGCGACTTCCAGGGCTTCAACTGCTCCGGCACGGTCATCGCCGCGCGCTGGGTCATGACGGCGGTGCACTGCCTCGACCAGGACGGCTCGGGCATGCACGTCAAGGTCGGCAGCAACACGCTGTTCTCGGGCACGCAGATCGCGGTCGACGGCAAGTACGAGTCCCCGAACGGCGACATCGCCCTGCTGCACCTCGCCTCGGCGACGAGCGCGGCGCCGATCCCGCTGGGCAGCGCGGACCCGTCGACGGGCAGCACCAACCAGCTCTACGGCTGGGGCCGCACCACCCCGACCGGCCCGCCGGCGTCCGCGCTGAAGACGGCGAACGTCCAGGTGACCGGCCGCTCGTCGGACGCCTACGGCGGCCGCGCGATCCAGAGCGTCGGCATCAACGGCTCGGCCTGGAAGGGCGACTCGGGCGGACCCCAGGTGTCCGGTGGCGTGCAGGTCGGCGTCGCGTCGACGGTCCAGAACCAGAGCGGGAGCAACACCCGCGGCACCAACAACTACGCGAGCGTGGCCTCGAGCCGGTCCTGGATCCGGACGACCGCGGGCGTGTGAGTCCCCGGGGCGGCGCGTTCTCGCGCCGCCCCGGTTTTGTCGGTGCCGTGTGGGATGCTCGCGGGCATGCGGATCGCCACGTGGAACGTGAACTCCATCGTCCCCCGCCTGCCGCGCGTGCTGGAGTTCCTGGAGCGGACGGCCCCCGACGTGCTGTGCCTGCAGGAGCTGAAGAACACCACCGAGAAGTTCCCTTTCGCCGAGGTGGAGGCGCTCGGGTACGAGGTGGCGGCGTACGGGCTCGGGCGTTGGAACGGCGTCGCCGTCGTGTCCCGGGTAGGGCTGGCCGACGTGGTCCGCGGGTTGCCTGGCGAGCCTTCTTTCGAAGGGGCCGCCGAGGCGCGTGCGGTCGGCGCCACGTGCGGCGGCGTGCGGGTGTGGTCGGTGTACGTGCCGAACGGGCGCGAGCCGGACAACCCGCACTACGCGTACAAGCTGGAGTGGCTGGAGTCGTTGCGGTCCCTGGTGTCCGCGGAGATTTCGTCGGGCCCGTTCGCGGTGCTCGGCGACTTCAACGTGGCCCCGACCGACGCGGACGTGTGGGACATCGCGCTGTTCGCGGAGTCGACGCACGTGACTCCCGCCGAACGCGAGGCCTTGGCCCGGCTGCGGAAACTGGGGTTGTCGGATGTGTTCCCGCGGCCGTTGAAGTACGACCACCCCTTCACGTACTGGGACTACCGGGCGGGGAACTTCCCGAACAACAAGGGCATGCGGATCGACCTGGTGTACGGCAACGAGGCTTTCACGTCGGCGGTGACGGATTCCTATGTGGACCGGAACATGCGGAAGGGGAAGGGCCCTTCGGACCACGCGCCGATCGTGGTGGACCTGGACCTCTGAGGCCGGCGTAACAGGCGGGGCCACGCCGCCGACTTGGGGCTCATGCGCTTCGCGGTGTTCGTTTCCGCCTTCGCCCTGCTGACCTCGGCCGGGTGCGGCGCCGTCGTCGCCGGACAAGCGGTGCCCGCCCCGGTGGCACCGTCGTCCGCCGCGCCGGTCAGCGGTCCCGAGTCGGCGGGGTTCCGCAAGGTCGTGGCCGGCGCTTCGCGGGTCGGCGGTGCGGGAACCGGCGCACCGCTCTCGCAGGCCGAGCGGCAAAGCTGGGACCCGGCCCAGCAGACCGCCGCCGTGCGGGCGATCGACTGCGCGCCCGGCAGTTCCGACCCGCTCGCGGGGCACGACGACCGTTCTTTGCCGCTCGTCACGTGCGGGCAGACCGACAACACGGCCTACGTGCTCGAACCCGAGTTCCTGCCCGGGAGCGAGGTGACGGACGCGACGGCCGGCTACGACCAACAGCGCGGGCAGTGGGTCGTGAACCTCACGTTCAACGCGGAGGGCACGAAGATCTGGGCCGACTTCACGAGCAAGAACACCGGACAGCAGGCCGCGTTCGTCGTGGACAGCCAGGTCGTCTTCGCGCCGAACATCCAGGTCGCGATCCTCGACGGCATCACTCAGATCACCGACAGCAAGTTCACCGAGCAACGCGCCCGCGAGCTGGCCCGCAAGATCAGGGGCGGCTAGCCACCCGTGGCCGCGCGGTGCAGTTTCCGCAACGCCCGCACCGCTTCCACCGCCCGGGCCCGGTCCACCGCCTGCACCGCCATCACCGCGTGGTACTCGTCGTCCGGCAGCTCCAGCCGCGCCCAAGAAGCACCGTCCGGAAAGCTCACCGACAGGACCTCGCTCCACGCGAAGCGCCGGGTCACCACCACGTTCCGGACCTCGATGCCCTCGTCGTCCGCGCGCACCCGCGCGATCGCGAACAGCATGACGCCGCACGCCAGCAGGATGCCGATGCCGATCATCGCCGCCTGGTCGGAGCGCTGGAAGTGGACGCCCGTGTCGCCGTTGCGCAGGAGGATCGCCACCACCACGAACACCGCGAGCAGGGCCACCGCCAGCACGCTGCACATGATCAGCGCGCGCCGGGGGCGGATCACCAAGAGCGTCACACGAAACCCCGCTCGGTCCACGGCTGGCGCAGGCCCTTCAGCACGTGCGCCGTGTCCAGGGCCGCGACCGTCGCCTCGTAACCCTTGTCCTCCTTCGAGCCCGGCCGGCCCGAACGGTCGACTGCCTGCTCGTGCGTGTCGCACGTCAGGACGCCGTTGCCGACCGCCGTGCTCTCGTCGAGCGCCACCCGGGTCAGGCCCGCCGTCACCGCGTCGCACACGTACTCGAAGTGCGGGGTGCCGCCGCGGATGACGACGCCCAGCGCGACCACCGCGTCGTGGTTGCGGGCCAGTGCCTGCGCCACCACCGGGAGCTCGACCGCGCCCGCGACGTGGACCACGGTCGGGTCCTCCTCCAGCTCCGCCTCGCGCGCCGCGACCAGCGCGCGCTCGAGCAGGACGTCGGTGATGTCCGCGTTCCAGCGGGTCGCCACGATGCCGAGCTTGAGGGACTTGCAGCCGGTCAGGTCCAGCGAAACCTCGGGACGGCCTTCGCCGCTCACTGCGCTCCTCCATCCGCGTGCTCGGTGCCCGCGCCGACCTGGTCGTAGTGCTCCAGCTGGGCCAGGTCGTGGCCCATCCGGTCGCGCTTGGTCCGCAGGTAGCGCAGGTTCTCCGGGTTCGGCGAGATCGGCAGCGGCACCCGCCCGGTGACGCGCAGGCCGTAGCCCTCGAGGCCGATCCGCTTGGCCGGGTTGTTCGACAGCAGCCGCATCGTCCGGACGCCGAGGTCGCACAGGATCTGCGCGCCGGTGCCGTAGTCGCGGGCGTCGGCCGGGACGCCGAGGGCGAGGTTCGCGTCGACCGTGTCGGCGCCGTCGTCCTGCAGCTGGTAGGCCTGCAGCTTGTGCAGCAGGCCGATGCCCCGGCCCTCGTGGCCGCGGATGTAGAGCACGACGCCGCGGCCTTCGGCGGCCACGGCCTCCAGCGCCGCTTCCAGCTGCGGGCCGCAGTCGCAGCGCAGCGAGCCGAAGACGTCGCCGGTGAGGCACTCGGAGTGCACGCGCACCAGGATGTCCTGGCCGTCGCCGATCTCGCCGTAGACGAACGCGACGTGCTCGATGCCGTCCAGGAGCGAGTCGTAGCCGACTGCGCGGAACGTGCCCGCGGCGAGCGGGATGCGCGCCTCGGCGACGCGCTCGACCTGCTTCTCGGTGCGGCGGCGGTAGGCGATCAGGTCGGCGATGGTGATGATCGCCAGGTCGTGGTCGGCCGCGAACACCTCGAGCTCGTCGCGGCGCGCCATGTCGCCTTCGTCCTTCTGCGACACGATCTCGCAGAGCACGCCGGCGGGCGACAGCCCGGCCATCCGGGCCAGGTCGACCGACGCCTCGGTGTGCCCGGGGCGGCGCAGCACGCCACCCTCCTTCGCGCGCAGCGGCACGACGTGGCCGGGGCGGCGGAAGTCCTTCGCCGTCGACGCCGGGTCGGCCAGCAGCCGGATCGTGTGCGCGCGGTCGGCGGCCGAGATGCCGGTGGTGATGCCGTCGGCGGCGTCGACCGTGACGCTGTACGCGGTGCCCCGCGCGTCCTGGTTGGTGTGGTACATCGGCGGCAGGTCCAGCCGGTCCGCTTCGCCCTCGGTCAGCGCCACGCAGACGTACCCCGAGGTGTAGCGGACCATGAAGGCCAGCAGCTCCGGCGTCGCCTTCTCGGCGGCGAAGATGAGGTCGCCCTCGTTCTCGCGGTCTTCGTCGTCGACCACGACGACGGGGCGGCCCGCCGCGATGTCCGAGATCGCCCGCTCGATGGCGTCGGCGTCGAACACCGCCCCGGCACCGCAGGGGGTCCAGCCCGCTTCGGGCTCTGCCGCGCTCGTCTCACTCATGACCGCTCCTCCGTGCCGCTGTCCCGATTCTGCACCTGGTCGCGGATGTGCGCCTCGGCCAGCTTCTCCACGTACTTCGCGACCACGTCGACCTCGAGGTTGACCAGGTCGCCCGCTTCGCGCCCGCCGAGCGTGGTCGCTTCGAGCGTGGTCGGGATCAGCGCCACCTTGAACCGGTCGTCGGTGACGGCGGCGACGGTCAGCGAAATCCCGTCGACCGCGATCGAGCCCTTCTCGACCACGTACCGGGCCAGGTGCCCCGGCAGCGCGAAGGTCGTCACGCCGGTCTCGTCGCGAGAGAGGAACACGCCCGTCCCGTCGACGTGGCCCTGCATGATGTGCCCGCCGAGCCGGCCGCCGGCCGGGGTCGCGCGTTCCAGGTTGACCCGGTCGCCGACCGCGACCTTGGCCAGGCTCGAGCGCTTCAGCGTCTCGTCGACGACGTCGACGGTGAACTCGCCGTCACCCACCTCGACGACCGTGAGGCACACGCCGCTGACCGCGATCGAGTCGCCGTGCCCGGCGTCGCTGGTCACCAGCGGGCCGCGGACCCGCAGCCGCGCCGCGTCGGTCAGCTGCTCGACCGAGGTGACCTCGCCGATCTCCTCGACAATGCCGGTGAACACGTCCTGCCTCCTTGTGAGCCGCTGCTCCCCATCCAACACCCGCCGCGGCCCGGTGGCTTCTCCGGTGCCGCCCGGCCGGTCAGCCGGCGCGGCCGCGGGCCGCCTGCTCGCGCAGCGCGGCGACCGCTTTGCCCGGGTCGCCGGCGCCGTAGACGGCGGACCCGGCCACGAAGCAGTCGACGCCCGCCTCCGCGGCCTGCTCGATGGTGTCGGCGTTGATGCCGCCGTCGATCTCGACGACCAGCTTCAGGTGGCCGGTGTCGACCAGCCGCCGCGCGGTGCGGACCTTCTCCAGGACGTCCGCGATGAACGACTGCCCGCCGAAGCCCGGCTCGACCGACATCACGAGCAGCGTGTCGTAGTGCTTGAGCGCGTCGAGCCACGGTTCGAGCGCGGTGCCCGGCTTGAGCGAGAGGCCGGCCTTCGCCCCGGTCGCGCGCAGGTTCTTCGCCAGCGCGATCGGGTCCTTCGCGGCCTCGGCGTGCACGGTGACGTTGTAGGCGCCCGCCTCGGCGTAGCCGATCGCCCAGCGGTCCGGGTCGTCGATCATCAGGTGGCAGTCGATCGGCACGTCGGTGCTCTTCAGCAGCGCCTTCACGACGGGCAGGCCGAGGGTCAGGTTGGGCACGAAGTGCGCGTCCATGACGTCGACGTGGACCCAGTCGGCTCGGGTCTCCCCGCCCGCGGCGACGGCGGCGATCTCCTCGCCGAGCCGGGCGAAGTCCGCGGACAGGATGCTGGGGGCGATCAAGGGTCGGTCTGCCACGTCCCGAGTGTAGGAGGCGGCTGCTAACGCTCGCTAACCGGTTGTGACCAGGATCTGGCTCCGGAGAGGGAGGTGTGCGCCACTCCGTCCGCCCTAGGCTCGCCGCATGTCCGGATTCTTCCCTTCCCTGGCGCGGATCGGCAGCTACCGCGGCCTCCCGTTCGCCGTCGCGGGCGCTCTCCTCATGGTGCCGGTGTCCCCCTTCGCGTTCGCCGCGGCGGTGTCCGTCGAAGCGGATTCGCGGGTCCGGGCGCTGCTCGCCCTGCTCGCCATCGCGGTGCTCACGGGTCTGCTGGGCCTGCTGGGGCCGGTGCGTCGCCTCGGCATCGGGCTGGCGAACCTCCTGCTCGGCACCGCCGTCCCCGCGCCGGCCGGGCGGCCCGACGCCGGCACGCGGCTGCGCTCGGGCCTGTGGCTCGCCCTGCACACGCTGGTCAGCGGCGTGCTGTTGACGGTCCTCGCGTTCCTCGGGCTGGGCCTGCTCGTCCCGGCGGTGTGGCTGGCCGGCGGGCAGGACCGGATCAGCCTGTTCTGGGACGACGTCCCGCTCGGCGGGTGGACGGTCCCGTTCGGCGTGGTGCTGCTCTTCGGCGCGGTCGTGCTGGTCGCGGGCGCCACCCGCGCTTTCCGCGCCGGCGCGGAAAGCCTGCTCGGCCCGTCGGACGCCGAACGCGCGGTCCTCGCCGAGCGCCGCGCGGCCGTGCTCGCCCAGCGCAACCGGCTGGCCCGCGAGCTGCACGACTCGATCGGGCACACGCTGACGACGTCGACCATCCAGGCGGCGGCCGCGGCCGGTCTGGTCGAGACCGAGCCCGCCCAGGTGCGGCGCGCGCTCGGCACGATCGAAGAAGCCTCCCGCGCCGCGCTGGAGGACCTCGACCACGTGCTGGGCCTGCTTCGCGACGAACCCGCGGCGAAGGAGCCGCAGCGCACGCTGGCCGAAGTCGACGTCCTCGCCGTGCGCGCCCGCGAAGCCGGGCTCGACGTCCGCCTGGCCGTCGCCGGGCCGGTCGCCGCGCTGCCCGCCGCGGTGTCGCGGGAGGGCTACCGGATCGTCCAGGAAGGGCTGACCAACGCGCTGCGCCACGCCGGTCCCGGCGCGGTGGACGTCCGGGTCGAGGCCGGGCCGGACCACCTCGCCATCGCCGTGGTCAACGCGCTGGCGGACGGGCGGCCGCGGACCGCGCGGCACGGGCTGACCGGGCTCGCCGAGCGCGTCGAAGCCCTGCGCGGCGAGCTGGCGGCGGGCCCGGACGGCGAGCGGTGGCGGTTGCGCGCGACCATCCCGCTGCGAGCGGGCGCATGACCCCGTCGGTGCTGCTCGCCGACGACGAACCGCTGGTCCGCACCGGGTTGCGGGCGCTGCTGGAACAGCAGGGCCTGCCGGTGGTCGGCGAAGCGGCCGACGGCGCCGAGGTGCTGCCCGAGGTGCGCCGGTGCCGCCCGGACGTCGTGCTGATGGACGTCCGGATGCCCGGCACCGACGGCATCGAGGCCACCCGGCAGGTGCTGGCCGCGCTCGGCGACCCGCCGAAGATCCTGGTCGTCACGACGTTCGACAACGACGACTACGTCCGCGATGCCCTGCTGGCCGGCGCCAGCGGGTTCCTGCTGAAGCGGGCGCGCAAGGAGGAGATCGCGCACGCCGTCCGGACCGTCGCCGCCGGGGAGTCGCTGCTGTTCCCCGAAGCGATCCGGCGGCTGGTGACCGCGCGGCCGGCGGGCGGGCGGTACGCGCGGGCGGCGAAAACGCTTACCCGGCGCGAAGCCGAGGTGCTCCGGCTGGTCGCCGGCGGACTGTCCAACCAGGACATCGCGGCGGCGCTGGTGATCAGCCTGGAGACGGTGAAGACCCACGTGGGCAACATCTTCGCGAAGCTCGGCGCCGGAAACCGGAGCCAGGCGGTGGTCATAGCGTACGAATCGGGCGTCGTCCGGCCGGGACACCTCGCCGGTCAATAACCGACGTGCTCCCGGTCACCCGCGGGAAGTCATGAGTTCGGCCAGCGGACACCCGCCCGTCACCTCGCGTCCCTGCGCGGCACACATGCGCGAGGACTAATGACCCGTGTCCGAAATCCGGGCGATTACCTCTCGAAGTCCCCATACGAGGAGAACCATGGCTTCGCTGTTCGCCGGCCGCCGCCGGTGGCTGGTCGCGGGCGCGCTCGGCGCCGCGCTGGTCGCCGCCGCCCCCGTCGCACTGGCCACCAGCGGCTCCGACAACGCCGACGCGCGCTCGTCGGCCGGCACCGGTGACCGCACCAACGACGTCCGCTCCGCGATCCAGGGCGGGCACGCCCGCAACGTGATCCTGTTCATCGGCGACGGCATGGGCCAGTCGGAGATCACCGCGGCCCGCAACTACGAGCGCGGCGCCGCCGGCCGGCTTGCGATGGACGAGCTGCCGCTCACCGGCGACTACACCACCTACGCCGTGGAGCAGAACAACCCGGCCAAGCCGAACTACGTGACCGACTCGGCCGCGTCCGGCACCGGCTGGGCCACCGGCACCAAGACCTACAACGGCGCGATCTCCGTCGACGCGTACGGCAACGACGTCCCGACGATCCTGGAGATCGCCAAGCGCAACGGCCTGCGCACCGGCGACGTCACCACCGCCGAGGTCCAGGACGCGACCCCGGCCGTGCTCGGCTCGCACGTCGTCAACCGCGACTGCAAGGGCCCGGTCGAGACGACCGCGAAGTGCGCCAAGAACGCCAAGGAGAACGGCGGCCTCGGCTCGATCTCCGAGCAGCTGGTGCAGACCCGCCCCGACGTCCTGCTGGGCGGCGGCGCGAAGTACTTCAACCAGCCGGTGACGGCGGGCAAGTTCAAGGGCAAGCCCGTGCTGGAGCAGGCCAAGGCGGCCGGCTACACCGTCGTGAACACCGCGGCCGACCTGGCCGCGGCGAAGAAGGGCAAGCCGGTCCTCGGCCTGTTCGCCGAGGGCAACCTGCCGGTCAACTGGACCGGCCCGGCGGCCGTCCACGGCGGCACCGCGCCGGCGCGCTGCACCCCGAACCCGAAGCTGCCGGCGGCTCAGCCGAAGCTGGCCGACCAGACCCGCAAGGCGCTGGAGCTGCTCGACGATCGCCGCAGCGACAAGGGTTTCTTCCTCCAGGTCGAGGGCGCGAGCATCGACAAGCAGGACCACGCGGCCGACCCGTGCGGCCAGATCGGCGAGACGGTCGACTTCGACGCGGCGATCGCCGCGGGCACGGCGTTCGCCCGCAGCCACCCCGACACGCTGGTGCTGGTGACCGCGGACCACGGCCACAGCAGCCAGATCGTCGAGCCCACGGCCACCCCGGGCCTGACCGCGACCCTCGTCACCAACGAGGGCGCGAACATGACGCTGGCCTACGGCACCGCGGAAACCGGCGGCTCGCAGTCGCACACCGGTACCCAGGTGCGCATCGCGGGCCTCGGCCCGCAGGCGGCCAACATCGTCGGGCTGACCAACCAGACCGACCTGTTCGGGACCCTGAAGCGGGCCCTTCGCCTGCGCTGAGTGGTGGGGCAGGCCCCCGGTTCCTTCCGGCGGCCTGCCCCATGCCCCCGGGCGTCGCGGCTCCCTAGCGTGGGAAAGACCAAGACACCAGGGGGTTTTCTCATGCGGAAGTCAGTGCGCGCCGTCACCGCCGGCACGCTCGCCGTCCTGCTCGCCGCCACGACCGCGGCGCCGGCGTTCGCGGCCACCACGCCGGTGCAGGCGAGCCTGGACGTCCTGACCGCCCAGGACGGCGTACCGGGCGCGGCGGCGGTCGTCCAGGACGGTTCCCGGACGCGGGTCACGCGCAGCGGAACCGGGGACGTCACCACCGGGAAGCCGTTCCCGCGCAACGGTTCGTTCCGCGCGGGCAGCGTGACCAAGACGTTCGTGGCGACGATCGTGCTGCAGCTCGTCGGCGAGGGCCGGGTGAAGCTGGACGCGCCGGTCGAGCGCTACCTGCCGGGCCTACTCCCGGACCGGCGGATCACCGTGCGGCAGCTGCTCCAGCACACGAGCGGGCTCTACAATTACACCGAAGACCTCGACCTGTCGGACCCGGAGGTCCTGCGCCATCGCGGCGCGGAGCCGGCCGAGCTGGTGGCGATGGCCCTGAAGCACCCGGCGCTGTTCCCGCCCGGCACGAGCTGGTCGTACTCGAACACGAACTACATCGTGGCGGGGATGCTCGCCGAGCGCGTGACGGGCCACCCGCTGGACGCCTCGATCGCACACCGCATCACGCGGCCGTTGGGCCTGCACGACACGTACCTCCCCCGCCGCGGCGACGAGAAGCTGCCGGCCCCGCACGCGGTGGGGTACGCCCCGATCGGCGGGAAGCTCGTGGACTTCAGCGACTTCGACGCAACGATCGCGGGCGCGGCGGGCGGCCTGATCAGCACCCCGGCCGATCTGGACCGGTTTTACGGCGCGCTGCTGGGTGGGCGGTTGCTGAGGCCGGCCGAGCTGGCGGAGATGCGCCGGACGGTGCCGGCGGACCTTGGCGTCCCGGGCGCGGGGTACGGGTTGGGGCTGGGGAGCATTCCGGTGTCGTGCGGGGAGTTCTGGGGCCACCAGGGCGGGATCATCGGCTTCACGAACCTGGCGGGGGTCGGCCCGGCGGGGCGCCGGGTGACGGTGGTGCTGAACGAGAACCCGACCCCGGCGGCCACGAACCAGCACCTGCTGGCGGCTGTGGACGCGGCGGTGTGTTCGTAGGACCGGCGGGGCTTGCGGGTGGACAGCGGTCGTGGCACAGCGATGCCTGGCTGCCGGTGGCCGACGCCAGGCTGCCAGCGGTCCAGCAGCGCTCGCGGCCCGGCGACGCCCGCTCGCCTGGCCAGGCGGGGCCTGGCACCCCCGCGGCCGGTAGGCCCCGGCGCTCTCAGCACGGCGACCGAGCGGCTGGCGGCCCGGCACCCGCCCGGTGGTCCGGCAGCCTAACCAGCGCTCGCAACACGGCGGCCGGGCCAGCCGGCCGCCAGCGGGTGGTCCGGAATTGTCGGTGGTCACCGGTAGCGTGGAAAACGGGGGCGCCCCCGCGGCCGGGTGCTCTGCTCAACGAGGTCGCAGGTCCACCGCCGCAAGCGCAAGGCGGTCGCGACTCAAGCGAGGTCGCGGTGCAAGCGAGGTCGCGGCCCCAGCGCGACCGCGGGTCAAGCGAGGTCGCAGGTCCACCGCCGCCGCAAGCGCAAGGCGGTCGCGGCTCAAGCGAGGTCGCGGGCCCGGCGCCGTCGCAGGCTCAGCGCGACCGCGGCCCCACTCCGCGAAGTCCGCCGCCGCCGGCTCAAGGCAGCAGGTCGAGCGCCTCGGTCCACGGCCGCCGCACGTCGAGCCGGTGCAGCGTCACCCCGGCGCTCGCGAGGGTGTCGAGGTGGCGCTGCCACGCCGGGTGGTGCTCCCGCGTGTCCTGGATCTGGTACGCCACCACGATCGTGATCCCCGGCGCGCCCAGCACGTCGCCGAGCACTGTCAGTGCCTGGTTGTCCGCGATGCCCAGCGCCAGTTTCGCCACCGAGTTGGCCGAAGCCGGCGCGAACAGGAACACCTCCGGGTCCGGGTGCGGGCGTGGCTCGCCCGGCAGCCGGGAATCGCTGCGGACCGGGAGGTCCGTGCACGCCGCGACCTCCGCCAGCGCGCCGGTCGACGACAGCCAGCGCATCGCCGTCGGCGTCAGGGTGATCGCCGTCCGCCAGCCGCGGTCGGCCGCGGGGCGGGCCAGCTCGGCCGCGAACCGGACGTCCAGTCCGCCGCACGAGCCGGCCACCAGCCCGAGGTTCCTCACGGTTTGCGCAGCACGCCGCAGAACATCGCGTCCGTGCCGTGGCGGTGCGGCCAGAGCTGCACGTACGGGCCGTCGCCGAGCTCCGGGACGCCCGGGAAGAACTCGCGCGAGTCCACCACTTCGGCCTTCAGCCGGCGCGCGGTCTCCGTCAGCACGCCCTCCGTCTCGGCCAGGTGCGGCGAGCAGACGACGTAGGTGAGCGCGCCGCCGGGCCGCAGCAGGGCGTACGCCGCGCTGATGAGCTCGCCCTGCAGTTTCGTCAGGTCGGCGACGTCGGACGGCTGGCGGCGCCAGCGCGCTTCCGGCCGCCGCCGCAGCGCGCCGAGGCCGCTGCACGGCGCGTCGACGAGGATCCGGTCGTAGCCCGGCTCCAGGCCGCTTTCGCGCCCGTCGGCGACGTGCACCTTCACCGGCAGGCCGCTCGTGGCCTTCTCGACGAGGTTCGCGCGGTGGGGCGCCTTCTCCACGGCGTCGACGCGAGCCCCGCTCAGCGCGGCCAGCGCGCCGAGCAGCGCGGCCTTGCCGCCGGGGCCGGCGCACAGGTCGAGCCAGCGCTCGTCGGTGCCCTCGACGGGCACCTTCGTCGCGGCGATCGCGCACAGCTGGCTGCCCTCGTCCTGGACCGCGGCCAGCCGCTCGCGGACGGGCTCGACGTCGGCCGGGTCGCCGGAGCCGGCCGGCAGGCGCACGCCGTACGGCGAGTAGGGCGCCGGGTCGCCGCCGGTGATCGCGGCGAGCTCGTCGGCGCTGATCTCACCCGGACGGGCGACGAGGTGCACCTCGGGCCGCGCGTCGTCGGCTTCGAGCGCGGCCTTGAGCCCGGCGCCCTTGTCGCCCAGCGCTTCGGCGAACGAACGGGCGATCCAGCGCGGGTGCGCGGTCCGCAGCGCGTAGGCCCCGATCGGGTCGGCCGAGTCGTCCGGCGCGAGCTCGTCGAGCCACGCCGCTTCGTCCTTTTCGGACACCTTGCGCATGACGGCGTTCGCGAAACCCGTTGCCCACGAACCACCTTCCGCGCGCACGAGGTCCACAGTGGACGTCACGGCGGCGTGCTCGGGAATGCGCGTGCGCAGCAGCTGGTAGACGCCGAGGCGCAGCGCGTCGAGCACCGCGGGGTCCGTCTGCGAGAGCGGGCGCTCGGCGCAGGACTCGATGACGGCGTCGAGCAGGCCCTGGGCGCGCGAAGCGCCATACGCGAGCTCGGTGGCCAGCGCGGCGTCGCGGCCGGTGATCCGCCGCTCGCGCAGCAGGTCCGGGAGGACGAGGTTGGCGTAGGCGTCCTTGGTCCGCACGGCCGCGAGGACGTCGAACGCGGCCTGCCGGGCCGGGTCCACGTCCGGCGGGCGGCGCGGGCCTTCCTTGCGCGGTGCCGGGCGGCCCCGCTGCGGTCGTGACGGACGTCGTTCCCTGTGGTCGTTCACCGGAGGCGCTCTCCCTGGTCGATCCTCGTACCGCGCGCCCAGTCGGTGGCCGCCATCCGTTTCTTGCCGGGTGCCTGGACGTCGCCGAGCCGCAGCGGCTTCGTCGCCGTCCCGACCAGCACCCGTTTGCGCTCGACCACGATCTCGCCCGGCGGCGGGCCGGGTTCGTCGAGCACCGTGACCGGGCCGAGCTTGATCCGCTCGCCGCGGAACTCCGCCCACGCGCCCGGGTCCGGGCTGACCGACCGGATCTGCCGGTCGACCGCCGCGGCCGGGTCGGCGAAGGACACCCGGGCGTCCTCGACCGTCACCTTCGGCGCGTAGCTGATCCCTTCGGCGGGCTGCTCGCGCGCGACGAGGCTGCCGTCAGCGAGACCGTCCATGGTGGACAGCAGCAGCTTCGCCCCGGACTCCGCGAGCCGCCCGAGCAGCTCGCCCGCCGAGTCGGTGGACCCGATGGCCTCGGTGACGACGCCGTAGACCGGGCCCGCGTCCAGCTCCTTGACGATCCGGAAGGTCGACGCCCCGGTGATCTCGTCCCCGGCCCGGATCGCGGCCTGCACCGGCGCGGCGCCCCGCCACGCGGGCAGCAGCGAGAAGTGCAGGTTCACCCAGCCGAGCCGCGGGATGTCGAGGGCGGCCTGCGGGAGCAGCGCCCCGTAGGCGACGACCGGGCAGGCGTCCGGCGCGAGCTCGGTGAGCCGCGCGAGGAAGGCCGGATCACCGGCGCGCGCGGGCGTCAGCACCTCGATGCCGTGTTCGTCGGCGAGCGCGCCGACGGGCGAGCGCACGACCCGGCGGCCACGCCCGGCCTGCGCATCGGGACGGGTGACGACGGCGGCGACTTCGTGGCGCCCGGAGTCGAGCAGCGCGCGCAGCGCGGGGACCGCCGGTTCGGGCGTGCCGGCGAAGACGAGCTTCATCGGCCCACCCCCGGCGGGAGCGGGGATTCAGGTGGCTGGAACATCGGAGCCGAGTCTAGAAGGCCCGCTCCGGCCGGGCGCGCCTGGTTGTCCACAACCCGACCACGGTGTGGACAACCAGGCCACGGCCGCCCGATTTCCCGGCTTTTCGTCGGGCGGCACCGATAGGCTGGACAAGGGCACGCCCCGTTACCTTTTTCATGGCTCCCGACCAGGGAGTTGTGGTCGCAGGCCCGGTATGACTTGCACCCCCAGTCGAACCCATGATCCGGGGGTGGTGTCACCGGGTCTGGTGGCGTCGACCGACCGCTGATAGGGACACGGCCGCCACCTGGCAGGTCTCGTCGTGACGTGGGTGCCGGCGCTCGATGCCCGACCCGGTGACCACAACCGACGACCGAACGGTGTGGTGGATGAGCAGCAGTTTCGGGGTGTTCCTCGGCCTGGACGTGGGCAAGGACGCCCATCACGCGGTCGGTCTGGACCCCGACGGCAAGGGGCATTGCCGGTCGCGGTCGCCCGCGCCGCCGGACACCAGGTGGCCTACCTGCCCGGGCCGGCCATGCGCCGCATCGCCGATCTCTATCCCGGTCGCGCGAAGACCGATGCCCGGGATGCGTTCGTCATCGCCGACGCGGCCCGCTCCCTGCCCCACACCCTGCGGCCAGTCGACGTCGGGGACGAGGCGTTGGCGGAGCTGGAGGTGCTGGTCGGGTTCGACGACGACCTGGCCGGCGAAGCCACCCGGATCAGCAACCGGATCCGCGGGCTGCTGACCGGCATCCACCCCGCCCTCGAACACGCGATCGGCCCGCGGATCTCGCATCCGGCGGTGCTGGAGATCCTTTCTCGCTGCGGCGGCCCGACCGGGATCGCCAAGGCCGGCCGCCGCAAACTGACCGCGATCGCCAAGGTCCACGCGCCCCGCCTCGGCGACAAACTGGTCGAGGCGATCATGACCGCGCTGGGCGAGCAGACCGTCACCGTTCCGGGCACCGCCGCCGCCGACACCGTCTTGCCACGGCTGGCCGACAGCTTGAAGACCGTGCTCCTGCAACGGAAACAGGTTGCTGAGCAGGTCGAGGGGATACTTGATGCGCACCCTCTTGCCGGGGCCTGACCTCGATGCCCGGCATCAGGGTCAGGACCGCAGCCCGCATCCTGCTCGAGGTCGGCGATGCCTCGATCTTCGCCTCTTCCGGACACCTGGCCGCCTACGCGGGCATTGCCGCGGTCACCCGCAACTCCGGCACCAGCATCAAGGGCGAGCTCCCCGCGAGGACCGGCAACCGCCAGCTCAAACGCACGTTCTTCCTCGCTGCCTTCGCCGCCCGGTCCGACCCGGCCAGCAGGGCCTGCTACGACCGCAAACGAGCTGAGGGCAAGAAGCACAACGCCGCGCTGCTCTGCCTGGCTCGCCGCCGCTGCGACGTCCTCTACGCCATGCTCCGCAACGGCACCCACTACCGCCAACCCGCGCCCGCCGCGGCTTGGCAACCACATAGGGACACCCCCCAGGGAGGGCGGGGGTGTCGTCGCGGCTTGCTCTGGGGGCGAGCCCGCCGGGATGTCACGAACGACCTTTCCCCTCGCCGGGCGACAGAGCTCCGGCGACGTCGGGATCGGGATCAGCAGGCCGGCTCGAGCGGGCCCCGGAGGTCTTGAATGAGTCATTCAAGACCTCCGGCGTCCTGAATGACTCATTCAAGACGTCAGGCGAGCCCGCCGATGCGATGATCCGCCGCGTCGACCCCGACTCCAGGGAGGGCGGGGGGTCGCTACCAGCGCGTGGGCCACACCACCTGCGCCGCGCCCGTGCCGCGCCGGACCGGTTCCGCCGCGGCCAGCCAGCGGCCGTCGCGCAGGCGCTCCACGCCCGTTGCCGCGCCGATCTCGGCCGGCGCTGTCGAGAAGCCCTGGCCGCGGGCCCGCAGCGCCGCCGTCTCGGGCTGGTCCAGGAATGCCTGCTCGACCTGGGCCGCCGCCGAGTTGCGCTGCGAAGCGCGCGGGGCCGCGATCGCGTCCTCCAGGGAGAGGCCGCGGTCGAGGCGGCCGAGCAGCACCTGCAGGACCGTCGTGATGATCGACGCGCCGCCCGGCGAGCCGGTCGCGAAGAACGGGCGGCCGTGGTCGAGGACGATCGTCGGTGCCATCGACGAGCGCGGGCGCTTGCCGGGGCCGGGCAGGTTCGGGTCGGGCACGCCCGGCGTCACCGGCGTGAACGAGAAGTCGGTCAGCTCGTTGTTGAGCAGGAACCCGCGGCCCGGCACGACGATGCCGCTGCCGCCCTCCTGCTCGATCGTCAGCGTGTAGGCGACGACGTTGCCCCACTTGTCGGCGACCGTCAGGTGGGTGGTGTTCTCACCCTCGTACGGCGTCGGCGCGGCGGTGGTGCCCGCGGCGCACGGCGTCGGGTGCCGGGGGTCGGCCGGGGCGACCGGGCTGGTCGCGGCCTTGTCCTTCGAGATCAGGCAGGCGCGCGTGTCGGCGAAGCGCTGGCTGAGCAGTTCGCGCGCCGGGACGTCGACGAACGCCGGGTCGCCGATCCAGCGGTTGCGGTCGGCGAAGGCGAACCGCGTCGACTCCAGGAAGTACTGCAGGTAGTCGGCCTTGCTCGCGTGCTTCAGGTCGAAGTTCTCGAGGATGTTGAGCGCCTCGGCGACCGTCAGCCCGCCGGAGGACGGCGCCGGCATGCCGTAGACGTCGAGCCCGTGGTAGCTGGTCTGGGTCGGGCGGCGCTCGATCACGTCGTAGTCGGCGAGGTCGCCGGTGGTGAGCTTGCCGGGCCGGACGTTCAGCGTCGAGGCCGGGTCGACCGGCGGCCGCTGGACGGTCTTGGCGATGTCCGCGCCGATCGGGCCGTCGTACAGCGCGCCGACGCCGTGGCGTTCGAGCTGCGCGTACGTCGCCGCGAGGTCGGGGTTCTTGAAGACGGTGCCGGGGGCCGGGGGCGCGCCGCCCGGCAGGTAGAGCGAGCGCGTCGACGGGAACGCCGAGAAGCGGGCGGCGTTGTTCGCGATCTGCGTCTGGAAGGTCTGGTCGACGACGAAACCGTTGCGCGCGAGGTTTTCGGCGGGCTTCAGCGACTTCGCCAGCGAGCGCGTCCCCCACTTGCGCAGCGCCTCGGACCAGGTCGCCGGCGTGCCGGGCACCCCGACACCGAGCCCGCTGGTGACCGCATCGGCGAACGGCAGCGGCTGGCCGTTCTCGACGAACAGGTTCGCGTCGGCGGTCTGCGGCGCGGTCTCGCGGCCGTCCAAAGTGTGCACGCGGCGCGTCTGGGCGTCGTAGTAGACGAAGAACCCGCCCCCGCCGATCCCGGCGGAGAACGGGTCGGTGACGCCGAGTGCGGCGGCGACCGCGACCGCCGCGTCGACGGCGTTCCCGCCGTCGCGCAGGACCTGGGTGCCGATCGCGGTGGCGTCGGCGTCGATGCTGGCCACCGCCCCGCCGAAGCCGACGGCGACCGGCGACTTGGGGGTGGGGGTGGCCGCGGTGGCGGGCCCGCTCGCGACGGTGGAGACGAGCGCGGCGGCAGCGGCGATGACGAGGGTTCGGCGGCATCTGAGCGCGGGCATGCGGGCGAGTCTGCCCCCTGGTTCCCCGGCCTACAAGACGCCACCGGGCCGATACACCCGTTTCGTCAGCTTTTCACATAGTTCAGGGGTTCCCGAAATTAAATCACATGGAGCAGTGACGTTGCCGGGTCAGCTGTAACAGAATCGTGCGGCGCGGCCCTGCACAGCCGCGCACAGCGAGGGCAACCCGGAAGGAACAACTCAAGATGACTGCACCCCGACGGTGGCGCCGCCTGTTCGGCGCCGCACTCGCGGTCTCGACCTCCCTGCTGGTCGCGACCGCCACCGGCGCCGAGGCATCGCCGCCGCTCCCCCAGCAAGACGCCACCGGCAACCACGAAATGGGCGCGGCGATCCGCGCCCACGACGGGGTGGCCCCGGCCGGCCTGGCGCCGGCGTCGGTGGACGCGAGCGTCCCCGGCATCGATGTAAGCGCTTACCAGGGCAACGTCAACTGGGCGTCGTACTGGAGCGCGGGCAAGAAGTTCGCCTACGTCAAGGCGACCGAGGGCACCGGCTACACGAACGCGTACTTCAGCCAGCAGTACACGGGTTCGTACAACGTCGGCATGATCCGCGGCGCGTACCACTACGGCCGCCCGGACACCTCGGGCGGCGCGGCCCAGGCCGACTACTTCGTCGCCCACGGCGGCGGCTGGTCGAAGGACGGCAAGACGCTGCCGGGCACGCTCGACATCGAGTGGGGCCCGAACAACGCCTGCTACGGCAAGACGCCGGCGCAGATGGTGGCGTGGATCAAGGCATTCAGCGACGAATACCACGCGAAGACGACCCGCTGGCCGGTGATCTACACGGCGACGAGCTGGTGGAGCCAGTGCACCGGCAACACGGGCGACTTCAGCTCGACGAACCCGCTGTGGGTGGCACGGTACGCGTCTTCGGTGGGGACGCTGCCGTACAAGTGGGGCTTCTACACGTTCTGGCAGTACAGCTCCTCGCCGATCGACCAGGACACGTTCAGCGCGGACATTTCGCGGCTGAAGGTGCTGGCGACCGGCTGATCCCGACTTACGCGGGTTACGTGGGTGGCGCGGTCGGCGGAAGACTGACCGCGTCACCCACGACGTGGAGGGAAACCCGTGCGCCTGACCGCCCTGCTCCCCCTGCTCGCCGCCGTTCCGCTCGTCGCCTTCCCCGGGGTCGCCACCGCCGCGCCCGGGTGCTTCGACGCCGCCGTTCCGCTGACCGTCGAGGAACAGCGGCTGACCGCGACACTGCCGGCGGGCGGGCCCGCCGTCGGTCCTGAACTCGTGCGGCTGGCCGGGCTCGACCCGCTCGTCGCCGAGGTGAAGCACGACCTCTGCGCGGCGCGGACCCCGCGCCGCGCAGAGCGGCTGGTCACGCAGGCCGGCGAGCGGCTGTGGCGGACGGCCGTCGATCGCGCGCAGGGGCGGCGGCCCGATCTGGGCACGCTCGACCGGTTCGACGACCGGCCGCTGTACTGGGCGCGGCTGCAGCTGAGCAGCGCGATCCGGCAGTGGAAGGCGTTCCCCGCGCAGCGGGATTCGCTGCTCGCGGCGTTCGACCGCGGCTCCCGCGGCCTCGGTGACGTCCGGTTCCCGGCCGGGAAAACGCGGCGGGTCATGGTGAGCGGCTTCGACCCGTTCCAGCTGAACGGCCAGGGACTCACGATTTCGAACCCCGCCGGGGCATCGGCGCTGCAGCTCGACGGCCGCGTCCTCGACACGCCGTCGGGCCCGGCGGTGGTGCAGGCGGTGAGCTTCCCGGTGGTGTGGGGCTACTTCGACGACGGCATCGTCGAAGCGGCGTACGGCACGGCATTGCGCGACCGCACCCGGCGGCCGGACGTCGTGCTGACGATCAGCCAGGGCCGCCCGGGCCGCTTCGACGTCGAACGCTGGGCGGGCGCGTGGCGCGGTGGCTTCCCGGACAACAACAACGCGTCCGTGACGGGCGGTGTCCCGGCGGCCGCGGGCTGGCCGCAGCCGGACGTCCAGTTCATCGAGACGACGCTGCCGTACGCGCGGATGCTCGCGGTGCCCGGTGCTTATCCGGTGAACTTCAACCAGGCGTTCTGCGTGTGGCCGGACGCTTCGAACCCGGGAGTGGGGACGCCGGTGTGCCGCGCGGACGCCCCGGCGCCCGGCGAGATCGCGGCTTCGGGCGGTGGCGGGAACTATCTGAGCAATGAATCGATGTATAGAGTGAACCGCATCCGCCTGGGGCTGGGCCTGACTTCCGTGGTCGGCGGGCATTTGCACACGCCGGTTCTGGGCCAGCCCGCCGATCCGGCGGCGCTGACGGACCCGGCGTTCGAATCCCGCCGCCAGGCGATCGCGACCCAGGTGATCGCGTTGACGACAGCCGCGGCGGGCGGCCCGGACGCGGGAATCCGGCTGCAGCAGGCGGAATCGCCGCGCGCGGCGCTGGAATCCTTGCCGGGGACAGTGTTGGGCCGCTGAGCACAACCGCACGATCACCCATTGTGCGCACGAGCCGTGAACGGTATATCACGATATGTGACACGAGGATTTCGCGCGCTTCTCGGTGAAGAACGCTGGAACGAGCTCCTGGAGTACGGGGGCGAGCGGGTGTACCCGCCGGGTCACCGCCTCTTCCGGCAAGGTGATCCGGGTTCGGCGGTCCTCGCCCTGATTTCCGGACGCGTCAAAGTCCTCGGCATCGAACCTGACGGCGGACAGTTGCTGATCACCTTGCGCGGAGCCGGCGACCTGATCGGCGAGGTCGCCGCCCGGCGGTTGTCCAAGCGCACTGCCACGGTCGAAACGATCGATCGCTGCACCGCACGAGTGCTTTCCGTCGACCGGTTCAACGCCTTCCTGAACCGGCACGACGGACACTCGGTGCTCACCGACTACCTGGTCACCAAGCTTTCCCAGACGGTGCCGTACCAGGTGGAACTCGTGCACTTCGGCCCCGAACGCAAGATCGCGCGGCTGCTCCTGGAGGTCGTGGCCCTCGCCGACCGGTCCTCAGCCAACCCGGACCACATTCCTTTCTCCCAGCAGGAAGTCGCCGACGCGCTGGGCATGGCCCGCAGCACGGTCGCCTTGCACCTCCAGCGGCTCCGCGAGATCGGCGCGCTTCGATCCGGACCGCGACTCGCCGTCTCCGATCTCGACGCACTGAAAGACTCTGCCGGAGTGTGATGCACGCCACTTTCCAACTGTCCGACGCCGGACAACGCACGGTCGCGAACCTCGGCACCCTCGTCCTCGCAGCGCGACGACGAGGAGAAACAAGTGACGCGAACAGCCACCGAACTGCCTCCCTACCGAGCCCTGCTCGCCGTGGACATCCGAGATTTCAGCGGGTCCCTCGGAAGAGATCAGGCCCGGATCACCGACGCCGTGCCGACCATCCTGCGTTCCGCGTTCCAGCGGTGCGGACTCGCCGAGACGTGGCAGGAGATGCGGTTCGGCTTCGGCACCGGCGACGGCTACGCACTCGGCCTTTCCTCGTCCGCGTTGCCCTTCCTGCTGAACCCGTTCCTCCCGGCGCTGCAGGAGGAACTCGTGTACCGCGCCGAGGTGAACGCCGACCCGGTGCCACTCCGGATGCGTGTCAGCATCCACGTCGGCCCGGTCACCGATTCGGGACGGGGACTGCTCAGCGAAGGCAGCGGAACCGCTCGCATCGAGACGCACCGGCTGCTCGACGCGTCACCGGTGCGTGAACTGCTGAACCGCTCCGGCCCGATGACCCGGGTCGCGGCGATCGTGTCCGCTCGCGCGTACCAGGACGCCGTGCTCTCGGGTTACGCGGCGGACGCACCCGAGAACTACGTGGCCGCGCCGGTCGAGGTCAAGAAGCTGGTCGACACCGGCTACCTCCGGGTGCCGTCCCCCAGCGGCGGCCTGCTCAGCGATGGTTTCCTGCCCCGCATCTCCGACCCGGCGGTCGTCGGGGACGAGGACCACCGGGGCGGCGAAAAGGACCGGCCGGGAGAACAGGCCCGGAACGCTTACACCTTCCACGGTCCGGGATTCGTCCACGGCGGCACCGGAAACCAGTACAACGGGCCCGACCCGACCAAGCCGTGATCAGCATGCCCGATTCCTACACGTTCGACGGGCCGGGCTTCGTCCACGGCGGCACCGGCGATCAGTACAACCACTTCGTCTTGGAGATGCGGCGAAGGCGACCCGCGCAGTTCGTGGCAAGCGACCACATCCAGTGGCTCGCCGAGCGTTTCGTATGGCCCGAGCCGTTGACCGCGGGCGCGTTGCGGGAGTCGCACACCCTCGTCCTCACCGGTCCCGAGGGCTCAGGCCGCCGCAGCGCCGCACTGATGTGCCTCACCGAGAAGGCGGTTCTGGACGCCGGACGCCTGCGCGAGCTTCCCGACCGGAGCGAAGAAGACGAACTCGCCTTGGACCCGGCCGACATCAGGCCAGGTGAACGCCTTCTCCTCGACCTCACCCAGACCGATGACCGGCACGTCGAGGAACTCCGCCGCGAACTCGAGGGGTTCCGCGCCGCCGTCGACGACCAAGACGCCCGGCTCGTCGTGGTGATCCGGCGCGGACAACGGAACCTGTTGCCCGATTCGCTTCTCGCCACGGTCACCCCGATCGAGCGACCTCCGGGTCACAAGGTGTTCGAGGCGTACCTGGCCGCCGAAGGTTTTCGCCTGACCGAGCCCGTTCCGGCGCTCGAGAGCCTCGATCCCTTCCTGGCGGCATCTCCGATGCACGAGGTCGTCGAGCTGGCGTCGTTGACCGCGGCCGCAGCGCGCAGGAGCGGACGGTCCGGGTCGGTCGTCGAGTGGGCTCGGGAGGCCGTTGCGGCGCACTCCGAGCGAGACGAGCAAGCCTCCGCCCTGTTCCGCGACAACCAGGATCCCGGCCTCCGGGCTCTCCTGGTGGTCGCGGCGTTCCTCCCGGGCGCGACGCTCGACGCGATGGTCGAGGCCGAAGGTGCGTTCAGCCGGCTCGTGGACCTTCCCCGAGAGGAGAAGCACGTTCTCGACGGGGCTTATCTCGCCGAGCGGATGGCCAAGGTCCGGCTCCACACCGACGGGCGCAAGGCCGTCGAATTCAAGGACCTCGCCCTGGACAAGGCCGTGCGAACGCACTTTTGGACCTACTTCCCGGAACTGCGCGACAAGATGTCCGAGTGGGTGGCGGCGGTGACCTCGCTCCCCGGTGTCGCTGCACCCGCTGCTGCGGCCCTCGCCGACCACTACGCCGACCAGGTCCTGGCGACGGGCCCGGTCTCGCCTCTCCAGGACCTGGCTCGCCGGTGGTCCGCGAACGGCGACCAGAAAGCCCTGGCCCTGCAGGTTCTGGACGCCGGCCTGCAACACACCACGTACTCGCCGGAGTTCCGCAAGTTCGTCTACCACCGGGCACGGACTCCGAACACCGAAGCCGGGTTCGCCGAAGTGCTGATCGAAGCGTGCACCGAAACGATCGCACCGGAGCGGCCGACGCAAGCAATGGTGCGCCTGCACTACTTCACCGGGCACCACGAGCCGTCCGTCCGCGCCTTGGCCCGGCAAAGGCTGCTCACCTTGGTCCGCGACCGGGGTTTCGAGCGATGGTTCCTCCACCGCTTGGCCACCGTCAGTGCACGGCCGACGGACAGCGCGCTCCTGCTGGCGCTGGACATCCCCGCCCGGCTCGCCGCCGAACGCAGCGCGAAGACCAACCTCCGCGTCCTTTGGCACCGGCTGCTCGAGGAAGGAATCAGCACGTTGCCCGAGGCATCGGTGCAACGCTGGCTCGACCAGCACCCCGCCTTGCTCGTCGAAGCGTGCGACGGCCAGGTGCGCCTGCTCAGCACGCTCTACGCGTTCGCCCGTGACCAGGTGGACCGTGCAGTCGACGGCGAAGCGCGGCAGGTCCGGCGAGAAAGCGCGTTGACGCTCCAACACCTCATCGATGCCGCGATGGCACCCGTCCACCCCGAGGAGCTGTGATGAGCAAGGACACCACCGAAACGATCGCGGGCGGCGCCATCGCCTTCCTCGTGCCGCTGTGCGTGGGCCTCGCCGCGGGCTGGCCCGTTTGGATCACCGCGCTGGCGACCGTGACCGTCTTCCTCCTGACGCTGTGGGGGTTGCACAGCTACCACTTCCGCACCGAGCAGGCGCGGCTCCGCGCGGAAAACGCCTACCGGCAACACATGACAGCGCAGCAGGCCCCGCCACCACCTCCGCCGCCGGCGCCCGGACCGCCACCGAGCCGGGTCGTCGCCCCGATGTCGCTGCCCAGCTCGCTGGAAGGCATCCCGTTCACCTTCGGGTGCACGGTGCACTGGGATCCCGCGGAGTTGCGCCTCGACCGGGGACACGCCGATCCGGCCGCGGTCGCCACCGCGGCGGTAGTGGAACGGGCCCGGGAGATCAGTCAAGCACACCACCCTGACGACGACGCTGTCGTCCACGCGCTGGCCGCGGCTCTCGGGCGGCCGGCCGCCACTCCCGACCGGTTGCTGCAAGCGTGGGCGACCGACGTCAAGACCCAGGTCGGTCAGCACCACCGCGAGCACCTCAACGCCCTGGCCACCTTGCGCCGGCAGCAACAGCTGCAGGAACAGCGCATCGCGAACCAGCGCGTGGTGCGCGCGTACCTGGGCGACGAGGTGCTGACCGACGTCGGCAGCACAGTCGTGTGGTGGCTCGCGCGCAACGAAGAGGAGGTACGCGAAACAGTCGACCTCATCGGAACGCTGGCACGGCTGTCCGCGGCGGCCAACAACTCAGAGGTCGACGAGTTGTTCCGGCACCTCTTGCCGGAGAACGTCACCCCGCGACCGGCAGTCCCGCCGCCGTCGTTCTTCACGCCGCCGGAACCGGCGTTCTTCGTCGACGCTGCAGGAGAAGTCAACCCGGCGGAGGAGGAACGAGGGGGCAAAGTCGATCTGCTACCCGATCCCGACGATTCCCAGAACAGTCTGTTCGGGCACCAGCTGGCGGACCTCGCCGAGCGGCACGGGCACGCGGATCTGGCCCAGGAGTACCGCGAGCGGTACCGGACGGTCGACGCGACCGGACCTTCCGGCTCAGCGGCTCCTTCCGAAGAGCAAGGTGGATTCTTCGGACACGAACCGCCCTCGACCGAGCCCCCGGCGGGGAACGGGCCATCGGACGGCGAAGACCGGCGTGACTGGGGCGCCGGCGGCTAGATGAGCTCCAGCGGGTCCAGCTGGATGCGGATCGGCTCCGTGGCCTTGCGGGCATCCCGCCGCGCCGCGGCCGCGTGGATCGACGTCGCCAAGGCCTTGCCCTCGGCTCGGGAAACCCGCACCAGGGCCCGTTCCCGCTCCGCGTTGCCCTCCTCGTCCACCTCGCCCAGGGGGACCGGGCCGAGGACCTCGCCCGACGGCGGGAGCGGCAAGTCGTCCAGGAGGGCGGCCACCGCGTCCGGGGTGCCCTCCACGCTCGCCATGCGCATGGAGGGCGGGAAGCCCAGCTCGCGGCGCTCGGCCAGCTCCTGGCCCGCGTGCCAGGCCGGGTCCCAGCGGACCAGGGCCTGGACCACCGCCAGCCCGGCCTCCGCTCCCACGATCACGCGGCCGCCCGCCGAAGCTGGGCGGACCAGGGCGGCCGCGGCCATCCAGCGGCGCAGGGTTTCCTCCGCCGCCCTGAGGTCCTGGCGGCCGAGGAGGGCCCAGCCGTCCAGCAGCAGCGCTGCGCCGTAGCCGGCTTCGGCCACCGGTTCCGCTCCCGGGGTGCAGACCACCAGGGCCGGTTTGGCCGGGACCGAGGTCAGCACCTCCGCTGCTCCCGAGGTGCGGACCGGGATGCCCGGGAACGCGCGGCCGAGCTCCTCCGCCGTGCGCTTCGCGCCGACGATCGCCGCTCGGAGTTTCACCGAGCCGCAGGCCGGGCAGCGGAACGCCGTTTCCGGGACGCCGCACCAGCGGCACGCCGGGGGTTTCGGGCGGCCGTCGATCGAGCCGCCCGGCAGCGACAGCGGGCCCGCGCAGCGGCGGCAGTGCGCGGGCGTCCGGCAGTTCCCGCAGGCCAGGCCCGGGACGTACCCGCGGCGCGGTACCTGGACCAGTGCCGGGTGGCCGGCCGCGAACGCCTGGCGCGCCGCTTCGAACGCCACCGCCGGGAGGCGGGCCACGCGGGCGGCCTCGTCGCGGGCGACGTCGAAGTCCTCGCCCACCGGCGTGACGCGCGGAGCCGCGGAGCGCAGCACCGTGCGGTCGGCCAGCACCGGCGCCGCCCAGCCCGACTCGACCAGCAGCTGGGCCTCGGCCGTGCGGGCGAACCCGCCGACCAGCAGGGACGCCTTCGCCGCGTGCGCGCGGTCCATCAGCACGTCGCGGACGTGCGGGTACGGCGCGTGCTGGTCGAGGTGCAGGTCGTCGCCGTCGTCCCAGACCACGAACAGGCCGGGGTCGTGGACCGGCGCGAACATCGCCGCGCGCGTGCCGACCACCACCCGGACCGCGCCGCGCAGCACCGCCAGCCAGCGCCGGTACCGCTCGGCAGGACCCAAGCCCGCGATCAGCGCCACCACGGCTTCCTCGCCCAGCAGCGCGGCGCACGCCTCGTGCACGCGGGTCAGGTCGCGGTGGTCGGGCACGACCAGGACCGCGCCGCGGCCGGCGGCGGCCACCACCGCCGCGGCCTCGGCCAGCCGCCGCGGCCAGTCTTCGCCCGGCAGGGCCTGCCAGACGGCGTTCGCGGGCTTCCCCTCGGCGAGGGCCTCCAGAAACGCCGGGCCGCGCTGGTAGCGCGTCCAGGCCTCCGTATCGGGCGCGTCCGGCGGCGCCGCGGGCGCGAGCGGCGGCTCGCCCTCGGCCTTCGCGTGGCGAGGCGGGATCGCGAGCCGCAGGACGTCGGACAGCGTGCCGCCGTAGCGGTCGGCCACCGACCGGCACAGCGCGTGCAACGACGGCGGCAGCACCGGCTCGCTCGACGTCACGCGGTCCAGGAACGCGAGCTTCCGGTCGTAGTCGCTGGACTCGCCGCGCTCGATCAGGTAGCCGTCGACCAGCTGGCCGGCGAAGCGGACGCGGACGCGGCAGCCGGGCACGGCCGTCTCGTGCAGCTTCTCGGGCACGAGGTAGTCGAAGGTGCGGTCCAGGTGCGCCAGCGGGATGTCGACGACGATCCGCGCGACCGGCTTCTCCGGCGCGGGCTGCTGCGCCCCCTTCGCCTTCGCACCCGGCTTCGGCGGCTTCCGGGCGCGCGAGGGCGCCGCCTTCGGCGAAGGCGGCTTCTCCGGGAGCTCCCAGAGGGCGGCGGGCTCGGAACTACTCACGCCGTGATCTCTACCAGACCCCTCCGACAGTCCCGACACGAGGAAGGCCACCCCGCGACGTACGCGGGGTGGCCTTCACCGGATCGTGCGTCAGGCGCCGGCGGCCGACTTCAGGGCCTCGGCGCGGGCCGTGCTCTCCCAGGGGAGGTCCAGCTCGGGACGGCCGAAGTGGCCGTACGCCGCGGTCGGGGCGTAGATCGGGCGCAGCAGGTCGAGGTCGCGGATGATCGCCGCCGGCCGGAGGTCGAAGACCTCGGTGATGGCCTGCTGGATCTTCGACGGGTCGACCGTCTCGGTGCCGAACGTCTCGACGAACAGGCCGACCGGGGCCGCCTTGCCGATCGCGTACGCGACCTGCACCTCGGTCCGCGACGCCAGCCCGGCGGCGACGACGTTCTTGGCCACCCAGCGCATCGCGTACGCGGCGGAACGGTCGACCTTGGACGGGTCCTTGCCGGAGAACGCGCCGCCGCCGTGGCGGGCCATGCCGCCGTAGGTGTCGACGATGATCTTGCGTCCGGTCAGGCCGGCGTCGCCCATCGGGCCGCCGATGACGAACCGGCCGGTCGGGTTGACCAACAGGCGCGCGTTCGACGTGTCGATGCCCAGGCCCTCGAGCTCGGGGCCGACGACGTGCTCCTTGACGTCGACGCTGAGCATCCGCTCCAGGTCGATGCCGTCGGCGTGCTGCGAGGACACGACGACCGTGTCGAGGCGCACCGGCTGGTCGCCGGCGTACTCGATGGTCACCTGGGTCTTGCCGTCCGGGCGCAGGTACGGCAGCACGCCGTCCTTGCGGACCGCGGTCAGGCGCTTGGAGAGCCGGTGGGCCAGCGCGATCGGCAGCGGCATCAGCTCGGGGGTGTCCGAGCAGGCGTAGCCGAACATCAGGCCCTGGTCGCCGGCACCCTGGCGGTTGATCTCGTCCTCGTCCGACTCGACCCGCGACTCGTACGCGGTGTCGACGCCCTGGGCGATGTCGGGCGACTGCGAACCGATCGCGACGTTGACGCCGCAGGAGTTCCCGTCGAAGCCCTTGGCGGAGGAGTCGTAGCCGATCTTCAGGATGACGTCGCGGACGATCGTGGGGATGTCGGCGTACGCCTCCGTCGTCACCTCGCCGGCCACGTGCACCTGGCCGGTGGTGATGAGGGTCTCGACCGCGACGCGGCTGCGCGGGTCCTTCGACAGCAGGCCGTCGAGGATCGAATCGCTGATGGCGTCGCAAATCTTGTCGGGGTGCCCTTCGGTCACCGACTCCGAGGTGAACAATCTGCTGCTAGACGCGGTCACGGTGGCCGTCACTTCCTCACCTAGACGTCGGATGCCCGGAAAGTTAGGCACCCCTTACCAGTGCAAGCGTACTGACTATCGCTCTAGGGACGGTCAACGCTTCATGAAGCTCACAACAGCGTCCCACACCATGGACGCCAGTTCGGCTTTCTGCACAAGAGGTAGGGGTTTTTCAGTGGAATCGGCCCCTAGGAGCCAGCCCGAGTTGTCCTCGGTGCCGAACGCCTTGCCGTCCCCGACCGCGTTCACGACCAGCAGGTCCGCGCCCTTGCGCTTGAGCTTCGCGCGGGCGTGGTCGAGGACGCTGCCCTGCTCGTCCCCGGTTTCGGCGGCGAACCCGACGACGACCTGCCCGGCCCGCCGGTTCCGCACCAGTTCGGCCAGGATGTCCGCGTTGCGGTCGAGGGTGATGACCGGATCCGGCTGGTCGTCGGACTTCTTGATCTTGTGGTCGGCCCGGTTCGCCGGCCGGAAGTCGGCGACGGCGGCGGCCATCACGACGACGTCCGCGGAGTGGGACGCGGCGTGCACGGCCTGCCGCAGCTCCTCGGCGGTCGAGACGTGCTGGACGGTCGCGCCCGCCGGGTCCGGCAGCGCGACGGTGTGCGCGGTGACCAGGGTGACGTCGGCGCCGCGCTGGGCGGCGACGCGGGCCAGCGCGTAGCCCTGCTTGCCCGACGAGCGGTTGCCCAGGTAGCGGACCGGGTCCAGCGGCTCGCGCGTGCCGCCGGCCGACACGACGACGCGGACGCCTTCGAGGTCGCGCGGGAGGGCGTCGGGGCGGGCCAGCAGCAGCCGCGCCAGGTCGACGATCTCGGCCGGGTTCGCCAGGCGGCCCTTGCCGGTGTCGACGCCGGTCAACCGGCCCGAGTCGGGCTCGGTGACGATCGCGCCGCGCGAGCGCAGCAGCGCGACGTTGTCGCGGGTCGCGGGGTGCTCCCACATCTCCGTGTGCATCGCCGGGAAGAAGGCGACCGGGCACCGGGCGGTGAGCAGGGTGTTCGTCAGCAGGTCGTCCGCGAGGCCGTGCGCGGCCTTGGCCAGGAGGTTCGCCGTGGCCGGGACCACCAGGACGAGGTCGGCTTCCTTGCCGACGCGGACGTGCTGCACCTCGGGCACCTCGGTGAACACGCCGGTGTGCACCGGGTGCCCCGAGAGCGCTTCGAAGGTCGCCGCGCCGACGAAGTTCAGCGCGGCTTCGGTGGGGACCACGCGGACGTCGTGACCGGATTCGGTCAGCCCGCGCAGCACCTCACACGCCTTGTAGGCGGCGATGCCGCCGCCCACGCCCAGGACGACGCGGGGTTTACTCACCCTCGGTGTGCTCGAGCAGGCCGCCGTGGATCTCGCGCAGCGCGATCGAGAGCGGCTTCTCGCGCGGGCCCGGCTCGACGAGCGGGCCGACGTACTCGAGCAGACCCTCGCCCAGCTGGGCGTAGTAGTCGTTGATCTGGCGGGCGCGCTTGGCCGAGTAGATCACCAGCGCGTACTTCGAGCTGACCTTCTCGAGCAGGTCGTCGATCGGAGGGTTGGTGATGCCCTCGAGCTCTTCGGTCAAGGCAATCTGGCTGGTCACGCGTGGTGCTCCGATTCGTCGGAAGACTGATCAGTAATCAAGTTTAGCAAGTGCTCGGCGGCCTCCCGCACGTCGGCGTTGACGACGCGGTGGTCGAACTCCCCCGCCGCCGCCAGCTCGCGCTCCGCTTCGGCCAGCCGGGCCTGCACGGCGGCCTCGTTCTCGGTGCCGCGCCCGGTGAGCCTGCCGACCAGTTCCTCCCACGACGGCGGCATCAGCATCACCAGCCGGGCCTCCGGCATCGCCGCGCGGACCTGCCGGGCACCCTGCAGCTCGATCTCCAGGATGGCCGGGCGGCCCTCGGCGAGGGCCTTCTCGACCGGCTCGCGGGGGGTGCCGTAGCAGTTGCCGGTGAACTCGGCCCACTCCAGGAGCCTGCCGTCGGCGACCATCGCGTCGAACTCGGCGCGGTCGACGAAGTGGTAGTGCGCGCCCTCGACTTCGCCGGGGCGGGGCTTGCGCGTGGTGACCGAGACGCTGAAGTAGATGTCGGGCTCCAGCTTCCGCAGCTCGCCCACCACGCTCGACTTCCCGACCCCCGAAGGCCCCGATACGACGGTGAGCCGGTGCCGGGGGATGTCCCCCGTCACCGGCTCACTGCCGCGGTCGGCGCCCCGGTTCACCGGGTAGTCACGACCGGCGCCGTTCACTCGCCGCTGAACTCGGCCAGCAGCGCCTTGCGCTGCCGGTCGCCGAGGCCGCGAAGGCGACGGCTGGGGGCGATCTCCAGTCGTTCCATGGTCTGCTGCGCGCGGACCTTGCCGACGCCCGGAAGGGCCTCGAGCAGAGCCGAAACCTTCATCTTGCCGAGGACTTCGTTCTCCTCGGCCTGCTTCAGCACGTCGACCAGAGTGGTACCGCCCCGCTTCAGCCGCTCCTTCAGCTCAGCACGGATCTTGCGAGCGGCGGCGGCCTTCTCCAGCGCCGCAGCGCGCTGTTCCTCTGTCAGCTGGGGAAGTGCCACGTTTTCCTCCGGTAGTTCTCAAATCTGGGTGGGTGACGCGACGGTACCCACCCGTGAGCACCGGCCACAATGCGGGGGTGCCTGGTGGGACCCGGTTCCGGCCCCTGCTATTGGCCGTTTTCCTGCGGGTCGGCCAGCACTTCGGCGACGCGTTCGACCGCTTGGCGCAAAGCCTGTTGCTCCGGACCGTGCTTCAGGATGTCGCGGGACGACGCGGGCAGCACACCCGGCAGCGAAGGCCCGAAAAGGGCCTTCAAATCGGCCGCAGTGGCTCCCTGGGCCCCGAAACCGGGCGCCAGCACCGGACCGTTCAGCCGCGAGAGATCGAGTTCTCCCGGCGAAATGGTGGCTCCGACCACCACGCCCACATCGCCGAGCGGTTCCGCCCCGTCGTTGAGCGCCGCCGCCGAGTCGACGATCGCCTGCGCCACCGTGCGCCCGTCGGGCAGCTTCGCGTTCTGCACCGCGGCCGCTTCGGGGTTCGAAGTCCGGGCAAGCACGAAGATGCCGCGCCCCGCCGAGACCGCCGTGGCGGCGCACTGCTCCAGCGAGCCGAACCCCAGGTACGGCGAGACGGTGATGGCGTCGGCCGCGATCGCGGCGCCGTCGGCCACGTACGCGGCCGTGTACGCCGCCATCGTGGAGCCGATGTCGCCGCGCTTGACGTCCAGCAGCACCAGCGCGCCGGCGTCCCGCGCGGTCTCCACCACCCGTTCCAGCACGCGGACACCGGCGGCCCCGAAACTTTCGAAGAACGCCGACTGCGGCTTCACGATCGCCGCGCGGGCCGCCAGGACCTCCGTGGCGGACAGCGCGAACCGTTCCAGGCCCGACGCGTCCACCGGGAGCCCCCAGGCCTCGATCAGGCCCGGGTGCGGGTCGATCCCGGCGCACAGCGGGCCGCGGGCCGCGACGGCCTTGGCCAGCCGCGCCCCGAACCGCTCCCCCGCCGTCACGACTTCGCCTTCAGCGCCGCCTGCAGCTCCTGTAGGGACTTGACGCCGATGTCGCCCCGGATGAGCGCCTCGATGCCGTGCACGGCCGCCGCGGCGCCCTGCACGGTCGTCACGCACGGGATGTCGCGCGACACCGCGGCGGTGCGGATTTCGTAGCCGTCGACGCGTGGACCGCTGTTCCCGTAAGGGGTGTTGATCACCATGTCGACGTCGCCGGCGAGGATGACGTCCACGATGTTCGGCTCGGCTTCGGTCGATCCCTCGTAGTGCTTGCGCACCACGGTGCACGCGACCCCGTTGCGCCGCAGCACTTCCGCGGTGCCGGACGTGGCGAGGATCTCGAACCCGAGGTCCGCCAGCCGCTTCACCGGGAACACCAGCGAGCGCTTGTCGCGGTTGGCGACCGAGACGAACACGCGCCCGGACGTCGGCAGCGAGCCGTACGCGCCGCTCTGTGACTTGGCGAAGGCCTTGCCGAAGGAGACGTCGACGCCCATCACCTCGCCGGTGGACTTCATCTCCGGGCCCAGCAAGGAATCCACGCCGTGGCCTTCGGGCGTGCGGAAGCGGTGGAAGGGCAGGACCGCTTCCTTGACCGCGACCGGCGAGTCGGCGGGCAGCCGGCCGCCGTCGCCGTCGGCCGGCAGGACACCGCTCTGTCGCAGGTCCTTGATCGTCGAGCCGGTCATGATCAGCGCGGCGGCCTTGGCCAGCGGCACCGCCGTCGCCTTGGAGACGAACGGGACCGTGCGCGACGCGCGCGGGTTGGCCTCCAGGACGTACAGGACGTCGTCCTTGAGCGCGTACTGGACGTTCAGGAGCCCGCGGACGCCGACGCCCCGGGCGATCGCCTCGGTGGAGCGGCGGACGGCCTGCAGGTCGGTGTGCCCGAGCGTGATCGGCGGCAGCGCGCACGAGGAGTCACCGGAGTGGATCCCGGCTTCCTCGATGTGTTCCATGACACCGCCGAGGTAGAGCTCCTCGCCGTCGAACAGCGCGTCGACGTCGATTTCGATGGCGTCGTCGAGGAATCGGTCGACCAGCACCGGGTGCTCGGGGTTGATCTCGGTGGCACGGCTGATGTACCCGGCGAGGGTTTCCTCGTCGTAGACGATCTCCATGCCGCGCCCGCCGAGCACGTACGACGGCCGCACGAGGACCGGGTAGCCGATCTCGTCGGCGATCCGCTTGGCGCCCTCGAACGACGTCGCCGTGCCGTAGCGCGGCGCGGGCAGGCCGGCGTCGGTGAGCACCTCGCCGAACGCGCCGCGGTCCTCGGCCAGGTGGATGGCCTCCGGCGGCGTCCCGACCACCGGGACACCGGCGTCGGCGAGCTTCTTCGCCAGCCCCAGCGGGGTCTGCCCGCCGAGCTGGACGATCACGCCGGCGACCGTGCCGGACGCCTGCTCGGCGTGCACGACCTCGAGGACGTCCTCGAAGGACAGCGGCTCGAAGTACAGGCGGTCGGAGGTGTCGTAGTCGGTGGAGACGGTTTCCGGGTTGCAGTTGACCATGACGGCCTCGAACCCGGCCTCCCGCAACGCGATCGCCGCGTGCACGCAGGAGTAGTCGAACTCGATGCCCTGGCCGATGCGGTTCGGGCCCGAGCCGAGGATGAGCACCTTCGGCTTGTCGCTCTGGACGGCCACCTCGGACTGCGCGTCGGGGTCGGACTCGTAGGCCGAGTAGTGGTACGGCGTCTTGGCGGCGAACTCGGCCGCGCAGGTGTCGACGGTCTTGAACACCGGCCGCACGCCGAGGCGGTGCCGCAGCGCGCGGACGCCGTCCTCGCCGGCCAGTTCCGGCCGCAGCGCGGCGATCTGGCGGTCGGAGAGGCCGGTGCGCTTGGCGCGGCGCAGCAGGTCGCCGTCGAGCACCGGCGCGTCACGGACTTCGGCGCCCACTTCGCCGATGAGGGCGATCTGGTCGATGAACCACGGGTCGATGCCGCTCGCCTCGTGGACCTGCGCGACGCTGGCGCCGAGCCGCAGGGCACGCTCCACTTCGTACAGCCGGCCCTCGTGCGGCGTGCGCAGGTCGTCCAAAGTGGACTCCAGCGTGACGCCCTCGGGGTCGGGCAGCGTCCAGAAGCCGGTGGCCTTGGTCTCGATCGACCGCATCACCTTGCCGAGCGCCTCGGGGAAGCTGCGGCCGAACGACATCGCCTCGCCGACGCTCTTCATCGTCGTGGTCAGCGTCGGGTCCGCGCCCGGGAACTTCTCGAAGGCGAACCGCGGCATCTTCACGACGACGTAGTCCAAGGTGGGCTCGAACGCCGCCGGGGTCTCGCCGGTGATGTCGTTGGTGATCTCGTCGAGGGTGTAGCCGATGGCGAGCTTCGCGGCGATCTTGGCGATCGGGAAGCCGGTGGCCTTGGACGCCAGCGCGGAGCTCCGCGACACCCGCGGGTTCATCTCGATGACGACCATCCGGCCGTCTTCGGGGTTGATCGCGAACTGGATGTTGCAGCCACCGGTGTCGACGCCGACCTCGCGCAGCACGGCGATGCCGACGTCGCGCATCACCTGGTACTCGCGGTCGGTGAGGGTCATGGTCGGCGCCACGGTGACGGAGTCGCCGGTGTGCACGCCCATCGCGTCGATGTTCTCGATCGAGCAGACGACCACGACGTTGTCGTGCTTGTCGCGCATCAGCTCGAGCTCGTACTCCTTCCAGCCGAGCACGCTCTCCTCGATGAGCACCTCGGTGACCGGGGATTCGGCGAGCCCGGTGGAGGCGAGCCGCTCGAGGTCCTCGGGCGTGTGCGCCATGCCGGACCCGAGCCCGCCCATGGTGAAGGACGGCCGGATGACCACCGGCAGGCCGAGTTCCTCGACGGTGTCGCGGACCTCGGCCATGTCGTGGCAGACGCGGGAGCGCGGGACCTCGGCACCGATGGTGCGCACGATGTCCTTGAACTTCTGCCGGTCCTCACCGCGCTGGATGGCGTCGATGTCCGCGCCGATCAGCTCGACGCCGTACTTGTCGAGCACCCCGCGCTCGTGCAGCGCGACAGCGCAGTTGAGCGCGGTCTGCCCGCCGAGGGTGGCGAGGATCGCGTCGGGCCGTTCTTCGGCGATGACCTTCTCGACGAAGTCCGGCGTGACCGGCTCGATGTAGGTGGCGTCGGCGAACTCGGGGTCGGTCATGATGGTGGCCGGGTTCGAGTTCACCAGTGACACGCGCAGGCCTTCGCTGCGCAGCACCCGGCAGGCCTGGGTACCGGAGTAGTCGAACTCCGCGGCCTGCCCGATCACGATCGGCCCGGAGCCGATCACCAGCACGTGCTGGATGTCCGTCCTCTTCGGCATCAGTTTCCTTCTTTCACCAGGCGCCGCAGACCGTCGCGGAAGACCTGGAAGCTTGTGGAACGGTTGTTCTCGATGTCCATGTGGGGCGCGATCTCGCGCGCTGCGAGTACCTTCGCGAGGCCCTTCCGGTGGTAGCCGTGCTTCTGCAGCACGTGCTCCAGGCCCTCCCAGGCACCGCCGGGAACGTTCTCCGGGTCGCGGAACTTCGTCTGGCTTCCCAAGCTCGGAGGCACCTTGGGGTAGGCCGCGTGCAGCGCGGGCACGTCGCCGAGGAACCAGGCCTCGAGCTCTTCGATCACGATGCGGAACAGCGTCGCGTCACCGGACAGTCCTGCTTCGCGCGCGATCTCGACCAGGCGGCTTTTGAGTTCGGCGCAGTCGTCGTCATCGCGGTCGAGCAAGACGACGATCCGCAAGCCCGCTTCGGCCCAGTAGTACGTGTAGTCCCGGAGCCGGACGGGCAGCTTGCGCAGCAGATCGGTCTTGCCGTTGAAGGGGACGATCCGGAAGCCCACGCCCGGAACGATCTTCGGGAGAAGCGTCTTCAACGCCTCTTCCGCGGAGGGTTCCTCGACGAGCACTTCGAGACGGCAGGGGGCGAGAACGGTCACGAGCGCTCCTCGAGCGGGTCACCGAACCGGAAGTACCCCTCGGTCCAGAGGTCGCCGAGGGCGCCTCCGGACTCGACCATGCGGACGACCGGTGCTTCGTCGGAGGCCCGTTTGGTCTCGGCGTAGCCGTCGTCGCCCCGGGCGAACGTCCAGACCTCGTCCGGTCGCAGGGCATCGACGAAGCGGGGCGCGTGGGTCGCGACGATCACCTGGTCGGCTCGTGCGCCGCGGGCGTCCTCGGCGAGTGAGTAGTGGAGCCGCGGGTGGACCTGGTTCTCGGGTTCTTCGAGAAGAAGGACCGAAGTGTCCGTGCGCAACGCCACCAGGTAGCCGAGCAGCAGCAGCGTGCCGTCGGAGATGTTCTCCGGGGCGATGAGGTCTTCCTTGCCCTGTTCGCGCAGGCGGACGATCCAGGCGCCGTTGCCCTGCTGGAAGGGCTCGATGTCGTCGAAGCCCGGGACATACCGCCGCAGCGAGGCCCGGATGTTTTCCCACTCGCCGGGGCGCTCGTCTCGGAGGCGCCGGACGATGGCGCCCACATTCCGGCCGTCCGGCTTGAGCCGGGACGCCCTCTCGTCCTTCGCGCCGTTGCGCATCGCATCGAGATCGAGGTCCGACAGGCCGATCTCGGCGATGAAGCGGTGGAACTCACCGACTTGAGCCGTGTTGGCGAGCTGGCTGACCACACTCACGCCGAGCAGATCCGGCGTGGCCAGCGAAAGAAGGCTTCCGACGGCGCCGATCCCGGTGACCGCTCCGACCCCACGCCGGAGGTCCAGGGTCTCGGAAGGCGCCTCGGCACCCTCCGGCTGCCAGGTCAGCTTCTCCTCGGCCACCACCAGCTCGTCGTTGTCGTGCTCGATGACGAGCCGGTACGCACCCACCGCGTTCACGATGCGGAACGTCAGCTCGATCTCGACCGGCCCGGCCGCGCCGTGGGTGACGATGTCGGCGGCACCCCCACGCCGGTCCCACGCCGAGCGCAGCCCGACCCGGAAGGACTCGGCGAGGAAATCCAGCGCGTCGAACACCGTGGACTTGCCACTCCCGTTCGGCCCCAGCAACGCCGTCACCGGCGTCAGACCGTCCAGCTCGACGTCCCGGAGCACCCGGAAGTTCCGGATCCGGATCCGCTCGATCCCGGTCGAGAGGGTCACGACCGCTTCTCCATGAGCGAAACGAAATCGTCGAACAGGGGCGCCGCGTCGTGGGGGCCGGCCGCGGCTTCGGGGTGGTACTGGACCGAGAACGCCGGGACGTCGAACGCCCGCAGGCCCTCGACCGCGCCGTCGTTCGCGCAGTAATGGCTGACCTGGGCCGCGCCGAACGGGGACTCGAAGCGCTGCCCGGGCTCGCCTTCGAGGGCGAAGCCGTGGTTCTGGGCCGTGATCGCCACCGACTTCGTGGCGACGTCGATCACCGGGATGTTGATGCCGCGGTGGCCGTAGCGCATCTTGTACGTGTCCAGGCCGAGCGCGCGGCCGAGGACCTGGTTGCCGAAGCAGATGCCGAACAGCGGGATCTCGCGGCCGAGGACCTGCTTGGTCAGCTCGGTCGCGTGGGTCGTCGTGGCCGGGTCGCCCGGGCCGTTCGACAGGAACACCCCGTCCGGCTCGACCGCCAGGACCTCTTCCAACGTCGACGTGGACGGCAGCACGTGCACCTCGATGCCGCGCTTGATCATCTGGCGGGGGGTGTTGGACTTGATGCCCAGGTCCAGCGCCACCACCCGGAAGCGCGTCTGCCCGGACGGCGAGACCACGTACGGCTTGGGCGTCGTGACCTGGCCGGCCAGGTCCGCACCTTCCATCTTCGGACTGGCCAGCACCTCGGCCACCATCTCGTCGACCGTGCCCAGCGCGTCACCGGAGAAGACCCCGGCGCGCATCGCGCCGAGCTCGCGCAGGTGGCGGGTCAGCGAGCGGGTGTCGACCTCGGCGATGCCGACGATGCCCTGGTTCACCAGCTCCTCGTCCAGCGTCCGGCGAGAGCGCCAGTTGGACGGCGTGCGCGCGGGGTCGCGCACCACGTAGCCGTTGACCCAGATCTTCGAGGACTCGTCGTCCTCGTCGTTCCAGCCGGTGTTGCCGATCTGCGGCGCGGTCTGCACCACGATCTGCCCGTGGTAGGACGGGTCGGTCAGCGTCTCCTGGTAGCCGGTCATGCCGGTGCAGAACACCGCCTCGCCGAGGGTCCGCCCCCGCGCGCCGTACGCAGCGCCGCGGAACACCCGGCCGTCTTCGAGCACCAGTGCGGCCTGAGCGCGCGCGTTCACTGGGCACCTCCCTTGATCTTGAGCTGTTCGATCCACTGTGGATAGTCGTCGAGTTCGTCGCCGCGGAAGCCGGTGTCGACCTCGGTTTCGCCGGCCCGCCAGGTGACGACGAGCAGGGCGTCGGTGCCCATCACCTTCCCGGCGATCCTGCTGTCGCGCCGGACGCCGGTGATCGCGTCGCGCGGGATCCAGAAGTCCGGAGCGCCGCCTCGCTCGACGGCGACGCCGCCGTCGTGGAGCCGCCAGGAAGCAGAGGTCCGCAGCCCCGCGCCGCGGGTGACGACCCGGTTCTGCCACTCCCCCGCGAACGTCGTGGCGACGTAGACGCCGGTGGACTCCAGCAGGACGGCACCCGGCTCCGACGGGATGGCCGGGAACGGCGGCACCTGCACGCTCTGCGAGCGCGCCTTGCGCCGCCAGCCCACGTACATGCCCCAGAGGCAGAGCAGGAAGAAGGCGACGATCGCCAGCACCAGCCAGAAGCGCTCCATCAGCAGACCTTCCCGTCCCGCGCGGTGAGCCGCCCGCGCAGCAGGGTCGCGGTCACCACACCGGGGAGCCGCATTCCCTCGTACGGGGTGTTGGCGGCGATGCTGGCCAGCTCCGCGCCCCGGACCGTCCACTCGGCGTCCGGGTCGACCAGCGTCAGGTTCGCCGGCTCGCCGGCCGCGATCGGCCGGCCGTGGTCGGCCAGGTTGCCGATCTCCGCGGGCCGCTCGCTCATCACGCGGGCGACGCCGCGCCAGTCGAGCAGCCCGGTCCGGACCATGGTCTCGGCCACGATGGACAGCGCCGTCTGCAGCCCGAGCATGCCCGGCCGGGCCGCGGTCCACTCGGTGTCCTTGTCCTGCACGGCGTGCGGCGCGTGGTCGGTGGCGACGCAGTCGATGGTCCCGTCGGCCAGCGCGGCCCGCAGCCGCGCGGTGTCTGATTTGGTGCGCAGCGGCGGGTTCACCTTGTTGACCGGGTCGTAGGTGGCCAGGCGCTCGTCGGTGAGCAGCAGGTGGTGCGGCGTGACCTCGGCCGACACCTTCGTCCCGCGGTCCTTGGCCCAGCGCAGGACGTCCGCGGTGCCCGAAGTGGACACGTGGCAGACGTGCAGCCGCGCGTTCGCGTGCAGTGCCAGGAGGCAGTCGCGCGCCACGATGGACTCCTCCGCGGCGGCGGGCCAGCCGGTGTAGCCGAGGCGGGCCGCGCGCTCGCCTTCGTGGGCTTGGGCGCCGACGGTCAGCCGCGGCTCCTCGGCGTGCTGCGCGATGACGACGTCGAGCGCGGTCGAGTACTCCAGCGCGCGGCGCATCAGCAGCGGGTCGGCGACGCAGAGGCCGTCGTCCGAGAAGACCTTGACCCGGGCCTGGGAGTTCGCCATCGTGCCCAGCTCGGCGAGCTTCTCGCCCTTGAGCCCGACGGTGACCGCGCCGACCGGGTGGACGTCGACCAGGCCGACCTCCTGCCCGCGCCGCCACACGTGCTCGACGATCACGGCGTTGTCGGCGACCGGGTCGGTGTTGGCCATGGCGAACACGGCGGTGTAGCCCCCGAGCGCCGCCGCGGCCGAGCCGGTGTCGATCGTTTCGGTGTCTTCGCGGCCGGGTTCACGCAGGTGAGTGTGCAGGTCGACGAAGCCGGGCAGCAGCACCTGCCCCGCGGCTTCGATGATCGAAGCGTCTTCCGGGACCTGGACGGCACCGATCGCGGTGATCACGCCGTCCTCGATCAGGACGTCGACCGGGTCGCCCTCGCCGTAGGGCCGGGCCCCCTTGATCACGGTGGTCACGCGGCGGCTCCTTCACTGGCCAAGAGGTGGTAGAGGACCGCCATGCGGACGTGGACGCCGTTGCGGACCTGTTCGGTGATGGCCGAGGCCGGGGAGTCGGCGACCGCCGAAGCGATCTCCATCCCGCGCAGCATCGGGCCGGGGTGCAGCACGACCGCGTGGTCCGGCAGCAGCTTCTGCCGCTTTTCCGAGAGGCCGTAGGCGATCGAGTACTCCCGGGCCGAAGGGAAGAAGCCGCCGTGCATCCGCTCGGCCTGGACCCGCAGCATCATGACCGCGTCGACCGCGGGCAGCTCGGCGTCCAGGTCGTGCGACACCGTGACGGGCAGGCTCTCGACGCCGTAGGGCAGCAGCGTCGGCGGCGCGACGAGCACCACCTCCGCGCCCAGGGCGGCGAGCAGGTGGATGTTCGAGCGCGCGACCCGGCTGTGCAGGACGTCGCCGACGATCGCGATCCGCCGGTCCTTGAGCGAGCCGAGCCGCTCCCGCAGCGTGGCCGCGTCGAGCAGCGCCTGCGTCGGGTGCTCGTGGGTGCCGTCACCGGCGTTGACCACCGAGGTGCCGGGCTCGGCGAGCCACTCCGAAAGCCGCTGGGCGGCACCGCTGGCGGGGTGCCGGACGATCACGCAGTCGGCGCCCGCGGCGGCCAGCGTCAGCGCCGTGTCGCGCAGCGATTCGCCCTTGTTGACCGAGGAGCTGGACGCGGAGACGTTGATCACGTCGGCGCTCATCCACTTCCCGGCGATCTCGAACGAGACCCGCGTGCGCGTCGAGTTTTCGTAGAACAGGGTGATCACCGTGCGGCCGCGCAGCGTCGGCAGCTTCTTCACCTCGCGGCCGAGCAGCGTGTGCTTCAGCTCGTCGGCGGTGTCCAGCACGGCGGTGGCCAGCGCCGGGTCGAGCCCGTCGGTGGCGAGCAGGTGTTTCAAGACTCTTCTCCAGGAACTTCGGTCGCGCGCAGCAGGACGGCGTCGCGGCCGTCGATCTCGGCCAGCAGGACGGACACGCCCTCGGTGCGGGCGGTCGGCACGTTCTTGCCCACGTAGTCGGCGCGGATCGGCAGCTCACGGTGACCTCGGTCGACCAGCACCGCCAGCTGCACCGCGCGGGGACGGCCGTGATCACGGAGGGCATCGAGCGCGGCCCGGATCGTGCGGCCGGAGAAGAGGACGTCGTCGACCAGGATCACCACCCGGTCGTCGATGCCGCCGGCGGGCAGCTGCGTCTGTTCGAGCGCGCGCGGCGGGCGGCGGCGGAGGTCGTCCCGGTAGAGGGTGACGTCGAGGGCGCCGGTCGGCGGGCGGACTCCGGAGAATTCACCGATCTTGTCGGCGAGGCGGGCCGCGAGGGGGGTGCCGCGACTGGGGATCCCCAGCAACACGGGCGGGGTAGTGCTCTCCGCACCGTTCGCGGTCTTTTCGATGACCTGATGGGCCATTCGGGCGATCGTGCGCGCGACATCGCCGGCCGTCAGGAGCTCTCGCTCCCCGGCCGAACCAGCCGCGCCACGCGGACGTGACGACACTTCGGACTCCTTCCCCGCCTCACCGGACGGGTCCTTAAAGGACGTCTGTTCCCCTGCTGGTCGGGGCTTTCGCACCGACAGTAGCAGGCACTTTGCTCAGTCTTACGGGTGGTGTGGCGTGATTCGCGGCAAGCTTCTGCTTGACCTGGTGACAACAATGCGTAACCATTACTCTGAGTATTCGACTCAGCGAGTCCCCTGGACCGGTCACCCCCGACCGGTCGGGGGGTGAAGAACGGAGAACGACCAGATGGGCGATTACGCCAAGGCGCTCGGGGCCAAGCTCCGCGGGATCCGCCAGCAGCAGGGCCTGTCCCTGCACGGGGTCGAGCAGAAGTCCGGTGGGCGCTGGAAGGCCGTCGTCGTCGGCTCGTACGAGCGTGGCGACCGTGCCGTCACCGTGCAGAAGCTGGCCGAGCTGGCCGACTTCTACGGTGTGCCGGTGGTCGAGCTGCTGCCCGAGGGCCGGGTCCCCTCCGGTGCCGAGCCCGCCACCAAGATCGTGATCAACCTCGAGCGCCTCCAGCAGCTGCCTGCCGAAAAGGTGGGCCCGCTGGCCCGCTACGCGGCGACGATCCAGAGCCAGCGCGGCGACTACAACGGCAAGGTGCTCTCGATCCGCACCGAGGACCTGCGGTCGCTGGCGATCATCTACGACATGACGCCGGGCGAGCTGACCGAGCAGCTCATCGACTGGGGTGTGCTCCCGCCGGAGGCGCGTCCCGCCAAGGAAGACTGATCGCGAGGTGTGTTGCGCCGACGCAGTGAGCGTTCCCCGGTGGGGCACCGGAGACGCTCACTGACCTCGTCGGGGGGCTCGCAGCAGTACCTAGAGAACCGCGCGCAGGCGGTCGGCGATCGTGCCGATGCGGCCCAGCACGCCGTTCACGAACCGCGGCGAATCGTCCGTGGAGAGTTCTTTCGCCAGGCCGACGGCCTCGTCGATCGCGACCGGGTCCGGCACGTCCTCGGCCCAGAGCAGCTCGTAGACACCGACCCGCAGCACCGCGAGGTCGACCTTCGGCATCCGCTCCAGGGTCCAGCCCTGCGCGTGCTCGGCCAGCAGCTCGTCGATCTGCGGCTTCCGGCCGGTGACCCCCTCGACCAGGCTGATCGTGTAGTCCGCGATCGGGTCGACCTCGGTCGCACCGACCCGGTCGGCCAGCAGCGTCACCGCGTCGGTGTCGCGCTGCGCGGCCTCGTACAGCATTTCCACCGCGCGACGGCGCGCCTGCCTGCGGCTGATCGCGCCGCCGCGGTTCGGGTGGGGTTTCGAAGTCGGCATCAGCTGGAGACGCGGCCCAGGTAACGGCCGTCGCGGGTGTCGACCTTGATCTTCTCGCCGGTGGACAGGAACAGCGGGACCTGGATCTCCGCGCCGGTCTCCAGCGTCGCCGGCTTGGTGCCGCCGGTGGAGCGGTCGCCCTGCAGGCCCGGGTCGGTGTGCTGGATGACGATCTCGACCGAGGTCGGGAGCTCGACGTAGAGCGCCTCGTTCTCGTGCACCGCGACCTGGACCTCGGTGTTTTCGAGCATGTAGTTGGCGTTGTCGCCGACGACCGCGGCCAGCACGGTGATCTGGTCGTAGGTGTCGCCGTCCATGAACACGAAGTCCTGGCCGTCCTTGTACAGGTAGGTCATGTTCCGGCGGTCCACCGTGGCCGTCTCGACCTTCGTGCCCGCGTTGAACGTCTTGTCGACCACCTTGCCGGTGAGGACGTGCTTGAGCGTCGTGCGCACGAACGCACCGCCCTTGCCCGGCTTGACGTGCTGGAACGCGGTGACGGTCCACAGCTGGCCCTCGAGGTTGAGGACGAGCCCGTTCTTCAGGTCGTTGGTCGTGGCCACGAGCTTGCAGTCTCCTGTGTCGATCTTCGGTTCGGGGCCGCTGTCAGACGACCACGAGGTTCTTGGTGCTCAGGGTGAGGAGTTCGGGCTCCCCAGCCCGCACGACGAGCGTGTCCTCGATGCGCACGCCACCGCGCCCCGCGAGGTAGACGCCGGGCTCGACGGTGACCGCCATACCGGCGGACAGTGTACCGACGCCCGTCGCGGCGAAGCTGGGCGCCTCGTGGATCTGCAGGCCGACGCCGTGGCCGAGACCGTGGGCGAAGTGCTCGCCGTGCCCCGCGTCCGCGATCACCTTCCGCGCCGCGGCGTCCACTTCGGACACCTCGGCGCCGGGCGTGACGGCGCGGACGCCGGCCGCCTGCGCGGTGTGCACGAGGTCGTAGACCTCCCGCTGCCAGTCCGCGGGCTCGCCGAGGACGAAGGTGCGGGTCATGTCGGAGTGGTACCCGTCGACGGTCGCGCCGAAGTCCAGCTTCACGAAGTCGCCCCGCTCGAGCTGGGCGTGCGTCGGCCGGTGGTGCGGGATGGCCGAGTGCGCGCCGGCGGCGACGATGGAGGCGAAGCTGAGCGCCTCCGAGCCGTGCTCCAGCATCCGGTTCTCCAGGTCACGGGCGATGTCCAGCTCGGTGCGCCCGGGCCGGAGGCCGCCGGCGGCGACCAGGTCGTCGAGTGCCCGGTCGGCCGCGGCACACGCCTGGCGCAGGGCCTCGATCTCGGCTTCGTCCTTGACCACCCGCAGCTGCTCGACCAGGCCGGGGGTGCGTTCGAGCGGCACCCGCTGCCGGAGCGCTTCGTACTCTTCGACGCTCACGTGCTGGCTCTCGAACCCGACCCGCGCGTAGGTCTTGGGGTCCTTCGCGGCCTTCGCCACGAGGGCGGCGGCGCTGGCCCGGTCGACGACGGTCTCGAGGTCGGGCACCTCCCCCGCGGCCTGCGTGGTGTAGCGGCCGTCGGTGCAGAACAGGGTCCGCGCGTCCCCGTCCGCGTGCAGCAGCACGGCGGCGTTCGAGCCGGTGAACCCGGTCAGGTAGCGGATGTTCAGCAGGTCGGTGACCAGCAGCGCGTCCACACCGGCTCCGGTCAGGAGCTCACGCAGCGCCGCGCGACGTCGTCCATGGGTTTCAGGCACGCGTCCCACCCTAGTTGCCCGGCCGCCAGGTGACCGGCCAGTAGGCCGCCTACACTCCGCAAGATGAGCGCCTGGGTGATTCGCGGACTCGGGATGGCGGTGCTGCACGGCGCGGCCATCACCCTCCTCGCCAAGTACGCCGTCTACCACCCGACGGACCAGACGCTGGTGGTTTCCCTGGCCCTGGCGATCCTGGTCGGCGCGGCGGCGCTGTGGAGCGCCCTCGACGCGTGGCGCGACCTCCCCGACCGCGGCCGGGTGTGGTTCATCTCGGCGCTGGTCGCGGGGCCGGTGGCGGGGCTCCTGTACGTGATCGGCCGGGCGGTGTTCGTCGACCAGACGGGCGTGTCGGAGCTCGGCGGCGCACTGACCGGCGGCGCGGCGTTCTCGGCGCTGCTGGTGCTGATCCCGGCCGGGCTCGGGCTGTTCGTCGGCGGCCGGATCGGCCGCTCCCGGCCCCCGGAGCCGCACTAGCCCACCAGGGAGTGGCCCTTCGGGTAGCCGTCCCACTGGGCCGTGGTGACCGGGTGGGCGGCCGAGCCGTTGTTGCCCACGACCCCGCCGTCGGGGACGCGCCAGCGCTTCTTGTCGTCCAGCACGAACGCGAAGCCCTTGCCCGGCGCCTGCACCGCCTCCGCACCGGAGCGCAGCCGCGCCGCCACGGGCAGGGCCGCGACCGCCGCGGGCGCCTTCTCCAGGACCTCGCCGGCCAGTGCCACGGCCACCACGCGGCGGTCCACCCGGACGCGCACCCCCGCGCGGACCAGGTCCATCGTCCGCTCGGGCGAGGGCATCGCGACGCCGTCGAAGGTCGCCGCCGTCCGGCCGGCGTTGCCGCACGCCTGGCTCCCGAGCAGGTCGAGCCCGAAGTGACGCAGGTCGGTCGGCGCGTTCGCGCCGCCGATCGAGGTCGCGCGGACGACGTCGAACGGCACGCGCTCGCAGGGGTCCGCCGACGACAGCGGCGCGTGGCCGTCCGCCCGGCGCACCAGGCCGGGCCCTTCCTTCCACGGGCCGGGGATCAGCACCGGCTGGAAGGGGTTTTCGGTGAAGTCCGGCGTCCAGAACGTGAGGGTCGTGCCGCCGTCGGTCTCGTGCGCGACGACGAACGCGTCCAGCGCGCCCACCCACATCAGGTCGGCGCTGAACCCGTCGACGATCGACCGGCCCCGCGGCGCCGACGTCGACGCCACCGGCACGAACCCGCCGACGTCCAGCGCCTGCACGCCGGAGCCGAACGCCGGGTCGGCCGAGCGCAGCACGAACTGCCCGGCGCCGTTCCAGCCCGCGGCGCGGCCGGTGGTGTCGGTGAACATCAGGTAGAACCAGCCGTCGAGGTAGACCACCGAGGGCTGGCCGGCGCCGTAGACGTTCGCGCGGTGCACGTCGTGCGACGGCCCGAGGATCGGCTTCCCGCCCGCCGCGCGGGTCCAGTGCACGCCGTCGGGGCTGGTCGCGAGCCCGATCGCGTTGCCGAGCGCGTGGTCGCCCGCCGCGCCGGTGTAGTACAGGTAGTACGTCGAGCCGACGCGCAGCACGGACGGGTCGCAGGTGTGCATGCCGTCGAACTGCCCGGGCGCGCCGGAGAAGACGGCCGCGGGGATGCCGCCGCCCGGCCCGGTGAAGGGCCCGTCCATGGACTGCGCCTGCGCGTAGAGGATGTCGTCGCCGGCCGGCCCGGCCCCGCCGTACTGGCTGCACCACCACATCCGGGTCTGCCCGCGGTCGAGCATCACGGTCGGCCCGTAGTTGTAGACGGCGTCCGCGCCCCCGGCGGCGATCACGCCCCCGCTCTGCCGCGGCTCCCCGGAAGCGAGCTTGACGTCGGCCGGGCGCGGGGCGCTCTGCCCGCCCGCGATGGCCGGCTGCTCCCCCGCCGCCTGCGGCTGGGCGTACCCCTCGGTGCAGCCCGCGACCAGCAGCCCGGCCAGCACACTGGCGAGCAAGGCACGAGCGGGTCGCCGACCCCCACGACGATTCGGGTGCACGGCATCGGAGTGTAGCGATGGCCGACCCCGTCCGAGTGACGGCGCTCCCGGTGGACGGTCCCCCGATAGCGCAAGGCATCCCGCGGCGCGGACTCGCGTGCTCGAGAACCGGCTACCGGGTGTCACCCTCAGCGGTGGCGGCCGCCCGGCACCGACGATGACAGGAATGAGTCATTCACTACGTCCGGCGACAGGAATGAGTCATTCACGGCGTCCGGCGACAGGAATCCGGCAAAGTCGGGATCGGGATCGGCGGGCCGGCTCGAGCGGCCCCGGGAAGTCTTGAATGAGTCATTCAGGACCTCCGGCGACCTGAATGACTCATTCAAGACATCAGGCGAGCCCACCGAGGCAACGATCCACCGCGCCGACTCCGACTTTGCCGGGACCCTGACCTCCGAAGACCTGAATGACTCATTCACGACGTCGCGGGTGGCGGGCCCTCCAGCGCGACCAGCTCCACCTCGAAGCCGGCCTCGTTCTCGAGGTAAGCCGCGTAGTGGGCCGTCCCGCCCGCGTACGGGTAGCGGTCCGCGAACAGCGCGCGCCAGCCGTGGCCGGGAGCGCGGGCCGCCAGGGCGTCGACCTCGGCGCGGGTGGCCACGTGCAGCGCCAGGTGGTTCAGGCCCGGCCGCGTGCGTTCGTGGGCCGTCGCGCTCAACGCGGGTGAGGCCTCCACGACCAGGTAGGTCCCGCCGAGCCGCCAGCTGACGCCCGCGGGCCAGCGCTGGAACTCCCGCCAGCCCAGCTCGCCGAGCAGCCAGCCCCAGCTGCGCTCCGCTTCGGCGAGGTCAGGGACCCACAGCTCGACGTGGTGCGGCCGGCCGTGGCCGGTGGGCAGCGCGACCAGGACCCGGTGCAGGTCGCCGTAGTGGACGCCGGTGCCGACGTCGAGGAAGCCGAGGCGCCCGGCCACCGCGCGGCTCGCCGCGTTGTCCTCGTGCACCAGCGCCCAGATCGCCGGGAGGCCGAGCGTGCCGAGCCCGTGGTCGAGCACCGCCTCGGCGGCCTCGGTCGCCAGCCCCTGGCCGGCGTGCGCGCTCGCCACGTAGTACCCCAGCTCGGGGACCCCGCCGGGCAGCTCCGACGACGGGCGCAGGTGCGCGACGCCGATGACCTCGCCGTCGCGCTCGAGCACCCAGTGGCCCTGGCCGGCCGGGCCGCGGTAGGCGAGCCGCCGGTCGACCATCGCGCTCGCGGCGCCCGGGTCCGAGAAGTCCGCCGCGAAGAAGCGGCTCATCTCCGGGTCGGCGAAGACCTTCACGACGGCTTCCCGGTCGGCCGCCACCAGCTGCCGCAACCGCAGCCGCGCGGTGGTGAGCTCCGGCAGCGTCATCCCGGGTGCGCGGCGAGCCAGCGCAGGGCGAGCGGGTAGCCGTCGACGCCCAGGCCCGCGATCACCGCCGTCGCGATGTCGGAAAGCACGCTGTGGTGCCGGAACGCTTCCCGCTTGTGCACGTTCGAGATGTGCAGCTCGATCAGCGGCGCGGACAGCTGCGCGGCGGCGTCGCGCACCGCGATCGAGTAGTGCGTCCACGCGCCGGCGTTGAGCACCACCGGGTTGCCGCCGTCCGCGGCCTCGTGCAGCCAGCCGACCAGCTCGCCTTCGTGGTCGGTCTGCCGGACCTCGACCTCGATGCCCAGCTCCTCGCCCGTCTTGACGCACAGCGCGGCGAGGTCGTCGTGGGTGGTCGAGCCGTAGACCGACGGCTCGCGCTTGCCGAGCCGCCCGAGGTTGGGGCCGTTGAACACGAAAACCTTCACAGCAGCACGCTCCCGCCGGACTTGGGAGCGTCGGCGGCGATCGCCGAGTACGCGGCCGCCAGCAGCGACGGGTCGGGGCCTTCGAGCCGGCCGGGCTTGCCGAGCGCGTCGAGGACGACGAACCGCAGCACCCCCGAGCGGGTCTTCTTGTCGCCCTTCATGGTTTCGAGCAGCTGCGGCAGCGCGTCGGCGTCGTACGTCGTCGGCAGGCCGAGCAGCTTGAGCACCGACGCGTGGCGCTCGGCCGTCGCGTCGTCGAGGCGCCCGGCCAGGCGCGCCAGCTCGGCGGCGAACACCAGCCCGACGCTGACCGCGGCGCCGTGGCGCCACCGGTACCGCTCGCGGCGTTCGATGGCGTGGCCGAGGGTGTGGCCGTAGTTGAGGATCTCGCGCAGGTCGGACTCGCGCAGGTCGGCGGCCACGACGTCGGCCTTGACCTGGATCGAGCGGCGGACGAGCTCGGCCAGCACGTCACCGCCCGGGTCGAGCGCCGCGGCCGGGTCGGCTTCGATCAGTTCGAGGATCCGCGGGTCGGCGATGAAGCCCGTCTTCACGACCTCGGCCATGCCGGCGACGAGCTCGTTCGGCGGGAGCGTCTCCAGCGTGGCGAGGTCGACGAACACCGCGCTCGGCTCGTGGAACACCCCGACGAGGTTCTTGCCGGCCTCGGTGTTGATGCCGGTCTTGCCGCCGACCGCCGCGTCGACCATGCCGAGCAGCGTGGTCGGCACGTTGACCAGCCGGACCCCGCGCATCCACGTCCCGGCGACGAACCCGGCGAGGTCGGTGACGGCGCCGCCGCCGAGCCCGACGACCACGCCTTGGCGGTCGAGCCCGATCCGGCCGAGGACCTCCCAGCAGAAGCTGGCGACGGTCAGCGCCTTGCCGTCCTCGGCGTCCGGGACCTCGACGGTGTGCGCGTCGAGCCCGGCGGCGATCAGCTCCTCGCGGATGGCCTCGGCGGTGGTGGTCAGCGTGGGCGGGTGGATCAGCGCGACCTTCGAGGCGCCGGCCAGCTGCGCGGTCAGGTCGCCGAGCAGGCCGCGGCCGACCACGACGTCGTAGGGGCGGGCGGTGGCGACGGGGATGCGCACCGGATCGGACACGGGCTGATTCACTCCTTGGCTTCGGCGGGGGCGAGGCGCGCGGCGAGCTCCGCGACGATCTCGGCCGGGGTCCGCTCGTCGGTGACGACCTCGACGGTGGCGACCTCGCGGTACACGGGGACGCGCTCGTCGAGCAGTTTCTTGAAGGTGGCGCGGGGGTTCACCCCGGCCAGCAGCGGCCGCGCGCTCGACAGGCCGGTGCGCTGCACGCCCGCGGCCAGCCCGACGTTGAGGAACACGACGGTGTGCTCGGCGAGTCGGGCCCGGGTGCCGGGCGTGAGCGGCGCGCCGCCGCCCAGGGAGAGCACGCCGTCGTGCTCCGCCAGCGCCGCGGCGACCGCTTCTTCTTCCAGCGCGCGGAAAGCGGGTTCGCCGTCGTCGGCGAAGATGTCGGAGATGCTGCGCCCGGCCCGCGCGACGATGTCGTCGTCACTGTCCCGGAACGCGACGCCGAGCGCGGCCGCCAGCAGCGGGCCGACCGTGCTCTTGCCCGAGCCGGGCGGGCCGACGACCACCGCGCGAGGGCTCACCACCGCTCCTCGAGGGCCTTCAGGTACCCCTCGGCGTTGCGCTTGCCCTCGGCGAGGGAGTCGCCGCCGAACTTCTCGAGCGCGGCGTCGGCGAGGATGAGCGCCACCACGGACTCCAGCACGACACCCGCGCGCGGCACGGCGCAGACGTCGGACCGCTGGTGGATCGCGACGGCGGGCTCACCTGTCTTGACGTCCACTGTGGACAGTGCTTTGGGGACGGTCGAGATCGGCTTCATCGCGACGCGCACCCGCAGCGGCTCGCCGTTGGTGATGCCGCCTTCGAGGCCGCCCGCGCGGTTGGACCGGCGGGTGACGCCGACCGGGCCGGTGCCGCGGTCGATCTCGTCGTGCGCCTGGCTGCCCCAGCGGCGTGCGGTGGTGAAGCCGTCGCCGACCTCGACGCCCTTCATCGCCTGGACGCCCATGAGCGCGCCGGCCAGCCGCGCGTCGAGCCGGCGGTCCCAGTGGACGTGGGAGCCGAGGCCCGGCGGGAGGCCGTAGGCGATGACCTCGATGACGCCGCCGACGGTGTCGCCCGCCTTCCGCACGGCGTCGACCTCGGCGACCATCGCGTCGGTGCCCTCCTGGCTGAAGGAGCGCACCGGGCTCTCGTCGATGGCGGCGAGGTCTTCCGGCTTGGGCAGCGGCCCCTCGGGGGCGTCCGCGCCGCCGATCGAGACGACGTGACTGAGGATCTCGACGCCCAGCAGCTGCTTGAGGTAGTTGCGCGCGACGGTGCCGAGCGCGGTCCGCGACGCCGTCTCGCGGGCGCTGGCGCGTTCGAGGACGGGGCGGGCCTCCTCGAAGCCGTACTTCTGCATGCCGGGCAGGTCGGCGTGGCCGGGGCGGGGCCGGGTGAGCGGTTCGTTGCGCGCGAGCCCTTCGAGCACCTGCGGGTCGACCGGGTCGGCCGCCATGACCTGCTCCCACTTGGGCCACTCGGCGTTGTCGATCTGCACGGCGACCGGGCCGCCCTGGGTGAGGCCGTGGCGCACGCCGCCGAGGAACTCGATGTGGTCGGTCTCGAACCCCATCCGCGGGCTGCGGCCGAAGCCGAGGCGCCGCCGGGCCAGCTGCTCGGTGACGTCGGCGGTGGTGACGGCCACCCCGGCGGGCATCCCTTCGAGCACGGCGGCCAGCGCGGGTCCGTGCGATTCACCTGCGGTGATCCAGCGCAACATGGGCTCAATCCTGTCACGGGCGCGAGGCAGCCCGGGACGTGCCTCCGCTCACGGCACGGCTTGCGCCCGGGTGGCGCGTGAGCAGGGCGGGCGGCGCAGGGGCGGCGGTGGGTCGCGGGGTCGCGAATGACTCATTCGGGACCTCCCACATCCCCAATGAGTCATTCGCGCCCCCCCGGCACCAGCGCGCCAGAACAAGGTGGCGGGCGTTTCTTCCGCACGGCTGCCGGGGGCGGCGGAAGCCTCGGGGCGCTGAAGAGCGGCTCGCGGGCCGGAGTGGGGCCCCGGCCGAGTCAGAACCCGAAGCCCGTGCCGCCGCCCGCCGGACCTCAGCGTCGCGAATGACTCATTCGGGACCTCCGACGTCCCCAATGAGTCATTCGCGACCCCCCGGCACCAGCGCGCGAGAGCAAGGTGGCTCATCCGGGACCCCCTGCGGCCCGGATGAGCCACCACCCCTCACAACGTCAGCCGCAGCAGCGCTCTTCCGCTTCCCCCGCGGACCTCCAGCGCCGCCAGGTCCGCGCGCTGCAGCGCCGTCCCGATCACGATGCGGGCCGTGTTGTCCGGGACCGCCTTCCACGTCGCCAGCTGCGTCTCCGCGCCCGTGCGGGAGATCGCCACCAGGACGTAGTCGCCGCCGCTGCGGCCGCCCGTGTAGCTGCACGACATGTCGACCTGGGTGCCCCAGTCGAACGCGTCGAGGCGGGCGTCCGCGCGGACCGGGAACTGGCCCAGTGCCGTCATCGCGATCGGCGGGGGCGGTGACGGCGCGGGCCACGACGCCACCACCGCCAGTGCCACGCACGCCGACACCGCCAGTGCCGCCGACACCGACGTCACCGCGACGCGGATGCGGCGGCCGCGGCGGACCCGGGTGAGCACCGTGGGCAGCAGGTCCGGCGGGGGTGGCCCGGAATCGGGCAGGGCCGCCGGGGTGTCGACGCGGGCCAGCAGGCCCGGCAGGCCGGCCAGTTCGCGGACCGACGCCGCGCAGTGGTCGCACGTGCGCAGGTGCTCCTCGAAGCGCTGGCGGTCCTCCGGGGACAGCGCCCCCAGCACGTAAGCGGCGTCGAACGTCGCGAACGGGTCTTCGCTCACTGGGTCACCCCCCTCTCCTCCAGCACCAGCCGCAACGCGCGCAGCGCGTAGTGCGTGCGGGACTTCACCGTTCCTTCGGCCACGCCCAGGCGCCGGGCCGCGTCCGCCACGGAATAGCCCTGGAAGTAGCACAGCACCAGGACCTCGCGGTGCCGCTCGGACAGCTCCGCGAGCGCCTCCGCGACCAGCCAGCCCTGGACCGCCCGGTCCGTCCCGTCGGCGACCGGGCGTTCCGGTGGCGCGTCCGTCACCACCTCCGACCGGGCCGACGCCGAGCGCCAGCCGTCGATCGCGATGCGCCGCGCCACCGTGAACAGCCACGCGCGGGCCGAGCCCTGCGACTGGTCCAGCACCGCCGACGAGCGCCAGGCACGCAGCAGCGTCTCCTGGACGACGTCTTCGGCGCGGATCCGGTCGCCGGAGGTCAGGTGGAGCGCGTACGACCACAACGCGGCCGCGTGCTCGTCGTGCAGGGCGCGCATCAGCGCCTCTTCGGCGACTTCGCCCACGGAATTCAGGCCGTGACCCGGCGCCGGTCCTTCAGGAACAGCAGCGCCAGGCCGCCCACGATGCAGACCGCCTCGGTGATGACGCCCCAGTACTCGGGCTGGCTGTTGAACTGGTCGTGGTTGCCGGCGAAGCCGACGGTCGCGGCCAGCACGTACGCGCCGAGCGTCAGCACGCCGAACCCGAGCGCGCCCAGCGCCGGCAGCCAGTGCCGCCAGGCCAGCACCGCGATCGCGATGACCAGGCCGCCGATCGCGTCCAGCAGGAACAGCGGGCCGACGATGCCCGGGTAGTCCTCGGTCCACAGGAAGTAGTGCACGCCCGCCGAGCCGAGCAGCGCGGCCGCCACGACGATGCGTAGAACCCAGTTCACCATGATCGTTCCTCCACTCCACACCCACTCGGCTACATACACGGAAGAGGACGCGATCCGGTTCACCGCGGATTGAACCGATGCGGTGTCGATCTCGTTCATAAGGGCATGACTGCCGAACTGCACTCCCGCCGCACCGTCCTGACCACGGGTGCCGCCGTCGCCGGTGCCGCCGTCGGCGCCGTCGCGCTCACCGCCTGCTCGTCGGACGACGCCAAGTCCGGCACCGCGCAGGCGCCGATCGCCGCCGGGACGCCGCTGGTCGCGCTCGCCGACGTCCCCGTCGGGGAGGCGAAGGCGGCCAAGGCCCCGGACGGCTCCGACGTCATCGTGGCCCGGCCGTCCGAGTCGGCCTGCGCCGCGTTCAGCGCGATCTGCACGCACCAGGGCTGCACCGTCACCCCCAAGGGCGCGGACCTGGTCTGCCCCTGCCACGGCTCGGTCTTCAACGCGCTGACCGGCGAGGTCAAGCAGGGACCGGCGAACAAGCCGCTGCCGAGTGTGGCGGTCAAGGTCGAGAACGGGAAGGTCGTGACCGGCTGACGGGCCGGGCGCACGCGAAGGGCCCTTGTGGACGGTCGTCCGCAAGGGCCCTTCGTGTGACAGGAAGAACTCAGGCGTCCCAGGCGAACAGCTTTTCGCCCGCCGCGACGTCGCGCTCGGCGTCCAAAGCGGACAGCACCTCCGCGGCGGCGTCCAGCGCGACGACCGGGACGATCGCCGAGTAGCCCGCGGCGGTCACCGCCTCCGGGTCCCAGCTGACCACCGGCTGGCCGGCCCGCACCTGCTCGCCCTTGACGACGTGCAGCGTGAAGCCCTCGCCCTTCTCCTTGACCGTGTCGATGCCGAGGTGGACCAGCACGGCCTTGCCGTCCTCGGTGGCGATGACGTAGGCGTGCGGGTGCAGCGTGGCGACCGTGCCGTCCACCGGCGCGACCGCGTCCGAGCGCCCGCCCGAGGGCCGCACGGCGATGCCCGGGCCCACCATGGCCTGCGCGAACACCGGGTCGGGGACCTCGGTGATCGGCACCACGCGCCCGGCGACCGGGCTGAGGACCTCGAGGCTCACAGCAGGTCCTCGATGTCGCTCGCGATCGTGTCCGCCTCCGGCCCGACGATCACCTGCAGGGCCGACGATCCCATCTTCACCACGCCCATCGCGCCGGCCTTCTTCAGCGCCGCTTCGTCGACGAGGCTCATGTCCTCGACCTCGCAGCGCAGCCGCGTGATGCACCCCTCGACCTCGGTGAGATTGCCCGCGCCGCCGAGTGCCGCGAGGATCTTTTCGGGCCTGTCATCCGCCATCGCGGTCTCCTTGATCACTGTTTGTTCCCAACCTGACGCGAACCGCGTGTCCACCACTACTACGCCGTTCGTCGGCATGCACCCCGTCGCGGGCCACGAACGGATAACGGTGGTTGACACCCGTCCGCACGGCGGAGCATCCTGCCCCATCAGATCATTGGTCTAGACCGGAACGTACCAATGTTCCGGGCCGGACGCGAGCACCGGTCCCCCGGTGACACGAGAACGAGGAGGGTGACGCCGATGAGCGCGGCCGCGCACGTCCCGCCACCCGACCGGGTCGTCAACGGGCCCACGCCCAAGCACGCCCAGCTGCGGGAAATCCTCCGCCGCACGGTGGAGCGGGAGCTCCCGCCGGGTGCGCCGATCCCGTCGGAACGCGAGCTGGCCCAACGCTACGGCGTGTCGCGGCTCACGGTCAGATCGGCGATCGGCAAGCTGGTCGAGGAGGGTCTGCTCGCCCGGGTCCGCGGCAAGGGCACCTTCACCGCGGCCCGGCGGATGGAACTGCAGCTCTACCTCATGTCGTTCACCGACGACATGCGGCGGCGGGGGCTGACCCCGACGACCGAGGTGGTGTCGGCGGCCACCGAGGTCCCGCCCACCGCCTCGGCGCACGCCCTCGGCCTGGCCGAGGGCACTCCCGCGCACCACCTGGTGCGGCTGCGCCACGCCGACGGCGTGCCCCTGGCCGTCGAGCGGGGCTGGTACCACGCGGGCCGGGCTCCCGGCCTGCTCGAGCTCGACCTGACCCAGTCGCTCTACGCGCAGCTGGCCGAGACGTACGACGTGCGTCCCGACCAGGCGTGGCAGACGGTCTGGGCCGAAGGAGCGGACCGCGAAACGGCCCGGCTGCTCGGCATGCGCGCCGGCAGCCCGCTGCTCGTGTTCCGCCGGGTTTCCAGCGCCAACGGCGACCCGATCGAAGACATCACTTCCTGGTACCGGGGAGATCACTACCAGGTGACCATGCAGTTGGACCGGAACACCCCGGAACCCGGTCAACCACCCCACTATGGAGGATCCAGATGAGCTCCACCACCGCGGAGGGGGCGAAGAAGAGCGGCAGCGGTCTCGCCGGTCTTCAGCGCTTCGGCCGTAGCCTCATGCTCCCCATCGCCGTGCTCCCGGCGGCGGGCATCCTGCTGCGGTTCGGGCAGGACGACATGCTCGGCAAGGACGGCCTCGGCTGGAACAAGGTCGCTTCGGTGCTGGGCGCCGCGGGCGGCACGCTGTTCAACTGGCTGCCGCTGCTGTTCGCGGTCGGCATCGCGGTCGGCTTCGCCAAGAAGGGCGACGGCTCGACGGCCGTCGCGGCGGTCGTCGGCTTCTTCGTCTTCAGCTCCGTCGTCCAGGTCTTCGCCCCGCTGAGCGACCTGCCCGGCTACAAGGCGGGCGCGACCGAACTGGCGCCGATCAAGTGGCCGTACTCGGTGCTCGCGGGTGTCGTGGTCGGCATCGTGGCGGCGTTGCTGTGGCAGAAGTACCACCGCATCAAGCTGCCCGCCTACCTGGCGTTCTTCGGTGGCCGCCGGTTCGTCCCGATCATCACCGCGGTCGTCATGGTCGTCCTCGGCGTGCTCTTCGGCCTGGTCTTCCACTGGGTCGACCAGGGCATCCAGGCCGCCGGTGACGCGGTCACCGCCTCCCCGGTGGTCGGTGGCGGCATCTACGGCGCGCTGAACCGCCTGCTCATCCCGGTCGGTCTGCACCAGCTGCTGAACGTCCCCGTCTGGTTCATCTTCGACGGCGGTGACATCAACAACTTCGTCGCGGGCAAGATGTCGGCCGGTGCCTTCACCACGGGCTTCTTCCCGATCTTCATGTTCGCCCTGCCCGCCGCCGCGCTGGCGATCTGGCAGACGGCCCGCCCGGCGCAGAAGAAGGTCGTCGGCGGTGTGATGATCGCCGGCGCGTTGACCTCGTTCCTCACCGGTGTCACCGAGCCGATCGAGTTCTCCTTCATGTTCGTCGCGTGGCCGCTGTACCTGTTCCACGCGATCATGACCGGCACCTCGCTGGCGATCTGCAACGCGCTGGGCATCCACCAGAGCTTCAACTTCTCGGCCGGCGCGATCGACTACCTGCTGAACTTCGGCGCCCCGGCGGCGCAGAAGCCGTGGCTGCTCATCCCGATCGGCCTCGTCTACGCGGTGATCTACTACTTCGTGTTCCGGTTCGCGATCGTCAAGTTCAACCTGCGCACCCCGGGCCGCGAAGACGACTCGATCGAGGCCGACCTCGACCGCACCGCCGCCGCGTAACATCCACAACGACGTAACACCCCTTAGGGAGAGGACGAACATGCCGGAGAAACGCGTCGCCGTGGCGAGCAAGGTGGGTCTGCACGCCAGGCCGGCCGCGCTGGTGGCGAAGGCGGCCGCGGCGCAACCCGTCGCGGTGCAGATCGCCAAGGCCGGCGGGAGCCCGGTGGCCGCCGGCAGCGTGCTCAACCTCATGACCCTCGCCGCCGGGTACGGCGACGAGGTCGTCATCAGCGCCGAGGGCGAGGGTGCCGAGGAGGCCGTGGAAGCGGTCGCCCAGCTTGTCGCCACCGACCTCGACGCCTGAGGCAGCGAAACCCGCGAAGGCCCCCGCACCGGTCCCCGACACCGGTGCGGGGGCCTTCGTTTCGTAGGGTGGGCGCATGGAGAGCGTGCGCCTGATCGACGAGTGGCCGGTGGACAACGCCGCGACGGCCGTGGTGTCCGCGAACGGCGACGTCGTGGGCCGCCACGGCGACACCGCGCGGGAGTTCCGGCTGGCCTCGGTCAGCAAGCCGCTGACCGCCTACGCCGCGCTCATCGCGATCGAGGAAGGCGTCGTCGAGCTCGACACGCCGGCCGGGCCCGAGGGCTCGACCGTGCGGCACCTGCTCGCCCACACCTCCGGGCTCGCGTTCGACGCGCACAAGGCGATGGCCGAGCCCGGCACGCGGCGGCTCTACTCCAACGCCGGGTTCGAGCAGCTGGCCGACGCGCTGGCCGAGCACTCCGGCATCCCCTTCGCGCAGTACCAGGCCGAAGCGCTGTTCGCCCCGCTCGGGATGACGTCGACCGCGTTGACGGGTTCGCCCGCCTCCGGCGCGGTGTCCACTGTGGACGACCTGGTGGCGTTCGCCGCCGAGCTGCAGGCCCCGAAGCTGCTCGACCCCGCGACGGTCGCCGAAGCCACGAACGTCGTCTTCCCCGGCCTGTCCGGGGTGCTGCCCGGGTTCGGGCACCAGAAACCCAACGACTGGGGCCTCGGCTTCGAGATCCGCGACCACAAGAGCCCGCACTGGACCGGCGCGAACAGCTCACCCCGGACGTTCGGGCACTTCGGCCAGTCGGGCACGTTCCTCTGGGTCGACCCGGCCGCGGGTGCGGCCTGCGTCGCGCTGACCGACCGCGCGTTCGGCCCGTGGGCCGCCGAGGTCTGGCCGCGCTACACCGACGCCGTGCTGGCGGAATTGAGCGCGTGAAGCGGCTCCTCCTCGCGGCCGTCCTGCTGGCCGCCGCCTGCAGTGCGCCAGCCGCCGTGTCCGCACCCGCTGCGCCGTTGTCGAAAGCCGCCGAGCCCCCGCCGGCGCTGGGCACGAACGGCGCCGCCGTGCCCGCGCTGCACTGGACGCCGTGCCACGGGCCGTTCCAGTGCTCGGGCGCGGCCGTGCCGCTGAGCTACCGCGAGCCGAAGGGCGCCTCGATCACGCTCTCGGTGATCCGGCTCCCGGCGAGCGACCCCGGACGGCGGCTCGGCTCGCTGTTCTTCAACTTCGGCGGCCCGGGCGCCGACGGCGTCGGCGAGCTGACGCGGTTCGCCGCCCGCTACCCCGAAGAACTGCGGGCCCGGTTCGACCTGGTGAGCTTCGACCCGCGCGGGATCGGCGGGTCCGCGCCGATCAGCTGCCCCGGCGCCGACCACCTGCCGGCCGCCGGATCGCCGCTGCGGCAGCCGGACGCGTTCTTCACCGCGAGCGCGGCGACCGGCCGGGCCTGCGCCGCGTCGGGCGCCCTGCTGAGCCACTTGTCGACGGCGAACGTGGCGCGGGACCTGGACCTGCTGCGTCAGGCCGTCGGCGACCCGTCGCTGAACTTCTACGGCTACTCCTACGGCACGTACCTGGGTGGCACGTACGCGAACCTGTTCCCGGGCAAGGTCCGCGCGATGACCCTCGACGGCACGCTCGACCTGGTCGCGAACGCCACCGGGAACCCGGGCCAGGAGCGGCAGCCGGTGGACGTCCGCGCCGACGTCGCCGGGGCGCAGCAACGGGAACTGGACCAGTTCTTCGCCGCGTGCGCCGCGGCCGGGCCGAAGTGCGCGTTCTCCGCGGGCGACCCGAAGCAGCGGTTCGCGGGGGTGTTCGCGCGGGCGTCGCGCACCACGGGCGTCGGCTCGCTGATGCGGACGGTGGACAGCGCGCTGTACCAGTCCGGCCGGTGGAAGCGGCTCGCGCAGACGCTGGCGGCGATGCCGTCGGACGCGGGCCCGGCCGCGCCCGTGCTGGACCCTTACGTGCCCACGCACTCCCCCGGGTTCCTGGCCGTGCAGTGCGTCGACAGCGACAACCCTTCTTCGGTCGCCGACTACACCGCGCTGGCCGCTCGCGAGAGTGCGCGTCAGCCGTACTTCGGGCTGGGCGCGGTGTTTTCGATGGCCCAGTGCGTCGGCTGGCCCGCGCACGATCCCGACCGGTACACGGGGCCGTGGAACCGGCCGCGGCGGAACCCGGTCCTGGTGCTGAACAACCGCTTCGACCCGGCGACGCCGCTGCACAACGCGGAAGCGACGGCCGCGGAGTTGGGTGACGGCCGGGTGCTGGTCGTCGAGGGCTACGGGCACACGTCGCTGGACGCACCCAGCGCGTGCGCTTCGGCGGCGGTGGTGCGGTATCTGGCAGAGCTGAGCGCGCCGGCCCCCGGGACGACCTGCGCGCCGGACGCAGTCCCGTTCTCGTGAGTGAGAAACAGTGTTCTAACCCTGTTTCTCACTCACGACCCGGCGGGGTGCGTCGTTCAGCCGAACGGCCGACAGGGGCAGGGTCTTTGGACCCTGCCGGGCGTGATCCGCGGGTGGTGTCATGGTTCTCGTGCGGGCCCGCCGCCGGGCCGGTGCGGGGACCTCGGGCCCCGGCGGGCCGCACGCCCAGCTACTCCATCAGCCGGATCGGTTCCCCCGCCTGGTATGCCGCGATGTCCTCGACCGCGTCGCCGTAGAAGATCTCGTAGGTCTCGCGCGCGACGAAGCCGAGGTGCGGGGTCAGGACCGCGTTGTCGAGTGTCCTCAATGGATGGTCGGCGGGGAACGGCTCGACGTCGTAGACGTCCAGCGCCGCGACCCGGATCTCGTGGCGCCGCAACGCGTCCACCAGCGCGGCTTCGTCGACGATCGGGCCGCGAGAGGTGTTCACCAGCATCGCGCTCGGCTTCATCGCCGCGAGCTCGGGCGCGCCGACCAGGCCGCGGGTGCGGTCGCTGAGCACCAGGTGGATCGACAGCACGTCCGCGCGGGCGAACAGTTCTTCCTTCGTCACGGCGGTGACACCGTGCGGCGCCGCCTTCTCCGGCGTCAGGTTCTGGCTCCAGGCGATGGTTTCCATCCCGAACGCCTGCCCGATCTTCGCCGCACCCGCGCCGAGCCTGCCGAGGCCGAGCAGGCCCAGCGTCTTGCCGTGCAGCATGGTGCCGACGGTCGTCTGCCAGCCGCCCTCCCGCATGGACCGGAACTCCTGCGGCAGGTTGCGCGCCGCGGCGAGGATCAGCGCCCAGGTGTGCTCGGCGGTCGGCTCGCCGAGATAGCCGGTCCGCGACACGACGACGCCGTTGCGCTTGGCCGCCGGGACGTCGATGGCCGCGTTGCGCGGGCCGGTGCTGACCAGGAGCTTCAGGTCGGGCAGCCGGTCGAGCACCTCGGCGGGGAACCGCGTGCGCTCGCGCATCGCGACGACCACCTCGAACCCCCGCAGCTGCGCCACGACGTCGGTGAGGGGCTCGGTGAAGACGGTGATGTCGGCCTTCAGCGAGTCCCAGTCACCGAAGGTGAGCGCGACGTTCTGGTAGTCGTCGAGGATCGCGATGCGCATGACCTCACCGTAGTGGCATCCGGCCGTGCCGCCGGAGGACCTCCGAGGTGACCCCGCTCTCTTGAACGCGTTCAAAAAGCGCGCTACCGTCGCCTTGAACACGTTCAAAACTTGGAGGAACCATGGATCGCATAGTCGTCGCATACGCCCTCTACCTGCTGATCAGCATCCCGCTGACCGTCCTCGTCGCCCGCACGCTGAGCAAGCACGGCCGCGCCTTCCTGGCCGAGGTCTTCGCCGACAGCCCCGGCCTCGCCGCCGCCGTCAACCAGCTGCTGGTCGTCGGCTTCTACCTGATCAGCCTCGGGTTCGTGACGCTGTTCCTGACCAGCCGGGCGTCGGTGCCCGGCGCGCGGGAGGTGTTCGAGCTGCTCTCGGTGAAGGTCGGCACGGTGGCGCTCATCCTCGGCGTCATGCACCTGACGAACGTGCTGGTCTTCAACGGCATCCGCCGCCGCCACCTGGCCCCGAAGCCGCCCGCGCCGGCGCCGGTCCCCTATCCGGGGATGCCGCCCTTCCCGCAGCACTGACGGAAGCGGCGCTAACGTGCAGTCCGTGGCCAAGAGCGAGGAAACGCGGTCCCTGATCGTCACGACCGCGATGCGGCTGTTCACCGAGAACGGCTACGACCGCACGACGATGCGCGCGATCGCCGCCGAAGCGGGCGTCTCCGTCGGGAACGCGTACTACTACTTTTCGTCGAAGGAACAGCTGATCCAGGGCTTCTACGACGAGATCGCGCGCCAGCACCTCGCCACGGCCCGCCCCCTGCTGGAAGACGAACCCGCCTTCGCGGCCCGCCTGCGCACGGTGCTGCTGCGCTGGCTCGACATCGCCGAGCCGTACCACCGCTTCGGCACGCAGTTCTTCGTCAACGCGGCCGACCCCGAGTCGCCGCTGAGCCCCTTCAGCGACGACTCGTCGGCCGCCCGCGAGGCCTCGATCGGGCTGATGCGCGAGGTCGTCGACGGCTCGGACGTCAAACTGGACCCGGAACTGCGGGCGCAGCTGCCGGAGCTGCTGTGGCTCTACCAGATGGGCGTGGTGCTGTTCTGGGTCCACGACCGGTCCACGGGAACCAAGCGGACGCGCATGCTGGTGGAGCGGAGCGTGCCCCTGCTGGCCCGGGTGGCGGCACTGTCCCGGCTGCGGATCTTCCGGCCGGTGAGCCGGGAGATCGTGGAGCTGATCCAGGACCTGGCTAAGCGGGACTGACTGCCCGGAAGTACAGGAACCGCGGTTTCGTGCGCAGGTTCGCCGCCCACTTCGGGTCGGCCGCCTCCGCCTCCGGGGCCGGCATCGGCTCCTCCAGCCGGTCCACCGCGAACCCCGCCTCGCGAACCGCGTTGAACGTCCAGCTCAGCGGGCGCCGGTAAAAGCGCACCACCTGGCCGGCCGGGAACTCGTCCTCCAGCAGCTCCAGCTCGAAGTAGTTCTCCCGGTCGAACCACCGCCAGTCCTCACCCGGGTGGTGCACCGAAAACACCAGCACCCCGCCGGGCTTCAAAACCCGGCGGAACTCCGCCAGCATCGGCGCCCAATCCTTCACGTAGTGGAGCACCAGCGAAGCCGTGATCACGTCGAAGGAACCCGACTCCAGCGAAAGCGGCTGAGTCACGTCCGCGACCTCGAAGCGGGCCACCGAACCGAACTTCCGCCGGGCCACGGAAACCATGCCCGGACTCGCGTCCACACCCACGACATCCGCGCCCCGCGCGGCCAGCAACCCGCTCAAGTGCCCTGCCGCGCAACCGACGTCCAGTACCCGACGGCCCGACACGGCACCGGCCAGGGAGACGATCGCCGGCCGGTCGTACCACGCGTTCGTCACCGACGTTTCCGCGTGGGACGCGTAAGCCTCGCTGAAGTCGTCGTACTGCGCCGCACGGGCGCGGCCGAGGATTTCCTCGACCACCGCCGTTTTCGCGTCGGCGTAGTTCTGGACGTACTTCCACTCCTTCGCCGCGAGCTCCCGCTTCGTCGCGGCGTACAGCTCCCGCTCCGCGGGGTGCGCCCGCAGGCGGTCGCGGAACAGCCGGTAACGCGGGGTCTGGCCGTTGCCGGGCGAGTACACGTGGAGGTTGATGTTCGTGTCCGGGCCCTTGAACATCCGGTGCTTCTCCCAGCCGGGCTCCCGGATGGTCAGCCGGTAGCCCGCCGCCTCCAGGGCGGGGACGTAGGCGTCCTCGTCATCGGAATCCGGGACCTCCAGCAGGACGTCGACGATCGGCTTCGCGCACAGGCCGGGCACCGACGTCGAGCCGACGTGCTCCAGCACGAGGACCCGCTCCCCCAGCACTCGCCGGATCCGCGTGGCTTCGCGCTCGAAGAGCGCCGGCCACTCCGGGTCGTACTCGGCCAGCGTGACCGTCGAATTGAGTTTCGGTGGCTCGCCGACCCACGCGGCGGCGATCTCGGCCTCGCTCTGCGCTTCCTGACTGCTCATCCCCGGCAGACCCCCTTCGTTTTGGGCAGTCCGCCAGAATAGCGTCAGCCGATCGGCAGGGACAGCAGGTTTCCGGTCGCTTCGCGCAGCGCGTCCCGCATCGCCGCGCGCGGGGCCGGCTGGCCGGTGAAGTGCTCCGCCTGGCCGAACGCCTGGTGCAGCAGCATGTCCAGGCCGGTCGCGAGGCGGCCGCCCCGGGCCGCCACCGCTTCGGCCAGCGGGGTCGGCCACGGGTGGTAGATGACGTCGAGGACGTGCTCGATCGCCGCCAGCTCCGCCACGTGCGGGACCACCGCGGGCGGCGGGACCGTGTTCACCAGGACCGCCGACGACGCCAGCGCGGCGAAATCCGTGTCGGACCAGCGAAGGACGTCCACCTCGAGCGAAGCGCGCTTCGCCGCGTCGAGGGTTTCCGCCGCGCGGGCCGGTTCGCGCACCACCAGGCGGACCTGGTGGACGCCGAGGGCCGCGAGGCCGACGACCGCCGCCGCCGCGGTGCCGCCCGCGCCGAGCACCACCGCCGTGTCGCCGGGGGACGGCTCGTAGCCGCCCGCCGCGCGCAGGGCGCCGGTGACGCCATCCACATCGGTGCAGTCCGCGAGCCAGCCGCGGGACGTGCGGACCAGCGTGTTGGCCGCGCCGACCGCCGCCGCGCGCGGGGTCACCTCGGCCGCGTGGTCCAGCGCCGCGCGCTTGCCCGGCATGGTCACCGACAGCCCGGCCCACTCGGGGCCGAGGCCGTCGACCAGCGCCGGGAGCTCCTCGGCGCTCGTCTCGATCCGATCGTAGGTCCAGCCGGTCAGGCCGAGCGCGGCGAACGCGGCGCCGTGCAGCACCGGGGACAGCGAGTGCGCCACCGGCTTGCCGAGCACGGCCGCCTTGCGAGGCTCAGATGACACCGCGTTGCCTGGCCAGATCGCGGTTCCTGTTGTGCTCTTCGTTGGTGACCGCGAAGCAGGACAGGCCGTTCTTCTCGCACTTGACGAAGTAGACCCACTCCCCGGCCGGCGGGTGCACCGCGGCCTGGATCGCGTCCGCGCTCGGCACCGAGATCGGCGTCGGCGGCAACCCGGTGTTCTTGTACGTGTTGTACGCGCCGGACTTCGCGCGTTCGCCCTCGTCGGTCAGCAGCGTCGGCCGGTCCAGCACGTAGTTGACCGTGGAGTCCATCTGCAGCCGCATGTTGATCGCCAGCCGGTTGTAGATCACCCGCGAGAGCTTGCCGAAGTCGGCCTTCACCGCCTCGCGCTCGATGATCGACGCGATGATCAGCGTCTGGTACGGCGTCACGCCCGGACCGGTCGACTGCGGGCTCAGCCCGGCGTTCTGGATCGCCTCGGTCGAGGTCTTCACCAGCTGGCCGAGGATCTCCTGCGCGGTCGCTCCCGGCCGGACGTCGTAGAGGCCCGGCGCGATCAGGCCTTCCAGCCTGCGGTCCTTGCGGTCGGCCTTGTTCGCCGGCTCGACCGCCCAGTCCGGCGCGCCGAGCGCCTTCAGGTCGGCCGCGTCGACGGCCTTGCGGAAGTCGTCGGCGGACACGCAGGTGCTCTTGCCGTCGATCTGCGCGCACGACGCCTTCGCCATCAGGCTGTACACGCCGGGCGTGACCTTGCCGTCGGGCTGGGTGATGTCGTCGAACTGCGTGTACGGCCGGACCTCCAGCTGACCGACGCGCGACGTCGGCGTGGTGATCCGGTCGACCGCGCTGGCCCCGGACATGTGCGACTTCATCACGTAGAAGCCGTGCTGGATCCGGGCCAGCTTCGGGTTGTCCTCGCCGGCCTTCACGAACGCCTTGCCGCTGGCGACGATGCCCGCGCTGGCGAGCTTCGCGCCGATCGCCGAAGTCGAGTCGCCGTCGTCGACCTGGAACAGCACGTCGCCGTCGCCGGCACCGTCGAAGTCCTCGTAGCCGAAGAACTTGGTGAAGCCGTAGTAGGCGCCGCCGGCGAGCAGGGCGATCACCGCGATCGCGGCGACCCAGCCCAGGAAGCGCTTGCCCTTCTTCTTCCGCGGCTTCGCCGGCTCGTCCTCGTAGTCGTCGTACTCCTCGTCGTACCCGGCCTCGTCGTAGCCGTCTTCGTACTCGTCGTACTCCGCGTACTCGTCGCCCTCGGCGAAGAACTCGTCGGGTTCCTCGTGGTCCGGCTCGGCCGGGGCCTGCGCCGGGATGATGTCGGTGGGCGGGTCGTCGCGCACCGGCGGGGGCGGCGGGCGCCGGCGCCGCGGGGGCGCTTCGGCACCGGGTTCGGGCACGCCGACAGAGCGGTCACCCGGCTGGCGGGACCGCCGCGGGGGCTCGGGGGCCGCGAGCCGGGGATCGAACTCGGCCTCGGGGTCGAGGGCGGCCTGCCGCCGGCGCGAATCGGCGTCGGGTTCGGCGGCCCGGCGGCGGCGCGGATCGGCGCCTTCGGCCGGGTCGGGTACCGGAGCCCGGCGGCCGGGCTCCCCGGCCTCGGGTTCGCCACGGCGGCGGCGCCGCGGCGGCTCGTCGTCGGGCACGCCACGCAAGCGGGTGACCGGGGCCTCGGCACCCTCGTCGACCGGTCCGCCGCGCAGGCGGGCGGCCTGCGCCTCGGCGGCCTCTTCCAGGTCGAGCATCGCCTGGTGGCGGCGCGCGGCTTCGGCCTCGGCCAGCTCTTCCGGGCTGGGCCGGCGACGGCGCCCGTCGTCCGGGTCCGGCTCGGGCGGCATCGCCTGACGGCGCGCGGCTTCGGCTTCGACCAGTTCTTCGGGGCTCGGCCGGCGACGGCGCGCGGCTTCGGCCTCGGCCACCTCTTCCGGGCCGAGACGGCGACGGCGCCCCTCGCCCGGGTCGGGCATCGCCTGGCGGCGGGCGGCTTCGGTCAGCTCGTCCGCAGTGGGACGGCGACGGCGGCCCTCGCCCGGATCCGGCTCGGGCATCGCCTGGCGGGAGGCCTCGGTCAGCTCCTCCGGGCCGGGACGGCGACGGCGGGCCTCGTCCGGGGCGGGACGGCGGCGCCGGGGTTCGGCGGGGTCCGGGGCCGCGCGACGGCGGCGTGGGGGCCCGTCGGCGCCCGCGTCGAGGCCGTGGCGGGCGCGGGCGGGGCCGGCGCGCTCGGCGTCACGGGGGTCGAAGTCGGCTTCGGCCGGGGGCAGGGCGGCCGGGGGCTCCAGGCGGCGACGGCGGCCGGCGGGCGGGGCGTCGGGGCCCGGCTCGGCGGGACGGCCGCGCCGGGACGGCTGGGGCAGGTCGTACTCGCCGCTGTGCCGCGACGCCTGCGGCAGCTCGTGGAACCCGCTCGCGCGGGGGTCGTCACGGCGTGGTGCGGGACGGGACGGCGGCGGGGTGGCCGGTCCCGGTTCGCGGAGTCGCCTGCGCCCGCGTGGGGACTCAGGTGGCTGCTCGTTCATCGGTCTCCCTCCCGGGCGCGGTGCGCAGCGGCGGCGTCGATCCAGGCCTGCAGGATCTCGACGGCGGCGGCCTGGTCGACCACCGCGCGCTGCTTGCGGCCTTTGACCCCGCGCTGGGAGAGGATGCGGGATGCGGTGACCGTGGTCAGCCGCTCGTCGCCCAGCCGGACCGGCACGGGCGTTATCCGCCCGGCCAGGCGTTCAGCGTACGCGATCGCCAGCTCGGCCGCCGGACCCTGCCGGTTGGCGAGCGTTTTCGGCAGTCCCACGATCACCTCGACCACCTCGTGTTCGGTGACGAGGGCGGCCAGCTGGTCCAGATCACTGTCGTCGGTCGCATCGCGGGAGAGGGTAACCAATGGCGAGGCGAGCACGGGGGCCGGATCGCTCAGCGCCACCCCGACCCGGACGGATCCGACATCCACCCCGAGCCGACGGCCGCGGCCCGGATCGCCTTCCCCAGGCCGATCCGGACCGCGGTTTCCGCGGTTAACCAATGCCGGCAATCGCCGAGCGCAGGGCCGTGACCGCGTCGGCCGCGCCGGCCGGGTTCGTGCCACCGCCCTGGGCCATGTCGGGCTTGCCGCCGCCGCGGCCGCCGATCTGCTCGGCGAACGACGGGACGAGCTTGCCCGCGGCGATGCCCTTCTCCTGGGCCGCCTTGGTCGTCGCGACGACGAAGCTCAGCTTCTCGCCGGCCGGCGAGAACAGCGCCACCACACCGGGCCGCGCGCCGAGGCGGCCGCGGATGTCCGAGGCGAGCGCGCGCAGGCCGTTGCCGTCGACGTCCGGGACGACCTCGGCCACCACGGTCACGCCGCCGATCTCCTGCGCCTTGTCGACCAGCGCGCCCGCCGAGCCCAGCACCTGCTGGGTCTTGAGCTGCGTGATCTCCTTCTCGGCGTTCTTCAGCCGGGTCAGGACGTCCTCGATGCGGCCGGGCAGCTGGTCCGACGGCACCTTGAAGGTGTTCGCCAGCTGCGAGACCAGCAGCTGCTCCTTGCGGACGTACTTCAGCGCGTCCGTGCCGACCAGCGCCTCGACGCGGTGCACGCCCGAGCCGATGGAGGCGTCCGAGACCAGCTTGACCAGGCCGAGCTGGCCGATCCGGTCGACGTGCGTGCCACCGCAGAGCTCGCGGGAGTACTCGCCCATGTCGACCACGCGGACGTCGTTGCCGTACTTCTCGCCGAACAGCGCGACCGCGCCCAGCTCGAGGGCCCGGTCCTTGGTCGTGGTGAAGCTCTGCACCTCGACGTCGGTCACCAGGTAGTCGTTGACCTCCTGCTCGACCTCGGTCAGCACGTCCGCGGACACCGAGCCCGGGGTGGTGAAGTCGAACCGCATGCGGCCGGGCGAGTTCAGCGAGCCCGCCTGCGCCGCGCGCTTGCCGTAGGCGCCGCGGACGGCCGCGTGCACCAGGTGCGTCGCGGAGTGCGAGCGCTCGATGGACAGCCGGCGGTGCGCGTCGACCGAGCCGGTGACCTTCGAGTCGAGGCCGACCTCGCCGTCGACCACCTCGACGCGGTGCACGAACAGCCCTGGGACGATCTTCTGGACGTCCAGGACCTTCAGCTCGAAGCCGTCGCCCAGCAGGACGCCGGTGTCGGCGACCTGGCCACCGCTCTCGGCGTAGAACGGCGTGCGGTCGAGGACCAGCTCCGCCTTCTTGCCCGCGCCGACGCTGCGGACCGGCTGGCCGTCTTCGAGCAGCGCGACGACCTTCGCCTCGGCCTGCAGGTCGGTGTAGCCGAGGAACTCGGTCTCGCCGCGCTGCTCCAGGACCTTCCGGTACTCCGAGAGGTCGCCGTGGCCGGTCTTGCGGGCCGCCGCGTCCGCCTTCGCGCGGGTCCGCTGCTCGTTCATGAGCGTGCGGAAGCCGTCCTCGTCGACGGACAGGCCCTGCTCGGCCGCCATTTCGAGGGTGAGGTCGATCGGGAAGCCGTAGGTGTCGTGCAGCTGGAACGCCTTGTCGCCGGCCAGCACGTCGCCGCCGCCGCGCTTGGTTTCCTCGGCCGCGAGGTCGAAGATGCGCGACCCGGAGGTCAGGGTCGAGAGGAAGGCCTCCTCCTCGATCCGGACGACCTCGTTGATGCGGTCGAAGCCGTCGACCAGCTCGGGGTAGGTCGGGCCCATCGTGTCGCGCACGACCGCCGCGAACGCCTGCAGCACCGGCTCGTGCACGCCCAGCAGGCGCGACGAGCGGACGATGCGGCGCAGGAGGCGGCGCAGCACGTAGCCGCGGCCGTCGTTGCCCGGGGTGACGCCGTCGCCGATCAGCATGACGCCGGTGCGGGCGTGGTCGGCGATGACGCGGAAGCGGACGTCGTCGGCGTGGTTCGCGCCGTAGCGGCGGCCCGAGAACTCCTCGGCGCGGCCGATGACCGGGCGCACGAGGTCGGTCTCGTAGACGTTCTCGACGCCCTGCAGGATCGTCGCGACGCGCTCGACGCCCATGCCGGTGTCGATGTTCTTCTTCGGCAGCTCGCCGATCGGCTTGTGGCCCAGCTTCGGGCTCAGGTCGCCGCGGACGTCCTGCATGAAGACGAGGTTCCAGATCTCGATGTAGCGATCCTCGTCCGCGATCGGGCCGCCCTCGCGGCCGTAGGCCGGGCCGCGGTCGTAGTAGATCTCGGAGCACGGGCCGCCGGGACCGGGCACGCCCATGTCCCAGTAGTTGTCCTTGCCGTCGCGCGCCTGGATCCGCTCGCCGGGCAGGCCGGTCAGCTTGCGCCACAGGCCCGCGGCTTCGGAGTCGTCCTCGTAGACCGTCGCCCAGATGCGGTCCGGGTCGAGGCCGTAGCCGCCTTCGCTCTGGGGCTTGGTGATCAGCTCCCACGCGTTCTCGATGGCGCCTTCCTTGAAGTAGTCGCCGAAGGAGAAGTTGCCCGCCATCTGGAAGAACGTGTTGTGCCGGGTGGTCTTGCCGACCTCGTCGATGTCCGGCGTGCGCACGCACTTCTGCACGGAGGTCGCGCGCGGGTACGGCGGCGGCGCCTCACCGAGGAAGTACGGCTTGAACTGCACCATGCCGGCGTTGACGAACAGCAGGTTCGGGTCGTCGAGGATCAGCGGCGCGCTGGGCACGCGCGTGTGGCCCTTGCTCTCGAAATGGCGCAGGAAACGATCGGTGATTTCGTGTGTGTCCACGGGTCAGTCCTAGTAGCTGGGTGAGGAGAAACAGGGTCGGCGTCGGCGGCGGAAGGTTTCCGGGCAGGCCCGGATCAGCCCTCCGCCCGGCGAGCTCGCCGGGCCGGGCGCCGCGCGGCGGCGGCGTGCCGTCCTTCGGCGCGGGGCGCCGAGACACCCGTGCGCTCCTCGACCATGTCGTGCAACTCCTGCTCCCGCTCGCTCATGCCCGCGCGCACCTCGGCGCCGAACGAACCCACGGCGCCGGCCAGCTCGCGCACGGCCTCTCCCAGGTTCGATGCTAACCCCGCCGGGGTGGCCTGACGAGCGGTTTCGGCGGCCTTGCGGGACAGGGCGACGCCGGCGACCACGCCGACGCCGAGCCAGAACAGCCGCCTCATTTGCCGGCCTTCTTCGCGGCCTTCAGCGCGTTCTTCTTCTTGCGCGCGCGGATGGCCTTGGACAGGCCGTAGGACAGCGCCGCGGTCTTGACGAGCGGGCCGCCCAGCGTCGCGGTGAACACCGACGTCAGCGCGGAGACGTTGCCGGTGACGGCCTGCGCGTTCGACGTGATCCCGTCCACCCGCTCGAGCTGGGTGTTGACGTGCGTGATCGTCTGGTTCGCGCCGATCAGCAGCGGGTCGGTGTTGCTGTTGGTGCGCTCGATCGCTTCGGTGGCCGCGTCCAGCGTCTTGCCGAGCTTGATCAGCGGGATCGCCAGCAGGACGACCAGCACCACGAATGCTCCTGCGGCGATCAACGCGGCGATCTGCCCTGCCGACACGGGCCCTCCTCGGATAAGCGGTCTTGGGTGCTGGTGAGGTTACCGCCTGGCCGGGTTCCCGACCGTGTCACCCCGCCGGGCCCGGAAAACGCCTCGCTCCTCGCCGTGGCGAGGCGGTAGACCGGGGCGATGGGAGACGACGAAGGACCCGGACGCCGGGTGCTCGCCGGACCGGGCGGCCCGGCGGCGGACGTGCTGGCCGCGTTGCCCGGTGCCGACCTGACCACGGTCCAGCTCGAGGTGGCCCGCCGCCGCGCGGCCCGCCTGACCGGGCCCGCCGTGCTGCGCCGCCACCGGGACGACCGGTTCGTGAAGCCGAGCCCGCTGCCGTCCGGGCTGCTGCGCCGCGTCGAGGACGCCCTGCTCGCGGCGGCCTCGCCGTTCGAGCTGGTGACGCTCTCGCCGCTGACGCCGCTCGGGACGCACTCGGCGGTGACCGGCCTGGCGCAGCACCGGGTCGTCCCGACCGGCCGCGGCACCGAGGTCGCCGCGGACCCCACGGCGGGCCTCGCCCTGGAGGCGGCGGTCCGGCGCACCGGCCCCGATCCGGTCCGGCTGGCGACGGTGCAGCGGGTGGTGCGCGCCCAGCGGGTCGCCGCCGGGCTGTTCGCGCACTTCTCGCTGTTCGGCGCGGTGACGGCGGGCCGCGACACCGGCGACCTGGGCTTCGAGCGGCAGCACGCCGCCGAGCACGCCCGGCTGATGGCCGCGGGCTGCCGGGCGCTGGGCGCGACGGAGGTGTCGCTCGGGGTCACCGTGCTGGACCCGCGGTTCGAGGGTCTGCTCGACGGAACCGGGGTACCGGTCCACCCGTTCCCGGACCGCGAAGGCGGCCGGGGCGGGTACTACGAGGGCCTCTGCTTCAAGGTGTACGCGTCCTTCGGCGGCGAACTCGCCGACGTCGGCGACGGCGGCTTCACCCCGTGGACGCGGCGGCTGCTGGGGAACGCGAAGGAGCGGCTGATGACGAGCGGCCTGGGCGTGGACCGCCTGGCGACGCTCCTCCCAGCCTGAAGCGCCCCAATGTGGCGTTGGTTGCGTCCAGCGCACCCAATGTGGCGTTCGGTGCGTCTGACGCACCGAACGCCACATTGGGGCGCTTGGGGTCAGCGGGACTTGAGCACCGCGCGGTAGAGCACCGCCATGTCCTCTTCGCCGTGGCCCGCTTCGACGGCCGCCTCCAGGTGGGACTGCGCCGCACGGGCGCCCGCCACGTCGACGTCGTCGCCCGCGGCTTCCACCACCAGGCGAGCGTCCTTCGCCGCCAGGCCGGCCGGGAACGACGGCGGGTACTCGCCCGACAGCATCGCCGCACCCTTGACGTGCGCGTAGCCGGCGTCGAGGCCGCCGCCCTTGATCGTCTCCAGGAACAGCGACGGCTCCACCCCCAGCGCCGCGGCCAGGCCCAGGCTCTCCGCGGTGCCGTTGGTCAGCGCGAGCACCCAGGCGTTCATGACCAGCTTCAGCCGGCTGCCCTGGCCCGCCGGGCCGAGCCACTGCGTCTTCACGGCGACCGCGTCGAACACCGGCGTCGCCTTCGGGCGGGCTTCCTCCGGGCCGGACGCCAGCACCTGCAGCTGTGCCTGCTCCGCCGGCTGGCGGGTGCCGAGCACGGGCGCGTCGACGAACACCACGCCGGCCTTCTCCGCGGCCGCGGCGAGGCGGTCGGTCCAGTCGAGGCCGACCGTGCTCATCTGCAGCCACAACGTGCCCGGCGCGGGCGAAGCGGCTTCGAACGCTTCGGCCACGGCGGGACCGTCGGCGAGCATCGTCACGAGGGTGTCCGCGCCCTCGGCGGCCGAAGCCGCCGAATGTGCGACGGTGGCGACGTCGGCGAGGGGTTCGGCCTTGGCGCGGGTCCGGTTCCAGACCCGGACGCCGAGGCCCGCCTTCGCGATGTTGGCCGCCATCGGCGCGCCCATGATTCCGGTTCCGAGAAACGCGACGCTCATGCCCTCATCGTGCCCGGAAAGCGCGCTCAGTAATCACCGAGGAGGCAGAACGGGTGACCCGCCGGGTCGGCGTAGACGCGCCAGCCGCGGCCGCCGAGGTCCGGGTCGAGGAGGCGCCCGCCGTGCTGCAGGACCTGGCGGTGGGACTCGCGGAAGTCGTCGACCTCGAAGTCGAGGTGGAACTGCTGCGGGAAGCCCGGGTCCGGCCAGCGCGGCGGCCGGTAGTCGAGCGACCGCTGGAAACCCAGGACGAATCCGCCGACGTGCAGGGTGGACCAGTCTTCGTCGACCCGCCACCGCGGATCGGGCCGGTCCACCTCGCCGCCGAGCAGAGCCTGGTAGAAGTGGGCCAGCACGACCGGTTCCGGGCAATCCAGGACGATGCACTGCAGCGTCGCGGGCACGGGTTCGCCTCCTGCCGTAACCGGGACCCGGTTCGGGCCACGTCAAGGGGCGAAGCTTACGAAACCCGATGATCTTGAACGCCGCGGCCCGCCCCGGTGATCAAGCACCCGCACTTTGTTCCGCCGTGGTCACTTTTCCCCGCGGATCGTCCGGCGCAGCTTCGGGACGCGCTCGGCGAGCGTCCGTTCGGCCCCGCGCTGGGTCGGCTCGTAGTAGTCCCGGCCGACCAGCTCGTCCGGCGGGTACTGCTGCGCCAGCACGCCCTCCGGAACACCGTGGGGGTAGCGGTACCCCTGCGCGTTGCCGAGCTTCTTCGCGCCCGCGTAGTGACCGTCGCGCAGGTGCGGCGGGACGGTACCGGCGAGCCCGGCGCGGACGTCGGCCAGCGCCGCGTCGATGCCGGCGATGACCGCGTTCGACTTCGGCGCGGTGGCCAGGTGGATGGTCGCCTGCGCCAGCGCGAGCCTGCCCTCCGGCATGCCGATGAACTGGACGGCGTGCGACGCCGCGACCGCCGCCTGCAGGGCCGTCGGGTCGGCCATCCCGATGTCCTCGCTGGCGTGCACGACCAGCCGCCGGGCGAGGAACCGCGGGTCCTCCCCCGCCTCGATCATCCGGGCCAGGTAGTGCAGCGCGGCGTCGACGTCGGAGCCGCGGATGGACTTGATGAACGCGCTGATCACGTCGTAGTGCTGGTCGCCGTCGCGGTCGTAGCGCACCGCCGCCTTGTCCACAGTGGACTCGACGATGGCGAGGTCGATCGCCTTCGCCTCGGTGGCCGAGGCCGCGTCCGCCGCCGCTTCGAGTGCGGTCAGCGCGCGGCGCGCGTCCCCGCCCGCGAGCCGGACGAGGTGGGCGCGCGCGTCTTCGCTCAGCGTCAACTCACCGCCGAGACCGCGCTCGTCGGTCAGCGCGCGCTCCAGCAGCCGCGTGATGTCGTCGTCGGTCAGCGGGCGCAGCTGCAGCACCAGCGACCGCGACAGCAGCGGCGAAACGACCGAGAACGACGGGTTTTCGGTGGTCGCCGCGACCAGCAGCACGGTGCGGTCCTCGACCGCGCCGAGCAGCGCGTCCTGCTGGGTCTTGGAGAAGCGATGCACCTCGTCGATGAACAGCACGGTGTTTTCGGCGTTGTACTGCCGCCGCCGCCGGGCCTCCTCGATGACCCCGCGGACCTCCTTGACGCCCGCCGACAGCGCCGACATGGCGACGAACCGGCGTCCCGTGGCGATCGACACGAGGTTGGCCAGGGTGGTCTTGCCGGTGCCGGGCGGGCCGTAGAGCAGCACGGACGCCGGCGCGGCCCCTTCGACCAGGCGCCGCAGCGGGGCGCCTTCGCGCAGCAGGTGCTGCTGGCCGACGACCTCGTCGAGCGAGCGCGGCCGCATCCGGACCGCGAGGGGCGAGCTCGCCGGGTCCGCCTGCGGTTCCCCCGCGTTCGACCCCGTCGGTTCCGGCGGGGGCGCCAACTCGGCGTTCACGGTGAAGAGCTCGTCCTGTGCCACACCGATGACGTTAACCGACGGCACCGACAAGACCGCTTGCCGAGGCACCGGTGACCGCGCTACCGTCGTGATGACCGGTTGACCGAAAGTGCGATTCTGGTCAACAGGTCAAATGTTCAACGAAACCGCAGGTGGAACCGCATGAGTCATCCGAACCGCGAGCGTGCCGACCGCATCCTGGACGCGGCAGGCGAACTGCTGCTGCGCATGGGCTACCGCAAGGTGGCGATCGACGACATCGCGCGCGCGGTCGGCATCGGCAAGGGCACGGTCTACCTGCACTGGCGGAACAAGGAACTGCTGTTCCAGGCGCTGATGATGCGCGAATCGGCCGACCTGACCGACGAGATATTGAGCGTGATCAAGGCCGACCCGGCGATGATCCTGCCGCACCGGATGATCTCGTCGTCGTTCCTCGTCACGCAGCGCCGTCCGCTGGTGATGGCGATGCTGCGCGGCAACGCCGGGATGTTCGGCTCACTCGGCGACCTCGCCCTGCGCAAGCAGCAGGACGAGCTGCGCGGGCAGTTCGAGGACGCCATGCTCCGGCGCGGGCTGATCCGCGCGGACGTCCCGAACGTGACCTACGCGCTGCACGCCGCGACGCTCGGCTTCTACCTCGGCGACACGCTTTCCGACGAGTTCGACGGGATCGCCCTCGAGGAGAAGGCGGCCGTCCTCGCGCACATCATCCGCACGTCGTTCGAGCCGGCGGGGGAACCGGACCCCCTGGCGGTCGCGGACGTGGCGGCGGAGCTGGGTTCGGCGCTCGAAGCGCTCGTTTCGGGCTTACGGCAAGGGATCTACGCACACGATCCCGCCAAGGCACCCGGCTGACACCGGGGCCGCACAGGGGAAAGAAGGGGCGGACATGACCACCACACTCGCCGACACCTGGGGACTCCACGAATCCCAGTTCTGGCTGCGGGGGAAGCAACCGGAGGCACGGGTGCGGCACGCGCCCGAACTCGGCGTCTGGAACGTCTACGGGCACCCGGAGGCCGAAGAGGTCCTCTGCGACCCGGCGACGTACTCCTCGGACACCACCCGGCTGGTGCCGCAGGAGATGATGAAGGACGCCGACCTGAAGGAGATGTCGGCGGGCAACCTGCTGCAGCTGGACCCGCCGCTGCACAACAAGATGCGCAAGCTCGTCAGCCGCGCGTTCACGCCGAAGGTCGTCGCGGACCTGGAGCCGCGCATCGCCGCGGTGACGAACGAACTGCTCGACGCGGCGGGCGGCGGCGGACGGCTCGAGCTGGTCGAGGACCTGGCCTACCCGTTGCCGGTGATCGTGATCGCGGAGCTGCTGGGGGTCCCCGCGAGCGACCGGTACCTGTTCAAGGGCTGGGCGGACAAGTTGTTCGACTCCTCGGAACAGTTCTCGCTGAAGGAGCAGACGAAGACCCAGGAAGAGTCGGTCAAGAAATCCCTGGAAGGCCAGAAAGCGCTTGCCGAATACCTCGCCACGCACGTCGACGAACGGCGCAAGCAGCCGCGCGAGGACCTGCTGACGAAGCTCGTCGAGGCCGAGGTCGACGGGGAACGGCTGACGCGCAACGAAGTCGTCAACTTCGCGAACGTCCTGCTGCTGGCCGGGCACATCACCACCACGATGCTGCTCGGCAACGCCGTCCTGTGCCTGGACACGCACCCGGAGTGGGACCGGCGGGTGCGCGCCGACCGGTCACTGCTGCCGCCGGCGATCGAGGAGTCGCTGCGGTACCTCTCGCCGTTCGCGGCGGTGGCCCGCACGGCGAACCGCGAAGTGGAGCTGGGCGGCGTGACCGTGCCGCCCGACCAGATGCTGCTGGTGTGGGTGGCGGCCGCCAACCGGGACGAGCGGGTGTTCACCGACCCGGACACGTTCAACCCGCTGCGCGATCCGAACCCGCACCTGGCGTTCGGCCGCGGGATCCACTTCTGCATCGGGGCGCCGCTGGCCCGCCTGGAGGGGCGGGTGGCGCTGGACATCCTGTTCGACCGCTACCCGGCGCTGCGCACGATCCCGGGTGAGCCGCCGAAGTTCCAGATCAACCCGAGCATGACCGGGGTGCGCGAGCTGCCGCTCGCCATCGGCTGAACCGGTTGCGCCCTGGGCGAAAACCCTCGCCCGGGGCGCTTCCGTGCCCGAGGGTGGACCGATGACGGTGGCGGTGCTGTCCGACGTCCACGGGGTGCTCCCCGCGCTCGAGGCTGTCCTGGCGGAGCCGGACGTCGAGGCGGCGGACCGGATCGTGCTGCTCGGCGACGTCCTCGCCGGGCCGATGCCGGTGGAGACGCTCGAGCGGTTGTCGTCGCTCGGTTCGCGGGCGGTGTGGGTGCGCGGCAACGCCGACCGCGAGCTGGCGGCGTCCGCGCGCGGGGCCGGCGACTTCGTCCCGGACCCGATCTTCCCGTGGGCGGCCCGGCAGCTGCGTCCCGCTCAGCTGCCGTTCCTGGACGCGCTGCCCTTGACGGTGTCCCTGGACGGCGTCCTGTACTGCCACGCGACCCCGCGCGACGACGCGGAAATCGTGCTCGTCGACAGCCCGCTCGACCGGTGGGCCGAGGTCCTGGCGGGGGTCACCGAGGACGTCGTCGTCTGCGGGCACACGCACATGCCGTTCGTGCGGCTGGCCGACCGGCGGCTGATCGTCAACCCCGGCAGCGTCGGCATGCCTTACGGCGCAAGGGGTGCGCACTGGGCCCTGCTCGGCGACGGCGTCGAGCTGCGGCGCACGGAGTACGACGCGGAGGCGGCGTGCCGGTTCCTCGCGGAGCACTGCGCGTACCCGGACATCGAGGAGTGGGCGGACTTCTTCGTCCGCAACCCGGCTTCGGACGCGGAAGCGCTGCGGGTGTTCAGCGGGCGCGGAACGAGTTCCACATGATGACCGCGGCGTAGGGCAGGAACTCGCGGCCGCGGCGCCAGAGCCACGGGATCCCCTTGAGCACCAGCCACCCCGCGTGCCCCGCGGCGCTGGGCTCGACGCCGCCGCTGCAGGTGAGGCTCACCGGTTCCGGCACGGCGAACCCGGCACCGGCGAGCAGCCCGGTGAAGCCCGCCGCGAGCATGCGGTGGCCGAGTTCGGAGGGGTGCAGGCGATCGACGCTCCACGAGGCCAGCTCGTAGGCGCCGGGCAGCCGGTCGAGGTCGAGGCACGGCACGCCTTCGCGAGCGACGACGTCGTCGATGGCCGCGTTCAGCTCGGCGACCCGGGCGCTCAGCGCGCGCTTCAGCGACGGCGGGAGGCGGAACACCTTGCTGTGGTCGTGGAACCGGACGGGCACCACGGTCGTCCCCGTGGCGCGGAGGCGGTGGATCACCTCGGTGAGGTCGGCCGCGATGCGCGCGGCGTCGAAGTCCGGGCGCAGGGTGTCGTTCATCCCGGCGACGAGCAGCGCGACATCCGCCCGGTGCGCGACGGCGGCGGGAACCTGCTCGGTGAGCACGCACCGCATCCGCGCCCCGGTGAAGGAGGGGTTGAGGTACCCGTCATCGGCCACCCCGAGCGCGGCGGCGACGAGCGGGCCGACCCCGCGCCACCCACCCCGCCGGGGCAGCGGATCCCCCAGCCCGACGGCGGTGGAATCCCCGAGCACGACGAGCCGCCGCGCGGGCTTGAGCTCCGGAACGGCCGCGAGCACGGGCCGGGAGGGTTCGGGAGTGACTTCGACACCGATCACGGTCACGCCCCCGACCATCGGCCACGGAGGCTCACGGCCGGTGAGGACGAGGTAACGCGACTTCGACACCGCGCCTAATTCTTGACGCTCACCTCACAGGGTGCCGGAAATGTCCTGTCCGCCGGACCCTCGAGCGCCCCAAGGCGGCCTTGGTTGCGTCTGACGCACCGAAGGCCGCCTTGGGTGCTTCAGACGCACCGAAGGCCACATTGGGGCGCTCGGGGTCAGCGGAAAGCCGGGTAGAACGCCAGGTCCGCGTGCGGCCCCAACCGGGCCGCCAGTGCCGCCGCCACCCTCGCCGCGAACTCCGATACCGCCGTCATGCGCACGTACCCCGCGTGCCTCGCCAGGTCGCGCCACCACGTCACGAACGCCGCCTCGCGGCTCACCGGGGCCGCGTGGCGCGAGAGGTCCAGTGAGGCCAGCTCCTCGCCCGTGATGAGCCACACCCGCAGCAGCTCACTGGCCGTCAGGTGCGCGGCCAGTGCCTCGTCGTCGGCGAACGCCGGCCAGACGCCCACCACCTCCGCGCGCCAGGCCGCGATCATCGCCTCGCTCATGCCCGCCGGGAGGGCGAGCGCGTCCGGCCAGCTCGCGAACGGGAGCCTCAGGTGCGCCGCGTCGACCAGGGCCGAGCGGACGCAGCCGTATTCGAAGTCCAGGAAGCGGACGCCCTCGCCGGTCACCAGGTTGTTGTCCGGGCTGAGCTCGACCGGGCTGAACGCGCGGAAGCCCGCCGACCGGGACTGCTCCAGGGACATCGTCACCGCGGCGCGGACCGCGTCCGGGACCGGGATGCCCAGGCGCTCCTGGATCACCGGCGGCACGGCCGCGCACAGCGCGTCGACGTCGCTCTCGTCGCCCTTCGCCGGGCCGCCGAGGCGCCGCAGCAGGGCGTTGAAGTCCGCTTCGCGGCCCGCGGTGTTCGCGTGCAGCCGGCCCAGCGAACGAGCCCAGGACAGCAGCGCGCGCTCGGCCGCGCGGGAGTCACGCGCGTAGAGCTTGTCCTCCAGCGTCGGCGTGCGGCCGAGGTCCTCCAGCACCAGCGCGCGGTCGCGGCCGTCGTGGGCGAGCAGTTCCGGGCACATCCGCTCGTCCGGAGCCAGCGCCGTGAACAGCTGGTAGCTGACCGCCTCCTGGGCGAACGGGTCGGCGCCCGGGCCCGGCGGGTCCGGGTAGTGCTTGACGACCACGGTGCGCGGCAGCGCGAACGACGACGACACCACCCGGGCGCGGACCACCGTCGCCGGCCCGCTCCCCGCGAGGTCCTCGGGGGCGACGAGGGTGATGGCGCTGCCGAACCGGCGTGAGAGAACGGACTCGCCCGCCGCGACCGCGGCGGCGACGGCGAGTTGCCCGGCTCCTGCCCCGACCCCAGCATCGCCGGTGGAGGAGGTGTCGACTGTCATTGTCACCGACCCTACTCGTGACTGAGCAACCATGACTACTGAGATCCGGACAAGAAGACGCATCCCGCCCGGATGCGGTCACCCGCGTGAAAGCGGACGCGTCCCCACCGGTAAACGTTGCCCATTCCGGCGCACGATCAACACAATGGCCGAAGCTGCAACGATTCCGAGAAGGTTCACGAGCAGCTGTCCCACCGATTGGAGGCATCGGCTCCACTCCCCCGCCACCGCCGCCACCATCGCGTAACCCGCGGCGGGAACCGTGGTGACCGAAATGAACACGCCCACCAGCGCGGCCGATTTCGCCGACGTCATGGCGAGCATGCCCGCGGCGCCGGCGAGCATCGCCACCACCAGGGACGGCACCCCGACCGAGAAGACGAAGTCGACGTCGTTGTGCTGTTTCAGCTCGAACGCCGCCGTCCCGAAGACGTCGGTCACCCGGACCAGCAGCGCGCCGCCGAGCGTGACCACCATCGCCAGCGGGAAACCGACGCCGAGCGCGGCGCCCGCCAGCCGGACGAGGTCCCAGCGCCGCAGCACCAGCCCCACCGCGAGCGCGGCCAGCGGGCCGAACTCCGGCCCGACGACCATCGCGCCGACGATCGTCACCGCGGAGTCCGTCAGCACGCCGACCGCGGCCAGCAGGCAGGCGATGGTGAGGAACGCCAGGAACGTCACGTTGAGCCGCGACTCCTCGCCGGACCGCGCGACCAGCTCGTCCCACACCACGGCGTCCGCGCCTTCGCCGGGCGCGGCCGCTTCCGCCGTGTCGGCGGCGTCCGAGAGCGCCGTGTCGAGCGCTTCGAGCGTGATGCCGCCGGTGTGGTCGAGCTCGAGCACGCAGAGCGCTTCGAGGATCTCGTCCGCCGCCTCGCGCGCGATGTCGGCCTCGACCAGGTCGCCTTCGGGCGAGACGGCGGCACCGCGGTGCACGATCAGGTGCGCCGTCCCGGCGTGCGCCCGCAGGATGTCGAGCGCCTCGGCGGTCTTCTCCGGCGGGCACACGGCCCTCAGGTGCAGCACTAGTTCTGCGGGGCGGGTGCCGGCTTCGCGTCGATGCCGGCTTCCTTGCGCTGCTGCGCCGTGATCGGCGCGGGCGCCGCGGTCAGCGGGTCGTAGCCGCCGCCGGTCTTCGGGAACGCGATCACGTCACGCAGCGAGTCGGCCTTGGCCAGCAGCATGACGATGCGGTCCCAGCCGAACGCGATGCCGCCGTGCGGCGGGGGGCCGAAGGCGAAGGCGTCGAGCAGGAAGCCGAACTTCTCCTGCGCCTCCTCCTCGCCGAGGCCCATCAGGCTGAAGACGCGCTTCTGGACGTCGCCGCGGTGGATACGGATCGAGCCGCCGCCGATCTCGTTGCCGTTGCAGACGATGTCGTAGGCGTAGGCCAGCGCGTTGCCCGGGTCCTGCTCGAACTTGTCGATCCACTCCGGGGTCGGCGAGGTGAAGGCGTGGTGCACGGCGGTCCACTTGCCGGAGCCGACGGCGACGTCGTCGCCGATGTCCTCGACCGGCGCGAACAGCGGCGCGTCGACGACCCAGACGAACGACCAGGCGTTTTCGTCGATCAGGCCGAGGCGCTTGCCGATCTCGTCGCGCGCGGCGCCGAGCAGCGGCTGCGTCGACGCGGCCTTCCCTGCCGAGAAGAAGATGCAGTCACCCGGCTTGGCCCCGGCAGCCTGGGCGACGTTCTCGCGCTCGGTCTCGGACAGGTTCTTCGCGACCGGGCCGCCGAGCGTGCCGTCCTCGTTGACGAGGATGTACGCGAGGCCCTTCGCGCCGCGCTGCTTCGCCCACTCCTGCCACGCGTCGAGCTGGCGGCGCGGCTGGTCGGCGCCGCCCGCCATCACGACCGCGCCGACGTAGGGCGCCTGGAACACGCGGAACGGCGTGTCGGCGAAGAACTCCGTCATGTCGGTGATTTCGAGGTCGAAGCGCAGGTCCGGCTTGTCCGAGCCGTACTTGGCCATGGCCTCGTGGTAGGTGATGCGCGGGATCGGCCGCGGGATCTCGTGCCCGATCAGCTTCCACAGCGCGGAGACGATCTGCTCGCCGATGTCGATGACGTCGTCCTGCTCGACGAAGCTCATCTCGATGTCGAGCTGGGTGAACTCCGGCTGGCGGTCGGCGCGGAAGTCTTCGTCGCGGTAGCAGCGGGCGATCTGGTAGTACCGCTCCATGCCGCCGACCATGAGCAGCTGCTTGAACAGCTGCGGCGACTGCGGCAGCGCGTACCAGGAGCCGGGCTTGAGCCGCGCCGGCACCAGGAAGTCGCGCGCGCCTTCCGGCGTCGAGCGGGTCAGCGTCGGGGTCTCGATCTCGACGAAGTCCTGGGCGTGCAGCACCTCGCGCGCGGCGCGGCTGACCTCGCTGCGCAGGCGCATGGCCGCGGCCGGGGCGCTGCGGCGCAGGTCGAGGTAGCGGTGCTTGAGGCGGACCTCTTCGCCGACGTCGACGCGGTCGTCGATCGGGAACGGCAGCGGCGCGGACTCCGACAGCACGTCGAGCTCGGTCGCCAGGACCTCGATCTCGCCGGTGGGGATCTCGGCGTTCGCGTTGCCCTCGGGGCGCTTCGCGACCTCGCCGACGATCTTGACGCAGAACTCGGAGCGCAGCGCGTGCGCGCGCTCGGCCATCTCGCCCTCGCGGAAGACGACCTGGGCGACGCCGCTGGCATCCCTCAGGTCGATGAAGATGACGCCGCCGTGATCGCGCCGCCGGGCCACCCATCCGGTGAGGGTGACGGTCTGTCCGGCCTGTCCGGCACGCAAGGTGCCGGCTTGGTGGGTGCGGAGCACTGCGACTGCTCTCCTTCGAGATGGGCTTCCAGCGGCGGTTGTCGCCGATCCAAGGCTAACGAACCGCCCACCCTACGACGTCGGCGGGCGCTCGCTTCAGAGGACGTACTTCGGGCGGGCTTCCAGCGCCGCCACCAGCCGGTGCGCCTGGGCCAGGTACGCCGCCACCTGGTAGATCCGGCCGCCCGGGTGCGCGACCAGCCAGCTCGCCGCGGCCGACGCCGAGGCGAAGAACGGCTGGCCCGCGCAGGCCACGCCGTCGACGTCCGCCAGGCCGAAGCCGAGGTCGATCGCGGCCACCACCGCGGTCGGCGGGTCGGCCTGCAGGATCGCGTGGGAGACCAGGTCGATCCGGATGTGGGTGCCGGTGACCGGGCACACCGCGGCCGCGTGCACGCGCTCGCCGGTGGCGATGGCCAGCAGGAACATGTCGACGGACCCGTCAGGGCCCGCGCCGAGGGTGCCTTCGGCCGGCTCCAGCCGGTGGTGGGCGCCGCGCGGGGCCGGGCCGGTCGAAACCAGATCGCGGTGCAAGGTGAAGCCGATCAGCTCGACCAGCCGCCGGGCTTCGGCGGGGGTGACCCCGACGATCGCGGCCAGCCGGTCGACGCCGACGGGGTGCCGGCCGGCCCGGGTCAGCTTCAGCGCGGCCCAGGCGAGCCGGGCCGCCGCGACGCGGTCGGTCTGCGAGGTCGTCACCGTCCGCTCCTTCCGGATTCGATCCCTTCGACGTTAGGCGCCGGTGACATGGGGTGACAACGACACGATCGGACATTTTCCCGCAAGCGCAGGACAGCGCGGCGCACCGGGCGCCGGATTACGTCGAACGGCGCAGTGCGTCACCCGGATGGTCCACAGTGGACCGTCAAAGCAGGCGCAGCTGCTCCGCCGGCGTGGCCGGTTCCGGGGCCGCCGCCGGCTCGGGGTCGCGCGGGTCGTAGCCGGTCTTCGGGGCCAGCCCGTGGCGCCGCAGCAACGGCGCGACGCGCTCGGCGAGCCGCTCCCGGTACGCCTTCTGGACGTAGCTGCCCCGCGCGTACAGCTCCCGGTACCGCGGGACGAGCGCCGGGTACGAGCCGGCCAGCCAGCGGCCGAACCACTCGCGGGCGCCGGGCCGCAGGTGCAGCGGGAAGACCGTCACGCTCGACGCGCCGACGTCGGCGAGCTGCGCGAACAGCGCGTCGAGGGCCTCCGCGGAGTCGGTCAGCCACGGCAGCACCGGCGCCACCAGCACCGAGCACGGCAGCCCGGCGTCCCGGGCCTTGCGGACCAGCTCGAGCCGAGCCCGCGGGCTCGGCGTCCCGGGTTCGAGGCGGTGCTGGAGCTCGCCGTCGAGCAGCGCGATCGAGACCGCGAGCCCGACCGGCACGTCGGCGGCGACGTCCTGCAGCAGCGGCAGGTCCCGCGCCAGCACCGTGCCCTTCGTGAGCACCGACAGCGGCGTGCCGGAGCGCGCCAGCGCCGTGATGATGCCCGGCATCAGCCGGTAGCGGCCTTCCGCGCGCTGGTACGGGTCGGTGTTGGTGCCCATGGCGACGTGCTCGCGCCGCCACGACGGCTTCTTCAGCTGCGCGGTCAGCACCTGCGGGGCGTTGACCTTGACGACCACCTGGGTGTCGAAGTCGCGGCCGGCGTCGAAGTCGAGGTAGGTGTGGGTGTTCCGGGCGAAGCAGTTGTGGGACACCATGCCGTCGGCGATGAAGTCGCCGGTGCCGGTGGTGATGTCGAACAGCGGCAGCTGCAGGCCCAGCGGCTCGATCGCCTCGACGCGGCGGCGGCTCGCGCCGATCACCGTGCCGTCGAGCGACCGCTTCCACGTCACCGCCGGGTTGCTCAGGTGCAGGAACCGCAGGACTTCACCGGCGCCGCCGAGCAGCCGGACCTCCTGCCGCGACGGGAACTTCGGGACTTCGTCGAGCTGGCGCGCGAAGCCGAACCGGGCGAGCGCGGCGGCGACGGCGTCGGTGATCTCGGGTTCGTCGTGCGCGATCGTGAGGATGCCGCGGCCGAAGCCGCCCGCGAGGTCGAAGACGCCGGCGAGGAACCCGCGCTGCCAGTGCGCGTCCGGGTCCGGCGGCACCTTGAGGAACCCGACGGAGGCACCGAAATCGGGCAGGTACTCGAGCGCGCGGGCGGCGGCGTCCGGTTCCGCGGCGAACCCGCCGGAGCGCAGCATCCCGCAGAGGTAGCCGGCGCGGTACCCGAGTGTTTCGTCCGGGGTCGGCTCGAACCGCCCGACCCCGATGAGCTCGGTACCGGGCTCGAGGTGCGGCCGCTGGGCGGCGCCGAACTTGCTGCCGGTGACGTGCTTCCAGCCCTTGCTCGTGAGGAACCGGTGATCCCCGCCGGCGACGAGCCGCGTGCCGTCCTCGAGGGTCACCCGGTAGGCGGCGCGCAGGGTCGTCCAGTGCGCCTCGACCCGGGTGGGCACCAGCCGCCGGGCCGCGCCGTGGCCGCGGGTGCCGTAGATGGCGTCGCCGATCTTCAGCTCGGACAGCGCCTTGGTGCGGCCGTCCGCCATGAGGATCCGGGTGCCGCCTTCGAGGCAGTAGGTGCAGGCGTGGGAGCAGCCGCGGTAGGGGTTGACGGTCCAGCCGAAGGGCACGCCGGAGCCGGCGGGCACCTTGTTCAGCACCGAGCGCGCATGCACCTCGTGGAAGGTGACGCCGTCGAATTCCGGTGACCGCACGGACCGCACCAGGCCCTCCAGCCCGGGCAGTGCCGGCTCACCCTCCCCTGCCCGCTGCCGATCCCATCGCACGCGGCCAGTCGAACATACGTTCTAGTCGAGTGTCAAACCGGTTCCTCGCGGCCCCGCCGCCGCATGTGCCACTCAGGACGAGAAGCGGTCCAGAGCGCGGATCTTGTTCGTCGCGTCCAGTGCCGCCACCTTGTACGCCTCCGACAGCGTCGGGTAGTTGAACACCGCGTCCACCAGGTAGTCGACCGTGCCGCCGCAGCCCATCACCGCCTGTCCGATGTGGACCAGGTCGGTCGCGCCGGTGCCGAAGACGTGCACGCCGAGCAGCTTGCGGTCCGTCGTGGACACCAGCAGCTTGAGCATCCCGTAGCTGTCGCCGGTGATCTGCCCGCGCGCCAGCTCGCGGTACCGCGCGATGCCGACCTCGTACGGCACCGACGACGACGTCAGCTGCGCCTCCGTCGCACCGACGTACGAAATCTCCGGGATCGTGTAGATCCCGATCGGCTGCAGCGCGCCCAGGCCGTTCGCCGGTTCGCCGAACGCGTGGTACGCCGCGAGCCTGCCCTGGTCCATCGACGTCGCCGCCAGGGCCGGGAAGCCGATCACGTCGCCGACAGCGTAGATGTGCGGGACCTCGGTGCGGTAGTTCTCGTCGACCACCAGCCGGCCGCGGTTGTCGGCGGTCAGGCCCGCCGCTTCCAGGTTCAGCTCGCCGGTCAGGCCCTGGCGGCCCGCGGAGTACATGACGCCGTCGGCCGGGATGCGCTTGCCGCTGACCAGGGTCGTGATCGTGGCGTCGTCGGACACCGCGACGTCCGCGACCTTCTCGCCGAAGCGGAACGTGACGCCGAGGTCGCGCAGCTGGAACTTGAGCGACTCGACGATCTCCGGGTCGCAGAAGTCGAGCATCTGGTCGCGCTGCTCGACGACGGTGACGCGCGAGCCGAGCGCGGCGAACATCGACGCGTACTCGATCCCGATCACGCCGGCGCCGACCACCACGAGCGACGACGGGATCTGCTCGAGCCGCAGGATCTCGTCCGAGTCGAGGACGCGGGCGGCGTCGAAGTCGACGTGCGCGGGCCGCGCCGGGCGGGTGCCGGTGGCGATCACGACGTGGTCGCCGCTCAGCGTCCGGCGGTCGCCGGGGTGCTTGCTCTCGACGACCACGGTGTGCGGGTCGGCGAACGAGCCGGTGCCGGGGATGAGGTCGACGTGGTTGCGCATCAGCTGCGCGCGCACGACCTGGACCTCGCGCCCGACGACGTGCTGGGTGCGCGCCAGCAGGTCGGCGATCGTGATGTCCTGCTTGACGCGGTAGCTCGCGCCGTACAGCTCGCGCTGGTTCATCCCGGTCAGGTAGAGCACCGCTTCGCGCAGCGTCTTGGACGGGATCGTGCCGGTGTTGACGCACACCCCGCCGACCATGTCGTGCCGGTCCACGACCGCCACCCGTTTGCCGAGCTTCGCCGCGGCGATCGCGGCCTTCTGGCCCCCGGGGCCCGAACCGATGACGATGAGGTCGTACTCGTGCTCGCTCACGACGTCGAGCCTGCGCACCCGGGCGCCGCCGCGCAACCCCTCGCCGGTGAAGATCCGCGCACGACGCCGCCGCGGGGCTAGCGTGGCCGGGTGCTGCGGGTTTCGCTGCTGGGCGAGCAGGTGATCGCCGACGACGAGTCCGGTGCCGTGCTGACGCGGTCGCCGCGGTCGGTCGCGCTCGTGGCCTACCTCGTCGTGCACGCCGGGCTGGCGCAGCCGCGGCGGCGGATCGCCGGGCTGTTCTGGCCGGACTCCACCGACGCGCAGGCGCTCACCAACCTGCGCCGCGAGCTGCACCAGCTGCGCCGCGTGCTGGGCGACCCGCCGTCGCTGGCCGTCACCGGGCGCGACCTGTGCTGGCGTGACACGCCGTCGAGCCGCGTCGACGTGCGGGAGTTCGCCGCCGCCCACCGGGCCGCGCTGGCCGCCGGGGACGACGGCGGGCTCGCCCACGCGCACGCCGCGCTGGCCGCCTACCGCGGCGAGCTGCTGCCGGGGCTGGCCGACGACTGGGTACTGGCCGCCCGCGCCGAGCTGGACCGCCAGTGCGTCGAGCTGTGCGACCTGATCTGCCGGACGCCGTCGGGCGACCCGGCCGCCGCGCTCGCCGCCGCCCGCCGCCGGATCCGGCTCCGGCCACTGGAGGAGACCGGTTACCGGACGCTGATGGGGCTGCAGGCCGAGGCGGGCGACCGGGCGGGCGCGGTGAGCACCTACCACCGGTGCGCGTCGGTCCTCGAACGCGAGCTCGGCGTCGGCCCGGCCGAGCCGACCCGCGCGGCGCTGCGGCGGCTGCTCGCGCGGCCCGAGCCGGAGGTCCGGCGCGCGGCGGCGCCCGGGCTCGTCGGCCGGGCCGCCGAACTGGCCCGGCTGGGCGAAGCGTGGCGCACGGCTTCGGCGGGCCGGGCCGGGGTCGTCCTCGTCCGGGGCGACGCCGGGGTCGGCAAGACGCGGCTGGTCACCGAGCTCGCCGGGCTGGCGCGCGCGGACGGCGCCGTCGTGGCCGCCGGCCGCTGCTTCGGCTCGGCCGGACGGCTCCCGCTGGCCCCGGTCGCCGACTGGCTGCGCACGCCCGCGGTGCAGCGCGCGGCGGTGGCGCTCGACCCGGTGTGGCGCGCCGAAGTCGACCGGCTGCTGCCCGCCGCGCGCCCGGCCGCGGGCGGGCACCCGGCGGTCGACGCGTGGCAGCGCCTGCGGTTCTTCGAAGGGCTGGCCCGCGCGCTGACCGCCGGCGGGCAGCCGGTCCTGCTGGTGCTGGACAACGTCCAGTGGTGCGACGAAGAGACGGGTGCGTTCCTCGCGTTCTGCCTCGGTCTCCTGCCGGACGCGCCGCTGCTGGTCGCGGCCACATTGCGCGACGGCGATGTCGACGCCCGCGTCGAGTCCTGGACCACGCACCTGCGCGACGAAGGCAAGCTGACCGAGCTCGCACTGCGCCCGTTCGACGCCGATGGCACGGCCCGCCTCGGCGAAGCGGTCGCCGGCCGCCCACTGTCCCCCTCGGACCGGACGCTGCTCCACGCGGCCACCGGCGGGTTCCCGCTCTACGTCGTGGAAGCGTTGCGCGCCAATGCTTCCCCACCGTCCGGGCGGCTGAGCGGCGTCCTGCGGGCCCGGCTCGAACAGCCCGGTCCGGCCGCCCGCGAGGTGGCCGGGCTCGCCGCCGCGGCCGGGCGCGACTTCACCCTCGAACTGCTCACCGAGGCGAGCGACCTCGACGCCGACACCGTCGTCGACGCGGTCGACGAGCTGTGGCGGCGCCGGCTCGTGCGCGAGGTCGGCGGCGGCTACGACTTCACCCACGACCTGCTGCGCGACGCCGCCTACCAGCAGGTCAGCCCGCCGCGCCGGTGGCTGCTGCACCGGCGGCTGGCCCAGGGCCTGGAACTGCTGCACGCCGGGGACACCGACGCCGTGGCCGCGCAGCTGGCCGAGCAGTACGCGCGCGGCGGCCGCCCGGACCGCGCCGTCGAGCACTACCGGCGCGCCGCCGCCGTGGCCGCGCGGACGTTCGCCCACGCCGAGGCGATCCGGCTGCTGGGCGAGGCGCTGACGCTCGTCCGCGCGCGCCCGGCGAGCGGCAACCGCGACCGCGCGGAGCTCGCCGTCCTCGAAGCACTCGCCGGGCCGCTCAATGCCCGGCACGGCTACTCCTCCCCCGAGCTGCAGCACGTGCTGGAACGGTCGCTCGCGCTCGCGGAAGCGGTGGGCAGCAAGGATTCCGCGCTGACGGCGCTGCTGGAACTGTGGTCGTCCCGGTTCGTGCAGGGCCGGACCGCGCTGGCGCACGAGTCGGCCGAACGCGCGCTGACGCTCGTGCCCGGGACGAACCCCGCGCTGAGCGGCTCGGCGCATTTCATCGTGGCGGGCTCGTCGGTCAGCCTCGGGCGCCCGGCCGAGGGGCTGCGGCACTTCGAGCTGGGCGCCGAGCGCACGCGCGACGCGTCGACGTGGCCGATCGGCACCCGCCCGGACATCCACGGGCCGGCCTGGGCGGCGCACGCCCACTGGCTGCTCGGCCACGACGACGCCGCCGTGGCGAGCAGCGCCGAAGCCGTCGGCCGCGCCCGCGCGGCCGGCCACCCGTACAGCCTGACCATCGCGCTGGCCTACGCGGGCATCACCCACCAGCTGCGCCGCGACCGGCGGGCGCTGTGGGCGGCCGTCGCCGAGCTGCACGACCTGTGCGACCGGTACGGCTTCGCCTACTACCGCGAATGGGCGCTGGTGCTGGGCGGCTGGTCCCGCGGCGGCGCGGCCGGGCTGGCCGCGGCACAGGAAGGCGTCGCGAACCTCAAGGCCGAGGGCGCGTTCGCCCGGATGCCGTACTGGCTGACGCTGGTCGCCGACCTCTCGGCGCCCGAAGCGGCCCGCGCGACGCTGGACGCGGCGCTCGCCGCCGGGGAGGCCCGCGACGACCGCTGGTGGCTGCCGGAAGTGCTGCGGCTGCGAGCCGCGCACGACACTGATCCGGTCCCTCGCCTGCGGGCCGCCGCGGAGCTGGCCCGCGCCCACGGCAGCGTCGCCCTGCTGCGGCGGTGTGAGGCGGACCTGGGCGTTCGGGCCGCGTCCGGCCGGTCCTGAACGGGCCGAACGCTTCGCGAACGCCGCGTGCCTACCTTCGCCTCGGAACCGGGAAATCCGAGAGGGGCACCATGACCACCACCGCGTTACCGCACGAAGCCCTGGCCGCCACCCTGCGCGGCGACCTCGTCACGCCGGCGGACCCGGGCTACGACGAAGCCCGCGCCGTCTACAACGCCATGATCGACAAGCGCCCGGCGGCGATCGCTTACTGCCGCGACACCGCCGACGTCGTCGCCTGCGTCCGCTACGGCCGCGAGCGGGGGCTCGACCTCGCCGCGCGCGGCGGCGGCCACAACGCGGGCGGCCTCGGCGTCGCCGACGGCGCGCTGGTCATCGACCTGTCCGGGCTGCGCAGCACCACGGTCGACCCGGTCGGCCACACCGTGCGCGCCGACGCCGGCTGCACCTGGGGCGACGTCGACCACGCGACGGTCGCGTTCGGCATGGCGACGCCGTCGGGCATCGTCGGGTCCACCGGCGTCGCGGGCCTGACGCTGGGCGGCGGCATCGGCTACCTGGCCCGGCGCTTCGGCCTGACGGTCGACAACCTGCTCGGCGCGGACGTCGTCCTCGCGGACGGCTCCTTCGTGCACGCGTCGGAGTCTTCGCACCCCGACCTGTTCTGGGCCCTGCGCGGCGGCGGCGGCAACTTCGGCGTCGTCACGTCGTTCACGTTCCGCTGCCACGACATCGGCGAGCGCGGCTCGGTGCTCGGCGGGCCGGTGCTCTACGACCTGGACGACACGCCCCAGGTGCTGCGCTGGTACCGCGAACTGCTGCCGTCGCTGCCGGAGGAGGTCAACGGCTGGTTCGGGCTGCTGACCATCCCGCCGGCACCGCCGTTCCCCGAGCAGCTGTGGGGCCGCAAGGCGTGCGGCATCGTCTGGTGTTACACCGGCCCGCACGACAAGGCCGACGAAGTGCTGGCGCCCATCCGCTCGTTCGGCTCGCCACTGCTGGTGGGGCTGCACGAGATGCCCTACACCGCGCTGCAGGGCGCGTTCGACGCGCTGTACCCGCCGGGCCTGCAGTGGTACTGGCGCGCGGACGTGTTCCACGAGATCTCCGACGCGGCGATCGACGTCCACCTCAAGCACGGCGCGGCCCTGCCGACGATGCACTCGTCGATGCACCTGTACCCGATCGACGGCGCGGCGAGCCGGGTGGCACCGGGCGCGACGGCGTTCCCGCACCGCTCCGGCGGCTGGTCGGGCGTGATCGTCGGGGTCGACCCGTCCCCGGACCGCGCGGCGGAGATTTCCCAGTGGACGCGCGAGTACTGGGAGGAACTGCACCCGACGTCGGCGGGCGGGGCGTACGTCAACTTCATGATGGAGGAGGGCCAGGACCGCGTCCGCGCCTCGTACGGCACCAACTACGACCGCCTGGCGGCGGTGAAGCGCCGCTACGACCCGGCGAACGTGTTCCACGTCAACCAGAACATCCGCCCGGCGTAACGGCCGGTCAGGAGCGGAGGGTGCCGCGGCGGCGCTGCCAGTCGGTGACCGTGTCCAGACCGGACTCGATCTCCTCGGTGAGCAGCGCCGTCAGCTGGGCCTCGACGTCCGTGCCCAGCAGTTCCCCCACCCGGCCCAGCAGGGACAGCGCCTCCCACGGCGAAGCCGCCAACGTCCCGGCGGGCGCCCCGGGCTCCGGCGGGGCCAGGCCTTCCTCCAGCCCGAACCGCCCGGCCGCGAGCAGGGCCGCGACCACCAGGTGCGGTTGCGCGTCCGCGCCGGCGAAGCGGAACTCCAGGCGCGGGTCCGACGGCGGCCCGGCGACGCGCACCGCGGCCGTGCGGTCGTCGTGGCCCCAGCGGATCTCGCGCGGGGAGAACGGCGCCGTCCGCAGGCGCACGTAGCTGTTCCACGTCGGGGCCCACACCGCCGTCAGTGCCCGCGCGTCGCGCAGCACGCCCGCCAGGAAGCCGCCCAGCAGGTCCGGCGGTGAGCCGTCCACAGTGGACAGCGACAGGTGCACGTGGCCCGAATTGCCCTGCCCAGGCGCGGGTGCGGCCAGGTACGACGCGGACACCCCGTGGCGCGCGGCGGCCCGGCGCACGATCAGCTGCTGCAGCAGCACGTCGTCGCACGCCGACAGGGCGTCGCGGTGACGCAGCACGACCTCGTACTGCCCGGGATGGCATTCGGCGCGGGCGGATTCGACGCCCAGACCGGCTTCGTCCAAAGCGGACCGGACGTCGGACAGCAGCGGTGCCAGGCGTTCGGTGCCGCCGAGCGCGTAGTCGGTGCCGTGCGCGGTGAGCGGTTCCCCGTCCGCGCCCGTGAACACGACCTCGTGCTCGATGCCCACCGAGGGCACCAGCCCGAGCCCTTCCAGCGCCGCGAGCTGGCCGCGCAGCACCTCGCGCGGGGCGAGCTCGGCGAGCTGGCCGGTGGGCCACTCGGCGTCGCACACCACCGCCCACGTCCGGTCGCCGAGCGGGATCGCCGTCGCCGCGTCCGGCCGCATGCGCAGGTCGCCGAAGCCTTCGAGGTAGCCGCCCAGCACGCCGGACGCCGGCAGCGGCTCGCGGTCCGGCGTCCACGCGAAGACGTAACTGCAGACGCCGTAGCCGTCGTCGAGGACCGTGGCGGCGAACGGCGCGGCCAGCTCGACCGCGGCGAACCGGGCGTGCGGGTCGGGCACCAGCAGGAGCAGCCGCGCGCCGTCCTCCGCGAGCACTCCGCGCAGCACGGCCGTCCCCGCGTCCGCCGCGGCCTGGCGCGCGGCCAGCGACCGTGGGCCGGCCGGCCGCGCGAACGGCGTCACCACGCGCCGCCGGGGTCCGGGGCGTGCAGCGGGTTCGGCACCCGGCCCCACCGGACGTCGAACTCGTCGTCCCGCTCCACCTTGTCGAAACCCTGGCCCGCCAGGTGTTCCCGGTTGAGCGTCACGCGCTCGACGTCCGGGGCGAACAAGCGACAGGCGTCGAACCGCGCGGCCACGTCCGGGTTTTCGGCGCGGTAGCGCCCCACGACCTCGCGCACGAGCGCCCAGAACCGGGCCCGGGGCAGGCCGGTCTCGTCGAGCAGGACCTCGGCCCAGAACCGGAACTGGCCGGAGAACACCGAGCTGAACAGCGACTGCGCGAGCAGGTGCGCCGGCCAGCGCAACATGTCCGCGGCCGCCTCCGGCGGCAGCGACTCGTAGCTCTCCAGCCGCTCGTCGAGCAGGTCGACGCCCTGGGCGAAGTCCTTGATCAGCACCCGCCGCGGGAACCCGGCGCCGTCGACGACGAGGACCAGGTTCTGGCCGTGCGGGCAGAACCCGACGCCGTGGCGCAGCAGCCACTGCAGCAACGGCGTCAGCGTGAGGTCGAACAGCCGGGCCAGCCACGTCTCCGGGTCGTGGCGCCCGATCAGGTGCGTGAGCACGGAGCCGCCGCGAAGCCCGCGATAAGGCAAGGCGGCGAACGAAATCGCGCGTTCCCCGTCGGCGAGCGGGATCGGCTCGCGCCACAGCGCGCCCAGCGTCTCGTGGAAGCGGTACGGCAGTTCGTCCAGGTGGCCGAACAGCGGGTGCGTCACCGACACGCTCGCGACTTCGCCGAGCAGCCCGAACCGGTACTGCTCGCTCAGCAGCGGGTCCGCCGCGCTGATCCGGCGCAGCCACGTCGTCACCGACGGCCCGGCGAGCGTCGCGGCCGAATTGAGCCCGCGGTAGACGAGCGTGTTGCGCACCGAGACCGCGGTCTTGACGTCGTGGCGGCCCGGCGTGGTGACGTTGCCCAGGGTCCGGACCGTTTGGTGCGCGCGGTAGGCGTCGGCGCTCTCCCCGAGGTCGACCACGACGCCGGTGGCGAGCTCGGCGGCGTAGAGCGTGCCGAGGATCTCGTCGGCCTGCCAAGGGTGCACCGGCACCCAGACGTAGTCTTCCGGTGCCTTCCCGGCGAATTCCGCCCGCAGCGTCCCGAGTTCGCCGTCCAACAGGGCGTCCCGGGTCAGCCCCTCGACGCAGCGGAACTCGGCGTGGTCCGGGTGGACGGCGAACCAGCGCAACCGGACGTCCGCGCCCGCCTCGGGCGCGTAGCGGGCGCGATCGTGCGTGGAAAACCCGACGCGGCCCTTGTTCAGCACCAGCCGCGGGTGGCCGGTGAGGTGCCCGTCGGCGACGTTGTAGTCCATCGTGGACAGTGCCGCCGCGGTCGGGGCGCGGCGCAGCCGGGCGGCCTCGTTGGCGACCGTCGACGTCAGCTCGGCCAGCACGTCGGCCAGCCGCAACCCGCTGAGCCCCAGCACTTCCCTGGCGTCCACGACGAGGGTGCGCGGGTCGGTGACCGGCTCGCCGGACCGGCGCGCGCTGCCCGGTTCGACCGTCCAGGCGTCGAACGCGCCGCGTCGGGCCCGGAACGTGTAGCCGACCCCGCCCGGCAGCTCGAGCCGGTAGGAGTCGCCGTCGCCGTCCGGCTCCAGCAGGTGCTCGTAGGACAGCTCACCGAGCATCTTGTGCGCGATCAGGGCACCGGCCGCGCGCCAGGCGGCCGCCTCGTCGAGGGTCACTTGTCCTCCAGGCCGAACGTGGTGAAGGCGGTGCGGTCGGGCAGCTCGTGCACGGCCTTGCCACACACGGCGTTGAGGATCACGGCCGCCCGCCAGGCGCCGAGCCCGAGGTCGGGGGCGCCGGGGCCGTGGGTGTGCCGTTCCGCGTTCTGGACGTACAGCGCGCCCGGCACGTCGAGGGCGACGCGGTAGCCGGCGTCGACGACCAGGCGGCCTCGCCCGTCGCGGCGGACGGCGTCACCGAGCCCGGCCAGCAGCGGCCCGGTCGGTGCCTCGGCGTACCCGGTGGCCGCGACGACGGCGTCGGTGCGCAGGGCGCTTTCCCGCCCCTGCTGGGACTGCACCACACGCAGCTCGATCTGACCATCCACTGTGGACGAGTCGACGACCTCGACCCCCGGGGTCAGCACCGCACCCGGCGGGCCGGTGATGCTGCGGCGGTAGAGCTCGTCGTGGATCGCGGCGATCGTCTCGGCGTCGATCCCCTTGTACAGCTGCCATTGCGCGGGCAGCAGCCGGTCGCGGACGGCTTCGGGGAGGCCGTGGAAGTACGCGGTGTAGTCCGGGGTGAACTGTTCGAGGCCGAGCTTCGAGTACTCCATCGGCGCGAACGCGGGCGTCCGCGCGAGCCAGCGCAGGCCGTCCACAGTGGACCGCGAGCGCAGCAGGTCCAGGAACACCTCGGCGCCCGACTGCCCGGACCCGACGACCGTGACGCTCCCGGCGGCGAGCAGCTTTTCCCGGTGGGGCAGGTAATCCGCCGAGTGCAGCGCCAGGACACCGGGATCGGCGACGAGGTCGCGCAGCGGCTCCGGCACCGAAGGCACCGAGCCGACGCCGAGCACGACGTTGTCGGCGAGCACCGGTCCGGCTCCGGCGACCGTCAGCTCGAAGGCGTCGCCGGCCCAGCGGATGCCGGTGACCTCGTGCCCGAACCGGCACGACGGCATCCGGTCGGCGGCCCACCGGCCGTAGTCGTCGTATTCGGCGCGCGGCGGGTGGAACCGCTCGGCGAAGTAGAACGGGAGCAGCCGGCCGCGGTCGCGCAGGTAGTTGAGGAAGGAGAACGGGTTCGTCGGGTCGACCAGCGTCACCAGGTCGGCCAGGAACGGCACCTGCAGCGTCGCGCCCTCGACCAGCAGGCCGGGGTGCCAGCGGAACTCCGGGCGGGCGTCGAAGAACACCGCGTCCAGGCCGTCGACGCCGGTGGCCAGCGCCGCGAGCGACAGGTTGAACGGTCCGATCCCGACGCCCGCGAGGTGGTGGCGCCTCACGAAGCGACCGGGCTTTCCCGGCCGGCGACGAATTCGGCGCCCGCGGTGGCGGCGATGTGGTCGAGCAGCGGCCGGTACTCGGCGGCGGTGGTGTGCGGGTGCAGCAGCGTCAGCTTGAGCCACAGCTCGTCGGCGCCCCCGGGCCCGGTCGGGAGCGCGGCCCGGCCGATGACGGCGGTGCCGGCTTCGAGGAGCGCCCGGCGGACGCGCGCGACGAGCTCGTCCCCGCCACCGGCGTCGGCGACGACCGGCCGCAGGACCACAGTGGACAGTTCCGGCGCGCCCCACAGCCGGAGTCCGGGGTGCCGCTCGACGTACGCGGCGACGCCGGCCGCGGTGGCGCAGCAGCGTTCGACGAGCGCGCCGAGCCCCTCGGTCCCCAGCGCGCGCACGGTGACGGCCATCCGGAAGGCGTCCGGCCGCCGCGACGTCCGGATCGACCGGCCGAGCAGGTCCGGCAGCCCGGCTTCGGTGTCGTCGTCGGCGTTGAGGTACTCGGCCCGCACGGTCAGCGCGGCGAGATCGGCGGCTTCCCGCGCGGCGAACAGCCCGGCGGCGACCGGCTGCCAGCCGAACTTGTGCAGGTCGAGCGCGACGGAGTCGGCCAGCTCGAGCCCGGCGAGCTTGCCCTTGAGCGCGTCACTGCACAGGGCGGTGCCCCCGTAGGCGGCGTCGACGTGCAGGCGAGCGCCTTTACCGCGGCAGATCTCGGCGATTTCGAGGAGCGGGTCGAGGGTGCCGGTGTTGGTGGTCCCGGCGGTCGCGACGACGACGGTCCCCGGCGTGACGACCTCGGCGAGCGTCCCGGGCAGCATGCGATCGCCCGCGCACGGCACGACGATCGGGGCGGGCAGGCCGAGCAGCCAGGCGGCGCGGGCGACGCTGTGGTGGGCGTTGGCCCCGCAGACGGCTTGGACGACGCCGCTTTCGCGCGCGAGCAGCAGGCCGAGCAGGTTCGATTCGGTACCACCGGTCGTGACGACGGCGTCGGGGTCGCGGGCATCGGGGTAACACAACCGGGCGATCCCGGTGGTGAACTCGCGCTCGAGCTCACTGGCGACCGGCGCCTGGTCCCAGGAGTCCATGGAGGGGTTGAGCGCACTCGCGACGACATCGGCGGCCACGGAAACGGCGAGCGGCGGGCAGTGGAGGTGAGCGGCGCAGGCGGGATCAGCGGGATCGGCCGACCCGGCGGCGAGCAGGCGGCTGAGCTCTTCGAGAGCGGCTTCGGCTCCGACGCCGTGGCGCGGGAGGGCGCCGGGCGCGGGGGTTGGCGTGGGTTCGAGGGTGCCGAGGCCGGCTCGCGGCGCGTCGGCGAGCTCGAGGGCATCGCCGGCAGCAGGCTCTTGGACCCTCGCCGGGCCGGGTGCGTGGGCCGCGATCCGCTCCAGCCCATCGCCACCATCGGCGCCGTAGCCGGAGGTCGGCTCAAGGGCGCCGAGCTCGGCCGGCCACGCCTCGGCGGGCGCGAGCGCACCGGCCGGGGTGCCGAGGTCGGCCTGGGGTGCACCGGCGGGCTCGAAGGCGGCAGCGTGACCAGCGGCAGGTTCGAAGGCACCGGCCGGGGTTCCGAGGCCGGCCTGGGGTGCACCGGCGGGCTCGAAGGCGGCAGCGTGACCGGCGGCAGGTTCGACGGCATCGGCCGGCTCGCCAACCCCCGCCGAACCACCCGATCGGGCCGACTCCGCCGCCTCACCTTCGCCGTGCTCGGCCATCAGCGCCGCGGCCACCGCGGCTGGGCCGCCGGCCGGGATGGGGCCGCCGCGTTCGGCGGTGCCCGCGGCCATGCCGCGTAGTGCTGCCGGGATCAGCTCGGCCAGGCGGTCCGCGCCGTCGTGGCCACCGGCCAGCCCGTCTGCTCGCATGTACGCGCCTTCCTTAGGGTTGCCTTGCCTACGCTGTGCAACAGTACGGCGACCGACGGCTGCCTGTCACCCGGCCCCGTCCAGCATGCTCGACCGGGTGGCGGGGACGCGTCGGCCATCGGGAGTAGGTTCGGCGCCGGAGGTGATCAGCGTGCCCGCGACCCGATGGGACGTCCTGCTCGCGATCGGCGCCGGCGGTGCGCTGGGCAGTCTCGCCCGCTACGGGCTGTCCGTCGCGATCCCGCACGCGCGCGGCGAGTTCGCCCTCGCGACGCTGCTCACCAACGCGCTCGGCTGCCTGCTCATCGGCGTCCTGATGGCGTTCCTCACGACCACCGCGCGCCCCCACCCCCTGCTCCGGCCGTTCCTCGGCGTCGGCATCCTCGGCGGCTTCACGACGTACTCGACCTTCGTGACCGACACCCTCGACGCGGCCACGACCGGGCGCCTGCTCGGTTCGCTGCTGTACGTGGCGGCCTCGCTGGCGCTGTGCCTGGCCGCGGTGACGGCCGGGCTGACGGCGACGCGCGCACTCCGGAAGGGACGCTGATGGAAGGACCGGCCACCCGCCTCACGATCTACCTCGGCGAAGACGACCACTGGCACCACAAGCCGCTATACCACGAGATCGTCCGCCGGGCGCGCGACGCCGGCCTCGCGGGCGCTTCGGTGCTTCGCGGCGTCGAGGGCTACGGCGCTTCGTCGCTGATCCACACCACGCGGATCCTCTCGCTGTCGGAGGACCTGCCGGTGGTCATCGTGATCATCGACGCCGAGGCGAAGCTCCGCGCGTTCCTGCCGCAGCTGGACGAGCTCATCGGCGAGGGTCTGGTGACGCTCGACCAGGTCGAGGTGGTCCGCTACGTGGGGCGCACCGAGTGACCCTCGTCCTGGTGGCCCTCGGCGGCGCCGCGGGTTCGATCCTGCGCTACCTGACCGACCGGCGGGTGCAGGCGTGGCGGGATTCGCCGTTCCCGTTCGGCACGCTCACCGTCAACGTCGCCGGCTCGTTCATCCTGGGCTTCCTCAGCGGCTGGCTCCTGCACGGCGCCGAACCGTCCTCCGTCCGGGCGCTGGTGGCGGTCGGCTTCTGCGGCGGCCTGACGACGTTCTCGACGTTCGGCTACGAGACGGTCCGGCTGTTCCTGGAGAAGACGCGGCTTTACGCGGTGCTCAACGTGCTGGTGACGGTGGCCGCGGGCCTGACCGCCGGGGCCGCCGGGCTGCTGCTGGCCACCGTCACCTTCTCGTAGAAATCAGCGCGGAGCCAGGCCGCGCACCTGGTCGAACGGGTCCCCGCCGGTGGGCAGCAGCGCGATGATCGGCGTCGTCAGCCCGTTGTCCACATAGGACTGGACCTGCTCCCGGCACGACTCCACGCTGCCGTGGATCACCAGTTCGTCCACGACCGAGTCGGGGATCACCTGGTTGGCCTTCTGCCGGTCGCCGGCCGCCCACGCTTCGTGCATCGGCGCCAGTGCCTCGCCGCGGCCGAGCCAGTCGTGGAAGGCCGCGTAGACCGGGACCGTCAGGTAGCTCGAGATCAGCATCCGCCCCAGGCCGCGCGCCGCCTCGGCGTCCTCCGTCGGGCAGACGAAGATGCGGGCCGCCAGCTCGGCGTCCGGGCCGATCACCGAACGCACCTTGGGCACGTCCGAAGCCGCCAGCCAGTTGGTGATCGCGCCGTCCGCCTCGCGGGCCGCCAGCCGCAGCATGCCGGGGCGCAGGGCCGCCAGCATGATCGACGGCGGCGGGTCGGCCGGGCGCTCCAGGCGGAACTTCGAGACGGCGAACGTGTCGTACTTTTCGGTGACCTTCTCCCCCGCCAGCGCCGAACGCAGGAAGCGCAGCGTGTCCCGCGAGCGCGCGAACGGCTCCTCGAAGGGAGCCGCGTTCCAGTTCGAGACGATCACCGGCGACGACGCGCCGATGCCGAGGACGAACCGGCCGGGGGCCAGCTCCGCGACCGTCGCCGCCTGCATCGCCAGCAGGCCGGGGCCGCGGGTGTACACCGGCACGATCGCCGTGCCCAGCCGCAGCTGGGGCGCCCACTGCGAGGCCAGCACGAGCGGGGTGAAGGCGTCCGTGCCGGCCGTCTCCGCGGTCCACGCGTCGGTGTAGCCGAGGTCGGGCAGCTGCTCGACCAGTTCGCGGTGCGCGGCCAGCGGCACCCCGGTCAGCGGAATCGTCAGGCCCCAGCGGGTCATGCGTTCTCCTTCTCGACGGCGACGGCGGAAAGCTCGCGCAGCAGCCAGTCCACCTGCGTGCGCATCAGGTTCTCCGCGACCTCTTCGGCCTGCGGCGTCATGTGGGTCGCGCCCGCCAGCGGCAGGAAGACGTGCGGGCGTCCCTTCGCCAGCAGCGCCGACGACAGCCGCAGCGCGTGCGCGACGAACACGTTGTCGTCCGCCAGCCCGTGCACGATCAGCAGCGCGCGGCTCAGCTCCGCGGCGCTCTCGATCAGCGAGTTGTGCGCATAGCTTTCCGGGTCGTCCTGCGGCGTCCCCAGGTAACGCTCGGTGTAGTGCGTGTCGTACAGCGACCAGTCGGTGACCGGCGCGCCCGCGACCGCCGCGTGGAACACGTCCGGGCGGCGCAGCACGGCCAGCGCCGACAGGTACCCGCCGTAGGACCAGCCGCGGATCGCGACGCGTTCGAGGTCCAGCTCGGGGTGCGCGGCCGCGGCCGCCTGCACCGCGTCCACCTGGTCCTGCAGCGTGACGTCGGCGAGGCGGCCGTGGATCTCGCGCTCCCACACCGCGCCGCGCCCGGGCGTGCCGCGGCCGTCCGCGACGAGCACCGCGAAGCCCTGGTCGGCCAGCCACTGCGAGGTCAGGAACGCGTTGCGGCTCTGCAGCACGCGCTGGGCGTGCGGCCCGCCGTACGGGTCGAGCAGCACCGGCAGCCTGCCCTCGCTGGGCTCGTAGCCGCGGGGCAGCAGCAGCGCCGCACGAAGGCCGCGCTCGCCCAGCGTCAGCCAGGTCAGGTTGGGCACGATCTCGGGGTCCACAGTGGACGACGCGATCGACGCGACCGGCGAGCCGTCCCGCAGGACGGACACGCGCGGGCCGCTGTAATCCAGGCTCCACGACGAAAGCACGGTGATCGCCGCGGACCCGGACCCGACGTGCACGCCATCCACAGTGGACAACCGGCGGACCGACGAGCCCTCGGTCCGGAAGACGTGGATCTGCGTCGGGTCGGCCTCGGACGCGCTGAAGAGGATCTCGTCGCCGACGTCGAGCACCGCGCGCAGCTGCAGCCCGGCCGGGGTGACGGCCTCGCCGCCGACGAACAGCCGGTGGTCGCCGTCGACCATGCCCTCGGTGACCAGGCGCCCGTCCGGCGTCCACGCCGGCACGCCGCCGACGATGTCGATCCAGTGCCGGTCGGCCGCGGTGTGCACGACCGACGTCGAGCCGTCGGCGACGTCGAGCGCGAGGACGTCCATCCGCTTCTGGTCGCGCGGCTGGACGGCCAGCAGCGGCGCGCCGCCCGCCGACCAGTGCACCGATGCCAGGTACTCCCACTCCCCCGGCTCGACGTCGACGCGGGAGCCGTCCAGGCCGAGCACCGCCAGCGAAACGAGCGCGTTCGTGGTGCCCGCGGCCGGGTAGGCGACGACGTTCGCCGGCCGCTGCGGGTTGGCCGGGTCGGCGATGGTCCAGCGCGGCACCGGGCCGCGGTCCGAGCGCTCGGCCAGGACGCTGCGGCCGTCCGGCGCCCACCAGTAGCCGCGGGTGCGGTCCATCTCCTCGGCCGCGATGAACTCGGCGAGCCCCCAGGCGATGTCCTCGCCGTCCTCCTCGACCAGCACGCGGTCCTCGCCCGTGGCCAGCTCCAGCACGTGCAGCCGCCGGTCCTGGACGTAGGCGACGTGCGTGCCGGCCGGGCTGGGCCGCGGGTCGATGACCGAACCCTCGACGCGCAGCGTCACCTCGCCGGACGCGAGGTCCAGCGTGTAGAGCTTGCCCGAGAGGGAGAACACCGCGACCGTGAAAGCCGCGTCGACGCCGTAGTGCACGACGCCGCCGCCGGTCTCGCGGGCGCGCTCGCGGCGCGCCCGCTCCTCGGCGGGCAGCTCCTCCTCGCCGGGCAGCAGCTCGGCGGCGTCGACCAGCTTGGTCTCGGCGCCGGTCGCCAGGTCCGCCGACCAGAGGCTGTGCCGGGGGTCGGTGCCCGACTCCGCGCGCAGGAACAGCACGCGGGAGCCGTCCGGGGCGACCCGGAACTCCTTCGGCGCACCGAGGGTGAAGCGCTGGGTACGGGCCTGCTTGCGGAGGAACGGGAGGTCGTCGACATCGGTCACGCCCGCACTCTTTCAGACGATCACTCCGGTACGCCAACACCCTTCAGCTTCGCCAGTTCCGCGGCGACGTCGTAGTCCGGCTCCGGGAACCGCGGCTTGAGCTCGGTGAGCGTCTCGATGAGCAGCTCCGCGACGGCCCAGTTCCGGTACCACTTGTGGTCGGCCGGCACCGCGTACCAGGGCGACGTCTTCTTGAAGATGTCGGCGTAGGCCTGCTGGTAGGCGGGCCAGTGCGAGCGCGCCTCGAGATCGCCCGGGTTGTACTTCCAGCGCTTCTCCGGCGTCTCCAGCCGCGCTTTGAGCCGCTTGAGCTGCTCCTCCGGCGAGATGTGCAGGAAGACCTTGACGACGGTGGTGCCCGCGCCGGCCAGCTCCTCCTCGAAGGCGTTGATCTCGGCGTAGCGGCGGCGCCGCTCGGCCGCGGTCAGCAGCCCGGTCACGCGCGGGACCAGGATGTCCTCGTAGTGCGAGCGGTCGAAGACGCCGATCTGGCCGGGCGAGGGCAGCTGCTTGCGAATCCGCCAGAGGTAGTGGTGCCGCCGCTCGGCGGGTGTCGGCGCCTTGAACCCGGCGTAGCGGACGCCCATCGGGTTGACCAGGCCGAGCACGTGCGAGACGGTGCCGCCCTTGCCGGAGGTGTCCATGCCCTGCAGCACGAGCAGGACGCTGCGGGTGCCGCCGCCGACGCCCTCGGCGTAGAGCGCCTCCTGCAGCGACGACAGCCGTTCGCCCGCGCTGCCGAGCTTCTCCAGTGCCTTGGGCTTCTTGCCGGGTCCGACCGGGGTCGAGCCCGGGTCCGGGAGCTCCCCGTCGATGCGCAGCGCGTCCCGTACCCGGCGTCCGCCGTCCTTTTTGGCCATCCCGGCACGATAACGACTCGAGCGGCGGCTTTCTCGGCGAACACAGCGGCCCTCGCACGCAGCGTTTCGAGGGTGCCCACACCGAACTGCGCAACGAACAACGGGTGAAAGCAACGATTCCCGGCTGAATTCTGCGTGTCGTGCCCTTAACCTGAACGCATGACGACGTTCGCCGGCCGGGAGACCGCCGCCCCCTCCGCCGCGAGCTTCATCGAGCTCGACGAGCGGTGGAGCACGCACAACTACCACCCGCTGCCCGTCGTGATCGCCGAAGCCGCGGGCGCCTCGGTGACCGACGTCGAGGGCCGGTCCTACCTCGACTTCCTCTCCGGGTATTCGGCCATGAACTTCGGCCACCGCCACCCGGACCTGGTCGCCGCCGCCGTCGAGCAGCTCGGCCGCGTCACGCTGACTTCGCGCGCGTTCCACCACGACCAGCTGGGCCTGTTCTGCCAGGAGCTGGCCGAGCTGACCGGCACCGAGCTGGTGCTGCCGATGAACTCCGGCGCCGAGGCCGTCGAGTCCGCGGTGAAGGTCGCCCGGAAGTGGGCGCACCAGGTCAAGGGCGTGCCGGACGGCACCGCCGAGATCGTTGTCGCCGGTTCGAACTTCCACGGCCGGACCACCACGATCGTGTCGTTCTCGACCGACGAGACCGCGCGCGCCGACTTCGGCCCGTTCACGCCCGGCTTCGTCACGGTGAAGTACGGCGACGCGGCCGCGCTGCGCGACGCGATCACCCCCCGCACCGCCGCCGTGCTGCTGGAACCCGTGCAGGGCGAGGCCGGCGTCATCGTGCCGCCGGAGGGCTACTTCGCGGAGGTCCGCGCCGCGTGCGACGAGCACGGCGTGCTGCTGATCGCCGACGAGATCCAGTCCGGCCTGGCCCGCACCGGCACCGTGCTCGCGCTGGACCACGAAGGCGTCCGCGCCGACGTGTACACCCTCGGCAAGGCCCTCGGCGGCGGCATCCTGCCGGTGTCGGCGGTGGTCGGCCGCCGCGACGTGCTGGGCGTGCTGAAGCCGGGCGAGCACGGCTCGACGTTCGGCGGCAACCCGCTGGCCTGCGCGGTCGGCCGCGCGGTGGTCCGCCTGCTGAAGACGGGCGAGTTCCAGCAGCGCTCCACCGAGCTGGGCGCCCACCTGCACACCCGGCTGACCGGGCTGATCGGGCACGGCCTGTCCGAGGTCCGCGGCCGCGGCCTGTGGGCGGGCATCGACATCGCCCCCGGCGGCCCCTCCGGCCGCGACGCCTCCCAGGCACTGGCGGCGCGGGGCGTGCTGTGCAAGGAGACGCACGAGCGCACGCTGCGCGTGGCGCCGCCGCTGGTGATCACCCGCGAGGAGCTGGACCGCGGCATCGACGCGATCGCCGAGGTCATCCGCCCCTGAACCCCCCGGATGCCGCCGGGTGAGCCTCCCGCCCCGGCGGCATCCGGGAGCACAACGTCCCGGCTGGGCGGTGCCGCGAAGGTGGCCTTCGCGGCTTTCGGGAGCGAACCGCGCGGAACGGACGTTGTGCCCGGTATGGGATCAGGGGAATGGGTGGAACGGCCGCTCGCCGGCGCGGACAACGTCACGCCGGCCGAGCTGTACGAGCGGGGGAAGCGGCTCCGGGAGAAGACTCCCGCCGCCGCGCACGAGCACGACGTCGCCGGTGCGGATCGGCCGACGCCGGAGCAGTACTTCGAGGCCAGCAACGCCGGGCGGCTGCCCGAACTGGCCGACCTGAGGCGCGAACGCATGCGCGCGTCGCCGTTCACCTTCTTCCGGGGTGCCGCCGGGCTGATGGGCGCCGACCTCGCCGGCACGCCGTCGGCCGGGCTCACCGCGCAGCTCTGCGGGGACGCGCACGCGGCGAACTTCGGGCTCTACGGCACGCCCGAGGGCAAGATCGTGATGGACATCAACGACTTCGACGAGACCGTGCCGGGCCCGTGGGAGTGGGACCTCAAGCGGCTCGCCGCCAGCCTGGTGCTCGCCGGCCGTGAGGGCGGCATCGGCGAGTCCGGCTGCCGCGAAGCCGCCGAAGACGCCGTGAAGTCCTACCGACGGACCATCCGCGCGCTGGCCGACCTGCCGTTCCTGCGGTCGTGGAACGCCCTGCCGGACTCCTCGGTGCTGTCCAAGGCCCGCGCGGACGAACTGATCGACGACTTCGCCGACGCCGCCGAGAAGGCCCGCAAAAACACCAGCGCCAAGGTCGCGGCGAAGTGGACCGAGCGCGTCGACGACCACGAGACCGGCCTGGCGCGCCACCGGTTCGTCGAGGACCCGCCGGTGCTGACGCACGTCGGCGAGCGGACCGCCGAAGCCGTCGCCGCCGGTCTGGTGTCCTATGTGGACACGCTTCGCGAGTCGCGGCGGACGCTGATCTCGCGCTACCGGATCGCCGACGTCGCCTTCCGCGTGGTCGGCACGGGCAGCGTCGGGCTGCGCAGCTACGTCGCCCTGCTGCACGGCAACGACGAGGAAGACCTGGTGCTGCAGGTGAAGCAGGCGCAGCGCCCGGCGCTGGCCCCGTACCTCGACCTGCCCGCCGCCGACCACGAAGGCCGGCGCATCGTCGACGGCGCCCGGCTCGTCCAGGCCGAAACGGACATCCTGCTCGGCTGGACCACCATCGACGGCCTGCCGTTCATCGTCCGGCAGTTCCGCAACCTCAAGGGTGACATCGACCCGGCGGAACTGGAGAAGGACCACCTCGACGACTACGGCCGCCTGGCCGGGGCGCTGCTCGCCCGCGCCCACACGCGCTCACTGCACCCGAAGCTCCTGGCGGGTTACTTCGCCGACGACTCCGAGCTGGACGAGGCCTTGGGCGCGTACGCCGTCCGCTACGCCGACCGGACAGAAGCCGACCACGCCGCCTTCGCCGCAGCCTGAGCACGTGGCCGGTCGTGAGTGTTGAGTCGGGTTAGAACCCGACTCAACACCCACGACTACGCTCGCACGGTGAGGAAGATGTGGGTGGCGGCGGCGGTCTGCGGGCTGCTCGCGCTGCTGCTGGGGCTGCCGTTCGCCGGCGGGACGGCGCCCGGCGCCGTGGACGAGACGGCCGCCGGCTGGATCGCGCACCTGAGTCCCGGCGTGGTGCGGGTCCTGGTGCTGCCGACCGAGCCCTACGTCGTCGTCGCGCTCGGGGTGCTCGCCGTCGTCCTCTGCCTCCGCGCCGGACAGCGACGAGAAGCCGCGCTCGCGCTCGGCGTTCCCGTGCTGGCCATCCTGCTCACGAGCTGGCTGCTCAAACCGCTGTACGACCGCTGGAAGAACGACACCCTCGTCTACCCGAGCGGGCACACCGTGAGCCTGGTGGCCGTGCTGACCGTGCTCGTCCTCGTCACCCGCAAGGTGCTCGTCGCCGTGCTGTCCGCGCTGGCGCTGCTGGCGGCCACCGCCGGGCTGGTCGGGATGGGGTACCACTACCTGACCGACGTCGTGGGCGGGACGCTGTTCGCCGTCTCCGTCGTGCTGTTCAGCTGGCCGGCGCCGCGTCGCGTGCCAGCGCCGTCAGCCGGCTGACGGCGCGCAGGTACTTCTTGCGGTAGCCGCCGTTCACCATCTCCTCGGTGAACAGCGACGGCAGCGGCTCGCCCGACACCACCACCGGGATCGCGCGGTCGTAGAGCCGGTCGGCGAACGCCACGAGCCGCAGGCCCACGTTCTGGTCCGGCGCCGGGTGGACGCCGCGCAGGTGCACGCGGGTGACGCCGTCCAGCAGCCGCCCGTAACGCGACGGGTGCAGGGAAGCCAGGTGCTCGCACAGCGCGTCGAAGTCGTCCACAGTAGACCCTTCGTGCGCGGCCACCGACGCCTCGAGCTCGGCCGGGGTCACCGGCGGCGGCGCGTCCGGCAGGCCGCGGTGGCGGTAGTCCGGGCCGTCGACGCGCACCACGTCGAACCGGGCCGAAAGCGTCTGGATCTCGCGCAGGAAGTCCTCGGCCGCGAACCGGCCCTCGCCCAGCTTCTCCGGCAGCGTGTTCGACGTCGCCGCGATGTGCACGCCGACGTCCATCAGCTCCTGCAGCAACCGCGTGACCAGGGTGGTGTCGCCCGGGTCGTCGAGCTCGAACTCGTCGATGGCCAGGAGCCGGTGCTCCGACAGCCGCCGCACGGCCTCGGCGAACCCCAGCGCCCCGACCAGGTGGGTCAGCTCGACGAACGTCCCGTACGCCTTGGGCGACGGCGCCGCGTGCCACGCCGAGGCCAGCAGGTGGGTCTTGCCGACGCCGAAGCCGCCGTCGAGGTAGAGCCCGCCGGCCGGTTCCGGCGCGCCGCCGCCGAAGAGCTTGAAGCGCTTCTTCTCCTTGCGCGCCCCCACTTTCGCGGCGAACGCCGAGCACGCCTCGACCGCGGCGGCCTGGCTGGGCTCGTCGGGGTTCGGGAGGTAGGTGCCGAACCGGACGGCGTCGAAGCGCGGCGGCGGCACCAGCGCGCCGATCAGCTCGTCGGCGGACAGCTCGGGACGACGTCCGGTGAGGTGCGCGGGCATGGTCGCAGAGCCTATCCGCCGCTGTCCCCCGTCCGGGGAGCCGTGTGCCCCGGTGGAGACGTGCTTCACGCCCGTGCTGGGATTGTCCGGTGCGGAGCGTGTGGCCCCTCTCCTCGGGCGAGCTGACCGGGGAAGACCTCGAAGAGATCTACGCCTGTCCGGCGACCCTCGACCGGCCGTGGGTGCAGGTCAACTTCGTCGCGTCCGCCGACGGCGCCGTCGAGGTGGACACCACGTCGGCCGGGCTGTCCCACGCCGCCGACCGGCGGATCTTCCTGCTCGGCCGCGACCTCGCCGACGTCGTGCTGGTCGGTGCCGGGACCGCCCGCGCGGAGGACTACCGCGGGGTCGTCGCGGGCCCGAAGCGCCTGGCCCGCCGCCGCCGCCTCGGCTTCACGGGTGTGCCGCCGATCGCGGTGGTGACCCGGAGCGCGGACCTCGACCCCGCGTCCCGGCTGTTCACCGAGACCGTCGTGCCCCCGATCGTCGTCACGACGGAGACGGCGGAGACCGGGCCGCTCGAAGCCGCCGGCGCAACGGTTCTGCGCGCGGGCACCGCCGACGTCGACCTGCCGCGCGCGCTCGACCTGCTGGCCGGGCTGGGGCTGCGCCGGATCGCGTGCGAAGGCGGCCCGCGGCTGTTCGCGCAGCTCATCGAGGCCGACCGCGTCGACCAGCTGTGCCTGACCGTCGCGCCGCTGCTCGTGGCCGGGACGGCGGACCGGATCGCCACCGGTCCCGCGGCCGTCCCCCGGCGGCTGGAGCTGGCGTCGATCCTGGTCGAGGACGGCTTCACGTTCCTGCGCTACCGCCGGGCCGCCGGGTGAGCGCCGACACCGACCTGGCCACCCGGGCCGCGGCCGGGGACGAAGCCGCGTTCGGCGCGCTCGTGCGGGAGCACACGCCCCGGATGTACCGGGTCGCGCTGCGCATCACCGGCAGCCCCGCCGAAGCCGAGGACGTCGTGCAGGAGTCGTGGCTCGCCGCGTGGCGCGCGCTCGGCACGTTCCGGCACGAGTCCGCGGTGTCGACCTGGCTCTACCGGGTGGTCACCAACAGCGCGCTCGCTCTGCTGCGCCGCCGCAAGCCCACGATCTCGCTGGACGAGCCGGCCGGCCAGTCCACTGTGGACACGGCCCGGCTCGCCGTCCCCGGTCCCGAGGGCAGGGTCGTGCGCGCGGAAGAGGTCGACGCGGTGCTGCGGGCGATCGGCAGGCTCGAGGTGTCGCAGCGGGTGCCGCTCGTGCTGCGCGAACTGGAGGGGCTGAGCTACGAAGAGGTCGCGGAAGTGCTCGACGTGAACGTCGGCGCCTTGCGCTCCCGGCTGCACCGGGCCAGGGTGGCGCTGCTCGCCGAGTTGAGGGAGCGGTGATGGCCGAGCAGACCGACCCCGAGCACGACCCGCGCTGGGACGCCGTGCGCGCCGCCGCCCGGCGCCGCGTGCCGACCCCGCCCGGCCTGGTCGAACGCGTGCTGCGGGCGGTAGCGCGCGGCCGCCGGACGGCCGTCGACGTACCCGGGGACGACGGCGGGCTCCGGATCACCGAACAGGCCGTCGTCCGGCTGGCCGGGACCATCGCGGCCGGCCGGGCCCCCGGCGGCGTGCGCGTCGCGGCCGTCGCCCTCGAGGACGACGTCGTGCAGGTGCTGGTGTCGGTGCGCTTCGGCGTCGTCGCCGACGGAGCCGCCGAGGCGCTGCGGCGGGAGCTCACCGCAGAGCTGTCCCGGCAGCTGGGCGTCACGACCGCGGTGAACGTGCACGTCGTGGACGTCCACGCGGACTGAGCATTCCCCCGTTCGGGGGACCTTGCGTGAGGGATCCGCGCTCCCGGGCATCGTAGGGACGAGAGACCGCCGCGAGAGGAGCCAGCACGCATGCACCCGGAACGGACCGAGAGCCCCGGCACGGTGACGCCGCTGAACGAGGAGGGCGCCGCCGGCCGCACCACGATCTCGTCGCTGGTCGTGCAGAAGGTGGCGGGACTCGCCGCCCGTGAGGTCGCCGGCGTGCACGCACTCGGCGGCGGCGGGGTGTCCCGCGCGATCGGCGCGCTGCGCGAGCGGATCCCCGGTTCCGGCACGGTGACCACGACGGGCGTGTCGGTCGAGGTCGGCGAGAAGCAGACCGCGATCGACCTCGACGTCGTCGTCGAGTACGGCGCCCGGATCACCGACGTCGCCCGCGCGGTGCGGCGCAACGTGATCACCGCGGTCGAGCAGATCACCGGGCTCGAGGTGATCGAGGTGAACATCGCGGTCAACGACATCCACCTGCCGGGCGACGAAGAGCCCGAGTCCACGCGGGTGGAGTGACCGCCCGCGGACCCTCGGACCCGGAAGGCCGCGCAGCCTTCCGGGCGTTCGTGCGCACCCACCACCCGGACGTTGGCGGCGACCCGGCCGAGTTCGCGGCGGGGCTCGCCCGCTTCCGCGAATCCGCGCCGGACGCCCGCTTCGACGCACCGGTCAGCTTCGTCCGCCGCCGCCGGGGTTTCGCGGCGCTGTTCACCCGCTTCCGCCGCCGCCCGCCCCGGGTGCGGTGACCGCCCCGCCGGGGCAAGCTTCTCGCATCGCCCGTCCAAGGAGGACATGTGAACGCAACGCAGACCGGGCTCCTGGCCGGGCTGGTCCTCGGCCTCGCCGCGACCCAGGGATTCACCGCGTTCCTGGTGACACTGGCCGTCGGGATCATCGGCCTGGTCGCCGGCCGGGTCCTCGACGGCGAACTCGACCTCGGCGAACTGTTCGGCAAGGGCCGCGACAAGTGAACCGCGCCCTCGACGTGCCGCGCGAGCTCGCCGAACCGGCCGAGCGCGGCACCCTCACCATCGGCCACGCGGTGGTGCGCAAGGTCGCCCAGCACGCCGCCGACCAGGTGCCGGGCACCGCGCGCGACGGCAAAAAGGGCGCGAAGGCCAAGGTCGGCGGCCTCGACAACGACGTCGACCTCGCGCTGGACCTCGCCCTGCGCTACCCGGGCGCGGTCCGCGCGGTCGTCGGCGACGTGCGCGAGAAAGTCACCGAAGAGGTCGAGCTGCTCACCGGCTACCACGTGCGGACGCTCGCCGTGACGGTCTCCGCGCTGCTGCCCGAAGCCGCGCCGAGGGTGCGGTAGCCGTGCGCCCGTTCGTCCGCGTCCTGGCGACGCTGCTCGGCCTGGCCTTCGCCGCCGCCGGCGCGCTGCTCGCCCTCGAAGTCGGCTGGCACTGGTGGCGCCCGGATTCGGCGCCGCTGCTGGTGCCGTGGCCGCGCTGGCAGGCCCAGCTCGCGGCGCTGGGCTGGGACGCCTACGCGGTCCGCGTCGGCGCCGGCGTGGTCGCCGCCGCGGGCCTGGTGCTCGTCGTCTGTGCGATGGCGGCCGGCAGCCGCGCGGTGCGGCTGACCGACCCGGCCGACGGGGTGAGCGTCTCGACGTCGCCGCGTTCGCTGGCCCGGCTGGTCGGGCTGACCGTGCGCGCGCAGGACAACGTCGCCGGCGCGTCGGTCACCGCGAGCGCGCGGCGGATCCGCGTCCGGGCGAAGAGCGTCCTGGAAGCCGAGGGCGAACTGCGGCCGCGGCTGCTCGAAACCGTCGCCGCCCTGCTCGACGACGTCCCGCTGGCGCGGCGGCCGAAGGTGACCGTCGTCGTCGACTCGCCGAAGGACCGCCGATGAGCAAGTCCATCGCCGCGAAGGCACTTTCCCGGTCCTACACGGGCGAACGCGTGCTGACGTTCCTCGTCGGGCTGCTCGCCCTGCTCGGCGGCGCGCTCGCGCTCGTCGTCGGCTTCGGGGTGCTCGGCGAGTACCGCGGCCGCCGTCCGCTGCTCGACCCGATGGCCGTCGAGTGGCTCGGGAGCCACGCGACCCCCGCGCGGATCGGCGCGATCGTGCTCGGCGTGCTGCTGTTCGTGCTCGGCCTGCGCTGGGCACTGCGCTCGCTGCGCCCGGAACCGCGGCCGGACCTGGACCTCGACCGCACCGAAGGCGCCGAGCTGGTGGTCACCGCGGCCGCGATCGCCGACGCCGTCCAGGCCGACGCGGAACGGCTCGGCGGCGTCAGCCGCGCCCGGGTCCGCGCCGTCGGCTCGCGCACCGCCCCGGCGTTGCGGATCACGCTGTGGCTGCACGAAGGCACCGACCTCAAGGGGGTCTGGGCGGACTTGGACACCCAGGTGCTGGCGCGGGCCCGCGACTCGCTCGGCCTCGACGTCCTGCCCACCGCCGTCCGGCTGGAGCTCGACACGGCCCCGGCGAAACGCGTGCGCTGAGCCGGGCTTTTCCGCAGAATGCGCAGCATGCCCCTACCGCTGCAGCCGCCGCTGAAGCCGATGCTCGCCAAGCCGTCGAAGGCCATCCCGGACTCCGGCGGCCTGCTGTTCGAGCCCAAGTGGGACGGCTTCCGCTGCCTCGTCTTCCGCGACGGCGACGAGCTGTACCTGCAGTCCCGCGCGGAAAAGCCGCTCAACCGGTACTTCCCCGAAGCGGTGGCCCGGCTGCTGGAGGTGCTGCCGCCGCGGGTCGTGCTGGACGGCGAGCTCGTCGTCGCGCGCAACGGGCGGCTCGACTTCGACGCCCTCACCGAGCGGATCCACCCGGCCGAAAGCCGCATCACGCTGCTGGCGGCCGAGCAGCCCGCCGAGTTCGTCGCCTTCGACGTCCTCGCCCTCGGCGACGACCTGCTGCTCGACGAGCCGACGTCGGTGCGGCGCGACCGGCTCGTGGAGCTGGCCGGCGAGAAGTTCCCGCTCACCCCGGCCACCACCGACCCGGCCACCGCGCGGCACTGGTTCGAGCTCTTCGAGGGCGCCGGCCTCGACGGCGTCATCGGCAAGCCCTTGGACGAGCCGTACACACCCGGCAAGCGCGTGATGCTCAAGTACAAGCACGTGCGCACCGCGGACTGCGTCTTGGCCGGGCTGCGCTGGCACGTCGACGGCGGCCCCGGCGAACTGGTCGGCTCGTTCCTGCTCGGCCTGCACGACGAGCACGGCGTGCTGCACCACGTCGGCACGGTCGGGTCGTTCCCGATGCCGCGCCGCCGCGAACTGGCCGAGGAGCTCGCGCCGCTGGTCACCGACGGCGAGGACCACCCGTGGGGCGGGCTCGCGAAGGGCGAGGGCCAGCGCATCCCGGGCGGGATCACGCGCTGGCGCGCCACCGAGCACGAGTGGGTGCCGCTGCGGCCCGAGCGCGTGGTCGAGGTCGCCTACGAGAACACCGAAGGCGGGATGCCGTCGCGGTTCCGGCACAACGCGCGGTTCAAGCGCTGGCGTCCGGACCGCGAAGCCGCGTCGTGCGACTACAGCCAGCTGGACGAGCCGGCCCGCTACGACCTCGACGCCGTGTTCCGCGGCCAGGTCGTGCGGACCCGCTAACCCTCGTCCCACACCGGCCGTGCGAAGCTCGGCTGGCCCCTGCCCTTGATCGTGCTCGACGTGAGGATCCCGCCCGTGCGCCGCCGCCGTTCCCGTGTCCTGGTCGCGCTGCTCGCCCTGGCCTCCGCCGCGGGGTGCGCCGCCGGGCCGTCGGTGCGCCCGGCGCTGGTCGAGAACGACGGGAAGACCACCGGCAGCACGCCGTCCGCGACGCCGCCGGTGCCGCTGCCGCCGCTGGCCGAACCGCAGTCGCCGACGCTGAAGTGGGCCGACTGCGACGACGACACCCGGCAGCGGATCGGCACCCCCGCCGTCCCGGACAGCCTGCACTTCACCTGCGCGCGCGTGACCGCCCCGCTGGACGCCCCCGGCGAGCCCCGCCGGTCGCTGGTGCGGCTGCTGGCGCTGAAGGTGGGCAGCGGGCCGGTGCCGCTGGTGGTGGTCAACGACGTCGACGGCGAGCCGGGCACGGTGTACGCGGCCCGGCTGGCGGCGACGCTGCCACCGGCGTTCCTGGAGAAGTTCTCGCTGGTGGGCGTGGACCGCCGCGGCACCGGGATGTCCGGCGCCGCCCAGTGCGTGCCGCCGGACATCCGCCACGACCTGATCGACGCGGACCCGGCCCAGGGCGGCCTGCAGGACGTCCTGGACGCGGCCCGCAAGGCCGGCCAGCAGTGCGCGATCGAGCTGGACGACTCCCAGACGGCGCTGGACAGCTGGCGCTCGGCGGGCGACCTCGACGAGGTCCGCAAGCAGCTGGGCATGGAGCGGCTGAACGCCCTCGGCCGCGGCGACGGCTCGAAGGTGCTGGCCGAGTACGCGGTCCGCTTCCCGGCCCAGGTCGGCCGCGTCGTCCTCGACGGCGTCCCCGACCCGGGCGCGGACACCGCGGCGGTCCTCGACGCGGTCGCCGCCGGCGCGCAGTCCACCTTGGACGCCTTCGGCACGGATTGCGCTTCGCGCGGTTGCGCTTTGGGTGACCCGAAGGCGGCGCTGGCCGCGTTGACCGACCAGCTGCGCGCGAACACGCCGTCGACCGACGAGGGCGTCCCGTTCGGCCCGGGCGTGGCGATGTACGCGGTGTATTCGGGGCTGTCGCAGCGTTCGCGCTGGCCGGAGCTGGCGGACGCGGTGGTGGCCGCGCGCGGCGGGAACATCGGCCCCCTGGCGGCGTTCGCGGCCCCGGTCCTGCACGACTCGCGCGCCCAGCCGTCGCGGATCGACGCGACGATCGCGACCCGCTGCAACGACAGCCAGTCCCGCCTGTCGGCCGACCAGCTCGACCAGGTGGTGGCCGGCATGCGAGCGAAGTACCCGCAGTTCGGCGCGGTGATCGCCCAGCAGCTGGCGTGGTGCGGCCCGTGGCCGGTGCGCACGGAGCCCCTGCCGGCCCCGGGCGCCCCGGGCGCCCCGCCGATCCTGGTCGCAGCCACGGCGGCCGACCCGGCAACGCCGGGAGTGGGCAGCACCCGCGCGGCGGACCAGATGCCCTCGGCGGTGACGATCACGTGGCAGGGCGCGGGCCACGGCGCGGTGGGCGCTTCGCCGTGCGTGACGGACGCGGCGCGGGCGTTCCTGGTGGACGGCAAGATCCCGGCGAACGGCACCCTCTGCCCCGCCTGACCCGCTGCTCGCCTCCGGGGGCCACTTCCGGGTTCCGGCGAAGGCGGGGTGGTCCGGTACCCCAGGCCGGTCCCGCGCCGCTCACGGTGCCGTGGTCCCGGCATCGCGGGGTCGGCGCGGCATCGCGGCTGCCGGGGTGACGTGAATGACTCATTCCTGTCGTCTGACGACAGGAATGAGTCATTCACGTCGTCCGGCGGCAGGCAGGACGGGCGGGTCAGGTCTCGCGGAGGGCGGCGTTGAGGCGGGCCGCCTCGCGGGTCAGGTGTTCGACCTCCGCCAGGTTCGTCGCCTTCCGGGCCGCCTCCGCGTACAGCTGCGCCGCCCTCGCCAAGTCGCCCTCGCGCTCGTGGAGGTACGCCGCCACCGCCGCGTACCTCGGGAGTCCCGCGTCCAGCTCCGCCAGTGCCGCCAGCCCGGCGCGCGGGCCGTCGGCCTCGCCCACCGCCACCGCGCGGTTGAGGCGGACGACCGGGCTCTTCGTCAGCGCGGCGAGCTCGTCGTACCACTCCACGATCTGCACCCAGTCGGTCTCGGCCGCCGCCGGGGCGTCCGCGTGCAGGGCCGCGATCGCCGCCTGGGCCTGGAACTCGCCCAGCTGATCCCGCGCCAGGGCGGTCTGCAGGATCGACACGCCTTCGGCGATCAGCTTCGTGTCCCACGTGGACCGGTCCTGCGCGGCCAGCGGGATCAGCTCGCCGTCCGGGCCGGTGCGGCCGGCTCGCCGGGCGTGGTGCAGCAGCATCAAGGCGAGCAGTCCCGCCACCTCCGGGTGATCGATCGCCGCCGCCAGGCGGCGGGTGAGGCGGATCGCCTCCGCCGCCAGGTCGACGTCGCCCGAGTAGCCCTCGTTGAACACCAGGTACAGCACGCGCAGCACCGTCGCGACGTCGCCGGGCTCGTCGAACCGCACGCCCGAGACCGTCTTCTTGGCCCGGCTGATGCGCTGGCCCATCGTCGCCTCGGGCACCAGGTACGCCTGCGCGATCTGGCGCGTGGTCAGCCCGCCCACCGCACGCAGGGTCAGCGCGACCGCGGACGACGGCGTCAGCGACGGGTGCGCGCACAGGAAGTACAGCTGCAGCGTGTCGTCGACCGCCGTCGCCGGGCCGGGGGCCACCTCGGCTTCGACGACGTCCTCACGACGGCGGCGGGCGGTGTCGGCCCTGGTCGCGTCCAGGAACTTGCGCCAGGCCACCGTGACCAGCCAGCCCTGCGGGTCGCGGGGCGGGTCGTCCGGCCAGGTGCGGAGTGCCTCGATCAGCGCGTCCTGGACGGCGTCCTCGGCCGCCGCGAAACCGGCGCCGCGGCGGACGAGGACCCCCAGGACGGCCGGGGTGAGGCTGCGGAGCAGGACCTCGTCCACCGTCACTCCGTGATGGTGGGCGGCACGGCGAGGAACGGGCGCAGCTCGAGCCACTCCTGGATCGGCTTCCCGCCCGGGCCGGGCGCGGCCGACAGCTCGCCGGCCAGCTCGAGCGCGCGCTCGTAGCTGTCGACGTCGATCACGACCCAGCCGGCGATGAGGTCCTTGGTCTCGGCGAACGGCCCGTCGGTGACCGGCGGGCGGCCCTCGCCGTCGTAGCGGACGAACGTGCCCTCCGGGGCGAGTGCCTGGGCGTCGGCGAGCTCGCCGGTCTCCTCGAGCTTCGCGTTGAAGTCCAGCATGTACTTGACGTGCGCGGTGATCTCGGCCGGCTGCCACTGGTCCATCGGGACGTCGCAGCCCGGGGCCGCCGGCGCGCCGCGGTAGTGCTTGAGCAGCAGGTACTTGGCCATCGTGGTGCTCCCTCGGTGGTGGGCGACCGGCGTTCCCGGTCGCGCTCACCCCGGGGACGAAGCCAAGTGCCGAGCTTCGACATCGCCGCCAGAAAATCTTACTGGCGGTACGACTCCACCTCGGAGACCGGGCGCGGCGTGGCCTCGTCCGGGTTCTCGTGGAACTCGGTCTTCGCGCGCCGCTGCCGGAGCAGGTCCCAGCACTGGTCGAGCTGCTGCTCGACCGCGGTGAGGCGCTCCTTGTCGCCGCCGCTCAGCCCCACGCCGACCGAGCGCGACCGGAGCTCGTGCTCCTCCGCGATCAGCTCGTCGATCCGGCCCAGGATTTCGCCGTCGGCCATCAGTGGTCCTCCTCTTCCGGGATGCTCAGGGGAGACGCTACCCCGGCCCCGGGAATTCCCGCCGCGGCCGGTTCGTTGACCTGGGCATGAGCACCGTTGAGCTGACCGCCGAGAACTTCGACCAGACGGTAACCGACAACGAATTCGTCCTGATCGACTTCTGGGCGAGCTGGTGCGGGCCGTGCCGCCAGTTCGCGCCGGTCTACGAGAAGGCCTCCGAGAAGCACGACGACATCGTGTTCGCGAGCGTCGACACCGAAGCGCAGCAGCAGCTCGCCGCCGCCTTCGACGTCCGCTCCATCCCGACGCTGGCCATCATCCGGGACAAGACCCTGATCTACGCCCAGCCCGGCGCGCTCCCCGAGCCCGCGCTGGAAGAGCTCATCAAGCAGGCCCGCGACGTCGACATGGACGAGGTCAAGCGCAAGGCCGCCGAAGCCGACGCCGAACAGGCCTGACCACCACCACATGACGGAGGCCGCCCCGCGGGGCGGCCTCCGTCATGTTCAGGACTTCGTCGCGAGCCCGCGCAGGAAGAACGCGAGGTTCGCCGGACGCTCGGCCAGGCGGCGCATGAAGTAGCCGTACCACTCGTCGCCGTAGGGCACGTAGACGCGCATGCGCGCGCCCGAAGCCGCGATCCGCGCCTGCTCCTCCGGCCGGATGCCGTAGAGCATCTGGAACTCGTGGTCGTCGGCCGTCCGGCCGTTCTCCTCGGCCAGCGCGGCGGCGATCTCGATCATCCGCGGGTCGTGCGAAGCCACCATCGGGTAGCCCTGCCCCGCCATCAGGACGCGCAGGCAGCGGACGTAGGACTTGTCCACCTCGGACTTCTCCTGGAACGCCACCGACTCCGGCTCGGCGTACGCGCCTTTGCACAGCCGCACGCGCGACCCCGGACCCGACAACGAACGGCAGTCCGCCTCGGTCCGGTGCAGGTAGGCCTGCAGCACCGCGCCGACCCACGGGAACTCGCCGCGCAGCTCGCGCAGGATGCCGAGCGTCGAGTCCGTGGTGGTGTGGTCCTCCATGTCCAGCGTCACGGTGGCGCCGACCGCCTCGGCCGCCGCGCAGATCTTCCGCGCGTTCTCCAAGGCGACGTCCTCGCCGTTCGACGGCAGGAATTGGCCCACCGCGGACAGCTTCACGGAGACGTCCGCCCCGGAAGCCAGGCCTTCCGCGGCGAGCGCGGTCAGCACGGCTTCGTAGGCCGCCACGGTCGACGCCGCCTGCGTGGCGTCGGTGGTGTCCTCGCCGAGGTGGTCGAGGGTGATCCGCCTGCCGTCGGCGGCCAGTTCCCTGGCCACGCGGACGGCGTGGGCGGTCTCGGACCCGGCGACGAACCGGCGCACCACGGATCGCGTGGCGGGCACGGCTTCGACGAGCCGCCGGATGCCCTTCGAGCGGGCGGCGGCGAGCAGCGGGGCACGCAGCATGACGAACTCCTCAGCCCTGGTGCGGGTAGCGGACGGTGGTCGGCGGGACGAACGTCTCCTTGATCGAGCGCGGGCTGGTCCAGCGCTGGAGGTTGAAGATCGACCCGGCTTTGTCGTTGGTGCCCGAGGCCCGCGCGCCGCCGAACGGCTGCTGGCCGACGACGGCACCGGTCGGCTTGTCGTTGACGTAGAAGTTGCCGGCGGCGAACCGCAGCGCCTCGGACGCCTTCGCCACGGCCGCGCGGTCGTCGGCGATGATCGCGCCGGTCAGCGCGTACGCGGCGGTCTCGTCGACGAGCTTCAGCACCGCGTCGAAGTCGCCGTCTTCGTAGACGTGGATCGACAGGATCGGCCCGAAGTACTCGGTCGAGAAGATCTCGTGCTTCGGGTTGTCCGACACGAGGATCGTGGGCTGCACGAAGTAGCCGACGCTGTCGTCGGCGGTGCCGCCGGTCAGCACCTCGACCGACGCGTCGTCCTTGACGCGGTCGAACAGCGCCGTGTGCTTGGCGAACGCGCGTGCGTCGATGACCGCGCCGCCGAAGTGCGACAGGTCGGTGACGTCGCCGTAGGTCAGCGCCTCGGTCTCCGCGACCAGGCCGTCCTTCACCCGGTTCCAGACACTGCGAGGGATGTACGCGCGCGAAGCGGCGGAGCACTTCTGGCCCTGGTACTCGAAGGCGCCGCGGACGAGCGCGGTGCGCAGGACGTCGACGTCGGCCGACGGGTGCGCGACGATGAAGTCCTTGCCGCCGGTCTCGCCGACCAGCCGCGGGTACGAGCGGTAGCCCGCGATGTTCGCGCCGACCGTGCCCCACAGGTGCTGGAACGTCGCGGTCGAGCCGGTGAAGTGGATGCCGGCCAGGTCGCGGTGGGTCAGGGCGACCTCGGAGACGGCCTTGCCGTCGCCGGGCAGCAGGTTGATGACGCCCGGCGGCATGCCGGCCTCTTCGAGCAGCCGCATGGTCAGGTGCGCGGCGAAGGACTGCGTCGGCGACGGCTTCCACAGCACCGTGTTGCCCATCAGCGCGGGCGCGGTCGGCAGGTTGCCGGCGATCGCGGTGAAGTTGAACGGCGTGATCGCGTAGACGAAGCCCTCCAGGGGGCGGTGCTCCATCCGGTTCCACACGCCCGGCGAGCTGACCGGCTGCTCGGTGAGCACGCGGCGGCCGAACTCGACGTTGAAGCGCCAGAAGTCGGCGAGCTCGCAGGCGGAGTCGATCTCGGCCTGGGTCGCGGTCTTGGACTGGCCGAGCATGGTGGCGGCGTTGAGCGTGGCGCGCCACTTGCCGGTGAGCAGGTCGGCGGCGCGCAGCAGGATCGCGGCGCGGTCGTCGTAGGACAGCGCGCGCCACTCCGGCGCGGCCTTCGCGGCCGCGGCGATGGCGTCGGTGGTGTCCTGCTGCGTCGCGCTGTGGATGGTGCCCAGCACGTGCTGGTGGTGGTGCGGCTGGACGACGTCGATCTTCTCGCCGCCGCCGGGGCGCTGCTCGCCACCGACGGTGACCGTGAGGTCGACGGGTTCCGCCTGGCCCAGCCGCTTGAGCGCACCCTCGAGTTCGGCGCGCTCAGCGCTGCCCGGCGCGTACGTCAGCACCGGCTCGTTCTTCGGGGCGGGGGTCTGGGTCACGGCGTCCACGGCGGCTCCTCTGCTGCTCCGGCTAGATGCCCCGAACGGTAACTCCGGACACTCCCCGACGGCTTGTCCGACCGGCTAAAATCGCCCGTATGATCTTGGCCGATCGGATAACTGCGCGGTGACCTCGCTGAGGCATGTGCTGGCGACGCTCGGCGAGCCGCTCGTCGAGGTCGTCGTGGCGCCGCACGGCCTGGGCGTGCCGGTCTCCGACGTCGTGATCCTCGACCCCGAAGACCCCTTGGAAGCCTCGCCGGGCGACCTGGTGCTGGTGATCGGCGCACGCGGCCGGGCGGCGGCGCCGGCGATCCGCGCGGCCGGGCGCGGCGGCGCGGCGGCGGTGGCGGTCAAGGGCGCGACGGGCGCGGACGTCGCCGCCGACGCGGGCGTCGCGTTGCTGACCGTCGGCGCCGAGGCCCGGTGGGAGCAGGTCGAGTCGCTGGCCCGCGGGGTCGTCGAGGCGGCCCGCGCGGGCGGCGAGGCGGCCAGCGGCGAGGTGCTCGGCGACCTGTTCGCCCTGGCCCAGACCATCGCGACGCTGACCGGCGGCCTGGTCAGCATCGAGGACACCGCGAACCGCGTGCTCGCCTATTCGCGGGCGGGTGACGAGGTCGACGAGCTGCGTCGGCTGTCGATCCTCGGCCGCGAAGGCCCGGAACGCTACTTGGCGATGCTCCGCGAATGGGGTGTCTACCAGCGGTTGCGTGCCGGTGAGGGGATCGTGCGCATCGACGAGCGCCCCGAGCTGGGCATCCGGCGGCGGATCGCGGCGGGCATCCACGCGGGCAAGCAGCCGCTCGGCACGATCTGGGTCCAGGAAGGCGCCCAGCCGCTCACCGAACGCGCCGAGACCGCGCTGCTCGGTGCGAGCCGGACCCTCGCCCCGCAGCTCATCCGGGCCCGCACGCTGCCCAGCCCCGAACTGCGGCTGCGCGAGGACCTCCTGGCCAGCCTGCTGGAAGGCCGGCTCGACGCGGAATCCGTGGCGGACGACATCGGCGCCGACCCCTCGCGCCCGGCCCAGGTGCTCGCGTTTTCGCTGGAACGCTCGGACAACCGGCAGCTGCGGCGCGCCGAGCTGGTGCACCTGATCGCCGTGCACACGGCGGCCTACCGGCGCAGCGCGCTGGTGAGCGTGATCGGCGGCCGCGTCTACGCGCTGCTGCCGGACCTGCCCGAGCACTCCGACGCGGCGGTGCTGGCCCTGGCGCGCGAGATCGCCGCCACCGCCCGGCGGCACCTCGACGTCCCGGTGCGGGTGGCGCTCGGCGGCGTCGTGCCGCGCCTGTCCGACGCGGCCGCGTCCCGGGGCGACGCCGACCGCGTCCTGGCGGCGATGGCCCGCGGGCGCTGGGCCGCCGACGTCGCCTCGCTGGCCGACGTCCGCGCCGAGGTGCTGCTGTCGGAGGTGCTGGCGTACCTCGGCGGGCAGCCGCGCATCCGCGACCCGCGCCTGACCGCGCTCACCGAGCACGACGCGGAGCACGGCGGCATCCTCGTCCCGGCCGTCCTGGCCTGGCTGGACGCGTTCGGCGACGTCCGGGCGGCGGCCCGGGTGCTGAACATCCACCCGAACACCGTGCGCTACCGCGTCCGCCGCGCGACCGAGGTGTCCGGCGTGGACTTCGACGACCCGGCCCAGCGCATCCTGACTCAGCTGCAGCTGCGGCTCTGACCCTGCTAGCTTCGCCGCCGTGGATCTCTTCTCGCGCACGTGGGCGGCGTTGCGCGCCGCGGTCGCTTCCCTGTCCGACGACGACTTCGCGAAGCCGTCCGGCTGCCGGGGCTGGCTGGTCCGGGACCTGGTCTGCCACCTGGTGATCGACGCGCAGGACGTGCTGATCACGCTGGTCACGCCGTCCTCGGCGGCACTTACGCACGACGCCGTCACCTACTGGGCTCTGTCGGACGCGCTGCCTTCGGGCGACGACCCGCTGGACGCGCTGATCGTCCGGCTGGCGGCGGCGTACGAAGACCCGGCGCTGCTCAAGTTCCACCTCGACGACGTCGGCGCGGCGGCCGGGCGCGCGGCGGACCTGGCGGACCCGGGCACGCGCGTGTCGACGCAGGACATGGTGCTGACGGCGGGCGACTACCTCTCGGCGTACGTGCTGGAGTGGACGCTGCACCACCTGGACCTGGTGACCCGCCTGCCCTCGGTGCCCGGGCCGCCGCCGGAGGGGCTCGCGGAAACGCGGTCGATGCTGGAGAAGATCGCCGGGACGGCGTTCCCGGCGTCGTTCTCGAACACCGACGTCTTGCTGGTGGCGACCGGGCGGCGGGCGCCCACGGAGGCCGAGCACGAGGCCTTGGGCGAGCTGGCCGCGCGGCTGCCGTTCGTGCTCGGGTGAGGCAGGGCGCCCTGCCTCACCCGGCTCAGATCACGCTCGCACCAGGCTGAACCGGCGGCGTTCCCCGTCGATGGCTTCGATGCGGACGCTCACCCGGCTACCCGGCTCGGGGGCCGCGTCGGTCACGAGAAGACCATGGTGGCCGTGGACGTCGACGAACGCGCCGAACGGGACCACCCGGGCCACGACGCCGTCGAGCACCCCGCCCTCGGCGTGGGCCGCGACGAGCTCTTTCCAGTCGGACATGCGATTTCACCTCCTTCCCGCGCACGTTCCGATCTCGGAAGACGTGCGGGAGGCGGCGGGCCACGGGCCCGCCCGGAGGTCAGGGTTCAGCCGGGAACCCCGTCTGCTCACGGCTCGAGGCCGACCCGGCAGTCACACCGGAAAGCGTATCGCCGTCGCGCGGAAATGCACCAGCCGTAATTCTCCGACGCGTTGTCCGGCTATCGGGAAATCAGCTCACACAAGCGCGGGAAGATCGGCCAAGCGGGCGAGAGAATCGAGCCGGGCGGATTGGTCGTAGGTGGCCGTGGTCACCAAAACCTCGTCGGCGCCGGCGGCCGCGATCACTGCGCCGAGGCGGTCCGCGACTTCGGTGGGCGTGCCGGAAATCTGGCTGTCCAGGGTCTCTTCGAGCCGGCGGCGCTCGCGGTCGGTCATCGGCAGCGCCAGGACCTCCGCCGGCGGCGACAGCGGCGGGAAGACGCCGTGGGAGCGCGAATACACCGTCGCCCAGGCCTCCGACACGAGCAGGCGGCGCGCGTCCGCCGCCGTGTCCGCCACGGCGATCGCCGACGACACCACGACGTACGGCTCACTCGCCCAGGCACCCGGCCGGAAGCCGTCGCGGTAGCGCGTCACGGCTTCGGCGAGCGCGCGTTCACCGCGGACGGGCGCGATCACCAGCGGCAGCCCGAACTCGGCGGCGAGGTCCGCGCCGGACCCGGTGGCCAGCAGGAACGGCGGCACGCGCAGGCCCTCGGCGGGGTAGGCGTGCGCGCCGGGGTGCTCACCGGCGAAGAAGCCGAGCAGCTCCCGCACCTGCGCGCCGAAGTCGTCCGCCGCTTCCTTGCCCTGGCCGAGCGCCTCGCGGACGCCGGCGGTGAAGCCGACCGACCGGCCCAGCCCCATGTCGATCCGCCCCGGGTACAGCGCTTCCAGCACGCCGAACTGCTCGGCTACAACCAGCGGCCGATGGTTCGGCAGCATGACGCCGCCGGTCCCGACGCGGATCCGGCCGGTCGCCCCGGCGACGGCGGCGGCGAGCACGGTCGGCGCGGACCCGGCGACCCCGGGCACGCCGTGGTGCTCGGACACCCAGAACCGGTGGTACCCCAGCCGTTCGACGCCGGCTGCGAAGGCGACGGTGTCCCGCAGCGCCCGCGCGGTGCCGCCGTCGCGCCGCACGGGCGAGCGATCGAGCACGGAGAACTTCACCCGAAGTGCAACGCTCGGCCGTGAACGGGATTCCCGTCAGGGGCGCCAGCGCTCGCTGTAGTCCGCGTGGTCGGCGTAGGGCAGGGCCAGCAGGCGCAGCGTGAGGCACCAGTTGGAGCCGGCCTCGTCGGCGGGCACGTGGCAGGTCTCACACCAGTATTCGCTGCCGTAGAGCGGAAAACCGGGGACCTTCTCCGACACCGTGGTGCGGTGGGCGAGCAGGATCCGCCGGGTCGCTTCGATCTCGTTGATCATCTGGTTGACCGCGTCGAGGTCGAGATCGCTCAGCCCGCGGATCTTCTGCTCCACGGCGACCTTGGTCTCGCCGCGGTTCATCGCGTCGCCGGACTTCGCCTTGTTGACGGCCTGCATGATCAACGCCTGCCGTGCGCCCACGCGCGCGGCGAGGAATGCGATCAGGTCGTCCACGAGGGCCTCCCTCCTCGAACCCGCCCCCCGGCCCTGCCCGGGGAGTCATCGATTCGGGACCGCACGTTACGCCAGCGGGGCCGGTGATCGTGATCTCGAAGAAGGCCGTGCACCATTTGTGACCCGAAAGGCGACAGCGGGCGCCCGCGTGATCACGCGGAGTCCCGCCGGGTATTTCACGCGGCTCGATTAAAGCTTTGACGACCGGTTGTGGCGTTCGTCGCAGCGGGATCAGTCCGAGCGGGCTTTGCTCGGCTGGACCCGCTTCGGCTCCCCCGGCATCTTCGGGTAGTCCGGCGGGTACGGCATGTCCCCCAGCCCTTCGTCCCGCAGGTCCCGCTCGTACCACTCCAGTACCGTCTCCAGGCCGAACGCCTCCGCGTCCATGCCCGCGTGCAGGTCGCCGTGCTCGGTGAGGAACGCCGGGATCGTCAGGACGTCGAAGTCGTCCGCGTCGACCTCGCCCAGCAGGTCCCAGGTCAGCGGGGTCGAGACCGTCGCGCGCGGGGTGCCGCGGACCGACCAGGCCGAGGCCACTGTGCGGTCGCGGGCCGCCTGGTTGTAGTCGAGGAACACGCGGCCGCCGCGCTCCTCCTTCCACCAGGCGATCGTCGCCTTCTCCGGGATGCGGCGCTCGACCTCGCGCCCGAGGGCGATCACGGCGTGACGGACCTCGACGAAGTCCCACTCCGGGCGGATCCGGACGAGGACGTGCACGCCGCGGCCGCCGGACGTCTTCGGGTAGCCGGTCAGTCCCGCGTCCGCCAGCACCTCGCGGACCACCCGCGCGACCTTGACGGCGTCGGCGAAACCGGCCCGGTCCGGCGGGTCGACGTCGATGCGCAGCTCGTCCGGGTGATCGACGTCGGCGCGGCGGACCGGCCACGGGTGGAAGTCGAACGTCCCCAGGTTGGCCGCCCAGGCGAACACCGCGGGCTCGGTCGGGCACACCTCGGCGGCCTTGCGCCCGGACGGGAAGGTGATCTCGGCGGTCTCGACCCACGCCGGCGCGCCTTTCGGCACGCGCTTGGCGTAGAACCACTCGCCCTCGACGCCGTCGACGTAGCGCTTCAGCGTGGTCGGCCGCTCGCCGATCGCGCGCAGCAGCGGCTCCCCGACGGTGATGTAGTGCTCGACGACCTGGCGCTTCGTGATGCCGCGCTGGGGGAAGTACACCTTGTCCGGGCTCGAGACCCGGACCGTCCGCCCGCCCACCTCGTACTCGACCGGATCTCCGTGCTTCGGCATGCGGCCACGCTAGCGGGGATCGCGCTCCCCGGCCCCCTGCGAAACGCCCCGCCCGGCACCCGGCGACGGCGGGGCGGTGGCGCGGTGGCGCGACGGCCGGTCGCCGATGGTCGCGAATGACTCATTCGGGACGTCGGAGGCCGCGAATGAGTCATTCGCGGCACCCGGCGACCCGCAAGCCGGGCGCCCCCCAGCCAAGCGACCCGCCAGCCGGGCGGGCCGCCAGCCGGGCGACCCGCCAGCCGAGCGGGCCGCCAGCCGGGCGACCCACCAGCCGGACGACCCACCAGCCGGACGACCCGCCAGCCGGACGACCCGCCAGCCGAGCGGGCCGCCAGCCGAGCGGGCCGCCAGCCGAGCGGGCCGGTGGGCGAGCGGGCCGGTGGCGAGCGGCCGGGCTCGGGCGAACCGGGCCCAGCCGCTCCCGGTCCGAGCGCCCCGGCCCGACGTCCTGAATGAGTCATTCAGGACCTCCGGTGCCCTGAATGACTCATTCAGGACACTCGGCGGACCGGGCGGCGAGCAAACGGGCGGCGAACGGCCGGACCGGGCCGAACCGGGTCCGGCCGCCCGAATCCAGGCCAGGTTGGTCCGGCCGCACCAAGCCCAAACCCACCGCCGCACGACATGAATGACTCATTCCTGTCGTCGGACGACAGGAATGAGTCATTCACTACGTGCGGACCGGGCCCCGAAGCCACGCCGGTAAACTCGGCCCGGTGTCCGGCCGCACCAAGCTGATCTGCGCGCTCGCCGTGCTCGCCGTCTTCGCGGGGGCCGCGGTGCTGCTGCCGATCCCCGGGCCGGCCGAGCTGCGGGCCTGGGCGGCCACCACCGGCGCCGCCACGCCGCTCGTGCTGCTCGTGGCCTACTCGCTGCTCACCGTGGCGCCGATCCCGCGGACCGTGTTCAACCTCGCCGCCGGGCTGCTCGTGGGCACCGCGGCCGGGATCGCGATCGGGCTGGTCGCCACCACCATCGCGGCCGCGCTGTCGTTCGGGCTGGCGCGGCTGCTCGGCCGTGACCTCGTCACCCGCCACCTGCACCGATCCGCCGTGCGAACCGTCAACGACCGGCTCTCCGACGGCGGTGTCCTCGCCATCACCTCGCTGCGGCTGATCCCGGTCGTCCCGTTCGCGCCGTTCAGCTACCTCTGCGGTGTGTCGTCCGTGCGGCCGCTGCCCTACCTGGCCGGTACGCTGCTGGGGAGCGTGCCCGGCACCGTCGCCGTGGTCGTCCTCGGCGACGCCCTGACCGGCGGCACGCCGCCGGCGCTACTCGTCTGTTACGGCGTGTTCGCGCTGGCCGGGGCGATCGGCCTCATCCGGGTCTTCCGGAAACGGGCCCCGGTGCCCGAACCCGAGCCCGCCGGACCGGCTGGCTGACGCGAAGAGCACCGGGCCGACCGCTACACTCGATCGGGTGCGCGAAGCGGAAACGCGCTGAGCAGGGTCACCACCACCGGGAATTTCGTCAGGAGCAGTCGCCATCGACACCGGTCAGCTGATCGCGGGGCACTACCGCCTCGTCGAGCACATTGGTAGCGGTGCCATGGGTGTCGTGTGGCGCGCCACCGACGTGCGCCTCGAGCGCACCGTCGCGATCAAGCAGATCCTCCCCCAGCCGGGCGTCTCCGAGACCGAGCGCGACAACATGCGCCAGCGCGCGATGCGCGAGGCCAAGAACGCCGCCCGGTTCCAGCACCCGAACGCGATCGTGGTGTTCGACATCGCCGAGCACAACGGCGACCCGTGCCTGGTGATGGAGTACCTCAACGGGCCCAGCCTCTCCACGATCCTGGCCGAGGAGGGCACGCTGCCGCTCGGCCGCATCGCCCGGATCGGCGAGCAGGTCGCGTCCGCGCTGGTCGCCGCGCACCGCGCCGGGATCGTGCACCGCGACGTCAAGCCCGGCAACATCCTGATCGACGAGACCGGCACCGCGAAGATCACCGACTTCGGCATCTCGCGCGCGGCCGGCGACATGACGCTCACCGCGACCGGCCTGATCGGCGGCACGCCCGCCTACCTGGCGCCCGAGCTGGCGCGCGGCGCCGACCCGGTCCCCAGCTCCGACGTCTTCGCCCTCGGCGCGACCCTCTACCAGGCGATCGAGGGCACCACGCCGTACGGCAACACCACCAACCAGCTCGCGCTGCTCTACGCGGCCGCGAACGGCCAGATCAACCCGCCGGTCCAGGCGGGCGCGGCCACCGCGCTGCTGATGAGCCTGCTGCGCAGCGAGCCGGGCGAACGGCCGTCGATGGCCGAGGCCCGCGAGCGGCTGGCCGCGCTGGCCCGGACCGAGCCCGGCGGCATGAGCGCGTCGCCGCCGCTGCTGTCGGGTGGCGGGGGCCGCAAGCCCGCCGCGCCCGCCGAGAGCGGCGACCGCCCGCCGTGGCAGCGGACCGACCAGCCCGCGCCGTCGTCGCCGCCGGTCGGCACGCCGATGCCCGCGGGCAAGGCGCCGTCGAGCCCGCCGCGCCCGACCGCGGCGTTCATGCCGATGCGGTCGCCGGCCGCGCCGCCGAACACCCCGCCCAGACCGATGCCCGCGGCCGCGCCGACGGCCAGGGCACCGCAGTACTCGTCGAGCCCCGCGAAACCGGACAACAAGCGCAAGTACGCCCTGTTCGCCGGGGCGGGCGCCGCGGTCGTCGTGGCCGCGGTGGTCCTGTTCCTCGTGCTGAACTCCGGCAGTGGCGGCTCCGGCGGCGACCAGACCGCCCAGTCGCCCGGCGCGCAGCCGACCACCGGCCAGAGCACGCAGAAGAGCGGCCAGAGCAGCGCGTCGAACGCGCCGGCCGGCCTCGGCAAGACCGTGCCCGAAGGCAAGATCACCGACTTCACGGGCGCCGGCAAGGCGCTCACCGGTTTCTACGACAACCCCGCGGGCGGCTGGTCGAAGCTGACCCCGGCCGCGCAGCAGGTCTACGGCAGCGAGCAGGCGTTCGCCGACTACTGGGCGAACAACAAGGTGAACACCTACGCGAGCGCCCGCGCCGACAGCGGCGGCTCGAACTCCGACGGTTCGATCACGATGAACCTGACGGTCAACGGCACGCGCAACGGCTACCGCATCGTCATGAGCGGCGGCCAGCTGCTGATCGACGCCGACACCCGCCTGGGCCCGCAGAGCTCCTCCGGCTACTGAGACTTAACGCGCCGCTGGTGGGCTGACGGGCGCCGATGGCTTACCGTGGTGGTATGGCCGAGAACGGAGCTTCGCTGCCGGGCCAGAATCCTCGCTTCCACGAGGACCTGGTCGGCCTGGACCCCTACGACCCCGAGGCGCGCGCGTTCGCCGAGCACCTCGACCGGATGGAACGCTCCGGTCCCAACTTCACCATCGAGGCGGCGCTGGACGGCGTGGCCGACTTCGCGGACTCCAGCAACCGCCTCGGCGGGCTGCGGTACTGGGTGTCGGCCCTGATCGTGGTGCTCATCGTGCTCGGCGTGATCGTGACCGCATGGGACATCGTGGTGCACGCCCTCGCGTGGCTCGCGGCGTAACGTGGATCGGGTGAAAGGTATGAAACCCGTTGTCGGCGCGACCCCTCGCGTCGTGAAGTCCGAGCAGGAATGGCGGCAGCAGCTCAACCCCGAGGAGTACGCCGTCCTCCGCCAGGCGGGGACCGAACGGCCGTTCACCGGCGAGTACACCGACACGAAGACGACCGGCGTGTACGAGTGCCGCGCGTGCGGTGCCGAGCTGTTCCGCAGCGACACGAAGTTCGAGAGCCACTGCGGCTGGCCGTCCTTCTTCGACCCGGCGGACTCCGACGCGGTACTGCTGCGTGAAGACCGCGCCATGGGCATGAAGCGGATCGAGGTGCTCTGCGGCTCCTGCCACAGCCACCTCGGGCACGTCTTCGAGGGCGAGGGCTACCCGACCCCGACCGACCAGCGCTACTGCATCAACTCGATTTCGCTGAAGCTGGTCCCCGAGGCGTAAAGCCGCTGTCCTAAATCCTCCTTAAGCGAGCAACCCACCGCCCTTCCTCGGACGTAGTCTCCGCACACGGACGAGGGAGGGCGGACTCATGACCGACACCTGGGGTATTCCCGGACCGGTGTTCGCAGGCCTGTACCTGGCCCTGCTGCTCCTCACGGCGCTGGTCGCCGTGGTGCGCACGGTGCTGCTGGCGCGGGGGCACGCCGGCGGGGCGCCGGAGCGGCCGGAAGAACTCGCACTGCTGACCGGCGGGCGGCTGCGCGCCGGCGAACTCGTCGTCGCGCGCTTGCTGGAGCAGCAGGTCATCCGGCTCGACGGCACCGGCCGGGTCTCGCGCGTCAAGGGCTCGGCGTCCGACGCGCTGGGCCGCGCGGCGCTGCTGAAGGTCGGCAAGCACGGCTCCTCGATCGACCGGGTGCGCGCGACCGTCGCCGAGCACGCGGCGATGGCGGAGCTGGAAACCGGGCTGGTCGGCCGGGGCCTGCTCGCCGACCCGCGGAAGGTGCGCGCGACCCGGGTGGCCACCGCGGTGGCGTACTGGGCGCTGGTGGTCTTCGGCGTGGTCCGGCTGATCGCCGGGGCGAGCACCGGGCACCCGGTGGGCTACCTGCTCGGCCTGCTCGCGCTGGGCGTCGTCCTGGCGATCGTCACGACGGTCAAGGCCCGGAACGTGCCGCCGGTCAAGGCCACCACGGCCGGCCGGGCGGCCGCGGAAGAAGCGCGCCGAGCCGGGACGCTCACCGCGGGACCGGCCGGCGCGGTCGCCGCGGGCGGGTTCGGCGACCACCCCGACAAGGACGTCCGGCTGGCCGTCAGCCGCGCCACGCAGCAGTCGACGGCCCGCGCCTACCGCCGTCCGCGCACCCGGTGGGCGAGCGCCGGGGGCGGCGCGGCCGTCGGGTACTACGGCGGCAGCTCGTGCGGCGGCGGGGGTGGCAGCTCCTGCGGTGGTGGCGGGGGCGGTTGCGGTGGTGGTGGCGGGGGCTGCGGCGGTTGAAACGCCGACGCGAGCCCGCGCGTCTCACAGCTACGGTAACCGCGACTCACTGAGGGGAGACGGGCGATGGACGACCCGTGGGGCATTTCCGGACCGGATTTCGTGGTCCTCTACATCGCGCTGCTGGGCGCGGTCCTGCTGATCAGGCGCGTGGTGTCCGGCGTCGCGAGCAGGCGCGCGCAGCGCGTGGACGACGGGCGGCCCGTCGCGCCGCCGACCGTCTACCAGCTGGCGTTCCTGGCCGGCGGCCCCGACCGGGCCGTCGACGCGGCGATCGCGGCGCTGGTGGACCGCGGGCAGCTGCGCGTCAACAGCTACAAGCAGGTCAGCCAGGCCGGGGCCCGGCCGTCGGAGCCGCTGGAGCAGGCGGTCTACGACGTGGCGCAGCTGAAGACGACGGCGGCGATCCGGGCGCGGGTCCGCGGCTCCGCGGTCATGCGGGCGCTGGAGACCGGCCTCGACCAGCAGGGCTTGCTGGCCTCGGCCGCGGCGGAGCGGCAGGCGCGGACGTTCGGGCTGTTCCTGCAGCTCGCCGTGCTGGCGCTCGGCCTGGTGCGGCTGGTCAACGGCCTCTCGCTCGGCCGCCCGGTCGGGGTGCTGGTGTTCCTGGTCCTCCTGGCGGCGGTGCTGGCGATCGTGGCCGCGGTCCGCCGGTCGAAGACGGGCGCCCGGCGGCCGTCGGCGGCGGGGCACCGGGTGCTCGGCCAGGCGCGCGCGGCGGCGTCCGGGCCGGTGCCGGCGGGCATGCTGGCGGGCGGCGCGCTGCTCGGCGGCGCCGCGGCGGCGGTCGCGCTGGGCGGCTGGGCGATGTACCCGGACGAGGAACTCAGCGCGGCGCTGACCCCGCCCATGGGTTCCGGTGGCGGCGGCTCTTCGGGCTCGTCGTGCAGCAGCGGCTCGTCCTGCTCGAGCTCGTCGTCGTGCAGCAGCGGGTCCTCGTGCGGTTCGTCGTGCGGCGGAGGGGGCTGCGGTGGGTGAGCTCGGCATCGGGATCGGCTGGCGGCACGAACTGGACCTGTCCATCGCCCGGCTCCCGGGCGTCGACTGGGTGGAGGTCGTCGCGGAGAACCTGCACGCCGACCACCTCCCGGAGACACTGGTGGCGCTGCGGCGGCGGGGCCTGCCGGTGCTGCCGCACGCCGTCTCGCTGTCGCTGGGCGGGGCCGAGCCCCTCGACACCGGCCGCGTCCAGCACCTGGCGGAGATCGCGCGAGCGGTGGACGCGCCGCTGGTCAGCGACCACGTGTGCTTCGTGCGCGCGGGCGGGCTCGACTCGGGGCACCTGATGCCGCTCCCCCGCACCCGAGAGGCGCTCGACGTCCTGGTGGCGAACGTCCGGCTGGCCCAGTCCATTGTGGACGTGCCGTTCGCGCTGGAGAACATCGCCGCGGTGCTGGACTGGCCGGACAACGAGCTGACGGAGGAGCAGTTCCTCACCGAGCTGACCGACCGGACCGGCTGCCGGCTGATCATCGACGTCGCGAACCTGTACGCCAACGCCCGCAACATCGGCACGGACCCGGTGGCCTTCCTGGACGGGATCCCGTGGGAGCGCCTGGCGTACGTCCACATGGCGGGCGGGGTGGAGCGCGACGGCGTCTACCACGACACGCACGCGCACCCGGTGCTGCCGGAGGTGCTCTCGCTGTTGACGGAACTGCGGAAGCGGACGGACCCGCCGGGCGTGCTGCTGGAGCGCGACGACGACTACCCGAGCGACGAGGAGCTGGCGTCCGAGCTGGCGTCGTTGCGGGCGGCGGTGACGGTGTGAGCCGGGAGGAGCTGGCTGAGCGGCAGGCGGAGTTGCTGCGGGCGTTGCTGGCTTCGGGCCCGGCGCCTTCCGGCTTCGACCCCGCGCGGTTGCGGGTCGAGGCTTCCGTGCTGCGGCGGAAGCACGGGCGGGTGCTGGCTGTGCAGCGGCCTGAGCTGGCTGAGGCGTTGGGTGAGCGGTACGGGGCGCTGTTCGCGGAGTTCGCGGCCGGGCGGCCGAAGCTCGCCGTGGAGCGGTCGGGGGCTTACGCGGACGAGTTCGTGACGTGGCTGATCGCGGGTGGGCACCTGCCGAAGCCCCGGCGAGGCTTGCGGGACCGGCTCCGGCGCCGCTGATCCACAACGCGGCCGGGCTGTGGACAACCTGGCGGAGCGGAGCTTTTCGTCGGGGGGCGCCGGTAGACTGGCAGCGGGGCCTGCCCCCAGGGACGGGCGGGGCCCTGAGTCAGGGCGTCCAGGTCGGTTTGTCGACTCCCGGCAGTCGCGTGCCGAAGTCCCAGTGTGGCTCCGCGCCCGGCAAGCCGCCCGCCATGCGGACCCGCGTCAGGCGGCCGTAGCCGCTGTCCGCGTCCTCCATCAGGTCGCTGTAGTCGACCTCGACGGCCGAAGGATCCTTGCGGCCCAGCGAATCCAGCCAGCGGCCGGTGCCCGCCAGCGACAGCCGCGCGCGCCACGTGCCGCCGTCGGTCAGCTGCCGGTGGACCGCCGTCATGATCGCCGCCGCCGCCAGCCAGCCCGTGGCGTGGTCCAAGGCCTGGACCGGCAGCGGGGAAGGCTCCTCCGCGTCGAAAGCCATGCCGTTCGACATCTGGACCAGGCTGTCGAAGCCGCGCCGGCGGGCCCACGGGCCTTCCCAGCCGTACGCGCTCAGGTCCGCCACCACCAGGCCCGGCCGCAGCTCGGCCAGCTCCGCGGGGCCGAAGCCGATCTTCTCCAGCGCGCCCGGGCGGAACGACTGGACCAGCACGTCCGCCCGGCTGATCAGCTTCTTCAGCCGCGCGCGGCCGCCCTCGGTGTCCAGTGCCACGAACGTCGAGCGCTTGCCCTGCCCGGTGTCGCGCACCAGTGCCTCGACGCGCGGCAGGTGCGCCGCCCCGACGTGCAGGACGTCGGCGCCGTGCGCGGCCAGGACGCGCCCGGCCACCGGCCCCGCGAGCACGTGCGTCAGCTCCAGCACCCGGACGCCGCCCATCGGACGGTCCGAATAGAACAACGTCCGTTTCGGCGCCGCGGCCACCGGTTCCAGTGAAACCAGCGGCAGCGAAGCCACCGCCGAACCCTGCGGGTGCGCTGCCCAGTCCTCCGGCGAGCGCAGCTCGGCGGCCGCTCCCCCGGCGGACACCACCGCGTGCTCGATCTCGCGCGCGGGCCGCCCGGCGACCGCCTTCGCGACCGCGGCGCGGGTGCCGGGCACGCCCAGTCCCCAGCACACCGCCGCTTCGTGGCGCGGGTAGTTGCAGTGCAGGCGGATCCAGCCGTCGGCCGCGCGGTAGTTGCCCGACAGCGGGGCCCAGACCGACTCCGCGCCGGCGCCGTCGACCCGCAGCAGCTGCTCGCTGTGGAACGCCGCCGCCGCGTGCCGCGTGTCCGCGGTGACGACGCCGGGCTCGATGCCGCGTTCCTTCAGCAGTTCGCCGGCCGCGAGCGTGGCCGCGGCCACCGAAGCCGTGGCGGCCGCCGCGACCCGGTACGGCCCGGGCAGCACGTCTTCGGCGCCGGTCAGTTCGAAGGGCCCCGGGGCCGTGTCGGTGAGGGCACGCCAGACGCCCTCGACTGCCTCGCGCACTACGGCAGGGCCGCGACGAGCTCGGCGGGTGGCACGCGCGTGCCGGTGTAGAACGGGATTTCCTCCCGCACGTGCAGCCGCGCTTCGGTGCCGCGCAGGTGCCGCATCAGGTCGACGATCCGGTGCAGCTCGTCGGCCTCGAAGGCGAGGATCCACTCGTAGTCGCCCAGCGCGAACGACGCGACGGTGTTGGCGCGCACGTCCGGGTAGTCGCGGGCTTCCTTGCCGTGGTCGGCCAGCATCTTGCGCCGGTCGGCGTCCGGGAGCAGGTACCACTCGTAGGAGCGGACGAACGGGTACACGCAGATGTACTTGCGCGCCTCTTCCCCGGCCAGGAACGCGGGGATGTGGCTCTTGTTGAACTCGGCGGGCCGGTGCAGCGCGGTCTGGCTCCAGACCGGCGTCGACGCGCGCCCGAGCGGCGTCCGGCGGAAGCCGGAGTACGCGGCCTGGACCTGCTCGATCTCCTCGGCGTGCCACCAGACCATGTAGTCGGCGTCGGCGCGCAGCGCGGACAGGTCGTAGACACCCCGGACCGTGACGCCCTTCGCCTCCAGGCCGTCGAGGTACTCGGCGGTCTCGCGGCCGGCGGTCCCGCGGTCCTCGCCCAGCCTGCCGGGCTCGATCCGGAAGACCGACCAGGTCGTGTAGCGGATGGTGTCGTTGAGCTCGTTGTAGTTGACCCGCGCCATGCGTCCATCCTGTCACCGCGCGGGGAACGTCGCCGCCACGGGTCGGGTGAGCGCACTCACTCCGCGAGGTGGGCCGCGATCCGCTGCGCGGCCGCCTCCGCCGTCGCCACGCACGCCGGCAGCCCGACGCCGTGCAGCGTCGCCCCGGCGACGGCCAGCCCCGGGACCGCCGCGATCGCCTTCTCGATCCGCTCGACCCGCTCGAGGTGCCCGGCGCCGTACTGCGGCAGCCCGCCGCCCCACCGCGTCACCAGCGTCTCGATCGGCGCGGCCGTCACGCCGGTCAGGCGCGCGAGGTCGTCACGGACCACGCGGACCAGCTCGACGTCGTCGGCCTGCAGTGCGCCCAGCTCGCCGAAGCGCCCGACCGAGCCGCGGACCAGCACCGGGCCGGTGCCGAAGTGACTCCACTTCCGCGAGGAGAACGTGAACGCCTTCGACGCGTACGGCTTGCCCGCGGCGTCGCGCTCGCCGTGGCCGATCAGGATCCCCGACGCGTCCGGCAGCGGGGTGCCGGGCGGCAGCGCCAGCGCGACCACGGCCATCGACGCCAGCTCGACCTCGCCGAACGCCGCCGAAGCCGCGGGGACGAGGTCGGTCAGCAGGCGGCGGGCCGAGGGCGCGGGCACCGCGAGGACGACCGCGTCGGCCTCCACGGTGTTGTCCGCGGGCGCGTGCGCGGTCGGCGCGGCGCCGATGCGCAGCCGCCAGCCCGCGCCGTGCCGTTCGATGTCGCAGACCGGCAGCCCGGTCCGCAGCTCGGCGCCGGCGGCCTCGGTGAGCCGGTCGATCACCGTGCCCAGCCCGCCCGGGACGGTGCCGAACACCGGCGCGGTGGACGGGTTCGCGGGCAGCTGCGCGGCCGCCGCGGCGGTCAGCGACCCCGCGCCCGCGGCCAGCGCGGAGGCCAGGCCCGGCATGGTCGCGCGCAGGCCGAGACCGTCCGCCCCGCCCGCGTAGACGCCGCCGAGCAGCGGGTCGACCAGGCGGTCGACCAGTTCGTCGCCGAAGCGCTCGCGCAGCAGCGGGCCCAGCGGCAGGTCGCCGCTCGGCAGCCGCAGCTCCGGCAGGGAGACCTCGGCCTCGACGGCTCGCCGTCCGGCTTCCGAAAGCACGCCGGCCACGGACTCCGCGGACGCCGGGACGCCCATCAGCGTGCCGGGCGGCATGCCCGTCACGCTGCCGCCGGCGTGGATCTTCGCGCGAGCCTTCGTCGGGTGGACGACGTCGAGGCCGAGTTCGCGGACCAGCGCGAGCATCTCGGGACGGCGGACGAGGAACGCTTCGGCGCCGACGTCGTAGGGGACGCCGGCGAGCTCGGCCGTGCGCAGCTTCCCGCCCGGCGTCTTCGTCTTCTCGAACACGACGATCTCGGCGTCCGCGCCGAGCAGCCGTCGCAGCCGGTACGCCGCCGTCAGCCCGGAGACGCCACCGCCGACGACCGCGACGCGCTTCACAGCTCGTGCACCAGCCCGACGACGCGGGTCAGCACTTCCGGGTCGACGCCCGGCAGCACGCCGTGGCCCAGGTTGAAGATGTGGCCGTCGGCCGCCTTGCCCTCTTCGACGATCCGGCGGACCTCGGCTTCGAGGACCGGCCAGGACGCGTGCAGCAGCGCCGGGTCGAGGTTGCCCTGCACGACCGCGTGGCCACCGAGACGGCGCACGGCCTCGTCGAGGGGGATGCGCCAGTCGACGCCGACGACGTCCGCGCCCGCGTCGCGCATGGCGGGCAGGAGCTCGCCGGTGCCGACGCCGAAGTGGATCCGCGGCACGCCGTACGCGGCGACGCCGTCGAGGACCTTCGCCGAGTGCGGCAGGACGAACTCGCGGTAGTCCCGCTCGGACAGCGCGCCCGCCCAGGAGTCGAACAGCTGGACCGCGTCGACGCCCGCGTCGAGCTGGGCGCGCAGGAACGTCAGCGCGATGTCGGCCAGGCGGCCGGCCAGCTCGTGCCAGACGTCCGGCGACGAGTGCATGAGCGCCTTGGTGTGCTCGTGGTTGCGGCTCGGGCCGCCCTCGATGAGGTAGCTGGCCAGCGTGAACGGCGCGCCGGCGAACCCGATCAGCGGGGTGCCGCCGAGCCGCTCGACGAGCAGCCGGACGCCGTCGGCGACCTTCTCCACGTGCTCGGGCTCCAGCTCGGGCAGCGCCTTCACGGCGGCGAGGTCGCGGATCGGGGACGCGACCACCGGGCCGGTGCCGGGCACGATGTCGATGTCGACGCCGGCGGCCTTCAGCGGCACCACGATGTCGCTGAAGAGGATCGCGGCGTCGACGCCGTGGCGGCGGACCGGCTGCAGCGTGATCTCGGCGAGCATTTCGGGGTCGAAGCAGGCGTCGAGCATCGGCACGCCCTCGCGCAGCGCGCGGTATTCGGGCAGCGAACGACCGGCCTGGCGCATGAACCAGACGGGCGTGCGGGCCGGGCGTTCGCCGCGCGCGGCGGCCAGGAACGGGGCTTCGGGCAGCTCGCGGCGGCCGGACGTGGCGGCCTGCTGCGGCAAGGGCGTGGTCGGAGACATCGCGGTCAATCGTGCCACGAGGCCCGTGGAGCCTTTCCCTCGGCGCGCCTGCGCCCGCAACGGGGCGTGCCCGCCCTAAAGTCGAAGCGTGACCGCGATGACGCCAGTGCCCGAGCTCTTCCGCGAAGCAGTCGCGGCGCTGCAGTCCGTCCGGCCCCGCCGGGAGGTGCTGCTGGAGCCGATGCGGGCCCCGCAGCGGCTCGCGCCGTGGTCGTACGCGGTCAGCTGCGAAGTGGCCGGTCCCGCCGACGTGCTGGCCTCGGGCCGGCTGGTCCTGCTGCACGACCCAGAGGGCCAGGAAGGCTGGGACGGCGTCCTGCGGCTGGTCATGTACGTGCGCGCGGAGCTGGACCGCGAACTGGCGACCGACCCGTTCCTGCCGGCGGTCGGCTGGTCGTGGCTGACCGACGCGCTGGAGGTGTCCGGCGCGAGCTGGACGGCGCTGGGCGGCACGGTGACGGAGACGTCGTCGGCCCGCTTCGGCGACATCTCCGGCCCGGCGCGCACGGACGATCTGGAGCTGCGGGCGTCGTGGACCCCGACCGACGCCGGGCTGCTGCCGCACGGGCAGGCGTTCTGCCAGGTGATGGCGAGCGTGGTCGGCCTGCCGCCGGTCGGCGTGACGCTCTTCGGCCAGCGCCAGAGCTCCTGACCCGCGCGGGCTGTCCTGAAGGGGACGTTGCTCTTATCTGACGTCATGAAGGGGACGTTCCTGGCGTGTGATGCCAGGAACGTCCCCTTCATGGCTCCTGACCCGCGGCGTTCGGGCGCGGTGGTCTCGACGAAGCCCGGGCCGGCGCGGCTGCTCGTCGCCCGGCGGGACCTGCCGGAGGTCTTGAATGAGTCATTCAAGACGCCGGAGGTCCTGAATGACTCATTCAAGACGTTCGACGGCAGCCGCCGGGGCTGGAGCGGGCAGCGCCAGAGCTCCTGACCCGCGGCGTTCGGGCGATCGTCGGCAACGAAACGGCAACGGCGCCCCGCCGCGCGCCGTCTCCCGGCGCACCCCTTGTACGGATGTGAGCAAAATTCACGTCCACTGAACGGCGTTCACGCCTCCGCGGCCCCCAGAAGGGTCACCGGACGCCCCGATCGGTGCCGACGATCAAGGACCCCTCGGCGCCACCCCGACGTCTCTGAGGGCGTTTCACGTCTCCTCGTTCGTGACTCCCCGCGGTCACGCACCGCAACAAGATCAACTCGGCCGTCCCGGGTCCGCCGGACCCCGGTGATCGACACGGACAGTCACGGTTCCCGGCGTCGGCAAGCCCCGCCGAAGCCGCTTCGCGAAGTTGATCATGCCCCGGCCGGGGCCACATTCCGGGCCCTGCCCGCACCCATCCGGACCCCCGTCACTAGGCGCACCGGCAGCTGCACGCCCCATCTGCACGACCATTTGGACGTCGGCAACTTCTTTGCATCGTGTTCGCTGGGCTATCCGTTAACAACCGGCCGTGTACTAGCCCGATCGTGTTACTCCGAACCCACTGAGTGACTGTTCGTTTGAGATAGATACCCATTCGATCCCCCCGCAACGGCCTCAAGGCGGCTACAGTGCCTTCGACGACACCACTTTCGGTCTAAAGCTGGCGCGGCTGAACGGCCGAAGGTCCCGGTGCCGGTCGGGGGGCACGACCGACTCCAGGGAGGTAGTGACGTGGCTACCGTCGGCATTTCTCAGGCCGTCCGATCCACGCCAGCCGGCGCGTTGCCGGCGAGCATGGTTCCGCACCCGCGGGAAGAGCTCTTTTCGGTATTGGTGGTCGACGACCACCCGCTGTTGAGGGAGGCAATCGCAGCAAGACTCGCACAGATGGGTGCGGGGACCGTCCACGAAGCCGCCACGGTGGCCGAGGCGAGGGCGCGAGCACAGGCCACTGGGCCTTGTGACCTGGCGATCCTCGATCTCGGACTGCCGGACGGCAGCGGCATCGAGCTGGTTACGGAACTCCGTAGCCACGGCTGGCCGCGCGTGGTCGTACTCGCATCCTCGGACGATCCGTACGCGGTCCGCTCGGCCTTCCAGGCCGGGGCCCAGGCGTACCTGCTGAAGTCCGCGTCACCGGTCGTCGTGACCGATGGCGTGCGGCGTGTGCTCGAGGGCGGCGTCTACGCCGACCCGAGCGTGGCTCCGGTGCTGGCCACCGGGACCCGCGTCGCGGGCACCGACAACACCCCGCGCGAGCTGTCCGCTCGCGAGGTGGAGGTGCTTCAGCTGGTCGCCGACGGGCAGTCCAACAAGGAGATCGGCGAGGAGCTTTCGCTCTCCGCCCTCACCGTCAAGTCCCACCTGTCCCGGATCGGGCGCAAGCTCGGCACGGGCGACCGGGCCCAGATGGTGGCGCTGGCCATGCGAGCCGGCGTGATCCGCTGACGCAAGCGAACAGCCCTGCGGGGCGGGCAGACCAGGCGCGGTATGCCCGTCCCGTAGGGTCGTCAACCATGGGAAGCGCAGAGGCCGAGGACACCGGGATGGAGATCGAGTCCACGGGCGGCCCTGTGCTGCTACGCGAACCCGCCGAGGGCACGCCCCCGGTGATCACCGAACCGTCCGCGCTGGCCGAGGCCTGCGCGCGACTCGCCGCGGGCACCGGCGCGGTCGCCGTCGACACCGAACGCGCGTCCGGCTACCGGTACTGGCCCAAGGCCTACCTCGTGCAGCTGCGCCGCGAGGGTTCCGGCACGGTGCTGATCGACCCGATCGCACTGGCCGACGACCTCCAGCCGCTGCGCGACGTCCTCAACGACCTGGAGTGGGTGCTGCACGCGGCCTCCCAGGACCTCCCCTGCCTCGCCGAGCTGGACCTGCACCCGGCGGCGCTGTTCGACACCGAGCTGGCCGGGCGGCTGGCGGGCTACGAACGCGTCGCGCTCGGGACGCTGGTCGAGCTGCTGCTCGGCTACACCCTCGAGAAGGGGCACAGCGCGGCGGACTGGTCGAAGCGGCCGCTGCCGGTCGACTGGCTCAACTACGCGGCTCTCGACGTCGAGCTGCTCATCCAGCTGCGCGAAAAGCTGGAGGCGGAGCTGGGCGCCCAGGGCAAGCTGGAGTGGGCTCGGCAGGAGTTCGAGAACGTCCGGACGGCGCCGCCGCCACCGCCGCGGGCCGAGCCGTGGCGCCGGACGTCCGGGGTCCACAAGATCCGCAACCCCCGGGGTCTCGCGGCGGTCCGCGAGCTGTGGCAGGCGCGTGACGAGCTCGCCCGCAAGCGCGACCGCGCGCCGAGCCGGATCCTGCCGGACACCGCGATCATCAACGCGGTGACGGCCGACCCGAAGACGGTCGAGGACCTCCAGGCGCTCCCGGTCTTCAGCGGCCGGGTCCAGCGCAAGTACACGGCGAGCTGGCTGCGCCACCTCCAGGCGGCCCGCGCGCTCCCGGCGTCGGAACTGCCGTCACCGTCCCAGCCGACGGACGGCCCGCCCCCGGTCAACCGCTGGGCGGACAAGGACCCGGACGCGGCGGCCAGGCTCTCGGCCGCCCGCGCGGCGCTGACGGCGATCGCGGAGGACCGCCGGCTCCCGGTGGAGAACCTGCTGCTGCCGGACCTGGTGCGCCGCACCTGCTGGCGCCCGCCGGCGGAGACGGACGAGGACTCGGTGGCGGAGGTCCTGCGGGCGGGCGGCGCCCGGCCGTGGCAGGTGGAGCTGACGGCGTCGGCGCTGAGCAAGGCCCTGCAGGCAACGGCTTCCTGACGCCGGCCCGAAGCGCCCCAATGTGGCCTTCGGTGCGTTGAATCAGCACTGCGGCGCGAAGCGCCTCCGTTGAGGGTGGCGGTGGGGGCATGGGAGGCGCAACCAATGTGGCCTTGGGGCGCTTGTCAGCCGGTCAGCGCTGCCAGCAGGGTGTGGGCCTCCGCCCGCAGGTCGTCTGACGGCTCCCCCACCCCCACCAGCCGCACCACGCCGTCCGCTCCTTCGCGGACGTGGGCCTCGACGTCCAGCTCCGGGTCGTCCCGCCGGACCACCGCGATGCTCTCCACCAGCCCGAACACCAGGTCCGTCCGGATCGCCACCGACTCCGGAGCCACCCCGGCGGCCGCCACCAAACGACCGTACGACGCCTTCAGGTCCGCGCGCTCCGCGCGGAAGCGGGCCAGGTTCGCCGAGCCCACCTCCGGCAGCAGGTACAACGCGCCGAGGTTGTGCCGCGCTCCGCCCAGCAGGCCGATGTCCGCGTACGCCAGTGCCCACAGGCGCACCGCCGCCGGGCCCGGGGCGGCCACCAGGCGGGCCGCCAGGTCCAGGGACGGGCGGACCGTCTCGGCGAGCAGGGCCGCGAGGATGTCTTCCTTCGCCGGGAAGTGGTAATAGAGCGACGCCTGCCGCAGGCCCGCGCGCTCCGCTATCGCGCGGGTCGTCGTCGCCGCGTAGCCGGCTCCAGTGAACAGCTCTCCTGCCGCGTCGAGCACCGCCTGGCGCGCGTCCGGCCGGTTCGCCGCCGCGCCACTCGCCCTCGGCCTGCCGACTCCCGCGCCTTTGACCACGGGCTGATCTTGCCAGGTCCGGCGCCCGGACACCCGTGGTTACCCCCGCATGTCGCTGTTGACGCCCGGACCGCGCCGCCGTTAACGCGCACCTAACGCGCCGGAGATCGAGCAGACCCGGCCGGGGCTTAATTTCTGTCAAACGATCGAAACGAGGAGATCGCATGCCACCCGACGAGCTCGCCTCCTTCGGCTACCGCCAGGAACTCCGCCGGTCGCTCGGCGGGTTTTCCGCCTTCGCCGCCGGTTTCTCGTTCGTCTCCATCCTCACCACCGTCTTCCAGCTCTTCGGGTTCGGCTACACCTTCGGCGGCCCGCTCTTCTTCTGGACGTGGCCGGTGGTCCTCGGCGGCCAGCTGCTCGTGGCGCTCACCTTCGCCGAACTCGCCGCGCGCTTCCCGCTCGCCGGATCCGTGTACCAGTGGGCGAAACAGCTCTCGAAGGGGTTCCTCGGCTGGCTCGCCGGCTGGATGATGCTGCTCGGCTGCGTCGTCGCCCTCGCCGCCGCGGCGATCGCGCTGCAGGTGGTGCTGCCGTCGGTGTGGGACGGCTTCCAGCTCGTCGGCGGCGACCCGTCGGTGACGTCGCCGTCGGGGGCGGCCAACGCCGTCGTCCTCGGCGCGCTCCTGCTCGTCTTCACCACGCTCGTCAACGCCGGCGGCGTCCGGCTGATGGCCCGGATCAACGACGTCGGCGTCGCGGCCGAACTCCTCGGCGTCGTCGTCCTCGTCCTCGGGCTGGGCCTGTTCGCCGTCCGCGGCCCGCAGGTGGTCGCGCACGACGCCCCCGGCACGAGCGCCGGGCTCGGCGGCGTGCTCGCTTCGGCGCTCATGGCCGCGTACGTGCTCTACGGCTTCGACACCGCCGCGTCGGTCGCCGAGGAGACGAAGGACGCGCGAAGGGCGGCACCGCGCGCGGTGCTGCGAGCCGTGCTCGTGTCCGGGATCGGCGGGCTCGCCGTGGTCCTCACGGCGCTGATGGCCGCGCCGAGCCTCACCGACGGGCAGCTCGCCGGCCACGGCCTGCCGTACGTGATCACCGCCGTCTTCGGCGACACCCTCGGCCGCGTCTTCCTCGCCGACGTCGCCATCGCCGTCGTCGTCTGCACCCTGACCATCCAGACCGGCACCGTCCGGCTGATCTTCGCGATGGCCCGCGACGGCGCGCTGCCCGGCTCGGCCCGACTTTCGTCGGTGAATCCGCGCACGGGCACGCCGGTCGCGCCCGCGCTCGTCTCGGGTGTCCTGGCGATCGCGCTCCTGCTGCTCAACGTCGGCAACCCGACGCTCTTCAGCACGATCACCGGGACGTCGGTGGTGGTCGTCTACCTGGCGTACCTGCTGGTCACCGGACCCTTGCTGGTGGCAAGGCTGCGCGGGCGGTTCCCCGCCGAACCCGGCCGGTTCTCGCTGGGCCGCTGGGGTGTCCCGCTGAACGGCGCGGCCGTGCTCTACGGCGTCGCCATGGTCGTGAACATCGGCTGGCCGCGCGCGGAGATCTACGACGTCGCCGGTTCGGGCGCCCCCTGGATGCTGCTGTTCCCGATAGAGTTCGTCGGCGGCGCACTGGTGATCGGCTGGCTCTGCTGGCTGCGGCTGCGCCCCGCTCCCGCCCTCGAACCCGCGATCTGAGAGGACGTCCATGAGCACCACCGCCACCACCTACGGCGCCCGGGACCACGCCCGGGCCCAGGCCGGCACCGTGGTCGAAACGATGCCGTCGATCCCGGCGAGCACCTGGGCGGCACCGCCGCCCGGTGTCGCCGCCGAGGCGCTGACCTGGGCCGAGACCGTCGCCGGGGGCGGGTACACGCACAAGGTGCTGGCCCGGGGCACGCGGCTGCGGCTGACCGACGTCGAGGGCGACGCCTGCGCGCACGTGCTGCTGTTCAACGCCGACGGGCCGTGGGAGCGGCTGAACGTCGCGGACACGGTGAAGGTGCAGTGGAACGCCTATCTCGGCGAGAAGGTGGCGCTGCTGTCCGACCAGGCCCGCGTGCTCGCCACGATCGTCGCGGATTCGAGCGGCCGCCACGACGCCCTGTGCGGAACGTCCACTGTGGACGGCAACACCGAGCGCTACGGCGACGGCGCCCCGCAGGGCCCCTCCCCCGCCGGCCTGCCGCTGTTCACCTTGGCCGCGGCGAAGAACGGGCTCGGCCCGCGTGATCTGCCGCCCAGCCTGTCGTTCTTCCAGGGCGTGCGGGTCCAGCCGGAAGGCGCCCTGGAGTTCACCGGCTCCGCGGGCGCCGGGAAGTCGCTCGACCTGCGGATCGAAATCCCGTCGATCGTGCTGATCGCCAACGTGCCGCACCCGGTCGACCCGCGCCCGGACTACACCGTGACGAACCTGGAAGTGCTCGCCTGGCGCGACGAGCCGTCCACCCCGGACAGTCCGGAATGGACGCACAGCCCGGAAGCGCAGCGCGCGTTCGAGAACACCGCCGACTACCTGACCGCACGGGGGATCGCATGAGTACGGCGTACCAGTCCCAGCTGGAGCTGACGTTCGACGTCGCCGCGCGGGCCCCGTTCTCGACCGTGCTGAAGCGCGGCAGCGAGCTGGCGATCATCGACCTCGGCGGCAACCAGGCCGTCGACTTCCTCTGCTACGACGCGAACGACACCGCGAAGCGCTACAGCGCCGCCGCGACGATCGCCGCGCAACGCACCATCTTCCTCACCACCGGCAGTGTCCTGCGCACCCAGGAGGGCGCGCCGCTGCTGACCGTCGTCGCCGACACCTGCGGGCGCCACGACACGCTCGGCGGCGCGTGCAGCAAGGAATCCAACAGCCTCCGCTACGGCCAGCACACCCGGTTCCAGCACGCCTGCGTCGAGAACTTCCTCAGCGAGGGCGCGAAGTGGGGGCTGGGCAAGCGCGATCTGGTCAGCAACGTCAACTGGTACATGAACGTTCCAGTCGAAGCGGACGGCACACTCGGGATCGTCGACGGCATTTCCGCGCCGGGCCTGGAAGTCCGGCTGCGCGCGGAGACCGACGTGCTCGTCCTCGTGTCGAACTGCCCGCAGATCAACAACCCCTGCAACGGGTTCGACCCGACGCCGGTGCGCATGGTCGTCACCGCCCCCGGGAGCGACGAGTGAGGCTGCTCGTCGCCAACCGCGGCGAGATCGCGGTCCGGATCCTGCGCAGCGCCGGGGAACTCGGCCTCGAAACCGTCGCGGTGTACTCCGACGCCGACCGCCTGGCGCCGCACGTGCGGCTGGCCGACCGGGCCGTGCGGCTGGGCCCGGCACCCGCGGCCGAGAGCTACCTGCGGGCCGGCGCGATCGTCCAGGCCGCGCTCGACACCAGCTGCGACGCGATCCACCCCGGCTACGGCTTCCTGTCCGAGGACGCGGCGTTCGCGCGAGCCTGCGAAGACGCCGGGATCGCGTTCGCCGGGCCGTCGCCGGAGCACCTGGAGGTGTTCGGCAGCAAGCACACCGCGCGCGAGGCGGCGATCGCGGCGGGCGTGCCGCTGCTGGCCGGCACCGGCCTGCTGTCCGATGTGGACGAAGCGCTCGCGCGGGCGGCGGACATCGGCTACCCGGTGATGCTCAAGGCGACCGGCGGCGGGGGCGGCATCGGCATGCGCGCCTGCGCGTCGCCGGACGAGCTGCGGGCCGCCTGGGACACCGTGCGCAGCGTCGCGGCGAAGAGCTTCGCCAGCTCCGGCGTCTTCCTGGAACGGCTGGTGACCCGCGCGCGGCACGTCGAGGTCCAGGTGTTCGGCGACGGCTTCGGCGAGGTCATGGCGCTCGGCACGCGGGACTGCTCGCTGCAGCGGCGCAACCAGAAGGTCGTCGAGGAGTGCCCGGCGCCGGATCTGCCCGACGCGGTCCGGAAGCAGCTCGTCGAGTCGGCCGTCGCGCTCTGCTCGTCGGTCCGGTACCGCTCGGCGGGCACGGTCGAGTACGTCTACGACCCCGGCCGCGGCGAAGCGGCGTTCCTCGAGGTCAACACGCGGCTGCAGGTCGAGCACCCGGTCACCGAGGCGGTGTACGGCGTCGACCTGGTCGCCTGGATGCTGCGGCTCGCCCAGGGCGACCGCGCGATGTTCCGCGCGACCCCGGTCGCGCGCGGCCACGCCGTCGAAGCCCGGGTGTACGCCGAAGACCCGAACGCCGGGCACCGGCCCAGCTCCGGCCTCGTCACGCGGGCGGAGTTCCCGGCCGGCACCCGGGTGGACACCTGGGTCGGCCCGGGCACCACCGTGACCACGCACTACGACCCGTTGCTGGCCAAGGTGATCTGCACCGGCACCGACCGCGCGGACGCGCTGGCGCACCTGCGGGACGCGCTCGCCGCGACCCGCGTCGACGGGGTCCGGACCAACCTCGGGCAGCTGCGGGCGGCGGCCGCCGACGCGGCCTTCGGCGCGGCCGCCCACGACACGTCCACTTTGGACGGTGTCGAGGACCCCGAGCCGCAGATCGACGTCGTGCGCGGCGGCACGATGACCACCGTGCAGGACTGGCCGGGCCGCACCGGGTTCTGGCACGTCGGGGTGCCGCCGAGCGGCCCGATGGACGACCTTTCGCTGCGGCTGGGCAACCTCGCCCTCGGCAACCCCGAGGGCGCGCCCGGCCTGGAGTGCACCGTGGACGGCGTCACGCTGCGGTTCTCCCACGCCACCAAGGTGTGCCTGACCGGCGCGCCGACGACGATCTTCGTCGACGGCGCCGAGGTGCCCTTGTGGACACCCGTCGAAGTCCCCGCCGGCGCCACCCTGGACGTCCGCGCGTGCTCGGCCGGGTTGCGCAGCTACGTGCTCGTGCGCGGCGGCATCGACGTCCCGGCGTTCCTCGGCAGCGCGGCGACGTTCACGCTGGGCAAGTTCGGCGGGCACGGCGGCCGCGCGCTGGCCGCGGGCGACGTCCTGCGTCCGGGCCCGGAACCCGCGGACCCCGTGGTGGGCCCGGTCGCCGACCGGCCGGACTTCAGCACCCACTGGACGATCGGCGCGCTCGAAGGACCGCACGCCGCACCGGAGTTCTTCACCCCGGACGACGTCGACACCTTCTACGCCACCGACTGGCAGGTGCACTTCAACTCCGCGCGCACCGGCGTCCGCCTGGTCGGGCCGCGGCCGGAGTGGGCGCGCCCGGACGGCGGCGAGGCGGGCCTGCACCCGTCGAACATCCACGACACGCCGTACGCGATCGGCGCCGTCGACTACACCGGCGACCTGCCGATCCTGCTCGGCCCGGACGGCCCCAGTCTCGGCGGGTTCGTCTGCCCGGCGACGGTCGCCACCGGCGAGCGGTGGAAGCTCGGGCAGCTGCGGCCGGGCGACACCGTGCGGTTCGTGCCGATCGGCACCGACCACGCGGCGGCGCTGCGCACCCGGCCCGCGACGGCGATCGAGCCGAGCCGCCCCGCGCGCGACGACGGCGGAGTCCTCTCGCGACTGTCCGCTTCGGACGGCGAGCCGCCGGTCACCTACCGCCGCAGCGGCGACGACAACTTGCTCGTCGAGTACGGCGAAATGAAGCTCGACCTGGCGTTGCGGATGCGGGTGCACGCACTCGCGGAACGGCTCGCGGCCGAAGGCGTGCCGGGGATCGTGGACCTGACCCCGGGCATCCGGTCGCTGCAGGTGCACGTCGATCCGGACGCGCTGCCGGTCGGCAAGGCGCTCGGCCTGGTGCGCGAGCTGGAACGCGACCTGCCGCCGACGCACGACCTCGTGGTGCCCAGCCGCCACGTCCGGCTGCCGCTTTCGTGGGACGACCCGGCGACGCGCGAGGCGATCGAGCGGTACATGACCGGCGTGCGCGACGACGCACCGTGGTGCCCGTGGAACATCGAGTTCATCCGGCGCGTCAACGGCTTGTCTACTGTGGACGACGTCTACCGGACGGTGTTCGACGCCGAGTACCTCGTGCTCGGGCTCGGCGACGTCTACCTCGGCGCGCCGGTCGCGACCCCGCTCGACCCACGCCACCGCCTGGTCACGACGAAGTACAACCCGGCGCGGACGTGGACGGCGGAGAACTCCGTCGGCATCGGCGGGGCGTACCTCTGCATCTACGGTATGGAAGGACCGGGCGGCTACCAGTTCGTCGGCCGGACCACGCAGGTGTGGAACAGCTGGCACGGCGGGGACCAGCCGTGGAACCTGCGGTTCTTCGACCGGATCTCCTGGTACCCGGTGTCGGCCGAGGAGCTCCTGGAGCTGCGCGCGCAGAGCTCTTCCGGGCAGCTGGCCCTCGACACGACCGAAGGCACCTTCGCGCTCGCCGACTACGAGAAGTTCCTGGCGGACAACGCCGGCAGCATCGCGGAGTTCCGGGCGACGCAGGCGGCCGCGTTCGAGGCGGAACGGCGGGCGTGGGCCGCAGCGGGCGAGTTCGACCCGAAACCGGAGCCGGTCACCCGGCCCCCGGCCCGGGTCGAGGCACCCCCGGGCGGGCACGTCGTGGAGGCACCGTTCGCGGCGACCGTGTGGCGGGTCGACGTCACGGCGGGCGAGCGCGTCGAGGACGCGCAGTCGCTGGTGACGCTGGAAGCGATGAAGACGGAGGCGCGGATCCCCGCGCCGGCGAGCGGCGAGGTGGTCGAAGTGCTCGTGTCCCCCGGCGACCAGGTGGCGCCCGGCACGCCGCTGGTGGTGCTCGGATGAGCCCCGTCGAGCGCGTACGAGCCGCGTACCGCCGGATCGAGCAGGTGGACCGGCCGGAGATCTGGATCGACCTCCGGCCCGAAGAAGAGGTGGTCGCCGAGGCGGCGGCGCTGGCGGACCGCGGTCTCCCGCTGGCCGGCAAGCTCGTCGCGGTCAAGGGCAACATCGACGTCGCGGGGCTGCCGACGACGGCGGGCTGCCCTGCTTACGCGTACAAACCGGAGGCCGACGCCCCCATGGTCGCGCGGCTGCGGGCGGCCGGGGCGCTGGTGCTCGGCACGACCAACCTGGACCAGTTCGCGACCGGGCTGGTCGGCACGCGCAGCCCGTACGGCGCGGTGCGCAACGCCGTCGACCCGGCATACGTCTCGGGCGGGTCGAGTTCGGGCTCGGCGGTCGCGGTCGCGCTCGGCATCGCCGATCTGGCGCTGGGCACCGACACCGCGGGCTCGGGCCGGGTACCGGCGGCGTTCAACGGGATCGTCGGGCTCAAGCCGACCCCGGGCCTGCTGCCGACCGAAGGCGTCGTGCCCGCGTGCGCGAGCATCGACTGCGTCTCGCTGTTCGCGCGGACGGTCGAAGAGGCGTCGTTCGCGCTGACCTGCCTGGCCGAGCCGGCCCAGGTCCACTCGGGACGGTTCCGCATCGGCGTGCCCGCGTACCTGGGCCCCCTCGCCGAGGGCTGGGCGGAAGCCTTCGCGGCCACCGTCGACGAGTACGCCGCGGCGGGCGCCGAAGTGACCACTGTGGACACTTCGGTGTTCCTCGAAGCGGCGGAACTGCTGTACGGCGGCGCGTTCGTGGCCGAGCGGTACACCGCGGTCGGCGAGTTCCTGGACGCGCACCCGGAGGCCGTCGACCCGGTGGTGCACGGCATCATCACCGCGGCCCGCGACCTCCCCGCGCACCGGCTGTTCGCGGACCAGGCGAAGCTGGCCGGGCTGCGGGCCAGTGCACTGGCCGCGCTGGCCGGCGTCGACGCGCTGCTGTTCCCGACGACGACCGAGCACCCCACGATCGCCGCGGTGGCCGCGGACCCGGTCGCGGTCAACGCGCGCCTGGGCCGGTTCACCAACTCCACCAACCTGTTCGGCCTGCCGGCACTGGCGGTCCCGGCCGGGACCGTGGCCGGGCGCCCGTTCGGCGTGATGCTGATCGGCGCCCCGCACGACGACCTGAAACTGGCGACCCTGGCGAGCCTGCGCGGCGAGCGGGTGCCGATCGTGGTGGTCGGCGCCCACCTGCGCGGCCAGCCGCTGAACCACGAACTGACTTCCCGCGGCGGGCGGTTCGTGGCCGCGGTTTCCACGTCGGAGTCGTACCGGCTGTACGCGCTGGACACGGTGCCGCCCAAGCCGGGCCTGGTCCGGGTCGCGGCCGGCGGCGTCGCGATCGCGGCGGAGGTGTGGGACCTGCCGGTGCGCGGGTTCGGCGAGTTCGTCTCGCGGATTCCCGCTCCGCTGGCGATCGGGAAGGTGGAGCTGGCCGACGGCACGCGGGCCCCCGGCTTCGTTTGCGAACCGGCGGCGATCGAGGGCACGGCGGACATTTCGGCGAAAGGTGGCTGGCTGGCCCACCTGGGCGGGTAACGATCAGCTGCCCGGCGCGGTAACGAGCCTTCAGCGACCGCACCGGGCCTGCCGATGTACCCGGTAACGACCTCCGGAGGCGGCCATGACCACGGCAACCCGATCCCCGCAGAGCACCCTCGTCCACTCCTACCTCTTCCTGCGGCGAGCGATCGGGCTCATCGGCCTGGCGCTGCCGTTCGTGCTCATCTTCGGCAAGCAGCTCGTCCAGGGTGGCGACCTCATCGGGTCGCTCAGCGGCTACTACTACAGCGACGTCCGCGACGTCTTCGTCGGCGCGATGTGCGCCGCCGGGGTGTTCCTGTTCGCCTACTACGGCCACGACTTCATCGACAACGTCGCCAGCACGGTGGCCGGGCTCGGCGCCATCGGGCTCGCGCTCTTCCCGACCACGCCGGACCACGACGTGTCGGGCTGGGACCGGACCGCGGGCGTGCTGCACCTGGTGTTCGCCGCGGTGTTCTTCCTCTCCCTCGCCTACTTCTGCCTGCGCCTGTTCCCCCACGACGGCGAGCAGCCGGCCGGCGTCGGCGTCGTCTACCGCGTCTGCGGCGTGGTGATCCTCGCGTCCCTGGTGCTCATCGTGGTGACGAGCCGGCTGCGGCTGGTGCCGGAGTGGCACCCGGCGCTGTGGCTGGAGAGCGCGGCGGTGTGGGCGTTCGGCGTCGCATGGCTCGTCAAGGGCGGGACGCTGACGCCCAAGAGTGTGCCGTAGCCCACTCGACCGGGCCACAGCACTGGTTACCGACGGGTAACAAGGGCTATCGTGCGGCTATCACCGTCTACCTCCAATGGAGCATTCGTGGCCGCACCAGCAACGCCGCTCGCGCCGAACGCGCGGGGCGTGCGCACCGTCGCCTTCGTCGAGGGGGTACGGACCCCCTTCGGCAAGGCCGGCGACAAGGGCATCTACGCCGGGACCCGGGCCGACGACCTCGTCGTCAACGCCATCCGCGAGCTGCTGCGGCGGCACCCCGAACTGCCGCCCGAGCGCGTCGACGAGGTGGCCATCGCCGCCACCACCCAGATCGGCGACCAGGGCCTGACCATCGGCCGCACCGCCGCGCTGCTGGCCGGGCTGCCGAAGTCGGTGCCCGGCTTCGCCATCGACCGCATGTGCGCCGGCGCGATGACCGCCGTCACCACCGCCGCGTCCGGGATCGGCTTCGGGGCCTACGACATCGCCATCGCCGGCGGCGTCGAGCACATGGGACGGCACCCGATGGGCGAGGGCGTCGACCCGAACCCGCGGATCATCGCCGACAAGCTCGTCGACCCGACCGCGCTCGTCATGGGCCAGACCGCCGAGAACCTGCACGACCGCTTCCCCGCGATCACCAAGCAGCGCACCGACGCCTACGCCGCGCGCAGCCAGGAGCGTTACGCCGAAGCCGTCAAGACCGGCAAGATCGGGCCCGAGCTGGTGCCCGTCGCCACCCGTTCGAAGGAGCTGGGCTGGGGTCTCGCCACCGAGGACGAGCCGCCCCGCCCGGGCACCACGCTGGAAACCCTCGCGAACCTGAAGACGCCGTTCCGCCCCCACGGCCGGATCACCGCGGGCAACGCGGCCGGCCTCAACGACGGCGCCACGGCGTCGCTCCTCGCCGACGAGGAAACGGCCCGCGAGCTGGGCCTGCCGGTCGCGATGCGGCTGGTCGGCTACTCCTTCGCCGGCGTCGAGCCGGAGGTCATGGGCATCGGCCCGGTGCCCGCCACCGAGAAGCTGTTCAAGCGCACCGGCCTGTCCATCGACGACATCGGCCTGTTCGAGATCAACGAAGCCTTCGCCGTGCAGGTGCTGGCCTTCCTCGACCACTTCGGCATCGACGACGAAGACCCGCGCGTGAACCAGTGGGGCGGCGCGATCGCGTGCGGCCACCCGCTGGCTTCCTCCGGTGTCCGGCTCATGACGCAGCTGGCGCGCCAGTTCGCGGAACGGCCCGACGTCCGGTACGGCATGACGACGATGTGCATCGGCATCGGCATGGGCGGCACCGTGATCTGGGAGAACCCGGCCTTCGAGGGGGCGAAGTAAATGACTTTCACCGCTGAAGAAGCGAAGGCCGCTTTCCCGGACGAGGTCGTCACGCACGCCGTGACGCGCCTGGTGAAGGTGCCCGGGCTCGAGAAGCCCGTCGCGCTGATCACGCTCGACAACGGCCACGACCACACCCGGCCCAACACGTTCGGCCCGCAGGGTCTCGTATCCCTGAACACCGCGCTGGACCAGGCTTTCGAGGCGGAGCCCGCCGCGATCGCCGTCACCGGCAAGCCGTTCATCTTCGCCGTCGGCGCGGACCTCTCGGGGGTCGAATCCGTGAGCGACCCGAAGCTGGCGCGCGAGATCGCCCAGACCGGGCACGACGTGTTCCGCCGCCTGACCGAAACCGAGATCCCGACGTTCGGGTTCATCAACGGCGCGGTCATGGGCGGCGGGCTCGAGCTGGCGCTGTCCTGCCACTACCGGACGCTGTCGGAGAACACCGCCGCCATCGCGTTCCCCGAGGTCTTCCTCGGCCTGTTCCCGGGCTGGGGCGGCACGCAGCTGCTGCCGAACCTGATCGGCGCGGACGCCGCCGTCACGGTGATCATCGAGAACGCCCTGGCGCAGAACAAGATGCTCACCGTCAAGCAGACGGCCGAGCTCGGCATCGTCGACGCGGTCTTCGGCTCGGCCGACTACCTCGAGCAGTCGCTGCTGTGGCTGGCCCGCGTCGTCAACGGCGAGATCACCCCGGAGCGCCGCGAGATCGACCGCGGTTCCGGCTGGGACGCCGCCATCGCCCGTGCGAAGTCCATTGTGGACGGCCGGACGCACGGCGCGTCGCCGGGCGCGACCAAGGCCGTCGAGCTGCTGGAGCTGGCCCGCGAGAACGACCTCGACCGCGGCTACGCGGCCGAAACCGACGGCCTCGCCGAGCTGCTCATGTCCGACGTCCTGCGGGCGGGGCTGTACTCGTTCAACCTGGTCAACAAGCGCGCCAAGCGCCCGGCGGGCGCGCCGGACAAGAACCTGGCCCGCAAGGTGAACAAGGTCGGCATCGTCGGCGCCGGCCTGATGGCCAGCCAGCTCGCGCTGCTGTTCGTGCGCCGTCTCAAGGTGCCGGTCGTGCTGACCGACGTCGACCAGGCCCGCGTCGACAAGGGCGTCGGGTACGTCCACGACGAGATCGACAAGCTCCTGGCCAAGAAGCGCGTCTCCCCGGACGGCGCCAACCGCCTCAAGGCGCTGGTCTCGGGCTCGCTCGACAAGGCCGCCTTCTCCGACGCCGACTTCGTCATCGAAGCCGTCTTCGAGGAGCTGGGCGTCAAGCAGCAGGTGTTCGCCGAGCTGGAGCAGCACGTCAAGCCCGAGGCGATCCTCGCGACGAACACCTCGTCGCTGTCGATCACCGCGATGGCGTCGAAGCTGCAGCACCCCGAGCGCGTCGTCGGCTTCCACTTCTTCAACCCGGTCGCCGTGCTGCCGCTGCTGGAGATCGTCCGCGGCGAGCAGACCGACGACGCGTCCCTGGCGACGGCGTTCTCGGTCGGCAAGCAGCTCAAGAAGTCCAGCGTGCTGGTGAAGGACGCTTCGGCGTTCGTCGTCAACCGGCTCCTGCTGCGTTTCCTCGGCGAGGTGCTGGTCACCGTCGACGAGGGCACGCCGTTCGAGGTCGCCGACTCCGCGCTCGAGCCGCTGGGCCTGCCGATGACGCCGCTGACGCTGATGCAGCTCGTCGGCCCGGCCATCGCGCTGCACGTCGGCGAGACGCTGCACGAGGCCTTCCCGGACCGGTTCACCGTGTCCGACAACCTCGCGAAGTTCGTCAAGGCGGGCAACAAGGGCGTCTGGGTCTGGGACGACCAGGGCACCCAGTCGGCCGACCCCGAGGTCGTTTCGCTGTGGACGCAGGGAGATTCTCCGTCCACTTCGGAGCAGGTGCGCGAGCGGGCGCTGTCGGCCATCGCGGAGGAGATCCGGATCATGCTCGACGAGGGCGTGGTCGCGGAGGCGCAGGACATCGACCTGTGCCTGATCCTGGGTGCGGGCTGGCCGTTCTGGAACGGCGGCATCACGCCGTACCTGGACCGCTCCGGCGTCTCCGAGCGCGTGAACGGCAAGCCGTTCCTCGCCCCGGGCGTGGCTTCGGTCCCGGCTTCCTAGTATTCGCCCTCACGAGGGCACTTCGGCGGCGGCGCGGTGAGTTTCAGCTGCGCCGCCGTCGCGTCGGAATCGATGACCGTCACGCGCTCGGCGGTCCGGAAGCGCGCGTGCAGCTCCTGCGCCCAGGCCTTCAGATCGGTGCCGGGCACGGCAAGCAGGGAAACCGACGGCGGGTCCACGAACAGCCGCCGCGCCTTCGGGTCGTCGCGGAGCGCGCGGACGGCCGGCTGCAGCTCGGCGTCGGAGGAGAAGACCACGACCACGGCCGCACACAGGGTGTGACCGGCCAGCGGCGCGGGGTTGGTGTCGACCGGCAGGTCGGGCGGCCGCTTCAGCTCCGCGACGCCGAACGCCAGCCCCGCCCCGGTGACCAGGGCCAGCGCGATCACCGGCACCAGCACACGGCCCAGCGGCTTTTCCTCCACACCCGAGATCACAGCACACGCCGGCCGCCGGAACACCGCCCGTTCACCCCGGCGGCGGGTCGTGGAGTCGTTCGAGCCGCAGTGGGTACACGAGCAAATCGCCTTCCGGAACGTGCCTCATCGGGCAGGCGAACTCGCTCGAGGACTTGTGGATGGACGCGGATCGGATTTTCGTGGACGGGTGGTGAACGGGAGAGTGCTGCTCGTACGGACGGTCATGGCCGGGTTGCGGTGGCTGCTGGGCCTGCCCGCGCCCGTGTTGCGGGTGCTCGCGGGCCGTCCGGTGGTGGTGGCCGGGCGGCGGCCGGTGCTCTCGGCCCAGGTGCTGATGCGGGTGTCGCGGTTCGCGCCGTTCGACGCGCCGCACCGCAACGGCAGCCTTTCGCGGGCCCGGGCCGAGCTGAACCTGGCGGGCGCGCTCGCCGGCGCGGGCATCTGCCCGGGCGTCCGGACGCGCGACTCGACGTGGCCGGGGCCCGGCGGGCCGCTGCCGCTGCGGTACTACGAACCGGCGGGGGTCCCGGCGCCCTCCCCGGCCCTCGTGTACTTCCACGGCGGCGGGTTCGTGCTCGGCAGCCTGGACACCCACGAAGGCGCGTGCCGGCTGCTGGCCGAGGAGGCCGGGGTCCGGGTGGTGTCGATCGGCTACCGGCTGGCGCCGGAACACCCGTTCCCGGCGGCGGCTTCCGACGCGGTGACGGCGTTCGCGTTCGTCCACGAACACGCGCCGGAGTTCGGCATCGACCCGGCGCGGCTCGCGGTGGGCGGCGACAGCAGCGGCGCCAACCTGGCGGCGGTGGTGGCCCACGCGGCCGCCCGCGGCGAGCTGCCCCGCCCGGCGTTCAGCCTCCTGCTCACCCCGGCGACGGACGCGCTCGGCGAGTCGCCGTCCCACCAGCAGTTCGGCTGGGGTTTCCGCCTCGACCGCGACGAATGGGCCTGGTACCGCGCGCAATACCTGCGCGACCCGGCTTCCTACACCGATCCCCGCGCCTCGGTCGCGTACGACGAGACCGTCGAGGGCCTCCCGCCGACGTACGTGGCGACGTGCGGCTTCGACCTGCTGCGCGACGAAGGCGAGACCTACGCGGCCAGGCTCGCTTCCGCGGGTGTCCCGCTGGTCCACCGCCGCCACGAAGGCCAGCTGCACGGCTTCGCGAACCGCGTCGGCATCGACCCGGACGCCCGCGCGGCCATGCTCCACGCGGCCGGAGTGCTACGCGCCGGTCTCGCCCTGGCCGGGTCGTGAGTGTTCAGGAGGGTTCTAACCCGACTAAACACTCACGAGGCTTGTTCACCGGACCGGCAGGTGCACCGTCACCGCCAGGCCGCCGCCGACGATCGGCTCCGCCGCCACCGTTCCGCCGTGCGCCGCGACCGCCGCCCGGACGATCGAGAGCCCCAGTCCCGCGCCGTGGCGGGCGGTGCGGGCGGTGCCCGCGCGGCGGAACGGCTCGAACAGCTCCGCCACCGTCGCCGGGTCCACCAGGCCGCCCGAAGACCGGACGCGCACCGTCGACCACCGCGGGCCCGGCTGGGTCGTGACCTCCAGCCAGCCGCCCTCGACGTTGTGGCGGACCGCGTTCTCCAGGAGGTTGCCCGCGATCCGCTCCAGCAGCGCCGGGTCGCCGAACGCCGGCGCCGGCACCACCGCGAACGTCGCGCGGATCCCGCGCTTCTCGGCTTCGAGCCGGACCGCGCGCCAGGCCCGGTCGACCACGAACGCCAGGTCGACCGGTTCGCGCACGCCGAGCCCGGCGCCGTCGGTGCGGGCCAGCAGCAGCAGCGAGTTCACCAGCTGCCCGGCCCGCTCGGTCGCGTCGCGGACCACCCCGCCCATCCGGCGCAGCTCGGCTTCGTCAGCGTCGTCGTCGGCCAGGGTGACGTCGAGTTCCGTGCGGATCACCGACAACGGCGTCCGCAGCTCGTGGCTCGCGTTCGCGACGAAGTGCCGCTGGGCGTCGAACGCGGCCTGGAGCCGGTCGAGCATGGCGTCGAACGTCTCCGCCAGCACGGCCAGCTCGTCACGCGGGCGCACCTCGCCGATCCGCTCCCCCAGCGACTCGACCGACAGCCGCCGCGCGGTGCCGGTGATCTCGCGCAGCGGGAGCAGCACGCGGGAGGTGAACGTCCAGGCGAGGATCGCCGCGGCCGCCACCACCAGCAGGAACGCGATCGAGCCGAACAGCAGCATCCGGTTGCGGGCGTGCACGCGCAGCTGCTCGGCGAGCGTCGAGGCGTCGACCCGGACGCCGTCGACGACCACCGTGCTGCCCGGCGGCATCTGCGGCACGGCGTCGAGCGAGTCCCGGACCAGCGTCCAGGCCAGCCAGAGCAGCAGCAGGCTGACGGCGGCGACCAGCACGGTCGCCAGCAGGGTGATCCGGGCGCGGAGGCTGCGGGTGCCCGGCAGGTTCACGCGCGTGGCGCGCCGGGCTCCGGCACCCGGTACCCGGAGCCGACGACGGTCTCGATGATCCCCGGCTCGCCGAGCTTCTTGCGCAACGTCATGACGGTGACCCGGACGGTCGTGGTGAACGGGTCGGCGTTCTCGTCCCACACCCGTTCGAGCAGTTCCTCGCTGCTGACCACCGAACCGGCGGCCGACAGCAGCACCTCGAGGACACCGAACTCCTTGCGCGTCAGCTCGACCGGCCCGCTCGCGCGCCGCACGGTCCGCTTGGCCGGGTCCAGCTCGACGTCCCCGGCGGTGAGCAGCGGCGGCGCGGCCGGCGTGGCGCGGCGGCCGAGCGCCCGGACGCGGGCGACCAGCTCGGGGAAGGCGAACGGCTTCGCGAGGTAGTCGTCGGCCCCGAGGGACAGCCCTTCGACGCGGTCCGACACCGAGCTGCTCGCGGTGAGCATCAGCACCCGGGTCAGCTCCCCGGACGCGACGATCTCGCGGCACAGCTCGTCCCCGGACATCCCGGGCAGGTCCCGGTCCAGCAACACGACGTCGTACCGCGTGACGGCGGCCTTCTCGTGGCCGTCGTCCCCGGTGAGCGCCACGTCCACGGCCATGCCTTCGCGGCGCAGGCCACGGGCGATCGCGTCGGCCAGGGGTTCTTCGTCTTCCACTACCAAAACTCGCACGAGACCACAATCCCATAACTTCCTGAGAGTGCCCTTTAAGGACTCGACGGCACCCACCGCAAGGCGAACCACAACCGCATCCGGACGTCCGGATCCGCCAGGTCCACGTCCAGGGCCTTCTCCACCTGGGCGATCCGGTGCCGGACGCTGTTGCGGTGCACGCCCAGCTCCGCCGCGGTCGGCTCCCAGCCGCCGTGGTGCGCCAGCCAGGTGCGCAGCGTCCGGACCAGCTCACGGTCCCCCGCTTCGTCGAGCGCGACCAGCGGTTCGAGGGCCTTCTCCGCGAAGCCCCGGGAAGCGTCCGGGGCCAGCAGTGCGTCGAAGTCCGAAGCACTGGCCACGACCGGGCGGCCCAGCGCCCGGGCCCGGGCCAGCAGCAGCTCGAGTTCCGGCTCCGAAAGCCGGTCGGCGGGCGCCGGCGAACCCACCGCCGTCAGCCAGCCGGCCGACCGCAGCTCCTCGAGCACCGCAGGCGACGGCGACGACCCCGCGATCGCCACGAACGAAGGTCCGGGCCGCACCGACACCAACGGTGTGTCGAGCCGCGCCCGCAACCAGTCCGGGCGCTGGGCCACCTCCCCCGGGCCACGGCGGTACGCCGTCCCCGCGACGAGCCGGACGACTTCCGCCCCGACCAGTGTCCGGGCCACGCCGCGGGGTGACGTCCGGCCCAGGAGCAGGCCGGTCGCCGCCGTGCCCAGCTCGGCCGCGTCCGAGCCGGCGCGCCCGACCAGGCCGAGCAGCGCCGCGCCGACGGCGAGGATCGCCCGGTCGGCGCCGTCGAAGCGCCGGGTCCGGCCGACGACCAGCAGGTGCGACGCCGTCGCCTGCGGGTAGACCGGCTGGACCACCACGAAGCTGTCCCCCACCTCGGTGGTCGCGCTGCGGATGCCGCTGCCCGCGCGCACGGTCGCCATCAGCTCCCGCACCTGCGGTGGCAGCGGCGCGGGCGCGTCGTGCGCCGAGGCGAGAGCGTCCCCTTCGCCGACCAGCGCGACCCACGACCCCAGCCGCGCCGCGAGCGACGACGTCAGCTCGCCCAGCCCGCCGCCCGCGGCGCGCGTCAGCGTCTCCCGCGCCGCGGTGATCCGCCGCTGCTCCCGCTGCGCGGCCTCGGTCAGCGCGACCGACACCGCCCGGTTGACGGCCAGGAACGGCGTCCGCGCCGGCACCACCAGCAACGGCAGCCCGTGCCGCGCGCAGGCCCGGCGCAGCGGTTCCGGCAGCGTCTCGTGCACCGACGGCGTCAGCCCGAACCCGAGCGCCGTCACGCCGGCGTCGCGCAGCCCGCGCACGTACCGGTCGATCCGCTCCGGCAGGTTCACCCCCGCGGTGAGGATCAGCTCGCCGCCCACCAGGTACGGCACCGGGTCCTGCAGCTCGCTCACGTGGGCCCAGCGCACGGGCAGGTCCAGCGCGCCCGGCCGCAGCGTCTCGCGGACGACCTCCAGCGCGAGCTCCCGGTTGCCGACCACGTCCCGTAACGGGACATTCACCTCGGAGGACAGTGGATCCAGGGTATGGGTCATTCCGTCTCCACGAAGTCGACTTGTGGACGAATCATCCCATGCCGGAGGGGGCGCGGCCGAATCTACGGTGACCCGAACACCACCAAGGCAAGGAGGACGCCGTGACCGGGGACTACGTGGTCATCGCCCTGTACATCGCGGGCATGCTCGGGGTCGGCTGGTACGGCCTCCGGCTCGCGAAGACGAAGTCCGACTACCTGGTCGCCGGGCGGCGGCTCGGCTGGTTCATGTACTCCGGCACGATGTCGGCCGTCGTCCTCGGCGGCGCGTCCACCGTCGGCGGCGTGAAGCTCGGCTACACCTACGGCATCTCCGGCATGTGGCTGGTCGTCAGCATCGGCGTCGGCATCCTCGTGCTGCACACGCTGTTCGCGCGCCGGCTGGTGAAGCTCAAGGTCTACACCGTCGGCGAGATGCTCGACCTGCGCTACGGCGGCCGCACGAGCGCGGTGTCCGGCGTGGTGATGTGGGGCTACACGCTGATGCTCACGGTCACCTCGACGCTGGCGTTCGCGACCATCTTCAAGGTGCTCTTCGACCTGCCGAACTGGGCGGGCATCGCGATCGGCGGCTCGATCGTCGTCCTGTACTCGGTGCTCGGCGGCATGTGGTCGATCACGCTCACCGACATCGCCCAGTTCGTCATCAAGACCATCGGCATCCTGGCGATCCTGCTGCCGGTCGCGATTTCTTCCGCGGGCGGCTTCTCCGGCATGAGCGAGAAGCTCGACGCGAGCTTCTTCAGCTTCACCTCGATCGGCACCGACACGATCATCACCTACTTCGTCATCTACACCTTCGGCCTGCTCATCGGCCAGGACATCTGGCAGCGCGTGTTCACCGCCCGCACGCCGGGGATCGCGACCTCCGGCGGCATCACCTCCGGCGTCTACTGCCTGGTCTACGGCCTGGCCGGCGCCCTGATCGGCACCGCGGCACACACGCTCTACCCGGACCTCGCCAGCGCGCAGGACGCCTTCGCGACGATCGTCGAGCGCCTGCTCCCGACCGGCGTCCGCGGCCTGGTGCTGGCGGCCGCGCTGTCGGCGATGATGTCGACCGCGAGCGGCGCGCTGATCGCGTGCTCCACCACCACGACGTCGGACCTGCTGACCAAGATCGGCCTCAAGAAGGGCGGCGAGGTCAGCCGCAACCGGATCGCCACGCTCGTGCTGGGCCTGCTGGCCATCGGCATCGCGATGGTCGTCGACGACGTCGTCAACGCCCTGACCATCGCCTACGACATCCTGGTCGGCGGCCTGCTGGTGGCAATCGTCGGCGCGCTGTTCTGGAAGCGCGGCACCCGCCAGGGCGCGTACGCGTCGATGGTGGCCGGCACGGTGTCGGTGGTCGCGTTCATGATCATCGACGGCGTCGACGCCAACACCCCGATCTACTGGGGCCTCGGCGCGAGCCTGGTGGTGTACCTGGCCGTCAGCTTCGCGACGCCCCGCACGGCCGACTCGATCCTCTCCGTCTGGACCCGCCGCCTCGCCGGCGACGACACGCACACCCCGACCCGCGAACAGGAGCCCAGCAGTGCCTAACACCGGACCCCTCGACTCGTCGCGCATCCCCCGGTTCGCCGGCTTCGCGACCTTCGCCCGGCTGCCGCGGATCGACCAGGTCGACCACGCCGACATCGCCGTGGTCGGGGTGCCCTTCGACTCCGGCGTGTCCTACCGGCCCGGTGCGCGGTTCGGCCCGGCGGCGGTGCGCGAGGCGAGCCGGCTGCTGCGGCCGTACCACCCGGAGCTGGACGTCTCGCCGTTCGCCGAGAAGCAGGTCGTCGACGCCGGGGACATCGCGGTCAACCCGTTCAACATCGGCGAAGCGATCGAGACGCTGCAGCAGGAAGCCGAAGCGCTGCAGGCGAACGGGACGCGGCTGGTGACCGTCGGCGGCGACCACACCATCGCGCTGCCGCTGCTGCGGGCCGCGGCGAAGCAGCACGGACCCGTTGCCCTGCTGCACTTCGACGCGCACCTCGACACCTGGGACACCTACTTCGGCGAGCCGTACACCCACGGCACCCCGTTCCGGCGGGCGTCGGAGGAAGGCATCCTCGACACCAGCGCGCTGTCGCACGTCGGCACGCGCGGGCCGCTGTACGGCAAGCGCGACCTCGAAGAGGACCGCCGGCTCGGCTTCGGCATCGTGACTTCCGGCGACGTCCTGCGCCGCGGCATCGACGAGACCGTCGACGCGCTGCGGCAGCGCATCGGCGACCGGCCGCTCTACGTGTCGGTCGACATCGACGTGCTCGACCCGGCCCACGCGCCCGGCACCGGCACCCCCGAGGCGGGCGGGATGACCAGCCGCGAGCTACTGGAAATCCTGCGCGGGCTGCGCGACCTGAACCTCGTCGGCGCGGACGTCGTCGAGCTCGCCCCGGCTTACGACCACGCCGAGATCACCGCCATCGCGGCCTCCCACGTCGCCTACGACCTGGTGAGCCTGCTGTCGCTGGGGAAGGGCGCATGACGCGCATCGGCGGCGACGTCGTCGTCGAAACCCTCCGCGCGCTGGGCGCCGACACGGTGTTCGGCCTGCCGGGCCAGCACGCGCTGGGCCTGTTCGAAGCGCTGCGGCGCGCGGACGACCTGCGCGTGATCAGCGGGCGCGTGGAGAACAACCTCGCCTTCGCCGCCGACGGGTTCGCCCGCGCACGGCTCGCGGCCCAGCCCGACGGCCCGGTGCCGGTGACGCCCATGATCGTCTCGACCGGCCCGGGCGCGCTGCTGACGCTGGCTTCCCTGCAGGAGTCGCGGGCGGCTTCGGTGCCGGTGCTCGGGATCTCCAGCCAGGTCCCGGTCGCCGGCCTCGGCGGCGGGCGGCACGGCTACCTGCACGAGCTGCCCGACCAGCAGGCGAGCTTCCGCGATGTCGTGAAGTCGGTGCACGTCGTGCGCCGCGCGAGCCAGATCCCGACGGCCTTGCGGGAGGCGTGGACGTCGGCGGCGACCGCGCCCTACGGCCCGGTGTGGGTCGAGATCCCCCAGGACGTGCTGCTCGGGCCGGCCGGCGTCCCGCCGATCACGTCGGTGTCGGCCGCTCCCCCGTTGCTGGAACCCCTGCCGGAGCTGGTCACCGCGGCCGCCGATCTCTTGGCGGCGGCGAAGAACCCGGTGATCCTGGCGGGCGGCGGCGCGCTGCGGTCCGGCGCGCACGCCGAGCTGACGGCGCTGGCCGAGGCCCTGCGCGCCCCGGTGATTTCGACGTTCGGCGGCAAGGGCGTCTTCGGCTGGGACCACGAGCTGTCCGGGCGGTCGTGGCTGGAGGACTGGCACACCACGGAGTTCCTCGCGGGGGCCGACGTGCTGCTCGTGCTCGGGTCCGGACTGGGCGAGCTGTCCAGCAACTACCGTGAGTTCGCCCCGCGCGGCCGGGTGATCCAGGTCGAGGCCGACCTGGGCAAGCTGGAGTCGAACTACCCCGGCCTGGGTATCCACGCCGACGTCAAGCTCACCCTGCAGGCGCTGCTGGAGTGGGTGCCGATGCGGGCGTCCGACGGCCGGGCGGAAGCCGCGGTCTCTTCGCTGCTTTCCCGCGTCGAGTCGCGATTGGACGGTCAGGACCTGGCCGTCGAGCGCAAGCTGATCGACGACATCCGCGCGGCGCTCCCCGAAGGCACGCAGACGTTCTGGGACATGACGATCGCCGCGTACTGGGCCTGGTCGGCGTGGAACCCCGAGGGCGCGCCGATCCACACCGCCCAGGGCGCGGGCGGGCTGGGCTACGGCCTCCCGGGCGCGCTCGGCGGCGCGGCGGCCGGCCGTCCGACGCTGGCCGTGTCCGGCGACGGCGGCGCGATGTACGGCGTCGCCGAGCTGGCCACCGCGGTGCAGCACGGCCTCGACGTCACGTGGCTGATCGTCGACGACGGCGGGTACGGCGTCCTGCGGGAGTACCTGACCGACGCTTTCGGGCACACCACGGCCACCGAGCTGGCCCGGCCCGACTTCGTGGCGCTGGCTTCGTCCTTCGGCGTGCCCGCGACGCTGTCCACTCCGGACACCGTGGGCGCCGACCTCGCCGCAGCACTGCGGACGCCCGGGCCGTCCGTCGTCGTCCTCCCCGCCCTGCTGAAGCTGTTCGCGCCGACCCACCTGGAGCAGGCATGACCCGTACCCTCGACCTGACCGACCCGGCGACCGGCGAGGTGTTCGGCACCAGCCCGGTCGCCTCGCAGTCCGATGTGGACACGGCGCTGGCGGGAGCCGCGCAAGCGTTTGCGGTGTGGCGTCGGAGCACTCCGGCGCAGCGTCAGCTCGCGCTGCTGAAGATCGCCGACGCCCTGGAGGCCCGGGCCGCGGAGTTCGCCGACCTGGAGGTGCGCGAGACCGGCAAGATCCGGTCGGTCGTCCTCGAGGAGGAGATCCCGGAGTGCGTGAGCGCGCTGCGGTTCTTCGCCGGCGCCGCGCGGCACCTGGAGGGCACCGCGGCCGGGGAGTACGCGCCCGGCCACACGTCGGTGATCCGCCGCGAGCCGGTCGGGGTCTGCGCGCAGATCGCGCCGTGGAACTACCCGCTGATGATGGCGGTCTGGAAGATCGCGCCGGCGCTGGCCGCGGGCAACACCGTGGTGCTCAAGCCGGCCGAGACGACGCCGTCGACCGCCGTGCTGCTGGCCCAGGTCGCGGCGGAGTTCCTGCCGTCGGGCGCGTTCACCGTGCTGACCGGCGACCGCGACACGGGCCGGGCTCTGGTTCGCCACCCGAGCACGGACCTGGTGTCGATCACCGGGTCGACGCGGGCGGGCATCGACGTCGCCACCGTCGCGGCCGCCGACCTCAAGCGCACGCACCTGGAGCTCGGCGGCAACGCGCCGCTGCTGATCTTCCCCGACGCTGACCTGGCCGCGACGGCCGAGGGCATCGTGGGCGCCGCGTTCTACAACGCGGGCCAGGACTGCACCGCGGGCAGCCGGGTGCTGGTGCACGAGTCGATCCACGACGACTTCGTCGCTTCGCTGGCGAAGGCCGCCGCGGCGCAGACGCCGGGCGTCGACTACGGGCCGCTGAACAGCGCGGCGCAGTTCTCGCGCGTCGAAGGCCTCATCTCGCGGCTCCCGGCGCACGCGCGGATCGAAACCGGCGGCACGCGGTTCGGCTCCCAGGGGTTCTACTTCTCCCCCACCGTGGTTTCCGGGCTGCGGCAGGACGACGAGATCGTCCAGGAGGAGATCTTCGGCCCGGTGATCACGGTCCAGTCCTTTTCGGACGAAGCCGCCGGGGTCGCGCTGGCCAACGGCGTCCCGTACGGGCTGGCGTCATCGGTGTGGACTCGCGATCTGGCGATCGCCGCGCGGGTGTCGGCCGAACTGGACTTCGGCTGCGTGTGGGTGAACACGCACGGCCCGCTGGTCGCGGAGATGCCGCACGGCGGGTTCGGCCACTCCGGCCACGGCAAGGACCTCTCGGCGTACGCCTTCGCCGAGTACACCCGCGTCAAGCACGTGATGACGAGGTTCGCATGAGCGCGCGCGTGACGGAGGTCGAGCACAACGGCATCGCGCCCATCCCGCCGGAGGAGCAGACGTCGCGCCCGCGTGACCTGTTCCGGATGGCGTTCGGCGGGGCGAACACGTTCGCCACGATCATCCTCGGCACGCTGCCGATCGCGTACGGCCTGAGCTTCCGCGACGCGGCCCTGGCGACGGCGCTCGGCGTCGTCGCGGGCGCGCTGGTGCTGGCGCCGATGGCGTTGTTCGGGCCGCGCACGCGCACGAACAACGCGGTGTCGTCCGGCGCGCACTTCGGCGTGGTCGGGCGGTGCGTCGGCTCGTTCCTGTCGCTGCTGACGGCGATCGCGTTCTTCGCGATCTCGGTCTGGGTCAGCGGCGACGCGGTGGCCGGCGCGGCCCAGCGGCTGTTCGGTTTCGACGGCGGCGCGGTGCTGCGCGGGATCGCGTACGGCGTGATCGCGCTCGCGACGCTCGTCGTGTGCATCTACGGCTACCGGTTCATGCTGCTGGTCAACCGGATCGCGGTGGTCCTCGGCACGGCGATCATGCTGCTGGGCATCCTGGCGTACGGCGGCTCGTTCGACCCGGGCTACGCGGGCACGGGGACGTACGCGCTGGGCACGTTCTGGCCGACGTTCACCCTCGCGGCCCTGACGGCGCTGGCCAACCCGATCTCGTTCGGCGCGTTCCTGGGCGACTGGGCGCGGTACATCCCTGCTGCGTTCAGCAAGCGTTCCCTGCTGGCGGCGCCGTTCCTGGCCCAGGTGGCGACGTTGCTCCCGTTCGGCTTCGGCATCGCGACGGCGACACTGGTCGCCGACCCGGCCGACTACATCACGGGCCTGACGGCGGTTTCCCCGCTGTGGTACGCGATCCCGCTGATCGTGGTCGCGCTGATCGGCGGCCTGTCGACGGGCACGACGTCGTTGTACGGCACGGGCCTGGACTTCAGCTCGATCTTCCCGCGGCTGTCGCGGGTCCAGGCGACGCTGCTGATCGGGACGCTGAGCGTGGCGTTCATCTTCGTCGGCAACTTCGTGCTGGACATGGTGTCGAGCATCAACGCGTTCGCGACGCTGATCGTGCTGTGCACGTCCCCGTGGATGGTGATCATGATGATCGGCTTCCTCCAGCGCCGCGGTTTCTACGACGTGGCGGACCTGCAGGTGTTCAACGAGGGCCGCCGAGGCGGCCGCTACTGGTTCGCGCGCGGGGTGAACTGGCGCGCGATGGCGGCGTGGATCCCGGCGACGACTCTGGGGTTGTTGTTCGCGAACACGCCGATGATCGCGGGGCCGTTTCGCGATGTGGCGGGAGGCGTGGACATCAGCCTGCTGGTGACGCTGCTGACCGCGGCGGTGGCGTACCCGGTGCTGGTGAAGCTGTTCCCGGAGCCGCCGGAGGTCTTCGCGCCGGCTCCCGCCGTGGTCCCTGCCGCTCTCGCCGCGAAAGCCTGACCCCCGCCCGTGGGGCGCCCCCCGTTTTCCACTTTACCGGTGGGCACCGACAGTTCCGGAACGCGAAAGCACGCCTGAGGCCGCCGCGTGTCACGGCTCCGGCAAGCCGCGGTGGTCCGGCACCGGTCCGGCCGCTCGCGATGCCCTGAAGGGGACTTTCCTGTCATGTGATGACAGGAAAGTCCCCTTCAGCACACCAGATGCCGGCAACGTCCCCTTCAGTACAGCGGGACCCGCGATTTGCCGGAGCCTGCCGTCGCACGCCCGGACCCGTGTAGTGAATGACTCATTCCTGTCGTCGGACGACAGGAATGAGTCATTCACTACATCGCGGACTGGCTCAGCTGCGGTTGGCGTCCTTGGGGGCCGGCTCCTCGGCCGAGCCCAGCCGGCCCGAAGCCCACTCCGTCACCCGGCGGGCCACGTCCTGGGCCGTCAGGCCGATGCGGGCCAGGACCTCGTCGCGGCTCCCCAGGTCGTGGAACGTCTGCGGGACCGCCAGGTCGCGCAGCGGGACGTCGCACTCGGCGTCGCGGAACATCGCCGCGCACGCCGAGCCGAAGCCGCCGTGGCGGCCGCTGTCCTCGACCGTCACCACCAGCTTGTGCTGCGACGCCAGCGCGACCAGTTCGGCCGGCACCGGCAGGACCCAGCGCGGGTCCACGACCGTCACGCCGATGCCCTGGTCGGCCAGCCGGTCCGCGGCCGCGAGCCCGAGCGTCGCGAACGCGCCGACCGTCACCAGCAGGACGTCCGCGCCCTCCTTCGGGCGGCGCAGCACGTCGACCGTGCCGATCCGCTCGACGGCGGCGACGTCGGTGCCGACCTTGCCCTTCGAGAACCGCAGCGCCGTCGGGCCGTCGGCCACGTCGACTGCTTCGTTCAGCTCCTCGCGCAGCGTCGCCGGGTCGCGCGGGGCCGCGACGCGCATGCCCGGGACCATGCCGAGCAGCGAGAGGTCCCACATGCCGTGGTGGCTCGGCCCGTCCGGCCCGGTGATGCCGGCGCGGTCGAGCACCAGCGTCACCGGCAGGCGGTGCAGCGCGACGTCCATCAGGACCTGGTCGAACGCGCGGTTGAGGAACGTCGAGTAGATCGCGACCACCGGGTGCCGCCCGCCCATCGCGAGCCCGGCCGCCGAGGTGACCGCGTGCTGCTCGGCAATCCCGACGTCGTACCAGCGGTCCGGGAAGGACTCGGCGAACTTGTCCAGCCCGGTCGAGCGCAGCATCGCCGCGGTGATCGCGACGACGTCCTCGCGCTCGGCGCCGATCTTCGCCAGCTCCTCGCCGAAGACGCCGGTCCAGCTCGGGCCCTTCACCGGCGGCAGGCCGGTCTCCGGGTCGATCGGGTCGGTCTGGTGCATCTGGTCGTGCTCGTTGTTGACCGCGGGCGCGTAGCCGTGGCCCTTCTCGGTCACCACGTGCACGATCACCGCGCCGCCGAACGCCTTCGCGCTGTGGAACGCCTTTTCCAGCGCCACCTGGTCGTGGCCGTCGACCGGGCCGAGGTACTTCAGGCCGAGGTCGGAGAACATCGCCTGCGGGCTCAGCGCATCCTTCAGCCCGGCCTTCGCGGCGTGCAGCGCGGCGTAGATCGGCTTACCGACGACCGGGGTGTGCTTGAGGATCTCGCGGCCGCCGTCGAGGAGCCGCTCGTAGCCGGGCTGCAGGCGCAGCGCGGCGAGGTGGTCGGCCAGGCCGCCGATGGTCGGCGAGTACGACCGGCCGTTGTCGTTGATCACGATGACGACCGGGCGGTCCCGGTGGGCGGCGATGTTGTTGAGCGCCTCCCAGCACATCCCGCCGGTGAGCGCGCCGTCGCCGACGACGGCGATCGCGTGCCGCCCGCCACCGTCCAGCGCGAACGCCTTCGCCAGGCCGTCCACATAGGACAGACCGGACGACGCGTGGCTGCTCTCCACCCAGTCGTGGTCACTCTCCGCGCGCGACGGGTAACCGGTGACGCCGCCGGTCTGGCGCAGCAGGTCGAACCCGGCGACGCGGCCGGTGACGATCTTGTGCACGTACGCCTGGTGACCGACGTCCCACACGATCGCGTCGCGCGGCGAGTCGAACACCCGGTGCAGCGCCAGCGTGAGCTCGACGACGCCGAGGTTCGGCCCCAGGTGCCCGCCCGCGCGGCGGACCTTGTCGACGAGGAAGTCCCGGATCTCGGCAGCCAGTTCGCCGAGGTCCTCGACACTCATGCGCTTCAGGTCCGCCGGTCCGCTGAGGGACTCCAGCATCGTCACTCGTCTCCACCTCGCTCGTCTTCGGACACCCCACGTTCCGGTCAGTCTACGGAGACCCGCCAGGGTGGTTCCGCCCGCCGCGTCCGGCATCACAGGCGGAGAGCGATCACGCGTCAGCACGCGGGGTGAACCTCGTCTCCCCGTCGTGCTGTGGCGGTCACGCGGCGTGGCCACGAGAATGGTGTCCATGGCGGACTTCTTCATCGGCGGCGACTGGGTGGACGCGGTGGACGGCGGGCGCCGCGAGATCCGCTGCCCGGCCGACGGTTCCCTGGTCGCGGCGGTCGCCGAGGGAACAGCCAAGGACACCGAGGCGGCCATCGCGGCGGCGCGGCGGGCGTTCGACACCGGCCCGTGGCCCGGCACGCCCGCGCACCTGCGCGGTGACCTGCTGCTGCGCACCGCGGACCTGCTCGACCGCGACGCGGAGGCGTTCGCGCGCGCCGAGTCGCTCGACACCGGCAAGCGCCTGGTCGAAAGCCGCTACGACATGGCCGACATCGCGGCCTGCCTGCGGTATTTCGGCAAGCTGGCGGCGCAGGACGCCGGGCGCGTCGTCGACACCGGCAACCCGGACGCGATCAGCCGGATCGTGCACGAGCCGGTCGGCGTCTGCGGGCTGATCACGCCGTGGAACTACCCGCTGTTGCAGACGGTGTGGAAGATCGCGCCGGCGCTGGCCGCGGGCAACACGTTCGTGCTCAAGCCCAGCGAGCTGACGCCGCACACGGCGATCCTGTTCCTGAAGCTGCTCACCGAGGCGGGCCTGCCGCCGGGCACGGGCAACCTGGTGCTCGGCGCGGGGGCCGAGGTGGGCGCGCCGCTGGCGGCGCACCCGGACGTCGACCTGGTGTCGTTCACCGGCGGGCTCGCGACCGGCAAGGTGATCGCCGCCTCGGCCGCGGCCACGGTCAAGAAAGTGGCCCTCGAGCTGGGCGGTAAGAATCCGAACGTGGTCTTCGCCGACGCCGATTTCGAGACGGCGGTCGACTACGCGCTGACCGCGGTGTTCCTGCACTCCGGCCAGGTCTGCTCGGCGGGCACTCGGCTGATCGTGCAGCGGGAGTGGCACGACGAGTTCGTCGACGAGCTGGTGCGCCGCGCCGAGCGGATCCGCCTGGGCGGCCCGTTCGACGACCGCGCGGAGACCGGCCCGCTGATTTCGGCGGCGCACCGGTCCAAGGTGGAGGCGTACGTGGCGGCGGCACTGGCCGAGGGAGCGGTGCTGCGCACGGGCGGCGCCCGTCCCGCCGACCCCGCGCTGGCGGACGGCTGCTACTATCTGCCGACGATCCTGGACGACGTCCGGCAGGGCTCGTCGGCGGTGACCGAGGAGTCGTTCGGGCCGGTGCTGACGGTGGAGACGTTCACCGACGAGGACGACGCGGTCCGCATCGCCAACGACACGCACTACGGCCTCGCGGGCGCGGTGTTCACCCAGGACGCTTCGCGCGCGCAGCGGGTGGCCGGGCGGCTGCGCCACGGGACGGTGTGGATCAACGACTTCCACCCGTACCTGCCGCAGGCCGAGTGGGGCGGCTTCAAGCAGTCCGGGTTCGGCCGCGAGCTGGGTCCGACGGGGCTGGCGGAGTACACCGAGGTCAAGCACGTCTACCAGAACCTGCGCCCGGGCCCGCAGCACTGGTTCGCGGGCTGAGTCCCCCGTTCGGGATCATTCGAACGGCCGAGCGTTTTATGCTGCGTGGTGTGACGCGTTGGCGCGGGCCGCGGGCCGTGCTGGTGGCGGTCGCCGGCCTCGGGGTGATCGCGGGCTTGACCCTGCGCACGGCGACGTTCCCGGCCGCGCTGCCCCCGGGCACCCCGGACCCGGAACTGGCCGTCGGCCTGCGCCTCGTCTGCGCGGCGGCGGTCCTGGTGGCGGGGACGCTGGCGTACCTGACGTTCGCCCGGCGGCAGGACGAGCCGCTGGCGATGGCGTGCCTGCCGGGCCTGGTGGTGACGGGGGTGGTGTTGCGCCACCTGGTGGTGACGCTCCCGGGAGTGACCCGCTTCCAGCCTGCGGCACGGGTGGTGCCTGGTGCCGGGGCGTGGGTGCTGCTGGCATCGGGGCTGGCGATGACGGCAACCGGCCTGGCGGCGGCATTCGCGGTGCGCCGGGCAGGGTGAGGCGGGACTCCGGCTGCCCTGACCGCACGCTGGCCGGCTCGCGATCGGGCTGCTCGCGGTCCGCGGGGCCGCTTGGAAGCAGCCAACCGCACTGACCCATGCCGAGCGGCCTCGCCCGAGCGGGCACGCGAGGCAGCCAGCCACGCCCGACCCGCACCGATGCGACAACCGGCCGCGCCCGGCCGCTCACTCAGACCTCGGTTGGCACCGAACCGGCCGCCCAGCTCAAGCCGAGCGGCCTCGCCCGAGCAGGCGCGCGAGGCGATCAGCCGCCCGGTGCCGGCGCCGACCGGCCCGAGCAGGCCGACCCGGCAGACGCCGGACACCACCGGGCTCACGCCGGGCAGCCGCCCTGAGCCCGCGGCAGCCGGCCACCCTGAGCCGGCGCCGGTACGACAAGCGACCGGCCAGCACAGCAGGCGCGCAGGACAGCCAGCCACGCCCGACCCGCGCTGATACGGCAGGCCTCCAGGCCGCCACCCAGCTCAAGCCGAGTGGCCTTGCCCCCACGCGGGACAGCCAGCCACGCTCGGCCAGCGCGGTAACCAGCCCACCCCAGCCCGCAGGCCGGGCCTCAGGCTCGTACCGACCTCCTCCCCAGGAACGCCGCCAGCCGGTCCGCCGCCGTTGCCTCCGCGGGGGCCTCCACCTCCGGGCCGAACGGTCCGCCCGGCTGGCGCGGCGTCGCCCCGAAGCGGGAGCGCCACTGCTCCAGCGCTCCCGCCGCCAAGTCCGGCAACAGATCCGTAGGCCCGCCACCAGCGTCCGCGATGTCCCACCCGTGCACCACGTACTCGTTCACCCGCATGTGCACCAGGAACACCCCCGGCACCTCACCCAGCGGAGTCGTCACCGTCCGCGTGAATAATCCCGGCGACATCAGCACCGACCGGGCACGCAAGACCGAAGCCGCGAACGCCTCGACCGGGGACTCACCCAGGTAGTCGCCCTCCGGGGCGGGTGGGCCCGCCCCGGCCCAGAACGCCACCTTCGCGTTCCCGTGCGCCAGGTGGTTCACGACCGCGCGCACGTCCCAGTCCGCGCACGCCGTCGGTGCGTGCCAGGCCTCGACCGCCGACACCAGGCCGGTCACGGTCGAAGCTGCCAGGTCGAAGTCCTCGAGTGGGGTCATGGCAGCAGTGTGACCGCCACCACCGACAAAAAACTCAGGACAGCAGCGCCACGCACTCCACGTGGTGCGTCATCGGGAACGCGTCGAACGCCCTCAGATCGGTCAGCGAATACCCGTGCGACGCGAAAGTCGCCAGGTCGCGGGCCAGTGCCGCCGGGTCGCAGGCCACGTACACGATGCGGTCCGGCGAGCCCGCGACGATCGACTCCACGACCGCCTTGCCCGCGCCCTTGCGGGGCGGGTCCAGGACCACGACGTCGACCGGCTTGGGCGCCGACGCCAGCACGTGCTCCACGCGCCCCGCCTGCCAGGACACCTGGGGCAGGTCCGCCAGGTTCCGCTCACCGTCCGAAACCGCGCGGCGGCCCGATTCGACCGCCAGCACGCGGCCCGACGGCCCGACCTGCGAAGCCAGCACCGACGCGAACAGCCCGACGCCGGCGTACAGGTCCCACGCCGACCCGCCGGCCGGGGCTTCCGCCCACTCCGCGACGACCGCCGCGAGCGTGGGGGCCGCCGCCGGGTGGACCTGCCAGAAGCCGTGGGCGTCGAGGCGCCAGTCGCGGCCCGCCGCGTGCTGGACCGCCACGCCGCCCGCCAGCTGGCGGGCGCGGACCTTGCCGCGGACCGTCGACAGCTCGCGGACGTGCCGCCCGCCGTCGCCGTCGCTGGTCACCTCCAGCTCGGCGCCCGGGCGCCAGCGGCGCGCCAGGACGTCGTCCAGCGCGCCCGGCACCGCGATCGGGCACTTCTCCAGCGGCACCACGCGGTGGCTGTGGTGGGCGCGCAGGCCCGCGCGCCCGTCCTGGCCGGCGACCAGCCGGACGCGGCTGCGCCAGTCCAGCGGCCCGCCCTCCAGCGCTTCCACGACGATCTCGCGCTCGATCCCCGCCAGCCGCTGCAGCTGCTCCGCGACCACGGCGGCCTTCAGCTCGCGCTGGTACGACGGCGTCGCGTGCTGCCAGTCGCACCCGCCGCAGCCGCCGGGCACTGCGAGCGGGCAGGGCGGCTCGACGCGTGCCTCGGCCGCCGACAGCACCTCCACCGCGTCGCCGCGGCAGAACGAACCGCCGTTGTCCTCGGTGACCTCGACGCGGACCCGCTCGCCCGGCAGCGCGTGCCGGACGAACACGACCCGGCCGTCGGCGCGCGCGACGCAGTGGCCGCCGTGCGCGACCGGTCCGACCTCGACCTCGAGCACGCGGCCCAGCCAGCTGGTCATTCGGCAGGCTCCTTCGGCTTCGGCGCGGCGGCCCGCTTCCCGTTGGGCGAAAAACCGCGCCGGACGTCGCCGGCCGCGGGCCGTTCGGTCCGGACGCGCGCGGCCGCCTTCGCCGAGGACTCCAGCTGCCACGGCACGCTCGCCACGATCACGCCGGACTGGAACAGCAGGCGGCCCTTGAGCCGCAGCGCGCTCTGGTTGTGCAGCACCTGTTCCCACCAGTGCCCGACCACGTACTCCGGGATGAACACGGTGACGACGTTGCGCGGGTTGTCGCCGCGCACGCGCTTCACGTAGTCGAGCACCGGCTTCGTGATTTCGCGGTAGGGCGACTCGACGACCTTCAGCGGCACCTTGAAGTTGTGCGCGTCCCACTCGGCGGTCAACCGGCGGGTGTCCGCGTCGTCCACGTTGACCGTCACGGCTTCGAGGACGTCCGGGCGCATCGCCTTGGCGTAGGCCAGCGCGCGCAGCGTCGGACGGTGCAATTTGGACACCAGCACGATGGCGTGGTTGCGCGACGGCAGCACCGTCGGGGTGTCGCCGAGGTCCTTCAGCTCGTCGGCGACGCGGTCGTAGTGCCGCCGGATCGCCGTCATCAGCACGAAGATCGCCACCATCGCCGCGATCGCGATCCACGCGCCGAGCAGGAACTTGGTGATGAGCACGATCACCAGCACCACGCCGGTCATCGTCAGGCCGACCGCGTTGACCGTCTGCGAGCGCCGCATCCGCCGCCGCACCGCCGGGTCGGTTTCCCTGGCCAGCAACCGGTTCCAGTGCCGGATCATGCCGGCCTGGCTCACCGTGAACGACACGAACACGCCCACGATGTAGAGCTGGATGAGCCGGGTGACCTCGGCGTCGAACGCGATGATCAGCACCAGCGCGAAGGCCGCCAGGAACAGGATGCCGTTGGAGAACGCCAGCCGGTCGCCGCGCGTGTGCAGCTGCCGCGGCAGGTAGCGGTCCTGCGCGAGGATCGAGCCCAGCACCGGGAAGCCGTTGAACGCGGTGTTCGCGGCCAGCAGCAGGATGATGCCGGTGGAGAAGGAGATGTAGTAGAACGCCGGCGGGAAGTCGGCGAACACCGCGTGCGCGATCTGCGCGACGATCGTCTTCTGCTCGTAGCCGGCGGGCGCGCCGGCGAGCTGCTCCGCCGGGTCTTCGGCGAACTTGACGTCGGTGATCGTGGCGAGCGTGATGATGCCGACCAGCATGGTGACCGCGAGCAGGCCCATCATCAGCAGCGTGGTCGCCGCGTTCTTCGACTTCGGCTTCTGGAACGCCGGGACGCCGTTGCTGATCGCCTCGACCCCGGTCAGCGCCGCCGCGCCGGAAGAAAACGCGCGCAGCACCAGGAACGCGTACGCGACGCCGGCGAAAGTTCCTTCGGCGTTCAGCGTGAACCCGGCGCTTTCGGCCTTCATCTCGGTGCCGGTGGCCGCCTGCACCAGGCCCCACACGACCATGACCAGAATGCCCGCGATGAACCCGTACGTCGGGATCGCGAAGGCCTTCCCCGACTCCCGGATGCCGCGCAGGTTCAGCGACGTCAGCACGACCACGATGACGATCGACGCGAGCACCTTGTGCTGCGCCACCCACGGGACGGCGGAGCCGATGTTGGCCACACCGGACGAAGTGGACACCGCGACGGTCAGCACGTAGTCCACGAGCAGCGCGCTGGCCACGGTGAGGCCGAACTTCCCGCCCAGGTTCGTGTTGGCGACCTCGTAGTCGCCGCCGCCGCTCGGGTAGGCGTGCACGTTCTGCCGGTAGGACGCGACGACGACCAGCATGACCAGCGCGACCATGATGCCGATCCACGGCGCCAGCGCGTACGCGGAGAGACCCGCGACGCTCAGCGTCAGGAAGATCTCTTCCGGCGCGTACGCCACGCTCGAGAGCGCGTCGGACGCGAAGATAGGCAGCGCGATGCGCTTCGGGAGGAGCGTGTGAGCGAGCCTGTCACTGCGGAACGGACGTCCGAGGACCAGGCGTTTCAGCACGGTCGGGAACTTCGACACCACGGAAGCGTAGCCGCCGGGGTGCACGGTAGGTTCGGCGCTGGCATGTCGGGGTAGGTACGGACGGGTCAACCCGCCGAAGAGGAGGCAGGGCGTGCACGTGGTGATCATGGGATGCGGCCGGGTCGGCGCGTCCCTGGCCGCTGCGCTGGAGCGGCTCGGCCACGAGGTGGCCGTCATCGACAAGAACCAGCAGGCGTTCCGCCGGCTCGGCAGCGACTTCCACGGCCAGCAGGTCGTCGGGGTCGGCTTCGACCGCAAGGTGCTCATCGAGGCGGGCATCGAGCGGGCCGGCGCGTTCGCCGCGGTCTCCAGCGGCGACAACTCGAACATCATTTCGGCGCGGGTCGCCCGCGAGAACTTCGGCATCGAGCACGTGGTGGCGCGGATCTACGACCACAAGCGCGCGGCGGTGTACGAGCGGCTGGGCATCCCGACGGTCGCGACCGTGCCGTGGACCACCGACCGGTTCCTGCGGACGCTGCTGCCGGACGGCGTGGCGTCGGCGTGGCGGGACCCGTCGGGCAACGTCGCGCTGCTGCAGCTGCCGCTGCACGAGGGCTGGGTCGGGCACTCCGTCCGGTCCCTGCAGGAGGCGACCGGCGCGCGCGTGGCGTTCATCATGCGCTTCGGCACCGCCGTGCTGCCGGACACCAAGACCGTGGTGCAGGACGGCGACGACGTCTGGGTCGCCGCGCGCTCGGGCACCGTCAGCGACGTGACCAGCGTGGCGCACCGCGAACCGGAGGACGAGGCATGAGGGTCGCGATTGCCGGCGCGGGCGCGGTCGGCCGCTCCATCGCCAACGAGCTGATCGACGGCAGGCACCAGGTGATGCTGATCGAGCGCGAAGCCGACCAGTTCGAGCCGCACAGCGTCGAGCAGGCGGACTGGGTGCTCGGCGACGCCTGCGAGGTGTCGATCCTCGAAGAGTCCGGGATCGAGCAGTGCGACGTCGTGATCGCCGCGACCGGCGACGACAAGGCGAACCTCGTGGTGTCGCTGCTGGCGAAGACCGAGTTCGCGGTGCGGCGCGTGGTGGCGCGGGTCAACAACCCGGCCAACGAGTGGCTGTTCACCGACGCCTGGGGCGTCGACGTCGCGGTCTCGACCCCGCGCATGCTCGCGGCGATGGTCGAGGAAGCGGTCAGCGTCGGCGACCTCGTGCGGCTGATGACGTTCCGGCAGAGCAACGCGAACCTCGTCGAGCTGACCCTGCCGGCGGAGACGCCGCTGGCCGGCAAGCCGGTGAGCGACCTGTCCATCCCGCGGGACGCCGCGCTGGTGACCATCCTGCGCGGCGACCGCGTGATCGTGCCGCAGCCGGAGGACCCGCTGGAGCCGGGCGACGAGCTGCTGTTCGTGGCGACCGCGGACGTGGAGCCGGAGATCCGGACGGCGCTGGGCTACTGACGACGCGAAGAAGGCCCCCGGCGAGCGTGCCGGGGGCCTTCTTCGTGAGATCAGGCTTCGGGAGCCGCGTACTTCTCGCGCAGCCGGGCTTCGACCTCGGCGTCGGTCTCGGGCTTCGGCTCGGTCTCGGCCAGCGCCTTCAGCCGCTTATCCGACCGCCGCACCGCCCACACGACCACCAGCAGGCCCAGCGCGTACAGCGGGTAGCCCATGGCGATCTTCGCGAAGGCCAGCCAGCCGGTGTAGTCCTCCTGGTACAGCCAGCGCTGGACCACGAACCGGGCGGCGAAGATCAGGGCCATCGCCAGCGTCGCGATGTCGTAGCCGTAGCGGGACGGCTTGTCCTTGCGCCAGGCGTGGCCGGTGCCGTTGAGCATGTTCCAGACGACGCCCGCGATCGGCCAGCGCACCACCACCGACAGCACGAAGACGCCGCAGTAGATCAGGCTCGCGTAGATCCCGAACAGGAAGAAGCCCTTCGCGGACCCCGTCCGGTAGGCGATGAACGCCGCGATCGCGACGCCGAAGAACCCCGAGATCGCCGGCTGCAGCGGTTCCTTGCGGACCAGCCGCAGCACCGTGATGGCCACCGCGCTGCCGATCGAGGTCCAGATGGCCGCGGTCAGGCCGAAGATCGCGTTCGCCAGCACGAAGACGATCACCGGCAGCGACGAGTAGATCAGGCCGGACACGCCGCCCATCTGCTCGAGCAGGGTCGGCTGCGGTTTCTCTTCCGCGTCGGTCTTCTTCTCGCTCGGGGCGGGTTCAGTCACGATGGGTGATCAACTCACTGGGCTCTGGAGCTCGTAATAGGGGTTGTACAGCACCTTCTGGCCGTCACGCTCGGCCATCCGACCACGCACCTTGATCGTCCGGCCAGGCTCGATGCCCGGGATCCGGCGGCGGCCGAGCCAGATTAGCGTCACGCCCTGTGTCCCGTCGAACAGCTCGGCCTCCAGGGTGGCGGCCTCGTTGGTCGGGCAGAGCTCCACGCTGCGGAGTCTCCCCATCACGGTGACCTCTTCGCCGGAACGGCAGTCACAGGCCCGCTGCGCCCCTTCGGCGCCCGACCTCATCGACATTTCGTCTGCGTCGAGATCCTCGACGTCGCTGGTCAGCTTGCGTACCAGCCGGCTGAAGTAGCCGCCGTCTTTGGCGGACATAGGTGCTCCTGTGCTCCGGGGCCCGGCGACAACCTGCTTGCGGCCCGTGCGAATCCAGCGTACTGCGGTCCCCGCCAGGGAAACGCCTTTGCGCAAAGATCGCAACGTGACGTCCGCGATCAGAGTTCCCGCCGCGGTGCTGCTGCCCGGCACCGGGTCGGACGAGGTGTTCGTCCGAGCCGTCTTCGAAGGGCCCCTGCGTGCCCTCGGTGTCCCGCTCATCGCGCCCCCGCCACCCCCGGGCGCGGCGCTGGCCGACGGCTACCTCGCGGTCCTGGACGCGCTGGCGGACGAACACGGCGAACTGCTCGTAGGCGGCATTTCGTTCGGCGCGCACCTGGCCGCCGAGTGGGCGGTGCGCAACTCAGGCCGTTGCGGGGGCCTGCTGGCCGCGCTCCCGGCCTGGAACGGCGTCCCCGGCCCAGCACCCGCGTCGCTGGCCGCGACGCTGTCGGCGGATCTGGTGGCCGGTTCGGGGGTCGGCGCCGCGCTGGCGCAGACCGACGGCAGCCCGGACTGGCTGCGGGCCGAACTGGACCGGGCGTGGCGCCGCCACGGCGACGGGCTGGCGGCCGGCCTGCGCGTGGCAGCCGGCCGTCCCTCGCCGACGCTGGACGAGCTCTCCCGGCTCGCCGTCCCGGCCGGCATCGGCACGTGCACCGACGACCCGATCCACCCGACGAAAGTCGCATCGGAGTGGGTGAGCGCACTCCCCCGGGCCGCGCTCGGCGAGACGACGCTCACGGCCCTGGGTGCCGACCGCGAATCCCTCGGCCGGGCGACCGTCCTCGCCTTCCTCCGGGCCCTCCGAAAGCCGTGAAGGCCCCCTTACCGGCCGTAAGAGCCGGTAAGGGGGCCTTCACGGCTTTTGCCTCAGCCCTCCTGCTGCTGGGCCGCGATGTGCTCGGCGACCGCCTCGGGCAGCGTGATGGTCAGCGGGGTGCGGACCGGCATCGGGGCGTCGCCGCGGTCGACGATCGTGCGCCGGACGATCTCGCGCAGCACCTCGACGGCGCCGGCGGCCTCCGACTGCGGCCCGGCGATCACGCCGCGCAGCATCCAGCGGGGCCGGTCGACGCCGACGAACCGGAGGGCGACGTCGCCGACGATGGCCGAGATCTCCAGGCCCCACACGCCGCGGCCGACGTTGACCTTGGCGCCGTCGGCCCGCAGCTGCTCGGCGAGCTCCGTGCTCACTTCGCGCCACAGCCCGCCGGAGCGCGGCGCGGCGTACGCGCTGACCGTGATCTGGCCCTGCTCGGTGACGACGTGCACGGCGCGCACGCCGCCCGTCTCCGGGTCCATTTCGACCTGGACCTGGGATCCGTCGGGCACCGGCACCTTCACCGAGCCGAGGTCGATCCGCGGGACGCCGTCGTCGTCGAAGTCCGCCACGTCGAACGGGCCGTCGGAAACGTCCGAAAGCTCCGAATCCTCGTCGTACGGCTCGTCCTCGATCGTGTCGTCGGCCTCGGGCGCGGCGTGCCTGCCCGCGGACCCGCCCTCGGTCCGCCGCTTGCGTCCGAAAATCCCCACTACTTCTCCGTCCCTTCCCCCGCGCCGGCGCTCGCGGCGAGCGCCGGTGCTCCCAGTGTGGCGTGTCCGCCGGTCGATCCGTAGCCGCCGGCACCCCGTTCGGTGGTGTCGAGTTCGGCGACTTCGACGAACTCGGCGTGCTCGACCCGCTGCACGACCAGCTGGGCGATGCGGTCGCCGCGCGTCAGCTTCACCGGGTGCACCGGGTCGTGGTTGATCAGGCAGACCTTGATCTCCCCGCGGTAGCCCGCGTCGATCGTGCCGGGGGTGTTCACCACCGAGAGGCCGACGCGGGCGGCCAGGCCCGACCGGGGGTGGACGAACCCCGCGTACCCGGGCGGCAGCGCGATCGCGACACCGGTGCCGACCACCCCGCGTTCGCCGGGTGCCAGGACGATATCCGAGGTGGTGACGAGATCGGCGCCCGCGTCGCCCGGCCGGGCGTAGGCGGGCAGCGGGACATCCGGGTCGAGCCGGGAGAGGAGTACCTGAACGCTGGACACGGGCGGCGAGATTACTCTCTACCCGTGGGTGAATCAGCGAAGACGGCCGCTAGCGCCGCGGTCCGGCACTCCGAGCGGCTGTACGTCCCGTGGTGGGGCTGGCCGCTGCCGGTGCTCGGCGCGGTCCTGCTCGCCGCCGAGATCGACCTGGGCTACCCGGGGATCCGGGCGTGGCTGCCGTACGTGATCGCGCTGCCGGTCGTGGTGGCGCTGCTGGTGTCGCTGGGCCGGTCGAAGGTCCGGATCACCGGCGGTGACGAGCCGGAGCTGTGGGTCGGCGACGCCCACCTGCCGCTGCGCTACGCCGGCGAGGTGGAGATCTTCGACAAGGAAGCCAAGCGCAAGGCGCTCGGGCGGGACGGCGACCCCGCGGCGTACGTGCTGCACCGCGGCTGGGTCGGCCCGGTCGTGCGGGTCCGCCTCACCGACGCGAGCGACCCGACGCCGTACTGGCTGTTCAGCACCCGGCACCCCGAGCGCGTCGCCGAGCTGCTCAAGGGCGCCTGACCGCCGGCTCCGCAGCCTCAAGACATGGGAAGGGGGGCCGGCCTGCCGGCCGGCCCCCTTGTCCCCAGCGCGCTTCGAGCCTCCCCCTCGGCTGCTCTTCGAACACTGCCCTCGAGGCTCTCCGTCGCGTCTGTTCGTCCCCTGTGTGTCCGAGAACCCCGCTTGTCAGGCGCAGTCGCGGCAGATCAGGCGTCCGCCGTTGTCCTCGGCCAGCCGGCTGCGGTGGTGCACCAGGAAGCACACGGAGCAGGTGAACTCGTCCGCCTGCTTCGGCACCACCTTCACGGTCATGTCCTCACCGGAAAGCCCGGAAAGGTCGGCACCCGGCAGCTCGAAGTTCTCGGCGGTCGCGTCCTCGTCGACGTCGACGACGCCGGACTGGTTCTCGTTGCGCCGGGCCTTGAGCTCCTCCAACGAGTCTTCGGCCAGCTCGTCGGCTTCGCTGCGGCGCGGAGCGTCGTAGTCGGTAGCCATCTTGTCCCTCACCCCTGCGATCAGCTTGTGTAGTCGTTTTCCCGGACCCCCGGGTCACCCGTGAGTCCGCCGTGCCGCTGGTCAACGTTCCAGGGCCCTCGTTTGTGCCCGACGGCCGAAGTGACCGAGGTCTCTTCTTTTCGCGCCTCTTCCTGCGGCCGGAGCCCGGGAAGGGTAGCTCACGCCCGCGACGGTTCTGCAACGAGTCAGACATTGCCGGGGATTCGTCACCCGACAGGGGGAACCCGCAGGTAAGACGCGTTGTCGTCCGTTCGGGTTGCCCGCGGGTGGAGAACTCCACACCCGGCCCGTGTCCGCTTGCCCCCGCCGTCCTCCGCGTGGTGCGATCGCCGCACGGGGATCGGGCGTTCCGGCGGGGTGACCCGGGCCGACGCGCGTCGGCCGCAGCGCCTAGGCTGATCGGCCACGACGGTGCCGGGTTCGCACGGTCGGTTTCGGTGTTGGGGAAGGGACGGGCAGGTGGCGTCGGGGAACGGCATCGGGGACCGTGGGGCGCGGCCGTATCGCAAGCACAAGCCGCTGCCGGCGCTGATCGTCATCGGCGTGCTCGCCCTCGGCGCGATCATCGTCTGGATCAACGCGGCGGTCGGCAAGGGCGACGTCGACGAAGCCGTGAAGTGCGACCCGCCCGCGAGCCCGCCGCCGGGTGTCACGTTCAGCACCGTCCCCCACGGCTCCCTCGACGACCGCGCGCCGATCCCGCCGGACAAGGTCGCGGTCAAGGTCCTCAACGCCTCGAGCACGCGCGGCCAGGGCGGCATCGCCACGACGGCGCTCAAGGAGCTCGGCTTCACCGGCACCGGCGAGCCGGCCAACGACCCCGCCTACGACGGCCGGGTGGCCAAGTGCCGCGGCCAGATCCGCTTCGGCGAGAACGGTGTCACGGCGGCGCGGACGCTGAGCCTGGTGGTGCCGTGCGCCGAGCTGGTGCAGGACAACCGCAAGGACGCGAGCGTCGACCTGGTGACGGGCAGCCTCTTCGGCGACATCCGCCCGCGCGCCGAGGCCCGCCAGATCCTCACCCAGCTCGCCGACTGGTCCCGCACCCACCAGGGCGGCGGCGGCAACGAGCAGTCCGCGGGCGCGAAGGCCCCGGTGATCGACCAGACCCTGCTGGCGTCGGCCCGCGACGTCGCCTGCTGACCGCTCTCAGCTCTTCGGTGCCGGGCGGCGAGCGGGGGTTCGTCGGCTCGATGGCCTCCGGACGGCCGCGGCGACGTCTTGAATGAGTCATTCAGGTCTTCGGAGGTCTTGAATGAGTCATTCAGGACTTTGCCGCCCTCCTGGCTCCGGTCGCCTGCTGACCTTCCTCGGGTCCCGCCCGGTGTCCGGCCCGTCCGCGCCCTCAGCTCTTCGGTGACGGCCGCCGGCTGCCGAGCGCAGGTCGGGCCCCGGAGCGGCTCGATGACCTCCCGGACGGCACCGGGTCCGACGCCACAACCCCCGCGCGTGGGGGCGCCCCCGATCTCCACGCTACCGGGAGGCACCGACAGTTCCGGCCGCCCAACGACAGGAATGAGTCATTCACGTCGCCGGACGACGTGAATGACTCATTCCTGTCATCCGGGCCGCAGCCAGCCAGCAGCTCGTGCAGCGGACCCCGCGATCGACGGCGCCGCCGCGAACGTCGCGTCCGCACCCAGCTCCGGCGCCGCGCCCGGCAGCGACACCTCCACCGCGACCAGCGGCGCAGGCCGCGCTCAGACCTCCGCCGCGCCGCAATCCGCCAGCAGCTCGCGCAACGGACCCGCGATCGACGGCGCCGCCGCGAACATCGCGTCCGCACCCAGCTCCAGCGCCGCACCCGGCAGCGACACCTCCGCGCCCGCCTCCGCCGCGATCAGGGCGCCCGCCGCCCAGTCCCAGCGGTGCAGGCCGTGCTCCACGTACGCGTCCAGCCAGCCCGCCGCCACCGCGCACAGGTCCAGGGACGCCGCGCCGTTGCGGCGGATGTCGCGCACCCGGCCCAGCAGCTCCGCCGCGAAGCGCGACTGCCGCGTCCGGCGCTCCGCCGCGTACGCGAAACCGGTACCGACCAGCGTCAGGTCCAACCGCGACGGGGCCGACACCGCCAGCCGGCGGCCGTCCAGGAACGCGCCGTGGCCGCGGGCCGCCGTCCAGACGCGGCCGCTCGCCGGCTCCACGACCGCGCCCGCCACCGATTCGCCGCCGACCTGCGCCGCCACCGACACCGCGAACCACGGCAGGCCGTAGAGGAAGTTGACCGTGCCGTCGATCGGGTCGACGACCCAGGTCACGCCGTCGCCCGCCGCGCCGCCGCCTTCCTCGCCGAGCACCGGCTCCCCCGGCCGCAGCGCCGCCAGCCGCGTGCGCACCAGCCGCTCCGAGTCGTGGTCCACCGCGGTCACCACGTCGGTGTCCCCGGACTTGGTGCCCACGGCCACCGAACGACCGTTCGCCATCCCTTCCCAGGCCTCGCGGACCAGCTCGGCGGCCTCCGTCGCGACCTGCTCCGCGACGCTTTTCAGCAACGACTCGTCAACTCCCACGTCCGCCATGTCACCACATCCGGTTAAAGTCTCCGAGGCAGGCTTCTGAATCGTGCGAGAAGGGACCACGTCCGTGGTGGAGGCGACCCGCCGAGGTTTCGGCATCGACATCGGCGGCAGCGGGATCAAGGGCGCCTTGGTCGACCTGGAAAAGGGCCAGCTCATCGGCGACCGGATCCGGATCGAGACCCCGAAGCCGTCCACGCCGTCGGCGGTGGCGGACGTCGTGCACGACATCGTCACGCAGGCGGGCTGGGACGGCCCGGTCGGCGTGACGCTGCCGGCCGTGGTCAAGAAGGGCGTCGCGCACACCGCGGCCAACATCGACAAGCAGTGGATCGGCACGGACGCCGACGCGCTGTTCGCCAAGCGGCTCGGCCGCGGGGTCGACCAGGTCGCGATGCTCAACGACGCCGACGCGGCGGGCATGGCGGAGATCCGCTTCGGCGACCCGGTCGCGCGCAAGGGCGTGACCGCGCTGCTGACGTTCGGCACCGGGATCGGCAGCGCCGTGTTCCAGGACGGCAAGCTCGTCCCGAACACCGAGTTCGGCCACCTGGAGATCGACGGCCACGACGCGGAGAAGCGCGCGGCGGCGTCGGTGAAGGACAACGAGGGGCTCTCCTACCCCGAATGGGCCAAGCGGGTGCACCGTTATCTGACCGTGCTGGAGAACCTGATCTGGCCGGATCTGTTCATCGTCGGCGGCGGGGTCAGCAAGAAGGCCGAGAAATGGGTGCCGCTGCTGGACATCCGGACTCCGGTGCTGGTCGCGACGCTGCAGAACAACGCCGGGATCGTCGGCGCCGCGGCCGCCGCGGCGGAGGGCATCGAGCACTGATCCGGTGCTCGCGGCGGGGCTGAGGGTGATCGCTTCGCACCGCATGCGCGTACCGTCGTTACAATGGAACACGGCCCACGGCTGCGGAGGCCAAAACCGCAGGCCGAGGCGTGATCCCCGAATGTGAGGCAGCAGTGGCCGCCAGGCCGTTGCTCGTCATGATCGACCGCTGCGAAAGGGCGTAAGTGGCAGCCGCAAGAACCGCAACCCGAGGCGGGACGAAGACAGCGACCGCAGCCGGCGAGCCGGCCGAAGAGGCAGCCACCGGGACGGCGAAGCCTGCGGCCCGCAAGACCACCACCGCCAAGAAGGCCCCGGCCAAAAAGGCTCCGGCCAAGAAGCCGGCGACCAAGGGCGCGAAGACCGAAGACGGCGACCCGGACGGTCCCGGCGAGATCGACGAAGCCGAACTCGACACGCCCGACCTGTCGGACCTGGAAGAGGTCGAGGTCGACGTCGTCGACGAGACCGTCAACGACGAGCCGGACGCCGCCTCGGCGGATGACGACGACGATGACGATGACGACGAGGAGACCCCGGCGCAGCGCCGTCGTGGTGCCGCCGCCGACAAGGCAGCGGCCGCGAAGAGCTCCGACAACCCGGACTTCGTCTGGGACGAGGAAGAGTCGGAGGCCCTGCGCCAGGCGCGCAAGGACGCCGAGCTCACCGCGTCGGCCGACTCCGTGCGTGCCTACCTCAAGCAGATCGGCAAGGTCGCGCTGCTGAACGCGGAGGAGGAGGTGGAGCTGGCCAAGCGGATCGAGGCCGGGCTCTACGCCGCCGAGCGCGTGCGCACCGCCGAGGAGGAGGGCGAGAAGCTCGTCACCCAGATGCGCCGCGATCTCAAGTGGATCGTGCGTGACGGCGAGCGCGCCAAGAACCACCTGCTGGAGGCGAACCTCCGGCTCGTGGTGTCGCTGGCCAAGCGCTACACCGGCCGCGGCATGGCGTTCCTGGACCTGATCCAGGAGGGCAACCTCGGCCTGATCCGCGCGGTGGAGAAGTTCGACTACACCAAGGGCTACAAGTTCTCGACGTACGCCACGTGGTGGATCCGCCAGGCGATCACCCGCGCGATGGCCGACCAGGCCCGCACCATCCGCATCCCGGTGCACATGGTGGAGGTCATCAACAAGCTCGGCCGCATACAGCGCGAACTCCTGCAGGACCTCGGCCGCGAGCCGACGCCCGAGGAGCTCGCCAAGGAAATGGACATCTCCCCGGAGAAGGTCCTGGAGATCCAGCAGTACGCGCGTGAGCCGATCTCGCTCGACCAGACGATCGGCGACGAGGGCGACTCGCAGCTCGGTGACTTCATCGAGGACTCCGAAGCGGTCGTCGCGGTGGACGCGGTGTCGTTCACGCTGCTGCAGGACCAGCTCCAGTCGGTGCTGCAGACGCTGTCCGAGCGCGAGGCGGGCGTGGTCCGCCTGCGCTTCGGCCTCACGGACGGCCAGCCGCGCACGCTCGACGAGATCGGCCAGGTGTACGGGGTGACCCGCGAGCGCATCCGGCAGATCGAGTCGAAGACGATGTCGAAGCTGCGCCACCCGTCGCGGTCCCAGGTCCTGCGGGACTACCTGGACTGAGTTTCCTTCGGTACCAACGGAAGAACCCCGTCACGGAAGTGGCGGGGTTCTTCCGCGTTCAGGGCACGGCCAGGCCGCGCTCCCGCAGCGACTCCTCCACCCGCAGCCGCTCGATCTCGCGGTCCATCCCCTCCGGCAGCTCAGCGAGCCGATGGGGGACGCCGACCTGGCGGCACGCCTGGGTCAGCAGCTCGTCGTACGCCTGACGCGTCCCCAGGCGCCGGGCCGCGGGGGTTCCGGACGGGTAATCGACGAGCAACCGATGCACCCGGCGCAAGTCCGCGGCGACGCGCTCGATCGGCGGTTCCGCCGGCTCCGGTGTGCGCCGCCGCGCGAGGATTCGCTGCAGCAGCCCCGGTACGCGCAGTGCGCACCAGAACAGCACCGTGGGTGCGGTGCACACCACGGCGAAGAGGATCAGGTTCGCGAGGACGCCGGAGCCGTCCATGCACCGATGGTAAGCCCGCGCGGGCGGCCCGGCGAAAAAGAACTTCCGCCGGGCCGAACCGTCAGTCGGATTCCTCCACCAGCCAGAGGACGCCCGCCGGGGGCAGCTGGAGCACCGCCGAGGCCGGCTGGCCGTGCCACGGGTCCTCCGTTGCCTCCACCGCGCCCAGGTTGCCCACCCCGGAGCCGCCGTACGCCTCCGCGTCGGTGTTGACCACCTCGCGCCACCGTCCGGCGGCCGGGAGGCCGACGCGGTAGTCGTGGTGCGGGGCGCCGGAGAAGTTCGCGATGCAGGCCAGCCGGGAGCCGTCGGTGCCGATCCGCAGGAAGCTCAGGACGTTGCCGCTCGAATCGTTCGCGTCGATCCAGGCGAAGCCGTCGGGTGAGGTGTCCTGGCTGAACAGCGCCGGCGACGAGCGGTACACCGCGTTCAGTGACCGCAGCAGGTCCTGGACGCCGCGGTGCAGCGGCTCGTCCAGCAGGTGCCAGTCGAGCGAACGCTGCTCCGACCACTCCCCCTCCTGGCCGAACTCGCCGCCCATGAACAGCAGCTGCTTGCCCGGGTGCGCCCACATGAACGCCAGCAGCGAGCGCAGCCCGGCCGCCTTGTTCCAGGCGTCGCCCGGCATGCGGCCCCACAGGGATCCCTTGCCGTGCACCACTTCGTCGTGCGACAGCGGCAGCACGAAGTTCTCGCTCCACGCGTACACGAGCGAGAACGTCATCTCGTTGTGGTGGTACGCGCGGTGGACCGGCTCGTGCGACAGGTACCGGAGCGTGTCGTGCATCCAGCCCATGTTCCACTTGAACCCGAAACCCAGGCCGCCCAGGTGCGTCGGGCGCGTGACGCCCGGCCACGCCGTCGACTCCTCGGCCACCATCACGATGCCCGGGTGTCGCTTGTAGACGGTCGCGTTCAGCTCCTGCAGGAACTTCACCGCGTCCAGGTTTTCGCGGCCGCCGTACTGGTTCGGCAGCCACTCCCCTTCGTTGCGGGAGTAGTCCAGGTACAGCATCGACGCCACCGCGTCGACGCGCAGGCCGTCGAGGTGGAACTCCTCGATCCAGTACAGCGCGTTCGCGACGAGGAAGTTGCGGACCTCGTTGCGGCCGAAGTCGAACACGAGCGTGCCCCAGTCGGGCTGCTCGCCGCGGCGCGGGTCCGCGTGCTCGTACAGCGCGGTGCCGTCGAACTTCGCCAGCGCCCAGCTGTCCTTCGGGAAGTGCGCGGGCACCCAGTCGACGAGCACGCCGATCCCCCGCTGGTGCAGGCGGTCGACGAAGTAGCGGAAGTCGTCCGGGGAACCGAAGCGGGACGTCGGCGCGTAGTACGACGTCACCTGGTAGCCCCACGAGCCGCCGAACGGGTGCTCCGACACCGGCAGCAGCTCCACGTGCGTGAAGCCGGTCTCGACGAGGTAGTCGCCGAGCTGGTCGGCCAGCTCCCGGTAGTCGAGGCCGGGCCGCCACGAGCCGAGGTGGACCTCGTAGACGCTCATCGGCGCCGCGGCCCACTCGGTCGCCTCGCGCTGGGCGACCCACACGTCGTCGTCCCACATGTGGCCGGAGGCCGTGACGACCGACGCCGTCGCGGGCGGCTGCTCCGTGGCGAACGCCATCGGGTCGGCCTTCTCGTGCCAGTTTCCGTCGGCGCCGAGGATCCGGAACTTGTAGCAGGTGCCCACGCCGACGCCGGGCACGAACAGCTCCCAGATCCCGGACGAGCCGAGCGAGCGCATCGGGTGCCCGCGCCCGTCCCAGCCGTTGAAGTCGCCGATCACGCGGATGCCGCGCGCGTTCGGCGCCCACACCGCGAACGACGTCCCCGCGACGACGCCGTTGGCCGTCTCGTACGACCGGACGTGCGCGCCGAGCGCCTCCCACAGCCGCTCGTGGCGGCCTTCGCCGATCAGGTGCAGGTCCAGCTCGCCCACCGTGGGCAACCAGCGGTACGGGTCGTCGGTGGTCGTCGTGTGCCCGTCGTACTCGACTTCCAGCCGGTAGTCGCCGGGGTGCTCCGGCACCGCGACGGCGAACAGGGCGTCGATCACCGGCTCCATCGGGTACCGGTGTTCGCCCGCCTGCAGCGTGACGGCCTTGGCGCCGGGCAGCAGCGCCCGCGCCACGAACCCCTTGCCCGCCGGGTGCACGCCGAGGACGGCGTGCGGGTCGTGGTGGGAACCGGCCAGCAGCCGGTCGATGTCGGCAGCCGGCGGGGCCGCGGCCGGGAGGCCTTCCGGAACGGCGTTCACGGTGTCATCCCTCTCCGCTCGTGATCCGGGCGATCGAAGCGAGCGGCACGCCGAGCCAGTCGGGCCGGTTCGCGTGCTCGTAACCCACTTCGTAGACCGCCTTGTCCAGTTCGAAGGCGCGCAGCAGCTCGCCTTGTTCGCGCGGGTCCGCCGCGACCGCGGCGTAGCCCTCGCAGAAGGCCGCCCGGTTGCGCTGGGACCACTCCAAGGCCCGCTCGGCCAGCGCCGGCTCGTCGGGCTGCCCGACCAGCAGCTGCTGGGCCGCGTAGTCGAACGACCTCAGCATGCCCGCCACGTCGCGCAACGGCGACCGCAGCGCGTGGCGTTCCTCCACCGGCGCCGCGGGCTCGCCCTCGAAGTCGATCAGCAGCCAGCCGCCGACGGTCCGCAGCACCTGGCCCAGGTGCAGGTCGCCGTGGATGTACTGCATGGTCACCGAGCCGGCGGGCAACGCCTCCAGCTTCTCGAACGCCGCCCGCAGCGCCGGGGCGTGCGCCGCCAGCTCCGGGACCCGGCCGGCGATCGTGTCGAGCCGGGCGGCCATCGCCTTCGTGGTGCGCTCCAGCTCGGCGGCGTCGACGCTCTCCGTGCCGAGGGCCTCGGCCAGGTCGGCGTGCACCTCGGCGACCGCGCGCCCGAGCCGCTCGGCCTCGCCGGCGAAGTCGCCGCCGACCTCCTCGGCGTGCAGCTCCGGCGCGGCCATCAGGTCGCGGACGCTGGTGGTGGCCATCGCCCAGCCGTCGACCGCGTCCGCGACGAACTGCTGGAGCATGCCCACCGTGGTCGGCTCGCCGTCGAGGTCACCGGTGATCGAGCCGAGCACCGGCGCGATGTGCTTGCTGTCGACGCCCTGCAGAGCGCGGTGCAGCAGCAGGTCCTTGTTCTTGCCCGGCGTCAGCTTCCGGAACAGTTTGAGGATGTACTGCCCGCTGTAGACCAGGGACGTGTTGCTCTGCTCCGAGGAGATCGGCCGCGCCCGCAGGCCGGTGTCCAGCTCGACGCCGGGCTCGTGCTCGAAGACGAGCGAGCCGACGGTGTCTTCCCGCGCCATCAGGTCCAGCAGCACGCCGGTGACGTCGAGGTCGCCGGACGCCTCGTAGGCGTTGAGGTCGCCGACCGCGCCGATCCAGCTGCCCGACGAGATCTCCGGCGGGTGCGTCCGCCGTCCGACGAGCAGCTGGTAGGGCTCGCGCCGGTCGCCCTGGGCGACCTCGACGACCACGTGCAGCAGCTGCGGATCGCCGGCGACCAGCTCGGTCACGCCGAGCGGCCGGACGCCGGTCACCGGCCGGTCCTTGCCGGCGAACCAGCGCTGCTCGGGCAGCCAGCGCTTCAGGTCCTCGGCCAGATCGTCGACCAGCTCACGCGGGTCGGACAAGGGACTCACCTCGTTTCGCCTTCGTCTCCCGGGCTCGTCAGCTGGAACCAGTAGAAGCCGTGCCCGGGCAGCGTCAGCAAGTACGACAGGTCCCCGATGCTGGGGAACTGCACACCGCCGGTGAGCTCCACCGGCGTGCACCCGCGGTGCGCGGACAGGTCCAGCTCCACCGGCTGCGGGAACCGGGACAGGTTGTTCACGCAGAGCACGACGTCTTCGCCGCCGTCCGGGCGCCGCCACTGGCGCTTGTAGGCCAGCACGCTCGGGTTGGACCCGCCGAGGTCGACGAACTCGCCTTCGGCGAAGGCGTGGTGCTCCTTGCGCACCTCGATCATCCGCCGGGTCCAGTTGAGCAGCGAAGACGCGTTGTTCGACTGCGCCTCGACGTTCAGGCCCTGGTAGCCGTACACCGGGTCCATGATCACCGGCAGGTAGATGCGGCCCGGGTCGCAGGAGGAGAACCCCGCGTTGCGGTCCGGGGTCCACTGCATGGGGGTGCGCACCGCGTCGCGATCGCCGAGCCAGATGTTGTCTCCCATGCCGATCTCGTCACCGTAGTACAGAACGGGCGAGCCCGGCAGGGACAGCAGCATCGCGGTGAAGAGCTCCTGCTGGTTCCGGTCGTTGTCCAGCAGCGGGGCCAGCCTCCGGCGGATGCCGATGTTGGCCTTCATGCGCGGGTCCTTGGCGTACTCCGCGTACATGTAGTCGCGCTCTTCGTCGGTGACCATCTCGAGGGTCAGCTCGTCGTGGTTGCGCAGGAAGATGCCCCACTGGGTGCCGCTGGGGATCTCCGGGGTCTGGGTGAGGATCTCCGAGATCGGGAACCGCGACTCGCGGCGCACGGCCATGAAGATCCGCGGCATCAGCGGGAAGTGGAACGCCATGTGGCACTCGTCGCCGCCGACCGCCGGGTCGCCGAAGTACTCGACGACGTCCGAGGGCCACTGGTTGGCCTCGGCCAGCAGGATCCGGCCCGGGTACTCGTCGTCGACGACCTTGCGGCAGCGCTTGAGGAACTCGTGCGTGCGCGGCAGGTTCTCGCAGTTGGTGCCCTCCTGCTCGAACAGGTACGGCACGGCGTCGAGGCGGAACCCGTCGATGCCGAGGTCGAGCCAGAACCGCAGGGTGTCGATCATCGCGTTCTGGACGTCGGGGTTCTCGAAGTTCAGGTCGGGCTGGTGGGAGAAGAACCGGTGCCAGTAGAACTGGCCGCGCACCGGGTCGTAGGTCCAGTTCGACGTCTCGGTGTCGACGAAGATGATCCGCGCGTCGGCGTAGCGCGAATCGTCGTCGCTCCACACGTAGTAGTCGCCGTACGGGCCGTCGGGTTCGTTGCGCGACTGCTGGAACCACGGGTGCGCGTCCGACGTGTGGTTGAGCACCAGGTCGGTGATCACCCGGATGCCGCGCCGGTGCGCCTCGTTCAGCAGGAAGACGAAGTCCTCGACGCTGCCGAACTCCGGCAGCACCGCCCGGAAGTCGCTGATGTCGTAGCCGCCGTCGCGCAACGGCGAGGCGTAGAACGGCGGCAGCCAGAGGCAGTCGATGCCGAGCCACGCCAGGTAGTCCAGCCGGCCGGCCAGGCCGCGCAGGTCGCCGGTGCCGTCGCCGTTCGAGTCGGCGAACGCGCGCACCAGCACCTCGTAGAACACCGCGCCCTTGAACCACTCCGGGTTGCTCGGCGCCTGCTGCGCCGAGCGGAAGTCGCCGGCCTGGGGCTCCACGAGCATGCCGTCGGCGGTCATCGCCTCACCGGTGTGCGGCACACCTTCCAGCCCGAGCGCCGCGTCGGGGCGGGCTTCCTCCGCCATGTGTTCCACCTCAGTCCCTCGATCCGTTCCTTCCCCGCTAACCGGCCAGCCGCCGCCGGACCGACACCACGTGCGCCACGGCCCGCCAGGGCTCGAGCCGCACGAAGTTCGCCGGCCCCCAGTCCCAGGTGTCGCCGGTGACCTCGTCGTGCGCGATCAGCCGCTCGTGCGCCTCGAACCCGAGCGCCGCCGTGTCGAGCCACAGCGTGCCCTCCTGCGGCCCGTACGGGTCGAGGGTCACGACGGTGACCACGGTGTCACCGGTGGCGGGGTCCTGTTTGGAGTACGCGAGCAGCGCGTCGTTGTCGACGTGGTGGAAGTGCAGCGTGCGCATCTGCTGCAGCGCGGGGTGCGCGCGGCGGACGGCGTTCAGCTTCGCGATCCACGGCTCCAGCGAGCGCCCCTCGGCGAGCGCGCGCTCGAAGTCGCGCGGCCGCAGCTGGTACTTCTCGGAGTCGAGGTACTCCTCGCTGCCGTCGCGGACCGGGACGTGCTCGAACAGCTCGTAGCCGGAGTAGACGCCCCACGTCGGCGAGAGCGTCGCGGCCAGCGCGGCCCGCAGCGCGAACATGCCGGGACCGCCGCGCTGCAGCGACTCGTGAAGGATGTCCGGGGTGTTGACGAACAGGTTCGGGCGGCCTTCGTTCCAGTGGTCGCGCAGGTCGACGGCGAAGTCGATCAGTTCCTGCTTGCCGGTCCGCCAGGTGAAGTAGGTGTAGCTCTGGGTGAAGCCGAGCCGGGCCAAGCCCCACAGCCGCGCCGGGCGGGTGAACGCCTCGGCCAGGAACAGCACGTCGGGGTGGGCGTCCTTGACCGACTGGATCAGCCAGGCCCAGAAGTCCGGCGGCTTGGTGTGCGGGTTGTCGACCCGGAAGATCTTGACCCCGTGGTCGATCCAGACCGTGATCACCCGGAGCATCTCTTCGTAGACGCCCTTGGGGTCGTTGTCGAAGTTGATCGGGTAGATGTCCTGGTACTTCTTCGGCGGGTTCTCCGCGTAGGCGATCGAGCCGTCCGGGCGGGTGGTGAAGAACTCGGGGTTCTTCAGGACCCACGGGTGGTCGGGCGCGGCCTGCAGCGCGAAGTCGAGCGCGACCTCCATGCCCAGCTCCTCGGAGCGGGCGACGAAGGCGTCGAAGTCGTCGAAGGTGCCGAGGTCGGGGTGGATCGAGTCGTGCCCGCCCTCGTCGGCGCCGATGGCCCACGGCGAGCCGACGTCTTCGGGCTTGGCGTCGAGGGTGTTGTTGGGGCCCTTGCGGTTCACCCGGCCGATCGGGTGGATCGGCGGCAGGTAGACGACGTCGAAGCCCATCTTCGCGACCCGGTCGAGCGCGGCCGACGCGGTGGCGAAGGTGCCGTGCACCGCCTTGCCCTCGGCGTCGAGCCCGCCGGTGGAGCGCGGGAAGAGCTCGTACCAGGAGCCGTACGCGGCGCGGCGCCGGTCGACCCACAGCTTGAGCGGCTTGCCCTTGGTGATCAGTTCGCGCACCGGGAATTCGCGCATGAGCTGGCGGATTTCGGGCGACAGCGCGGGCCCGACGCGCTCGGCGAGGCCGCGCGTCTCGTCGCGCAACGCGGCCACCGCGCCGGTCAGGAGCGCTTTCTCCGCGCGGCGGTCGGGACGGCGGGAGACGCGCTCCAGCAGCCGGGCGCCGTTTTCGAGGTCGTTGGCGAGGTCCTCGGGCCCCTGCCCGGCGGCGACCTTCACCTCGACGGTGTGCTCCCACGTCGCCCAGGGATCGCTCCAGGCGTCGATCCGGAAGGTCCACGCGCCGGTGACGTCGGGGACGATCACGGCGGCGAACTCGTCGGGGTGGTCGGGTCCCCGCGGCACCATCCGCGTCTGGCGCGTCAGGCGGTCGCCGGGACCACGCCACGCGACCGTCGCGGCGACGGCGTCGTGACCCTCCCGCCAGACGGTCGCGGTGACCGGGATGTGTTCCCCCACAACGGCTTTGGCCGGATACCGGCCGCAGCTCACGCTGGGGGAGACGTCGTCGATGCCGAGCCGGCCGGTCATGGGCAACGCCCCTCGGTGTGTCGGTTGGAAGCGCAGGCGTCGTCAGTCTGCCTGACTCGATCACGCACGATCGAGTCAGGGCTCCCTTGTTCTGTACCCACCCGGGTGCGACCGAAACGCTTTCCCCGCAACGAATTTCCGGCAGATGTCCGTCAGGTTAAGCGCGCGTCCGGCCCGGCCGCCGGCTCGCGCCGCTGAACACCCGTACCCGAATGGACGAAACGTCGCCCCGGTACGCGTCAGTAGGGTTCGGGCGCCGGGTCCGCCGCCAGCCGCGGGGCGCGCAGCAGAAGCAGCGACCGCGACTGCAGCGTCACCCGGCTCTTGGCCTCCAGCACGCCCGGGTTGGCCGGGCTGCCGTCCGCGGTGCTCGTGTCGAGCGTCGGCTTGAACGTCTCGCCGTACTCGCGGCCCGGCAGGACGACCTCGCCCGGCGCGTCGCCCGCGTGCAGCCACAGCAGCCACGAGTGGTCGGGCACCAGCGCGCCCTCGCGGTTGCGGGCCTGGCTGTTCGAGCCGTCGATCCACATGCCGAGCGTGTGGCGCTCCTCGAACCAGTCGTTCTCGCCGAACTCCTCGCCGTCCGGGCGGAACCAGACCAGGTCGGGCTTGCCGGTGGGGGTGGTCCGGCCTTCGAAGAACTCCGGCTGCCGCAGCGCCGGGCTGTTCGCGCGCAGCCGCACCACCCGGCGGGCGAACGTGAGCATGGTTTCGGCTTCGGGGTCGTCCGGCGTCCAGTCCAGCCAGGACGTTTCGTCGTCGAGGCAGTACGCGTTGTTGTTGCCGTGCTGGGTCCGCCAGAACTCGTCGCCCATGGTGAGCATCGGCGTGCCGGTGGACAGCAGCAGCGTGGCGAACATGTTCCGGGCTTGCCGGGCGCGCAGCGCGCGGATCGCCGGGTCGGTGGTCTCCCCCTCCACGCCGTGGTTCCACGAGCGGTTGTCGTTGGTCCCGTCGCGGTTGTCCTCGCCGTTGGCCTCGTTGTGCTTTTCGTTGTAGGACACCAGGTCCCGCAGCGTGAAGCCGTCGTGCGCGGTGACGAAGTTGATCGACTGCCACGGACGGCGCAGGTTGTGGTCGTAGAGGTCCGACGAACCGGACAGCCGGTAGGCGAGGTCGCGCACGCCGGTCGCGCCGCGCCAGAAGTCGCGGACCGTGTCGCGGTAGCGGCCGTTCCACTCGGCCCACTGGGCGCCGAAGCCGCCGACGCGGTAGCCCTCGCCGGTGGCGTCCCACGGCTCGGCGATCAGCTTGCACCGGGACAGCACCGGGTCGGTGGTGATCGCGGTGAGCAGCGTCGAGGCCGGGTCGAACGCGCCGCCGCGGGGCCGCCCGAGCGTACTGGCGAGGTCGAACCGGAAGCCGTCGACGCCCATCTCCTGCGTCCAGTAGCGCAGCGAGTCGGTCACCAGCCGCACGACGGTCGGCGAGCCCGCCTCCAGGGTGTTGCCGCAGCCGGTGATGTCGGCCATGTGCCCGCGGTCGGTGTGCAGGTAGTAGACCGGCGCGTTCAGCCCGCGGAAGCTCAGCGTCGGCCCGTCCGGCCCGCCTTCGCAGGTGTGGTTGAACACGACGTCGAGGATCACTTCGATGCCCGCCGCGTGCAGCGCGGCCACCATCAGCCGGAACTCCTCGACCTCGTGGCCCGGTTCGCTGGCGTACGCGGCGTGCGGCGCGAAGAAGCCGAGCGGCGAATAGCCCCAGTAGTTGTGCCGTCCGGCGCGCAGCAGCGACGGCTCGTCGAGGAACGAGTGCACCGGCAGCAGCTCCACCGACGTGACGCCGAGCCGGGTCAGGTACTCGATCGCGACCGGGTGGGCCAGGCCGAGGTAGGTGCCGCGCAGCGCTTCCGGGATGAACGGGTGCCGCTGGGTGAACCCCTTGACGTGCAGCTCGTAGACGACCGCCTCTTCGAACGGCACCTCCGGCTTGACCCCGGTGTCCGGCCCGCCCGGCGAGCTGACCACCGACAGCGGCACGCTGCCCAGTGAATCCACTGTGGACATCGAGCCGCGCTCCGGGTCGCCGGTGAAGCCCTGGGCCGCGGTCAGGTCGGTCAGCCCGCCGGTGATCTGCCGCGCGTACGGGTCCACCAGCAGCTTGTGCGGGTTGCAGCGCAGGCCGCGGGCGGGGTCGTACGGGCCGTGGACCCGGTAGCCGTAGCGCTGCCCCGGCGTCACCCCGGGCACCAGGCCGTGCCAGACGCCGAACGTGCGCTCGGTCAGCGCGATCCGGCGTTCCGACCCGTCGGCGTCGATCAGGCACAGCTCGACGGCGTCCGCGACGGCGGACGTGATCGCGAACCGCACGCCCCCCGCCTCGGGGTGGGCACCGAGCGGGAAGGGGCGACCGGCGAGGACGTGGTCGGCGGAGGGTCGTGTGGCCATTCCTGAATCGTCCCAGATACCGGTCGGTTCGCGCTGGATGTGCGATCCGGTTATCGGGTTTCGACCAGAACGAAACCGTCCGGCGGCAGCTGGGCGGCCCCGCCGTCGACGTCGGCGCCGCCCCAGGTGAGCAGGGCATCGGTGGCGCCGAGCGGCAGGGTGACCGGGCCGGGACCGAAGTTGACCGCCAGCCGGAGCGAGCCGCGGTGCAGGACGAGCCAGGACCCGTCCGGCGAGCTGTCGACGCGCAGCTCGGCGACCCCGGGGCCGGCCAGCTCGGGCCGTTCGCGGCGCAGCCGGATCAACGCGCGGTAGAGCTCCAGCACCTCGCGGTGACCGGGCTGCTCGACCTCGGCCCAGTCCAGCCGGGACCGGTCCACGGTGGCCGGGTCCATCGGGTCGGGCACGTCCGACTCGCCCCAGCCGTGCCGGGAGAACTCGCGGCGGCGGCCCGTGCGGACGGCGTCGGCCAGCTCGGGGTCCGGGAAGGAGGCGAAGAACTGCCACGGCGTGCTCGCCGCCCACTCCTCCCCCATGAACACCATCGGCGTGAACGGCGAGCAGAACAGGATCGCCGCGCCGCAGCCCAGCCGGCCCGGCGAAACCGTCGCCGACAGCCGGTCGCCGGTCGCGCGGTTGCCGATCTGGTCGTGGTTCTGCAGGTAGCCGAGGAAGCGGTGGCCGGGCACGGTCCGGGTGTCGACCGGACGGCCGTGGGTCCGCTCCCGGAAGGACGACCAGGTCCCCGCGTGGAAGAACACCTCGCGCAGCACCCGCTCGAGCGCGTCCGGCGCGGCGAAGTCGGTGTAGTACCCCGTCGTCTCGCCGGTCAGCTTGACGTGCAGGGCGTGGTGGAAGTCGTCCGACCACTGGGCGTGCAGGCCGTAGCCGCCGCGCTCGCGGGGCGTGACGAGCTTCGGGTCGTTGAGGTCGGACTCGGCGATCAGCGTCAGCGGCCGGTTCAGCGCCGCCGACAGCGCCTCGGTCTCGACCGCGAGCTGTTCGAGCAGGTGGACGGCCCGCCGGTCCAGCAGCGCGTGGACGGCGTCCAGGCGCAGCGCGTCGACGTGGAAGTCGCGGAACCAGCTCAGCGCGTTGTCCACGACGTACCGGCGGACCTCGTCGGAGCCGGGGCCGTCGAGGTTGAGGCCGGGGCCCCAGTCGTTCTGGCCGGCGAAGTACGGGCCGAACCGGTCGAGGTAGGCACCCGAAGGCCCGAGGTGGTTGTAGACGACGTCGAGCACGACCGCCAGGCCGCGCGCGTGGGCCGCGTCGACGAACCGCTTGAACCCGTCCGGGCCGCCGTAGGGCTCGTGGACCGCGCCCCAGAGGACGCCGTCGTAGCCCCAGCCCGCGGTGCCGTCGAAGGAGTTCACCGGCAGCAGCTCGACGTGCGTGATGCCGAGGTCGACGAGGTGGCCGAGCCGGTCGATCGCGGCGTCGAAGGTGCCGCCTTCGGTGAAGGTGCCGACGTGCAGTTCGTAGACGACGGCGCCGGGCAGCTGGCGGCCGTGCCAGGCGTCGTCGGTCCACTCGAACCCGGCGTGGTCGTAGACGCGCGACTCCCCGTGGACGCCGTGGGGCTGCCACCGCGACCGCGGGTCGGGCAGCCGCTGGTCGTCGTCGTCCAGGAGGAAGGCGTAGTTGATGCCTTCGGCGTCGGCGTGCCACCAGCCGCCGTCGGCCGCGGTCATCTCGTGCACGCCCGCGTCGACGCTCACCCGGACCCGGCGGGCCGCGGGGGCCCACACGCTGAACTTCATGCGTCTCCTCGCACCAGCAACGCGACGGGGTAGCGGTCGAACAGGGTGGCCAGGTCCGGCGTCGCGTCGCGGCCGGTGAGGACGTCGGTCCAGACGCCGTCCGGCAGCGGGAGCACGGTGTCGCGCCAGCCGCCCGCGGCTTCGAGGCCGACCGGCAGCCGGGTGACCGCGACGGCCAGATCGGGGCTGCGGGTGAACGCCAGGCAGTGCTCCGCCGCGACGCCCTCGGCACGCAGCGGCCGGTAGCCGTGGAACAGCGAGGGGTGCTCCTGGCGCAGCTTCAGCGCCTTGTGCACGACCAGCAGCTTCGCCGCGCCCGACGCGTCGATCTCCGGCAGCTCGCCGTCGGCGATCCGCGTGAGCAGCTCGCGGCGGACCGCGTAGTCGACCGGGCGGCGGTTGTCCGGGTCGACCAGCGAGAAGTCCCACAGTTCGGTGCCCTGGTAGACGTCCGGGACGCCGGGCGCGGTCAGCTGAACGAGCTTCTGGCCGAGCGAGTTGCTCCAGCCCGGCCGTTCGATCCGCGCGACGAACGCGGCGACGTCGGCGTCGTCCACGACGGCGTCGGGCCAGGCGGCGACGGCGGCCTCGAAGGCTTCGTCGTGCTCGGTCCAGCTGGTCCGGAGCTTGGCCTCCTTCGCCGCCTTGTCGAGGTAGTCCCGCAGCCGGCCCGGCTCGATCGGCCAGGTGGACACGAGCGTCTGCCAGGCGAGCAGGTTGAGCGACGGCTCGTCGATCCCGTGCTTCGCGGTCCACCGCCGGACCGCTTCGGCGAACTCGCCGGGCAGTTCGGCGAGCACGGCCATCCGGGCGCGGGTGTCCTCGGAGCGCTTGGTGTCGTGCGTGGTCAGCGTCGTCATCGCGGCCGGGTAACCGGCTTCGCGCTCGGCCGCCAGCCGGTGGAACTCCTCGACGTCCAGGCCGAAGCGGTCCGGGTTGCCGCCGACCTCGTTGAGCGCGGCGAAACGGGTGTAGCGGTAGAACGTCGTGTCCTCGGTGCCCTTGGCCACCACCATGCCGGACGTCTGCTGGAGCCGGGTGGCCAGCTCGCCGTCCGGCTCGGCGCGGACCTGCGCGTCGAGGGCTTCGAGCGCCTCGGCGAGGTCGGGCCGGGCCTGGCGCGCCCCGGCGATCGCGGCGGCCCAGTGCGCCGCGCCTTCGGGCAGGTAGGAGCGGTAGACCGGGAAGGCGATCATGGTCTCGGCCACCGCCTGCCGCGCGGTTCCGGCGTCGACGTCCCGCAGCAGCGCGGCGATCCGCCGGACCTCGGCGACCAGGATGCGGTCGGTGACCAGGCGCCGGGCCTCGGCCTCGACGCGGTGGTAGCCGGTCTTCACGCCCAGCTCGTTCGCGAGCTCGGTGAAGCCGGGCTCGCCGTCCGGGTCCACGAACACACCGGCGATCTCGCGCAGGGCGTCGTAGCCGGTGGTCCCGTCGACCGGCCAGCTCTGCGGCAGCGGCTCGCCCGGGTGCAGGATCTTCTCCGCCACGATCCACGCGCCCGGGGCGTTCTCGCGCAGCCGCCGGAAGTAGCCGCCGGGGTCGGCGAGGCCGTCCGGGTGGTCGACGCGCAGGCCCGTGACGTCGCCGGCGGCGACCCAGCGCAGCACCTCGCCGTGCGTCTCGGCGAACACCGTCGGGTCCTCGACGCGCACGGCGGCCAGGTTCGTGATGTCGAAGAACCGGCGGTAGGTCAGCTCCGCGTTGCCGCGGCGCCAGCCGATCAGGCGGTAGTGCTGGCGCTCGTGGACCTCTTGCGGCGTCCCGCCTTCGGTGCCGGGGGCGAGCGGGAAGCGGTGGTCGTAGTAGACGAGTTCGCCGCCGTCGACCGACAGGTCCGCGACGGCGTCGTCGTCGCCCAGCACCGGCAGCAGGATCGGGCCGCGGTCCCAGTCGACGTCGAAGTAGGCCGCGTACTGCGAGTCGCGACCGTGCCGGAGCACGTCCCACCAGAACCGGTTCGCCTTCGGGACCTCGACCGACATGTGGTTCGGCACGATGTCCACGACCAGGCCGAGCCCGGCCTCCTTCAGCTTCGCGCTCAGCTCGCGGCGGGCGTCCTCGCCGCCCAGCTCGGGCCGCGCGCGCGTCGGGTCGACGACGTCGTAGCCGTGCGTCGACCCGGGCGTCGCGTCCAGCACCGGCGACGCGTAGAGCGCGCCGATGCCGAGGTCGCGCAGGTAGCCGGCGAGGCCGGCCGCGTCGGCGAAGGTGAACTCCGGGCGCAGCTGCACCCGGTAGGTCGACTCCGGCACCGTCATTCGGATTCCGTCTCCGTCCGCTGCAGCACGATCAGGGACCGGGCGGGGAGGGTCAGCTGGCCGCCGCCTTCGATCGGTTCCGCGCCGGCGGGCTCCACCTCGCCGGTCGCGGTGTCGACGACGACGGTCCACTGCCTGCCGTACCCGTTGCCCGGGAGCTTGGCGTCGATGTCCTCGTAGTGGGCGTTGAAGGCGAGCAGGAACGAGTCGTCCTCGACCTTCATGCCGCGCTGGTCGAGGTCCGGGATCGCCTTGCCGTTGAGGAAGACGACGACCGCCTTGCCGAAGCCGTCGTCCCAGTTCTGCTCGGTCATCTCTTCGCCGGCCGGGGTGAACCAGGCGATGTCGCCGAGCTTGTCGCCCTTGCCGACCGGCCCGCCCTGGAAGAACCGGCGGCGGCGGAACACCGGGTGCTTGTGCCGGAACGCGCTCAGCCCGCCGGTGAACTTGACCAGGTCCGCGTTCTCCTTGGCCAGTTCCCAGTCCATCCAGGACAGTGCGGAGTCCTGGCAGTAGACGTTGTTGTTGCCCTGCTGGGTCCGGCCGAACTCGTCGCCGTGCAGGATCATCGGCACGCCCTGGGAGAGCAGTACCGTGGCCAGCATGTTGCGCTGCTGGCGGAGGCGCAGCTCGTTCACCTCGGGGTCGTCGGTTTCGCCCTCGACCCCGTGGTTCCACGACCGGTTGTCGTCGGCGCCGTCGCGGCCGTCCTCGCCGTTGGCCTCGTTGTGCTTTTCGTTGTAGGACACCAGGTCCCGCAGCGTGAAGCCGTCGTGCGCGGTGACGAAGTTGATCGACGCGAACGGGCGGCGGCCGTCGTCCTGGTAGAGGTCCGACGAGCCGGTGATGCGGGAGGCGAACTCGCCGAGCGTCGAGGGCTCGCCGCGCCAGAAGTCGCGGACGGTGTCGCGGTACTGCCCGTTCCACTCCGTCCACAACGGCGGGAAGTTGCCGACCTGGTACCCGCCGGGCCCGACGTCCCACGGCTCGGCGATCAGCTTCACCTGGCTGACGATCGGGTCCTGCTGCACGAGGTCGAAGAACGTGGACAGCCGGTCGACGTCGTAGAACTCGCGCGCCAGCGCGGAGGCGAGGTCGAAGCGGAAGCCGTCGACGTGCATCTCCGTCACCCAGTACCGCAGCGAGTCCATGATCAGCTGCAGGGTGTGCGGGTTGCGGACGTTGAGGGAGTTCCCGGTGCCGGTGTAGTCCATGTAGTACTCGGGCTCCCCCTCCACCAGCCGGTAGTAGGCCTCGTTGTCGATGCCCCGCATCGACAGCGTCGGCCCGAGGTGGTTTCCCTCGGCCGTGTGGTTGTAAACCACGTCCAGGATGACTTCGATGCCGGCCTCGTGGAAGGCCTTCACCATGCCCTTGAACTCCTGGACCTGCCCGCCCTCGCCGGGCATCGCCGCGTACGAGTCGTGCGGCGCGAAGTACCCGATCGTGTTGTAGCCCCAGTAGTTCGTGAGGCCCTTTTCCTCGAGGCCGTGGTCGGAGACGAACTGGTGCACCGGCAGCAGTTCCACCGCGGTGACGCCGAGCTTCTGCAGGTGCTCGACGACGGCGGGGTGCGCGAGCCCGGCGTACGTGCCCCGCAGCGCCTCGGGCACGAACGGGTGGTTCACGGTCATGCCCTTGACGTGGGCCTCGTAGATGACCGTCTCGTTGTACGGCCGCTTCGGCTGGCGGTCGTTGCCCCAGTCGAAGAACGGGTTCGCGACCAGCGAGTACGGCACCCGGCCCGCGGAGTCGGCGTCGTTGCGCTCCTCGGGGTTGTCGAACTGGTAGCCGAACAGCGACTCGTCCCACTTCACGCCGTGCGAGACGGCCTTCGCGTACGGGTCGATGAGCAGCTTGTTCGGGTTGCAGCGCAGGCCGCGCTTCGGGTCGTACGGGCCGTGCACCCGGAACCCGTACCGCTGCCCGGGCCCGACGTTGAGCAGGTAGCCGTGGTGGACGAAGCCGTCCACCTCTTCGAGCGCGTGGCGCGTCTCGTTGCCGTCGGCGTCGAACAGGCACAGTTCGACCCGCTCGGCCACCTCGGAGAACAGGGCGAAGTTCGTCCCCACTCCGTCGTAGGTGGCGCCGAGCGGGTAGGGCGTTCCTGGCCAGGGCCGCACTGAGGTCTCCTCGAGCTTGGGTCGTGCCGGTGTCGTCCGTGTCGACGGACGTGAGTCGTGCGCCGCGAAGAAGCCGTTACCCGGGCAACGGACGGGCCGCCGCGAGCGGTGCGACCGCCGCGCGGACCCCCTTCGCGGTGAAGAAGCCGTCGACGCTGACGGGGAGGCGGATCCGCCAGTTAGGGTACTGGTCGACCGTGCCGGGCAGATTCGGCTGCCGCACCTGGCCCGAGACGTCGGCCGGCGAGGTGAGAACCAGCCTCGAAGCGGCTTTCGCGAGCAGGGTGTGCAGCGCGACGACCGGATCGCCGTCCGGAATCCCTTCGCGCGCAACAAGATCCATGAGCGCCGCCCGTTCGGCCGCGGCGGCTTCTTCCTCGGCGTCGGCACCGCGGTCCAGCAGCCCCAGCTCGGCGCGCACGCGGACGTGCTCGCCGCGCAGCCAGCCCGAGACGGTCGGCAGGTCGTGCGTGGAGATGCTGGCCATCGCGTCCGGGTCCCAGCTCTCCGGGGGCGTGAACGGCTGGCCCGGCGCGTCCCAGTCGCGTTCGAACCACAGGACGGCGGAGCTGAGCATGCCCCGCTCGTGCATGGTTTCGGTGACGACCTCTTCGACGGTCCCGAGGTCCTCCCCCACGACGACCGCGCCGGCCCGGTGCGCCTCGAGCGCGAGCACCCCGGTCATCGCCTCGGCGTCGTAGTGCACGTAGGTGCCGCGGTGCGCGGGCTCGCCCGGCGGGATCCACCAGAGCCGCCACAGCCCGGCGATGTGGTCGACGCGGATGCCGTCGGCGTAGCGAAGGACCCCGCGGATGACGTCCCGGAAGGGCGCGTACCCGGCCTCGGCCAGCTTGTCGGGCCGCCACGGCGGCAGGTTCCAGTCCTGCCCCTGCTGGTTGAACGCGTCCGGCGGCGCGCCGACCCGCACGTCGGCGGCGAAGACGTCCCGCGCCGCCCAGGTGTCGGCGCCACCGGGGTGCACCCCGACCGGGAGGTCGTGGACGATTCCGACGGTCATCCCGGCGTCGCGGGCCGCGGTTCGCGCGGCCTCCAGCTGGACCCGGCAGAGGTGCTGCAGCCAGCTGTGGAAGGCGACGCGGTCCCGCAGCTCGTCACGGGCCTTCCCGACGTCGGCCCCGGCGGGGTCCCGCAGGCCTTCCGGCCAGTCCCGCCAGTCGGCGCCGTGCACTTCGGCGAGCGCGCAGAAGAGGCCGAATTCCCGCAGGTCCCCGTCTTCGGGTACGTCTTCGACGCGGTGCGGCCACAGCAGTTCGAGCGCGGCCCGCTTCGCCGTCCAGACGGCGTCGTAGTCGATCAGCTCCCCGTCCCGGTCGGGCGCCAGCGACTCGACCGCCGCCCGCGTCGCGGCATCGGCCCGCGCGAACGTCTCGGTGTCGGTGACCCGCAGGTAGACGGGGTTGGCGAACCGGCGGCTCGCGGGCGAATACGGCGACCGCTCGACGGGGTGCGCCGGGCTGATCGCCTGCACGGGGTTGACCAGCACGACCCCGGCGTCCAGCTCGGCCGCCGACCGCGCCGCGAAGGTGGCGAGGTCGGCGTAGTCCCCGATGCCCCACGACCCGGCGGAGTGCAGGGAGTAGAGCTGCAGCATCCACCCCCACGCGGGGGTCACGACGGGCAGCTTCGCGGGCACGACCGCGAGCACGACGTCCTGCTCGGCGGTGACCACCCGGTGCCAGCCGAGCGGCAGGTCACCGGGCAGCTCACCGCTCACCCGGCGGCGCGTCCCGTCCTCGAGCACGACCTCGGCGTCCCCGGGCAGCGCCCTGGTCGCACCCTCCTCGACCACGATGGTCGGCGGCAGCGCGGGGGTGTCGGCGACGGCGTCGGCGCTGGTCACGTCGACCCCGAACTGCCGGAGAACGGCGGCGACGACCTCGTCGTCCACGTCGACCCAGACCTGGTCGGCGTTCTCGTACCGGGTGGCGACGCCGTACCGGTCGGCTAGCTGGTGCAGGGCACTGCGGGCGGGGATCTCGTCGGGCACGGGACCAGCATTCCGGTGCGGAGCCTTTCCCGCCATCCGCGCGGGAAGACGTCACTCCGCGGCCGCGCTGCGGGAACCCCCGTGACCTTCTAACTTCTCCTCATGGGTGTGCGGAGAACGCTGAACGTGGACGAGGTGCTGGCCCGCCAGGACTCCGGAGAGCTCAAGCGGCGGCTGCGCGGGCGCGACCTGGTCGGGTTCGGCGTCGGGATCATCATCGGTACCGGCATCTTCACCCTCGCGGGTGTCGAGGCGAAGACGCACGCCGGGCCGTCCGTGACGCTGTCGTTCGTGCTGGGCGCGGTCGTCGCCGGGCTCGCGGCGCTGTGCTACGCCGAGCTCGCCTCGAGCGTCCCGACGGCGGGAAGCGCTTACACGTACGCCTTCGCCACCCTCGGGGAGGTGTTCGCCTGGATCATCGGCTGGGACCTGCTGCTGGAGTTCGCGCTCGGCGCCGCCGTGGTGTCGCGCGGCTGGTCGGGCTACCTGGCGAACCTGCTCGGGCTCTCGCCGGAGTGGTTCGGCGAAGACGCGAAGGTCAACGTCGGCGCGGTGCTCATCATCGCCGTGCTGACCGTCGTCGCCGTGCTGGGCATCAAGGAGTCCGCCTGGCTGACCAACTTGCTGGTGTGCGTGAAGGTCGCCGTCTGCGTGCTGGTGCTCGCGGTCGGCCTGTTCTTCGTCAAGGGCGCCAACCTGACGCCGTTCATTCCGCCGGCCCAGGCGCCCGCGGCCGGGACGACGGTGCTCGAGCAACCCATCGTCCAGGCCGCGCTGGGACTCGAGCAGTCGGTGTACGGCATCGCGGGCATGATCACCGCCGCCGCGGTCGTGTTCTTCGCCTACACCGGTTTCGAAGCCCTCGCGAACCTCGGCGAGGAGACGCTCAACCCGCGCAAGGACCTCCGCGTCGGCATCCTCGGCGCGCTCGCGGTGTGCGCGCTGCTCTACATCGGCGTGTCGATCGTGCTGACCGGCATGATCCCGTTCACCGACATCGACACGGGCGCGCCGCTGGCGGACGCGTTCGACCGGGTCGGCCAGCACTGGGTCGGCGCGCTGATCTCCCTCGGGGCGGTCACCGGCCTGACGTCGGTGATGATGGTCGAGCTGGTGACGATCGGGCGGATCGGCTTCGCGATGGGGCGCGACGGCCTGCTGCCGAAGGCGCTCGGCCAGGCGCACCCGCGCTGGGGCACCCCGCACCGGATGACGATCGGCGGCGCGGCGCTGATCGCCGTGCTGGCCGCGTTCATCCCGATCTCCGAGCTGGCCGACATGGTGAGCATCGGCGCGCTGTCGGCGATGATCATCGTGGCGGTGGCGGTCCCGGTGCTGCGGCGCCGCCGTCCCGACCTGGACCGGCCGTTCTCCGTGCCGTTCTCGCCGGTGGTCCCGGTCCTGGCCGCGCTGGCGTGCCTGTACCTGATGCTCAACCTCAACGTGCTGACGTGGATCCGGTTCGCGGCGTGGCTGGTGATCGGCCTGGTGATCTACTTCGCCTACGGCAGGCGGCACTCCCGCTTCGCGCCCGAGAACGCGGTCAGTCCCAAGGGGACGGACTGAGCCCGGCGACGCGGGCCGCTTCGCGGACGACGCCGGCCTGGTCGGCGTCGACGGCCACGAGGACGCCGAGTCCGCTCAGCGCCGCCGTCACCCATTCGACCGGCTGGTCGTGGATCCCGTTGTCGCCCAACGACGGGTAAGTGTCCACAACGGACACCAGGGTGCCTTCGGCGCCGATGCGGATCCCGGCCAAGAGCACGAAGTGGCCGCCGGGCGGGCGCCAGCGGGACGTCCAGAGGGGCGGGACGCCGGTGTCGAGGTAGTCGAGCAGCGCGCGTTCCGGGGTGTCGTGGGCGCCGAGCTCGGCGCCGTCGACCCGGGCGATCACCGCGACGCGCGGGACGTCCCACAGGCCGACCAGCAGGTCGAAGAGCGACTCGGTGGTCCACGACCCCGTGACCGGCACCGCCGTCAGTGCCCCGCGCGACAGCGAGCCGACGGCGGTGGCCAGCCCGGAAACCCTCGTCCCGGCGGCGGCCGGATCGTCGACGACCGGCAGCGGCACCCGGAACCCGGCGCGGCCGGCTTCGCCCCGCGGGCGCACGACCGGCCCGCGGACGGTGCCCGCGGCCGCCGCGACGGCGTCCTGGTCGGGCACGTCGAGCCCGGCCGCGCGCAGCGCCGCGAGGCCGCAGAACGCCGCGGCCAGGCCGTCCTTCTGCGGCAGCTCCGCCTGGGCCACCGCGGCCAGCCGCGCGCCGCCCGGCAGCCAGCGCACCCCGGACAGGTCGAGCTGCCCGCCGTCGATCCCCGAAGACATCGGTCCCCTCAGTGACTTCCCGGATTCCGTGGGGTCATCATCCCAGCCTTCAATAACGCCACAGGTGCGCGGCGACGATCTCGTCGGCCGTGCGTTCGGCCGCCCACGCCGCGTCGGACGCCCGGACGGCGCGGAAGGCGCCCAGCAGGTCGTCGCCGAGCACCCCGGCGATCCGCGGCGTGGCGAGCAGCGCGGCGTCCTGTTCGGCGGTGTCGGCCGGCAGCCGCCGCACCCCGCGCGTCTCCCGCTCCCCCGCCGTCCAGCCGCCCGGGTCTTCCCCGATCGGCTCGGACAGCGCGCAGGCGTCCTCGATGCCGGCCATCCCGGCGGCGAGCACGACCGCCAGCGCGAGATAGGGGTTGGCCGAGGCGTCGGACGTCTTGAGCTCGACGTTCGCGTGGCCGACGCCCAGCAGCGGCGAGCCGGGGACGTACCGCAGCGGCGCTTCGCGGTTTTCGACGCCCCAGAACGCGTACGCGCCCGCGAAGTAGCCGGGCCGCAGCCGCAGGGTGGACGGAACGCTCGGCGCGGTGACCGCGGTCAGCGCCGGCAGGTCGCGCAGCAGCCCGGCGAGGTAGCCGGCCCCGTCCCCGCCGAGGTCGTCGAGCAGGTTCCGCCCCTTGCGGTGCACCGAGGTGTGCAGGTGCCAGCCGTTCCCGGCCGCACCGAGCCCGACGAGCGGCGCGAAGCTGACGGCGAGCCCGTGCGCGTGTGCGGCGGCGTGAATGGTCTGCCTCGCCAGCAGCTGATCATCGGCGGCACCCACCGGATCGGTGGCGGCGAGCGACAGCTCGACCTGCGCAACGCCGTACTCGGCGTGCAACTGCCCGATGCGCAGCCCGTTGGCGGCGAAGTCGTGCAGCAGGGCGGCGACGAAGCCGTCGAGCCGGACCAGTGCGTGCGGGCTGTAGGCGGGCCCGGGGTGCCCGGGCGCGGTCACGATGTCGGCACTGCCCGCGGGAGCGACGGCGAATTCGAGCTCGTACCCGGCCCGGAACTCGAGCCCCCGCCGAGCCCCCTCGGCGACCTGGGCCTCGAGCACGGCCCGCTGGCAGTAGGGCCACGGCTCGCCATCCCGCGTGAGCTGCCGCACGGGCGCCCAGGCGAGCGCGGGCTGCCCGGCCAGCCGCCGCAGCCGCTCGACGACGGGCACGAGCCGGATGTCCCCGGACGGCGTGGCGAGCCCGGCGTGCCCGTAGGTGATGGCGTCGTGGCTGTCGAAGACGGCGAAGAGCGAGGTGGCCCCCACCCCCCGCACGGCAGCGTCGGCGAGCCCGGCGACGGGAACGATCCGCGAGCGCGGAATGCCGTTGTTGTCCGCCCAGGCGAGGTGAACACCCCCCACCCCGGCGGCAGCGAAGTCCTTCGCCGCCGCGGACGCCGCCTTGGTCATGGCCACCCGCTTCCTCCGGCCCCGGACGGACCCCACCCATCCCGGGGGACGAGCCCCGCTCCAGCGTATCGGGCGGGTCCGACGAAACGGCTTGGAAAGGGGGGCGCGGAGGCGAGTTGTCCACATCACGGGCGGGCTGTGGAGAACTCGGTGGGGCGGTTCCGCGGGTGCGGTCCGGCAGGCACGCTGTGGCGGGCGAGGTCTGGCGGGCACGGTCCCGCAGACACGGTCTGGCGCGTGCGGTCCCGCCGGCGCGATCTGGCGGCCCCAACGGCGCCGGAACGCTCCCGGAGGCGCGGTCCGGCAGGCACGCTGTGGCGGGCGAGGTCTGGCGGGCAGGCTCCCGCAGACACGGTCTGGCGCGTGCGGTCCCGCCGGCGCGATCTGGCGGCCCCAACGGCGCCGGAACGCTCCCGGAGGCGCGGTCCGGCAGGCAAAGGTCCGGCGAGCACACCCCCGCAGCCGCAGTCCTCCGGGCCCAGCGGCGCGCCGGCTCACTCCCGCAGACACGGTCGGGTGGCCCCAGCGGCGCCGGCAAGCTCCCGGACGAACAGTCTGGTGAGCACGCTCCCGCAGGCACGCTCTGACGTGCGAAGGACGGACGAAGGTCCGGCGAGCACACCCCCACGACCGCAGTCCGGCAGCGCCCCCGCAGACACGCCCCGGCGGGCGAAGACCGGCGGACACGGCCCCGCAGACACGCCCTGGCGGGCAAAGGTCCGGCGGGCACGTCCCCGAAAGCACGCCCCGGCGGGCCCAGCCACGCCGGCTTCGCCGACCTGCCGCAGGCGGGCGAAGCCGAGAGGAGCGACCCGACCTGCACCCCGAGGCTGCCTGGGACGGCCGCGACCGGCGAATCCACCCTGAGCCGCAAACCGGCGCCTTCAGCCCGCCCAAGCCCCGCTACAGCCCCGCCCAAGCCCTCCTGTGGCTCCACCCGGGCGGCCCGCCAAAGCCGCCCGACCAAATCAGCCCACTCCGGTCCTGCGGGAGCGGCCAGACCGACCGGCACCACCAAAGCGCAGCCCACCCGAGCAGCCCACTCCGGTCCTGCGGGAGCGGCCAGACCGACCGGCACCACCAAAGCGCAGCCCACCCGAGCAGCCCACTCCGGTCCCGCGGAAGCGGCCAGACCGACCGGCACCACCAAAGCGCAGCCCACCCGAGCAGCCCACTCCGGTCCCGCGGAAGCGGCCAGACCGAGCTGCTCCACCAGAACGGCTGCCCCCACCAGGCCTCACCCCGGCGGCTCCACCCCCGCCCCCCGCGTCACACCATCCCGGCTCCGCAGCGCCACCCCCGCGACCACCGCCAGCGTCCCCAGCGCCTCCGCCACCGAAGGCACCTGCCCCAGCAGCAAGAACCCCATCACGCCCGCCGTCACCGGGAGCAGTGCCAGCAACACCGCGAACCGTGCCTGGCCCAGCCGCCGCAACACCACCTGGTCCAGTGCGTACGGCACCACCGTCGACAGCACCCCGACCCCCACCCCCAGCACCACCCACCGTGGTGAAGACCACAGCTCCCCCGTACCCCACGCCAACGGGGACAGCACCACCGTCGCCGCCGCGAAGCCGATGGCCAGGCTGTCGATGCCGTCGCCGTCCACCGCCACCCGCTTGCCCAGCAGGATGTACGCCGCCCACGCCGCCGCGGCTGCCAGGGCGAACGCCACGCCCAGGAACGAGCCCGCGATGCGGACGTCCGCGATCGCCACCACTCCGCAGGCCACCAGGACCAGGGCCAGCACGTCGCGCACCGTTCGCGAACCGAGGGCCGCCACGAGTACCGGGCCGGCGAACTCCAGTGCCACCACCGTGCCCAGCGGGAGGCGGGCGATCGCCTCGTAGAAGAGCACGTTCATGCCCGCCGTCACCACGCCGAACACGATCGCCAGCCAGAGCCGTCGGCCGCGCCAGGCGGCTCGGGGTGGGCGGCGCCAGGCCAGGAGGACCACCGCCGCGCCGAGGCAGCGGAGCCAGGCCACGCCCGCCGGGGTCGCGTGGCCGAAAAGGTCGACCGCGACCGCCGCTCCGGCGTACATCGAAATTCCGCTGAGAACGAACAAGAGCGGAGCGGGGACCGCGGAAAGCCGTCGGGGGGTTGTCGCCGTACTCACGAGCCCATGGTGCCTGACCACGGAAAACGTAACTCTCCGGGTATTCGTCTCCTGCATTGCGGGATCCGGCTACGACATCCGGGGTAAATCGACGTGACTCAGGTCCCACCGGCGCGGGAACACTTGCGAGCCGCGAAACGTCTGCAAGAGTGGAAGCACGAACACCGCGGAGCCGGGAGCGATCGCAGCCCCCGGCATCAGTTCCGAAGTGGGCGTAGCTGGATCGATGGCATCGGGCGACCGATGCCGGGACGGAGGGAGACCCCCATGACAACGCCGACGCTCACCCGCCCCGAACTGACCGCCGCCGACCGCTGTGACCGGTGCGGAGCTGCAGCTCAGGTACGAGCCATTCTCTCCGGAGGTGGCGAACTGCTCTTCTGCGGGCACCACGCCCGCGAGCACGAGGCCAAGCTCAAGGAACTGTCCGCCGACATCCAGCGGTAACGACCCAGACGCGAAAGGCGGCCGGTGCGCACAGGCGCCGGCCGCCTTTCTGCATCTTGCAGAGTGCGTGGCCTTTATCACGGTACGGCCGCGAAAAGCCGTGATTCCGGACACGGAACCGGACAGGAAATCAGACAGAATCCAGCACGACTTCGAACGCCACTTCCGCGGCCCCCAGCAGCTTGACGTCGGCGCCCAGCGCCGAGCTGACGATCCGGGTGCCGCCGACCGCGCGGCTCACCAGGCTGCGCCGCCGCACCTCCGCGCCGACGTGCCGCAGCACCGCCTCCGGCAGCACCGTCAGCAGGTCGCCGAGGATCACCAGCTGCGGCCCGAGCAGGTTGACGACGTTGATCAGGCCCAGCGTCAGCCACTCGGCGAACTCCGCGAGCCGCGTCAGCGCCGCCTCCGGGTCGCGGCCGAGCTCGCGCAGCTCGAACAGGATCGCCCCGCGCGGGGTGTCCTCCGGCAGCCCGAGGGCCCGGCACAGCGCCGCCTCGCCGACCTCGGTCTCCCAGCAGCCGCTGCTGCCGCAGTAGCAGTCCCGCCCGCCCGGGCGGATCACCATGTGCCCGATCTCCCCGACGTACCCCGAGCCGCCGCGCAGCGCCGAGCCTTCGGCGATGACGCCGCCGCCGACCCCGACGTCCGCCGAGATGTACACGATGTCGGACGCCCCGCGGGCCGCGCCGCGCAGGTGCTCGGCCACCGCGCCGAACTCGGCGTCGTTGCCGACCAGGATCGGGATCTGCAGCACTCCGCCGAGCCGCTCGCCCAGTGCGACGTCGGTCCAGCGGAGGTTCGGAGCCTCGTGCACGTACCCGTCCGCGCGCCGGATGACGCCGGGCACCGACACCCCGGCCGCCACCGGGGTCACGTCGAGGTCGCCGGCCAGGATGGTCGTCGACTCGATGACGTGCGTGATGACCTCGTCGGGCTGGCCCATCCGGCCCCGCAGGTTCCAGCTGTTGCGGCCCAGGATCTGGCCGCCCAGCCCGACCAGGGCGATCGCGACGTGCTCGACCTGCAGGTCGACCGCGAGCACGACCGCCGCGTGCGGCTGGGGCAGGACCAGGAGCGAGGGGCGGCCCGCCCCTCGTCCCGGCCTCGGCACCTTCTCCTCGACGACGCCGGCTTCCGCCAGACCGTCGACGAGGGTCTTGATCGTGCTCCGGTTGAGCCCCAGCTCGGCGGCCAGGGTCGCCCGGGTGCTCGGCCCCCCGACGTGCAGCAGGCGGAGCAGGGTCGTGCGGTTGTGCCGGCGCACCTCGTCCGGACGCGCGACGGGTGAGCTGGACACAGGCTTGATCATCCCATGCTGGTTCAGCGAGTCGACGCAGCCGCGCGGCGCCGGGACAGCGCGTCCACCGTGGCGGCGAGCAGCAGCACGAGACCCGTGACGATGTTGACCACCGCGGCCGGCTGCTTGAGCAGGCCGAGACCGTTGATGACCACGGCGATCACCAGGCCACCGACGACGGCGTCGGCCACCCGGCCCTTGCCGCCGAACAGCGAGGTGCCGCCGATGACGGCCGCGCCGACCGAGTACAGCAGCGTGTTGAGGCCACCGGACTGCGGGCTGACCGAGCCGACCTTCGACGCGGCGACGATGCCGCCGATGGCCGCGACCGCCGAGCCGATGACGAACACGCTCGCGCGGATCTTCGGCACGTCGATACCGGCGCGGCGGGCCGCTTCCTTGTTGCCGCCGACCGCGTACACGTACCGGCCGTACTTGGTCCGGTTGAGCACGTAGGTCCCGGCCACCAGCAGCACCAGCATGATCGGGATGACGTACGGGATGCCCTGGATCGTCACGACGGCCTTGTTCGGCGAACGGTTGACCGTCAGCAGCCAGGTGCCCAGCGCCGACAGCACGACGAGCGCGCCGACCTTGACCAGCACCAGCGCCGTCGGCTGGACGACCAGGCCGCGCTGGAGCCGCCGGAAGTGGCTGAGCAGCGTGATCACCGCGAACCCGCCGGCGGCGATGATGAAGAAGATCCAGCTGCCGAGGACGTTGAGGTTGCCGTTGGCGATCTTGTACAGGACGTCGGAGTTGGTGATGCCGATCGTGCCGCCTTCACCGATGAACTGCAGCAGGACGCCCTGCCACACGATGAACAGCGCCAGCGTCACGACGAAGGACGGCATGCCGATCTTCGACACCAGGAAGCCGGTGATGCAGCCGATCGCGGTGCCGACGCAGATGGCCAGCAGGATCTCCAGCCAGGCGTTGGCGGGGACGCCGATCGCGACGATCAGCAGCCCGACCAGCGACAGCGCGGCGCCGCCCCAGATCCGCTGGTAGGCCGAGAGCAGCATGGCCGCGGCGAGGACCGCGATGAACGTGACGAACACGCCGGAGCCCAAGGTGCCCAGCAAGTTGCCCGCATGGACGTAGTGCAGGGCCATCACCGACGCGGCCGTACCGGAGGCCACACCGGCGGCGAGGTCGATCTCGCCGAGCAGCAGCACGAAGACGATGCCCATCGCGATGATGATCACGCCCGCACCCTGCGGGAACACGTTGGCGATGTTGGCCAGCGTGAAGAAGTTGTCCGACAGCGCGCTGAACAGGATCACCAGCACGAGCAGGCCGAACAGCGACGGCAGGGAGCCGAGCTCACCGGCCCGGAGGCGGGCGAAGTAGTCGCGCAGCGCTTCGCCGGTTGACATCGATGTCGTGTCGATGCCGAAGTCGGTGATCGCCGCGGTCGGGTTCTGGGTCTGCGCGAGCGCTTCCGAGGCCGGGGTGTCGACCTCGTGCTTCGCAGGGGTTTCAGTCATTTCCGGTTCTTTCTTCCCGCTCACAGGACCACGGCTTCGGGCCGGGCCAGGCCGAGGTCACCGGAGCGACCCGCGGTGATCAGTTCCACGATCTGGCCGTGGCTGACGTCCTTCGTGTGCACCTCGGCGACGAGCCGGCCGAGGTAGAGGACGGAGATGCGGTCGGCGACCTCGAACACGTCGGCCATGTTGTGGCTGATCAGCACGACGCCGAGACCCTGCTCGGCCAGGCGGCGGACGAGGTCCAGCACCTGCCGGGTCTGCGCGACGCCGAGGGCGGCGGTCGGCTCGTCCAGGACGACGACCTTGCTGTTCCACAGCACCGACTTCGCGATGGCGACGGTCTGGCGCTGACCACCGGACAGCGAGGAGACCGGCGTCCGGACCGACTTCACGGTCCGCACCGACAGGGAGGCCAGCGTCTCGCGCGCGGCCTTCTCCATGCTGGCTTCGTCCAGCTTCCAGCTGCTCCCGCGCTCGCGGCCGAGGAACATGTTCTGCACGATGTCGAGGTTGTCGGCGAGCGCGAGGTCCTGGTAGACGACCTCGATGCCGAGGTCGGCGGCGTCCTTCGGGCCCCGGATGTGGGCGTCCTGCCCGTTGAACCGCACGGCCCCCGAGTCGTACGGGTGGATGCCGGCGATGCACTTGACGAGGGTCGACTTGCCGGCGCCGTTGTCGCCGACCAGGGCGGTCACTTCGCCCGCACGCACGTCGAAGTCCACGTCGTGGAGGACGTGGACGGGGCCGAAGCTCTTGTTCAGGCCCTTGATCTCGAGGATGGGCTCACTCATGGCTGGCTTTTACTCCTGGGTGGGGACCGGGCCGGGACGCGCCGTCGGGGTGCGCGTCCCGGCCCGGCTGTTCGTGGTTAGAGCGGGTGGCTCAGGAGATGCCGAGCGAGGTGCACTTGGCGGCGAGGTCGCCACCGCAGATCTCGGCGGCCTTCACGTAGCCCTGGGTGACGACGGTCTTGACGTCCTTCTCCAGGATCGTCGTCGGGGTCAGCAGCACGGACTTGATGTCGCGGTTGTTCTTCGGGTCGTGCAGCTTCGCCGTGGCGATCGCGTCCGCACCGGCGGTGTCACCCTTGGCGAGGGCGGCGGCCAGCTTGGCGGTGGCCTCGGCCTCTTCCTTGATCGGCTTGAAGACCGTCATGTACTGGTCGCCGCGCATGACCGCCATCAGGCCGTCGGCGGTGGCGTCCTGGCCGGTGACCGGGACCTTGCCGTTGAGGCCGTTCTTCTTGAGGATGGTGATGACCGCGCCGGCCAGGCCGTCGTTCGCCGCGACGACGCCGTCGACCTTGCCGCCGTTGGCGGTGAAGATCTGCTCGAACGTCGTGCCGCCGAGCTGGTTGTCCCAGTCGTTGATCGGCTGCTTCTGGATGCGCTTCAGGGTGCCCGCCGAGAACAGCGGCTCGAGGACGGAGTCCTGGCCCTTGGTGAAGAGCGTGGCGTTGTTGTCGGTCGGGGCGCCCTCGATCTGGACGACACCCGCGCCGGCCTTGGCCTTCAGCGCGTCCGCCATGGCCTGGCCCTGCAGCTGGCCGACCTTCTCGTTGTCGAACGAGACGTAGTAGTCGGCGGAGCCGCCGAGGCTCGGGCGGTCGTAGTCGATGACCGGGATGCCCGCGGTCTTGGCCTTGGCCTCGACCGCCGCACCGACGGCCGGGTCACCGGGGGCGATGATCAGGACCTTGACGCCGGAGCTGATGAAGCCGTCGGCCAGGGTGGCGAACTTCTGGTTGTCACCCTGGGCGTTCTGGACGTCGACCTCGAAGCCCTGAGCGGTCAGCGCGGCCGTCAGCATCGGCTTGTCGAAGGCCTCCCAGCGCGCCGAGGTGGCGGTCTCGGGGAGGATGACACCGACCTTGCCGCCGGCGCCGCCACCGGCGGCGGGCGCGGAGGACGAGGCGGAGTTGCTCCCCGTGCCCCCGCTGTTCGAACTGTTGGCACCGCACGCGGAGAGCACCAGGCCGGCGCTCACCGTGACGGCGAGGAGGGTAAGGGTTCTGCTGCGCATCCTCGTTCCTTCCGGATCCAAGCATTGAGACGAGCGGCCGTCGACGGTTGACTGTCTCGGGCCTTGCGGGGCGGTGATCCGGAGAGGCCCGGCGCACCGACGCGCATATGTTGTGGGCGACAACATATGCCGCTGAGCGGCTGCGGGGAAGATAGCTGGATCGATTAAATGACACCAATTGGACACGGTTCGGCAACACGAGCTGAACCTCGCCCGGAAAGAGTAGATCCGCTGACCATGTGATCGCCAGCACTCACTCAGTGTTACATCCAGGTTTCTTGACGGCGTGAAGGTACTCCTTCAGGGTGCACCTCGCGCAACCCGTGGCGAACCCACGCGACCGGGCGGTGATTGGTCGCCGACTTGCCGACTTCCGGGTAAACCGTGCCCGGAGGACCACCGTCCGGCGGACGCACGGGCAGGTGGCCGGTAACCAAATCGGCACAGAGCGTCACGTATCGGCTGGTACTGACCAGAAACGGACGGTGACGGCCGAGTTCAGCCGCCCGGGCGACGCCGGACGGCTCCCGCGAGCCCGGAGCTACCAGGACCGCAGGGTGACGATCCGCTCCTCGAGCTGCTCGACGGTCGCCATCGCGGTCACCGGGCCGCCGCACACCCGGCGCAGCTCGTTGTGGATCGAGCCGTGCGGCTTCTTGGTCCGGTGGTGGTACATCCCCACCAGCGCGTTCAGCTCCTTGCGCAACGCGCCGAGCCGCTCGCTCACCGACTGGGGGCGCGCCGCCGGCGGGGGCGCCTCCTCCTTGGCCGGCTTGCGGCGCTTCTCGTCGGCGATCTGCTCTTCCTGCCGCTTCCGCAGCAGCGCGCGGACCTGGTCGGGCTCCAGCAGGCCCGGCAGCCCCAGGTACTCCTGCTCCTCGTCCGAGCCGGAGAACACCGCCGTGCCGAACGAGTTGCCGTCGTAGATGACCTGGTCGAGCTCGGCCGAGGCACCCAGCGAGGTGAACGCCTTCTCCTCTTCGCCCGGCTCGTCCTCGGTGCGGTTGGCCTGGGCGAGGAGCTCGTCCTCCCAGCCCTCCGCCTCGCGGTGCGGCTTGCCCAGCACGTGGTCGCGCTGTGCCTCCAGCTCGCTGGCCAGCTCCAGCAGCACCGGCACCGACGGCAGGAACACGCTCGCCGTCTCGCCCTTCTTCCTGGCCCGCACGTACCGGCCGATGGCCTGGGCGAAGAACAGCGGGGTCGACGCGCTCGTGGCGTACACGCCCACGGCCAGGCGCGGGACGTCGACGCCTTCGGAGACCATCCGGACCGCGATGATCCAGCGTTCGTTCGTCTCCGAGAACTCCTTGATCCGGCCCGACGCCTTCGGGTCGTCGGAGAGCACGAGCGTCGGCGGCTCGCCGGAGATGCGCTCCAGGATCTTCGCGTACGCCCGCGCCGTCTCCTGGTCGGTGGCGATCACCAGGCCGCCCGCGTCCGGCACGTGCTGGCGGACCTGCGACAACCGCGTGTCGGCGGCCTGCAGCACCGCCGGGATCCACTCGCCGGCCGGGTCGAGCGCCGTGCGCCACGCCCGGGCGTTCTGCTCCGCGGTCAGCGGCTCGCCGAGCCGCGCGGTGAACTCCTCCCCCGCGCTCGTGCGCCAGGAGGCTTCGCCCGAGTAGGCGAGGAAGACGACCGGCCGGACCACGCCGTCGGCCAGCGCGTCCGCGTAGCCGTACGAATGGTCGGCCTTGCTGCGCTGGAACCCGCCCGCGTCCGGCTCGTAGGTGACGAACGGGATGGCCGAGTCGTCGGACCGGAACGGCGTCCCGGTCAGCGAGAGGCGCCGCACGGCCGGGGTGAAGGCCTCGCGGATCGCGTCACCCCAGGACTTCGCGTCGCCGCCGTGGTGGATCTCGTCGAGGATCACCAGCGTCTTGCGGTTCTCCGTGCGCACGCGGTGCAGCGTCGGGTGTGCCGCGACCTGCGCGTACGTCAGCGCGACGCCGTTGTAGTCCGACGACGTGACGCCGGTGGTGTTGCGGAAGTTCGAGTCGATGGCGATCCCGGCCGCCGCGGCCGAGGCCGCCCACTGGTGCTTGAGGTGCTCGGTCGGGGTCACGATGGTGACCGCCTCGATCGTGCGGTCGCTCAGCAGCTCCGCGGCGATCCGCAGGCCGAACACGGTCTTGCCGGCGCCCGGCGTCGCCACCGCGAGGAAGTCCTTGGGCTTCTGCGTCAGGTACTTCGTCAGCGCCCGCCGCTGCCACGCCCGCAGCGGGCGCGCGGTCGAGTCCTTCTCCGCGGGAGGCGCCCCGAGCTGCGTCTCCGTCATGCCGGTCCCCCCTCGCTCAAGTGCTGTGACGTGCGCTGTGACGTGGAAAAACCCTCACTGTGGTACCGACTTCGGTGTCGATGACTGCGGTGAGGGCACTGGAGCGAGTCTACCGGCCGGGTCCGACAGTTCCGGGCACCGGCACGGGTGATGTCCGCCGACACGCCCGGGTGCAGGGGTGGTGACGAGCCAAATCAGCGGCGATGGACCATGCTGGACACGTCATGGGTGAGGTGCAGCCGTCCGGAGCGACGAAGGTGGCCCGCAAGGGGCCGTGGCGCCTCCTCACGCGCACGCTCGCCAAAGCCTGGGAAGGCAACATCTTCTCCGAGGCCGCCGAAGCGGCCTTCTGGCAGACGCTGTCGCTCCCGCCGCTGCTCCTCGGGCTGCTCGGCAGCCTGGGCTTCGTCGGCGAGTGGTTCGGCCAGGACGTCGTGGCCGCCGTGCACGACCGGATCATCGGCTTCTGCCGGACCGTCTTCAGCGCCAACGCCGTCCACGACATCATCGAACCGACCGTGAACAGCATCCTCACCGTCGGCAAGGGCGAGATCGTCTCGGTGGGCTTCCTGATCTCGCTCTGGGCGGGTTCGTCGGCGATGTCGTCGTTCGTGGACGCGATCACCGTCGCGCACGACCAGTACGGCGTCCGCAACGACGTCTGGCAGCGGATCTTCGCGCTCCTGCTCTACCTGTGCGGCCTGGTGGTCCTGGTGGTCGGGCTGCCGCTGCTGGCGATCGGCCCCGACCTGCTGCCGGAGTTCTTCCCGGCGGACTGGCGCCCGACCGTGACGTCGTGGGTGAGCGCGCTGTACTTCCCGACCCTCGGCGCGATGATCACCCTGGCGCTGACCACGCTGTACAAGCTCGCGCTGCCGCGGAAGCTGCCGTGGCACCGCGGGCTGCCCGGCGCGGTGCTCGCCATGGTCGTGTTCCTGCTCTCGTCGGTCGGCCTGCGCGTCTACCTGAACTGGATCACCAAGACCGGCTACACCTACGGCGCGCTGGCCGCGCCGATCGCGTTCCTGCTGCTGATGTTCTTCATCGGGCTGGCCGTGGTCGGCGGGGCGTACTTCAACAGCGCGATCCAGGAGCTGTGGCCGGCGAAGGCGACCCGGCGGCAGCGGCGCAAGTGGCGGCGGCTGGAGATGGAGCGCGCGTCCGAGCGGCTGCGCTCCGAAGAGGGCCGCAAGCTGTGGGAGCGCACGACCACGCCGCTGAAGCGCCCGCGCCCCGAAGACGTCTCCGAGAACGGCGACGCACCGTCCGAAGAGGACACGCCGTCACCGAGCGCACCGGAACCGGCACCCAGCGCTCCTCAGGGTCGCGTGTCCTCCCAGGGGACGACCCGGAATCCACCCCCAGACTGAGTCGCTCCTCAGGTCGGACATGGGACGCTCTCCCGGTCGCTGACGCCGGCATCGATCGCCGCGTCGTTCCCGAGGGGGTTCCCACAGTCATGTCCGTGCTGGCCAGATTGAGCCTGCGCAACCGAAGCCTGATCGGCCTGCTCGCGCTCGTCGTCGTCGGGTTCGGGGCGTTCGCGCTGCCGCAGATCAAGCAGCAGCTGTTCCCGTCCCTGCAGTTCCCGCAGGCCCAGATCGTCACCGCGTACTCGGGCGCATCGCCGGACGCGGTCGACCGGCAGGTCACCGAACCGCTGGAAGGCGCGCTGCAGGGCCTGAAGGGCCTCGAGGAGATCAACTCCACTTCGTCGGACGGCGTTTCGCGCGTGGTCGCGCAGTTCGCGTTCGGCACGGACATCGACGCCGCGGTCCAGCAGATCCAGCAGGTGGTGAACCAGGTCCGGCCGCGGCTGCCGCAGAACTCCGAGCCCGCCGTGTCCGCCGGCAGCACCGACGACCTGCCGGTGGTGCTGGTCGCCGCGGGCACGGCCGGTGACCCGCAGGCGCTCGCGCCCGCGCTGACCGACCAGGTCGCGCCGGAGCTGCGGAAGATCGACGGCGTCCGCACGGTGACCGTCACGGGTGTGCAGCAGCCGCGCGTCACGATCACCCTCGACTACGCGAAGCTGGCCGCCGCGGGCGTCGACCCGGCGTCGATCGCCACCACGTTGCAGACGGCGGGCGCCGCGGTCCCGGCGGGCTCGCTGACCGAAGGCGGCAAGACGCTGAGCGTCCAGGTCGGCGGCGGGCAGACCACTGTGGACTCGCTCCGCAACCTCTACCTGACACCGAGTGCCGCCTCGTCGTCGCGGGCGGGCACCCCGCCGCGCGGCCCGGTGAAGCTGGGTGACGTCGCCGACGTGCAGGCCGGCTTCGCGCCGCCGACGTCGATCACGCGCACCAACGGCAAGCCGAGCCTCGGCCTCTCGATCACCATGGTGGACAACGGGAACGCCGTCGCGATCTCCGACGCCGTGCGCGACAAGCTGCCGGAGCTGGCGAAGAAGACCGGCGCCGAGATGAACGTCGTGTTCGACCAGGGCACCCCGGTGAAGGACGCGATCAGCGGCCTGACCACCGAAGGCCTGCTGGGCCTGGCGTTCGCCGTCGTCGTCATCCTGCTGTTCCTGCTGTCGGTGCGCTCGACGCTGGTGACCGCGGTGTCGATCCCGCTGTCGGTGGTGGTCGCGCTGCTGGCGCTGTGGACCGGCGACCTGTCGCTCAACCTGCTCACCCTCGGCGCGCTGACCATCGCGATCGGCCGGGTGGTCGACGACTCGATCGTCGTGCTGGAGAACATCAAGCGGCATCTGGCTTACGGCGAGGAAAAGCAGCGTGCGGTCCTCGACGGCGTGCGCGAGGTGGCCGGCGCGGTGACGTCGTCCACGCTGACGACCGTCGCGGTGTTCCTGCCGATCGCGTTCGTGGGCGGGTTCGTCGGGGAGCTGTTCTCGCCGTTCGCGATCACGGTGACGGTGGCGCTGCTGGCCTCGCTGCTCGTGTCGCTGACCGTGGTCCCGGTGCTGGCGTACTGGTTCCTGAAGCAGCCCGCGATCCCGGCGGACGCCGTCGAAGCCGAGCGGGCGCGCGAAGCGGCCGTCGAGAAGGAGCGCCGCGGCCTCCTGCAGCGGGCGTACCTGCCGGTGATCCGGTTCGCGACCAAGCGGCGGCTGACCGTGGTGCTGCTGGCGCTGCTGATCTTCGCCGGCACGGTCGGGCTCGCGACGCGGCTCAACACCAACTTCCTCGACCAGTCCGGCGGCACCACGCTGAACATGACGCAGAAGCTGCCCGCGGGCACCAGCGTCGAGGCCAAGGAAAAGGCCGCCACGGCCGTCGAGCAGGCGCTGGCCGCCGAGAAATCCGTGCAGACCTACCAGGTCAGCGTCGGCGGGGGCGGCGCGTTCGGCTTCGGCGGCGGGACGAACACGAGCATCTCGGTCACGGTCGCGAAGGACACCGACCTCGACGCGCTGTCGGACCGGCTGCGCGCGAAGCTGGCGTCCCGGCCGGAGCTGGGCGAGATCAAGATCGGCGCGGACGCGTCCGGCTTCAACTCCGACCAGGTCTCGGTGACGGTGACCGCGCCGTCGGAGGCCGCGCTCAAGCCGGCGTCCGACCAGGTCGTGCAGGCGCTGGGCGGGGTGTCCGGGCTGACCGAGGTGACCAGTGACCTGTCCGTCGGCTCGCCGCGGGTGCAGGTCGAGGTGGACGACGCCGCGGCCGCCGCGCGCGGGCTGTCGGCGAGCACCATCGGCCAGGTCGCCAACCAGGCGATCGCCGGCCGCACGGTGACGCAGCTGCCGGTCGGCGGGCAGCGCACGGACGTCGTGCTGCGGGCCGGCACCGCGCCGGCGACGGTCGAGCAGGTGAAGGGCCTCCAGATCCCGGGCCCCACCGGCGTCGTCCGGCTCGACGAGGTCGCGAAGGTGTCCACTGTGGACGGCCCGGCGTCGGTGCACCGCACCGGCGGCGACCTCTCGACCACGGTCACCGCCAAGAACACCGGCGACAACCTGAGCAAGACGACCGCGGACATCCAGTCCAAGCTGGACGGCCTGACCTTCACCGGCGGCGCGTCGTACTCGCTCGGCGGCGTGAGCCAGGACCAGCAGGAGGCGTTCTCGAACCTGTTCCTGGCACTGCTGGCGGCGATCGCGATCGTGTTCCTGATCATGGTGGCGACGTTCCGCAGCCTGATCCAGCCGCTGATCCTGCTGGTGTCGATCCCGTTCGCGGCGACCGGCGCGATCGGCCTGCTCCTGGCGACCGGCACCGCGCTCGGCCTCCCAGCCCTGATCGGCATGCTGATGCTGGTGGGCATCGTGGTGACGAACGCGATCGTCCTGATCGACCTGATCAACCAGTACCGAGCGGAGGGAATGAGCGTCGCGGACGCGGTCACCGAGGGCGGCCGTCGCCGGCTGCGCCCGATCCTGATGACCGCGGCGGCGACGATCTTCGCACTGGTCCCGATGGCACTGGGCATCACCGGCCAGGGCGGCTTCATCGGCCAGCCACTGGCGATCGTGGTGATCGGCGGCCTGGTCAGCTCGACGCTGCTGACCCTGGTGCTGGTCCCGACCCTCTACACGATGGTCGAGACCCGCAAGGAGCGGCGCCGCGCCCGCCGCGAAGCCCGCCGCACCCCGGCGAAGGCCCCGGAGTCGGAGTCCCTGAACCCCGCCCCGACCGCCTGACCCCAAGCGCAACTTTCCCTACGAAAGCTCCGCGCTCCGGACGAGCCGAAGGCCGCACTTTCACGTGAAAGTGCGGCCTTCGGCGTTTTCACTGCTTGAAGCGGTAGGTCATGCTGTCGAACAGGATGCAGATGCTCGGTGACATCACGATCACCCGCAGCGTGTTGTCCCGCTCGTCGAAGTCGATGCCCTCCACCTCGAAGTTCCCCGAGCAGCCGCTCCGCAACGGCAGCTGCCCCAGCGAAGTCACGTGGCCGGCGACGTCCGAACCGGACAGCGGGCCCGCCAGATCGACCTGGAGCAACGGCTTGGTGGTCCCGAAGAGGCTGCCGTCCGGGTCGTCCGACGCGCACAGCAGGCGGGTCGACGTCTGGAAGTCGCAGCCCTGGACGTCGCGGACCGGGTGGTCGAGGCGGATCGTGCCGGCCATCGGCAGGTTCTGCGCCGGGTTCGTGGCCACCGTGCCCGGCATCGGGTGGACCAGGAGGCGGTCCATCGTGCCCCACTCCCCCGCCACCAGCCAGCGGGCGTCCGGGGAGACCGCGGCGAACGAGTTGTTGTTCGCTTCCCACGACTCGAGGTTGTGCTTGTAGTTCGCCCAGGAACCGTCCGGGGACTGGACGCGGAAGAGCTTCGCGCCCCGGTCGTCGCGCTGGTAGGGCTCGACGTACCAGCCCTGGGCCGAACCCGGGTCGCCGACGTGGCTCCAGCCCTGGGAGTTCAGGTCCGCCGGGATGGTGCCGATCCCGGTGTAGCGGATGGTGGTGCCCGACGGGCGCACGATGGTCGCGAGGCCCTGGCTTTCGTCGAGGGCTCTGGCCTGGTCGCGGCCGACCTCCGTCCAGCCGGTGACGGCCTGGGCCAGTGCGGGCGAGACCACGGCCAGCAGGACGGCGAGGGTGAGCACGATCCCGGTTCTGCGCATGTGCGACTCCGGTGGGTGAGGGGACCTGGCCCCCCGGATCTACCAGGCCACCGGCACCCGGCACACCCGCCGAATGAAGGTTTTTCACGTTTGTTCGACGACTTGTCCGTTTCCGGACAGCCCGAAGACCCGGCGGGACCACCCGCCGGGGTCAAGCCGGGGTCACTCCCCCGGGCGCAGCCCGTCGAAGATCTCCTTGCAGGCCGGGCAGACCGGCGAGCCGGGCTTCGGCGACTTCGTGACCGGGAAGACCTCGCCGCAGAGCGCCACCACGTGATTGCCCATGACCGCGCTCTCCGCGATCTTGTTCTTCTTCACGTAGTGGAACATCTTCGGCGTGTCGTCGTCGGTGGTGTCCGTGCCCTCGGGCGTGGTTTCCGGCTTCGTCAGCGTCTCGGTGCTCACCCGTCCATTGTGCCCGAGTCCTCGTCCGGAAGGTCTTCGGCCTGGCAGGATCCACCGCATGTTCCAGAAGGTGCTCGCGACGTTCGGCTCCGGCGGGGCGCGGATCGACGCCCGGCTGCTCGAGGCGGCCGCCGCCCCCGGCCGTCCCCTGCACGGCGAGGTCCTGCTGCTCGGCGGCGAAGTCGACCAGGAGATCAAGGGCCTCTCGGTGACGCTGCTGGCGCGCGTCCAGGTCCCCGGCGAGGACAAGACCGAAGACCTCCCCTTCGGCACGCAACAGCTGGTCGGCCGCGAGACCATCCGCGCCGGCCAGCAGGTCCGGGTGCCGTTCGAGGTGCCGCTGCCCTGGGAGACGCCGGTGACCAGCGTCTACGCCAAGCCGCTGCCCGGGATGGCCGTCGGCGTGCGGGCCGAGCTCGACCTGGCCGCCGCGGTGAGCGACCCGTTCGACGCCGACGCCGTCGCGATCGAGCCGCTCCCGGCCCAGAAGCGGGTCCTCGACGCGCTCAGCCGGACCGGCTTCACCTTCCGCGAGGCGATCCTCGAGCAGGGCCGCATCGACGGCGCCGCGCAGCAGCTGCCGTTCTTCCAGGAGATCCGCTTCGCGCCTTCGCCGCGTTTCGCGAGCATCTTCTCGCAGGTCGCGGTCACCTTCCTGACCTCGGCCGAACGCACCGACGTCGTGCTGGAAGTCACCAAGCGGGTCCGGGTGAGCAAGACCGGCGGCTTCGGCGGGCGCGGGCAGGACTTCCTCGGGAAGTTCACCATGAAGCCGGACGTCAACTGGGAGAAGCAGCTCGAGGACTGGCTCGACCAGGTGGCCCGTCCCCGCGGGATCTTCGACTGATGGAGTGGGACGACGCCGTCGCGGCGCTGGGCGGCCCGCCCGGCGCCCGGCCCCGGCTCGAAGCGCGCTACGGCGAGCCCCACCGCCGCTACCACACGCTGGAGCACGCGGCCGCCGTCGTCCGCGACTCCGCCTGGCTGGCCGGCGAGGTCGAGGACACCGAGCGCGCGGTGCTCGCCGTCGCCGCCTGGGCCCACGACGTCGTGTACGACGCGAAGCCTGGCGAAGACGAGCGCGCCAGCGCGGCTTGGGCCCGCGAAGCGCTCGACGGGGCCGCCGAAGCTCACCTCGAGCGGGTCGAAGACCTGATCCTCACCACGATCACGCACGCCGCGCCGCCGGACGACCACCTCGCCACCGCGCTGCTCGACGCCGACCTGGCCATCCTCGGCGCAGCACCGGATCGGTACGCGGCCTACGCCGAGGGCGTGCGCCAGGAGTACGCGAAGTACCCCGACGACGTCTGGCGCGAGGGCCGGATCGCGGTGCTGGAAGGGATGCTCGCGCGGGAGCTGTACCGCAGCGGAACCGCGCGGGCACGCTGGGCGACCGCCGCGGAAACGAACCTCACGGCCGAGCTGACCCACTGGCGCCGGTACCGACCCGATCACCGATGATGGTCCCTCGTGACCACCCCACTCCACCTGCACGAAGAGATCGCCTCGGCGCTGCGTGACGGGCACCCCGTCGTCGCGCTGGAGAGCACCATTCTGTCCCACGGCCTGCCCCCGGGCCGCAACCTCGACGTCGCCCGCCGCCTCGAGCGCGTGGTGCGCGACGGCGGGGCCGTCCCCGCCACCATCGCGGTGCTCGACGGCCGGGTCGTCGTCGGCCTCTCCCCCGCCGAGCTCGAGCGCGTCTGCGCGCCGGACGCCGGGCTGGACAAGCTGTCGCTGCGCGACCTCGGCCCCGCCGTCGGGCTCGGCCGCTCGGGCGCGACGACCGTGGCGAGCACGTCGGCGCTGGCCGCCGCCGCGGGGATCGGGGTGTTCGCCACCGGCGGGCTCGGCGGCGTGCACGTCGGCGCCGCGCAGTCGTGGGACGTCTCGGCCGACCTCGGCGTGCTGGCGAAGGTGCCGACCGTGGTCGTCTGCTCCGGCGTGAAGTCGGTGCTCGACATCCCGGCCACGCTCGAGGTGCTGGAGACGAACTCGGTGCCGGTGCTGGGGTACCGCACCGACGACTTCCCGGCGTTCTACCTGCGCTCGTCCGGGCACGCCGTCGGCTGGCGCGTCGACGACCCGAAGCAGGCCGCCGCCGTGATCGCCGCGCACCGCTCGTTCGCGGATTCCGGCGTGCTGCTGGCGAACCCGATCCCGGAAGCGTCCGAAATGGACAAAGCGCTGCACGACCGGCTGCTCGCCGAAGGCCTCGCGCTGGTCGCGGAGCGGGGGGTGCACGGCGCCGACGTCACGCCGGTGCTGCTGGAGCACTTCCACACCGCCAGCGACGGCGTGAGCATCGACGCGAACGAGGCTCTGGTGCTCAACAACGCGAAGCTGGCCACCGAGGTCGCGGTGGCGCTGGCATGAACGGGATCGTGGTGGTCGGGGACGCGGCGCTCGACGTGATCGCCCGGCACGACAAGCCGTTGCCGCACGGCGGCGACGCCCGCGCGAAGATCCGGTTCACCGGCGGCGGCTCGGGCGCCAACACGGCGCTGTGGCTGCGGCACCTCGGCGCGGAGACGACGTTGCTCGCGCGGATCGGCGACGACCCGGGCGGCCGGCTGATCCGTGCCGAGCTGGAGGCGGCGGGTGTGCGGTGCGCGTTCGCCGTCGACCCCGAGGCGCCGACGTGCTGCGTCGTGGTGATGGTCGACGGCAGCGGGCAGCGGAGCATGCTGGCCGACCGCGGCGCGAACCAGCGCTTCGCCCCCGAAGACGTCACGCCCGGGTCGCTGGCGGGCGCGAGCCACCTGCACCTGTCCGGGTACGTGCTGCTGGACCCGCCGTCGCGGGCCGCCGGCCTCGCCGCGCTGGCCGCCGCTCGCGAAGCCGGGTTGACCACTTCGGTCGACCCGCAGGCGGCCGCGCACATCACCGACCCGGCCGCGTTCCTCGACGACGTCCGCGGCGTCGACCTGCTGATGCCGAACACCGAGGAGCTGGTCGCGCTGACCGGTTCGGCGGACCCGGCGGCGGCGAAGGAACTGCTCGACGCGGTCGGCGCGGTGGTCGTGACGGCGGGTCTGGAGGGCGCCAGCTGGGTCGACGCGGGCGGCGTGACGAGCGTGCCGGCGGTCGAGGCCGAGTGCATCGACTCGACCGGCGCGGGCGACGCCTTCGACGCGGGCGTGCTCACCGGCTGGCTGGCCGGCGAGTCCACTGTGGACGTCCTGCGCCACGGCACCCGGCTGGGCGCGCTCGCCGTCGGGAAGGTGGGCCCGCAGCCGTCGTGAGTGTTTAGGCGGGTTAGAACCCTCCTTAACACTCACGAGCCGGGGCGGGGGTCAGCCATCGATGACGCGGTGGCTCGTGCCTTCGATCGCCTTCGCCTCGCGCTCGTACCGGTTGACGTCCTCGGCCTTGCGGGGCGGGCGGTCGTTGGCGATGAGCACCGCGATCCACGGCAGCGGGACCGAGATCGCGAGGAACCCCAGCGCCAGCCACCACGTGTGGTAGGTCAGCCCGGCGAGGATCAAGCACGGGATCCGGCACGCCATCATGATCACGTACTTGCGCTTGCGCGCCGCGAGCTGCTCTTCGTACGACCGCGCCGCCCCGGTGATCAGCACCGGGTCGGGGCCGCTGGCGGGCGTGGTCACTGCACCACCTCCGCGACCATCGTCCCACTTGCGCGGGTCATCCGACACCTGGGTGGGACAACCGGCTCAGCGCGGCGACGACCAGGGTCTCGATGCCGGTGCGCAGCGTCGGGTGCAGCACCGGGGCGAACCGCGGCGAGTGGTTGGACGGGACGTCGCGCTCGAAGCGGCCCTCGGTCATCGCCGTGATCACCGTCTCCGGGTCGAAGCCGCCGACCAGCCAGAACACCGAGGGCGCACCGGCCGCGCGGCCGAACTCGCTGAAGTCCTCGCTGCCGGTGACCAGCGGTGCCGGCAGCACCGCCTCCGCGCCGAAGCGGGCGCGGAAGACCTCGGTGAGGGCCTCGTTGGCCGCCTCGTCGTTCTCGGTGATCGGGTACGCGCCGGACCGCTCGATGTCCGGCGGCTTCGGCGCGCCCGCCGTGGCCGCTTCGCCGTTGACGATCCGCTCGACCGCGGCCAGCACCCGCTCGCGGACGGCCTGGTCGAACGACCGGACGTTGACCTCCAGCACGGCGTCGTCGGCGATCACGTTGCTCGCGGTGCCCACGTGCAGCGAGCCGACGGTGACGACGGCGGAGTCGGTCGCGGCGATCTCCCGGGACACGATCGTCTGCAGCTTGAGCACCACCGACGCGGCCAGCACGGCCGGGTCGACGGTCGTTTCCGGGCGTGAGCCGTGCCCGCCGCGGCCGTGCAGGGTGATGCGCAGCGTGTCGGTCGCGGCCATGATCACCCCGGGCCGGGTGAGCACCCAGCCGGCCGGACCGGGCACCAGGTGCTGGCCGAACACGACGTCCGGCTTCCCGGCGATGTCGAACAGGCCGTCGCGCACCATCGCCGACGCGCCGCCCGCGCTCTCCTCGCCCGGCTGGAACACCACGAGCAGCGTGCCCGACCACGTGTCGCGCCCCTTGGCGAGCAGCGCGGCGGCCCCGGAGAGCCAGGTCGCGTGCATGTCGTGCCCGCAGGCGTGCATGACCGGCACGTCGGCGCCGTGCTCATCCGTGCCGCGGGCGGTGCTCGCGTAGGACAGCCCCGTCTTCTCCTCGACCGGCAGCGCGTCGATGTCGGCCCGCAGCTGCACCGTCGGGCCCTCGCCGTTGCGCAGCACGCCCAGTACGCCGGTCCCGGCGATGCCGGTGTGCACCTCGTAGCCGTCGCGCTCCAGCCGCCGGGCCAGCTCGGCCGCGGTCCGGGTCTCGGCGAAGGAGAGCTCCGGGTGGCGGTGCAGGTCGATGTACAGCGCTTCGAGCTCGGGCAGCGCCGCGTCGAGCGGGGCGAGGACGTGTTCAAGGGTCACGGGGGCCATCGTGGCAGCATTACCCACCGTGAGCACGCGAAGCGTACTGCCCGACCTGTCCGACGACGTCTGCGCGCGGCTGCGCGAAGCCTTCCGCCGCACCTCCTACGACGCCGACGGCGTGGTGGCCGCCCTCGGCGGGGCCGCGCACGCCGCGCTGGGCCGCGGCGAGCCGGTGCCCGCGGAGCGCGCCAGCCGCGACGCCGGCGACCTCGGCACGCTGATCCGGCTGTTCCTGCTCGGCGGCACCGAGCCGGAGACCGCGGTCAAGGCCGCGTTCGCGCCGCTCGCCCCGGAAGACGCCGTCGCCGCGGGGCTGCTGACCAACGGTGGCGACGGGTACCGCGCCGCGCTCGACGTCCGCCCGCACGGCGACGAAGAGGGCTCCTGGTGGGTGGTCTCCGACCTCGACGCCGACGTCCTCGGCCGCACCGTGCCCGAGGACCACGTGCTCGGCGTCGGCCACGCGTCGCTGTCGCTGATCCGCGCGACCAGCCGGAACCCGGTCGGCACCCTGCTCGACCTCGGCACCGGAAACGGCGTGCAGGCACTGCACGCGACCCGGCACGCGCAGCGCGTCACCGCGACGGACGTCTCCGAGCGGGCGCTGGCGCTGGCCGCGGCGACGTTCCGGCTGAACGAGCTGGACGTCGAACTGCTGCGCGGCGAGTGGTTCGCGCCGGTCGCGCGGCGGAAGTTCGACCAGGTCGTCTGCAATCCGCCGTTCGTGGTCGGCCCGGCGCGGGTGGACTACACCTACCGCGACTCCGGGCTGGCGGGCGACGACGCGAGCGCGCTGGTCGTGCGGCAGCTGCCGGGCTTCCTCAACGACGGTGGCGTCGGCCACCTGCTGGCTTCGTGGCTGCACACCGGGAAAGAGGACTGGGCCGACCGGGTGAGCCGCTGGCTGCCCGCCGAGACCGACGCCTGGTTCGTGCAGCGCGACGTGGCCGACCCGGCGCTCTACGTCGGCACCTGGCTGCGGGACGCCGGTCTCGACCCGCGCTCGCCGGAAGGCCGGGCGAAGGCGGCGGCGTGGCTCGACTGGTTCGCGGCGAACGACGTCCGCGGCATCGGGTTCGGCTTCGTCACGCTGCGCCGGGCGGCCGGCGTGCGCACCCCCACCGTGGTCTGCGAAGACCTGCGGCAGGCCTACGACGACCCGCTGGGACCGGAGGCGGCGGGCTGGCTGGACCGGGTGGAATGGCTGCGCGAATCGGGGGATTCATTACTAGATGTCCGTTTTGTGGTGCCCGACACGGTTTTGCTGGAAAGCGTCGAAGAACCCGGCGACGAAGGCTGGGCGACGTCGATCCGGCGCCTCCACCGCACCGACGGGCCGGGCTGGCAGCACGAGGTCGACGAACTGGCGACGCGGCTGCTGGCGGGCTGCCGCGGGATGCTGCCGCTGGAGGATCTGATCGAGCTCCTCGCGGCCGCGCAAGGGCTCGAGGCTTCGGAGCTCGCGGCCGCCGCGCTGCCCGTCGTCCGCGAACTCGTGCGCCACGGGATGCTCGTCCCGGCGGGCGGGTGAGGGCCGTCGCGGCCCGCGTCACGCGGGCGGACGTCACCGTCGGCGGCGAGGTCGTCGGCGCCATCGACGAGCCGGGTTTGCTGGTGCTGCTGGGAATCCACGCCGGCGACGACGTGGCGAAGGCCGCCGCGATGGCCCGTAAATTGCACGAGCTGCGCGTACTTCGTGACGAGGAATCATGCGCCACGGCGAATGCGCCACTGCTCGTGGTGAGCCAGTTCACCCTCTACGGCGACACGAAGAAAGGGCGGCGGCCGTCGTGGACGCAGGCCGCGCGCCCGGAGGTGGCCGAGCCGTTGGTGGACGCCGTCGTGGCCGAGCTGCGCGGCCGCGGCGCCACCGTCGCGACCGGTCGTTTCGGGGCGATGATGGCGGTGTCGAGCGTCAACGACGGTCCGTTCACCGTTCTCGTAGAGGTCTAGACCATCGCGCCAGGGTTCAGATCCTGACGTGATTCACATGGGATTCTCAGGTTTCCCGGTCACGGAACGTTCTCAGCAAAAGCTCAGCAATGGTCGAGCAACCGGAGCCCGCCGGCAGCCGTCTCCTTTTCAGCGAGCCGGGAACGTTTTGGATACCCGGAGCGTTGTGCCAGATGTCCAGCCAAGCCGGCCGGACCGGCGTACCGGGATCCACAGGCCCCGGTCCGCGGGAACGAACCGGCGGGACCACCGCAGCAGCACGTTCAGCCCGTGACCGGGGAGGCAGAATGTCAGTCCAGACTCTCGAACGCGAAGCGCGCGGGATTCGCGAGCGCATCCCGGCTCAGGTGTCCGAGGAGCCGGTGAACGCGGGGGCGTTCGCCGACGGCGACCTCGACGCCCCGAGCCCCGCCGCCGACCTCGTCCGCGTCTACCTCAACGGCATCGGCAAGACGGCCCTGCTCAGCGCGGCCGACGAGGTCGAGCTGGCCAAGCGCATCGAGGCGGGTGTCTTCGCCCAGCACATGCTGGACACCGCGGAGAGCCTCACCGCGAAGCGCCGCACCGAACTGGCGGCCCTGGTCCGCGACGGCCACGTGGCGAAGAACCACCTGCTGGAGGCCAACCTCCGCCTGGTGGTCTCGCTGGCCAAGCGCTACACCGGCCGGGGGATGCCGCTGCTCGACCTGATCCAGGAGGGGAACCTGGGTCTGATCCGCGCGGTCGAGAAGTTCGACTACTCCAAGGGGTTCAAGTTCTCGACGTACGCCACCTGGTGGATCCGCCAGGCCATCACCAGGGGGATGGCCGACCAGGGACGCACCATCCGGCTGCCGGTCCACCTGGTGGAACAGGTGAACAAGCTGGCCCGCATCAAGCGCGACCTGCACCAGCAGCTCGGGCGCGACGCGACCCACGAGGAGCTGGCGGCCGAGTCGGGCATCCCGGCGCACAAGATCTCGGACCTGCTCGACCACTCGCGTGACCCGGTAAGCCTGGACATGCCGGTCGGCACCGAGGAAGACGCCCCGCTGGGCGACTTCATCGAGGACTCCGAGGCAACGGACGCCGAGAGTGCCGTGATCTCGAGCCTGCTGCAGGACGACCTGCGCCGGGTCCTCTCGACCCTGGACGACCGCGAACAGCAGGTCATCCGCCTCCGCTACGGCCTCGACGACGGCCAGCCCCGCACCCTCGACCAGATCGGCAAGCACTTCGGGCTCTCCCGCGAGCGCGTCCGCCAGATCGAGCGCGAGGTCATGTCGAAGCTGCGCCAGGGCGAGCGCGCGGACCGTCTCCGCGCCTACGCGAGCTGACCGAACCGTCCGAAGAGGCGGGCGCACCGCACGGTGCGCCCGCCTCTTTTTTCGTCTCCGCCCGAGCCGACGACCAGGCATTCCGCCGAGTGCGAAAATTTTCCACGAAAACCGGGTTTTGCCCCCGCCAGGCCTGGGTAGCAACCTTCCGCCGGCACCCGTTCGGCCGCGTTGACTTATGACCTCGCTCACGTCACATTCGTCAAGCGGCCCACACAGGTAGCGGCATCGGCCTCGCAACCGGATGTGCACGCATCCGGGAGCTTCCCCCGGGAGGTCGGGTCCGTCGGGGTGGACCCGGCCTCCCGACCAACTCCCCCACGCACGCCACGACGGCCGCGGCGCAGGCGGCGGCGCGACGCACGCGGCTGCGGCACGGCACGGGCGGCTGCGCGGGGCGGCGGCGCAGGCGGCGGCGGCACGGCACGGCACGGGCGGCGGCGCGGGGCCGCGGCGCAGGCGGCGGCGCGGCGCAGGCGGCGGCGCGGCGCAGGCGGGCCGACGGCGACGCGGCACCGGCAGCTCACCACGGCCCCGGCACCCAGCCAAGCCAGCCTCCCCCGCAACCCCGATCCGAAGCCAGAACACGGCCGGCAGCACCGGGTCAAGGCACGCTTTCCCGCCTTGACGCGGTGCTGCCGGCCGTAGTCACAATCAGGCTTCGGGGTTGCGGCCACCGAGCAAGGGGGCGCGAGAACACCGAGCAAGAGGGCCGCGAGACACCAGGCCCAAGGTCGTCGGAACACCCAGGCCCCCCAACGCAGAACCGCGTGGGGTGGCCCACAGTGACCGCATGCCTCTTCGGCGTGCCCACCCCCTCCGCATAAGCTGACCGGATCCCGGAGCTGGCAAAGGAGCCTGGCAGTGCCGTCCACCACGTTTCAGCACACCGAAGTCCTCCCGCTGGGCAAGGACACCACCACCGAATACCGGCTGGTCACCGACCAGGGCGTCGAAACCGTCGAAGCCGCCGGGCGGACCTTCCTGAAGATCGAGCCCGAAGCGCTCACCACCCTCGCGCGCACCGCCATCACCGACATCCAGCACCTGTTGCGCACGTCACACCTCAAGCAGCTGCGGGCCATCGTCGACGACCCCGAGGCCTCCGGCAACGACCGGTTCGTCGCCATGGACCTGCTGCGCAACGCCGCCATCTCGGCCGGCGGGGTGCTGCCCATGTGCCAGGACACCGGGACCGCCATCGTCGTCGGCAAGCGCGGTGAGGGCGTCCTGACCGGCGGGGACGACGAGCGCGCGCTCTCGCAGGGCATCTTCGACGCCTACCAGCAGCTGAACCTGCGGTATTCGCAGATGGCGCCGGTCAACTTCTGGGACGAGCGCAACACGGGCACCAACCTCCCCGCCCAGATCGAGCTCTACCACAAGGAGGGGGACCCGACCTACGAGTTCCTCTTCATGGCCAAGGGCGGCGGCAGCGCCAACAAGACCTTCCTGTACCAGGAAACCAAGGCCGTCCTGAACCCGAAGCGGCTCGCCCGGTTCCTGGACGAGAAGCTGCGCAGCCTCGGCACCGCGGCCTGCCCGCCGTACCACCTCGCGATCGTCGTCGGCGGCATGTCGGCCGAGTTCAACCTCAAGGTCGCGAAGCTCGCCTCCGCGCGCTACCTCGACAACCTGCCGACCGAGGGCTCCGAGCTGGGGCACGCCTTCCGTGACCCGAGCCTGGAGCAGCAGGTCCTCGAGATGACCCGGCAGTTCGGCATCGGCGCGCAGTTCGGCGGCAAGTACTTCTGCCACGACGTCCGCGTCGTCCGGCTCCCCCGCCACGGCGCCAGCTGCCCCGTCGGCATCGCCGTGAGCTGCTCCGCCGACCGGCAGGCCAAGGCCAAGATCACCGCCGACGGCGTGTTCATCGAACAGCTCGAGCGCGACCCGGCGCAGTTCCTCCCCGAGGTCACCGAAGAGGACCTCTCCGACGACGTCGTGAGCGTCGACCTCAACCGGCCGATGGCCGAGATCCGCGCGCAGCTTTCCCAGCTGCCGGTCAAGACGCGGCTTTCGCTCACCGGGCCACTCGTCGTCGCGCGCGACATCGCGCACGCCAAGATCGCCGAGCGCCTCGACGCCGGTGAGGGGATGCCGGACTACCTGAAGAACCACCCGGTCTACTACGCCGGTCCGGCGAAGACGCCCGAGGGCTACGCGTCCGGCTCGTTCGGGCCCACCACGGCCGGGCGGATGGACTCCTACGTCGAGCAGTTCCAGGCCGCCGGCGGCTCGCTCGTCATGCTGGCCAAGGGAAACCGCTCGAAGCAGGTCACCAGCGCGTGCCAGGCGCACGGCGGGTTCTACCTCGGCTCGATCGGCGGCCCGGCCGCGCGGCTCGCGCAGGACTGCATCAAGAAGGTCGACGTCCTCGAGTACGCCGAGCTCGGCATGGAAGCCGTGTGGAAGATCGAGGTCGAGGACTTCCCGGCGTTCATCGTCATCGACGACAAGGGCAACGACTTCTTCGCCAGCACCGGCGACCCGGTGCTGCAGATCAGCTTCCGTTAGCACACAAGGGAAGGGGACACCGGCCCGCCGCCGGTGCCCCCTTCCTTCCCTGCTCCCTCAGCCGACGCGCTCGATCCGCGCCCGCCGGATGAGGAACTTTCCGGGCTCCCGAACCTGTTCGAAGGCCGCGTTGTTGAGCAGCGTGCAGCTGCCCGACACCGACGTCACCGCCACCGTCGTGGACTTCGAGTTGTCCAGGTTCGTCACCTTCAGCTTCGTCCCCGCCGGGAACTGGTTGCTCGACGCGGCCGGGGCGCCGCCTTCACCCGAGAGCGTCACGGTCGACCCCGCGCACACGACGTCGCCGACGGCGCCGGTGTCCACTCCGGACTGGTTCTGCTGCTGGGCCGGAGCTTGCTGGGCCGGGGCCTGCGCGGCCGGCGCCTGGGCCGGGGCCTGCGCGGCTTGACCGTTGTTCGCCGCGACGTTCGCCGTGCAGCCCGCGACTCCCCGCCGCTGCTGGATCAGGTCGACCACCGCCTGGCGGTTGGCGATGCGCGCGGACGACTGCGCGTCCGGGTTCGCCTGCTGGCCCGCGATGAAGTTCAGGTTGTTCTGCAGTGCGGTGTCGAGTCCTGCGCAGTTCTCCTTGGGAGCTTCGGCCGCGTTGCTCGCCGGGCTGCTCAGCGCGATCGCGGTCGCGGTGATGCCGGAAACACCCAGCAACGCGGCCAGCCCGATGGTCGCCTGCTTGCGGTGCCGACCACTACTCAACCGGGGCATGCGCCCCTCCTCTCTGATCACCACCTCACCCTGGGACACGGCTCGACCACGAAGGCGGTTCACCGCTTCCGCGAAATTTTCGACAGCTTCGACGGCGGAGCTCAGCCGACCGGCACGGCGTGGTCCGAACCATTGACGCGCGCCGCCGTGGCCAGCGCCCAGCGTCCGGTGGTGATCAGGCCCAGCGCGAACACGATGGCCCCGCAGACGGCGATGATCACCCACGCCGTGCGGTCCGCCGCGGGCGAAGCGGCCGCGACGACCGCGCCGATCACCGCCACGCCCAGGGAGGCCCCGACCTGGCGGCTCGTCGACGCCACCGCCGCCGCGAGACCCGCGCGTTCACGAGGCATTCCGGACACTGCGGCGTTGGTGATCGGCGCGTTGAGCATCCCGAACCCGGCACCGAAGCACACGTAACCCAGGAGCAGCACCGGAATCGGCGTCGCCGGGCCGATGCCGGCGAGCACGACGCCGGACACGGCGATCCCGGCGCCGGCGACCAGCAGCGGCAGCCGCGGCCCGCGGGCGGCGACCACCCGGCCGGACAGCGGCGCGCACACCGCCGTCACCGCCGCCATCGGCAGCGTCAGCAATCCCGCGTGCAGCGCGGAAAACCCGCGGGTGTCCTGGAGGTACAGGGTGTTGAGGAACAGGAAGCCGGACAGCGCCGCGAAGCCGGTGACGGCGGTGAGCGTCGCGCCGGAGAACGGCACGCTGCGGAAGAACCTCAGTTCCAGCAACGGATCCGTGCGCCGCCGCTCATAGGGCAGCAGGACGGCCAGCGCGAGGGCGGCCAGGACGAAGCAGCCGACGATCTCCGGCGACGTCCAGCCGGCGCCACGCCCTTCGATGATCGCGTAGGTGAGCGAGGCCAACAGGACGATCACCAGCAGCTGCCCGACGGGGTCGAGGCGGCGCGGGTGCGGCGAACGGGATTCGGGGACGAACAGGGCCGTCAGGACGATCGCGGCGATGCCGACCGGGACGTTGATCCAGAAGATCGAGCGCCAGCCCGCCCAGCCGACGAGCGCGCCGCCGACGACCGGCCCGACCGCCATGCTCAGCCCGACCACCCCGGCCCACACGCCGATCGCGCGGGCGCGCTCGCGGGGGTCGGTGAAGACGTTGGTGACGATGGACAGCGCGACCGGGTTCAGCATCGACCCGCCGATGGCCTGCAGCGCGCGGAAGGCGATCAGCGTCCCGACGTTGGGGGCGAGGCCGCACAGCAGCGAGCCGAGGCTGAACAGCGCGAGCCCGGTCTGGAACGTCCGGCGCCGCCCGATCCGGTCGGCGGTCGAGCCGGAGAGCATGAGCAGGCTCGCCAGGACGAGCGTGTAGGCGTCGATCGTCCACTGCAGACTCGAGACGGACGCGCCCAGCTCGTGGCGGATCGAGGGCAGGGCGAGGTTCACGATCGTGTTGTCGAGCCCGACGATGAACAGGCTCATGCAGCAGACGGCCAGGACGACCCGAGGCCGGACGGGCTGGGGCACCGCACCCTCGCAAAGTAGTTGCACGGACAATATTAAGCACTGTACAACTAATTGGGTGCGGCCCTCGTCAGGCCGGGAAGAGCTCCGTGAGCCGGGCGAGGCTCTTCTCGATGCCCTCGGCGTTCTTGCGGGGGAACGGGCTGAGCGTGATGGCCAGCGGGAACTTCGCCGTCGACCAGTCGAACGTCTCGGTGACTTCGGTGCGGCCGCCGTCGAGGGGTTCCAGGCGCCAGCGCCAGCGGTGGCCGTTGAAGTGGCGCCAGGCGATCAGGCGGTCCTCTTCGAACTCGACCACGGTGTTGAGGATCTTGTAGGACGGGCCCAGCTTCATGTCCATGCCGAACGTGGCGCCGAGTGACAGCCGGTCCGGACCGCCCGGCTGGGCGGCCCGGACCGTGCCGGATCCGTCGATGAGCGGGTGCTGGGCCGGATCGGCCAGCAACCCGAAGATCTTCTCCGGGGTCGTGGCGACGATCGCGGTGCGTGAGACCTGGCGGCTTCCCATCACCCGAGCCTAAGCCAGCGTGATCACTTCGGCGGCGTGGTCTTGAGCACCACCGTGCGCTGGTCGAGCGGCGCGGCCAGCGCGACCGAGATCACCGGGTACCGGATGTCCATGGTGCACATCTGCCCGGTCTGGGCCTTGGTCTCGCTCAGGTTGACGACGACGTGGTCGCCGCCCTGCTCGGTCGCCTCGCCGAGGGCGTGCCCGCAGCCGCCCTCCTGGGCGCGGATGTTGAGCACGGTCCCGCCGTTGGCGGTCCACACCTCGTGCGGGAACCCACTGGGCAACGCACTCGCATCGATCTTGGCCGGCGGCACCGGCGTACTCCCTTCGGGCACGGTGAGCCGCGGCTTCCCCGGCGGGTTCGCCGAGGGCGAGGCCGGCAGCACCGACTCACTCGGCGACGTCGAAACGCTCCCGGTCGGCGCGGCGGAGTCACCCCCGGCAGCGGGCTGGCTGGTGGGCATGTCCTGGCCGGCGCAGGCCGTTGCCATCAGCAGGAACGCGCCTGTCCCGACCACCTTCGCTAAGTACCTCATGCCCCCGAAGACGGAACGGGCGAGGCGCGGGGTTGCATCGAAGATCGATCCGGTCCGGTCCGGCCCACGGCGAGCGCCCCAATGTGGCGTTGGTTGCGTCCAACGCACCGAACGCCACATTGGGTGCGCTGGACGCACCGAACGCCACATTGGGGCGCTCGGACAGGAGCCGGACGTGGCCGGGACGGAGCCGGCGAGCCCTGCACGGCCGGGCCCTGTGCCAGGGCGAAGGCGGGATCGGCTTCGGCCCGGCCAGGCGCGGCCCACCTGGCACGCCCGGCACAGCCGGGGGCCAACCCGGCACGTCTGCCGCAGCCGACCCGGCACACCCGCCGCAGCCGGAGCCCACCCGGCACGCCCGGCGCCAACCTGGCCCGCCCGGCGCAGCTGGCGCCAACCTGGCACGCCCGGCACAACCGGAGCCGACCCGTCACACCCGGCACAGGCGCGGCCGCGGCGGGCGCAGCCGGGGCTGTGCCTCGGGTCGCAGCGCGATCCGAGCCGGACCGGCGCGGCCGGCAGGCGGGCCTGGCCGGAGCCGGAGCCGGAGCCGCACTTTCACGTGGAAGTGCCGCCCAGCGGTACCCGGGCGTGGCCTGGCCCCGATGAAAGCCGCACTTTCACGTGAAAGTGCGGCGCAGCGATACCCGGGCGTGGTCTGGGAGGGTGACCCCGGGCTTCCCGAGGACCACCCTCCCAGCGTTTCGGGCGGGGTCAGCCCTGGCGGAGGACCACCGTGCGGGTGCCCAGGGGCTCGGTCAGGGCCAGCGGGACCGTGATCTCCCGGATGTAGTCCGGGCACATCTGCCCCTTCTTCCCCGCGCTGACCGCGATCAGCACCACCACCTGCTGCGGCGTCTGCTCCCCCACCCGCGCCGAGACGCGGCGGCAGCCGCCCTCCTCGGCCTGCAGGATCAGCGTCTTGCCGTCGAGGCTGCGGGTGAGGCTGCGCGGGTAACCCTCGGGCAGGGAACGCGCGTCGACCTGGGATTCGGCGATCACGTCGTCGCCCGGGGCGATGCCCTGCGTGGGGCGGCCGACCGTGTGGGACGGCGGCGGGGCGACCGGCGGCACCGAGGACGACGACGTGGTCGTCGGCGTCTCCGGGCCGGTGCTGCCCGGCGCCGCCCCGGTGTCCGAACGAGCCCCGCACGCCGTCAGCGTGAGCAGCAGCAGGACCGTACCCAGCAGTGTGCGCATACCTCCCGGACGGAACGGCCGCCGAAACGGTTGCACCAACCGGCCCTGGGGTGGAACGCGGCACTCAGTCCGTGCGGCCCAGGCGGGTCGTGAAGCTCAGCCGGTCACCCCGGTACAGCGACCGCACCCGCTCGAACGGGACCCCGTCCGAGCCCCACGAAACGCGGTGCGTCAGCAGCATCGGCAGGGCCGGGTTGGTCCCGATCAGCAGGGCTTCGCGCGGGGTCGCCAGCACCGTCTCGACCCGCTCCTCGGCCCCGTCGAACACCACGCCGAGCCGCTCGCTCAAGCACGCGTACAGCGACTGGGACGGGTCGAACACGTCCAGCAGGTCCGGGAACCGCTCGACGAGGAGATATGTCGACTCCAGGCCGACGCGCTCCTCGTCGGCCAGCAGCACCCGCTCGAGGTGGAAGACCTCGGCGTCCGACGTGACGTGGAGGTCGGCGGCCAGCGCGCTGCCCGCGAGCCGCCGTTCCAGCGTGATCACGGTGCGGCCCGGGCGGATGCCCTGGCGGCGCAGGCCCTCGGTGTAGCTGACCAGGGCCAGCGGCTGGACGAGTTTCGGGCCGGCGACGTACGTGCCGCTCCCCTGGCGGCGGCTGAGCTTGCCCTCCAGCACCAGTTCGCTCACCGCCTGCCGTACGGTCGCCCTCGACACTTCGAACCGTTCGCACAATTCCCGTTCCGTGGGCAGTACCGCGCCTTCGCCGAGTTCCGCGATCACCGCCAGCAGTTCGACCTTGACCGCGTAGTAACGCGGGACGCGGCCGTGTTCGGGAATCCCGTCGAGCACGGGACCGTCGGCGGACAGGCGGTAATGGCGTGAAGGGGCGGGCACGGAATCGACCCTATTCGGTTCGCCCCGCACCGTGGTTCGCTGTGGCGCGCAACACGGCCCGAACCAGGAGGATCACCCGGATGCGTCCGACCCAGCTGGCCCGCCGCCTCGGCCTGGCCGACGCCGTTTTCCTGGGCCTCGGCTCGATGATCGGCGCCGGCGTGTTCGCCGCGTTCGCCCCGGCGGCGCGGGCCGCGGGGAGCGGGCTGCTGCTCGCGCTCGTCGTCGCGGCCGTCGTCGCCTACTGCAATGCGATGTCTTCGGCGCGGCTCGCCGCGATTCACCCCGAATCCGGCGGGACCTACGTTTACGGGCGGGAAAGGCTCGGTGAATTCTGGGGGTACCTCGCCGGCTGGGGATTCATCAGCGGGAAAACGGCCAGTTGCGCCGCGATGACGTTGACCGTCGTCGCGTACGCCGCGCCGGGGCTCGGACAGCCGTGGCGGAGCCTGCTCGCCGTCGCGGTGGTCGCCGCGCTCACCGCCGTCAACTTGTTCGGCGTGCACCGCTCGGCGCTGGCGACCCGGGTGATCGTGTCCGGCACGCTGCTCGTGCTCACCGCCGCGGGCGTGGCGATGGCCGCCGGGCCGTCCGCGGGCGGGCCGCTCTTCGCGTGGCCCGGGGGCGGCGGGGTGCTCGAAGCGGCCGGGCTGCTCTTCTTCGCGTTCGCCGGGTACGCGCGGCTCGCGACGCTCGGCGAGGAAGTCCGCGACCCGGCCCGGACCATCCCCCGCGCCATCCCGCTCGCCCTCGGCATCACCCTCGTCGTCTACGCCGCGCTGGCGGTGCTGCTGCTCGTCCGGCTCGGCCCGGCCGCGCTCGCCGCGAGCCCGGACCCGATCGCCGCGGCCGTTCCCGGGTGGCTCGCCCCGGTCGTGCGGATCGGCGCCGCCGTGGCCGCGCTCGGCTCGCTGCTCGCGCTCATCCTCGGCGTCTCGCGCACGACGCTCGCGATGAGCCGCGACGGGCACCTCCCCCGGTTCCTCGCCGCCGTGCACCCCCGCCACCAGGTGCCGCAGCGGGCCGAACTCGCCGTCGGGCTGGTCGTCGCCGTGCTCGCCGCGTCGATCGACCTGCGGGCCGCGATCGGCTTTTCGTCCTTCGCGGTCTTGCTGTACTACGCGATCGCCAACGCCGCCGCGATCACGCTGGGCGGAGTGGCCCGTGTGGTCGCCGTCGTCGGCCTGGCCGGCTGCGTGGTGCTGGCGTTCAGCCTGCCGCCGGCGTCCGTGCTGGCCGGCTGCGGTGTGCTGGTACTGGGCGCAACGGCCTACGGCGTTCGCCGGATCCGGCGGTGAGAAATCACCCAACCGCCCGAAAGATCCGAAGAAAGTTGGTTGTCCCGGTCTGCGACCACCTGGTGTAGTCATGGAGCCGCTCACGGCAACAGCTTCCACAGTGGACACTGGAAGGACTGATCCCCTTGGCTCGCAAGCGCTGGTTCACCCTGCTCAGAAACGTCACCACCGCGGTGGCCGCCGTGGCCGCGGCCGCGTCGTTCGCGACCCCGGCGATCGCGGCCCAGCCGCCGTCCACCGACGTCGTCGGCGGCACCCGGGCCGCCCAGGGCGAGTTCCCGTTCATGGTCCGGCTTTCCATGGGCTGCGGCGGGGCGCTCTACACCAACCAGATCGTGCTGACCGCCGCCCACTGCGTCAGCCGGACCGGGGCCAACACCTCGATCACGGCGACCGTCGGCGTCGTCGACCTGCAGAGCACCAGCGCCAAGAAGATCAAGTCCACCTACGTCTACCAGTCGCCGACGTACGGCACTTCGACCGGCGGCGACTGGGCGCTGATCAAGCTCGCGAGCCCGGTCACCGGCCTCTCGACGCTGCCGATCGCGACGACGTCGACGTACAACACCGGCACGTTCACCGTGGCCGGCTGGGGCGCGGCGACCGAGGGTGGCGCGCAGCAGCGGTACCTGCTCAAGGCGACCGTCCCGTTCGTCTCCGACAGCACCTGCCAGGCCCAGGGCGGCAGCTACCCCGACCTGATCCCGAGCGCGGAGATCTGCGCGGGCAACCTGAGCGCCGGCGGGGTCGACACCTGCCAGGGCGACTCGGGCGGCCCGATGTTCCGCCGGGACAGCAGCAACGCCTGGATCCAGGTCGGCATCGTCTCCTGGGGTGACGGCTGCGCCCGGCCGCACGCCCCCGGCGTCTACACCGAGGTGAGCACGTTCGCGTCGAAGATCGCCGCGGCCGCCGCTTCGCTCTAGCCCGAAAGCCGTGAAGGCCTCCTTACCGGCCCTAAGAGCCGGCAAGGAGGCCTTCACGGCTTTTCAGCGGGTCTTGTCCAACCGGGACAGTGCTTCTTCGTAGCCCGAAACCAGGTCCGCGACGACGTCGGCGACCGGGCGGACCGCGTTCATCCGGCCGACGATCTGCCCGACCGGCATCGACACCACGCTCGGGTCGCCCGCCGCGTGGATCCGGTTGTGGGCGTGGGAAACCAGCAGGTTCTGCAGCGGCATCGGCAACGGCTCGGGCGCGTCCGCCGCGGCCCACGCCTCGGTCCAGCGGGTCTTGAGCAGCCGCGCGGGTTTGCCGGTGTAGATCCGCGTCCGCACGGTGTCCGCCGAGGACGCCGCGACCAGCGCCTGCTGCATCGCCGCCGACTCGCCCATCGTCTGCAGGTACTCCTGCGTGGCCAGCCACATCGAGCCCATCCAGACACCGGACGCGCCGAGCGCGAGCGCCGCGGCCATCTGGCGGCCGGACCCGATCCCGCCGGCCGCGAGCACCGGCACGTCGACGGCGTCGACGATTTCCGGTACCAGCACCATGGACGCGATTTCCCCGGTGTGCCCGCCGGCTTCGTAGCCCTGGGCCACCACGAAGTCGACGCCGTTCTCGACGTGCCGGACCGCGTGCTCGGCCTTGCCGGCCAGCGCCGCCACCGGCACCCCGCGGTCGTGGCACTGGCCGATCACGTCGGCCGGCGGCGAGCCGAGCGCGTTCGCGATCAGCTTGATCGGGTGGTTGAGCGCGACCTCGACGTGCGAGCGGGCGACCGAGTGCAGCCAGCCGAGCACGCCCGCGCGCTCGTCGGTGTCGTCCGGCAGCGGCGGCACCGAGAGCTCCTTCAGAACGCGGTCGACGAACTGGCGGTGGCCGTCCGGGATCATCTTGGCCAGGTCGACCTGGGTGCCTTCGGCGGGCACCTTCGCCGGCATCACGATGTCGACGCCGTAGGGCTTCCCGCCGGTGTTCTCGTCCATCCAGGTCAGCACCCGGTCGAGCTCGGCGGCGTCGTTGAACCGGACGCAGCCGAGCACGCCGAGCCCGCCGGCGCGGCTGAGCGCCGCGGCGACGTGCTCCGACGGGGTGAACCCGATGATCGGCAGGTCGATGCCGAGCCGGTCGCACAGGGGTGTCCGCACTTCTGGTGTCCTCCTCAGACGGGCTGGGCCGTCGCCGGTTCGTGCTCGGCGGCGTAGCGCTGGGCCCACGGGTAGTCCGGCTTGCCGCTGGGCGAGCGGCCGATCTCGGCGGCCAGCCAGATCGTGCGCGGCACCTTGTACCCGGCGATCTCGCCGCGGACGTGCTCCTCCAGGGAGGTCAGGTCCGGCGCCGCGCCCTCCCGCAGCTGGACGACGGCGGCGACGCGCTGGCCGAGCCGGTCGTCCGGGACGCCGATGACCAGGGCGTCGAAGACGTCGGGGTGCGACTTCAGCGCCCCCTCGACCTCCTCGGGGTAGACCTTCTCGCCGCCGGTGTTGACGCACTGGGAGCCGCGGCCGAGCAGGGTGACCGTGCCGTCCTCTTCGTAGCGGGCGTAGTCGCCCGGGACGACGTACCGGACGCCGCCGACCTCGACGAAGATCTTCTTGCTCTTCTCGGGATCGCCGTAGTAGCCGAGCGGGACGTGCCCGCGGCGGGCGATCAGGCCGACCGCGCCGGGTGCCGGCTCGACGAGCTTGCCGTCGTCGTCGACCAGGATCGCGTCCTTGCCGAAGCTGACGCGCGGGCCGGCGCTGTGGTCGGAGTCCTTGCCGACCATGCCGATCCCGGTGAAGCCGCTTTCCGACGAGCCGATGGCGTCGGTGATCACGGCGTTCGGGACCAGTTCGACGAACTCCTGCTTCACCGACTGCGAGAACAGCGCGGCGTGGCTCGACACGGCGACGAGCGAAGAAGCGTCGTAATCGCCCTCGCGGTAGGCCTCGATCAGCGGCCGGGCCATCGCGTCACCGACGATCGTGAGGACCTGGACCTTGTTGTCCTGCACGGCTTTCCAGATCTCGTGGGCGTCGAAGCGCGGCACGAACACGACCGGGCTGCCGGTGAACAGCGCCCCGAACGCGGCCCATTGCGCGGCGCCGTGGATCAGCGGCGCGGCGGGCAGCCGGGTCAGGCTCCCGGCCTTGCCCTGCTCGGCGAGCGTCCACTCGTCGGGGATGTACTCGCCGGTGACGAAGTTGATGCCGCCGCCGAGCGCGCGCCAGACGTCCTCCTGCCGCCAGAGCACGCCCTTCGGGTAGCCCGTGGTGCCGCCGGTGTAGAGGATGTAGAGGTCGTCGTTGCTCCGCTCCTCGAAGTCGCGCTCCGGGCTTTGTGCCGCGAGCGCGGCCTCGTAATCGACGCCGCCGTAGCTCCCGTAATCGCCGTCCGTGCCGTCGTCGATGACGACAACGTGTTTCAGTTTGGGCGTCTCGGGCAGGACGGCGGCAACTTTGCCGGAGTAGCTTCTCTCGTGCACGAGCGCGACGAGCTCGGCGTCGGTGAAGAGGTAGACGAGCTCGCCGTGCACGTAGCGGTAGTTGACGTTGACGGCGATCGCGCGCAGCTTGTACGCCGCGATCATCGCCTCCAAGGCCTCGATCGAGTTGCGGGAATAGACCCCGATGTGGGACCCGCGTCCCACGCCGTGCGCGGCGAGGTGGTGGGCGAGCCGGTTGGCCCGCGCCTCCAGTTCGGCGAAGGTGACTCGCCGGTCGCCGCACACGACCGCGACGCGCTCCGGCACGGCGTCGACGGCGTGCTCCAGAAGATCCGCGATGTTGAGTGCCACGCCCTCAAAGTAGAACATGTTATCGTTCTGGGCAATGGCACTGCTCCTTCAGGAGGTCTTCCGTGGGTGAACCGCACGCGCTGGTGTCGCAAGAGGGGCAGACCCTCGTCGTCACGATGAACCGGCCCGAGGCGCGCAACGCGATCACCGGCGAGATGATGTCGATCATGGCCGAGGCCTGGGACCGGGTCGATTCGGACGACTCGATCCGCAGCTGCGTCCTGACCGGCGCCGGCGGCGCGTTCTGCGCGGGCGCGGACCTGAAGTCGATGTCCCGGAACTCCCCCTCGGAGTCGTTCGCGTCGGGCAAGTTCGACCCTTCGCGGATCCCCGGCCTCCTGAAGGGCCGCCGCCTGACCAAGCCGCTGATCGCGGCGGTCGAGGGCCCGGCGATCGCGGGCGGCACGGAGATCCTCCAGGGCACGGACATCCGGGTGGCGGGCGAGTCGGCCCGATTCGGGGTGTCGGAGGCCCGCTGGGGCCTGTTCCCGATGGGCGGCTCGGCGGTGCGCCTGCCGCGCCAGATCCCGTACACGATCGCGGCGGACATCCTGCTGACCGGACGTCATCTTTCCGCTTCGGAAGCCCTGGCGATCGGGCTGATCGGCCACGTCGTGCCGGACGGCTCCGCGCTCTCGAAGGCCCTGGAGCTGGCGTCGCTGGTGAACGCGAACGGACCGGTCGCGGTGCGCGCGATCCTGCGGACGATCCGCGACACCGAGGGGCTCCACGAGGAGGAGGCCTTCAAGCTCGACTCGCAGTACGGCATCGAGGTCTTCGCGTCGGAGGACGCCAAGGAGGGGCCGCGGGCGTTCAGCGAGAAGCGCAAGCCCGAGTTCCGCGGCCACTGACCGAGAACGCGTTCCACCCATTTCAGACCACCGCGTGGAGGAACCTTGTCGGTAGAACAAGAACATGTTTCACTCATGGACGTGACCGAGACACCACTGGCGGCACCCCTCAACGTCGGTTTCGACTACACGCGCTCCACCGGGCCCGTCCTCGGCCGGTTCGTCAACGGGCTGCGTGAGCGCCGCATCGAAGGCATCCGGGGCAGCGACGGCCGCGTGCACGTTCCGCCCGTCGAGTACGACCCCGTGACCGCCGAGCAGCTCGGCGAGTTCGTGCCGGTCGGCGAGGAAGGCACCGTCGTCTCCTGGTCGTGGTGCCCCGAGCCGCTCGACGGGCAGCCGCTGAGCCGGCCGTTCGCCTGGGCGCTGGTCAAGTTGGACGGGGCCGACACCGCCCTGCTGCACGCCGTGGACGCCGGGTCGCCGGAGAACATCCACAGTGGACAGCGGGTGCGGGTGCGCTGGGCCGAAGACACCGTCGGGCACATCCGGGACATCGCCTACTTCCTGCCGGTGGACGCCGCGGACACCGCGCCGACCGAGGCCGCTCCCCCGGTCGCCGAGCGCGAGGAGGGCGCGCCGGTCAGCGTCGTCATCACGCCGGTGCACCTGAAGTACATGCACTCCGCGTCGCCCGAGGAAAGCCGGTACCTGCGCGGGCTCGCCGAGGGCAAGCTGATCGGCCAGCGCTGCCCCGCCTGCGAAAAGGTCTACATCCCGCCGCGCGGCGCCTGCCCGACCGACGGCGTGCCGACCACCGAAGAGGTCGAGCTCCCCGACACCGGCATCGTGACGACGTTCTGCATCGTCAACGTCCCGTTCCTCGGCCAGCGGCTCAAGCCGCCCTACGTCGCCGCGTACATCCTGCTCGACGGCGCGGACATCGCGTTCCTGCACCTCGTGCTGGGCTGCGACGCGCAGGACGTCAAGATGGGGATGCGCGTGCGGGCGTCCTGGAAGCCCCGCGACGAGTGGTGGACGTCGCTGGAGAACATCAGCCACTTCGAGCCGACCGGCGAGCCGGACGCGGCCTACGAATCCTTCGCCCACCACCTGTGAGGTCCTGATGCCAGACGTCGCCATCGCGGGCTTCGCCAAGGCCCCCAACGTCCGGGAGACGCCAGGGACCACCAACGGCGTCGAAATGCTCGTCCCCATCTTCGCCGAGGTCTTCGAGAAGACCGGGTTGTCCAAACAGGACATCGGGTTCTGGTGCTCCGGTTCGTCGGACTACCTGGCCGGGCGCGCGTTCTCGTTCATCGCCGCGGTCGACGCGATCGGCGCGTTCCCGCCGATCCACGAGTCCCACGTCGAAATGGACGCCGCCTGGGCGCTCTACGAAGCCTGGCTGAAGATCAGGATGGGCGAGGTCGAGACCGCGCTCGTCTACGGCTTCGGCAAGTCCAGCGCCGGCCAGTTGCGCCGGGTGCTCGCCCTGCAGCTCGACCCCTACGTCGTCACGCCGCTGTGGCCGGACTCGGTCTCGATCGCCGGGATCCAGGCGCGGCTGGGTCTGGAGGCCGGACTGTGGTCCGAAAAGGACCTCGCCGAGGTGGCTGCCCGCGGTACCGGCAAGGACGTGGGCGAACTCCTGGACGCGCCCTACCTCGCGGATCCGTTGCGCCGGCACGACATCGCGCCGGTCACCGACGGCGCGGCCGTGGTCATCCTGTCCACTGTGGAACGGGCGCGGGACATCGTCGACCACCCCGCCGTGATCAGCGGCATCGAGCACCGGGTGGACTCCCCCGTGCTCGGCGCCCGCGACCTGACGCGCTCGCCGTCCACCGAAGCGGCGGCGAAGGCCCTCGACCTCGACGGCGCCGACCTCGCCGAGCTGCACGCGCCGTTCACGCACCAGGAGCTGATCCTGCGGGCCGCGCTCGGGCTCGGCGACGGCGTCGAGGTCAACCCGTCCGGGGGCGCGCTGGCCGCGAACCCGATGTTCTCCGCCGGGCTCGCCCGCATCGGCGAGGCCGCCGCCCGGATCCACCGCGGCGAATCCCGCAAGGCCGTGGCCCACGCGACGAGCGGACCAGCCCTGCAACAGAACCTGGTGACCGTGCTGGAGGCCCGATGACCAAGCAGCTCACCGCCGTGCTCGGCACCGGCCAGACGCACCACCGCGCCAAGCGGCAGGACGTCTCGATGCCGGGCCTGCTGCGCGAGGCGATCGACCGCGCGATGACCGACGCCCAGGTGGAGTGGGCCGACATCGACGCCGTCGTGCTCGGCAAGGCCCCGGACCTGTTCGAGGGCGTGATGATGCCCGAGCTGTTCCTGGCGGATTCGCTGGGGGCGACCGGGAAACCGCTGCTGCGCGTGCACACCGCCGGGTCGGTGGGCGGATCGACGGCGCTGGTCGCGGCCTCGCTGATCCAGGCCGGCGTGCACCGCCGGGTGCTGACCGTGGCGTACGAGAAGCAGTCCGAGTCGAACGCGATGTGGGGCCTGTCGATCCTGCCGCCGTTCCAGATGCCGGTCGGCGCGGGCGCGGGCGGCTACTTCGCGCCGCACGTGCGCTCCTACATCCGGCGCTCGGGCGCGCCCGAGCACGTCGGCGCGATCGTCGCGGCGAAGGACCGGCGCAACGGGGCGTTGAACCCGTTCGCGCACCTGCGGCAGCCGGACATCACCGTCGAATCGGTGCGGGCGTCGCAGATGCTGTGGGACCCGATCCGCTACGACGAGACGTGCCCGTCGTCCGACGGCGCCTGCGCGATGGTGCTCGGCGACGAGGCCGCCGGGGACGCGGTCGAAGGCGGGGCCGCGTGGCTGCACGCGACGGCGATGCGCACCGAGCCGACCACGTTCGCCGGCCGCGACCAGGTGAACCCCCAGGCCGGGCGGGACGCGGCGGCCGCGCTGTGGGCCGAGGCCGGCATCACCGACCCGATGTCCGAAGTGGACGTCGCCGAGATCTACGTGCCGTTCTCCTGGTTCGAGCCGATGTGGCTGGAGAACCTGGGGTTCGCGCCCGAAGGCGAAGGCTGGAAGGTGACGGAGAAGGGCGAGACGGCGATCGGCGGCCGGCTGCCGGTCAACCCGTCCGGCGGGGTGCTGTCGTCCAACCCGATCGGCGCGTCCGGCATGCTCCGGTTCTCCGAAGCGGCGAAGCAGGTCATGGGCCGCGCCGGCGACTACCAGGTGGACGGCGCCCGCCGCGCCCTCGGCCACGCCTACGGCGGCGGCTCCCAGTACTTCTCGATGTGGCTGGTCGGCTCCGAAAAGCCCACGGCGTAGCTTTCATAGGGAAAGTTCCGCTTTGCCGCGCAAAGTGGAACTTTCCCTATGAAAGTGGCGGGGTCAGCGGCGGGAGCGGCGCCAGCGGAGTGCGAGCAGGGTGCCGGCGACGCCGGTGAGCACGCCGACCGTGGCCGGCACCGCGATCGGCGGGTCCACCACGACCACCGGGTTCAGTACCACCGGCGCGGGCGGCTGGACCGGCTTCGGCGGCGCGTCGGAGCCGGTCGCCGTCCACGCCGTCACGTACACCAGCAGCCTCGCCACCAGCGAGATGAAGAAGATGAGGCCGATCACCGAGCCGAACGCGATGCCGGTCGGCGAGTCGCCGATCAGCCGGAGGTAGAAGCCGCCGGCCAGCTTGAGCGCCTCGAACCCGACGGCCAGCGCGATCGCGCCGCGCACCGCGCTGCGCACGCCCACCTTCTGCCGCGGCAGCCGCGTGAGCACCCACAGGAACACCAGCCAGTCGGCGGCCAGCGACAGCGGCACCGAGGACGCGGACACGAGCTGGTGCCCCCAGCTCGTGTCGTCCAGGCCCGCCAGCCGCAGCAGGTAGCTGCCGAGCGCGGTGCCGGAGAGGGTGAGCGTGAAGGACACCAGCAGCGCCGCGCTCAGGCCGGCCAGCGCGAGCAGGTCGACGACGATGAGCCGCAGCAACGGCTGGTCGGAGCGGTTCTGCCCCCACAGCGCGGTCAGCGAGTCCCGCAGCGCGTTCATCCAGTTCCAGCCCGAGTAGAGGCCGATCACCAGGCCGAAGGCGCCGACGCTCGTCCGCTGCTCGACGAACCCGGTGAGCAGGTCGGTGGCCTTGTCGCCGAGCCCGCCGGGCAGCGTCGAGACGATCGCGTGGACCATCGTGTCGAGCAGGTGCGGCTGGCTGGCCAGCACGAACCCGGCGACCGACGAGGCGACCATCAGCAGCGGCACGAGCGACAGCAGGCTGAAGTAGGTGATCGAGGCGACGTAGTGGTAGCCGCCGCACTCGATGTAGCGGTTGGTCGCGCGGGCGATGTGGTCCAGCCACCGGTACCGGGCGCGCGCCCGGGCCCAGGGACTCGGGGTCTTGGGCGAACTGTTCACTGACACTGTCTACCCAGCCGGGGGCCTCCTCGCGCGGGCAACACGCGGATTCGCCACCCGAGTGGCTCAGCCGAGGGCGACCAGGTCGGTCCACCGGTCCTCGGGCAGCGCCGCGTCCGTCGTCGCGAACACCGTGCTGCCCAGGAAGTCCAGTTCGCAGCCGAGGGTGGCGAGGAAGGACGTGTCCGCGGCGTCGCGGCCGGTGGAGATGCGGAGCATGGTCTGGCGCGGCGCGAGGTGGGTGGCGTCGAAGACGTACCAGCGCCCGGCGATGCCCGCCTCGAAGACGGCGTGGAAGTCCATCGGCGAAAGTCCGGGCGCGTAGACGCCGACGTAGCGCGCGGGGATGTCGAGGACCCGGCACAGCGAGATGCAGACGTGCGCGAAGTCGCGGCAGACGCCGGCGCCGGCCAGCAGGGTGTCGATCGCGTCGTCGGTCGGCCGGCCCGAGCCGACCACATAGGACAGTCGCTCGTGGACGAACCGGACGATCGCGTCGACCTGCTTCTTGGTGCTCTTCAAGGCGAACAGCTCCGGCGGCACCAGCCCGGCGATCCGGTCGGACGGGCAGTACCGGCTCGGCCGGGTGAACACGGCGGCGTCGGCGAGCGTGACGCGCTCGGGTTCGGACTCCCCCAGCACGCGCTCGGCGTGGTAGGCGACCCGGTGCTCCCCGACGGGCAGCTCGAACACCTCGGCCCGGGTCCCGTGCTCGAACTCGACGGGCTCACCATCCCCGTGCCAGGACACGGTCAGCTCATCGGTGTCGGCCCGCGCCGCGGCGACCGAGATCGCCGCGGGCCCGGGTTCGGTGACGCGGAAGGAGAATTCGACGTCGACGGTCGCTCGCGGGGCCATCGGGTCATGATGCCACCGTTTGGCACGATGGCCGGGTGAGCGACGTCGTGGTGTTCCACTCCGTACTGGGGCTGCGGCCCGTCGAACTCGGCTTCGCCGCGCGGCTGCGGGCGGCCGGGCACCACGTCACCACCCCGGACCTCTACGCCGGCCGCACCGCCTCGACGCTGGACGCCGGCTTCGCGCTGATGGCCGCCATCGGCTGGGAGACGATCACCCGCCGGGCCCGCGACGCGGTGCGCGACCTCCCCGGGGAGACCGTGCTGGCGGGCGTGTCGATGGGGGCCGGCGTGGTCCAGAGCGTGCTGCCGCACCGGCCGGGCACCGCCGGGGTCCTGCTGCTGCACGCGGTGGGCGCGCTGCCCGCCGGAACCCGCGCCGGCCTGCCCGCCGAAGTGCACGTCGCCGACCCGGACCCGATCGCGCCGCCGGCGCAGGTGGCGGCGTGGCTCGCGGCCGCGACGCGGCTCGGCGCCGAGGCCCGGGTGTTCACCTACCCGGGCGTCAGCCACTTCTACACCGACGCGGACGGCCCCGGCTTCGACCCGGCCGCGGCCGCGCTCACCTGGGAGCGCGGCCTCGACTTCGTCAGGCGTAGCGCACCGGGTAGTGCTTGATCCCGTTGAGCCAGCTCGACCGCAACCGCACCGGGGGCGCCGCCTCCGTGATGCCCGGCAGCACGTCGGCGATCGCGTTGAAGATCAGGTCGATCTCCAGGCGGGCCAGGTTCGCGCCGATGCAGTAGTGCGAACCCGTGCCGCCGAAGCCGACGTGCGGGTTGTCTTCGCGGAGGATGTCGAACTTCTCCGGGTCGTCGAAGACCTCGTGGTCGAAGTTGGCCGAGCTGTAGAACATGCCGACGCGGTCGCCCTGGCGGATCTGCGCGCCGCCGAGCTCGGTGTCGCGCGTGGCGGTGCGCTGGAAGGCGACCACCGGGGTGGCCCAGCGGACGATCTCGTCCGGCGCCGTCTTCGGCCGCTGCTCCTTGAACAGCTCCCACTGGTCCGGGTGGTCCAGGAGCGCCTTCATGCCGTGGGTGATGGCGTTGCGCGTCGTCTCGTTGCCGGCCACGGCGAGCAGGATGACGAAGAAGCCGAACTCGTCCGAGCCGAGCGCTTCGCCGTCGACGTCGGCCTGGATCAGCTTCGTGACGATGTCGTCCATCGGGCACTTGCGGCGGTCCTCGGCCATGTTCCACGCGTAGCCGATGAGCTGCGTGGACGCCTCCAGCGGCGCGACCTCGTACTCCGGGTCGTCGTAGGCGACCATCTGGTTGGACCAGTCGAAGATCTTGAGCCGGTCCTCCTGCGGGATGCCGATCAGCTCGGCGATGGCCTGCAGGGGCAGCTCGCACGCGACGTCGGTGACGAAGTCGCCGGTCCCCTTCTTGCGGGCCTCGTGGGCGATCCGTTCCGCGCGGTCGCGCAGGGTGTCCTCGAGCTTCGAGATCGAGCGCGGGGTGAAGCCCTTCGACACGATCCGCCGCAGCTTGGTGTGCTGCGGCGCGTCCATGTTGAGCAGCACCAGGCGGTTGGCGTCGAGGTTGTCCTCGGTCATGTTCTCGTCGAAGCGGATGATGGCGGTCTTTTCCCGCGACGAGTACAGCGTGCTGTCTCGGGAGACCTCCTTGACGTCCGCGTGGCGCGAGACGACCCAGTAGCCGTCGTCGCGGAAGCCCGCGGTGTTGTGCTTCTGGGGGTTCCACCACACCGGTGCCGTCCGCCGCAGCTCGGCGAACTCGTCCACCGGTAGTCGTTGCGCCAGGAGATCGGGATCGGTGAAGTCGAACCCTGCCGGGATGAGCGGAGCGGCCACGTTGCCTCCCACGGTTCGGCTTGGAACACGTTCTAGGTTGGATTGAAGCATACGGTGTTAACCAACGGAAGAGCGTTCAGTGAAACCTGTTAACTTGACCGATGACGGCAGGTGAGCGCACGCTCACCTCGCGAAGATCAAGATGACGCCACGCCTGGGGTGACTTGCAGAAAACAATAACTTGTTCTACTTTTTGGATCAGTGGACAGTGTTTCCCGACGAAAGGGACGACATGGGCGTGCCGGTCATCGCCGAAGCCGTGCGGACCCCCATCGGCAAGCGCGGCGGGCTGCTGGCCGGCCTGCACGCGGCCGAACTGCTCGGTGCCGCGCAGCTCGCACTGATCGACCGGGCCGGGATCGACCCGGCACTGGTCGAGCAGCTGATCGGCGGCTGCGTCACGCAGGCGGGCGAGCAGTCGAACAACGTCACGCGCACGGCGTGGCTGCACGCGGGCCTGCCCGAGACGACGGGCGCGACGACGATCGACGCCCAGTGCGGCTCCGCGCAGCAGGCCACCCACCTGGTCGCCGGCCTGATCGCGGCGGGCGCCATCGAGCTCGGCGTCGCCTGCGGGGTCGAGGCGATGAGCCGCGTCCCGCTGGGCGCCAACCGTGCCGGCGCGTCCCCGCGGCCGTCGTCGTGGACGATCGACCTGCCCGACCAGTACGGCGCGGCCGAGCGCATCGCGGTCCGGCGCGGGCTCACGCGCGAAGACGTCGACGCGTTCGGCGCGGCTTCTCAGCAGAAGGCGGCGGCCGCGTGGGCGGCCGGGCACTTCGACCGCGAGGTCGTGCCGGTGAAGGCGCCGGTCCTGTCCCCCGAAGGGTCTCCCACCGGCGAAACCCGCCTGGTCGCACGTGACCAGGGTCTGCGCGAAACGACCGTCGAGGGCCTGGCGCGCCTGAAGCCGGTGGTCGAGGACGGCATCCACACGGCGGGTACGTCCTCCCAGATCTCCGACGGCGCGGCGGCCCTCCTCCTGGTCGACGCGGACCGGGCGGCGGAGCTGGGCCTGCGCCCGCGGGCCCGCATCCTCGCGCAGGCCCTGGTCGGCGCCGAGCCGTACTACCACCTGGACGGCCCCATCCGCGCGACCGAACGGGTGCTGTCGCGGACCGGCATGACGGTGGGTGACGTCGACCTGTTCGAGGTGAACGAGGCGTTCGCATCGGTGGCGTTGTCGTGGCAGCAGGTCGCCGGACCGGACCCCGAGCGGGTCAACGTGAACGGCGGCGCGATCGCGCTCGGCCACCCGGTGGGCAGCACGGGCGCGCGCCTGCTGACGACGGCGTTGCACGAGCTGGAGCGCCGCGACGCGTCGACCGCGCTGGTGACGATGTGCGCGGGCGGCGCCCTCGCGACGGCGACGATCATCGAGCGGATCTAGCCCCCGGCGTTCCGTCATACCGCGCACAATGGCTTGCGCCGCTTGTGCTTCACTTCGATGCATGATCTCGGAGAGCCGCTGCCCGGTTCAGGACGGGGAGCTCCTCGTCCGCCGCGGCGGCGAGGGCCCGGCGCTGCTGCTGATCCCCGGCGGTACCGGGGCGGGTGACTCCTACCGGGCGCTGGCGAAGCAGCTCTACGCGGATTACACGGTGATCACCTACGACCGGCGCGGGCACTTCGGCAGCACGGACACCACCACCGGCCCGGTCCCGGTGTCGCTGCAGGCCGACGACGCGCTCGCGGTGCTCGGCCACGCGACCGACGGCCCGGCGCTGGTGTTCGGCACGAGCGCGGGCGCGCTGATCGGCCTCGACCTGGTCGCCCGCCACCCGGAGCGGGTGAGCGCCCTCGTCGCGCACGAACCCCCGGCGGTGCACCTGATGCCGGACGCGGGCGGCTGGCTCGAAGCGGCCGCGGAACAGGTCCGCCTGGCCCGCTCCGGCGAGCTGATGACCGCCGTGACGCGCTTCGCCGACGCGATCGCCGGCGCGGCGCTGCCCGACCTGCCGAACATCCGGCTGCCGCACGAGGCCGACTGGATCCGCCTGTTCGACCGCGAGCTGACGGAGTTCTTCGACTACCTGCCGGACCTGCGCGCCCTGCGCCGCGCGAGCACGGAGATCTTCCCGGTGGCGGGCGAAGGCAGCCGGGGCCGCTACCACTACCAGCCGGCGAAGATCCTGGCGCTGGAACTGGGTTTGCCGTTCACGGAGGTCCCCGGCGCGCACCTGGCGCCGCAGCGGAACCCGGCGAAGTTCGCGGCCGCGTTGCGGGACCTGCTCAGCCCGGAGCTCTGACGGCGCGGTGTGGGCACTGGACGAGCTGGCCCTCCTGGACGACGCCCGGGAGCTGGAGATCGCCGTCGGCTCGCGGCGGTGGACGCCGATCTGGGTCGTGTGCGCCGAGGGCAACGTCTACGTGCGGAGCTGGTACCGGCGGGACACCGGCTGGTTCGGCGACGCGCTGCGCTCGCGCCGGGCCCGGATCCGCGTGCCCGGCCTGGCCGCCGAGGTGACCGTCGAAGACCTCGGTGCCGCGCCGGAGATCACCGCGGCGGTCGACGCGGCCTACCGCGCCAAGTACCCCGGCGGCGGCACCGATGCCATGGTGACCCCCGAAGCCGCCGCGACCACCCTCCGGCTCGACCCGCGTTGACGGCGTCAGACCACCCGCACGCCGTCCTTCCAGACCTCGCGGATGTTCGACGCCAGCGCCGGGAAGTCGTACGGGTCGCCCGACACCACCACCACGTCCGCGCGCAACCCCGGCTCGAGGCGGCCCAGTTCGCCGTCCAGGCCCATCAGGCGGGCCGCTGACGACGTCGTCGCCTCCAGGACGTCCGGTGGGGTCATGCCGCACGCTGCCATCAGGGCCAGTTCCTCGAGGTTCGTGCCGTGCGGGCCCACGCCGCTGTCGGTGCCCATCGCGATGCGTACGCCCGCCGCGTACGCGCGGCGGACCGAGTCGCGGTGCACCTCCACCACTTCGCGGGCCTTGGCGACCACCGCCGACGGGAGGTCGACGCCGGCGTCGGCCGCGCGGACCACGTTGACCGGGGCGATCAGGGTCGGGACCAGCCAGGTGCCGTGGCCGAGCATCAGCTCGATCGCCTCGTCGTCGAGGTAGATGCCGTGCTCGATGGAGCGGACGCCGGCGCGGACCGCGTTCTTGATGCCCGCCGCGCCCTGGGCGTGGGCCATCACCGGGCGGCCCTGCATCGACGCCTCGGCGACCAGGACGTCCAGCTCCTCCGGGGTGAACTGCGAGTGCCGCGGGTCGTCGCGCGGCGACAGCACGCCGCCGGTCGTGCACACCTTGAGGACGTCGGCGCCCGCACGCAGGAGCGTCCGGGCCACCCGGCGCATCTCGTCGGGGCCGTCGACCGTGGCGTCCGGGCGGCCCGGGTGCGGCACCAGCAGCGGCACGCACAGCCCGGACGGGTTCCAGCTGTCGCCGTGGCCGCCGGTCTGGCTGATCAGCCCGATCGAGATCTGCAGCCGCGGCCCGGGGATCAGCCCGTCGTCGACCGCCTGCTTGATGCCGAGGTCCGCGCCCGAGGCGTCCCGGACCGTCGTGATGCCCAGCCCGAGCGTCGCCCACAGGTTCCGCGCGGCTTCGTAGAACTGATACGAGAACGGCTTCTGCACGCGGGCCAGCAGCCCGAGGTCCGACACGGTCACGTGCACGTGGCAGTCGAACAGCCCGGGCAGCAGCACCGCGCCCGTGCAGTCGACGCCTTCGTCGCCGTCCAGATCCGTGCCGACGTCGACGATCCGGCCGTGTTCGACCACGACGTCCGCCGCCGCGGGCTCGGCGCCCGTGCCGTCGAAGACCGAACCACCGGTGAACACCGTGCGCGTCACGCCGCCTCCACGAGAGATGTCTGCCGCCGCGCCACGAGCGCGGCCACTGCGAGGACGACGACGTTGACGCCGAGCCCGACCAGGCCCACGTTGACGGTGCCGACCAAATGAGTGTCCACAAAGGTCAGCCAGATCACCACGAGCTCGCCGGCGATCAGCCCGGCGAACACCGGGCCCTTGCCGACCGGTACGCGCCGCAGGAACCCGAGCAGGTTGGCCGGGGCCAGCTGGACCGAGCCCGAATAGGTGAGCAGCAGCAGGTTGGCCAGCAGATCCGGCCGGAAGATGCCGAGCACGAGGGCAAGGGTACTCGCGAGCACAACCGTGCCGTGGTTGATCCAGAACTGCTTGCGGCCGCTCGAGACACGGACTATGTTGCGCGCCACCAGCGACGAGATGCCGATCAGGATCCCGGCGGCCGGGACCATCGCGGTGGCCGTCGCGGCGACCACGATGACGCCGGTGACCCAAGGCGGCAGCGCGTCCTTCGAGAGCGTCAGCAATACGCCGTTCGGATCACTGCCCTTGGGCACCACGATGATCGCGGCGAACCCCACGATCATCGGCAGCAGCAGGCACAGCTCGTACACCGGCATCCAGGTGTAGTTGCGCCGCAGCACCTTCGGGTCGCGCGCGGACATCAGCGCCGGCCACGAGTGCGGCAGCGTCATCAGCCCGACGCCGATCGCGCTGACCAGCATGCTCGTCACGAACCAGACGTGGTCGTTCGCTCCACTGTGGACGATCAGCTTCTCCGGGTGCAGCTGCTCGATCTTGTGGAACACGCCGCTGATCCCGCCGGCGAAGTGCGTCGGCACGGCGATGATCAGCACCACCAGCGCGACCAGCATGATCCCGTCCTTGAAGTAGGACGTCGCCGCGACGCCGCGCAGCCCGGCCCACAGCACGAACGCGACCACCAGCACGCTGCCCGCGACCATGCTCAGCGTCCCGGACGCGGTGTCGCCGGTCACCAGCCGGACGATCAGGCCGAGCCCGGTGATCTGCAGCTGCAGGTACGGCAGCACGAACACGACGCCCAGCACCGCCGACAGCGTCCCCAGCGCCCGGCTGGAGTAGCGGTCCTCCAGGAAGTCGCCCTGGGTGAGGTAACCGCGCTCTTTGCCCAGCGTCCACAGGCGTTTCGCGAGGAAGAACAGCACGACGTAGGCGATCGGCACGTACGGCAGCGCGTACATCGCCGCGACGCCGCCGGAGAACGCCAGGCCCGCCATGCCGAGGAAGGTGAAGGTGGTGAAAACCTCGCCCGCCTGCAGGAACCACATGGTGAGCGCGCCGAAGCGGCGCCCGCCGACGGTCCATTCGGCGAGGTCGGCGACCGGCTTGCGGCGGCCGACGAAGCCGAGGACGCCGATCAGCACGATGCCCACCAGCGTGAAGGTGAGGATCACGAGTCTTCCTCCCGGTCGCGCAGCAGGCGTTCGGACAGCAGCAAGGCCGGGGTGAACATGAGGCACCAGAACGCGCCCCACACGACCATCCGCGGCAGCCCGAGCCACAGCCCGGTGGTGTTGACGAACGGCAGGAACGGCATCAGGACCAGCGCGACGACCGGGAGCAGCGGGGGCCAGTGGTAGCTGCGCACGAACGTCACCCGGCCAGGAGCCCGAGGCGGCGGACGGCGAGTTCGGCCAGCAGCGCGGCGCCGTCGCCGAGCACGCCGTCGTCGAAGCGGGCGCGCGGCGAATGGTTGTCCGGCGCGGATTCCGGGTCGCCCGGGCAGGCGCCGAGGAAGAGGTACGCGCCCGGAACGCGTTCGAGCACCCGGGAGAAGTCCTCCGAACCGGTGATCGGATCGGCCATCTCGGTGAACCGCTCTTCGCCGAAGACGTCACGGATGGTGTCGGCGACGAAGTCGTACGCGGCGGCGTCGTTGACCGTCGCGGGGTACTCCGGTTCGTAGGTGACTTCGATGTCGAGGCCGTGCGCCTGGGCGATGCCGCGGCAGACCTGGACCGCGCGCTCCCCCACCCGCGCCGCGACCTCCGGCGAGAACGACCGCAGCGTGGCTTCGAACGCCGCGTCGTCCGGGATGATGTTGCGCCGGGTGCCGGCGTGGAACGTCCCGACCGTGACGACGACCGGGTCGAAGACGTCGAAGGAGCGCGTGACCATCGTCTGCAGCGCGGTCACCATCTCGCAGGCGGCCGGGATCGGGTCGCGGGCGTCGTGCGGGGACGAGCCGTGGCCGCCGTCGCCGAGCACGCGCACCGCGAGGGCGCCCGACGCCGCCATCAGCGTGCCCGGGCGGGCGACGAAGTGGCCCTTCGCGTAGCTCGCGGCCGAGACGTGCAGGCCGTACGCGGCGTCGGCGTGCTTGCCGGACGCGGTCAGCACGCCCTCCTCGATCATGTGGCCGGCGCCGTCCCAGCCTTCTTCGCCGGGCTGGAACATGAAGACGACGTCGCCGGGCAGGTCGTCCTTGCGGGCGGCGAGCAGCCGGGCCGCGCCGACCAGACCCGCGGTGTGCAGGTCGTGGCCGCAGGCGTGCATGGCGCCGTCGAGGGTCGAGCTGAACTCCTCGCCGCTGGCCTCGGTGACCGGGAGCGCGTCCATGTCGCCGCGCAGAAGCACCGTTCCGCCGGGCTTGCCGCCGCGGAGGACGGCGGTGATCGACGACAGGTTCTTGCCGAGGCTGACTTCGAGGGGCAGGCCGTCCAGCGCCGCGAGCACCCGTTCCTGGGTGCGGGGCAGGTGGAGGCCGATCTCGGGGATGCGGTGCAGGTCGCGGCGGAGGGCGACCAGATCGTCGAGCAGGGCGGCGGCGTCCGAGCGCAGGGTCATCCGCAGATCATGCAAGTGTCGAGCACAATGGCCGGGGAAAAACACCGGAACCACCGATGCGGGGCCCGATGAGCGAAGAATCCGCCATGTTGGCCGAGCAGGACCTCAAACTGGTCGACGCGCTCCAGGCCGCGCCGCGGGCGTCCTGGTCGACGCTCGGCCAGGCGCTCGGCCTGGGTGCGGTGACCGCCGCCCGGCGCTGGGACGCCCTCGTCGACCGCGGCGACGCGTGGCTGACCGCGTACGTCGGCGGCGAACTGACCGCGCAGCTGTCGCTGGCGTTCGTAGAGATCGACTGCGAGCCCGGGGCCGTGCTGTCGGTGGCGTCCGCGCTGGCTGCGGACCCGCGCGTGGCCACTGTCGAGTACCTGGCCGGGCCGTGCGACCTGCTCGCGCACGTCGTCGCGCCGACGGTGCGCGAGCTGGGCGCGCACGTGCCCGCGGTGCCCGGCGTGGTGCGGACGCGGACGGTGCTGTCCCCGCGGATGTTCACCGAAGGCAGCCGCTGGCGGGTGCGGGCGATTTCGCCGGGCCAGCGCGAGGCCCTTTCGGCGAAGCCGGCTCGCCACCGCGCGCCCTTGCGCTTCGGCGACACGGACCGGGCGCTGATCCTGGCGCTGGGCGCGGACGCCCGCGCGTCGGCGGCGTCGCTGGCGGCTTCGCTGGGCGTCGGGGCCACGACCGTCCGGCGGCGGCTGGACACGCTGCTCGGGCGCGGCGCGATCCGCATCCGCTGCGAGATCGCCCGGTCGGCCTCACCGGCGCCGGTGACGGTGACGCTGTGGCTGCGGGTCCCGCCGGACAAGCTGGAGACGACGGCGCGGTCCTTGGCGATGCTGCCGGAGGTCCGCATGTGCGCGGCGCTGACCGGGGCGGCGAACCTGATGCTGGTGCTGTGGCTGCCGTCCCACCACGACACGGTGGCGGTGGAGGCGCTCCTGGCGGCGAAGCTGCCGTGGCTGGAGATCACCGGCCGGGCGGTGACGCTGCGGAGCGTGAAGCTGATGGGCCGCCTGCTCGACGCGTCGGGCCGCGGAACGGGGCGGGTGCCGCTGGACTTCTGGGCCGCGGCCCCCGTGCCGGAGCACGGGGACCGCAGCGGGGACCGGCCCGGAGGATGAGGGGGGTGAGGTGGAGGGAAGCATCCACCGGACCGGGCTTCGGGGAGCTGCTCGGGAGCGGCTCGATCGCGGCTGGGCGAACGGTTCGGAGGGCGGGAAACCGGCCGGGTGAGCCGAGGGGCGGCTACCGGCCGGTGGGGATCGCGGGGCCAGAGTGGATTCGCGTGCCGGGGCCGGGTCCTGTGAGCCGGAGCGGGCTCACTTGCCGGGGGCGGAACTTGCGAGCCGGAGCAGATTCGCTTGCCGGGGGCGGATCTTGTGAGCCGGAGCGGAATCGCTCGCCACGGCGGATCTTGCGAGCCGGGGGCGGATTCGCTTGCCGGGAGGCGGGCTGCTGCCAACCGGAGCGGACTCGCTCGCCAGGGCGGAACTTGCGAGTCGGGCGCGGATTCAGTTGTCGGGAGCCAACTCCTGCCAGCCGGAGCGGAATCACGTGCTGCTGGCGGACCTTGCGAGCCGGAGCCAACACGCCTGCCGGGAGCCGGCTCCTGCCAACCGGAGCGGACTCAGGGCTGCGGGCAGTCCTGCGAATCGGAGCGGATTCGCGTGCCGGAGCCGGTTTCTCAGTTACCCGGTCCCCTACCTCGCGGGCGGGGGTGAGCTGTGGGGCGGAGTCCCGGCGCCGGTGGACGTGGGGGTGAGGTGGAGGGAAGACGTCCACCGGGCCGGAACTCGCGGGGGCGGGAGCGACTCCCGCCGGTTCCTCCTTCGCTGACCCGGCTGAGCCGGATCGGGGTGGGGGTGGGGATTCCCGGCCCGGTGGACTGGGGGGGGTGAGGTGGAGGGAAGACGTCCACCGGACCGGGGTTCGGGGCGCGGGACCCGGGGGGCCCGCGGTTCTTCGGGGGTGGTGCCACCGCCCCGGCGGACCGAAAGGGGGGTGAGGTGGAGGGAAGGGTCCGCCGGGCCGGGGTTCAGGGGGACGGCCGAAGGTCACCGTCGCGAGTGGACTCCCGTCGGACCGCGCTCACCGGAGGCGGTGAGCACCACGCCGGTGAGCGCGGTTCGTCGGGATTCCCCTGCTATTCGGCGCAGGCCTTGCCGGAGTTGATGCAGTTGACCAGGCGGCCCATGATCTGCCTGCTCATCACGTTCGCGAAGTCGTCGTGGTCGGACCGCGGGTTGTGCTTCTCCTGGGCGAACGCGTCCACTTTGTACTGACCGTTCTGCTGCACGTCCTGCGGGACGTCGTAGACGAGCGTCACCTGCAGCTGGGGCACGTTCTTGAACCCCTTGGGGCACTTGCCCTGCTGGTCGGCGAACACGATGTGCGTGCGGTGGTTCGCGCTGTCGGTGTTCTTGCCGTCCCAGCAGTTCGGGAAGTTGTGGATGCGCTCGACCTTGCTGCCCTGCGGGCAGATCGGGTACAGGTCGGTCAGCCGGTCTTCGAACCCGGTGCAGGTCCAGCTGGGCCGGGCGTTCGCCGGGCCGTTGGTGCTCTGCTTGGCGTCACCGTAGAGGACGCGCAGGCCGAGCGGCATCGCGGTGACCTGCTGGGCGCCGCCGCCGATGAACTTCAGGGTCGCGGACTCCGGCTCGATGATCTCGCCGTCGTTGTCGCCGACCTCTTCGTTCTCGCCCTGGGGACCACCCAGCTCCTCGGCCGGCGGTGCCGCGGCGGTGCTGCTCTGGTCGCCGTTCTGACCGTTCTGGCCGCCGTTGTTCTGGCCGTTCTGGTCCTGGTTGCGCGGACGGCGCTGGCGATCCTGCTGCCCGTCGCGGTTCTGGTCCTGACCGTCCTGCTGCTGGGCGTTCTGGCCGTCGTTGCGCCCGGCGCTCGTCCGGCCACCGCCGCGGCCGTCGCGCTCGCGCTGGTCCTGCTCCTGCGCGGCCTGCGCGTCCTGCCCGCTCTGGTCTTCCTGGACGTCGCCGGTCTTGCCCTGCTGCTTCTGCTGCGCCTGCTCGTTTTCGCTCTCGTTGGCCGCGTCGTCTTCGCGGTCGATGCGGATGACCGGCCAGAAGTAGGCGGACTTGTCACCGTTCTTGCAGGTGGTGTCGCCGGCGAGCAGGCTCTTCAGGTTCGAATCGGCGTCGGTGGTCACGTTGCCGACGTAGTCGTGCAGGTGCTGCGCGCCGTTCTTGATCCCGGGCTGCGCGATGAAGTTGTCCGGGTTGTGGTGCGCGCCGTCCGCGTTCGTTCCACAGTCGACGGTGAAGGAACCCTGGGCGCCCTTCTTCTTCAAGGCCGCGTTGACGTTGTTGCCCGCGGGAACCTTGTTGATGTCGATGAAGAACGACGGATCCGCGGGGTCCGCACTGGCCTCGCCCGTGCGGCCCGCGCTGACCGCGACGGCGAGTGCGCCGACGGCGATCGCCAGGCCGATCGCACCCATCGCGATCTTGGTTCGGCGGGCAACGCGGTGCTTGCCCGTCACGGGGGACCGAGAATTCCGGGCCATAGACTAGTTCACCTCGTTCGTTTTTCCGGGCGCGCCGAACAGCGCCGCAGCCCGGGCAAGAACTACCGTTGATTTGAGGTCGAGATCGCGCGGAACCGGGGGGTCGGGTTGGGCGGTTCCGCCGCGTCGGGATGCATCGGGGGATGCATTGGGGGATACGGACCCCAGCGCCCCGAGGTTCAAAAGCGACCGGTCCGTTATCTGTTCGTTATCAAGCAGAACGCAACCGGGCAGCATTCATCCAGGTCATCGCGTTATCGGGAGAAAAGATTCAGCGCTGCACGGAAACGAGGACCGAGCCGTCGTCACCGCGGACTTCGAAGCGGCCGATCTGGTCCATCGCCAGTGAAATGGTTCCCTGCAGCCGCAACGGCTCCGGCGAACCCGGGATGCCGAACCCCTTGGGCGGCACCGACCAGCTGGACACCACGCTCTCGTCGCCCGCCTTGGAGATCGCGACCAGCCGGCACTTCACCGGCCCCACGATCCCGCGCAGCTCGAGTTCGACGCGGCTGCCCCACTCCACCGGCGAGACCGTCACGAGCGCGTTGACCGCGGAGCCGCCGCTGCCGCGCCCGTAGGTCTGGCTGCTGCCCGGCTGGGCGGGCGGCACGCTCGTCGCCAGGACGCCCGTCTCCGGCGGCGCCTGCTTCGTGCTCGGCGCGGACAGCGACGCGGGCGGGACGGCGTCGGCGGGCCGGACCGCCAGCGTCACGAGCGGGCCGGCCACGACGAGGGCGGCGGCCGCGGCGCCGGCCAGGAGGCCGAGGCGCTTGCGGCGGCGGCGCTTCACCGTGGCCTCTTCCATGAGGCCGCGCAGCACGCGCGGCCCGGGCGCGAGGGTGCGGGGGCCGGGCGCGGGCATCGGGGGTTCCGGCCAGCTGCGCTTGACGAGGTCGAGGACGTCCGGCAGCTGGTAGAGCTCGATCAGGTCGAGCTGGCAGTGCGGGCAGTTCATCAGGTGGGCTTCGAACTGGGTGTTTTCGGCCTCGCTGAGGACGCCGAGCACGTACGCGGCGACATCGGTGTGTGCGGACGCGGCCACCCTCAGTTCACCCCCGCTCACGCAGGGCCCGGCGCAGGGCGCGGACGGCGTGGTGGATGCGGGACTTGACGGTGCCGGGCGGGACGCCGAGGGTCGCCGCCACCTCGTTCACGGTCCGATCGCGCAGGTAGGTCTGCTGGATGGCCTCGCGCTGCTCGGGCGAAAGACCCTGCAGCGCCTCGTAAACGATCATCGCGGCGAGCGTCCGGTCCGACTCGTCGGACACCGCGATCGCGTCGGATTCGATCTCTTCGAGCTCCTGGGGCCGCGCACTGCGGCTGCGCCAGCCGTCGATGACGATCCGCCGGGCGACCGTGAACAACCAGGCGCGCAGCATCTCCGGCCGGCGGTCGAGCTTGTCCGCGTTCCGCCACGCCTTGATCAGGGTCTCCTGCACGACGTCTTCGGCCCACTGCCGGTCGTGGCCGGTCAGCCGCAGCGCGAACGCCATGAGGGACCCGCCGAACTCCTGGTAAAGCGCCTTCGCCAGATCATCGGAGGCGTCGTTGAGCTCACCAGCGACTTCCGGATCTTGAGCGGGTCTCAGCGCTCGGGTGTGCCGTCCCACGCGGGACATCCTGGTGCTCCGGACGGCCCAAGTCCAGTACCGAATGGTCCCGAAACTTTTTTGAACCGTTTCCGGACCGTGTCCGTATCCCCTACCGAAGACCCCGACAAGGCGTTGTCCCCCGCAACGCTCCGCATCCACCCCGGACCACATGTCCACTGTGGATCCTTCGCGCGCTTTTCCGTTGCACCTCAAGGTACAGCGCGTAGTCATGCCCTCCGGAGGAGCAGTGATCCGCATTCCCCGAACGGCGGTCCCCGCCGCCGTGTGCCTCACCGCACTCGCCCTGCTCACCGCCTGCACGGCCGGCGCCGCCACCACCTCGGCCGGCGGGTACGCCGGCGGCGGCGCCGGGATGCAGATGCCCGGTATGCAGGCCCCGATGACCATCGCGATGCCGCAGCCCATCACCGCCACCCCGAACGACCCGGCGAAGAGCCAGCTCAGGGCCGCGAAGACGTTCGACCTCGGCCTGATGCTCGTCGACGGCACCGGCTACACCATCTACCGCTACGACCGCGACACGACGAACCCCTCGCGCTCGAACTGCGTAGGCGCCTGCGCGGCGAAGTGGATCCCGGTCAAGGCCGGTGGCACCCTCGCCCCGATCGACGTCGACCAGTCCCTGATCGGCCAGATCACCCGCGACGACGGCACCCAGCAGCTCACCCTGGCCGGCTGGCCGCTGTACCACTTCGCCGGCGACAGCGAACCGGCCGACACGTCCGGCCAGGGCGCCGACCAGGCCTGGTACCCGATCGCGCCGGACGGCACCAAGATCACGCTGACCCAGGACGAGTGGAGGCAAAATGCTTTCGGTGTCTGAGTTCGCCGGACCGGACTTCGGCCCGCCGTCGGCCACCGAGCGTTCCCGCCCGCTGGTCCGCGTCCTGTTCGTGCTGGTCGCGGTGCTGACGCTGCTCGCGTCGGTGGCCGTCACCTCGACCGCCCAGACCACCTCGGTGTCCGACACCGACGCGGTGCTGCTGACCAAGGTGCGCCAGGCCGGTCTCTGGGAAATGCCCTCCGGCATGATGGCGATGCAGAAGGGCAGCCCGATCGTCCAGGCGGTCGGCTTCGCGATCATGATGGACCACGGCCGGCTCGACGTCGCCACGCGCGCGTTGTCGGCGAAGCTGAACTCGCCGGTCCCCGACCAGCCCTCCGCGGAACAGCTCGGCTGGCTCGCCGAGCAGATGAACGCCTCGCCCGGCCCGGAGTTCGACCGCATCTTCGCCAACCGGCTGCGCGCGGCGCACGGCCAGGTGTTCGCGGTCCTCGCGCAGCTGCGCGCCGGCACCCGCAACGACGACGTGCGCGCGTTCGCGACCGTCGGCAACCAGGCCGTCATGCGGCACATGACGATGCTCGAGAGCACCGGGATGGTCGACTACACCGCGCTGCCCACCCCGGCCGTCTCCACCACCGCGGCGCCGGTCGGCCAGCCGCTCGGCCTCGACACGTCCCAGATCGCCGTGGTGGGAGCCCTGTTCCTGCTGGTCGGCGGCGGCCTGTTCTACGTGCTGCGGCAGATCAAGGGCAATCGCGGCCGGGCCAGGGCGTCGCGCCGGCCGGCCACCGTGAGAACCGGGGGCAGCCATGGTTGAGACCTGGCACGAAGCGACGATCTTCGTCACGCAGCAGTTCCAGCCGAAGACGGACCCGGCGGCCCGCGGGCTCGCGGCTTTCGCCGCACGGGCGTCCTACGCCGCGATGATGCTGACGCTCACCTGGGGCGTGCTCACCGCCACCGGCTGGGTGCGGTCGGTCACCGGCCGCAAGGCGCTGCGCAGCTCGCACATGGTGCTGGCGACCGGGACGCTGATCTTCGGCGGCATCCACGCGCTCGGCTTCTTCTACCTGACGATCGAGCCCTACTCCCTGCAGTACCTCTTCCTCCCGTTCCTCGCGGGCCAGGAAGGCAGGCACATCGCCGGCATCGTCGGCTTCGAGATCATGCTCGCCATCGCGCTCACCGCGGGCCTGCAGCGGTTCACCTCCTACCGCCGCTGGCTGTGGCTGCACCGCTGCGCGTACCCGGCGGTGGCGCTCACGGCGCTGCACGCCTGGTTCGGCTCGATCGCCAACGGCCACCTCGCCGTCGTCTGGCTGGGCGGCATCACGCTGCTCATCCCGGCGGTCACGGTGTCGCTGCTGCGGTTCATGCCCGCGCGCACCCTCGAACGCATCGGACTCGTGGAAGAGCAGGTGGCCTGACATGCCCTTCCGTCTGCCCGGAAGCGGGCCCCGGATCAGCGTCGACAACGACCGGTGCGAGCTCTACGGCATCTGCGCCATGGAGGCGCCGGACGTGTTCGACCTCGGCCAGGACGGCCGCCTGCGCTTCCACACGCGGCTGCTCGACGAAACCACCATGGAACAGGCGAAGATGGCCGCCCGCTGCTGCCCGATGCAGGCGGTCGTGATGAGAGGGGACCTCGATGGCTGACGGCGACCGGATCGTCATCGTGGGTGCGGGCGTCGCCGGGCTGCGGGCCGCGGAACGCCTGCGCGAGCAGAACTTCGACGGCGAGATCGTCCTGATCGGCGACGAAGCACGGCGGCCCTACCACCGGCCGATGGTCTCCAAGGCACTGGTGATGGGGACCGAACGGCCCAGCGACGTGGGCCTTTCGCACTACCTGCCCGACCTCGACGTGCACTGGCGGCTCGGCGCGCGCGTGACGCACCTGGACACCACCGAGCGGGTCGTGCACCTGCCCGGCGGCGAATCCCTCTGGTACGACGGCCTGATCGCCGCGACCGGCGTCTACCCGCGGCACCTGCCCGGGTCGCCGCGGCACGACCCGCGCGTGCGGATCCTGCGCACGGTCGAGGATTCGATGGCCGTGCGGCGCTGCCTCAACGCCAGCAAGAAGCCCGCCGTCGTGATCGGCGCCGGCCTGATCGGCAACGAGTTCGCCGCGAGCATGCGGCACATCGGCCGGGACGTCACCCTGGTCGGGCACGCGAAGGCGCCCCTGCACCGCTTCGGCGACCGCGTCTCCAGCGGCATCGTCGAGGCGCACCACGAGCACCGCGCGAACCTGGCGATGAAGAGCGAAGTCCGGCACTGGATCAGCACGAAGGACACCGTCGGGCTGCACCTGACGAACAACCAGCTGCTGGTCGCCAGCGTCGTCGTGCTCGCGATCGGCAGCGTCCCGTCGGTCGACTGGATGCGCGGCTCCGGCCTCGACATCAGCGACGGCGTGCTCTGCGACTCGAAGCTGTTCGCCGAAGGCGCCTCCGACGTCGTCATCGCCGGCGACATCGCGCGCTGGCCGAACCTGCGCTTCGACGAGACCCCGCGGCGGGTCGAGCACTGGATCAACGCGGTCGAGTCGGCCCGGCACGCGGCGGACAACCTGCTGCTGGGGCACTCGAGCGCGAAGCCGTTCACCCCGCTCCCCCGCGCCTGGTCGACGTTGTACGACACCCGCCTGCAGATGTGCGGGATGCCGTCGCTGGCCGAGGACACGGTCACGCTGGCCGACGGCATCACCGGCTTCATCCGCGACGGCAGGCTCGTCGGCATCTCCGCGTGGGACAAGCCCCGGGCGATGCTCGACTGGATGGCCGAGCTCGACCGGCGGCTGCCCGCGCCCGACTACGTGCCGGAGCCGGAACCCGCGCCCGTCGCGGAGGTCCCGGTCGTCGAGCCTTCGGTCGCCGCGCTGGCGGCCGAGGTGCCGCCGGAGTTCGACAGCGGCTTCGACCACCAGGCCTTCGAGCGCGAGTTCGAGAGCGAGTTCGCCAACGACATCCCCACGACGGCGTTCCCCGCACAGGCCCTGCCGGCCCCGCCGACCACGGCGTTCGCCGCGCAGCCCGGCGCGGCGCTGCCGACGATGGCCATCCCGATGGGGAGGTAGTGAAGCCGGGGCGGGGCTGCGCGCGGCGGCCCCCGTCCCCTTTGCCGGTCACCACGCCCCCTCCGCGGCTGGGCGGTGTGGTGACCGGCCCCAACGTCCCCCTGCCCGTCTCGCGTTGAGTTGACGCCAGCGCCCGGCGGGCCAGGAGAGGGCCATCCCGAGGGAACCCGACGCCCCCGGGGTGGTCTTCTTCCGGCGCACCGGGCGGGGGCCCGGGGGTCGAAAGGCCGTACCGGGATTTCCTGGCACGGCAACGGAACCGTGGGGGCCTTCGCGGCGGAAGGGTATGCCGCCGCGGAGGTCGTCACGGCTCCGGTCGGGGTTGCACCGGTGCACGGCCGTCCCGGGAGAACGGGAACTCCCGGGACGGCCTCCGCCGCCAGGCTTCGCCGGCGACGAGCGCACCCAGGACGAGGACGACGATCCCGGCCACGCGCAGCCCCGCGTCCGTGCCCTCGACGAACGCCGTGACGACGTCCCGCGCGTGCACCGTCCTGGCCAGCGCTTCGGCCACCGTGTGGGATCCGCGGGCGTCCGGGGGCAGCGCGGCCGCGAACTCCGCCGTCATGACCGTGCCGATGACGGCGACACCGAGCGCGCTCCCGAACTCGCGGGTGGTGGCCTGCAGCCCGGTGCCGACGCCGGCCTGGGCGGGCGGCAGCGAACCCGCGATCACGCCGGACAGCGTCGGCAGCGCGAGCGTCACGCCGATCCCGGTCACCACGAGCCAGGCCGCGTACCCCGCGTACGGCGTCTCGGCGTCGCTCGTGGACAGCCCGAGCAGGCCGCCGCCGACGAACGCGAAGGCGAGCGCGACCGTGGCGTCGAGGCCGATGCGGCGGGTCAGAAGCCCCACGTGCCGTCCGCCGAGGATGATCGGGATCGTCAGCGGGACGATCCCCAGCCCGGTCCCCAGCACGCCGAACCCCTTGGCGTACTGGAGGAACGACGCGTTGACGTAGAACAGCGCGAACATGCCGAAGAAGACCGTGGTCATGCCGAGGCAGGCGCTGCGCAGGCCCGCGATCCGGAACAGCCGGGGATCGAGCAGCGGGTGCCCGGCCTTCAGCTCGCGGAGCGTCCACGCCGTGAACAGCACCGCGGCGGCGGCGAAGCCGGTCACGACGACCGCGCTCCCCCAGCCCGCCTCCGGGCCCTGGACGATCCCGACGAGCAGTGCGACCGACGCGCCGACGAGCAGCAGCGCCGTCAGCGGGTCGAGCGGACGGTCGTGGCGCGAGGAGACCGGCGCCTTGCGGGCCACCAGCGCGACCGCGACCAGGGCGACCGGGACGGCGGCGGCGAACAGCCAGCGCCACGAGCCGCCGGACAGGACCAGCCCGCCACCGACGTTGCCCGCGACGCCGCCGATGCCGGTCATCGACGCCCAGGTGGCGATCGTGGCGGCCGTGCGGTCCGCGGGCCCGGCGTGCAGCAGCACGGCGAGCGAGTTGGGCAGCACGGCGGCGGCCCCGACGCCGGTGAGCGCCCGGCCCGCCAGCAGGACGGCGACGTCCGGGGCCACCGCCGACAGCAGCGCGCCCGCCGCGAAGAGGACGAGACCGGCCAGCAGCACGCCCTTGCGGCCGAACCGGTCGCCCGCGGCCCCGCCGGGGATGACGAGACAGGCGAACACGACGACGTAGGTGTCGACGATCCAGACCAGCGACGACGCGGACGGGTGCAGCGCGCTCGCGGCGAGCATCGGGACGGCGAGGTTGACCGCCGCGACCATCCCGACGACGAGCACGACGCACGCGCACATCAGGGCGACCAGTTTCTTGAACTCCATGCGGCCGACGCTAAGGAAGCCGTGGGGTGCCGTGCCACGCAACTTCGTCAAGGCAGATTTGCGTACAGTGCAACTCGTGGACCTGAACCTCCTGCGCGTGTTCGACGCGCTGCTGCGGGACGGGAGCGTCACGGCCGCCGCCGAGCGCCTGAACCTGTCGATCCCGGCGACGAGCCGCGCGCTGGGCCGCCTGCGGCGGGCGATGAACGACCCGATCCTGGTGCGCGCCGGCCGGGGCATGGCCCCGACGCCGTTCGCGCTGCGCACCGCCCCACGCGTCCGGTCCCTGCTGGAAGAGGCGTCGGCGCTCATCAGCACCGAGGTGGCGATCGCGGACCTCGAGCGCACGTTCACGATCCGCATCAACGACGGCGTGGCGGCCACCCTGGCCACGGCGGCGGCCGAAGCGACGGCGGCGGCCGCCCCCGGCGTCACGCTGCGCTTCGTCGCGGAGGGGTCGGAGAGCGCGGAGGCACTGCGCGACGGCTCGATCGACCTGGACATCGGCGTGGGCGAGCACGCGGCGCCGGACATCCACAGCGCGGTGCTGTACCGCGAACGCCTGGTCGCGGCGGTGCGCGCGGACAGCCCGCTGGGCAAGCACCGCCGTCCGACGCTGGCCCAGCTGTGCCGCCACCCGCACGTCTCGGCGTCCCGCCGCGGCCGCGCCCGCGGCCCCCTGGACGACGTCCTGGCGGCCGCGGGCCTGCACCGCCGGGTGGCCGCGGTCGTGCCGACGTCCGCGGTGGCCGCGCTGGTGGTCTCGTCCAGCGACTACGTGGGCCTGCTGCCCCAGCGCCTGGCCGAGCAGCACGGCCCGGCACTGGGCCTGCGCTGGTTCCCGGTCCCGGCGGAGCTCCCGGAGGTGGAGGTCCGCCTGTCGTGGCACGCCCGGCTCGACGCGGACCCGCCGCAACGCTGGCTACGGGAGACGATCACCACCGCCCTCCGCTGACGCCCCGCCCCGGTCGCGGCCCAGCCGACCTGAAGGGGACGTTGCCGGCATCTGATGCGCTGAAGGGGACTTTGCTGTCATCACATGACAGCAAAGTCCCCTTCAGGACAGCGGGACCGGCCTGGGGTACCGGACCGCCCCCCCCCCCCGGGACGTAGTGAATGACTCATTCCTGTCGTCCGGTGACAGGAATGAGTCATTCACGTCATCGGCCCGGCGCGCGGGTCCGGTGTGGCACGATTCTCCTGTGACCAGCACCGCCGCCTCGGCGCAGTACCTGCGCGACCTCGCGCTGCTCCGGCGCGTCCGGGATCGGATCGACCGCGAGTACGCGCAGCCGCTCGATGTCGAGGCGCTCGCGAGCGGGGTGAACATGTCGGCCGGGCACCTCAGCCGGCAGTTCCGGAAAGCCTACGGAGAGTCACCGTACTCGTACCTCATGACGCGGCGGATCGAACGGGCGATGGCGCTGCTGCGCACGGGCGAGCTGAGCGTCACCGAGGTCTGCTTCACCGTCGGCTTCTCGTCGCTCGGCACCTTCAGCACCCGGTTCGCCGAGCTGGTGGGCATGCCCCCGAGCGTCTACCGGGAGCAGCAGGCCGAGGCCACGGTCGGGATGCCGGCGTGCGTCGCCAAACAGGTCACCAGACCGATCAGGAATCGAGAAGCGCGCCCGCAGGCGCACACATAGTGTGACGGCCATGGACGTCACCATTCACTCGAGCTTCCTCCCCCACACCGACCCGGAAGCCTCGCTCGCCTTCTACCGCGACCTGCTCGGCTTCGAGGTCCGCCAGAACGTCAAGTTCGGCGGGCAGCAGTGGATCACCGTCGGCCCGCCGAACCAGCCGGACACCGCCATCGTGCTGACGCCGGTGGGCGTGACGCCCGGAACCACCGACGACGAGCGCCGCATGATCGCCGAGATGATGGCCAAGGGCACCTACGCCGGGGTCAACCTGGCGACCAAGGACCTCGACGCCCTGTTCGCGAAGCTCCAGGCGGGCGGCGGCGAAGTCGTCCAGGAGCCGATCGACCAGCCCTACGGCGTGCGCGACTGCTCCTTCCGCGACCCCGCCGGCAACCTGCTGCGCATCGAGGAGCTGCGCTGACCACGACCGCGCCCGGCGACCGCGAGGTGCTGCGCGACCGGCGGATCGCCGCCCTGCTCCTGGGGGACCTCCTGGCCAACGTCGGCACGGGCATGCTGCGGGTCGCCATGCCGGTGCAGACGCTGTCCCCGCACGGCGGCGTGCCGAAGGCGATCTCCATCGGGCTCGTCGAGACGGCGCCGCTCGGCCTGGCCCTCGGCGGGCCGCCGATCGAGCCGGCCGGCCGCACACCGGAAAGGGAACCGACATGTGCCTGAGCTTCACCGCCGCCGCACGAAAGCACTTCGGCGAATTGGCGCTGCTGCGCCGCGTCCGCGATCGCATCGACCGCGAATGCGCGCGACCGCTCGACATCGAAGCGCTGGCGCGCGCCGCGGACCTGTCCGTCGCGCAATTCGTCCGCCGGTTCCAGGACGCTTACGGCCTTTCCCCGCACGAATACCGGCGGGCCACCGAAGCGGTCCGGAATCGAGAAGCACGGGCCGCCGGTCCGAAAGTAGCGTGATTCCCATCGAAGAACGTCGCAGGATCCCGACCGAAGCTGGAGCACCCCGATGAGCAAGCCGACGAGGAAGAGCGCGGCGCCCACCGCCGACAGCCACGACCTGATCCGCGTCCACGGCGCCCGCGTGAACAACCTCAAGAACGTCAGCGTCGAGCTGCCGAAGCGGCGGCTGACCGTGTTCACCGGGGTTTCCGGCTCCGGCAAGAGCTCCCTGGTGTTCAGCACGATCGCCGCCGAGTCGCAGCGGCTGATCAACGAGACCTACAGCACGTTCGTGCAGGGGTTCATGCCGACGCTGGCCCGGCCCGACGTCGACGTGCTCGACGGGATCACCACCGCGATCATCGTCGACCAGGAGCGGATGGGCGCGAACCCGCACTCCACCGTCGGCACCGCGACCGACGCGAACGCGATGCTGCGCATCCTGTTCAGCAGGCTCGGGACGCCGCACATCGGTTCGCCGCAGGCGTTTTCGTTCAACGTCGCCTCGATCAGCGGCGCCGGCGCGGTCACCATCGAGAAGGCCGGGCGGCAGATCAAGGAGCGCCGCAGCTTCAGCATCACCGGCGGCATGTGCCCGCGCTGCGAAGGCCGCGGGAAGGTCAACGACATCGACCTGACCGCGCTCTACGACGAGACCAAGTCGCTCAACGAAGGCGCGATCACCATCCCGGGCTACAGCATGGAGGGCTGGTTCGGCCGCATCTTCCGCGGCTCCGGCTTCTTCGACCCGGACAAGCCGATCAAGAAGTTCACCAAGAAGCAGCTGAACGACCTGGTGTACAAGGAACCGACCAAGATCAAGGTCGACGGCATCAACCTCACCTACTCCGGCTTGGTGCCGGCGATCCAGAAGTCCATGCTGTCCAAGGACGTCGACTCGATGCAGCCGCACATCCGCGCGTTCGTCGAGCGGGCGGTGACGTTCCAGAGCTGCCCGGACTGCGACGGCACGCGGCTGTCGGCCGAGGCCCGGTCGTCGAAGATCGACGGGATCAGCATCGCCGACGCGTGCGAAATGCAGATCAGCGACCTCGCCGCGTGGGTCGGGAAGCTGTCGGAGCCCTCGGTCGCGCCGCTGCTGGACGCGCTGAAGCACACGCTGGACTCGTTCGTCGAGATCGGCCTCGGCTACCTCTCGCTGGACCGTCCATCCGGGACGCTGTCCGGCGGGGAAGCCCAGCGCACCAAGATGATCCGCCACCTCGGGTCGTCGCTGACCGACGTCACCTACGTCTTCGACGAGCCGACGATCGGGCTGCACCCGCACGACATCCGGCGCATGAACGACCTGCTGCTGCAGTTGCGGGACAAGGGCAACACGGTACTGGTGGTCGAGCACAAGCCGGAGGCGATCGCGATCGCCGACCACGTCGTCGATCTGGGGCCGCGGGCCGGTTCCGCGGGCGGCGAGGTCGTCTTCGAGGGCACTGTGGACGGTCTGCGCAAGAGCAAGACGCTGACCGGGCGGCACCTGGACGACCGGGCGTCGCTGAAGCCGTCGGTGCGCACGCCGTCCGGTTTCCTCGAGGTGCGCGGGGCTTCGACGCACAACCTCCAGGACGTCGACGTCGACATCCCGCTCGGGGTGCTGGTCGTCGTGACCGGGGTGGCGGGCTCGGGCAAGAGCTCCCTGATCCACGGCTCGGTGTCCGGCGGCGAAGGCGTGGTGACGGTGGACCAGACCGGCATCCGCGGTTCGCGCCGCAGCAACCCGGCGACCTACACCGGTTTGCTGGAGCCGATCCGCAAGGCATTCGCCAAGGCCAACGGCGTGAAGCCGGCGTTGTTCAGCGCCAACTCCGAGGGCGCCTGCCCCAACTGCAACGGCGCCGGCGTCATCTACACCGACCTCGGCATCATGGCCGGCACGGCCACCCCGTGCGAGGTGTGCGACGGCAAGCGCTTCTCGGCCGAGGTGCTGGAATACACCTTCGGCGGCCGCGACATCAGCGAGGTGCTCGGCATGTCCGTCGCCGAGGCGCTGGAGTTCTTCGCCGACGGCGACGCGAAAACCCCGGCGGCGCACAAGATCCTGACCCACCTGTCCGACGTCGGCCTCGGCTACCTGACGCTGGGCCAGCCCCTGACGACCCTGTCCGGCGGCGAGCGCCAGCGCATCAAGCTGGCGACGCACATGGCGGAGCAGGGCGGGGTGTACGTCCTCGACGAGCCGACGGCGGGCCTGCACCTGGCCGACGTCGAGCAGCTGCTCGGCCTGCTGGACCGGCTGGTGGACGCGGGCAAGTCGGTGATCGTGATCGAGCACCACCAGGCGGTGATGGCCCACGCGGACTGGATCGTCGACCTCGGCCCGGGCGCCGGCCACGACGGCGGCAAGATCGTGTTCGAGGGCACACCGGCGCAGCTGGTGAAGGCGCGGAAGAAGACCCTGACCGGCGAGCACCTGGCGGAGTACGTGGGCTGACCGAAGCGCCCCAATGTGGCGTTCGGTGCGTCCAGCGCACCCAATGTGGCGTTCGGTGCGTTGAACGCAACCAACGCCACATTGGGGCGCTCGTATACCAGCGCGGCCGGTAGGGCTGGCCCCCCGAACGTGCCGGAGGCGCGCAGGATTCCGCGCGGGACCGCCGCGGCGAAGACTCTCCCTGGTGACCACCACTGAGAACCTCGTCGGCAGCGACTTCGCCCGGCTGAGCCGCCGCATCTCCGCCGCCGGGCTGATGGCACGCCGTCCCGGCTACTACGCCGCCCGGATCACGATCGTCGCCGTCCTCTTCGCCGCCGGGTGGGTGGCCTTCGCGCTGCTCGGGAACTCGTGGTGGCAGCTCGCCGTCGCCGCTTTCCAGGCCTTCGTGTTCGGGCAGATCGCCCTGCTGTCCCACGACCTCGCGCACAAGCAGGTGTTCCGGCGGCGCCGTCCCACCGAGATCGCCGGGCTGCTCGCCGGGGACCTCGGCGTCGGGATGAGCTACGGCTGGTGGATGGACAAGCACACCCGCCACCACGCCAACCCGAACCACGAGGAACTCGACCCCGACGTCGACCCGGACATCCTGGTGTGGTCGAAGGACCAGGCGCGCGCGAGCCGCGGGGTGCCGCGGTTCATCGGGCGGTACCAGGCGTTCCTGTTCTTCCCGTTGCTCACCCTCGAAGGGCTGAACCTGCACTGGTCGGGGATCCGCGCCGTGCGCAAACCGGGGCTGCGCCACCGCAAGACCGAAGCCGCGCTGCTCGCCGCGCACCACATCCTCTACTTCGGCGCGCTGTTCACCGTGCTCTCCCCGGGGATGGCGGTGCTCTTCTTCGCCGTCCACCAAGGATTGTGGGGTGTCTACATGGGATCGATCTTCGCGCCGAACCACAAGGGCATGCCGACGCTGACCGGGCCCGCCGAGCTCGACTTCCTCCGCAAGCAGGTGCTGACGTCCCGCAACGTCCGCGGCGGCCTGGTCACCGACGTCGCCCTCGGCGGCCTCAACTACCAGATCGAGCACCACCTGTTCCCGAGCATGCCGTCGCCGCACCTGCGGCGGGCGCAGCCGATCGTCCAGGCCTACTGCGCCGAGCTCGGCGTCCCCTACCTGCAGACGAGCCTGGCCGAGTCCTACCGGCAGGCGCTCACCCACCTGCATGAAGCTGGGGCGCCTCTCAGGAACCGTTCGTAGACTCGGCACCATGAGGAAGACGATCGCGGGGCTGCGTGACCTGCCGGCGGCGTTCGGCGCGAAGGCGGCCGGCGCACGAGCCGAGCGGATGCGCGCTTCGCCGCAGTTCGACGGGAAGGTGTTCCGCAACACCGCTCCGCGCCTACCGATGACCGCGGCGGCGATGCGCACCATCTTCCGCGAGATGTTCTTCGGCGAACACCGCGAACTCCGCAAACCGGGCGGAGCGGTGCCCCTGGTCGCGGCCGAGCCGGTCGAATCGGCCGACGGCGTGCACCTGACCTGGTACGGCCACGCGTCCACGCTGGTCGAGCTCGACGGCGCCCGCGTGCTGCTGGACCCGGTGTGGAGCGAGCGGGTGTCCCCCGCGGCGTTCGCCGGCCCGCGGCGGCTGCACGAGCCGCCGGTACCGCTGTCGGGCCTCGGCCGGATCGACGCGGTGGTCATTTCGCACGACCACTACGACCACCTCGACCTGGCGACCATCCGCTCGCTGGTGGCCACGTCGGACGCGCCGTTCCTGGTACCGCTCGGCGTGGGCGCGCACCTCGAACGCTGGCGCGTCCCGGCGGCCCGGATCATCGAGCTCGACTGGCGCGAAGAGGCCACGGTGGCGGGCGTCCGGTTCGTGGCGACGCCGGCCCAGCACTTCTCCGGCCGCGGCCTCTCGAACGACAGCACCCTGTGGACGTCGTGGGCGCTGCTCGGCCCGGCACACCGGGTGTTCTACAGCGGCGACACCGGGTACTTCGACGGTTTCGCCGCGATCGGCGAGGAGCACGGCCCGTTCGACGCGGCACTGATCCAGGTCGGCGCGTACGCCCCGACCTGGCCGGACATCCACATGACCCCGGAGGAAGGCGTCGCGGCGGGGATCGACGTCCGGGCGAAGCTGCTGGTCCCGGTGCACTGGGCGACGTTCCAGCTGGCGATGCACCCGTGGGGCGAGCCGGCCGACCGCGTGTGGCGCGAGGCCAAGGCGGCCGACCTCGAGCTGGCGATCCCCCGCCCGGGCGAGCGCATCGACGTCACCGCGCCGCCGCCGGTCGACGGCTGGTGGCAGTCGCTGTGAAGCTCAAGCTGGACCTGCACGACATCTACAACCGCGGCGGCGAGATCGACCGGGCGCTGCGGGCGATCATCGACGAGGCCGTCGCCAAGAAAGCGCCGCTGGTCGAGATCATCCCCGGCAAGGGGTCGGGTCAGCTGAAGAAGCACGTCCTGCGGTTCCTCGAGCGCAAGGACGTCAAGGCGCTCTACCACCGGGTCGAGAAGGACAAGGACAACTTCGGGCGGGTGTTCGTGCACTTCCGCTGGAAGTGATCAGAACCGGCTGTCGTGGCGGGCTTCGGCCCACTCGCGGTCCCACGCCGCCGCGTGGAGGCGGCCGAGGACGAACCGGGCGGCGCCGTACAGGCCGGCCAGGGATCCGGTGATCACGACCCAGAGCAGGATCGCCGCGAACACGCCGTCGGCCGCCGAGGTGGCCGGGGACAGCGGCTCGGCCGTCAGCTCGCCGCGCTGGTCGAGCCACACGGACACGCGGCTGCCCGCCGGGCTGCCCGCGTCGGCGAGGACGTCGCCGGTGTGGCGGGCGCCGCGGGCGTCGAACCAGGCCGCCTGGACCGTCGTCTGGTCGGCCGGGGCGCCGGCGCCGTCGGTGCTGTAGGTCTGGCTGGGCGCCGCGGCGAGGGACACCGCCGTGGCCGGGTGGCGGGTCGTGCGCTCCTGCTCGGCGCGGGTGGTCTGCGCCGCGTAGGTCTCGGAGCCGAAAGCCGCCGCGAACGGCACGGCCAGCAACGCGCCGGCGATCACCAAGAGCAGCAAGAGGGACTCGAAGCGGTCGCCCGTGCGCGCCAGCGGGTTGCGCCCGGGGTGCAACCGGCGCCGGAACCGGGTGATCCGTCCGCTGCGCATGCGCGACTCACTCCTCCCAGAAAAACGTCATCTCGATAACAGTGTGCGCGCAGGGGCTCGACTTTCTCTCGTAAATGGGATGCGGCCCACCTGTGAACCGGTGCACAACCACCCGGTCGCGCTAACTCGCCGCGATCGCCGACCACAGCGCGTGAGCGATTTCCGGTCCGGTGACGTCGGTGTGGGCGCGGACGAACCGGTCTGCGCGGAGGTTGTGCGGCACCCCCGGCCGCCAGCGGTAGGTCCCGGTGACCGGCAGCAGCTCCGCGGCGACGGCTTCCGCGGTCCGCTGCGCGCCGTTGCGGCCCATGCCGCCGTACGGGCTCGGCGCGTCCCCGGCGAGGGACGCCGTCTGGCCCGCGATCCGGGAGGCGATGGCGTAGGCGACGCCGACCGCGAGGTCGTTGGCGGTGTGCGTGACGAGGATCGGGCCGGTCACCACCCGCTCGTCCAGGACCCCGCGGAACGCGCCCGGCGCCCCGCCGCCCCAGTCCGCCGCGAAGCCGTGGTGCGAGAACGCCGCCTGCAGCAGGGTCAGCGTCGCCACCGAGCCGGCGGGCCGTGCGGCGGCAGCCGCGGTCACCAGCCGGCCGCCGAAGCTGTGGCCGACGAGGTGGATCTTCGGCCCGGCGAGCGTGGCCAGCAGCGGCGCGAGCCCGTGTTCGCCCACGGTCCCGGCGCGGGCCTTCATCTCGTAGTAGGCGAGGAAGTCGAGCAGGTGCACCGCCGCGTCCGTGCCGAGGCGGTCCATGACCGTGCCGCCGGGGAGGGTGAACAGCTGCGTCGACGCGTCTTCGCGGTCGTCCGCCCCACGGGCGGCCACGGAGAGCAGCGCGGCGGCGAACGCCGTGCGCGCGGTCGCGCGGGACGCCAGCGCGGGCACCAGCCCGGCCGCCGCGTCGATGGTGAGCCGCTGGTCCGGCACGAGATCGCGCAGCAGGTCGAGGCGCTCGTCCAGCCCGGCGCCGACCTCGACCCCGGCGATCTTCCGCGACGGCCACAACACACAGGCGAACGCGATCCGCCGCCCGGGCACGCCGCCGCCCACCGACCGCATCGACCCGGCGAGCGCGGAGTAGAGCAGGCGCGCGACGAGGTGGCCGTTGTTCCAGCCGTGGCAGAGGACGACGAGGTCGGTGACCGCCGGATCGGCCGCGAGCGCCCGCACGGCGCCGTCCCCATCGCCGACGACGGCACCCGCCCGGTCGAACTCGACCTCGGCGGCCGGGAATCCGCACAGCTGCACGGCGTCCTCCTAGGGCGACGACTCCCGGGGAAGTCGCACACACCCGGGCGCCCGTTACTCGCCGCCGCTCGTCCATTCGCGGCCCGGCAGCCCCGCGCGGGGTCTCGCCGAGCTGAAGGGGACGTTGCTGTCATCTGATGCACTGAAGGGGACGTTCCTGTCATCACATGCCAGCAAAGTCCCCGTCAGGCAGCGGGAGAGCAGAGCCAGTCGTCGGGGCGCGGGGAGGCAACCTCGCCCGGCCCGAGCCCGGGATGCCGGCAGCGCCTCCCGGCGCCGCCCCGCCCAGGCCGACGATCCCCCACGGCCGCCCGTCCGTTCGCGCCTCCCACCGCCCTGAAGGGGGCCCTGCTGTCATCACACGCACTGAAGGGGACCTTCCTGTCATCACATGCCAGGAACGTCCCCTTCAGGAAGCCGGGATCAGAGCCAGTCGTCGGGCCGCGGCCACGGCATCAGGGCCGCCAGTGCGTCGCGGGCTGGTTCCGTCACCGCGTAGCGGCCGCGATGGAACAGCAGGGGGCGGGCGTCCGACGGCGTGCCCAGCGCGGTGACCCGGCCGATCACGACGTAGTGGTCGCCTGCCTCGTGCACGGCTTCCAGTGCGCAGTCGATCCACGTCAAAGCGCCGTCGAGCAGGGGCGCGCCCGACGGGGCCGGGGTCCAGGCGACCCGGGCGAACTTGTCCTCGCCTCGGGCGCCGAACACCGCGCTGATCTCCTGCTGGTCCTCGGCCAGCACGTTGACCGCGAAGCGCCCCGCCGCCGCCAGCACCGGCCAGGTCCGGGACGTGCGTGCCGGGCAGAACAGCACCAGTGGCGGGTCCAGCGACAGGGCCGCGAACGACTGGCAGGCGAAGCCGGCGAGGGTGTCGCCGTCGCGGCCGGTGACCACCGTGACGCCGGTGCAGAAGTGCCCGAGGACGCTGCGGAAGCCGGCCTGGTCGACCGCCACCGCGGTCATGCGCCCGGGGGCCGCGCGCCGACCGAGAAGTCGTGGCCCCACAACGAAACCGCGGTGCTCTCGCGGGCGATCCAGTTGTCGTCGTCGACCTGGCGGCCCTCGCAGCCGAACTCGACGTCGAAGCCGCCGGGGGTCTTCATGTAGAACGACAGCATCAGGTCGTTGACGTGCCGGCCGAGCGTGGCCGACAGCGGGACCTTGCGCCGGATCGCGCGGTCGAGGCACAGGCCGACGTCGTCGGTGTTCTCCACCTCCACCATCAGGTGCACGATCCCGCTCGGCGTCGGCATCGGCAGGAACGCCAGGCTGTGGTGGCGCGGGTTGCAGCCGAAGAACCGCAGCCACGCCGGCGGCCCGTCGGCCGGCCGCCCGACCAGTTGCGGCGGCAGGCGCATCGAGTCGCGCAGCCGGAAGCCCAGGACATCGCGGTAGAACCGCAGCGACGCCTCGTCGTCCTTTGTGGACAAAACGACGTGGCCGAGGCCCTGTTCGCCGGTGACGAACTTGTGGCCGTACGGGCTGACCACGCGCCGGTGCTGCAAAGCGACGCCGTGGAACACTTCCTGCGTGTTGCCGGACGGGTCGTCGAAGCTGATCAGCTCGTCGACGCGGCGGTCGGCCAGCTCGTCCGGCGTGCCCTCCTTGTAGGGCACCGACGCACTGTCCAAACGCGACCGCAGCTCGGCCAGTTCCCCCGCGTGCGCGACCTCCCACCCCGTGACCGCGAGCCGGTCCGCGGAGCCGGGTGAGATGACCAGCCGCGCCGGGAAGTCGTCCATGCGCAGGTAAAGCGCGTCCGGGTCGGTGCCGCTGCCTTCGACCATGCCGAGCACCTTGAGCCCGTACTCGCGCCACGCGGCCATGTCGGTGGCTTCGACGCGCAGGTAGCCCAGTGACCGGATACCCATCAGGAACTCCCGAGGAAGTCGAGGGCCAGCCGGTTGAACTCGTCGAACTTCTCCAGCTGAGCCCAGTGCCCGCAGCCGCCGAACACGTGCAGCTGCGCGCGCGGAATCGTCTTCAAGGCCACCAAAGCGCCGTCCAGGGGGTTGACGCGGTCTTCGCGGCCCCAGATCAGGAGCACGCGCTGACGCAGGCGATGGGCTTCGCGCCAGAGCATGCCTTCTTCGTAGGTGTCGGGCTGCGCGAACGACATCCCCATCGCGCGCATGGCGGCGAGCGACTCGGGGGTGTTCGCCGCGGCGAAGCGGTCGTCGATCAGCTCGTCGGTGATCAGCGCCTGGTCGTGGACCATGATGCGCAGGAAGGCTTCCATGCGTTCGCGCGACGGCTTGGCCGCGAACCGCCCGAGGTTCTTGACGCCCTCGGTCGGGTCCGGCGCGAAGAGGTTGACGCTCAGCCCGCCCGGCCCCATCAGCACCAGCCGCCCGGCGCGCTTCCCGTGGTTCAGCGCGAACCGGACCGCCGCGCCGCCGCCGAGGGAGTTGCCGACGAAGTGCGCGCGTTCGATGCCGAGCGCGTCCATCAGCCCGGCGACGGCGTCCGCGCTGTGCCGGAAGTACTGCGGGTGCTCGGTCGGCTTGTCCGACCGCCCGAAGCCGGGCTGGTCGACGGCGATCGTCCGGTAGTGCTTGGCGAACTCCGGCAGGTTGCGCCCGAAGTTGCTCCACGCCGACGCGCCGGGCCCGCCGCCGTGCAGCAGGATGACCGTCTCGGCGTGTTCCGCGCCTGCCTCGTGGTAGTGGAGGCGAAGGCCGCCCGCCTCGGCGTACTTCCCTTCCGGAGCGGCCATCAGTACATCGCGTTCTCGACGGGGAGCCCGAAGGCGCCGGTGCCGAACATGACGTACGCGCGCTCGGCGTCGTTCGCCGCGTGCACCCGGCCGGCGTGCGCGTCGCGCCAGAAGCGCTGGATCGGCGTGCCGCGCTGGATCGCGCGGCCGCCGGAGTTCTCGAAGAGCCGGTCGATCGCGGCGATCGCGCGTTCGGTGCCGCGGACCTGGTCACGCCGGACGCGCAGCCGCAAGTCCGAAGGCAGCCGCTCTTCGCGCTTCGCGAGTTCGTACAGCTCTTCGATGTTTCGGGTCAGCTGCAGCCACGCGGCATCGATTTCGCTGGCGGCTTCGGCGATCCGCACCTTGGCGAACGGGTCCTCTTTGGACTGTTCACCGGCGTACGCGGCCCGCACGCGCTTGCGCTGGTGCTCGACGTGGGCGTCGTAGGCGCCTTGCGCCATACCGATGATCGGCGCGGTGATCGTGGACGGGTGCACCGAACCGTAGGGCAGCCGGTACAGCGGCCCGGGGTTGATCGCCTGGCCGGGCACCTTGCACTTCGACGTCGCGATGAAGCTGAGCGCCCGGTGCCGCGGGACGAAGACGTCCTCGACGACGATGTCGTTCGACCCGGTGCCGCGCAGGCCCACGGTGTCCCAGACGTCCACGATGGTGTAGTCCGCGATGGGCAGCAGGTACGTGCAGAAGTCGACCGGCTTCCCGTCCTTGAACGCGGGCCCGCCGAGCAGCACCCACGTGCAGTGCCCGGAACCGGAGGAAAAGCTCCAGCGGCCGGAGAGCCGGTAGCCGCCGTCGACGACCTCGGCCTTGCCCATCGGCGCGTACGACGACGAGATCCGCACGTCCTCGTCCGCGCCCCAGACCTCTTGCTGGGCCTGCTGGTCGAACAGCGCCACGTGCCACGGGTGGACGCCGAGGATGGAGGCGACCCAGCCGGTGGACCCGCACGCGCTCGCGATCAGCTTGACCGCGGTGTAGAAGCTCACCGGGTCGGTTTCGAGTCCCCCGAAGGACTTCGGCTGCAGCATCTTGAAGAACCCGGTCTCCTGCAGGGCCTTGACGGACTCCTCGGGGACGTTCCGCGCGTCCTCGGTGTCCTGGGCCCGTTCCCGCAGGACCGGCAGGAGGTCCCGGACCCCGGCGATCACCTGCTCGTTCATGCGCAGTCCTCTCTCGCGTTCACTGCGCCCAAGACTAGAACACGTTCTCGTTTTTGTCGAGAACACCCTGGGCCAGTGCGCTGTTGATCCCCGCCCTGCGGCCGGAAAACACGCAGTCGGCCAGGGACAGACCGCTCACGTAGGACCTGGAACAGATTCCCACGGCGGTGCGGCCGGCGGCGTACAGACCCGGGATCGCCGCGCCCGCCGCGCCGCGCACCGCGCCGGTGTCCTCGTCGACGACCAGGCCGCCGAGGGTCAGCATCGGCGTCGGGTAGCCGAGGTTCGGCCGCACCGAGATGTCGATGAGCGAGTACGGCGGGGTGTCCAGGCGCCGCGTGAACTCGGCCGGCTTGCCCATCGGGTCACGGTCGCCGTGGTAGGCCTCGACGCTCGCGCGCAGCCCCTGCGGATCGACGCCGGCCTTGCGCGCCACCTCTTCCACCGTCGCGCCGGTCACGCGGCCACGCCGCAGCAGGTACCGCAGCTGAAGACCCTGGAACCACTGGCTTTGCGCCTTCGTGTCCCGCCGCGCCTCGGCCACGATCGGCGCGTCGACCAGCAGCCAGCCCCGCCCCCCGTGTTCCTCGATGAGCTTCTCGCCGACCGCGGCGCCGTACCGGGACTCGTCGATGACCCGGCCACCCGCGGCGTCGACGACGATCCCGCCGAGGAACGCGCTGGGCGGCGTGATGAACCGCCACGCGGAGATGCGGCCGAGCTCGCCGGTCACGCCCCCGGCCTCGGCGCCGAGGCGGATGCCCGAGCCGTCGTCGGCGGACGTGCCGAGCGGCAGGCCGCCGCGGTAGCGCGGCGCGTGCTCGCGCACCAGCTCGCGGTTCGCGATGAATCCTCCCGCGGCGAGCACGACCCCGCGCCGGGCGGAAATCCGCAGCTCACGGCCGTGCGCGCGTTCGATCTGTTCGACCCGCCGGTGCAGCGACTTGCGCAGAGACGGCATATAGATGCCGGGCTTCGCGGCGTACCGCGCGAGCCGCCGATGCCGCGCCCGGGCGCTGGCGGGCGCGTCGCGCAGGGTCTCGGTGACGAGCCCGGTGACCCGGCCGTCCACGCTGATCAAGCTGCGGGCCCGGGTCTGGGTCAGCACCCGGATCCCCCGCTCGCGCACGGCCTCCCCGAGGCGGGCCATCAGCAGCTTTCCCGAGGTCCCGGGCCCCTTGACGCGGTGCCCGCGCGGGGCCGGTTTCGCCGCGTCGCGGAAGCCGCCGGCGGCTTCGCTGCCGGAGTAGTACAGGTAGTGGGCGTCGCTCGGGTAGGACGTCTTGTACGGGCAGAGGCTGCCTTCGAACGGCACGCCGTTGCCCTCCAGCCAGGTGATCATCTCGCGGCTGCCCGCACAGAACCGCCGCAGCGTCTCCTCGGCGACGACGTCCCCGGTCTCGAGCCGCAGGTAGGCGTACATCGCGTCGACGGAGTCGTCGACACCCGCGTCGAGCTGCTGGGCGGTGCCACCGCCCGCGTAGACCACGCCTCCGCTGACCGCGCTGGCCCCACCGCCGTCGAACCGTTCGACGATGATGACGTCGGCGCCCGCGTCGGCCGCTTCGAGGGCGGCGCAGGCGCCGGCCGCCCCGAACCCCACGATGACCACGTCCGCGACGAGTTCGTCCATGGTCACCACCCTAGAACTGGAACACGTTCTCGTCTATGGTTGCCGAAGCGGCTCCCAACTGGGTAATCATTTCGTGCAACACGTTGCAAGTGAGGTGGCATGACGGAGCAGTTCGACGTTGTCGTGGTCGGCAGTGGCGCCGCCGGGATGACCGCCGCGCTGGCCGCGGCGAAAGCCGGTCTGAGCGTCGTCGTCCTCGAAAAAGCGGCCTGCTTCGGCGGCTCGACCGCCCGTTCCGGCGGCGGGGTCTGGCTGCCGGGCAACCACGCGCTGCGTGCCGCGGGGATCGACGAACCCCCCGAACGGGCGCGCGAGTACCTGGCCTCGATCGTCGGCGACGTCGTCCCGGCCGTCCGGCGCGACACGTTCCTCGACCACGGGCCCGAGGTGCTGAAGTTCGTGTGCGACCACACGCCGCTGAAGTTCCGGTGGGTCCGCGACTACAGCGATTACCACCCCGAAGCCCCCGGCGGGCGGCCCGGCGGGCGCTCGGTCGAGCCGATGGCCTTCGACGGCACCCTGCTCGGCGCCGAGCTGGCCCACCTCGAACCGCCGTACAGCGCTCCTCCGCTCGGCGTGCCGATCACCCAGGCCGATTACCGCTGGCTGAGCCTCCTCGCGCGGCACCCGCGCGGGAGCGTCCGGCTGCTGTCGCTGGGCCGGCAGTGGATCGCCGGGAAGCTCCGCGGGCAACGGCTGCTGAGCATGGGGCAAGCGCTTGCGGCCGGCCTGCGGGTGGGCCTGACCAATGCGGGCGTCGACGTCCGGCTCAACACGCCCTTGGTCGACCTGCGCGTCGAAGACGACCGCGTCACCGGCGTCGTCACCCCGGACGGCGTCGTCGGGGCCCGGCGCGGGGTGATCCTCGCCAGCGGCGGGTTCGAGCAGAACCTCGAAATGCGCGAGAAGTACCAGCGCGCGCCGATCGGCATCGACTGGACCGTCGGCGCGGCCGCCAACACCGGTGACGGCATCACCGCCGGCATCCAGCTCGGCGCCGCGCTCGACCTGATGGACGACGCCTGGTGGGGGCCGACACTACCGCTCACCGGCGGCCCGTGGTTCGCGCTGGCCGAGCGGTCGCGGCCGCGCAGCATCATGGTCGACGCGCGCGGCGAGCGGTTCGTCAACGAGTCGGCGCCCTACGTCGAGGCCGTGCACGCGATGTACGGCGAAGGCGATGGGCCCGGCGAGCACATCCCGACCTGGCTGGTGTTCGACCAGCGCTACAAGGACCGGTACATGTTCACCGGCGTCGGGCCGCGCCAGCCGCTGCCGGGCCGCTGGTTCAAGGCCGGCATCGCGGTCAAGTCCGGCTCCTTGCGGGGCCTGGCCGCGAAGATGGACGTCCCGCCGGACGGCCTCGAAGCCACGGTGACCCGCTTCAACGGCTTCGCCCGCACCGGCGTCGACGAAGACTTCCGGCGCGGGGTCAGCAAGTACGACCACTACTACGGCGATCCGCGCAACAAACCCAACCCCAGCCTCGGCCCGCTCGACAAAGCGCCGTACTACGCGGTCAAGATCGTGCCGGGCGACCTGGGCACCAAGGGCGGGCTGCGCACCGACGAACAGGCACGCGTGCTGCGCGAGGACGGCTCGGTGGTGCCCGGGCTGTCCGCCGCGGGCAACGTCAGCGCGGCCGTGATGGGGCGGACCTACGCCGGGCCGGGCGCGACCATCGGGCCGGCCATGGTGTTCGGCTACCTTGCGGCGACGCGGCTGGCGAACGAAGATCAGGGCACCACGGGAGGCGAGCGATGACGCAGGAGTCCGTACGCACGATCTACGCCGGTGAGCCGCCGACCCGGTTCGCCCGCGGCTGGCACTGCCTCGGCCTGGCCGAGCGGTTCCGCGACGGGAAACCCCACGCGGTCACGGCGTTCGGCACGAAGCTCGTCGTGTTCGCCGACTCCCACGGGGAGCTGAACGTCCTCGACGGCTACTGCCGGCACATGGGCGGCGACCTCACCCAGGGCAGCGTCAAGGGCGACGAGGTCGCGTGCCCGTTCCACGACTGGCGCTGGAACGGCAAGGGCAAGTGCGTCTCGATCCCCTACGCCAAGCGGGTTCCGCTGCGCGCGCGGACGCGGTCGTGGACGGCGTCCGTGCAGAACGGCCAGCTCATGGTGTGGCACGACCCGGAGGGCAACCCGCCGCCGGAAGAGCTGGCCATCCCGGAGATCGAAGCCGCGGACAGTCCCGAGTGGAGCAACTGGACGTGGGACTCGATCTTCATCGACGGCTCCAACTGCCGCGAGATCATCGACAACGTCGTGGACATGGCGCATTTTTTCTATATTCATTATGCCTACCCGACGTACTTCAAGAACGTCTTCGAAGGCCACATCGCCACGCAGTACCTCAACACCAAGGGCCGCCCGGACATGGGCATGGCTTCGAACTACGGCGGCGAGGACAACCTGCTGCGCTCGGAGGCGTCGTACTTCGGGCCGTCCTACATGATCAACAAGCTGGTGAACTCGTTCCAGGGCTACGAAATCGAGAGCGTGCTCATCAACTGCCACTACCCCGTCACGCCGACGTCGTTCGTGCTGCAGTACGGCATGAAGGTCAAGAAGCAGCACGGGCTCACCGACGAGCACGCGGACAAGATCGCGGCGAAGCTGGCCAAGGGCATCGGCGCCGGATTCCTGCAGGACGTCGAGATCTGGAAGCACAAGACGCAGATCGACAACCCGCTGCTGTGCGAAGAGGACGGTCCGGTCTACCAGCTTCGCCGCTGGTACCAGCAGTTCTACGTCGACGCGGCCGACGTCACCGAAGACATGACCCGGCGCTTCGAGTTCGAAGTGGACACTTCGAAGGCGAACGAGGCGTGGGCGGCCGAGGTGGCGGAGAACCTGGCGCGCCAGAGGACCGAGGCGGAAGTGTGACGACCGCCGAGCAGACCGAGTTCCTCTCGGGCGGGCTGCGGCCCCACGAATGCCGCAGCTGCGGGACGTGCGTGCTGGTGAAGAAGAACAGCATCCAGCACACGAGCATCCAGTGGACGTCCCGGCCCGCCGAGACGTGCCCGGTGTTTGCCGACGCGGACGGCCCGTCGGCGTTGCTCGACACCTGCCCGAAACTGGCCGACAGCATCGGCGACGCCGTGCGCGACGGCACGCTGGCGGTGGCCGATGGCTGAGCGGGTCTACACGCTGACCGTCGCCGACGTCGTCGTGGAGACGCCGGACGCGCGGTCGGTGGTCTTCGAGATCCCGCCCGAGCACGCCGCGGCGTTTTCCTACACGGCCGGGCAGTTCCTGACGCTGAAGATCCCCAGCGACCGGACCGGTTCGGTGGCGCGGTGCTACTCGCTGTCGAGCGCGCCGCACGAGAACCGCGTGCAGGTGACGGTCAAGCGCACCGACGGCGGGTACGGGTCGGGCTGGGTCTGTTCCGCGCTGGAACCCGGGATGCGGGTCGACGTACTGGCGCCGGCCGGCGTGTTCTGCCCGGCGTCGGTCGACGAGGACTTCCTGCTTTTCGCCGGCGGGAGCGGGATCACGCCGGTGATGGCGATCCTGAAAACGGCGCTGGAGACCGGGTCCGGGCGGGTCGTGCTGGTCTACGCGAACCGGGACGAGCATTCGGTGATCTTCGCGGGCGAACTGGCGTCGCTGGCGAAGCGCCACGGCGACCGGCTGGTCGTCGTGCACTGGCTGGAGAGCGTCCAGGGCCTGCCGGACGTCTCGCAGCTGCGCGGGCTGGCGTCGGCGTACACGTCCCACGAGGCTTTCGTGTGCGGGCCGGCGCCGTTCATGGCGGCCGTGCGCGAGGCGCTCGGGCAGCTCGGGGTGCCCCGGGACCGGGTGCACGTAGAGAAGTTCACGTCGCTGACGGGGAACCCGTTCGAAGACGTCGTCGTGGAGGAGGCCCCGGAGTCGGACGCGGCACCGGCGTCGCTGACGGTTTCGCTGGACGGTTCGACGCGGACGATGTCCTGGCCGCGGCAGCGCAAGCTCCTCGATCGGCTGCTGGACGAAGGCATGGACGCGCCCTACTCGTGCCGCGAGGGACAATGCAGTGCGTGCGCGTGCCGGGTCGTCTCGGGCGAGGTGAAGATGCTGCACAACGAGGTCCTCGACGCCGAGGACATGGCGGACGGCATCGTGCTGGCCTGCCAGTCGCTCCCGGTCACCGACGACGTCTCGATCAGCTACGAATAGGAGCCCGCGTGCCCATCAACCCCGACGTCGCGATCGGCGCCGAGATCGGCGAGGTGAGCTTCGCCTGGACGTCGTCGGACGTGCTGCTGTACCACCTGGCGCTGGGCGCGGGACCGGACGAACTGCGCTACACCTACGAGCGGGACCTGGTCGTGCTGCCGACGTTCGCGACGGTCGCGGCCAACCTGCGCGTGTTCGACCCGCCGGCGGTGTCGTTCCCCGGCGTGGAGATCGATCTGGCGAAGGTGCTGCACGGCAAGCAGGAGATCACCCTGCACGGGCCGATCCCGGCGTCCGGGAAAGCCGTGGCCCGCTCGCGGGTCGCGGACGTCTACGACAAGGGCAAGGCGGCGGTGGTCGTCCAGGAGGTCGCGGTGACCTCGTCCGACGGGAATCCGTTGTGGACGGCCCGGTCGAGCATCTTCGCCCGCGGTGAGGGCGGGTTCGGCGGCTCGCGGGGCCCGTCGGACCGCGTCGAATGGCCTACGCGTTCACCCGATGTCGTGCTGGAGACGCCGACGCTGCCGCAGCAGGCGCTGCTGTACCGGCTGTGCGGCGACCGCAACCCGCTGCACGCGGACCCCGAGTTCGCCCGGGCGGCGGGCTTCGACCGGCCGATCCTGCACGGGCTGTGCACGTACGGGATCGTCGCGCGGGTGCTGGTCGACGAGTTCCTGGACGGCGACCCGGCCCGCGTGGCGTCGTTCGCGGCGAAGTTCGCCGGGGTGGTCTTCCCCGGCGAGACGCTGCGGATCCGGGTCTGGCGCGAGGACGGCCGCCTGCTGGTGACGACGTCGGCGGCCGACCGCGACGACGCCCCGGTGCTGGCGGACACGGTGCTGTCCACGCTCTGAACCCCCGCCCGCGCGCCCGCTACCGTGGAGGGGAGCGACTCGGGAGGACGGAACGCGATGCCGGAATACTTCGTGGTGCGGGGAACGGTCGAATCGGGCGACAAGCGCGGCCGTGAGCTGGGCTTTCCCACGGCCAACATCGCCCTGCGCGACCAGGACGGCTCCCTCGGCGACGGCGTCTGGGCAGGCTGGGCCGGCCGCGCCGACGGCACCCGCATCCCAGCCGCGATCTCGGTCGGCCGCCGCCCGACGTACTACGGCGCGGACGGCTACCGCCTGCTGGAGGCCCACCTGCTGGACTTCACCGGCGACCTCTACGACGAGACGCTGGTCGTCTGGCTCGGCTCGCACCTGCGCGACCAGGAGAAGTACTCCTCCGCGGAGGACCTGATCACGGCGTTGAAGAACGACATCGCGACGGCGACCCAGTGGACCCTGGAGCACCCGGCCGCGGGGCTGCCCGAACCGGGCGAAAGCCCCCTCGGTGAGGTCCGCCGCCTCACGACCTGAGCGGGCCGGCCTGGTGACGTGAATGACTCATTCCTGTCGTCTGACGACAGGAATGAGTCATTCACTACGTTCGGGCGGGGCACGGGCGGCGCGGGGCGCGGGCGGCGCAAGGCGAGCGGGCAGCGCAAGACGCGGGCCGCGGGCCGCGGGCCGCGGGTAGTGCAAGGCGCGGGCCGCGGGCAGCGCGGGGCCCGAGGGCACGGGGCACGGGCAGCGCGGGGGCCCGGGGCCCCGGGACGCGAGCGGCGCAAGGCGAGCGGGCAGCGCAAGACGCGGGCCGCGGGCAGCGCGAGGCCCGGGGCGCGGGCAGCGCGGGGCGCAGGCAGCGCAAGGCGAGCGGGCAGCTGCAAGAGGCGGGCCGCGGGCAGCGCGAGGAGCGGGGCCCGGGCAGCGGGGCGCAGGCAGCGCGAGGCGCGGGCGACGCCAGGCGCAGGGCGCGAGGCGCAGGGCGCGAGGCGCAGGCAGCGCAAGGCGAGCGGGCAGCTGCAAGAGGCGGGCCGGGGGGCAGCGCGAGGAGCGGGGCCCAGGCAGCGCGGGGCGCAGGCAGCGCGAGGTGCGGGCGACGCCAGGCGCAGGGCGCGAGGCGTCAGAGAGCCGCGGCGAGGAGCAGGTAGCCCATGCCGGCGCCCATCGCCGCTCGGCAAAGCGCACGGGAGGCCTGGCCCGCGCCGGCCGTCAGTGCCGTGCCGCGGAGCACGATGACCCCCGTGCGGGTCGCGTCGGCCACGAAGTAGGCCGCCGCCGCCACCGCCAGCAGCGGCAGGGCCAGCCGGGCGTCCATTGTGGACATCGTCAGCCACGGGCCGTGCGTGCCCGTGTGGGGCATCGCCGTGACCATGTAGAACATCGCCGCCGCCGACAACGCGTGGTGCGCGCCCGAGCGGCCGCGCCACCAGGCGACCGTGAACCAGCCCGCGGTCAGCACCAGCACCGCCTGCCAGCCCGCCGCCGGGATGGGGCCGCCGACCGGGGAGACCATCGCCACCATCGCGACCACCAGCAGCAGCTCCGCCAGGTCGCCGTGGCGGACGCCGTGGCCCAGCCGTGCGTAGTCGAGGCGGACCAGCCGCAGCACGCACGGCAGAGCCAGCGCCGCGAACACCGCCGTGAGCGCCCAGTCGACCACCATCGCAGCCGGCCTCACTCTCCGTCGTGGGTGGTGCTTCCACCGTGACACCCACGACGGCCGCGCACCAGCCGTCAATGAGGTGACGCCTCAGTCACCCGTCAGGATGAGTCCGCTGGTCGGCACGCCCGTCCCCGCCGTGACCAGCACGCGGGAAACGTCCGCGACCTGGTTGGCCGCCGTGCCGCGCAGCTGCCGGACGCCTTCCGCGATGCCGTTCATGCCGTGGATGTAGGCCTCGCCGAGCTGGCCGCCGTGCGGGTTGAGCGGCAGCGAGCCGTCGAGTTCCAGTGCGCCGCCGGCGATGAAGTCCTTCGCTTCGCCGCGCCCGCAGAAGCCCAGCTCCTCCAGTTGCATCAGGACGTACGGCGTGAAGTGGTCGTACAGCACCGCGACGTCCACATCGGACGGTCCGAGCCCGGACTGGCCCCACAGCTGCCGCCCGACGACACCCATCTCGGGCAGCGCGGCCAGGTCGTCGCGGTAGTAGCTGGTCATCACGTACTGGTCCGGCCCGCTCCCCTGGGCCGCCGCGGCGATCACCGCCGGCACCTGAGCGAGATCCCGCGCCCGTTCGACGCTGGTCACGACCAGGGCGACCCCGCCGTCGCTCTCCTGGCAGCAGTCGAGCAGGTGCAGCGGCTCGGCCACCCAGCGCGACGCCTGGTGCTGCTCGAGCGTGATCGGCCGTTCGTGGAACCACGCGTTCGGGTTGGTCGCCGCGTGCTTGCGGTCGAGCACCGCGACCCGGCCGAAGTCTTCGCTGGTCGCGCCGTAGTCGTGCAGGTAGCGCCGGGCGACCATGGCCACCGTCGCGGCCGGGGTCGCGATGCCCATCGGGTAGTGGAACGCGTTGTCCACGCCGGACGAGTTGACCTGCCCGGCCGCGGCCGAGGAGACCTGGCCGAACCGCATCCCCGAGCGCTCGTTGAACGCCCGGTACGCGACGACGACGTCCGCGACCCCGGTCGCCACCGCCATCGCGGCCTGCTGGACGGTCGCCGCCGCGGCGCCACCGCCGTAGTGGATGCGGCTGAAGAACTTCAGCTCGGGGATCCCGAGTTCGCGGGCGACCGCGATTTCCGCGTTGCCGTCCATGGTGAACGACACCAGCCCGTCCACATCGGACGGTGACAGCCCGGCGTCGGCGAGCGCGTGGGAGATGCATTCGGCCGCCAGCCGCAGTTCGCTGCGCCCGGAGTCCTTCGAGAACTCCGTCGCGCCGATCCCGGCGATGGCCGCCTTGCCCGAGAGCGTCACGGCAGGGTCACCTCCACGGTGCCGGCGACGTGCTCGCCGAGTGAGTCCACTCCGGACACCGAGACGACGACGTCGTGGCCGTCGGCGGACACCACCCGGCCGGTGAACGTCAAGGTGTCGTAGGCGTAGCACGGCACGCCGAGCCGGATCTTGACCGACCGGATGAGGGCTTCCGGCCCGGCCCAGTCCGAGACGAACCGCTGCACCAGGCCGGTGTCGGTGAGGATGTTGAGGAAGATGTCCTTCGAGCCGCGCGCCACCGCCGAATCCCGGTCGTGGTGCACGTCCTGGAAGTCGCGGGTGGCCAGCGCGGTGCTGACGACGAACGTCGGTGTCGCCTCGATCGTCAGCGGCGGCAGCTCCGTTCCTTCGGCGACGGTCATCGGGCCACCTTCCACGCGGGCAGGGTCAGGTCTTCGTCGACCCGGACGAACGCCGCCACCACCGGCAGTCCGATGTGGACTTCGTCCGGCGCGGCGTCGAGCAGCTCCGCCATCACCCGGACCCCTTCTTCCAGTTCGACCAGCGCCACGACGAACGGGAGGTCCTTGCCCGGCACCGGCGGGTGGTGGTGCACGACGTAGGAGAACACCGTCCCGCGGCCGCTCGCGACGACGTAGTCCGGCTTGGCGTCCAGCGAACCGTCCGGCGGCATCGGGCCGGGCGGGTGCCGCAGGGTCTCGCCCCAGCGCTGGATGCGCAGCTCGCCTTCGCGAAGGCCGTCCCAGAAGAACTCCGTGTCTTTGCTGATCACCGGCCGCAGCACCGGCGCCGCGGGCGGCTTCGGCGCGGGCGGCCGGAACTTGAGCACGCGGAACATCATTTCCGCGACGGCTTCGCCTTCGACGTACCACCGCACGCGCGTGGTGACGAACCAGCCCTCCCCCAGCGCGGTCCTCTTGGGGCCCACGACGCTCTCGAGCGCCGTCCGCGCCTCGACCTGTTCGCCGGGTCGCAGGTAGCGGTGGTAGGTCTGCTCCGAGTTCGTCGCCACGACGGAGGTGAACCCGGCTTCGTCCAGGAGTTCCATCATCAGGCCGAGCGGGTCATCACTCCCCCGCGGGACGTTCAGGCCGCCCATCGTCCACACCTGCGCCATCGCCGGCGGCGCGACCAGTCCCTTGTGGACGCTCGCGGCGGCGAACTCCGGATCGGTGTAGACGGGGTTGGTGTCCCCGATCGCCTCGACCCAGTTGTTGACCATGGCCTGGTTGACGGGATCGCGAGCCAGGCGCGGCGCGCACTCCCCGCGCGCGGCGATCTCCCTGGCCGTCTCTTCGATGGTCATCGCGGCACCCTCGGCAGGCCCAGGCCGATCGACGCGATCAGCTCCCGTTGGATTTCGCTGACGCCGCCGCCGAACGTCAGCACGATGTTGCGCTTCGCCGAGACGTCCAGCCACTCCGCCAGCTCGGCGGTGTCCGGGTCGGCCGGATCGCCGTGGCGGGCGACGAGTTCTTCGAGGTTCCGGCCGATCCGCTGGATCACCTCGGAGCTGAACACCTTGGTCGCCGACGCGTCCCCGACGCCGACCGGCGCGCTCGCCGAGGACACCGCGACCTGCCAGTTCAGCAGCTCGTTCACCCGCGTCACGGCCATCGCCTCGGCCAGCACGGCCCGCACGTCGGCGAGGTCGAGCAGGCCGTGGGCGGCGGCCCAGACGCGCACGCGGTCGTACATCCCGCCGATCCGCCCGGCCGGGCCGAGCATCACGCGCTCGTGGTTCAGCTGCGTGGTGATCAGCCGCCAGCCCTCGTTCTCCTTGCCCACCAAACGGTTCACCGGCACGCGAACGTCCGAATAGTACGTCGCGTTGACGTGGTGGGCGCCGTCGCAGGTGATGATGGGCGTCCACGAATAGCCGGGGTCACTGGTGTCCATGATCAGGATCGAGATGCCCTTGTGCCGCGGCGCGTCCGGCGCGGTCCGCACGGCGAGCCAGATGTAGTCCGCGTCGTGCCCGCCGGTGGTGAAGATCTTCTGGCCGTTGACGACGTACTCGTCGCCGTCCCGCACCGCCGTCGTCCGCAGCGCCGCGAGGTCGGTGCCCGCCTCCGGCTCGGTGTAGCCGATCGCGAAGTGGATCTCGCCGGCCAGGATCTTCGGCAGGAAGAAGGACTTCTGCTCGTCGGTGCCGAACTGCTGCAGCGTCGGCCCGACGGTCTGCAGCGTCACCGACGGCAGCTGGACGTCGGCGCGCGCGGCCTCGTCGACGAACAGGTGCTGCTCGATCTCGCCGAAGCCCTGCCCGCCGAATTCCGCCGGCCAGCCGACGCCGAGCCGCCCGTCGCGGCCCATCCGGCGGACGATCTCGCGGAACACCGGGCCGTGCCGCTCCCGCCGCATTTCCCGGCGTTCTTCGGGGCTGATCAGCCCGGCGAAGTACGCCCGGAGCTCCGCGCGCAGGTCCTTCTGCGCCGCGGTCAGTTCGACGTGCATCCGCTTCACCCCGCCACTCGTTCGCCCAGCCTGCCGAGCCGGTGCGCGGCGCCGCCGAGCGCCCGGCCGAGATCCTTGACCGCCGACGAATACCGGTGCAGCGGGTACGTTTCGTCGACGCCGACGCCGCCGTGCAGGTGGTGGCAGGTCGCGAGCGCCTTCGGGGCTTCCACGGCGAGCCAGTAGGCGGCGACGTCCAGTTCGGCGTCCGCGTCGAGGCCGGCCGCCAGCCGCCACACCGCGGACGTCACGGCCAGGTGCACGGTCCGCGCGGCGACGTAGACGTCGGCGATCTGGCCGGCGACCGCCTGGAACGTCGCGAGGGGACGGCCGAACTGGGTGCGTTCGCCGACGTGCTTCACGGTGAGCGCGAGGGCCCCGGCCAGCAGGCCGTCGCCGAGCGCGAGCGCGCCGGCCAGCGCGAACCGGTGCAGCGCCGCGACCGCGCCCCGGTCGAAGAGGAGGTCGGTCTCTTCGACGGCGACGTCGTCGAGCCGCACGGTGCACTCCGGCGTCCCGGCCGAGTTCCGCGCCGGGACGAGCGTGACGCCGTCGGCGCGGGGGTCGACCAGGTAGACGGCGGTGCCGTGCGCGGTGGTCACCGGCGTGAGGATCCGGGTGGCTTCGGCGGCGTACGGGACCGCGGTCTTCACGCCGCTGAGCAGCCACTTCCCGTTCGACGCGCGCGCGGCCGCGGCGGGCTCGGCGGTCAGCGGCGCGGACGGCTCGTGCAGCGCCGCGGTGAGCAGCGCTTCCCCGGCCGCGACCGGCGGCAGGAACTCCGCGCGCTGGGCGGGCGTGCCGAGCGTCTCGACCGGCAGGACGCCCAGTGCCAGCGCGGCGTAGGCGGGCACCGGCGCGGCGGCCCGGCCGACCTCGGTCAGGACCTGCGCGACCTCGGTGACGCCCAGGCCGTCGCCCTCGAGGTCCGGGGGCAGCGCGAGCGCCAGCAGGCCCGCGTCGGCGAGAGCGCGCCACGGATCATCTCCCGCGCCCAGCACTTTCGCGGCGAGCGCGGCGATCTCGCTCTGCGTGTCGTCAAGGGTGAAGTCCACGCCCGACCTCCGGCTCGGCGCAATACTGGAACATGTTCTAGTCTTAACCGGAAAGGACCGGCGCGGCAACCCCTGGAGGTGCGGTGGCATGGCGGCGACGCGGCGGCTGCTCACCGTGCCACCGACGGCCGGCGTCCCCGACCCGGTTCCCCTCGACCTGCCCGGCCGCGGGCGGACGGTGGTCACCGACGTCGGCCCGCGCGACGCGCCCGCACTCCTCCTGCTGCATTCCGTGGCCTGCACCGGCTTGCTGACCTGGTACCCGGCCTTGGCCGGGCTGGCGCGGGACCACCGCGTCGTCGTGTTCGACCAGCGGTGGCACGGCCGCGGCATCCGCTCACCGGAGTTCCGGCTCGCCGACTGCGCCGGGGACGTGCCCGCGGTCGCGGACGCCTTGGGCATCGACAGATTCGCGCTCGCGGGGTACTCGATGGGCGGGATGGTCGCGCAGCTGACCGCCCGCGCCGAGCCAGAACGTGTTACCGGTTTGGTGCTGTGTTCGACCGCGAGCACCTTCCGGCGCGGGCTGCGACAGCGCGTGGCGCTCGACGTCTTCGGCCGGACGCTGCGGCAGCTGCGCGAGCGCGTGAAGCTGACGCCCGCGCCCGCGGCCCCGCCGCGGCGCGTCGAGGACCACCGGTGGGGGCTGCGGGAGTTCCGGTCGACGCGGCCGTGGGAGATCGCGGTCGCCGTCGACGAGATCGGCCGGTTCGACGCGACGCCGTGGCTCCACACGTTGCGGCTGCCGGCGGCGGTCATCGTGACCTCGCGCGACCGCTTCATCGCCCCCGACCACCAGCGCTCCCTGGCCCGCCGCATCCCGGGCGCGGCGACCTACGAGGTCGACGCCGGGCACGCGACCTGCGTCCTGGCCGCCGGCCGGTGGGTGCCCGCCCTGCTCGCCGCCGTCCACTCCCTTTAGGAAGGAACCCACGATGGGACGCTTCAGCCTGCCGGAGCAGAAACCCGACGGCCTGGACTCGCCGGTGACCGCGAAGGTCATGAAGTACGGCGCGAAGGCGCAGGTCGCGGTCTTCCGGCTGACCGGCGGCCGGATCGGCAGCACCTGGCGGGTCGGGGCCGGGTTCCGCAAGCCGGTGCCGACGCTGCTGCTGGAGCACCGCGGGCGCAAGTCCGGGCGCCGGTTCACCACGCCGCTGCTCTACCTGCGCTCCGGCGAGGACGTCGTCATCGTCGCGTCCCAGGGCGGGCTGCCGCGCCACCCGCAGTGGTACTTCAACCTGGTGGCGGACCCCGAGACCCGCATCCACCTGAAGGGCCGCCGGGACGTCCCGGTGACCGCTCGCGTCGCGGACGGGGCGGAGCGCGCCGCGCTGTGGCCGCGGCTGGTCGAGCTGTACGCGGACTTCGCGAAGTACCAGGCGTGGACCGACCGGGAGATCCCGGTCGTGGTGCTCAGCCCGCGGCCTTGAGCAGCTGGCCGAGGGCTTCCGGGAGCGCGTCGGCCAGCGGCCAGAGATCCTTGACCAGCTCGCGCGCGCCCAGCAGGCCGACGTGCACCTTGCCGGCGTTGGACAGCACGGTGACGTTCAGTCCCGCGCCGTGGAAGACCGGGCCGAGCGGGTAGAGGCCGGTGATGCGCGCGCCGAGGAAGTACAGCGGCATCGGCGGGCCGGGCACGTTGGAGACGACCAGGTTGTGCACCACCGGGTGCTTCTCCGCCAGGCGCAGCGCCGAATACGCGCGCACGGCGAGGCCGAACGCCGTCGCGGCCGAGAACTGCGCCCAGTCCTGCAGCATGTCGGCGTCGATGTCGTGGTGGTGGTCCTTCGAGAGCCGGTTGGCCTCGGCGAGGAAGAACACCCGCGCGGCCGGGTCGGGCAGGTGCGTCGGGAGCGAGGCGAAGAACGCCGACACCTTGTTGCTGCCGTGCTCGCGCTCGGTCCGGTCGTGCACCGAGACCGGGACGGTCGCCACCAGCGGGTCGGCCGGCAGTTCGCCGCGTGCTTCGAGGAACTCCCGCAGCGCCCCGGCGACGAGCGCGAGCACGACGTCGTTCACCGTGACCCCGAAGGCGTTCTTGACGTCCTTGACCGCGTCGAGGTCCAGCTGGGCGAACGCGACGCTGCGGTGCCCGGTGATCGTGCCGTTCAGCGACGTCCGCGGCGCGGTGAACGGGATCGGCATCCCCTTGCCCTGCAACGCTTTCCCGAGCCACCGCGGCACGAGTTCCAGCAGGTCGGGCAGCAGGCGGACGACTTCGGCCGGCCGTCGCACGACGTTCCCGACGCCTTCGCGCAGCAGGTCCAGCGGCGAGGGCGCGGCCGGGTTGGCGGGCTGCTCGACCACCGGCGCCGGCGCGTCGGGCTCCAGCCCGGCGAGGTGGGTGATCAGGCTGGCGCCGCTCACCCCGTCGACGCTCGCGTGGTGCATCTTCAGCAGCACGGCGATCTGGCCGTCGGCCAGGCCTTCGATGACGTAGAGCTGCCACAGCGGCTGCGCGCGGTCGAGCTGCTGGCCGGCGATGTGCGCGCACAGCTCGGCCAGCTCGCCGCGGTCGCCGGGGGCAGGCACGCCGATGCGGTGCACGTGGTGGTCGAGGTCGAAGTCGTCGTCCTCGATCCAGACGGGGTGACTCAGGTTCCAGAGTGGATTGTGCAGTTTGCGGCGGAACGCCGGGATCAGCGCGACGCGTTCTTCGAGCTTTTCCTTGAGCTTGGCGAAGGTGTAGCCACCGGGGACGGTCGAGCCGTCGAGGGTCAGCAGCCCGCAGACGTGCAGGACCTGGGACGGCGTCTCGAGGTACAGGAAGCTCGCGTCGAGGCCGCTCAGTCTCTGCATGGCGCCAGGGTAAGCCACTTCCGGTGAGCGGCGCGTCACCCTACTCACCGGTATCATCGCGCTGGTGCAGCCGAACTTCCTGATCCGCCGCGCGATCCAGCTCGGTCTCACGGCGAACGCGCTCCGCCCGCTGCGGGCCCGGTCGACGACGATCCCGGTGTTCTTCGCCGGCTGGCTGACCGGTGAGCTGGCGCCCCAGCTCCTGGCGCTGACCGCGGCCGACACCGCGGTCCACCTGGCCCGCCACGGCGTCCGCGACCGCTCGACGCAGGCCGGCCTGGCGCTGGCCGCGGCGTCGGCCGCCGGCCTGGGCGCGCTGATCCGCACCGGCCACGGCGCCCGCGAGGAGATCGAGCAGGCGCTGACGTCGGCGCTGGGCGAGGACTACGCGTCCGAGCTGGGCCGCTCCGACCTCGGCCTGCCGTGGAGCGAGCTGGCGCTGCCGTTCCGGATGGGCGCCCCGGACGTCCGGGTGGACCGCGACATCGCCTACGCCCCGGGCGGCAAGCGGTTCCTGCTCGACGTGTACCGGCCGGCTACCCCGGTGTCCGGCGCACCCGTGCTGCTGCAGGTCCACGGCGGCGCGTGGGTGATCGGCAACAAGGAGGAGCAGGGCCGCCCGCTGATGCGCTACCTGGCGCGCCGCGGCTGGGTGTGCGTGGCGATCAACTACCCGCTGTCCCCCACCCACCGCTGGCCGGCGCACATCGTGGCGGCGAAGCAGTCGCTGGCGTGGATCCGTTCTTCGATCGCGGAGTATGGCGGCGACCCCGGCTTCGTCGCGGTGACCGGCGGCTCGGCGGGCGGGCACCTGGCGGCGCTGCTGGCGCTGTCGCAGAACGACCCGGCGCTGCAGCCGGAGTTCGAGGACGTGGACACGAGCGTCCAGGCCTGCGTCCCGCACTACGGCGTGTACGACATCGCGGCGACCACCGGCTCCCGGGCGAGCCAGTACCGCCTGGAGAGCCTGCTCGCGCGGCGGGTGTTCGCGGCCGACCGCGACCCGGTCGGCCACCTGGACGACTACATCGCGGCCTCCCCGATGGACCGCGTGAGTTCGGACGCCCCGCCGTTCTTCGTGATCCACGGCCGCGACGACTCCCTGGTCCCGGTGCACGAGGCTCGCGAATTCGTCCGGCGGCTGCGGGAGAAGTCCCGGCAGCCGGTGGCTTACGCGGAACTGGCGGGGGCGCAGCACGCGTTCGACGTGTTCACGTCGGTGCGGAGCGCGCACGTGGTCCGTGGGGTCGGGCGGTTCCTGGACCACACTTACCAGGCGTGGAAGGCGGCGAACCGGTAGCCGAAACGACGTGAATGACTCATTCCTGTCGTCTGACGACAGGAATGAGTCATTCACGTCATCCGAGCCGGGCCGGCTGCCGGTCAGTAGGCCAGGTCCACGGGGCTGGCCGAGGGCGGGCCGTCGAGGCGCCAGTCCGTTCCGGTGCGGGTGAAGCGGTACCAGCGGGCGTCACGGCCGTAGCGCAGCTGCAAGCCGCCTTGGGTGAGGCGGTTGCGCCAGATCTTCGGCGTGCCCGGGAGGCCCGCTTCGGCGAGGATCGCCTGGGCCTCGGCGAGGAGACCGGGGCCGGGCTGCCAGGTGTCGCGCAGGGCCGCCAGGCCGCCGCGGCCGGCTTCGCGCCACGCTTCCGCCCAGCGGGTCAGGTCCCGGGGTGGCACGCCGGCCGCTGTCGCGAGGGTCATGATCTCCGGCGTGGTGCGGGTGGCCGCTCGGCGGGCCAGGTCCTCCTCGAACGTCAGCTCGGCCGCCGTCACGCCGCCGGCCAGGAGGTCGCGGGCCAAGGCGGCCGCGTCCGCCGCGAGGGTCGACAGCGCGGCCGCCGTCCAGCCCGTGGCCGGTGGCGGGTCGAGGTCCAGGACCGCTGGGGATCCCGCCGTGCGCGGGGGCGGGGGCAAGGCCGGGATCGGGCCCGGACGCCGGGCGTAGGCGGCTCGCGGGGTCAAGCCCTCGTCCACCGCTTTCGGCAGCTTCGGTTCGTCCATGCGGGCCGGCGACCGGCGGGCGCGCAGCTCGGACAGGACGTCGGCCCGCGGGCGGCCGCGCAGCAGGAACAGCGTGAACGGGTCGCGGTCCACTTCGTCGGCGACCAGGTAGTACACGGCGGCGACGTGCTTGCACGGGTTCGCCGAGTCCGGGCACGAGCACCGCGGCCGCAGGTCGCCCGGGCCCGGCAGGAGGTCGGCGCCCGCCTCGCGGGCCTGCTCGGCGAGCGCGCCCGGCAGTTCGCCGTCGAGCAGCGCCGCGGCGTGCCCGAGCTGCGTGCCGACGACGCCGAGCAGGGTGTCCCACTCGCCGTCGGTGAAGGTCCGCATGGTGATCGTCACCTTGTACGGCTCGGGCCGGCTGCCGCGCACCCGAGCCGTCATCGCACCGGCCCCGAAGTGCAGCTCGCTGACCGTGCCCTTGCGCGCGTACGTGCGGCCGCGGGGCAGCCGGTTCGGGTCGAGTTTCGCGCGCTGCTCCAGCGCGTCGACCCAGGCGCGGCCCCACCAGGTGGTGCCGAAGTTCCGCCGCGGTGGCATCACCCGCTCCCGAGCCGGACCAGGTCGGCGAGGGCGTCGTCGGACAGTTCGGTGATCCAGTCCTCCCCCGCGCCGACGATCGACTCGGCCAGCCCGCGCTTCTTTTCGAGCACCTCGGCGATCCGCTCTTCGAGGGTGCCTTCGGCGATCAGCCGGTGCACCTGGACGGGCCGGTCCTGCCCGATCCGGTAGGCGCGGTCGGTGGCCTGGTCTTCGACCGCGGGGTTCCACCAGCGGTCGTAGTGGATGACGTGGGTGGCGCGGGTGAGGTTGAGCCCGACGCCGCCGGCCTTCAGCGAGAGCAGGAACACCGGGATCTCGCCGGCCTGGAACCGGTCGACCATGTCCTGCCGCTTCGACGGCGAGCTGTCCCCCGAGAGGACTTCGGTGGGCAGGCCGCGTTCCTTGAGGCGCCGTTCGAGCAGCCGGCAGAGCTGGACGTACTGGCTGAAGACGAGGACGCTCTCGCCTTCGTCGAGGATGACGTCCAGGAGTTCTTCGAAGGCCCCGAGCTTCCCGGACCGGCCGGCGAGCGCGCCGTGCGGTTCTTTGAGGAACTGCGCCGGGTGGTTGCAGATCTGCTTGAGCTCGGTCAGCAGCTGCAGCACCTGCCCCCGCCGCTTGATGCCCTGCGACTCCCGGATTTCGGCGAGGTTCTCCCGCACGACGGCCTCGTACAGGGTGGTCTGCTCGGCGGTGAGCGGGACGAACCGATCGGTCTCGGTCTTGGGCGGCAGCTCCGGCGCGATGTCCGGATCGGACTTGCGCCGCCGGAGCAGGAACGGCCGCACGGTGGCGGCGAGCCGCTCGGTGACTTCCTTGTCCCGGTCGCGTTCGATCGGCCTCGCGACGGTGCGGCGGAACCGGTCGAGCGGGCCGAGCAGGCCGGGCGTGGTCCAATCCACAATGGACCACAGCTCGGTGAGCCGGTTTTCGACCGGGGTGCCGGTGAGGGCGACCTTGGCTCGGGCGGGGACCTTGCGGAGTTCCTTGGCCGTGGCGGAGAGCGGGTTCTTGACGTGCTGGGCCTCGTCGGCGGCGACCAGGCCCCAGTCCACTTCGGACAGGGTTTCGCGGTCGCGGCGGAGGACACCGTAGGTGGCGAGGACGACTTCGTCGGGGGCGAGGTCGTCGAGGTGGCGGCTGCCGCCGTGGAACCGGCGGACGGGGATTTCAGGGGCGAAGCGGGCGAACTCGCGCTCCCAGTTGCCGAGGAGGGAGGTGGGGCAGAGGACGAGGGTGGGACCACCGGTGGATTCGGCGGCCGGCGACTCGGCAGGGGTCGGCGAGGAATCGGCGGCGACGGGCGGGGCCTCGACGCCGGCGGGCCGGGACGCCGGGCCGGCGGGCGCGGGCTCTGAACCGGCGCGCGTGGGTCCGGCACCAGCGGGCGCGGGCCCTGCGCCGACGGGCGCTGGCCCGCTGCCCGTCGGCTGGGCGCCGCCTGCGGCGGGCGCCGGTCCGCTGCCGGGGGCGGCGAGCGCGGGCTCGGCAGCGGGCCGGGCCTGCGCGACCGTGGGCCGGGGCTCGGCGACAGGGCCGGCGTCCGCGCCACTGGATACGAGCGCGGTCGCCGTGGGCCGGGGCTCAGCCGCGAGCGGGGCGACGGGCGACGTGAGCTGGGCGCCGGGTGGCGTGAGCCGGGTACCGAGTTCCGGGGCAACTTCGCCGCCGGAAGCGGCAGGCCGGCGGGCGAGGGCGCGCCGGTGCAAGTGGAGGGCGATCAGCTGGATCGTCTTGCCCAGGCCCATGTCGTCCGCCAAACACGCGCCCAGCCCCAGGCCGGTCATCGTGGCCAGCCAGGACAAGCCTGCCTGCTGGTACGGCCGGAGCGTGGCCTGCAAGCCCGGTGGCGACGCCACCTCGGACCCCGCTCGCTCGCGGATGCGGGAAGCCAGGCCGCCCAGGACCGGTGGGGCTGCGAACTCCACTCGCTCGCCGTCCAGTTCCAGCTCGCCCGTCAGGGCCGCCGCCAGGGCTTCGCCTGCCTCCAGTTTGCGGGTGCGCCCGCGGACACGGGCCAGCAGTTGCGGGTCCACCCGCACCCACTGGCCGCGCAGGCGGACCAGGGGGCGCTTCGCCTCGGCCAGTGCCGCGACCTCCGCCTCCGTCAGCTGCTCGCCGCCCAGGCTGAGCTGCCAGCGGAACTCCAGGAGGCTGCGCAGCGCGAACTCCGGTCCCGCCACGCTCGCGGGTGCCTGGGTCGCGCTCGCCTTCGCCTTCACCTCGCCCGCGAACAGGCCCTTCGACCAGAGCACCTCGATGCCCGCTCCGCCCAGCTCGCGGGAGCCGTCGGCGAGCAGGTCGACGACCTCGTCATCCGACAGGACCAGCGACGCCGGGGCGGCCTCGGTCAGCACGCGGCCCAGGGGCGCCCAGGCTCGGGCTCCCCGCCGCAGGCCGAGCAGGAGCTGGGTCTCCACCTGGTCGCCGAGGCGGTTCAGGACCGCGTCCGGGGCGTCCCAGAGCGTCGCCGCCTCCACCACCAGGCTGGGCTCCGCCATGCTGCGGACCGCCAGCACCCCCGCGAACGTGTCGTCGTCCAGTCCTTCGACGCGCAGCAGCACCTGCACGCCCCGCGGCTCGCGGGCCTCCAGCTCGGCCAGCCAGGCGGCGCCGTCCGGGCCGAGCAGGGCCGGTTCGCGGGACGCGAACGCCGGGTCGCCGGCGCCGACCGGGGCGGCCGGGCTGCGGACCAGCAGGTCGGCCGTCGCGTCCCAGAGTGCGCGGACCAGGGAGTCCGGCGAGTGCAGCCGGATGCGTTTCAGCCCGGTCAGCGGCAGCGCGTACGCCTCCGGTGGCAGGGCGCCGGCGAGCCCGCGCAGCAGCTCCTCGTCCGCCGCGTCGAGCGGGCCGATCCGCCACGCCGCCGCGCCGGCCGGGGACACCGCCGGCCGCAGCCGCCCCCGCGCCACCAGGTTCACCCCCGCGTTGACCGCGGCCGACCACGCCGCGAGGGCCGGGCTGGCCTCCTCCCCCACCGACAGCAGCCGGGGCAGCGCGCGTTCGAGGGGCACCAGCTCCGCGTCGACCTTCGTCCGCGCGAACTTGGCGCCCCGGGGCAGGACGAGCTCGATCGTGGTCCCGCCGGCCACGTCGTCGCCCCACAAGGCCAGCACGCCTTCCCGCGGGGGATCCGCGGGGAGGTAGGTGGCCTGGGTGTCTGCGCTGAACTCCACGACCGCAACGCTAGAACACGCCACCGACAGTTTCGGCCCGGGCGGCACGAACGGTCCTTTCGCGCCGCCCCGGCGATCAGCGCGGCAAGCCCAGAAGCCGTTCGGCCGTCAGCGAAAGCAGCACCTGGGTGGTCCCGCCCGCGATCGACAGGCACCGCGTCAGCAGGTACTCGCGCTGCGCCGCGCCGTCCGCGAGAAGCGCACCGGTCCCGGCCGCTTCGACGGCGAACGCGGCCACGTCCTGCCGGTGCCGCACCCCGAGCAGCTTCCGCACGCTCGACTCCGCGCCGGGATCCTGCCCCTCGAGCCGCCGCAACGCCGCCCGCAGGTCCAGCACCGAGCCCGCGACCCCGTCGGCCACCAGGGCACCGAGCCGGTCCAGCTCGACGTCGCCGAGCGCCGATGCATCCATTGTGGACACCAGCGTCTGCACGCTTTCCCCGACCGCGGAACCACTCCCGATGGCCACCCGCTCATTCGCCAGCGTCGTGCGCGCCAGCCGCCAGCCGCCGCCCGGCGGGCCGACCACGTCCGCGTCCGGGACGAACACGTCGTCCAGGAACACCTCGTTGAACACGGCGTCGCCGGTGATCTCGCGCAGCGGGCGCGTGGTGATGCCCTCGGCGCGCATGTCGACCAGGAAGTACGTGATGCCCTTGTGCTTGGGCGCGGCCGGGTCGGTGCGGGCCAGGCAGATGCCCCAGTCGGCTTCGTGGGCGAGCGACGTCCACACCTTCTGGCCGGACAGCCGCCAGCCGCCGTCGACGCGCCGCGCGGCCGTCCGCAGCGCGGCCAGGTCGGAGCCGGCGCCGGGCTCGCTGAACAGCTGGCACCACGTCAGTTCACCCCGGAGGGTGGGCCGGGCGAACCGGTCGCGCTGCTCGTCGCTGCCGTGTTCGAGGATCGTCGGCACCGCCCACGCGCCGATCACCAGGTCGGGACGGCGGACGCCGGCCTCGGCGAGCGCGCCGTCGATCCGCAGCTGCTCCGCGGCGCCGGCACCCCGGCCGTAGGGCGCGGGCCAGTGCGGGGTCAGCAACCCGGCGTCGGCCAGCGCGGCCCGCTGCCCGGCCTCGGGCAGCGCCGCGATCCGCGCGACCTCTTCGCGCAGTGCGGGATCGTCGCCGACGTCGACGTTCAGGGTGCGCTCGGCCCCTTCGAGCGCCAGCGACGCCGCCCGCCGCCGCCACGTCCCCGTGCCGCCGAGCCACTGCCGCAGGGCGATCGCGCGGCGCAGGTACAGGTGCGCGTCGTGCTCCCAGGTGAACCCGATGCCGCCGAGGATCTGGACGCAGTCCTCGGCGTTGGCGACGGCCGCGTCGAGGGCGACGACGGCCGCGCTCGCCACCGACAGCGGGTGCTGCCCGGACGCCGCGTCCCAGGCCAGCGCTTCGGCCGCTTCGGCGCGGCAGAGCATCTGGGCGCAGAGGTGCTTGATCGCCTGGAACGCGCCGATCGGCTTGCCGAACTGCTCGCGGACCTTGGCGTACTCGACGGCGACGGTCAGGCACCGCCGCGCCACCCCGGCCGCCTCGGCCGCGGCCAGCGTCGCCGCGAGGGGAGCGACCGGCGGCAGGGTCAGGACGTCGGCGCGGACACCGGCGAAGCGCACGCGCGCCAGCGGACGCGAGAAGTCGAACGCGTCCAGGGGTTCGACCGTGACACCCGGCGTGCCCGGCGCGAGCAGCACGTGACCCTCGCCGGACGGCACCAGGAGCCACGTTTCGGCGTCCACCCCGGGCACCGGGCCGGTGACGCCGTCGTCGAGCGAAGGCGCGTCCAGCAGCACCGCGAGCGTCGCTTCCCCCTCGGCCAGCGCCGGGAGCAGCTCTTTCGCGGCGGGTATTCCGGCGAGCAGAAGGCCGCCGAGCGCGGTGCCGAGCAGCGGCCCCGGCACCAGTTCTTCGGCCGCGGCGGCGAGGCCGGCGGCGAGATCGGCGATACTGCCGTCGGCACCGCCCGCCTCCGCGGGCAGCGCGACGCCGAGGAGGCCGAGCCCGGCGAATCCAGCGGGTATCCCGGTTTCGGCCGCGCGCACCGCCGCTCGCGGGTGGTGCGCCGCGGACCAGGCGTGGATCGCCTCGGCCAGCGCGGCCTGTTCGTCGGTGAGCGCGACCGGCATCGGGCCTCCTCGCGAAACGGGACACTACTCGCGAGTGTAGAACGTGTTACAGTTTTTCGGCCAGTGGGTCGATTGTTGAACGTTTCGCCAGGACAGGTACCCTATGTGATGAACTGGAACAAGTTCCGACGGACAGGGGAACTCGGATGCCCGGCAAGACCAAGGCGCGCGGCAACGGCCTGAGCGCGATCGGCGCCGACGAGCTCGGCTCGGCCGCGCAGCGCGACCGCCGTCGCCGGATCATCGACGCGACCCTCGCCCTGGCCTCGAAGGGCGGCTACGACGCCGTCCAGATGCGGGCCGTCGCCGAGAAGGCCGACGTCGCGCTCGGCACGCTGTACCGGTACTTCCCGTCGAAGATCCACCTGCTCGTGTCCGGGCTGGCGCGCGAATTCGAGCGCGCGCAGGAGAAGCTCGAGCGCCAGGCCATCCCGGGCGAGACGCCCGCCGAGCGGCTGATGTTCGTGCTCGGCCGCAACACCCGCCTGATGCAGCGCGACCCGCACCTGACCGAAGCCATGGTGCGGGCCTTCATGTTCGCCGACACCTCCGCGGCCGCCGAGGTCGAGCAGGTCGGGCTGCTCATGGAGAACATGTTCGCCAAGGCGATGGGCATCGACGAGCCCACCGAGGCCGACCGCGACATCTTCCACGTCGTCGCCGACGTCTGGATGGCGAACCTGGTGGCCTGGGTGACCCGCCGCGCCTCCGCGGCCGACGTCGCGAACCGCCTCGAACTGTCGGTCCACCTGCTGCTGGACAAGTAGCCGCGCCTCAGCGGTGCGCGGCGGCCACCTCCGCCAGCTCGTCGAGCGCCTTGAGCGTCTCCGCTTCCGGCAGCGTGTCCAGCAGGAACGTGTACCGCTCGACGCCGGCCTCGCGGAAGCCGTCGATCACCTTCGGGATCGTCGGGCCGCCGAAGACCGCGAACTGGACGTCTTCGCGGCCCTGCTCGGCCAGCCAGCGGCGGACGCGCTGGGCTTCCTGGTACTTCGTGTAGCCCCGGAGCAGCCAGCCGTCGCCGTACTTGGCGAGGCGGTTCAGCGCCGCTTCGCTCTCACCGCCGATGTAGATCGGGACGTGCGGCTTCTGCACCGGCTTCGGCCAGCTGAAGATCGGGTCGAAGTCGACGTGCTCGCCGTGGAACTCGGCCTCGTCCTTCGTCCAGATCTCCTTGAGCGCGGCCAGCTGCTCGTCGATGAGCGCGCCGCGCGTCTTCGGATCGGTGCCGTGGTTGCGCATCTCCTCGCGGTTCCAGCCGACCCCGACGCCGAACAGCGCGCGCCCCTCGGAGATCAGGTCCAGCGACGCGACCTCCTTGGCGGTGTGGATCAGGTCGCGCTGGATCAGCAGCGCGATCCCGGTGCCGAGCAGCAGCTCCGACGTGGCGGTGGCCGCGGCGGTGAGCGCCAGGAAGGGGTCGAGCGTGCGGTAGTACACGCGCGGCAGGTCTCCCCCGCCCGGGTAAGGGGTTTCCCGGCTCACCGGGATGTGCGAGTGCTCGGCCAGGAACAGCGAGTCGAAGCCGCGTTCCTCCAAAGCCGCACCCAGAACGTCCGGGCGGATGCCCTCGTCGGTCACGAACGTCGAGATCCCGAATTTCATGCTCCAGGAGTACCACTGCCTTGACAGGGGGTGCACGATGGAGTCATCTCATCATACGTTGAATAAGGGGGCGGTCATGGACGTACAGGACGTCGACTTCGAAGAGCTCTACCAGGGTGCCACGCCGATGGGCCGCAAGATGCCGTGGGACATCGGCGCGCCGCAGCCCGTGGTCGTCGCGCTGGCCGACGCCGGCGAGTTCGGCGGCGACGTGCTCGACATCGGCTGCGGCCTCGGCGACAACTCCGCGTTCCTCGCCTCGCGAGGCCTGCGCGTGACCGGGCTGGACGGCGCCCCGTCGGCGATCGAGCAGGCCCGCGCCCGCGCCGCCGAGAAGGGGCTCGACATCGAGTTCGCCGTCGCCGACGCGACGAAGCTCGAAGGGTACGAAGGCCGCTTCGACACGGTCCTCGACAGCGCGCTGTACCACTGCCTGGACGAGGACCAGCGCAGGGCGTACCTCGCGGCGCTGACCCGCGCGACCCGCCCGGGCGCGCGCCTGCACCTGTTCTGCTTCTCGCCGTCGGTCCCGGACTCGTTCCCGGCGCCGTACCTGATCAGCGAAGCCAACCTGCGGGAGACGGTCGGGAAGGACTGGACCATCGAGGTTCTCGAGCCGACGCTCTACACGACGTCGATGACGGCGGAGGAGCTGCGGCAGAGCGTCCGGGTGGTGCTGGACGCGGACCCGGAAGGCTTGACGAAGATGGAGACCGACGCGAACGGGCGCGTGCTGGTCCCGGTCTGGCAGCTGAAGGCGGTACGCCGTTAGAGCGTGGTGGCGGAAGCGCCCCAAGGTGGCCTTGGTTGCGTCAGACGCACCCAAGGCGGCCTTCGGTGCGTCTGACGCACCGAAGGCCACATTGGGGCGCTCTGGCCGGGCGCGCGCGACTAGACGTTCCGCCGGTACTGGCCCCCGACCTCGAAGAACGCCTCCGTGATCTGACCCAGCGAACACACCCGCGCCGCGTCCATCAGGACGCCGAACAGGTTGCCGCCGCGGGTGGCTGCTTCGCGCAGGGCCTTCAGGGCCTGCTGGGCTTCCTCGTGGTGGCGGTGCTGGAAGTCCGACAGGCGGGCGAGCTGCGACTTCTTCTCGTCCTCCGTCGCCCTCGCCAGTTCGACCTCGATGTCGTCCTCGCCCGCGTTCGGGTTGCGGAACGTGTTGACGCCGATGATCGGCAACGAACCGTCGTGCTTCTTGCGCTCGTACAGGATCGACTCGTCCTGGATCTTGCCGCGCTGGTAGCCGGTCTCCATCGCGCCGAGGACGCCGCCGCGCTCGGAGATGCGGTCGAACTCCGCCAGGACCGCTTCCTCGACCAGGTCCGTCAGCTCGTCGATGACGAACGAGCCCTGCAGCGGGTTCTCGTTCTTCGACAGGCCCCATTCCTTGTTGATGATCATCTGGATGGCCATCGCGCGACGGACCGAGGACTCCGACGGCGTCGTGATCGCCTCGTCGAACGCGTTGGTGTGCAACGAGTTCGCGTTGTCGTACAGCGCGCACAGGGCCTGCAGCGTGGTGCGGATGTCGTTGAAGCTCATCTCCTGCGCGTGCAGCGAGCGCCCGGACGTCTGGACGTGGTACTTGAGCTTCTGGGACCGCTCGTTCGCGCCGTAGCGGTCGCGCATCGCCACCGCCCAGATCCGGCGCGCCACCCGGCCGAGGACCGAGTACTCCGCGTCCATGCCGTTGGAGAAGAAGAACGACAGGTTCGGCGCGAAGCAGTCGACGTCCATGCCGCGGGCGAGGTACGACTCGACGTAGGTGAAGCCGTTGGCCAGTGTGAAGGCCAGCTGCGAGATCGGGTTCGCGCCGGCCTCGGCGATGTGGTAGCCGGAGATCGAGACCGAGTAGAAGTTCCGCAGGTGGTGCTCGATGAACCACTCCTGGATGTCGGCCATCATCCGGAGGCTGAACTCGGTGGAGAAGATGCAGGTGTTCTGGCCCTGGTCCTCCTTGAGGATGTCGGCCTGCACCGTGCCGCGCACGTTCTGGAGCGTCCACGCGCGCAGCTCGGCGGCCTCGGCGTCGGACGGGTCGCGGCCGTGCTCGGCCCGGAACGCGTCGACCTTCTGGTCGATCGCGGTGTTGAGGAAGAAGGCCAGGATCGTCGGCGCCGGGCCGTTGATCGTCATCGACACCGATGTGTTCGGCGCGGTCAGGTCGAAGCCGTCGTAGAGGACCTTCATGTCCTCGACCGTCGCGATGGACACACCGGACGTGCCGACCTTGCCGTAGATGTCGGGGCGCGTGTCGGGGTCGTGGCCGTACAGGGTCACGGAGTCGAACGCCGTCGAGAGCCGCTTCGCCTCGGAGTCGGCCGAGAGCAGCTTGAACCGGCGGTTGGTGCGGAACGCGTCGCCCTCGCCGGCGAACATCCGCGCCGGGTCCTCGCCTTCGCGCTTGAACGGGAAAACGCCCGCGGTGTAGGGGAAGTACCCCGGCAGGTGCTCGCGGCGCAGGAACGACAGCAGCTCGCCGTCCTCGGTGTACCGCGGCAGCGCGACGCGCGGGATCCGGTTGCCGGACAACGTGTCCCGCCACAGCTGCGTGCGCAGCTCCTTGTCGCGGATCTTCACGACGAGCTCGTCCTGGCGGTATTCCTCGGCCAGCTCGCGGAAGCGCTCGAGGAGCTTTGTCGATTCGCCGTCCACATCGGACTCGGCCGCGGCGAGCAGCCCGTCCAGCGCGTCGGTCGACGCGTCCACCTTGGACAGTTCGGTCTTGGTCAGCGCCAGCGCGTTCCGTTTGCGGACCGCGGCGACCTGCTGCTCGGTCTTCGCGTGGTAACCGCGCACCGAGTCGGCGATCTCGGCCAGGTAGCGCGCGCGGTTGCCGGGGATGATCGTCGAGGCGTCCGTGGACACCTTGCCCTCGACGCGCGGCAGCGTGCCCGCCGAGACGCTCAGCCCGCGCTCGCCCAGCATGCCACGCAGGTGCTGGTACAGCGCCGTGACGCCGTCGTCGTTGAACTTCGCCGCGCTCGTGCCGTACACCGGCATGTCCTCGGGACCTTCAGAGAAGGCCTCGCGGTTGCGCACCAGCTGGCGCGCGACGTCGCGGCGGGCGTCCTCGGCGCCGCGGCGCTCGAACTTGTTGATCGCGACGACGTCGGCGAAGTCGAGCATGTCGATCTTCTCCAGCTGCGACGCGGCGCCGAACTCCGGCGTCATCACGTACAGCGAGTTGTCCACGAAGTCGACGATGCCGGCGTCGCCCTGGCCGATGCCCGGCGTCTCGACGATCACCAGGTCGAACCCGGCGGCCTTGCAGGCCAGGATCGATTCGCGCAGCCCGGCCGGGATCTCCCCCGACGTCGTGCGCGTGGCCAGCGAGCGGAAGAACACCGGAGAGCCGTCGAGGCAGTTCATCCGGATGCGGTCGCCGAGCAGCGCGCCGCCGCCCTTGCGCCGCGACGGGTCGACCGCGAGCACCGCGATCCGCAGCTTGTCCTCCTGGTCGAGGCGGAAGCGGCGGACCAGCTCGTCGGTGAGCGACGACTTGCCCGAGCCGCCGGTGCCGGTGATGCCCAGGACCGGCACGGTCCGGCCGGCCGCGGCCTCGGTGATGCCGTCGAGCAGCTCGCCGGGCAGCCGCCCGGCCGCCAGCTGGGTGATGACCCGCGAGAGCGCGGGGACGTCCCCGGAGAGCACCTTGTCCAGCGCCGGGCCCTCGGCCGCGAGGTCGGTGTCGCAGGCCTCGATCATCGAGTTGATCATGCCCGGCAGGCCCATCTCGTAGCCGTCTTCCGGCGAGAAGATGCGGGCGACGCCGCGCGAGTGCAGCAGGTCGATCTCCTCGCGCACGATCACCCCGCCCCCGCCGCCGAAGACCTTGATGTGGCCGGCGCCGCGCTCGCGCAGCAGCTCGACCAGGTACGAGAAGTACTCGACGTGCCCGCCCTGGTAGGCGGAGATCGCCACGCCCTGGACGTCTTCGGCGATGGCGGCGGTGGCCACCTCGTCGACCGAACGGTTGTGGCCGAGGTGGACGACCTCCGCGCCCTGCGACTGCAGGATCCGCCGCATGATGTTGATCGACGCGTCGTGGCCGTCGAAGAGACTCGACGCCGTGACGAACCGGACGGGGTGCGCGGGGCGGTACAGCTCACTGCTCATCCCCTAAAAATACTTTGACTTCCTACTGTTGGAAACCCGAGGACCAGTGACACGGCTCTCAGCGCCCTTCACGGCAACCTTGACAGTGCGCAGCTCGGGTCTATATTTAACGGAGTCGTTAATTAACAAGGTGCTGAAATGACCATTCCGGTAGACCACCTGAGCCGCACGTTCGCGGCCCTCGCCGACCCGACCCGGCGTGCCATCCTCGCCCGGCTGTCGGCGGGCGAAGCGACGGTGAACGAGCTCGCCGAGCCGTTCCCGATGAGCCTGCCCGCCGTTTCGCGACACCTCAAGGTGCTGGAGCAGGCCGGGCTCATCACCCGCGGCCGCACCCGCCAGTGGCGGCCCTGCCGGCTGGCGGCGCAACCCCTGGAAGACGTGGCCGACTGGGTGGCGCGCTACCGCCCGTTCTGGGACGACGGGTTCGACCGCCTCGAAGAGCACCTGCGGACGCTGCGGACCGGGAGCGAGGATGCCTGAGCTCACCATCACCCGGGTCTTCGACGCGCCCCGCGAGCTCGTCTTCGCCGCGTGGACCGATCCCGACCAGCTGGCGAGCTGGCTCGGACCGCACGGCTACACCGGCTCCGCGGTCACCCTGGCGACGCGGCCGGGTGGCGCCTGGCGGGCGTGCATCCGTTCCCCCGAGGGCGACGAGCACTGGATGCACGGCACCTACCGCGAGATCACCGCCCCCGAGCGGCTCGTGTTCACGTTCACCTGGGACACCGAGGGCGATCTGCGCGCCGAGACCCTCGTGACGATCGACTTCGCCGATCTGGACGGCAAGACGGAGATGACCTTCGTCCAGACCGGCTTCCCGGCCGTCGCCGACCGCGACGGCCACCACGGCGGCTGGACCTCCAGCTTCGACGACCTGGCCGGCTTCATCCACCACCGAGGAGAGGAAGACCGATGACCGCGACCCAGCACGCCCTGCCCGAGATCGTCTCGCCGGAGGAATGGCAGGCCGCGCGCGACGCACTGCTCGTCAAGGAGAAGGAGCACATGAAGGCGGCCGACCACCTCGCCGCCGAACGCCGGCGGCTGCCGATGGTGCCGTTCACGAAGCCGTACGTCTTCGAGTCGGCCGAAGGCAAGAAGAGCCTGCTGGACCTGTTCGACGGACGGCCGCAGCTGATCGTCTACCACTTCATGCTGCACCCGGGCGACGAAGCGGGCTGCCCCGGCTGCTCGCTCCTCGTCGACAACATGCCGCACCTGGCCCACCTGCACGACCGGGACGTCACGCTCCAGGTCGTCGCGCCGGCGACGCTCGCCGAAATCGAGCGGTACAAGGGCCGGATGGGCTGGGACGTGCCGTTCGTGTCCGCGCACGGCAGCGACTTCACCGAGGACTGCGGCGTCGGCATGGGCTTCGGGATCAGCGTGTTCCTGCGCAACGGCGACGACGTCTATCGGACGTACTTCACCAGCAACCGCGGCGGCGAGATGTTCCTCGCCTCGCACCGGTACCTCGACGTCACGCCGTGGGGCCGCCAGGAGGCGTGGGAAGAGGAGAGCCGGGGCGACGACGGTCCCGGCGCCTGGTGGCGCCGCCACGACGAGTACTGACCGTCGCTGAAGGCCACCACCACGGCACCGGCTGCCCTGGTGGTGGCCTTCCGCCTTTTCGTCAGCGGGCGTTGGCCGCCCGGAGCGCGATCCACTGCCGCATGGCGTACTCGACCAGCGTGATGAGCGTCTGCTTGGTCGACTCGCGGTCGCGCGCGTCGCAGCGGACGATCGGGATGTTCGGGTCGATCGACAGCGCCTCGCGGACGTCGTTGATGTCGTGCTCCAGCACGCCGTCGAACGTGTTGACGCCGACGATGTACGGCAGTCCCCGGTCCTCGAAGAAGTCGATCGGGGCGAACGAGTCCGCCAGCCGGCGCGTGTCGGCGAGCACCACCGCGCCGATCGCGCCGCGGACGAGGTCGTCCCACATGAACCAGAACCGCTGCTGACCGGGCGTGCCGAAGAGGTAGAGGATCAGGTCCGCGTCCAGGGACACGCGGCCGAAGTCCATCGCCACCGTCGTCGTCGACTTGCCCGGCGTGTGGTCGAGGTTGTCGACGCCGACGCTGGCGTCGGTCATCATCGCCTCGGTGGTCAGCGGCACGATCTCCGACACCGACCCGACGAAGGTCGTCTTCCCCGCACCGAACCCACCAGCCACCACGATCTTGGCGGATGTCATGGTCGGGGGCGCGGTGTCCCGCGGTGCCTTATAGCCGACGGAGTCCACTCAAAACCCTTTCCATCAACACCAGATGTGCCTCGGCGCCGTCATTGCCCGTAATCGTCTTGTGCACCGTGACCAGCCCTGCGTCGGCCGCGTCGCTGATCAGCACCCGGGCCACGCCAAGAGGCACCCGCAAGGCCGACACGATCTCGGCGACCGAACGGGGGGTCCGGCACTCTTCCATGATCGAAATGCACTCGATCTGCTCCGCGGCCACTTCGGGGAAGCCACCGGTGGCAGCGTAGTCCTTCGCGGAGATCAGTGTCTCCAGCTCCAGGGCATAGTTGGCCCGGGTGCGGCCGCCCGTCAGCGCGTAGGGCCGGACGATGGCCGTCAGCTCCTCGGGCGCGGGCGGCTGTTCGAACACCGCGGGCATCACGAACTCGCCACTGGGCGGCCCCGGGTCGAACAATCCACCAGGTCGCGGGCTGTCCCCGTCGGTACTGCCGGGTGGAGAGACTAAAGAGGTCACACGATCTCCTTGGTCGGCCGACGGCGCGGGCGCCGGCGGTTCCGCGGCCGCGTGCGCACCGGCGGCCGGGGGTGGCGGGGACTCCTTGCTCTTCTTGCGCTTCCGGCGGGCACGGCCGGAATCCAGGGTGAACCCGTTGAGGACGTCGGCGAACGTGCCGTCGTCCCCACGCCCGGCGGGCCGCTGGCCCTCGGGTGGTTCGCCGTTGAATCCGGACCCCGTGCTCATCGCGCCATCATCCCACCGGTTCACCGATCAGCGACCCACCGGAGCCCTGAAGCTGGGCGCGCAGCTCCGGCGTGAGGATCTGACCGACGCGGTCGACGAGCATCGTCATCTCGTAGGCGACCTGCCCGATGTCGCAGTTGGGGGCGGCGAGGACGGCGAGGCAGGACCCGTCGCTGATCGACATCAGCACCATGATCCCGAGCTCCATCTCGACGACGGTCTCGTTGACCGCGCCGGCCTCGAAGCAGCGGGCGGCGCCCTGGGTGAGGCTGACCAGGCCCGAAGCGACCGCGGCGAGCTGGTCGGCCCGGTCGAGCGGAAGCCGGTTCGACGCGGTCAGCAGCAAGCCGTCCGCCGAGACGACCACGGCGTGGGCCACGCCGGGCACCCGCTCCGCGAAGTCGTTCACCAGCCAGCCGAACTGGTTCTGCGTCGGCTGGGCGCTACTCGGCGAGTTCATTCACCCTCCAGTGTCTCGTGGTTGGTCTCGGCCGCCTGCGCGGTGCGGTGGCGTCCACGCTCGATGCCCTGCTGGAAGCTCCGCAGGCGGCCGCGCACGTCGTGCGCATCCCGTTGTGGTCGGGGGGCCGTGGCCCCGGTGGGCGGTCCGGCGCTGCCCGGAAGCAGCTGCTCCCCGCGACGGCGACGGGGCAATCCTGCCGAAGTGAAAGTGGCGGGTGCCGACTGGGACACCGCTTGCACCGCCCGCCACCCGTCATCGGTCCCGAAGTTCCACTCGGTGGTGGCCTCGACGGCGGAGGTTTCTTCCCGCGGGGCCGGGGTTTCGGGGGCGTCCGGTGCGGCGCCGCGGCGCGAGGGCAGCGACGACGGAGGGGCGCCCGGCCGGCCGTTGGCGGGCGGCTGCCCGTTGGCGGGCGGCTGCCCGTTCGGCTGGGCCTGACCCGGCTGCGGAAGCCCGCTGGACGGCGGCGCGGCCGGGGACGGCTGTGGCAGCCCGTTCGGCTGGGCGGGACCGCCCGGGTTGGCCTGGCCCGGGTGGGCGAGACCGTTCGGCGGCACCTGACCCGGCTGGGCGGAACCGCCCGGCGGGAACTGACCTGACTGCGTGGGACCGCCCGGCTGGGCGAGACCGCCCGGCTGGGCGGGACCGCCCGGCTGGGCCTGGCCCGGCTGGGCAAGGCCGTTCGGCGGGACCTGACCCGGCTGCGCCGGACCGCCTGACTGGGCGGGACCACCCGGGTTGGCCTGGCCCGGGTGGGCAAGGCCGTTCGGCGGGACCTGACCCGGCTGCGCGGGACCGCTCGACTGGGCGGGACCGCCCGGCTGGGCCTGACCTGGCTGGGCAAGGCCGTTCGGCGGCACCTGACCCGGCTGCGCGGGACCGCCCGGGTTGGCCTGGCCTGGGTGGGCAAGGCCGTTCGGCGGGACCTGACCCGGCTGCGCGGGACCGCTCGGCTGAGCCTGGCCCGGTTGGGTGGGGCCGCCGGGGTTGGCCTGGCCAGGTTGGACGAAACCGTTCGACGGGACCTCGCCCGACTGCGCGGGACCGCCCGGCTGAGCCGAGCCCGGGTGGGCGAGACCGTTCGGCGCCGCGGGGGAATGGCGGCGGGGTTGGGGCAGCGGGTTCGGCTGGGGGCGGCTCGTCGGCCCGGTGTTCGGCTGGGCCGGGGTGGCGCCCTGCGGTGCGGTCGCCTCCTGGCGCGAGGCGCCCGCCTGGGGCGAACCCGCGGACTGAGTCGCTTCCGGGCCCGCGCTCGCCGTTGCGGCCGATGCGCCCGGGGCCGGCTGCGGGGTGCCCGGCTCGTCGGCGCTCGCTTGGTGCGCGGCCGGAGCACCCGCCGCCTGGTGCGCGGCCGGAGTACCCGGCGCTTGCTGGGGCGGGGCCGGGGTGCCGGTCGTGGGCTGGACCGCCTCGGTCTGGGCCGGCTGGGGCTTGGACTGGCGGGCCTGCTGGCGGCCTCGGGTCACGCCCTGCTGGAAGCTGCTCAGCCTTCCCCGCACGTCCGCCGGGTCGCGGACCGGGAGGTCCGGGCGGGCCGGGGCCGGGGTGGGGGCGGCCGGGGCCGCGCTGCCCGGCATCAGCTGCTCGCCGCGGCGGCGGCGGGGCAGGCCCGCCTCCGTGAACGCCGTCGGGGCCGCCTGGGACCGGGCCTGGACCGTGCGGAAGTTCTCGTCGCTCGCGAAGTCCCAGCTGCGGTGCTCCTGCGGTTCGGCTTCCGCCGGCTCCGGCTCCTCCTCGGCGGTGACCGGGGCGGCAGCGGCCGGCGCGGCAGGCGTGGCCGGCTTGTCCTCGCGGAACCACGCCGACAGCATCTCGTCGAAGATCGGCGTCGTTTCCGAGCGGTCCGGCGCGGGGTCGGGGGCCGGCGGGGCGGGGGGCGTCGTGGTCGCCTGCTGCCACCAGTCGCTCAGGGTCGTCTCGTTGGCGGAGAACAGGTCCTTGCCCGCCGGGAGCTCGTCCGGCTTCGGCGGCTGCGCGGGCATCGGCAGCACCGCGGGCAGCGTCGGGCGCGGGGGCGGCGGGGCGTCCTCGTCCTTCGGGATCGGCGCGAACAACGCCGTCCCGGAGATCTCCAGGTCGGACGGCGGGCGCGTGGCCGGGCCGCCGGCGCTCAGGCCCGCGAGGTCGCTCGCGGACGGCCAGCGCTCCTCCCCCATCGGCGGCTGCTGCGGGACCAGCGGGCGCGGGCGGGAGTGGCCGTTGACCTGACGGCGGGGCAGCTGGTTGCCGGCCGCAGGGCTGGCCGGGTGCTGCTGCAGCGCGCCGATCGGGCCGGTCGCCGGGCCGTCGGTCACCGGCATCACCAGGTCCGCCGGGACGACGACCGTGGCGCGGACGCCGACGATGTCCTTGCCGCCGTGCAGCGAGACCCCGATGCGGTGCCTGCTGGCCAGCCGGCCGACGACGAACAGGCCCATCCGGCGCGAGGTGGCGAGGTCGACCGACCCCGCCTCGGTCAGCCGGGTGTTCGCCTCGGCGACCTCGGCCTCGTTCATGCCGATGCCCTTGTCGAGGATGTCGATGTTGAGCGAGCCGTCCTCGCCCAGCCGCGACGCCACCGTCACCGACGTCTCCGGCGCGGAGAACGCCGTGGCGTTGTCCAGCAGCTCGGCGACCAGGCGCATCAGGTCGCTCGCCGCGTAGCCGACGATCCGCGCCGGGGGCGGCGGCTGGACCTGGACCCGCTGGTACTGCTCGATCTCCGACACCGCGGCGCGGAGCATGTCCGTCGTGCCGACCGGCTTCCCCGACCGCCGGCCCGGCTCGGCACCCGAAAGCACCATCAGGTTCTCGTTGTTGCGCCGCATCCGGGTGGCGAGGTGGTCGAGCTGGAACAGCGTCGCCAGCTGGTCGGCGTCCTCCTCGTCCCGCTCGAGCTGCTCGATCAGCTGCAGCTGCCGCTGGACGAGGCTCTGGCTGCGCCGCGAAAGGTTGACGAAGACGCTGCCGTAGCCGGTGCGCATCGCCGCCTGCTCGGTCGCCAGCCGCAGCGCCTGGTGGTGCACCTTGTCGAACGCGCGCGCCACCTCGCCGACCTCGTCGTCGGTCTGCACCGGGACCGGGCGGACGTCGGTGCCCTGCGCGCGGCCCTCCTGGATGTTGCGGACCGCCTCCGGCAGCGCGGTCTCGGCGACGTCGAGGGCGCTGCGGCGCAGCACCTTCAGCGAGCGCAGCAGCTGGCGGGTGATGAGGAAGACGACCGCGACGGCGAGCACCATCGCGCCGAACAGCAGCACGGCCAGCAGGCCGGCGCCGCTGCTGGAGTCGTCGACCAGCTCCTGCGACGTCGCCGACGCCGACGCGCCGAGCCGGTCGGCGACCTGCGCGATCTGCGTGCGCATCGCGGCGGAGGCGGCGTTCCAGTCCTGGGCCGACAGCGTGCGGAACGCGTCGTCGACCGCGCCGCTCGGCGCGTTCAGCACCGACTCGACCATGCGGGCCCGGCTCTGCGCCTGCGCGCCTTCGGCGATGGCCGCGAAGTCGCGCTGCAGCGTGTCGCCCGCCGCGGACCGGAAGTCGACGAGCCGGTCGCCGAGGCGCAGCTCGGCGGCGCGGAGGGTGGCCAGCTCGCTCGGCGACAGCCCGGCACGGGCGATGCCGAAGGAAACCAGTGACTGGCTGACCGACACCTGCTCGCCCGCGACGAGGAGCTCGTGCAGCCCGGCGGGGGTGCCGCCGAGCGTGCCGTCGCCGGCGCCCGCGGTGGCCGCGGTGTCGAGGGCGACCAGCGGCTTGGCGAGGTCGGAGAACGCCGTGATGGCCTGGCCGGGGTCGAGCTGGCCGCCGTCGACCTGGCGGCGCAGGAAGCCGAGGTTGCCGAGCTGCGAGGTGGCGGCGCCCGCGGCACCGGCCACGCCGGGCTCGATCGCGGCCGCGCGGGCCTGCGCGGCGGTGAACGGGGCGACCGCCGCGTCCGTGGCCGTGCGGGCCTTCACGAGTTCGGGCGTGCCGCCGACGGTGCCCTCGGTCAGCATCGCCGCGGTGACCGTGCGCTCCTGCTGCAGGGCGCCGGTGAGCGCGCGCACCTGGCCGCCGAGCGCGACGAGCCGGTCGAGCCGCTGGTAGTCGTCCGAGCGGCCGACCTGGCCCGCGATCGTCGTGATGCCGAGCACCAGCGCGAGGACGATGGGCACGACGGTGACGGCCGAAAGCTTGACGGGGAGGCTCCAGTCGCGCCAGTGCACGAGTGCGTGCCACGCCGCCTTCCCCTTCGACCGCCGGGGTGCTCGGCCGAGCAGCTCCCCCACGGGCACCTGACCTTCTCCTGCAACGGTCACGTGAGTGACTCCCTGTCCGGCGTCATGGATCCGCGTCGGCGACGCGGCGTGCCGGCTCGTGGCGGGCGCCCGGACGGCCACGCCGCCCGCACCCTGCCGCTTCGCCGTCGCCCTCGCTCGCCCCCGGCAGCCCCGCCGTCCGCGCGCCCGTCCCCGGGCAGGCACCGCCCCGACGTCCCGTGCAAGGGACTGTGCACGTGCACGGCGCAACTTGCGTTCTGCACGGTTGTCGAGATCAACTTTATCGGGGCCAATCGATCGCTGCGGTCAGCTGGGCCAAAGAATCGTACCCCCGATGCCCGGCCGGTCAATTTCGTCGTCCACTCGGGCGCTGACCTGCAGAAAGTGGATTCCCGGCCGCGAACCGCGCGAGACATTCCCCTTCGCGGCCCCCGAAGAGGGAATTCCGGTTACCGGACACGCCTCACCCAGGCATCCGGCCGTCACCCGATTAGCCCAAGCAGGGCAACAGCGTACCTCAGTCGATCTACACTCTGTACCCCCAACGGGTGGGTCAAGTCTCAAGATGTGCCCGATCTTGTGGCGTTGCGCGGCGACGTCCCTCGACCTGGTGATTTCTTTCGAGAACCCGCGCCGACCTGTGGATCTTCGCCGCCACGCCGCCGCGGGAGGACCCTCTTCGGCGCTACGGAACCGTACTTCGACCACCCAGAGTGACACGAGGTCACCCGCGCCTGGCATGATTACTTCGTTCGCCGCAGCGTAGGCCGAACGCGACAACGTCGTGTCACAATTTTTCTCATCATTCCGGGTGATCTGCCCGTGATCTCCCCACCAAAAGCGCATTCGATGCTTTCGACAAGAAAACGAATACCGCGTGTTCCGGGGGTCCGAACCACCCGGCCGCCCTCGGACTCCGCCAGACGGCCTAGTTACGATGTGCGCCTCGCAGACCGCAAGGGCGGCCGGCGCCCGCCGCGGGCACCGGGTCCCGCCGCCACGCCAGGCTCTCTGCCGGAGGCACCCATGTACGACGTCGCGCGACCAGCGACGGGCAACGCCCTCGAGGAGACCGGCCGGATGCCGGCCCTCTTCACCGGGGAGCGCCCGACCGGCGCCCCGCAGCGGCGGCCCGCCGCCCCCACCGGCCCGGACTACGCCGGGATCCAGGCCAGCCGCGAGTTCGTCGCGCTGCGCCGCCGGTTCCGCGGGTTCGTCTTCCCGATGAGCCTCGCCTTCTTCGCCTGGTACATGACGTACGTGCTGCTGGCCGCCTACGCGCACGACTTCATGAGCACCAAGGTGTTCGGCCAGGTCAACGTCGGCATCGTGCTCGGCATCGGCCAGTTCGCCAGCACCGCGCTGGTCACCTGGCTCTACCTCCGCTACGCGCGCCGCCACGTCGACCCGCGCGTGGCCGAACTGCGCGCCCGCGAGGGCGTGGCGGAAGGGACGAGCCGGTGACCGCCCTCGCCGCGGGCGGGGTGCCCGCCAGCGACCCGCTCGTCAACACGGTCGTGTTCGCCCTCTTCGTGGCCATCACGCTGTACGTCGTCTACCGGGCCAGCAGCCGCAACTCGTCGACCGCGGACTACTACGCCGCGGGCAGCGCCTTCACCGGCCGCCAGAACGGCATCGCCCTCTCCGGCGACTTCCTCTCGGCGGCGTCCTTCCTCGGGATCGCCGGCGCCATCGCGATCCACGGCTACGACGGCTTCCTCTACTCGATCGGCTTCCTCGTCGCGTGGCTGGTCGACCTGCTCCTGATCGCCGAACTGCTGCGCAACACCGGCCGCTTCACGATGGGCGACGTGCTCAGCTTCCGGATGAAGCAGCGCCCGGTCCGCGCGGCGGCGGCGACGTCGACGCTGGTCATCTCCTTCTTCTACATGCTCGCGCAGATGGCGGGCGCCGGTGGCCTGGTGGCACTGCTGCTGAACGTGCACTCCAAGCTCGGCCAGGCGCTGGTGATCGGCGTCGTCGGCCTGGTCATGGTGCTGTACGTGCTGGTCGGCGGGATGAAGGGCACCACGTGGGTGCAGATCATCAAGGCGACGATCCTGCTGCTGTGCGGCGCGCTGCTCACGGTGTTCCTGTTCGGCAAGTTCGGCTTCTCGTTCTCGAACCTGCTCTCCTCGGCGGCGGAAAACAGCCCGCTCGGCGACAAGCTCCTCGAGCCGGGCGGCTCGTACGGCAAGAACGGCACCACCAAGCTGGACTTCGTGTCGCTGGCGCTGGCGCTGGTGCTCGGCGCGGCGGCGCTGCCGCACGTGCTGATGCGCTTCTACACGGTGCCGAACTCCCGTGAGGCGCGGCGAAGCGTCGTCTGGGCGACGGCGTGCATGTTCCTCTTCTACCTGTGCACGCTGGTGATCGGCTTCGGCGCGGCCGCGCTGGTCGGCGCGGACGAGATCAAGGCCGCGCCCGGCGGCGAGAACTCGGCGGCGCCGCTGCTGGCGCTGCACGTCGGCGGCACGCTGCTGCTGGGCATCATCGCCGCGGTGGCCTTCGCGACGATCCTCGCGGTCGTGGCCGGGCTGACGATCACCGCGTCGGCCTCGTTCGCCCACGACGTCTACGCGAACATCTTCAAGCGGGGCAAGGCGGAGCCCGCCGACGAGGTCCGGGTGGCGCGGCTGACCGCGATCGTCGTCGGCGCGATGGCGATCATCGGCGGCGTGCTGGCGAACGGGCAGAACATCGCGTTCCTGGTCGCGCTGGCGTTCGCGGTGGCGGCGTCGGCGAACCTCTCGACGCTGCTCTACTCCTTGTTCTGGAAGCGGTTCAACACCACCGGCACGCTGTGGGGCATCTACGGCGGCCTGATCGCGTGCCTGCTGCTGGTGCTGTTCTCGCCGGTCGTCTCCGGTTCGCCGGATTCGATCTTCAAGGGCATCGACTTCGCCTGGTTCCCGCTGAAGAACCCGGGCCTGGTCTCGATCCCGTTCTCGTTCCTGTGCGGGTTCGTCGGCACGCTGGTCGGCAAGCCGAAGGCGGACGAGGCGAAGCAGGCCGAGATGGAAGTCCGGTCCCTCACCGGGATCGGCAGCTGACGGCCTGGACGGCCTGCGTCACGCGCGCAGGCCGTCCAGGATCACGGTCAGCACCCGCTTCCCCTCCTCCGGGCTGCAGTTGCGCACCGCCATCCCGGCGCCGTGGCCCAGCCGCAGCACGTCGACGCCCTGGATGTCCGCGCGGATCAGCCCCGCGTCCTGGGCGGCGCCGACCAGGACGCCGGTGGCTTCGCGCAGCCGCTTCTGGCAGTACTGGAAGGTCTCCGAGCCGGAGTCGATCGACTCCTTGAGGAACGTGGCCAGCTTGTGCCGCTCGACGACCCAGGTGACCTGGGCGGTCAGCCAGGCTTCCAGCGCTTCCCACGGCGGCAGCTCGTCCCGCAGCGCGAACGCGCGGTCGGCGAGCACTTCGATCTCGTCGCGGTAGACCGCCTCGAACAGCTTCTCGCGCGTCGGGAAGTGCCGGTAGAGCGTCCCCGCCCCGACCCCCGCCTTCTTCGCGATGTCGTCCAGCGGCACGTCGGCCCCGTGCGCGGTGAAGAGCTCCTTCGCCGTCGCGACGATGCGCTCGTAGTTGCGCCGCGCGTCCGCCCGCATCGGACGCGCCGTGTCCCCGCCCGGCATCCCGGCCTCCTCACCACGTAACCGGAGAGATTCTCCGAATTCGCTTGCGCATCCGGAGACGCTCTCCATATTATCGCTTCAGACCCCAAGTGGAGAAGCTCTCCACTTACCTTCGTGCTCCTTGGGGGAGTATCCCTTGTCGCAGCAAACGCTCCATCGTGCGGTCGAGCCTGCCCCGGCCCACCGCAGCGGGCTGGTCCTCGCGATCATCCTGACCTGTCAGCTCATGCTCATCCTCGACGCGACCGTGATGAACGTCGCCCTCCCGCGCATCCAGGCCGACCTGGGGTTCTCCCCCACCGGCCTGTCCTGGGTGATGACCGCCTACAGCCTCGTCTTCGGCGGTTTGCTGCTGCTCGGCGGCCGGGCGGGTGACCTGTTCGGCCGGCGCCGGATGTTCGTCGCGGGCACCGCGCTGTTCACCCTCGCCTCGCTGGCCGGCGGCCTCGCCGACTCGGCTGCGCTGCTCATCGCCGCCCGCGTCCTGCAGGGCGTCGGCGCCGCCATGGCCGGCCCGAGCACCCTGGCCCTGGTCACCACGACGTTCACCGAGGCCAAGGCCCGCGTGCGGGCGCTGGCGCTGTTCTCCGCGATGTCCAGCGGCGGCTTCGCGATCGGCCTGATCGTCGGCGGCCTGCTCACCGAGTGGATCTCGTGGCGCGCCGCGCTGTTCATCAACGTCCCGTTCGGGCTGGCGATCGTGCTCCTCGCCCCGCGGTTCGTCCCCGAGCCGCCGCGGCGACGGGCCCACCTCGACCTGCCCGGCGCGATCACCGGCACCTTCGGCGTCGGCGCGCTCGTGTTCGCCTTCACGCACGCCGCGTCCGACGGCTGGGGCAGCCCGGTGACCCTCGGCTCGCTCGCCGGCGGCCTGGCGCTGCTCACGGCGTTCGTCGTGATCGAAGCCCGGACCGCGCTGCCGCTGGTCCCGCTGCGCCTGTTCGCCGACCGCAACCGCAGCGCGGCCTACGTCAACTTCTTCCTCGGCCCCATGGCGATGATGTCGATGTTCTTCTTCCTCACCCAGTTCATGCAGGACATCCGGCACTACGCCGCGCTGGCCACCGGGTTCGCCTTCCTGCCCATGGCGGCGCTGATCTTCACCATGAGCCGGCTCGTGCCGCGGTTGCTGCCCCGCTACGGGCCGAAGCCGCTGGCGATCACCGGGTCGCTGCTGATGGTGGCGGGCGTCGCCTGGCTCGCCACGCTCACCACGAGCAGCGCGTACTTCCCGGCGTTGCTGGGACCGCTGCTGCTCATGGGGCTCGGCGGCGGGCTGGCGTTCGCGCCGCTCAACGTGATCGTGATGGCCACCGTGCCCAGCGAGGACGCGGGCGCCGCGGGCGGCGTGCTGCAGACGATGCAGCAGGTCGGCAGCACGCTCGGGCTGGCCGTGCTGATCACCGTGTTCGGCTCGGTGACCCGTTCGGCGGGCTCGACCGGCGCCCAGCTGACGGTCGACGGGATGACCGCCGCGTTCGGGACGGCCGCGGTGTTCGCGGCCTGCACGTTCCTGGTGGCGCTGACGTTCCGCCGCCAGGGCGCGGCTACAGCTTCTGCCCGGCCTTGACCTTGTGCGTCACCCGGCGCTCGACGAGGAACGAGACGAACGGGACGCAGCCGGCCAGCAGCACGAGCACGGTGCCCTTGATCGACCAGCGGGCCTTGATCGCCAGGTCGATGGTCAGCACCAGGTAGATCATGTAGAGGACGCCGTGGATCGGCGAGTACACCGCGGACGGCGTCGGGTTGTCGAAGCCGTAGCGCAGCACCATCACGAAGCACAGGCCGAGCAGGCCGACGCCGGTGACGTAGGCGGCGGTCCGGAACCGGACCAGGGGGCCGGCGAGCGGCACCGCTGTCCGGGCGCCTTCGGTGCTGGTGGTCATCGGGTCGTCCTCACTCTGCGGCCTGCTGGTCGCGGGCGTTCAGTTCACGCAGGTAACGGTTGTACGAGGCCAGCTCCTCGTCTTCGTCCGTGGGTCGCACGTCGGGACGGGGACGGGGAGCGGGCACTTCGGCGACGGGCTGTTCCCCGGGCTTCGCGTCCGCGGTGCCGTCGGCTTCGGCCTTCAGGCGGAGTTTGCGGATGCGCCAGAACATGAAGGCGGGGAAGAGCCCGAACAGCGGCCACTGCAGGACGTAGCCGAGGTTCTGGAAGGTGCCGTTCGCCGAGGTGAAGCGGTCCCACTGCCACCAGGCGAGCCCGCAGCAGACGAGCAGGCTCACCAGGCACGTCGCGGCGATCGCGATCCGGCGCCCCCAGGGGGACACGGCCGGCGGGTGGGGATCTGGCACGGTTCGACGCTAGCACTGGACGGCCAAGCGGCGACGGCCGACCGCGACCCGGGTGGCCCGGCTCTCAGCGGCCTTGGATGAGGTTGGGGCGCCGGTCGCGGGCTTGGAGTGCCGCGTCGGGGGTGCCAAGTGCCGCGAATGACTCATTCGGGACGTCGGAGGTCCCGAATGAGTCATTCGCGACCTCGCGGGCCTCCGGAGCGGCGCGGGACCGTCCGCGATCCAGCGCCGGTGGTGGTCGCAAGAGAGCGGTGCAGGCGAGTTCGCGGCCGAACGGGCCGCCGGTGGGCCCCGATGCCGGAAGGCTCGCGGGCGAAGGAGCCCGGGCCGCTGGGCCACGATCCCGCGAAGTCACGGCCGAACGAGCCCGCCGGTAGGGCTACGGTGCCGGGACGCTCGCGCGGACGAAAAGCCCGACGGTCGGGACCACAGCGCCGGCGAGGTCGCACCGAGCGGCGCCGACCGCGGTACCGGGCCGCGGCGCTCAACCCTGCTTGCGGACCGACTGGGCGCCCTTCGCGTAGCCGTCCGCCAAGCCGAACACCTTCTGCGCGTACTCCGTCGAATTGTTGTACGACAGGATCCCGGCCCACCACCCGTCCGGGCTGGCCATGTCGCGGCCGCCCGCGCACAGGTACCGCGCCGCCGCCAAAGCCGCGTCGTCGATCTGCTGGGGGTCGCCGAGGCCGTCGCCGTTGCCGTCCGACGCCCACTTGCGCCAGGTGCTCGGGATGAACTGCATCGGGCCGACCGCGCGGTCGACGCCGGTGTCGCCGTCGTAGCGGCCGCCGTCGGTGTCGCCGATCGCCTGGACGCCGGCCGAGCCATCGAGGGGGACGCCGATGATCGGCTTGGACGGGCGGCCGTCCGCGCCGAGGATCGCGCCCGCGTACTGGCCGTGGTTCGACTCGATGCGGCCGATGCCGGCGAGCGTGGCCCACGAGATCTTGCACTTCGGCTGGTCGGCGCGCATCGCCAGCTCGGCGTTGCCGTACGCGGACAGCGCGCGGGCCGGGACGCCGGTCACCGCGGCGACCTGGTTCGCCCATTGCGACAGCGTTGCCGGGCCCGTGCTGCGGGCCTGCTGGGGAGACGTCTGCTGCTCGGCCCCGCCCGCCACGGCGCCGCCGGCCGGGGCGACCGACCCCGGGCGGACGTCGGCCGCCTTGACCTGCAGGGCGGGGATTTCGGTGGTGAGCGGGCTCGCCTCGGGCGTCGCCGCGCGGGTGACCAGCCAGATGCCGCCGCCGGCCACGGCCAGCACGGCGAGGACCACGATCAGCCGGGTGAGCACTGCGACGCTCTGGGAGCGTGGCGCCGGTGCCGGTGCGGCGGGGGCGGCTTCCTCGACGCTCGCGTCGATCGGGTCGTCCTCGTTCTTTCCGGTCCTGGTGCGCACGTAACTCCGGTCCTCCAGCGTGGTGTCGACGAAGTGTCAACGAGCCCGCGCAGGTTAGCGTTACGCGGGTCGCCGAAATCCTCTTCCCACGCCGGTTCACCCGGCCGTGTGAAAAACGTCAGGCGGACTTCTGCTGCCGCGCGAGGCGCGCGACACACCAGGCCGGGGCGCTGCCGCGGCGGAGGTGCTGCAGGACGGTCATCGGCCCGAGCCGGCGGCTCAGGTCGGACGGCGCGAGACCGGCCGCCCGGTAGTCGAGGGCTCGCTGGTCGAGCGGGCTGATGCCGGCGTCCCACCACTCTTCGGCCTCGGCGACGCCGCCGACCATCTGCCACCAGCCCGCGGCGGCGGTGAGGAGCTCTTCCGGGACGTCCGGCAGGCGGCTGCGCATCGCGGCGAGGTAGCCGGGATCGGCCGACTCGACGGGCACGAACCGGGACTGCCCGGTCCGGGCACGCTGGCCGGGGATGCCCGGAGCCTGCGGTGGCGCGTCGGCCAGCCACGCGGACGCGATGCGGTCGACCTCCTGCTCTTCGGGGGTCTGCTCGCGCTCGGCGGCCCATTGCCGGATCAGCGCGTCCACTCCGGGATCTCCGGTCATCCCTGCCTCCTTGTAGGTCCCCGACGGACAGGACCTGACGCCTGTCCCACGCGGTGGTGCCGCACGCACCAACCTGCACCTTGCTGAGTGGAAACTGCCTGCGTACCGGGGTTCTCCGGGGGGATGGCGAACCACCCGATCACGCAATGTGAGCACCGTAGGGCCGGGGTGGTCCCCTTCGCCAGACCCCCGGTGCCACGAATTCGCCGACCTGCGCGTTTTCAGCCGCAATCCACCCGGATGGTCGAGTGCTGGAGTCCGAAATCCGAGATTGGTGACGCTCGGTGATTTACCGTCCGCTAACACGGACGGTAGCCACCGGCGCCGCCCGATGCGGTGCCGGTGCGCGAGTCGGCGAAGATCAGGAGAAGAGCGTCCGGAAGAACGTGACGATCGCTTCGGCGCCGTCCTTGAGCCAGCCGAGCACGCGGTGCACGAAGTCTGCGGACTGCGTGGGCTGGGTGATCAGGAAGAACAGCACGATCGCCACCACCCCGACGATCAGGACCTTCTTCATCCCGCCCGACATGCGCTTCCTCCCGGCTCGCCGTCCCCGTCCCGGGAGTGGCCACCCCAATACTCTAGGGAAGGCGTGCCCGGAAGACACGCTGATCACCCTCGAGGAGCGCCGATGCCCCGGAACGTGCTGGTCGAGCAGGACGGCCCCGTGACCACGATCACCATCGACCGGCCGGCGGCGCGCAACGCCGTCGACGGGCCGACCGCGGCCGAACTGGCCGACGCCTTCCGCGCGTTCGACGCCGACCCCGACGCGGCGGTCGCGGTGCTGACCGGGTCCGGCGGCGCGTTCTGCGCGGGCGCCGACCTCAAGGCCATCGGCACCGGACGGGTGAACCGCACCCACCCGGACGGGGACGGGCCGATGGGCCCGACCCGGATGGCGCTCGGCAAGCCGGTGATCGCGGCGGTGCACGGGCCCGCCGTCGCGGGCGGGCTGGAACTGGCGCTGTGGTGCGACCTGCGGGTCGCCGACGCGACGGCGGTGTTCGGCGTGTACTGCCGCCGCTGGGGCGTCCCGCTGATCGACGGCGGGACGGTGCGCCTGCCGCGCCTGATCGGCCAGTCGCGGGCGATGGACCTGATCCTGACCGGACGGCCGGTGGAGGCGGACGAGGCGTTCTCGATCGGCTTGGCCAACCGCCTGGTCCCGGCCGGCGAGGCGGTCTCGGCGGCGCGGGAGCTGGCCCGTCAGCTCGCGGCGTTCCCGCAGGCCTGCCTGCGCGGCGACCGGCTCTCGGCGCTGGCGCAGTGGGGACAGTCCGAAGAGGACGCGCTGGCGGCGGAGTTCCGGGCCGCGATGGGCACGGGGGTGCTGGCGGCGGAGGCGGTCGACGGCGCGGCCCGGTTCGCCGGCGGCGAGGGCCGGCACGGCAGCTTCGGCTGACGCTCCAGGAAGGGGACGTTCAGGGCATCTCGTGCCGGCAAAGTCCCCTTCAGCGCGTCACGTGGCAAGCCTGAGCTCACTGTGCGCGACGCCGCGTCACCTGAGCGGGCGGATCCCGTGCCGGCGCGCCGGTTCCGGTCAAGCGGCCGATAAGGTCGCCGGATGGACGACGACGTCGCCAGAGTCGTGCTCCGGCCAGTGGCCGAAGCCGATCTCGAGCTGCTCGACCAGCTGACCAACGATCCCACCGCCGCGGGCGAGCACCAGTGGTTCGGCTGGCACGACCCCGGCTACCTGCGCCGCCGGTGGCACGAAACCGGGATGCTCACCGCCGACAGCGGCATGCTCGTACCCGCGCTCGGCGGCCGCGTGCTCGGGCTCGTTTCGTGGCACCGCAGCCGGACCGGGCCGGCGTCGTACTGCTGGAACGTCGGTCTCGTGCTGGCGCCCGAAGCCCGCGGCCACGGCTACGGCACCGAGGCCCAGCGGCTGCTCGCCGAATACCTCTTCGCGCACACGCAGCTGAACCGCGTCGAAGCGACGACCGAGGTCGGCAACCGCGCCGAACAGCGCTCGCTCGAGAAAGCCGGCTTCACCCGCGAAGGCGTCCTCCGCGGCTACGACTTCCGGAACGGCGAGTGGCGCGACCACGTCATCTACTCGGTCGTGCGCTCCGACTTCTCGCGGAACTAGGCGATCGCGCCCGCCGAACGCAGGGCGCCGAGGTCCGTGACGCCCAGTTCGGCGAGCACGGCTTCGGTGTCGGATCCCTTGACGCGCGGGGCTTCCGGGGTTTCCGGCGGCGTCCGGTCGAACCGCGGCGCCGGGGCCGGCTGCACCATGCCGCCGATCTCGACGAACGTGCCCCGCGCCGCGTTGTGCGGGTGCGCCGCCGCTTCGCCCGGCGCCAGCACCGGCGTCAGGCACGCGTCGGTGCCTTCGGCGCGCGCGACGAGGTCGTCGCGCGTGTACTTGCCGATCGCCGTCGCGAGGATCTCGCGCAGGCGCGGCCACTGCGTCTTGTCGACGTGCAGCGGCAGCGATTCCGGGTCCAGCTCGAGGACCTTGACCAGATCGCCCCAGAACCGCATCTCGATCGCGCCGACGGCGACGTACTTGCCGTCCGCGGTCTCGTAGGTGTCGTAGAACGGGGCGCCGCCGTCGAGCATGTTGTCCCCGCGGCCGCCGCCCCACAGCCCGGCCGCGGCCATGCCGTGCAGGCTGGTGGTGAGCAGCGCGGCGCCGTCGACCATCGACGCGTCGACGACCTGCCCGCGCCCGGAGGTGTTCCGTTCGTAGAGCGCGGCCAGGATGCCCATGGCCAGCAGCAGCCCGCCGCCGCCGAAGTCGCCGACGAGGTTGAGCGGAGGCACCGGCCGCTCGCCCGCGCGCCCGATCGGTTCGAGCGCGCCGGCGATGCCGATGTAGTTGATGTCGTGGCCGGCCGCCGTGGCCAGCGGCCCGTCCTGGCCCCAGCCGGTCATCCGGCCGTAGACCAGCCGCGGGTTGCGGGCGTGCACGACATCCGGGCCGAGCCCGATCCGCTCGGCGACGCCGGGGCGGAAGGGCTCGATGAGGACGTCGGCGGTGTCGCACAGCTTCAGCACCAGCTCGACGCCTTCGGGCGTCTTGGTGTTGATGCCGACCGTGCGGCGGCCGCGAGCCAGCGGGTCGGTCGGGAGGCCGAGCACGTCCTCCCCCGGCGTCGCGCGGTCGACGCGGACGACGTCGGCGCCGAGGTCACCGAGGATCATCGCGGCGAAGGGCCCCGGCGCGAGACCGGCGAGCTCCACCACCTTCAGGCCGCTGAGCGGACCTGCCTTCATGTTCGGTCCTTTCACAGCGAGCGGGAGATGATTTCCTTCATGATCTCGCTGGTGCCGCCGAAGATCCGGGAGATCCGGACGTCGGCCCAGGCACGCGCGATCGGGTACTCGGTCATGTAACCGTAGCCGCCGAAGAGCTGCACGCAGTCGTCGATGACCTTGTTGACCCGCTCGGTGGTCCACAGCTTCGCCATCGCCGCGCCCTGGACGTCGAGCTCGCCCTTGAGGTGCCGTTCGATGCACTGGTCGAGGAACGCGCGCGAGACGGCGGCCTCGGTGGCGGCCTCGGCGAGGGTGAACTTGGTGTTCTGGAAGTTGAAGATCGGCCGGCCGAACGCCGTGCGCTCCTTGGTGTACTCGAGCGTGAGATCCACCGCGGCCTCCAGCCCGGCCACCGCGGTGACGGCGATGATCAGCCGTTCCTGGGGCAGCTGCAGCATCAGCTGGAAGAAGCCCTGGCCCTCGGCGTCGCCGAGGAGGTTGGCGACCGGCACGCGGACGTCGTCGAAGAACAGCTCGGCGGTGTCCTGCCCCTTGAGCCCGACCTTGTCGAGGACGCGGCCGCGGCGGAAGCCCGGCGTGCCGGTCTCGACCACGACCAGCGAGACGCCCTGCGCGCCGGCGTCCGGGTCGGTCTTGACCGCGACGACGACGAGGTCGGCGTGGAAACCGTTGGTGATGAACGTCTTGGCGCCGTTGATGACGTAGTGGTCGCCGTCGCGGACCGCGCGGGTCTTGATGCCCTGCAGGTCGGAGCCGGTGCCCGGCTCGGTCATCGCGATCGCGCCGACCATCTCGCCACTGGCCATCTTCGGCAGCCACTCGCGCTTCTTCTCTTCGGAAGCGTAGGCGCTCAGGTAGTGCGCGACGATTCCGTTGTGGACGGTCACGCCCCACGCGCTGTCCCCGGAGCGGGCCTGCTCTTCGTAGAGGACGGCTTCGTGCGCGAAGGTGCCGCCACCCCCGCCGTACTCCTCGGGGATGGACAGGCAGAGCAGCCCGACCTCGCCCGCCTTGTTCCACAGCTCGCGGTCGACCTTCTTCTCGGCCGCCCAGCGCTCCTGGTGCGGCACGAGCTCCTTCTGCATGAACGACCGCGAGAGTTCGCGGAGGTCTTCGAGCTCGGTCGTGCTCCAGGAGCTCTTCGGCAGTTGCAGCGGCACGGGACACCCTCCTGCTGGAAAACATGACGATCAGCATGTAAGTTCTCTGCGGAATGTACATCCGTACCGGCCTGTAGGTAAAGCAGGGAGGCCGAAGTGCCCTCGACGGCGCACCGGACCCAGGCGCAGCGGCGCGAACAGACTCGCACCGCGCTGCTCGACGCGACCATCGACTGCCTGGTGGACGTCGGCTACGCGCGCACGTCGGTCCAGGAGATCTGCGCCCGCGCGGGCGTTTCGAAGGGCGCGGTGCAGCACCACTTCACCGCGAAGGCCGAGCTGATGGCGGCCGCGGTGGAGCACCTGACGACGAAGCTGCGCCGCCGGCTCGCGGCCTCGCTGGACGAGCTGCCCGGCGGCGGCACCGGCGTCGCCGCGGCGATCGACCTGCTGTGGACCGGCTACTCGGGCACGCTCTCGACCGCCGTCACCGAGCTGTGGGTCGCCGCCCGCACCGACCCCGAGCTGCGCGCGGCCATCCGCCCGGTCGACCGCGCGCTCGGGCGCGCCACGCTGGAGCACGTCACCCAGGTCGCCGGCGAACTCCCGCCCGAGCGCGCCGAAATGCTGTTCTGGCTCACCGTCAACCTCACGCGCGGGCTGGCGCTGGACGCCGAACTCGGCGGCGACCCGGACCGGCGCCGCCAGCTCCTCGAGGAGTGGAAGCGCATCGCCGTCCTGCTCTACCAGGACGCCGCCGCTGCTCCGAGCTGACGAACCCCTTATCCGCGGCGCCGGAATCGTGGTCCAATCCCCCGGACAGAGGGGAGCCACCATGACCGCCGCTCCGCAGCCGTACCCCTACGGTCCGCCGCCCGCCCGGCCCCCCGCCGATCCGGGCGGGTTCTCCCGGCTGCTCGCCGGGATGTTCGGCGCCGTGGCCGCGGCCCTGGTGGTGGCCGGGTCGTTCCTGCCGCAGACGTCGTTCGAGCAGGTCGTCGACGGCAAGAGCGAGAGCAGCCAGACGATCAGCGCATGGTCGCGGTCGTTCTCCGTCGAACCCGGCGAGGAAGCCAAGAAGTTCTACGAGAACACCCACGTCGCGCGCTACGGGATCCCGCTCACCGCCGGCGCCGTGGTGCTGCTGGCCGGGGCCGGGCTGGCCTTCGCGGGACGGCGCCGCTCGGCGGGCGCGGGCGTCCGCGACGGCGCCCGGACGGCGCTGGTGGCCGGCGGCGCCGGGGTGGCCGCGGCGGTGTGGATGCTCGGCATGGACGTCTCGGCGACGTTGAGCTACGAGTCCGGCGAGGGCACGATCCAGTCGCACTACGCGACCGGCACGGGGTTCTGGCTGCTGCTCGGCGGCGGGGCGGTCGCGCTGGTGGCGCTGGTGTTCGCGGTGCTGGCCGGACGGCGGGCCCCCGCCGCGGCCGGTCCCGGCGGGCCGCCGGGGCCGTACCCGCAGCAGCAGTCGCGGCCGTATCCGGTGCCGCCGCAGCAGTACCCCGGCGCGCCGCAGTTCCCGAGGCAGGCTTACGGCGGCCAGGGTTACGGGACACCACCGTCCCAGCCCTTCCCGGCGCAGCCCCAGGCCGGGCCGTACGGCGCACCGCAGTCCCAGCCCTTCCCGGCGCAACCCCAGGCCGGACCGCAGTCCCAGCCCTTCCCCGCGCAGCAGCCGCCCACCCCGGCGCACGGCACACCGCAACCGCAGCAGCCCTTCGGCGCCCAGCCCTACGGCGGCGCGCCCGCACAGCCGGCTCCCGACCGGACCGACGACGAGCCCGTGTCCGGCGACCTGTCGTCGCGGCTCGACGACGCCTACGGCGGCGCCACCCAGGCCCACCCGCCGCCGAAGCAGGAGCCGACCGAGCCGACCTACCAGCTCCCGCCGCTGAACCCGCCCAATACATGAAAGATATTCACATCAGACTGGACATCTGACGTACCGACGGTATGGTGTACTCGTCGGTAACCCCTGCGCGGCGTCGCGCGGACTCCGGACGCCGCGGAACGGAGACGTCATGACCAGCACGACCCCCGCGAACACGGTCGAAGAAACCCCGCTGCCCCCGACCGTCGGCGGCGTCGCCGGGGCGCCCGGCTCGGCTCGGGCGGCCCAGCTCGTCGCCCGCGTGGCCGGCGGGGCGGACTCGGCGCCGGTCCGGATGCGCGCGCCCTTCACCGGGCAGCCGATCGCGACCCTGCCGCAGGCCACCGACGCCGACGTCCGCTCGGTGTTCGGCCACGCGCGCACGGCCCAGCGCGCGTGGGCGGAGCACTCCCCCGCCGAACGCGCCCGCGTGCTCACCCGCCTGCACGACCTGGTGCTGGCCCGCCAGGACGAGGTGCTCGACCTGGTCCAGGTCGAAGCGGGCAAGGCCCGGCTCGACGCGTTCGACGAAGTCAGCGCGACCGCACTGGTGGCGGCCTACTACGGCAAGCACGCGGCCAAGATCCTGGCCCCGCGGCGCGTCGCGGGTGTCATCCCCGGTCTGACCCGCGCCGGGGAGATCCGGCACCCCAAGGGCGTCGTCGGGATCATCTCGCCGTGGAACTACCCCCTCGCCCTGACCGCGATGGACGTCCTGCCTGCCCTGGCCGCGGGCAACGCCGTCGTGCAGAAGCCGGACAACCAGACCGCGCTCTCGGCGCTGTGGCTGCACGAGCTCGCCGAAGAGGCGGGGCTCCCCGCCGGGACCTGGCAGATCGTGCTCGGCCGCGGCTCGAAGATCGGCACCGCGCTGGTCGAGGAGTCGGACTACCTGTGCTTCACCGGCTCCACGCCGACCGGCAAGGAACTGGCCGGGCAGGTGGCCAAGCGGCTGACGTCGTACTCGCTGGAGCTCGGCGGCAAGAACCCGATGATCGTGCTGCCCGACGCCGACGTCGCGAAGGCCGCGACCGGCGCGGTGACGGCGTGCTTCTCCTCGGCGGGCCAGCTGTGCGTGTCGGTCGAGCGGATCTACGTCCACGAGGACATCCGCGACGAGTTCACCCGCGCGTTCGTGGCGAAGACCGCGGCCTTGAAGCTCGGCGGCGCGCTCGACTACCAGGCCCAGATGGGCTCGCTGACGTCGGAAGACCAGCTCGCGACGGTGTCGGCGCACGTCGAAGACGCGCGCGAGAAGGGCGCTTCGGTGCTCACCGGCGGCCGCGCCCGGCCCGACCTCGGCCCGCTGTTCTACGAGCCGACGGTGCTCTCCGGTGTCACCCCGGGCATGCTGCCGTTCGCGGACGAGACCTTCGGGCCGGTCGTCTCGATCTACGGCTACACCGACGTCACCGAGGCGATCGACCAGGCCAACGACACGCCGTTCGGGCTCAACGCCAGCGTCTGGTCCCGCAACGGCCGCGCGGGCTGGGAGGTCGGCGCCCGGCTGAAGGCGGGCACGGTCAACGTCAACGAGGGCTACGCGGCGACGTTCGGCAGCGTCGGCGTGCCGATGGGCGGCATGAAGGACTCGGGCGTCGGGCGCCGCAACGGCGCCGAAGGACTCCTGAAGTACACCGAGTCCCAGTCGATCGCGCTGCAGCGCGGGCTGGCGCTGCGGCCGCCGCGCGCGGTGCCGGGTTCGCTGTGGTCGCGCGGGATGACGTTCGGCCTCAAGGCCCTGCGCCGCCTCCCCCGCTGAGGCCCCTCACGCGTGTTCGGAGGCCGGGGCGGTCAGCAGGCCCCGGTCGTAGGCGATCGCCACGGCCTCCGCACGACGGCTCGCGCCCAGCTTCGCCATCACCCGGGACAGGTGCACGCTCACCGTCTTCTCGCTGATGTAGAGCTCCTCCCCCACCTGCCGGTTGGTGCGGCCCAGCGCGACGCGCTCGAGGACGTCCCGCTCGCGGTCGGTCAGCGGGTCGGTGACCGTGCGGGCCGGCGCGGCCGGTTCGACCCCGGCCAGCTCGACCCGGGCGCGGTGCGCCAGGTCCCGGACGGCGTCGCGCAGCGGGATCGCCCCCAGCCGGACGGCGACCGCGTGGGCCGCTTCGAGCGCCTCACCCGCGCCGGCGTCGCCGGCCAGCAGCGCTTCGGCCTCGTGCCAGCGGCAAATCGCCTGCTCGTAGACGGCGCCGTAGCCGAACGCCTCCGCCGCGACCGCCCACTTCGCCGCGTCGCCCCGGCCGGTCAGGCAGGACGCCGCCGCTTCGAGCCGGGCCAGCCACGCCCGGCCTTCCGGCCCGAGCTCGCCCGACCGCGGCTGCCCGACGACCGAGCACATGCGGCCGTGGGCCAGCATCCGTTCACCCGCCGCCACCGCCGCGTCCGCCGTCGCCGCGTCCCCGCGGACCCGGGCGTCGGCGGCCAGCGCGGCCGCGGCGGAGACGCCGAGCGCGGCCACCCGGATGCCGGCCAGCAGGCCGGGTTCGATCCGTTCCAGCCAGCCGATGAGGTCTTCGGCCCGGCGCACCGCTTCGGCGTGCTCGCCCCGCCAGTTCGCCAGCTCGATCCCGGCGCCACCCACCGACAGCGGGATCTGCATGTCCGCCGTCCAGTGCTGCCGCTGCCCGGCGACGAGCTTCGCGGCTTCGTCGAACCGGCCCCGGCCGACGAGGAACAGCGACCAGATGGCCAGGATCCGCGCGGCGACCGCGCTGGACACCCCGCGCCCGGCCCGCCCGGCGCTCTCGTCCGGCCAGTCGCCCATCAGGTAGCGCAGCATCAGCTGCCGCGCCCGCAGCTCCAGGCCGTAGACGCTCCAGCTCAGCCCGGCTTCCTCGGCGCGCGCGACGCCGCGGGCCGCGTGGGCCAGCGCCTCGGCGAACTCGCCCTGGTCGTCGTGGCTCAGCGCCAGGAAGTAGGTCGCGCGGATCTCGGTGTTCAGCGCCCCGGCGTCGCGCGCCTTGCGTTCGGCCTGCCGCAGCCGCTCGCGGGCCTCGGCGGCGTCGCCCGCGGAATCGGCCAGCGTGCCCAAGGTGACCAGGGCCGACGCCTCCGCGCCCGCCGCGCCGGCCGCCTGCGCGTCGGCGACCGCGCTCAGCGCGCTGTCCAGCGCCTCCTCGGGCTTGTCGAGGATCCGCAGGAACCCGGCCCGGCTGGCCAGCACCCACGCCCGCGTCCCGCTCGGCCCGCCGTCCTTCACCAGGTCCCAGGCGCGGTCGATGGCGGCCGTCGCCTCGTCGAGCGTGCCCTCCAGGGCCAGCAGCGCCTCGGCCAGCCGCCGCCACGTCTTCGCCGCACGGTCCGCCGGCGTCTCCGGGGTCAGGGCCCGGGTGGCCGACCGCGCGAAGGCCGCCGCCCGCTCGGGCTCGCCGGACGTGCCCGCGAAGTACGAGGCCTCGTGCAGCAGCCGCAGCTCGTCGTAGCCCTCGGGGCGGCCCGCGGCCGGGACGGCGTCCCAGATGGACAGCGCCTGCTCGACGTGCTGCAGCGCCGACCCGGGCGCGCCCAGCTTCTCGGCCTCGTCCATCGCGCGCAGCAGCGCCGGCAGCGCGGTGACCAGGTCGCTGCTCTGCATCGAGTGGTAGGCCAGCTTCGCGTCGTGCCCGCGGCCCTGCGGCCGGGCCTGGATCCGCGCGGCGTACGCGGCGTGCGTGCGCGACCGCTCCCCCGGCAGCAGGTCGCCGTACACCGCTTCCTGCAGCAACGCGTGCCGGAACGTGTAGGAACCGTCGGAGAGCACCACGAGCACGTGGTGCTGGACGGCTTCGCGCAGTGCCTCGTCGAGCTCCAGCTCCCCCAGCCCGGAGATCTCCGCCAGCGCGGCGTGCATCACGGGCTCGTTGGCCACCGAGATCACGCGGACCACCCGGCGGGTGTCCGGCGAGAGCCGCTCGAGCCGGGACAGCAGCACCTCGGCCAGCCCGGCGGGCAGGTCGTTGCACTCGGTCTTGGTGGCGAGCAGCTCTTCGACGAAGAACGGGTTGCCCTCGGAGCGGCTGACGATGTCGGCGACGACGTCGGCCGGCAGCGGCTCGTCGGCCAGCGCTTCGACGAACTTGCGGGCGTCGGCGGCGCCGAAGGGGTGCAGGTCGACGCGCTCGACGGTGGCGAGCCGGACCAGTTCCGAGAGGAGTCCGCGCAGCGGGTGGCGCCGGTGGACGTCCTCTTCGCGGTAGCTGCCCACGACCAGCAGCCGCTGCGCGCGCAGCCGGCTCAGCAGGAAGGACAGCAGGTTGCGGGTCGACGCGTCGGCCCAGTGGAGATCCTCCAGCAGGATCACCACCGGGCGCGACTCCGCGACCTCGGTCAGCACCCCCAGTACCGCGTCGAACAACTGCAGCTGACCGAGGTCCTGCTCGGGCCGGGGACGCACCATGGTCTCCCGGTCGTTCGAGGTCATCGGCGGGTGTTCGGCCGCCCGCGGCTCCTCGAAACCCTGCCCCTGCGGCAGCAGCCGCCCGAGCGCGGGCCGGGCCCGCACCGCGGCCGCGACCGCCGCGTCCGTCGCCACGCCGAGGGGGGCGAGCGCCTCGGCGAACGGAAGATAAGGAAGACCGCCTTCGCGGACGTCGATGCAGCGGCCGGTGAGCACCAGCGCACCGCAGCCGCCGACGTGTTCGCCGAGCGCGGTCAGCAGCCGGGTCTTGCCGACCCCGGCGTCCCCCGAGAGCAGCACCGCGCCGGCTTCGCCACGTTCAGCCCTGGCGAAGGCGGCGCGGAGCCGCCGCATCTCGTGGGTACGGGCGACGAGCGGGATTCCGGAGCCGAGTCGGGGCACGAGGAGCATTGTTGCTCACCCCACCGACAGTTTCCGACTGCTTATCGCCTTGGACACCATCACTCCGCCCCTACCGGGCGGTCTCGCCGACGCCCGCGGTCTCCCGCGAGGCCTCGCGGCGCTGCTGCGCCGGTACGTCGACGGCGGTGCGCGCGGCCCGGAAGTGCCGGACGGCGCGGCGGGCGTGGACGGCCCAGGCGCTGCGCCCGGCCTTCCGCAGTTCCTCGGCCCGGTAGGCCGCTTCGGCGCGGACCGCGTCGAGCATCAGATCGCTGTGCATCGTGTTCCCCTTGGTTCCCGAGTGCTCCGGTTTGGTAGTACTCAGGTTCGTCCTGAGGGGACGGCTCAGGCATCGGGTGATCACGCAGCCCTGGACGCGAAAAGACCCCTTACTCCCGGTCGAGCCCAGCTCGGCGGGGGTAAGGGGTCTTCGCGGACGACCTCAGTCGTGCGTCTGGCCGCCGGTCCGCACCGCGGCCAGCAGCCCCCGCCACCCCGACGCGGGCAGGCGGAAAGCACCCCCTTCGGGGTCCTTCGAGTCGCGCACCGCGGCGCCGCCGTCGACGAACGCGACCTCGACGCAGTCGTTGCCGCCACCGCTGTGGCTGCTCTTGCGCCACCGCGCCCCGGACAGATCTGCTTCCATGGTCCCCACTCCTTACTGTGTCCTCGGTTCCAGGTGGTGCACCGGTGCCGGCACGGCAGCCAGTTCGGCGAACCGTCCGGCGGCCTCGGCGATCAGATCCACCGAGTCGTCCGGCTTCAGTGCGGCCGCGCGCAGATGGTCGAACATCAGCCCGTAGCGCCGGACGTCTGTGGGTTCCTCCAGGTAAAGGCCGCTGGACGTGCTGTCGTCGACGTAGACGACGTCCGGGTCGGCCTGCTCGGGGAAGCCCATGATCAGGAAGGGGCCCTCCATGCCGGGGTGCGCGCCGGCGCCGAACGGCACGACCTGGACGGTCACGTTCGGTTTCTCGGCGAGCGCGACCATGCGGTAGAGCTGCTCGGCCATCACCTCGGGACCATCGACCACCCGGCGCAGCACGGCCTCGTCCATCACCGCCCAGTACTCCGGCGGCGGGGTCTCCGACAGCAGTTCCTGGCGCGCCATCCGGGCGGCGACGCGACGGCGGATCTCGGCTTCCTCGGCGTCCGGCCGCAGCGCGCGGATCACCGCGCGGGCGTACCGCTCGGTCTGCAGCAGCCCGGGCACCAGCAGCGCCTGGAACGCGCGCAGCGAGCTGGCGTCGGCCTCGAGCCCGACGAAGGTGCCGGTGAAGACCTCGTTGTAGGCGTGCCACCAGCCGCGCTTGCGGGCCTCCCTGGCCAGCTGGACGAGCGCTTCCTGCTCGTCGCCGGTGATGCCGTAGAGGGCCAGCATGTCCCGGGCGTCACGCGGGGTGACGCCGACGTGGCCGGTTTCGATGCGGCTGACCTTCGAGGCGGAGCATTCGAGCTTCTCGCCGACCTCGTCGATGGTCAGGTCGGCGGCTTCGCGCAGCCGTCGCAGCTCACCCGCGAGCCTCCGGCGGCGAACCGTGGGGCTCTGTCCCCTTGCCATCGCGCACCTCCGGATGTCGACGGCTTCGTAGCCGTTCGGTCGCTGCCAGTATCCAACCACGAGGGTCGTGCAATAACACCGGCACTATTCCCGCCCGGGCAGCCGGGGCGGAATCTGCAATTTGCAGAATGCTCTTGTATGCTCGCGGCCTGCGCTGCCCAGGACACGGGCGAGGCCCGGCGGTTCCGCCCCCAGTCCCCGCCCGGCCCTGTTGAGCAGCGTAGACGATGGATCCGCGGCTCGCCGCGTGATCATCGGGAGAAGAGGTCCGGGGCCGTCCCCCGATCGGTCCCGGCCCTCTCCACCGGGCAGACTGCCCTTTTGCGGAGAGGGATATTCCGCCAATTTGTCGCCCGTAGGGGTGATTTCCGCGCCGTGTTCAGAGGACGCGAAGAAGCCCTTCTTGGACGACCGTCGCGATGAGCGTGCCGTCTTCGGCGAAGAACCGGCCCGTGGCGAGGCCGCGGGCGCCGGACGCCGTCGGCGAAGCGCTGTCGTAGAGGAACCACTCGTCGGCGCGGAACGGCCGGTGGAACCACAGCGCGTGGTCGAGGCTGGCGCCGAGCACCTTGTCGGTGTCCCAGTAGACGCCGTGGCGCGCGAGCACCGAGTCGAGCAGCGTCATGTCCGAGGCGTAGGTGAGCACGCACACGTGCAGCAACTGGTCCTCGGGCAGCTTCCCGTCGGCGCGCATCCACACCTGGTTGCGCGCGGGCCGCTCACCGGTCTCGCGGGTGATCCACGGCGGCTCGTTGACGTAGCGGACGTCGATCGGCCGCGGCCGGCTGTGCGCGCCGATCGCGTAGCCCTCGGCGCGTTCCATCAGCGTGGGCAGCGTCTCGGGCGCGGGGATGCCCTCGGGCATCGTCTCGGCGTGCTCGATGCCGGGCTCGTCCTTCTGGAACGAGGCCGAGAGCGAGAAGATCGCCTTGCCGTGCTGGACCGCGACGACGCGGCGGGTGGTGAACGAACGGCCGTCCCGGATCCGGTCGACCTCGTAGACGATCGGCACGCTCGGGTCGCCGCCGCGGATGAAGTACGCGTGCAGCGAGTGCACCCGGCGTTCCTCGGGAACCGTGCGCCCGGCCGCGACCAGCGCCTGGCCGGCGACCTGCCCGCCGAACACCCGCACCGGCGAGTGGGCGGGCGAGACGCCGCGGAAGATGTTCTCTTCGATCTTTTCCAGGTCGAGCAGGGCGATCAGGCGGTCGAGCACCGGCTGGCCGCCACCTGGCTGGTCGAGTTCGGTGGCGGCCGTCCTGGCCATTTCAGTCATGCTCGGACCTTAGGCCCATACCGGGTGGTCGGTCTCTCAAGCGTGGTCGTCTTCACCGAGCCGGTGCACGTGGATGAGGTTCGTCGAGCCCACGGTGCCCGGGGGCGAACCGGCCACGATGACGACCAGGTCGCCCTTCTGGTACTTGCCCATCTCGAGCATCGCGTGGTCGACCTGCTGGATCATCTGGTCGGTCGAGTCCACCCGCGGCACGATGTGGGTGTTGGTGCCCCACGTCATCGACAGCTGGCTGCGGACGCAGTCCTCCGGCGTGAACGCCAGCAGCGGCAGCCGCGTGTGCAGCCGGGCCAGGCGGCGCACGGTGTCGCCGGACTGCGTGAACGCGACCAGCGCCTTCGCGTTGAGCCGCTCGCCGATGTCGCGGGCGGCGTAGGAGATCACGCCGCGCTTGGTGCGCGGGACGTGGGTCAGCGGCGGCACGATCGGCGAGTCGGTCTCGACCGCCTCGACGATCCGGGCCATGGTCTGCACCGTCTCGATCGGGTACCGGCCGACACTGGTCTCACCGGACAGCATCACCGCGTCGGTGCCGTCGAGCACCGCGTTCGCGACGTCGGAGGCCTCGGCGCGGGTCGGCCGGGAGTTGTTGATCATCGACTCGAGCATCTGCGTCGCGACGATGACCGGCTTCGCGTTCTCGCGGCAGATCTGGATGGCGCGCTTCTGCACCAGCGGGACCTGCTCCAGCGGCAGCTCGACGCCCAGGTCGCCGCGGGCGACCATCACCGCGTCGAAGGCCAGCACGATGGCTTCGAGGTTGTAGACGGCTTCGGGCTTCTCGATCTTGGCGACCACCGGCAGGCGCCCCTTGCCGACGCGGTCCATCACCTGGTGGACCAGGTCGATGTCGGCCGGCGAGCGGACGAAGGACAGGGCGACGAAGTCCACGCCCAGCTCGAGGGCGAACTCGAGGTCCTCGATGTCCTTCTCGGACAGCGCCGGGACGGAGACGTCCATGCCGGGCAGCGAGACGCCCTTGTTGTTGCTGACGGGACCGCCCTCGGTCACCTCGCAGACGACGTCCGGGCCCTCGACGCCCTTGACCACCAGGCCGACCTTGCCGTCGTCGACCAGCAGGCGGTCGCCGGGCTTGGCGTCCCGGGCGAGGCCCTTGTAGGTGGTCGAGACCCGGTCGTGGGTGCCGGCGACGTCCTCGACGGTGATCCGGACGATGTCGCCGTTGTGCCACTCGACCGGGCCGCCGGCGAACGTGCCGAGCCGGATCTTCGGACCCTGCAGGTCGGCGAGGACGCCGACCGCCCGGCCGCTCTCGGCGGCGGCGTTCCGGATGAGGTCGTAGACCTCCTTGTGGTCGCCGTGGCTGCCGTGGCTGAAGTTCATCCTGGCCACGTCCATGCCAGCGTCGACAAGGGCCCGCATCTTCTCCGGCGTAGCGGTGGCGGGGCCCATGGTACAAACGATCTTCGCGCGTCGGCTCACGTTCGCACAGCGTAGTCCCTCGCCGGGCGTTCGTCTGTACCGATCCCGAAAAGTTCAAGAAAACTGTTCAGAAACCTGTCCTGTCCAGGTGTCAGCGCCGGGGCAGCTCACTGGGGCCGACGCGGTCGCGGGCCCAGTCGTTGAACTCGCGCAGCTGCCGCCACGCCTTTTTCACCCGATCGAGCGCGCCCCGCTCGTGGAGGACGTCGTCCGGCTCCCAGGCCCGCACCGCGTACACCGAGCGGTAGCGCAGCAGGTCGAGCCGCGGGTGATCGGCGTCGAAGCCGCGGGGTTTCGACTTCAGCCGGTCGCCCTTGACCTCCCAGCCGGACTTCTCGAGCTTCTTGAGGATCTTCTCGAGCGCTTCGCCGTGCAGCTCGGTGTCGACGGCCTTCCGGAACCGGGCGAGCTGGTCGGAGGCCAGGTGGAAGCAGCCGCCGCCGACGCGCAGGCCCTCCGGGCCGACCTCGACGTAGTACGCGCCACCGCCGCGGCCCTGCTCGATCACCGCGCCGCAGTGGGTCTTGTACGGCGTCTTGTCCTTGGCGAAGCGGACGTCACGGTAGGGGCGGAACACCTTGGGGTCGCCGAAGCCGTCCGAGAACTCGGGCGCGAGCTCCGCCAGCAGCGCCTCCATCGGGGCCCGGACGTCGGACTTGTACGTCTCGACGTGGTCGTCCCAGTAGGGCTTCGAGTTGTCCTCCACGAGGCCGTCGAAGAAGTCGACGGCGTACTCGCCGAATCCGCTGAACTTCACGGTGGGGACCCTAATCGCGAGCACCGACAGGAATTGTCGGTCCCCCGGCGTAGCGTCCCCGGGCATGACGCACGAGGAGTACTTCGCGGCGCTCGCCGAGCCACGGCGCGGCGAGCTGCGGGCGCTGCACGAGCTGATCCGCGAGTGCGCGCCGGACCTGGCGCCGACGATGGAGTTCGGCGTGCCCGGCTACGGCCGCTACCACTACCGGTACGCGTCGGGCCGCGAAGGCGACGCGGCGACCGTGTCGCTGGCGAGCCGCAAGAGCTCCATCTCGCTGTACGTCTCGTGCGTGGCAGGCGACCGGTACCTGCCGGAACTGTTCGCCGACCGGCTCAACGGGGCGTCGGTCGGGAAGAGCTGCGTGCGGTTCAAGCGGTTGTCCGATGTGGACATCGGGGTGCTCGCCGAACTGCTGCGCGCCGCGGCGGAGCACCCGCCCGCCGGGGCGGTGTGAAACCCGGTGCGGCCGGCGCACCGCGCGCGGCCGGCCGCACCGGAGTCCTACTTGGCGACGGCCGTGATCAGCTCGCCGTCGGTGGTGTCACCGGACAGCTCCCAGAACATCGCGCCGCCGAGGCCCTGCTGCTTGGCGTAGCTCAGCTTGCCGGCGATGGTCGACGGGGTGTCGTAGCTCCACCAGTTGCTGCCGCACTTGGCGTACGCGGTGCCGGCGACCGTGCCGGTCGACGGGCAGGACGACTTGAGCACCTTGTAGTCCTCGATGCCCTGCTCGTACTTGCCCGGCGCCGGGCCGGTGGCGGTGCCGCCCGGGGCGTCCTGCGTGACGCCGGTCCAGCCGCGGCCGTAGAACCCGATGCCCAGCAGCAGCTTGTCCGACGGGACGCCCTTGCCCTTCAGTTTCTGGATCGCCGCGTCGGAGTGGAAGCCCGCGGTCGGGATGCCGTCGTAGCTGGTCAGCGGCGAGTGCGGGGCGGTCGGGCCCTGCGCGGCCCACGCGCCGAAGTAGTCGTAGGTCATCACGTTGTACCAGTCGACGTACTGGGCGGCGCCGCCGTAGTCGGCCGCGTCGATCTTGCCGCCGTCGGTGCCGTCCGCGGTGATCGCCGAGGTGACCAGCTGCGAGCCGAACTTGGCGCGCAGGGCGCCCATCAGGTTCTTGTACGCCGCCGCGCCGCTGGTGTCGCAGCTCAGGCCGCAGGAGTTGGGGTACTCCCAGTCGATGTCGATGCCGTCGAAGACGCCGGCCCAGCGCGGGTCGTTGACGAGGTTGTAGCAGGAGTCCGCGAAGGCCGCCGGGTTCTGCGCGGCCTGCCCGAAGCCGCCGGACCAGGTCCAGCCGCCGAACGACCAGATCACCTTGAGGCCGGGGTGCTTGGCCTTGAGCTTCTTCAGCTGGTTGAAGCTGCCGGCGAGCGGCTGGTCCCAGGTGTCGGCGACGCCGTCCACGCTGCCCGCGGCGTCGTAGGTCTTCTGGTAGTCGGCGTAGGCGTCGCCGATCGCGCAGCCGCCGTTCGTCACGTTGCCGAAGGCGTAGTTGATGTGCGTCAGCTTGCTCGCCGAGCCCGACGTCTCGATGTTCTTGACGTGGTAGTTGCGGTCGTAGACACCCCATTCGGTGAAGTACCCGACGACCTTGCCGACGGACGCCTGGGCGGTCTCGGTGGCGGCGGTGGCCACCGGGGCGGTCGCGGCCCCCGCGACCAGGCCCGCGGCGGCGGCCACGGCCAGCAGCGCCGAGAAGCTCTTCCTGCGGAAACGGGACATGCCTTCTCCCTCCGGAGAATTACTCACGGCTGCGTTGCCGGAGTGGTGGGGACCACACCACCGTAAGTGGACTAGACCATTAGGTCAATGGTTCAGACCAAGCGGCTCCACGATGGACGGCCCGGCCGTGCATTCCTTGACAGGAATATGCCCGGCGGAGCACATTTCGGGGGTGATGCAGACGTTCGAGGTGCTGGCGGAGCCCCGCCGCCGCACGATCCTGGACCTCCTCCGCGACGGCGAGCGCTCGGTCGGCGAGCTGGTCGACGAGCTGGAACTCAGCCAGCCTGCGGTTTCGAAGCACCTGCGGGTGCTGCGGGAGGCGGGCCTGGTGACGGTCCGGGTGGCGGCCCAGCGAAGGTGCTACGCGCTGCGGCCGGAGCCCCTGGCGGAGGTGGACGCGTGGCTGGCGCCGTACCGGCAGTTCTGGTCCGAGCGCCTCGACGCGCTGGAGCGCCGGTTGGAGGAGACCGACCCGCCGCCGATGCCGTGAATGACTCATTCCTGTCGTCGGACGGCAGGGCTCCGGCAAAAGTCGGGGTCGACGCGGTGGATCGTCGCCTCGGCGGGCTCGACTGAAGTCCTGAATGAGTCATTCAGGACGCCGGAGGTCCTGAATGACTCATTCAAGACCTCCGGGGGGCCGCTCGAGCCGGCCGGCCGGGGCGGCGTCAGGGGTGGTCGGGCGCCGGCTCGAAGGTGATCCCGCGCTCCGCCGCGCGGCGCTCGCCCCACTCGTACAGGGCCGTCAGCGCGGGGCGGAGCTCCTCCCCCACCGCCGTCAGGTGGTACTCGACCCGCGGCACCCGGCCGTCGAACTCGACCCGGCGCACCAGGCCGTCCGCCGCCAGCTCGCGCAGCTGCTGGGTCAGCATCTTCTCGCTGACGCCCGGCACGCGGCGCCGCAGTTCGCCGTAGCGGTGGGCGCCTTCCTTGAGGTGCGCCAGGATGACCGGCTTCCACTTGCCGCCGATCAGGTCGACCGCCAGTTCCGTCGCGCAGTGGTACCGCTTCACGTCGTTCTCCCTACGCACCGGAAAGTACGTGCTTGCCGCCACCGCCCGGCCGCTGGTTGCCTGGCCGGGTGATCGTCGACTACGTCCGCTACACCGTGCCAGAAGCCGCGCGGGCCGACTTCGAGAAGGCCGCGGCCGGGCACCACGTCGAGCGCGCGCCCGGCCGGTACCTGGTGCGCGCCCCGTCGCCGTTCGGCGGCATCGAAGGCTTCACGCCCGACGGCGAACCCGAGCGCTTCGAAACCACCACCCCGTCCCTCTACGACTGGGCGGGCGGCCGCGAAGCCCTCGTCCGCCTCCTGACGATCTTCTACCGCCACGTCCTCGAAGACCCGCAGCTCGAGCCCGTTTTCCGCGGCATGGACGCGCACCACGCCGAGCACGTCGCGGTCTGGCTCGGCGAGGTCTTCGGCGGCCCGCCCGCCTACAGCGAAAGCCACGGCGGGCACGCCCACATGATCGGCCGCCACCTCGGCCGCGGCATCACCGAGCCGCAGCGCCGCCGGTGGGTGTCGCTGCTGCTCGACGCCGCCGACGAGGCGGGCCTCCCCGCCGACCCCGAGTTCCGCGCGGCCTTCGCCGGCTACGTCGAGTGGGGCAGCAGGCTGGCCGTCCTCTTCTCGGCTCCGGGCGCCGAGCCGAACCCGCACGAACCGGTCCCGCGCTGGGACTGGCCGAGGCCGCCCTGGCCGCCGGCCGGGCCCTAGCCGCATAGTGAGGGCAGTCGAAAGGAGGCTGCCTTTGATCCGGGTGGACGGCCGCACCCTCAGGTGCGCGGACGTCGTGACGGCGGCGCGCACCGAGGGCCCGCTGGGCATCGACGTCTCGATCGCCGCGCAGCGCGCGGCCGAGCACGCGTGGAAGCTCGCCGAAGATCTGAGCACGCGCCGCGTGGTCTACGGCCGGACCACCGGTGTCGGCGCCAACAAGGACGACACCGTCGAGAGCTCGCAGGAGCACGGGCTGCGCCTGCTGCGCAGCCACGCGGGCGGCAGCGGCGACGTGCTGCCGGCCGGGCAGATCCGGGCGATGATGCTGATCCGGCTGAACCAGCTGCTCTCCGGCCGCTCCGGGATCAGCCCCGAGCTGATCGGCGCGCTGGCCGAGGCGGTCCGCACCGGCGCGCTGCCGCTGGTGCACCGGCTCGGCGCGATCGGCACCGGCGACCTCGCGCCGCTGGCGGAGACGGCGCTGGCGCTCACCGGCCAGCGGCCGTGGGTGACCGGGCACGTGCCGCCGGTGCCGGTGCACGCCGGCGACGCGCTCGCGTTCATGAGCAGCAACGCCGCGACGCTCGCCGAAGCGACCCTGGCGGCGATGCGGCTGGACGCGCTGACCCGGGCGAGCCACGCCGTCGCGGCGCTGACGTACGTCGCGCTCGACGGCAACCCCGAGGCCTACGCGACGCCGGTGCACGAGGCCAGGCCGCACGCAGGGCAGGTCGCCTGCGCCGCGGAGATGCGGCGGCTGCTGGGCATGCACCAGACGCCGAAACCGGGGCGCCGCATCCAGGACCCGTTCGGGCTGCGGGCGTTCCCGCAGGTGCAGGGCCCGGCGCTGGACGCGATCCACTACCTGCGCGACGTCCTCGCCGTCGAGATCAACGCGAGCACCGAGAACCCGATGATCTCGACGGTGCACGGCGACGCCTACCACCACGCGCACTTCCACACGGCGTACGTCTCGACGGCGCTGGACCAGGCCCGCGCGACCGTGCACCAGGTGGCGGAGCTGTCGGTGGCGCGGCTGGGCGACCTGGTGGAGCCGGAGTTCACCGGGCTGCGGCCGTTCCTCGCGGCGGGCCCGGCGGGCAGCTCGGGCGTGATGATCCTCGAGTACGTGGCGCACGACGCGCTGACCGAGCTGCGCCAGGCGGCGCTCCCGGCGACCCTCGGCACGGCCGTGGTGTCGCGTGGCATCGAGGACCACGCGAGCTTCTCGACGCAGGCGGCCCGCGCGGCGACGGCGGCGTGCGCGGCCTACCAGCAGGTGCTCGGCTGCGAGCTGGTGGCGGCGGTGCGGGCGCTGCGGATGCGCGAGGCGGACCTGGTGGACCTGCCGGTGCGCGACGCCTTCGAGATGGCGTCGGAGGTGCTGGACGAGAGCGTCGACGACCGGCCCCTCACCGACGACATCGCCGCCGCGGTCGGGGTCCTGGAGCGGCTCGCCCGGATCTAGCGTGAACTCGAACCGCCCGAACCGCCAACAACGGGGCAGCAGGCTTCCCCACAGACAGGCGATTCATGAGTTCACCTGGTGAAGCCGGGGACGACGCGGAGATCATCGCCGCGTCGCTCCGGCACCCCGAACGGTTCGCGGCGCTCTTCGACCGCCACGCCGCGCACATCCACCGCTACCTCGCCCGGCGGCTCGGTGGTCAGGTCGCCGACGACCTGACCGGCGAGACCTTCCTGATCGCGTTCGACCGCCGCGACCGCTACGACCCCGCGTTCCCCGGCGCGCGCCCGTGGCTCTACGGCATCGCCACCAACCTCGCCGGCCAGCGCCGGCGGGCGGAACAGCGCGAGTACCGGCTGCGAGCCGCCCTCGGGCCGCCGTCCGACCACGACTCCCACGCGGACCGGGTCGCCGAGCGGGTGAGCGCCCAGGCACTGACCGGGCCGCTCGCCGCCGCGCTGGCCGGGCTCGCCCCGCGCGATCGCGACGTCCTGCTGCTGATCGCGTGGGAAGGCCTCGCCTACGACGAGGTCGCAGCGGCGCTGGCCATCCCGGTCGGCACCGTCCGGTCGCGCTTGAACCGCGCCCGCAAGAAAGTCCGCGCCGCACTGGCGCCCGCGCCCGCCGAGGAGGTCTCGAACCATGGATGAGATGCAGCTGCTGCGCGACTTCGCCGGACCGGCCGGGCTCCCGGGGCGCGACGACCTGGCCGGCGCGCGGGCCCGGCTCCTCGCCACGGCGACGGCGCGTCCCCGGCGGCGGCACCGGCGCGCGCTCTGGGGCTGGATCACCGCGGCCGGGCTCGCCGCGGCGGCCGCCGCCGTCGTCGTGCTCACGCCGTCCGCCCCGCCGGCTCCCCGGGCGGAGACCGACCCGGTGAAGGTCCTGTACCAGGCCGCGGCGGCGGCGCGGGCCCGGCCGGACGTCGAGCCGCGGCCGGACCAGTTCGTCTACACCCGGACGCTGCTGGCGGACGGCCGGGAAAACGAGTTCTGGGTGTCGGCGGACGGCACCCACGACGGGCTCGAGATCCTCTTCGGGCACGAAACCGAGGTCGCGGGCTGCCGCGACGGGAAGCGCGTGCAGAAGGAAGGCCGCGGGCGCACGGCGACCAGCCGGTGCGAGCCGCGTCCGGCCGCCCACCCGGACCTGCCGACGGACGCCGACGCCATGCTCGCCTACCTGCACCGGAGCACCTACGGCGAAGGCGACACGCTGCACGACCTCGGCAACGAGGTCGTCGATCTGGCCGGCGGCTACCTGCGGCCGGCGGCACGGGCCGCGCTCTACGAGGCCGTGGCGAAGGTGCCCGGGCTCATCCTTCGCGCCGGCGCGAAGGACGCCACGGGCCGGCCGGTACTCGGGATCACCTGGAACAGCACGACCGAGCGCGGGATCGGCAACCAGGACGAGTTCCTGTTCGACCCCGTCACTTTCGCCTACCGCGGCTCCGGCACGACCGGGGCGGTGCTGAGCCAAGGGATCGTCGACGCCGTGCGGCAGCGGCCGTGAACGCGCGAAGGGCCGCCCCGGTCGTCCGGGGCGGCCCTTCGCGGGAGACTCAGCCGAAGAAGACTTCGGCTTCCTCGTAGCGCTCGGCCGGGACCGTCTTGAGCTCGGCCGTCGCCTCGGACAGCTTCACGCGGACGATGTCCGTGCCCTTCAGCGCCACCATCACGCCGAAGTCGCCGTCGGCCACCGCGTCGACCGCGTGCAGGCCGAAGCGCGTCGCCAGGACGCGGTCGTACGCCGTCGGGGTGCCGCCGCGCTGGACGTGGCCCAGGACCACCGCGCGGGACTCCTTGCCGGTGCGGTGGGCGATCTCGTCGGCCAGCCAGGTGCCGATGCCGCCGAGCCGGACGTGCCCGAAGGCGTCCTTCTCGCCGGTGAGCAGCCGCTCCTCGCCGCCCTCGGGCAGCGCGCCCTCGGCGACGACGATGATCGGCGCGAACTCCTTCTCGAAGCGGCTCTCGACGTAGGAGACGACCTTGTCGACGTCGAAGTGCTTCTCCGGCACCAGGATGACGCTGGCGCCACCGGCCAGGCCGGAGTGCAGCGCGATCCAGCCGGCGTGGCGGCCCATGACCTCGACGACCAGCGCGCGGTGGTGCGACTCGGCGGTGGTGTGCAGCCGGTCGATCGCCTCGGTCGCGATGGAGACCGCGGTGTCGAAGCCGAAGGTGTAGTCGGTGGCGCCCAGGTCGTTGTCGATGGTCTTGGGCACGCCCACGACGCCGATGCCGTCGTCGGTCAGCCGCTTCGCGACGCCGAGGGTGTCCTCGCCGCCGATCGCGATCAGCGCGTCGACGCCCTGGTCGGCCAGGACCTTCTTGATCTTGTCGACGCCACCCTCGACCTTGTACGGGTTCGTGCGCGAGGACCGCAGGATGGTGCCGCCGCGGGTCAGGATGTCCTCGACGTCGTTGAGGCCGAGCGGGCGGCTGTCCCCGGTGAGCGGGCCGTTCCAGCCGTTGCGGAAGCCCACGAAGTCCCAGCCGTGCACCTCGATGCCCTTACGCACCACGCCGCGGATGACCGCGTTGAGTCCCGGGCAGTCGCCGCCGCCGGTCAGCACACCGACACGCATGAGAAGCCTCCGTCTGTTCTCTGGAGATGACAGTCACATTTCGTCGCCCGCCAGCGTAGCGGCTCCCGTCTTGATCGGTGCAGCCCGTACCACCTGCCGAATCGGTCCGCGCCCGGCGTGTGCTACGTTGGCGCCGTGCAGCGCTATTTCTGGTTTACGAAGCCGGCCCCGGGTGGGCACGGCGGCGTGAACCTGCGCTGACCTCCACCCCGAGCCGGATCTCCAACCGGCTCGGCGAGTCCCCCGCGGGTCGGTGTCCACCAGGAAGGAACACCCCCGCCATGACGCTCTCGGCCGGCCCCGCCACCATCGGTGACCTCGACGCCGCGCGCACCACGTCGATCAGTCCGCTCATTTCGCCCGCGCTGCTGCGTGAGGACCATCCGGCCGACGCCGCGGTGGCCAAGGTCGTGCGGCAGGGCCGCGCCGAGACGGTCGACATCCTCGAAGGCCGCGACGACCGGCTGCTCGTCGTCGTCGGCCCGTGCTCGGTGCACGACCCGGAAGCCGCGCTCGACTACGCCCGCCGGCTGGCCGCGAAGGCCGAAGAGGTGCGCGGCGAGCTGCACATCGTGATGCGCGTGTACTTCGAGAAGCCGCGCACGACGCTGGGCTGGAAGGGCCTGATCAACGACCCGGACCTCGACGGCACGTTCGCCGTCAACAAGGGCCTGCGCCTGGCCCGGAAGCTGCTGCTCGACGTGTCCGCGCTCGGCCTGCCGGTCGGGTGTGAGTTCCTCGACCCGATCACGCCGCAGTTCATCGCCGACATCGTGACGTGGGGCTCGATCGGCGCCCGCACGGCGGCGAGCCAGGTGCACCGCCAGCTGTGCAGCGCCCTGTCGATGCCGGTGGGCATCAAGAACTCGACGGAGGGCGACGTCCAGGTGGCGATCGACGCGACCCGAGCGGCGGCGGCGAGCCACGTGTTCCCCGGCATCAACACCGACGGCCTCGCGGCCCTGCTGACGACCTCGGGCAACCCGGACTGCCACGTGATCCTGCGCGGCCACAACACGGGCCCGAACTACGACGCGGCAACGGTGGCGGACACGCTCGCGCGGCTGGCGAAGTCGGGCCTGCCGGAGCGGGTGATCATCGACGCGTCGCACGGCAACAGCGGCAAGGACCACGTCCGGCAGGGCGAAGTGGTGCGGGAGCTGGCCGGGAGGATTTCCGGTGGTGAGCGCGGGATCTCGGGCCTGATGATGGAGAGCTTCCTGGCGGGTGGGCGGCAGGAGCTTTCGCTGGGGCACGCGGAGGAGCTGACGTACGGGCAGTCGATCACGGACGCGTGCCTGGCGTGGGACGACACGGCCCCCCTGCTGGACGAGCTGGCGGCGGCGGTGCGGGCGCGGCGTTGAGCGGGTCTGTGATGTCGTGATCTCGATGTAGTGAATGACTCATTCCTGTCGTCGGATGACAGGAATGAGTCATTCACTACGTTCGGGGCGGACGCTCCCGGCCGGGCGGAGGCCACGCGGGCCGGGCCGCAGCAGGCTCGGTGGGCGTGGCCGCAGCGGACGCGACCGAGCTGGGCGGGCCGCTGGTCGAGGGCCGGGGTCCGGACCGGTCTCGTCGGGTCGGGTCAGCTGTGCCGCGAATGACTCATTCGGGACGTGGGAGGTCCCGAATGAGTCATTCGGGACGCTCGTGAGTCGGCCGCGGGTCGCGCTGGGCTGGGCCGGGCCGCGCTGAGCCGGGCGGGACTGGGCTGGCCGGGCTGGGGCGCGCTGGGCCGGGCGGGCCTGCGCTGGGCCGAGCCGGGCCGGGCCGCGCTGAGCCGGGCGGGCCTGCGCTGGGCCGGGCCGGGCAGCGCCGCGCTGGGCCGGGCAGCGCGAGCCGGGTAGCGCCAGCGGAGCCGGGGCGAGCGGCCCCAGGGTCAGCGGCGCGGGAAGTACTCCTCGATGATCTCCCACCGCGCCAAGTTGTGCTTAGCGTCCGCCAGTGCGTCGTGCTGGTCGGTCGGCGCCGCCGGGAGCTTCGGCTTTCCCGCGTCCTCCCACCGCTGCCTCAAGTCACGCGTGAACCGCGGGAGCTGGCGGGGCAGGGCCGGCATCGGGCCCCACAGCTGGGCCAGTGCCACGTGGTCGTACGCCGCGAACCAGGCCCACAGCTCGATTCCACCTGGGGGCTTGCCGAAGAACTCCAGCAGGTCGGTGCGGATCTTCTCGCGGCTGCGCCAGGCCCGGTCGGCCGGGGACGGGAGCTTGTCCAGGACGTTGTCGCGCACCCACTGGCCGGCGCGGGCCGGGTCGAACTCCGTCGAGACCGCGTAGAACTCGCGGCCTCGCTCGTCGACGACACCGATGGACACCAGGTCGATGGTCAGGCCGTCTTCGATGAACTCGGTGTCGTAGAAAAAACGCACTGGTGAACAGTAGTGGGTCAGCCGACCTTGGAGTCCGGCACCCGGGCCGCGTCGCGGGAGGCGGGTTGGGCGGGGACCGCCGGCTTGACCCCGGCGGCCTCCGCGGCCAGCAGCTCCTTGGCCTTCGCCGCGTAGATGTCGACGTACTCCTGGCCGGACAGTTCCATCAGGGCGTACATGATCTCGTCGGTGATGGACCGCTCGATGAAGCGGTCGCCGGCGAGGCCTTCGTAGCGGGAAAAGTCCAGGGGCTTGCCGAAGCGGACCTCGAGGCGGCGGGGCCACCACATCTTGGAGCCGATCGGGTTGACCTTGTCGGTGCCGATCATCGCCACCGGGACGACCACGCCGCCGGACTCCAGCGCGATGCGGGCGACGCCGGTCTTGCCCTTGTACAGGCGGCCGTCCGGGGAGCGGGTGCCCTCCGGGTAGATACCGAGCAGGTGGCCGGCCTTGACCAGGCGGGTCGCGGTGTCGAGGGCGGCCTGGGCGGCGTTGCCGCCGGAGCGGTCGATCGGGAACTGGCCGACGCCGGTGAAGAACCACTTCTTGAGCAGGCCCTTGAAGCCGGGCTCGGTGAAGTACTCGGACTTGGCCGGGAAGGTCACCTTGCGCTTGACCCGCAGCGGCATGAAGAACGAGTCCGCGACCGCCAGGTGGTTGCCGGCCAGGATCGCGCCGCCGGTTTCGGGGATGTTCTCCGCGCCGACGACCTTGGTCGGCCACAGCGTTTTGAGCAGCGGTCCGATGAATACCCACTTCATGAGCCAGTACAGCACCGGTGCCTCAGTCCTCCATCGCAGCTCAACCCCTGTAACCCGCGCGGGACAGCCTACGAACCCGGGTGGCCGCCGCACAACGGAGACCACCCGGTTACCGGCGGGCAGCGATCGATCTCACAGCGAATTCCGGGCCCGGGCGGAGCCCCACAACGCCCGCGAGCCGTGAGAGCATGGACGGATCCACCGCTCACACGGAAGGCGATCGCATGGGCGTGCTCGCCGGCGCGGAACCGTTCGGCCACACCGGTTCGGCCGAGATCGGGTTCCTGCTCTGCCACGGGTTCACCGGTACCCCGGCGAGCATGCGGGCCTGGGGTGACCACCTGGCCGGCGCCGGGTTCACCGTGCGCTGCCCGCTCCTGCCCGGCCACGGCACCCGCTGGCCGGACCTCAACCGCACGACGTGGGAAGACTGGTACGGCACCGTCCGCGAAGCGCTCCTCGAGCTGCTCTCGACGTGCAAGACGGTCTTCGTCGGCGGCCTGTCCATGGGCGGCACGCTCACGCTGCGCCTCGCCGAGGAGTTCGGCGACCGGATCGCCGGGATCGTCCTGGTCAACCCGTCGGTGACGCGGCTGAAGTGGGACACGAAGCTGCTGCCGGTGCTGGGCCGGATCGTGCCGTCGGTGCCGGCGATCGCGAACGACATCAAGATGCCGGGCGAGACGGAGCTGGCCTACCCGCGGACCCCGGTGCGGGCCGCCGCGAGCCTGGCGAAGCTGTGGGCGGTCGTGCGCGCGGACCTGGGCAAGGTGACCCAGCCGGTGCTGCTGCTGCACTCGTCGGTCGACCACGTCGTCGAGCCGGTGAACTCGCAGCTCGTGCTGCAGGGCGTCTCGAGCACCGACGTCACCGAGGTCGTCCTGGAGAACAGCTACCACGTGGCGACGCAGGACAACGACGCCGAGGTCATCTTCACGCGTAGCGTCGAGTTCGTGAAGGCCCACGCCGCACAGCCGGAGGAGACCGCATGAGCCGCGGGAAGGACGGGCCGGAGGACGTCGACGCGACGTTCGCCGAGATCGTCGCCGACCTGCGGGCCGACGGGTTCGGGCTGCCCGAAAACGACACGGCCGACACCGCCGAAACCCCGCAGACCGGCACGGCGACCGAGCAGCGCAAGACGCCGGAGCGGCCCGCCGAGCCGCCGGCCGCGGACCCCACGCCGCCCGAACCGGGCTGGCGGTCCGGGGGCACGTCGTGGGACACCACGATCTTCTCCGACGATCCCGCGGACGACGACGAGCACTACGTCCCGCCGGAGCCGCCGCCGCTGCCGCGGCCGAAGATGGGCGCGTTCCTCATCCTGCTGCTGTTCCTGGCCGGGCTGTTCCTGCTGATCCTGCCGAACGCGATCGGCGTCGGCGCGACGGTGGCGACCCCGCTCGGCATCCTCGCGCTCGCGACGGCGATCGCGCTCCTGCTGCTGCGCGTCCGGCAGGGGCCGCCGCCGGGCGCCGATCCCAGCAACGGCGCCCAGGTCTGACGCGTCACGGCGATGCGCATCGATTTCAGCCCTTCACGGCGTTCGACCGTCGGCGCGGAATGGGAGCTCGGCCTGGTCGACCGCCGCAGCGGCGAGCTCTCCTCGGTGGCGGAACGGATCCTCGACGCGGTCCGCCCCGACGGCGCCGCCGAGCACCCGAAGATCAAGCAGGAGCTGCTGCTCAACACCATCGAGATCATCACCGGCGTCTGCGAAACGATCGCCGAGGTCAAAGCCGACCTGAACGAGTCGCTCGACGTCGTGCACAGCGTCGCGGACCCGCTCGGCGTCGAGATGTTCTCGGCCGGGACGCACCCGTTCTCGAACTGGTACCAGCAGAAGGTCACCGACAAGGAGCGCTACGCCAAGCTGATCGACCGGACCCAGTGGTGGGGCCGCCAGATGCTGATCTACGGCGTCCACGTGCACGTCGGGATCGACCACCGCGAGAAAGTCCTGCCGATCCTCGACGCGCTGCTCAACTACGCGCCGCACCTGCAGGCGCTGTCGGCGTCGTCGCCGTACTGGGGCGCCGAGGACACCGGGTACGCGTCGAATCGCGCGCTGATGTTCCAGCAGCTGCCGACGGCCGGGCTGCCGTTCCAGTTCCGGAAGTGGGCGGAGCTGGAGAACTACGTCGACGACATGTTCACCACCGGCGTGATCGACCACTTTTCGGAGATCCGCTGGGACATCCGGCCGGCCCCGCACCTGGGCACGATCGAGATGCGCGTCTGCGACGGGCTGCCGACGCTGGAGGAGGTCGGCGCGATCGCGGCGCTGACGCAGTGCCTGGTCGACGACTTCAGCGAACGCCTCGACGACGGCGAGATCCTGCCGACGCTGCCGCCGTGGCACGTCCAGGAGAACAAGTGGCGCGCGGCCCGCTACGGCGCCGACGCGATCGTCATCCTGGACGCGCGCGGGCGCGAACGGCTGGTCACCGACGACATCGCCGACCTGCTCGACCGGCTGGAGCCGGTGGCGCGGCGGCTCGGCTGCGTCTCGGAGCTGCGTGACGTCGAGACGATCCTGAAGTACGGGCCGAGCTACGTCCGGCAGCGGGCGGTCGCCGAGCGGCACAAGGGCAGCCTCAAGGCCGTCATGGCGTCGCTGGTCTCCGAGATGCGCGAGGGGATCGCGAAAGACTAGAGCCGGTCGAGCCGGGTCCGGAGCGTGCCCGGGCCGAGGATCGCCGCCCCGAGGGCTTCGACGCGCCCCTTCAGTTCACGGTCCGCCGTCGCGACCAGGATCCGGGCGTCACCCTGCTTCGCGACGACCTCGACGATCTTCGAGTCCCCGTCGGTCTCCGCCGCGACGACCTCCACGCCGGGCACGCCCGTGACGTGCTTGGCCTTGCCTTCGACGACCAGGACGATCCGCGGCCACCAGGTCACGGCGGCGTCGTCCGGGTCGGTCAGGCCCGCTTCGGCGAGCCGGGCGAGCTGGTCGCGCAGCCGCTCGGCGGCGCCGTGCCGGTCGCGCCACCAGCCGTCCGGGCGCGAGCCGACGACGTTGGCCCCGTCGACGACGAGGACGAGCTCCTGCCCGACGCGCGCGGCCAGGTCCGGCCAGGCGGCCGCGAAATCGCGGTGCAGGGGGTAACCGGGGACGTCTTCGGGCTTCACCCAGCGCACCTCCGCGCTCTCGGTGTTGGCGACCCGCGCCTCGGCGCCTTCGGCGAGGGCGAGCACGGTGGTGTAACTCCAGTCCCCGTGGTCGACCACGGACGCGGAGACGGTCCGGAAGGCTTCGGCGGGCACGGAGGCCTCTTCGAAGGCTTCGCGCGCGGCCGCGGTGAGGGCGGTTTCGCCCGCTTCGATGGCCCCGCCGGGCAGCGCCCAGGTGCGGCCGTGGTGCACCCACCAGGCCCGGCGCTGCAGCAGGACCCCGCGGGCGGGATCGACGAGCAGCAGCCCGGCGGCGCCGTACCGGCCCCAGTGCAGGTGCCCGCAGGAACACTTGACGAAGACGCTCGCGGAGGGGCCACTCACCCGACCAGCCTGTCACACTCTCGCGCATGACCCCGTTCGATCAGCTCAAGCCCACGTTCTGGGAGCAGGGCCCCGGCGAGCCGCTGAGCGCCCGCGAGTTCGCCCACGCGAGCCGCGAGCTGGGCGTCCGGCTGCCCCTGGAGCTGGGCGAACTGCTCGGCCTGCGCAACGGTGGCACGGTGGCCGACTCGTTCGACGCCTTCCCGGCGAGCGCGCCTACGTCGTGGAGCGGGACGCACGTGCCGTTCGACCAGCTCCTGGGCGTCGGCGGCCGGCTGTCGATCCTGGACTCGCCGTACCTGAGCACCGAGTGGGACCTGCCGAAGCGGGTGGTGGTGCTCTCCGGGGACGGCCACACGTGGATCGCGCTGGACTACCGCGAGTCGTCGGAGCCATCGGTGACGTGGTTCGACGTGGAGCTGGAGTCGGAGCTCGCCTTGGCGCCGACGTTCCGGGCGTTCCTCGAGGGACTGGTGCCGTCGGAAAGCTTTCCCGAGGAGTGAGTCAGACCGGGGCCTTCGCCGCTTCCAGGGCCAGCGCCGCCGCGCCCACGATGGCCGTGTCGTCGCCGAGGTGGGCCGTGCGGATCCGCGCCAAGGGCCGATGGCGGGCTCCCGTGATCGCGCCCGCGTAGTGCTCGCGGGCCTCGTCCAGGAACAGCGGTGCCGACTCCGACACCCCGCCGCCGATCACGATGATCTCCGGATCGAACACGTCCGCCACCAGGGCCAGGCCCTCGCCCAGCCACTTGGCCAGCTCGGCCATCGCCAGCTGGGCGATCGGGTCGCCGTCGCGGGCCGCGCCGGCCACCCGGCGGCCCGTCACCGAACCGGGGTCGCCCGCGACCTGCGGGGCCAGCACCGTCGAGCGGCCCGGGTGCCGCGCGAGCAGCTCCACCGCCGTCGCCGCCAGCGCCGTTCCGCTGCAGTAGCGCTCCCAGCAGCCGTACTTGCCGCAGGGGCACGGCCGGCCGCCGCGGACCACCGTCAGGTGGCCCAGCTCCGGGGCGACGCCGTACGCGCCGCGGAACAGCTTGCCGTCCAGCAGCAGGCCCGCGCCGATGCCCGTGCCCAGCGCCACCAGCGCCGCCACGTGGGCGCCGCGGGCCGCGCCGAAGCGGTGCTCGCCGACCATCGCCGCGTTGACGTCGTGCTCCAGCAGCACCGGCAGGCCGACGCGCTTCTCGATCCGGTCCGCGACCGGCGCGCCGCGCCACGCCAGGTGCGGCGCGAACATCACCGACCGGCGGTCGCGGGCCACGAACCCGGCGACGGCCAGGCCGACACCAGCCACCTCGTGGCGGTTGCGCAGGTCCTCGACCACGCCGGCGATGGCGTCCTCGAGGGCGCCTTCCTCGCTCGGCGTCGCGACGCGGGCCGTGTCGAGCAAGGAGCCGCGCTCGTCCACCACCCCGGCCCGGACGCTCGTCCCGCCGACGTCCACCCCTATCGTCCGCACTCAGTTCTCCCACTCGTCACGCCTGCGGACGGCGATGTGCTGCACCCGCACCGACACCGAGTCCTCCGCCGGCGGTCGCGGTGTGGGCCGGAACCCGGGCATGTGCACGCCCTCGTCCGGCTCCCAGCGGTCCGCGAGCACCGCCCGGAGCAACGCCACGAGCTGCGCCAGCTGTTCCAGCAAGCGGGCGACGAACTCGGGGCGTTCACCCTGCACCACGGCGACGATCGCACACAGCGGGCACCACCCGCACGCCGAGCCGTCCGGTTTCGCCTGGTCAGGGTCCCCGTGGCCGGCGGCGACGACGCCCTCCAGCCACGGCGCCGCCTTCTCCACGACCATCTCCACGAGCAGGCGGATCTCCTCCGCGAGCCGCGGCCCGGCCGTCTCGTCCTCTTCGCTCACCCGCGTCCCCGGTTCCCGGCCAGGCTCACGACCAGGCCGTCGGCGTCGGATTCCGCGCCGGTGATCCGGCACGGCCGCAGCGACTCCGGCAGGGCGATGAGCCTGCGGAAGCCGTCCACGGTGATCGCCAGGTCGTCGTCGACGCGGGCGAGGTCGACCTCGGTGTCCCGCGTGAGCGGGATCGCGATGCGCAGCGTGTAGCCGTCCGGCGCGCGCCGCACGCGAAGCAGCGGCGTGACCGGGGTGCCGTCGCCCGCCAGGGGGTCGCCGTCGCGGTAGAGCTCCGCGGCGATCTCCAGCAGCGCGGGCAGCCCGACCGGTTCGACGGCGCGGTGCTCGACGCGCGACACCCGCGCGAACCCCGCGCGGGAGAGTTCGGCGAGGACGGCGTCCTGCTGGGTGCGGCGGGTGCGCAGCCAGGAAGCGGCGCCCCCGCGCCAGAACCCGGGCGCGGGCATCAGCCGGTTGGCGATCAGGCCGTCGACGGCGATGCCGCGCAGGGCCAGCGAGCTCAGCGTGCGCCGAGCTTCGGCGACGACGACCCGCTCGGGGGTCAGCACCAGCCGGACAGTGGTCACCGACGGCTCGGTGAGCAGCGCGCGCAGGCCGTCGAGGTGGCGGCCGAGCCGGCGCACGGACTCGGTGACGCGCCGGCCGAACACCCGGGTCAGGTAGCCCGAGACGGCTTCCGGGAGGGCGAGCAGCCGCAGCGTCTCGGCGGTCGGGCCGCAGTCGACGACGATGGTCTCCCACGGCCCGTCTTCGGCCAGCCGGCGGACCTCGGTGAGGGCGAGCAGCTCGTCGACGCCGGGCAGCACGGTGAGCTCTTCGGCGTCCAAAGTGTCCAGGCCCGCGCCGGCCAGCGCGGTCTGCAGCTCGGCACGCAGCCGGTGCCAGCTGGTGTCCACCAGCGTGCGCGAGTCGACCTGCACGGCCGAGAGGAGGGCGTCCACTTCGGACGGTTCGGCGCCCAGGGTGTGCCCGAAGGCGTCGCCGAGCGAGTGCGCCGGGTCGGTGGACACGACCAGCGTCTTCCTGCCGCGCGCGGCCAGGGCGGCGCCGGTGGCGGCGGCCAGCGTCGTCTTCCCGACACCCCCCTTGCCGGTGAACAGCAGGATCCGCACGCGGCTACCCCTCGGCCCGCTTCTTGAGCTCCTTCAGCGCGGTGTCCATGACCATCTTCTCGGCCTTGCGGCGCAGCAGCCCGATCATCGGGAGCGCCAGCTCGACCGAGAGCGTGTAGGTGACCCGCGTCCGGCCGCCGAGGTCCTCGAGCGCGTAGCGGCCGTTCTGCGCCTTCTGCATCTGGCCCTTGACCAGGTGCCAGCTGACGCCGAGGCCGTCGTCGTCCCAGTCGTAGGCGAGGGTGTAGACGTCCTTGATCGGGCCCGCGTCCAGGGTCAGCTTGACCTGCTTGGCCCGGCCACCGGCGTCGGTGTCGAGGACTTCGGTCTCCCGGACGGCCTTGGCCCATTCGGGGTAGGCGGGGAAGTCGGCGATCACGGCCATCACCCGGCTGGGCTCGGCGTCGACCTCGATGGACTGTGTGGACTGCTCGGCCATGGGACGAAGCGTAGCCGCCGCGGTCGGTCACCAGCGCAGCACGTACGGCTGCCCGGTCTCCTTGAAGTGACCCACGTTACGGCACTCGGTCAGGCCGACCCGGACGCGCGAGGACAGCGGCTGGTGCACGTGGCCGAACACCGACCAGCGCGGCCGCTGCTCCCGGATCAGCTCCAGCAGCGCCGTGGAGCCGATCTCGTTGCGGCGCGCGACGACGTCGTAGGTCAGCTCCGGCACGGCGGGCGGGCCGTGCGTGCAGAGGACGTCGACGTCGGTGAGCGCGGCGACGCTCTTGTCGTAGTCCTCGCGATCCCGCAGGTAGGGGCGCCAGGCGGCGCCCTTGCGGCGGTGCGGGACGACGCCGTCGGGCAGCAGCGCGCCGCCGACGAACCCGAACCGGAGGCCGCCGATCTCGGTCACCTCGCCGTCGAGGACGTGGACGCCCTCGCCGGTGAACTCGGGCCACAGCGAGGGCGTGTCGACGTTGCCCGGCGTGGCGTAGGTGGGCGCGGTCATGGCCGCGAACAGCGTCGCGTACTGCTCGCGGATGGCCTCGTCGACCGCGGCGGCCGGGTCGTCGAGGGTCGCCCAGAGCGTCCGGGAAAAGGCAACGGTTTCGTCACGGGTGCCCTCGCGGCGCAGGCGCGCGAACTCGCCGACCTTCCCGGCGCCGAACAGCGCGCCCATGATGCCCTTGTCGTGGTCGCGGTAGTCGACGAAGTCCAGCAGGTCGCCGAGCACGACCAGCGCGTCGGCTCCGTCCCCCGCGCGCTTCAGCGCGTCCGCGTTGCCGTGCACGTCCGAGACGACGTGTACCCGCACCCCTGATCCCCTTAGTCTTCGCCGCGCGGAGGCACTCCGGGCTCGCGCCCGTCCTCCAGGATCTCCTTCAGCCCGAGCGCGATCCCCTTCGCCGCGCGGGCCCGCCGATCGAACTCCCGGCGCAGGTCACGTGGCGAAAGCGCGCGGGGCGCGCCCGCCGCGTCGGCGGGGGTCGCCCGCAGGAAGTAGTGCAGCAGGGTGCCGTCGAGCACCGGCTCGAGCCAGACCTCCATCGTACCGACGAGAGCGCCCCGCACGGTCCAGCGCAGGCCCTTGTCCCCCCGGTCGGTGTAGACCTCCAGGACCAGGTCGGGCCAGTAGCGCCGCCAGGACGCCGGCTGGGCGAAGACCGCGGCCACGGTGGCCGGCGGAACGGCGAGGAACGTCTCGTCGACGATGTCGAGTGAGGGTGGCGCGTTCACGTGCGAAGAATGTCACGCCCTCGCCGTGCGACGGCGATCAGCATGGTCTTAAGGTGCACACCACGCTAAGTTGACTGGCGGGTAACAGCGGTGTCGCCCACCGCACGCGTTGAACACGGAGGTCCACGTGCGCGAATACAGCGCTCCCGCCGGCAAGCCGGTGGCCGACGACGAGAACATGTCCGATGTCGTCTGGGCGAACGCCGAGCGGTTCTCGGACGTGGTGAGCTTCCGCCGCCAGGTCGAGGGCAGCTGGCTGGACGTGACCGCCAAGGAGTTCGCGGCCGAGGTGCTGGCCGTCGCCAAGGGCATGGCCAAGGCCGGGATCGGCCGCGGCGACCGCGTCGCGATCATGTCGAAGACCCGCTACGAGTGGACGCTGATCGACTTCGCGATCTGGGCGGCCGGCGCGGTCACGGTGCCGATCTACGACACCTCCTCCCCCGAACAGGTGTACTGGATCCTCTCCGACTCGGCCGCCAAGGGAATCTTCGTCGAGACGAACGCCCACGCCGCGGCGGTCGACGAGATCCGGGACCGGCTCACCGGGCTGGACAACACGTGGCAGATCGAGGGCGACTCCCCCGCCGTCGAGGAGCTGGCCGCGCTGGGCGCTTCGCTGTCCGACGACGAGCTGCACGACCGCCGCCGCGAGGTGACCGCGGGCGAGCTCGCCACGATCGTCTACACCTCGGGCACCACCGGCCGCCCCAAGGGCGTCGAGCTGACCCACCGCAACCTGCTGGCCGAGATCCGCGCCGACATCGAGGCGTTCCCGCAGCTCATGGAGCAGGGCAACTCGCTGCTGGTGTTCCTGCCGCTGGCGCACGTGCTGGCCCGCGCGATCGCGGTGACCGCGCTGTCGGCCCGCGTCACCCTCGGGCACACCCCGGACGTCAAGAACCTGGTCGCCGACCTGGGCACGTTCCGCCCGACGTTCGTGGTCGCGGTGCCGCGCGTGTTCGAGAAGGTCTACAACTCGGCGAAGCAGAAGGCCCACGGCGACGGCAAGGGCAAGATCTTCGACGCCGCCGAGGCGGTCGCGGTCGCCTACAGCGAGGCGCAGGACAAGGGCGGCGCCGGGTTCGGCCTGAAGGCCAAGCACCTGGTGTTCGACAAGCTGGTCTACGGCAAGCTGCGCGCGGCCCTCGGCGGCCGCTGCGTCGCGGCGGTGTCGGGCGGCGCGCCGCTGGGTGCCCGGCTGGCGCACTTCTTCCGCGGCATCGGCGTCCCGGTGTTCGAGGGCTACGGCCTGACCGAGACGTCCGCGGCGGCGAACGTCAACACCCAGACGGCCTTCCGCGTCGGCACGGTCGGCAAGCCGGTCAACGGCACGTCGGTCCGCATCGCCGACGACGGCGAGGTCCTGCTCAAGGGCGACGTCGTGTTCGGGGCGTACTACAACAACCCGCAGGCGACGGCCGAGTCCCTCACCGACGGCTGGTTCCACACCGGCGACCTGGGCGAGCTCGACTCCGACGGCTTCCTGAAGATCACCGGCCGCAAGAAGGAGATCATCGTGACGGCGGGCGGCAAGAACGTCGCCCCGTCCGGCCTCGAGGACACCATCAAGGCGGCCCCGCTGGTCAGCCAGGCGATGGTGGTCGGCGACCAGCGCCCCTTCATCGCGGCGCTGGTGACGGTGGACGAGGAGTACTTCCCGTCCTGGAAGTCCCAGCACGGCAAGCCTGCCGGCGCATCGGTGGCGGACCTCGCTTCGGACGCCGACCTGCTCGCCGAGATCCAGGCGGCGGTGGACGAGGCCAACAAGCAGGTGTCGAAGGCCGAGGCGATCAAGAAGTTCACGGTGCTGGCCAACGACTTCACCGAAGCCGGCGGCGAGATCACGCCGAGCCTGAAGCTGAAGCGCAACGTGGTCACGAAGAACTACGCGAACGACATCGAAGGCCTGTACAAGAAGTAGCGAGCGGCGTCACGGCCGCACGAAGCCGTGACTTCGCTCCACCTTCGCCACGTGCAGGGTGTAGCTCTCGTACCACTCCGCGCGGCCCCGCCGCTGGGCCGCGCGGTGCTCGGCGTTGCGGCGCCACTCGGTCAGGGCGTCGGCGTCGCGGAAGTACCCGACGGTGATGCCGAGCCCGCCGGGCGTCTGCGCGTGGTCCATCCCCAGGTACCCGGGGACCTCCCGCACGAGGTCCTCCATGCGGGCGTTCGTCTCGCCGTAGCCGTCCTGCTCGGCGGTGCGCACCGTCGTGAAGACGGCCAGGTGGTACGGCGGTTCGAAGGCCCCGACGGGGTGCTCGCTCATGGCGTCACCGTAGAGCCGGCGGCCGACGCGGACCAGCGCTTTTACCCCGGTGCGCGCTGCGCCGTCACGAAGTCGCGGTACCAGCGGTAACTCGCCCGTGGCGTGCGGGCCTGCGTCGCGTAGTCGACGTGCACCAGGCCGAACCGGTGCTTGTAGCCGTGCGCCCACTCGAAGTTGTCCAGCAACGACCAGCAGAAGTACCCGCGCAGGTCCACGCCGGCCGCCGCCGCGGTGCGCGCTGCCTCGATGTGCTCGGTCAGGTACGTGATGCGCTCGTAGTCGGCGAAGTCGCTGCGGTCCGGGTACACGCAGCCGTTCTCCGTGACGTACACCGGGGGCAGGTCCGGGTAGCGGTTGTGCAGGCCCACCAGTGCTTCGGTGAGGCCTTCCGGCTCGACCGGCCAGCCCATGCCGGTGCGCGGGACGTCCGGCAGCCGCGAGGTGTCGACGCCGATGTCGGCCACCGTCCGCGCCGCCGGGTCCGGTTCGCGGTGCGGGGCGTCCGCGACGTGCAGGCGGTAGTAGTAGTTGACGCCCAGGTAGTCCAGCGGCTGCCCGATCGTCCCCAGGTCGCCGTCGTGGCGGAAGGCGAAGTCCGAAGCGCCGCTGAACATCGCCGCCAGCCCCGGGGCGTAGCGGCCGCCGAACAGCGGGTCGGTGAACTGCCGGCGCAGCAAGGTGTCCTGGCGGGCGGCGGCCGCCGCGTCCGCGGCCGAGGCGGACACCGGGACGACCGGCGACTGGTTGAGGACGATGCCGAACTGGTGGTGCGGGGGTGCCTGCGCCCGCATCGCCCGCACCGCCAGGCCGTGGCCGAGCAGCAGGTGGTGGGCCGCGGCGAGGGCGCCGTGGCCCTCCTTCGCGCCGGGCGCGTGGCGGCCCTCGCCGTAGCCCGCGACCGCGCACGGGTACGGCTCGTTCAGCGTCGTCCAGTGCTCGACCAGGTCGCCGAGCTCCGCGTGGACCAGTGCCGCGTAGTCGGCGAACCGGAACGCCGTGTCGCGCGAGCGCCAGCCGCCTTCGTCCTCCAGCGCCTGCGGGAGGTCCCAGTGGTAGAGCGTCAGGAACGGCTCGATCCCCTTCTCCCGCAGCCCTTCCGCGAGCCGCCGGTAGAAGTCGAGCCCGCGGCGTTCGACGCGGCCGCGGCCGGACGGCTGCACGCGCGGCCACGACACCGAGAACCGGTAGGCGTCCACGCCGAGGCCGGCGAGCAGGGCGAGGTCCTGCGGCCAGCGGTGGTAGTGGTCCGCCGCCGGTTCCCCGGTGTCGCCGCCGGCCACCGCGCCGGGGACCGCGGCGAAGGTGTCCCAGATGGACGGTCCGCGGCCGTCCGCGGTGGTGGCGCCCTCGATCTGGAACGCCGAAGTGGCGACGCCCCAGCGGAAGCCGGGCGGGAAACTGGTGGTCACGGTGGTCTCCGGGAGGTCAGCCCTTGAGCGCGCCCTGCATGATGCCGCCGACGATCTGGCGGCCGAACAGCAGGAACACGAGGAGGACGGGGACGGTGCCGATGGTCGCGGCGGTGAGCACGAGCGTGTAGTCGGTGGTGTAGCCACTGGCCAAAGTGGACAGCGCGGTCTGGACGGTCGGGTTCTCCGGGGTCAGCACGACCAGCGGCCAGAAGAAGTCGTTCCACGCCTGCATGAACGTGAACAGCCCGAGCACCGCCGCGGCCGGGCGGGCCGCGGGCAGCGCCACGTGCCAGAACAGCCGCAGCGAGCCGCAGCCGTCCATCCGCCCGGCTTCCAGCAGTTCCAGCGGCAGCGCGCGTTCGAAGTACTGGCGCATGAAGAACACGCCGAACGCGGTGACCAGCCCGGGCACGATCACCGCCTGCAACTGCCCGGCCCAGCCGAAGTCGGCCATCATCATGTAGAGCGGGACGACGCCGAGCTCGGTCGGGATCGCCTGGGTGGCGACCACGAGCAGCAGCAGGAAGGTCCGCCCGCGGAACTTCAGCTTGGCGAAGGCGAACCCGGCCAGCGTGGAGAACAGCACCACCGACACGGTGATCGTGCCCGCGACGATCACCGAGTTCCCCAGCGCCAGCGCGAAGTTCGTCTCGTCGAAGACGCGGGCGATGTTCTCGAACAGGTGCCCGCCGGGCACGAGCACCGGCGGCACGCTGCCGACCGCCTCCGTCGTCTGTGAGGAGACGACGAACGACCAGTACACCGGGAACGCCGAACCGGCCAGGATCGCGATCAGCGCGGCGTACGTCCACGGGCTCGCGACGCGCCGCACGAGCCGCCGGGTCCGCCCCGGGGTCACCGGCGGCGCGGGCGCGGCCGGGGTCAGCACGGTGGTCATCTCGCTCCTCAGTCCGTTTGGATGCGCCGGGTGACCAGGTACGACAGGCCCGCGACGAGCATCGTGGCCACCGCCAGGATCAGCGCGATCGCCGAGCTGTAGCCGAAGTCGTACTTGGTGAAGCCCTGCTCGTAGAGGTAGAGCGCGGCGGTCTGGAACTGCCGGTCCGACCCGCCGGTGGCGGCCGCCGTGCCCGGGTTGAACAGCAGCGGCTCGGCGAGCAGCCGCATGTTCCCGGTCGTCGCGATCACCGTCGAAAAGATGATCTGCGGCCGCAGCAGCGGGACGGTGATCCGCCAGAACTGCTGCCACCCGCGGGCGCCGTCGAGGGTGGCGGCCTCGTACATGCTCGACGGGATCGCCTGCATCGACGCCAGGAAGATCAGCGCGTGGTAGCCGGTCCAGCGCCACACCACCATCGCCGCGATGGCGGTGTGCGAGCTGGCGGTGCCGGCCTGCCAGTCGACCTGGCCGGCGCCGAACCAGCTCAGCACCCAGTTCACCAGGCCGAAGTCCCGGCCGAACAGCTGCGCGAAGATGATCGTCACCGCCGCCACCGAGGTGATGTTCGGCAGGATCATCCCCATCCGGAAGAACATCCGCCCGCGCAGCCGCCGGTTGAGCAGGTGCGCGATGCCGAGGGCGAACAGGATCTGCGGGATGGTGGTCAGCAGCCACAGGCTGACCGTGTTCCCCATCGAGTTCCAGAAGTACGGGTCGTGGAACAGCAGCTGCTCGTAGTTGCCGAACCCGATGAACTGCGCGCCCTCGGCGTCGAGCAGGTTCCGCTTCTGCAGCGACACGAACGCCGTGTAGAGCAGCGGGAACAGCCCGAAGACGCCGAAGATCAGGAAGTACGGGCTGACGAAGCCGAACGGCGACAGCTTGACGTCCCACTTGTGCCGCCGGTCGGCCAGGGTGAGTGCCATTACTTCAGCTTCGCCACGTCACCGACCAGCTGCTGCCAGGCCGCCGCGCCGTCCTGCTTGCCCTGTTCGACGCGCTGCATCGCGTTGCCGAACTCGGTCTGCACGTCGCCGGCCTTCGGGCCCTGGTACTGCGGGTTCAGCTTCTTCGCCGCGTCGGTGAACACCTTGCCGACGGGCGCGTTGTTGAAGAACGGGTTGGTGTAGCCGGTGATCTTCGGGTCGTCGTAGAGCGACGGCGTCGAAGGCAGGAGGCCCTTGCTGGTGAAGACCTTCGCCTGCTGCTCGGGTGCGGTCAGCCACGCGGCGAGCTCGGCGGCTTCCTTGGTGTGCTTGCCCTGCTTGGGGATCGTCAGGTAGGAGCCGCCCCAGTTGCCGCCCCCACCGGGCACGGCCGCGACGTCCCACTTGCCCGCGGTGTCCGGCGCCTGGTCCTTGATCTTGGTCATCATCCAGGCCGGGCAGGTGACGGTGGCGAACTGGCCCTGGGTGAAGCCGGTGTTCCAGGTCGGCGTGCTGTAGAGCAGGCCGGCGGAGAGGTTCGCCTTGACCGCGTCGACGACCTGGTCCCAGCCGGTGCGCAGGGCCTGGTTGCTGTCGACGACGAGCTGGTCGCTCTGGTCGTAGTAGCCGACCGGCGCCTGGCCGAAGATCGCGTTGAGCACGGTCGGGCCGCCGTCCATGAACTTGACGCCGTTCGGCGCCTTGGCCTGGAAGCGCTTGCCCGCGTCGAAGAACGCCTGCCAGGTCGGCCAGAGCGCGGAGACGGCGTCGCGGTCGGCGGGCAGCCCGGCGTCCTGGAACAGGTCGCGGCGGTAGCAGATGGCCAGGCCGCCGACGTCGGTGCCGTAGCCGATCTGCTGCCCGCCCTTGGCCAGCGACGCCGACCACTTCCAGCTCAGCCAGCGGTCCTTGAGCTTGTCGCCGCCGACGGTGTTGAGGTCGACGAACTTGTCCGGGGTCGCCTTGAACTGGGCGACGTAGCCGGTGTCGATCGCCTCGATGTCCGCGGCGCCACCCCCGGTGGCCAGGTGCGCGGCGAGGTTCTTGTGGTGGTCGGAGTAGGCCGCGGTCCGCTCGGTGATCTCGATGTCCGGGTGCGCCGCCTGGTACTCCTTGATCAGGTCGGTGTAGCCGAAGTTGCCGAACAGGCCGAGGCTCAGCTTGGTCTTCCCGCCGGCGGCGTCGCCGCTCCCGCAGGCGCTCAGGGCGGTGACAGCGGCACAGACGACCGCCAAGACGAGCCGGGGTGTCGTTTTCGGGCGCATGAGATCTCCGTTGTTCTGCGGGCCGGTCGGAAAACGCGGGACCCATGAGAGCGCTCCCAGCACCTGTTCGTCAAGTAACGAAACTATAACGCACCTCGGCGTTTACGCTGCCTGAGATCATGTGCTAGAGATGTAACCGGTTACAAGAACGGAGTTCGCCATGGTCACCGCCCGAGAGATCGCGCAGCTCTGCGGGGTTTCCGTCGCGACCGTGTCGCGGGTGTTCAACCGCCCCGCGACGGTCAGCGAGGCGACCCGCACCCACGTCGAGCGGGTCGCCCGGGAGCTCGACTTCTCGCCGAACGAGTCGGCGCGGGCGCTCTCGCGGCAGCGCTCGGCGATGGTCGGGCTGGTCTGGGACACCGACCACCGGCGGCCCGGCTGGCGGCACCCCTTCTTGCAGGACCTGTTGCTGGGCCTCAAATCCGCGCTCAGCTCGCACGGCTACCACCTGCTGCTGCTCGCCACGAGCGACGACGCCCGCCACCGCCACCCCGGGGTGTCGCTGGCCGATCCGGTCGGGTACGTCGGCATGACCCGCCGCCACCACTTGGCCGGCCTGGTGCTCATCGACAGCGGGACCGACGCCGACGCGTTCGGCACGTTCGCCCAGTCCGGGCTGCCGTGCGTCGCGCTGGACGTGGCCCTCGCCGGCCCGCGGGCAACCTACGTGACCTCCGACAACGCCGCCGGCGCCGCCGAGGCCGTCCGGCACCTGGCCGCGCTCGGGCACCGCCGGATCGCCACGATCACCGGCCCGCGCGGCAACGCGCCCGCCGCCGCCCGCACCGACGGCTACCGCCGCGGGCTGGCCGAAGCGGGGTTGCCGGTGCGCGAGGACTACGTGGTGACCGGGGACTTCTACCGCGAGAGCGGCTTCGTCGGCATGCGGCGGCTCCTGTCCCGCAAGGACCCGCCGACGGCGGTGTTCGCGGCCAGCGACGAGATGGCGGTCGGCGCCCTGCTGGCCGCCCGCACGGCCGGGCTGCGGGTGCCGGCCGACCTGGCGGTGGTGGGGTTCGACGACATCGAAGTGGCGTCCCTGGTGGACCCGGCGCTCACGACGGTGGCCCAGGACAAACCGGGCTTCGGCACGGCGGCGGCCGGCGCGCTGCTGGCGATGATCGAGAACGCGAGCGCCCCGGAACCGGTGCGGCTGCCCACGAAACTGGTCATCCGCGACTCGTGCGGCGCCCGGTCGTGAGTGTTTAGTCGGGTTAGAACCCGACTAAACACTCACGAGCAGTTTTACCCGGCGCGGATTTCGGCGAGGACGCGCTGGGCCTCGACGGCTTCGCGGTCGGTGCGGCCCCGGGTGCGGGCGCAGGTGACGAGGGTCTTCCAGAGGGCCCAGCCGCGGCCGCGGGCCCACGTGGCGTCGTCGACGGCCAGCCGCTCGCGGAACACGCGGCGGCTGTCGGCGGTCAGCAGCGTCCACGCGATGGCCAGGTCGCAGGCCGGGTCGCCGGCGCCGCAGGTGCCGAAGTCGATGACCGCGGCCAGCTTTCCGTTGTCCAGCAGCAGGTTCCCCGCGGCGACGTCGCCGTGGAACCAGCGCACCTCTCCATCCCAAGGTGCGTCGAGCGCGGTCTGCCAGATTTCGCCGGTTTGCCCGTCGAGCAGGTGCCGGACCAGCTCGTCGTAGGTGCGCAGAGTGCCGCCCCGGAACCAGTTGTGCGTGCCCGGACCGGGCGCGCCGGTGGTGTCGACGCCCTGCAGCGCCACCAGGAACCCGGCCAGGTCGGCGGCGAACCCGGCGGGATCGGCGATGCGTTCCGCGGTCGCCGGTTCGCCGTCGAGCCAGGGGTACACCGACCACGCGAACGGGAAGTCCGCGCCGGGCTTGCCTTCCGCCAGCGGGACCGGGACGGGCAGCGGCAGCCGGGGCGCGAGGACGGGGAGCCAGCGCTGTTCCTTTTCGACCGCCAGCGCGTACTCGGCCGCGCTGGGCAGCCGCGCCGACATCGCGTCGCCGAGGTGGAAGGTCCGGTTGTCCCAGCCGCCGTTCACCACCGGCCGCACCGGGAGACCGGCCCACTGCGGGAACTGCTCGGCAACGAGCCGGCGCACCTGGTCCTCGGTGACGTCGATGCGCTTGGGCGGCGGGCCGAGGCTCATCGGGTGGCGACCTTCGCGTCCCAGTCGATGTGGTGCGCGTAGACCCAGCCCGGCTTTTCCGCGACGTCCTGGCCCGCGCTCGACGCGACCAGCTTCTCGACGCGCTCCCGGCGAAGCCCTTCGTACGCCGCGAACGCCGACGCCGGATCCGGTAGGTCACGCAGGCACTGCGCGAGGACGACGCTGTCTTCGATCGCCATCGACGCCCCCTGGGCGTCCGCCGGGGCCGCGGCGTGGGCGGCGTCGCCGACGAGCACCATTTCCGGCGTCGACCAGATCCGCGTCCGGGGGACGTCGTAGGAGTGGCCGCCGAACACCTCGTCGCCCGTCGCGGCGATGATTTCCGCGCAGGGCAACGGTTCTCCCTCGAACGCGGCGTGCGCGAACTCGCGCCACCCCGCCGGGGTGACCGCCGCGATTTCCTCGCGGGAGCGCTCGGCGTCGGGGATGCGGGCGAACCAGAACGTCGCACCCTCCGGGTCCGTGGTGAACCCGAAGGCCGCCTTGCTGCCGCGGACCATCCGGTAGATGCCGGCCGCCGACGGGAGCCCGGGCGCCCGCGTGTAGCCGTAGACGATGGTCTGGCCGGTGTAGCGCGGCGCGTCGGCGTCCGGGTCGATCAGCTTCCTGACCGCCGAGTGCAACCCGTCCGCGCCGACCAGCACGTCACCCGTTTCGGTGGTGCCATCGGCGAATTCGGCCGTGACACCACCGCCGTCCGGCTTCGCGCCGACCAGGCGTTTGCCCCGTTCGAGCGGGACGGCCCGGCGTGCGGCTTCGGCCTGCAGGACGCGGTAGAGCGTCGCCCGGGTCAGGGTGCGTGGCCCGTCGCGGCCTTCGGTGTCGAACTCCCGCCGCCCGGCGGTTTCGCCGTCCGGGGTGACCAGCTCGACGCCGATCGCCGCGAAGGACGCGTCGATCACCGGCCCGTCGGCGCCGATCGCGCGCAGGGCGTCCATGCCGTTGTGCATGATCGTGAGGAACGCGCCGACGTCGTCCCCGCCGGCCGGGTAGGCCTCGAAGACGACCGGCTCGTGCCCGGCCAGCTTCAGCGCCATCGCCGTGACCGTGCCGGAAATGCCGCCACCCGCAACCAGTACCCGCACCCTGCTCCCCCTCGTGGACTCCGCGTGCCGCCGATCACGACGTTACCGTGACGGCGGCACGCGGGGCTCACTCTTTTGCGCCACTGGTGGCGATGTCGCCGTTGAGGCCGCGCGGGAAGAAGCCGCCCGAGGACACCTTGTCCGGGTTGAGGTAGGCGATGTTGAGCACGCGGTCGGCCGAGCGCCCGAACGCGATGCCGTTGGCGTCCGCCGGGACGAGGTTCGCCATGCCGCCCTTGAGCACGCCTTCGTCGTCGTCGGCCTTGCCGTCGAGGCTGTCGCGGGCGTCGGAGATCTTGTTCGTGACGTCGCCGAGGCCACGTTCGAACAGCTGCGCGCGCACGATGCCCGCGTGGTAGGCCTCGACCGCGAGGATGCCGGCCGCCGCGTCGAGGAACGTCTTGTTGTTGACCAGCGGCGCCGCGCCCTTGTAGGCGGACACGCCGACGTCTTCGAACAGGTACGCGGCGAGCAGGAAGTTGTTCTCGCTCGCGAACGGGTCGAACGTCTGGCCTTCCTTGATCAGCCCCGCGGCCTGCATGGCGGCGGTGAAGCTGTTCTGGAAGTCGATCTCCGGCTGCGCGACGGCCGCCTTGTCGAGCGCCTTGCGCAGGAAGTTCACGTGCGCGACCTCGTCGCCGGCGATCTCCTGCGCGATCTGCTTGACGTGCTCGCTCTTGAACTTCACGGCGTGCCCGCCGGAGACCTTGCCGAGGTTGCCGATGCCGTTGACGTACTTCTCGTTCAGCCCGTAGCCGGTGACGGCGAACGAGTAGAGGTTCGCCTCCAGGTACTCCAGGTTGAGCGCGAAGTTCAGCACGGCGGCGTCGCTGGCCGCCTCCTTCGCGGCGTCGCCGCCCTGAGCGCCGTACTGCTGCGTGGCACCGGCCGAGCCGAGCCCCAGCGACAGCGCCGTGCCGAGCGCGCCGGCGCCCGCGACGCCGAGCCCCGCCGCTCCCGCAGCCTTGAGGAAGCGGCGGCGGTCGGTCGCGTTCTCCGCGCTGCGCTCGATCAGCTGCCGTGTGTAGCGTTTTCCGAACACCGGGGGACGTCCTCTCGTGACGAGTTCGTCCACCTCACCCAACGGTGATACGTACCTGGACGGCCCCCGGCTCGGTCAAATCGGGAAAAAGTTCTTCCCGATTACGTTCGCGCAGGTCAGCCGCGTTCCGCGACGGCGAGCCGGACGCAGACGGCGAGCGCGCGGACGGCCTCTTCGACCTCGGCGAGCTTCGGGAAGGTCGGCGCGATCCGGATGACGGCGTCGGCCGAGTCGTTCCCGTGCGGGTGGGTCGCCCCGGCGGGGGTCAGCGCGACCCCGGCCTCCTTGGCCAGCCGCACGACCTCCTTCGCGGTGCCCTGGGGGACGGTCAGCGTGATGAAGTACCCGCCGGTCGGCTTGGTCCAGGACGCCAGGTCGGCCAGCTCCTCGGTGAGGATGCGGTCGACGGCCGCGAACTTCGGCCCGATGATCTCGGCGTGCTTGCGCATGTGCGCGCGGACGCCGGCTTCGTCCTTGAGGAAGTGGGCGTGGCGCAGCTGGTTGACCTTGTCCGGGCCGATGGTGCGCTTGCCGATGTTGCCGGTCCACCAGGCGAGGTTGGCCTCGGAAGCGCCGAAGAACCCGACGCCGGCCCCGGCGAGGGTGATCTTTGAGGTCGAGCCGAAGACGAACACGCGGTCCGCGTTGCCGGCTTCGGTGGCCAGCGCCAGCAGGTCGGCCAGCTCCGGCTCGTCGTCGGTCAGGTGGTGCACGGCGTAGGCGTTGTCCCAGAAGATCCGGAAGTCCGGCGCCGCGGTCCGCATGGTGGCGAGCCGCTTGACCACATCGTCACTGAACGTGACCCCGGTGGGGTTGCTGTACTTCGGCACGCACCAGATGCCCTTGACGGCGGGGTCTTCGGCGACCAGCGTCTCGACGGCGTCCATGTCCGGGCCCTCGTCGGTCATCGCGACCGGGACGAGCTCGATGCCGAACCGCTCGGTGAGCGCGAAGTGCCGGTCGTACCCCGGAACGGGCGCGAGGAACTTGATCTGCGGCTCATCGGCCCACCGGCGCTCGGCCCCGGGCAGCTTGCTCAGCAGCGCCTGCACGACGGCGTCGTGCATGAGCTCGAGACTCGAGTTCCCGGCGGCGAGCAGCTGCCCGGCGGGAACCTGCAGCGCCCCGGCGAAGACGCGCCGCAGCTCGGCGAGCCCCTTCAGGCCACCGTAGTTGCGGACGTCGGTGCCGTCCTCGGCCTTGAAGGAGCCATCGCCGGGAAGGCTCAGCAGCGCGTTCGAAAGGTCGAGCTGCTCGGGCGACGGCTTGCCACGGGTGATGTCCAGGGAGAGGCCTCGGCCGACCAGGGCCGCGTAGTCGCTGCGGGCCGTGTCGACGTCGACGGAAGCAGTGGTCATGGCGTCAACGCTAAACCCGGCGTCGATACCATTTCGGGGCGGGTCCTGGCTAGGGTGGATCGTGTGCACCTAGTAGTCCACGCCGACCAGCGCCAGTTCTCGTTGCGCGACTCGGCTTCCCGTCTGACTGGCAGCGGCTGGACTCCCACCGCCCTCGACCACCGGATAGCGGCGGAGCCCGCCGGTATCGCGATCGTGACGGCCCGTTCGGACGTGGTGGAGTCGTCGGTGACGTTGGTGCCTTCGGCGCCTGCGCTGGCTTCGGACGCGGAGCACGTGGTGGAAGCGGATCTTCCGGTTCCGAGCGGTAAAGTCGTGATTTCCGGGCCTGTGGACTACCCGTCGCAGGAAAAGTTTTTTTCGGTTCTGCCGGGGTTGTACCGGGCGCGGGTTTCGTACGTGCCGGGTGGGCCGCCGGCGGTGACGTGGAACGAGCACGAGTTCGGGGAGCATTACCGGTACGTGGTGGAGCTGTGGCCGGTGACTGTTCCGTCCGGGGTTGAGGTGCTGCGGCAGGGGGCCTCCGTCTGGGACGGGTGAGTGTTGGTGGTCGTGCGCTCGGCGGTGGTGGGTCGGGGTTCCGGCTCGGCGGTGGGATGTGCCAGGCGATCGCGGAGCCGGCCGATGGCTGGGGTGAGACCGGGTGCCGGGCTTGGCGGCGGGCGAGCGGGGGCTCGAGGGGCTGCGCGGAGCGGGACTTCCGGCGTGTTTCGGCGGGTTTCGGCGCTTGGGCTGGAGCACGGCTGCCGAACGTGGGCTCGGGTTGGGAACGCAAGGGACCGTGCGAAGCGAAGCTTAAGGCCGGGACTTCGATGTTGGAGGCGAGGCGGGCGGGGCACGGACATCGGCGACCGGATGTGAGGCGTGGACTCGGAACGCGGGGCACCGCGCGGAGTGGGATAGCCGCCTAAGTCCTTGCGCGGGCCGGGGCTGGGGTCGGGCGCCGGAGGCGGGGCGGGCCGGAAGCGGAGGTTGGGACCGGGCTGGAGACGGCAGTTGGGCTGGAACCGGAGACGGGACGGGGCTGGCACCGAAGACGGGACGGGGCTGGCACCGGGGGTTGGGGCCGGACCGGAGACGGCGGTTGGGCTGGAACCGGAGGCGGGGCCGGGCCGGAGACGGCGGTAGGGCTGGAGCCGGAGACGGCGGTTGGGCTGGATCCGGAGGCGAGACCGGAAGCGGGGGTGGTGCCGGGCCGGAGAGGGCGATTGGGGGCTGGAACCGGAAGTTGGGGCCGGGCCGGAGACGGCGATTGGGGCTGGAACCGGTGCCGGAGGCGGGGCGGGGAGTGGGCTGCCGAAACGGGGGCGTGGGTGTAGGCCCGGAGCCGGTGGCTGCGGGCCTTACCCGTATTCGAGAGTGGTCAGGCTGCGAAGGGCAGCGGCTGGTGCAGGTTGTTGCGCCTGGGTTTTCGGCGCTTGTCCAAGAACATCGGGGGCAGGAACTCCGGATGACCATCCGCGGCGATGCGGACCTGCCAGCCCGAACGGTGCAGCAACCGGTGGTGGTGCGCGCAGAGCAGGACCAGGTTGGCCAGCTCCGTGGGGCCGCCGTCGGCCCAGTGGCGGATGTGGTGGCCCTGGCAATGCCGGGGTGGGCGGTGGCAGCCGGGGAAGGCGCAGCCGCGGTCGCGCAGGAATAGGGCGCGGCGTAGGCCCGGGGTGATCAGGCGGCGGGCTCGGCCCACATCCAGGGGTTCGCTTTGGGCGCCGAGGACGGCGGGGATCAGTTTGCAGTCGCAGGCGTGGACGCGGGCCTCGGCCGCGGAGATGCGGCCGGTGTCGCCCAGGGTCGCGGTGCCGAGACCGGACTGCAGGTCGGTCAGGGACACCGCCACCAGGACGTGGGCGCGTTCCCCGGCCTGCATCGGCAGGTCCGGGGCGTTGAGGGCCAAGTCCACCGCATCGGAGAACGCGTCGCCGTAACGCTCCTGCGGGGAACGCAGGTCGGGCCCCTCGTCGGGGGTAGTGCGGCGCTCGGCCAGGGCGTCGAGCAAGGCGTGGGCGCGGGTGCCGGTCTCGTCGTCGAAGCGGCCCGACAGCTCCCAGGTCCCGGTGCGTTTGCGGCGCAGGGAGAGTTCGCGGGCGGGGGTGACCGGGTCGGTGTCCACAGGCGGGGTGCCGTCGGGGTCGAGGTGGGCGATGATGCGGGCGCCGAAGGCGGCGACCTGTTTGTGGCCGGCGTCGGCGGCAAAGGTGAGCAAGTCCGCTTCGGCACTCTCGCGGTGCTCGACCGGGATCCGGGTCAACGTCTCGACGATCGTGTCGATCATCGGGGTGCTCAACGCGCCCGACGCGGCGGCAGCGGCAGTGGCGGGAGCCAGGGCGGGACCGGCATCGAGAGAAACGCTGGAGTGCAAGGCGTGCGCGCGGGTAACAGTACGTTCGGCGGCCGCCCGGGGAACGTCGGCGAGGTGCTCGAACAACCGCGCCACCGAACGATAGCCGAACAGCTCCATCACGCCGCGGGACTCGATTTCCACCAGCAGTGCACCGATTTCGGCCTCAGCAGAACGGACGACGGTGAGCAGGGAGCGGAGGCGGTCGGCCAAGGCCTCCGCGTCCGCTTGCCACACCGCTTGTCTGTCCACACCCCGAGATTACCGGCAATACGAACACCTGTTCATCACACGATCGGGCGATCCCGCCTACAACGCAGTCAAAGAAGAAATCTTCCAATGCCCGTCAACCCGCCGAGCCGTCACCGCCAGCTGAGCCACCGAAGACGAAAGCGCCCCACCAGAAGCAACCGTCTGCTGATCCAAGAACATCAACAAAGAAGCATCATCGCCCACGAGAGAACGCACCCCCACCGCACGAACCGTCGTCGTCCGGACGAGCTTCTCCGCAGCAGCCCGAGTCCGCGCAGAAGCGAACTGACCCTGGTACTGACCCACCGCATCACCGGTCAACACCTGAGAAGCCGCCCGCTCGGTACGGGCCAGATTCGCGTAGTCGTAGGAAAAAACCGACTTCACCGCATCACTCACCTCAGCCGAAACCGAAGCAGTCGCGGTGGAATCCACCAAAGCTTGGTTCGAGCCAGGAGAAAGAGAAGCCGCCTCGACGCCGAACCACACGGCGCAGCCCAGACAGACCACGACGATCGCTGACAGGACGCGGTTCATGAGCCCGCCGCCTGGACGCCCGCGATCTTCCAGCCCGACGCTGACCGCGAGACGTCCACCGTGAGCCGGTTCAAGCGTGGGGAAACCGCTCCGCCGCCCGTCGAGACGCGGACGTCCACTACCGCCAGCAGGCGAGCCGAACCCGCCGGCACGTCGATCTCCGTCACCGCTGCCTGGACCAGGGACGCCGTGGAAACGGTGCGGGCGGAAACAGCCCGGTCGATCTGCAGTTGCCGGTCGCCCGACAAGTCCTTTCCGTACTGGCCGGTCGCCGCCGCGATCCAACGGTCGACGTCCGCTGCCGCCGAGTGGTAGTCGATCGTGTTCAGGGTGACCAGCTGGGGGCCCGCTGCTGCCAGTACGGCGTCGCGTTCGCGGCCGCGGGCCGAGGAGTCGTCGGTCGCCGCTCGCCACCACGTCCAGCCCGAGAAACCGGCCGCCAGTAGCGAAAAGACCGTGAGCACCACCATCAGACGGAGTTTCACGGCGCGCCCAGCAGCCGGCCCAGGCCGCCCGATGACGGGCCCGTCAGCAGGCTCAGCATCCCCGGCAGCGGCTGTGGAGCCGAGGCCGCGGTCTGTGAAGGTGCGGCCGCGATGGCCGGCGGTTTACCCGCGTAGGGCGCGTTCTGCGAGCCGCGCACCCCGGTCGGGCTGCCCGGCGGCTCGGCGCAGTACGCGTTCATGTTCACCGGGCCCTCGGTGAGATCGTTCGCCGGACGCTGCTTCGTCCCCTCGTAGCCCTTCGTGCACGAAGCCGGGTCAAAAAAGTTGAACACCACGCCCAGGTGGCCTGTGCCGTCCGGGGACGTCGACGGCGAGAACGCCCCGATGATCGGGTACGCCACCAGCAGTTCCTCGATCGAGTCGCGCCGGGACGACGTGATCTGCGCGGTCGTCAGCAAGTTCGCGAACAGCACGCCCAGATCGGTGCCGGACGCGGCCAGCACGTCGCTGATCTGCCTGCTCAGCTGCGGGGCCTCCGCGATCACCCGGCGCAGATCCGGGTCGGACTTCTTGAGCTGACCCGAAATCGTGCGCAGCCCCGAAGCGAAGTCGGTGATGTTCGCGGCCTGCCGCTGCTGCGTGTCCAGCACCACCCGCGAGTTCGCGAACAGCCCTTGGGTCTGCGGGACGTACTGGGTGGCGACGGCGGTCAGCGAGCCGGTGCTGTCCAGCAGCTGCTGCAGTTCCGGGCCGGCACCGGCGAACGCGTTGTACGTCTCGTCGACGACCGTCCGCAGCGAGTCCGGGTGCACGCTCGCCACGAGGTCGTCCAGGTGCGACAGCACGGTGTCCGGCGACGGCGGCAACGACGTCTTGTCCCGGGTGATCACCGAACCGTCCTTCAAATACGGCCCGCTGTCGTGCTGCGGCAGCAGGTCGACGAACTGCTCCCCCACCGCCGACCGGTTCGCCACCTGGGCGTGCGCGTCGGCCGGGATGTCCGGGGCGCCCGCGTCGATGTCGAGGGCGACGTCGACGCCGTGCTCGGTGAGCGTCATCCCGGCCACGCGGCCGACCGTCACCCCGCGGTAGGCGACTTCGGAGTTGACGAAGATGCCGCCGGAGTCGGTGAGCTGCGCCGTGACGACGTAGCCGCGGTTGCCGAACAGCCGGTCCAGCCCCGCGTAGCGGCCGCCGGCGTAGACCACCGAAACCACCGCGATGACGACGAACGCGATCAGCTGGACGCGGATCTTGCGGGTGGTCACCGGCCACCCCCGATCAGGCCGAGCAGGCCGCCCAGCAGGTTCGGGCCCGCGGCCTGCGGCACCGACCCGACGTCGGGCAGGGGCAACGGCGGCGCGACCGGCGCTGGGCCGCCGATGGTCTGGGGCAGGGCGATCGGCGGCTGCGACGAGTTCGTGAAGTTCTGGATCAGCGTGTCGAGGTCGAGGTTCACGTTCGCCTCGACGTTGGCGTAGTCGCCCTTGATCACGTTGCCCGCGTAGTCCGGGAACGGGTAGGTCAGCAGGATCTGCAACGCGTTCGGCAGGTTCTGGCCGGCCTCGCCGAGCTTGGTCAGCGTCGGCTGCAACGCTTTGAGGTTCGCGACCAGCTGGTCCCGGCTCTTCGTGACCGTGTCCACCGCGACACCGGAAAGCGAGTTGAGCGCGGTGAGCATCCCGACGAGCTGGTCGCGCTGGTCGGTGACGATCTTCAGGCCCGGCGCCAGGTTGTCCAGCGCGTTCGACAGGTTCTGCGTCTGCCCGGTCAACGTCTTGGACAGCTTCGCGAGCCCGTCGATCGCGCGGACGATCTCGGTCCGGTGCCCGTCCAGCTGCGTGGCCAGTTCGTCCACTCGCGACAGCAGCGCGCGGATTTCCGGCTCGTTGCCCGAAAGCGCGTCGTTGAGCTCGTGGCTGATCTTCTGGATCTGCTCCACGCCGCCGCCGTTGAGCAGCAGGGACAACGCGCCGAGCACCTCCTCGACCTCGGGGTTGCGGTTGGTGCGCCCGAGCGGGATCTGCGCGCCGTCGCCGAGGTGCCCGGACGCCGGTTCGGCCGTCGGCACGCTCAGCTCGACGAACTTCTCGCCCAGCAGCGAAGACTGCTTCAGCTCGGCGCGGGCGTTCGCGGGCAGCGCGATGTCGCCGTTCACCGTCATCGCGACCAGCGCGGACCGCGTGTCCGGCGTCAGGGAAATCTTGTCGACCCGCCCGACGGCGACGTCGTTGACCTTGACGCTCGACTGCGGCACCAGGTCCAGGACGTCGGTGAACAACGCCGTGACGTGGTACGGGTGCTCGCCGACGTCGGCGCCGCCGGGCAGCGGCGTGCCGTAGAGGCCGTTGAACCCGCCGTCACTGCAGCCGGCGAGCACGAGCAGCCCGGCGAGCACCCCGGCGAACCGCTTCACTTCGCACCGCCCGAAAGCTGTTCCATGACGTCCACGAGCGGCAGCGGCAGCGGGGGCAAAGTCCCGTTCTGCAAGGAGTTGAGCACCTGCGGGATGGTCGGCAGCTTCAACGCGCCGTCGAGGACCGGCGCCAGCTGCTTGCAGATGGTCCCCAGCGCGTCCGGGAGCTGCTTCGGCGTGAACGAGCTGATCAGCCGGCACACCGTGAGGATCGGCGGGTTGGTCAGCTCGTTCAGGTTGTCGCGGACGGCGATCGTGCCCGAAGCGGCGTCGTAGGAGTTGATGAAGTTGGTCGCGCCGGTCGGGGCGATGTCGAGCACCTCGGCGAGCGCGGCCCGCTGGTCGACGAGGACCTTCGACAGCGACGCCAGTTTGTCCACATTGGACTCCAGGGCGCCCTTGTTGTCGTTGACGAACGTCTGGACGTCGCCGAGCGCGCCGCCGAGCGACTGCAACGCGGCCCCGACCTCGGAGGAGTCCGCCGCGAGGAACTGGCTGACGTCGGCGACGCGGCCGTAGAACTCGTTGAGCTGCTGGTCGCTCTGGGCCAGCGCGCCGGTGAACGAGTTGAGGTTCTGCACGGTCGAGAACAGGTCGTCCTTCGAGCCGTCCAGGGTCTTGGCGAGTTCGGCGAGCTGCCCGACCGTCGAGTTCAGCGAAGTGCCGTTGCCCTTCAACGCGTCCGCCGCGGTGTCCAGGACGCCGGACAGCGCGCCGTCCTTGTTGGCACCGTTGGGGCCCAGCGCCGTCGAAAGCTTGTCCAGGCTCGAGTACAGGTCGTCCAGTTCGACCGGCGTCGCCGTGCGGTCGCGCGGGAGGACCGTGCCGGAAGCCAGGACCGGGCCGCTGTCGTACGCCGGGGTCAGCTGGACGTACCGGTCGCTGACCAGGCTCGGCGCGACGACGACCGCGCCGACGCCGGCCGGCAGCGGGACGTCGTCGACGCGCATGTCCACGCGCACGGCGTCGCCCTGCGGCGTGACGTCGGTGACCTGCCCGACCGGCACGCCGAGCACCCGCACCGACGAACCCGCGTAGAGCCCCACGGTCTTGCCGAAGTACGCCGACACCACGGTGCCGGTGGCCGCGCGGAAGACCAGCCACAGTCCGGCGGTCAGCAGCAGCGCCAGCACGCAGGCGAACGCCAGCCACGTCACCAGGCTCCGGCCGCGGTAGGTGCGGATGGTCATCGGCCGCCCACCCCCTGGTTCGGCGCCGCGATCGGCGGGGTGCAACCTTCGGGGTTGATGGTGACCACGCCGGCGTTGATCGTCGGCGGCAGCAGCCCGCACAGGTAGCCCTCGAACCAGCGGCCGTTGCCGGTGGCGTTCGCGCCGACGCGGGCGAAGGGCGCCATCAGCTGCAGGCTCTTGTCGAGGTTGCCCTGGTTGCGCTGCAGGATGTCGGTCACCTTCCCGAGCTTGTCCAGCGTCGGCTTCAGCTGCGCGCGGTTGTCCTGGACGAGCCCGGTCAGCTGCTGCGACAGCTGCTGGGTGCCGGTGAGCAGCGCGGTGATCGCCTTCTTGCGGTTCTGCAGCTCGCCCAGCAGCAGGTTGCCGTCGCTGATCACGCGCTGCAGCTGGGCGTTGCGGTCGGACAGCGTCTTGGAGACCTGGCTCGTGTTGGCCAGCAGTGTGTGCAGGTCCGCGTCGCGAGAAGACACTGTGCGAGCCAGCGACGACAACCCGGTCAACGTGTCCTTCAGGTACTGCGGGCTGTCCTTGAGGCTGTCGGAGAGCGCGTTGAAGCTGTCCGCCAGCTGCTTCGTGTCGATGTCGCCGACCGTCGTCGACAGCTGCTCGAACGCGTCCTGCAGCTGGAACGGCGTGCGCGTGCGCGCCTGCGGGATCGTCGCGGCCGGCTCCTGCGTGCCGCCGCCCTTGGGGTCGAGTGCGAGGTACTTCTCCCCCAGCAGCGTCTTGATCTCGATGGACGCCGTCGTCGCGTCGCCGACCCTGACGTCCTTCACGCGGAACTTCACGAGCACCTGCTTGCCCGCCAGCTTCACCGAAGACACCGTGCCGACCTTGACGCCGGCGACCTCGACCTCGTTGTCCGGCGCCAGCCCGGCGGACTCGCCGAAGTACGCCGAGTACGTCGTGCCGTTGCCGAAGAACGGGAGCTGGTCGGAGAAGTACGTGGTGGCCGTGACGAGCACGATCAGCACGAGCGCGACCGCGCCGACTCCCGCCTGGTTGCGATCCTTCAGCGGCTTCACGGACCACACCTCTCCGCGCGCTGCGTACCGGGAATGGGGACGATCGGCAGGGTGATGTCGAGCGAGGAAATGCCGATGGTGCCCGTGATCCCGCACAGGTAGTAGTTGAACCAGCTGCCGTAGCTCAGCGTCCGGGTGAACTTCTGCAGGTTGCCCGGCAGCACCTCGAGCAGGTGGTTGAGCAGTTCGCCGGAGTCGCCGAGGTTCTGCGACAGCACGCCGAGCCGGGCGACGTCGTCCTTCAGCGCCGGGCGCGCGTCGGCCAGCAGGCCGGTCGTGGAGACAGCGAGTTCGCCGAGCGCGCTGACCGCGTCGCCGATCGGCTTGCGCTGCTCGGCCAGCCCGCTGACCAGCTTCTGCGTCTGCTCGATGAGGTCGCCGAGCTGCGGGCCGTGGGCGTTGACCGTGCCGAGCACCGTGTTGAGGTTGGCGATGACCTGGCCGATCACCTGGTCCTTGCTCGCGATCGCCGTGGTCAGGGACGCGGTGTGCTGCAGCAGGCTGGTGATCGTGCCGCCCTCGCCCTGGAAGACGCTGATGATCTCGGCCGAGAGCTGGTTGACGTCCTTCGGGCTGAGCGCCTTGAACAGCGGCTTGAACCCGTTGAACAGCACGGTGAGGTTCAACGCGGGTTTCGTGCGCTCGGGCGGGATCGTCCCGCCCTCTTCCAGTGCCTTGGTCCCCGGCACGTCGGTGCCGAGCGCGAGGTAGCGCTGGCCGACCAGGTTGCGGTATTTGATCGTCGCGGACACCGTCTCCGGCAGCCGGTAGGTGTGCTCGACGTCGAAACGCACCTGCGCCAGGTTGCGCTCGCCCGCCACGACCTCGATCGCGTCGACCTGGCCGACCTTGACCCCGGCGATGCGGACGTCGTCGCCCTCCTTGAGGCCGGAGGCGTCGGTGAACTTCGCCAGGTACCCCGACGTCGCGCCGAAGTTCGTGTTGGCGATGGTGGCCGCGAGGATCCCGGTGAGCAGCACGGTGACGACCGCGAACACGACCAGCTTGACCAGGGACGGGACGAAACTCCTCACTTCAGCTCCACCTCCGCCCCGCGGTAGAGCGGCCCGACGAGCAGGCCGGCCCAGCCGGGCACGTCACCCGGCGCGGTGCCGAGGGCGGGCGAAGCGAGCAGGTCGATCAGGTCGTGCTCGTAGGCCGAGCCGACGATCGTGCCGTCGCCGCCGATCGCGCCGCCGCCGGCGGGCAGCTCCTCCGGCGGGTTCTTCGGCGGCGGGGGTTTGGTGGAGCCGTCCTTGATCGCGCCGTCCGGCGGGTACTGCGGCCACACCCCGGGGTGCGGGACGCTCGGGTAGCAGCGCGGCCCGCGCTTGTCCTCGTACTTGGGCTCGTCGACGCCGGGGAGGTACTTGCCGCGGCTGGCGGCGAACTCGATGGTGACCCGGCTGACCTCGGGGTGCGCGGTGCCCTTGCCGAACGCCAGCTCGGCGCGCGGCACCGACTCCGCGAGCTGCCGCATCAGGCACGGGTATTCGGGCGCGTACTTCGCGAGGACGTCGAGCGTCGGCTGGATCGCCGTGGTGAGCCGGATCAGGTTGTCCTTGTTGACCTGCAGGAAGTTCGTCAGGTCCACCGAAGCCGCGGTGACGGTCGCGTAGAGGTCGCTCAGCTGCGCGCGCTGGTCGACGATCGTGCGGCTCGTCGTCGTCAGGTCGGACAGCGCCTCCAGCAGGTCCGGCGCCGCTTTGTCGTAGGTGTCCGCGACGTTCGCGAGGCCGGTGATGTCGGCCTTGACGTCCGGCAGCGACAGGTTCAGCTTGCCGAGGTAGTCGCTCAGCTGCACCAGGGTCTGGCCCAGCTGCTTGCCGCGGCCTTCGAGCGCGGTCGACACCGCCGTCAGCGTGCTCGACAGCTTTTCCGGCTGGACGGCCTGCAGCAGCGGCATCACGTCGTCGAGCACCTTCTGCAGCTCGATCGCCGAGCTGCTGCGGTCCTGCGGGATGACGTCGCCGGCCTTGATCGCCCCCTCGGCCGTCTCGGGCAGCTGCAGGGCGACGTACCGCTCGCCGAAGAGCGTCTTCGGCAGCAAGCGCGCGGAGACGTTCCGGGGGATGACGTGCGTCTTGTCCGGCTCCAGGGCCAGCTCCAGCTCGGCGTGGTCGCCCTTCGACAGCACCGAGCGGATCTCGCCGACGAGCATGCCGCGGACCTTGACGTCGCCGCCGGTGCGCAGCTGGCTGCCGACGCGGTCGGTCTCCAGCTTCACGAGCGTCACCGGCGTGAACGCCTTGTGGTACACGGCGAGCGTCAAGGTGATGAACAACGCGGCCACGAGCAGGAAGGCGAGCCCCAGCACCTGGTACCGGAGCCGCTGCCACAGCTCGCGCCTCATCCGGAGATCCTCACCGTCGTGTTGGCGCCCCAGATCGCGAGCGACAGGAAGAAGTCCAGCACCGAGATCAGCACGATCGACGTCCGCACCGCGCGGCCCACCGCCACGCCGACGCCGGCCGGGCCGCCGCTGGCGTTGAAGCCGTAGTAGCAATGGGACAGGATCACGAGCACGCTGAAGACGATCACCTTCCCGAACGACCAGAGGACGTCGCCGGGGGGCAAGAAGAGCGTGAAGTAGTGGTCGTAGGTGCCCGCGGACTGGCCGTAGAGCCAGATGGTGATCTGGCGGGACGCGAGGTAGCTCGACAGCAGGCCGACCGCGTACAGCGGGATCACCGCGGCGACGCCGGCGAGCACCCGCGTCGTGACCAGGTACGGCATGCTGGGCACGCCCATGACTTCCAGCGCGTCGATCTCTTCGGAGATCCGCATCGCGCCGAGCTGGGCGGTGAAGCCGCAGCCGACGGTGGCGCTCAGCGCGAGCCCGGCCGACAGCGGCGCGACCTCGCGGGTGTTGAAGTAGGCGGAGATGAACCCGGTGAGCGCGGCCGTGCCGAGCTGGTTCAGCGCGGAATAGCCCTGGAGACCGACGATCAAGCCGGTGAAAAGCGTCATCCCGATCATCACGCCGAGCGTGCCGCCGATGACGGCGAGCCCGCCGGTGCCGAAGCAGACCTCGGTGAGCAGCCGCAGCGTTTCCCGGCTGTAGCGGCGGATCGTGCGCGGTGACCAGGCGAGCGCTTTCGCGGCGAACGCGAGCTGCTTGCCGAGCCCTTCCAGGCTCTGGCCGGGGCGCGCGAGGTACTCGAGCGTCCGGTCGGTGGTGTCGAGGGGCTCCGCCGTCATCACATGGCCTTCGGCGGGACGATCCGCAGGTAGATCGCGGTGAGCACGACGTTGATGAGGAACAGCAGCAGGAACGTGATGACGACGGCCTGGTTGACCGCGTCGCCGACGCCCTTCGGCCCGGGCGGCGGGTTCAGCCCGCGGAACGCCGCGACGACGCCGGCGACGAAGCCGTAGAGCAGCGCCTTGATCTCGCTGACCCAGAGGTCCGGCACCTGGGCGAGGGCGTTGAAGCTGGCCAGGTACGCGCCGGGCGTGCCGCCCTGCAGGACGACGTTGAAGAAGTAGCCGCCGAGCACGCCGACCACGCTGACCAAGCCGTTGAGGAGCACCGAAACGACCATCGCGGCGAGCACCCGCGGCACGATGAGGCGCTGGATCGGGTTGACGCCCAGCACTTCCATGGCGTCGATCTCTTCACGGATCTTGCGGGCGCCGATGTCCGCGCACACCGCGCTGCCGCCGGCGCCCGCGACGAGCAGCGCCGTGATCAGCGGGCTCGCCTGCTGCACGATGGCCAGCGCGCTGGCCGCGCCGGTGAACGACTGGGCGCCGATCTGGGCGGTCAGCGAGCCGAGCTGGAGCGCGATCACCGCGCCGAACGGGATGGCGACCAGCGCGGTGGGGAGGATGGTGACGCTGGCGAAGAACCAGCACTGCTGGATCCACTCGCGGGTCTGGAAGGGGCGCTTGAAGATCGCGCGCAGGACCTCCCACGACAGCGTCGCCAGGCGGCCGACCTGGGTCAGGGCCGCGGTTCCCGGGAGCGTGCCGGTACTTCCGCTCACCACACCTCCCAGTAGGTCGTCGCTGACCTCCGAGTGTTCTCCATACCCGGCGCCCGATTTTCGTTAGCGGTGTTAACTGTCTAGAAGTTCAACGCGTGCGAGGCGGTGGCTCCGCCGTCCGCGACGAACTCCGCCCCGGTGCAGTACGCGCTTTCGTCACTGGCGAGGAACAGCACCAGCTTCGCGATGTCCTCGGGCTGCCCGACCCGGCCGAGGGCGACCTTCTTGCCGACGTAGGACATGTCGACTTTCTGCCCGCCCGCGGCGGTCGAAACCATCTGGGTATCGATCGCGCCGGGGTGCACGGAATTGACGCGGATGTGCTTCTTGCCGAGTTCCATCGCGGCGACCTTGGTCATCCCGCGGATCGCGAACTTGCTCGCGGTGTAGGCGATCAGGTACGGCATCCCGGCCAGACCCTCCACAGAGGACACGTTGACGATGGAGCCACCGCCGGCGGCGGTCATCGGTTCAACGACCGAGCGCATCCCGAGAAACGCCCCGATCTGGTTCACCCGGATCACGCGTTCGTAATCGGCCAGCGTCGTCTTGCCGAGCTCGGAGAAGTGCAGGATGCCGGCGTTGTTGACCAGTACGTTCGGCGCGCCGAACTCGGTGGTCACGCGGTCGACGGCGGCCGCCCAGTCGTCCTCGCTGCCGACGTCGAGGTGCTGGTAGACGGCCTGCTCGCCGAGTTCGGCGGCGAGCTGCTTGCCCTCGTCGTCCAGGATGTCGGCGACGAGCACTTTCGCGCCTTCGGCGGCGAACGCGCGGGCCGCGGCCTCGCCCTGGCCGCGCGCGGCCCCGGTGACGATGGCGATCTTCCCGTCCAGCCTCACGAGTCCTCCAGGATTTCGGTGGCGGCGAACATCCGGCCGGGGTCGCGCTCGGCGAAGAACGCGCTGACCGACGTTTCGAGCTCGTCCAGGCTCCAGCGCCGCTCGATCCGCGGCGCTTCGACCAGGGAAACCGTGCCGCCGTGCACCACGAACACCTGGCCGTTGACGTGCTCGGCGGCCGGTGAAGCGAGGTAGGCGACGAAGGGGGCGACGTGCTCGACCGAGAGCGGATCGGCGCCTTCGGCAGGGGCGGCGCCGAACACGCCCTCGGTCATCGCCGTCCGCGCGCGCGGGCAGATCGCGTTGGCGCGGACGCCGTACTTGGCGAGACCCCGGGCGGCCGACATGGTGAGCGCGGTGATGCCCGCCTTCGCCGCGGCGTAGTTGGGCTGGCCGGGCGAGCCGATGAGGAACGCCTCCGACGCCGTGTTGACCAGCCGGCCGTACACCGGCTTGCCGTCCGCTTTGGACCGGTCGCGCCAGTGTTTCGCGGCGTTGCGGGACAACAGGAAGTGCCCGCGCAGGTGGACGCGCAGCACGGTGTCCCAGTCGTCGTCGGACATCGAGAAGAGCATCTTGTCGCGCAGCACGCCGGCGTTGTTCACCACGATGTCGAGCCCGCCGAGGTCGAGCGCGGCCTGCGTGAGGGCGTCGGCCGTGGCCCGCTCCCCCACGTCGCCGGCGACCGCGACGGCTTTGCCGCCCGCCGCTTCGATCTCTTCGACGACGTTTTTCGGCTCGCCGATGTCGTTGACCACCACCGTGGCGCCGCCGGCGGCGAGCGCGAGCGCTTCGGCCCGGCCCAGCCCCGCGGCGGCGCCCGTGACGATCGCTGTCCTGCCGGTCAGGCTCACCGCGAGGCCTCCTCGTCGAGTCCCAGATGTCGGGCCCAGACTAGAATCTGTTCTCGGTTTGAGCAAGCCTTTCAGTGAACGGCGCTAACCGACGATGAACAGGGCGTTCTTCGGACAGCCCTTGACCGCATCGGAAACACGTTCTACCTGATCGGCCGGGACCGGGCCCGGCTGGATCACCAGGTTCTCGTCGTCGTCGAGGTCGAAGACGTCCGGGGCGAAGCCCACGCACACCGCGTTCGCCTCGCACGCCAGTCGATCAACGCCGATCTCCATGCTTCCTCCACCGCGCCGGCCCTGGTACAACTAGAACAGGTTCTACTATAACGCCGGATCGGGGTGACGGGTGCGGATCGACTACACGCCGGAGCAGCGCGCGCTGGCCGTCGAGCTTCGGGAGTACTTCGCCGAGCTGATGACGCCCGAGCGCCGGGACGGCCTGCGTTCGGGCGGCGCCGAGTACGGCGACGGCGTCGCGTACAAGGAAATCGTGCGGCAGCTGGGCAAGGACGGCTGGCTCGCGCTCGGGTGGCCGGAAGAGTACGGCGGGCAGGGCAGGCCGATGCTCGACCAGCTCATCTTCACCGACGAAGCGGCCGTCGCCGGGGTGCCGGTCCCCTTCCTCACGGTGAACACCGTCGGGCCGACCATCATGCGCTACGGCACCGACGAGCAGAAGGCGTTCTACCTGCCGAAGATCGCCGCCGGCGAGCTGCACTTCTCGATCGGCTACTCCGAGCCGGAAGCCGGCACGGACCTGGCCTCGCTGAAGACGCGCGCGGTCCGCGACGGCGACGAGTACGTCGTCACCGGGCAGAAGATGTGGACCAGCCTGATCGAGTACGCCGACTACGTCTGGCTCGCGGTGCGGACCGACCCCGAGGCGAAGAAGCACCGCGGGCTGTCGATGCTGATCGTGCCGACGTCGGCGCCCGGGTTTTCGTGGACCAAGGTGCACACGGTCGCGGGCGCGGGCACCAGCGCGACGTACTACGACGAGGTGCGCGTGCCGGTGTCGGCGCGCGTGGCCGAGGAGAACGCGGGCTGGCCGCTGATCACCAACCAGCTCAACCACGAGCGCGTCGCGCTGACGTCGGCCGCGCCGGTGCGCAAGGCGCTGTCCGACGTCCTGGCCTGGGCGAAAGAAACCGGCGCCATCGAGCAGGAATGGGTGCGGCTGCACCTCGCGCGGGTGCACGCCGGCGCGGAGTACCTGAAGCTGCGGAACTGGCGGATCGCCTGGGCCGCCGCGGCGAGCGAGCTCGGCCCGGCGGAGGCGTCGGCGACGAAGGTGTACGGCACGGAGTTCGCGATCGAGGCCTACCGGCTGCTGATGGAGGTGCTCGGCGCGGCCGCCGTCGTCCGTGAAGGTTCGCCGGGCGCGCTGCTGGCCGGCCGGATCGAACGGCTGCACCGGTCCGCGCTCATCCTCACCTTCGGCGGCGGCACCAACGAAATCCAGCGGGACATGATCGCCGCCACCGCACTCGGCCTGCCCGTCACGCGCTAGGAGCCCCCATGGACTTCACCCCTTCCGAGGCGTCGGCCGACCTCGCCGCGCTGAGCCGGCGGATCCTCGCCGACAAGGTCACCCACGACCCGCACGGCACCGGCGGCTTCGACGCTCCTTTGTGGACGGCGCTGGGCCAGGCGGGCGTGCTGGACGCGGCGCTGCCGTCGTCGCTCGGCGGCGGCGGGTTCGGCCTGCCGGAACAGTGCGCGGTGCTCACCGAAATCGGCCGCGCGGTGGCGGCGGTCCCCTACCTGCCGTCGATCACGATGGCGGCGTCGGCGCTGGCGGAGTTCGGCACGCCGGAACTGGTGGACCGCTGGGTGCTGCCGGTGCTGCGCGGCGAGCGCGTGCTGGCCGTGGCGCTGTCCGGGTTCACCGCCACCGGCGGCCGGCTGTCCGGCCGCGCGCCGTCGGTCGCGTTCGGCGCGTTCGCGCACGGGTTCCTGGTCGCCGCTCCGGACGAGGTCTTCCTGGTCGACGCGGCCGCACCGGGGGTCTCGGTGCGGCCGCAGCGCACGACCGACCACGCGGACGCCTGCCTGCTGGAACTGTCCGACGCACCCGGCGTCCCGCTGGGCGACATCGGCGAGTGGCTGCGCCTGCGCGGCACCGTGGGCGTCTGCGCGCAGCAGCTCGGCGTGGTCGAGCGGGCCCTGGAGCTGACCGCGGCGTACGCGCGCGAGCGCAAGCAGTTCGACCACGTCATCGGCGGGTTCCAGGCGGTCCGCCAGCGCCTCGCGGACGCCTACGTCGACGTCGAAGCGGTCCGCCTGACGACCCAGCAGGCCGCGTGGCGGCTCGGCGCGGACCTCCCCGCGACCGAAGCCGTGGCGACGGCGAAGTTCTGGGCCGCGGAGGCGGGCCACCGGGTGGCCCACACGACGGTGCACGTCCACGGCGGCGTCGGCATCGACGTCGACCACGTGGTGCACCGCTACTTCACGGCGGCGAAGCGCCTGGAGTTCGAGCTCGGCTCCGCGACCCCGCAGCTGCTGGCGCTGGGCGACGCACTCTAAGCCGCGTACGTCCAGAACTCGCGCATGAGCGGCGTCGGCTCGGGACTGGTGAGTTCGACCTGGGTCAGCAGCACGGAAACCGTGCCGGTGGACGGGACGACGTGCCAGGCCGTACCGGCGCCGCCGACCCAGCCGTAGCGGCCCGCCACCTCGCCGGGCCGCGCCGGCTCGACGTCCACCGAACCGCCGTACCCCCAGCCCTGGCCGTGCAGGAACGCCCGCCCGGCGGCCCGCTGCGCCGCCGTCAGGTGGTTCGCGGTCATCGCGTGCACCGACCGCGGCGACAGCAGCCGCCGGTCGCCCGCCATGCCTTCGGCCAGCAGGAATCGGCCGAACGCGAGCAGGTCGTCGGCCGTCGACACGAGCCCTCCGGACCCGGACGGGAACGACGGCGGCGTGCTCCACCGGCCTTCCGGCGAGTCGATCAGCCGGAGTCCCGCGTCGCCGCGGCGGTACGCGCTGGTCAGCCGCCCGAGCGCCGGCGTCGGCACGGTGAACCCGGTGTCGGCCATGCCCAGCGGCTCGAACAGGTGCTCCGCCAGGAACTCCGGCAACGGGCGGCCGGTGACCCGCGAGATCAGCACGCCCTGCAGGTCCGACCCGGTGTCGTAGAGCCACGCCTCACCGGGCTGGTGCAGCAGCGGCACCTGCGCCAGGGCGGCCACCCACTCATCGGGGGCGAGCCCCCGAGGCGGCGCGGCCGGGTGCCCGAGCACCTGAAGGAGGAGGTCGACGGCGGGCAGCGTCATGTCGGCCGCGAGCCCGTACCCGCACCGGAAGGTCAGCAGATCGGCGACAGTGATCGGGCGAGCGGCGGGCACCACGTCATCGACGGGCCCGTCCGGCGTCCGGACCACGGCGGGTGCCGCCAGCTCCGGCAGCCAGCGCGCGATGGGGGCGTCGAGGGTGAGCTCGCCTTCGTCGACGAGCAGGAGGACGGCGGCGGCCACGATCGGTTTGGTGAGGGACGCGATGCGGAAGAGCGAGTCCCGCGCCATCGGGACGGTGTGCTTGGCGTCAGCACCCCCGACGGCGGCGGCTTCGACCTGCTCGCCGTGCGCGACGAGGGCTACCGCGCCGGGGAGGTCTGTCGTGTGCCGGGACAGGAGTTCGGTGAGGGTCATGCTCAGTCCAGCGGGTTGATCGCACGCAGGCGGCGGGGGCCCGTGTCGGGGCGGGTCGGGGGCAGGCCCAGGACCAGGCGGGCGTTGGCGACGAACGCGCCGTCCGGGGAGGCCAGGATCGGGTCGAGCACCAGGGAGCGCACCTCGGGGTTGTCCTCGGCGAGCGCGGCCACGCGCAGCACCATGTCCTGCAGCGCGGCGAGGTCGGCGGGCTCGTCGCCGCGGTAGCCGGTGAGCAGCGGGGCCGTTCGCGGCTCGCGCAGGAGCGTCGCCGCGTCGACGTCCGTCAGGGGCACCGCGCGGTAGGCGCGGTCGCCCAGCAGGGTGCTGACCAGGCCGGACAGGCCGAACGACACCAGCGTGCCGAACGAGGGGTCGTCCTGCAGCCCGATCACGCACGACAGGCCCTTCGGGGCCATCCGCTGGACGTAGACGTCGTCGTCACCGGAGATCTCGCGCAGTGTTTCGTAGGCGGTGCGGACCGAGTCCGGGGAGGCCAGGTCGAGCCGCACGCCGGCCAGGTCGGGGCGGCCGCGCAGGCGTTCGTCGACCGCCTTCAGCGTCACCGGGTAGCCCAACTCGGCCGCCGCCGTGACCGCTTCGTCCACAGTGGACGCTACCCGGAACGGCACGACGTCGATGCCGTAGCAGCCGAGCAGCCGCACGACGTCGGTGTCCGACAGCAGTGTCGTCTTGCCGCTTTCGGCGTCCAGCAGCTCGCGCACGAGGCCCTGCGCCTGCTCGGTGTGAATCCCCTGCGGCCGCACGAGCGTGCCCTGCGGGCGTTGCCGCCACGCCGCGTAGCGGACGACCCTCGCGAGCGAGTTCACCGCGCGTTCCGGGCTCGGGTACGACGGGATCGACCCGCGCGTCGGCACGCCGTCGCCGGTGGACACCGCGAGTTCGTCCGGCACGCCTTCGGCCGCGAGGAACGTCGAGACGATCGGCTTGCGCTGCCCCAGTTCGACCACGGTCTCGCGCAGGGCACGCGCGTACGCCGTGCCGGGAATGGCGATCGGCGGCGCGAAGACGACGACCAGCGCGTCGGTCTCCGGCGAGGTCAGCGCCTCGCCGACGGCCTTTGCGAAGTCCTCCGGGCTCGCCTGCGGGCCGACGTCCACCGGGTCCGACGCCAGCCGCAGCCCCTGCATGCGCGCGGTGTCGGCGGCCAGCAGCCCGATCGCGCTCGAATTGCCGACGATGGCGACCCGCGGCCCGGCGGGCAGCGGCTGGTGGGCGAACACGAGCGCGGTGTCGAACAGCTGCGCCAGCGACTCGACCCGCACGACGCCTGCCTGTTCGAACAGCGCCTGGACGCTGGCTTCGTCGATCTCAGTCGACGTCGCGGCCAGCTGCGGGCGCACCGCGTGCCGCCCCGACTTCACCGCGACGATCGGCTTCGTCCGCGCGAGCCGCCGGGCCAGCCGCGCGAACTTGCGCGGGTTGCCGAAGGACTCGAGGTACAGCAGCACGAGATCGGTGTCCGGGTCGGTTTCCCAGTACTGGAGCAGGTCGTTGCCGGAGACGTCGGCGCGGTTGCCCGCCGAGACGAACGTCGAGAGCCCGAGGCCGCGTGCTTCGGCGTCGGCGAGGATCGCGGTGCCCAGCGCGCCGGACTGGCAGAAGAAGCCGGTGCGCCCGCGGCCGGGCAGCCGCGGCGCGAGCGTGGCGTTCAGCCGGATGCCGGGCGCGGTGTTGAGCACGCCGAGCGCGTTCGGCCCGACCACGCGCATGCCGTGCGCCCGCGCTTCGCCGACCAGCCGCAGCTCGGCGTGCAGGCCGTGCGGCCCCGCCTCGGCGAAGCCGCTCGAAAGGATCAGCAGCGTCTTCACGCCCTTGGCCAGGCAAGCGTCCAAAACGGACTCGACGGCCTCGGCGGGCACCGCGACGACGGCCAGGTCGACCGGGTCCGGGATGTCCAGCACCGACGGGTACGCGCGGACGCCGCGGACCGCGCGGTGCTCCGGGTTGACCGGGTAGACGGTGCCGGTGAACGCGGCGGCCAGGAGGTTCACGAAGGCGACGTGGCCGACCTTGCCCGGTTCGGCGGAGGCGCCGATCACCGCGACCGACGACGGGTGCAGCAGGTTGTGCACGCTGCGCGCCTCGGCGGCCTGCTCCCGCGACCGCGCGACGGCGAGCGACTCCTCCGTCGGGTCGATGTCGAACTCCAGGTGCAGCACGCCTTCCTCGATCTCGCGGCTGACCTGGTACCCGGCGTCGCGGAAGACCCGCACCATGGCGGCGTTCTCGGCGAGCACCTCGGCGACGAACCGGCGCAGCCCGCTTTCGGACGCGGCGGCGGCGAGGTGTTCGAGCAGGATCGAGCCGACCCCGCGCCCCTGGTGCGCGTCGCTCACGACGAAGGCGACCTCCGCCGACGGCCCGTGGTCCAGCCGCTCGTACCGCCCGACGGCCACGATGTCGTCGCCGAGGAACGCGGCGAACGCGACCCGGTCGTGGTGGTCGACGGTGGAGAACCGCTTCAGGTCCTTGTCCGGGATCCGCGGGTAGGCGCCGAAGTAGCGGAAGTACCGCGTGCGTTCGGACAGCTTGCCGTGGAAGGCGACCAGCCCGTCGGCGTCGGTGGGCACGATCGGGCGCAGGTGGACGGTGCCGCCGTCGGACAGCACGACGTCGGCCTCCCAGTCGCGGGGGTAGTCGAAGGGGTCCCGGCCGGCCATGATCAGTCCCTCGGGTCGTCCGGATCGAGACCGTGCAAGGGGAAGACGGCACGGCGCGTGTCCCGGATGGCGATGTCGACGGGGTCGTCCTCGCCGTCGCCCCACGGCTTGAACCCGGTGTCGCGGTCGTCGGTCATCGAGCTCGGCAGTTCGGCGTGCGGCGCGGCCTTCGAGACGGTGGAGACCCAGCCGGGCGGCAGCGGCGTCGCCGGGTCGACGTCCCGGTCGAGGACGGTGGCGATCAGGTGCGTCCACGACCGCGGCACGACCCGGATCAGCTGGTAACCGCCCCCGCCGACGGCGATCCACTTGCCGCCGGCGTAGGTCTCCGCGAGGTCGCGGAGGGTGGCGTAGATGGTGCGGTGCCCGTCGACGCTGAGGGAGAGGTCGGCGAGCGGATCTTCCTCGTGCGAGTCGACCCCGCACTGGGTGAAGAGGAGCTGCGGTTCGAAGTCGGCGAGCAGCGAGGGCACGACCGCGCCGAACGCCCGCAGCCACCCGGGATCCCGCGTCCGCGGCGGCAACGGGATGTTGACGGCGGTCCCGTCGGCCTTCCCGCGGCCGGTCTCGGCGGAGTAGCCGGTGCCCGGCCAGAGCGTGAAGGGGTGCTGGTGCAGCGAGATCGTGAGGACGCGCGGGTCGTCGTAGAAGGCGGCCTGGACCCCGTCGCCGTGGTGGACGTCGGTGTCGATGTAGGCGATCCGCTCGAAGCCGTGGTCGAGCAGCCACGAGATGGCGACGGCGCAGTCGTTGTAGACGCAGAACCCGGACGCCTGGTCCCGCATGGCGTGGTGCAGGCCTCCGGCGATGTTGACGGCCCGGGTGGCTTCGCCTTCGGCGACCTTGCGGGCGGCGAGCAGCGTGGACCCGACGACGAGCGCGGAAGCGTCGTGCATGTCCGGGAAGACGGGGTTGTCCGACGTCCCGAGCCCATGCCCGACGTCCCACCCGACCAGCGGCGCGTCCCGCACGGCGGCGAGGTATTCGGGGGCGTGGATCCGGAGCAGCTCCTCGTCGCCGGCACTGGTCGGGACGAGGAGCGGGACGTCGTCGAGCACCCCGAGCTCGGTGGCCAGCCGGACGGTGAGCTCCAGCCGGACGGGGTTGAACGGGTGATCCCCACCCAGGTCATAACCGAGAAGGGCGGAGTCCCAAACGACGGCCGGCGACATAGTGCCCGACTGTAGTGCCGTTCGGGGGACCGTGCGGACCTGAAGGAGCGGGTGGCCTCCGCCGCGGCGGAGGCCACCCTCCCGGCTCGGGCCGGGCCGGGCCGGTCAGCCCGGCAGGGCGCCGGTCGCCGGTCGCCGGTCGCCGCGGGACGGTCCGGGTCGCGGGACGGTCCGGGTCGCGGGACGGTCCGGGCCGGGCCGGGCCGAGCCGGTCAGCCCGGCAGGGGGCCGGTGGCCGCGGGACGGTCCGGGTCGGGCCGGGCCAGGCCGAGCCGGGCCAGGCCGAGCCGAGCCAGGCCGAGCCGAGCCGAGCCGGTCAGCCCGGCAGGGGGCCGGTCGCCGCGGGGCGGTCCGGGTCGCGGGACCAGTGGGACCACGAGCCCGCGTACAGGCCCGCGCCCGGGTGGCCCGCCAGTTCCAGGGCCAGCACCACCGAACTCGCCGTCACCCCGGAGCCGCAGTACGCGCCCACCGGCTCGCCCGGGCGCAGGCCCAGGTCCGCGAACCGGGCCGCCAGCCGGGCGGGGGCGTGCCAGCGGCCGTTCTCCGCGATGTGGCCGGAGAACGGGGCGTTCACCGCGCCCGGGATGTGGCCCGCTCGCGGGTCCACCGGCTCGGTCTCGCCCGCGTAGCGCGGGGTGGCGCGGGCGTCGAGCAGCAGTCCGTCGCGGGCCAGGGCCGCTGCCTCGTCCGCGTCGAGGACCGGCATCGCGCCCGGGCGGACTTCGAGGTCGCCGGGCTCCGGGGACGGCTGCTCGGTGCTGACCGGGTGTCCCTCCGACGACCACGCCGCGTAACCGCCGTCGAGGACCGCCACCTCTTCGTGGCCGGCCCAGCGCAGCAGCCACCACGCGCGGGCCGCCACCGAACCGTCGGCGTCGTCGTAGGCCACCACCGGGTGACCCGTGCGGACGCCCGCCGCGCGCAGGTCGCGCTGCAGGTCGGCGGGGTCCGGCAGGGGGTGGCGGCCGCCGTCGCCCGGCTCGGCCGCGAGGACTCGGTCGAGATCCACGAAGACCGCGCCGGGCAGGTGACCCTCCTGGTACGACTGGGCGCCGGGCGGGCCGGCGAGCCGCCAGCGGACGTCGAGGACGACGGGCCGCTCGGCGGCCGGGCTCGCCAGTGCGGCGGCGAGGTCGGTGGTGCTGATCAGCGGACGCATGCCCCCATCTTGCAGCGGCCCGGCGCCCGGCCGCGCCGGGGTGCGGGCACATCCCCCACCGGCGAGTCGTCACCGATCCGGCCGAACGCAGGCGGCCACGGGCCGGATCGGTAACCGGCGGCACAGTATCCAGCAGGGCCGCCGCCGCTGTCGGTGCCAACGACTACGATGAGCAACGCGGACGAAGGGGACAGCGTGAACGATCTCATCGACACCACCGAGATGTACTTGCGTACCATCTACGAGCTTGAAGAAGAGGGTGTCGTCCCGCTGCGTGCCCGGATCGCCGAGCGCCTGCAGCAGAGCGGCCCGACCGTGAGCCAGACCGTCGCCCGGATGGAGCGCGACGGGCTGGTCGTCGTCGCCGACGACCGGCACCTTCAGCTGACCGACCACGGCCGCGAACTGGCCATCGCCGTCATGCGCAAGCACCGCCTGGCCGAGCGCCTCCTCGTCGACGTGATCGGGCTCGAGTGGGAGCACGTGCACAACGAGGCGTGCCGGTGGGAGCACGTGATGAGCGAAGCCGTCGAGCGCAAGCTGGTCAAGCTGCTCGACCACCCGACCACCTCCCCGTACGGCAACCCGATCCCGGGCCTGGACAAGCTGGGCGACGGCGACCCCGCCCCGCCCGCGGAGGCCGACCTGGTCCGGCTCGACGAGTTCGCCCGCACCGGTGGCGGCCGCGTCGAGATCCGGCGCATCGCCGAGCACGTCCAGCTGGACGAGTCGCTGATGACCGAGCTCAAGTCCGTCGGCATCGTGCCGGGCGGCACGGTCACCATCGGCAAGGCCAACGGCGGCACGATCGAGGTCACCGGCGGGGACACCACCGCCCAGGTCTCCACTTCCGCGCTGCACGCCGTCCTGGCGCAAGCCAGGTGAGCCCCGCTTCGGAGGCCGTGGCGGCGTTCCGCACGGTCCACGGCAGCGCGCCCGCAGGCGTCTGGTCGGCGCCCGGACGGGTCAACCTGATCGGCGAGCACACCGACTACAACGACGGCTTCGTGCTGCCGTTCGCCCTGCCGCACCGCCTGGCCGCGGCCGCGTCGCCCCGCGAGGACGGCGTCCTGTCCGTGGCCACCCTCGGCGACGACGGCCAGATCCAGCGCTCCGGCGAGCTCAAGATCGCCGACCTGGCGCCGGGCACCGTCGACGGGTGGGCCGCGTACCCGGCGGGGGTCGCCTGGGTGCTGCGCGACCAGGGCTTCACCGCCGGCGCCGACCTGGTGATCGCCGGGGACGTGCCGTCCGGGGCCGGGCTGTCCTCCTCCCACGCGCTCGAGTGCGCGGTGTCGCTGGCGTTGCTGGGCTTGGCCGGCCTGGAACTCGGCGCCCCCGGTGACAACGTCCCGACGCGCCCTCAGGTGGCGCGGTGGGTGCAGCGCTCGGAAAACGACTTCGTCGGCGCGCCCACCGGCCTGCTCGACCAGACGGCGTCGCTCTGCTGCACCGAGTCGCACGTGCTGTTCCTGGACGTGCGGTCGGGCGAGCAGGAGCAGGTGCCGTTCGGCCTGGCCGACGCCGGGCTGCAGGTGCTGATCATCGACACCCGCACCAAGCACTCGCACGCCGAAGGCGGCTACGGCGAACGCCGCCGCGGCACCGAACGGGCGGCCGAACTGCTCGGCGTGAAAGCGCTGCGGGACGTGACCGACGACGGGCTCGCCGACGCACTCGGCCGGCTGCCGGACGAGCTCGTGCCGCTGGTGCGGCACGTCGTCACCGAAAACCAGCGGGTGCTCGAGACCGTCGAGCTGCTGCGCGCCGGGCGGCTGGCCGAAATCGGGCCGTACCTGGACGCCTCGCACGTCAGCATGCGCGACGACTACCGGATCTCCACGGCCGAGCTGGACCTCGCGGTCGACTCGGCGCGGGAAGCCGGCGCCCTCGGCTCGCGGATGACCGGCGGCGGCTTCGGCGGTTCGGCGATCGCGCTGGTCCGCGACGCCGACCTCGACCGGGTGAAAACCGCCGTCGAAGCGGCGTACGAGAAGGCCGGCTACCGGCGCCCGCGGATGTTCACCGCGGTGCCCTCCCGCGGCGCCGGCCGCGACGAGGTCTGAGGCCGCGCGGGTCCGTCCGGGGCAACCCCCGCCCGGACCCGCGCGTCGTCGAGGGGGAAGACTGAAGAGCGTCATCACCCTCGGCAGGAAGGCCTGGACGTGTCGGAGCAGAGCAACGCCCTGAAGCTGGTCGTGACGGGCGGAGCCGGGTACGTCGGCAGTGTCTGCGCCGCGCGGCTGGTCGAAGCCGGGCACCAGGTCACCGTGGTCGACGACCTGTCCACCGGGCACGCCGACGCGGTCCACCCGGACGCGCGGTTCATCGAAGGCGACGCCGCCGAGGTGGCGGGCAGCCTGCTGCGCGAGGGCTTCGACGGCGTGCTGCACTTCGCGGCCAAGTCGCTGGTCGGCGAGTCGATGACGGAGCCGGCGAAGTACTGGGAAGGCAACGTCGTCACGTCGTTGCGGCTGCTCGAGGCCATGCAGGAGCACGGCACGCCCCGGCTGGTGTTCTCCTCGACCGCGGCAACCTACGGCGAGCCGGAGCAGTCGCCGATCCCGGAGTCGGCGCCGACCCGGCCGACCAACACCTACGGCGCTACGAAGCTCGCCATCGACGCCGCGATCACCAGCTTCGCCACCGCGCACGGCCTGGCCGCGGTGAGCCTGCGGTACTTCAACGTCGCCGGCGCGTACGGCGCCTTCGGCGAGCGCCACGCCACGGAAACCCATCTCATCCCTCTCGTCCTGCAGGTCGCCACCGGCGACCGTGCCCACATTTCGATCTTCGGCGACGACTACCCGACGCCGGACCACACTGCGGTGCGCGACTACATCCACGTCGTGGACCTCGCGGACGCGCACCTGCTGGCGCTGAAGCACGCGACCGCCGGCGAGCACCGCATCTACAACCTGGGCAACGGCACCGGGTTCTCCGTCCTCGAGGTGATCGAGGCCTGCCGCGAGGTCACCGGCCACGCGGTGCCGGCCGTGGTGGCCCCGCGCCGCGCGGGCGACCCGTCGGTGCTCGTGGCCGCCAGCGACCGGGCCCGCGAGGAACTCGGGTGGAAGCCGGAGCGGGTCGAGCTGACCGGGATCGTGCGCGACGCTTGGGAGTTCACCCAGGGTCGGCGGGCCGAGGGCTGAGGCAGCCGGTTGCTGCCCGCTACACCGAGCTCGGGATGTCGGGGTGGCATCCCCGGTCGCACCGGGACACGCTCACCCGGCTCGTGCCGGTCGGTGACCAGGCTGGGGAAGAGCGCCGGCGGGAAGGCGCACGACCTGGCCTGAGAAGAACCCGGCGCGAGCCCCGCGCGGACCGGATCGGGGGCGACGCGCGCCCGGAGCTGAGGCGCCTGGCGAACGTCCCTTTGCGACAGTCCACCGGGGACGGTGCGTCAGCCGGGCCGGCTCGGCTCGGGGTCCGGGGTGATCAGGTTGTAGCCGCGCGTGCCTGCCGGGTCGGCGTGCATTGCCAGGGCCAGTAGCTCCTCCGGGGGCATGCCGCGGCTCAGCACGTTCAGCAGCAGGGTCGCCAGGCCGTGGCCCGGGTCTGCCGCCAGTGCGTTCTCGAGTGCCATGCCGGCGAAGGCGCCGTCGCCGCGCAGGTATGCCGTGTAGCCCAGGAGGGCGGCCGGTGCCGCTCGTTGGGGGGCCGGGAGCTCGCGGACCAGGGTGAGCCACAGGCGCTCCGCTTCGCGGGCGCTCGGGCTGCCGGGTGGGACGGCCATGCTGAAACACGCGTCGCGGACCTGCGGGAGTGTCAGGGCGCCGGCCAGCCGGATGGCTTGCTCGTCGCTCGGCGGGCCGTCGTCTCGGCGCTGGCGGTCGAACGCGGCCCGGAACTCCGCCGCCGCGTCGGAACCGCTCGGGGTGGGGAGTCCGGCCAGGAGGTCGGCCCGGCGCTCGAGGGCCTCCGGGCAGCGCGGGTCGAGGAGCGCCTCCATCTCGGCTCGGCTGTCGAACGCCACCTGGCCGCTCTCGGTGGCGGCGGCCGCCACCACCGTCGCGCGGGGGTCCGGGAGCTCGCCGCCGCAGTCGTCGGCCTGGTAGCAGGCCCACCGCGCGCCTGGGGTGATGTGCGGGGTCCACATCGCGTGCAGGACTGGGAGGCCGTACTGGCCCAGCGCGTCCGCCAGGTGCTTGGCGAAGCCCGCGTGCGGCGGCGGGCTGCCGGGTCTTCGCCGGCCGCCGACGATCGCGATGGTCACGCCCGTGTGGTGGCCCGCCGCCAGCCGTGGGGCGAGGGCCTGTGCTTGGCGGGCGCGGTCTTGCCTGCCGGGGACGTCGGCACGCAGGACCAGGCCGACGCGGTTGCCGTCGGGAGCGCGGTGGCCGAGCAGGACGACGGACTTCTCGGGCCGGAAGCCGACCAGGTACGGGAGCGCGGCCAGCAGCAGCGCGGGGTCTCGGAGGTCGACCGGCAACCGGCCGGCCGGGGTGGCAGTGGTCATGCCTCCACCATGGGGCAGGACGGAGCCGGTCGGGGCGGTGGCGGCAAATCTGTGGATGGGCGGGACCGATGTGGACGGATCCGGGCCCGGGGCGGTCGCGCGGACCGTTCTTGTCGGTGGGGCGGGCTATGCTGCCCGGCCCCCGCCGCGCGGACCGCTCCCGTCGATGGGGCGGGCCATGGCGCCCGGCCCCCGCCGCGCCGACCGCTCCCGTCGATGGGGCGGGCCATGCTGCCCGCCCCCACCGCTCCGACCACTCCCGTCGGTGGACCGGGCCCTGCCGCCCGACCCCACCGCTCCGACCACTCGCGTCGGTGAAGCGGACCATGCCGCCCGGCCCAACCGCGCCGACCACTCCGTCGGTGGAGCGGGCTATGCCGCCCGACCCCACCACGCCGACCGCTCCCGTCGGTGAGGCCGACCATGCCACCCAGCCCCACCACGCGAACCGTTCCGGTCGATGGGGCGGGCTTTGCTGCCCGGCCCACCGACCGGCCCGGGTCACCCGCAGTGCTCGAAGCCGCTTTCGTAAGTGTTGCTCCCTACCGAACCGCCCCACTTCACGCAGGTGGAGCCGGCCGTCTTCTTCACCGGACCGGCGTAGTAGGTGAAGCTGCCGGAGTCGGTCACCCGGGCCGCGCCCTGGACCTCGAGGAACGCCGCGACCGGGCTGGCCGTGCCGAGCGACGTCGCCTTCAGCGTTGTCACGCAGTTCGCCTGGGTCGAGCTGTTGTACAGCAGGTACGCCGTGCCCGAGGAGTTCGCCAGGCCCTGCTGGTCGATGACCGAGAAGCCCGAGCCGCAGACCTCTTCGGCGGAGTACGGGTTGCCGCCGCAGCCGTTCTTGCTGGTGAAGTCGGTGTGCCCGTAGTACGGCACCGCGACGCCGTTCAGCTTCGCCTTCTGCACGACGCCGTCGAGGCGCTCTTCGAAGTGCAGGTGCGGCCCGGTGACCCCGCCGGTCGCGCCCGCCTTGCCGATCTCCTTGCCGCCGGTGACCGACTGGCCGACCGAGACCTCCTGGGCCGACAGGTGCGCGTAGCGGGTCTTCCAGCCGCCGCCGTGGTCCAGCTCGATCCACTTCCCGTAGCTGGTGCTGCCCTCGTCCGCCACCCGCGTCACCGTGCCGCCCGCCGACGCGAGCACCGGCATGCCGGTGATGCCCGACTTCTGGAAGTCGACGGAGTACGCCGGGCTGTGGCCGCTGAACGTCGCGGCGGTCACGGTGACCCCGCACTTGAACGGCACCTGGAAGTTCGGCGCGGCCGAGGCGGTGGCCTGACCGGCGAGGGTGACGCCGAGCGCGGGCAGCGCCGCGGCGGCGGCGAGGAGGGCGAGCCGTCGCAACCTGGACATGGGAGAACCTCCTGACAAACGGGACTTCTTGACCCCACGAAGGGAAGCTCGCGTCGGTACATTTTCCGTACAAGCACCCGCGGAGGACACCCGGCATGATGCCCCGACGAATCACGTTCCCCCCGGCACAGCGCTGGCTGCGCTGGGCGCTCGTCGCGGTGCCGATGATCACCGCGATCCCCCGCGCGAACGCGCTCGCCTGGGTGTTCATCGGGATCACCCTCGCCCTCTCGATCCCGCTGCCGTGGATCCACGACCTCGGCGCGCGGACGCCGGCCGCGGCACTGGCGCTCGCCGTGATCGCGTCCGCGGGTGCGGTGTGGGTGGTCCTGCCGGGCAGCCTGTCCTCGGTCGCGCTGTTCAGCACGACGTTCTTCGTCGTCCTGCGGCAGTCCCCGGTGCCGATCCTGCTGGCGATCGGGCTGAACGTCGCGCTGATCACCGCGGTCTGGGTGGTCCGCCAGGACCCGTGGGAAAGCGCCTTGTCGACGTACGCGGTCCTCGCCGTGGTCGTGCTGATGGGGCTGAACCGGCGCGCCCGCCTCGCCCGCATCGAGCAGACCGAGCTGGCCCTCGCCCGCGCGCAGACCGCCAACGAAGAGCACGCCCGCGCGGCCGCGCTGGCCGAACGCGCCCGCATCGCCCGCGAGCTGCACGACGTCCTCGCGCACTCGCTGGCCGGGCTCTCGCTGAACCTGCAGGGCGCCCGGCTGATGCTGGTGCGCGACGGGGCGAGCCCGGACGCCGTAGCGCAGCTCGAACGGGCCCAGCAGCTGGCGTCGGACGGGCTCGCCGAAGCGCGCCAGGCCGTGGCCGCGCTGCGCGAGGACGCCGTGCCGGTGGAACGCGCGATCGCGGACCTCCTGACCGCGTACCGGCTGGACAGCGGGGCGCGCGCGGACCTCGAAGTCGCCGGTGAGCCGCGCGAACTGGACCCGGCGGTCGGCACCGCGCTGGTTCGCGCCGTGCAGGAGGCGCTGGCCAACACCCGCAAGCACGCGGCGCACGCCGACGTCGACGTCGAGCTGGACTACGCCGACGGTTCGGTGCGGCTGACCGTGGCCGACCGGCAGGGCAGGCGCCCGCCGGACGCGCCCGCGGCAGGCTACGGTTTGCGCGGGATGGGCGAACGGGTCGCGCTGCTCGACGGGCACGTCGAGAGCGGGCCGGGGGAGGACGGATGGCGGATTCACCTGACGGTGCCGGCGTGACCCTGCGCGTCGTGCTGGCCGACGACCAGGCCGTGGTCCGGGAAGGCCTGGTCACGCTGCTCGGGCTGCTGCCCGGCGTCGAAGTCGTCGGCGCCGCCGCCGACGGGCTCGCCGCGCTCGACCTGGTCGCCGAGCACCATCCCGACGTCGTGCTGGTGGACCTGCGGATGCCGCGCTGCGACGGCGTCGAAACCACCGAGCGGATCCGCGCCGAGCACCCCGGCACCGAGGTCGTCGTGCTGACCACGTACGCCGACGACGATTCGCTGCTGGCCGCGCTGCGCGCCGGCGCCCGCGGGTTCCTCACCAAGGACGCCGACGCCGAGTCCATCGCCAGGGCGCTGCGCTCGGCCGCCGCCGGGCAGTCCACAGTGGACGGCGAGCTGCAGCGGCGGCTCGTCGACGCCGCCACCCGCGGCGCGCCCCGGCGCGTCAAGGAGGTCGAAGGCCTGACCGCGCGCGAAATCGAGGTGCTGCGGCTGATCGCGGCGGGGCTGTCGAACACCGAGATCGCGCGCACCCTGGTGGTGAGCGAGGCGACCGTGAAGACCCACGTGAACCACTTGTTCGCCAAGGCGGGCCTGCGCGATCGCGCGCAGGCCGTCGCCTTCGCCTACCGAGCCGGCATCGCCGGCTGACTCACTTCGCGGGTGGGATGTTCGCGTTGTGGTGGAACACGTTGCGCGGGTCGTACCGCGCCTTGATCCGCGCGAGCCGCGCGTACTTCTCCGGGCCGTACGACGTCCGGACGCGGTCCTCTTCGTACTCGGCCATGAAGTTGACGTAGCCGCCGGGGTTGGCCGCGAACGGTGCCAGCGCCGTCCAGAACTCCCGCACCCAGGCCCGGTCCACGGCGAACGGCGCCGGTTCGGCGGCGAGCGCCGCCAGGTTCACGACGAGGCCCGGCCGCCGCGGTCCGCCGAACGCCGTCGCGGCGTCGTCGACCTCGGTGAACGCGCCGCGCAGCGCGAAGATCGGCATGATCGACATCGGGGACGCCTTGCGCGGCAGGAAGTCCGCGATCACCTCGATGACCTCGTCGCTGAACCCGTCGGCGTAGACGGCCTTCTCGTAGCCGAGGATCCCCCACGGCGCGGCGTCGTCGAGCATCCGCTGCAGCTCGACGTACGGGATCGGCGAGACGAACTCGAACAGCGGCGCCGGCCCCGACCGCGCCGTCCGGACCGCCCCGGCGTGCTGCTCCTCCCCCGCGAACCCGGCGATCAGCAGGGCGTAGCCGGGCCGGAAGTGGTGTTCCGCGGGGACGAACGGCGCGGGCGGCGCGTTGAGCCCGGCGACCAGCACACCCATTTCGGCGGGCAGCGTGCCGAGCACCTCGCGGGCCTGGCGCAGCGCGGCCGCGCCGTCTTCGAGGCCCCAGAAGAACAGCCCCAGGTGCACGAGCGGGCCGACCGGGTGCAGCCGGAACTCGAACTCTGTGACGACGCCGAAGTTGCCCCCGCCCCCGCGCAGCGCCCAGAACAGGTCGGGGTGCTCGTCGGCGGACGCGCGCAGCACCTCGCCGTCGGCGGTGACGACCTCGGCCGAGAGCAGGTTGTCGCAGGAAAGACCGTGCTTGCCGGTGAGCCAGCCGAAGCCGCCGCCGAGGGTGAGCCCGCCGACGCCGGTGTGGCTGACCGTGCCGCCCGGCACCGCGAGGGCGTGCTCCTGCGTGGCGGCGTCGAGCCGCGCCCACGTCACCCCGCCGCCGCAGCGCGCGGTCCGGGCGGCCGGGTCGACGCTGATCGCGTCGAGGGAGCTCAGGTCGAGGCAGAGACCACCGGCCACGACGGCGGCGCCGCCGAAGTTGTGCCCGCCGCCGCGCACCGAGACGTCGAGTGCCGCCTCGCGCGCGTAGGCGAGCGCCGCCGCCACGTCCGCGGCCCCGGCGGGCCGCACCACGACCGCGGGCCGTCGATCGATCTCCCCGTTCCAGACCGACCGGGCGGCGTCGTAGCCGGGGTCACCGGCGGTGAGCACCGTGCCGGACAGGTGGGCGCGCAGGCTCTCCAGTGCGGGTTCGGCGGTCGAGGTCATGGCGGCTCCTCTCGCTGGGTGCCCTTGAGTCGCCTGACCTGCGGTGATCGTTACATTGAGTGATCATCGGCGCGGGGCAGCAAACGCTGGGTGAACCCCGCTTCGGCCAGCCGGCCGGACGCCCGCTCGACGCCGGCCGGGACCTGCTGCGGGATCGCGAAGCCGCGCTTGGCGTATTCGGTGATCCGCTGGGTCTCGCCGACGAGCATGCCGATCACGCGCTCGACGTCCTCTTCCCCGGTGACGTGGTCCTCGAACGAGGCCGCCTTCGACGCGCACACGACGTCGACGCCGGGCCAGAGCCGCTTCGCCGTGGCGTAGGCCCGGCGCTGCTGGTACGGCCGCGTCACCAGCGTCACGGACCGGATCTCCCGCCCGGCCAGCAGCCGGCGGGTGAACACGATGTTGTCGCCGGTGTTGCGGGCCGCCGGCTCCACCAGGATCACGTCGTCCGGCACGCCGAGGCCGAGCGCGATGTCGCGGTAGTGGACCGCTTCGCCGCGTGGGAAGCGCTCGACCGTCGTCGGCGCGTTCGCCCCGGTGAACACGACCAGCGGGAACCGTCCGGCGTGGAACAGCTCGGCCGTGTGGACGGCGACGCCGGGGTCCCGGCTGCCGAGGCCGACACCGACGTCCGAGCGCCGCGGCTCGTGCCGCAGGTCGTGGTACTCCCACAGCGTGCGGACGTCGGCGCGGAGCCGCTCCGGCAGCATCAGCCGAACGCGGCTCGCAGCGCGGGCTTGCCGCCCGTCACCGGGAGCGTCACCGACGTCCTCGTCAGGTCGAGCGCCAGCCCCGCGCCCGGCTTCGGCCGCAGCGTGTAGTCGTGGTCGCTGGAGGCGAGCAGGAACTCGAGCCGGTGACCGGCGGCGAGGACGTAGTCCTTCGGCATCAGCTCGACGCCGATCCGGTAGGTCTGCCCGGGCGTGATCGGCTCGGTGCGGGCCGGGGACATGCGGTTCTGCGGGTCGGTCCAGCCGCGGCTGATGATGTGCGACGAGCCGTCGGGGGCGCGGTCGAGCAGGATCGCGGACACGTTCGCCGCGGGCCGGTCGAAGGCCAGCGCCAGGTCGGCGCGCGCGGTGCCCGAGAGGCGTACGGACTGCTTCGCCGCCGAAGTCGCGTACAGCAGCCGGTTGCCCGACGACGCGAGGCCGGCGAGCTGCTCGATCGTCTTCGACGAGTCGTCGGCGAGGGTCTCGACGGCCGCCTTGCCCGGCACCGGGTTGCGGGTGTCGATCGTGCCCTTCGCCTTGCCGCCGGGCCACGGGTAGACGCGCACGTCGGCCGTCGTGGGCGCGGGCCAGTCGGCTTCGTCGACCCACGACAGGTCCTCGCGCTGGATCGTCGCCTTCGGCTCGTTCTGGATGCCGTTGTCGACGCCGTAGAGGTAGTGCGACATCCACTTGTTCAGCGTCGCGAGCCAGACGTCGCGGCGCAGCGAGTACGGGTCGGCGTGCCCCGACTGGTGCAGCCAGATCTTGTGCTCGACGCCGTGGGCCTTGAGCGCGTCGTACCACTCGGCGACCTGGTCGGTCTTGACGTTCCAGTCGTTGAGGCCGTGCACCGCCAGCACCGACGCGTGCACCTTGGCGACGTCGTTGCGGTAGTTGCGGACGTCCCAGAACGGCGTGTAGTCGCCGGTCACGCGGTCCTGGTCGCGGGTCAGGCCGTCGATCACCGGGCGGCACACCTGGCGGTCGGCGCGGGTGTAGACGTACTCGGCGAGCACGTCGGCGTCCTCGCCCTGGTACCCGCCGGCGGCCACGACGGCGCCGTCGTTGCGGTAGTACTGGTACCAGCTGGAGATCGCGGCGATCGGGACGATCGTTTCGAGGCCTTCGACGCCGGTGCTCGCGACGGCGTTGGGCAGCGTCCCGTTGTAGGAGACGCCCATCATGCCGGTCTTGCCGGTGCTCCACTCGGCCTTCGCCGCGGCGCCGTTCGCGTCCTTCGCCGGCGTGCGGCCGTTGAGCCAGTCGACGACCGAGCGCGCGCCGATCGTCTCGTTGACGTCGCCGGTGGTCGGGCAGCCGGTCGAGAGGCCGCTGCCGAGCGATTCGCCGTAGACGACGGCGAAGCCGCGCGCGGTGAAGTAGTCCTGGTAGCGCCAGGTGATCGGGGTGGCGGGGCCGACGCCGTGCGCGGCGACGCGCGGACCTTCCGGGCCGCGGGCGTACCCGGGCGCGGAGAGCTCGACGTCGACGTTGTGGTTGGCCACGTCGTTGCCGCCGGCGTAGTACGGGCTGGCCTGGTAGACGACGGGGACCTTCAGGCCCTGCTGGGTCGCGCGCGGGCGGACGACCTGGGCGTGCACGAGGTCGTCGGCGCCGTCGTGGTCGCTGTCGACCGGCGCGGTGACCCAGACGTCTTCGCGGACGACGTCGGCCGGGTCGAACACCGGTTGCGCCTGGCCACCGGTGAAGACCGGGCCCGGCGGCGCGGCTTCGGCGGTGACCGCGGTCAGCGGCAGGGCGAGGACGGCGGCGAGCACGACAGCGGCTTTCACACAAACCCCCAAGCCGGGCGAAGCGGACGGCTTCCGAGACTTCCGTCCCGGCCGCGGGGGTGTCAAGAGACTAACGTCGGAGGCATGCCGACCGTGGAAGCGCCGATCGCCGCCGTGACCGTCTACCCGCAGCAGGCCCGGATCACCCGCCGGGGTAAAGCGCCACTGGACGGCGGGCCCCGCCTGACGTTCGCGGGCCTGCCCCTGGCCCTCGACCCGGCGTCGGTGCGCGTCACCGGCACGGGCCCGGCGCTGATCACCGGCGTCGACGTCCGCACCGAGCGCCACGCCTCCCCGGCCGACGCCGCCCTGCGCGCCCTCGTCGAGCAGCGGCGGGCGGACCAGGCCACGCTCGACGGCGTCGTGGACGACGAAGCGGCCGAAGCGATGAAGGTGGATCTGCTGACTTCGCTGGCGAAGCGGAGTGGCGGCAGTTTCGCGAAGGCGCTGGCGGCGGGGACGGCGGAGCCCGCGCGGGTGGGTGAGGTGACGGACGCGCTGAGCTCGCGGCTGGCCACGGCGTTGAAGGCGCGGAGGGTGCTTTCGGATCGGATCGTCCGGCTGCGCGAGGACCTCGCGGCGCTCGACCGGCGGATCGCGGAGCACAGCGCGCAGTCCGAAGAGGACAGTACATCGGTGGTGGTAGAGCTGGAGATCTCGGACCCGTCGGGCTCGGCCGAGCTGGAACTGTCCTATGTGGTCCCCGGGGCGAGCTGGGCGCCGGGGTACGACATCCGGGTGCGCGGCACCGACGTCACGGTGGTGTCGTACGGGCTGGTCAGCCAGCACACGGGCGAGGACTGGCCGGAGTGCGAGCTGGCGTTGTCGACGGCCCGGCCGGCGGTTTCGGTGGTGGTGCCGGAGCTTTCGCCGTGGTTCCTGGACCGCGTCCACCCTGTCCCCCCGGCCCCGGCGGCGGCTTACGGGGGTTCCGGGGGCGGGATTCCGGAGGGCGCGCGGGCGCGGGGTTTCGCCGCTTCGGCCGCGACTCTGATGGCGCCGAAGCTGGCGTCCGTGGAGCAGGGGACGACGGCGGTGACTTACCGGCCTTCGCGTCCGGTGGCGGTGCCTTCGGGGGCGCAGGGGCACCGGACGACGTTGGCCCAGCTTTCGCTCACGGCGGTTTTGGGTCACGTGACGGCGCCCGTGTTGGCTGAGGAGGCTTATCTGCGGGCGGTCGTGGTCAATTCCTCTTCGCTGGCTCTGTTGCCGGGGCGGGCTTCGGTGTTCCACGAGGCGGAGTTCGTGGGGACCACGTCCTTGGAGGCCTGGGCTCCCGGGGAGGAGCTGGAGCTGGCTTTGGGGGTCGACGACCGGATCCGGGTGGAGCGGGAATTGGTGCGTCGTTCCGCTTCCAAGGCGGCGTTGTCGGGGCAGAAGCGGCGGGAGGCGGAGTACCGGATTTCGGTGGGGAATTACGGGCCCCGGCCGGCTTCGGTGACGGTGCTGGATCAGGCGCCGGTTTCCCGGGATGACGCGGTTACGGTGAAGGACGTGAAGACTTCGCCGGAGCCGGTGGAGACTTCGGCACTGGGTGAGTTCACTTGGAAGCTGGAACTGGGGGCCGGGGAGACGGGCGAGGTGCGGCTTTCTTACCGGGTGGATGTGGCGAAGGGGGTGGAGTTGTCGGGGTGGCGGGAGTGAATTTCGCCAGCGCCCTTTGAAACGCTCAGCCGCCGGAACCGGAGCCGCGTCGAATCCTCGATGTGGTGCGGTGGAGGACAAGCCGCTCGATTCGTTCTGCGGCCGCATGTGCACGAAGTGAGACAGGCGGTCCGGCTCGCCCGGCCACGGCCGAGCCGGACCGCGAAGCTAGCCCTGCGCGATGTACGCCTGCAGCTGTTCCTGGCTCTGCTCCAGCTGCTCCATCCGGTTCTTCACCACATCGCCGATCGACACGATCCCCGCCAGCCGGCCGTCGACCAGCACGGGCACGTGCCTGATGCGGCGCTCCGTCATCAGGACCGACAGCTGGTCCACCGAATCCTCCGGGCCGCAGCTCGCCACCAGCTTCGTCATGATCTCCGAGACCGGGCCGTCCAGGAGGGCCGGGCCTCGCTCGTTCAGGCGGCGGACCACGTCGCGTTCCGAGACGATTCCCGCGATCGAGCCGTCGGGGGCGACGACCACCATCGCGCCGACGTTGTGTTCGGACAGGCCGGTCAGCAGTGTGGTCACCGTGGTGTCCGGGGTGACCGTCGCGACCGCCGTCCCCTTCGTGCGCAGCAGATCCGCAATCCGCATGGCGATCCTTCCCGTCGGTGAGCTGGATCACCACAGGGTAGGTCCCCCCGGCACCGCGCGAAAGTCCGGCAAACGGGGCGTCTTCGTGGTATTCGAACCGATTCAGCCGAGGCGTTCGGCCAGGCCGTCCAGTGCCGACCTGATTCCCGCCGCGTAGTCGTCGTCGCAGAGGGCGTCGAGGCGGGCTCGGGCCAGGGCCAGCTGCTCGCGGGCCGCCGCCAGGTCGCCCAGTTTGCGGTAGTCCTCGCCCAGGTTGAGGTGCAGCGACGGGTAGAAACCGCGCACCGCCAGGGACGCGTGGTACTCCTGGGCCCGCGAATCCGTCAGGGAGTCCGCCGCCGCCAGGGCGCGCAGGTCCCACTCGAGCTCCTCGGCCGGGTCGTCGCAGACGTCGGCCATGTGGTGCGCCAGCGCGACGCGGTGCAACGGGTCGCCGTCCGGGCCGATCGACGCCCACAGCTGCGTGAACGTCGCGTGCGCGCCGGCGCGGTCGCCGCCGATGTGCTGCCGCAGACCGGCGTCGATCGCCACCATCACGTCGTCGGTCATGCCGCTCCCTCGTCCACCAGTGCCCGCAGCCGGGCCAGTCCCGGCTCGATCCGCTCGGCCGCGACCGCACCGTAACCGAACACCAGGCCGTGCCGCCGCTCCCCCACCCCGAAGTCCCCCAACGAGTACAGCCGCACGCCGCGCCGGCGGGCCGCGCGGACCAGCGGGCCGCAATCCGACGTGGCCACCGCGCTCAGGTGCAAGCCCGCCGAAGACGGCAGCGGCGTCAGGAAGTCCGCGAACGAAGCCAGCGACCGGGTCAGCAGCTCGTGCCGCTCGCGGTAGATCTTCCGCATCCGCCGGACGTGCCGGGCGAAGCCGCCCTCGGCCATGAACGCCGCCAGCGCCGCCTGTTCGACGTTCGGCGCGTGCCAGTCGGTCAGGTACCGGGCCTTGACCAGAGCCGGCACGAGCGACGGCGGCGCGATGAGGAAGCCCAGCCGCAGCGCGGGCGAAAGCACCTTCGAGAACGAGCCGACGTAGACGACACGACCGCGGGAATCCAGGCTGTGCAACGGTTCCAGCGGCCGCCCGGTGTAGCGGAACTCGGTGTCGTAGTCGTCTTCGACGAGCACCGCGTCGTTGCGCTCGGCCCAGTCGAGGAGCTCGAGCCGGCGCTCCAGCGACATCGACAACCCCAGCGGGTACTGGTGCGACGGCGTCACGTACACCAGCCGCGTCCCGGCCGGGATCGCGCGCACGACGATGCCCGCCGCGTCCACCGGTACCGGCGCGACCCGGATCCCGCGCGCCGCGAGCACCAGCCGCGGCGGCGGGTAGCCGGGGTCTTCGACGGCGGCGAGGTCGCCGTCGCGGAGCAGGACCCGCGCGACCAGGTCGGTCGTCTGCTGCGCGCCGGCGGTGACGACGACCTGCGCCGCGCTCGCCCGGACGTCGCGCGACACCCCGGCGTGCCGCGCGATCTCGGTGCGCAGCGCCGCCAGTCCCTGCGGGTCGCCGTAGGTCATCAGGTCGGCTTGGCCGGCCCGCAGCCGCTGGGTGACGAGCCGGCGCCAGGTGTCGAACGGGAACCGCGTCAGGTCAGGGACGCCGGGCCGGAAGTCGAACTCCGGCGCCGGGGCGAACGGCGCCGGGGGCGGCGGGACGGCGTCCCACTCCGGCAGCGGCCGCACGCCGGACACGGGCGAGGGCTCCGGCCGGGCCGCCGCGGACGCCGTGACGAAGGTGCCGGCGCCGACGCGGCCGGTCAGGAACCCCTCGGCGGTGAGCCGGTCGTAGGCCGCGCTGACCGTCGTCCGGGAGACCGCCAGCCGCTGCGCGAGTTCGCGGGTCGGCGGCAGCGCCTCGCCGGGCCGGATCCGGCCGGCCAGGATCGCCGCGCGGAGCTGCCGGTAGATCGATTCGCGGTGGCCGCGCGTGCCGGTCAGGTCGATGTGGATCTCCACCGGTGCCAGTCTAGATTGGCCCACCAGAAGTGCCGCAGATTTGGCACTGTTCGTGGTCCGCTGGCCCGCCTAGCGTGCGAAGCATGGATCTCCGCGAACTCGACCGCCGCGCGCTGCTCGTCCTCGACAAGATCGTCGCCGCCGTGACCCCCGCCGACCTCACCCGCCCCACGCCGTGCGCGGGCTGGACCCTGGCCGACCTGCTCCGCCACCAGGTCAGCGAGAACCACGCCTTCGCGACCGCCGCCCGCGAGGGCTCGGCGCCGGACTGGGACGCCGGCGAGCTCGGCGACGACGCCCCCGGCGCCTACCAGGCGTCCGTCGACGACTTCCTCGACGCCTTCGCCGACGACGCCGTGCTGGCGCGGCAGCTCACGATCAACCACTTCGGCACGTTCCCCGGCCCGATCGCCGCCCACATGCACCTGGTGGACACCGTCGCGCACGGCTGGGACCTGGCCCGCGCGCTGGGCCTGCCCTACGAGCCGGACGCCGAGGCCGTGCACGTCGCCCTCAAGCTGGCCGAGCGGATCCCGGACGAAGGCCGCGAACAGAACAACTCGTTCGCCCGCAGCGTCGAGGTCCCCGCGGACGCGAGCGAGCTCGACCGGTTCCTGGCCCTGCTGGGCCGGGATCCCGCGTGGACAGTCAGCTGACCTCGGCGACCGGGGCGCTCCAGGTGTCGCACGCCTTCGTCGTCTTGCCGTCGTAGCCCGCCTTCGCCCAGGACAGCTGGTGCTTGCGGGAGCCGTGGGTGTCGCTGTCGTTGGCCCGGCCGTAGTCGGCGACGGCGGCGTTCGCCAGCGACCGGCTGATCGAGCCCGTGCCGGCGACGGCCGCCAGGAAGAGCGCGCCGAAGCAGTTGGCCTGCAGCTCGATCCGGCGCACGACCTCCTTGTCGGCCGCGCTGTCCTCGTCCGGCGACGTCATCTTGTCCGCCGCCGCCGACAGGATGCCGCTCTCGCGCTGCACGTGGTGGCCGTATTCGTGGGCGATCGTCGCGATGTGCCGGGCCTTGTTGAGCCCGGCGTCCGCCAGCATCCAGTCGGTCGGGGCGTAGATCGTCGTGTCGCCGCCGCAGTAGTAGGCGACGGCTTCGTTCTCGGTCGGCGCGGCGCCGCACGCGCTGTGTTCGGGCAGCTTCACCGAGACCGTGACGATCAGCCTCGGCTCGTTCGCCTTCTCCAGGGCCGGGCGCCAGGACTCCGCCAGGCAGTCGGCAAGCCTGCCGTAGTACGCCTCGAGCTGGTCGGCGGAGCGGCCGAGGTCGGGCAGCGCGCACGTCGCCGGCCCGGGCGTGATGCCGTCGGACAGCAGCGGGTTGCGGGCCAGCTCCGGCACCGGCTTCACCTCCGTGCCGCCGCTGTAGGCACGGCCGGTGTCCGCGCCCTGGGCGGCGAAAGCGCGCCCGTCGACCCGCCGCGGAATGGTGGCCGCGATCAGGGAGATGGTCAGCACGACGATCAGTACCCCGCCGACGGCGCCCCAGAGCCGGTGGTGCGGCGGGGCGATCGGGACGGGCGGTGCGGCGGCCCAGTTCGGGGCCCACGGGTTCGGCTCCGGCGCCCAAGCGGGTCCCGGCGGACCGGGCTCTCCGTCGTCGTTCACGCTCTCCCCCTGCTCGGTGGCACCAGCATACGGACGACCCGGGAGGCAGGGATCACGAAACGAAAACGCCACCCGGTGGCCGGGCGGGCCGGGCTCGGGCAAGACTGGGGGCATGAGTGTCGAGGACCCGTACCTGTGGCTGGAAGACGTGACCGGCGAAGACGCGCTGGACTGGGTGCGCGCCCGCAACGGCGAAACGCTGGCCGAGCTGACCACCGGAGCGCGCTTCGCCGAGGTGCGTGACGAGCTGCGCGAAGTGCTGGACGCCGACGACCGGATCCCGTACGTGCGCCGCCGCGGCGAGTACCTCTACAACTTCTGGCAGGACGCGAGCCACCCGCGCGGCCTGTGGCGGCGGACGACGCTCGAGTCCTACCGGCAGGCCGAGCCCGACTGGGAGCTGCTGCTCGACGTCGACGCGCTGGCCGAGGCCGAGGGCGAGAACTGGGTCTGGCAGGGCGCCACCGTGCTGCGGCCGGGCTACCGGCGCGGCCTGGTCGAGCTGTCCCGCGGCGGCGCGGACGCCACCGTCGTGCGCGAGTTCGACCTCGACGCGCACGAGTTCGTCGAGGACGGCTTCACCGTCCCGGAGGCGAAGACGCGGATCGGCTGGATCGACGAGGACCGCGTCTACATCGGAACGGACTTCGGCCCCGGCACGCTGACCAGCTCCGGCTACCCCCGGCTCTCGAAGGAGTGGCGGCGCGGGACCCCGCTGGCCGAGGCCGTCACGGTCTACGAAGGCAAGCCCGACGACGTCTCGATCGGCGCGTCCCACGACCCGACCGAAGGCTTCGAACGCGACTTCGTCAGCCGCGCGATCGACTTCTACCGCTCGGAGCTGTACCTGCGCACGCCTGATGCGCTGGTCAAGATCGACGTGCCCGACGACGCGAGCGCGTCCGTGCACCGCGAATGGCTGCTGGTCCGGCCGCGCACGGCGTGGACGGTCGGCGGCACCGAGCACCCCGCCGGCTCGCTGATCGGCATCCGCTTCGACGCCTTCCTGGCCGGCGACCGCGCCTTCGCCACGCTGTTCACGCCAGACGAGCACACCTCGCTCGACTACTGGGCCTGGACGCGCAACCACCTGCTGCTGGGCACGCTGCGCGACGTCCGCACGGAGCTGCGCACCCTGACGCCCGGCCCGGACGGCTGGACCGAGGAGCCCCTGTCCGGCGGGCCGGAGTTCGGCAGCGCCGACATCTTCGACACCGATCCCGACGTCAGCGACGAGTACCTGCTCAACTCCAGCGGCTTCCTGCAGCCGTCGACGCTGAGCTACGGCCACGTCGGCGAGGAGGTCGAAGTGCTGAAGCAGGCTCCGGCGTTCTTCGACGCGTCGGGCATGAGCGTCGCGCAGTACTTCGCGACGTCGGAGGACGGCACGAAGATCCCGTACTTCGTCGTCCGGCCGTCGGGTGCGGAGGGCGGCCCGACGCTGCTGACCGGCTACGGGGGCTTCGAGGTCTCGCTGACGCCGTCCTACAGCGGGATGATCGGCCGCGGCTGGCTCTCGCGCGGCGGCACGTACGTCGTCGCGAACATCCGCGGCGGCGGCGAGTACGGGCCCGGCTGGCACACGCAGGCGATCAAGGCCGAACGCCACCGCGTCTACGAGGACTTCGCCGCGGTGGCCGCGGATCTCGTGTCGCGGGGCATCACGACGCCGTCGCGGCTGGGGATCCAGGGCGGCAGCAACGGCGGCCTGCTGATAGGCGTCATGCTGACGCGCTACCCGGAGCGGTTCGGCGCGATCGTCAGCCAGGTGCCGCTGCTGGACATGCGCCGCTACCACCTGCTGCTGGCCGGCGCGTCGTGGATGGCCGAGTACGGCGATCCGGACGAGGCCGCGGAATGGGAGTACATCGCGAAGTACTCCCCGTACCAGAACGTCCACAGTGGACGCGCGTACCCGCCGTCGCTGTTCGTGACGTCGACGCGCGACGACCGCGTGCACCCCGCCCACGCCCGCAAGATGGTGGCGCGGATGCGTGAGCAGGGGCACGACGTCCGGTATCACGAGAACATCGAAGGCGGCCACGGCGCCGCGGCGGACAACGAGCAGCTGGCCTTCAAGTGGGCGCTGGTCTTCGAGTTCCTGTGGGAGCAGCTCACGAAGTGACGCGCGCGAGCACGACGCCGCCGACGATCAGGGCCAGCGCGGCCGCCCGGCCGGCGCTCAGCGGGTCCTTGTTCACGACGACGCCGAGCACGATCGCCCCGACGGCGCCGATCCCGGTGAACACGGCGTAGGCCGTGCCCACCGGGACGGTGTCCATCGCGCGCGAGAGCAGGTAGACGGCGGCCGCGCCGAGCACGAAGCACAGGAGCGTCGGCCACGGCCGGGTGAAGTTCTCCGTCGGTTTGATGCTCTGCGACCAGGCGATCTCGACGAGCCCGGCGAAGACGAGTGTCACCCAGCCCATCAGAGCGCCTTCAACGCGGCTTCGCGCGACGCTTTTCGCTCGCCGTCGCGCGGGGCGAGGTGCGGATCGACGAGGGCGTTGGTCAGCTCGGCGTGCACGAACCGGATGTCGTCGACGTCGTAGTGCCCGGCGATGAAGTCCCGCAGGTACCGCTCGTGGTGGTCGAAGGGGGCTCGCGGGGTGCCTTCGGCGTACGTCCCGCCGCGGGCGCCGGCGATCACGAACGCTGTGCCCTTCAGCGACATCCGCGGGAACGTCACCTGGTCGATCCACGTCTTGAGCGCGGCCGGGATCGAGAAGTTGTACATCGGCGCGCCGATCAGGACGACGTCGGCTTCGAGCAGCTCGGCCAGGAGCGGCTCGACGACGGCCCAGGCCTGCTTCTGCCCGGGCGTCGTGACGACTTCGGCGTAGCGCGCCGGGTCGGTGATCCCGGCGGCGAGCAGGGCGTCGCAGATCTCGGTCCAGGCCTCGCCGATCACCGGCACCGGGTCGGCGGCGAGGTCGCGGTAGGTGCGGGTGCCGTTCCAGGCGGCGGCGTAGCGGGCGGAGAGTTCGCGGGAGAACGACCGGCGGCGGGCGCTGGAGTCGAGGTGCAGCAGGTGGGTCACGGTTCCTCCTCAAGTGGACGCCTTGTCCACTTCCGCTCAACTGGACACCTCGTCCGCTTATTCCCTAGGCTCGCGCCCATGCCCGAACGCGCCGACGCCGCCCGCAACCGCGCCAAGATCCTGGCGGCGGCCGAGCGGCTGTTCACCGCCCGCGGCGCGGCCGAGGTGACGATGGAGGACATCGCCCAGGCGGCCGGCGTCGGCCGCGGCACGCTGTACCGCCGCTACCCGGACCGCGCGGCGATCGCGGTGGCGCTGCTGGACGAGCACGAGCGCCGCCTGCAGGAGTCGTTGCTGCGCGGCGAGCCCCCACTGGGCCCGGGCGCTCCCCCGGCGTCGCGGCTGACGGCGTTCTACGAGGCGATGGTGGAACTGCTGGAGCGGCACGCGCACCTGGTGCTGGGCGCGGAGGTCGGCCACTCGCGGTTCACGACCGGCGCGTACGGGTTCTGGCGCACGCACGTGCGGGTCCTGGCGGAGGCGGCGGGGGCAGCGGATCCCGACGTGCTGGCGGACGTGCTGCTGGCACCGCTGGCGCCGGAGCTGTTCCTGCACCAGCTGTCCCGGGGCGTCTCGCCGGCGCGGTTCACAGCGACGTTGCGAGGACTGGCCGTCCTGCTGGAGACGGACTGAGGTGTCCACCGGTCGGTGCCGAGTGGCTGGTGCAGCACTCGACGTGCAGCAACGCCATGGGGTTGCGGCGCGGATATGGACTCCGGGTGCCCAGGCCGATTTCCGCGCAACAGTGGGCGCCGGGGTCCTCGGCGAGCCGGGATGGACTGTCTTCGACCAGAGCGCGCACCTCGTCGCCCTCGAGTTCGAACGCGTGCCGGCTGCCGGTGACGAACAACGTGTCGGCCGTGATCTCCCAGCGGAGGTGGTCGCGGAACTCCTGGTAGTGCCGCCGTTCGTGCTCCGCACGCCGGAGCGCGCGGAACGGCCGCGACGGCAGTGTCACCTTGTGCACCGCGGGCGGGCGAAGACGCGCGCGGAGTCCTTTCCACCGCGACGCCGGGAAACCCAGGCTGTGGTGCAGCAGCACCAGGTCGAGCCGCCTGCCGTCGGGCTCTTGCTCGCAGCGGATCGCGCTCGTCCGCAACGGGAGGTGGACGATGCTGTGTGGCGAGCGCGCCGCCAGCCACCACGCGAACGCGAAGTCCACGGACGCGGCCGGGTCGACCGAGAGATCCGCCCCGAACCGGCTTTCGGACAAGAGGCCGTGGGCGATCGGGCGCGCCGGGCGAAGCACGCGGTGATCCGCACCCGCCCACCGCGCGGTGCTGACCAGCATCCGCCGTTCCTGCCCGGCAAGCCGCATCCCGCTGTCCCCCCTCGATGTCCGCCGGAGCCGAACGATAGACCCGGCGGACGCGGGTGCCCACCGGTTTACCTCGACGAGCCCGCGCGGCCGGGCCCGCTTCAGGCGGTGCCGCGGAGTCGCGCGAGCGCGGATTCGAACGCCGTGAGCACGTCCGCCACGAACACCCGTCTCCCGACCCCGAGGCGGTGCAGGGCCGGGCCGTGGTCCGCCGCCACCGTCACCGCCACGCCGATCAGGAGCACCCGCCAAGCGCCGAACACCACCGCGCGCACCGGCTTGGGGAAGCGGGTGAAGCCGATACGGAGGCGGTGGCAGTGGAACGGGACGTGGCGCTCCTCGTCGGCGAGGATGCGGGCCGCGACCTGGGTCACCAGGGGGTCGGTCGTGCCGTCGCGCAAGGCGCGATAGTACCGCAGCGCGACGACCTCGGCGATGAGCAGCACCATGAGTTCCAGCCGCAGCCCGAGCGCCCGCCTCAGCCGGACGAACACGGCGTCGGACCAGTGGTTCGGAATAGTCGGCACCCCAGCGGCGGCCAGCAGCTCGGCGAGCATCCGCGCGTGGTTCTGTTCTTCGGCGACGAACAGCCGCACGGCGGCGAGGTAGTCGCCGTCGCCGGCTTTCGCGATGAGGTTGGCGCCGTCGCCGGCCTCGCCGACCTGGAACCGCTGGACGCTCTTGGCGACGTCGGGGTGCAGGCGGGCACCCTGCGCCCAGGGCGGATCTTCGCGCCGGCTGCGGCGTTCGGCCTCGGTTTCGAAGTCGTGGAGCCAGTGTTCGTCCGTCATCAGTTCGATAGTGCCGTGACACAGTGGGGTTCGTGTGCGGTTTTCACGGAGATCGGTGCGGGTTTTGGAAGACCGTCGGGTTGCACCGACCCGGGCGGGTTGGGGATGCTGGTCCTTCGGGAACACGGTTTCGCCCGGCCCTCGAGGGAGGTGCGATGACGCGTTCAAGATCGGCTGTGCACCGCACCATCCTCGTCGTGGACGTCGAAGGGTACGGAAACGCGCATCGGACGAACGACCACCGGCTCGCCGTGCGGCACGGCATGTATGAGATCTTGAAAATCGCGTTCACCCGGGCCGGGCTCACGTGGGACATGTGCGAAGCCGATGACTGCGGTGACGGCGTAATGATTCTCGCCCCGCCGGACCAGCCGAAATCCCTGTTCGCGGAAACACTCCCCGGACAACTGATCGCGGCGCTGCGGGAACACAACGGCCGGCACGCCCCGGAAGCACGGATTCGGCTGCGGGTGGCCCTGCACGCGGGCGAGATCCATTTCGACGACCATGGTTTCGCGGGCGCAGCGATCAACCTGACATTCCGGCTCATCGATTCGGCGCCGTTGCGCGACGCGCTCGCCGATTCACCCGGCGTCCTGGCCATGGTCGTCTCCGGCTGGTTCTTCGAAGATGTGGTCCGGCACTGCCCGGGCGCCCACCCCGCGAGCTATCAGCGGCTTCCGGTCGAGGTTAAAGAGACCAGCACCATCGGCTGGTTCTGCCTGCCGGACCAGCCCGTCGCGGACGAGCGGCGAGGCAAGATCCCGGTTCAGCGGTCCAGGAGCGAAGTGGCGAGCACGTGGACGCTCCCGCGCGACACGGCGTCGTTCACGGGGCGGGCCGATGAGCTGAGCAGGCTGGCCGCCGCCGCCCGCGAAGAGGGTGGGCAGCAGGTCGTCGGCATCCAGGCGATCGACGGGATGGCGGGGATCGGCAAGACTTCGTTCGCCATCCACGCGGCCCACCAGCTGGTCGACTGGTTCCCGGACGCCCAGCTGTTCCTGCGGTTGCACGCCCACACGCCGGGGCAGACGCCGGTCAACCCCACCGACGCGCTGGCTTCCCTGCTCACCATGGTCGGGGTCGACGCCCAGCACCTTCCCGCCGACCTCGACTCCCGAGCCGCCATGTGGCGCGACCGGGTCGCAGGCAAGCGCGTGCTGCTGGTGCTGGACGATGCGGACAGCCACCGGCAAGTCGAGCCGCTGCTGCCCGCGACGCCGGGCTGCCTGGTCCTCGTGACCAGCCGGCGCCGGCTGACGGCACTCGACACGACCATTACGCTCTCCCTGGACACGTTGCCCGCGCGCGAAGCAGCCGACCTCTTCACCAGCCTTTCGCGACGCGAGGTGCTCGGGCCGCAGTCGGACGTGCTGGCCGACGTGATCCGCTCGTGCGGTCACCTCCCGCTGGCCATCTCCCTGCTGGCCGGACGGCTGCGCGACCACCCGATGTGGACCATCGAGGATCTGGCCGGAAAGCTGCACGAGTCGCACGACTGGGTCATCCGCCAGACCCACGCCGAAGAAGTGGCAGTGACCGCCGCCTTCCACCTTTCGTACCGCAACCTGCGGGCGGACCGGCAGCGCTTCTTCCGCTACATCAGCCTGCACCCCGGAACCGAATTCGAAGCCACCAGCGCCGCGGCGCTCGCCGATATCCCGGTTGACGACGCCCGGACGCACCTCGACAACCTGTACAACGACCACCTGCTCAACGAGACCGCGCCCGAGCGCTATCGCATGCACGACCTGGTCCGCGAGTATTCGCGCACCCTGGTCGGCGACGAGACCTCCGGCGACCGAGACCGAGCGGTCGGCCGGCTGCTCGACCACTACAAGAGCGCGGCGACCGCCGCGGACCAGTTCATCACCCAGGACCTGATGCGGGACGCACCCCGGGCCGAGCCGCGGACCCATGGCCGGCCGGGCACCCTTGCGCCGGCCACGCGCGACGCGGCCTGGAAGTGGATGCACACCGAGTCGGCCAACCTGCTCGCCTGCGCGCGGCACGCCGCCGCCCACGCCCTGCCGGAGCAGGTAATCGGCCTGGCGGCCGCGACGGCGGCGTTCCTGGACGTCGTGGGGCCCTGGGACCAGGCCGTCGTCCTGCACCACGACGCCGCGACAGCGGCCCGTGGCCTGGGCGACGACCTCCACACCGCCGACGCCCTGCACCGCATCGGGCGAGCCCAGCACCGGAGGGCCGAATACCCGGCGGCGATTTCCGCGCTGTCCCAGGCCCTCGAGATCTACGATCGCCTGGCTCACGAGCTCGGCCAGGTGGGCACGCTGATCCAGCTCGGGCGGGCGTGGCGGCAGACCGACGAGTACGCCCAAGCGGCGGACGCGTACACGAAGGCGCTTTCGTTGTCCCGCAGGCTCAAAGACCGCACCGACGAGGCTTGCGCACTCAACGAACTGGGCATCATCCGGCTCGTCAAGGGCGAATACACCGAGGCGATATCGGCGCACAGCAGCGCCTTGGACATCTACACCGCGCTCAAGGACCGGACCGGCCAAGCCGACGCCGTCAACGAACTCGGCGTGGCGAAACGGATGACGGGCGACTACACCGCTGCGATCGAACTCCACGCGCGGGCCTTGGACGTCTACCGCGATCTCCGCGACGGGTTCCACCAAGCCCTCACCCTCAACAACCTGGGCACGGCGTTGCGGGCGAGAGGAAAGCCGGCCGAAGCGATCGAAGCCCACCAGGAAGCGCTGGCCATCGCGAGGAACTCGGGCGATCGCATCGGCCAGGCCATCGCCCTCAACGAGCTCGGTGCCGCTCAGGCGACGACGGAGAGCTTCGCGGCCGCGACGGCATCCCACGACCGCGCGCTCGCCCTCTACCGGATGCTCGGTCAGCACCTGGGGGTCGCGGAGACGCTCAACCACAAAGGCACACTGCTACTCGCTTCCGGGAACCCGCGAGACGCCCAGGCCCAGCACGAGATGGCGCTCGAGGTCGCGCGAGGGATCAGCACTCCCCTCGAAGAAGCGCGGGCGCTCGCAGGCCTCGGCTGGTGCGCCGCCGACCTCGGCGACACGACCGCGACCCACGACTACTTCCACCAGGCCCTGGCCATCTACGACCGGCTGGGCGCGGCCGAGCGGTTCGAGATCACGCGCGCGATCGCCACCCTCGCCTCCGCGCACCGGACCGAATAGTCCGTACACACCTGCCCGCGGGCCGGGTGGCGGGACGCGCGTCCCGCCACCCGGATTGTCAGCTACAACCCGAAGTCGCGCCGCAGCCTTCGCAGGCGTAGCACGAGCCGGCCGGGCGCATCTTCGTGCCGCACGTCATGCACAGCGGGGCGTCCGCCGCCTTGCCGAGGCGGAGCTCCATCAGCTCCGTCGTCGTCTGGGCTTCGCGGTGGGGGTGCTCCGGTTCCTCCGCGTGCGGCTCCGGTGAGGAGTCCACTGTGGACCGCAGGGCTTCGAGGTCCGGCGTGCCGTAGCTCGCCTCGACCTCCGCCGAGCGCTCGTCCGCCGACAGGATGCCCAGCTGGGCGCGCTTCTCCTGCGGCAGGTAGTCCAGCGCCAGCCTGCGGAACAGGTAGTCCATCACGCTCGTCGCGATGCGGATGTCCGGGTCGTCGGTCATGCCGGCCGGCTCGAAGCGCAGGTTCGAGAACTTCGAGACGTAGAACTCCAGCGGGATGCCGTGCTGGAGGCCGACCGAGATCGACATCGAGAACGCGTCCATCACGCCGGCCAGGGTCGAGCCCTGCTTGCCCAGCTTGACGAAGATCTCGCCGAGGCCGTCGTCCGGGTAGGAGCCCGCCGTCAGGTAGCCCTCCGCGCCGCCGACCGTGAAGGACACCGTCTGGCTCGGGCGCTTCTTCGGCAGGCGCTTGCGCACCGGCCGGTACTCGACGACCTTCTCCGGCTCCGCGACGGCCTTGTCCTTCTTGGCCGTCGACAGCGGCTGGCCGACCTTGCAGTTGTCGCGGTAGATCGCGAGGGCCTTGAGGCCGAGCTTCCAGCCCTGGAAGTAGATCTCCTCGACCTCTTCGACCGTCGCCGACTCCGGCATGTTGACCGTCTTGGAGATGGCGCCGGACAGGAACGGCTGCACCGCCGCCATCATCCGGACGTGGCCCATCGGCGCGATCGAGCGCTCGCCGACGGCGCAGTCGAACACCTCGTAGTGCTCGGGACGCAGCCCCGGCGCGTCGACGACGTGGCCGTTCTGCGCGACGAACTCGACGATCGCCTCGACCTGCTCGGTCGGGTAGCCCAGCGCCTCCAGCGCGCGCGGCACGGTCTGGTTGACGATCTGCATCGAGCCGCCGCCGACGAGCTTCTTGAACTTCACCAGCGAGAAGTCCGGCTCGATGCCGGTGGTGTCGCAGTCCATCATGAAGCCGATGGTGCCGGTGGGCGCGAGCACGGACGCCTGCGCGTTGCGCCAGCCGTGCTTCGTGCCGATGTCGATGCCCTTCTTCCACTCCTGCGTCGCCAGCGCGCGGACGGCGGCGTCGTTCGAGTGGTAGGTGCGGACGAGCTCGTTCGCCGCCGCGTGCTTGCGCATCACGCGCTGGTGCGACTCGGCGTTGCGCGCGTAGCCCTCGTACGCGCCGACGACCTGGGCCATCTCCGCCGAACGGCGGTAGGACACGCCAGTCATCAGCGACGTGATCGCCGCCGCGAGGGCGCGGCCGCCTTCGGAGTCGTACGCGTGGCCCAGCGCCATCAGCAGCGCGCCGAGGTTGGCGTAGCCGATGCCGAGCTGGCGGAACTTCCGCGTGGTGTCGGCGATCGGCTCGGTCGGGAAGTCCGCGAAGCAGATCGAGACGTCCATCGCGGTGATGACGAACTCGACGGCGCGCGCGAACAGCGGCGCGTCGAAGGTGCCCTCGGGCGTGACGAACTTGAGCAGGTTCAGCGAGGCGAGGTTGCAGCTCGAGTTGTCGAGGTGCATGTACTCGCTGCACGGGTTCGACGCGGTGATCCGGCCGGACTCCGGGCAGGTGTGCCAGTCGTTGATCGTGCCGTCGTACTGGATGCCGGGGTCGGCGCACTCCCACGCGGCCTGCGCGACGCCGCGGAACAGCTTCTTCGCGTCGGTGCGCTCGATGACCTCGCCGGTGAGCCGGGCACGCAGGCCGAAATCGGTGCCGTTCTCGACCGCCTGCATGAACTCGTCGGACACGCGGACCGAGTTGTTCGCGTTCTGGTACTGCACCGAGGAGATGTCCGCGCCGGAGAGGTCCATGTCGAACCCGGCGTCGCGGAGGACCTTGATCTTCTCCTCTTCGCGGGCCTTCGTCTGGACGAACTCCTCGATGTCCGGGTGGTCGATGTCGAGCACGACCATCTTCGCCGCGCGCCGGGTGGCGCCGCCGGACTTGATGGTGCCCGCGGACGCGTCGGCGCCACGCATGAACGAGACCGGGCCGGACGCGGTGCCGCCGGAGGTCAGCAGCTCCTTCGAGGAGCGGATGCGCGAGAGGTTCAGGCCGGCGCCGGAGCCGCCCTTGAAGATGAGGCCCTCCTCGCGGTACCAGTTGAGGATCGACTCCATCGTGTCGTCGACGGCGAGGATGAAGCACGCCGAGACCTGCTGCTTCGAGGCCGTGCCGACGTTGAACCAGACCGGGGAGTTGAAGCTGAAGACCTGGTGCAGCAGCATCCAGGTGAGCTCGTGCTCGAAGATTTCGAGGTCCTGCGGCGAGGAGAAGTAGCCGTGGTCGCGGGCGGCCTTGACGTACGTCTTCACGACGCGGTCGATGAGCTGCTTGAGGCTGCGCTCGCGCTGCGGGCTGCCGACGGCGCCGCGGAAGTACTTGCTGGTGACGATGTTCGTGGCGTTGACCGACCAGAAATCGGGGAACTCCACGCCGCGCTGCTCGAAGTTGACCGAGCCGTCGCGCCAGTTCGTCATCACGACGTCGCGCTGTTCCCAGGTCACCTGGTCGTAGGGGTGCTGCCCCTCGGTGGTGAAGACGCGCTTCACGCTCAGCCCGCCGGCTGCCTTGCTCTTCTTGCCGGCGGCCGCGCCGGCCCCGGTTCCCACGGTTTCGGTCATCGGTCGAACCCTCACTCCCGCAGCGGGACGGCTACTCGCCGCCTGCTCGCTGATCGCTCTCCTCCGGCGCAGCAGAACCCGCCATGGCCTCACGAAGATCGGCGATCTCCTTCTCGAAGTCCTCGACCGACGAGAAGGAGCGGTAGACGCTGGCGAAGCGGAGGTACGCGACCCCGTCGAGCTCACGCAGCGGGCCCAGGATGGCCAGGCCGACCTCGTGACTCGGGATCTCCGCCAGACCGGCGGAGCGGATCGATTCCTCCACGCGCTGCGCGAGCTGCTGCAGCGCGTCGTCGTCGACCGGCCTGCCCTGGCAGGCGCGGCGGACGCCGCTCACGACCTTGTCCCGGCTGAACTGTTCGGTGACGCCGGACCGCTTGACGACGGCGAGCACCATCGTCTCCGACGTCGTGAACCGCCGTCCGCACGACGCGCACGAGCGCCGCCTGCGGATCGCCTGGCCTTCATCCACCTCTCGGGAGTCGACGACCCGAGAGTCCGCATGCCGGCAGAACGGGCACCTCATCCGCCGATCACCTTCCCCTCCGCGCTCGCCGCCCCGGTCGACGTCCCCCGGCCACCACGCGTGGCCGTGCCGCGACCGCCCGGTACCCCTGCACCTGGTGATCGACTTGTGGACATCCGGTGGGTAAAAGACGGCCAGCTGTGGACAACTGCTGCCCAGTCTACCCCAACCTGTGGAACAACTACAGCGGTGTAACTACTACATATAGCGGGCGAGAGTAGAACTCGGGGAGAGCTCGCGCAAGCCGCGGGGCCGTGTCGGAACCCACCCGGGTGAGACTTCCCGAGCCGGCGGGTCCCCACCCGGCGGGGACGCGGACGCGACCCCGGTTCCGGTGGCTGCCGTCGCGAGTGGACTCAAGCACTCCGGGCCCGGTTTCGCCGACGTGGCAAGCCGTCACGGAGGGCTCGAGATCGGCACGGGCGGTGATTTCACCGGGCCGGGTGAATCTTGGCGGGCGTCGTGCGATGAGGCGGACCTCAGACCGGAGCGGGTTGGTAACGCCGTTTCGGGGCAGCTCGGATTAGGCAGTGGATTCGGCACCACGGGATAAGGCGGGCCGGATCACGGCGCGGCGGTGAGCAGCACGGCGAGAGGCAGGCTCGGGCGAGGCGCGCTGGCGGCCGGAACCGCGAGCAGCAAGCCCGGACAAGGCGCGCCGGCAAGCGGCAAGCCCACCCAAGGCGCGTCGCCAGCCAGGACCGCGAGCCGCAAGCCCGCTCAAGGCGCGTCGGCGACCGGGACCGTCAGGGGCAGCCCGGGCACCAAAACAGCCTGGTCCAGGCGGTTGAGCTCCTTGATCCGGGCGACGACCGCGCCCGGCTCGCTCTGCGGCGCGAAGCGTGCGGCCAGGGAGGACAGCGTGTCGCCCTGCTCGACCGACACCGTCGCGGTGCGCTCGGGCACCGGGGCCCCCGAAGCGCCGCCACCCAGCAGGCCGAGGCCGGCGACCACCAGGCAGCTCGCGACGGCGAGTGCGGCGAGCCACGGCCACCGCACCGGTACGCGCCGGGGTGCCGCGCAGGGCGAGCCCGCCGGGCGGCGGCCCGCGACGACCCGTGCGCGGGTCGGCGGGCGCTGCACTTCGCCGCGGCGGCCGCGCAGCACGTGCACGGGGCGGGGCTGCGCCGGGACCGGAGTCGCCGGGCGCGCCGGTCCGCGTTCGGCCAGAATGGACATCCGAACCTCCTCGAAACCCTGGTGTCCGCCCGATTCCGGCGCCGGTACCCGGCCCGTGGATCAAGGTCGAACAGGCGTTCTATCGAACGCCCGTGCGAAGGTCTACCACCTACCACCGACAAAATCGAGCGGACACGGCGTGTCGATCGAACAGATGTTTGAAATCGTCGTGCCCGGGGGCTAACGTCGGTGACCAGGGCATCTGCCGGGCAGGTGCCGCCCGGCGAGGCTGCCCGCACCCCGCGGGCGGCGGCCGGCGCGCAGATACGTGCAGCGAACGTCTGGGAGGCGACGCAGTGGCGAAGGAGAACAAGGCGGGCAGGACCAGTGGGTCCCCCGGTGGCTCGGGCAAGGTGCACGCCATGCCCGAGGTGTACGACGTGGACGAGACCCTCACCGTCCGCCAGCAGCAGGTCCTCGACGTGATCCGCTCGTGGGTGAGCCGGTTCGGCTATCCACCCAGTGTCCGCGAGATCGGCGAAGCGGTCGGGCTGACGTCGACGTCGTCGGTCTCCCACCAGCTGCGTGCCCTGCAGCGCAAGGGTTATCTGCGCCGGGACGCGAACCGCCCGCGCGCGGTCGGCGTCCTCTCGGCGACCGACGACAACCCCATGGGCATCGAGATGGACCAGCAGCCGGTCATGCCGAAGGCGGCGTACGTGCCGCTGGTCGGCCGGATCGCCGCCGGTGGCCCGGTGCTGGCCGAGCAGGCCATCGAGGACGTCTTCCCGCTGCCGCGGGAGATCGTCGGCGAGGGCGAGCTGTTCCTGCTGAAGGTCACCGGTGACTCGATGATCGACGCGGCCATCACCGACGGCGACTGGGTCGTGGTCCGGCAGCAGCCGGACGCCGACAACGGCGAGATCGTCGCGGCCATGATCGACGGCGAGGCCACGGTCAAGACGTTCAAGCGCAAGAACGGCCACATCTGGCTGATGCCGCACAACGAGGCGTACGAGCCGATCCCCGGCGACGACGCGACGGTGCTCGGCAAGGTCGTGGCGGTGCTCCGCCGCCTTTAGGAAGGTGCTCCCGGGCTTTCGCACGGCCCGGGAGGTTCACCGGATCGGCTGATTTTCGGCCGTGGGGAGCCGAAAGTCAGCGGCGAGAACGGCGACGCAGCTTGCTGAAGCCGAACCAGCCGACGCCGACCACCGCGAGCGTGATCCCGGCCGCGGGCAGGACGGGGAGCCCGGCCCCGTCCCCCGCCGAGCCGGACGACGCGCCGGTGCCGGTCGAGGTCGTCCCCTCCGCCGGTGCGCCGGACTGCGCGGCCAGAGCCGCCGCGCCCCGCACCGTGCGGAGGGGCTGGCCCACGCCTTCGCTGCCGGAAACCAGCGTCCCGTCGGGGTCGAACGCGATCGCTTCGCCCTGCTTCTCCCCCGGCAACGGGATCCGGACCGGATTGCGCTGCAGCGCGGCCAGAAGATCCCCGTCCGGAGCCGCGTACACATAGGCGTCCGTGTACGTCCGCAGCGCGACGACACTGCCGTCGGCCATCGAGGCGCCGCCGGTGACCAGCACCGAGCCGATCGACCCGACCGGGCCGCCCTGGGTGTCCGTCGTCTCGATCTTCAGCGAGCCGACCTTCTCCAGGTTGGTCGGTCCCGGGCTCGCCAGCGGCCCGGAAGGCCGGTACACGCGAGCCTCGCCCAGGATGTCCTTGGTGATCAGGTACGGCGTCCCCGACTTGTCCATCAGCAGCGCTTCGGTGTCGTGCTGGCCGTCGGGGTAGGTGAGGCGGTGCAGCTTCACCTTGCCGTCGGGGCTCATCTCCAGCAGGGCGACCGTGAGCCGCCCCTTCTGGTTGTCGCCGGTGTCCGACAGCCACAGCGTCCCGTCCGGCGTGCGGGCGAGGTCCTCGACGTCGAAGGGGTCGGTCTTGTCCGTGAGGACCTTCTGCACCTTGCAGTCCCGCCCGAGCACGAACACCTGCACCTTGGTGCCGCCGTCGTTGATCGCGTAGAACTTCGAGCCGTCGGAGACCAGGCCGGACAGCTCGCCGATGCGCGAGTCCTTCATCGTGCAAAACGGCTGTGGCGTCTCGGCCGCCGAAGCGGGCACCGACCCGCCGAACACGGCCAAGAAGACCAACGCGACAACCCAGCGCACCCAGCCACCTCCGTAGTGTGCGAACCCCGGTGGTTCGCACACTACGGAGACGTGTCAGGCCCTGGTCGAGTTGGTCTCGTACTCGCGCAAAGCCGCGGCGAGGTCCGGGCGGACCCGCACCAGCAGGCGCGTGCCGTCCTCGACGTGCTCCTCTTCGAGGACTTCGCCGTCCGCGTGCGCCCGCGCGACCAGTTCGCCGCGCGTGTAGGGCACGAGGACCTCGACGGTGACCTCCGGCCGAGGCAGGCGGTCGGCGAGCACCTCGACGAGTTCGGCGATGCCCGCCCCGGTCCGCGCCGAGACCTGGACCGAGCCGGCCAGCGCGTGCCGCAGCCGGGCGAGGCTGACCTCGTCGGACGCGTCGATCTTGTTGATCACCAGCAGCTCCGGCGGGAGCGGCTCCTTGCGCTTGCGGGTGATCTCGCCGAGCACCTCGCGCACGGCGCTGACCTGCTCCTCCGGTGCCGGGTCGGCCCCGTCCACCACGTGCAGCAGCAGGTCCGCGTCCGCGGCCTCCTCCAGCGTCGAGCGGAACGCGTCCACCAGCTGGTGCGGCAGGTGCCGCACGAACCCGACGGTGTCGGTCAGCGTGTAGCCGCGCCCGTCCGCGGTCTGCGCGCGCCGCGTGGTCGGGTCGAGGGTGGCGAACAGCGCGTCCTCCACCAGCACCCCGGCCCCGGTCAGCGCGTTGAGCAAGCTCGACTTGCCGGCGTTGGTGTAGCCGACGATCGCCACGCTGGGCACCTCGTTGGCCAGCCGCCGCCCGCGCTTGGTCTCGCGGATGGTGTCCATGGCGGCGATCTCGCGACGCAGCTTCGCCACGCGCTTGTTGATCCGCCGCCGGTCGGTCTCGAGCTTGGTCTCACCGGGACCGCGCAGGCCCACGCCGCCGTTCGCGCCACCGGCGCGGCCACCGGCCTGCCGGGACAGCGACGCACCCCACCCGCGCAGCCGCGGGATCAGGTACTGCAGCTGGGCCAGCTCGACCTGCGCCTTGCCCTCCTTGGACCGGGCGTGCTGGGCGAAGATGTCGAGGATCAGGGCGGTCCGGTCGATGACCTTGACCTTGACCTTCTCCTCGAGCTGCCGCAGCTGGCCCGGCGAGAGCTCGCCGTCGCAGATCACGGTGTCGGCGCCGGTGGAGCCGACGATGTCCCGCAGCTCCTTGACCTTGCCCGAACCGATGTAGGTGGCCGGGTCCGGCTTCGGACGCCGCTGAATGAGGCCTTCGAGGACCTCCGAGCCCGCTGTCTCGGCCAGGCGCGCCAGCTCGGCCAGCGACGCCTCGGACTGCAGGGCCGTGCCCTCGGTCCACACGCCGACCAGCACGACGCGTTCGAGCCGCAGTTGCCGGTACTCGACCTCGGTGACGTCCTCGAGCTCCGTGGACAGTCCCCTGACCCGGCGCAGCGACGCCCGGTCTTCGAGCTCCATCTCACCTGTCGACGGGTCTCCGTCGTACAGGTCGTCGTCGTGGTCTTCGGTGTGTGTCAGTTCTGTCATCGTGCCTCCATGTTCCCACGTTTCGCCGCGGGAACCGAACTTTTACGTGCTGGGATAGGTGGCGAGGTAGACCGCGGTGCGCTCCGCGCCGGGACGGCGGGGGCGCGCGCGGAACTCCTCGAGCAGGGCGTTGAGCCGGCTTTCCAGCTCCGCTCGCTCCTCGGGGGCCACCTGGACGACCAGGCGCGACTGGTGCACGCCCTCGAATCCGGTGTCGGCGATCTCGGCCAGATAGGCCTCGAGCACCGCCTGTTCCACGTCCTTGTCACCGCATGAGTCGAGTGTCCACGAAAGTCCCGTCGAAAGGTACGGAATTTCTTTCGCGCCCCGGGCTCCGCGACGCGGCGGCTGCGCGGCCAGGAAGCCGGTCTCGACGAGCTTGCGCACGTGGTGCAGGGTCGTCGCGGGGTCCCGGCCCAGCCTTTCGGCCAGCTCCTTGTTCGTCAGCGCCTCCGAGAAGGTCAACCGGATGATGCGCAGCCGTATTCCGGAGGCCAGCGCGGCGGCCTCGGCTTCGGTCGCGACACGTCGTTTCTCAGCGGGCACGCGTACAGCCTAGAGCGAACAGTGATTGACACTTTCCAATCACTCGCGGCACACTCGGGGACCATGCACAGGGGGTCACTTTTCCGCCACGCCGACTTTCGCCGGCTCTGGGCCGCCGACACGGCCAGCCAGTTCGGGACCGCCGTCGGCTACACCGCCATTCCGCTGCTCGCGGCGGTGACGCTGGCCGCGACACCGTTCGAGATGGGCCTGCTGACCGCGGCCGAGACGGTCGCGTTCCTGCTGATCGGGCTGCCCGCCGGGGTGTGGGTCGACCGGCTGCGCCGCCGCCGCGTCATGCTCACCGCCGACTTCGCCCGCTTCGCCCTGCTGCTCACCGTGCCGCTCGCCTGGTGGGCGGGGGTGCTGACGCTCGCCCAGCTGCTGGTCGTCGTGCTGCTCGTCGGCGTCGCGACGGTGTTCTTCGACATCGCCTACCAGTCGTACCTGCCCTCGCTCGTCGGCCGCGAGCGCCTTCTGGAGGGCAACGCGAAGCTGCAGGCCGTCCAGTCGGTCGCGCACATCGCCGGCCCGAGCGGCGCGGGCGTGCTGGTCCAGCTGGCCGGCGCGGCGAGCACGGTGCTCATCACCGCCTTCGGCTACCTCACGTCGGCGCTGTGCCTGCTGCGCATCCGCGCCGTCGAGCCGGAGCCCGAACCCGCCGGACACGCCCGGCTGCTGCCGCGGATCGCGGAGGGCCTGCGGTTCGTCTTCTCGGACAAGCCGCTGCGGGCCAGCGTGGCCTGCACGGCGACGGCGAACCTCTTCAACGGCGCCTTCACCGCCGTCCAGGTGCTGTTCCTGACGCGTACCGTCGGTCTCTCCCCCGCCGTCGTCGGCGTGGTGCTGGCCATGGGCGGCGCGGGCGGCATCACCGGCGCGATCGCCTCCGGTGCCCTCACGCGGCGGATCGGCCAAGCCCGCGCGATCTGGCTCGTCCCCCTGCTCACCTGGCCCGCGCACCTGCTGGTCCCGCCGGCCGCTCCGGGCTGGCGGCTGGTGCTCGCCGCGGCCGGCTCGGTGGTGTTCGGGTTCGGCGTGATCGTCTACAACGTCGCCTCGGTCTCCTACCGGCAGGCGATCTGCCCCGACCGGCTGCTCGGCCGGATGAACGCGAGTGCGCGGTTCGTCGTCTGGGGCACGATCCCGCTCGGCGGGCTGCTGGGCGGCGCGCTCGGGGAAGGGCTCGGGCTGCGCGGGGCGATCTGGATCGCGGTGGCCGGGGAGGCGGCCGCGGCGCTGTGGGTCGTGTGCTCGCCGCTGCGGCACATGCGCGACCTGCCGACCGAAGCGAAAACCGGTTCCGAGGCCGCCTAGAGTTGCTTCATGAATACCCCATACGAGCGCCCGCGAGTCCCGGACAAGGTCGGTGTCGACGGTCTGGAGGCCAAGTGGGTACCCGTATGGGAAGCCACCGGCGCCTACCGCTTCGACCGGACGAAGACCCGCGAAGAGGTCTACTCGATCGACACGCCGCCGCCGACGGTCAGCGGGTCGCTGCACATCGGGCACGTCTTCTCCTTCACCCAGACCGACGTGGTGGCGCGGTTCAAGCGGATGCGCGGGTTCGAGGTGTTCTACCCGATGGGGTGGGACGACAACGGCCTGCCGACCGAACGCCGGGTGCAGAACCACTTCGGCGTCCGCTGCGAGCCGTCGCTGCCCTACGACCCGGACTTCCGCGCCCCGGAGAAACCGGGCAAGGACGTGGTCGCGATCTCGCGGCGCAACTTCGTCGAACTGTGCGAAACGCTGACCGTGACCGACGAAAAGGTCTTCGAGGAACTGTGGCGGCAGCTCGGGCTGTCGGTCGACTGGACGATGACCTACCAGACGATCGGGCACGACTCGCGGCTGATCTCGCAGCGCGCATTCCTGCGCAACCTCGAGCGCGGCGAGGCCTACCAGGCCGAGGCGCCGACGCTCTGGGACGTGTCGTTCCGCACCGCCGTGGCCCAGGCCGAGCTGGAGGACCGCGAACGCCGGGGTGCCTTCCACGACCTCGCGTTCACCGGCCCCGGCGGCGCCGACGTCGTGATCGCGACGACCCGGCCCGAGTTGCTGCCCGCGTGCGTCGCACTGGTGGCGCACCCGGACGACGAACGGTTCAAGCCGCTGTTCGGGAAGACCGTGCGGACGCCGGTGTTCGGCGTCGAGGTGCCGGTGGTGGCGCACCACCTCGCGGACCCGGAGAAGGGCCGCGGCATCGCGATGGTGTGCACGTTCGGCGACACCACCGACGTCACGTGGTGGCGGGAGCTGCGCCTGGCGACGCGGGTGGTGCTGGGCCGCGACGGCCGGTTCCTGCCCGACGCGCCGCACGGCGTGCCGGCGGAGGCGTACGCGCCGCTGGTGGGCAAGACCGTCCACACCGGACGCGAGATCATGGTGCGGCTGCTGCGCGAAGCCGGCGCCCTCCAGGGGGAACCGCGGCCGATCACGCACTCGGTGAAGTTCTACGAAAAGGGCGACAAGCCCCTGGAAATCGTCGCGAGCCGGCAGTGGTACCTGCGCAACGGCGGCAACGACGAGGCGTTCCGGGCGAAGATGCTGGCCCGCGGCGAGGAACTGAACTGGGTGCCGAAGCACATGAAGGTGCGGTACTCGTCGTGGGTCGAGAACCTGGCCGGCGACTGGCTGGTCAGCCGTCAGCGCTTCTTCGGTGTGCCGATCCCGTTGTGGTACCGCCTCGACGCGCACGGCGAGCCGGACTACGACGCCCGCCTGCTGCCGGACGCGCTGCCCGTGGACCCGAGCAGCGACGTCCCACCGGGATTCACCGAGGACCAGCGCGGGGTGCCCGGCGGCTTCGTCGCCGAAGCCGACGTGATGGACACCTGGGCGACGTCGTCGCTGACGCCGCAGATCGTCGGCCGGTGGACCCTCGACGACGACCTGTTTTCCCGCGTGTTCCCGATGGACCTGCGACCGCAGGCGCACGAGATCATCCGCACCTGGCTGTTCTCGACGGCGGTGCGCGCGGAGCTGGAACACGGCGTGCTGCCGTGGCGGGCGGCGTCGATCGCGGGCTGGGTGCTCGACCCCGACCGCAAGAAGATGTCGAAGTCCAAGGGCAACGCGACGACCCCGGTCGACCTGCTGGAGCGCTTCGGCTCGGACGCGGTCCGCTACTGGGCCGCGAGCGCGCGGCCGGGGGTCGACACCGCGGTGGACGAAGGCCAGATGAAGGTCGGCCGCCGCCTGGCGACGAAGCTGCTCAACGCGAGCCGGTTCGCGCTGGGCCTGGGGGTGCCGCCGGGTGACGCGGTCGCCACCGAACCGCTGGACCGGGCGCTGCTGGCATCCTTGGCGACGGTCGTCTCCCAGGCCACGGCGGCCCTGGAGGCCCTGGACTACGCGCGGGCGCTGCAGGTCACGGAGACGTTCTTCTGGACCTTCTGCGACGACTACGTCGAGCTGGTGAAGGGCCGCGCGTACGGCGACCTCGGCCCGGCGGCCGCTGAATCCGCGCAGGCGGCGCTGGTGACGGCGCTGTCGGCGGTGCTGCGGCTGTTCGCGCCGTTCCTGCCGTTCGCGACCGAGGAGGTCTGGTCGTGGTGGCGGGAGGGGTCGGTGCACCGGGCTTCGTGGCCCGCTCCCCCGGCCGTCGAAGGCGACCCGGAGCTGCTCGCGCTGGCCGGCGAGGTGATCGCGGCGGTGCGCCGGGCGAAGACGGACGCCAAGGTGTCGATGCGGACCGCCGTCGAGACGCTGACCGTGACCGGCCCGGCGGAGCTGCTGGCCCGGTTCGCGGACATCCAGGCGGACATCCGCGTCGCGGGTGCGATCACTTCGGTGGAGACGCGCGAAGGCGAGTTCGCGGTGGAAGCGAAGATCTAGGCTGCGGGGCCGCCGTCAGGAACCGGCGGCGGCCCACCAGGCTTCGTCGATCTCGCCGCGGGCCACGATCTCCGCCGGGCCCGACAGCGTCGACGCGCCCCGCGACACCGTGACCTCGACCCGGCCGCCCGGGATGTCCACAGTGGATGATCCGGTGTCGGTGCCCGCCAGGTGGAAGGCGGCCGCCACCGCGGCGACCGTGCCGGTGCCGCACGCCCGCGTCTCCCCCACCCCGCGTTCGTGCACGCGCATCCGCAGCGCGCCTTCGCCGAGGCGGTTGACGAACTCGAGGTTCACCCCGTGCGGGAAGACGTCGTGGTCGAAGTCGGGCTGGTCGCGCAGGTCGAGGTCCGCGACGTCGTCGTCGAGCACCGACACCAGGTGCGGGTTGCCGACGTTCACCGCGACGCCGGAGAACGGACGGCCGGCCACCACCGTGACCGACGTGCCGGTGATCGTCGCCGGGCCCATCTGCACGGTCACCGAGCGGTCCGGGTGCACCACCAGCGGGCGGTCGCCGGCGCGGGTGCCGATGACGAACTCGCCCGCGGTCTCCAGGCCCGCTTCGACGAGGTAGCGGGCGAAGACGCGCGTGCCGTTGCCGCACATCTCCGCGATCGACCCGTCGGCGTTGCGGTAGTCCATGAACCACTCGCCCGCGGACGGCTCGTCGAGCGCGGCGGCGCGGACGACGCGGAGCACGCCGTCGGCCCCGAGGCCGCGGCGGCGGTCGCACAGCGCGGCGACCCTCGCCTCGGTCAGCTCGAGGCGGCCCGCCGGATCGGGGAGCAGCACGAAGTCGTTCTGCGTGCCGTGCCCCTTGAGGAACTCGATTCCGCCCATAGGGGCAAGATTACCGGCCCAGGGTATCCAGGACGCGCGCGGCCAGCCCCGGATCGGCGCCACCGAACCAGTGGATCCGCTGGTCGCGCCGGAACCAGGAACGTTGCTTCCGGACGAACCGCCGCGTCGCCTGCGCCGTCGCCGCCGCGGCCGCTTCGAAGTCGCCCTCACCGTCGAGTTCGGCGAGCACCTGCTGGTAGCCGAGCGCCCGCGCCGCCGTCTTGCCTTCGCGCAGACCTCGCTTCTCGAGTTCGCGCACTTCGTCGACCAGCCCGGCGGCGAACATGCGCCGGACGCGTTCGTCGACGCGCTCGTCGAGCTCCGCAGGCTCCCGGTCGACGCCGATCACGACCGTGCCGTAGCGGGCGGGCCCGGGCTTGGGGAGGTTCGCCGAGAACGGCTCGCCGGTGATCTCGATGACTTCGAGGGCGCGCACGATCCGCCGGGTGTTCGTCGGCAGGATCGCGGCCGCCGCGGCCGGATCGCGTTCACTCAACCGGGTGTACAACGCGGGGGTGCCGAGCTGCTCCGCCTCCGCGTCCAGCCGGGCCCGGACGGCCGGCTCGGTGCCCGGGAAGCGCAGGTCGTCGAGCACCGCCTGGACGTACAGGCCGGACCCGCCGGTCAGCACCGGCACGCGCCCGGCGGCCAGCAGCCGTTCGATCTCGGCCCGCGCGTGGCGCTGGTAGGCCGCGACCGACGCCGTTTCGGTCACGTCCAGCACGTCGAGCAGGTGGTGCGGGACGCCGCGGCGCTCGTCCTCGGTGGCCTTCGCGGTGCCGATGTCCATGCCCCGGTAGAGCTGCAGCGCGTCGGCGTTGACGACTTCGCCGCCGAGTTCGAGGGCGAGGTCCACGGCCAGCGCGGTCTTCCCGGTGGCCGTCGGCCCGACCACCGCGAGCGGGACGACGAGGCTGTTCACGACGGCCGACGATACCGGCGGGCCGACACGGAGCGTCCACCGGAAGTAGGATCACGAGCTTCGGGTGGCTCATCCAGTACCACGGTGCGCGCTGAGCTGCTTGAATGCCGCGTGGGGGCCGTAGCATCCGAGCACGGCCCGTGACGACCGCATTACCCGGCCCCGCTTACGCGGCGGGGCGCCCGCGCGAGCGGGCGTACAGGCGATAAGGAGCCTGCGATGGCCCAGGAGAACACTTCCACCGGTACCCCGGCCCCGCACCCGGTGCCGCACGCGCTGCACGCCGGGCACGCCGCCCCGCCCGTGCCGCCCGCCGAGCCGACGCCCGCCACCTGGGGCCGGATCGACGACGAGGGGACCGTCTACGTCATCACCGCCGAGGGTGAGCGCGCGGTCGGCGTCTGGCAGGCCGGTACCCCCGACGAGGGCCTGGTGCACTACGCCCGCCGCTTCGACGACGTGCGCACCGAGGTCGAGCTGCTGGAGACCCGGCTGGTCTCCGGGGCCGGCGACCCGAAGCACGCGCTGTCGAGCGCCACCCAGATCCGGGACGGGCTGGCCGAGTCCGCCGTGGTCGGCGACCTGGCCGCGCTCGCCGCGCGGCTGGAGTACGTCATCGGGCACGCCGAGAAGGCGCTGGCCAGCGCGAAGGCGGAGCGCGAAGAGGCACGGGCCGCGGCGGTCGCACGCAAGCAGGAGCTGGCCGACGAGGCCGAGAAGATCGCCGCCGACTCCACCCAGTGGAAGGCGGCGGGCGACCGGCTGCGCTCGATCCTGGACGAGTGGAAGACGGTCAAGGGCGTCGACCGCAAGACCGACGACGAACTGTGGAAGCGCTTCTCCAAGGCCCGCGAGGCGTTCAACCGCCGTCGCGGCTCGCACTTCGCCGAGCTCGACAAGCAGCGCGCGTCGGCCAAGCAGCGCAAGGAAGAGCTCATCGCCGAGGCCGAGGCCATCAGCGAGTCCGAGGACTGGGGCGAGACCGCCGGCCGCTACAAGGACCTGATGACCGAGTGGAAGGCGGCCGGCCGGGCGCCGAAGGACAGCGACGAGGCGCTGTGGCAGCGCTTCCGCGCGGCGCAGGACAAGTTCTTCGCCCGCCGCTCCTCGGTGTTCTCCGAGCGCGACGCGGAGTTCGGCGCGAACGCCGCCCGCAAGGAAGAACTCCTGATCGAGGCCGAAAAGATCGACGCGGCGGCCAACCTGGAAGCGGCGAAGGGCGCGCTGCGCAGGATCCAGGAGCAGTGGGACGAGATCGGCAAGGTCCCGCGCGAGCGCATCCGCGAACTCGACGGCCGGCTGAAGGCGGTCCAGGACGCGGTGAAGTCGGCGGAGGACACCCGCTGGCGCCGCACGGACCCGGAGGCCCAGGCCCGCGCGGCGCAGTTCCGCGAGCGCGTGGCGCAGTTCGAGTCCCAGGCGGAGAAGGCGCGCGCCGCGGGCGACGAGCGCCGGGCGAAGAAGGCCGACGAGCAGGCCGCGCAGTGGCGCGAGTGGCTGCAGGCGGCGGAGGCCGCGGTCGCCGACCGCTGAGGCGACGGGTCGCTGAGACGGCGGTCGCCGAGGCGGCAGTCGCCGACGCTGAGGCGGCGGTCGCTGAGGTCGCCGACGCTGAGGCTGCAGTCGCCGACCGCTGAGGTTCGGGCCGGCTTGTCCACAACGTGTCCGCGTTGTGGACAAGCCGGCCTTTTGCTTGCGTTCGCGAGCTGTTTCGTCGGTGGGGGCCGATAGGCTGGACAAGGGCACGCCCCCCAGGGAGGGCGGGGTCTGATCCGGGCGGGGCCGACGCGGCGGATCGCTGCATCGGCGGGCTCGCCTGATGTCTTGAATGAGTCATTCAGGTCGCCGGAGGTCCTGAATGACTCATTCAAGACATCCCGGAGGCCGCTCGAGCCGGCCCGCCGATACCGATCCCGACTTCGCCGGGCCCCTGCTAGAGAGGGCGGGCTCCGGTCCAAGCCGGAGCGGCTCGGCAAGCGGAGGGTTAACGCGTCACCCGAAGCGGTGTGACGCGGTCCCCGGCCGGGGGTTTCCTGGCGCTTTCCCGCCCCCGTGGTGCTGCACTTCGATCATGAGCAAGCCATCGCACTTCGTGTCCGCACTGGTTGTCGCCTGCACCGTCGCGCTCGCCGCACCGGCCATCGCGCTGGCAGCCGCCGGGCCCGCTCCCGCCGCGGTTCACGGCAAGAAGCACAAGGCCAAGGTCGAGGCCAAGGCCGACAAGAGCCGCGTCAAGGTGGGCGAAGAGACGAAGATCAAGGGCTCGTTCGCCGATCTCGGTGGGCTCGAGAGCGTCGCCGGCGGGGAGCCCGTGATCGTCCAGCAGCTCCAGGCCGGCGTCTGGGTCAACCTCACCACCGGGACCTGCCGCCCGAACGGGAACTTCGTGTTCAGCCTGAGCTTCAGCGTCCGCGCGAGCCTGACGCTGCGCGTCTACCACCCGGAGACCGAGCTCTACGTCAGCGCGGTCTCCAGCGTGATCGGCCTGGTGGTGATCTAGACGCGCGAGAACGCCGTGCGCATCCACTGCACGGCGAGGCAGATCATCGCGAGCCAGGCGATGATCAGGCCGATCCCGGGTCCGCCGCCCGCGGCTCCGCTGGCGTGCGACGACTGCTGCGACCAGATGGCCAGCAGCCCGTCCACCGAAGCGAACCAGCCGCCGGCGGCGCACACCCAGGCCAGCCACCACCGGCGCGTCACCAGCGCGAGCGCCGACGCGAGGATGCCGACCGCGGTCGACGTCGCCGCGAACAGCTGCGGGATGCCGCCGCCCTCGCCGGCCAGCACCTGCCAGCCCGCGTGATCGCCGACCCACGGCAGGATCAGGCAGATCAGCAGCACGAACGAGAACACGGCGATGGTGAACCCGCGCCGGCCCAGCTCCACCGTGCGGGACGCGTGCACGCCCGCTTCGTCGATCTCGGCGGCCAGTTCGGCCAGGTCACCGTTGCCCTGGGGCTCGGTCACAGCGCACACCCACTCACCGGTTCGGGCCGGGCGGCCGGAGCACCGAAGCCCGGCAGACCCAGCGTGACACCGCTCGTCTTCGGCCGCAGCCCGGCCTCCGCGTTGTCGCCGGCCCGCGTCCGCCGGTGGGACAGCAGGTCGCCGTCCGCGACCAGGTGGTGCGGCGCGCCGTAGGTGACGACCGTCTCGACGACGTCACCGGGGCGCACCGCGCGGTCCACCTGCGCGCCGGCCGGCGTGAAGTGCACCAGCCTGCCGTCGCGGGCGCGGCCGCTCATCCGGTGCGTCTCGGCGTCCTTGCGCCCCTCGCCCTCGGCGACGAGCAGCTCGACCCGGCGGCCCACGATCTTCTTGTTCTCTTCCCAGGAGATCGCGTTCTGCAGCTCGACCAGGCGCTCGTAGCGCTCCTGCACGACCGCCTTGGGCAGCTGGTCCGGCATCGTCGCGGCCGGCGTGCCGGGGCGGATCGAGTACTGGAAGGTGAAGGCGCTGGAGAAGCGCGCCTGCTCGACGACGTCCAGCGTGGCCTGAAAGTCCTCCTCGGTCTCCCCGGGGAAGCCGACGATGATGTCGGTGGTGATCGCGGCGTCCGGCATAACCGCGCGGACCTCGTCGAGGATCTTCAGGAAACGCGCGGAGCGGTAGGACCGCTTCATCTCGCGCAGCACCCGGTCCGACCCGGACTGCAGCGGCATGTGCAGCTGGTGGCAGACGTTAGGGGTGGCGGCCATGGCGTCGATCACGTCCGAGGTGAACGCGGCGGGGTGCGGCGAGGTGAACCGCACGCGCTCCAGCCCGTCGATGCCGCCGGCCGCGCGCAGCAGCTTCCCGAAGGCGAACCGGTCGCCGAACTCGACGCCGTAGGAGTTGACGTTCTGGCCGAGCAGGGTGACTTCGAGCACGCCCTCGGCGACGAGCGCCTCGACCTCGGCCAGGATCTCGCCGGGCCGCCGGTCGCGCTCCTTGCCGCGCAGCGCGGGCACGATGCAGAAGGTGCAGGTGTTGTTGCACCCGACCGAAACGGACACCCAGCTCGCGTAGGACGATTCGCGGCGCGCGGGCAGCGTGGAGGGGAAGGTCTCGAGCGACTCGAGAATCTCGACCTCGGCCTCGGCGTTGTGCCGCGCGCGCTCGAGCAGCGTGGGGAGCGACCCGATGTTGTGCGTGCCGAAGACGACGTCGACCCAGGGCGCACGCTTGACGATCTCCCCGCGGTCCTTCTGCGCCAGGCACCCCCCGACGGCGATCTGCAGGTCCGGGTTCGCGACCTTGTCCGGGCGCAGGTGCCCGAGCGTGCCGTACAGCTTGTTGTCCGCGTTCTCCCGGACGGCGCAGGTGTTGAACACGATCAGGTCGGGCTTGGCGCCGTCGGCGACGGGCGTGTACCCGGCGTCTTCGAGCTGGCCGGCGAGCCGCTCGGAGTCGTGCACGTTCATCTGGCAGCCGAAGGTGCGGATCTGGTACGCCCTGGGTGCCTGTGTCTCGGTCATCGTCCTTCAGGGTAACCCCCGCCTGACCAGGCAAAGCCGCCGCCTCTCCGGCTACCAGTCCAAGGGCGTGCACCGGGACGACGCGAGGAGCGGCGATGCGGTCGGGAAATCGACGCGGTTCTCCATCATGTGCGACGAAACAGGTCTACCTTGTCCGATCGTGGACGCCGTGCGGATCAGAAGCCCGGATTCCGGAGTCTGCCTGCAGGCGACTAGTGGCTGACGAGGCCCTGGAGGGCGTCGTTGCAGCCGGCCCGTCGCCGACGCGGGCCCCTCGACGAACTCGCCATGCTCGCACTCGACTGGCCTCGAATCGCCCACGTCCGACTTCAGCCGGGAACCTGGACGCTCAGGCAAGAGGTTCCGTCCGGATTCCTCGACACGTCCGCCCCGTGACTTGCCAACAACAAGCGGTGAGCGTCAGACGAAGCGTACGAGCCACGGTACGCCGGGTAGTGCAGATCGCTTGACGAACTCGTCGTCACGTTCCAGGAGGCTGACCGGATGATCAGGGCTACGGTGACACCAAATCTCAGACGACCAGGCCCAACCTGGCGCGTCTGCAACGTACGCAACCAATATCGCACCGTCGTCCCCTGGCCTGGGCGGCGCGCTGCGACAGCGCGAAGCCCACTTTGACGAGGTGGTTCCCGCACGAGGACCGACGCGTCGCCCCGCCATCGGTCTTGACTCAGTCACGCCATTGAGCGATACCGACAGATATTTCGGAACGATCAGACCACTCGATCGAGACTTCGATTCGTCACAGTCCGTCACTTCGCTGGCCAACATCAAGCCTGGAAGTGCGACATCCCCCTCGCCTAGTAAGCGACCCGATGCCACGACTACTCTTGGCCCACCTCATTACCAGCTCGCTCCACTACAACAAGTTACCCAAAACGACCACATGCGAGTCCGGAGCGCAGCTCGGTCGAACCTGAACACCCCCAAGCAGGACTGTCACACACCCAGAGTGACAGGTTGACGAGACTCAACATGTTCTCCAAGCAGGCAAAATGCTGACACGGTCAGCCGCAGGAAGGCCGAATGGCAACGACATCACCCGGCACCGGAACCGCTGCCGCCGCGCACAGCAATGAGACAGCCTTTGTCTTTGTTCCCAACCTGTGCAACGCGGCTTGCGCGTTTTGCTACGTTCGCCCCAGCCTTTCGCGGGAAGCTCACGCAAGCAAGCTCGTGCTGCGCAGAGCCCGCGCCGCGGCCGAAGCCCTGGCCGGACTCGGCTTCCGGGAGGTCAGATTCACCGGAGGAGAACCGACAATCTTTGCAAATCTACCGGAAATTATCGAACCATTTCTCGAATTTGATTTGCAGTACCGTGTCCTCACCAACGCCATAGACGTCGAAGCGCAACTTCCTTTTTTTAGTCGCCACCCTCCGGAACGATTCACCATCAGTGTGCACGACACAGCCGACCCGTCGTCCACTTTTGGCGTTTCCATGAGTCGCGAACAGTGGGCCGAAAATCGACGCAAGCTCGTGTCCATATCAGAGGTTGAGGCAACATTTGTACTTGCGGATGCCGCACACGAAGAATCAATCGTGCACCACGCCATAGGCGAGCTCGCGAACGATGGCATCCGCCATATCAAGCTAATCCTGGAGAACTCTCACCAACAAAATTCGCAAATCTTTTCAAAGGTGGCGAACAACCTAAGGAAAGAATGGAACGACACTTTTGAGACGTTCCGCTTCACTGCAACAGAAGCAGTCACTTGCAAGCTCCCAGACAGGGCATTCCCCTCTATCGAACTTGGACGTGGAGCAGTCTATGCGTGTTGCGTACAGGTAGGCGATCGCCATCTGCCAAGCGGCCATTTTTCGAGATTTGCCACCGACGTCGACGCCGCCCGCAAGGCCATCGACAGCGTCATAACCTCAGCAAGGAGCTACCGCACCTCTTTCTTGCCATGCTCCGAAGGAAGTCGATTCTGCCCGATTGCTTTGGACCAGCGAAGGGATAACTGATGAGACTATCGGGATGGCTGCAGCGCCGCCACGAACTCAGCACCTCAGTACTGCTTGCCATCCGAGAGACGAATAGTCGATTCCGACTCAAGGGCTCCTTCGCACGACACGATTTTCACCTCCTAGAAGACGGATCAAAAACTTTTAGTGATATCGACCTCGTGCTCACCGACAATGCCCGCGACCATCGAGCCTGGGAAGCGGACGTCGCGAAGCGAATGATCCAGCAAGGATGGCCGATTCGAGTATCCGTCAAGCACTTCGATCCACTGAAAAAGGTCACCCCTGCAGACTCCCAACTGCTGGCACTGACAGAGCTGGCACGCTTCAACATACGACGTACAGAACCTCACTTCGATTCTTACATACTCGCAAAAACAAGTTTGACACTTGCCAAAAACTCAGGCATGAAGCATGAAAAAGGATTGTCAGACAACCTCATACAGTTCGCCAAACTGGCAAAACTTGGTTTCATCACCGAATTCGACGAAGAGTCCACCATCCACATGATTGAAAATTTGCCGCAATCTCCGGTCTTGGGTCATTTCCGGGAGCTCGTATGGAAACGTGACGTCAGCGGCATTCGTTCGTGGACGATAACACAACTGAAGCAATCCACCATGCACCCATGGCTTCGAGATCGAATGACACAAATTCTCGAGGAAGGCCCAGGACAGTAGAGTAATTGGCATCCTTCTCTTCGAGTTGAAAATCCGAGGGAGGCAGTCCGGCACGCAGCTGCCTACACTCATCCGGGAGCGCTCCCCCTCATACCGAAGAGCGAACCGGGCCTACCGTTACACCTGCGATGAAGCCGCGATTGCAACACCCCTCGGCATGTCCACAATTTGTCATCTCAGACTCCCGAACCCAGTAAACCGATCTTCACCTCCGGTCCCGATGGTGATCAACCACCACCTCCCAGTGGCACTACTGGACGGTCACCGATGGTCTACTCGTCAAGACTGGGGCAGGCCAGTCACACAGAGGCCCGCCTCGCCTGGACTCTTGCCGATGATGCTGAAATCAGACAAGGGCGAGTCACCCGCTGGAGCGCAAGACCAGGCACAATCTGAACATGCGCATACGTGGAGAGCCGTTCACCCTTCCGGCGGAGCCCGTGGCGCTCGATGCACTGGGCGTCCCGACTCGGGATGCCACCTGCCGCAGACTCGGGGTGAACACCATGCCGGACAGGCCCTGCACAGCGCGCGGAGCATCCTCCGGCCGGATTCCCATCGATTCCGCACTTTACGGAAAGGATCCGAGAAGATTGTGATCGATTTTATAAAATCACTCGGAGGCTGGGCCGGTGTGCTCACCATTCTCCTCGGCGCAATCCTCGGCGTACTGGTGCAGAAGGGGTGGGACAACCACCTCGGGAAGGCGCTTCCTGTTTGGCGTAGAAAAATTCTTTCGCGCCTCGACAGCGCACGCGGACGGACGCTGGCCGTCGGACTGACACGACCTTCACCAGGCGCGGTTTTGCCCGCGTATTTCCGCCAGCAGGAGGCGCAGGTCGACCTCGCCATCTTCGAACTGAGCCTGAGGCCAAATGTGCCCGTCATGGACCTTCTCTACCTCGAATATCTGCGAGCACGACTAGCCGACAGATCGATCAAAAAGGCCGTGATAGTCCCATGGAGCGGCTGGAGAGACAAGGCCAACGCCGCAGGCGAACGAAAGATCCAGCGAAACATCGCGGCAATATTCGGTCGCCTGACCGAACAAGTGACGGTCGTCACTGCAGAAATGCTACAGCAGCACGCAGGAAGCGTTTTTGAAAATCACTTTTTCGAAGTGGTAGGCAATCTGGGCAACAGCGAATTCCTGCGTAATGCCTCAGCCGTCATGGGCTATCGTTTTCGCTCTTACCACGACATCAACCAGGGACACCCGGAGACACATCAGGCGCGCTCCATTGTCGAGCACACCGTTCGAGGATGGCTCATTGCCAAGTACATTGAATGCGAGCATCTGAGCAAACCGGGCGGACCCCAGAAGATAGCATCGATCATGTGGGAACGCGAACTGACAAAACTCTTGTTACTTCGTAACCTTCTCGAGTCACATCCAGACCTGGAGTACTCCTTGATACTTGGCACGAGCGTCACCTATCGAAGAAGAATGCGTTCACATCCCGTACCAACCTTCGCCGAATCCGCTCTTACGGCGTTCGGCGACATAGACCAACAGCACGAACTGATTCGACGGAAGAGTCGCGCAGAAGTACGCCGCACGAACGAGGTCCTCACAGATATCTTGGCTACACGGTCTACCTTGAGCGACCTGGCCGTGTGGGGCGCGAATCCCGACGGGGTGGCAGATCTGCGGTTGCGCGGTGACGCCAAGGCGACGATGAGGTCGATGCGTCGAATCCTAGCCCTGTACGGAACAGAGGAGTAGTTGGTTCGGGTTCAAGCACGGAATTGTCTCCCCGAATTCAACTGGTCTCCGACTGCTGCCGACGGCTAGAGCCGGTAGAACACGTCATACTGGTACCATCGTCGACGGTGCAGCCGGTACGCGACGAAATTGTCGCAACGCCGAGAAAACAGTGATGCGACGGCGCGGTTGCCATCCTGCTAGCCCTGTGCCAGTACCCATCAAGATTTAAGCACCGCGGCCGGCGACGCCGGTGGTTTCCGTGACGCCGGATTCGCGCGAGCCGATGCCGCCCGGGCCGGCGGTGGCCGGCAACGCGGCGGTATCCGCGGCGATGAGCGGGACGCCCCGGGATGGCCGCGCCGGGCCGTCGGCGCTGCTGGCAGGGGCTGGTCGGGAACCAGGCCGTCGCCGCGTCGGCCCAGGCAACCGTCCCGAAGCCGCCGCCTCTCGCGGTGACGCGGTCAGCCCGTGTCCGGCAGGCGTTTCCGCTGGGGCCACCGGGTCAAGACGGGTACTTCGCCGTCGCGGAAGCGGCGGGCGCATTCGTGGCGGCGGGGTTTGCCGCTCGTCGTGCGGGGGATGCGGCCGCGGGTCACCGCCACGACTTCGGTGTCGACGGGCAGTTCCGCGGTCACCGCGCGGACCGCCGCGGCCGCCGCCGTGGTGAGCGCCCCGGGGTCGGTGCGGTCGGCGGCCTCGACCAGGATCGTGACCCGCTCCCCCGTCCAGCAGGCCACCGCCAGTTCGCCGTCGAACAGCGGGTGGGCCGCCGTGGCCAGGACTTCGAAGTCCTGGGGGTGGTAGTTGGCGCCGTTGACCACGATCACGTCCTTGCGGCGGCCGGTGACGAACAGCTCGGGCCCGTCGAGGAACCCCAGGTCGCCGGTGCGCAGCCAGCCGCGGCCGTGGCTCTTCAGGCGGACGTCGAAGGTCTCGCGGCTGAGCTCGGGGCGGCCCCAGTAGCCGGTGCCGTTGGCGGGCGACCGCACCCAGATCTCGCCGACCCGGCGCGGGGGCAGCACGTGGAGGGTGGCCGGATCGACGATCGCGATCTCGACGCCCGGCGCGGGCTCGCCGCAGCTCACCAGCTCCACACCGGCGGCCTCCTCGGCGCGGCCGGCCGCCAGCGCGTCGCGGGCGTACGAGCGGACCGTCGGTGGCGCGTCGGCGGGACTGCTCGTGACGAAGAGCGTCGCTTCCGCGAGGCCGTAGGCCGGTGTCGCGGCCGTGGCCGGCAGACCGCAGCCGCCGAACGCGGACTGGAAGCCGCGCAGGGTCTCCGGGCGGATCGGTTCGGCGCCGGTGATCGCGACGCGCCAGCCGGACAGGTCCAGCCCGGTCTTCGCGGCCTCGCGCGTGCGGCGGGTGCACCAGGCGTACGCGGTGTCGGGCGCCGCGGTCATCGCGCCGGGCCGGCCCGAGAGCGCTCGCAACCAGCGTTCCGGGCGCATGACGAACGTCTCGGGTGCCATCACCACGGCTTGGGCGCCGGAGTACAGCGGCTGGAGGATGCCCAGGCACAGGCCCATGTCGTGGTAGGTGGGCAGCCAGCTGACGAGGGTGTTGCCCGGCTCGACCGCGAAGTGGCGGCGCAGCATTTCTTGGTTGGCGAGCAGCGCGCGGTGGCTCAGCATGACGCCGCGGGGCTGAGTGGTGGAGCCCGAGGTGTACTGCAGCAGCGCGAGTTCCTCCGGACCGGCCGGGTCCGGGCCCGGCATTGGCTCGCAATGCTGGGCTGCGGCAGCCACCGGCTCGGAGCCGCCGGGCCCGGCTGCCGCACCCGCCTGCAGGACCGCCGGTCCGGCCTCGACACGCTGGACTGCGGCAGCCACCGGCCCGGGGCCGCCGGGCCCGGCTGCCGCACCCGGCAGGGCCGCCGGTCCGGCCTCGACACGCTGGACTGCGGCAGCCACCGGCTCGGAGCCGCCGGGCCCGGCTGCCGCGCCCGCCTGCAGCGCCGCCGGTTCGGCCTCGACACGCTGGGCTGCGGCAGCCGCCAGCTCGGGGCCGCCGGGCCCAGCTGCTGCACCCGGCAGGGCCGCCGGTTCGGCGTCGACACGCTGGGCTGCGACAGCCGCCGGCTCGCGGTCGACCGGTCCGGCCACCGGCACCACCTGCAGTGCCGCCAGTTCGGGGTGGTCCGCCCAAGCCGCGGCCACCACTCGGGCCTGCCCCTCAGGCACCACCACCGCGGCCGGGGCGCAGTCCTGGCAGATCGCGACCAACCGGGTGTAGCGGTCCGCGCCGGATCGGCCGAAACGGATCGGGGGCGTCGGCACGGCGACCAGCCGGGCGTACGAGCACGCGAAGAACGCCACCGGGAACCCCAGCTCCGGCAGCGCGGGCAGCAGCACCCGGTCGCCGGGCTCGGCGACCGTACGCAGCCGCGCCGCGAGCGTCCTCGCCGCCAGGTCCAGCTCCGCCGCCGTCAGCTCAGCGGCCGGTGAGCCGTCCGCATCGAGGGCGGTGAACACCGTGCGGGCGGCCGCCGGGCCCTGGGCACGGGCGTGCAGCAGGTCGGCGAACGTCACCGCGGGCCGAGCCTCGGCAGGAACCGCCGGGTGTGGGTGAGGTACGCCCGGTACTCCGCACCGAAGCGCGAGCCGGCCAGGCGGCGTTCCTCTCCCGCGGCGGTCACGTTGAACATCAGCACCACGTAGCCGAACAGCGCCAGGGTGACCACGTGCGGGAACAGCAGCACCGCCGCGAGGTAGACCAGCAGGTACGACGAGTAGAACGGGTGCCGGATCCGCCGGTACGCGCCGTGGGTGACGATGCGCACCGGGGCGTCGTCGCGCTGGTGGAAGTGGGCCAGTGGCGTGCGGTGTGTGCCCCAGGCGAAGAACATCAGCGCCACCGACGCGACGCTCGGCACGACCGCGGCCAGCGCCAGCGGCGTCGCCCACGACGCGGGAGTCAGCGGGGCCACGCCGGTGAAGTACGCGGTGATCAGCAGCAGCGGGCAGGCGACGTGCGGCACCGCCGTCAGCCACCAGCGGAGGGTGGTGGAGAAGTCCCGCTTGAAGAAGAACAAGGTCAGCAGTCCGATGCAGGCGAAGTTCGCCAGGACCTGGAGCAGTACCGGTGCGTTCATCTGGTGACTCCTGTGAGGGTGGGTGACGGGGCGGCGGGCGTGCGGCGGCGGGACGACGGCCACCAGTTCCACCGCCCCATGAGCCGCATCGCGGCGGGGGCCACGACCAGCCGGATCAGCGTGGCGTCGAGCGCGATGCCGATCGCCAGTCCGAAGCCGAGCTGCCGGATCGGCAGGATGCCCGCGAGCATGAACGCCCCGAACACGGCGACCATCAGCACGGCCGCGCCGGAGATCAGCGGCGCGGTGCGGGTCAGGCCGGCCGCCACACTGTCCACATCGGACGCGCCCGCGAGGTGCTCCTCGCGGACCCGGTCGAGCAGGAACACCTCGTAGTCGGTGCTCAGGCTGAACAGGATCGCGAGCAGCAGCACCGGGACGAAGTTCTGCACGTACCCGAACCCGGCGAGGTTCCACTGGAACACCGCCACCAGCACGCCGTAGGTGGCGGCCAGCGACAGCAGGTTCATCGCGATCGCCTTCAGCGGCAGGAAAACCGCGCGGAAGACGAGCATCAGCAGCAGGTACGTCACCACCGCGAGCACCAGCAGGACGAGCGGCAGGCGGTCTTCGATCGCCGCGTTGGCGTCGACGCCCTCCGCTGTCTCGCCGCCGGTGATCGCCGTGAGGCCGCCGGGAAGCTCGGCCGTGGCGGCGCGGACCGCGGTCAGCAGTGCCCGCGTGCTTTCGGCCGACGCGTGGTCGTCGGGCACCACCTCCAGCACGATCGAGCGCCGGTCGGCGGAGAGGTAGTGGCCGGCGGCCGGGCGCAGCGCCGGTTCGAGGAGGTCCGACGGCGGGTCCACCCGGCGCACGTGGTCGAGTCCGGCGAGCCGGTCGTGCAGCCGGCGGGCCTCGTCGCCGCCCGCGCTGCCCGGCAACGGTTCTTCGCCGCGGACCACGACGACGATCGGCGACGCCGTGCCGCGGCCGAACTCCTCGTCCACCGCGTCGTACCCGGCGCGCACCGAGGAGGACGGCGGCAGGATCCGGACGTCCGGGGTGAACGTGCGCAGGTCCGCCGCGGGCGCGGCGAGCAGCAGCAGCGCCGCGGCGGCCGGCAGCAGGAACGCGACCGGCCGTGCCATCACCCGGCGCGCCAGCCGGCCCCACCGGCTGCCGGTGCGGGGCTCGCACAGCCGTTTCGGCTGGGGCACCCGGTCGCCGAGCAGGTACAGCACGGCCGGCAGCACCAGCCCGGCGGCGAGCACCGCGGTGCCGACCACCACGACGACGCCGAGCGCGATCGACTTGATCGCGTCCAGCTCGATCACCAGCAGCCCGCACGTCGCGGCCGCGACGATCGTCCCGGCGAACAGCACCGTCCGGCCGCTGGTGCGCAGGGTCGCCGCCAGCGCCGCGAAGCGGTCACGGCGACGCGCGTACTCCGCCACGTACCGGGAGATCACGAACAGCGAATAGTCGACGCTGACGCCGAGGCCGATCATGCTGGCGGCGCTCTGCACGAACAGCGACAGCTCGTACCCCTCGGCGATCCGCGCGAGCAGGCCGAGCGCCCACACGATCGCGGTCACGCCGGTGAGCAGCGACAACGCGGTGAGCAGCACGCTGCGGTACAGCAGGTACAGGATCAGCAGGATCAGCGGCAGGGTGATCAGCTCGGCCCGGGCCAGTCCCTGCTCGCTGAGCCGGTTCACCTCGCCGAAGAACGTGCCGGCGCTGACCAGGGCGACCCGCAAGCCGTCCGGGGCGTACCGGCGGTCCAGCTCGTCCTGGACCGCCGGCAGCACCTGGCGTGCCTCGCCTTCCGGCAGGTCGAGCCCGACCATCGTGATCGCGGTCCGCCCGTCGCCGCCGACGAACCGCGCCCGGGCCGCGGACCCGGCGTCCAGCCAGCCGTAGCTGCTGGTGGCCCGCAGGCGCGGCTCGGCGACCGGCGCGCGCATCGCGTCGCCGACGCGGGCCGCGAACTCCGGCGTGCCCGCCTGGTGCCGCTCGTCGCGCACGACCAGCGTGACGGTGCTCGCCCCGCGGCCGGTGAACCCCTCCCGCAGCGCGGTGGCGACGCGTTCGGACGCCGACCCCTCGACGTACCACCCGCCGCCGCTGAGCCGGCCCGGCAGCTGCCCGGCGGCGATCCCGGCGACCGCCAGGGTGAGCAGCCACAGCACCACCACCGGCCACCGGAACCGCCGCAAGCCGCGCGCGAGCCGCGTCGACGCGCTCACGGCGCCGGTGCGGTCGCGTGCCGCTCGGCCAGCAGCCGCTCGAGGTCGCCGAGGGTGCGCAGGTCCTCGAGGTCGTCCTGGGTGAGCACGACGTCGTACTCCTCCTGCAGGTCCACGGCGACCTCGATGAACGCGAAGCTGTCCGGGAGCAGCTCCCGGATCGTGGTGTCGCGGGTGAGGCGCTCGGCCGGGGTCGCGGTGAGCTCGGCGACGCGGCGCGCCACCTGCTCGAAGGTGACGCTCACGGTGCCTGCTCCCCGAGGAACGCGATCCGGTCGCCGTACTCGGCGAGGGTCTTCGCGTAGATCTCCTGGTCGGCGGCGGTGAACCGGTCGAGGGTGGCCGCGATGTGCTCGGCGCCGTACCGGCTTTCCATGTCCCGCAACGCGTCCCGGACGTACTGGACGTGCCAGCGCTCGTCGAGCATGATCCGCTCGATCGTCTCGCGGACCCGTGGGTGCAGGCCGGGGACGCGCAGGTGCTGCCGGTACTGCCCGATCACCCGCTTCTCGAAGACCTGGGTGATCGCCATGACCTCCATCAGGTTCGCGGGCATCCCGATCGCGCGCAGGTACTGGTCCTGATAGGACTCCCGCAGTTTGACCGGGGTGGCGTCGAGGTCGTTGACGCACTCGGTCCAGTAGCGGGCGTGGTTGGCCTCGTCCGCGAAGTGGTGCGTCACCTCGGCCTGCAGCTTGCCGGTCTTGACGGTGCGGGCGACGCGCCCGAAGAACAGCGCGCCGTTGATCTCGGAGCTGCGGTAGTAGCTGAGCAGCCACAGGTCGTTTTCGGACAGGGTCATGCGATCTTCTCCATTCGGGAAACGCCGGACCGGCCCCACCGCGTGCGGACCAGCTCCGCGCAGGCCACGGCCGCCAGCTCGCGGACCCGGACCGGCGGCCGGGACGGCCACGCGGCGGCGAGACGCCGGTTGTCGAACCGCTTCGGGAGGAACAGCTGGGCCGCGAACGGCGCCACCGAGTCCAGCGCGGCCGCCAGCGGGCTGGCCGACAGTCCCCGGGCCGCGGTCACGAGGTCGCGGAAGCTGTCGCGGTCGCAGAACCGGGGCCGGAGCACCCGGCGGCGGCGGAAGCCGGGATCGGTCTCGAACACGTCGAAGACGTCCTGGATCAAGGTGCCCAGGCTGACCGTCTCGGCCGGCGACGGCGCCAGGTGGTAGATCCCCGCCGGTGTGTCGGGATCGGCGAGGCGCACGGCGCCGCGGGCGGTGAAGTCGGCGTCGGCGAGGTAGAGCCGGGTGTCCGGGTCGCCGGGTACCAGCGAGAGCAGCCCGTAGAAGTACAGCTTGAGCGTGTTGTGGAAGGCGTTGTGCCGGCTCACGGCCCCGGTCGCGTCGTCGGCGACCACGGTCGCCGGCCGGGCGACCGACAGCGGCAGCCCCGCATACCCGGTCAGCAGCCGCTCCGCCTCGTACTTGGACCACTCGTAGTGGTTCGCGAAGCCGGCGGCGCCGTCGTGCGCCCGCTCGGTCACCTCGCCGGTGCGCTCGCCCGCGCTGTACAGCGTGGAGAGCACCAGCAGCCGCCGCAGGCCGGGGCAGCGCGCGGCGAACTCGGCGACCTTGCGGGTGCCGGCGACGTTGACCGCTCGCGCCACCGGCAGCGGCACGGTGAACTCGGTCCGCGCGGCCACGTGCACGACTCGGGTGACGGGGCTCGGGTCCACGGCCCGGAACGGGGCCGGGTCGAGCAGGTCCACGGGCACCACCGTGATCCGGTCCTGGTGCGTGGCACCCAGTTCGCGCCGCAGCGAGGTTTCGAGGCCGGCCGGCTCGCCGCGGACGGTCAGGAGCAGCCGGTCGCCGGTTTCGGCCAGCAGCCGCGCCACGATCCGGCGGCCCAGGTAGCCCGCGGCGCCCGTGACCACCGTCAGCCCGGTCACGACGCCACCGCCACGGCTGTCACCCGGCGGGCCGCGGCCACCACGTCCGGCCAGCCGGCCGGGGCCGGGCCGTACCGGTCGGTGAGGGCGTACAGCCAGCGTTCCAAGCCGAACGCCACGCACCCGGTGGTCGCCGGGCGGCCGTGGCGGGTGATCTCGTAGGCGTCGCCGAAGGTGTCCTCGTGCAGGTTCACCGACGCGATCGCGAGGTCGCGGTAGGCGGCTTCGTGCTTGGTCGGCGACAGCCGCTGCGCCAGGTACTTCGGGCTGCGGGTGGGCCGGAAGAACGGGTCGGTGGCCGCGGCCCAGCCGACCGGCAGGGCCAGTTCGCGGAACAGCGCCGTCACCAGGTCCGTGGCGGCACGCAGGAACCCCGTCACCTCCCGGCGGTCGCCGAGGCAGACGATCTCCCGCATCCGGAACGCCCACTGCCGGCGCAGCGGCTCGTAGTGGGTTTCCCGGCGGAAGCACGTGTTGCGGGTCGTGACGTACCGCGGGCCGCTCAGCGCCTCGCCCCGGTGGTGGACGTAGACGTGGTAGCAGGCCGCGGGGGTGAGCACCTCGCGCACGGGGGCGAGCCGGGTCAGGCGGACGCCGGTCTCGTCCAGCGGGCGGGTGGTGAACTCGCCCAGGTTCTCCTCCGCCGGGTCCAGGCCGCAGGCGAAGGTGGCCAGGTGCGGGAACGACGTCAGGAAGTCGACCGCCTGCAACGCCTCGGCGTCGAGCATCGCCGGGTGGTCCTCCGGCTCGGCCGGCCACCGGCCGGCGAGGACGGTCCACGCCTCGTCGCACGCCTGCGCCAGCCGCAGCAGCGGTCCGGACAGGACGACCTGCCCGTCCGGGCGCCACGCCAGCCCGGCCGGCATCGGCCGCGCCACCGCCGGGGTCACCGCGCACCGCCCAGGAACCGGTCCGCGATCACCCGCAGGCTGTGGAAGTCGCCGGGCCGCAGCTGTTCCACGTCGATGGGTTCGCCGCGCAGCCGTTCCAGCAGCAGGATCAGCTCGGGGACGTGCAGCGACGTCAGGATGCGGCCTTCCAGCAGCGGCAGGTCGTCGGTGAGTTCCCCGGGCGGCAGGCCGGTCGCCTTGGCCACCACCCAGGTCCGGACTTCGTCGAGTTCAGAAGGCATCGGCGGGCTCCTCGGCCAGCAAACCGGTGGACAGCAGGAACTTCAGGCACTTCGCCGAGACGCGGCGCCGGTGCTGCCGCTGTGCGGTCGCGTGCCACGCCGCTTCGGCGACCTCCCACGGGTCGGGGTGGCCGCAGTCGGCGTAGACGTCGGGGTTGTAGTACTCCCGCCAGGTGGTGACGAAGAACTGCCCGAGGTACGCGCGCAGTTCGGCCAGCCGCGCCGTGCTCCAGGACGGCGAGTACACCTGCCAGAGCGCTTCCACGATCGCGCGGTTGAACACGAGGTGCCGCGATTCGTCGGCGTGGTGCGCCTCGTTGATGAACAGCGCCAGCGGGTGCAGCCGGTCGTCGCGCGCCTGCAGGACGTTGTACCGGTCCGCGTGCTCTTCGAAGATCAGCACCTTCGCGAAGAACAGCAGATCGGAGACCTCGCGGTCGGCCGATTCGACGAAGGGCAGGTGCCGGCTGCGGTAGACCTTGTCGTAGCGGCGGCAGAACCCGCCGAAGTAGACGCTGTGCTTGTTCTCCTCGTCGAGGAAGTGGTGCAGGTAGTCGGCGATCTCCGCCAGGTCGGGGCGGTAGAGCCGGCGGGCCACCCCTTCCATCAGCGCCTTCTCGCCGTGGATGTTGAGGCTGAAGAAGTTCGCCGCCTCGTGGAAGGCGAGCCGGCGCGCCGCCGTTTCGTCCGAAGGCCACGCGCTCGTGCCGTACAGCGAGGACAGCTCGGGGGTGAAGAACCAGCCGGTCTCCGGGTCGAGTTCCGCCGGCCACTCCACCGTCCGGTACGGGTTCGTGTACTTCGCCCGCGACAGTTCGGTGAGCCGGTCGAGTTTCCCCGCCATCGACGCGATCGCTTCGCGCAGGGACGGCGGGTCGGTCTGGGTGGTCATGGACGTTCCTCCACGGCTTCGAGCACGACGGCCTGCCAGTTGAGGCCGTAACCGGCGACCACGAGCAGCACGAGGTCGCCCCGGCCGGCCCGGCCGGAGGCCGCCAGCGAGGCGAGGTTGACGATGTTGTCGGCCGAGATCGCGTGGCCGTTGTCCGGCAGCGACGGCTGCCAGACGCGGTCCGCGGCGATGCCGACCAGGCGCGGCAGGATCTGCCAGGCCGCGCGGTGGGTGTTCTGCGGCACCACCCAGGCGATGTCGCCTGCGGTCAGGCCCGCGCGGTCCAGCAGCTCGCCGATCAGCAGCGTGACGTACGAGAAGTAGGAACCGAGCGTCTCGTCGTCGCCGGCCTGGTGCAGGCCGCCGTTGGTGATGTGGTGCGAAGCCACCAGACGGAAGCCGGACGGCGCCGTGCCGACCAGGCACGCGGCCGCGCTGTCGGAAATCAGGTTGTACGAGTGCTCGTACCGCGAGCCGGCCGGGAAGCGGTCGGCGGTCACGCACAGCACCCGCCGCCACCCCGGCTCGGTCAGCAGCAGCGCCCGCGCCACCCGCAGCGCGCCGAGCATCGTCGTGCAGCCCTGCTGGGTCAGCCCGAGCACCACGGCGTCGCCGAGCCCGAAGTCGGCTTGGAGGCGGCTGGCCGGGAAGTCCATCAGGTACGTCACGTCGCCGGAGGCGCGCCACCGCTCCTCGTCGCCGACGTTCCCGTTGCCGGGCAGGCAAGTCGCGTAGACGATCGCGTCGATCCCGGCCCGCAGAACGGCTTCCGGGAGGGCCCGCACCGCCGCAGCCGCCAGGTCGTACGCCGTGGTCCCGGGTGCGCACCGGTGGTGCCACTCGAAACCGGCCGAAGCGAGGTCCGCCGACGACGAGCGCAGCAGCTCCGCGTCCCCGGACTCGGTGACGTGCGCCTTGAGTTCCCCCATGGCGTGCACGAGGTGGTCGACGTAGACGTCGGTCATCGAAGCTCCCTTCGGCGGTCAGGCCGGGAGTTTCGCTCCCGGCTGCGGCCGGGTTTGTTGTGGAAGTGTTGTGGCCCGCGGCCGCAACACATCCACAACGTTTTCCCCGCATCCCCCGGCGACGGTGTGCGACATCGGCACACCCCGGGGAGGACACATGCGGAAGCTGCTCACCACCGTGGCCGTCGCCGCCGCCTTGGCCGGGTGCGCGGCACCGCCGAACCTCTTGCGCAGCACGGATCTCCGGCTGCCGCTGGACGACTACCTGCTGTCCCCGGCCGAACTCCGCGAGCTCAGCGCGGCCCGGGAGCTGCTGGTCCGGCGTTGCCTGGCCGCGGCGGGCTTCGCCTACCCGTCGCGAGCGGACTCGGCACCGAAGGGTCCCCGGACCTGGAACGAGCGGCGTTACGGCGTCACCGACGCGGACCTCGTCGCGGTGGACGGCTACGGGCTCGGCGACCGCGAGCCGACCGGCGACAAGCCGGCCCCGAAACTCGACGCGGCGGCCCGCGCGGCCCTGGAGGGCCCGCGGGGGTGCGCGGCCAAGGCCGGCGAAGAACAGCGCCGCGGCGGCCCGGAGCTCGATCGCGACCTGCCGCGCCGGCTCGCCTCCGAAAGCTTCGCCCGATCGCGGGGCGCCCCGGAGGTGACCGACGTCGTCCGGAAGTGGTCGGACTGCATGCGCGCCGGCGGGTTCGCCTACGACGACCCGCTCGCCCCGCCGGCGGACCCGCGGTGGGCCGGGCCGGGCAAGCCGGCCGCGGCCGAGATCGCGACGGCGACCGCGGACCTCGAGTGCAAGCGGCGCACCAACCTGGTCGGCGTGTGGTTCACCGCCGAGACCGCCGTCCAGCGCGGCCTGGTCGACGGCAACCGCGCCGCGCTGGAGTCGATCCGGCGGGCCGCCGACGCCGAGCTGGCGTTGTCGCGGCGGCTGCTCACCCCCTGAACCGGCGCGGCGGACCGGCCGCGTGGAAACAAAGATCGGAGTGCAACGATGCGAAAGCTCATGACCAGAGCCGGGATCGTGCTCGGCACGCTCGCGCTCGCCGTCGGCGTGGCGGCGGGACCGGCGGCGGCCGCCCCCGCCCCACCCGCGCCCACGACGTCGCACGACTCGGCAGTGGGCCAGGGCAAGGCACCGAGCCCGGTGAAGAAACGCGGCGACGCCACCACGAACGTCTCACCGGGCAACGGCGTCTGCGAAGTGTTCGAGTTCTGCCTGTTCCGGCTGAGCGGCTTCCAGGGCAGCATGGTCGACATCTTCCGGAACGTGCCGAACTACGCCGGGGTCCTGTACTTCGTGTGGGCCCCCGGGGTCGGCGAGCCGATCGCGAACAACAGCCAAAGCGCCTTCAACGGCGACCCGGACTACTTCGTGATCACCTGCACCGACCCGGGCTACAGCGGCCAGTGCGGGTACATCCCCCCGATCAACGGCGGGGACTTCCTGCCCGACTTCTTCCTCAACGTGGAGTCGCACTACTTCACCTGACCGAGGCGGAACCGGACCGGCCGGGCGGTGCTCCGGCAAAGTCAGGTCGGGCCGGCCAGTCCGGCGGATGCGCCCCAATGTGGCGTTCGGTGCGTTGGACGCACCGAACGCCACATTGGGTGCATCCGGGACCGGACCCTGGCCCGGATGGGCGGGGCGAGTTCCGAGCCCAGTGCAACGCGTCCCCGGCGAACGGCAGCGTCCCCGGTGACGCTGCCGTAACGCCGCGAAAGCGCTGGTGCGACGGCTCGGATGCCATCCTGCTGGCCCTATGCCAGTGCCCGTCAAGGTCCACGCACCACAGCCGGCGACGCCGGTGGTTTCCGTGGTGCCGGAAGCACCGGGGGCGGCCGGGCCGGTGCGGGAGGCCGGGCCCGCGGTGGCCGGGAACGCGGTGGCCGGGAACGCGGCGGTGTCCGCGGCGATGGGCGGGACGCCGCCGGGGGCCGGGCCGTCCGGATCCGCGCTGCTGGCCGGGCAGGGGCTGGTCGGGAACCAGGCCGTCGCGGCCTCAGCTCAACGGCAACCCGCGCGCAAAGCGGTCCCGAAGGGGCCGCCGAGGCCGCGGCTCGACCAGCGGGGCGCGGACGACCGCAGCGGCAAGAAGAAGCCCGCGGCCGGCTCGCGGGCGCCGGAGCTGGGACTGGTCGCCCCGGCGCGGCTGGTGCTCCCCTCCTTCAGCCACCGGTTCGACGCGCCGGCCGCGCTTCCGGCGGTGCGGGCCGCGGCCGTCAAGCCGGCGGCGCTGACCGCGGCCGCGCGGGTGTTCCGGGACCTCGTCGAGCGGGCGCGGCGGGCCCACGACGCCCAGCGCGCGCTGCTCGAACGGCTCGGGCGGGGCGCGGTGGACCGGCACAGCCGGCTCGACGGCCGGACGCGGTCGCGGGTCGCGCAAGGCGTGCAGGAGCTGGACGACCTGCGCGGCCAGGCGCTGGGCACCGTCGACACCGCCTACGACGAAGGCACCGCCGGGCTCGACCTCGCCGTGCGGCGCGGACGGCGGCTGGTGGGTTCCGCCACCGCCGGGGCGCTGCAGCGCGTGCGGGCCAACGCGGACACCGCGGGCGAGCAGGTCACCGCGATCGTCGACGACCTGGCCGCCGGCTACACCGGCCTGCTCGAAGACAGCGCCGTCGCGATCACGACCTCGGCCGGGCAGGCGGTCGCCGCCCTCCAGGCCTACGGCGCGTCCGCCTCGAAGCTGTTCCCCGGCGGGACGACGCCGGTGGTGGAGGCCGAGAACGAGGCGCGCCGCGCGGCCGTCCCGGGGCTGGTTTCGGCCGCCGTGACCGCGCGGAACCAGGCGGCGGACGAACAGGCGAAGGCCTATCGAGACCAGATTCCCGTCGTCCGCAAGCAGTTCGACGAGACCGAGCTCGCCAAGGCGCTGAACACGCGCAAGGCGGAGATCGACACCAAGGGCCGGGCCGCCGTGCAGAACGCGAGCCGCACGGCCTTCGGCGCGCTCGGCAGGCAGGCCGCGAGCGGGCACGAGGCGCTGCGGCGGATGGCCGGCGACGCCCGCACGTCGATCGAGCTGCGGCACCGGGCGGCCCGGACGCGGCTGGTCGGCGAGGCCAACGCCCTGCTGCAGGGCTCCCAGGCGCAGGCGAGCGCCGAGCTGACCGGGCTGGAGACGGCCGCGGCGAGCGGGTTGCCCGCCTTCGACCGCACGATCACCGCGGTCCACGAGGGACTCAAGGCGGCGGCCGGCTCCGCGGAAAACCTCAGCCAGGCCGTGGAAAAGGCCGCCGAGGAGACCCGGCCGAAGGTGGACGAGCTCGGCCTCTCGCAACAGCGTGCGGTGACCCGCGCCGACGCGTCGACCGCCGACGCGGTGGCCGGGGCCGAACGGTCCGCGGTCCAGGCAGCCGGGCAGGCGCGCGTGGCCGCGGCCGGTGCGCTGCGCGAGACCGGGGCGGGCGGCGCCCGCGGGATGGGCGACTTCGTGCACGGGCACGACGCGGCCTTCGCGGCCACGGCGAAGGGCGTCAGCCGGGTCGCGGACGCGTGGGCCATGCCGCTGAAACGGGTGTTCGGCGACGCGGTCCGCAAGACCAAGGACGCGATGACCGCGCCGTTCACGGAGTGGAAGGCCGACACGGTCGGCCGGCGGACCGACTTCATCGACGCGGCCTTCACGCCATTCCTGAACCCGGCCACGGCGCTGGCCGGCTCGGTCGACGCGGCCGCCAAGGCGGTGGCGGACGACCTCGACAAGCGGCGGTTCCAGCTGGAGAAGGCGTTCGACGGCTGGGGCACGAACGAGGAGGAGGTGTCGAGAGCGCTGCGCGGCCTGACCGCGACGCAGGGGCGCGCGCTGAGCTGGATCTACGCGAACCACAACGGCTCGCTCGAGGCGGCGCTGCGCGACGAGCTCAGCGGCGCGGACCTCACGTCCGCGCTCGCCTACCTGCGCGGCGACCAGGCCGCGGGGGCCGCGGCCGAGCTCGAAGCCTCGATCCACTGGTACAACGACGAGGAATCGCGCATCGAGGACATCATGCGCAACCTCAAGCCCGAAGAGCTCGACAAGCTCAAGGGCAGCAAGGAGGGCGCGGAGGCGCTCGCCGACGTGCGCGACAACCTCGGCGGCACCGACCTCAAGGTGTTCGACGCGCTCTCGGTCGGCAACCAGAACCTCGCCGACGCGTTCCGGATGAAGGACCGGATCGACGACGCGCGCAAGGCCGGCGACATCGACGCGATCCACGACACCCTCGCCGCCTACAGCAAGGCCCCCACCGAACGCGGCCGCGTCGCGGCCACCCCCGACGAACGCCGGGTGGCCGTGCAGCGCGAGCTCGCGGGCCTGATCGGCGGACCGGCGCGCGGCCCGGCCGCGATCACGCCGGCGCAGGCCGCCGCCGCGGTCAAGAAGTACGCGCTCGCGTCGATCGAAGTGGTCAGCACCGACGCCGAGGGCGGCACGACGACCGAAACCGTCGAAATCACCGGCGCCAACCGGGACCTCGGGGTCGCGCTCATCGAAGGCGGCGAGGACACCGAGGCCGCACGCGCGGCCCGGCTCGGCGTGGAGACCCAGCGGCCCGGCGGGCCCAACCTGCTCAAGCTGGACGCCGCGCTGGTCGACCCGCGGCTCAAGCCGATCCCGGCCGGCCTGCCGGCGGCGGAGCGCGCCCGGTTGCAGGCCGACCGCGACCAGGCGCTGGCCGAGCGCGACCGGATCTTCCGGAAGTACGCCACCGACTACGGCGGCGCGAAGCAGGCGGGCACGCCCGCGGCCGCGAAGACCTACTTGGAAGGGCGGCTGCGCACCGCCGCCGGCGACGACAAGGACCTCGGCGAGCTGGCCGTCGCACTGGCCCACGACGACTACCCGACGCCGAAGACGGCCGCGCTGGCCGTCAAGTACGCGTCGAAGGGCGCGGGCACCGACGAAGAGCTGATGTTCCGCTTCGTCGAGCGGCTGGACCGCGACGAGATCGCCGCGATGCGCGTCGAGTACCGGGATCTCACCGGCACCGCGCTCGACGACGACCTCGGCACGTTCGGGGGCAAGGGCTGGTTCACCGAGCTCTCCGGCGACGACCGGCTGCGGATGGAGCGGGCGCTGCTCGGCAAGCCCCGCAACGACCGGGAACGCGCCGAGGTCTCCGCGTTCAGCATTCAGCAGCAGCGGGACGAGACCGGCTGGCTCGGCTCCTGGCTGGCCGGGGACAGCCTCGCGGACCGGTCGCTGACGTCGGCGAAGGCCGAGCTCACCGCGTCGCTCGGCGGCGCGACCGTGAAGGTCGACGACAAGGGCAACCCGGTCTGGACCGACGCCGCCGGAAAGCCCGTCGCGGCCGGCAGCGGCATGTTCGACAAGGACGGCCGGTACACCGGCGCGGATCCGCGCCAGTTCGCCTCCGCCGTGCGGGCCGGCAACCTCGCGGCCGAGAACTACGCCGCCCGGATCGACAGCATCGCGAACTACCTGACCACGGCGGTCATGGTGATCGGCGCGATCGTCGCCGCCGTCGCCACGGTCGCCACCGGCGGCGCGGCCAGCCCGCTGCTGCTGGCCGCCATCGCCGGGCTCACCGGGCTCGGCTCGATGGGGGTGCACTGGGCGGTCAGCGGCGGCCGGTACGGCTGGGAGCAGGCCGCCGTCGACCTCGGCATGACCGCGGTCCAGGCGCTCACCGCGGGGATCGGGCAGCACCTGTCCCTCCTGGCGCGCGGCAGCACCCAGACCCTCGCCACCGGCATGACGACGCTGCGCTCGGTGCAGGCGCCCCTCGCCCAGACGATGGGCGGCATCACCGGCAGCACGGTCGGCGACCTGCTGGTCATCGGCGCCACCACCGGCGGCATGGGCGGCTTCGGCGGCGCGCTGCTCGACGAAGCGACCTGGCGCAAGGGTTTCGGGGCCGGTTTCGGGAAGCTGCTCGAAGGCACGCTGATGGGCGCGCTCGCGGGCGCGACCAGCACCGTGACGTCGCACGCCTTCGAGTCGATCCCCGCCGGCCGCGCGATCGGCGGCACCCGACCCACCCTCGGCGACGCGCTGAGCGGCTCGACGGCCGCGCGCGCGGCCCTGCGCGGGACGTCGTCGTTCCTCGGCGGCGCGACCGGCAAGGGCGCGGAACTGGGGCTGGGCAAGGCGTTCGGCACCTACCACGGCGACGCGGGCGACATCCTGGCGGAGATGGGCAAGGCCGGCCTGGAGTCGGCCGTCCAGGACAGCGCGGCCGGCCCGCTGGAATCGCTGCACCGGCGGCCGGACCGGGTGGAGGCGCGGGCCAAGCTCAAGCGGCTGCGGGAAGAGTGGCCCGAGCTGGACCGGGCGCTCACCGCCAACCCGGTCGCCCGGGACAGCCTGCTGACCCACCCCGAGTCCGTCGCGCTGCTGGAAGCCGCGCTCGGCGACGTGCAGCGCCGGCTCGCCGGCGCCGGTATCGCCGACGCGGTCCGCCGGGGCGAGGTCACGCCCGAGATCCAGGCGAAGGTCGATTCGATCGTCGGCGACCTCAAGGCCGAACACCCCAACGAGGTCCTCGACCGGGCCGCGCAGGTGAACATCGCCAAGGAGATCAAGGCGGGCACGACCGAGGAAGGCTACCGGCAGCAGGGCTTCGACCCGGCCCGGCGCAAGGATCCCGCCTACCAGCGCGAAAGCGTCGACCGGCTGCGCGCGGAAGCGCCGGCGGCGCAGAAGCAGCTCAACAAGATCGTTTCCGACATCGCGGCCGAGACCGGCGGCGAGGCGTCCTGGCGGCCCGGGGTGAAGGACCGCGGCCGCAGCCTGCGGAAAGTCGCCGAATACGTGGAGAAGTACGACACGGGCGACGCGTCGATGCTCGTCGACGTCGTCGGCGCGAGGATCCGCTTCGAGAGCGTCGACGAGCTCTACCGGGCGCTCGACGCGTTGAAGAACGACCAGCGGCTGAAGATCGTGCGGATCAAGGACCGGGTCACCAAGTCCACGCCGAGCGGCAACCGCAGCGTCCTGATGAACGTGCGGCTGCCCGACGGGCACGTGGCGGAGCTCAAGTTCAGCCTGAAGTCCTTCGAGGCACCCTCGGTCGCCGAGCACCCGCTGTACGAGATCCGCCGCGACTTCGAATCGGCGGCGGTGGTCGCGCGCCGGTCGCCGACCCCGGTCGAAGCGCTGATCACGGCCGCGACCGAGGCGTACGGCCGCCGGAACTACGGCGCCGCGTGGAACCGGGAGATGGCGGGCAGCCGGCTGCGCGAGCTGCTCGCCGAGCACCCCGACGTCGCCTCGATCGCGGCGCGCCTGGTGGCCGATTCGGCGCTGCACCCGACGAACCTCGCGAAGTCGCTCGCCGATCCGCAGAGCCGGGACGCCACCATCGAGATCCTCCGCGATCTCGCCGACCGGCGGGTCATCGGCGAGCGGACGCTCGAGGAGTACCGGGCGGCGAGCCCGGGTCAGGGGCCGCTGTTCGAGCCGGTGGCCCCGGCGATCAACCGGGACGCCGGCCGGGACCGCAAGGCGGTCTTCGTCGAGCAGGCCAAGCAGGCCGATCCGGCCCGCGGGGTCGGTGCCTCGCCGAACCGCGAAGAGCTGGCCCAGCTGGCTGACTACGCGAAGCGGTTGCGGGAGAACGTGCACCCCGCGGTGGAAGCCGAGGTACTCGAGTTCGTGTCGCGGACGGCTCCCGGTGCCGCCGTCAGCGTCCGGACGAAGGACGCTGCCGGCATCCTCGACAAGGTCGAGCGGATGTCGACCGGCTCCGCCAAGCGTCCCGGCCGCCCGGACTACCGGGCCGGCGACGTCATCGACGCGGTGGGCGCCCGGATCACCACCGACAGCATGGCCGACCTGCAGCGGGTCCTCGAAGGGGCGAAGGAGTACTTCCGCACCGGGAGCGACGGCCGCATCCTCGAGATCGAGAACATGTACGCGGAGCCGAAGGACAAGAACCCGGCGTACCGCGTGATCCCGCTCGTCGTGAAGATCGACGTGGGCGGCGTTCCCTATACTTTCGAGCTGCAGCTGACCACCCGGCGGGCCTCCATCGCCGCCGACCTGGAGCACAACACGATCTTCAAGCCGTACGTCGAGCTGACGGAAGCCGAAACGGCGCGGGTCAAGGGGATGCTCGCCGAAGCGGCCGCGCTCGACCAGGAGGAGACCCGGTGAAGTCGCTGGACTTGGGGCCGCTGGACTACCACGAACGCCTGACGTTCGTGTGGATCACCGGCGGAGCGCCCGCGGGGCCGCGGGCCGCGTTCGTCATCGACGGCCGGGCCTACGCGGACGCGGAGCAAGCGCGCGCCGCCGTCCGGGACGCGCTGGAGCAGACCGACCTGCGGGCCGAGGTCGCGGACTTCCGCCCGGCCGGGATCGCGGCGAACGAAGACGAACTCGCGTACTGGCCGAGCTGGGCGGAGTTCCGCCGGTGCCTGGACGTGTACGGCCCGGTGTTCCCCTGGCGCCGCCCGCGCCCTGTCCCACCCGTTCCCCCGCCCGCGGCGGCCCCCGTCGCCGTCGCGCCGGTTTCCGCCGCCCCGGACCGGTACTTCGAATGCTGGGGCGAGCTCGTCGAGATCTTCCCGTGGGGGCAGGGCCCGGAGGATCCCGTGCTGGGCCGCCGCGCGGAGGGGTACGGGCTCAACGGCTACACCGGCGAGTTCGAAGCCGACACCCGGCGCGCCCGGCAGTGCGCCCACGGCGTGGACGACGACGACACCTGGCCGCTGGACGACGAGGACGAGTTCGTCGACGCGGTCGAGAAGCGCCGCGAGCGGCTGCTTCGCACGTCGTTCTACCAGCGGCACGACAAGCCGGAGATCTTCGCCGCGTACGAGCGGGGAGAACCCCGGCGCGTCACGTACGAGATGTGGCGGGAGGCGCAGCGGCGACGGGCGTTCTACTTCTACGGCACCGAGCCGGTGCGCGTCGACCTGACCACTCCGGCGACGGCGTGGCGGCTGGACGCGAAGACGGGCCGGCTGGTCCCGGGCGAGGTCGCCGGAGAAGGCAGGCGGATCACCGAACACGAGTGGCTCCTCGCGATCGAGGAACGGCGGCGTGCGCTCGACGTGGACGGTGCCCTCGCCGAGGCCTACGCGAACGCCGCCGCGGAGCCCGAAAAGTCGTTCCGCAACCGGATCCTGACCCACGCCTTCGACCTGTGGGCCGAGAAGTTCGAGGCGGACCGGTGATGCGGACCTTCTCGGCGAAGGAAGGCTGGCCCGCCGTTCGCGCCGGCTGGGCGGACCGGCTCCCGGAGGCGGACCTGGCGGCGCTGGACGAGGCCGTGGCCTTCGCGGCCCGCCACCACGGTGGGCAGACCCGGCCGGCCGGCGAGCCGTACCTGGAACACCTCCTGGAAGCCACGCGCGTGCTCGTCGAGGCCATTGGCAGCACCGACGTCGACGTCCTGCGGGCGGCCGTGCTGCACGACGTGGTCGAGGACACCGACGGCACGCTCGACGAGGTCCGCGCCCGCTTCGGGGACCGGGTGGCGACCCTGGTCGGCTGGGTGACCAAGCCCGAAGGCGGGGCGCGGGCCGACTACCTGGCGCGCCTGCGCGACGCCCCGGACGACGCGCTCCTGGTGAAGCTCGCCGACCGGCTGAGCAACGTCCAGCGGCTGGACACGCATCCGCGTCCCGCGAAACGCGGGGCCTACTACGAAGAGACCGTCCGCACCATCCTGCCCCTCGCCGCCCGGCACCCGTGGTTCCGGGACTGGTTCGAGACCTGGCGCACCGAGTTCCGCGGGCTCGCCGATGAGCGGTGACCTGCCCGCGTTCTTCCGCGACGGCGAAGTCCCCGCGAAGGTGGTGCGCACCGCCGACGGCCGGGTCACCGCGTTCCGGCTCGGCCCCGGCGGCGGCTGGACCGCATGTCCCGAGCCGGCCGGCCCCGACGTCTCCCGGCTGGACCGCGACGAGTTCCTGACCCTCGTCGAACGGGCGCGCGGCCGGCTGTCCGGGACCGGGCCGCTCTTCGACCTCTACGCGCGGATCGCGGCGGCCGAAGCGGACGGCCGGACCGCGGCGGCGTTGCGCCGGACGTCGTACATCCTGTTCGAGACCGAGCTGCAGCAGCGCGGCGACCCGGGCGCGGACCCCTCGCTCGCCACCGGGCAGGGCGACCCGCGGGTGCGGGCCGCGGTCTCGATGACCGTGTTGTCCGCGCGGCTCGAACCGGTCCTCCGGGCGATCGCCGCCGATCCGGCGGGCGCGGCGCTGCGGGAGCTGCGGCCGCGGGAGGCCGACTACGCCTGGGTTTTCGTGCGCGAGGCGGTCGCGGCCGCCCGGCAGCGGTACGAACGGGCGTGGGACGCCGGGATCGGGTTCCGGCGCCCGGGCGGCCGGTCGCGGATCCGCGTGCACCTCGCGCCGGCCGGCGCGCTCGCGGACGACAACGCGCTGTCACGGCCGTTCCCCGGCGGCTACCGGTCGGTGGCGGACCGGCTGGTGCCGGCGCGGGTGTGGGCCGCGTGGCGCTACCACTCCCCCGGCGCCACCACGGGACTCTCCTACGACGGGCTGGTCTGGTGCGAAGACCACTGGGCGTTCTTCCCGAAGCCCTACCGGGTGCTGGCCTCCGGCTGAGCCAGCAGGGCGACCATGCTGTGCGGCGCGCCGGGGCCGAACATGACCTCGTAGATGTCTTCGTCCGCGGCCTCGGTAGCGGCGCGCTCGAACATCCGCCGTTCGTACCCGGCGATCGCGTTTTCGACGTCGTCCCCGTTTTCGGCCAGTGCTTGCCCGAGTTCGGCGCCGTCCAGCATGGCCAGGTTGGCGCCTTCGCCGTTCGGGGGCATGAGGTGGGCGGCGTCGCCGAGCAGGGTCACCCCCGGCACGCGGTCCCAGCGGTGCCCGGCCGGCAGCGTGTGGAGGCGGCGCAGCACCGGCGGGGTGTCGCTCGCGGTGATCAGCGCGGTGAGTTCGGGGGCCCAGCCGTCGAACTCACCGGCGGCGCGCGCGGTCACCTCGGCGGGATCGAGGCCGGCGAGCCAGTCCTCGGGCCTGCGCAGCTGCGCGTACGTGTGCAGGGTCCCGCCGCTCTCCCGGTGGGCGAGGATCCCCTGGCCGGGGGCGAGCGCGAACAGCGAGCCGCCGCCGACCGCGGCCGCCGCGGCGGGGTGGCGGGTGTCGCCGTCGAAGAGGAACGTCTCGACGACCGAGACGCCGACGTACTCGGGCGTGGCGGCCGACAGCAGCGGCCGCACGCGTGACCAGGCGCCGTCCGCGCCGACCAGCAGGCTCGTGACGACGCTGGTGCCGTCGGCGAAGCGCACTTCGTGGCGGCCCTCGCCGAGGGCTCGCGCGCCGACGGCCTTGTGCCCCCACCGGACGACGTCCGGCGGCAGCGCGTCGAGCAGCAGCTGCCGCAGGTCGCCGCGCTGCACTTCGGGCCGCTCGCCGGTGCCGTCGTCGGGCCGGTCGAGCAGCACGGTCCCCGCCCGGTCGAGGACCCGGTAGGACTCGCGGCCGGGCAGGACGAGCTCGCGGAACCCCTCCGTCAGGCCGGCCGCTTCGAGCGCGAGCTGGCCGTTCCAGGGGTGGATGTCGAGCATCCCGCCCTGGCGGCGCGCGGCCGGCGAGGGTTCGGCTTCGTGGACGGTGACCGGGATGCCGTGCCGGTGCAGCACGCGGGCCAGGACGAGACCGCCCAGGCCGGCTCCGATGATCGTGACTCGTTCGCGCATGGTGTCTCCTTCGATTGGATCGGCGATCCAATCCAAAGCTAGCATGACTTTGGATCGGCGATCCAACCATGCGATGATGACCTCATGGCGAAGCGGCGCACGGACGGTCTGTCCCAAGAAGTGATCGTCGAGGCGGCGACCGGGCTCCTCGACGAAGGCGGCGAGGCCGCGCTGACCTTCCGGGCGCTCACGGCCCGCCTGAGCACCGGCTACGGGGCGATCTACCACCACATCGCGAACAAGAGCGACCTGCTGGCGGCGGCCACCGACGACATCGTCGACGGCGTCATGACCGGCGTGGTGGTCGGCGCGGAGCCGCGAGAGGCGCTGCGGACGGTCGCGCTGGGCCTGTTCGACGCGATCGACGCCCATCCGTGGGTCGGCGCCCAGCTGTCCCGGGAGCCGTGGCGCCCCGCGCTCCTGGCGGTCTACGAGCGCATCGGCGGGCTGCTCGACGCGCTCGGCGTCCCCGATAAGGCGCTGTTCGACGCCGCGGGGGCCCTCGTGAACTACGTCCTCGGGGTGGCCGGGCAGAACGCGGCGAACGCCCGCCTCCTCGGCGGCGACGTCGACCGGTCGGCGTTCCTGACCGGGGTGGCCGACCAGTGGGCCCGGCTCGACCCGGCCCGGTACCCGTTCGTCCACAAGGCGGCGACGCGGCTGGGCGACCACGACGACCGCGAGCAGTTCCTGGCCGGCGTCGACATCTTCCTGGCCGGCGTCGCGACCCTCCGCTAGACGGCTTCCAGCTCCGGCTCGGCGTCCGGCACCCGCGGCCGGACCAGGAGGCCGGCGAGCGCGACGAGCAGGCCGGCCGTGGTGAACCCGGTGACGACGACCAGCGCCGGCACCCACCCGCGGAGCAGCGCGGCGGTCGACGACTCGCCGCCGCCGGCCGCGGTCAGCACCGCCGTCACGACTGCGAGGCCGATCGCGCCGCCGACCTGCAGCGAGGTGTTGACCAGGCCGCCCGCCAGGCCCTGCTCGCCGTCCGCGATCCCGGCCGTGGCCTGGATGTTGAACGACGGGAAGGCCAGCGCGAAGCCGAGCCCGAGCAGGATCATGCTGGGCAGCACCGAGCCGACGTAGCCCGAGTGCTCGTCCACGCGCAGGAACAGCGCATAGGACAGGACGTGCGCGAGGACCCCGGCGAAGATCGCGCGGGTCGTCCCGACGCGCTCGATCAGCGGATCGACGCGCGGGCAGCCGAACGCGACGATCATCGCCGCCGGCAGGAACCCCAGCGCCGTCTGCAGCGGCGACCAGCCCAGCACGCGCTGGAAGTAGAGCATCACGACGAACTGGACGCTGATGAAGGAGGCGAAGAACAGCGCGGCACCGAGGTTGGCCCTGGCGAGCGGCCCGGAGCGGAGGATGCCCAGCCGCAGCAACGGGTTCCGGCTGCGTTTTTCGATGAGCACGAACGCCACCAGCAACGCGACGGCGACCACGAAGGTGATCAGCGTGCGCGGCGCGACCCAGCCGGTTTCGGGCGCCTCGACCACGCCGTACACGAGCAGCAGCGAGCCCCCGACCCCGGTGAGCGCACCGGGCAGGTCGTAGCCGCCGGCCGGCTCGGCGCGGTAGGCGGGAATCAGCTTCCACGCCACGACGACCACGGCCGCGGCGAGCGGCGCGGGCAGCAGGAACGTCCACCGCCACCCGAGCTCGGTCAGCACCCCGGAGAAGACCAGCCCGGCGGAGTACCCGCTGGCCCCGAACACGGCGAAGATGCTGATCGCCTTGTTCCGCGCGGGCCCTTCCCGGAACGTGGTGGTCACGATGGACAGCGCCGCGGGCACGGTGAACGCGGCGGCGGCCCCCTTGACGAAGCGGCTCACGATGAGCAGCGTCCCGTCGTCGACGAGCCCGCCGAACAGCGAAGCCAGCGCGAACAGCGAAACGGCGGCGAGGAAGACCCGCCGCCGCCCGAGCAGATCGGCGGTGCGCCCGCCGAGCAACAGCAACCCGCCGAAGCCGAGCACGTACCCGCTGACGACCCACTGCAGGGCGTTGGTGGACAACCCGAATTCGGCTTGGATGGCGGGCAGCGCGACCCCGACCATCGACCCGTCGAGCGCGTCGAGCGCCGTGACGATCGAGACGGTGAGGAGAACACCCCACAGACGCGCGTCCCACCGGGTCGAGGCGGTGGACAGGTACGTGGCAGAACTCATGGATCCGACGTTAGGTTCGCACGTTCCCGAACCTCGTCTCATGAACTGCGGTGCCCAGGTCACCACGCCGGTGCGGTCGACGACGTGCTCCAGGTGCTTGCGCACCGTCGCCACGGAGATGACCGGCTGACGGCGGACGCGCACGTCTGGCACGATCGGCTGATGAGCAGGCCACGGCGAACGCGCGGACCAGTGCTGGCCGCCATCCTGCTCCTGGTGCTCTCCGCCTGCTCCAGCCAGTTCGCCGACGTCCGGCTCCGGATCGCCGCCGGGAACCCCGGTGGCGTCTACGACAAGCTCGCGCAGACCCTCGCCACCGCCTGGCAGGCCGGGCTCGACATCGAGCGGCCGCAGGTGCTGCAGACGCAGGGGTCGCCCGACAACGTCCGGCGGGTGCTGAGCGGGCAGGCCGAGGTCGCCTTCGTGGCCGCCGATGTCGCCGCCGATCAGTACCGGGATCGGCCCGGGCTTGCCGCGCTCGCGCGGATCCACGACGACTACCTGCACGTCGTCGTGCGGTCGGACTCCGACATCCGGTCGGTGGCGCAGCTGCGCGGGCGCCGGATCGCGATCGGCTCGCCCGCCTCAGGGGTCGAATACATCGCCGGGAAGCTGCTCGGGGCGGCCGAACTGACCGGGAAGGTCAGCACCATCACCCGGGGTCTCGACGACTCCGTCGCGGCCCTGCTGAACGGCGACGTCGACGCGTTCTTCTGGTCCGGCGGGCTGCCGACGCCGAAGCTGGCGGACACCAAGAGCCGGCTGCGGCTGGTCGACATCGCCGACCTGATGCCGAAGATGCAGGCGATCAGCGAGGTCTACGGCACCGCCACCATCCCGGCGAGCACCTACGACCAGAGCGGGCCGGTGACCACGCTGGTGGTGCCGAACTTCCTCGTGGTGCGCACGTCGATGCGCGACGACGTCGCCGAGGCGCTGGTCAGCGGCCTGTTCGCGGCGCGGCAGCAGCTCGCCGGCGCGAATCCGGCGGCGCTGTCGATCGACGTCCACCCGGGCATCGAAACGCAGCCGATCCCGCTGCACCCGGGCGCGCTCCGCTACTACCGGGCGCAGAAGACCTAGCCCGCCGGGAACGTCATCGTGATCCGGAGGCCGCCGCCTTCGGGCAGGTCCAGGGCCAGTTCGCCGTCGGAGTGCGCGACGATCTCGCTGACGATCGCCAGGCCCAGCCCCGAGCCGGGCACGTTCTGGTGGGCCGGGCTGCGCCAGAACCGGTCGAGCGCGCGGTCCAGCTCGTCCGGCCGCAGGCCCGGGCCGTGGTCGCGGACCGACAGGCGCACGCGGTCGCCGTCGCGCTCGACGGCGACCCGGATCTCGGTGCCGGCCGCGGTGAACTTCAGCGCGTTGTCGAGCAGCGCGTCCAGGATCGTCTCGGCGCCGCGCGGCGGCATGCGCACGCGGACGCCGTCGCCCGGGGTGTCGACGACCAGCCGCACGTCGCGGGCCTCGCCGACCACCGACCAGTCGGCGACGCGCTCGGCGACGGCCTCGTCCAGCACGAGCGGGTCCAGCTCGCCGCCGGAGGCCTCGGCGCGGGCCATCGACAGCAGCCCGTCGAGGATCTGGTGCAGCCGGCCCGCGTCGACCCGCGCGGCCTCCAGGTCGGCGGCGGCCGGCTCGTCGTCGACGTGGCCTTCGAGGTTGCCGAGCCGGATCTTCAGCGCGGTCAGCGGGTTGCGCAGCTGGTGGGAGGCGTCGGCGACGAACGCGCGCTGCGCGGCGAGTGCCCCCGACACGCTCTCGGCCATCCGGTCGAAGGAACGGCCGAGCTGCCGCAGCTCCGGCGGCCCGCCGCTCTCCCCCACCGGCTCGGCCTCGCGCCCGCTGACCACGGACGCCACCAGCGCGCCGGTCGCGTCGTCGAGGCGGTGCACCGGCCGCAGGATCCAGCGGACCACCGGGATCGCCACGGCCAGCGCCAGCGTGAACGCGAGGATCCCGCCCGCGGCGAGCAGCAGCCACCACCACAGCACGTCGGCCCGCTCGGCGCCGGTGTCGGACACCGTCACCACCGCGCCGCGCACCTCGCCGTCGGCGAGCACGGGTTCGGCCAGCACCAGCGGCGTGGCGTCCCACGGCATCAGCACGCCGCCGGGCTGGGAGCGGCGGCCGGCCAGCGCCTCGTGGACCGGGTCGCTGATCCGCTCGGCGTTCATGTCGAGCCGCGCGGCGTTCGGGCCCAGCGAGCTGACCACCGGCTTGCCGTCCTGGTCGAAGACGACCACCTGGACGCCGTACACCTCGGTGTAGCGGCGCAGGTCGGGGTCGAGCAGCAACGGCTTGTCATCGAGCAGCGGGCGCTGCGCCAGCGACGCGAACCGCGCGGTGTCGGTCAGCCGGTCGAGGAAGAGGTCCTGCTGCGCGCCGGCGGCGATGGTGGTGGCCAGCGGGATGCCGAGGCCGAACACCAGCAACGCGACGAGCGTCAGCACGATGCCCTGCAGCCGGACGCGCACCCCTCAGCTCCGGGCGACCTGGCCGCCGAGCCGGTAGCCGACCCCGCGGACCGTCTCGATCAGCGCCGGGCGCCCCAGCTTCGTCCGCAGCGTGGCGACGTGGACGTCCAGCGAGCGGCTTTCGGCGGGACCGCGGTGGCCCCACACCTCGGTGAGCACGTGCTCACGCGAGCAGACCGCGCCCCGCGCGCCCGCGACCAGCGCGAGCACCTGGAACTCCTTGCGGGACAACGCGACCGCGTGCCCGTCGACCAGCACCTCGTGCCGGGCCAGGTCGACGCTGACGTCCCCGACGCGGATCACCACCGGCTCGGCCGTCGCGTGCTCGCCGCGGCGGCGGCGCACCGCCTCGACCCGGGCCAGCAGCTCCTCGACGTCGTAGGGCTTGACCAGGTAGTCGTCGGCGCCCGCGCGCAGGCCCTTGATCCGGTCGTCGACCTCGCCGCGCGCCGACACGACGATGATCGCGACGTCGCTGACCGCGCGGATCTGGTGGCACAGCGTCACGCCGTCGATGTCCGGCAGGCCGAGGTCGAGCAGGATGACGTCGACTTCGTGCACCCGTTCGAGCACCCCGGCGCCGGTGGCCAGGCGGGCGATCGCCAGGCCGCGGCGGGTCAGCGCCGGGATCAGCGCGCCCGCGACCCGGTCGTCGTCCTCCACCAGCAGCACCCGCACCCGTCGCCTCCCATGGTGACCTGCTTCACCGCCCGGTAGCGACGAACTCTAGGACGTCTCCCCCGGGACCGCCGAATCGGACATCGATACCCACTTGAAACCCTAAGAATGGGTCAAGCCGCCTTGCGAGCAGGGAGCACGGCGGTAGGTTCTCGCCATCGCGTGGTGACCCTCGCCGCATTCGAACGATCCTGGAGGCCAGATGACCGCGGAGGTGGCGGCGCCGATGATCAAGGCGGCCGCCGTGAACAAGTACTTCGGCGACCTGCACGTGCTCAGGGAGATCACGCTCGAGGTGCCCCGTGGCCAGGTCGTCGTGGTGCTGGGCCCGTCGGGGTCGGGCAAGTCGACCCTCTGCCGGGCGATCAACCGGCTGGAGCCGATCAACTCGGGCGAGATCGCCGTCGACGGCGTCCCGCTGCCCGCCGAGGGCAAGGCGCTGGCGGCCCTGCGCGCCGACGTCGGCATGGTGTTCCAGTCGTTCAACCTGTTCGCGCACAAGACCATCGTCGAGAACGTGATGCTCGCGCCGGTGAAGGTCCGCAAGACCTCGCAGGCCGAAGCGCGCAAGACGGCGATGGAGCTGCTGGAGCGCGTCGGCATCGCGAACCAGGCCGACAAGTACCCGGCGCAGCTCTCGGGCGGCCAGCAGCAGCGCGTCGCCATCGCGCGGGCGCTGGCGATGCGGCCCAAGGTCATGCTGTTCGACGAGCCGACCTCGGCGCTGGACCCGGAGATGGTCCAGGAGGTCCTCGACGTGATGACGGGCCTGGCCAAGGACGGCATGACGATGCTGGTCGTCACCCACGAGATGGGCTTCGCCCGCCGGGCAGCCGATCGGGTGATCTTCATGGCCGACGGCGAGATCGTCGAGGACACGACGCCCGAGGAGTTCTTCACCGCGCCGAAGAGCGAGCGCGCGAAGGACTTCCTCGGCAAGATCCTGACCCACTGAGAGAACGTTCCGCGGCGCCGTCGCGCCGCGGGTGACGACACACAGGAGAGATTCACATGAGGATCCGCACCCTCGCGGTGGGAGTGCTCGTCGGTGGCCTGACGCTGACCACCCTGACCGCCTGCGGCAAGGAAGGCACGCCGAGCACCCCGGGTGCCGGCGACCAGGGCGGTTCGAGCGCCGCCGCGCTGCCGAGCTACCCGGTCGCGACCGGCGTCGACCTGGCAGGCTCCCCGGTGTTCGCCAAGATGAAGTCGGCGGGCGCGCTGACCGTCGGCGCCAAGGACGACCAGCCCGGCCTGGGCCAGAAGGACCCGACGACCGGCAAGTTCGGCGGCTTCGACATCGAGATCGCGAAGCTCGTCTCGGCCGGCCTCGGCTTCGACCCGGAGAAGATCACCTTCCGCACGGTCGACTCGGGTGCCCGTGAGCAGACGATCGCGAACGGCGACGTGAACTACTACGTCGGCACGTACTCGATCACCGACAAGCGCAAGGCGCTCGTCTCCTTCGCCGGCCCGTACTTCGTCGCCGGCCAGGACCTGCTGGTGCGCAAGGACGACTCGTCGATCACCGGCAAGGACACCCTCAAGGGCAAGAAGGTCTGCTCGGTCACCGGCTCGACCCCGATCCAGAAGGTCCGCTCGGAGAACCTGACCGAGCCGGGCAACATCGTCGAGTTCCAGAAGTACTCGCAGTGCGTCGAGAAGCTGCTGTCGAAGGACGTCGACGCGGTCACGACCGACGACGCGATCCTCAAGGGCTACGCGTCCCAGGACCCGGACAACCTGAAGGTCGTCGGCCAGACGTTCTCCACCGAGAAGTACGGCATCGGCCTCAACAAGGACGACAAGGTCCTGCGCGACAAGGTCAACGAGATCCTGCAGAAGGCGCTGGACGACGGCACCTGGCAGAAGATCTACGACGCGACGCTCGGCAAGTCGGGTTCGGCCGCCAAGAAGCCGACCCTCGAGAAGTACTGACGTTCGCGTGACGGCCGGTGGATCGGGTTTCCCGGTCCACCGGCCTTCTCCATCCACCACCTGACCACGGACGCGGGGAAGGCTCCATGGACGTCCTCTTCAACAACCTGGACCTGTTCGGTCCGTTCTTCCTCCGCACGATCGAACTGTTCGTGCTCTCGGCCGTCGGCAGCCTGGTCTGGGGCACGGTCCTGGCCATGCTGCGGGTGAGCCCGGTCCCCGTCTTCCGCGCCGTCGGCACGGCGTACGTGACGATCGCCCGGAACACCCCGCTCACGCTGGTGTTCGCGTTCTTCGTGTTCGCGTACCCGCTGCTGGACATCGTGAAGCTCGACTACTTCCCGGCCGCCGTGACCGCGCTGACCGTCTACACCTCGGCGTTCATCTGCGAGGTCGTGCGCTCGGGCATCAACACCGTGCCGGTCGGGCAGGCCGAAGCGGGCCGGGCGCTGGGGCTGACCTTCGGCCAGATCCTCGGCCAGGTCGTGCTGCCGCAGGCGCTGCGCTCGGTCGTCCCGCCGCTGATCAGCACCCTGATCGCGCTGCTGAAGAACACCACGATCGCCGCCGGTTTCTCCGTCGCGGAGGCCGGCGCGATCCGCTCGTACCTGTCCGAACGCGGTGAGAACCAGCTGGTCGGCCTGCTGTGGGTCGCGCTCGGCTTCATCATCCTGGTCGCCGTGCTGTCGTTCGTCCAACGCAGCCTGGAGAAGCGCTGGAGCGTGGCCCGATGACCAATGTCCTCTTCGACGTCCCGGGCCCGAAGGCGCGGCTGCGGTACCGGACGTACGCGGTCGTCGGCACCCTCGTGGTGGTCGCGTTCCTCGGCTACATCGGGTGGCGCTTCTACGACAGCGGCCAGTTCACCGCCCGCAAGTGGGAGTGGCTGCAGTACTCGCAGGTGCAGCGCGACCTCGCCAACGCGGTGCTCCAGACGGTCGAGGCGTTCGCGGCCGCGGCCGTGCTGGCCTTGATCTTCGGTGCGATCTTCGCCGCCGGGCGGCTGTCGGACCACGCGTGGATCCGCGGGATCGCCGGGTTCGTCGTGGAGTTCTTCCGCGCCATCCCGGCCCTGATCCTGATGTTCCTGTTCTACTTCGGCCTGCCGACCGTCGGCGTGCCGATGACGCCGTTCCTCGGCGTGGTGTTCGGCCTGACGCTGTACAACGGCTCGGTGCTGGCGGAGGTCTTCCGCGCGGGCATCCAGTCGCTGCCGAAGGGGCAGAGCGAAGCCGCGTACGCGCTGGGCATGCGCAAGACGCAGGTGATGTTCCTGGTCTTGCTGCCGCAGGCGATCCGGGCGATGCTGCCGACGATCATCAGCCAGCTGGTCGTGCTGCTGAAGGACACCGCGCTCGGCTTCATCATCACGTTCCAGGAGCTGCTGTACTACGCGCGCTACATCGGCTCGCAGGGCACGTTCGGCCGCCCGATCGTGCCGTCCACGATCGTCGCGACCGCCATCTACGTCGTGATGTGCCTGCTGCTGACGGCGCTGGCGACGTACCTGGAGCGGCGCAACCGGCGCAACAAAAAGGTCATCGGCGGAACGGGCGGCAAGGTCGAGCAGATCGCGCTCGGCTCCGCCGCCGGTGGCGGCGCCGCCGGCTGAGTCCCCGGCTCGGAACGGCCCCCGGCGTACCCGTCGGGGGCCTTTCCATGTCCGCCGATCTCCCCTAGCGTCGGGGCCCATGGGTGTCGCACTGGTGACCGGAAGCTCCCGAGGCCTGGGCCGCACGATCGCCCGGCGGCTGGCCCGCGACGGGTTCGCCGTCGCGCTCAACGGCCGGCACGACGATCCCGACCTCAAGGCGGCCGCGGAGTCGGTCCTCGCCGAGGGCGGGCGGGCCGCGGGCTTCGCCGCCGACGTGACCGACCGGCGCGAGGTGGGCGAGCTCGTCGACGCGGTGACGGCGTTGCTGGGCCCGGTCAGCGTGCTGGTGGTCAACGCGACCGGCCCGCAGCCGGACGTCCCGCTGTCCGATGTGGACTGGCCGGAGCACCTGGCGCACCTGGACTTCTTCGTGCGCTCGCCGGTGCTGCTGGGCCACGCGGTGCTCCCCGGCATGCGCGCCCGCGGGTACGGCCGGATCGTCCACATCGATTCGGAGGTGGCGGACCGCCCGCCGCCCGGCCGGTCGGCGTACGCGACGGCCAAGGCGGCCCAGGCCGGCCTGGCCCGGTCGTGGGCCCGCGAGCTGGCCCCGGACGGCATCACGGTCAACTCGGTGGCCCCCGGCTTCGTCCCGGTCGAGCGCCACGCGGAGGTCCCGGAAGCCGAACGAGCGGCCTACCTGGCCTCGGTCCCCGCCGGCCGGCTCGGCACCCCCGACGACGTGGCCGCGGCGGTGAGCTTCTTCGCCTCGGCGGAAGCGGGCTTCATCACGGGCCAGCGCCTGCTGGTCGACGGCGGCCGCGCGCTCGGCTAGTCCCGGTCAGCAGCACCGCGAGCACCGCCAGCACGAGGACCAGCGCCAGTGCCAGCGCGGCCGCCATGGCGACGTGCAGCTGGAGCAGTCCCCCGGCGAACGCGCCCCCGAGCATGGCCCCGACGGCGGCCACCTTCCGCAGCGGGTGCGAACCCGCGCCCCCGGCGGCCTTCGAGTCGGCCGCGAAGCCGGTCAGCGTCATCGTCAGCACCGTCGTCGTCAGGTCGGGCGCGCCGATCCGGCGGACCGCCGCGTTCTGCAGGCCCATCGCCAGCCCGAGCACGACGATCAGCAGCTCGCTGCCCAGGCGCGTGCCGCCGCCGAGCGTCGCGGCCAGCACGACGGCCACCGCGATCAGTCCGGCTTGGACCGCGGTCGCCCGGCGGAGGGTGTCGCGGTCGTCCCCGGCGCGGGCCAGCCGCCCGCCGGCGAGCGCGCCCGCCAGGAACGCCAGCACCGCCGTCAGCGAAGCGAGCACGGACAGCGTCGTCTCCCCCGCCGCGGCGAAGCCGAGGAACACGACGTTGCCGGTCATGTTGGCCACGAACACCCGCCCGAGGCCGAGGAAGCTGACGGCGTCGACCACGCCGGTGACGACGGTCAGGGTCAGCAGCAGCGCGGCCACGTCACGCGGTTCCGGTTCAGCCATGCGGGCAGTCAACCACCGCGGGCCCCGGCGCGGAACCGGCGGTCCCGTACGATTCCCGGAATGGCCGTCGTGAATGCCTTCTCGCCTTCGCGAAGGTGCGAAGCGCGCTTCATTGTGCGAAGGTGCTTCGCAGCGCTTCGCGGGCGAAACCCGTTGTCACACAGGCAGAACAGCAACATCCCTTCCGGTGAACCGCTGCGTGGCAGGAGCCGTTTTGTCGGTGCTTGCCTTTAACGTGCGGGGCATGACCGAAAAGAGCACGGTGCGCACCCGGGAGATGGGTGTCGAGCTGAAAAACCAGCGCGAGGCGAGACAAATGTCGCTGCGCGAGGTCGCCCGGCGCGCCCACTGGTCGGCGTCCAAAGTGTCCGGCTGGGAGAACGGCCGCCGGATCTCGCCGATCGACGCGGCGATCTACCTCGCGCACTGCGGAACCGACGCGTCCGAACGCGACCGGCTGCTGCACCTGACCCGGCCGCCGAGCGACCTCTACTGGGTGCGGCCCTACTTCGACAAGCTCGTCGACCCGATGAAGTCGCTGATCATCCAGGAAAACCTGGCGACCGCGGTGATCTCGAACAGCCCGCTGGCCCTGCCGGGCATGCTCCAGACCGAGGACTACGTGCGGTCGGTCTACGAGCTGTCCGGCCGGTACACGACGGACCGGCTCAAGGCGCTCGTCCAGGCGAGGATCGACCGGCAGCAGCTGCTGCAGCGCCGGAACCCGCCGCAGTGCCTGTACTTCGTCTACGAGCACACCCTGCGGTCGGTCCTGCGCGACCCGGCGCTGATGCACGAACAGCTGCAGTACCTGGTGCTGGCCACCAACCTCCCGCACTGCACCATCCGCGTCGTCCCCGCCTCCGCACCGCCGTACCACCTGATCGGCAGCCGGTTCACGATCCTCGAGTTCGCCGAACACCCGCCGGTGGCCTACGAAGAGACCTTCGCGGCCGGGCTGTTCATCGACGAACGCGTGGCCGTCGAAGCCTTCTACATCTACCGCACGCGGCTGGAGCAGGTGGCCTTGTCGGAACACGAATCCCGGGCGTTCCTGGTCCGGCTGGCCGAGGAGTTCGACCTCATGGCGAATTGACCCCGCCGACCCGTTCCCCGTCGTGCCACACCGCCCGGATCCGTCCCGGCAGGTCGGTCAGGTCCAGGTCCGTACCGTCGAGCAGCACCACGTCGGCCCGCAACCCCACCGCGAGCCGGCCCCGGTCGTCCTCCAGCCGGAGCAGGCGGGCCGCCTCGGAGGTGGCCGCCTTCAGCGCGGCCGCGTCGCCGAGCACGGCGGCCAGCAGGCGCAGCTCGGTCGTCAAGTCGACATGGGGACGGGGAGCCAGGTCCGAGCCGGCCGCGATCGGGACGCCCGCTTCCACCGCGAGGCGGACCGAACGGCGGTGCGTCCCGGCGAACTCGCTGTCGCTGATCGGCGAGAGCGTCGGCACGTACCAGGCGTTCGCCAGCGCGGCCACGGCGTCGTCGTCGAGGAACGTGCCGTGCTCGACACTGCGAGCGCCGGCGCGGGCCGCCGAGACGACCGCCGCGGCGGTGTGCGCGTGGGCCAGGACGTCCCGGCCGCTGCGGCGGGCCTCGTCGACCAGGGCGAAGAGCTCGTCGTCGGTCGGCCGGACGTCCACGCCCTCGCGCACCGCCCGCAGGGCGCCGCTCGCGCCGACCTTGATCCAGTCGGCGCCGGCGCGCACCATCCGGCGGACGGCCGCCCGCGCCGCGTCGGGGCCGTCGAACACCGGGTCCGGCAGCGACGGGTCACCGAAGTGGTCGACGGCGCCCGCGGGCGGGTCCCAGCTGTCGCCGAGCCCACCGGTCGGCGACAGCTGGCGAAGGCTGACGAGCAGGTCGGGCCCGGTGATCCAGCCTTCGCGCAGCGCGTGCTTGAGCCCGGCGTCGGCGCCCCAGGCGTCCCGCACGGTGGTGATCCCGCGGGCCAGCAGGCCGCGCAGCACCGGCACGGCTTCGAGCACACGCGCGCTGCGCGGCAACGGCTCGGGCCGAGGGAAGGCGACGTGCACGTGGCAGTCGATGAGCCCGGGGATCAGCAGCCCGCCCGAGCAGTCGACGCGCCCGTCGCCCTCGAGACCCGGGCCGACCTCGGCGATCCGGGCGCCGTCCAGCCGGACGTCCGCCCGCGCCGAGTCCCCGGTTTCGGGGTCGAACACGAGCGCGCCGGCGAGCAACGTCACGCGAGATCCTTGCGGTAGATCAGGAAGTCGCACGGTGTGGCCAGCGCGGGCGCGAGGTGCGGGTAGTCCCCGGCGAGGTCGGCGCGGTGCGTCACGCGGTAGCCGAGCCGGGCGTACCACTCGGCGAGGAACTGCTTGGACGGGTGCGTCCACTCCCGCGGCACGAGGAGTTCCAGCTGCATCTCGCGGCAGCCTGCCTCCCGGCACGTCTGCTCGGCGAAGCGCACCAGCTCCCGCCCGATCCCGGCTCCGCGCCGGGCGGGGTCGGCGGCGAGCATTCCGAACTCGCCCGTCGCGTCATCGAGGCGCTGGACGCGGACCGAGCCGGCGAGAGCGCCGTCCACCGTGGCGACGGCGATCTCCCCGGCTCGCACGAAAGCGCCGACCTCGTCGGCGGAAGTCCGGTCGGTGCTCTCGCACCAGAGCCCCTTCTCCGCCTCGGCGTAGACGAGGTTGACGAGGTCGGCGATCCGCCCGGCCGAAACGAGGCCGGACGGCGGCAGGAAGGCGATCTCCATGCCCCCACCATGCCAGGCGGGTCACCTCATTTGTCGCGGCGGAACAACTTGTTGCCGAGCCACACGATCGGGTCGTACTTGCGGTCCGCGACGCGCTCCTTCATCGGGATGAGCGCGTTGTCGGTGATGTGGATGCCTTCCGGACAGACCTCGCTGCAGCACTTGGTGATGTTGCAGTAGCCGAGGCCGTGCTCCTCCTGGGCCGCGTCGCGCCGGTCAGCGACGTCGAGCGGGTGCATCTCCAGCTCCGCGATCCGCATGAGGTACCGCGGCCCGGCGAAGGCCTCCTTGTTCTCCTCGTGGTCGCGCACCACGTGGCAGGTGTTCTGGCACAGGAAGCACTCGATGCACTTGCGGAACTCCTGCGAGCGCTCGACGTCCACCTGCTGCATGCGGTACTCGCCGGGCTTGAGGTCCGCGGGCGGGGTGAACGACGGGATCTCCCGCGCCTTCGTGTAGTTGAAGGACACGTCGGTGACCAGGTCGCGGATCACCGGGAACGTCCGCATCGGCGTCACCGTGATGACCTCGTCCTCGGTGAACGTCGACATCCGCGTCATGCACAGCAGGCGCGGCTTGCCGTTGATCTCCGCCGAGCACGAGCCGCACTTGCCCGCCTTGCAGTTCCAGCGCACCGCGAGGTCCGACGCCTGGGTGGCCTGCAGGCGGTGGATGATGTCGAGGACGACCTCGCCCTCGTTCACCTCCACTGTGAAGTCCTGCAGCTCGCCGCCGGTGTCGTCGCCGCGCCAGACGCGGAAGCTCGCCTTGTAACTCATGCCTTGCTCCCGGGGTGCGTCTCGAGCTCGTCGTCGGTGTAGTACTTCCCGAGTTCGCCGAATTCGAACAGCTCCAGCAGGTCCTGCCGCAGCGGCACCTGCTCCTTCACCTCGACGCCGATGTCCGGGACGACCGGGTTGTCCCCTTCGGCCGCCGAACACACCAGCAGCTTGTGCCGCCAGTCGGGGTCCATGCCCGGGAAGTCGTCCCGCGTGTGCCCGCCGCGGCTCTCGGTCCGCGTCAACGCCGCCTTCGCGACGCACTCGCTGACCATGAGCATGTTGCGCAGGTCGATCGCGAGGTGCCAGCCGGGGTTGAACTGCCGGTGCCCTTCCACGGTGACGTGCAGGATCCGCTGCCGCAGCTCGCCCAGCTTCTCCAGCGCCTGCTCGATTTCCCCGGCCTTGCGGATGATGCCGACGAGGTCGTTCATCGACTGCTGCAGCTCGGTGTGCAGGGTGTAGGGGTTCTCGGCCGACGCGCCCGCCGGCGGGTCGAACGGCGCGAGCGCCATCTTCGCCGCGGCGTCCACATCGGACTGCGCGACCGCGGGGCGGTCGGCGAGGCCGTCCACGTACTCGGCGGCGCCGAGCCCGGCGCGGCGGCCGAACACCAGCAGGTCCGACAGCGAGTTGCCGCCGAGCCGGTTGGACCCGTGCATGCCGCCCGAGCACTCGCCCGCCGCGAACAGGCCGGGCACGCTCGCCCCGGCCGTGTCCGGGTCGACCTCGATGCCACCCATGACGTAGTGGCAGGTCGGGCCGACCTCCATCGGCTCGGCCGTGATGTCGACGTCCGCGAGTTCCTTGAACTGGTGGTACATCGACGGCAGCCGCTTCTTGATCTCCTCGGCGGGCAGCCGGCTCGCGATGTCGAGGAAGACGCCGCCGTGCGGGGACCCGCGGTTCTCCTTGACCTCGGAGTTGATCGCGCGCGCGACCTCGTCGCGGGGCAGCAGGTCCGGCGTGCGGCGGTTGCTCTCCTGGTCGGTGTACCAGCGGTCGGCTTCGTCTTCGCTCTCCGCGTACTGGCCCTTGAAGACGTCCGGCACGTACTCGAACATGAACCGCTTGCCCTCGGAGTTCTTGAGCACGCCGCCGTCACCGCGCACGCCCTCGGTGACGAGGATGCCCTTGACGCTCGGCGGCCAGACCATCCCGGTCGGGTGGAACTGGACGAACTCCATGTTGATCAGTTTCGCGCCCGCCCGCAGGGCCAGCGCGTGGCCGTCGCCGGTGTACTCCCACGAGTTCGACGTCACCTTGAACGACTTGCCGATGCCGCCGGTGGCGAGCACGACCGCGGGCGCCTCGAAGAGGATGAACCGCCCGCTCTCGCGCCAGTAGCCGAACGCGCCGGCGATCTTGCCGTCGGTGGTGAGCAGCTCGGTGACCGTGCACTCGGCGAAGACCTTGATCTTCGCTTCGTAGTCGCCGGTCTCGGCGAAGTCCTCCTGCTGCAGCGAAACGATCTTCTGCTGCATCGTGCGGATCAGCTCGAGCCCGGTGCGGTCACCGACGTGCGCGAGCCGCGGGTAGGTGTGCCCGCCGAAGTTGCGCTGGCTGATCCGGCCGTCGGCGGTGCGGTCGAACAGCGCGCCGTAGGTCTCGAGCTCCCAGACGCGGTCGGGGGCCTCTTTGGCGTGCAGCTCGGCCATCCGCCAGTTGTTGAGGAACTTCCCGCCGCGCATGGTGTCGCGGAAGTGGACCTGCCAGTTGTCGTTCGAGTTCGCGTTGCCCATCGAGGCCGCGCACCCGCCCTCGGCCATCACCGTGTGCGCCTTGCCGAACAGGGACTTGCACACGACGGCGACGCGGAAACCGCGTTCGCGAGCTTCGATCACGGCGCGCAGACCGGCGCCACCGGCACCGATCACCACCACGTCGTAGCTGTGCCGTTCGACCTCGGTCATAAAAGGATTCCACCTCGGAACTGGGGACTTCGGTTTTGGGGAGCACTGCCGGGAGGCGCTAGTTGACGAATCTCAGGTCCGAGATCGCCCCGCTGGCCACGAGCATGACGTAGAAGTCGGTCAGCACCAGCGTGCCGAGCGTCGTCCAGGCCAGCGCCATGTGGCGGGTGTTGAGCTTCGAGACCTTCGTCCAGATCCAGTAGCGCACCGGGTGCTTGGAGAAGTGCTTCAGCCGGCCGCCGGTCACGTGCCGGCACGAGTGGCAGGAGAGCGTGTACGCCCACAGCAGGACCACGTTGCCGAGCAGCACGATGTTGCCCAGCCCGAAGCCGAAACCGCCGGTCTTGCCGTGGAACGCCGTGATGGCGTCGTAGGTGTTGATCAGCGAGACGATCAGCGCCACGTAGAAGAAGTAGCGGTGGACGTTCTGGATGATCAGCGGCAGCCGCGTCTCGCCGGTGTACTTGGCGTGCGGTTCCGCGACGGCGCACGCGGGCGGGGAGAACCACACGGCCCGGTAGTAGGCCTTGCGGTAGTAGTAGCAGGTCAGGCGGAACCCGAGCAGGAACGGCAGCACGACGAAGCCGAGCGGGATGAACCCGGGCAGGTCGCCGAACCAGTGGCCGAAGTGGCTCGAGCCCTCGACGCAGGAGGTGGACAGGCAGGGGGAATAGAACGGCGTCAGGTAGTGGTAGTCGGGCACCCAGTACGCGGTGCGCACGAACGAGCGGACCGTCGCGTAGATGATGAACGCCGACAGTCCGAGCACGGTCAGCAGCGGCTGGAGCCACCACCGGTCCGTGCGGAGGGTGCGCTCGGCGATCCGGGCCCGTTTCGGGGCCCGGACGCCGGTGCCGACGCCGTTGTCAGCGGGTGCGCTCACCGCTGGTCGCGCTTGTAGCCGCCGACGCCTTCGTCATCGGCGCCGTGCCAGAGCGCCGGGTCGTAGGGGGTGTCGGGGACGGGGACGCGCTCCGCGGCCTTCGCCTGCGCGGGCACCGCGAGCGGCGTGCCGTCGAGGTCCGCGGTGTCGATGTCGAGGCGCTCCACGTCGTTGGCGAGCCGGCGCACCGCCGAAGCGTCGCCGTAACGAGAGCGCAGTGCGCCGACGCACTGCCGGAGCTGGCCGATGGTTCGCCGCAGCTCGGCGATCTCGGAGGTGGACATGATCCCTCCCGGTGGTGGTGGGGCTGGCAGGGAACCGGCCGGCGATCGCTCGCCTTAAGGCTTTGCCACGCGTCGTGCAGTGTGACAACTAGCACACTAACGGTTCGCGAGGTGATCGGGGTCACGCGGGTGGATCTTCTGAATCGATTTTGATTCGGCGTTTTGCCGAGGTAGTGTGGCCAGTGTCACGACCCTGAGGCGTCAGCGTTGCCGTCCCGCGGACCACCACACACCAGTGATCCGGAGCCGGACATGAGCCCCGCCCCCACCACGAAGCCGCACCGAGTCGTCGCCGACGTCACCGCCCGCATCGCCGAGCGCAGTGCCGCGACCCGCACCGCCTACCTCGCCCGCACGGCCGAAGCGCACGAAGAAGGCCCGGTCCGCCGCGGCCTCGCGTGCAGCAACCTGGCCCACGGGTTCGCCGCGATGGACGGCGTCGACAAGGCCGCCCTGCGGGCCGCGCGCGCCCCCGGCGTCGCGATCGTCTCGTCCTACAACGACATGCTTTCCGCGCACCAGCCGATGCAGGAATACCCCGCCTGGCTGAAGAAGTCCGTGCGCTCCGCCGGAGGTGTCGCCCAGTTCGCCGGCGGCGTGCCCGCGATGTGCGACGGCATCACGCAGGGCCGCGCGGGCATGGAGCTGTCCCTGTTCAGCCGCGAGGTCATCGCGATGTCGACGGCGATCGCGCTGTCGCACGACATGTTCGACGCGAGCCTGCTGCTGGGCGTCTGCGACAAGATCGTGCCCGGCCTGCTGATCGGCGCCCTGTCGTTCGGGCACCTGCCGGCGCTGCTCGTCCCGGCCGGCCCGATGAACTCCGGGCTGCCGAACAAGGAGAAGGCGCGCGTCCGGCAGCTGTACGCCGAAGGACTCGCGACCCGCGAAGACCTCCTCGACGCCGAAGCGGCGTCGTACCACTCGGCCGGCACCTGCACGTTCTACGGCACCGCGAACTCCAACCAGATGGTCGTCGAGGTGATGGGCCTGCACCTGCCCGGCGCCAGCTTCGTCCAGCCGGGTTCCGCGTTGCGGCACGCGCTGACCGAGGAAGCGGGACGCCGGGTCGTCGCCATCTCGCGCGGCGAGGAGTACACGCCGGTCGCGCGGATCCTGGACGAGAAGGCGTTCGTCAACGGCGTCGTCGCGCTGCTCGCCACCGGCGGCTCGACCAACCACACGATGCACCTGGTCGCGATCGCCGCGGCCGCGGGCATCCAGCTGACCTGGGACGACTTCGCCGACCTCTCGGCCGTCGTGCCGCTGCTGGCGCGGGTCTACCCGAACGGCAGCGCGGACATCAACCACTTCCACGCGGCCGGCGGCATCCAGTTCCTGGTCGGCACGCTGCTCGACGCGGGCTTGCTGCACGAGGACGTGCACACGGTCGCCGGGTTCGGGCTGCACCGCTACCGCGCCGAGCCGATCCTGTCCGACGGCGAGCTCGTCTGGCGCGACGTCCCCACCCGCAGCCTCGACGAAGAGGTGCTGCGCCCGGCGTGGCGCCCCTTCGCCGCGGACGGCGGGCTCCGGATGGTCGAGGGCAACCTCGGCCGCGCGGTCGTCAAGGTCTCCGCGGTGGCGCCCGAGCACCGCGTCGTCCAGGCGCCGGCCCGGGTGTTCACCACCCAGGAGGCGTTCAAGGCCGCGTTCGAAGCCGGCGAGCTCGATCGCGACGTCGTCGTGGTGGTCCGGCAGCAGGGCCCGCGGGCCAACGGCATGCCGGAACTGCACGGCCTGACGCCGGCACTGGGCGTGCTCATGGACCGCGGGCACGCCGTGGCGTTGCTCACCGACGGCCGGATGTCGGGCGCGTCGGGCAAGGTCCCGGCGGCGATCCAGGTGACGCCGGAAGCCGCGGCGGGCGGCCTGATCGCCCGCGTCGCGGACGGCGACGTCATCCGGCTCGACGCGTCCTCGGGCTCGCTCGACGTCCTGGTCGGTGACGAAGAACTCGCCCGCCGTGAGCTTGTGGACTCGCCGCCGTCCGAAGCATCCTGGACCGGCACCGGCCGAGAGCTGTTCGCCGCGTTGCGCCGTGCGGTCGGCCCCGCCGACCAGGGCGCTTCGGTGTTCGGCGGCTTGACTCCGGAACACCTTGGCGTCCTTTCGGGGGTCCAGGGGGGCTTGCCCCCCGGCCAGGGTCCGGGGCTTGGCCCCGGGCAACACCGAACACCCGCTTTCACCACCCAGGAGGTCGGTCAGTGACCACCGGTCAGGACCTGCTCGCGCTGTCCCCCGTGATGCCCGTCGTCGTGCTCGACGACGCCGCCGACGCGGTACCCACGGCCCGGGCCCTGCTCGCCGGCGGGATCGGGGTCATCGAGCTGACCCTGCGCACCCCCGCGGCGCTGGCCGCGATCGAGCGCATCGCCGCCGAGGTGCCGGACATCGTCGTCGGCGCCGGCACCGTCACCGCGCCGGAGCACGCGAAGCAGGCCGCCGACGCGGGCGCGAAGTTCCTCGTGACCCCCGGCTGCACGGACGCCGTGGTCGACGCGTGCTTCGAGACCGGGCTGCCGTTCCTGCCCGGCGCGAGCACCGTGTCGGAGGCGATGCGGCTGGCCGAGCGCGGGCTTTCGGCGCTGAAGTTCTTCCCGGCGGAGGCCTCGGGCGGCGTCGCGTACCTGAAGTCGATCGCGGGCCCGTTGCCGTCGCTGAAGTTCTGCCCGACCGGCGGGATCACCGCGGCCACGGCGCCGTCGTACCTGGCGCTGCCGAACGTCGGCTGCATCGGCGGGTCGTGGCTGACGGCGTCGCTCGACGTCGCGACGATCGAGAAGCTGGCCGCGGAAGCCGCGCAGCTGTAGCGGAGATCACCCCGCGTCAGCACCGCGCCCGAACGGCGGAATGCGCGTCCGCATTCCGGGAGCACCGTTCCAGTCTTCTGGAACGGTGCTCCGAGCGGGTGTGGCGGCGGTCATGAATTCCACTGAGTGGAGCAATCGCGGCGCCGGTGGGTGATTTACCGGCCTGTTATCGTTTCCCTTCGCTGTTTCGAGCGAGGAGATCCGGTGTCCCTGACCGATGTGGTCGCCCCCAGTCCTGCCCCCGAGAACGTCGCCGCCCTGGTCGGCGAACGCCTTTCGCTGTCCGCCCTCCACCAGCTGGGCGGCACCCTCGGCGGCTATTCCTTCGTGAAAGTCGTGGTGGACCGGGAAACCTCGGCGATCCACTTCCTGAACGACGCGCGCCATTCCTTTCACGCGATCTATATCGGCGAAGAGATCCTCGGCGTCCCCGAAGAACGGGTGCGCGCGGAGATCGACTCATACAACGAGGCTTTCTACCACGCACCGGACCGCCGGTTCCTGCTCGGCATTCTCGCCCGGCACCCGCAACTGCTTTCGCTGGAAACGGTCGAGGTCGACACGATGCCGGCGGCGCTGATCCGCGAGTTCCACGCCTTCGTCGCGGAGTACGTCGACCCGGCGCTGCCGCTGGTGTTCAAGCCGGCCAACCAGCTGCAGGAGCGGATCGTCCGGGAGATCCCGGCGGGCGAGCTGCCCCGCGTGTTCGCGCACGAGCTGTTCTCCACGGCGCCGTTCGTGGCGCTGAACCCCGGCACGGCCACCGGGCGGCTGCGCGCGTTCCGCACCGAGGCCGAGTACCGCGCGGCCACGCTGGACTGGACGGACATCATCGTGATGGACCGCGTCCCCGACGACGTCCCGCGGCTGTCCGGCATCGTCAACGCCCGGCACACGACACCGTTGTCGCACACCAACGTGCTGGCCACCGGCTGGCAGATCCCGAACGCCGTCCAGCTCGGCGCCCTCGCCGAAGTCGAGCGCCGCGGCCTCGACGGCAAGTGGGTCGAGTACACAGTGGACGGCCAGGCGCTTTCGCTGCGCGAGATCCCCGAGCCGGCCACGGCGACGCCCCCGAGCTGGTACGCCCAGCGCGTCACGCTGGAGCAGCCGGAAGCCGACCACAGCCCGATCGTGCACCTCGCCCGGCTGCGCGCGGCCGACCGCTACCGCTACGGCACCAAGGCGGCCAACCTCGGCGAGCTGCACCACGTCCTGGCCCACGGTTCGCAGCGCCTGCTCGGCTTCTACCAGGTGCCCCGTCCGCCACGCGAGAACCTGCTGCCCTACCTGGCCCGGCTGCTGGATGTCCCCGCGGGTGCCGACCTGACCGCCGCGGCCCGCCGCCTGCTCGACGACCGCGTCCGCGTACCGCGCGGCATCGCCCTGCCGTTCTCGCTGCAGCGCCGGTTCCTGGAGTCGTCACCGCGGATCCAGCAGGCCATCGGCAAGCTGAAGATGGCGCTGGAGCTGGACGCGCGCGAGATCGAGCCGCTGTGCGTCGAGCTGCAGACGCTGATCCGGGCGGCCCGCATGCCGGGCGCGCTGGCCGGCGAGATCGACTCCGCGCTGGTGTCCCAGCTGGCCGGCGTGCGCTCGTTCGTCGTGCGCAGTTCGTCGAACGCCGAGGACCTCGCCGGGTTCTCGGCCGCCGGGATCTACGAGTCGCTCACCCACGTCACCACCGCCGAGCGGATCTTCGCCAGCGTCAAGGAGGTCTGGGCGTCGCTGGTGTCGGTGCGCAGCGTCCGCCTGCGCCGCCAGGCCGGGATCTCCCTCGACGACTGCTACATGGGTGTGGTGATCCAGGAGCAGGTCGCGGCCGACTTCGGTGGCGTGCTGGTGACGACGAACCCGATGAACCGCGCGGACTTCCGCACGGTGTACGTCAACGTGTCACCCCGCGTCACCGACGTCGTCGAGGGGTCGGCGCTGCCCATGCAGTACCTGTATTCGACGGTCGAGGGCGGCGGCCGCACGGTGTCGCTGGGCGACGCGCCCGAGGACCTCGACGAGGCCGCCCACGAGCAGCTGCAACGGCTCGCCGTCGCCGGCCGCCTGCTGCAGGGCCACTTCTCGCCTGATTACACGTTCGATTCGCCGGTGGACGTCGAATGGCTCGCCGACCGCGACCACATCCACCTCGTGCAGCTGCGTCCGTATTCCGTTTGATCCTCCAGGAGACACCACCATGCTGGGCTTTCGCCTGCCCGCGAAACCGGCCGTCCAGCGCGCCGTCCGGCTGACCTACGGGTTCCAGTTCTTCTTCGGCCTGCTGTTGTGGGTGCCGATCTTCTACCAGTACCAGAAGCTGGCCGGGCTCTCCGACGGCGAGATCTTCGGCATCCAGAGCATCTACTACATCGTGTTCTGCCTGCTGGAGATCCCGACCGGCCTGATCGCCGACCGCTTCGACTACCGCACCTCACTGACGGCGGGCGCCGGCGTGCTGGTGGCGGCGAACCTGGTGCCGGTGTTCCTGAGTTCGTACACCGGTTTCCTGGTGCACTTCGTCCTGATCGCCCTGGCCCGTTCGCTGGTGTCCGGCGCGCAGAGCGCGTACCTGTACGAGTACCTGAACGCCCACGGCGAGGGAGAGCACTACCTCCGCGTCGAAGGGGTCGGCCGCGCGTACAGCCTGGTCGGCAAGATCGTGTACTGGCCGGTGATCGGCCTGCTGATGACGTGGAACCTCCCTTCCCCGTACTGGCTGACGGCGCTCAACGCGGCCGTGGCCCTGGCCTTCGCGTGCAAGCTCCCCCCGATCCCCGGCGGCCGTCGTATCGAAGGCAAGACGGCCTCACTCCTGTCGGGCGTCGGCGGCGCGTTGTCCACGCTGCGTTCGTCCCGGTGGCTGGCGCTGCTGATGGTGCAGGGAATCGCGATGTTCACGCTGGTCCGGATCTGCCAGGTGAACCTGTTCCAGCCGATCCTGGAGTCGAAGTCGCTCTCGGTGAACTGGTACGGCGCGGTCCTGGCCGCGATGACGGTCTTCGAAGCCCTCGGCGCGGCCCGCCCCCACCGCCTCCGCCGCGCGATCGGCCCGGTGGGTTCGGTGTTCACGCTGACGATCGTGATGGCGTCCTGCCTCGGCTTGCTGGTCTGGGCAGGCCCCTTCCCGGCCGTGGTGCTGCTGTGCGTCTTCGCGGTGGCGACGGGCATCGCCTTCCCGGTGCAGAAGCAGCTGCTGAACGACTCCATCCCGGACTCCCGCTACCGCGCGACCCTGCTGTCCCTGGAGTCCATTGTGGACCGAGCGGTGTGCGCACTGGTGGCGGTGGCACTGGGCGCGTACCTGGCGGCCGGCCGGCTGAACGAGTTCCTGCTGCTGTCGGCCGTGGTCACGTGCGCCGCGATGGGCCTGCTGGCGCTGCTGCTGCTCGCGGTCCGCAAGCACCGCTCCGACCGCCGGGTCCCGGCGGCCCGCGCACCCGAAGCCGTCAGTCGATGAACGCGTCGTCGAGGAGGGTGGACTCCGCGCCGTACTCGCGGAGTTCCTCCTTGATGACGGTGTACGCCAGCCCCTGGGGGTAGCCCTTGCGCGCCAGGAAGCCGAGCAGCCGCCGCAACGCCGTCTGTTCGTCGACGTTGCCCAGGGAGCCGAGGCGCTTGCGGACCAGTTCCCTGGCCATCTGCTCCTCGGACTCGCGGTCGACCTCACCCGCCGCCTGCGCGGCGACCTCGTCGTCGACGCCCTTGCGGCGCAGCTCGGCCAGCAGCGCGGTGCGGGACAGGCCCTGGGTCTCGTGCCGGGACTTGACCCACAGCTCCGCGAACTCCGCGTCGTTCACCAACCCTGCCCGGTCGAGCTTGCCGAGCAGGGTTTCGCTGGTCTCCTCGTCGAACCCCTTGCGGCGCAAGGCCTGCCGGAGCTCCTCCTGAGTACGCGCACGCACGGCCAGGAGGTCGTAACAGATCTCCTTGGCCTTCTTGTACCGCTCCTCGGGAGGCAGCTCGGCCGGCGGGATCTTCGGCGCCCTCGCCACTCAGCTCACTCCGCTCAGAAGTCGACCGGCGCCGGCACGGCCTCGACGGCCTCCGCGTCGACCTGCGCGCCGATGCCCAGCTTCTCCTTGATGCGCTTCTCGATCTCGTTGGCGATGTCCGGGTTGTCGCGCAGGAACTTCCGCGCGTTCTCCTTACCCTGGCCGAGCTGGTCGCCTTCGTAGGTGTACCAGGCGCCGGACTTGCGCAGGATCCCCTGGTCGACACCCATGTCGATCAGCGAGCCCTCGCGGGAGACGCCGACGCCGTACAGGATGTCGAACTCGGCCTGCTTGAAGGGCGGGGCCATCTTGTTCTTCACGACCTTGACGCGGGTGCGGTTGCCGACCGGCTCGCCGCCGTCCTTGAGCGTCTCGATGCGGCGGACGTCGAGCCGGACCGACGCGTAGAACTTCAGCGCCTTACCACCGGTCGTGGTCTCCGGGGAGCCGAACATGACGCCGATCTTCTCGCGCAGCTGGTTGATGAAGATCGCGGTGGTGCCGGAGTTGTTCATCGCACCGGTCATCTTGCGCAGCGCCTGGCTCATCAGGCGGGCCTGGAGGCCGACGTGCGAGTCACCCATCTCGCCCTCGATCTCGGCACGCGGCACGAGCGCGGCCACGGAGTCGATGACCAGGATGTCGAGCGCGCCGGAGCGGATCAGCATGTCCGCGATCTCCAGCGCCTGCTCACCGGTGTCCGGCTGGGAGACGAGCAGCGCGTCGGTGTCGACGCCGAGCTTCTTGGCGTACTCCGGGTCCAGCGCGTGCTCCGCGTCGATGAACGCCGCGATGCCACCGGCGCGCTGCGCGTTGGCCACCGCGTGCAGGGCGACCGTCGTCTTACCGGAGGACTCCGGGCCGTAGACCTCGACCACGCGGCCGCGGGGCAGCCCGCCGATGCCGAGCGCGACGTCGAGGGCGATCGCACCGGTCGGGATCACGGAGACGGGCGCGCGGCCGTCCTGGCCGAGCCGCATGACCGAGCCCTTGCCGTACTGCTTGTCGATCTGCGCGAGCGCGAGCTCGAGCGCCTTGTCCTTGTCGGGTGCTGCAGGCATGGAAGTCCACCTCGCTGGTCGAAGCCCCGGCTCTCCGGGGGCTCTGTGTCGGTTCTTCAGCTGTCCGGTCCGACGCTAGCGGCGGGGACCGACAATTCCAGGCGCGGCGCCCAATCTGTGGATCGCTGGACCCGATGTGGACAACACCTTAGACGAACACGTGTTCGAGGTCGGCAGCGACACACCCTTGCGCTAGGATTTTCGCCCGCCCGGGTCAGGACCCGTGCGTATCCGCCCAGGTCAGCGCCGTTCGAAGGGTACGTCGAAGGCGTCGCAGACCTCTTTCCAGACCTCTTTCGCCGGGATTCCCGCGGTCAGCGCCTGGTCGACGGTGCGCCCGCCGAGCCCGCTGAGGACGTGGTCCCTGGCCAGTACCTGGGCCCGCCCGGGGCCGAACTCCTCGGCCATCAGCCGCCGGAAAACCGTGATCCGCATTGAACCCACTCTAACCGCCGGGCACGAACGGTCCGTTCGCGCCCGCCGCCCGCCCTCCCGACCGGCCGGGACCCGCGCCGAACGCAGTGAATGACTCATTCCTGTCGTCCGGCGACACGACTCCGGCAAAGTCGCGGCGGTCCGGTACCCCAGGCCGGTCCCGTCGCTCGCGGCGTACTGAAGGGGACTTTCCTGTCATGTGATGCCAGGAAAGTCCCCTTCAGCACACCAGATGCCAGCAACGTCCCCTTCAGGTCGGCGGGACCCGCGACCTGGCCGGGACCCTGTCGTCCGGCGACGTGAATGAGTCATTCACGTCACCCTCACTCCCCCGGCTGGACGCTCGCCTCGAAGTAGTTCGCCAGCGTGTCCGGCGTGGTCACCTGGGCCTGGTCGCTCGAGTTCAGCTGGTAGATGAATCCCACCAGCGGCCGGTCCGACACCGCGAACACGAGCACCGCCGCCGTCTTGCCCGCCGCGGACGAGTAGTGGCCCTTGAGCCCGTTGCCGCCCCAGTCGGCCTCGGTGCGGTCGCCGCCCGCGGAGGCGAGCAGGCCGTCGGTGTACTCCTTGAGCGTGTCGGCGCTGTCGCCCTGGACGTAGGTCACCTGCGTGCCCGCGCGGCCCGGCGCCGAGCAGGTCGAGGCCACGCCGAGGCTCTTCGCCGGCGCCGCCGGGCCGTTGCCCATGCCCGGCTTGCAGTCGCCGGTGTCGGCGATCTTCCCGGCGAGCTGGCGCAGGCAGCCGGTGAGCCCCTTGCCGTCCGCCTGGCCCGGCGTCCTGCACTGGTCCGCGGTGTAGGTCGCCACCGAAGACGACGACGTCAGGAAGAAGGTCAGCCCCGCGGCGAGCACCACGACGACCGCGGCCGCGATCCCGATGAGCAGCTTCTTCTTCCCGCCGGACTTCGGCTCGCCCTTCTCGGCGGCCGAGGCGGCCGAGGCGGGCGAGTACGCGGGGAAGTTCGACGGCATCGGCTGCGGCCCGCTGGGCGGGAAGTAGCCCTGGTACTGCTGCGGCGGCGGGGGCGGCGGCGCGTACTGCGGGCGGTGCGGCCCGGTGCCGGCGGCCACCGCGCCTTCGACGTTCTGCGTCCGCGCGCCGAGGCCGTCGCGGGCGACGTGCTGGGCGCCCAGCGCCACCGCCGTCTCCGGCTGGTCCAGGCTGCCCGGCACGACGCCGAGCTTCTCCGCGATCATGGCGCCGACCAGCGGCAGCCGGCTCGACCCGCCGACCAGGTAGATGCCGGCCAGCCGGTCCGGGCTCAGCCCCGACGAGCGCAGCGTCCGCGACAGCAGCTCGACGCTGCGCAGCATCGCCGGCCGGACCAGGCCTTCCAGCTCACCGCGCGTCACCAGGACGTCCTTGAACGGCTCGGGCATCGGCACCTCGGTCTGCGGGTGCCGCGACAGCGCCTCCTTGGCCGCCTTGACGTCTTCCTGCAGCGCGCGCCGGGTGCGCCGGTCGCCCGTGGACTCGGGCCGCAGCAGCCGCTGCCAGCGCTGCGGGTCGGAGTGCGAGACCTCGCGCCCGACGTGCACCATCAGCGCCTGGTCGACGTCGAGGCCGCCGAGGTCGGGCAGGCCGTCCTCGGCGAGGACGGTGAAGCCGTTCTGCGTGGCGCCGACGACGGCGACGTCGAAGGTGCCCGCGCCGAGGTCGTAGACCGCGAGCGCCTGGCCGGGCGCGAGGGACTTGCCGGGGAACGACGCGAAGTGCGCCGCCGCGGCGACCGGCTCCGGCACCAGCAGGATGTTCTGGCCGACGCCGGCGAGCCGGGCGGCGGACATCAGGACGTTGCGGCGGGTCTGGCCCCACTGCGCGGGGTGGGTCAGCCGGACTTCGTCGGGCTGTTCGCCGCCGAGCTGGCGGGACGTCTCTTCGAGCACGCGGCGCAGGATGGCGGCCAGCGCGTCGGTCACCGGGACGACGTCGGTGCCGAGCAGCAGGGTCTGCTCGTCGATGCGGCGCTTGGGGTTCGGCTCGAAGCGCGTCGGGTCGAGGCGGGCGCGGCGCTCGGCGTCGCGCCCGACCATGATCGTGCCCTCTTCGGTGGCGAACACCGCCGAGGGCATGTTGGCCGAGCCGTCCACCTCGACGACCCGGGGCGGCATGCCGTGCGCCGAAAGGACGGCGACCGTGTTGGACGTCCCGAGGTCCACCGACAGGATCCGCACTGCACTCCCCTTCACGAAAAACCCGCCTTGACGGCGTTCGCCGTGATGCTGCCACGTGCGCGGTCACCGTGCGTGCAGACCCGGCAAAGTACCCCGCCGCTTGACGGAGAGGTGGATCACGAGGCACGATAGTTGCGCAGTTCGGTCATCCGAGTTGCATGAACCGCGCAAAGGAGCGTCAAGATGCCGAAGTTGCTCGTCCTCGGGGACGACCTCACGGGCAGCAACGCGACCGGAGCGCTGTATGCCCGCTTCGGGCTGCGCGCGGTGTCCGTCAACGCGCCGCTGGAGCCGGACGCGCCCTGCTTCCGCGAGGACAGCGGGATCGACGCGCTGGTGGTCAACTTGAGTACCCGGCACGCTCCGCCGTCACACGCCGGGCAGGCCGTCCGCCGCGCGATCGAACTCGCCGGGCCGGTCGAACTCACGGTGAAGCGCGTGGACACGACGCTGCGCGGCAACGTCGGCGTGGAGACCGAAGCCGTCCTGGCGTCGGCGCCCGCCGCCCGCGCGCTGGTCGTTCCCGCCTTCCCGGACGCCGGCCGGGTCACCCTCGGCGGCCTGCACCTGGTCGACGGCGTGCCACTGGCCGAAAGCCCCGCCGCGCGCGACCCGCTGGCGCCGGTCCGGTCCTCGCGGGTCCGCACCCTCCTCGGGCCGACGCGCCGCGATATCGCCGAACTGCCGCTGGACGTCGTCGAGGAGGGCGTGGACGCGGTCGAAGCCGCCCTGCGGTGCCCCGCCGGGCTCGTCGTCTGCGACGCCACGACGAACCGGCACCTCACCACCGTCGCCAAGGCCGCGGCCCGGCTGGCGGCCGAAGGCACGCGGTGGATCTCCGTCGACTCCGGGCCGTTCGGCGTCCGGCTGGCCGCGGCGCTGGGCCTCGCACCCGGCCACGACACGGTCCCGCCGGTGCTCGCGGTGGTCGGCAGCATCACCGGCCAGACCCACGACCAGCTGCTGGAAACCGAGCTGGTGCTGGACGCGCGGTACGTCGACGTCGCCGCGGACCGGCCCGATCCGCCGTCCATCGCCGACGAAGCCGGGAAGCTCCTGGCCGCCGGGCACCGGGTCGTCGGCATCCGCACCCGTGCCCCCGCGCCGGGCACCCCGATCGACCCGGCGGTCGCGGCGCGGATCCCGCCCGCGCTGGGCGAAGCGACCCGGCTGGTGCTCGGCGCGCACCGGATCGGCGGGCTCTACGCCACCGGCGGCGACATCGCCGTCGAGGTCACGCGGTCGCTCGGGGCCGAAGGCTTCGAGATCGACACCGAAGTCCTGCCACTGGCGGTGGCCGGACGGCTGTCCGGCGGGCCGTACGCGGGGCTGCCCTTCGCCACCAAAGGCGGGTTGATCGGCGGCCGCGACGCCGCCGTCGCCTGCCTGGAACACCTGAACCACGTGCTGGCCACCGGAAGGAAGAACCCGTGAGCGACCTCCCCCTCCTCGCCGTCACCCTCGGCGATCCCGTGGGCATCGGCCCGGAGATCACCCTGAAGACCCTGGCCGAGCCGGAGGCACTGCAGCTGGCGCGCGGGGTCGCGGTCGGCGACGCGCCGGTGCTCGACCGCGTCGCCCGGCACCTGGGCCTGTCCGTGGAGATCAACCCGATCGCCACGGTCGCCGACGCGCGCTTCACCCCCGGCGTGATCGACGTGCTCAACCTCGGCGTCGTCACCGAAGACCTGCCGTGGGGCGAGGTCAACGCGACCGCGGGGGCCGCCGCGGTCGGCGCGATCGAGGTCGCCACCCGGCTCGCGCTGGCCGGCGAGGTCGACGCGGTCGTGACCGCGCCGATCAACAAGGAGGCGATCTGGGCGGCCGGCTCCCGGCACCTCGGGCACACCGAGATGCTCGGCGAGCTGACCGGCTCGACCCGGTTCAACACGATGTTCTGGGTGTCCGGGCTGAAGATCTTCTTCGCCACGCGGCACCTTTCGCTGCGCGAGGCGCTCGACCGGATCACGCGGGAGAACATCGAGCACGCGATCCGCGAGGCCTACACCGCGCTCGAAGTGTTCGGCACGGAGAAACCGAGGCTCGCCGTGGCCGCGCTGAACCCGCACGGCGGGGAAAACGGCAAGTTCGGCGACGAGGAGATCGTCGCGATCGCGCCCGCGGTCGCCGCCGCGCGCGCCGCGGGGCTCGACGTGGTCGGCCCGATCCCGGCGGATTCCGTGTTCCACCAAGGGATCCAGGGCCGCTTCGACGGCGTGCTCTCGCTCTACCACGACCAGGGGCACATCGCGTCCAAGACCTACGACTTCGACGGCACCGTCTCGGTGACGGTCGGCCTGCCGATCCTGCGCACGTCCGTCGACCACGGCACGGCGTTCGACATCGCCGGCACGGGCCGGGCGTCGCACGGCACCATGCGCGCCGCGTTCAAGGCGGCGGCGACGCTGGCGCCGTACGCCCGGAAGCTGCCCGCGATCTACCCGCCGAGCGTCCGGTGATCCCCCGCAAGCGCTGGGCCTACGTCATCCCGGTCGCGGTGGTCATGTACATGCTGGCCTACCTCGACCGCACGAACGTCGCGGTGATCCTGCCCTACATCGGCGACGACTTCCCGTTGTCCGCCAGCGCGAAGGGGCTGGCGAGCGGCATCTTCTTCGTCGGCTACCTCGTCCTGCAGATCCCGGCGGCGGTGCTGGCGGCGAAGTGGAGCGCCCGCAAGACCGTGCTGATCCTGATGATCGCGTGGTCGATCGCGGCGGTGCTGTGCGGGCTGGTGCGGAACGAAACGCAGCTGCACCTGGCCCGGCTGCTGCTCGGGCTGTTCGAAGGCGGCGTGTGGCCCGCGGTGCTGATCCTGCTGGCGTCGTGGTTCCCGCAGGCGGAACGGGCCAGGGCGAACGCGCTGTGGATGACGTGCCTGCCGATCTCGGCGATCATCATGTCGCCGCTGTCCGGGCTGATGCTCGACCACATGTCGTGGCGCTGGGTGTTCGTGCTCCAGGGCCTGCCACCGCTGCTGTGGGCGGTCGTCTGGTGGTTCGCGGTGGCCGACCGGCCGGCCAAGGCCCGGTGGATCTCCGCCGAGGAGCGCGAGTACCTCGAAACGACCTTGAAGGCCGAAGAAGACGCGAAGCCCGCGTTCGCGAAGCAGGGTTACCGGCAAGCGCTGGCGAACCGGCAGGTGCTGCTGCTGATCGGCATCTATTTCTTCTGGATCACCGGCTTCTACGGGTTCAGCTTGTGGTTGCCGTCGGTGGTGAAGACGATGACGGGCGGTTCGGCCACCGCGGTCGGGTTCCTTTCGGCCGTGCCGTACGTCCTCGCACTGGCCGGGATGGTCGCGTGCGCGCACTGGTCGGACCGGACCGGCGACCGGCGGCTCGCGGTCACCCTGCCGCTGCTGGTGGCCATCGCCGGGCTCCTGGTGGGCAACCTCGTGCACTGGCCACCGGCCGTGCAGCTGATCCTGCTCTGCGTCGTGGCGACCGGCGTGTACATGCCGTACGGGCCGTTCTGGGCGATCCCCAGCCGGCTCCTCGGCATCGAGGTGGTCGCCGTGGCGATGGGCCTGATCAACGCCCTCGGCAACCTCGGCGGGTTCGCCGGTCCCTACCTGGTCGGCTGGCTCACCGACGTCACCGGCAGCGCCACCACCGGGTTCGTCGTGCTGGCCGCGTTCCTCGCCGTGGCCGCCGGGCTGGCGTTCTTCGGGCTGAAACCCGCGGTTGTGGAAGAGTCGGCGCATGTCCCAGCCGCGACCAGGCACCCGTGACCGGCGCGCGATGCTCCTGGAGGCCGTCCGCGACGGCTCCGGCGGCATCGCGGAGCTGGCCGCGGAGTTCGGTGTCTCCGAGTCGACGATCCGCCGCGACCTCGCCTCCCTCGCCGGGGCCGGGCACGTCGTCCGCACCTACGGCGGCGCGCTCGACACCGAACGCAGTCCCCGGGAAAAGGACCAGGAGCACGCGGCGGCCAAGGAGGCCATCGCCCGCGAGGCCGCCGCGCTGGTCGAGGACGGCGAGGTGGTGCTGCTCGACGCCGGCACGACCACCGGCAGGCTCGCCCGGCACCTCGCCCACCGGGAGGGGCTGACGGTGGTCACCAACGGCGTCACCGCCATCCGCGAGCTGGCCGGGTTCGCCGGGATCGACCTGATCGTCCTCGGCGGCCGGCTGCGGCACCCCAACGAAGCGATCCTGGGCGAGACCGTGCTGGCCCAGCTGCGGCACATCTCACCCGATCGGGTGTTCCTGGGCGCGGACGGCGTGGTCGACGGCCGGGGGCTGTGCTGTCCCTCACTCGAGCAGTCGGTGGTCAAGCACGCGATACTCCACGCGGGCGGCGAGGCGTACGTGCTGGCCGACCACTCCAAGCTGGACCAGGCCCCTTTTTCCTACTGGGCGCCGCTGGACCGCGACTACCGGCTGATCACCGACGAGCCGAAGGCCGACGTCACGTACCCGCAGTTCGCCGAGAGCGTGATCCTGGCCGGCGAGGCCGAAATTGTCGGGGGTGCCGCGCATCATGGACGGCGTGGCAGATGACGTGCTCGACCTCTTCTCCCCCGCGACCCGGGACTGGTTCGCGGGGGCCTTCGCCGCGCCCACCGCGGCGCAGGAAGGGGCCTGGCGGGCGGCGCACGCGGGTGAGCACGCCCTCGTCGTCGCGCCGACCGGGTCCGGCAAGACGCTGTCGGCGTTCCTCTGGGCGCTCGACCGGCTCTCGGTGGAGCCGCCGCCGGCGGAGGCCACCAAACGCTGCCGGATCCTCTACGTCTCGCCGCTGAAGGCGCTCGCCGTCGACGTCCAGCGGAACCTGCGCGCACCGCTCGCCGGCATCTCGCAGGCGTCCCGGCGGCTCGGGTTGCCGGTGCCGGAGATCGAAGTCGGCATGCGCACCGGCGACACGACCGCGGCCGAGCGCCGCTCGTTCGGCAAGACCCCGCCGGACGTGCTGGTGACCACGCCGGAGTCGCTGTTCCTCATCCTCACGTCCTCGGCGCGGGAGTCGCTGCGCGGCGTCGAGACCGTGATCGTCGACGAGGTGCACGCGGTCGCCGGCGGCAAGCGCGGCGCGCACCTCGCGCTCTCGCTGGAGCGGCTGGACTCCCTCCTCCCCAAGCCCGCGCAGCGGATCGGCCTGTCGGCGACGGTCCGCCCGGTCGACGAGGTGAGCGCGTTCCTGGCCGGCGGCCGCCCGGTGCGGGTGGTCCAGCCGAAGCTGGCGAAGACCATCGAGGTCCGCGTCGAGGTCCCGGTCGAGGACATGAGCAACCTCGACGCGCCCCGCCGCGGCCCGGCGCCCAGCCCGCTCGACGAGCTGGAGTCGCTCGGGTCGCTCGAGTCGTTGGAGTCGCTGACCGAGGCGTTCCCGCCGGGTGACGTCGCACCCGGTGGCATCGGCACGCTGGAGGAGATCGCCGGCAACCCGGTGCAGCGGCCGTCGATCTGGCCGGCCGTCGAGGAGCGGGTGCTGAGCCTGATCCAGGACCACCGCTCGACGATCGTGTTCGCCAACTCCCGGCGGCTCACCGAGCGGATGACGGCCCGGCTCAACGAACTGGCCGCCGAGCAGACGGAGCTGACCCCGGCCGACACGTTCCCGGCCGAAGCCGTCGGGCAGTCCGGGGTGAGCACCGGCGCGCCGCCGGTCATCGCGCGGGCGCACCACGGGTCGATGTCGCGGGAGCAGCGCACGCACGTCGAGGAGGACCTCAAGTCCGGGCGGCTGCCGTGCGTGGTGGCGACGTCGTCGCTGGAGCTGGGCATCGACATGGGCGCGGTCGACCTGGTGGTGCAGATCGAGGCGCCGCCCACGGTGGCGTCCGGGCTGCAGCGCGTCGGCCGGGCCGGGCACCAGGTCGGCGCGGTGTCGTCCGGGGTGATGTTCCCGAAGTTCCGCGGCGACCTCGTCTCGTGCGCGGTGGTGGCGGAGCGGATGGCGAGCGGCGCGATCGAGGCGGTCCGCTACCCCCGCAACCCGCTCGACGTCCTCGCGCAGCACGTCGTGGCCATGGTGGCGCTGGAACCGTGGACGGTGGCGGACCTGGCGTCGCTGGTGCGGCGAGCGGCGCCGTTCGCGTCGCTGCCGGACGACGCGCTGCACGCGGTGCTCGACATGCTCGCGGGCCGGTACCCGAGCGAGGAGTTCGGCGAACTGCGGGCGCGGATCACCTGGGACCGCATCAGCGGCGAGCTGCGCGGGCGGCCCGGTTCGCAGCGGCTGGCCGTGACCTCGGGCGGCACCATCCCGGACCGCGGCCTGTTCACCGTGATGACGCCGGGCGCGGACGACAAGCCCGGTTCGCGCGTCGGCGAGTTCGACGAGGAGATGGTGTACGAGTCGCGCGTCGGCGACACCATCCTGCTCGGCACGTCGTCGTGGCGGATCACCGACATCACGCACGACCGGGTCATCGTGGTGCCCGCGCCCGGTGAGCCGGCGCGGATGCCGTTCTGGAAGGGCGACGCGCCGGGGCGTCCGCTGGAACTCGGCCGGGCGCTGGGGAAGTTCGTCCGCGAACTGTCCACATCGGACGACCAGAAGGCCAGGGACCGGGCCGCCGCGGCGGGGCTGGACCAGCGGGCGTCGGACAACCTGCTCGCCTACCTGGCCGAGCAGAAGTCCGCGACCCGGCACGTGCCGAACGACCGGACGCTCCTGCTGGAGCGCTACCGCGACGAGCTGGGTGACTGGCGGATCATCCTGCACTCGCCGTTCGGCGCGCAGGTGAACGCGCCGTGGGCGCTCGCGATCGCGGCGCGGCTGCGGGAAAACCGCGGGGTCGACGCGCAGGTGGCGCACTCCGACGACGGCATCGTCCTGCGCCTGCCGGACGCGCTGGATTCCGAGGGCGGCGACGTCACCATCGGCGCCGACGACGTGCTGCTCGATCCCGAAGAGGTGGAGCAGCTCATCGTCGCCGAAGTCGGCGGCTCGGCGGTGTTCGCGGCCCGCTTCCGGGAATGCGCGGCGCGGTCGCTGCTGCTGCCCCGCCGGGACCCGCGGCGCCGTACTCCCCTGTGGCAGCAACGGCAACGCGCGTCGCAGCTGCTTTCGGTGGCGGCGAAGTACGAACGGTTCCCGGTCGTGCTGGAGGCGATGCGGGAAGTCCTGCAGGACGTCTACGACGTGAGCGGCCTGCGGGAGCTGATGGCCGACGTCCGCGCGCGCAAGGTCCGGCTGGTGGAGGTCGAGACGCCGGCCGCGTCGCCGTTCGCGCGCAGCCTGCTCTTCGGCTACGTCGGGATGTTCCTGTACGAGACCGACGCACCGCTGGCCGAACGGCGGGCGGCGGCGCTGTCGCTGGATTCGGCGCTGCTCGCCGAACTCCTCGGCACCGAAGCGATCCGCGAACTGCTCGACCCGGAAGCCGTGCGCGAGGTGGAACGGTCGCTGCAGCGGCTCGAACCCGACCGGCACGCGCGGTCGGCCGAGGACGCCGCGGACCTGTTGCGGTTCCTCGGCGACCTGACCGTCGAGGAGGCCGCCGAACGCGGGATCCAGGCGGAGTGGCTCACCGAACTGGAAGCGGCGCGGCGGGCGATCCGGGTGCGGATCGGCGGCGAGGAACGGTTCCTGGCGATCGAGGACTCGGGCAAGGTGCGGGACGCGCTGGGCACGGCGCTGCCGGTCGGCGTGCCCGAGGCGTTCACCGAACCGGTCGCGGACCCGCTCGGCGACCTGCTGTCGCGCTACGCCCGCAGCCGCGGGCCGTTCGCCGCGGCGGACGCGGCGAAGCGGTTCGGGCTGGGCCTGGCCGTCGTCACCGGCGTCCTCGACCGGATGACCGGGGAAGGCCGCCTGGTGCGCGGCGAGCTGAGCCCGGTCGGCCATCCCGATACCCACGGGGTCGGGATCGAGTACTGCGATTCGGCGGTCCTGCGCCGGCTGCGGCGGGCTTCGCTGGCGAAGCTGCGGGCGGAGGTCGAGCCGGTCGAACCGGCGGCGCTGGGCCGGTTCCTGCCCGCGTGGCACGGGTTCGGCGGCCGCGTCCGGGCGGCGCCGACGGCGGACGACGTGCTGTCGGTGGTCGAGCAGCTCGCCGGGGCGCCGTTGCCGGCGAGCGCGGTGGAGTCGCTGATCCTGCCCGGCCGGCTGCCGGGTTACTCCCCCGCGCTGCTGGACGAGCTGACGACGGCGGGCGAGGTCACCTGGGCGGGCTGCGGCGCGCTGTCCGGCGGGGACGGCTGGATCGCCCTCGCTCCCACGGACGTCGCCGACCTGCTGCTGCCCGAGGTCGTCGAAGACATCCCGACCGGGCCGCTGCACGACGCGATCGTGTCCACTTTGGAGGGTGGCGCGCTGTTCTTCCGCCAGCTGGTGGACCGCGCGACCGTGCTGGTCGAGAAGGCACCGAGTGACGCCGAAGTCGTGGCGGCGCTGTGGGACCTGGTGTGGGCGGGGCTGGTCACGGGCGACACGCTGGGCCCGCTGCGGGCCCAGGTCGCCGGGCACGGCGCGCACAAACCCCGGCGCCAGGCGCCCCGCGGCCGGTACGCGCGGTTGCGGGCCGGGCGGCCGCAGATGCCGTCGCGGTCCGGGCCGCCGACCGTGGCGGGCCGGTGGGCGCTGACCCCGCCGCGCGAAACCGACGCGACCCGCCGGGCCCACGCCCGCACGGAGGCGTTCCTGGAGCGCCACGGCGTCCTGACCCGCGGCGCACTCGACACCGAACGCGTCACCGGCGGGTTCTCGGGGATCTACAAGGTCCTGCGCGGCATGGAGGACACGGGCCAGGTGATCCGCGGCTACGTCGTGGAGGGCCTCGGCGCGGCCCAGTTCGCGGCGAAGGGCGCGGTGGACCGCCTGCGCGCCGTGTCCGGCCCGGGCCGCCCGGCCCCCGGCCGCGCGGTGGTGCTGGCCGCGGCGGACCCGGCCCAGCCCTACGGCGCCGCCCTCCCCTGGCCGGCGGCGACGGGCGACACGAAACACCGTCCCGCCCGCAAGGCCGGAGCACTGGCGGTCCTGGTGGACGGGGTCCCGGCCCTGTACGTCGAGCGAGGAGGCCGCTCACTGCTGAGCTTCACGGAGGAACGAAAACCCTTGTCGGACGCGGCCCAGGCACTGTCGGCGGCGGTCCGCGAGGGCTGGCTGGGCCAGCTGTCCGTCCAGCGCGCGGACGGCGAGCAAGCCCTCACCTCGGAGCTGGCGGAAGTGCTGCGGGAAGCGGGTTTCCGGGCGACACCGTCGGGCCTGCGCCTACGAGCCTGAGGAGGGAAAGGATCGGCGCCCGGGTGGCGGTGCGCGAGGCACACCGCAGGCATCCGCGACCCCGCCGCGGGCTGCCCTAAGCTGCCAGTCCGACACCGCACGAAGGATGTTCTGCTCATGGCGATGCGCGAACTGCGCTATTTCGGCGACCCGATCCTCAAGTCCGTCTGCGATCCGGTCACCGTGTTCGACGAAAAGCTCGAAGCGCTCGTGCGGGACCTGGTCGACTCGGTCAAACCCGCCGGGCGGGCCGGGCTGGCCGCGCCGCAGATCGGCGTCGGGTTGCGGGTTTTCAGCTATGACGTCGCCGGCCTCACCGGGTACGTCGTCAACCCCGAGATCGTCGAGCTCTCCGAGGAGACGCACGAAATCGGCGAAGGCTGCCTTTCCGTGCCGGAGCTGTGGTTCCCCACCCGGCGCGCCAAGCACGCCAAGGTCCGGGGCGTCGACGTCCACAACGAGCCCATCGAGGTCGAAGGAGAAGACGTGCTCGCCCAGTGTCTCCAGCACGAAACCGATCACCTCGACGGCGTCCTCTACCTCGACCGGCTCACCGCCGAGCGCAAGAAGTCCGCCCTGCGCGAGGCGCGGGACAAAGACTGGTTCTGGAAGCGCTAGGCAGGCAGGAAGAGCCGCAGCTTGGCGCCGTCCTCGACGGCTCGTTCCGTCCGCAGGCCGGCCCGGGCCGCCGTGCGGGGCAGGACGTCGTCGCCGGTCAGGCAGTCCGCCGACAGCTCCGTGATGCCCTGGGTCTCCGCGAGGACCGCGAGCCGAGCCAGCAGTGCCGTGCCGATGCCCTGCTGCTGCCAGTCGTCCTCCACCAGCAGGGAGATCTCGGCGGTCCCCGACGCGGCCGGGATGAGCTGGGCCAGGCCGATCACCTCGCGGCCGAACACCGCCAGCACGCTGGTTCCGCGCGGGGGCACCAGCAGCCGGTGCAGCCAGCGGCGCGGGACCGTCCGCACGCCCGAGTGGTAGCGCCGGAAGAGCGTCGCCATCGAGCAGCGGCGGTGCAGGTCGGCCACCGCGTCGGCGTCGCCGGGGACGCCTTTGCGCAGGACGATCGCGGCGCCGTCGGGGCGGTCGAGCACGACCGGGCCGGACGCGTTCCGGGCCGCCGCCGTGAGCAGCGCCACCAGCGCTCCGGCGCGGGTCAGCTCCAGCTGCACGAACGGCGCCCAACGACGGCGCGCCACCAGCGCGCGGTCGCCGGCCAGCGCGAACACCGCCCGGTGCCCGCTCTCGGTGCGAGCCGGGTTCGCCTCGGTGGCGGGGACCAGCGTGACGACGTCCGCGGCGAGGACGTCCTTCAGCACTTCGGCGAGGCGGCCCGGGTCGTCGACGGCGCGGCGGGCCGCCAGCAGCGTCGACGCGGACGGGTCGACCAGCTCGCGGACGTCGGCGTCGATGATCGCGGTGCATTCGCAGCCCTCGGCGCGGATGGCTTCGACCAGGCGCCGCCGGGGCAGGCCGGTCGCGGGGCGCAGCACGATCTCGTCGAGCACGCCGCCGGGCACCGGCAGCACGCTCAGGCCGAGGATGTTGCACTCCAGGTCGGCGAGCCGGATGGCGAGGCGGGCCAGGGTGCCCGGGTGGTCGTGCATCCGGACCCGCACCCGCCACGCCGACGCGCCGGCGGGCTCCTCGACGGCGGCCGTCCGATCCGGCTGGGGCAACGCTCTGGAGGTCTCCATGCCCCCACGGTCCCCGGTGGTTGTTGCCGCCCCAGGACGCCGGTGTTTCGCGCAGGTCAGCGTTCGACGCCACCCGGCAACCCCGGCGAAACACTCGCCAGCCAGGACCGCAGCTCGGTCGCCAGCGCGACCGGGGCGTCCAGCTGGACCAGGTGGCCGGCGTCGCGGATCGGGGTGAACTTCGCGCCGGGGATGCCCGCGGCGAGCCGCTCGCCGATGTCGATCGGGATCCACGTGTCTTCGGTGCCCCACAGGACGTGCACGGGCACGTCGACCCGGCTCAGCCGCTTGTCGTTCTCGGCCAGGTAGCTCTCGTCGTACGCCGCGATCTGGCGGTAGAGCGCCGGCTGGCCCTCGTCGCCGAGCCACGGGGCGGCGAGCTCGTCGACGTCGGCTTCCCGCAGCCCGCGGTGGCTCGCGTTGGCGACGTAGGCCCGGACCAGCGCCTCGTGGATGTACGCCGGCACCCGCGCGAGCACGTCGGGGTGCTCCTTGACGAGCTGGAAGAACGGCGAGCCCGACGGCGGGATCACCACGGCGTCGGCCAGCAGCAGCGACGCGTAGGGCACGCCGTGGAACAGGTGGGCGCGCAGCGAGACCGCGCCGCCGTAGTCGTGGGCGACGACGTGCGGCCGGTCGAGCTCCCAGTGCGCGAGCAGCGCTTGGAACGCTTCGGCTTGGACGTCGAAGCCGACCGGGTGGCCCGCGTCCTTCGAAGACCGGCCGTAGCCGGGCATGTCCCAGAGGTAGACGGTGAAGTCGCTGCTCAGCGCCTCGGCGAAGGGCCGCCACAGCCACGACGACCACGGCGTGCCGTGGCAGAACACCACCGGGGCCCGGAGCCGGCGCTGTCCCAGGCGATCCGGCGCCCCTGCCAGTCGAAGGTCTCCATGCCCTCCAAGCTAGGTCAGCGCGGGGTGAGCACGCAGAACTCGTTGCCCTCCGGATCGGTCAGCACCCGCCACGGCAGCGCCGGGCCGCCCAGGTCCGCCGGCGCCGCACCGGCCGCGACGACCTCCGTCACCGCCGCGGCGTGGTCCGCGCCCGCCGGCGGCGCGACGTCGAGGTGGACCCGGTTCTTGCCGCGCTTGACGTCGCCGGTGCGGAGGAACTCCAGCCACGGCCCGCGTTCCGACGGCGCGCGCAGCCCGACCAGGACGTCACCTTCGCGGGATTGGACCGGCCACCCCGTGATCCCCGTCCAGAACGCCGCCAGCTGCTCCGGATCGTGGGCGTCAACCACGATCGACGCCACCGCGTCAGTGCCGGTGTAGCGCTCCCGCGGCTCGAGGACGCAGAACTCGTTGCCTTCCGGATCCGCCAGCACGACCCACGGCACCGCGCCCTGGCCGAGGTCGACCCGGTCACCGCCGAGCTCGAGGGCCCGGGCCACCAGCTCGGCCTGGTGCTCGGGGGTCCGGCTCGCCAGGTCCAGGTGGATCCGGTTCTTCACCACCTTGGGGTCCGGGACCGGGACGAAGACGAGGTCCAGGTCCCAGCCGTCGGTTTCCGGGGCGCGCACGTCGACTTCGCCGAGCTCTTCGGCGACGGCACGCCAGCCGAGCAGCGCGGCCCAGAAGTCCGCCAGGACCTCCGGCCGCGCCGCGTCGATCACCAGGTTCACCAGGCGTGTGTTCATGCGGCGCAGGCTAACCGCCACCCCCGACAGTTCCGGTTCGGCTTCCCCACCGGCCGGTTCATCGGGTCGCGAGCCGCAGCAGCGCCCAGAGCTGGGCCGCCTGGTCGTGCACGCCGCGCACGGTCACCGAGGTCAGGGACGCGCGGCCCCAGAGCCACAGGTAGACCTGCGCGGGCTTCGCCGTGACGACGTCGTCCGCGGCCTCGGCCTCCTCGGCCGAACAGCGCCAGGCCTCGGTGATTTCGGGTCCGGCGCGCGCGATCCAGCTGTGCGCGCCGGTGCGCACGCCGACCGAACCCGCTTTCGTGCCGGTGAGCCCGAGCATCGGCAGCTTCTGGCCGAACCACAGGGTGAGCGCCTCGTCGATGCCGTCGATCGCCAGGTCGTCGGCCACGCCACGCGGCTCGGAGCCCGCCGCCTGTTCGACGTCGACGCGGTGGATCAGCGTCTCGTGCAGCATCCGGCGCCGCCAGAACCCGTAGGTCGGGTCCGCCGGCCACCAGGTGTCGGCGCGCTCGTCAGGCTCGTGGGCGGCGAGCTCGTCGAGCAGCTCGGCCAGGCCCGTCTCGAGGAACTCGTGCAGCGGCTGGCCGGGTTCGGGATCGCGCGGCCAGTCTTCGGGGCTGCGGCCCTCCGCGAGCCGGCGCCGGACCATCCGGTAGAGGCTCCCGACGTGCCGCGCCACCTCGCCGATCGACCAGCCGGGGCAGGCGGGCACCGGCGCTTCGAGCGGAGCGGCGTGCACGGCCTCGGCGAGCACGCGGCCTTCGATCCCCAGCGCCGTGAGCAGCCGCCCCTGGTCGACCGGGCCGTGCTCACGCGACATGGGCTTCCCCGCTGATCGGCAGGCCGTGCACCAGCCGGCGGACGAGCTCCAGGAACAGCCCGGCCACGCGCACCAGCTGCGCGGCCGACTCCCCGGTGACCTTGCCGGTGATCCCGGCCTGCGCGGCGGCGCGAGTCGCGGAGTTGCCCGCGAAGAACGCGGACCACTCGCGCAGCTCGGGCGCGACGGAGTCGAGCAGGACCCAGCTGCTGGCCGGCCGAGCCCGCCCCCGATGCGGCCGCCCCCGAGCCTCGAGCACGGCGGCAGCCCCACGCAGAGCGGCGAGGTAGGCCCCGATGAACCGCTCGGCGGCGGTGGTCTCCCGCTCGGCCTCGGCCAGCCCACGCCGAGCTTGCGCAAGGAGAGCGGCCGCGGCGGGCGGGGCCGGCGGGCGGAGGGACATGGGCAGCTGGGACTGATCGGAACCGGCGGCCGGACTCAGCGCCACGGCCTGCGGCCGGGCGGCGCTGGTCGCCGGCGGGTTCGCGGCAGGCGGGCGGAGGGGCATCGGCAAGCCAGCGACGGCCGCGGGCGGAGCCTCGGCCGAGCCAGCGTTGGTGGCGGCCGGTCGCGGGGTGTCGGCCGACGGGGCCGGCTGCGGCAAGTCAGCAATCGTGGCGGCCGGGTGAGGGACATCGGCGGGGGCAGCCACCACGGGCGGGTCAGCAGCGGTGGCCGGCTGCGGGGCGTCGGCCACGGCAGCTGCAACCGGCACGTCAGCGGTCGCGCCAGCCGAGCGCGGGGCGTCGGCCGACCGCGACGACTCCACCGCCGCCGGAGCAGCCGCAGTCGCAGCCACCTGCTCCGACGGGGGCGGTGTCATCGGCAGCTCGGGCTGGCCCAGCTCCGCGGCCGAAACCGGCGGGGTCGGGCGAGGGCGGCGGGGGCGGCCGTGGTGGGTGCCGGCCGCCGCCGGGGTTACCGGGGGGCGCAGCGACATGGGCAGCTGGGGCTGCCCGGGGTCCGTGGGGGACACGACCTTGACGGACATGGCGACCCTCCTCCTGCGCGGCGTGAGCTCGATCCGGTACCCGGCGCCGAGACGCTTCCCCCGTCCCGGGGCCGGGCACCTGACCGGTGCGCGCTCACCAGATGTCGAACGTCTGTTCGAACAATTTCCAGAGTAACCCCCGACCGGGCATCCGCTCAACCCCAGGGGTGGAATCCCCCGGGACACCAGGTCGGCGGCGTGATCTCATAGGCCCATGAGTTCGCTGGACCACCCCGCCGTCGCCAAGGTGGCGGCCGCGCTGGCCGAAGCCGGGCAGCACACCGCCGCCGAAGGCATCCGCGTCCTGGCCGCCGAGGTGCGGACCGCCGCCCAGGCGGCCGAAGCACTCGGTGTGCCCGTCGGCGCCATCGCCAACAGCCTCATCTTCCGCCTGGGGTCCGACAAAAACGCGCTCCTCGCGCTGACCTCCGGTGCCCACCGCGCGGATCCGGCCACCCTCGCGCGGCTGGCCGGCGGCGAAATCGGCAAGGCCGACGCCGACTTCGTGCGGGCGCACACCGGGCAGCCGATCGGCGGCGTCGCCCCCGTCGGGCACCCGCGGCCGCTGCCGACGCTGGTGGACACCGCGCTGCGCGCCCACGACGTCGTGTGGGCCGCCGCCGGGCACCCCAAGACCGTCTACCCCACCACGTTCGCGGACCTCGTGGCGTTGACCGGGGGCACCCCCGGCGCGCTCAGCGGCGCGGAGGAAGATGGATCGCTGTGACCGCGATGCCCGCCGGCTGCTCCCGCTACGTCCAGCTCTCGACGGACGAGTTCCGCGCACGCCTGCCCGAAGCGCTCGACATCTACGTGCGGGCGATGCGCTACCCGGCGGGCACCGCCGAACAACGGGCGCCGATGTGGCTCACCCACGCGCTGCGCGAGGGCTGGCGCTGCATGGCCGCGCTCGACGCCGACGACGTCCTGCTCGGGCTGGCCTACGGCTACCGCGGCCGGGCCGGGCAGTGGTGGCACGAGCAGGTGCGCCACGGCCTGAGCCGCCGGTTCGGGCCCGCCGAGGCCGACCGCTGGCTGGCCGACTACTTCGAGCTGACCGAGATCCACGTCAAGCCGGAGAACCAGGGGCACCAGATCGGCGAGGACCTGCTGCGCGCCCTCCTCGACGGCGTGCCGAGCGCGAACGTGCTGCTCTCCACGCCGGAGGGCACCAGCCGGGCGTGGAAGCTCTACCGCCGGACCGGGTTCGTCGACGTCCTGCGCGACTACCACTTCGCCGGTGACCCGCGGCCGTTCGCGATCCTCGGGCGGGCGCTGCCCCTCGAGGATCGCCGAGGGGCAGCGCCGGAGGTTCACCGCGGTTCGGGCCGCCAGTAGCCGACCACCAGCGCGGCGACCAGCACGGCCGCGCCGCACCACGCCGTGCCGCTCAGCCGTTCCCCGAGCAGCACCGCGGACAGCACGGCCGCCGTCAACGGCTCCAGCACCGCCGACAGCGCGCCCAGCACCGGGTGCGCGCCGGTCAGGCCGCGCAGGTACGCGGTGTAGGCGAGCGCGGTCGGGACGACGCCGAGGTAGCAGGCCACCAGGAGGACGTCCGCGTGCAGCGGCAGCGCCATCCCGGTCCAGCTCACGACCGGCGTGAGCAGCAGACCGCCGGCCAGGCCGCCGAACGCCGTCGTGGGCAGTGGCTCGAGGCCCTCGACCGGCTTCGCGGTGAGCAGCGTCAACGCCGCGAAGCCCGCCGCGGCCAGCAGCGCGAAGCCGAGGCCGCCGAGCGTGGCCACCGCGTCGGGTGACCAGCGGAGCAGCACCAGGCCGGCGAGCGTGCCCGCCACGGACACCAGCGTCCAGCCGCGGGGTTTCCGCGTACCGGCGAGGGTGACCACGACGGGCGCGGCGCCGATCGTGGTCATGGTCGCGATGCTGACCGAGCTCAGCGATACCGCGGCGAAGTAGCTCGCTTGGAACAGCGCGAACAGCCCGCCGACGGCGAGAACGCGGTTGACCGCGCCGGCCGTCCGCGGGAAGGTGCCGCCCTTCACCAGGACGAACAGGGTGGCGACCCCGCCGCCGACGAGCAGCCGGTAAGCGGCGACGGCGAGCGGGTGGAGGCCAGCGAGGTCGCCGAGCAGCGAACCGGCGAGGCCGCCGGTGCCCCAGAGGACACCGGCGAGGACGAGCGCGGCCGAGGAACGGGCGCGCGTGGGTACAGACACCAAGGGAAACGCTCCTGCGTCGAAGGAAAGGGAGATCGACGACGCGGGGCGGTGCGCAAGACGAAGCGGCCGCGGGCGCTCAGGCCACGCGGCGAGGGACCACCCCGCTCAGGCGCGGGGCGGTGGGGTGACGAGGAAGATCCGGTGCACGGGGCGAACCTAACGGGGAAAAACGAAGCGGGGCCACCGGTTTTCCGGTGACCCCGCCCGCGAACGCTCAGTCCAGCTTCGCCAGCTGCTCCCGCAGCGTGTCCAGCCCCATCCCGCCCAGCTTCAGCGCCTCCGTGTGGAAGCGCTTGATGTCGAACGACGCGCCCGCGCGGGCCTGTGCCTCGGCGCGCGCGGCCAGCCAGAGGCGCTCGCCGATCTTGTACGCCGGGGCCTGGCCCGGCCAGCCCAGGTAGCGGTCGATCTCGTCGCGGAGGTGGGCTTCGTCGGTGATCGTGCGGGTGAGCATGAACTCCAGGCCCAGCTCCGGCGTCCACCGCGAACCCTCGTGGAAGCCCGTGCCCGCGGGGATGACCAGCTCGAGGTGCATGCCCAGGTCGACGATCACCCGGGCGGCGCGGAAGAGCTGCTCCGAAAGCATGCCCAGCAGGTCGCCGTCGTCGGACAGGTAGCCCAGTTCCTCCATCAGGCGCTCCGCGTACAGGGCCCAGCCCTCCGCGTGGCCCGACGTGAACGCCATCAGGCGCTGGTACTTGTTCAGCGACGCCGACTGGTCGACCGCCGTCGCGATCTGGAGGTGGTGGCCCGGGGCGCCCTCGTGGTAGACGGTGCTCGTCTCGCGCCACGTGCTGAACTCGTCGCGGCCGGCCGGCAGGGACCACCACATGCGGCCCGGGCGGCCGAAGTCCTCGCTCGGGCCCGTGTAGTACGCGCCGACGCCGCCGCCCGGCGGGGCGATCTTGCACTCCAGCGCCATCACGCGGTCGGAGATCTCGAAGTGCTTGCCGCGCAACGACTCCAGGGCGCCGTCGGACAGGCGCTGCATCCACGCCTCGAACTCCGGGCGGCCCTTGACGCGGTACCGCGGGTCGGCGTCCAGGATCGCCGCGGCTTCCTTCGGGGTCGCGCCGGCCTTGACGCGGTTCGCGACCGCGCGCATTTCCGCTTCGATGCGGGAAAACTCCGCCCAGCCCCATTCGTAGGCTTCGCGCAGGTCGAGCGCGGCGCCGACGAAGAACCGCGACCACAGGCGGTAGGCGTCCTCGCCGGCGGCGTCCTTGACCGGGGCCTTCGGCGCCAGCTCGGCGCGCAGGAACCCGGCGAACTCGGCGAACGCCTCGTCGGCGGCACGCGCGCCGTGCGCGAGGTCGGACTTCAGCGCTTCGCCCTGCGAAGACGCGCCGTCGACGAGCGAGGCGAAGAACCCCTTCGCGTCCTTCAGCCCGGCCCACGTCTCGCACTGCTCCGCCACCTTCGAGACCTGCCGCAGCGCCGCGACGTGCCCCGCGTCGGCGCCCGAGAGGAGGCCGCTCCGGACGCCGGCCAGCGCCTTCGGGACCTCGCCGATGCGGGCGGCGACGACCGACCAGTCCTGCTCCGACTCCAGCGGCATCAGGTCGAACACCATCCGCAGCTCCTGGACGGGGCTGGAGATGACGTTCAGGCTCGCCACGTCGAGGCCGGCTTCGTGGATCTCCAGCTCGAGGCCGACGCGTTCGGTGAACACCGCCTGCGCCGCCCGTTCCGCGGGGTCGCGCGGCTGGGCGGCCGCTACGGCGGCGTGGGCTCGCGCCGCCAGTGCGGCACGCTCGGCGAAGCCGTCCGCGGAGTAGTCGGTCAGCCGGTGGTCGTGACCGGCGATGCCGTAGGACGTCGCCGCGACCGGGTCCGCGGCCGCGTAGTCGTCGACGTAGCGGTCGCAGATGCCGTTCACGTCGTCGGAAGCAGTGGAAACCATGAGCCGCACCGTACCGGGCCACACCGACCCGGTGGTACGTACTTAAGCACGGGCCGGGACGAGCCCCAGCCGGGCGATGACCTCGCGCGTCGCCTTCGAGCGGTTGAACGTGTAGAAGTGCAGGTTCGGCACGCCTTCCGCGATCAGCTTCTCGCACAGCTCGGTGATGACGTCGATGCCCGCGGCGCGGAACGCCTTCGGGTCGTCCGCCAGCGGCTCCAGCCGGTCGAGCAGCTTCCGCGGCGCGGGCGCGCCGGACAGCTTGATCGTCGTCTGCAGGGTCCGCATCGTCGTGAGCGGCATGACGCCGGGCAGCACCGGGACGTCGCAGCCGGTCGCGGCCACCCGGTCGCGCAGCCGCAGGAAGTCCTCGGCGTCGTGGAACAGCTGCGCGATCGCGAAGTCCGCGCCCGCGCGCAGCTTGCGGACCAGGTACTTGGTGTCGGTGTCGAGGTCGGGCGAGCGGGGGTGGCCGTAGGTCGACGCCGAGACGCCGACGCAGAAGTCGCCCAGCTCGCGGACGAGCTGCACCAGCTCTTCGGCGTAGGTCAGCCCCTCGGGGTGCGGGATCCAGTCGCCGTAGACGTCGCCCGGCGGGTCGCCGCGCAGCGCGAGGATGTTGCGGACGCCGACCGAGGCGTACCAGCCGATGACGTTGCGCAGCTCGGCGACGGAGTGGTTGACCGCGGTCAGGTGGGCCATCGGCACCAGCGTCGTCTCGGTCGCGACGCGGGCGATGCTGCGGATCGTGCCGTCGCGGCTGGAGCCACCCGCGCCGTAGGTGATCGACATGTAGGCCGGGTCGTACGGCTCGAGCTCCCGGACCGCCTTCCACAGGACGGCCTCGTCCGCCGCGTCCCGGGGCGGGAAGAACTCGATGGAGAACTTCGGCCCGTCTCCGCGCAACCGCTCGATCACCGACGTCATGCCTGCATGTTAAGGGTCCGCGCCCGCCATGCGGGAGCCCCCGTCCGCGTCGCGAGACTGCGGTTCGACTCACATTCGAGGCGCTATGGCCGACTAAACTGGCGGCGTGCGGGAAGAGGATGCCGGCTGGGACGAGGACGTGCGCCTCGCGGTCTACCACGCTTTCGCCGAGCACGGCCGGGCGCCGACCGCGCCGGAGCTGGCCGACGCGGCGGGTGGCTCACTGGCCGTCGCCAAGCAGGCGCTGCACCGCCTCGCCGACGCCCACCACCTGGTGCTCGACGACTACGAGCACGTCGTGCTGGCGCACCCGTTCGCCGCGCGGCCGCTCGGGTTCTCCGTGATGGGCGCGCACACGCTGTGGTGGGGCGGCTGCGCGTGGGACTCCTTCGCCATCCCGCACCTGGTCGAAGCCGAGCCGGAAGTGCTGGTCGCGACGCGCTGCCCGGGCTGCGGCCAGCCGCACGCGCTGGTGGTGGACCGGGCCGGGCCGCCGGAGGGCGCGCAGGTGGCGCACTTCCTGGTGCCCGCCGCGCGGATGTGGGACGACGTCCTGCACACGTGCGCGAACCAGCGGCTGTTCTGCTGCGAGTCCTGTGTGGACGCCTGGCTCGCCGAAACCGGGCGGCCCAAGGGGTGCGTGCTGGACCTCGTGACGCTGTGGCGGCTCGCCCGCGGCTGGTACGAAGGCCGGCTCGAGCGCGGCTACCGGCGCCGCGAGCCGGACAGCGCGATCGCTTACTTCGCCGAGGCCGGGCTGACGGGGTCGTTCTGGGCCGCCACGGCCGGAGTCTGATTCACCACATCCGGGTGCCCCGGCGGCCCGCGCGCCCGCGGGTTCGGCGAGGATGGGCCGCATGAACGCGCCCGCCGACACCGACCTGCCCGCCCACGTCGAGCGGGCGCTCGCCGGGTTCCTGGACCGGGCCGGCACCGAGATCCTGGGAGCCGAGCCGACGGTGGCCGCCGGCATCGACGCGCTGCGCGGGTTCGTCCTGGGCGGCGGCAAGCGGCTGCGCCCGACGTTCGCCTGGTGGGGCTGGCGTGGCGCGGGCGGCGACCCCGCGGGCGCGGAGGCCGACGGCGTGCTGCAGGCGGTGTCCAGCCTCGAGCTGATCCAGGCCTGCGCGCTGATCCACGACGACCTGATCGACTCCTCCGACTCCCGCCGCGGCTTCCCGACCGTGCACATCGCGGGCGCGAAGCTGCACGCCGACCAGGGCTGGCTCGGCTCCCCCGCGACGTTCGGCCTGGCCACCGCGGTGCTCGTCGGCGACCTGGCGCTGGCCTGGGCGGACGACATGTTCGCCGACGCCCCGCTGCCCGCCGAGACCCTCGCCGCGGCGCGCCCGGCGTGGCGCGCGATGCGCACCGAGGTGCTCGCCGGGCAGTACCTCGACGTCCGCACGCAGGCCACCGGCGACGCCTCCGTCGAGGCCGCGCTCAAGATCGACCGGCTCAAGACCGCCGCCTACACCGTCCAGCGGCCGCTGCACCTGGGCGCCGCGCTCGGCGGGGCGTCGGACGAGCTGATCGCCACGCTGCTGGAGTTCGGCGGCGAGGTCGGCGTCGCGTTCCAGCTGCGTGACGACCTGCTCGGCGTGTTCGGCGACCCGTCGGTCACCGGCAAGCCCGCCGGGGACGACCTGCGCGAAGGCAAGCGCACGCTGCTCGTCGCGCTCGGGCTTCAGCTCGCCGCCGAAAAGGGTGAGACGGCCGCGGCCACCGTGATCGCGGACGCGATCGGCGACGCCGACCTCTCCGACGAGGGTGTCGAGACCGTCCGGATGGCGTTGCAGCAGGTCGGCGCGGTCGACGCGGTCGAGCGCCGGATCGACGAGCTGACGACGGCGGCGATGGCCGCGCTCGAGCGCGCGCACCTGGCCGAGCCGGCGCCCGAGGCGCTGACCGGGCTGGTCGTCAAGGCCACCCAGCGGACGTACTGACGTGCGGATCATCGAAGGGCCCGCCGACCACGTCGTCGTCATCGGGGCCGGGCTGGCCGGGCTCTCGGCGACCCTGCACCTGCTGGGCGCCGGCCGGCGCGTCACGCTGCTGGAGCAGGCGGACACCCCGGGCGGCCGCGCCGGGCAGCAGAGCTTCGACGGCAACGCGGTCGACACCGGCGCGAGCGTGCTGACCATGCCGGAACTGCTGGACGAGGCGTTCGCCGCGGTCGGCGAGTCCCTGGCCAAGAACCTGCGCCTGACCCGGCTCGACCCGGCGTACCGGGCGCGCTTCGCCGACGGCAGCTCGCTGGCGCTGCACACCGACGGCGACGCGATGGAAGCCGAGATCCGCGAGTTCGCCGGTGCTCGCGAGGCGGCGGGCTACCGCGCGCTGCGGCGCTGGCTGACCGAGCTGTACGCGGTGCAGCGGGACCGGTTCATCGGGACGAACTTCGACTCGCCGCTCGACCTGGCGCACCCCTCGCTGGCGAAGCTCGCCGCGCTGGGCGGGTTCGGGCGGCTCGGCCCGCGCGTGGGCCGCTACCTGCTCGACGAGCGCGTCCGGCGGCTGTTCACCTTCCAGGCGCTCTACGCCGGTCTCGACCCGGCGAGCGCGATCGGCGCGTACGGCGTCATCTCGTACATGGACACCGTCGGCGGCGTCTACTACCCCGAAGGCGGGATGGGCGAGATCGGCCGGGCGCTGACCGGCGCCGCGGCACGGGCGGGCGCGGAGGTCCGGTTCGGCACCGAAGCGGCCTGGCTCGAACGGGTGAATTCCCGGGTGCGCGCGGTCCGGACGCGCTCGGGCGAGCGGATCGCGTGCGACGCCGTCGTGCTGGCGACCGAGCTGAGCACGGCGTACCGGCTCATCGGCGCGCGCCCGCGGCGGCCGGTGCCGCTGCGCTACTCGCCGTCCGCGGTGGTGCTGCACGGGCGGACGACCGAGAAGTGGGACCTCGGCCACCACACGATCTTCTTCGGCGCGGCCTGGGAGCGGACGTTCGCGGAGATCATCCGCGAGGGCAAGCTGATGAGCGACCCGTCGCTGCTGGTCACCCGGCCGACGGCGACCGACCCCGGGCTGGCCGGGCGCGGCGGCGAGATCGTCTCGGTGCTCGCGCCGGCGCCGAACACCCAGCGCGGTCCGATCGACTGGGACCGCGTGCGCGGGCCGTACCGCGACGAGCTGTTCCGCACGCTGGAGGCCCGCGGGCTGACCGGCTTCGGCGACGAGTTCACCGTGGACGAGACCATCACCCCGGCGGACTGGGCGGCGCGCGGGCTCGCGGCCGGCACGCCGTTTTCGCTGGCGCACACGTTCGCGCAGACCGGCCCGTTCCGGCCGGCGAACCTGGTGCGCGCGGCGGGCAACGTCGTGCTCGCCGGCTGCGGCACCACCCCCGGCGTCGGCATCCCGCCCGTGCTCATCTCGGGACGGCTGGCCGCGGAACGGATCACCGGCCGGTGAACGAACTCGACGCCGCGGGCATCCTCGCGCCGGACCTGCGGGCCGCCTACACCGAGTGCCGGCGCATCAACGCCCACTACGGCCGCACGTTCTTCCTGGCCACCCGCCTGCTGCCGGCCCGCGCCCGCCCGGCGGCGCACGCGCTGTACGGCTTCGCGCGGATGGCCGACGAACTCGTCGACAACCCGGCACCGGGCAGCGACCCGGCCGAGTCGCTGGACCACGTCGCGGCGATGGTCGACGTCGTCTTCGACGGCGGCACCCCGGACGACGCGGTGCTGGTGGCGCTGGCCGACACCGTGCGCCGCTACGGCCTTTCGCGGGACTTGTTCACCGCGTTCCTGAAGTCGATGCGGCTGGACCTCTCCCCGATCGAGTACCGGACGTTCGCCGAGCTCGGCGAGTACATGTACGGCTCGGCCGCGGTGATCGGCCTGCAGATGCTGCCGGTGTTCGGCACGATCGGGCCGCTGTCCGACGCCGAGCCGGGCGCGATCGCGCTGGGCGAGGCGTTCCAGCTGACGAACTTCCTGCGCGACGTCGGCGAAGACCTCGACCGGGGCCGCCTGTACCTGCCGCTCGACGAGCTGGCGGCGTTCGGCGTCTCGCGCTCACTGCTCGAGGCGAGACGCCCCGACCCGCGGATCCGGACGGCGATGGCGTACTTCGTCGCGCGGACACGGGCGGCGTACCGGCGGGCGGAGGCGGGGGTTTTGTTGCTGCGCCCCGAATCGAGGCCGTGCGTGCGGACGGCGTTGACGTTGTACCAGGGCATCCTCGACGAGATCGTGGCCCTGGACTACGACATCCTGACGCGGCGCGCGGTGGTGCCGAAGTCGCGCAGGCTGGTGGTCGCACTACCCCCCTTCGCCGCGGTCTGGGCGCGCGAGACGTTCGGGAGCGGTCGTAGGCTGCGATCATGACCGAACGACGCATCCGGATCGGCTTGCAGCTGCAGCCGCAGCACGCCGACTACGACAGCATCCGGCGCACCGCGTCGGCCGCCGAGGACCTCGGGGCCGACATCGTCTTCAACTGGGACCACTTCTACCCGCTGTACGGCGATCCCGAGGGCAAGCACTTCGAGTGCTGGACCATGCTGGGCGCGTGGGCGGAGTCGACGTCGCGGGTGGAGATCGGCGCGCTGGTGACCTGCAACAGCTACCGCAACCCCGAGCTGCTCGCCGACATGGCCCGCACGGTCGACCACATCTCCGGCGGCCGGCTCATCCTCGGCATCGGCTCCGGCTGGTTCGAGAAGGACTACGACGAGTACGGCTACGAGTTCGGCACCGCGGGCGGGCGCCTCGACGACCTCGCGGAGTCGCTGCCCCGCATCGAGTCCCGCCTCGGCAAGCTGAACCCGGCCCCGACGCGCAAGATCCCGGTCCTGATCGGCGGCGGCGGCGAGAAGAAGACGCTGAAGCTGGTCGCGAAGCACGGCGACATCTGGCACGGTTTCGGTGACCCGGAGGTCGTCGAGCGCAAGGTGAAGATCCTCGACCAGCACTGCGCGGACGTCGGCCGCGACCCGGCCGAGATCGAGCGCTCGTGCGGCGTGCAGGGCGAGCCGGACGAGCTGGGGCCGAAGCTCCTGGAGCTGGGCGTCACGACGTTCACGGTCGGCGTCGGCGGGCCGGACTACGACCTGGGCGCGCTCGAGAAGTGGATCGCCTGGCGGGACAAGACGAACAGCTGAGTTTCACGTTCGCGCCCGGTGCGCGGCGACCCGTTCTCGTGTCGCGCACCGGGGCGAACAGAACTTCCGGAGACTGCCGCCGCCCGTGTGGGCGAACGGCTTCCCGCACGACGGCGACGCGCACAACCCGCCCGGCACGTCCTGGCGTTCGGCCAGCAGCGACGCCAGCCCCAGCGCCGACGACGTCACCAGCCACGCGCCCCACGGCCCGTCGTCCGCCGCGTCGACGTGCAGGTGCCAGCCGTACCCCTCCTCGTGGTCGGTCAAGCGAGGCGGGCGCGCGTACTTCGTGAACAACGCGTTCAGCACCGAAGCCGCCGAGGCCACGTCGCCAGCCGCGAACACCGCGCGAAGCTCGAGCGCGGCCGCGTGCAGGTCCGGCACGTCCACGTCCGACACGTCGGTTTCGCCGTGCTCACGCAGGACGCGCGCCACCGCGGCCGGGTCGGGCTCCGGGAGCAGCACGTTCAGCAGGTCGACCGCGCGCTGCACGGAATCCCGGTGCGGGAAGGTCATGCCCCACTGTAACGTCTCGACCATGATAAGGCGTTACCTGGCCGGGTCGACGCTCGCGCGGATCGGGGACGAGCTCTCCGGCCCCGCTCTGCTCCTGCTCGGCCTCACCGCGGGCCCGCACGCCGGGTCGGCGCTGCTCGCCGGGCTGACCGCGGCCGCCGCCGTGGGCGGGCCCGTGTTCGGGGCCGCGCTGGACCGCAGTGGCGCTCCCGGACGGCTGCTCGCCGTCGCCCTCGCCGGGTACGCGGGCGGGATCGCGCTGGTCGCCGCCACTTTCGGGCACTTACCGCTCGCCGTCGTGGTCGCGCTCGCCGTCGGCGCCGGGCTGCTCAACCCGGCCGTCGCGGGCGGCTGGACCGCTCAGCTGCCCGCCGTCGCCGGGCTCGAACTACAGAAAGCCAGCCGGCTCGACGCGCTCACCTTCACCGCCGCCGCACTGGCCGGGCCGGGACTCGCGGGGCTGCTCGGCGGGCCGGCCGGGCTCGTCGTGGCCGTCGCGCTGGTCGCCGCCGCGGTCCCGGTCGCGTGGTCGCTGCCGGGGAAACAGCCGAAGCCGGCGACCCGCCTCCGTGACGGCTTCACGATCCTGGTCCGCAACGTCCCGCTGCGGCGGGCGACGGCCGCGTCGACCCTCTCCTGCGCCGGCATCGGCATGGTCACCGTCTGTTACCCGCTGCTGGGTGCGGCCCACCTGCGCGGCCCGGCGGACGGCGCGCTCCTGCTGACCGTCCTGGCCGTGGCGTCGCTGCTGGCCAACGCGGTCTTCGCGAAGTGGCCGCTGCCGTGGGCCCCGGACCGGACGGTCTGGCTGAGCACGCTCTTGCTGGCCGCCGGCTGCGTTCTCTCAGCGGCGGGACACGGCGTCGCGGCGCTGGCCGCGGGCGCCGCACTGGCCGGGCTGGCCGAAGGTCCGCAGCTCACGGCGTTGTTCGCGATCCGCCACCGCGAAGCACCCGAGCACGTCCGGGCGCAGGTGTTCACGACGGCGGCGAGCGTGAAGATCACCGGGCTGGCGGCGGGCGCGGCGCTGGCCGGCCCCCTGGCCGCGTGGTCGCTCCCGGCGTGCCTGCTCACGGCCGCGGCGGTGCAGGTCCTCGCCGCGACCCCGTACCTCCGCAGGTCAGAACGCCATCGCCTGCGCGCGCCGCTTCACCTCGGTGCCGTGGCTGGTGCGCAGCGCGTTGACCGGGGTGCTGCCGGGCAGGGTGTCGTCCGCGGTGAACAGCCACCGCAGCATCTCCGTCCGGCTGAACCCGGAGTCGGCGAGCACGGTGATGGTGCCGGCCAGGCCCTTGACCACGCCGTCCTTGACGAAGAAGGCGCTGGGCACGCACAGTTCGCCGCCCCGCTTCAGCGCGATCAACTGCCCGTCACGGAGCATCTGCCGGACCTTGTTGGCCGAAGTCCCGAGCGCCTTGGCGACCTCGGGCAACGGGAGGACCGCGATGGCGGTGTCGAGGACGTCTTCGGCGACAGGAATCCCACTCACAGGTGACACTGTGCCACATTCGGTCCCGTCACCCGCTAGTGCGCACGGGTGACCCGCGAGGTCTCCTCCACGAGGCGTGTGCGGTTCCGTACGATCCATACCCGTGACACGCACCCACCCCAGCCTGGCCGGCACGCTCCTCGAGCGGCGCTACCGGGTGGACCGGCTGCTCGCCCACGGCGGGATGTCTTCCGTCTACAGGGGGACCGACACCCGGCTGGACCGTCCGGTCGCGATCAAAATCATGGACCCGCGGTTCGCCGACGACCGGTCGTTCGTCGAGCGGTTCGTGCGCGAGGCCCAGTCCGCGGCGCAGCTGCACCACCCGCACGTCGTGGCGGTGCACGACCAGGGCTTCGACCTGCCGCAGGGCGCGGAGTCGGGGCTGGCGTTCCTCGTCATGGAACTGGTGGACGGCGGGACGCTGCGCGACCTGCTCGACGAGCGCGGTCCGCTGGACGTCGCGCTGGCGCTGAGCGTGGCCGAGCCGGTGCTGTCGGCGCTGGCCTCCGCGCACCGGGCGGGGCTGGTGCACCGGGACGTCAAGCCGGAGAACGTGCTGATCGGCCGGTCCGGCCCGCACACCGGCGGCGCGGTGAAGGTCGCGGACTTCGGCCTGGTGCGGGCGGTGGCGAGCGCGGGCACGACGAGCTCGAGCGTCATCCTCGGCACGGTCGCCTACCTCTCCCCCGAGCAGGTCGAAACCGGCGCGGCATCGGCGCGCGGCGACGTCTACTCGGCCGGGATCCTGCTCTACGAAATGCTGACCGGCCAGGTGCCCTACACCGGGGACACGGCGATCTCGGTGGCCTACCGGCACGTGAACGACGACGTGCCGCGCCCGAGCGCGCTGCGCCCGGACCTGCCGCCGGAGCTGGACGACCTGATCACGCGCGCGACGCGCCGGGACCCGGAGCAGCGCCCGGCCGACGCCGGGGAGTTCCTCACCGAGCTGACCGCCGTGCGCGCCCGGCTGGGGCTGCTGCCGGTGACCGTGCCGATCCCGGTCTCGCACGGCCAGGGCGACGTCGCCGACACCGAGCGCACGCTGCCGCGCATCCCGCAGGTGCCGGACGGCGAGAAGACGATGCCGGTGCACCGCCCGAACGCGACGCGGGCGCTGAGCCACCCCGGCACCCCGCCGCCGGGGATGACCCAGCAGATCCCGCCGGTCCGGCCCGGTCCCCCGCGCCGCCAGGGCGAGCCGGGACCGGAGAAGCCGAAGGACAACCGGAAGCGGATCGCGGTGATCGCCGCCGCGGTGCTGCTCTTCGGCGGGCTGCTGACGGCGTTCATCTTCATCCTCACCGACACCGGCGGTGATAAGACCGCGACCGTGCCGAAGCTCGTCGGGCTGAACCAGGCCGCGGCGGGTGACGCGCTGCGGTCGGTGAAGCTGACGCCGCAGTTCACCCAGGAGTACGACAACAGCGTGCCGTCGAACACCGTGCTCCGCGCCGAGCCCGGGGAGGGCACGAAGCTGCAGCCGAACTCGACGGTGTCGGTGGTGCTGTCCAAGGGCCGCCCGGCGGTCCCGGACGTCCGGCCGGGCACCGCGCTGCCCGACGCCGAGAACGCGATCAAGACGGCCCAGCTGACCCCGGTCCGCGGCACCGACGACTACGACGCCGAGGTCCCGCAGGGCGCGGTCATCCGCACCGAGCCCGCCGCCGGCAGCCAGCTGAACATCGGCGGCCAGGTCACGATCATCGTGTCGAAGGGCCCGATCCCGCTGCCACCGGTCCCGGACGTCACCGGGCGGAGCAAGGACGAGGCCTTCCAGCTGCTGCAGCAGGCCGGCTTCGAGCCGTTCCAGGCGGGCGAGGAGTTCAAGCAGGACGTCCCGGGCGGCGCCGTCACCCGGACCGACCCGCCGGCCAACGCGCAGGCCAAGGAGAAGCGGATCGGCGTCTTCGTCAACAACGCCGTCCAGGTGCCGGACGTCCGGTTCCGCTCGTTCGACGACGCCCAGAAGATCCTGGAGCAGGCCGGGTTGAAGGCCGACCGCGACGGCGGGCGCGGTCGCGGGCCCGGTGGCGGCGGGTTCGACTTCGTCTTCAACCAGGACCCGCAGCCGGGGACGTTCGTGCAGAAGGGCTCCAAGGTCAAGCTCAAGGGCTTCGGTCAGTGATCGGCAGCCGCGGCCGCGTCACCGGCACGATCGGCCCCGGCCTCATCGGTGAGGTGCTCCTGAACGTCCGGGGCGGCACGGAGGCGTTCTACGCCTACCCGGCCGACCCGGACGAGACGTTCAGCTCCGGCACGCAGGTGCTCGTGGTCGACTTCGAACCCCCGCGGACGGTTTATGTGGAACGGTGGCAACCGCTGAGCCGCTGACGGCGTCGAAGGGGCACCAACACACCCACAACAGAAGAGCGAGGGGGTCGGTGCCATGAGTCTCGTGGAAATCGTGCTGCTTTCCATCGGTGGTCTCATCGTCGCGCTGGTGGTGATCTTCGGCATCCTGCGGCTGCTCTACAAGGTCGCCGAGCCGAACGAAGCCCTGATCATCTCCGGGCTCGGCGTCCGCGTCGACCGCGCGGACACCGCGGACAGCCTGGGCTTCAAAATCATCACCGGCCGCGGGGTGAACGTCCTGCCCGGCTTCCAGACCGCGCGGCGGCTGTCGCTGGACACCCGCGGCGTCAACCTGCAGGTCTCGTGCGTGACCAAGCAGGGCCTGCCGGTCACCGTGCGCGCCGTCGTCATCTACAAGGTCGGGGACGACTTCGCCTCGATCGCCAACGCCGCCCGCCGGTTCCTCGACCAGCAGAAGGGCATGAACGACACGATCCACGAGCTGTTCTCCGGGCACCTGCGCTCGATCGTGGGCGGGCTGACCATCGAGGAGATGATCCACAACCGCGACGCGCTCACCGGCGAGGTGCGCCAGTCGTCGGCCACGGAGATGATCAAGCTCGGGCTGATCGTGGACTCGCTGCAGATCCAGGAGATCGACGACGAGTCGGGCTACATCAACAACCTCGGCAAGCCGCACGCCGCCGCGATCGCCGCGTCGGCCCGCATCGCCGAGGCGCAGCGCGACCAGGAGGCCGCCGAGGTCGAGCAGGTCTCCGCGGCGAAGAAGGCGGCCGCGGTCCGCGAGAGCCAGATCCAGCAGGCCGGCTACCAGGCGGAGGTCGACCAGGCGCGGGCGAAGGCGTCCCAGTCGGGCCCGCTGGCCGAGGCGACCGCGCGCCAGGAGGTCGTCGTCCAGGAGACGCGGGCGGCCGAGCTGGAGGCGGCGCTGGCCGAGCAGCGGCTGCAGTCGCAGGTCCGCAAGCCGGCCGACGCGAAGGCGTACGACACGCGGACGACGGCCGACGCGGCCCGTGACGCTTCGATCGCGAAGGCGCAGGCCGAGGCGAAGGAGACCGAGCTGCGGGCCGCGGCCGACGCGACCCGCGTCAAAACGGCCGCCGAAGCCGAGGCGCAGGCCACGAAGGCCCGTGCGGAGGCGGCGGCCGGGGCGACCCGGGCGACCGGTGAAGCGGAGGCGGCCGCGGCCAAGGCCCGCGGTCTGGCCGACGCGGAGGCCGCGAAGGCGAAGGGACTCGCCGAAGCGGAGTCGGCCCGGGCGAAGGGCCTCGCCGAGGCCGACGCGATCAAGGCGCGCGCGGCGGCGCTGGCGGAGAACCAGGAAGCCGTCGTCGCGCAGCAGCTGGCCGAGCGCTGGCCGGAGATCGTCGAGGCGGGCGCGAGCGCGTTCGGCAACATCGACCACATGGTCGTGCTCAACGGCGCCGACGGCATGTCCGACATGTTCGCCAAGGCGCTGTCCCTCGGCGGCACCGGTCTCGGCCTGGCCCGGCAGCTGATGGACGCCATGGGCAAGCCGGCCGAGAAGGAGCTCGACGAAGCCGCGCGGACGAACGGCGAACTCAAGCTGAGCGACTGAGGCGTCACGGAGTGTGCGGCCCTTGTGTCCCGGATCACGGGAAGCAAGGGCCGTACGCCCGATCGGGGGCGGCAATTCCCGTGATGTTGTCCTACCGTGGGCGCATGGTGCCGGACTGCGTGTCGCGGGCCGTCCGATGAGCTTCTTCACCGGCGGTCCCCGTGAGCGTCCCCTGTTCCCCGTCCCGGAACAGGAGCTGTACGCGTTCAACGGCCGGCACTGGACCGACGCCCCGCGCGAGCACATCGTCCCGGCCGTGCTGGCCTGGCCGCAGCCGCTGGGCCGGTCCGACCGCACGGTGGTCGCGCTGCGGACCGTCGAGGTGTGGCCGGAGGCGCTGACGCTGCGCGTGACGGTGTATTCGCGGGACAGCCTGGTCGACGACCCCGCCGAGGGGCTGATCGACCACCGGCGCAAGCCGGACTACAACGGGCTGCTGGTCGGCGTGCTCTACGCCGACGGCAGCCGGGCCAGCTCGGAAACGGTTTCGGTGCCGTCGGCTTCCGAGCCCGACGGCCCGGTGCTGCGGGCGCAGGCGGTGGGCGGCACGCGCTTCGCCGTCGAGCACGAGGTGTTCCTGTGGCCGCTGCCGCCGGCCGGCCCGCTCAAGCTCGTCGTGCAGTGGAAGGACCGGGACATCCCGGAGACCCGGACGACGCTCGACGGCGGCGCGATCCGGGCCGCGGCGAAGGACGCCGCGGAGATCTGGCCCGGGCTGGGCAAGCGGCAGGCGAACGGCCTGCCGGTCCGCCGGGTGGGCAAGCAGGTGGCACTGACCCCCGACTGGGGGGCCTCGGTGGTGCGGGCGGAGCAGCCCGATTCCGCCCCGGGTGAGTGAAAACAAGCTGATCTGTGACCCCGGGCACCGGAGCCCGGGGTATCTCGAATGGATGAACGGGGTGAGTAGTTAGCGTCGTGGAAACACTTCGACCACCCGGCCGTCATGTCGGGCTGGTGCAGTGAACCCCCTCCTGACGCACGTGGCCGTGCACACCCGCGAACCAGGAAAGGTCGCTCATGGCAGCCTCGCCGCTCAGCGCACTCGACGTCGCTTTCCTTTGCCTGGAAAGCGAAAACTCCCCGATGCACATGGGGGCGGTGCTCACGTTCACCGCCCGCGGCCCGGTGGACGGCGGGGCGCTGACGGCGATCCTCGCCGAACGCGCCGCCCGGCTGCCGAAACTGCGGCAGCGGGCGCGCGCGGAACTGTTCCCGCCGGGCTCCGCCAGCTGGACCGAGGACGCGGAATTTGTTGCGGCCGAACACATTCACCACGTCGTGCTCAGCTCGCTGTACGAACCGGACCCGCTGGCGGCGTACGCGTCGCGGTGGATCGCCGAGCCGCTCGACACCGCGCGGCCGCTGTGGGACCTCACCGTCGCGACCGGACTGCCGGACGGCAAGTTCGCGCTGCTGCTCAAGCTGCACCACGCGCTCACCGACGGCGCCGGGGCGTACGCGGTCGCGGCCGGCCTGCTCGACGGCGTCAAGCTGCCGGAGCAGACCGCGCCGTCCCGGCCGATCCCGGCCCCACGCTCCACTTTGGACACGGTGAAGGACGCGCTGGGCACGGTGTGGGGACAGGCGAACGAAACCGCCGGGATCGCGTCGTCGCTCGTGCGGGCCGCGCGCCCGCCGCTCTCGCCGATCTCGGCCCCGACGTCGGCCGAACGACGGCTCGGCTTCGTGCGGCTGCCGCTGTCGGAGCTGCGCCGCGTGCGCCAGGCCCACGGCGGCACCACGAACGACGTCGTGCTGGCGGTGCTGTCCGGCGCGCTGCGCGAATGGCTGGTCAACCGCGGCCACCGCGCCGACGGCCGCACGCTGCGCGCGCTGATCCCGGTGAGCGTGCGCGGCCGGTCGGGCGACCAGCTCGGCGGCAACAAGCTGTCCGGCTACCTGTGCGACCTGCCGGTCGGCGAAGACGACCCGGTCGAGCGCCTGCGGGTGGTCCGCCGCGCGATGACCCGCAACAAGGCGGCGGGCCCGAGCCGCGGCGCCGGCGCGCTGCCGCTGCTCGCCGACCGCGTCCCGCCGCTGCTGCACCGGCTGGGCACGCGCACCGCGGGACGGGCCGCCCCGATGCTGTTCGACCTGGTCATCACCACGGTCCCGCTGCCACCGGCCCGCCTGTCGATCGACGGCGCCCGGCTGGCGGAGGTCTACCCGTTCGTCCCGCTGGCCCCGCGCCACGCGGTCGGCATCGCGGTGGCCACCTACCGCGACTCGGTCCACGTCGGCCTCCAGGCCAACGGCGAGGCGGTCCCGGACATCGGCTCCCTGCGCGACGCGGTGCTCAAGTCCACGGCCCGCCTGCTGGACGCCTCCTGACTCGATCGGGGCCGGGCAGCGTCGTCAGGGCGTGACGCCCGCAGTCCCCACCACCTCCAGGAACGCCAGCGCCTCGGCCCCGCGGGAGCCGGGTGGCGCGGTGTAGAGCACGAGGTGCTGGTCGTCGCCGCGCAGGGCGAGGGAGTCGCAGTCGACGGTCACCTCGCCCACCGCCCGGTGCCGGAAGGTCTTGGAGAGCACCGGCGTCGCGTGCACGTCGTGCCGCTCCCACAGCCGGGCGAACTCGGCACTGCCCGCGCGCAGCTCGGCGACGAGCCCGGTCACCGCCGGGTCCGCGGGGTAGCGGGCCAGGGTCGCCCGCAGCCCCCGGACGACGTTGAGCCGGAACTCGGCGACGTCGGAGACCCGGTACAGCGACCCGGCCGGCTCGAGGAACGCCTTGCGCGCGAGGTTGCGCCGCTCGGGCGGGACCGCCGCGAAGTCCTCCATGAGCGCCGCCGCGAGGTCGTTCCACGCCAGCACCTCGAAGGTGGCGGAGACGACGAAGGCGGCCGTCTGCGGCAGCCGCTGCAGCAGCGCGAGGATGCTGGGGCGCACGTCGCGGGGGTGCCGCCCGCTCCGGATCGGCGCGGTGCCCGCCAGGACGTGCAGGTGCTCGGCCTCGGCGCCGGTCAGCCGGAGCGCCTCGGCGATGCCGGCCAGGACCTCGCCCGACGGCCGCGGCGCCCGGCCCTGCTCGAGGCGGACGTAGTACTCGGTGGAGATGTGCGCGAGCACCGCGACCTCTTCCCGGCGCAGTCCCGGCGTTCTCCGGCGCGGTCCGGCGGGCAGCCCGGCGTCCTGCGGCCGCAGCCGCTCACGACGGCTCCTGAGGAACGCACCCAGCTCTTGCTTGTCCACCCCTCCAGTATGCGAACGCTCCGGCGCCGGATCCTGGTACGGCCTGTGCCTGTCTCCGGGCCGCACACCCGGGCAGCGTCGGGTTCATGACGAACACCACGATCGGCCTGCTCTCCGGCAAGGTAGTGCTCATCACCGGCGCCAGCCGCGGCATCGGCGCGGCCGCGGCCCGCCTCTTCGCCGAGGAAGGCGCCGCCGTCGTGCTGGCCTCGCGCGGCATCGAGCCCCTCGAGCGCATCGCCGCCGAGATCCGCGACGCGGGCGGCGCCGCCGACGCCGTCGCGCTGGACCTGGCCGATCCCGCGAGCATCCGGGCCGCCGTCGACCGCGTCGAGCAGCTGCACGGCCGCCTCGACGGGGCGTTCAACAACGGCGCGACGATCCAGCGGCCCGGTCCGCTGGAGACGACCGCCGAGGAAGAGATCGACGAGCAGTTCGCGGTGAACTTCCGCGCGCACTGGACCGCCATGACCGCCGAGGCCGCGCTCATGCGCCGCGGTGGCGGCGGGGCGATCGTCAACACCTCGAGCATCGGCAGCCGCCGCGCCAACCCCGCCCTGCCCGCTTACGGCGCCATGAAGCGGGCGCTGAACAGCCTCACCGAGACCGCGGCCGTCACCTGGGGCCCCCAGGGCATCCGGGTCAACGGCCTCACGCCCGGTGGCACCGCCACGGACATGATCGACGAGTGGGAAGCCTCGACTCCCGGGATCGTCGAGCGGATCACCGCGTCGATCCCGCTCGGCCGCATGGCCGAACCCCGCGAGGTCGCCGAGGCGGCCGCCTGGCTGCTCAGCGACCGCGCGGCCATGGTGAGCGGGGCGATCGTGCCGGTCGACGGCGGGGCCGGCGCTTGAGCGTCAGCCGCGGAGCATCTCCGCGACCAGGAAGGCCAGCTCGAGCGACTGCTGCGTGTTGAGGCGCGGGTCGCAGGCGGTCTCGTAGCGGCCCGACAGGTCGACGTCCGAGATCTCCTGGGCGCCGCCGAGGCACTCGGTGACGTCCTCGCCGGTCAGCTCCACGTGGATGCCGCCCGGGTAGGTGCCCAGCTTGTTGTGCACCTCGAAGAAGCCCTGGACCTCGTCGACGATCCGGTCGAAGTGCCGGGTCTTGTACCCGGTCGACGACTCGTGGGTGTTGCCGTGCATCGGGTCGCACTGCCAGATGACCTTGTGCCCGGACGACTCGACCTTCTCGACGATCGCCGGCAGCACCTCGCGGACCTTGCCGTTGCCCATCCGCGCGATGAGCGTCAGCCGGCCCGGCTCGTTGCGCGGGTCGAGCCGCTCGACGTACTCGACGGCCTGCTCGGGCGTGGTCGTCGGGCCGATCTTCAGCCCGATCGGGTTGGCCAGCAGCTCGGCGAACGCGATGTGCGCGCCGTCCAGCTGGCGGGTCCGCTCGCCGACCCAGAGGAAGTGCGAGGACAGGTTGTACAGCTTCGGGTCGGCCGCGTCCGCGTGGTCGAGGCGGAGCATCGAGCGCTCGTAGTCGAGCAGCAGCGCCTCGTGGCTGGCGAAGATTTCCGTCGACTGCAGCGACGTGTCGGTGACCCCGCACGCCGACATGAACCGCAGGCCGCGGTCGATCTCGTTGGCCAGCGACTCGAAGCGCTGCGCGGCGGGTGAGGCCGACACGAAGTCCTTGTTCCAGTCGTGCACCTGGTGCAGGTCGGCCATGCCCGCGGCGGTGAGGGCGCGGACCAGGTTCATCGCGGCGCCCGCGTTCGCGTAGGCGCGGATCATCCGGCCGGGGTCCGGCACGCGCAGCTCGGGCTTGGCGACCAGCGAGTTGATGATGTCGCCGCGGTAGACCGGCAGGCCCAGCGCGTCCGTCCCGGCCGACCGCGGCTTCGCGTACTGGCCCGCGATGCGCCCGACCTTGACCACCGGCAGGCTCGCGCCGTAGGTCAGCACGACGGCCATCTGCAGCAGCGTGCGCAGGTTGGCGCGGATGTGCGGCTCGGTGTTGGACTCGAACGTCTCCGCGCAGTCGCCGCCCTGCAGGAGGAACGCCTCGCCGCGCGCGACCATGGCCAGCCGGTCCTTCAGCCGGTCGATCTCGGCGGGCACGGTGATCGGCGGCACGCTCTCCAGCACCCCGCGCACCCGGCGGGTCGCCTCCGGGTCGGGCCACTCCGGCTGCTGCGCGGCCGGGCGGGCCAGCGCGGTGTCCAGCCGCTCCCGCAGCCCGGGCGGCAGCGGCGGCAGTTCGGGCAGCGTGTCGGCGGGGACGTCCACAGTCCAGTTCACACGGTCCAGGATAGGGTTCGCGCCGATCGGCGTTTCGCCAGGTCGGCCCCAGCGCCGCCGCCCCCGCCCTGAGCTGCGGACCCCGCGTCCACGGTGACCGGCCGCACGCGAGACCCGAACGCCGCTCGCGTTTCGCGCGCCCCCGACACCGGCGTCAGCCCAGGGGCCGGAACCCCTGGGCTGACGGTGTTCACGCGGCTTGCGCGCGGTTGTACAGGTTCTGCGCGTCGGTGCCGAAGTAAGGCCCGAACATGTAGCCCGGCAGGAAGGTGTAGCCGAAGCTGTTGACCGAGGCCTGCACGCCGGTCCCGGTGCCCTCGTTGAACGAGAGGAACCACGGCCCGCCGCTCGAGCCGCCGGTCATGTTGCACCGCATGGCGTGGTCCTTCGTCAACAGGAAGTCGGTGAAGGTGCTGCCGCTGCAGTAGATCAGCTTCGTCCCGTCGTACGGCGACGCGGCCGGGTAGCCGAAGGTGTACATGCTCTGGTTCTTCGGCTGGTTGAAGGCGATGCCCTGCGCGCCGACGACATCGGTGAGCCGCTGCCCGTTGAGCGGGTTCACGACGGCCATGCCGACGTCGTAGTTCATGTCCTCACTGGCTTCCCACTGCGGCGTGGTCAGCGTGGCCTTCGCGGCCCACTGGCCGTAGGGCGCGTTCCCGTTGTCGTAGCCGGGCACGAACACCCATTCGGTGTGCCAGGTCCCCTGGTACTTCACGCAGTGCCCCGCGGTGACGACGACACTGCCGTTGGTGCTGGTGACGGCGTCCCCGGAGCAGGAGGCCTTCTGCCCGTTGAAGAGGAAGAACACGCGCCCGGCGGTCTGGGTGACCTTGCCACCGCCGGTCCACGCACCCCCGCCGTTCGGGATGCTCTGGATGACGGCGCTCTGCCCTTTCGCCACGTCTTTCGGCGCGGCGGCGGGCGCCTTGACGAGCTTGTCCATGGGAACGGCCGCCCGCATGGCATCGGGCGTCCAGAAGGGTTTCGCCGCTTGAGCGGGCGTGCCGACAAGGGCAAAGGCAAGCGAAAGGACGGCGGTGACGACCGCGGCCCGGAATGTCGTGCGCTTCAAGACACCCACCTTCCGCGAAAGTGAATTGCCGCAAAAGCGGCACAGCTACTCGAAAGTAGTTGGCTCGACACAGAGCGCACACCGCCATTCGGCCGTAGGCGTGGCCACCGTTCGACGTAGTCGGGTCCGGCACGGAACGCCGAAGGCCCCCTCACCAACGGCGAGGGGGCCTTCGCAACGAACGGATCAGACCACCGCGAGCGGCAACGCCGTCGGGTGCACCGGCGCCGGCAGGTCCGAAGCTCCCGTCAAGTACGTGTCCACCGCGTTGGCCACCGAGCGGCCCTCCGCGATCGCCCACACCACCAGCGAAGCGCCGCGGTGCGCGTCACCGCACACGAACACGCCGGGCGTCTCCGTCTGCCAGTCCGCGCCGCAGGAAAGCGTTCCCCGGCGGGTCAGGGACAGACCCAACCCGGGAAGCAGCGGCATCTCCTCGACGCCCTCGAAGCCGATCGCCAGCAGGACCAGGTCGGCCGGGACCGTCTCGGTCTGCTCGGTTGTCGGGATGACCTCGCGGCGGCCGGTGGCCGGGTCCTTCTGGACTCGGACCTCCTGGAGTTCGACCGCGCGGACGTGGCCGTTCTCGTCGCCGACGAAGCGCTTGACCGCCACTGCGAACTTGCGCTCGCCCGCTTCCTCGTGGGCCGGGTACGTGCGCAGGATGTACGGCCACGTCGGCCACGGCGAACGCTCGTCGTCGCGGACGGACGGTGGGGTCGGGTACTGGTCGAGCTGGGTCACCGAGCGCGCGCCCTGGCGGGTGGCCGTGCCGTAGGAGTCCGCGCCCGTGTCGCCGCCGCCGATGACGAGGACGTGCTTGCCGCGGGCGTCGATCGACGGGGGGCCGTCGCCCTCGACGTACTTGTTGGCCGGGACCAGGTGTTCCATCGCCAGGTGGATGCCCTTGAGCTCCCGGCCCGGCGTGGTCGTGTCGTCGCGGCCGCGCAGGGCGCCGACCGCCAGCACGACGGCGTCGTACTGCGCGCGCAGGTCCTCCACCGAGAGGTCGACGCCGACCTCGCAGCCGGTCACGAACCGGGTGCCTTCCTTGCGCAGCTGCGCCAGGCGGCGGTCGAGGACCTTCTTCTCCATCTTGAACTCGGGGATGCCGTAGCGCAGCAGGCCGCCGAGGCGGTCGTCGCGCTCGAACACCGTCACCTCGTGGCCGGCGCGGGTCAGCTGCTGGGCGGCGGCCAGCCCCGCGGGCCCGGAGCCCACGACCGCGACGCGGCGGCCACTGGACACTTCGGACACCTGCGGCTGGACGTAGCCCGCCTCCCAGGATTGGTCGGCGATCGTCTGCTCGACGCGCTTGATCGCCACCGGCCCGCCGGACAACGGCGAGATCGACAGCACGCAGCCCGCCTCGCACGGTGCCGGGCACAGCTTCCCGGTGAACTCGGGGAAGTTGTTGGTCGCGTGCAGCCGGTCGCTCGCCGCGGCCCAGTCACCGCGGCGGACGAGGTCGTTCCACTCCGGGATCAGGTTGCCCAGCGGGCAGCCGGAACCGCCGGAGTGGCAGAACGGGATGCCGCAGTCCATGCACCGCGACGCCTGCTTGCGCACCTCTTCGTTGCGCTCGCCCGGGTCGACGTCCGCGTAGACCTCGCCCCACGAGTGCAGACGGTCCTCTTTGGACTTCTTCTTCGGCTCCGCGCGAGAATACCGTAGGAAACCGGTCGGGTCAGCCACGAGCGGCCTCCATGATCGCCTCGTCGACATCGCGGCCGGCGGCTCGTGCCGCCTTCGCCGCGTCCAGGACCCGCTGGTAGTCGCGCGGCATCACCTTCGTGAACGCCACGGACCGGCGCGGCCAGTCGCCGAGCAGCGAGGCCGCCACCGCGGAGCGGGTGAGATCGTAGTGCTGCTGCACCGTTTTCTTGAGCCACGCCAGGTCGTCGGCGGTCGGCTTGAGCAGGTCCACCATGTCCTGGTTGACCTTCCGGCCGTCGACGTCGAGCACGAACGCGACGCCGCCGGACATGCCGGCCGCCAGGTTCCGCCCGGTCGGGCCGAGCACCACCGCGCGGCCGCCGGTCATGTACTCGAACGCGTGGTCGCCGACGCCCTCGGCGACGACCGTGGCGCCGGAGTTGCGGACGCAGAAGCGTTCGCCGACCTGGCCGCGCAGGAAGATCTCGCCGGCCGTGGCGCCGTACGCGATCGTGTTGCCCGCGATCGTCTGCGCCTCGGCGGCGAACGAGGCCGCCGGGTCGGGGCGCACCACGATCCGGCCGCCGGACAGGCCCTTGCCGACGTAGTCGTTGGCGTCGCCGACCATGTCCAGGGTGATGCCGCGCGGCAGGAACGCGCCGAGCGACTGGCCCGCCGACCCCGTGAGCGTGACGTTGATCGTGCCTTCGGGCAGGCCGTCCCCGCCGTAGCGGCGGGTGATCTCCGAGCCCAGCAGCGTGCCGACGGTCCGGTTGACGTTGCGCACCGGCAGCTCGATGTTGACGTGGTGCGCGTCCTCCAGCGCCGCCTCGGCGAGCTGGATGAGCGTGCGGTCCAGGGCGTGCTCGAGGCCGTGGTCCTGACCGCGGGTGCGCCGCTTGGCACCACCGTAAGGAGTCTCCGAAGGCATCTCGAAGATCGGCGCCAGGTCCAGCCCGGACGCCTTCCAGTGGTCGACCGCCTCGTCGGTGTTCAGCAGCTCGGCGTGGCCGATGGCCTCGTCGAGCGTGCGGAAGCCCAGCGCCGCAAGGGTTTCCCGGACTTCCTCGGCGACGAACTTGAAGAAGTTCACCACGTGCTCGACCTGGCCGGTGTAGCGCTTGCGGAGCTCCGGGCTCTGCGTGGCGACGCCGACCGGGCAGGTGTCGAGGTGGCAGACGCGCATCATGATGCAGCCCGCGACGACGAGCGGGGCCGTCGCGAAGCCGTACTCCTCGGCGCCGAGCAGCGCCGCGATGACGACGTCGCGCCCGGTCTTCATGGCGCCGTCCACCTGCACGGTGATCCGGTCGCGCAACCCGTTGAGCAGCAACGTCTGCTGGGTTTCGGCGAGGCCGATCTCCCACGGCGTGCCCGCGTGCTTGAGCGAGTTCATCGGGGACGCGCCGGTGCCGCCGTCGTGCCCCGAGATGAGCACGACGTCCGCGTGCGCCTTGGACACGCCCGCCGCGACCGTGCCGACGCCCAAAGAGGACACCAGCTTCACGTGGATGCGGGCGTGCTCGTTGGCGTTCTTGAGGTCGTGGATCAGCTGCGCCAGGTCCTCGATGGAGTAGATGTCGTGGTGCGGCGGCGGCGAAATGAGGCCGACGCCCGGCGTCGAGTGCCGGGTGCGCGCGATCCACGGGTACACCTTGTTCGGCGGCAGCTGGCCGCCCTCGCCGGGCTTCGCGCCCTGCGCCATCTTGATCTGGATGTCGTCGGCGTTGACCAGGTACTCGCTCGTCACGCCGAACCGGCCGGACGCGACCTGCTTGATCGCGCTGCGCCGCTCGGGGTCGTAGAGCCGTTCGGGGTCTTCGCCGCCCTCGCCGGTGTTGGACCGGCCACCGAGCCGGTTCATCGCGATGGCCAGGGTTTCGTGCGCCTCGGCCGAAATCGAGCCGTACGACATCGCGCCGGTGTTGAAGCGCTTGAAGATCGCCTCGGCGGGCTCGACCTCGTCCAGCGGGATCGGCTCGCGGACGCCGTCGCGGAAGGAGAACAGCCCGCGCAGCGTGCCGCCCTCGCGGTAGAGGCGGTGCACCTCGTCGGTGTACTTGCGGTACACCTCTTCGCGGCCGGTCTTGGACGCGTGCTGCAGCAGGAACACCGTCTCCGGCGTGAACAGGTGCAGCTCGCCCTCGCGGCGGTAGGCGTACTCGCCGCCGGTGTCGAGTCCACGGTGGACCCGCTCGGTCGGGTTGTCCGGGTACGCGCGGCGGTGGCGCGTGGCCACCTCTTCGGCGAGCACGGTCAGGCCGACGCCGCCGAGCTTCGACGACGTCCCGGTGAAGTACTCGTCGAGCAGGTCCTGGGCCAGGCCGAGGGATTCGAAGACCTGGGCGGCGGTGTACGCGCCGACCGTCGAGATGCCCATCTTGGACATGATCTTCAGGACGCCCTTGACCAGCGCCTGCACGTAGTTGCGGATCGCCTTGCCGGGCTCGATGCCGGTGACCGCGCCCTGCGCGATCATGTCTTCGATGGTCTCGAAGGCCAGGTACGGGTTGACCGCGGCAGCGCCGTAGCCGAGCAGCAGCGCGATGTGGTGCACCTCGCGCGCGTCGCCGGATTCGACGACCAGCGCGACGCGCAGGCGTTCCTTCGTGCGGACCAGGTGGTGGTGCACCGCGGAAACCAGCAGCAGCGACGGGATCGGCGCCATCCGGTGGTCGGAGTCGCGGTCGGACAGCACCAGCGTGCGCGCGCCGGCCGCGATCGCCTCGGACGCCTCGCGGCGCACCCGCTCGATCGCCCCGGCCAGCGCCTCGGCGCCGCCGTCCACTTCGTACAGTCCGGAAAGGACGCTGCACGCGAACCCGGGGAGGTCGCCGTCGTCGTTGATGTGGATGAGCTTCGCGAGCTCGTCGTTGTCGATGACGGGGTACGGCAGCTTCAGGTGGCGGCAGGACGCGGGTCCCGGGGCCAGGAGGTTGCGCTCCGGGCCCATGATCCGCGCCATGCAGGTGACGAGCTCCTCGCGGATCGCGTCCAGCGGCGGGTTGGTCACCTGCGCGAAGTTCTGCTTGAAGTAGTCGTAGAGCAGCCGAGATCGCTTGGACAGCACCGCGGGCGGGGTGTCCGAGCCCATCGAGCCGATCGGCTCGGCGCCCTTCTCGGCCATCGGCGCGAGCAGGATCTTGAGCTCTTCTTCGGTGTAGCCGAAGGAAAGCTGGCGGCGCAGCACCGAGTCGTGGCTCTGCACGACGTGGTCGCGGTCGGGCAGCTCGGCGATCTTCAGCAGGCCCGCGTGCAGCCAGCCCTCGTACGGCAGCTCGCCGGCGAGCGCGGACTTGACCTCTTCGTCGTCCACGATCCGGCCGGCTTCGGTGTCCACGAGGAACATCCGGCCGGGCTTGAGCCGCCCCTTGGCCACGACGTCCTTCGGAGCGACGTCGAGCACCCCCGCCTCACTGGCGAGCACGACGCGGTCGTCGGCCGTGCGCCACCAGCGCGCCGGCCGCAGGCCGTTGCGGTCCAGGACCGCGCCGACCAGCGTGCCGTCGGTGAAGGTGACGCAGGCGGGACCGTCCCACGGCTCCATCAGGCTCGCGTGGAACTGGTAGAAGGCCCGGCGTTCCGGCTTCATGGTGGCGTGGTTCTCCCACGCCTCCGGGATCATCATGAGCACCGCGTGCGGCAGCGACCGGCCGCCGAGGTGCAGCAGCTCCAGCACCTCGTCGAACGACGCCGAGTCCGACGCGTCCGGCGAACAGATCGGGAACAGCCGCGAAAGGTCGCCGTCGATGAGCTCGGACTCCAGCAGCGCCTCGCGCGCCCGCATGCGGTTGCGGTTGCCGCGGATGGTGTTGATCTCGCCGTTGTGGGCCACGAACCGGAACGGGTGCGCCAGCGGCCACGACGGGAAGGTGTTGGTGGAGAAGCGGGAGTGCACCAGCGCGATGGCGCTTTCGAGCCGCTCGTCGCGCAGGTCGTCGAAGAACGCCGGCAGCTGCTCCGGCGTCACCATGCCCTTGTAGACGATCGTCCGCGAGGACAGCGACGGGAAGTACGTGCCGCAGCCGGAGTTCGCGCTTTCGTGCTCGACGCGCTTGCGCAGGCAGAAGGCCAGCCTGTCCAGCTCCAGGCCGGCTTTTCCGTCCGCGGTGACGAAAAGCATGGCGAAGTGCGGCATGACCGAGCGGGCGGTCGGGCCGATGTCGGCGCGGTCGGCGTCGACCGGGACCTCGCGCCAGCCGAGCACCTCCAGGCCCTCTTCGACGGCGATGCGTTCGGCCAGCTCGACGGCCTTGCGGCGCTGCTCGGCGTCTTCGGGGAGGAACGCGATGCCGGCCGCGTAGGTGTGGTGGCCACGTTCATCGGGCTCCGGCAGGGAAAAACCGGCTTCCGCGCGCAGCAGCACGTCCGGCAGCTGCAGCAGGATGCCGGCGCCGTCGCCGCTGGTGGGTTCGGCGCCGGCGGCGCCGCGGTGGTCGAGGTTGGTCAGCGCGGCGAGGCCATCGGTGACGATGCCGTGGGAGCGGCGCCCGCGGATGTCGGCCACCATGGCCACACCGCAGGAGTCCTGTTCGGTCTCCGGGTCGTAGAGACCCTGCTTGCCGGGAATGGCGGAGAAGATCATGAAGAAGGGACCTCCTTCGTCGTCTGTCGTGCGGGGCCGGGCTACCGGCCGGGGAGCGCACGGGACGACGATGGCCCGCTTGTTAGCGCGACTTTAACACCTGGGAAACACGTCAGCATCAATTCAGTGCGCCCTGAACTGCGGCGGACGGTAACGATCTGGCTGCGCGGAACGACGTAGTTCCTGATGGGTTCCCGGTAGTTCGCACCGCTAAGTATACGTGCCGGAAACTCCGGTCAAGCCTAACGTGACCAGTCCGACCCGGCACACTCGCACCGTGTCCGCGGTCACTAGAACGTGTTACATTTCGCCGCATGATCCTCGACCGGTTCAAGCTCACCGACCAGGTCGCGGTGGTCACCGGCGCCGGACGCGGGATCGGCGCGGCCACCGCCGTGGCTCTCGCCGAAGCGGGCGCCGACGTGGTCATCGCCTCCCGCACGGCCGCCCAGCTCGACGAGGTCGCCGCCCGCGTGTCGGCGGCCGGGCGCCGCGCGGTCACCGTCCCCGGCGACCTCTCCACCCCGGACGCCGCGGCCGCGCTGGCCGCGACGGCGGTGGCCGAGTTCGGGCGCCTCGACCTGGTGGTCAACAACGTCGGCGGCACGTACCCGCGGCCCCTGCTGGAGAGCACCGCGGAGTTCCTGGAGGAAGCGTTCCGCTTCAACGTCTCGACCGCGCACGCGCTGACCGCGGCGGCCGCCCCCGCCCTGCTGGAGACGGGCGGCTCGGTCGTCAACATCTCGTCGGTGATGGGCCGCGTCGCGGGCCGCGGCTTCGCGGCGTACGGAACGGCGAAGGCGGCGCTGGCCCACTACACGCGCCTGGCAGCGGCGGACCTGGCCCCGAAGGTCCGGGTGAACGCGATCTCGGTGGGCTCGGTGGCGACGTCGGCCCTGGAGATCGTGGTGGGCAACCCCGAACTGAAGGCGAAGATGGAGTCGGCCACGCCGCTGCACCGGATCGGCGAAGCCGAGGACATCGCCGCGACGGTGGTGTTCCTGGCCTCGCGCGCCGGCGGGTACCTCACAGGCAAGATCCTCGAGGTCGACGGCGGCCTGCAGACCCCGAACCTCGATCTGGGCCTGCCCGACCTGTAGTGAATGACTCATTCCTGTCGTCGGACGACAGGAATGAGTCATTCACTACGTCGGTGCCCGGAGTCAGCTCTCTTCGGTCTTCTTCGGTTCCTCGGCCGGCGTCTCCGGAGCCTCGGCCGCCACCTTCGCGGGCTCGGGCTCCTCCTCGGCGGCCTCCGGCGCGTCCTTGCTCACCAGCGTCTCCGGCAGCTCCCGCGGCCCCCGCTTCCCGGCGAGCACGAAGTACACCACCGCCGCGACGAACAGCAGGATCGACGTCCAGACGTTCACCCGCAGGCCGAGGATGTGGTTCGCGGTGTCGGTCCGCATCATCTCGATCCAGCCGCGGCCGACCGTGTACCCGGCGACGTACAGCGCGAACGCCCGCCCGTGGCCCAGCTTGAACTTGCGGTCCGCCCAGACGACCAGCAGCGCGACCAGCAGGTTCCAGATCAGCTCGTACAGGAACGTCGGGTGGACCGGGCTCTCCGGCAGCGGGATGTGGCCGGTCGCGACGCCGTTGAGCAGGTTGTCCGGGTCTTCCGGGTTGAAGCGCTGGTAGACCTCCAGGCCCCACGGCAGGTCGGTGTGCGCGCCGTAGAGCTCCTGGTTGAAGTAGTTGCCGATGCGGCCGATGGCCTGCGCGACGACGATGCCGGGGGCGATCGCGTCCGCCATCGCCGGCAGCGGGATGCCCTTGCGGCGGCAGGCGATGAGCGCGCCCACCGCGCCGAGGGCGATGGCGCCCCAGATGCCGAGGCCGCCGTCCCAGATCGCGAACGCGTTCCAGGGGTTCTTGCCCTCGGTGAAGTACAGCTCGGGGTCGGTGATCACGTGGTACAACCGGCCGCCGACCAGGCCGAACGGCACCGCGAACACCGCGATGTCGATCACCGTGCCCTTGGTGCCGCCGCGGGCCACCCAGCGCCGTTCGCCCCACCAGATCGCCACGATGATGCCGGCGATGATGCACAGGGCGTACGCGCGGAGCGGGATCGGTCCCAGGTGCCAGACCCCCCGGTCGGGACTGGGGATCGTCGCGAGGTAGGCGCTCATCACGCGGCCACCGTAGCGCTAAGGCGCCGGAGCCTCCAAGGCGGCCAGGTACCCCGCCACCAGCGCGTGCGCGACCTGGGTGACGGCTTCGTCGCGCGGGAGGAAGCGTTCGTCGTGCAGGCTGGGCACGCCCGCGGTGTCGCCGAGGCCGACGAACAGCATCAGCCCGCGCGTCGGGCCGCCGCAGTAGTGGGCGAAATCGTCGGCGCCGAACGACCGGAACTGGTCGTCGACGCCGTAGCCGGCGTGGGCCAGCCAGCGCTGCGCGGCCGCCGCGAGCGCGGCGTCGTTGTCCAGCACCGGCTCGCACGGGCTGATCTCCAGTTCGGCGGTGCAGCCGTGCGCCCGCGCGGTGCCGTGCACGATGTCGGCCAGCGCTTCCAGAGCGCGCTCGCGGTCCTCGGCGCGCATCAGGCGCAGGGAGCCGAACGCGGTCGCGCTGTTCGGGACGACGTTGGCCGCCGCGCCCGCCTGGATCCGCCCGACCGAGCAGACCGCGCCGTACACCGGGTCGATCCGCCGCGACGCGAGCTGCTGCAGGCTCACCACCAGCTGCGACAGCGCCAGGATCGGGTCGCGCAGCAGGTGCGGGTAGCCGGCGTGGCCGCCCTGGCCGTGCAGGGTCACCTCGAACTCGTCGGTGGACGCGTTCACCGGGCCGGGCGCCGCCGAGACGACGCCGTGCGCGATCCGCGGCTGGACGTGCGCGCCGATCACCGCGTCGACGCCTTGCTCGGTCAGCACCCCGGACTCGACGATGTCGAGCGCGCCCGGCGGCGAGGTCTCCTCCCGCGGCTGCAGCAGCGCCAGGATCGGCCGCGGCACGCCGACGCGGACCGCCGCGCGGCCGACCGCGACCAGCGCGGCGAGGTGGACGTCGTGGCCGCACGCGTGCATCAGGTCGTTGCCCGAGGCCCACGGCACGCGGGTGCCCTCCAGCACCGGGAGGGCGTCGAGCTCGGCGCGCAGCGCGATCGCCGGACCGCCGGCGCCGGGCAGCGGGATCGCGCGGCCGGTCTTGGCGACGCGGATCCCCTCCCCCGCGCCGAGCGCCTCGGCGACCAGGCGGGCGGTGTCTTCTTCGTCTCCGGAGCCGCGCGGGTCGGCGTGCACGGCGTGCCGGAGCGCGACGGCGGCGGGCAGTTCGTCGGCGATCGCCCGCGTCCACCGGGCCCACAGGTCGTTCACACGTGCTCCAAGCGGTAGATCCTCTGCGCGTTCTCGTGCCCCACCGAAGCACACAACCGGATCGCGTCCCCTTCGGACACCGCGTCCGCGTCGAGCGCGGCGCGCACGAAATCCGACAGTCCCTGCCGGAACAGCGCCGTGCCCAGGTGGTAGAGCTCGGCCAGGCCGAACGCGTCGGTGGAGAAGAGGACCTTCCCGAACGGCGCGATCTCCAGGAGCTCGGCCAGTACCGCCGGCGCCCGGAACCCGGCGTTGTGCGTGATGAGCCCGGCGTCCACGAACACGTGCTCGAAAACCTGCGCGAGATACGCGGCGTTCCGGTGGAACGGGTAGTTGTGCAGCAGCAGGATCGGCACGCCGCGGTCCCGGGTGGCCCGCAGCAGCCCGGTCAGCAGCAGCGGGTCGCAGCGGTGCAGGTCGACGTCGGAGTCGCCGTAGCCGACGTGGAACTGCACCGGCAGGCCCAGGTCGAGGCCGGTGAAGACGAGGTGGCGGTGCAGCACCTCGTCGGCCAGCCGGGGGTTTCCGGAGCGCAGCCAGCGGCCCGCCGCGGCCGCCACCTCCGGCGGCGACGGCCGCTCCCCCGCCAGCTCGAGGCCGACGCGGTAGGCGGCGATCGACTTGAACCCGGCCGCGGTCGCGGCGCGTTTCCCCAGCTCGTCGGCGAAGGCGGCGGCGAACCCGTCCGCGGTCGTGCCCCGGATGACGGACTCGGCGACCTGTTCCAGCCGGACGACGTCGTGCGCGCGGGCGCCCGCGAGCGCGGCGAACTCGGGCGTGGTGGTCAGGGCGTCCGGCAAGAAGCCGCCGTCCAGGAGGAAGTCGGTGGTGCCGGTGGCGCGCAGGAAACGCCGGGCCACCTCGGCCGCGCCCAGCTCGGCGCGGCGTTCGAGGTAGGCGTCGGCGGGGGCGTGCTTCGGCAGGCCGAGCACCGGCGCGCAGCGGGCACGCACGGCCAGCCCGATCAGCGAGTCGAACAGGCTCGTGCCGAGCGGCGAAGGCGCGTCGGCCTCGGTCAGCATCCCCTCGAAGTCCGCGCGGGCCACGTCCCGGGTGACGACGCCGTGGCAGTGGTGGTCCACCAGCGGCAGGTCCGCGACGAACGGGAGCAGGTCGGTCATGCGCCTCCGTCCACGGTGGTCAGCCTCTCCCCCACCCTACGAGCGAAGCCGGGTGCCGACAGGACGGCGAGCACCGCGAGCACCAGCACCGCCGCGGCCACCACCGGGAACCAGCGCGCCGGGCCTTCGGTCGGATAGGGCACCACGTTGACGTAGACGGTGTACCCGAGCACGGCGAGCGCGCCGATCGGGAACACGAGGTGCCACCCCGGCACGCGCATGCGGCGCTTCACGAACAGCAGCAGGATCGCGCCCACCGTCGTGAGCAGGTAGATCACCAGCAGGATCAGCGTGCCGATCGAGCCCGACCAGGCGAACGTGTCCGCCGCGGTCGCGCCGAAGAAGAGCGCGCACACCAGGATGATCAGCACCGCCGCGCCGGTCACCGCGCTGACCGCGGCCACCGGCGTGCCGCGGCTGGACGTCCGGCCGAGGCCGCCACCCGCGTCGCGCCCGAGCGCGTAGAGCAGCCGCGAACCGCCGACGACGCAGGCGAGGCAGCAGCCGAACGCGCTGATCGCGGCGCCGACGCTGATCACGTCGCCGACCCAGGCGCCGGCGTAGCGGCTGCCGAGGTCGCCGAGCAGGGACGGCGAGTCGTGGAACGCGGCCGCGTCCGTGCCGAACGCCATCATCTCGACGGCGGTGACCACGACGAAGTAGACACCGCCGAAGACCGCCGTGCCGAGGATCGCGCGCGGGATGTTCCGCTTCGGATCGTGCGTCTCCTCGCCGAGTGTGGCGGCGGCTTCGAACCCGGCGAAGGACAGGAAGCCGAACACCGCGCCGAGGAACACGCCGGACAGCCCGGTTTCCGGGACGAAGACGTCCAGGGTGAACCGGGCACCGCTGGGTGCGTTCCCGGCCAGCAGGCGCACCAGGATCACCACGGTGACCAGCAGGATCACCGCGATCGTCGCGCCTTCGACGGCGAGCAGCGTGCTCGTGCCGCGGCGGGCGGGCAGCACGGACAGCAGCCAGGCGCCGATCAGCGCGACCGCCGTCAGCACGAACGGGCCCCAGGACGGCGGGTCCGGCCAGATCCCCACCTGCGTCAGGAAGGCCGTGCCCAGCGTGCCCGCGGCCGAGCTCGTGACGACGGCGTAGAACGTGTACGTGCCGAGGAGGCCGATGCCGGAGACGACGCCCGCGCGCGGGCCGAGGGTGGCGCCGACGAAGGCGTACACCGAACCGGCGTGCTGGTAGTACCGGCAGAGCTTGACGAAGCCGTACGCGACCAGCAGCACCCCGACCGCGGAGAGCAGGAAGGCGAGGGGGACGGCGCGGCCGGCGGCGGCCGCGGTCTGCTGGGGGTTGATGTTGGCGGCCATGCTGGGCGCCATCAACGCCACGGACAGGCCGACGGCCTGCCAGACGGAGAGGGAGCGGCGCAGCCCTGGACGGGTTTCGACGGTGTCTGACACGATCTCCACCTCTTTCTCAGGCGACCAGTGAACAACGACAGGGGTGGGATGAGCCAGCTCGATCGGGCAGAACTCGCGCAGCAGGGCGCGATCCGGGCCGACGGCCTGCGCGCGGCCGGCGTGGAGCTGGTCGCGCTGACCTTCGTGGACAACAGCGGCATCGCGCGGGTGAAGGCCGTCCCGGTGGACCGGCTGTGGTCGGCGGCGGCGTGGGGCGTCGGCGCGTCGAAGTCGTTCGACTTCTTCCTGGCCACGGACGAAATCACCGACGGGACGTACTCGCGGGGCCCGGTCGGCGACCTGCGGCTGCACCCGGACCTCGACGCGCTCGTGCCGCTGGCGGCGCAGCCGGGCTGGGCGTGGGCGCCGGTCCGGAAGTACGACACCGACGGCGAGCCGCACCCGCAGGACGCACGGGCGCTGGCCGCGACGGCGACGGCCGAACTGGCCTCGCGGGGCTACCGGGCGCGGATGGCCTTCGAGCTCGAATGGGTGATCACCGCGGCGGACGCGCCGGCCGACCCGCGCTCGGCCACCGCGGGCCCGGCGTACGGCTACGCGCGGCTTTCCTCGCAGGCGGCGTACCTGCGCACGCTGGTGTCCACGTTGTCCGCGCAAGGCGTTGCGGTGGAACAGATCCACCCCGAATACGCGGCCGGGCAGTTCGAGCTGTCGGTGGCGGCGGACGACCCGGTGCGCGCGGCCGACATCGCGGTCCTGACGCGGGAGACGATCCGCACGGTCAGCGAGCGGCACGGGCTGCGGGCCTCGTTCACGCCGAAGTTCGAGCCCGGCGGCGTCGGCAACGGCGGCCACGTCCACCTGAGTCTCTGGGACGGCGACCGCAACCTGTGCTCCGGCGGCGACGGTCCCTTCGGCCTGACGCGGACCGCCGAGGCGTTCGGCGCCGGGATCTTTTCTCGCTTGCCGGCGCTGCTGGCGATCGGCGCGCCCTCGGTGGTGAGCTACCTGCGGCTGGAGCCGCACCACTGGGCGGGCGTGTTCAGCGCGTGGGGCCTGGAGAACCGCGAAGCGCCGCTGCGGCTGGTGCAGGGCCCGGCCGGGCAGCGCGACCGGACGGCGAACTTCGAGGTCAAGTGCTTCGACCTGACGGCGAACCCGTACCTGGTGGTGGCGGCACTGCTGTTCGCGGGCCTGGCCGGCGTGGCGGCGTCGGCGTCCCTGCCGGAACCGGTGGACGTCGACCCGGGAACGCTCCCGTCCTCGACGCGGTTGCTGACGTCCCTGGCGGACGCGGTGGCGGCGTTCGAGGCGGACGACGCGCTGACGTCGGCGTTCGGCCCGGAGCTGGCAACGACGCTGATGGACGTCCGTCGCGGCGAGATCGCCCGGCTCGGGTTGCTGCCGCCGGACGAGCTGTGCGCGGTGATGCGGTACCTACATTGACGCTCGCACCTCGTCGCGCAGCTGCGGCAGCTTGGCGTAGAGGCGGTCGCCGGGGCATTCGGTGTTGTAGAAGTCGCGGTGGCCCTTGATTTCCTCGACGGGGATGCCGTACTGGCGGCAGACGTAGGCGCAGAAGGTGACGAGCGACGCCCACTGCGCCGCGGGCGGCTCGACGTCGGTGTAGGTGCCTTCGTTTTCGATGCCGATGGCGTTGGTGTTCTGCCCGGGACAGTGCGCGCCCTGGACCATGGTGGTGCGGCCACGCAGCGCGTCGAGGCTCCCGTGCCGCCCCTCGAGCCGGTACCCGCCGCGGCTGACGGTGAAGTGCTGACCGGTGTCGGACCAGCCGTTGTTGTCCATGTGGTCGTGCTGATCGTCCCGGGCGACCTGGAAGGCGTGGGCGAGCGAGTAGTCGGTGCTGTTGGCGCTGGCGATGTGGTGGATGAGCACGCGGTTCGCGGGGTGGCCGAGGGTGGTGAGCGCGTCGGCGGGCGGGCGCGCACCCCACTCGGCGCAGCTGTAGATCCGGGGAGCGGTGGCTGCTTCTGCCAGCCGGGGCACCACGAGCCCGGCCGCTCCCGCGACGGCGACGCCGGCGGCGCCGCGGAGAAAGGCGCGCCGCGGGAGGTGTCGTAAGTCGAAGTCCATGCGGCGCACTCTGCCGGGGCGGCGTACAGCTTTCGTACAAGAGCGCTCAGAGGCGGAGGGTGGCGGCGAAGGGGCGGGAGAGGTGGAGCTCGCCGTTCTCGCTCTTGGCGAGGGGTTCGTACTCGCCGCCCTGGAGTTCGAAGAGGGTGGCGCCGACCGGTTCTTGCGGCTCGACCAGGAGGTAGAACGGGATCAGTGCCTCGGCGTAGATCGCGCGCTTGAGAATCCGGTCCTGCACCTTGGTCGATGGCGAGACGATTTCCGCTGCCAGCAGGACATCACTCGCCGCGTACGCGACGGTGTCGACCGCAGGGCAGGTCAGGATCACGAGATCGGGGATCAGGAGCCGCTGTCCTCCGAAGCGGACGTTCACGCCTGGCAGCAACTCGGTGTCTTCCGGCACCACGGGCACGAATGCGAGCTGCAGTCTCTGCAAGAGCCGCTGATGAGCCGAGGTGGGAGCGGGGCTCACGAGGAGAGCTCCATCCACGAGTTCGATCCGTTGCAGCGAAGTCTGGTCCTCGGGGAGAGCGAGAACTTCCTCCGCGGTCCAGCCTTCGGGCCGCAGTGGGATGCCGGGCTGGGGCTCAGTCGGTGCTGCCATCGCGCTTCACCTCCGCTCGGGCCCGTCGCCGCAGGTCTGTTCCAGTGTGGCATGTCCAGCCGGTCCCCTCGTTGTGGATCATCACACGAGGAGTATGCGGGTCGCCACCGACAGTTCTGGATCAGCTGATGGCGTCACGCCGGTGCGACAGCCAGCTCCCCCGCGCCGCTGTACAGCTGGATCTTGAACCGGATGTGCTCGTGGTGCTCCTGCAGCCGCGCGATCTGCGCCGCCACCCGCCGTTCGTGTTCGCGCAGGACCTCGACGCGCTCGTCCTGTGTCGCCTCGCCCGAGCGCAGCAGGTCCACGAACCGCAGCATCTGCGCGACCGGCATGCCCGTGTACCGCAGGCACCTCAGCAGCTGCAGGAACTCCACGTCCTGCTCGGTGAACACCCGGCGGCCGCCGGCGGTGCGGCCGACGTGGTGGAGGAGGCCGATGCGCTCGTAGTAGCGCAGGGTGTCGATGGTGAAGCCGGTCTTTTCGGTCACCTGGGCCGGGGTGTAGGACGTCACGCCGTCCAGCGTGACACCTGGAGCGCACTCCAGGTCAAGCGGTGGCGACCGCCCGGCGCACGCCGTCGGCCAGCTCGGCCGACAGGCGGTGGACGCCCGAAGGGCCTTCCGCCGCCGCCGTGACCAGGGCCGAGCCCACGATCACCGCGTCCGCGAACGACGCCACCTCGGCCGCCTGGTCACCCGAGCGGACACCGAGACCCACGCCGATCGGGAGTGACGTGTGCGCCCGGGTGCGGCGGACCAGCTCCTCCGCGCCCGCGCCGACCTGGTCGCGCGCGCCCGTCACGCCCATCACCGCGGTCGCGTAGATGAAGCCCGACGACGACGACGCCGTCAACGCCAGCCGCTCCTCCGACGACGAGGGCGCCACCAGGAACGTGCGGTCCAGGCCGTGCTCCTCCGACGCCTTCATCCACGCCGAAGCTTCGTCCGGGATCAGGTCCGGCGTGATCAGGCCGAGCCCGCCCGCCGCGGCGAGGTCGCGCGCGAAGCGGTCCACGCCGTAGCGGTTGACCGGGTTCCAGTACGTCATCACGACCGCGCGGCCGCCGCGGGCGGCCACCGACTCGACGACCTCGAAGACGTGCTTGAGGCGGAAGCCGTTGTCCAGCGCCGTCACGGACGCGGCCTGGATGGTCGGGCCGTCCATCACCGGGTCGGAGTACGGGACGCCGACCTCGATCAGGTCCGCGCCGCCGTCGACGCACGCCGCGATGAGGTCCTTCGAGCCGTCGACCGTCGGGAAGCCCGCCGGGAGGTAGCCGACCAGCGCGCCCCGCCCCTCCGCGCGCGTCGTCGCGAAGAGGTCGTCCAGCCCGCTCATTCGTTCACCAGTCCGAACCACTTCGCCGCCGTGTCCATGTCCTTGTCGCCGCGGCCGGACAGGTTCACCAGGATCAGGCCGTCGGGGCCCAGCTCACGGCCGAGCACCAGCGCGCCGGCCAGCGCGTGCGCCGACTCGATCGCCGGGATGATGCCCTCGGTGCGCGAGAGCAGCCGGAACGCGTCCATCGCCTCGGCGTCGGTGACCGGCCGGTACTCGGCGCGGCCGGTGTCCTTCAGCCACGCGTGCTCCGGGCCGACGCCCGGGTAGTCCAGCCCGGCCGAGATCGAGTGCGACTCGACCGTCTGGCCGTCCTCGTCCTGCAGCAGGTAGGTCATCGCGCCGTGCAGGTTGCCCGGGGTGCCCTTGGTGAGCGTGGCGCCGTGGCGGTTGCCCTCGATGCCCTCGCCGCCCGGCTCCAGGCCGACCAGCCGCACGGACGGGTCGTCGTAGAAACCCGAGAAGATGCCGATCGCGTTCGACCCGCCGCCGACGCACGCGGCGACGACGTCGGGCAGGCGCCCGGCCTGCTCGAGGATCTGCTCGCGGGCCTCGGTGCCGATGACGTGGTGGAAGTTGCGCACCATCGTCGGGAACGGCGCCGGCCCGGCGGCCGTGCCGAACAGGTAGTGCGTGGTGTCCGCGTTGGTCACCCAGTCGCGCAGTGCCTCGTTGATCGCGTCCTTCAGCGTCCGCGACCCGGTCTTGACCGGGATGACCTCGGCGCCGAGCAGCCGCATGCGGGCCACGTTCAGCGCCTGGCGCTCGGTGTCGACCTCGCCCATGTAGACGACGCAGTCGAGGTCGAGCAGCGCGCACGCGGTCGCCGTCGCGACGCCGTGCTGGCCCGCGCCCGTCTCGGCGATGACGCGCTTCTTGCCCATCCGCTTGGTGAGCAGCGCCTGGCCCAGCACGTTGTTGATCTTGTGGGATCCGGTGTGGTTCAGGTCCTCGCGCTTGAGGAAGACGCGCGCGCCGCCGGCGTGCTCGCCGAAGCGCTTGGCTTCGGTGAGCAGCGACGGGCGGCCCGCGTAATCCTTCAGCAGGCGGTTGAACTCGTTCAGGAAGTCCGGGTCGTGCCGGGCCTTCTCGTACTCCGCGGCGACCTCGTCGACGACGCCGATCAGCGCCTCCGGCATGAAGCGGCCGCCGTACGGACCGTAATAGCCGCGGTCGTCCGGGTCGTGCTTGTCGTGCTCAGCGGTCACCGGGACGGCCTCGGGCAGGCGGGGTGGGATCCGGCGGTGACCAGCTTGACCAGGGAACCCTTCGGGTCGCCCGAGGCGACGAGCCCTTCGCCGACCAGCACCGCGTCGGCGCCGTGCCCGGCGTAGGACATCAGGTCGCCCGGCCCGCGGACCCCCGACTCGGCGACCTTGTAGACGTCCATCGGCAGGCCGGGGGCCAGCCGCGAGAAGACGTCGCGGTCCACCTCGAGGGTGTGCAGGTTGCGCGCGTTGACGCCGATGACCTTGGCGCCCGCCTCGAGGGCCTTGTCGGCCTCCTCGGCGTTGTGGATCTCCACCAGCGCGGTCATGCCCAGCGATTCGACGCGGTCGAGCAGCGAGACGAGCGCGTTCTGCTCCAGCGCGGCGACGATCAGCAGCACCATGTCGGCGCCGTGCAGGCGGGCTTCGTGCACCTGGTACGGGCTGACGATGAAGTCCTTGCGCAGGATGGGGGTGTCCACCGCGGCGCGGACCGCGTCGAGGTCGGCCAGCGACCCGCCGAAGCGGCGCTGCTCGGTCAGCACGCTGATCACCCGCGCGCCGCCGTCTTCGTAGTCCTTCGCCAGCGAGGCCGGGTCGGGGATGTCGGCCAGGTCACCCTTGGACGGGCTGCGCCGCTTCACCTCGGCGATGACGCCGATGCCGGACTCGCGCAGCGCGGACATCACGTCACGCGGCGCCGGGGCGGCGGCCGCGCGGATCTTCAGTTCGTCGAACGGCAGCGCGGATTCCCGCACGGCGAGGTCTTCCCGCACGCCGGCGACGATGTCTTCGAGCACGCTCACCGGGCGCCCCCGCCCTGGCACGTGCTCACGGATTCACTCGCAAGGTCGCTCACAAAAACCTTCCCCTTCCCGCCGAAACGATGCTAACCCCCGCATCTGGAGCGCTCGGTTCCGGGTGCGTGCGTTACTCCGAATGCCTGCCGCGGGCGTCCGTCGGGTCCTCGCCCTCCGACAGCGCTTCCCACAGCTCGGCGTCCGGATCGCGGGTCTTCTTCCGCGTCGCCGGAGCCGCGTACTTGGTACCCAGCCGCGCCGCCGCGCCCGCGCCCTTGACGGCTGCCAACCCGCCGGCGGCGACGAGAATTCCCCCGAGCGCGGCCAGCCCGCGCCCGATCAGCATCTGGGACACCGGCAGCCCGTCGGCGTAGCCGCCGAAGCGGACGCCGTCGATCCCGGTCCAGACCGCGGCCACGCCGGCCAGCGCGAGCACGACGCCGAGCACGCGCCGCGCCCAGCCGCCGGTGGCGATGACGCCCGCCACCCCGGCCAGCGCGAGCAGGGCCAGCGGCACCAGCGCCGTCGCCTGCTGCTCGCCGGTCTCGCGGTACAGGACCGTGCCGCGCACGCCGCCGTCGCGGAACTCGGCGAACCACGTCAGCCGTGACGCGCCCCACAGCGCGAGCGCGCCGAGCAGCAGCGCGGTCACGATCATCCACAGTGGACGACGGGACGGCTTGGCGGCCGGCTCAGACATGGGCGGAGTCCGCGGCCGGGTCGAGGGTGCCCGCCGCCACCATCGTCTGCGCGGCGGCGACCGCCGAGAGCACGGTCCTGGCCTTGTTCAGCGATTCGGTGTCCTCGTAGTCCGGCACCGAGTCGGCGACCACCCCGCCCCCGGCCTGCACGTGCGCGACGCCGTCCTTGACCAGCGCGGTGCGGATCGCGATCGCCGTGTCGGCGTCGCCGGCGAAGTCGAGGTAGCCGACGACCCCGCCGTACAGCGCGCGGCGGACCGGCTCCAGCTCCTCGATCAGCTGCATGGCGCGGACCTTCGGCGCGCCCGAGAGCGTCCCGGCCGGGAAGCACGCGGTGACGGCGTCGAAGGCCGTCTTGTCCTCGGCCAGCTCGCCGGTGACGGTGGACACGATGTGCATGACGTGGCTGTAGCGCTCGATCTGGAAGAAGTCGACGACGCGGACGGTGCCCGGCTTGCAGATCTTGCCGAGGTCGTTGCGGCCGAGGTCGACGAGCATCAGGTGCTCCGAGCGCTCCTTTTCGTCGGCGAGGAGGTCCTTGGCCAGCTGCGCGTCCTCCTCCGGGTCGGCGCCGCGCCAGCGCGTGCCCGCGATCGGGTGCGTGGTCGCCTTGCCGTCCCGCACGGTGACGAGCGATTCGGGGCTGGAGCCGACGATGTCGAAGCCGTCCAGCCGCAGCAGGTACATGTACGGGCTCGGGTTGGACGTCCGGAGCACGCGGTAGATGTCGAGCGCGTCGGCGGCGGTCGGGATCTCGAACCGTTGCGACGGCACGATCTGGAACGCTTCGCCGGCCTTGATCGCCTCGACGGCCTTCTCGACGGCCGCGTGGAAGTCCGCTTTGGACCGCTTCCGGGTGAACTCCGGCGCGGGCCGGTCGAACGCGGCGACGGTCGCGGGCGCGGGCACCTGGAGCTGCTCGGTCATCGCGCTCAGCCGGGCGACGGCGTCGTCGTAGGCCGCGTCCACGCGCTCGGGCGAGTCGTCCCAGTTGACGGCGTTCGCGATGAGCGTGACGGTGCCCTCGTGGTGGTCGAACGCCGCGAGGTCGGTGGCCAGGAGCATGGTCAGCTCGGGGATGTCGAGGTCGCGCTCGGCCAGCTCGGGCAGCCGTTCCAGCCAGCGCACGGCGTCGTAGCCGATGTAGCCGACCATGCCGCCGGTCAGCGGCGGCAACCCGGGCAGCGGCTCGGTGTGCAACGCTTCGATCGTTTCCCGCAGCACGGTGAGCGGGTTGCCGTCACTCGGCAGGCCGACCGGCGGGGTGCCGGTCCAGACCGCTTCGCCGTCGCGCACGGTCAGCGCGGCCGGGCTGCGGACGCCGATGAACGACCAGCGCGTCCAGGAGGCGCCGTTTTCGGCCGATTCGAACAGGAACGTGCCCGGCCGGTCGGCGGCGAGCTTGCGGTACACCCCGATCGGCGTCTCGCCGTCGGCGAGGACCCGGCGCACGACCGGGATCACGCGGCGGCTCTCGGCGAGGGCGCGGAAGTCCTCGCGGGACGGACTGACCGAGCCGGGGCCGGACGAACCGGCGGAAGCGCTGACCATGGGGCTCATTGTGCCGCCCCGCGAAATCCGGCGACGGCGGGGCCGTAATTCAATGGACGTTGAATTCAACGCGGGCGTGAGTCATGATGGAGCCGTGAGCACCACCGACAACCCCGACACTACTGCCCGCCGCCGCGGCCGGCGCCCGGCCGGCCAGGACACGCGCACGGCGCTGGTGGAAGCCGCGCGGGCGGTGTTCGCCGAGAGCGGCTACGACGGCGCGACGGTCCGCGCGATCGCCACCCGCGCCGGCGTCGACGCGGCCATGGTCAACCACTGGTTCGGCAGCAAGGAGGGGCTGTTCGCGAAGGCCGTGCTCCAGCTCCCGTTCGACCCCCTCGAGCTGCAGGCCGAACTGCGCGACGGCCCGGACGACGAGCTCGGCAAGCGCATCGTCCGCGCGTTCCTCACCCGCTGGGACGGCGCGGGCGGCGACGTCTTCCAGGCGCTGATCCGCAGCGTCACCGGCCACGAGCAGGCGGGGCAGATGCTGCGGAACTTCTTCCAGAGCTTCTTCACGGCCCTGATCACGTCGATCGGCTCCGACCGGGTCCCCCTCCGGATGACGCTGTGCGCGTCCCAGCTGGTCGGCATGGGCATGATCCGCTACGTCGCGAAGTTCGAGCCGATGGCCGCGGCGGAGATCGACACCCTGGTGGCGGCGGTGGCACCGAACGTGCAGCGCTACCTCACCGGCGAGATCGGCGAGATCGGCTAGTCCCGGCGCGTGCCCGGCGCGCACGCCGACATCGCGTGCGGCCGTTCCCCGACCGCACCGGCCGGGAACAGCACGACCATGTCGGGTCCCCAGCCGCCGATCCACACGAGGCGGTCCGGCCGCTCCGCCAGCGCGGCGGCGTGGCGGGTCCGCTCGGTCCCGTTCAGCGTGATCGACGAGCCGTCGCGGTAGCGGACTTCGAAGTCCAGCAGGTTCCGGCGGTTCCGCCCGGCGCCCCGGGTCACGGTCACCGCGGCCCGGCGCCACCCGGTGCGCCGCACGGCGCGGTCCAGCCGGCGGCAGTGCAGCGCCTGCACGACCGTGATCCGCAGGACGACGTAGGCGATCCCCGTCAGCACGGCCAGCAGCGGGATCGGGGAAGAGCTCTCCTCCCGCCCGGCGGCGAACCGGACGTCCTGCGGGCGGGCCGGGTCGTACACGACCGACACCACCTGGCCGACACTGTGCGTGGCGCCGGGTTCGGGGGTGAGCTGAGCGGTGCGGGACACGCCGTCGACGCGGTACTCCACCCCCACCCGCGCGTCCGCGACGGTGACGACGGTGGCGAGCGCCTCGGTGCCGGTTTCCGCTTCCGCACCCCCGCTGTTCGCCCCGGACAGCGCCGCGCAGCCGGCCAGCGCCCAGACCCAGACCCCCGCGATGAAGAGCGAACGCCGTCCTCGCGCGCGCAGGCCCGCGAGGTCGTCCTCGAAGTCGGCGCGGCCGGCTTCCGGCAGCCAGTTCCCGAGGCCCAGCCGCGCCAGTTCGGCGTCGTCGCGGCGGTCGCCGGCCAGGATCCGGGTGCCGATGAGGACGACCAGCGTCGCCGCGCCGACGAGCGCCGCGACCTCGGCGGGCAGCTCACCCTTGGCCAGGACGGGACCCGGCGCGGCGAGCGTCGTCGAAACGACGAGCACGAAGAACGCGAAGAGCGCTACGGCCAGCGCGGCCAGCAGGTCCCGTCCGTCTTTCCGCCGCTCCAGCCGGCGGGCGACCGCACCGGCGTCCGATCCCAGATCCATGCGCGCAGCCTAGGGCGCGAACCCGCAGCTCAGCGGCGTCCCGGCGATACCGCACACCGGGGCAACCCGGCGGCCCCGCCGGGCGTGCAAGGGAGCAGGGTCAGCGGGCGAGCAGCAGCGCGAGCAGCGCCAGCGCGCCCGGCAGCACCTGCACGAACAGGATCCGCTTGCTGGCCGTCGCCGTGCCGTAGAGGCCCGCGACGATGACGCAGACGAGGCCGTACAGCTTCAGCTGGAAGCCCGTCGGGTCGCTCGCGATCAGGCCCCACACCAGTGCGAGCGCCAGGAAACCGTTGTACAGCCCCTGGTTCGCGGCCAGCGTCTTGCTCTCCTCGGCGAACTCCTTCGTGGTGCCGAAGGCGGCGCGGGCGCGCGGGGTGGTCCAGAGGACCATCTCCAGGACGACGATGTAGACGTGGATCAGGGCGACCAGCCCGACCAGGACGTCGGCGACGATTGTCACGCGTGCTCTTTCTCGTCGGCCAGGAGCAGCCGCTCCTCGGTGTCGAAACAGGTGTGCGTGCCGGTGTGACAGGCCGGGCCGGTCTGGTCGACGCGCAGCAGCACCGTATCGCCGTCGCAGTCGATGCGCACCTCGCGAACATGCTGGTAGTGCCCGGACGTCTCGCCCTTGACCCACAGCTTGCGCCGGCTGCGCGACCAGTACGTGCCGCGGCGGGTGGCGAGGGTCGCGGCGAGGGCGTCGTCGTTCATCCAGGCCATCATCAGCACGTCGGAGGTGGCGTGCTCGACGACGACCGCGGCGATCAGGCCGTCGGCGTTGCGCTTGAGGCGCGCCGAGACGCCCGCGTCCAGGCTCATGCTTGCGCTCCCAGGATGTGCCGCTTGAGCGGCGCCGAGTTCAACAGGACGAACGCGTAGCCGTAGCCCGCGAAGGACAGACCGGAGAACAGCTTGTTCCACCACAGTTCCGCGGCCAGCAGCAGGAACGCGTGCAGCAGCGCGAACACCACGGCGACGACCAGGCCGCCGATGCGGGCGCTGCCGAGCTTCAGCACCAGCCCGGTGGTGACGACGCCGCCGAGGATCAGCGCGAGCGCGGGCATCCGGTAGATCGCCAGGCCGGATCCGGCACTGAGCACCGGGATCAGGTCGAGCAGCGCCCACGCGATCGGCAGCCCGACCAGCAGGGCGGCGGTGACCTTCACCTCGGCGGGTGCCTGCCACGACTTCATCGGACCTCGACCCCGCCCTCGCGCAGGGCGCCCTTGACGTCGCCGATCTTCAGCTGTCCGAAGTGGAACACGCTGGCCGCGAGCACCGCGTCCGCGCCGGTCCGCACCGCGGGCAGGAAGTGCTCGAGCGCGCCCGCTCCCCCGCTGGCGATCACCGGGACCCGCACGGCCTTGCGGACCAGCTCGATGAGCTGGAGGTCGAAGCCGTTCTTGGTGCCGTCGGCGTCCATCGAGTTCAGCAGGATCTCGCCGACGCCGAGTTCTTCGCCGCGCGCGGCCCACTCGACGGCGTCGATGCCGGTACCCCGGCGGCCGCCGTGGGTGGTGACCTCGAAGCCGGACGCGGTGGGCTCGCCGCCTTCGGGGACGCGGCGCGCGTCGACCGAAAGCACGATGCACTGGGCGCCGAACCGGCGCGAGGCCTCGTGGAGGAACTCCGGCCGCGCGATGGCGGCGGTGTTGATGCTCACCTTGTCCGCGCCGGTGCGCAGCAGCCGGTTGACGTCGTCGTTGCTGCGGACGCCGCCGCCGACGGTGAGCGGGATGAAGACCTGCTCGGCGGTGCGCCGGACCACGTCGTAGGTGGTTTCGCGGTCGCCGGAGGACGCCGTGACGTCGAGGAACGTCAGCTCGTCGGCCCCTTCGGCGTCGTAACGCCGGGCCAGCTCGACCGGGTCGCCGGCGTCGCGGAGGCCGGCGAAGTTGACGCCCTTCACGACCCGGCCCGCGTCGACGTCGAGACAGGGGATCACCCGCACCGCGACAGACATGCGCACCAGCGTAGTCAGGGGGCTTTAAGCTCGGGCAATGGCACGGGCGGGACGGCGGCCGGGACAGACGGAGACGCGCGAGAAGATCCTCGACGCGGCCCGCCACCGGTTCGCCGAGCTGGGCTACGACGGCGCGACGGTCCGCGGCATCGCGGCCGACGCGGGCGTCAACGCGGCACTGCTGCACCACTTCTTCGGCAGCAAGCAGGCCCTCTTCGCGGCGGCGATGAACCTCCCGGTGAACCCGGCTTCGCTGGTCCCGGCGATCCTCACGGGCCCGCGCTCGGGGGTGGGCGAACGGCTGGTGCGCGCGTTCCTCGCGGTGTGGGCGGCCCCGGAGGGCCGGACGCCGTTCATCGCGATGCTGCGCGCGGCGGCGACCAACGAGCAGGTGGCGCTGATGATGCGCCAGTTCATCGAGCGCACGGTGCTGGCCGAGGTGGCGCGGGCGCTGGAGGTCCCGAAGATCCGCGTGACCGGGATCGCCGCCCAGATGATGGGGGTGGCGCTGCTGCGGTACGTGATCAAGCTGCCCCCGCTGGCCGAGGCGGACGACGAAGAGATCGTCGGGCTGCTCGCCCCGGTGGCGCAGTACTACCTGGATTCCCGGGACGCTGTCGAAACGCGCGGGGCCCGTTCGTAGCCAGGGTGAGAGTCCCCCTTACCCGAGGAGAGCGCCATGACCGCGACGTACACGTTCGACGTCTTCACCAGCCTCGACGGCTTCGCCGCCCACACCGGCGACTGGGGCGGCTACTGGGGCAAGCAGGGCCCGGAACTGCTCGCGCACCGCCTCGCGCAGTACGGCGAGGAGCAGCGGATGGTCGTCGGCGCGAACACCCACCGGCTGAACGCCGAGCTGCTGCCGGCGGACCCCGCGGCACTGGACCCCTGGGTGGCCCGCCTGCGCACCCTGCCGGCCACGGTGGTCTCGACCACGCTGAAGGACCCCCTCGGCTGGCCGGACGCCACCATCGTGTCCGGCGACGCCGTCGACGTCGTCCGGTGCCTCAAGGAGGAGTCGCCCGTGCCGCTGCGGTCCCACGGGAGCCTGTCGCTGAACCGCGCCCTGCTGGCCGCCGGGCTGGTGGACCGGGTGCAGGTGACGGTGTTCCCGGTGATCACGGGCAAGACGGGCGCGGACCCGGTGTTCGGCGGCGCGGAGGATTTCGACCTGGAGCTGCTGGAGAGCCGCACCCTCGACGGCCGGACGCAGGAGCTCGTCTACCGCCCCACCCGGCACGGGTGAGCCCGGCATCCGCCGTTCACGTCCCGGACACCCGATTCGTCTAGTTTCCGCGCGTGCGCAGACTCCTTCCGGTGGCCGTCGCCGCCGTCTCCCTCTTGTCCGCCGTCCCCGCTTCCGCCACTCCCCGCGATCCCTCGCCGGTGGCCCAGACCCAGGCCTTCGCCGACGATCCCTCGGCGTCCCCGGCGAACGCCGACGCCGACGACCCGGCCATCTGGGTCCACCCGCACCACCCCTCGCGCAGCGTCGTGCTGGGGACGCTCAAGGAGGGCGGGCTCGCCGCGTTCGACCTGGACGCGCGGACGCTGCAGCTCGTCCCGGCCGGGCCGGGCGGGCGGTTCAACAACGTCGACGTCGTCGGCGACCTCGCCGTCGTCAGCGACCGGGGCCGGGACCTCGTCCGGGTGTACCGGATCGACCCGCGGGGCGCCGCCGCCGGGGCGGACCTCCTGCGGGACGTCACCGATCCCGCCGCCGGGCGGGTGTTCCCGGAGTCCGATGTGGACGAACAGCGGACCGCGTACGGCCTGGCCGCCGGGCGCGACCCGCGCACCGGCGTCCGGTGGGTGGCGGTGACCCGGCGGCACGAGACGCGCGTGGCGCTGCTGCGGCTGGTCGACCGGCCGGGCGGCACCGTCGGCACGGCACCGCTGGCCACGGTCGACCTGCCGTCGTCGTTCCGGCTGCCGGACGGCACGACGTGGTCGCCCTGCGAGGAGCCGGGCGAAGGACCGCAGCTGGAAGGGTCGGTGCTCGACGGCCGCGTGCTCTACACCGCCCAGGAGGACGTCGGGATCTGGCGGATCCCGCTGACCGCCACCGGTTTCGGGCGGCCCGAGCTGGTCGACCGCGTGCGCTCCTACGGCGTCCCGCAGCGGTGGGACCCCGCGACCGGGGAATGCGTCCCCGACGGCACCGACCCGGGCTTCGGCGGCCGGTGGCTGGAAGCCGACGCCGAGGGCCTGGCGATGGCGGACGGCACGCTGTTCGCGTCCAGCCAAGGCGACTCGCGCTTCGTCGTCTACGGCCGTCGCACGCGTGACCTCCGGATCGTCGCGGGCCGCGGCACGGACTCGGTCGAGCACTCCGACGGTTCGGCGATCACGACGGCCGCACTCGGCCACCGTTTTCCGCACGGCCTCCTGGTGGTCCACGACGGCGAACGCCGCCCGCCGTCGGGCGGCCTCCCGACCACCGGCTTCGCCTTCGTCCGCCTCGAGGACGCAATCCGCGGGTAACGAGGAGAAGAACACCGGATTTCGGCCGCCACCATTGTCCTGGATTTGTCATGTTATCGGCCGCGTGATTCTTTTACCGCGGCCGATAACCCCCAACAGTCCACTGATGGCGGTATCTCCGCGATCGATTTTGCGTAGGTTCACGGCATGCCGCGCCTTCATTCCGCGCTCGTCGTCCTGCTCGTGGCCGCTTCCGTTGTTCCCGTTTTCGCGGCCGCCGCGCCCGCCGCCGCCGAAGCCGGGACCGGTGCCGTGTGCGACCGCCAGCCCGAGCTCTACACCCAGGCGCCGCCGGGTGCCGTGACCGTCGATCTGGCCGTCGAAGGCGACCTGAGCGTCAAGACGCAGGCGTCGCCGCCGGGGACCACCTTCTGGCTGCCGCCCGGCACGCACCGGCTGGCTTCCGACCAGTTCGGGCAGGTCATCCCCAAGGACGGCGACGTCTACCTCGGCGCGCCCGGCGCGGTGCTCGACGGCCGCGGCGTCAACCGGGCCGCCTTCACCCAGCAGGCCAAGGACGTCGTCATCCGCGGCCTCACCATCCAGAACTTCGTCGCGCCCCAGGACCAAGGCGTCGTCAACCACGATTCCGGCGAGCACTGGGTGATCGAAAACACCACCATCCAGCACAACACCGGCGCCGCGGTGATGGCCGGCGTCCGGCAGGTCGTGCGGGCCAGCTGCCTGCGCGACAACGGGCAGTACGGGATGAACGCCTACCGCCCCGACAACACGATCACCGGGCTGCTCGTCGAAGGCAACGAAATCACCGGCAACAACGTCGACGACTGGGAAACGCGCAGCCCCGGGTGCGGGTGCAGCGGCGGAATCAAGTTCTGGGCCGTGAACGGCGCCGACGTCCGCGGCAACTGGATCCACCACAACCACGGCGTCGGCCTGTGGGCGGACACCAATGACAACGATTTCCTGATCGAAGACAACGTCATCGAAGACAATGACGCGGAAGCGATCTTCTACGAGATCAGCTACAACGTCGTGATCCGCCACAACGCCGTCCGCCGCAACAACGTCGTGGCGGGCAGCCGCCGCGCGTCCCGCGGCGACAACTTCCCGTCCGCGGCGGTCTACATCTCCGAGTCCGGCGGCGAGCCCCGGGTGCCGGCCCGCACCGACGTCATCGACATCTACGGCAACGCCTTCGAGGACAACTGGTCCGGCATCACGCTGTGGGAGAACGCCGACCGCTTCTGCAACAGCCCGGCGAACACGTCGACCGCGAGCTGCACCAAGCTGGTCGCGGACCGGACCCGGTGCGCGGCACCGGGCATCGAGTCCTCGCCGCTGTTCGACGACTGCCGCTGGAAGACCCAGCGCGTCGAGATCCATTCCAACACCTTCCGCTTCGATCCCGCCCGGCCCGGCTGCGCCGGCTTGTGCGGCCGGATGGCGGTGCTGTCGAACTACGGCACCTACCCGGCGTGGTCCCCGTACCGGGGCACCCTCGTGCAGGAGGCCATCAGCCGCGACCAGGACAACTACTGGTACAGCAACGACTACTTCGGCCCGTGGGCGTTCGTCGCCGGCGACACCTCCCGCACCCTCACCCCGGCGCAGTGGCAGAACGAGCCCTGGAACCAGGACGACTGCGCCTCCTTCGACGGTGTGACCCCGAACTGCTGACCCGGCTCACCAGAAGAAGATCCGGGGCGGACTCACCCGCGGTGGTGGCGCGATCCGCGGCACCCTGGCGATTTCCGGGGGCACCGAGAACCGGTCCGGCGGGGTGTAGCCGAACCTGCCCGGGTCGTACGTGTACGGCAGCCGGTAGTAGTCCGGTGGCAGCAGGCGCAAGGGTTCCGGCAGCGTCAGGCGCAGCCGACCCGACGGGTCGAGTGCCGGGGGCGGCGTCCGGGCCTGGATCACCTCCGTCACCTTCTGCCCGACCTGGCCCGGCGCCGCCCGCAACGCCGAGGCCGACGCCTGGAACGCCCGGGCCGCCTCCTCGGCGCGGGGTGCCGCGGCCGCCGCCGGCCGGCTGACGTCCGTGCGGTCGACGAGGCCCGTGGCCTCGCGGTCGACCGCCGCCGCGAAGTCACGCGGGCTTCGCAGGGCGATCTCGGCCAGGCGGTCGTAGAGCGGAGCCAGCCTGTCCTGGAGGGTCTTGTCGGCTGCCTCGGCGAACGCCTGCACCAGCGGTTCCAGGATCGGGATCGCGTCCGTGACCGGCTTGGTCACCGCCAGGATCCGTTCGGTGGCGACCTTCTCGACCTGCAGGGTCACCTTCTTGCGGCTGTCCGCGACCAGGTCGATCCCCGGTTCGGGGGGCCGGGTGCCGACGGCCGCCTCGGCCGCCGCCACCTGCTCGGGCGTGATGTCCGGCGGCACCTCGTGCGATCGCGAGCCGTCGACCCGCACCTCGGGCGGGAGCGCCTCGGCCCGCTGCGCGCGCGACGTCTCGGCACGGACGGCTTCGTCCACCGCCGGCACCCCGACGTCGTACTCCGACTTGGCGCGCTGGGCGACGCCGCGCGCGGCTTCGGTCAAGCCCGCCAGTTCCGTCCGGCGCACCGCGAGCGCGTCCCGGTACGCCTTCGGCAGCGACGCTTCGACCTTGCCGTACAGCTGCCCGGCCACCCGCTGGGTCAGGTCGGCCTCGATCCTCCTGGTCACGTCGGCGTAGCCCTGCTGGGCGACCTTGAACTTCACCTGCAGGTCGGTGGCCGGCACGCCGAGCTGCATGCCGAACAGCGACAGCGACGCCAGCGTCGCGAGCCCGGCGGCCGCCGGGCCGCTGTACTTCGTGTAGAAGTCCGCCGTCCGCCCGAGCCCGGCCGCGGTGCGCCCGCGCCAGCCGTCCGACCGGCGCGCGGCCAGCAGGCACGTCAGCAAGTAGACGCCGATCAGCGCGGCGAACACCGAGAACTCGCTCAGCTTCAGGTTTTCCGAGAAGAACTTCGACACCGCCTCGAAAAACCGTTGCAGGGAGACGAGCCAGCCCGTGCTCGACGCGTCCGCGAACCACTGCAAGTACGCCGACAGCCCCAGGTACGCCGTCGCGGCCACGCCGACCGGCACGAGGTACAGCACCCCGAACGCGGCCAGGTGGTACCGCAGACCGGAACCCTCGCCCGCGAACCGCCGCGTGTACCGGCGGAAGCCCGCGACGAGCCCCCAGACCGCACCCGCGAACAGCGCGAACGGACCGATCGCGAAGGCGGCCACGAGCACCACCACCGCGGCCGAAACCGCCACTGCCTTCCCCCTCGTCATCGCCCCTCCTCCGGGTCGTCTTCCTCCCGATGCAAGGAAAGCACGGGCCACCGACAGGTTTTGCCGAGCGGGCGGACCGCACCACGGAAACCGGGAACGCACCGGAGCCGCCGGCCCCCCGGTCCGGTGAACGCCGAAACCGTCACCCCGCTCGAACACCCCCGACAAGACGCCGAGTGTGACCGCGAACACGTCCTGCTGGGCCGAACCGGTGAACTCGCCCGGAAAAACTTTCCGCCCGCGTGCATCAGCCCGGCCCGCTCGCGCGTCCAAGAGAAGAACGAAGGGACGCGTGTGAGCTTCGAAGAGTTCGTGGCGGAGCGGCTGGACGGGCTGCTCCGCTACGCCACCGTCCTGACGAACGACCCGCACCTGGCGCAGGACATCGTCCAGGACGTACTGCTGCGCGCCCAGCAGCGGTGGGACGGCATCGACGCCCCGCCGTCCTACGTGCGGCGGATGATCACCAACGAATACCTCTCGTGGCGGCGCCGGGCGGTGCGGCGGATGGTGCCGAGCAGCCACGACGTCCTCGACGCGCTCGGCCCGCCCGAAGCCGACCCGGCCACCGCCTACGACGAGCGGGACGCGATGCTCGGCCTGCTCGCCACGCTGCCCCGCAAGCAGCGCGCGGCGATCGTGCTGCGGTACTACGAGAGCTACTCCGACGCCGAGATCGCCGCGGTCCTGCGGTGCGGCGCGTCCACCGTGCGCAGCCAGATTTCCCGCGCGCTGGCCACCCTGCGCCAGGCGCCGCTCCCCGCGGCCCTCACCACCGGAGCTGGAGAATGACCCGCAGCGACCACGAAACCGAGACGCTGATCCGGGAGAGCCTGGACCGCCTCGCCACCCGCGCCCCGGACGGCCGGGCGGTGCGCGACGCGCTGGCCCGCGCCGGGCGGCAACGGCGTCCGGCTACGAAGCTGGCGCTGGTTGCGGCGGCGGTGGTCGTGCTGGTCGCCGGGGTCTTCGTGGGCACGCGGGCGCTCACCACCGCCGACCTCGACCCGGCCGCCGGCCGCCCGGTGCTCGGCTACAGCCCGGGCTGGCTGCCGGCCGGCTTCACCGAGCAGTACCGCGAAGGCGGTCCGGGCATTGCGCCGCAGGTCCGGCGGTGGTTCGCCGGCCCCGCGGAGGTCACGCTGTCGGTTCACTCGACCGCCGACCCCGAGTGGTCGCAGACCGAGCTGCGGATCGCCTCGATCCGCGACCAGGTCCTGGTGCGCGGCCGCGTCGCCATGGTCACCGGCGACACCGGGACGGCCGCCCTGGTCACCTGGCTCGCCGACGACGACCACGTCCTGACCGCGCGGGTCGGCGGGGTCCCGGACGCCCGCGTGGTGGCGCTGTCGATCGCCCAGGGGGTCACCGCCACCCCGGTCGGCGTCCGCGGCGAGCTGCGCTTCGGCGCGCTCCCGGCGGGCCTGACCGAGCGCTCGGCCGCGGTCGGGGGCACCGGCCCGGCCGACGCGAGCACCGAGCTGACCGCGGCCGACCCGGCACGCCCGTCGGAGCCCGCCGTCCGCGTCACGGCGAGGGCGGTTTCCCCCGTCGTCGCCGGCGCCGAGCCCGTCACCGTCCGCGGCGGCCAGGGGTTCGACATCTCCGGCGCGATCGCCGTCCGGCTGCCGTCCGGGCGCTGGCTGACGGTGTCGGGCCCGCGACCGGAGAGCGAGCTGATCGCCGTCGCGAACGGCGTCCAGCTCGACCCCTCACCCGACTACCGCTGGCTCGGCCGGGCTACCAGCTGATCATCGGGAACCAGATGATCCCGAGCCTGCCGAGCACGCGGACGTCCCAGTACAGCAGCGTGAACGTGCCGCCGACGAGCAGCGCGGCCCCGGTCACCGTGGCGATCCGGGCCGGCTTGGCCGCCAGCCAGCGCTGCAGCCGCCCGCCCGTGGCGTAGGTCAGGATTAGGAACAGCACCGCCATGATCACGATGTTGCCGAGCGACTGCAGCGCGAACGCGGCGGCGCCGTAGAAGACGTTGTGCTGCTCGGCGGCGCTGCGGAACATGATCCGGAACAGCGGGTACGGCCGCCCGATCAGGAACCCGCCGATGAGCGCGCCCATCAGGACGTGCGGCGCGGCCGGGTGCCGCCGGGTGAACGCGGCGAACGGGTTGCGGAGGATGCCGAGCGCGATCAGGCCCATCGCCAGGAAGACCAGGCCGACGATCCCGAAGGCGATCATGGACTGGACGCTGCGCGGGCTCAGCCCGGTCGTCTGCGCGGTGGAGAACTGCGGCATGCCGGTGCCGACGAGCGCGACGATCACGCCGTAGACGATGGACACGGTGAGCATGCCCGCCGCGATCCAGCCGAGCGGCTTGAACGGGCTGCGCTTCTCGCCCGCCTGCCCGCCCACCAGCGGCGCGACCGCCCCGAACGCGGCGATGTTGCACGCGGTGAACGACCCGGCGAGCCCGGAGACGAACGCGAACAGCGTCCCGGCGAGGGCGCCGCTGATCGGCGTCGCTTTCGCGTCGTACCCGAGCAGCCCGTTCGCGACGCTGTCCCCGATCACGGAGTCGACGAAGGGCGCCGACCAGATGGCCGTCAGCGCGAAGCCGGCCAGGATCGCGACGACGGCGATCGCGGCCCGGCGGGCGGGGTAGGGCCCCTCGCCGAAGAAGCCCGCTTGCGGATGAACCGGAACTTGCTGGGTGACGGCCATCGACGTTTCCCTCCAGTACGCGGGCAAGAACCCGACCGGGAAATCGTCGCAAATCAAGTGCTTGACGCGCTTCTGCCGACCTGCGCCATCACGTTGCGCCGGGTGCCCCCTTGACGACGGCTTCTCAACGCGCGCAGAATTAAACACATGACTAATTCTGCGCTGTCGGTCACCGGGCTCCGCGTCCGGCGCGGTGGCCGGCCCGTGGTGCGGGACGTGAGCTTCGAGGTGCCGCGCGGCGCCGTCACCGGGCTGCTCGGCCCGAGCGGCTGCGGCAAGACCACGCTGATGCGCGCGATCGTCGGCGTCCAGATCGTCGAGGGCGGCACGGTCACCGTCCTCGGCCTGCCCGCCGGGAGCCCGGCGCTGCGGCGGCGGATCGGCTACGCGACGCAGAACCCCGCGATCTACGCCGACCTCACCGTGCGGGAAGCGCTCAAGTACTTCGCCGCGGTGCTGCGCGCGCCGGTGTCCGATGTGGACCGGGTGATCGCCGAAGTCGGGCTGGCCGACCACGCCGGCAAGCTGGTCGGTTCGCTGTCGGGCGGCCAGCACAACCGCGCTAACCTCGCCGTCGCGCTGCTCGGCGAGCCGGAGCTGCTGGTGCTCGACGAGCCGACCGTCGGGCTCGACCCGGTGCTGCGCGACGAACTGTGGTCGCTCTTCCGCCGGCTCGCCGACGGCGGCGCGACGCTGCTCGTGTCCAGCCACGTCATGGACGAAGCGGCGCGCTGCGACCGGCTCCTGCTCATGCGCGAAGGCGTCCTCCTGGCCGACGACGCGCCGCTCGCCCTGCGCGAGCGCACCGGTGCCGCCGACCTCGAAGGCGCGTTCCTGAACCTCGTGCGGGCCGCGTCGTGAACCCCGCGCTGACGCTGGCCACCACCCGGCGCATCCTGACCCAGCTGCGGCACGACCCGCGCACCGTGGTGATGCTGATCCTGGTCCCGACGCTGCTCATGGTGCTGCTGCGGTACGTCTTCAACTCGGCAGCCGTCTTCAGCCGCGTCGCGCCCGCGCTGCTCGGGGTGTTCCCGTTCCTGATCATGTTCCTGATCGCGTCGATCACGACGTTGCGGGAACGCACCACAGCCACCCTCGAACGCCTGATGACACTCCCGATCGGACGGCTGGACCTGCTCTTCGGCTACGCGCTGGCGTTCGGCGCGATCGCCGTCGTGCAGGTCTCGCTCGCCGCCGGCGTTTCGCTGTGGTGGCTCGGCCTCGACCTGGCCGGCCCGGTGGGGATGCTGCTGCTGATCGCGGTCCTCGACGCGCTGCTCGGCATGGCGCTGGGGCTGTTCGTGAGCGCGTTCGCCCGCACCGAGTTCCAGGCCATCCAGTTCATGCCGGTGTTCGTGCTGCCACAGATCCTGCTGTGCGGGCTGTTCGTCCCGCGCGGCGACATGGGCTGGCTGCTGCGGTGGCTCTCCGACGTGATGCCGCTGTCGTACGCGGTCGAGGCGCTGACCCGCGTCACCGCGTCTTCGGCGGTGGACGCGGTCATCCTGCGGAACCTCGTGGTCGTGGCGTGCTGCGCGCTGCTGGCGCTGGTGCTCGGCGCGGCGACCTTGCGGCGCCGGACGCCGTGACTACCGTGGTTCCATGGCATCCGAAACGGACCGGCTCGCGGCCGAACGTTACGTCGTCCTGACCACGTTCCGGCGCGACGGGCGCGCGGTGCCGACCCCGATCTGGGTCGCCGGCGACGCCGGTGAGCTCGTGCTGTGGTCGGAGCGGAAGGCGGGCAAGGTCAAGCGCATCCGCAACAGCGGGCGGGTGGAGGTCCAGGCCTGCGACCTGCGCGGGCGGCAGACGCACGGCGCCGTCGCGACCGGGCAGGCCCGGCTGCTGGACCTCGCGGAAACCGAGCGGGTCCGCAAGGCGATCGCCCGCAAGTACGGCATCGTCGGGCGCGTCACGATGTTCTTTTCCAAGCTGCGCGGCCCGGCCGACCGGACGGTCGGGATCGCGGTCAAGCTGGACGACTGAAGCCGCGGAACCCGCGCCGCAGGTAGTTCGGCAACGCGTTCGGGTGATCGAGCGTCGAGGTGTGCAGCCAGACACGGCGCGCACCGGGCGGCGTCCAGGCGTCGGCGACGACGAGGGTGAGCGCGTACCCGCCGAGTCCTCGGCCGACGAACTCCGGGAGCAGCCCGAACGTGGTGATCTCGACGTCGTCCCCGCCCCGCGGCTCGAAATCGGCGGCGCCGGCGACCTCGCCGCGGTACTCGATCACTCGGTACCGCCGCCCCGGTTCGGCGAGCCACCGCGTCCACTCCGTGTCCGAACGGGACGCGCTGGGCCACCGGTACGGCGTGCCGATGCGGACGTGCAGCTCGCGGATCAGCGGCCCGGGTTCGGCGGGCCGCAGCGCGACGCCGTCGACGGCCGGGGCCGGGTTGAGCTGGTCGGCGGCGGTCATTTCGAGCTGCGTGACGATCTCCTCCACCCGCGGCAACCTACGGGGCGGCGACAGCGCTGTCAGCCGCTTTTCGGCCCACCGCGGCGGCTCGCAGCGCGGCACCCATGGCGGCCGAGTCGTGATCGGGGCCGCACCCGTCCACGATGACCAGATCACCCGGGATGTGGTCCGCGCGCAGCCGCAGGATCGCCTGGTAGGCGGGCGACGCGTACCACTCGTGCGCCGCGGCGGCGCTCGGGAAACCGATGAGCACGAGCCCGCCCGGCCACTCGCCTTCCACGACGTGCACCGGGGCGCCGTGCACGAGGAACTCGCCGCCGAAGGGGTCGAGCGTCGCCTGGATGCGTTCGAGGTACTGGAAGACCTCTTCGGACAGCTCGGCGGGCGGGCGCAGGTGGGCGAGTCCGTAGGCGGTCATGGTGGCCCTTTCGTCGTCCTGAAAGGATCCTCGCGCGCCGGCCGCGTGGCGTCGATTACGTCGGGGGTAAGGCCGGCTGCCCGGCCAGCAGCCGGTCCACGAGGGTCTCGACGAGATCGTGGCGCTGGTCGTCGGAGAACAGGCCGGGCAGCGTCAGCCGTTCCATGATCAGCCAGTTCAGCGCGAGCCACAGCAGGACGACCGTCGTGCCGTCGCCGGGCAGCCCGGATTTCTCGTGGTAGGCCACGTTGAAGTCGACGTCCGCGCGGATCCGGCGGGTGAGCACGTCCCGCAGCTCCGGCCGGCGGGTGGCTTCCAGCCGCAGTTCCAGCAGGGCGAGGAACCCGGTGGGGAACGCGGCGACGCGGTCGACGAGCTCGTGCATCAGCTCGGTGACACGAGCCCGGTCACGCGGCCCGGTCAGCCCGCCCGCGATAACGGCTTCGTCGACCAGCCGCTCGTAGACGCGTTCGCCGGCGTGCTTGAGGATCTCGTCACGGTTCGCGAAGTAGTTGGACGCCGTGCCGGCCGGGACGCCGGCCTGCTGGTCGACCGCGCGGAAGGTGAGCCCTCGCGCACCTTCACGGGCGAGGACGTCGATGGCGGCGTCGAGCAGGGCCGCGCGTCGTTCGGGATTGCGTCGCACCACTCCGGTCAAAGTACTACAGCCGGAGTGCGTCCGACAGGGCCGCCTAGACCTCCGCGACCGCGGCAAGAGCCTCCGGCAGCGTGAACGCGCCCGCGTACAGCGCCTTCCCGACGATCGACCCCTCCACCCCGTCCGAAGCCAGCCCGGCCAGCGCGACCAGGTCGGCCACGCTCGACACCCCGCCCGAAGCGATCACCGGGGCGTCCGTGCGGGCCACGACGTCGCGCAGCAGCTCGAGGTTCGGGCCGCGCAGTGTGCCGTCCTTGCTCACGTCGGTCACGACGTAGCGGGACGCGCCGTCGCGGTCGAGGCGCTCCAGGACCTCCCACAGGTCGCCGCCGTCGGAGGTCCAGCCGCGGGCCGAGAGGCGGTGGCCGGCCTCGGTGATGCGCACGTCGAGGCCGATCGCGACGCGGTCGCCGTACTCGCCGATCACGCGCGCGGTCCATTCCGGGTCCTCGAGCGCGGCGGTGCCGAGGTTGACGCGGCGGGCGCCGGTGGCCAGCGCGGCCTTCAGCGACGCGTCGTCGCGGATGCCGCCGGAGATCTCGACCTGGACGTCGAGCTTGCCGACGACCTCGGCGAGCAGCTCGCGGTTGCTGCCCTTGCCGAAGGCGGCGTCGAGGTCGACCAGGTGGATCCACTCGGCGCCGTCGCGCTGCCAGGCGAGCGCGGCCTCCAGCGGGCTGCCGTAGGAGGTCTCGGTGCCGGCCTCGCCCTGGACGAGTCGCACGGCCTGGCCATCGGCCACATCAACAGCGGGAAGCAGCGTGAAAGTCACGCCGGTAACTCTAGGGCGGAGACGCGGGTCACCCGGTCAGAGGGTCGCCAGCCAGTTGCGCAGCAGCCGCGCACCGGCGTCGCCGGACTTCTCCGGGTGGAACTGGGTGGCCCACAGCGGCCCGTTTTCGACCGCCGCGACGAAGTCCTCGCCGTGGTTCGCCCAGGTCACCTTGGGTTCCTGTCCGGACAGGCCGGACTCCAGCTCCCACTTGCGCGCCGCGTAGGAGTGCACGAAGTAGAAGCGCTCGTCCGGGTCGAGCCCGGCGAACAGCTGCGAGTCCGCGGGGGCGCGGACGGTGTTCCAGCCCATGTGCGGCAGGACGTCGGCGTTCAGCCGGTCGACGACACCCGGCCACTCCCCCGTGCCCTCGGTCTCTTCGCCGTGCTCGTCGCCGCGGGAGAAGAGAATCTGCATGCCGACGCAGATGCCGAGCACGGGACGGCCGCCGGCGAGGCGCTTGCCGATGATCCGGTGGCCCTTGACCTCCAGCAGCCCGGCCATGCACGCCGAGTACGCGCCGACGCCGGGCACGACCAGGCCGTCGGCCTCGATCGCGGCATGCGGGTCGGCGGTGACCTCGACGTCGGCCCCGGCGCGCGCCACAGCGCGTTCGGCGGAGCGGAGGTTGCCGGAACCGTAGTCGAGGATCACCACACGAGACACGCCACCCAGCGTAGCCGTCGCGGTCAGCGCCGCTCGAACGAATAGACGTCCGTCACGGTGGCGCACGGCGACGGCGCGATTCCGCCATGACGGGGACCACAACTCGCACGACGAGGTTTCGCCGTCCCGCCGACTGGGTATCAAGTCACCCGATCGTGTGGGTTCCACTCCGCACGGCCGGACGCCAGGGAGGCGAAGATGGCCGAGGACGACGTGCTGTCGCAGATGCTGAACGCCTGGTGCGACGACATCGACAGCGTGCCATTCCCGCAGTTCAGCGAGCTGCTCATCCCTCGGCAGCAGACGCGCCCGCGTGCGAAGTCCCCCGCGTCTGTCGCCCGCGTGACGAACGCCACTCGGGGAACAGACGCCTGACTGTGGTTTCCTGCGAGGGCCGCATCGACGCGTCCCCCGGGAGCCCTCATGAGTCGCACCCCTGATCCGCACGATTTCCTCGACCTCGACGCCGGGCTCGCCGAGGAGGAGCGCGCCATCCGCGACGCCGTGCGCGCGTACGCGAAGGACAACCTGCTCGACCACGTCGCCGACTGGTACGAAACGGGTTCGCTCCCGGCCGCCGAACTGGCCAAGGGCTTCGGGTCGCTGGGCCTGCTCGGCATGCACCTGGAGGGCTACGGGTGCGCCGGCACCAGCGCGGTCGCGTACGGCATCGCGTGCCGCGAGCTCGAAGCCGTCGACTCCGGGCTGCGCAGCTTCGTGTCGGTGCAGGGCTCGCTGGCGATGTACGCGATCCACCAGTGGGGCAGCGAAGAGCACCGGCAGGAATGGCTGCCGCGGATGGCCACCGGCGACGCGCTGGGCTGCTTCGGGCTGACCGAGCCGGACGCGGGCAGCGACCCGGGTTCGATGCGGACGCGCGCGGTGCGCGACGGCTCCGACTGGGTGCTGTCGGGCACGAAGATGTGGATCACCAACGGAACCGTCGCCGACGTCGCGGTCGTCTGGGCGCAGACCGACGAAGGCGTCCGCGGGTTCGTCGTCCCGACGTCGACGCCGGGCTTCACCGCGAACGAGGTCAAGCACAAGCTGTCGCTGCGGGCGTCGCTGACCGCGGAGCTGGTGCTGGACGGCGTCCGGCTGCCGTCGTCGGCCGCGTTCCCCGAGGTCCGCGGCCTGCGCGGGCCGCTGTCCTGCCTGAACGAAGCCCGCTACGGCATCCTCTTCGGCGTCGTCGGCGCGGCGCGCTCCTGCTACGAAGCCGCGCTGGAGTACACGCTTTCGCGCTCGCAGTTCGGGAAGCCGCTCGCCGGGTTCCAGCTGACCCAGCGGAAGCTCGCCGACCTGCTCGTCGAGGTGAACCGCACCGGGCTGGTGGCGCTGCAGATCGGGCGGCTGAAGGACGCCGGGACGCTGCACCACAACCACGTCAGCTTCGGGAAGATGGCGAACGTCCGGTCGGCCCTCGACGCGGCGCGGACGGCCCGGTCGATGCTCGGCGCCAACGGGATTTCGCTGGAGTACCCGGTGATGCGGCACATGGCGAACCTCGAGACGGTGCTGACGTACGAAGGCACCGAGGAGATGCACGCGCTGTCACTCGGTCAGGCGATCACGGGGCTCGCGGCCTTCCGCTGATCCCGTTTTTGTCGGTGGTGGCCGCTAGCTTCGGCGGCATGACCCACATCGACTTCGAAACCGTCATCGAGCTCCGGCGCTACACCCTGCACCCGGGGCGGCGCGACGAGCTGATCGAGCTGTTCGAGCGCGAGTTCGTCGAGCCGCAGGAGGCGGCGGGCGCGCACCTGTTCGGGCTGTTCCGCGAGCGCGCGTCGCCGGACAAGTTCGTGTGGCTGCGCGGGTTCCGCTCGATGGAAGCACGCCGGGCGGCGCTGGAGGAGTTCTACTTCGGCCCGGTCTGGAAGGAGCATCGCGAGGCGGCGAACGCGACGATGATCGACTCGGACGACGTCCTGCTGCTGCGCCCGGTCCGGCGCGGCCTGTCCACGCCACCGCCGGGTTCCGGCTTGCACGTGGCGATCTCTTCGCCTGCCTCGCCACCGGATTCCGCGTTCGCGGCGTTCGAGACCGAGCCGTCGGAGAACACGTTCCCGCAGTTGCCGGTCCGCACCGGCGGTCCGTTTTCCGTGTGGTTCAGCCGGACGCCGATGGGGGCCGCGGGGGAACTGGAGCTGGAGGCGACCACGCGCTCACTGATCCGCTGAGAGGAGTTCGAGCAGCCCGGTGGGGTAGAGGATCTTGCTGCCGTCGCGGAAATCCGCGACGTCGACCCAGCGCGCGATGGCGTCGTCGTCGAGGATCTGCATCTCTTCGCGCCGGTAGCAGGCGGAGTCGGTGAACTCGGCGTCGTAGAGGAAGGTGATCTCGTGGCCGGACTTCCCCTGCCAGGTGAAGATGTTCTCGAGCACGCCGAGCCGTTTGCCGACCCGGAGTTCGGCGTCCAGCTCCTCGGCGAACTCCCGCCGGAGGGCTTCCTCACCGCGCTCGCCGAACTCGATCCCGCCCCCGAGCGGCCGGTAGAACGTTTCGCCCTTGACGTCGTCGCGCCCTTCGAAGACGAGCAGCGCGTCGCCGCGCCACACGAGCCCGAGCGCGATCGGCCGGATCCTGAACCCCATGGGGCCACGCTAGCGGCCCCGCTACCCCTGGAGGAAATCTTTGATCGACAACGCCAGTGAGCCCGCGTCGAGCCCGTGGGCCAGGTCGTGGTCCGCGATGCCGCCGTAGGTGCGCACTTCGGTGTCCCGGCGGACACCGAGCGACCGCAGCCGGTGCGGCACGTCGGAAAGCGCCTCCGCGACCCAGTGCGCGGACGTCCCGGCCAGGTACGGCTCGACCAGGACCACCTCGGGTGCGGCGGCCAGGGCGGCCGCGCGCAGGCCGGCGGCGTCGAACGGGCGGATCGTCGAGGCGTAGAGCACCGTGACGTCGAGGCCCGCCGTCGCGCGCAGGACGCGGTCCAGCACCGGCCCGACGGCGACGACCACTCCGCGCGATCCCGTGCGCAGGCGCGTGAAGCCGACGCCGAGGTGGGGCGACGCGTTCTCCTGGGCCGAAAGGCGCAGGTAGATCCGTCCGTCACCGGGGATCGACTCGAGCAGCAGCCGGCGCGCCTCGTCCGGGTGGCCCGGCACGTGCACGGTCCAGCCGGGCAGCGAGTCGATCAGCGCGACGTCGCCCGGGGACTGGTGGGTGCGCCCCGCCGTCGTCATGTCGTAGGACGCGCCGTAGGAGACCAGGACTCCGCCGACCTCTTGGTGCGAGAAGTCGAGCTTGATCTGCTCGAAGGCGCGCTCCACGAGGAACGACGGGAAGGTGTGCACGATCGGCCGGAGCCCGGCGAGCGCCAGCCCGGCGCCCGTGCTGACCAGCAGCTGCTCGCGGATGCCGACGTTGATCACCCGGTCCGGGTGCCGCTGCGCGGCGCCCGCGAGCTGGGCGGCCGAGATGTCCGCCAGCACGACGGCGACGTCCGGGTCGGCGTCGAGGACCTCTTCGGTGGTGCTCAAGAACGCTTCGCGCATCGAAGACATGGTCAGCCTTTCGGTTCGACGACGGCGACCACCGCGAGCGGGCGGCCGGGGTGGGCGGCGGTGAAGGCGTCGTGGAGCGCGTCGTGGTCGCGGCCGGACACCGTGCGGGTCTCCCAGCCTTCGACGGCGAACCGGCGGGCGATGCCGCCCGGCCAGCCGCGCGTGGAGGACTGGTTGTCGATCACCACCGCGGTGAGGTTCTCGAGGCCGGCGCGTCCCGCGACGACGATCGCCTCGTGGTTCGAGCCTTCGTCGAGCTCGGCGTCGCCGACGAGCGTGACGACCTTCGGCCCGGTCAGGCCGCGGGCGCGCAGGCCAAGTGCAGTGCCGAACGCTATGGGCAGGCCGTGGCCGAGGGATCCGCTGGAGATTTCGACGCCCGGGACCCGGCGCCGGTCGGGGTGGTGGCCGAGCCGCGACACCGGGTCGGACCAGGTCGCGAGTTCCGCTTCGGCGAGGAAGCCCTTCGCGGTGAGCACGGCGTAGTACGCCATCGGGCCGTGTCCTTTGGACAGCAGGAAGCGGTCGCGGTCGGGCTCGCGGAAATTTTCGGGCGTTACGTCGAGGACGCGGTCGTAGAGCACCCACAGGACGTCCACAGTGGACTCCGCGGCGGCGCTGTGCTTGTCGTCACCGGTCATCAGCGAGATCAGCCGTGGCAGGCCGGCGTAGCCCGGTTCGGTCGCAGTGGTCATGGTTCGACGATGCAACCTCGACTAAACTCGAAGTCAAGGATAGCCTGAGCAGGTGACGAGGCTCGCTGAACATCTCAGCATCGGACAGGTGGCGGAACGCAGCGGAGTGCCGCACACGGCACTGCGGTTCTACGAGGAGAAGGGGCTGATCAGTTCGGAGCGCTCGGCGGGCAACCAGCGCCGCTACCCGCGTTCGGTGCTGCGCCGGATCGCGTTCGTCCGCGCCGCGCAACGGGTCGGGCTTTCCCTGGAGGACATCAGCTCGGCGCTGGCGAGCCTGCCCGAGGACCACGCCCCGACGAAAGCCGACTGGGCGCGGCTGTCGCGCGACTGGCAGCACGAGCTCGACGCGCGGATCGATGCCCTGCAACGCCTTCGCGACCGCTTGACCGGCTGCGTCGGCTGCGGCTGCCTGTCCCTGCGCAGCTGCGCGCTCTACAACAACGACGACGAGCTGGCGCGCTACGGCCCGGGCGCGAGCAAACTCCGCCCGGCGACCGAGGGCGGCATTTAACCGCTTGCCCGCGGCGGGATCCTGGGGAGGAAATGAACGAAAAGCAGTTGATCCGCATCTCGAAGCGCCTGGCCCGCCACCTGCGCCACGACCCGGCCGCCATCGGCCTCACCCTCACCCCGGACGGCTGGGCGAACGTCGAAACCCTGCTCGGCGCCCTGCGCGCGCACGGACTCACGGTCACCCGCGAACAGCTCGACGAAGTCGTCGAGAGGAACAACAAGCGCCGCTTCGCGTTCGACGAAACGGGCACACGCATCCGCGCGAGCCAGGGCCACAGCGTGACGGTCGACCTGGGGCTGCCGAACGCAATCCCACCAGCGGTGCTGTACCACGGAACGGTCTCGAAGTTCCTCGACGCGATCTTCCACGAGGGCCTCCGCCCGATGAACCGCCACGCGGTCCACCTGTCACCGACAACCGACACAGCCCGAACGGTGGCGGCCCGCCGCGGCAAGCCGGTGATCCTGCACATCGACGCGGCCGCGATGACGGCGGCGGGCCACGAGTTCCAGGTGAGCGCCAACGGAGTCTGGCTCACAGCAACGGTGCCCCCGACCTACCTCTCCCACATCCCCTGACCACCGCGGCGACCGATTTACCTGCACGGCAACGAGAATCGCCAGCCACCCCGCCCCAGGCACGCAGTCATCCGCCGGGTCCGAGCCGCGCGCCGCACGCGCGCAACCATCCACCCCGGCGCAAGCCGCCCGCCGCCAGGGCGCGAACTGGGGGTCAGCTCACAGGGACGGCACCGCGCTCGGCGTCCGGCGGCGCGGGCGTCCCAGCAGCCGCCTGCCCACGTCCAGCAGCTCCGTGCGCAGCTCGTCGTCGCCCAGGCTGGCCAGGTCCGGGGAGCCTCCCGCCATCGCGATGCCCGTCAGCGTCACCATCGCGTTGACCCGCGCCGCCGTGTCCGGGGACGGGCCCGCCAGGATGCCCAGCAGCGCCTGGCCGAAGCCCTCCATCCCGCCGTGCGCGGACTTCTCGATCGCGCGGATCAGGCCCGGGTCGCTCGAAAACAACGCCACCAGCGCGCGGTGGCGGATCACCAGGTCGATGAACCCCTCCAGCAGCAGGTCCACCTGCGCGCCCCGCCGCTTCTGCGCGGCCGCGCGCAGGACGAGTGCGTCCAGGTCGCGCACACCCGGCTCGGCCACCGCCTCGGTGATCTCCGCCTTCGTCTTGAAGTGGTAGTAGACCGCGGCCTTCGTGATCCCGAGCGCGTCCGCGATCATCTGCAGCGACGTGCCCTCGACGCCGTGTTCCGTGAACAGGCGCAGCGCGGTCTGCAGCAGTCGGGTCCGGGTGTCCCCGTCCGGGCCGGCGGTCATTCTTCCTCCTCAGCGAGCCGTCGGAGCGTACGTCACTCCCTGTCGATCGGCAAACTCCCTTACTAGCCGATCGGCAGGGATAAACCTTGCTGTTCGGCAAGTCACATCCTTGCCGATCGGCTTGGACCCGCCCTAGCCGATCGGCTAGCTTGGAAAGGAACCTGATGGAGTGAACCGACCCCGTTCGGGCGAAACGGAGCTGACTCGTGGCGACCTTCCTGTACCGGCTCGGCCGGTTGTCCTTCCGGCGGCGAGCGCTGGTCGCCGCCGTCTGGGCGGCCGTCCTCGTGGCGCTCGGGCTGGGTGCCCTGACGCTGTCGGGCCAGCTGTCGAACTCGGTGACCATCCCCGGCACGGAGTCGCAGCGGGCGATCGACCAGCTGACCGAGAAGTTCCCGCAGGCCAACGCCGGTGGCGCCACCGCGCGCGTGGTGATCGAGGCGCCGGCCGGGACCACGATCACCGACGCGAAGGGCAAGGCTGCCGTCGAGTCGCTGGTCACCCAGCTCAAGACGGCGCCGAAGGTCGCCGCGGTCGTGGACCCGTTCCAGATGCAGTCGATCTCACCCGATCAGCGCGTCGCGCTCGCCCAGGTCAGTTACGGAGCGAAAGCGTACGAGCTGACCGAAGAAGACCGTCAGGCGCTGCAAGCCCCCGCGGACGCGGCCCGGGCCGCCGGGTTCACCGTCGAGTTCGGCGGTGACGCCGTGCAGGGCATCCCCGAGACCGGCGCCACCGAGGGCCTGGGCGTCGCGGTCGCCGCCGTCGTGCTGATCATCACCTTCGGCTCGCTCGTCGCGGCCGGCATCCCGCTGCTGACCGCGCTGATCGGCGTCGGCACCGGGATGGGCGGCATCTTCCTCGCCTCGGGCTTCCTCGAGCTGAACTCGAACACGCCGATCCTCGCGCTGATGATCGGGCTCGCCGTTGGCATCGACTACGCGCTGTTCATCGTTTCGCGCTACCGGCACGAACTGGGCCTCGGCCGCGACCCCGAAGAAGCCGCCGGACGCGCGGTCGGCACCGCCGGCTCGGCCGTCGTGTTCGCCGGGCTCACCGTCATCATCGCGCTGGCCGGCCTGACCGTCGTCGGCATCCCGTTCCTCGGCCAGATGGGCGTGGCCGCCGCGGTGACCGTCGCGGTCTCCGTGCTCATCGCGCTGACGCTGCTGCCCGCGGTGCTCGGGTTCGCCGGCGTCCGCGCCGCCGACAGCCGCATCCGGCTGCGCCGCAAGCCGGTCGGCACGACGCACGGCGAGCGCTGGGCGCGGTTCGTGGCCCGGCACCGGATCCCGGTGCTGCTCATCGCGCTGGCCGGGATGGCCGTCGTCGCGCTGCCCGCGCTGAGCATGCAGCTCGGCCTGCCCAACGACAGCACCGCCGCGCCGGAATCGACGCAGAAGAAGGCGTACGACATCGCGAGCCGCAGCTTCGGCGAGGGGTCCAACGGGCCGCTGCTGGTCGTCGTCGACACCGGCGCGAGCACCAACCGCCAGGCCGCGTTCGGCCAGGCCGCCGCCGACATCCAGAAGCTGCCCGACGTCGCCGCCGTGACGCCGCCGCGCGTCAACCAGACCGGGGACACCGCACTGCTGACGGTGATCCCGAAGAGCGGCCCGAGCAGCACGCAGACCGAGGACCTGGTGGCGGCGATCCGCGCCGAGTCGGGTGTCCTGGAGAACGCGACCGGCGCGAAGCTCGCCGTCACCGGCCAGACCGCAGCGAACATCGACGTCTCGGAGAAGCTGTCGGACGCGATGCTCCCCTACCTGGCGCTGATCGTCGGGCTGGCGTTCGTGCTGCTGATGCTGGTGTTCCGCTCGGTCGTGGTGCCGCTGAAGGCGACGATCGGCTTCCTCGGCTCGGTCGCGGCGACGTTCGGCGCGGTGGTCGCGGTGTTCCAGTGGGGCTGGCTGACCGACCTGCTCGGCGTCGCGTCGACCGGCCCGATCATGAGCATGCTGCCGATCCTGCTGATCGGTGTCCTGTTCGGGCTCGCGATGGACTACCAGGTGTTCCTGGTGACGCGGATGCGCGAGGAGCACGTCCACGGCGCGGAACCGCAGGAGGCCATGGTGACCGGCTTCCGGCACGGCGCGCGGGTGGTCGTCGCGGCGGCGCTGATCATGATCAGCGTGTTCGCCGGCTTCATCCTGGCGGAATCGTCGCTGATCCAGTCGATCGGCTTCGCGCTGGCGTTCGGCGTGCTGGTGGACGCGTTCGTGGTCCGCATGACCCTGGTCCCGGCGGTGATGTCGCTGCTCGGCCGCGGCGCGTGGTGGCTGCCGAAGTGGCTCGACCGCATCCTGCCGGACGTCGACGTCGAGGGCGAGAAGCTCACGAAGCACCTGGACGAGCCCGAAGAGCGCGAACTGGTCGGCGCGAGCCGCTGAATCCGGTTGTCCACAACCCCGCGGGGTTGTGGACAACCGGCCTCCGGCCGCGGGTTTTGTCGGCCGCTGCCGATAGACTGGACAAGGGCACGCCCCCCAGGGAGGGCGGGGGCCTGTTCCGAGGTCCTAGCTGGACAGCCAGAAGATCGCGCCGCCGACGGCCAGCAAGGCCGCGATGCCCAGCACCACGGCGATGAACTTGGCCGTCTTCCACGTCGAGTAGACGCCGCCCACCAGGAAGCCGCCGAGGGCGAGCAGCAGGACGCCGATGACGCTGTTGCTCACAGGACGCCCTTCGTCGACGGGATGCCGCCCGCGCGCGGGTCCGGCTCCGTGGCCGTTCGCAGGGCTCGGGCCACCGCCTTGTACTCCGCCTCCGCGATGTGGTGGGGGTCGCGGCCGTGGATGACCCGCACGTGCAGGGCGATCTGCGCGTGGAACGCCAGCGAGTCGAAGACGTGGCGCGTCAGGACGAACGGGTAGTTGTTGCCGATCGTGAAGGTGTTGAACTGCTCCGGCTCACCCACGTGCACGCAGTACGGGCGCCCCGACACGTCGATCGCCGCGTGGGCCAGGGTTTCGTCCATCGGGATCCACGCGTCGCCGAAGCGGCGGATGCCGCTCTTGTCGCCCAGGGCCTGGCGGATCGCCTGGCCGAGGACGATCGCCGTGTCCTCGACCGTGTGGTGGGCGTCGATGTGGACGTCACCGGTCGCTTCGACCTTGAGGTCGAGGGAGCCGTGGACGCCGAACGCCGTCAGCATGTGGTCGTAGAACGGGACGCCGGTCGAGATGTCGACCTCGCCCGTGCCGTCGAGGTCCAGCTGGACGAAGATCGAGGACTCCTTGGTGGTCCGCTCGACCTTGCCGATGCGCGTCATCGGGAAACTTCCTTACTCGCCTCGAGGAAGGCGTCGTTCTCTTCCGGGGTGCCGATGCTGACGCGCAGGTGCCCTTCGATACCGGGGTCGCGGATCAGCACGCCCCGGTCCAAATAGGACTGCCACGCGGCCGAAGGCGAGCTGAACCGTCCGAAGAGGACGAAGTTCGAGTCGCTCGGGACCGGGTCGTAACCCAGTCCCGCCAACGCTTCCACGACGCGGTCGCGTTCGGCCGCCAGCTTGTGCACGCTGTCCAAAGTGGCGTCGGCGTGCCGCAGCGCCGCCCGCGCAGCCGCCTGCGTGAGCCGCGAAAGGTGGTACGGGAGCCGCACCAGCTGCAGGGCGTCGACGACCGCCGGGGCCGCCGCCAGGTAGCCCAGCCGGCCGCCGGCGAAGGCGAACGCCTTGCTCATCGTGCGCGAGACGATCAACGACGCCGGATAGTCGGCCAGCAGCTCCACCGCGCTCGGCTGCGACGAAAACTCCGCGTACGCCTCGTCGACCACGACGATCCCGGTGGCCGCGTCGAGGATCGCCCGCAGCTCAGCAAGCGGGATCGAGCCGCCGGTCGGGTTGTTCGGGCTGGTGACGAACACGATGTCCGGCCGCTTCTCCGCGATCAGCGAAGCCGCCGCGGCGGTGTCCAAAGTGAAGTCCGCGCGGCGCGGCGCCGGGATCCACTCCGTGCGGGTGCCCGACGCGATGATCGGGTGCATCGAGTACGACGGTTCGAAGCCGAGCGCGCTGCGCCCGGGGCCGCCGAAGGCCTGCAGGATCTGCTGCAGCACCTCGTTGGACCCGTTGGCGGCCCAGACGTTCGCCTCCGACAGCACGACCCGCGTCGACACGGTGAGGTAGTCGGCCAGGTCCTGGCGCAGCGCCACCGCGTCGCGGTCCGGGTAGCGGTGCAGCTCGGCGGCCTCCGCGCGGACGGCCTCCGCGACATCCGCCACCAGCTCGGGCGGCGGCGGGTACGGGTTTTCGTTGGTGTTGAGCCGGACCGGGACGTCCAGCTGCGGCGCGCCGTACGGGGACTTGCCGCGCAGGTCTTCGCGCAGCGGCAGCGCGTCCAGGGTGACCTCTTCGCCGATCGTCATCGGACCGAACCTCCGAAGCGCGCCGCGACGGCCTCGCCGTGCGCGGGCAGGTCCTCGGCGTTCGCCAGCGCGACGACGCGGCCGGCGATCTCGCGCAGCGCGTCCTCGGAGTAGTCCACGACGTGGATGCCCTTGAGGAAGCTCTGCACCGACAGGCCCGAGGAGTGGCGGGCGAACCCGCCGGTGGGCAGCACGTGGTTGGATCCGGCGCAGTAGTCGCCGAGCGACACCGGGGCGTACGCGCCGACGAAGATCGCGCCCGCGTTGCGGACCCGGGCCGCGACCTCGCGCGCGTCCGCCGTCTGGATCTCCAGGTGCTCGGCGGCGTAGGCGTCGACCACGCGCAGTCCGTCGTCCACAGTGGACACCAGGATGACGCCGGACTGCTTGCCGCCCAGCGCTTCGGCGACCCGCTCGCTGTGCTTCGTCGCCGCGACGCGGCAGGCCAGGTCCTTGTCGACCGCGTCCGCCAGCTCGGCCGACGTCGTCACCAGGACGCTCGCCGCGAGGGGGTCGTGCTCGGCCTGGCTGACCAGGTCGGCGGCGACGTGCACCGGGTCCGCCGTCTCGTCGGCGAGGATGGCGATCTCGGTCGGCCCGGCCTCGGCGTCGATCCCGATGACGCCGCGCAGCAGCCGCTTCGCCGCGGTCAGGTAGATGTTGCCCGGGCCGGTGACGATGTCGACCGGCGCGAGCTCGGCGCCGTCGGTGTCCGTGCCGCCGTACGCCAGCAGCGCGACGGCCTGCGCGCCGCCCGCGGCCCACACCTCGTCGACGCCGAGCAGCTCGGCCGCGGCGAGGATGGTCGGGTGCGGCAGCCCGCCGAACGCGGCCTGCGGCGGCGAGCAGACGACCAGGGAGCCGACGCCGGCGATCTGCGCCGGGACGACGTTCATCACCACGGTCGACGGGTACACGGCCAGTCCGCCCGGGGCGTACAGCCCGACACGCTCGACCGGCACCCACTTCTCGGTGACCGTGCCGCCGTCGACGACGGTCGTCGTGACGTCGGTCCGGCGCTGCTCGGCGTGCACCTTGCGGGCGCGGGTGATCGACTCCTCGAGCGCGGCGCGCACGGCCGGGTCCAGCTGCTCGAGCGCCTGCGTCAGCGAAGCGCGCGGTACGCGCACGGACGCGGGGCGGACCCCGTCGAACCGCTCGGTGTACTCGAGGACGGCTTCGACACCGCGGTCACGGACCGCCTCGACCACCGGGCGCACGTGGTGCAGCGCCGCGTCCACGTCGTATTCGGCGCGGGGCAGCGTGGCGCGCAGTTCGGCGGCGGTCGGGACCTGCCCACGCAGGTCGGTGCGGTTCAGCATGCCCTCCAGGGTACGAGGTCACACTGGAGCACTCGTCGGCGATACTCCCCGGTGACGGCGGATCCCAGCATGCAGGAGGCAGCGGTGGCGCGAATCGCGTTGTGCCAGGTCAACTCGGGTGACGACCCGGAGGCGAACCTGAAGCTCGTTCGCTCCGGAGTGGAGGCCGCGGTGGCGGGCGGCGCGCGGATCGTCGTGTTCCCCGAAGCGACGATGGCGCGCTTCGGCCGTCCGCTGGAGCCGGTCGCCGAGCCGCTGGACGGGCCGTGGGCCTCGGCGGTGGCCGCCGTCGCCGCCGAGTACGGCGTCGTGGTCGTCGCCGGGATGTTCACCCCGGCGGACGAGGGCCGCGTCCGCAACACGCTGCTGATCACCGGCGGCGGGCACCACCGCGGCTACGACAAGGTGCACCTCTACGACGCGTTCGGGTTCGCCGAGTCCGACACGGTCGCCCCGGGGTCGGCGCCGGCCACCTTCGAGCTGGACGGCGTCGTCTACGGCGTCGCCACCTGCTACGACGTGCGCTTCCCGGAGCTGTTCCGCGCGCTGGCCGACGACGGCGCCGACGTCGTGCTGCTGCCGGCGTCGTGGGGCGCGGGAGAGGGCAAGCGCGAGCAGTGGGAGGTCCTGGTGCGGGCGCGGGCCCTGGATTCGGGCTGCTGGGTGCTGGCCTGCGGCCAGGCCGACCCCGTGGCGACGGGCCTCACGGTCAACCCGAAGGCGCCGACGGGGATCGGGTACTCGCTGGTCGCGGACGGTTTCGGCCGGGTCGCCGCCCAAGCCGGCGCCGCGCCCGAGACGCTGCTGGTGGACGTCGATCCGGCCGTGTCGGCCAAGGCCCGCACCGCCACGGGAGCCCTGGCCAACCGCCGCCTTTGAACCGCAAAGCGGCACTTTCATAGGGAAAGTTCCATCCCCGCACGCGGCACTTTCCCTACGAAAGTGACGCTAGCGGAGCAGGCCTTCGCGGATGGCGACCCGGACGAAGCCCGCGCGTCGCCGTTCGCCGGTCTTGTCGCGGATGCGGTCCAGGTAGGACCGGACCGTCCGGACGCTGATGTTGAGGATCTCGGCGACATCGACGTCCCGCTCCCCGGCCGCCACCAGCCGGAGCACCTGCTTTTCCCGTTCGGACAGCACGATCTTCGGCCCCGCGTGCCGCTCTTCGCTGTCCTGGATGATCATCCCCGCCAGCGTCGGCGACACGTACGCGTTGTCGTCGGCGATGGTGCGGATCGCGCGCAGCAGCTCGTCGCCGTCGACGTCCTTGGACAGGAAGCCCTTCGCGCCCGCCTGCATCGCGCCGAGCACCTCCGGCTGTTCCGCGTGCGCGGACACCACCAGCACCTTGTGCCCCATCTGCCCCACTTCCAGGACCGCGGCCGCGTCCTGGACCCCGCGCAGCTTGAGGTCGAGGACGACGACGCTGCCCGCCGGCTGGTCCTGGACCGCGAACCGGGCCACCGAATCGGCGACCGCGCCGAGCTCGATGTCCGGCGCCTCGGTGAGCACGCGGGTCAGCGCGTACCGGTAGAGCGGGTGGTCCTCGATCACGCCGACCTTGATCCGCCGCGGGGGCGGGGCCGGTGCTTCCTCCGGCTCGCTCATTTGCGGCCGCCGCGCCGGGGGCCCGCGTCGCCGATCAAGCCGCGCCGGATGGCTTCCTTGACCAGGCCCGGCCGCCGCCGTTCGCCCGTCTTGTCGCGGATCCGGTCGAGGTAGCCCCGCACGGTCCGGACGCCGATGCCGAGGATCAGCGCGATGTCGACGTCCCGCTCCCCCGCCGCCACCAGCCGCAGCACCTGCTCCTCGCGCGGCGACAGCTCGACGTCCGCCGAAACGGCCGGGCGGTCCGCGTTGTCCTTCATGATCATCCCGGCGACCACCGCCGAGACGTACGCGCCGCCACCGGCGACCGTCTTGATCGCGATCAGCAGCTCGTCGGCGTCGACGTCCTTCGAAAGGAAGCCGCGCGCCCCCGCCGCGATCGCGCCGAGCACCACTTCCGGCTCCGCCTGCGCGGAAACCACGAGCACGTGGTGCCCGAGCTCGCAGACCTCCAGCACCGCCGCGGCGCCCGCCACGCCCGGGAGCCCGAGGTCCAGCAGGACCACACTGCCCGGCGGCTGCCGGTGGACGTGGAACCGCGCCACCGAATCGACCACCGCGCCGAGCTCGACGAAGTCGGCCTCGGCCAGTACGCGCTCGACGGACACGCGGTACAGCGGATGGTCTTCGATGACCGCGACGCGGACCCGCCCCTGGTCCACTTCGCCGGCCGAACGCTCTTCTGTCATCTGCACGACTTTCACCCCGTTCCACCCGACGGAGCCGGCCGCCCGGCCGTGGCCGGGTCCAGCGCGGGGCCCGTCGGCACCAATGCCAGCAAACTACCTGCGACCGGTGACTTGGCCACTCCTCCGTAACCGAGCGAGGACAGCGCCTGCGCGCTCACCACCGGGTACTTCCGGCCCGTGTCGGTCACCAAGTACGTGGTGGCCGAGCCGGCTTCGACGACGACGGCTCCCCCCGACGGGGGGACGAACACCTCGTCCGCCACCCTTGCTTCGGTTCGCGTGGCGACCTGGATTGCCTTGGCACCAGGGGAAAGCGGGAATTCGGCCGAAACGAGCAACCGGTTGCCCTGAACGCACAAGGCGACCGAACCGCCGGTGATCGGCGCCTTGCCGGGGATGCGGTCGGGGTAGGCCGCCGGGTCGGCGCCGCCGGTGCGGGGCGCGGCGACCTTGGCGACCGCGGCGACGTCGGCCGCGCGGACCTCCACCGGCGCGGGCGGCCCGGAATAGGCCGCGGCGTTGGCTCCCGTCGTCACCAGGAGGCTCGCTTCGGTCTGCCCGACCGGTTCGAGACCGTCGCGGCGGACGAGGTAGTACGAAGTCGCGGCGCCGGGCGCGGCCATCGCGTCGACGACGGCGAGGACCTCCCCGACGCGGGTGTCGCGGCCGCCCACCGCCGGACCCCGGTCGCCGGCGCCGTCGACCGGCAGCGCGGCGAGGTCGCGTCCGGCCTGGACGGTGTCGATCCACCGCGAGGACACCGCGATCGTCGGGTAGTTGTCGAACTGCAGCGCGGTCGCGGCCTCGTCGCTGAGCTTGTAGCGCCGCCCGCCGGCGAGGAGGAAGCGGTCACCCTGCGGCAGCCGGACGATCACGCCCTGGTCGCGCGGCAGCTCGACGCCGGACGCGGGCGGGGCGAGCAGGACGGCGGTGCGCGGTTCTTCCGACGCGGGCGCGTCGGAGCTGGTGCGGCTGCAGCTCGTCCACGCGGCGCTGACGAGCGCGCCGGCCACGGGCAGCGAGTCGGGGGCGCCCGGGATGCCGATCTGGGTGCCGCGGCCCGCCTTGCCGAGGTTCTCCGGCGACACGCTCACGGTCGCCTCGCCGGTGCCGCCGGCCAGCAGCCGCGCGGACGCGTAGTTGAGCACCGGGTGCAGCACGCCGTCGGCACCGAGGACGAACCGCGCGCCGGTGCCCTCCTCGACGATCACCTTGCCGCCCTCGAGCCAGTCCTTGCCGCCCGAGGGGTTCAGCAAGCCGATGATCCCGAAGACGGCGGTGACGAGCAGCGCGGCCACGAGCCCCAGCACGGTGGCGAGCACGAGCCGGCGGCTGGGCGAGACGGGGTGGTTGGCGTCCGCGGCGACGAGCGCGGAAACGAGCCTGCGGCGGAGGAACTGGTACGCCTGGATCTGGTCCCGCTGCGTCCACACGCTGCTGTGCCCCCGGTGTGCGTCGTCCCTCCGAGCACTCGATGCTAAGCACCCTCCGGCGGGGCGGCGAGGGTAATTTTTACGCCCACGCGACATCTGGGGAGGCAGTAGCGTCGCAGGTCCCGGGGAAAGGGGAGCCCGTGTCCGTCGAAACCGCCGGCGCCGTCCGCCCGGCACCGTCCCGGCCCGCGTCCGCGGCGCTGCCCTGGCTGCTGCCGATCCGGCCGCTGCAAGCCGCGCTGTGGGAACTCGCCGCGATCGCCGTCCTGCTCGCCTGGCTGGTCGACGGCGTCGAGCAGCCGGTGCGGATCACCGTGAGCGCCGTCGCCGGGCTCGTCGTGCTGCTGACGTCGGTGCGGTTCGCGGGACGGCACCTCGCGGGCTGGGCGCTGACGTGGACGGCGTTCCGGCTCCGGCGGCACGACACCCGCCGCGACAGCCCGGACCCGCTGCTGTCGGTGGCCGGGCCGGTGAAGGTCCGCCAGCACGTCGACCGCGCGGGCAACCGCTTCGGCGTCGCGGAGGTCGACGGCGGCTGGAGCGCGCTGGTGCGGCTGACGCCGGGTGTGGGCGCGCCGGGGCCGCTGGCCGACATCCTGCGCGAGGCGTACCGGCGGACCGACGTCCCGCTGGCGTCGGCTCAGCTGCTGACGTGGGCCATCCCGCGCGGCGACCAGGTGCTGCGCGTGCGCTGGCTCGCGGTGCGCTACCGGCCGGACCTGGCCCCGATCGCGGCACTGGCCCGCGGCGGCGGCGACCTCGGGGCCCTGCGCAGCACGGCGTCGGCGGCGCTGAGCCTGATGGGGGCGCTGGCCGAGGCGGGCTACCAGAGCACCGTGCTGGAGGCCGGCGAGCTGGCCAAGGAACTCCGGGTGGCGCTGGGAGTCCAGGGTCCGGCGACCGGTTCGCCCGAGGGCTGGCGGTCGTGGACCTGGGGCGGTGGCGCCCCGCAGATGTGCTTCGCGCCGAGGTCTTCGCGGGCGCTGGACCTGGCGGTCCCGGGCGCGGCGTTCACGGCGACGTCGTTCACGCTGACGCGGACGGCCGGCGGCAAGGAGAAGGCGGAAGTGACGATCCGGGTGGGCGCGCGGCCGGGTGCCCCGGTCCCCACGCCCCCCGCGGCGGTCCCCCTGCACGGGCGGCACGGCGCCGGGGTCCGCCAGACCCTTCCCCTCGCGCTGGACAGCTAGAAGCAGCTCAGCGCTCGCCCAGCAGAACCGTATGGAGGCGGACCACGAAGTCGTCTGCCGCAGCCCGCCTCACGGGATCCGCCAGCCAGCCGCGCAGCATCGCTCGACGGAGAACGTCTTGGGGTACCGCCAAGCTGTCCGCCGCGAACGGAATCCACTTGTTGTGCGGCAAGAAGCGGATCTGATCGAATACCATCTCCACTTCTACCCGGCTCTTTCCTATCGAAGTACTCAATTCATCGACTCGATCGACACAAGCGGACAGCAGCTCGGACTCCGGCCCCGCCGAACCGGGCAGGTACAGGATCCGGCCATCCGGCGAAGTCATTTCCCCTCGCTGGTCGGCATCCAGCACCGCGGCAGTACCCACTCGCCTGATCTTGGACAGGTCTCTCACGATCCGCGCTGCGGCGGTCGCACCTCCAGCGGCCACGATCTCGCTCGTGGCGATGAGACCAGGCGCGAGAACCGCCAACAGGGCGTGGAGAAAGCCCGCAGCTTCGTCGTCTTCCACGAACACGAGGCCGCGCAACTCAGGGCGTTCGTTTCGGTAGAGCGCAACCTGGTCGTCACGCTCGGGCTTCACCACGCGGACGCCGGAGGCCGTCGGCGTCAGGACGCGAATCAGCTGCGGTGGGACTCTGGCGAGGATATCGCGCGAGTTGGTGGCCAGGACGGCCTGCACGTCATGGGCGAGCGCCAACCGAGCCAATTCGGCAACCAAGGGCCCCTGTCCGCGCGCAGCCAGGCCACGTTCCGGCTCGTCGATGAGCAAGACGTCGTCAGGACACGGCGAACGAAACGCCCACAGGCAATTGTGCACCCACAACTCGGCGTAGCTCATCGTCTTGTTTTGTACAGTGCGGCCTCCACGCGAAGCCTCGACAACAAACGTGTGCTCCGCATAACCAGGGCCCGACCGCAACTCCCCCGATGGTATCGGCAACCGATCGTACCAAGTCACATCCCACATTCGACGGTCGGTGTAGCCCAGACCAAGGATGCGATCGAGCCCCTCACGATCCCTCGTCGTCTCCTTCATTTCAACCGATTCGAAGGCGTAGATATCCTCGCGGTGACGAATCACATCGCCAGACCGGATCCAGGTATTTTGCATTCGCAACATGGACTCCGGTCGCAGGATGTGGGCGAACGGGGCGATCCCGACTTGAGGATCCCACCTCGTGCCGAATTCCTCCGTGAACGAAGCTGTTCTCACGATCGCCACGCCGTCCGACGTGGCACGGATAACAAATCTGCCGGGTTGCTCGGTGACGACGGGCGGAGAGTCATCACTCGACCGGTAGTTACAGGTCATCTGTTCCAGCAACCTGAGCAGGAAGGATTTGCCCGTTCCGTGCATTCCGCAGAGGACCGTGAACGCACCGAATTCGATCTCCTGATCAGCGAATATCGGCGATCCGGTCACCGTCAAGGAGTCGATGCGGCGACTGACCTTCGCGTCGGCAAGCCGCCGCCACACCTTCTGCTCATCGGAAATCACCGGCGCAACTCTGCACCGCGGGGAACCGAAGAGCAAACCGTTTCGTCCTCAGCCGCGGACGGCCTCGTAGACGCCGGCGATCATGGCCACGAACGGGACCAGGGACAGCAGCACCAGGAACTCGGACACGTCCAGCAGCCTCGACCAGTACGGCGAACGCAGCCCGCGCGCCACCCGCGTCGCGTACGCGAGGCAAACCACCGCCGCCAGGACGACCGCGCAGCCCGCCGCGAAGAGGACCGTCCGGTCGCCCGAAGCCACCAGCCACGCCCCGGCGCACACCAGGCTGACGATGCCGAAGCCGACGAGCACCAGGCGCTGGGCCCGGCCGGCGTACGACCGCGACCGCAGGATCCACGCCACGCCCAGCACCGCGGCCAGCCCGGCTTCCCACGGCCCGCCCGAAGAGAGCACGATCGAAGAAGCCAGCACCACCAGCCCGAGCGCCACGAGCAGTCCCGTCAGCACGGCTTGGGCGTGGGACGTCCGGCCGATCATCTCCGTGCCGAGCGACGGCTGTTCGTCCGCGCGGAACGCCTCCATGTCGTCCGGGACCCGGGGCAGCGGCAGCCGCGCCAGGCGCAGGGACAGCATCGGGGCCACCGCCGCCAGTGCCGTGCACAGCACCGCGGCCACCCCGGCGGCCGACGCGGGTGAGACGCCGGCGAGCAGCACGACGCCCGTCGTCACCGCGCCGACGCCCGCCGCGCCGGTGATCGCCACGAACCACGGGAGGCGGTCGGCCACCGAAACCGCCGCCAGGACGCCGTACACCGTCACCGCCGCGAAGCCGGCCGCCAGCGGGCCCGCCGACAGCGAGAACAACGGGTGCGGCGGCAGCACCGACATCCCGGCCAGCAACGCGACCCCGACGCCCGCGACGGCACCCGCGGCACCGGCCTCGGCGTCGCCGTAAGCGCGGCTGAGCGCGCCGCCGCCGAGCAGCAGCACCAGCGCCAGCAGCCCGGTGCCGATGGGCGCCAGGACGCTGCCGGACGCCGCCGACTGCACCAGGAGCCCGCCCGCCAGCAGCAGCACCACCGCGGCCACCAGACCGGATCGGCGCGCCACCGACGGGTTCCAGCCGCCGGAGGTGTCGGCGACGCTCGCGATCGAATCGACGACGTCGTCGAACAGCAGCGGACCCCGCGGGCGTTCCCGCGGGGTCAGGTGGAGCACTTCGCCGTCCCGGATCTGGGCGGCCGCGACGCTCAAACCGAGGGCCAGTGGCGCGCCGCCGAGGCGGGAGAGCACCCAGCCGGGGTGTTCGGCCGACGCCTGCCCGGCGGCGCCGGCCAGGCGCACCAGCTGCGGCACCAGCTCGGCGAACGTCGACTGCTGCGGCAGGGCGACGTCCACGCGGGCCCGCGGCGTGACCACCGTGACCCGTCGTGTCGTCCCGGTGATCGAAGCGGTCATCAGATCTCTTTCGCGGCCGAAATGACGGGGGCGAACTTGGCGTTGGACGCCTCGGCGAGCTTCGCCAGCCCGGCGTTCACCGCTTCGAGGACGATCTCCGAAAGGTTGCGGGCGTCGTACTCGCGGATCGCGCGGGGGTCGATGTCGATCGAGGTGAACCGGCCGTCGCCGCGGAGGGTGACGGTGACCTCGTTCTGGCGCGAGTGCGCCTTGACCTCCATCGCCTCGACCGTGCGCTGGATCCGCTGGACCTCTTCGGTCTGCTTGCGCACCTGCGCCAGCAGCTCGTCCATGTCCGGCACCGCGTACGGATCGGTCACTGTGCTTTCCCTTCGTGCTGGCGGACGCGGACGCTGCCCACGAACCGCTGGAAACCGGGTGAGAGCCGCCGCGCGGTCGCGGGCGCGGCCGTGCAGGCGAGCTCGAGCACCAGCCGCTCCGCCGGCGTGGTGCCGGGGACCGTCAGGTGCACCTGGGTCTGGATCAGCTCTTCGCCCTCGCCGGTGCGCAGGCGAAGCAGCTGCATGACGCCGGGCGCGGCCGGTTCGCCGACGTCGCGGCGGCTCAGCACGTCGATCCCGGCCGAGGCCAGCGAGAGGCGTTCGACGGCTTCGGCGGCGATGGCGTCGATCGACGCGCCGTCGGGCCGCTGCTGCACGCTCACGGTGATGTTCGGGACGAACTCGCCCGGGGCGGCGTCGTGCACCGCGACGAAGACCGCACCCGAGTCGCCCGGGTCGACGGCGGTCCAGCCGTCCGGGATGACGAAGTCGAGGGGAAGCGTCATCACAGCCCCACGTACGAAACGGCGTCGTCCCAAGCGGATCCGACGGCGTTCGCCGCGTCGGAGGCGGCGTGGCCGACCGCGTCGACGGCCGCGCCGCCGTACTCGCCGATGGTGTGGCCGAGCTTCGGCAGGTCGATGTCGATCTTCGCGCCGACCCCGGCGCCGAAGCCGAGCGCCGCGCCCGCCTTGAAGTTCACCTTGAGGTGCCCGGCGTCGTAGACGGCTTGGGCGTCGAGCTGGGCGCCGATGCCGTACTGCAGGGTGCCGTTCGCGCCGACGCCGATGCCCGCCACGTCCGCGGCCACTTCGCCTTCGATCTTGCCGCCGGCGAAGACGTTCGCGTGCGCGCCCACGCCGTGCGCGCCGATCGTGCCGGACGCGCTCGCCTCGCCGCCGGCGAAGACCGTGCCCTTGGCGTGCGCCGAGGCGGGACCCCAGTCCCCCTTGGCTTCGGCCTCTTCCTTCAGCGCGGCCAGCTCGGTGTGCCCGGACGCGCCGACGTCCCAGCCCTTCGAGGTGATCTTGCCGTCGTACTCCGGGGTGAGGCCGTCCTGCTCGTGCTTGAACTTGTAGTACGTGATCTCGGTGTTGCGGCCGAGCTTGTCCTTCACGGTCTCCGGCTTCGGCTGCCCGAACGGCGTGTCCGCCTTCTTCGGCGCGCGGGTGCCTTCGAGGCCGTCCCAGGTGAGCTTCTTCCAGCCCGAGTTCTTGAACCACGACGGCGCCGACCGGGGCCGCTTGCGCCCGTCGAGCGTGCTGCCGTTGAGCCAGCCGAGCGGGCCGGCGGTCTTCTTGCCCAGCTTGTACTCGAGCCGCTGCGTGCCTTCGGGCGGGAAGAGTTCCGCGAGCGCCTCGGAGAACTCGTCGACGACCTGCCGGGCGGCCTGCACGCTCTGTTCGCCGAGCTGCCGGGCGGCCTGGATGAACGCGCCGACCGAGCCGGAGTTCACCGCGCGGGCCTGCGCGGTCAGCTGCTGGGCGTACTGGTCGAACTGCGCGAGGACCGAGTCGACCGCGGCCTTCGCCGACTGCACCAGCTGCGAGGCGGTGGAAAGCCGCTGCGCCTGGTCGTCGAGCTTCGCGGCGGCGTCGGTGAGCTCCTGGCCGAGCTCGCCGGCCGCCGTCGCGAACGCCGTGTAGGCGTCGCCGTCCCAGTCCGCGTGCAGCGTCTTCGCCGACTCGCCGATTTCGCGGGCCTTGCCCGAGACCGTCGAGGCCTGCGTGGCGACCCGCTGCGACGCGGCGCTCAGCGCCCCCGGGTCACCCGTGACGCGTCTCTGGCACTCGACGAGCACGCGCCGGTACCCGGACAGCACGGAGCTGACCACCCCCGACGCGTCGACCACCCCCGAGGACCACATGGGCTAGTTCCCGGCCGCGTCGTAGCCGACGTGCTGGCTGAAGTGCTTGCCGTTGTAGTCCAGATCGATGTCGAGGTCGAAGTCCTGGCCACCCGGAGCCTCCACAGTGGACTCACCGGTGGTGAGGTTGGTGTGGATGACGACCTCGTCGGCGCCGTGCACCGGCTGCGGCACCGGAGCGGGCTGCGGGACCGGGGCCGGCTGCGTCGGCACGGTGGCGCCGTGCTGCGCCGGGTCGACGGCGATCCAGCTGTTCGCCGGGTTCAGCGGCGATCCGTTGCCGGACACCGCCGAGCCGCCGGTGGAACCGCCGCCGGTGGCGAGCGCGGGCGGGGTGTAGTCGGTGAACGAAGGCTGCTGCGGGATCCCCCCGCCGCTCCCGCCCGCCACCGCCTGCTGCCCGGCCGAGCTTGCCACCGGCGCCGGGGCCTGAGGCGCCGTGACCGGGGTGGTCCCGATCGACGGCGTCGTCGCGCCGGAGCTGCCCGAGTCGTGGTGGAAGAGCTTCTCGATCTCGCCGATGACCTGCGCGAGCGTGGTGATCTGCTGGGCGAGGTCACCCGCGCCGAGCGCCTTGAGCAGCGCGCCGATCGAGGTGATGAACGCCCGCAGCGACGCGCTCGTCGCGGTCGACAAAGCGACCGCCGCGCCGTACGTCCACGGGTTCGACATCAGCGAGGCGACCGTCGGGTTCACCGCGGCGACCACCGAGCGGTAGGCCTGCTGCGCGGTCTTGACCAGCGTGCCGGAGATGCCGAGCAGCTCGGCGCCCTTCTGCACGACGTTGATGATCGTTTCGAGCTGCTTCAAGGAGTCGGAGATCTTCTTCAGCGCCGACTCGCTCGCCGCACCCGACCAGATCTTGCCGAGCTGGTCGGCGGCCTTGGTCAGCTCGTTGTACATGCTGAGGAACTGCTCGGCCTTCTTGATCAGGTCGAGCACGTGCTTGGCGATCTGCTCCGGCTGCCCGGTGACGATCTGCGGCAGGATCGTGATCGGCCCGCCCGACGACGCGGTCGCGTCCATCGCGCTGGAGTTCGGGAAAGTCAGCATCGGACCTCACAAAGTCTCGGGGTGCGGAGGATCAGACGACGGAGGCGGGCCGGTACACGCTGACCCTCGCCAGCCCGCTGATCCGGGCGTCGAGGAGCCCGTGGTTGTACAGGCGGCCGCCGTCGCCGGCGACGCCGATGACCGGCTGGCGGTCGGAGAACAGCAGCGGCTCGACCACCACGACGTCCCCGCTGTGCACGCCGCCGGGAACGTCGGAGAAGGTGCGGGCGGTACCCGCGTACACCTCGATCAGCCCGACCCGCGCCTGGTTGTCGGCGTCGCCGGCGAGCCAGTCGTTGAAGTCGGCGACGCCGTGGAAGCGGGTGTCGGTGATCGGGTGGTCCCCGAGCCCGCCGAGCCGCGCGTCCCCCAGGTAGCGCAGCACGTTCCCGACCGACGACGGCTCGCCGTGGGCGCCCGCGCTGTCGTTGATGGCGAGGGTGGCGAGCTCGGAAGCGTGCGAGTTCCCCCAGATCGACGACGACGGCGTGGTGGTCCCGTCGTGCCCGCCGCCGTAGCCCGCGGCGGCGGCTTCGTCGGCCGCCTGGTAGGCGTCGGCACTGGCCTTGACCAGCCCGTTGATCTGCTGCAGCAACTGCAGGAGGGTGCGCACGGCGGTGATCTGGCTGGAGTGCAGCGCGGCGTTCGCCGCGGCCACCGCGCTGCCGAAGGTCGCGAACGACATCGGCGGCACGACCAGGCGTTCCAGGTCGGCCACGGCGTTGATGCCGTGGGCGAGGATCCCCCCGACGTTGCCCACGGCGGACCGCATCGCCTCGGGCTCAGCCCGGTACTCGCCGGCCATGGGTCTCCTTCCGGGTGGCTTGTCCGGCTGAGCGTAAGTTCGTCCCCGGAAGCGGGCGGACGGCAAAAGTACCCACCGCGGCGTGGCGGTAAGTGGCCAAAATACCGGTCAGAGCCATCCCGATCCGCTGGAGCATTGCCGTATGAGTCTCTCCCCCGAGCGTCCTTCCGAGATCGTGCTGCAGTCGCCGCCGATGCTCCCGAAGAGCTCGTCCGGCGGGATGGTCCAGCTGATGATGTTCCTGCCGATGATGCTCGGCATGGGCGCGATGTCGTTCGTCTACATCGGACGCGACGGCGGCGTGATGACCTACATCTTCGGCGCGCTGTTCATCTGCGCCATGGGCGGCATGGTCGTGATGTCGCTCGGGCGCGGCGGGATGGCGAAGAAAGCGCAGATCAACGACGAGCGCCGCGACTACCAGCGGTACCTCTCCGGGCTGCGTGCCCAGGTCCGCGACATCGCCGACGGGCAGCGCGCGGCCATGATCGCCGTCCAGCCCGACCCGGCCGACCTGTGGGCCTACGTCGAATCCGGGAAGCTGTGGGACCGGCGGCGCGCCGAGTCCCAGTTCGCGCAGGTGCGCGCGGGCACCGGGCCGCAGCGGCTGGCGACGCCGTTGAAGGCCCCGCAGACCGTGCCGCTGGAGGACCTGGACCCGGTCTGCTCCACCAGCCTCAAGCACTTCATCCGCACCTACTCGACGGTGGACGGCCTGCCGGTGGCGCTGTCGCTGCGGTCGTTCGCCGCGGTGACCCTCGCCGGGCGGCGCCCGGACGTGCTGGGCCTGACCCGGGCGCTGCTGTGCCAGCTCGTCACCTTCCACTCCCCCGGAGACCTGCGGGTCGCGATCTGCGTGTCCCCGGACCGGCAGCACGACTGGGAGTGGGCGAAGTGGCTGCCCCACGCGACGGCGGCCGGCGCGACCGACGCCGTCGGCTCCCGGCGGCTGGCCGCGGACTCGGCGGCGGGGCTGGCCGAGCTGCTCGGCGCGGACCTCGGCGAGCGGCCCGCGTTCAGCAGGCGCGCGGCGAGCCAGCTCGACCTGCCGCACCTGATCGTCGTCGTCGACGGCGGCAACGCCCACGGCGAACCGCGCCTGATCGGCGAGGACGGCCGGCTCGGCGTCACCGTGCTCGAAGTCGGGCAGGAGCACCCGCGGACGTACTCGACCGAGCGGCTGCTGAGCCTGCACACCGCGCCCGACTCCCTCGGCATGGTCGTCGGCGACGCCACCGAGCAGCGGCTCGGCTTCCTCGGGCAGCCGGACGTCCTCGACCGCGGCGCCGCCGAAGCGCTGGCGCGGATGCTGACGCCGCTGCACACCCCGGCCGCCGTCGTCGGCGAGAAGCCGATGTCGGCGACGTTCGGGCTGTCCGGCCTGCTCGGCATCGGCGACCCGCGCGACACCGACACCGCCGTGACGTGGGCGCCGCGCGCGGCCCGCGACCGGCTGCGGATCCCGCTCGGCGTCAACCCGGACGGGCGGCCGGTGGAGCTGGACCTCAAGGAGTCGGCCGAGGGCGGGATGGGCCCGCACGGCCTGGTCATCGGCGCGACCGGGTCCGGCAAGAGCGAGCTGCTGCGGACGCTGGTGACGGCGCTGGCCGTGATGCACTCGTCGGAAACGCTGAACCTCGCGCTGATCGACTTCAAGGGCGGCGCGACCTTCGCCGGGATGACCGACCTCCCGCACACCTGCGCCGTCATCACGAACCTGTCCGACGACCTCGCGCTCGTCGACCGCATGGCCGACGCGCTGAACGGCGAACTGCTGCGGCGCCAGGAACTGCTGCACGCGGCCGGGAACTACGCGTCCGTGCGGGACTACGAGAAAGCGCGCGCGGACGGCGTGCCGCTGGACCCGCTGCCGTCGCTGCTGGTCATCATCGACGAGTTCAGCGAGCTGCTCTCCGCCCGGCCGGAGTTCATCGACCTGTTCGTCGCGATCGGCCGGCTCGGGCGGTCGCTCGGCATCCACCTCCTGCTGGCGTCGCAGCGGCTGGAGGAGGGCCGCCTGCGCGGGCTGGACTCGCACCTGTCGTACCGCGTCGGGCTGCGGACGTTCTCCGCCGCCGAAAGCCGCGCCGTGCTGGGGGTCGCCGACGCCTACCACCTGCCGCCGGTGCCGGGGTCGGCGTACCTGAAGGCCGACACCGACACGCTGATCCGGCTCAAGGCCGCCTACGTCTCCGGCGAGCTGCCGCCGCGCAGCACCGTCGTGCGCGAAGACGGTCAGGAACTCGGCGTGCTGCCGTTTTCCCTGGCCCCGGTGGAGATCCCGGTGACCACCGAGGTCGAAGACGCCGCCGCGCCGGACGGTACCGGCGAGACGATCATCCACGCGATGCTCTCGCGGCTGGAGGGCCGCGGGCCGTCCGCGCACCAGATCTGGCTGCCGCCGCTGAACGAACCGCCGACGCTGGACCAGCTGCTGCCGCCGCTGGGCGAAGACGCCGCGCGCGGCCTGTGCCCGCTCGGCTGGGGTGGCAACGGGAAGCTGACGATCCCGGTCGCGCTGGTGGACAAGCCGTTCGAGCAGCGCCGCGACATGCTGTGGGCCGACTTCTCCGGCGCGGGCGGGCACGCGCTGATCGTCGGCGCCCCGCAGACCGGCAAGTCGACGCTGATGAAGGACATCGCGGGGATGCTGGCGCTGACCCACACCCCCGCCGAGGTCCAGTTCTTCATCCTCGACATGGGTGGTGGCGCGCTCGCCCCGATCGCCGGCCTGCCGCACACGTCGGGCTACGCGACCCGCCGCGACGCGCAGCGCTGCCGCCGGGTCGTCGCCGAGCTGACGACGTTGCTGGAGCAGCGCGAGGAGTTCTTCGCCGCCAACGGGATCGAGTCGATCACGACGTTCCGGCAGCGGCGCGCGGAGTTCACCGAGAGCACCGACGGGCGCGAGTTCGGCGACGTGTTCCTGTTCGTGGACAACTGGACCACGATCCGCCAGGAGTACGAGCAGCTGGAGGAGCAGATCACCGGCCTGGCCGCGCGCGGCCTCGGCTTCGGCATCCACGTGATCGTCTCGCTCAACCAGTGGATCGGCGTCCGCGCCCAGCTGCGCGACGCGATCGGCACGCGGTTCGAGCTGCGCCTCGGCGACCCGATGGATTCGTCGATCGACCGCAAGGTCGCGGTCAACGTCCCGGCTGACCGCCCGGGCCGCGGCATCACGGCGGAGAAGCTGCACTTCCTGGCGGCGCTCCCCCGCATCGACGCGGACCAGCGCCCGGAGACGATCGGCTCGGGCGGCGTCGACCTCACGCGCCGGGTTTCCGACGCCTGGAAGGGCCCGCGCGCACCGCAGGTCCGGCTGCTGCCGCCGGAGGTCCCGCTGGACACGCTGCCCGCGGCCCCTTCGCGTCAGGTGACGCTGGGCATCGCGGAGTCGACGTTGCGCCCGGTGCACCTGGACTTCGCGGCGGACCCGCACTTCGTGGCGTTCGGCGACGTGGAATCGGGGAAATCGTCGCTGCTGCGCGCGATCGCCACGGGCATCACGTCGGCGTACACCCCGGAGGAAGCGGCGATCATCGTCGCGGACTACCGCCGCGGCCTGCTGGGCGCGGTCCCGGAGCCGCACCTGCTGGGCTACGCGGGCGCGGAGGGCAAGCTGACGGACCTGATCGGCGAATGCGCCACGGCGATGCGCAACCGCCTGCCCGGTCCGTCAGTGACGCCGGAGCAGCTGCGGAACCGGTCGTGGTGGCGGGGACCGGAGCTGTTCGTGCTGGTGGACGACTACGAGCTGGTGGCGACGGTCGGCCGGAACCCGTTGCAGCCACTGCTGGAGTTCCTCCCCCAGGCCCGAGACATCGGCCTCCACGTGATCATCGTCCGCGGCTCCGGCGGCGCGGGCCGGGCGTTGTTCGAGCCGGTCCTGCAGCGGCTGCGGGAGCTGGGCTCACCGGGTTTGATCATGTCGGGCACGAAGGACGAGGGCGCGCTGCTGGCCGATGTGAAGCCGTCCCCGCAGCCCCCGGGCCGCGGCACGCTGGTGTCACGGCGGCACGGGACGGGGCTGGTCCAGGTGGCGTGGACGAAGCCGGCGGAGAGCTGATCACCGCACGGGCGCGGTCATCTCCGCGGCGAAGCGGTAGTAGCAGACCGCCTGCTGCTTGCTGCTTTCGAGGAACGGGGTCATGACCTGCACGCGGGCACCGGGAATCGGGCGCGCGACGGCGGTGCAGCGATCGAGCGTCTGCTGGTAGAGCGCGTACTCCCCCGCCGCGAGCGGCAGCACGGCGAACGCCTCCGCGGTGTGGCGTCCGGTGCAGGACGTCAGCAGCACGTCGACCTCACCGGAGCCGGTCGGTGACCAGAAGCACTGGCCTGCGGTGACGTCGAGCCCGTGCACTTCGCCCGCGGGGAGCCGCTCGCCGGGCGTGGTCCGGGTGACCGCCCGGAAGATGAGCACGCCCGCGAGCACGAAGACGCCCATGCCGACTGCGACGGCAACGCGGCCGACCGGCCGACGGCGTCGTTCAGCACGCATGAGCTCGTCGAAGAGCTCGGGATCGTGCTGTGGTGCTGACATCGTTCTTCCTTCGTGCGCGAGGCGCGGAAACCGGGTCCGGCCCTGCCCGGTGCGGGGCAGGGCCGGAGCCGGTCACATCGACGACGCCAAGGCGTCCCTGGCTTCGAACAGCTCCCCGTGGGCCGCCTGCTCGGGGGTCATGTCGACCCCACAGCGGTCGAGGACGACCAGGCTGACCACCAGGAACCCGCGAGACAGCTCCGCGTACACCGGATTCACGACCATCGAGCCCGCCAAGGACGACCGCACGAAAGCGGCCAGCGCCGCCGGGTTCACGTAGTAGTAGTCGCTCGCCATCATCGTCAGACCGGCGTCGGCGAGACCGACCCCCGCGTTGCCGGCCAGCGTTTCGGCCGTGCTGACGAACAGCTTCCCGATCCGCAGCGCCGGGCTCCAGACGACCTCGCCGTCGACGTCGAACACATAGCTCACTACGAGAACTCCAAGTAGACGGTCACGTCCGGGTGCGCCGATCGGAACTGGCTCACCGCGGCTTCGATCGCCTCGCGCAGCTCCGGTTCGACGCCGGGCGTGGTCATCCGCAAGCCGATCGGAGCGTCACGGTACCGCGAGAGCTCCGGGCTGACCGAGCGCGCCTCCAGGTACGACTCGAACTTGCCGGTCACCTGCTTGTCGATCCACTTCGGCACGTCGGTCGCCCACGCCGCGGACTTCTCCTCCCAGAGCACGCCGCCTTCGATGTGATCGATGTCGGTGATCATCCGTCCGTTGTTCGGCACCGCCGGGTCGTAGACCTGGACGTCCTTCGACCCCTCCAGCGGCCCCTTGTTCTGGACCATCTTCCCGATGTCGTCGGCCGCGCCCTGGATGCCGTCCATCGCCATCGCGAGCCCGCCGACGATCCCGGCGATGCCGCCGGCGATCTGGGGACCGCCGGTGAACGCGCAGGCGATCACCCCGCCCAGGAAACCGATGGCCGCGCCGGGGATGGCCCCGACACCGCCCTCGGGCAGCCCGACGAGCGCGCCCGCCGCGGTGCCGCCGGCGATCTCCTCGCCGCACGTGGCCGCGCCGCTGCTGACCGCGGACACCCCGGCCAGCGTCAGCCCGATCCCGCCACCGATCTCCAGCAGGTGCGCGAGCAGCGCCAGCAGATCCCCGGCGTGGTCACGCACGAAGTCGAGCGTGCCCCGGGCCATCGCGTCGATCAGCGCGAGCAACTGATCGGCCGCATCCCTCAGCGCGGCCAGCTCGGGCCGGTCCTGGGCGCCTGCCGCGGCCTGGTCACGCAGTTTCTGCACCTGGTCGCGCATGTCGGTGACAGCCTGGCGGGTCGTTTCTTCCCGCTGCTTCTCGACCGCAGCGTTCTGCGCGGCCGCGGCGGCCTGCGCGGCCTCGGCGGCGGACTTGCCCGCGGCGATCGCGTCGGCCAGCGCCTGCGCCGCCGACGCACGGGCCTGCGCCGCGTACTGCGACGCCAACGCGGCCGACTGCGCGGCGTGCGCGGCCGAGTTCTTGGCCGCTTGCGCACTGCCCCGGGCGGCCGCCGCCGCGTCACGGGCCTGCTTCGCCGACAGCGCCGCGTCCGCGGCCGACTTGCTCGCCTCGTCGGCGGAGGCCTTCGCTTGCGCGGCGAACTGCGCGGCCTGGTCCGCGGACGCCTTGGCCGCGTCGGCCCACTGCTTTGCCTCGTCCGCGGCGCCGCGGGCGGTCGCCGCGTACTGGGCGGCCAGCGCCGCGTTCTGCTTGGCCAGCGCGGCCGACTGCGCCGCGTCGGCGACGTAGCCGTTGACCTGGGCGACGTGCTCGGCGGTGTTCGCGTCCCGCAGCGCGGCCTCGAACTGGCCGGTCGCCAGGAACGCCTTGACGTAGGACCAAGGTCCGGACAAGGCCGCGTTGGCCGCGGCCCGAACCTCCGGGCCACCGGCGTCGAGGATCTTCTGGACGGCCACCCGGTCGTCGTCCTCGGCCGCGCGGTACCGCCCGGTGGTGAGGAACACGTGGATGTCGTCAGCGGTGCCGGACAGGGCGTGGTTCGCCGCGTCGCGGGTGATCGGCCCGCCGGTGTTGAGGATCTTCTGGACGGTGACGCGGTCGTCGTCGTTCTTGTTCGGGTACGCCCGCGTGCGCAAGAACTCCTTGACCTGGTCGTAGCTGCCACCGTTGGCGGCGTGGGCGGCGTCGCGCTGGGCGGCGATCGTGGTCGTGCCGGCGATGATGTCGACGCTCAGCCGATCGTCCTGCTCAAGAGCGGCGGCCAGCCCGGCGCGAGCGAAGCCGAGGACCTGCGCGTCGGTTCCCCCGAGCGCGTCCGACGCGGCGAGCCGCACCTTCGGCCCGCCGTCGTGCCACAGCTCGACCGCGGCGCGACGTCCGTCGACGACCGCCGCCGCGGGCTCCGTGGCCGGGTCGGCCGCCCGGGTCAGCAGCTGCTGGGTGGCCGCGTCGACTTGTTCGGCGGCTCCCGCCGTCCACCGCGGGTTGCTCACCTGGTCCAATTCGGCCTGCTTGGCGTCCTCCGCGTCGCGCGTCGACTGGGACTGCTGCTCCGCCAGCCGCTCGTCGTCGGCGCGGCGTGCCAGCGCGGCGGTGTTCTTCGCCTGGTCGGCGGCCGTCTGCGCGCTGTCGGCTTCGTTCTTCGCTTCAGTGGCCGCGGCCTGGGCCCGGTCGGCGGCACCGGCGGCCTCACCGGCGTGCTGCGCGGCCTCGTCGGCGGCCGCGGCCGCGGCGTCGGCGTGCGCGGCGGCGTCCGTCGCGGCCTGCCTGGCCTGCCCCGCGGCGGCCGCCGCGTCGTTGGCGAGCGCAGTCGCCACACCGGCCGCCCGCTTGGCTTCGTCGGCGTTGCGCTGCGCCCGGTTGGCCGCGGCCGCGGCTTCCGCCGAGCTCGCGCCTGCCTTCTGGGCCCAGCCACCCGCGTCACGGGACGCCTGGGCGGCCGCAGCGGCGTCCCCGGCGGCCGCCGCGGCGGCGGAGGCGGCCACGGAAACCTGCCGGACGGCCTCGACGGCCTGAGCCACGGCGTCCGCCGCGGTCCGGGCCCCGATGGCCGCGTCGCGGGCCTTCTGCGCGGCGTCGCGGGCGGCGTCGGCCTGCCCGCGGTCGGTCGCGGCCGCGGCGGCGGCGTTGCGGGCCCGTGCGGCGGCCTGTCCCGCCATCGACGCGGCCCACGCTGCCTGGCTTGCCGCGTGCGAAGCCTCCCGTGCGGCGCTCGCGGCCGCGGCGGCCGCGTTGATCGCCTTCTGGGCGGCCTGCGCGGCCCGGTTCGCAGCGTCCGCCGCACGGCCGGCAGCGCTCGCGGCCTGCGCCGCCGAGTTCTGCGCCTGCCGGGTCTCTTCGGCCGCCGTCTGCGCGGCGAGCTTCGCCGCCGCGGCGGCGGCCACCGCCTGGTCGGACGCGTCCTTCGCGGCCTGTGTCTGCACCACCGAACGCGCCTGCGCGCCCTTCGCCAGGTCGGCGAGGGCACTGACGGAAAGCGTTTCCGCGTCGCGCTGGGTCGCCGCCTGGAACCCGGTCCGGAGGAATTCGCGGACGCTCTCGATGGTCGCCGAAAGCGCCTGGTTCGCCGCCTTCTTGACCTCCGGGCCGCCGGTGTTGAGCAGCAGCTGCACGGCGATCCGGTCGTCGACGTCCTGCGCCTGTTGCCAGCCGGCACCGAGGAAGGCCAGCTGGTCGTCGGTCGTGCCGTTCAGCGCGGTGTTCGCCGCCGCCTTCACCCGCGGCCCGGTCGCCGCCGCGAGCAGCCTGCTGACCTGGATGCGCACGTCGTCCCGCCACGGCTGCTGCCAGCCGGCGGTGAGGAACGTCCGGACGTCACCGATGGTGCCGCCGAGCGCACCGTTCGCGGCGTGCTGGGTGGCCGGGCCGCCGGCGGTGAGCATCTTCTGGACCGCGACGCGGTCTTCGACCTCCTGCATCTGCGCGAGGCCGGTGGCGACGAACGCGTGCACGTCGTCGTCGGTACCGCACAGAGCGGCCTCCGCGGCCCGTGAAACGACCGGACCTCCGGTCCGCAGCAGAGCGACCAGCTGCTGCCGGTCGGTGGGCGCGGGGGTGTCGTCGGCGGAGGCCGCGGGCGCCGAGCCCACCGCAAGCGCCACGGCGGCCAGCAGCCCCACCGCGCTCTTGGCCCGTTCCGGCCATGACCATCTGCGTCTCATGTGTCGTCGCATCCTTTCCGGGAATTCGACCACCGAAGGAATTATTCGGGCAGCGCGAAGGGCGGTCCGGAAAAAATCCCCCGACGAAATCGCGGCCCCTTCCGCTTCAGTCGAATATTAGCTACCCGAAGGCAGGACCAGCAAGGTTTTCACCGGAGAAAGCGGGACGACACTGTCAGCGTGTCGCCGCGAGAAACTCCCGCACCAGCGTGAAAAACTCGCCGACCTGCTCCTCTTCACCGGCCCGGCTCGCGACGACCCGACTGACCTGGTAGGCCCACGTGAGATTCGGGCCAGCACCACCGTTTCGGGACAACCACTCCCGGAAACCGTCGAGAAAAACGAAACCGGTCGCGGCGTCGAAACCAGCGAAGAAGGCGATCGCCTGCTCCAGGTTCCGAATTTCGTACGCTCCCGGTCGCCGCATCACGTCGGCGATCCGGTCGGCGGTGTCCAACGTGCTCAGCCTCCGGGCGACGGGGTGAAATCGAGGTACTCACCGTACTTGAACTTGTTCCGGTACTCGTCCAGCGTGAGGCCGTAGCGCCCGGTCGTGGCGTCGTACACGCGACCGTCCTTGACGAGGACGTCGTGGTAATTCCACCCGGACTCGTACCAGACGTCGGGCTTGTCGAGGTCGCGGATCTCGCCGACGGACGGCGCGTTGTAGCGGTCGGTGATCCGGTAGACGTCCCCGCCGATCTTCTGCTGGATCTCGCGCGCGGTCTGCGTGCACGTGTTCGTGTGGCACACCTCGGCGACCGACTTCGGCACCCAGCTCTCGCCGAGGTCGTCGAGGCAGTTGTTGTGCACCAGCAGGTGTGCAGCCGTGACGAAGTAGTCGTGGTCGCCTTCGACCTCGAAGTTGTACACCGTGACCCCGCCGGTCACGGTCTCCGTGGCGGTGACCGCCGGCGAGCTGCCGTCCATGCTCTGGACCCGGTCGTGCACGCGCAGCTCGTCGGCGTGCACCCAGCCGCGTTCCGGTACCCAGAAGGGGTGCTCCCGGGTCACCTGGACGCTGGTCGTCCCGAAGTGCACGGTGACGAGCACCTGCGCATCGTGCTCGAAGGTCCGGACCACCTTCCGCAGCCGGGTCCCGCCCCCGGCGGTGTCCTTGGCCCAGACCAGATCACCCGGCCGGACCTGCTCGATCGGCCGGTCACCTTCCTCGGTCGCCACCAAGGTCCCGGCCGGGAAGCAGTTGACCTTGGCCTCAGCGATCACCGATCGCCCGCGGTCGAGGATCTTCTTGAAGCTCGCGGTCTCGTCGAAGTACTTGCCGATGGTCGAAATGACCCGCCACAGCGCCTTGCCGACGTCGTAGGCCTTGAGCACCGCCAGCCCGAGCGACGCGATGTCGATCGCACCCATGAGGCAGTTGACGAGGTTCGGGTCCTTGACGCACGCCTTGATGCCGCCGATGAAGAGGTCGACGAGGATCTGACCGCCGTTTTCGATGATCCAGTCGATCAGGTTCTGCTCGGCACCGCCCTGCGCGCGCTTGTACTCGTCGACCAGCTCCTGGCCACCGGCGGCGCGCAACGCCGCTTCGTCCTCGGCGCTGAGCGGACCCGATTGCTGCGGTCCGCTTGCCTGCCGCCGCTGCTCCTCTTCGTTCTGCCGGTCGGCGGCGAACTTCGCCGCCTCCGTCGCGGCCTGCGCCGCTTCCGCGGCGTCCTTGCCCGCCTGGACGGCGGCGGTGCGGGCGCGCTCGGCGTACTCCTGGGCCGAACTCGCGGCCGTGCTCGCCCGGGTGGCCGAGGCGCGGGCCTGGACGGCCGAGTTGGCGGCGCTCCTCGCCGCCTGCTGTGCGCTCTGCGCCGCGTTCCGCGCCTGCCGGGCCGACTGCGCCGCCTGCTCGGCGGACTGCTGAGCCTGGTTCGCCGAGTCGTTGGCCTGGTCGGCGTACGTCTTGGCCAGGCCGGCCTGCCGGTCCGCTTCGGCCGCTGCCGCCGCCGCTTCCTGCGCCGCGTTGTGCGCCCGCGCGGCCGCCGCTGCCGCGAGCGCGGCGTCGGCCTGGGCCCGCGCGGCGATACTGGCCGCCTCGGTCACGTACCGGTGCACGTCGGCGGCGTGCGTGACGGTGTCGACGTCCCGCTGCTCCGCCCGGTAGCGCTCGGTGCCGAGGAAGTCCTTCAGATACGACGCGGGCCCGGCGAGCGCCGCTTCCGCCGCGGCCTTGACCTCGGGGCCGCCTGCCGTCAAAGCCTGCGTCACCGCGATCCGGTCGTCGTGCTCGGCCGCGACGTACTGACCGGTGCGGAGGAACTCGGCGACGTCGTCGGCGGTGCCGTTGAGTGCCCGGTTCGCGGCCTCCTTGGTGGCCGGGCCGCCGGTGGTGAGGATCAGCTGCGCGGCGACGCGATCGTCGTCGGCCTTGCCCGGGTACGCCCGGGTCCGCAGGAAGTCGGTGACCGCCGTGATCGGTCCGGCGAACGCCGTGAGCGCCGCCTGCTTGAACCGGGCGTTCGCGGTCTCGTCCGCGAGCGAGACGACGCTGGCGCGGTCATCCTGCTGAGTCGCGGTGGCGAGTCCCGTGCGCACGAACTCGCGCAGCCCAGCCTCGTCCTTCGCCAGGGTCGATGCCGCCGCGGCCCGGGTCCACGGGCCGCCGCTCTGCAGGAGCTGGACCGCCGCCTTGCGGATGTCGAGGACGACGGTCTCCGGTGCCGTCGCCGGGTTCGCCGCCTCGGCGAGCAAGCGCTGGGTCTCCGCCGAGCGGGCGGCCGCCTCGCCGGCCTTCCAGTCGCCCGCTGCCTTGCGGTCGTCTTCGGCCTGCTTCGCCGCTTCCGCGTCCGCGACCGCCTGGTCCTTCTGCGCCTCCAGGCGCGCCGCGTCCGCGTCGCGGGACGTCTTTTCGAGCTGGGCCGCCTGGTTGGCCGCCGTCGTCGCCGTGTCCGCCGACGCCTTCGCCGACGCCGCATAGCGGGCTGACGCTTCCGCGTCCTTCTTCGCCTGCTCCGCCGCCGCGGCTGCCTGGTCGGCTGCCGTCGCCGCCGCCTCCGCGTGGGCCGCCGACGCGTTCGCCGCGTCGCGGGCCTGACGGGCCGCCGTGGCGGCCTGGTTCGCCAGCGATTCCGCCGCGTTCGCCGCCCGGTTCGCGCGGGCCGCCGCGGCGCGGGCCGTGGCCGCCGCCTGCTCGGCCTGGGTCGCGTTCGCGCCCGCCGACCGCGCGTAGCCCGCGGCTTCACTTGCCGCCGACGCCGCCGCGTCCGCGTTGGAGCTGGCGCTGCGCGCCGCACCCGCGGCCCGGCCCGAAGCGTCCGCGGCCTGCCCCGCGGCGTTGGCCGCGTCCGCCGCCGCACGGGCGCCGGCCGCGACGTTCCGCGCGTCCACCGCGGCCTGGCGCGCTTCCGCCGCGTGCGCACCGTCGGCCGCCGCGTTCGACGCCGCCGAATACGCCCGGGAGCACGCCTGCTCCGCCAGGGACGCCGCCGTCGCGGCCTGCGCCGCCGCGTTCGCCGCCACGCGAGAAGCCCGGTTGGCTTCGGCCGCCGCACCGATCGCGGTCTTCGCCGCTTCGGCCGCGCTGCGTGCCGCGTTCGCCGCCCGTCCGGCCGCGCCGGCCGCCTGCACCGAGGAGTCCCGTGCCGCCTGGGTTTCGGCCGCGGCCCGCTGGGCGGCTTCCTTCGCCCGCTGCGCCGCGGCGATCGCGCGGTCCGCGGCGTCCTGCGCCTGCTTTGTCTGGGCCGCCGCCTGCGCGCCGGCGTCCCGTGCCAGATCGGCGAGGTGCGCGACGGTGGCCGTCTCCTGGTCCCGTTCGGCCGCGAGCGCGTAGCCGGTCTCCAGGAACGCCTGGACGTCTTCGACCGTCCCGTCGAGCGCACGCTGCGCCGCCTTCTTGACCTCCGGTCCTCCGGTGGTCAGGAGCTGGGTGACCTTGATCCGGTCGTCGTCGTTCTGCGCCTGCTGCCGGCCGGAGTCGAGGAACTTCCGGACGTCGGATTCGGTGCCGTCGAGCGCTTTCTGACCCGCCACCTGGACCCAGTGGCCACCGGTGGTGATGTACCGCGAGACCTGGGCGCGGTTGTCGTCGCGCCACGGCTGCTGCCAGCCGGTCGTCAGGAAGGTGCGCACGTCCGCCGCGGTGCCGTTCAGCGCCGCCTGCGACGCGCGCCGCAAGCCCGACCCGGCGAAGGTCAGCAGCTGGCTGACCTTGATCCGGTCGTCGTGCTCCGCCGCGACTGCCTTGCCGGTGGCCAAGAACGTGTGCACCTCGGCGTCGGAGCCCACCAGGGCCGCCGCCGCGGCGTCCTTCGTCGCCGGGCCACCCGCCTGCCACAGCGCGACCACCTGCGCGCGTTCGCCCGGCCCGGCGGTCTCCGCCAGCGCCGGCGCGGGCACCGCGACCGCCCCTGCCCCCACCGCGGCCACCAGCGTGACCGCCAGTGCCGTGCGCGCTCTCCGCGCGCCGAACAACCTCGTGAACCGCACCCCGCCCGTCCCTCCCGTGCGTACCGGAACCTGGTATCGAGAAGGAGAAGCGCGCGAAGGGACACCGGCGACCGGAAACCACGCATAACGAACAGAAAAGGCTTTCCCGCCTTCGCTCCTCCCCCGAAGCGGTCGAAAGTTAGCAGAAGGAAGGAACTCTCCGGAAGCCGCATTCGGGTGAGCCGGCCAAGATCACACCGATAGCCGTGTCAGCTTGGCGGACATTTGTTGACTCCGCGACGAAGAGCTGATTAGAGTCCGATCCGCGTCCGCTCGGGGTCGGTCGCAGCCCACTCATGTCCAGTCGCGGCGGATGCGATCGCCGCGACCCGGTCATGCCGTGTTTCGACTACCTGAGGGGGAGTCATGCGCGCTCGCGCACGCATCACCGCACTGGCTTCGGCGGGCGCCGTACTGGCCATCGCCGGTACGGCCTTCGGCGCGTCGGCCGCGATCGGCGCTTCGTCGCCGGCCGACGACACGCCGCCGCCCATCGTCGAGGACTACTCGTACCCGGGAGCCGCGAAGATCCTGCAGGACCGCGCCCTGACCCTGATCAGCGGTGACGGCCACATCACCCTCGTCGCCTGCGGACCGGCGTCCGGCCTGCTCGAGGTGCACGCCTACAACTCGGCCGACCACAGCTCCGACCCCGGCCACTACTGCTTCAAGGTCACCGGCTCGACCGGCTACCTGCGCCTCGAGGTGCCCTTCGCCTACCAGGTGAAGGGCGACAACCACACCGTCCAGGCGACTGTCGAGATCAACGGCCAGAACAGCACCGTCCCGGTCAGCAAGAACGGCTGGACCGGCATCGGCGAAGGCGCCGGCACCGATCCCTCGACGCTGCTGGAGCTGCGCGCGTCGGCCTGACCCCGGCGCACCGTACCGGCCGCCGCATTCGGCCGGCCATTCACACCAGCACGCCCGCACGATTTCCGCGAGCGCGGTTTTCCGCGCCCGCGAATCGTTCGCGCGCCAAAAACAATTTCGAGGGAATAGCATGCCCGTTCGCCCGACCAGAGCCGTGGCACTCGCCGCGGCTGTCCTGGCTTCAGCCACGCTCACCACCGCGACCGCTGGCGCCGTCTCCGGTGGCTCCGCCGCCACCTCAGGCGCCTACCCGTTCGCCGCCAAGCTCACCGCCGACGGGCGGGCCTGCGGCGGCGCGCTCGTCGAACCCGACCTCATCCTCACCGCGGCCTCCTGCTTCCCGGAAAACCCGCAGGGCGGCGTGCCGGCCAAGACGACCACCGCGACCGTCGGCCGGTCCGTGCTCTCGGGCACTGGCGGGCACGTCGCGAACGTCACGAACGTGGTCGTGCGCGGGGACCGCGACGTCGCGCTCGCCCGGATCGACGTCCCGATCACCGACATCGCCCCGCTGCCGCTGAGCACCGTCCCGGTCAACTACCCCAGCGGTAACGAGACCCTCAGCCTCGCCGGCTACGGCCGCACCGAGGCCGAGTGGGTGCCGGATGCGCTGCACGTCGGCACGTTCAAGGCACCGTCCGCCACCGCGACCACGCTCTCGCTGACCGGGACGAACGGCAACGACGCCTGTCGCGGCGACGCGGGCGCGCCGATCTTCCGCGACGCCGACAGCCGCACCGACGTCGTCGCCGTGGCGAGCTCCTCGTGGCAGCACGGCTGCTTCGGCGAGACGACCACGCGCCAGGGCACCGTCGCCGCGCGGACCGACGACATCGCCGGCTGGATCCGCCAGCAGGCGCTGGCGCCGGTGGCGAAGGCCACCGGGCACGCGATCACCGTCACCTGGCACCCGCTGTCCCCCGCGGACAACGCCACTTACCGCGTCTACGGCGCGACGACCCCGGACGTGCCCGTCGACAGCGCGCACCTGCTGGGCAGCGCCGGCGCGGCGGGCTACACGCTGACGGGGATCCCGGGGCGCCAGACCCGGTACTACCGCGTCGTCGCCGCGACGGCCGACGGCTGGACCAGCACGCCGACCGACGTGATCTCGGCGACCACGCCCGCCTCGGCGGGCCCCGACTTCACCGGGGACGGCAAGGACGACGCCGGTGCCGGCTACGACCTCAAGAACGCCCGCACCGGCGTGTACGTCTGGCCGACGACCGCAACCGGCGTGGACGTCCCGCAGCTGAAGTGGAGCGCCGACGGCTGGGAAGCCTCCCGGGTCCGCTGGGTCACCGGTGACTTCAACGGCGACGGCCGCAGCGACTTCGGCGCGTTCTACGACTACCTCGACGGCGGCACGAACCTCTTCCTCTTCTACGCCAACGCCTCCGGCGGCTTCGACGCCGGTGTGATCAAGTGGAGCGGTGCGCTCCGGCCGCTCAACGCCCGGTTCACCACGGCGGACTTCGACGGGGACGGCCGTACGGACATCGCCGCCGCCTACGACAACGGCAACGCCGACCTGAGCGTGCTGACCTGGCACGCGACGGCGACCGGCGTCGACGCGCCGGTCACGCAGTGGCGCACGGGCGCCGGCAACTGGGTGCTGGCCCAGTCGAACTGGCGGGCCGGCGACTTCAACGGCGACGGCCGCGCCGACCTGGCAGCCTTCTACGACTACCGGGACAACACGGCGAACCTGTTCCTCTGGTACGGCAACGCATCCGGCGGTTTCGACGCCCAGGGCGTCAAGTGGAACGGCGCCATCCCGTCCGGCAAGGCGCAGTTCGTTTCCGGCGACTTCGACCGGGACGGGCGCACCGACCTCGGTGCGGCGATCGACCTCGGCAGCGCGAACCTGACGTTCCGCACCTGGCACGCGACCGCCGCCGGCGTCGACGCCCCGGTGACGCAGTGGACCACCGGCACCGGGGCGTGGAACCTCGGCCAGTCCCGGTGGACCGCGGGCGACTTCGACGGCGACGGCCGCACCGACCTGCTCGCCTCCTACGACTACGGCAGCTCGAACACGAACCTGTTCCGCTGGCACGCCAACGCTTCCGGCGGCTTCGACGCCGAAGGCGTCAAGTGGAGCAGCAACGGCACGTTCAACGCCGCCCAGTCGTCGATGTTCTGACCGACCGGTGGCGGCGCCCCTCGGGCGCCGCCACCTTCTCGAGCGAGGAACACATGCGCAGAACGACGTTCGCGGCTCTCTCGGCCGTCGCGGTCGCCGGCGGCCTCCTGACCGCGGCTCCCGCCGAAGCCCTTTCCGACGGCACCGCGGTCCCCGTGGGCACCCACCCCTTCATCGCCCGGATCACCACGCCGCTCAAGGCGTGCTCGGGTGCGCTGATCGACCCGTCCTGGATCGTGACGTCGGCGTCCTGCCTGAGCCCGGCGGATTCCGGGGCGCCGACCGAGGCCGCCTCGGTCACCGTCGGCGACGTCGACCTGAGCACCGGAGCGGGCCACACCACCAAGGTGACCAAGGTCGTGCGCCGCACCGACCGGGACGTCGTCCTCGCGAAGCTCGAGACGGCGGCGACCGGGGTCCGGCAGATCACGCTGGGCACCGCACCGCAGACCGGCGAAACGCTGCAGGTGGCCGGGTTCGGCCGGACGGCGACCGAGTGGGTGCCCGCCCGGCCGCGCGTCGCGCCGTTCACCGTCGCGGACGTCACCGGCGCCACGGTGTCCGTCTCCTCGGCCGACGGCGTCGACACCTGCAAGGGCGACGCGGGCGGCCCGGCGTTCCGCGTGTCCGGCGGGACCGCGCAGCTCGTGGCACTGAGCAGCGGTTCGTGGCAGCACGGCTGCCTCGACGTACCCGGAACCCGTTCCGGCGGCACCGAAACCCGTGTCGACGACCTCGGCGAGTGGATCCGCGCGCAGACCGTGCCCACGCCGGTGTCCTGCCCCGCCGGGGCGGCGATCTGGAGCGCGCGCACCGACGGCAGCCTTTGGCGCTACGTCCACCTCGACCCCGTCGGCGGCGCGGTCAGCTGGTCGCAGCCGAGCAGCCCGATCGGCTCCGGCTGGACGGGCCGGACGCTGGCCGGCAAGGGCGGCGTCGTCTGGGACTTCCACCGCAAGAACGGATCCGGCGACCCCTACCCGAGCGGCACTCTGAAGCGCTGGGTGTACTCGACGAGCACCGGCTGGAGCGGCGGCGACGAAGTCGGCAGCGGCTGGACGCGCTACCTGAGCGCCGAGTACGCGAACCGGATCACGGTCGACGAGAAGAACCGCATCTTCATGATCGACGACCAGGGCCGGCTGCGCGTCTACGCCTGGAGCGACACCACGAACTGGTGGGTCGACGGCGGCGGCACGACCCTGGACACGGGATGGTCCCGGTTCGACTCGATCACCGCGGCCGGTGACGGCGTGCTGTACGCCAGGAAGCCGACCGGCGAACTGTTCCGCTTCGAGTACGAATTCACGGCTTCCACGTGGACCCAGCGGGACAAGCCGGTGGGCGTCGGCTGGCAGATGTTCAGCGAGATCTTCTCCCCGGGCGCCGACATCCTGTACGGCCGCGGCAGCACGGGCACGAGCCCGTTCGACGGCAAGACCGGCCCGGTCCTGCGCTGGTACCGCTACACGGACAACACCGACACCTGGGCGCCGTCGGGGCCCGACCACAGGGGCGTGACCATCGGCTCGGGGTGGAACACCGAGATCCACGTGACCGCCGCACCCGACTCCTGCCGGCCGGCGAGCTGACCCACCGGAACGGCAGCGGCCCGGCCTTGGCCACTTCCGGGGCCAGGCCGCTGTTCCCGCTTCCGCAGCGGTCGCCTCCCCGGCACGGCAGAACGGATCCCAGAAGGGGGAACTCCATGCCTCATCGCACCAGACTCGCGTCGGCCCTCGTCGTCGCCTTGCTCGCCGGCGGCTCGCTCGCCGTCGTCCCCGCGGACGCCGTCTCCGGTGGCACCACCGGAACCCACGGCTTCGCGGCCAAGCTCACCGCCGACGGTCGCGCCTGCAGCGGCGCGCTCGTCGAACCCGCACTCGTCCTGACGTCCGCCAGGTGCTTCCCCGAGAACCCGCAGGGCGGGACACCGGCCAAGGCCACCACCGTCACCATCGGCGGGCACACCGCGAAGGTGACCGCGCTGGTCACCCGGTCCGACCGCGATGTGGCGCTGGCCCGGCTGGACACCACGGTCACCGATGTCACACCCCTGCCCCTCGGCACGGCCGCGGGCGCGCCGGGAGCGTCCGAGAGCTTGTCCCTCGCCGGCTGGGGCCGCACGGCCGACGAATGGGTGCCGGACCAAGTGCACGTCGCCTCCTTCACCACGTCGTCCAGCACCTCGACCACCCTGTCGCTGACCGGGACCGACGGTGCGGACGCCTGCAAGGGTGACGCCGGCGCACCGGTCTTCCGCCCGGGCGGAACCGTGGCCGGAGTGGTCAGCTCGTCCTGGCAGCACGGCTGCCTCGCCGAAACCGAGACGCGGCAGGGCACCACCGCCGCCCGGGTCGACGACCTCGGCGGCTGGATCCGCGGCCAGGCGATCGTCGGCACCGCGAAGGCCGTCGGCCACGGCGTCACGCTCTCCTGGACTCCGCTGGCCGCCTCCGACGACGCGACCTACTCCATCTACGCCAACTCCGCGGGCCCGGCCACCACCAGCGCGACGCAGCTCATCGGCACCACGAAGGCGGCCACGTTCCTGCACTCCGCCACGTCCCGCAAGACGTGGTCGTACCTCGTGGTCGCCTCGAACGGCGCCGCCAGCCCGCAGTTCACCGCCACCACAGGGGCGCGGTCACTGACCGACTTCACCGGCGACGGCAAGGCCGACGTCGCCACGTTCATCCGCGGCACCGCCGGCGATGTCTACGTCGCGAACTCCGAGGGGACCAAGTTCAACGGCACGTCGAAGCTCTGGCAGGACTACTTCGGCACCGGTGCCGAAATTCCGCTGAGCGGCGACTTCAACGGCGACGGCAGGGCTGACGCCATCGTCTTCAAGCGCGGCACCGGTGGTGACGTCCTGGTGGCTCTCTCCGACGGCACCAAGTTCGGCACCGGCGTCCTTTGGCACGACTACTTCGACATCAACGACGAGATTCCCGCCGTCGGCGACTTCAACGGCGACGGCAAAGACGACATCGCCCTGTTCAAGCGCGGGACCAGCGGCGACGTCCTCGTCGCTCTCTCCGACGGCACCAAGTTCGGCACCGGTACCCTCTGGCACGACTACTTCGGCATCGCGAACGAGCTGCCGTACATCGGGGATTTCAACGGTGACGGCAAGGACGACATCGCCGTGTCCATCCGAGGGGGCGCGGGGGACGTCTACGTGGCCCTGTCCGATGGCACCAAGTTCGGCGCGAGTGCCCTGTGGCAAGACTATTTCGGCATCAACGACGAACTCCCGGCCGTCGGCGATTTCAACGGCGACGGCAAAGACGACATCGGCCTCTTCAAGCTCGGCACCACCGCCGACGTCCTCGTCGCCCTCTCCGCCGGCACCAAGTTCGGCACCGGCACCCTCTGGCACGACTACTTCGGCATCGCCAGCGAAGTGCCGCTACCGCGGGTGATCACGGTCATGTAGGGCCCGGTACCCCCGGGCGAGGCCCCAGGGGTACCGGTTACCCGGTTACCGACTTCGGTAGGTACCCAAAAATGTCCCACGGAACTTACGTTTGTGCTCGTCGCCCGGTTTCGGGGCCGACATCCGGATCACCTGGCCGAAGGGCATTTTCATGCGAATGTCGAGGGCTGTTGCCGCGGTCGGAGCGGCCGCCGCGGCGCTGGGCCTGGTCTCAGCGGGGGTTGCGGACGCCCAGGAGGACATCATCGGGGGGAGCACCGTCTCCTCCGCGCCGTGGGGCGCCCAGATCTACTGGAACGACGTCACCACCTACGGCGGGTTCGAGTGCTCCGGGACGATCATCGCCCCGCAGTGGGTGCTGACCGCGCGGCACTGCCTGAACTCGCCGGGCATGCACGTCAAGGTCGGCAACGTCGCGCTCCAGCAGGGGACGAACGCCAACGTCGACCAGCAGAAGGCGTCGCCGAACGGCGACATCGCGCTGCTGCACCTGACGACGGCGGTCAGCACCACGTACATGAAGCTCGGCACCGGCAACCCGCCGACCGGCGCCACCAACCAGATCTACGGCTGGGGCCGCACGGAGGGCACCAGCCCGCCGTCGAGCACCCTCAAGACCGCCAACGTGCGCGTCACCGGCACGAGCTCCGACGCGTTCGGCGGCACCGCCATCGCCAGCCAGGGCGTCAACGGCTCGGCGTGGCACGGCGACTCGGGCGGCCCGCAGCTGTACAACGGCGCCCAGGTCGGGGTGTGCTCCACGGGCAGCAACTCGGGTTCGAACCCGCAGGGTACGCAGAACTACGCGAGCATCGCCTCGAGCCGCAGCTGGATCCGCACCACGGCCGGCGTCTGACCCGCCGGGCCGGCCTCACCGCCCGGGAGGCCGGCCCGCGGCATACTTCCCCCATGGAGTTCCGCACGCGGGTGCTGCTCGGCGGCAAGACCGCGACCGGCCTGCCGGTGCCCGACGAGGTCGTCGACGCGCTCGGCGCCGGCAAGAAACCCGCGGTCACGGTGACGCTCGGCGGGCACACCTACCGCACGACGGTCGCGAGCCGCGGCGGGCAGTTCCTCGTGCCGCTCAGCGCGGAGAACCGCGAGCAGGCGGGCGTCGCCGCCGGGGACGACGTCGTGGTGGAGATCGCCCTCGACACCGCCCCGCGCGAGCTGGAGATCCCCGCCGACCTCGCCGCAGCGCTGGCGGCGGACGAAACCGCGCGCGCCCGGTTCGAAAGCCTTTCCTACAGCGCCAAACAGCGGTTCGTGCTGCCGATCGGCCAGGCGAAGACCCAGGAGACGCGGCAGCGGCGGGTGGCCAAGGTGATCACGGACCTGCGCGCCGGGAAGTGATGGACGCACGCACGGTGCTGCGCGTGCTGGCCGCCGTGACGCCGAACGCGGTGTGGCTCGCCGGCGGCTGGGGCATCGACGCGCTCCTCGGGCGCCAGACCCGTGAACACGGCGATCTCGACCTGCTGCACCGGCTGGACGAAGAGGAAGCCGTCCTGGCCGCGCTGGCGGCACTGGGCTACCGCGAAACCCTCGACCTCCGCCCGGTCCGGTTCGTGCTCTCCGACGGCGCGACCGAGCTCGACCTCCACCCGCTCGTCTTCGCCGCGGACGGCTCGGCCACCCAGGAAGCCGACGACGCGGGCGCGGTCTTCCCCTACCCCGCGGACTGCTTCGTCACCGGGCACGTCGGCGGCGTCGAGGTGCCGTGCGTCTCCGCGGCCCAGCAGGTCTTCTTCCACCAGGGGTACGCGCCGCGCCCGCGGGACCTCGCGGACATGCGCCGGCTGCGCGAGGCCTTCGGCGTCGACACCCACTTCTAGTCCACAACGGACCGCCGCAGCGCCGCCTTGTCCGGTTTTCCCGACGGCGCAACGGGAACCGCGCCCACGAAGCTGAACTGCGCCGGTACCGCGGCCTCCCCCAGCTCGGCCGCCACGCCCTTGCGGACCTCCGCCAGGTCCGGGTCGCGGCCCGGCACCGGGACCACGAACGCGTGCGCCGCTTCGCCCGTCTGCGCGTCCGGGACCGCCACGACGTACGCCTGGTCGACGTCCGGGTGGGCCGCGATCGCCCGCTCGATCGGGCCGGCGTAGTGGATGATCGCGTTCACGATCACCACGTCCCGCGCGCGGCCCGACAGGTGGAGGTAGCCCGCCGAGTCCAGGTGGCCGAGGTCCTGCGTCCGCACCCAGCCGTCGCGCAGCACCGACGCCGTCGTCTCGGGATCGCGCCAATAGCCCGAAAACGCCGACGGGGTGCGCACCCAGATCTCGTCGCGGACGTCGATCTGCACGGTGTCGCAAGGCTTCCCGACCGAGCCGATGCCTTCGTCGGCCCGGCAGATGGTCAGCATCCCGGTCTCGGTCTGCCCGTACGCGTGGTGCATCGCGGGCCCGATCCGCTCGGCCGCCTCGGCGAGTTTGTGCTGCGGCATCGGCGATCCCGCGACGATCAGCGCCCGCAGCGCGCTCAGGTCGACGGGTGAGTCGCGCAGGGAGTCGAGGATCCGGTGCAGGCGCGGCACGGTCGTCAACGCGGCGGTGATCCGCAGCCGCGTGAGGACCGCCGGGAAGTCCGGCAGGCCCTCGGGGATCACCGCGGTGCCGCCGGCCATCAGCGACACCCCCAGCTGCTCGACCATCACGGCGCTGGCCAGGGAGCCGAACATCAGGTAGCGCCCGAAGGCGGCGCCCAGCCGTTCGTGGGCCGTGCCGGCCAGCGGCGGCCGCCAGACGCGGCCCTCGGTCAGCGCGCGGTAGCTGTACGCCACGCCCTTCGGGACGCCGGTGCTGCCACTGGTGAACACCACCGTCGCGATGTCCTCGAGCCGCGCGCCCGGCGCCGGCTCCTCGTACGCGGCCAGCAGCGCGGGGCCGATCCGCAGCACCGGCACGCCGGCGTCGACCAGGTCGGCCGAGTCGTCCACGACCAGCGCCGAGACGTCGGAGAGGACGTGGCGCAGCTGCGCTTCCGGCAGCCCGGCCCGGACCGCGACCGCGCGGCCGCCGAGCACGTGCACCGCGATCAGCGCGGCGAACCCCTCCGGGGTGACGGCGGTGGCGAGGCCGACGCCGTCGCCGGGGCCGAGCCCGGCCGCCCGCAGGCCCGCGGTGAACCGGCCGATCAGCTCCCGCAGCTCGCCGCGTGACGTGACGCGGGAACCGTGTTCGAACGCGGGGACCTCCGGAGCGCGCTCCAGCTCGTCCAGCAGAGCCTGCGGGTGGACCATCTCGACCGCCTTTCGCCCGGGGGTCCCGGTCTACCCGGCGGATCTCAGAATTTCGGCAGAAGATCCCACGGCCGGCGTTGACGAGCGTGCGATCATCGGACAGCGGCTGAGCAGCTACACCGCACCCCCGGCGTCGCGCCGGGCTCTCGATCGCGCCCCCGAATCCCCGCCGGGCAGCCCCTATCGGTCCTCTGTGGGTAGAAGTGCCGTCACTGCGACCGGCAGTTGTGCCGTTTGACCGCACTGGCCTCTTTTCTAGCGTGACTTTCACACCGCGCGGACCACCGCGCCAGGGGTATTCGCTTCAGGAAGGAGGTGGCCCGTCCATGTCCAGTCCGGGATTCCAGGCAGATTCCGCTGCCATGACGCGCGCCGTCCAGGGTTTCGAGGAAACCGCGACGAACGCCAAGTCCACGATGGCCAGCTTGGAGTCCGAGCTGACCGAGGCGCTGCGCAACTACAAGGGTGACCAGGCCGTGGCGTTCTGGGACCTCCAGCGGCGGCTGCAGGAGAAGATGACCGTGGCCGTGAAGGAGCTCGACACCATGTCGCAGCTCGTCCACACCAGCCACCAGAACTACGGCCGCGGCGACGCCGACGTCCACCAGAGCTTCCAGGGGGTCGGCAACTCCCTCGAGGGCTCGGGCGTGATCCCCCGCCTCAACCCCTGACCCGAGAGGACGCCCACCATGGCCGACGTCGTCGAAATCAATTTCGCCGCGCTGCAGCACAGCTCGGCATCCCTGGCCGCCAAGGCCAAGGCGCTCACCTCGCAGCTGGAGCAGCTGCACCAGAACCTCCAGCCGATCACCGCGACCTGGTACGCCTCCGGCAGCTCCGCCGGTGACGCGGCCCGCCAGTCGGAGACCCGGCTGCGTCAGGCCACCGCGGACATCGTCGCGATCATCGCGCAGTTCGGCGGCAAGGTCGGCGAGGCCCACGACCTCCAGCAGTCGCTGGAGAACCGCAACCAGGGGCTGTTCGCGGGCTGATCCGCGCCCAGACGTCGGTCGGCCGGTGCGGGAAACCCCCCGCTCGCACCGGCCGACCGGCTTTCCCCATGTCCGCCCAGTGCGCCCAGAGAGCCGGGACCGATGCCAGACCAGTCGTACTACGTCCACCTGGAATCGCTGAAGGACTTCGTGCGGGAGCTGGAAACCCAGATCCACGCGATGTCGAAACCGAACGACTTCCTGCTCACCCTCGGCGCGGAGCCGCTGTTGTTCGGCGAGTTCGGCGAAGCCGGGTCGCTGGCCGACGCGCACCGCGCCGCCGTCTCGGAGATGCAGGGCCTGCTCGACCAGGTCCGCAGCGCGATCGGCTTCGCGCAGGACGTGACCACCACGGTCGCCGACGGTTACCAGAACGCCGACCAGGCCGTGGCCGGGGACCTGCACCACTCCGGTGCCGTCACCAACCTCCTCGACCCGGTGCTCGGGCTGCTGGGCCTCGGTGACTCCGACGGGAGCCGCAAGGGATGACGAAGAACACCGCGCACACGAACTTCGCCGCGTACAGCCACCAGCAGCTCTACGCGATGCTCCAGGCCGGCGACCCGAACAGCGCGCGCCACGCCGCCGACAAGTGGAAGTCCGCCGCGCTGCACCTGCACGAGCAGGCCCACAACCTCAACTCGGAACTGACCGAGTTCAAGGACCAGTGGACCGGTGGCGCCGCCGACCAGTACCAGCACATGATCGTCGACCTCGCGAACGGCATCTCCAAGGTGGCGCAGACCGCCGAGGCGATGAACGTGATGCTCGGCGACGCCGCCGACGCGCTGGTGAAGGCCAAGAAGGAGATGCCGCCGCCGGTTTCGGTGCCGGACGTCTCCCCCGCCGACGTCGCGCTCGCGGTGAACCCGCCGCTGCTGCCGCCGGACTCCTCGCCCGCCGTCGTGCAGGCCGCGGCGCAGCAGCGCCAGCAGGCCATCGCGAACGTCGAGGCCCAGCAGTCCGCGGCCAACGCGGCCGGGTCGGCGCACGGCCGGGCGATCGTCGTCATGACCGAACTGGCCGGGGAGTACACGGTGGCCGAGGAGTCGATCCCGGCGTCGCCGAACGCCGTCCCGGTGCCCGCGACCCCGCCCTCCGGTGGCGGTGCGGGCAGCGCGGGTTCGCCCGGGCTCGTCGGCAACGGCGTCACCGAGCCTGGCGTCGTGGTCACCCCCGGCGACGGGCACCCGCTGCCCTCGACCGGCACGCCGCAGCCGGGCACGACCGTGCCGACGTCGAACCCGCTGTTCGGCGACATGTTCACCGCCGGGCTCGCCGCGGCCTCGGCCGCCGCGTTCGGCCGGTTCGGCTCGATCATGCCGAAGGTGCCGTCGTGGGCCACCGGCAAGGACCCGAAGGACAACAAGGAAGAGCCGCCCGGAACCAAGCTCGGCGGCGGCGGCGCGGGCGTCGAAGGCGGCGCCGGGGGCGGCATCCCGATCGGCGGGGGTGACGCGCCGTCGATCGGCGGCGGCATCCCCGGCGGGGCGGGCATCGGCGGCGGCGCCGACGCCCCGGCCGCGCACTCCGGCCTGGCCGGCGACGGCGGCGCGAGCAACGCGTTCAGCGGTCTCGCGGGCGGCGCGGCCGGTGCCGTCGGCGCGGCGGCGGCCAAGAGCGCGATGCCGATGATGCCCATGATGCCGATGGGCATGGGCGGTGGCGGCGACATGGGCTCCGGACGGCGGATCCCGGCGTGGCTGGTGGAGACGGAGAACGTCTGGGGCCAGTCGGCCCCGGTCGCCCCGCCGGTCATCGGCGAAGAGCCCGAAGCGTACTGACCCGGTCGTGAGTGTTGAGTCGGGTTAGAACCCGACTCAACACTCACGACCCCCTGCTGCGAAACGGAGGCGGGCCGTGACGGCTGCCGGCTATCGCGTCGCCCCGGCCCGCCTCGACACCGTGGCCGGCGAAACCGGCCAGCGGGCCGACGCACTGCACACCGCGGAGACCGCGGTCTCCGGTGAGAAGGTCCCGGCCGCGGCGTTCGGCCAGGTCGAGGAAGCCAAGGCCGCGGCGAAGACGTTCGAGAAGACCATGAAGGAGCTGGGCGGGAAGCTCGAATCGGGCGTGTCCCGGCTCCGCAGCATCCAAAGTGGACTTACCGAGTCGGCGGCCGGCTACCGCCGCGTCGACGCGCAGATCGCCGCGATGTACCGGGCCCTGCTGCCCGAGGATCCCTTGCCCAAGGCGGGAAACCCGGCCGGGATCGGCGGTTCCGCCGACACCGGCGCGTGGGCGCACGCGATCGAGGAGAACCGCGCGAAGGTCGCCGACGCGCTGACGGCCGAGCGCGGCAAGCTCGCCGGGCTGACCGACGCCGACGAGATCGCGCGGTCGCGGGCGCGGATCAAGCTGTACGAAGACATCCTCGCGAACAACCGGCAGATCCTGAAGTTCGACCCGTCCGGCAACGGCCGGATCGCCGAGCTGGTCGGGCACGTCGAGCCCGGGACGCGGAACGTCGGGCTGTTCGTCCCCGGCGTCAACACGCAGATGTCCAACTTCGACGCCTACGCCGGCCTCGGGCGCAGCCTGGTCGCCGCGGACCCGACCGGGCGCACCGCGATGGTCGTCTGGGCCGACGGGGTGTTCCCGCAGAACCCGGTCGTGCAGGGCCCGGACGCGAGCTACGCGCAGACGATGGCCCCCGACCTCAAGCACTTCACCGACGACCTGCGCGGCGAGATCTCCAGCCACGCCGGCGACGGCGTCACGCTGACCGCGATCGGGCACAGCTACGGCGGCGCCACGGTCGGCCTGGCCGAGACGCACGGCCTCGACGTCGACCGCGTCCTGCACGTCGAGTCGGCGGGCATGGGCCACGGCGTGTGGTCGCCGTCGGACCTGCCGGCGAGCCAGGCGGGCGTGCAGCGCTACTCGATGACGGCGCCGCTCGACCCGATCGAGATCGCCCAGGGCAACGCGTGGGGCCTGGAGTGGACCGGCATCGGCCACGGCGCCGACCCGGACACCTTCCCCGGCGTCACCGAGCTGGAGACCGGCCGTTCCGCGGACGGCTCGCAGTTGTGGGGCCTGTCCTCGCACAGTGACGTGCTGAAGCCCGGTTCGGAGTCGTGGACGAACATCTACCGGGTGATCACCACCGGACCGGTGACCCCGGACGGCACCTTCGACCCGCGTGGCATCCTCGAACACGGCGTCGAGTTCCTGAACGACGGGGGTGTGCTGCGATGAGCCCGGAACTGGACCGGCTGGCGGTCGAGCTGACCGACGTGATCGACAGCGTCGCGGAGGTGTTCGGCGAAGGTGCGGACCGCACGGTCGAGGGCGAGCTGGACTGCGACCCGACCCGCCCGGGACAGCTGTTCTGCTGGCAGTACGGCGTCCGGCTCGACCACCCCGGCGAGCCGGAACGCCGCCTGGCCGAGGTCGTCCTGCCGACCCTGGCGGAGCGCGGCTGGGAGTCGCACGACCGGAGCACCCCGCGCGAGCTGATCGCGCGCTTCAGCCGCGAGGGCGCGGACTTCACGGTCCACGTGGCGCGAGCCAGCCAGGCGGTGGCGATCATCGGCTCGACCCGCCCGGTCCCCGCGTCCTGAAGCCCGTCACCACGGTGTCCCGCCCATGCTCGCGGGCCCGCTGTCGACGACGATCAGCTTGTCCCCCAGGAACTCGTCCACGTCGGGGCTCAGCCACGACTCACCGCGCCGGGCACGGTGAAACCTGAATGTGCCGTTGGTGCTGTTCGCTCCCACGATGCACCGCACCGCGACAGACCCGGGCAGCGCACGGACGAGCCGCACGACTTCCAGGGCGAAGCCCCACCCGTGACGCAGCATCACCACTTGGGCCGCCGCACTGATCACCGGCTCGTCCGCCAGCGATCCGACCTCGATGGGCACCACATCGTCCAGGTGGAAGCTGCTCGTGGCGCACTCCCACGCGGTCAGATCCGGTCCGCCCGAGCGGGGCGCCCGGACGTGGGCGGCGTGCCGGGCAAAGGCCAATGCCGGGCCGTGCCGGACGATGCCTTCGGCAACCAGCTCGCGTAGTCCCGGTGCCAGCTCCGCCGCCGGCACCGCGCACGACGGCCCCAGAGCTTTGATGGCCACCTCGTTCATCCGGATGGTGAGCACGGCGCAGAGCCTGCCAGGGCCAGGCCGACGAACGCACGCGCCCTACGGCGTGAAGCGCGACGGCCGCCAACCGCGGTGCCGGGCACGCCGGACCGCCGCCACCGCCACGCCCGCCGCGGCGGCCAGTGCCACTCCCGCCAGTGCGATCGTGCCCGCCGGGACGTCCGCCGGCTGCTGGGCCGGGGCCGCCGCCGGGACGACGTCGGGCTCCGGGGCCGCCGGGGCGACGGAGCCGGGGGCAGCGATGCCCGCGGGCAGCGTCGACGAGACCGCCGCGTACGCGTCCAGCACGCCCCAGCCGAGGCGCGGGTCGTGGCCGCCCGAAGCCGGGCGGTGGGCCGTCAGCGTGAGGCGGGTGGCGACCTGGTCGCCGGTCAGGTCCGGGTGGTACGCCCGCACCAGCGCCGCGACCCCCGCGACGTACGCCGCAGCCAGTCCCGGGTCGGTGACCGGAAAGCGGTGCGCGATCGCGCCGCCCGCGCCGGCCGACGTGCTGACCAGCTCCGCGCCCGGTGCGGCGACGCCGACGTAGTCCCCCGCCTCGGTCTGCACCGGCTCGCCCGCCTGGTTCACCGAACCGACCGCCAGCACCCCGGCCGTCGCCGTCGGGTACGTGCGTGCGCCCTGCTGGGTCGCCGACGCCGCCGAGACGACCACCGCGCCCTCCGACCGCGCGCGGGACACCGCGCCCGAGAGCGCCGGGCTGTCGAACGCCGCCGGGACGGCGATCAGGATGACGCCCGCGTGCCGGTCGAGCGCCGTGTCGATCGCGCCGGCCAGCGCGCCCGGGTCGCCGCCGTCGCGCGAAGAGCTGTCCGTGTAGCGGATCGGCAGCAGGCGCGCGCCCGGCGCGACGCCGGCGAACGTCGTGGACGGATCCGGTTGCGCGGCGACGATCCCCGCCGCGATCGTGCCGCGGCCGTCGCAGTCGGTCTGCTCGGTCCCCGCGCCGCCTTCGAGCTGGCCGGGCCGGAACTGGCCGTTCTGCCCGTCGACGCCGGTGCCGATCACGGCGACCAGCTGGCCGTCACCCCGCGTCAACGGCCACAGCCGCGCCGGGTCGACTTGGCGCTGCCCCCACGGGACGGCGCCGGAATACGTGCCGGACGGGTTCGCGCACTGCGCTTCCGGGGCCGCGGCCGCCGTCACGGGCAAGCCGGCCGTCACCAGGCCCGCCACCGCGAGCGCCGCCGCTATCCGCACCCCAACCCCCGAACAGAAAGACGGTGGCGGACAAGGAACTCCGCCACCGCCAGTCTAGCCGGGAACCCCGGCTCAGCGAAGGTCCATGCCCAGATCCAACGCCGGTGAAGAGTGCGTCAACCCGCCCACCGAAAGGTAGTCCACACCGGACTGGGCGTAGGCCCTACCACGGTCGATGGTGAGGCCACCAGAGGATTCCAGCCGCGTCTTCGGGGAAACCTCGTCGCGGCGCGCGACCGCCCGGCGGCACTGCTCCGGCGTGAAGTTGTCCAGCAGCACCTCGTCCGCCCCCGCGGCCAGCGCCTCCTCGAGCTGCTCGAGCGTGTCGACCTCGACCTCGCACGGCAGTTCCGGCGCGTGCGCGCGGGCCGCGGCCAGCGCCGCCGTCACCGAACCCGCGGCGACGACGTGGTTGTCCTTGATCAGCACCGCGTCGCCGAGGCCCAGCCGGTGGTTCACCCCGCCGCCGCAGCGGACGGCGTACTTCTGCAGCAGCCGCAGCCCCGGCAACGTCTTGCGGGAGTCGCGGATCGCGCAGCCGGTACCGTCCACTTCGGACACCCAGGCGGCGGTCGCGGTGGCGACGCCGGAGAGGTGGCAGAGCAGGTTCAGCGCCGTGCGCTCGGCGGTGAGCAGCCCGCGCACCGGGCCGGCGAGCACCAGCGCGGGCTCCCCCGCGACCAGCCGGTCGCCGTCCTCGCGCCCGGCCAGCACCTCGTAACCGTCGCCCAGCACCATGTCGAACACCGCGAGCGCGACCGGCAGCCCGGCGATGACGCCGTCCACGCGCGGAGTCAGCTCCGCCACGGCCGTCGCGGACTCGGGCACCGTCGACGCCGTCGTCGCGTCGGGCCCGTACCGCAGGTCTTCGCCCAGCGCGGTGGTCACCACCCGCTTGACGTCTTCGACGTCGAGGCCCGACGCGGCGATCAGGCGCAGGACCGGTTCGGAGATCGGGAACGTCATGCCACGCCCTCCAAGGGGATCGGGTCGGCCAGCACCGGCTGGCCGGAGGGACTGAGCCGGATGAGCTGGCTGCGCCGCCAGTTCCCGTCCGGTGCCGGGAAATCGGACCGCACGTGGCAGCCGCGCGACTCGGTGCGCCGGACGGCCGCGGCGAGCAACGCCTGCGCCACCACGGTCAGCGCCGCGTCTTCGACCGCCGCGTGTGTCCACAACGGACTGTCCTGAGCCGACAGGTCGAGCACCGAACCCGCGGCCGCGAGGCCGTCGGCGTCACGGCCGATCGCCGCGTACCGGCTCATCACCCGCTGCAGCGCGTCGCGCTCGGCGGCGGGCGCGGTGGTCCACGACGGCAGCCGGCCGCGGGCGGGATCGGCGAGCAGTCCGGCCGCGAGGTCCGCCGCCACGGCCTCGGCGACGCGCTGCCCGACGACCAGGCCTTCGAGCAAGCTGTTGGACGCCAGCCGGTTCGCGCCGTGCAAGCCGGTCCGCGCCACCTCGCCCGCGGCGTACAGGCCGGGCACCGACGAGCGTCCGTCCACTGTGGTCACCACGCCGCCGCACGAGAAGTGCGCCGCCGGGGTGACCGGGATCGGGTCGACGGCGGGGTCCAGCCCGAGCACCCCGCAGGCCGCGAACACGGTCGGGAACCGCGCCGCGAAGCCGGCGACCGACGTCGCGTCGAGGAAGACGTGGTCGTCGACGCCGCCCGGCGCGGTCACCATCCGGCGCGTGATCGCCGCCGAGACGACGTCGCGGGGCGCCAGGTCGCCGAGCGGGTGCACGCCCGCCATGACCGGCGCGCCGGTGGCGTCGACCAGCGTCGCGCCCTCGCCGCGTACGGCCTCGGTGACCAGCGGGCAGCGTCCCCGCGCGCCCGGGGTGTACAGGACGGTCGGGTGGAACTGGACGAACTCGACGTCCGCCACCGCGGCCCCGGCCCGCAACGCGAGCGCGAGGCCGTCGCCGGTGGCGATCTCCGGGTTCGACGTGGCCTGGTAGAGCTGCCCGATCCCGCCGCTGGCCAGCAGCACGGCCGGCGCGCGGACGACGCCGGGAACGCCGCCCGAGTCGAGCACCGTGACCCCGGCGACCCGCCCGCCCGGCGTGCGCAGGGCGTCGACGGCGATGTGGTGCTCCAGGACCGGCACCCGGGCGTCCCCGGCCCGCGCGACCAGTGCGCGTTCGACCTCGGCGCCGGTCGCGTCGCCGCCCGCGTGGATCACGCGGAACGCGCTGTGCCCGCCCTCGCGGGCCCGGGCGAGCAGCCCGTCCCCCGCCGAGTCGAACGTCGCGCCGTCCGCCCGCAGCCGGGCGACCGCGGCCGGGCCGCCGTCGAGGATCGAGCGGGCCGCGGCCTCGTCGACCAGGCCGGCACCCGCGGCGAAGGTGTCCTCCGCGTGCTTCGCGACCGAGTCGTCGAGGTCGTGCTCGTGCTCCAGGACGACGGCGACGCCGCCCTGGGCCCAGCGCGTGTTGCCGTCGGCGACCGCCGCCTTGGTGATCACCAGGACGTGCAGCCCGAGCGCCTGCGCCCGCAGCGCCGCGGTCAGCCCCGCGACGCCGCTGCCGATCACGACCAGATCCGCGCGAGCCTCCCAAACCGGAGTTTTCGCCTGGTGGTCATTAACCGGCGGGGTCATTCGCCGCCGCCGGGCTGCCCGATCTCGATCATCCGCTGCACCGAAGCCTGCGCGCGGGCCGCCGTCTCGAGGTCGACGTGGACCTCGTCCAGGCCGTCACGCAGGCACCGGAGCAGCGCGGCGGGGGTGATCATCTTCATGTACCGGCAGGACGCGCGGTCGTTCACCGCGCGGAAGTCGATGCCCGGCGCGGCCTTGCGCAGCTGGTGGATCATGCCGATCTCGGTGGCCACCAGCACCGACTTGGCCTTCGTGTCGCGGGCCTCGTGGACCATGTCCCCGGTGGAGAGGATCTTGACCCGCTCCGGCGCCACGGCACCCTCGCCGGCCAGGTAGAGCGCCGACGTCGCGCAGCCGCATTCGGGGTGGACGAACAGGTCCGCGTCCGGGTTCTCGGCCGCGCGCTCGGCCAGCTCGGCGCCGTTGATCCCGGCGTGGACGTGGCACTCCCCCGCCCAGATGTGCATGTTCTCCCGGCCGGTCACGCGCTTGACGTGGGCGCCGAGGAACTGGTCCGGGAGGAAGAGAACCTCCTGGTCGGCGGGGATGGAGGCGACGACGTCGACCGCGTTCGAGGACGTGCAGCAGATGTCGGTCTCGGCCTTCACCTCGGCCGTGGTGTTGACGTAGGAGACGACCGCCGCGCCCGGGTGCTCGGCCTTCCAGGCCCGCAACTCGGCGCCGGTGATGGAGTCGGCCAGGGAGCAGCCGGCCCGCGCGTCCGGGATCAGGACCGTCTTCTCCGGGGCGAGGATCTTCGCGGTCTCGGCCATGAAGTGGACGCCGCAGAAGACGATGGTGGACGCGTCGCTGCTCGCCGCGATGCGGCTCAGCGCGAGGGAGTCGCCGGTGTGGTCGGCGATGTCCTGGATCTCCGGGACCTGGTAGTTGTGCGCGAGCAGGACCGCGTCGCGCTGCTTCGCCAGGCGCCGCACCTCCTCGGCCCAGGCCGCGTTCGCCTCGACCCCGCCGAACGGGGTGAGGCCTTCCGGAACCAACGTGGTGGTCATCTGGCCCTCCTGGACCGGTCGCGGGTTTTCGCCTTACAATCGAAAACCGTGCGAAGTCATCTTAACACCCAGGCACCCCTGGCCCACGAGGTTTTAGGAGCGGTACTGCAAGTGCGCTCGGACACACTGCGGGTGCTGCTGTGGCGCCGCGCGCTCGACCCGCACCTCGGCCGCTGGTCGCTGCCGGGCGGGCGGCTGCGGCCCGACGAGGACGTCGAGACGTCCATCCGGCGCCAGCTCAAGGAGAAGGTCGACGTCCGCCAGCTCAAGCACGTCGAGCAGCTCGCGGTGTTCAGCGACCCGCACCGGGTGCCCGGCCCGCGCGTGGTGGCGACGGCGTTCCTCGCGCTGGTCCCCTCCGACGTCGACCCGGAGGTGCCCGAGGACACCGAGTGGCACGACGTCGCGCAGCTGCCGCGCACGGCGTTCGACCACGAGGCCATCGTGCGGCGCGCCCGCGACCGGCTGCGCTCGAAGCTCTCCTACACCAACCTCGGGTTCGCGCTGGCCCCCGACGAGTTCACGATTTCCGCCCTGCGCGGCCTGTATTCGGCGGCGCTCGGCTACCGCGTCTCGGCGACCAACCTGCAGCGGGTGCTGTCCCGGCGCGGCCTGCTGGTCCCGACCGGCCACACGGCCGCCCCGGGCCGGGCCGGCGGCCGTCCGGCGGCGCTGTTCTCCTTCGCCGGCAAGGGCATGCAGATCACTGATCCGTTCGCGGTCTTCAAGCCGCCGAACCGGTGACCGTGCTGCGGGAGCCGCGTTCTCCCCTTAACGTGGACCCGTGACCGAGCCGGAATCGGATAGTGACGCGACGACGACGATCCTGCCGTTGTTCCCGCTGCAGACCGTGCTGCTGCCCGGTACCAAGCTCCCGCTGCACATCTTCGAACCGCGCTACCGGCAGCTGACGGCGGACCTCGTGAGCGGCACGGTGCCGGGCCGCGAGTTCGGCGTGGTCGCCCTCCGCTCGTCGCTGACCCGCGAAGTACGTGGTCTGGACCAGCTGTACGAGATCGGCTGCAGCACGGTGCTGCGCGAGGCGAAGCGCCTCCCGGACGGCCGCTTCGACGTCGTCACGCAGGCCCAGCGCCGGTTCCGCCTGACCGACCTCGACTGCACGTCGGCGCCGTACCTGATCGCGTCGGTGGTGTGGATCGACGACGACCCGGTCGCCCCGTCCGGCGGCATGGCGGAGCGCCTGGCGACGGTCGCGCGAGCGGCGCACCAGCGCTACTGCGAAACGGCGTGGCGCAGCGACGACTGGCACGCCCCGGACCCGGACACGGCGATCGAGGAGCTGGCCTACGTGCTGGCCGCGGACTGCCTGCTGCCGCTGGAAGACCGCCAGCACCTGCTGGAGGAGCGCCACCCGCTGCGCCGGCTCCGCATCGCGTGCCGCCTGCTGACCCGCGAAACGGGCTTCCTGGACAAGCTGGGCGCGGTCCCGCTGCCGCCGGGCGAGCTCACCGACCTGAGCCGCCCGGCCAGCTTGAACTGACGCCCGCGCCCAGGCCCAAGCGCCCCAATGTGGCCTTCGGTGCGTGAGACGCACCCAAGGCGGCCTTCGGTGCGTCAGACGCACCCAAGGCCGCCTTGGGGCGCTAGGAAGCCGAGCCGTTCCCGGACCCGTTGCCGAACTTGGTCCACACCTTGCCCGCCGCGCCCGAGACCGCTTCGCCGACGTCGCTGAACACCTTCGTCAACGGGTCCGCCGACGAGTTCCACGATTCCTTGTACGACTGCGCGGCCGACTTGAGGTCGTCCTTCCAGTCCGAGCCCGGCTTGTCCGCGTCCCGCCGCGGGTAGTCGCCCGCCAGGATCGCGCGGTAGTCCTCCGAAGCCGCCCAGCGCTGCAGCTGCGCCGCGCGGACCACCGCGAACGGGTGCGACTCCGTCTCGACGAACTTGAGCTTGAGGAAGCTGTCGCGGATGTCCTCGACCGACTCGTACTCGGACGCCTGCTGCAGGAACGACGGGATGTCGATGCGGGCCGGGTCGATGCCGCCCGCGACCTGGATCTGCGCGCGCAGCGCCGCCGTCGGGTCCTGACCGCAGAGCAGACCCGCGCGGTCGCACGACAGCTCCGCCTTGCGGAACCACTCGCGCAGCGCCGCGATGATCGCCCGGATGCCGAGCGCGCTGACCGGCGTCCACGACATCGCCAGCTGCAGGCTGATCAGGCGCACCATCATCGTGCGGTACACCGCGTGCCCGGACAGCACGTGCCCCATCTCGTGCCCGAGCACGAACCGCAGCGAATCGTGGCTCATCAGCTCGACCATCCCGGTGCTGAGCCGGATGAACGGCTCGTCCATGCCGACGGTCTCCGCGCCGAGACGCGGGTCTTGGAACACGTAGACGTTCGGCACCGACGGCAGGTCGAGCGTCTCGGCGCACTCGTGGCGCAGGCGGTCGAGCTCCGGGTACTGCTTCGGCCCGACGCGGATCGACGACGCGAGCGCCATCAGCCGCTCGCCGCGCTCGTTGTAGAACCCCGAAATGGCCTTGACGACCTGCGCGAACCCGGGCACCGCGCGCAGCGTGGCGAGCGCGCCGCGGTCCACCGGGTGCTCGTAGGCGCGCGGGCTGATCCCCGGGAAGCGGACGGCGTCACGCCGCGAAACTTCGATGTCCTCGGTCATGGAACCCCCTGTGAGTGAGGGGACCAGAGTAGGGCAAACCGCTCAGCCGAGACGGCGGCCCAGGTCGTCGCGGCCGTTCCAGGTGGCCAGCAGGCTGTAGGCGATCGACACGCCGAGCGGGCCGGTCAGCAGCACCCACCACGACTCCAGCCGCGGCGCGAGCTCGATCACCGAGCCGAGCGCGGGCGGGCTGGTGATCGCGTAGTGGCTGTTCGCCCAGGTCACGCCGAGCAGGATGGCGATCACGCCCGCGAGCGCCACCCCGAGCAGAGCCGCGACGAACACGACCGGACCGCGGAGTTCGCGCAACAGCCAGATGACGACGCCGACGACGATCCCGAGCCCGAGCGCCATCAGCCCGAACACGGCGAGGTCGTCGAATCGGTGCCAGCTCTCCAGCTCCAGCGCGCCCTGGGTGCCGTCGGCGGCGACGATCCGGACGCGCTCGGGCGGCGCGAGCCGCGACCAGGCGAAGGCGAGCGGGAAGCCCAGCAGGCCGACCGTGCTGAACACGCTCAGCGCGGGCAGCAAGTCCGCCTTGACGACCACCCGGGGCCGCCGTTCCCGGAACAGCACGGGCACCGACCACGGACCGGCCACGGCCGACGGCCGGTGCGCGGGCCCCGACGTCTCACTCACCCGGACTCCCTCCTGGAACGCGTTGCCACCGAGGGTAACCGGTCGGTGTACACCCACCGTCAGCCGCTGGCCGTGTCGCCGTGCCGGCTGCACTTCGCCGTCCAGCCGAGCGGGCTCACCTGCACCACCAGCCGCCGGGCGCAGAAGGTGCAGTAGCGCGGGGGTTCCAGTGCCGTCCGGGGGTTGTGGCACGCCGGGTGGTCCGCCCCACCCGGCGATTCCTGTCCACAGTGGACGCAGAAGACCGCGTCAGAGGCTGTCACTGAGGGCCTTGATGGGCATCTTGAGCTCGTCCAGCATCTCGAGGTCCGCCGAGGCCGGGCGGCCCAGGTTGGTCAGGTAGTTGCCGACGATGATCGCGTTGACGCCGCCGAGCATGCCCTGCTCCGCGCCGAGGTCGCCGAGCGTGAGCTCACGGCCGCCGGCGAAGCGCAGCATCGTGCGCGGCATCGCGAGCCGGAACGCCGCCACCGTGCGCAGGGCGTCCTTGCCCTCGACGATCTCGTAGTTCTCGTACGGTGTGCCGGGCTGCGGGATGAGGAAGTTCATCGGCACCTCGTGCGGGTTCAGCTCGGCCAGCTGCACCGCGAACTCCGCGCGCTGCTCGACCGTCTCCCCCATGCCGATGATGCCGCCGCAGCAGACCTCCATGCCCGCCTCGGCCACCATCCGCAGCGTGTCCCAGCGCTCTTCCCACGTGTGCGTGGTGACCACCGCGGGGAAGTGCGAGCGCGCCGTCTCGAGGTTGTGGTTGTAGCGGTGCACGCCCATCTCGACGAGCTCGTCGACCTGCTCCTGCGTGAGCATGCCGAGCGAGCAGGCGATCTGGATGTCGTTCCCGTCCGCCCGGATCGCCTTCACGCCTTCGCGCACCTGCGAGAGCAGCCGCTGGTCCGGGCCGCGGACGGCGGCGACGATGCAGAACTCCGTCGCGCCGGTCTCGGCGGTCTGCCGGGCGGCCTTGACCAGGTTCGGGATGTCGAGCCACGCCGAGCGCACCGGCGTCGGGAAGCGGCCGGACTGGGAGCAGAAGTGGCAGTCCTCCGGGCAGCCGCCGGTCTTCAGGCTGATGATGCCCTCGACCTCCACCTCGGGCCCGCACCAGCGCATCCGGACCTCGTGCGCGAGCGCGAGCAGGTCGGGCAGCCGGTCGTCGGGCAGCCGCAGCACCTCGAGGACCTCGGCTTCTCCCAGGCCGGCGCCGGTTTCGAGGACGAGCTCACGGGCGTGGGCGAGGACGTCGGTGTCCGGAACTGCGGTCAAGGCGTCTCCTTGGTCGTGGCGGAAGCGTCCCTCATCGTGCCTGACGGGCCCCTCGGGCGACAGCGACGCAGGTCACTTCCCGGCTGACGCGCAGCCGGCGAACAGCTCGGGGTCGAACTCGCCGCCGAACCACGGCGAGAGCCCGCCCCTGGCCGCGGCCAGGAACTCGTCACGGGACGCCGTGCCGAGCCCGGCGGGCAGCACGCCGAGCAGCGGCGCCCCGGCCGCCACCGGCAGGTCTTCGAGGTTGGACAGCGCCGCGAGGTCCGGCTCGGCCGGCCAGGCGCCGATGATCACGCCGGCGACGGTCAGGCCGCGCTTGCCGGCGACCTCGGCGGTGAGCGCGGTCGCGTTGAGCGTGCCGAGCCCGGCCTCGGCCACGATGATCACGAGCGAGCCGAGCGACCAGGCGACGTCGGCGAGGCTCGCCCCGGTGGAGTCGAAGCGGACCAGCAGCCCGCCCGCGCCTTCGATCAGAGTCAGGTCGTGCCCGGTGTCCAGGTCGGACGCCGCCCGCGCGATCTCCCCCGGGTCCAGCGTCGGCAGCCCGCTGCGGCGCGCGGCGGCTTCCGGGGACAGCGGATCCGGGTAGCGGCGCAGTTCGAGGGTGGTGACGTCACCGGCGAGCCGCCGGACGTCGGCGAGGTCGCCGGGCTCGTCGGGCCGCACCCCGGTCTGCGCCGGTTTCAGCACCGCGACCCGCTGCCCGCCGTCCGCCGCCAGAGCGGCGATCGCCGCCGTGGTGATCGTTTTGCCGACCCCGGTCCCGGTCCCCGTCATCACCAGCATGGTCACGGACCATCAACTTAGTGAACCCGGTCCGGGACGCGCACACGCGGGCCGTGCTCGAGCGCACGGCCCGCGTGTCGATCAGGCTCCCGTCACCGCCGCTCCGGCCGGGCGGAACGTGCGCTCGGCCGCGTCGAACAGGTGGACCTGCGCCGTCCCGACCGCGAAGTACATGCCGGTCAGCTGCAGCTTCCCGGCCGCCTCGGCCGCGGCCACCGACGGGTACTCGCGCAGGTGCTCCAGCTGCTGGAGCACGTTGTGCAGGGCCAGCCGGTCACCCTTCCGCTCCGGGACCGCGCCCTCCAGCGTGGCCGAACCCAGCCGGTGCGCGCTCGGCTCCGCGTGGCGGAGCCAGACCGACAGCGGTCCCGGCGGCGGGCCGTCGGCCAGCGCCGCCATCGCGCCGCAGCCCGAGTGGCCGCACACCACGATCTCCTCGACTCCGAGCACGCCGACGGCGTACTCGATGGACGCGTTCATCGACGGGTCCGCCTGCCCGGGCGGGACGAGGTTGCCGATGTTGCGGATGGTGAACAGGTCGCCGGGGCCGCTGGTGGTGATCAGGTTGGGCACGATCCGGGAGTCGCCGCAGGTGATGAACAGCGTGCGCGGCCGCTGGCCGTCGGCGAGCCCGGACAGCGTGTCCTTGAGCAGCGGCGCGGCGCGGCGGTGGAACTCGGTGGCACCGTTGCGGGTCTGCTGCGTGGGGATGCCTTCGGTGGCCTGCCACGCCGACCAGGGCGCGAGCCAGCGCGGCACCGCCCGGCTCGCGTGCAGCCGGGACCGCGTCGGGCGGCCCGCCTTGCCTTCGCCGAACCACGGGTGGCCGACCTCGTCGACCTCGACCGTGCCGCCGGCGCGCTCGTGGGCCTGCTGCCAGGTGGTGAGGCTCTCGAACGCGGCGTGGTCGAGGTAGTCGACGACGAGCTCGAGCCGCACCGGGACGCCGGCCGGGATGGTCCCGAGCACCTTCGACAGCCGCGGCACGGACAGGAACGTCAGGACGCCTTCGACGACGACGCGCCAGGCGTCCCCTTCGCGCTCGACGTGAATCCCCGACCAGAGCGTGCGGCGCAGCATCAGCACGAGCGCCAGCCCGATGCCCGCGAGCACGCCGGTGAGCAGGTCGAACACCACGACGCCGGCGAGGGTGAGCAGGTAGACGGGCAGGTCGCCGTGGGCGAGGACGGTCTTGATGTGGCCCGGGTTGACCAGCTTCGCGCCGACGTGCACCAGCAGGCCGGCCAGCGCGGCCAGGGGGATGCTCTGGATCAGCCCGGCGAGCAGGACGACGAACAGCAGCACCCAGACGCCGTGCAGCACCGCCGACGCGCGGGTCTTCGCCCCGGCGGCGACGTTGGTGGAACTGCGGACGATGACGCCGGTGACCGGCAGGCCGCCCAGCGCGCCGGAGAGCATGTTGGCCGCGCCCTGGCCGACCAGTTCCCGGTCGAGGTTGGCGCGCCGCCCGGTGTGCATCTTGTCCACCGCCACGGCCGAAAGCAGGCTTTCGACGCTGGCGATCAGGGCGATGGTGACGACGGCGAGCGCAAATCCGCCCCAGCCGCCGTCGGGCAGCTGCGGGACGAGCTGGATGTCCAGCAGGTCACCGGGCAGCTCGACGCGCGGCAGCGTCATCCCGAGCAGGACCGACAGGCCGGTGGCGGCGGCGATCGCGGCGAGCGGTCCCGGCACCTTCCGGACGGCGGACGGCAGCTTCGGCCAGACGAGCAGGATGGCGATGGTGAGCAGGCCGATCACGGCGGCTGAGTCGTGGTGGGCGACGATCTGGCCGGGCAGCTCGGCGATGTTCTCCACCGCCGAGCTCTGCGCCTTGCCGCCGAGGACGACGTGGAGCTGACCCAGCACGATCGTGACGCCGATGCCGGCCAGCATGCCGTGCACGATCGCCGGCGAGATGGCCAGCGCGGCGCGCGCGATGCGGCTCAGCCCCAGCAGGATCTGGCAGGCGCCGGCGGCGACGGTGATCGCGCAGGTGACGACCCACCCGAACGTCTGGATGGTTTCGGCCATGACGACGGTCAGGCCGGCGGCGGGCCCGCTCACTTGCAGCGCGGAGCCGCCCAGCGCCCCGGCGACGACGCCACCGACGACGGCGGCGACGAGCCCGGCGGCGACCGGCGCGCCCGAAGCGAGGGCGATGCCCAGGGACAGGGGTACTGCGACGAGGAAGACGACCAGTGAGGCCGGCAGGTCGTGGCGGAGCACGGCGAGGGGTCTCATGATCACCATGCAACCGGAAACCGAGTGAAATGTCCGCTATGCACCACTCGTTCGGGTGAATAATTCGCTGCATTTAGCTCGAATGTCACATATCGGACAAGCCGTTCACAAGCCGTTCACACACTTTGGCCTGTCACGTGACAGTTGAATTCCGTACTACACAAGGGTTTCCACGCTCCCGATGTGACACCGGACGGGCCCGGTGCCACATCGGGAGCGGTCCTCGTCAGTGCTCCACAGCGCCGGCCGGGACGAAGCCGCGAGCCGCATCGTCCAAAAGGGACACCTGCGCGGCGCCGACGTCGAAGTACATGCCGGTGAGCCGGAGCGCGCCGCGCTCGAGCGCGGCCGCCACCACCGGGTACGCACGCAGGATCTCCAGCTGCTGCACCACGTTCTGCAGCGCGAGCTGGTCGGCCTCGGCGGCCGGCCGCTCGCCGCCGAGCAGCACCGGCGCTTCGCGGGCGCGGCGCCGGAGCGTCGCTTCGCCGTGGCGGAGCCAGCTGCCGAGCTGCTCGAGCCCGTCCGGGGCCCGGCCGAGCAACGCCTTCATCGCGCCGCAGCCGGAGTGCCCGCACACCACGATCTCGGCCACGCCCAGGACGCCGACCGCGTACTCGATCGCGGCGCCGACCGAGGAGTCGTCGCCGTCCGGCGGCGGCACCAGGTTGCCGATGTTCCGGACCGTGAACAGGTCGCCCGGCCCGCTGGTGGTGATCAGGTTGGGCACGATCCGCGCGTCGCCGCAGGTGATGAATAGCGTGTGCGGCTGCTGGCCGTGCGCCAGCCCGCTCCACGTGTCCCGCAGCAGTGGCGCGGTGCGGCGCTGGAACTCCGACGCGCCGCGGCAGAGCAGCGAGCTCGCCGTGCGCTGGGCGGGGAGCACGACGTGCTCGGCCTGCCACTGCGACCACGGCGCGAGCCACCGCGGCACCACGCGCGCGGCGACGCTGCGGCGCACGGTCGGCTCGCCCGAACTCCCGCGTTCGAACCACGGGTGCCCGATCTCGTCGACCGTCACCGGCCCGGCGTGCGCCTGCTGCCAGCCGCGCAGGCAGTCGAACGCGGCGTGGTCGAGGTAGTCGACGAGCAGTTCGAGGGTGACCTCGGCGTGCGGCGGCACCCCGGCGAGCACGCGGGTCAGCCGCGGCACGGACAGGAACGTCAGTGCGCCTTCGATGACGACGCGGTGGCGCTCGCCTTCCCGCTCGACGTGGATGCCGGAGAAGATCATCCGCCGCAGCATCAGCGCGAGCGCGAGCAGGACGCCCGCGGCGACACCGGTGAGCAGGTTGACGGCCACCGCGCCGGCGAGCGTGACGACGTACACCGGCAGGTCGCCGTGCCGCCGGACTTCCTTGAGCCCGTGGACGTTCACGAGCTTCATCCCGACGTACACGAGCAGGGCGGCGAGGGCGGCCAGCGGAATAAGCCGCAGCACGCCGGTCAGCAACAGGCAGGCGGCGAGGATCCAGACGCAGTGCAGGATCGCCGACAGCCGCGTGCGCGCGCCGGCCTCGTAGTTGGTCATGCTGCGCACGATGACGCCGGTGACCGGGAACCCGCCGAGCGCGCCGGCCGCGACGTTCGCCGCGCCCTGCCCGATGAGCTCGCGGTCGAGGTCGGTGCGCGGGCCGCCGCGGAGCTTGTCGACCGAAACGGCGGACAGCAGGCTTTCCAGGCCGGCGATGAGCGCGATGGTGAGCGCGGCGAGGGCGAACCCGCCCCAGCCGCCGTCCGGCAGCCGCGGCACGATGTGCAACTCGGGCAGCCCGGCCGGGAGGTCGACGCGCGGCAGCGACATGCCGGTCAGCACGGACAGCCCGGTGGCCAGCGCGACGGCGGCCAGCGGCGCGGGCACGCGGCGGACGGTTTTCGGCAGCCGCGGCCAGGCGATCAGCACGGCGAGGGTGACGACCCCGATCAGCACGGCCTGGTCGTGGTGCGCGGCGATCTGCCGCGGCAGCGCGACGACGTTGGCGAGCGCGGAACCCTGCGCCGAGCCGCCGAGCACGACGTGCAGCTGCCCGAGCACGAGCGTGACCCCGATGCCGGCGAGCAGCCCGTGCACGATGGCAGGCGAAACGGCGAGCGCGGCCCGGGCGGCCCTGGTCAGCCCGAAGAGGATTTGGAGCAGCCCGGCGGCGACGGTGATCGCGCAGGTGACGGGCCAGCCGTGGGTGGCGATCGTGTCGGCCAGCACCACGGTGAGCGCGGCGGAGGGCCCGCTGACTTGCAGCGGCGACCCGCCGAAGAGGCTCGCGACCAGCCCGCCGACGACGGCGGAGATGAGGCCGGAGAGCAGCGGTGCCCCGGCGGCGAAGGCCACACCGAGGGACAGGGGGACGGCGACGAGGAAGACGACTATCGACGCGAGGAGGTCGTGCTTGAGGTTCTCCGGAAGACGGGGCTGCTTCGGCGGGCCGGTGTCGTGTTCACCACGAACGATCTCGATCATGGGGGCAGGATCGCCGAAACGCGGCGAAAAGTCCGCTATGCAAGGATTTCTCGCGTTTGCTCCGGTACGGATCGGGTCGGTTCATCCGGCTTTTCCCCCGCGACCGCCCCACCGTTCGCGTGGTGTCGATCTTGGTCGGGTACACAGCGCGACGATGAGAGACCTTCGGGTCTCACTGTGGGCGTGGTCACACCCGATGTGCTGAAATCACGCCTTTTCCGCCACCGCCAGCATCGCGCGGGTGATCAGTGCGGGGAGCCGCGACCGCTCGGCACCCACCCGGAACGCCCTTGGGCCACAGGCCTCGCCGCGCTCGCGACCCGCCGGGCAACGCGGCACCTCACGCCTTTTCCGCCCCCGCGAGCACCGCGCGGATGACCAGAGCCGGCATCGCGCGGACGTCACGCGGCCCGCGTCGCTCGTCGGGCCACGCGGCACCCCACCCGGCCGCCGTCACGCCTTTTCCGCCACCGCCAGCATCGCGCGGGTGATCACCGCGAGGTCGGCTTCCGTCGAAACGTACGGGGGCATCGCGTAGACGAGGTCGCGGAACGGGCGCAGCCAAGCGCCGTGCTCGGTGACCACCTCGGTGGCCACCGCCATGTCGACCGGGTGGTCCAGCTGCAGCACGCCGATGCCGCCGAGGACGCGGACGTCCACCACCGGCGCCAGGTCGCGGGCCGGGGCGAGGCCGTCCAGCAAGCCTTTCTCCAGGCGGGTCACGTCGGAGCGCCAGGTGCCGTCGGCGAGCAGGCCGAGCGAGGCGTTCGCGACCGCCGAGGCCAGCGGGTTGCCCATGAACGTCGGGCCGTGCGCGAGGACCGGGAGCGCGCCGCGGGAAATGCCCGCCGCCACCTCCGGGGTGCACAGGGCCGCCGCCATGCTCAGGTAGCCGCCGGTCAGCGCCTTTCCGACGCACAGCACGTCCGGCGTCACGCCCGCGTGCTCCGCCGCGAAGAGCGCGCCCGTGCGGCCGAAGCCGGTCGCGATCTCGTCGAAGATCAGCAGCACGTCGTGCGCTTCGGTCAGTTCCCGCAGCGCGCGCAGATAAGCGGGGTGATGGAAGCGCATGCCGCCCGCGCCCTGCACGACCGGCTCGACGATCACCGCCGCGAGTTCCCCCGCGTGGCGGGAAATCGACTCGACCAGGGTGTCCACATAGGACTGATCCGGCGGCGCGTCGAACCCGGACGGCGGGGCGGGCACGAAGACCTGCTCGGGCAGCACCCCGCGCCACAGCGAGTGCATGCCGCCGTCGGGGTCGCACACGCTCATCGGCGTGAACGTGTCGCCGTGGTAGCCGCCGCGCCAGGTGAGCAGCCGCCGCTTCTCCGGCAGCCCGCGCGAACGCTGGTACTGCAGGCACATCTTCGCCGCGACCTCCACCGACACCGACCCGGAGTCGCAGAGGAAGACGTGCTCCAGCCCGTCCGGGGTCAGGTCGACCAGCGTCTTCGCCAAGGTGATCGCGGGTTCGTGCGTCAGGCCGCCGAACATGACGTGGCTCATCCGGCCGGCCTGCTCCGCGAGCGCGGCGTCGAGCACCGGGTGCCGGTAGCCGTGGATGGCCGACCACCACGACGACATCCCGTCGACGAGCTCCCGGCCGTCGGCGAGCTTCAGCCGCACGCCGCTCGCCTCGGTCACCAGCAGCGAAGGCACCTTCGCCGGCATCGGCGCGTACGGGTGCCACACGTGCTGAGCGTCCAAAGCGAGCAGGTCGGTTTCCATCAGCCGACCCTACGACGTCACTTCAGCCGGACCGGCAACGCCTCCAGCCCGTGCACCAGCGAACTCGGCCGGTAGACCAGCTCGTCCGGCTTCGCGTCCAGCGTCAGCTCCGGGAACCGCGTCACCAGCCCGCCCAGCGCGATCTCCGCCTCCAGCCGGGCCAGGGGCGCGCCCACGCAGTAGTGGATGCCGTGCCCGAACGCCAGGTGCCCGCCCGCCGCGCGCGTGATGTCCAGGCGGTCCGGCTCCGGGTAGCGCTCGGCGTCGCGGTTCGCGCCCAGCAGCGAGACCAGCACGAACTCGCCCTCCGGGATCGTCACGCCGCCCACCTCGACCGGCTCGGCCGTGAAGCGCAGCGTGGCCAGGTGGATCGGGCCGTCGAACCGGAGGAACTCCTCGACGGCGTTCGGCAGCAGCTCCGGCTCCGCGCGCAGCTTGGCCAGCTGCGCCGGCTCGCGCAGCAGCGCCAGCACGCCGTTGGCGATCAGGTTGACAGTGGTCTCGTGGCCGGCGACCAGCAGCAGGAACGCCATCGAGACGAGCTCGGGCTCGGACAGCGAGTCCCCGTCGTCGGTCGCGTGCACCAGGTCCGACAGCAGGTCCTCGGCCGGCTCCGCGCGCTTCTGCGCGATCAGGTCCGTGAGGTAGGCGAACATGTTCTGCGCCGCGCTCTGCATGGCCTCCGGCTCGGACGCGCTCAGCAACGTCTTGGACCACGCGGAAAAGTCGGTGCGGTCCGCCGCGCGCACGCCGAGCAGCTCGCAGATCACCGTGATCGGCAGCGGCGCGGCGAACGACGGCAGCAGGTCGGCCCGCTCCTGCCCGGCCAGCGCGTCGAGCAGCTCCGCGGTGATCTCCTCCACGCGCGGCCGCAGCCGGGCGATGGTCCGCCCGGTGAAGGCCTTGTTGACCAGCTTGCGCAGCCGCGTGTGGTCCGGCGGATCGGAGTTGAGCATGTGGAAGCCGAGATCCGCACCCACCCCGGCCTGGGCCGGCTGGCCGGACGGCAGCTTCGCCTCGAACAGCTCGCGGGCGCGCGCACTGTTTTTGTGCAGCCGCGGATCCGCCAGCAGCGCCCGCGCCTGGGCGAAGTCCGTCACGATGTAGCAGTCCAAGCCGCGCGGCATCCGGGCCCGGCGCACCGGCCCGCCCGCGCGCAGCAGCTCCGCGAACAGGTGCGCGTCCTGCGCGAAGTCCTCGGCCACCTCGAAAGTCGTCATCCCGCTCCCCCGTGCAGTCCGCTTCAGCGCTCGGCGAGTGCCACTACCACGCGCTCGGTCACGTCCTGCCAGTATGCCCGTTGTTCCTCGCGTTCTCCGGCGCCCGCGAGCCATTCCTGGTGGAACCGCAACGTGGTTTTGGCGCCCGCGCCGCTCAGCCGCACCTGGACGGTCGAATCGTGGTCCCAGTCGCTGGGCCGCCAGGTGAGCCGCACGCGGTCGTTCTCGACGTAGCTGCGGACCTCGCCGACCGTGCCGTTCGCCGTTTCGTACTCCACGCCCGGTTCGCGCGGCAGCTCCACCCCGGGACCGAGCCAGATCGCGACGCCGTCCCGGCTCACCAGGAACTCCCAGATCCGCTCCGCCGGGTACGGCAGGGTCCGCGAAACGCCGATGTTCCACCCGACATCGGCCGTTTTCCCCACTGATGAAGTCATGTCCGCATCCTCCCACCGGGGTACGACAAAACCGGTCGCCGGTCCGGGTGCAGGATCGGTACTCGTGCGCTACCGCCCCATTTCCCCAGCCGTGCTGGCCCAAGAACTGACCGAACGCATCGACGCGCTCACCGGGCGTCCGCGGTTCGCGGTCGCGATCGACGGCGCCGCGGGTGCGACGGAAACCACAGAACTCGCGGACGCGCTGGTCGACCCGCTGCGCCTGCGCGGCCGCGCGGCCTTTCGCGTGTCCGCGCACGACTTCCTGCGCCCCGCGTCGCTGCGCTACGAGCACGGCCGCACGAACCCCGACGCCCGCTACACCGACTGGCTCGACCTCGGGGCGCTCCGCCGCGAGGTGCTCGACCCGCTCGGCGACGGCGGTTCCGGCGAGGTCCTGCCTTCGCTGTGGGACGCCGGGCGCGACCGCGCGACCCGCGCCGAGCGCGTGCCGGTCCCCGAGGGTGGTGTCGTGCTCGTCGACGGCGAGCTGCTGCTCGGAGCCGGTCTCGCCTTCGACCTGGCCGTGCACCTGTGGCTTTCCCCCGCCGCGCTGCGCCGCCGAGTGCCGGAGGAGTGGGCGGTCCCGGCTTACGAGCGCTACGAAGAAGAAGTGGACCCCGGCTCGCTCGCCGACGTCGTCGTGCGCGTCGACGATCCGCGGCACCCGGCGCTGTACACGCCGTGAGCCTCAGCGGACGACGGCCACCGGGTCGCCGTCGAGGAGGCCGGACAGCCGCCCGGCCATGGCGTCCCAGCGCCAGTTCTCGGTGACCCAGGCGCGGCCCGCCTCGCCCATCCGGCGGGCCCGCACGGGGTCGGCGAGGAGGCTGGCGAGGGTCTCGGCCAGCTGGCCGGTGTCGCGGCCCTCGACGACGTGCCCGGTGACCTCGTCGAGCACCGTTTCCGGGGCCCCGCCGGAGTTGCCGGCCACGACCGGCAGCCCGGTCGCCGACGCCTCCAGGTAGACGATGCCGAGCCCTTCGACGTCGAGGCCGCGGCCGCGGGTGCGGGCGGGCATCGCGAAGACGTCACCGGCCGCGTAGTGGGCGGGCAGCTCGGCCCACGGCACCGAGCCGGTGAGCACGACGTCCCGTTCCAGGCCGAGCCCGGTGACCAGCTGGGTGAGCTTCTTGCGGTACGGCCCGCCGCCGACGATCAGCAGCGCCGAGTCCGGCACGCGCTCGCGGATCAGCGGCAGCGCGCGGATCAGCTGGTCCTGGCCCTTGCGGGGGACCAGCCGGGACACGCAGACGACCGTCGGCCGGTCGGAAAGGCCGTGCCGGGCACGGATTTCCGCGCGGCCGGCCGGATCCGGTTTGTACAGTTCCGCGTCCACACCGGACGGCAGCAGCTCCAGCCCGGCCATCGGGCCGAACGCGGCGGCGAACCGGCCGCGCGTGTAGCGGCTGACGTAGGTGACGGCGTCCACGGTGTCGCCGATGCGCCGCAACGCCTGCCGCGAGGCCGGGAGCATGGACCAGCCGACTTCGTGGCCGTGCGTCGACGCCACGACGCGCCGCGCGCCCGCCTGGCGCAGGGAGTGCCCCAGCAGCGCCAGCGGCGCCGCGGCCCCGAACCAGACGGCTTCGCAGTCCCGCGCGCGCATGATCTCCTTCGCGCGGCGGAGCACGTCCGGCGTCGGCAGCATCAGCGACGTCGGGTGCCGCACGACCTCGAACGGCGCTTCGGCGTCGAACTCCTCGTGCGACCCCGTCCGCGACTCCCACGAAGGCGCGTAGACGACCAGGTCGTCCGCCGGCAGCCGGGTGGCGAGGGAGTTCAGGTAGTTCTGGATCCCCCCGGGCCGGGGCGGGAAGTCGTTGGTCACGAGCAGGGTCTTCAACACGCTCCAGAGGCTAGCGGCCGCCTCCCCTCTTCGTTCGGGGGTCCGGGTGGCGAAGCCCCCGGCCCGAGGCGGAGCCTCGGCTGACACAGCGAAGGGGCGGCACCGCGTGTGCGGTACCGCCCCTCCGGGAGTGCTGCTCGGGAAGTCACGCCGTCGGGCGGCGGGCTCCCGCGTACTGGCTCTGCAGCGGCGAAATCTTCACGACGTCGCCGGTGTCGGGCGCGTGCACCATCTTGCCGTCGCCGAGGTACATGCCGACGTGCGAGACGGGCGAGTAGTAGAACACGAGGTCGCCCGGCTGCAGCTGGTCACGCGGCACCGCGGCGCCGAACGTGGACTGCTCGCGGCTCGACCGGGGCAGCTTGATCCCGGCCTTCCCGTACGCCCACAGCATCAGGCCCGAGCAGTCGAACGAGCTCGGCCCGGTGTCGCCCCAGCCGTACGGGCTGCCGAGCTTGCTCAGCGCCGCGTTGACCGCGGTCTGGGCGGCGGCGGTGGGCGCCTGGACGTTCGGCGCCGTGCCGCCCTTGTCGCCCTGCAGGGCCTTGTCGGCCGAGCTGAGGCTCTTGTTGGCGGCCTTCAGCTGGTCGATCTGGTCGTTCAGCGTCTTCTGCTTGGCCTGGATGTCCTGCGTCAGCTTCGCCGCGGCGTCACGGGCGTCCGTCGCGCGCTTCGCGGCGTCGGTGGCCTTGCTGGTGGCGTCGTCGGCCTGCTTGACGGCGCCGGTGAGGTTGCCCATCGCGCCGTTCTTCTCGGTCGCGATCACCTCGAGCGCCGAGGAGCGGTCGAGGAAGTCCTGCGTGGACGTACCGGCCAGCAGCGCGGACAGCTTGTTCAGCTGGACACCGCTGGTGAACGACGCGCCGGCGAACTTGTCGACCTCGGTCTGGTACTTCTTCTGGTTCGCGGTCGCCTGGGCGGCCTGGTCCTTCGCCGCGTTGACGTCGTTGGTGGCCTTGTCGAGCTCGCCCTGCTTGGCTTTCAGGTCGTCCTGGGCCTTGAGCAGGTCTTCGTTGAGCTTTTCGGCCTGCGCCGCGAGATCGCGGTACTGGGCGAGGGCGTCCGAACCGGTGGGCGGGGCCTGGAGGACGGGGACGGGGGCGGCGGTGGCCGTCGGCTGGGCCACGGTGACGAGGGTGATCACCGATGCCGCGGCGAGGACGCCGGACATCACGCGCCTGACTGGATGCGACTGCACGGTCGCGCGTGTCTCCTTCGGTCTCGGCCGCCGTCGGGGATCGGGGCACGAAGAGGCCGGGGAGTCCTCTTCGCCGCTCGTCCCCCACCGCTTCGGGGCTGCTTCGTCCGCAACAGGTGAAGCAAAGCGGTGGTGGTTCCGGATCCCAGCTTCCCGACAAAGCTGCGCCCGGCGGCGATCTCGCGTCGCCGCCTCATCGACGGCCGGGGGCCACGAGATCTCGGACAGGTTACGAAAAGACCGCCACCACGTCCACCACCCCGCGGCCAAAAACTCTCCGTAGCGCCTGGAAACACCATCGGACCAGCCGTGGAGAAAACATGTGATGGGCGTTACACGCTGGGGATATTCCCGAAGCAGATTCGGTCACCGACCGTTCACCTGACCCGATCGACCATTCGGCGCGCCGACACGAAACGGGCGTGTCAGGCCGTGCGCAAGTCGGCTCCCTCCACCAAGCGCAGCCGCGGCACCATCCCCGCTTCGGCGAGCGCGTCGACGGCGCGTCGCTCGTCGGCGTCCCACACGACGGCGGGCGGCGCCCCGAGCAGCACGCTCACCACGCAGTCGTGGCAGGAGATGCCGCGCACGACGCAGCGATCGCAGTCGACCACGAGGTTTTCCATGTCCTCGACGGATAGGTGCGAGACGTCCACTGCGGACAGATCGGGGGTGTCGTTCATGTGGTCCTCCTCACGTCGGAACTGACTGAGGAGAACGGTAGGGGTCACCACCGACAATTTCGGGCGAGCGAGCCCACGCCCCCTGCGGCAGCGGCGTGCGAGCCGGCGGCATCTCGCCATGCTCCCGGGACCGGACCCGGCACGGTCCGGGCGAGTGCGGCAGTCCTGCCGGTGCCGGAGTGCACGAAGGTCGCGAATGACTCATTGGGGACCTCCCTGGTCCCCGATGAGTCATTCGCGACACCGGTCCCAGTGGGCAAGCCCGACTTTGCCGGAGCGCTGACGTCGGGCGCGGTGAACGACTCGTTCACCACGTCCAGGGCCGCGCGACCCCGGGTCACAGGCCGCGCGATCAGACCCGCGAAAGGCGGCTGACCAGCACCGAAGAGGGCGCCGGGTGGGCGCCGCCGCCGCGGACCGAGTCGGCCACCGCGCGATCGGACGTCGCCACCACCATCGGACGGCCCGCGGGCTCGGCCGCGACGATGTTGCGGATCACGTCGTCGGCCAGCACCCCGCGGTCGGAGAACAGCACCCGCACCCCGCGCGGCACCGCGGCGGGGACCGACAGCACGCCCGCCCCGTCGAAGACCACCGTGACCTCGGCGGACGTGCGCGCGGCCAGCGCCTGGAGCTGGTGGATCAGCCGGTCGCGCTGGTCGGCGAGCGCGAGTTCCGGGTAGCCGGTCTTCGTCACGTTGTAGCCGTCGACGATCAGGTGCACGTTGGGCAGCGCGAGGTAGCGGTCCAGCGTGGACACGTCCGCGATCTTGCCGCCCTGCCCGGTGCCGGACCGGGTGCCGCGCACCATGTCCGCGGGGCGGGCGCCACGCGCGCCGAGGGCGAGCTCGCGCCGCAGCCCGGTGACGGCGCCGTCGATCGTGTCGATGAGCAGCCCGAGCCGCACCTCGTCGGCTTGGCGGGCTTCCCGGGCGGACTGGCGGGCGATCTCGGCGTCCGCGGCGGCGCGTTCGGCACGGGCGCGTTCGGCGGCGACGCGCTGGCGTTCGCGGTCGAGCTGGGCGGTCAGCGCGGCGATCTCGTCCGCGCGGGCGGCGGACCCGCGGGCGGCGTCGGCGGCCGCCGCTTCGGCCGCGTCACGGGCCTGGCGCAGCTGGACGCCTTGCTCGCGCAGGCGCTTCAGGAGCTTCTCGACTTCGCCCTCGCGCTCGCCGCGGACGCTTTCGGCGGCGAGGCGCGCTTCGGCGAGTTCGGCGCGGACCTGGCCGAGTTCGGCCTCGAGCCGCTGGTTGCGGGCCAGCGCGGCGTCGCGTTCGGCGCGGAGGGCGTTCTCCTCGGCGTTCTTGGCGACCAGCCGCACGCGCCCGGCGGCACCGGACTCCCCGAGCAGGACGGCGGCGGCCGCGGCGGCGACGGAGTCGGCGGCGTTCGGGTCGAGCGCGTCGGTGCGGTGTTCGCGCAACCACTCGATGACGGCGGTCCGGAACTGCGAGGACTCGCCGAGCGCGGCCAGCAGGGCGGCCCCGCCGAGCTTGGCGCGCTTGGCCGGGGCGAACTTGGCGACCGGCCGCAGCTGGCGCGGCACGTCGGTGCCGGGGAGCTTGGCGACGGCGGCCGCGGCGAGCTCGGCGATGCGGTCCCGGACCGGCTCGGGCAGTGCCGGCCAGGTGGCGGGTTCCGGCCGGTCGGCGGGCTCTTCAGCCGGCTCCGGGCGCGACGCGACACCCGAGGGACCGGCGGGGTCCCCTGGCGGCTCCGGCACGAGCGGCTGCGGGTGCATTGGTCCAGGGTAGGCCCCGCCCCCGCATCCCGCGCCGCGCGGCACACGGACCGGCTCCGCGCGGAAACTGTCGGTGGTCGCCCTTACAGTCCGACCATGCGTTCGATCCAGGCACAACTCGCGTTCGACGAGCTCGGAACCCCGTTGCGGGAAACGACTTTCGTGGTTTTCGACCTGGAAACCACCGGAGCCGGGCCGGGCGCGTCCGAAATCACCGAGATCGGCGCGGTGAAGGTCCGCGCGGGCGAGGTGCTCGGCGAGTTCGCGACCCTGGTGAACCCGGGCAAGACCATCCCGCCCCAGATCGTCTCGCTGACGGGTATCACCCAGCTGATGGTGTACGACGCGCCGCCGATCGAGGAGGTGCTGCCGGCGTTCCTGGAGTTCATCGGCGGCTCGGTGCTGGTGGCGCACAACTCGGGGTTCGACACCTCGCACATGCGGGCCGCCTGCGAGGCGCACGGGTACGCGTGGCCGAAGCTGACGGTGGTGTGCACGGCCCGGCTGGCCCGGCGCGTGGTGCCGCGCGACGAGGTCGGGCGCTACAACCTGACGGCGCTGGCGCTGCTGTTCGGCGCGCGCACGCGGCCGACGCACCGGGCGCTCGACGACGCGCGGGCCACCGTGGACGTGCTGCACGGCTTGCTGGAGCGCGTCGGGAACCTCGGCGTCCATTCGCTCGAGGAGCTGATGGGGTACCTGCCGGAGGTGACGGTCGCCCAGCGGGCGAAACGGCACCTGGCGGCCGACCTGCCGGCCGCGCCGGGCGTCTACCTGTTCAAGGGCCCGAAGGAGGAGGTCCTCTACGTCGGCACGGCGAAGGACCTGCGGCGGCGGGTGCGGACGTACTTCACGGGTTCGGAGAACCGCAGCCGGATCCGGGAGATGGTCGCGCTGGCCGAGCGCGTCGACCACGTCGTGTGCGCGCACGCGCTGGAGGCGGAGGTGCGGGAGCTGCGGCTGATCGCGGCGCACCGGCCCGCGTACAACCGCCGGTCGAAGAACCGTCACCAGGGCTGGTGGATCGGGCTGACGGAGGAGGCGTTCCCGCGCCTGTCGGTGGTCCGCCTGCCGCGGCCGGGGGTGCTGGGCCCGTTCCGTAACCAGGCGGACGCCCGCGCGACGGCGGACACCCTGGCCGGCGCATCGGGCCTGCGGACCTGCACGCAGCGGATCTCACCCCGCTCGCCCAACGGGACCCCGTGCGTCCTGGCGGAGCTGGGCCGCTGCGGCGCGCCCTGTGCGGGACGGCAGAGCGTCGAGGCGTACGAGCCGTCGGTCGCATCGGTGTCGGGCCTGATCGCGGGCCTGGACGGCCGCCCGTTGCACACGGCGGCGGCCCACGTGGAGCACCTGGCGGCCGGCGAGCACTTCGAGCAGGCGGCCCGCCACCGCGACGAGCTGGCCGGCCTGATCCGCGCACTGGGCCGGGCCCACCGCCAGGGCGCACTGGCCGCGATCGCCGAGCTGATCGCAGCAGCCCCGGACGGCGCGGGCGGCTGGGAGCTGTCGGTGATTCGCTACGGCCGGCTGGCTTCAGCGGGAGTGGCCCGGCGCGGGGTGCCGCCGATGCCGGTGGTGGAGGCTTTGGTGGCGTCGGCGGAGACGGTGCTGCCGGAGCCCGGGCCCCTGCACGGGGCGCCACCGGAGGAGGTGGGGGTGCTGCTGCGCTGGCTGGCCAGGCCGGGGGTTCGGCTGGTCCGGACGACGAGGCCGTGGGCGGAGCCGGCGGCGGTGGCGGGCTGGCAGGGGTGGCTGGACCTGGTGGCGGGGGCGCATTCGCTGGAGCACGTGGGGTGAGGGCGGCGGCGACCCTGCGGCCGACCTGCCGCGCTCGGCGGCCCGGGGCGGGGCACTCGGCTGCGGCGGGCAACCCCGAGCGGCGGGGAAGCAGGCCAAGCTGCTGACTACGGCCGGCAACCGGCCGCGGCTGACCACCCGCAGCTACCGACTGTGGCGGGGCACCCCGGTCGACCGGATAGCTGACCAGCCGCTGGCTGCGGCGGGCAACCGGCCGCGGGCTGACCAGCCAGGGCTACCGACTGCGGCGCGCACCCGGACGGCGGGCCAGCCGGCCAAGCCGCTGACTGCGGCGAGCAACTAAGCCACAGCCGACCACCCGGCGCTACCTCGGGAAGGCGCGCACCCGGTCGGCCGGCCGGGTGCGCCGCTGCTGCGGCCGGCAGCCTGGGCAGCAGGGCCGCTGGCCACCGAGCCGGCGTGCCCCGAGCCGCCAAGCGACGACCGTCGGCGACCGGGCTGCCATGGCGCCCGCGCGCACTGTCCTGCGCACGCCGGCCGGCAGCAACTGCCACAGCGGCGGCGCCACGCTTACGCGTCCGCAAATGCTCAATGCCGACCGCAGCTCTCGCCGGCGCATGCCAGCCAGCCACCGCGGCCCAGCTAGCGGCCGTGCGCCCTCGCTGGCGCAAGCCAGCCGCCCGCAGGAGCCCAAGTCCTGGCCACACACCCCCGTCCAGCCACCGCAGGGCCGTCTCAGGCAAGCCAACCGGCGCTCAAGCAAGCCACAGCGGCCCCCAAAGCACCAACCAGCCCGAGCCCCTCACCCCACCGATCGGTCCAGCGCATCGAGCAGCCAGGTGTGCGCAACCCCCATCGGCGCGGCCTCCCCGGTGACCTCACCCGCCAGATGCCAGTACCGCCGCAAGCGCGGTGACCGGTCCGCCGCCGTCCGGCGGTTCAATGCCCGGCGGAACTCCACACTGTCCGAAGCCCGATGCGCCGTCGCGTGCGCCGCCACGAAACGGTCCAGCGCCGCACCCGGCGACGGCGAGGCACCCGCCGCCACCGCGTCGGCCGCCAAAGCGCACGCCTCCCCCACCGAGGCGTGCAGCTCGCCCAGGTCCGTGATCCGCTCGTGCGCCACCAGCGTGCTCGCCCTCAGCCGCACCGCCAGCTCCCGGTCGGCCGCCAGCACCACCAGCTCGGCGTACGCGACCACCTGGGCCGTCGTCGGGGACTCCGGTGGCTGCGGCGCGCTGATGTCCAGGAACATCCGCGCCGTGTCCGGTGGGATCGGGCCCGTCGTCATCGGCTCCCACAACCGCACCAGCGCCGCACGGGCCGCGGGGGCGTCCTGGACCGCCGACAGCACGTCCAGCCGGGACGGCACCTCCTCCACCGCCCGAAGCACCGACCGCCGCCAGGACAGGGTCGCCAGCTCGCGGTCCAGGGCCGTGCGCTCGGCCGCCACCGCGTCGTCCAGGGACCTGCGGCCGGCCAGCACCTCGGTGATCGCGCGCAGGCCCAGCCCGAGGCCGCGCAGCCGGCGCACCAGCCCGAGCCGCTCCACCGCCGACGCTTCGAAACGGCGGTGGCCGCCGACGCTGCGGGCCGGCTCCAGCAGGCCCTCGTCGCAGTAGAACCTGATCGTGCGGACCGGCACCCCCGTCCGCCGGGCCAGGTCGCCGATCCCCAGTGTGTCCTCGGTCACCTTCGGTCGAACCTCCAGCCGGGTGGAATTCCTACGGTACGGCCCATGGACACCACCAGACTCGCCGAAGGCCTCCACGACCACACCGCCGGGCTCGCCGCGGCGGTGACCGGCGCCGATCCGGACGCGCGGGTGCCCACCTGCCCCGACTGGCCGGTGCGGGTGCTCGTCGGGCACATCGGCCAGGCCCACCGCTGGGCCGCGGGCATCGTCCGGTCCGGGCCCTCCCCCGTGCCCGATCCGTTCGACGCCGACCCCGGCTCGCCCGAGAAGTGGTCCGATTGGCTGCTCGAGGGCGCCGCCGACCTCGAGGACGCCGTCCTGGCCGCCGGGGAGACGCCGGTCTGGACGTTCTTCGGCCCCGGCCCCGCCCGGTTCTGGCTGCGGCGGATGGCGCACGACACCACCGTCCACCACGCCGACGCCGCGTTCGCCGCCGGCGCCGCGTTCGAGGTCGCCCCCGACCTGGCCGCCGACGCAATCAGCGAGTGGCTGGACGTACTCTCCGACCCCGTGACGCCGACCCTGAACCCCGCCTTCGCCGAGCTCCGCGGCACCGGCCAGACCCTGCGGGCCGACCCGGGCGACGGCCCCGGCTGGCTGATCACCCGCACCCCGGACGGCGTCCGCTGGAACCACGCCGCCGGGCCCGCCGACACGACCCTCGCCGGGCCCGTCGGCGACCTGCTGCTCGTGCTCACCCGCCGCCTGCCCGCCGGCCGCGTCACCATCACGGGCGACCCCACGTTGGCCGAGCACTGGCTGGCGCACACGGCGGCGTAGCGAGGCAGCTCACTAGGATCGCGGTCGACACCCCGCAGACGAGTCTTGGAGGACCCAGGTGATCACCGCGATCGTGTTGATCCAGGTTGAGGCGGACGCGATCCCGGACGCGGCGCAGGCGATCGCCGACATCGACGGTGTCGGCGAGGTCTACTCGTGTGCCGGGGACGTCGACCTCATCGCCACCGTGCAGGTCTCCGCGCACGAAGAGCTGGCCGACCTCATCCCCGGCCGGATCGGGAAGGTGCCGGGGGTGCTGGACACCGTCACGCACATCGCGTTCCGGTCCTACTCCCGCACCGACACCGAGTCGGCCTTCTCGATCGGCGTCGAGGATTGACCGAGGTCCCCGGGGAACTGGCCGCCGCGCTCGCGGCGGACCCGGACGCGGCGGCGGCGTTCGAAGCCCTGCCGCCGTCGCACCGGCGTGAGTACGCCCAGTGGGTCGCGGAGGCCAAGAAGCCGGAAACCCGCGTCTCCCGGGCCGGGAAGACCGTCGCCCGGCTCCGCGAACCGGGCTAGGCCGGCTGCCAGAGCTCGACCCGGTTCCCCTCGGGGTCGGTGACCCAGCCGAAGCGGCCGATGCCGTCCATGTCCTGGGTCTCTTCGGCGACGTCGGCGCCCTGGGCACGCAGCTGCGCCAGCATCGCGTCCAGGTCGCGGACCCGGAAGTTGAGCATGGCCTGCTGCGAGGGCGACCCGAAGTAGTCGGTCCCGGCCTCGAACGGCGCGAAGACGGTCGGGCCCGGCGCCTGCTGCCACAGCCCGTGCTCGTCGGCGTCGAGCCCCAGGAAGTCCCGGTACCAGGCCCCCAGGGCCGCCGGGTCCGCCGCGCGGAAGAAGTAACCTCCGATGCCGAGCACACGTTCCATGCCGCGCATCGTGCCAGCCCGGAAACACCGAAGGCCACCTCCGGCGAACCGGAGGTGGCCTTCGCGTCGTCTTGCGGCTAGTGGTCCGACTGCTTCGCGGCCGAAGCCGTTTCGGCGGAGTCGAACTCCCCGTGCTGGCCGTTCTCGACCGCGGAGTGGCCGTTGCCGTTGCCGTGCCCGTTGCCGTGGGCCCGCTGCAGCGCGGCGGTCTCCTCGGCCGGGTCCGGCGACCAGAACGTGCCCGGGACGGCGTGGCCCGCCGAGCCCAGCTTGTTCATCTTCTTCGGCACGGACGCACCCTGGTATTCGAGCGGGATCGCGTGGCCGTGGCTGTCGACGCCGGCGAGCGGCTGGTGGATCTCGATGAACTCACCGTGCGGCAGCCGCTTGATGATGCCCGTCTCGACGCCGTGCTCCAGCACCTCGCGGTCGGCCCGCTGCAGGCCCAGGCAGAGCCGGTAGGTGAGGTAGTAGGCGATCGGCGGCACGATGAGCACGCCGATGCGGCCCGCCCACGTCGTCGCGTTCAGGGAGATGTCGAACTGGTCGGCGATGATGTCGTTGAAGCCCGACAGTTCGATCACCATGAAGAAGCCCAGCGCCATCGCGCCCAGCGCCGTGCGGACCGGGACGTCCCGGGGCCGCTGGAGCAGGTTGTGGTGCGCGGTGTCCTTGGACAGCCTCCGCTCGATGAACGGGTAACCCAGGAACAGGGCGAACAGGATCGGCATGCCGACCGCGCCGGGGAAGAACACCGCCGGGATCGTGTAGTTCCCGAGGTAGACCTCCCACGCGGGCCAGATCCGCAGCATGCCGTCGGCCCAGGCCATGTACCAGTCCGGCTGCGAGCCCGCCGACACCTGCGCCGGGTTGTAGGGGCCGAAGTTCCACACCGGGTTGATCTGGAACAACCCCGACATCAGCGCCAGCACCCCGATGACCAGGGTGAAGAACGCCCCGCCCTTCAACGCGAAGTACGGCATGATCCGCACCCCGACGACGTTGGTCTCCTTGCGCCGCACCCCCGGGAACTGGGTGTGCTTCTGGTACCACACCAGCGCCAGGTGCGCCCCCACCAGCGCCAGCATGATGCCCGGCAGCAGCAGGATGTGCAGCGTGTACAACCGCGGGATGATCTGATCGCCCGGGAACTCCCCACCGAAGAGCGCCCAGTGGATCCAGGTCCCCGCCACCGGCACCGACAGCACGATCCCCGACAGCGTCGCCCGGATACCGGTACCCGAGAGCAGGTCATCGGGCAGGGAGTAGCCGAAGAAGCCTTCGAAGCAGCCCAGGATCAGCAGCAGCCCGCCGATCACCCAGTTCGCCTCACGCGGGCGCCGGAACGCGCCGGTGAAGAAGATCCGCAGCATGTGCACGGCCATCGACGCCACGAAGATCAGCGCCGCCCAGTGGTGCAGCTGCCGCATGAACAGCCCGCCGCGCACGTCGAAGGAGATGTCCAGCGTGGTGCGGAACGCCTGCGACATCTCCAGGCCCTGCATGTTCTTGAAGCTGCCGTGGTAGACGACCTCCTGCATGGAGGGGTCGAAGAACAGCGTCAGGTACACACCCGTGAGCAGCAGGATGATGAAGCTGTAGAGGGCGATCTCGCCGAGCAGGAACGACCAGTGCGTCGGGAAGACCTTGTTGAGCTGGTGCCGCAGGCCCTTGGCCGCGTGGTAGCGCTGGTCCGCGTTGTTCGCCGCGTCGCCCAGCGCCTTCTCGACCGGGCTCGACCCCTTGGTCGGCGTGGTGAGTGAACTCATGACTTACGCTCCCAAAAGGCCGGACCGATGGCCTCGATGAAGTCGCCTCGCGCGATCAAGTATCCCTCTTCGTCCACCGTGATCGGTAGCTGGGCCAGCGGACGCGTCGCCGGGCCGAAAATCGGCTTGCCGTAGTGCAGCGCGTCGAACTGCGACTGGTGGCAGGGGCACAGGATGCGGTTGGTGCGCTGCTCGTACAGGGAGGTCGGGCAGCCGACGTGGCTGCAGATCTTCGTGTACGCGTAGTAGTCGCCGAAGTTGAAGTCCTCCTGGCCGGACCGCTTGACCACCTTGGCGGCGTCGGTCGGGCGCAGGCGGATCAGCATGACCGGGTTGTCGACCCGGGTCAGCGCGGCGGCGAGCAGCTCCGGCTTGTCCTTCTCGGACTCGCGGTACGGGAAGACCGTTTCCATCGCGCCGGCGTCGAGGTCCTCGGCCTTGACCAGGCTGACCTCTTCGCCCTCTTCCAGCGGCTTGCCGGTGTTGCGGCGCAGGTAGACCTTCTCGCCCGGGAAGTTCGGCTGCCAGCCCGTGTGCCACAGCGACTCGCGGGTCTCGCTGTCCTTCCACGGGTTCTTGATGAAGGACGCCAGCGGCAGCGCGGCGGCCGCGAGGCCCAGCGTGCCGGCCCCGGCGATGGCCGTGCGCTTGATCAGCGACCGGCGCGCGATGGTGCTGCGGTTGCCGGCGTCGGCCAGGTGCGCGAGGAACGTCTGGCGGTCGACCTCGGCCGACCCCTTGCCCTCGCCGTCGTGGCGCTCCTGCACCGCGACCTCGGCGGGCACGAACTTCTTCGTGTACAGGATCACGCCGATGCCGAGGCCGAGGATGGCCAGGCCGAGCGTGATGCCGAGCATCGGGGTGTAGAGGCTGTACCAGAAGTGGCCGCTCTCGTTGTCCGGCGACTCGTACTTCCACGGCCACCAGATCAGCGAGACGACGAAGCCCAGCCCGGCCACGGCGGACAGCGCGAACCAGAACGCCACCAGGCGCTCGGCGCGCTTCTCCGCGCGGGTGCCCTCCACGGGCCACGGGGTCGGGTATTCGACGATTTCGACGCCGTCGAGCGCCCCGCCCAGCTTGACCAGCTGGTCACGGTCCATCTCAGCCAGTTCCGCCTCCGTCGGCGGCTTCGGCCCCTCGGCACTCATGCCTTCGATCCAATCCACAACGTCACGCCGATCAGCGCGGCGATCCCGACGATGAAGGCGATGACGCCCTCCGAAGCGGGGCCGACCCCGCCGAGGCCGTTACCACCCGGGTTGTTGTTGCCGTCCGACACCGACTTCACGTAGGCGACGATGTCCTTCTTCTCCTCCGGCGACAGCTGCCGGTCGGAGAACTTCGGCATGTTCTGGGGGCCGGTGAGCATGGCCGTGTAGATCTGCTCTTCGCTGGCCGGGTCCAGGTTCGGCGCGTACTTGCCCGCCGACAGCGCGCCGCCGCGGCCGGTGAAGTTGTGGCACGAAGCGCAGTTCAAGCGGAACAGCTCGCCACCGCGGGCCGGGTCGGAGCCGCGCAGGGCCTCGCCCTTCTCGGCCGGGCGCTGGACGCCGCCGCCGTGCGCCTGGATGTAGGCGCCGACCGCGTCGATCTCGGCCTCGGTCAGCTTCGGCGGCTTCCGCGCGGCCTGCGCCTCCTGGCGCGCGGCCGGCATGCGGCCCGAAGAAGTCTGGAAGTACACCGCGGCGTCGCCGATGCCGATCAGGCTCGGCCCGCGGTCCTGCACGCCTTCGAGGTTCGCGCCGTGGCACGCGATGCAGGTGTTGTTGTAGACCTGCTCGCCGAGCCGCAGCTGCGCCGGCGTTCCCTGGGCCTGCGCGGTCTGCGGCTCCGGGGCGAACACGGCGTACAGGGCGCCGGCGCCCACCAGCGCGATACCGAGCGCGAGCAGGCCGGCGAACCGCCTCCGCAGCTTCGACCGCGCGCGGTAGCGGCGCTCCGACGTTTTGGTGCTGGTGGTCATCTTGCGGCAACCCTTGCTGTCAGTTCAGGCCGGTGGTGATGGTGGTGGCGGCTGGGTGTGAGCTACGGAAGGAGGTAGATCACACCGAAGAGGCCGACCCACACGATGTCGACGAAGTGCCAGTAGTAGGACACGACGATCGCCGACGTGGCCTGGGCGGGCGTGAACTTGCTCAGCTTGGTGCGGATGAGCAGGTACACGAAGGCGATGAGCCCGCCGATGACGTGCAGGCCGTGGAACCCGGTGGCGAGGTAGAAGACCGTGCCGAACGGGCCGGACGGGATCGTCATCCCCTCTTCCACCAGGTTGTGGTACTCGTTGGCCTGGCCGCCGACGAAGATCGCGCCCATGATCAACGTGATGATGTACCAGCGGCGCAGCCCGTAGACGTCGCCGCGCTCGGCGGCGAACACCCCGAACTGGCAGGTCAGCGAGGACAGCACCAGGATCACCGTGAACGGGATCGCGTACGCCACGTTGAGGTGGAACTCCTCGCCGTGCAGCGGCGGCGGCCACTGGCCGGAGGAGTTCTGCGCCTTGACGGTGAAGAACATCGCGAACAGTCCGGCGAAGAACATCAGCTCGCTGGACAGCCACACGATGGTGCCGACACTGACCATGTTCGGCCGGTTCAGCGAGTGGACCCGCTGACTGATGGTGGGAGCTGCCGTTGTCACGCGTCGCATTATGTCCTCTCGCACCGCCGCTCCGCCGGGTGGGTCCACGGCGAGCCGTCTGCGTAACCGATCACACGGGATGCCCGGGAAGGTGAGAGCTACTCATGAGTTTGGTGAACCGCCTGCTCAACCTGGTCAAGAAGCGCGAAACGCCTGTTCTCGGGCCCGACGACCCCGGGCTGGAGATCGTCGTGGCGGCCTTCGACCCGGTCGTCGCGGACTCCGCCGTCCTCGCGGGTTCACCCGGCTGGGTCAGCACGGCACCGGCCGTTCTGCGGCACCACCTGCTGCTGCCGCCGGACCGGGTCGCCGAAGCGGCGTCGATCCTCGCGCAGGACGGCTACGAGCTGCGCGAACAGGGTCTTTCGGGTGATTCGGCGCGGGTGCTGGCGGTGCGCGTCCAGGTGCTCGACGCGCTCCACTGCGCCCAGGAACGGTCCCGGATGGCGGGTCTCGCGCAGCGGCTCGGGGGCGACGCGCTGGGCTGGGACGCGCTCCAGCCGGAGCCGACCGCGTGATGTCCGTCTCGGCCGATACGATCGGCGTGCGAGACGTGCGGTGACGACATGGAGGCGTGCCTGATGGGCGAGTCGATGCGGGTCCTGGTGTTCAGCCACAAGGCGGAGGTGCGCGAAGCGATCGTGAACGCGGTCGGCCGCCGGCCCGCGGCGGACCTGGCGCGCGTGGACTACATCGAGGCGGCCGGGATCGCGGACGTGCTGTCCGAGGTGGACGCGGGCAACGTCGACCTGGCGATTCTGGACGGCGAGGCGCAGCCGACCGGCGGCATCGGCCTGTGCCGTCAGCTGAAGGCGGAGATCGCGGACTGCCCGCCGATCGTGGTTTCGGTGCGGCGCAAGGACGACCGGTGGCTGGCGACCTGGTCGCAGGCGGACGCCGTGCTGGTGCACCCGCTGGACCCGCTGACCGCCGCGGAGACCGTCGCCGACGTGCTGCGACGGGTCCCCGTCGTGAACGGCTGAGCCCGGTGACCACCCCGGTCCCCCGCACCTGGCCACCCCTGCTCAAGCAGCTCGTCGCGGGCGTCGACCTCTCCGCGGACGACACGGCGTGGGCGATGGACCAGATCATGAGCGGGGCCGCGAGCCCGGCCCGGATCGCCGGGTTCGCGGTGGCGCTGCGAGCCAAGGGCGAGACGCCCGAGGAGATCGCCGGCATGGCGGCCACGATGCTGGCGCACGCCCGGCGGGTCGAGCTGGACCGCCCGGCGGTCGACATCGTCGGCACCGGCGGCGACGGCTCGAACTCGGTGAACATCTCGACGATGGCGACGATCGTCACGGCGGCCGCCGGCGCGCCGGTGGCCAAGCACGGCAACCGCAGCGCGTCCTCGAAGTCCGGCGCGGCCGACGTCCTCGAGGCGCTCGGCGTGCGGATCAGCCTGCCGCCGGAGGACGTGCGGCGCAGCCTCGACGAGGTCGGGATCGGGTTCTTCCTGGCGTCGGCGTTCCACCCGGCCCTGCGCCACGCCGGCCCGGTGCGCAGCGAGCTCGGCATCCCGACGACGTTCAACCTGCTCGGCCCCCTGACCAACCCGGCCCAGCCGGGCGCCGCGGTGATCGGCTGCGCGTACCCGGACAAGACCCGCGTCCTGGCCGAGACGTTCGCCCGCCGCGGCACGACGGCCCTGGTCGTCCGCGGCGACGACGGCCTCGACGAGATCACCACCACGACGACGTCGACGGTGTGGGTGGTCTCGGGCGGCACGGTCACCGAGCGCTCCCTCGACCCCGCCGACCTGGGCATCCCCCGCGCGACGGCGGACGACCTGCGCGGCGGCGACGCGGCGGCGAACGCCGAGGTGGTCCGCGAACTGGTGAGCGGCAAGGCCGGCCCGGTCCGCGACGCGGTCCTGATCAACGCGGCCGCCGCGCTGGCGGCGTTCACGGGCTTCTCGGAGTCCCTGGAGGACGACCTGCGGGCCGGCCTGGTGCGCGCGGCCGAGGCGATCGATTCGGGCGCCGCGGCCACGCTGCTGGACCGCTGGATCGCCTTCAGCTGACCCGCGGTCCGGTGGCCGCGCCGGGAAGCCGGCGCGGCCACCCGCTCACTTGCAGGCAGCGGGTTCGGGCACCGCTCCCGCCTCCCTCGGCTGCTGCGGCACACCGGACTTCCGGCCACGCTGCGGTGCCAGCGCCGCCGCCAGGACCGCCAGCATGCCCACCGCCTCCGGCCAGCTCGGGCGGTGGCCGTAGAAGGCGATGTCCACCAGGACCGCGACCACCGGGTACAGGTAGGACAGCAGCGCCACCGTCGTGGTCGGCAGCTTGCCGATGCTCGCGTACATCAGCACGTACATCAGCGCCGTGTGGACGGTTCCGAGCAGGACCAGCCACAGCAGCCCCGAAGTCGTCGACGGCAGGGGCGTGACGAGCAGCACGGGGGCCAGGACCAGCGCGCCCACCGTCGTCTGCACGGCGGCCAGGAGGTGCGGGCGGATGTGCTTCAGCTGCTTCGCGACGAAGGACGCTCCCGCGTAGAGCACGGCCGCGCCCAGTGCGAGGCCGATGCCGGCCAGCTGCACCGGTTTGCCGTCCTCGCCGTGGGCGGACAGCGAGATCAACGCCACTCCGCCGAACGCGATGGCGGCGCGGGCCAGGTGGCTCTTCGCGACCTTCTCGCCGAGGAACGCGGCCGCCAGGCCGACCAGGATCAGCGGCTGCGTGTGGTAGACGACCGTGCTGACCGAGATCGACGACAGCGCGTACGACGCGAACAGCAGCACCCAGTTGCCGACCAGGAAGAGCCCGCCCAGCACGGCCAGGCCGAGGTCGCGGCGGGACGGCCGCCAGGCCTGCAGCCAGCCGCGGGAGAGGCACCACAGCACCAGCAACGTGCCGCCCACGAAGCAGCGGGCGAAGGCCACCGCCGGCGCGGCCGCGCCGCTCTCGAGGACGACCGCGCCGATCGTGCCGGACATCGCCATCGCCGCGGACCACTGGAGGAGCGGGCGGGTTTCGGAGTTCGTCATACCGATCAGGTTCGTCTCGTCGGCGCCCCGCAACCAGTGTCAGAGATGACAACGACCGCAAAACTTGTGACAGACTGGCCGCCATGGACGTCAACCGGGTCGCGGTGGTGCTCGCCGACCGCGTTTCGCCGTTCGAGCTGGGCGTCGCGTGCGAGGTGTTCGGCACCGACCGCAGCGCCGACGGCATCGAGGGCTGGGACTTCGCCGTCTGCTCGCCGGGCGGGGACGCGGTCGCCAGCTGGTCCGGGTTCGGGCTCTCCGGCCTGAAGGACCTGGACCACGCGGCGACGGCGGACCTGCTCATCGTGCCGACGTGCGCGCCGCGGACCGCGCCGCCGCCGGAGCCGGTCCTGGACGTCCTGCGCGACGCCGCCGGGCGCGGGGCCTGGGTCGCGGGGTTCTGCGCGGGCGTGTTCACCCTCGGCTACGCGGGCCTGCTGGACGGGCGCCGCTGCACCGTCCACTGGGTGTACGAGGCGGAGTTCCGCGCGCGCTTCCCGGCGGCCGAGGTCGACCCGCAGGCGCTGTACGCCGACGACGGCGGCGTCCTGACCAGCGCGGGCACGGTCGCGGCGGTCGACCTGTGCCTGCACCTGGTCCGCCGGGTGCGCGGCGTCGCGGCGGCCACGACGCTGGCGCGCCGGATGGTCGCGGCCCCGCACCGCGCGGGCGGGCAGGCCCAGTTCGTCCAGGCCCCGGTGCCCGCTACGGCCGCGCCCGACGACGCCGTGGTCGCGGAGGCCCTGGAGTGGGTCGAACGGCGCCTGGACCAGCCGTTCACGGTGGCGGAGCTGGCCCGGCGCAGCGGGCTCGGCGAACGGACGTTCCTGCGCCGCTTCTCGGCCGCCACGGGCACGACACCGCACCGCTGGCTGACCGAGCGGCGGCTGGACCGCGCCCAGGCCCTGCTGGAGGAGGGCGGGCGCTCGGTGGAGGACATCGCGGCGGCCTGCGGGTACGCGTCCGCGGCCGCGCTGCGGCACCAGTTCACCCGGCTGCGCGGGACGAGCCCGTCGTCCTACCGGACGGCGTTCCGGGGCTGAAAACGAAACCGGCCGCCACGCGCGATGCGTGGCGGCCGGCTGTGAAGAAGAGCTCAGTCGTGCGACGGGCCGGTGTGGTACTCGAACACCAGGCCGCCGATGGTGATGAGCAGCGCGACGAGCGCGATCACCAGCAGCCAGATGTGGAAGAACGCCAGCGCCAGCGCCGCGAGCGCCGCCGTCGCCGCCATGCTGACCGGCCAGTAGCTGCCCGGGCTGAAGAAGCCCAGCTCGCCCGCGCCGTCGCTGATCTCGGCGTCTTCGCGGTCTTCCGGGCGCGGTTCGATGCGGCGGGCGACGAACTGCATGTAGCTGCCCGCGAGGAACGCCAGGCCGCCGGTCAGGAACAGCGAGACGATGCCCACCGGCTCCGGGCCGTGGGTCGCGGCCGCCGCGGTCCACACCCAGTACACCGCCGCCATGAACACGGCGAAGATCGCCACGATGAAGAAGATGCGGGCTTCGGCCTTCATGGGTCTTCCCTACTCCTGTTTGTCGCCGGGCGTCAGTTGGACGCGGTGCGGGCCGTGCGGTCGGTGTTGAACGGCTGGGTCGTGACCGCGTGCGGGGCGCACAGCTCGCCGCAGTTCATCTTCGCCAGTGCCTCGGCCGCGGTGAAGGCCTGACCGGTCGCCGGGTTCGTCTGCTTGCGCAGCCCGATGTACTGGTCGTACTTGTCCGCCGACAGCGCGCGGACCTCGAAGTTCATCACCGAGTGGTACGTGCCGCACAGCTCCGCGCACCGGCCGACGAAGGAGCCTTCGCGGTCGATCTTGTTCTGGAAGGAGCTGTCCTGGTTGTTCTTGTCCGGGTTCGGCATGACGTCCCGCTTGAAGTGGAACTCCGGGACCCAGAAGGAGTGGATGACGTCGGTGGAGATCAGGTCGTACTGGATGGTCTTGCCGACCGGGAGCACCAGGAGCGGGATCTCGCCGGACGAGCCGACGGTGCTGACCTGCTGCCCGTCCGCCTTCTTCGCGGACTCGTCCTCGTACTTGAACTCCCAGTTCCACTGGAAGGCCACGACCTGGACCTTGACGTCCGGGTTCGGGATCTTGTCCAGGACCTTCGACTCCGTCGTCGCGGTGAAGAAGAACAGGACGCAGACCATGATCGTCGGCACGACGACCGTGAACAGCTCGAGCGGGATGTTGTACTGGAACTGCCGGGGCAGCTCCTCCGGCTCGCCGTCGACCGTCTTCTTCTTGCGGTGGAACGTCGCGGTCCAGAAGATCAGGGCCCACACGATGACGCCGACGACCAGCGCCGCGACCACGGTCCAGGTCCAGAGGTTCCGCATCTGGTTCGCCTGCTCGGTGACACCGACCGGCCAGCCGAACCGCAGGATCTCGTCACCGGAGCAACCCGTCGCGGTCAGCGCGACCAGCACCGCCAACGCGGCGACGCGCACGGTCCGCTTCCCCAGGGTGCGCTCGGGTTGTCCCACTGCGCCTCGCCCTTTCACCCAGAGCCTCCTACGACAGATCTTCGTGACGAGCGGAGCCTAGCCGAGTTGGCGCGTCCCGCTGACCAAGGGGTAACCATCGACGCGCGTGTTACGCGCCACCGGCCGCCCGGCATACTGGGCTCTTCCCCCAGCCCGGTGAAGAACTCCGAAGGTGTGTGAGTACCCGTGTGCGGCCTGCTTGGACTGATCTGCGCGACCGAGACCGGCGCGGCCAACGCGCGTGACGCCGTCGGCGCGGCCATGCGCTGCCAGCGCCACCGCGGCCCCGACGAGCAGGACACGTGGGCCGACGCCGAGGTCGTCTACGGCTTCAACCGGCTCGCGTTCATCGACGTCGAGCACGCGCACCAGCCGCTGGTCTGGGGCCCGCCGGAGGCGCCCGGCCGGTACACGATGAACTTCAACGGCGAGATCTACAACTACCGTGAACTGCGCGAAGAGCTCGCGGCGCAGCACGGTGCGAAGTTCGAGACCGAGGGCGACGGCGAGGCCATCGTCGCCGGCTTCCACTACCTCGGCGCGGACTGGGTCAAGCGGCTGCGCGGCATGTTCGCCTTCATGATCTGGGACTCCCAGGAGAAGCGCGTCTTCGGCGCCCGCGACCCGTTCGGCATCAAGCCGCTGTTCTACTCGGCCGGCCCCGGCGGGGTGGCGTTCTCCAGCGAGAAGAAGAGCCTGCTGGAGCTCTCGGACGTCCTCGGCGTCGCCCAGGAGCTGGACCGCAAGGCCCTTCAGCACTACCTGGTCCTGCAGTACGTGCCCGAGCCCGAGTCGCTGCACACCGCGATCCGCCGCGTCGAGTCCGGCACGTCGTTCGAGGTGGCCCCCGGCGGTGAGGTGAAGTTCACGCGCTACTTCCACCCGGAGTTCCGCGCGAAGCCGGTGAACACGCAGGCCGAAGCCGAGGAACTGCACCAGCGCATCGCCGATGTGATGCGCGACTCGGTCGGCAAGCACATGATCTCCGACCCGGACGTCACCGTCGGCGCCTTTCTGTCCGGCGGCATCGACTCCACGGCCACCGCCACGCTGGCCAAGGAGCACAACCCGAACCTGATCGCGTTCACCACCGGGTTCGAGCGCGAGGGCTACTCCGAGGTCGACGTCGCCGCCGAGTCGGCCGCCGCGATCGGCGTGAAGCACGTGGTCCGGACGGTGTCGGCGGACGAGATGATGGAGGTGCTGCCGCTCATCGTCTGGTACCTCGACGACCCGGTGGCCGACCCCGCGCTGGTCCCGCTGTGGTTCATCGCCCGCGAAGCCCGCAAGCACGTCAAGGCGGTGCTGTCCGGCGAGGGCGCGGACGAGCTGTTCGGCGGCTACACGATCTACAACGAGCCGATCTCGCTGGCGCCGTTCGAGAAGATCCCGGGCGGAATGCGGAAGCTGATCGGCAAGGTCTCGACGAAGATCCCCGAGGGCACCCGCGGCAAGGACCTGCTGCGCCGCGGCGCGCTGCCGCTGGAGGACCGCTACTACGGCAACGCCCGCAACTTCCGCGACGACCAGCTGCGCAACGTGCTCAAGACCTACCAGGAAGGCGTGGGCTTCAAGGACGTCACGGCGCCCTGGTACGACGTCTCGCGCGGCTGGGACCCGGTGGCCCGCATGCAGCACGTCGACCTCTACACCTGGCTGCGCGGCGACATCCTGGTCAAGGCCGACAAGGTGACGATGGCGAACTCGCTGGAGCTACGGGTGCCGTTCCTCGACGCCGAGGTCTTCAAGGTCGCGGCGTCGATCCCGCTGGACCAGAAGCTGGCGCACGGCACGACGAAGTACGCGTTGCGGCAGGCGCTGGCGAAGATCATCCCGGCGCACGTGCTCAACCGCCGCAAGCTCGGCTTCCCGGTCCCGATCCGGCTGTGGCTGCGCAACGAGATGTACGACTGGGCGAAGGGGATCATCAGCGACTCGAAGACCGAGGAGCTGCTGGACAAGAAGGCGATCCTGGCGCTGCTGGAGGAGCACAAGGCGGGCCAGCTGGACCGCAGCCGCCAGCTGTGGGCGCTGATCGTGTTCATGCTGTGGCACGGCATCTTCGTCGAGCACCGCATCAAGCCCGAGGTCCCGGAGCCGGTCTACCCGGTCAAGCTCTGAAAAGCCGTGAAGGCCTCCTTACCGGCTCTTATGGCCGGTAAGGAGGCCTTCACGGCTTTTGGGCTCAGGCGGGCAGGACCGCCGAGATCTCGTCCGCCGCGTCCGGGCCGAAGGCCTCGCCGATGCGGGCCAGCGCGTCCGCGCGGTCGAACGTCCACTCCTGGGTGCCGACCGTCTCCAGCACCAGCACCGCGATCAGCGAGCCGAGCTGGGCGGCGCGCTCGACGCCGAGGCCGCCGTCGAGGCCGGCCAGGAAGCCCGCGCGGAAGCCGTCGCCGACACCCGTCGGGTCGGCCTTCGCGCGCTCGGGGACCGCGCCGATCTGCAGGGCGGTGCCGTCCTTGCCGACGATCTCGACGCCCTTCTCCCCCAGCGTCGTGATCCGCATGCCGACCTGCGCGAGGACGTCGGCCTCGGTCCAGCCGGTCTTCTGGAGCAGCAGCTCCCACTCGTAGTCGTTGCTGAACAGGTACTTCGCGCCGGCCACGAAGTCGCGGGCCTGCTCGCCGCTCATGCGGGCCAGCTGCTGCGACGGGTCCACGGCGAAGTCGTACCCGCGCTGGCGGCACTCCTCGGCGTGGCGGACCATGCCCTCCGGGTCGTCCGGGCTGATCAGCACCAGGCTGAGCGCGCCGGCGCGCTCGGCGATCGGCTGCAGCTCGATGTTGCGGGACTCGGCCATCGCGCCCGCGTAGAACGTCGCGATCTGGCAGAGGTCCTCGTCGGTGGTGCAGACGAACCGCGCGGTGTGCGCGACCTCCGACACGTGCACGCCGGAGGTGTCGACACCGTGCCGCTCCAGCCAGGAGCGGTAGTCGGCGAAGTCGGCGCCGACGGCACCCACCAGGACCGGCTGAACGCCGAGCACCCCCAGCCCGAAGGCGATGTTGGCGCCGATGCCGCCGCGCCGGACCACGAGGTCGTCGGCGAGGAAGCTCAGGGAAACCCGGTGCAGCTGCTCCGCGACCAGCTGCTCCGCGAACCTGCCCGGGAAGTGCATGAGGTGGTCGGTCGCGATACTGCCGGACACCGCGATCCTGGCCCTGTCTGCCACCGGCTGCTCCTTTGTGTTCGACCTCACGGCAAAAGGCGCGAAGTTACCCCCGGGTCATGACCCATCCGGGTAGTTCGCGCGCGCCCAACCGACACTACCGGCTGGTACTCCTTCTCCAGTCGAATCGCGATCAATAGCGTTACGAATCGTGAACGCCGTCACCGAACCCGAGACCCTGTCCGAGCTGATCGCCGACTGCGCCCTCATCCCCGAGACGTTGCAGGCCGAGAGCCTGCCGCAGCCCCGCGTCGCGGCCAAGCCGTGGCAGGTCGACGACGCGTGCCACGCCCAGGTGGCCGAGCTCGACGCGTACGTCTGACGTAGTCCGCAGCAACGGAGAAGGCCCCGCCTCCCTCTGGGGGACGGGGCCTTCTTCGCGGCTGTCGCGGTGGCTCAGTGGAACGAGTCGCCGCAGGCGCAGGAGCCGGTCGCGTTCGGGTTGTCGATCGTGAAGCCCTGCTTCTCGATCGTGTCCACGAAGTCGATGACGGCTTCCGACACGTACGGGGCGCTCATCCGGTCCACGGCGACCTTGAGGCCGTCGAAGTCGCGGAACAGGTCGCCGTCGAGCGTGCGCTCGTCGAAGAACAGCTGGTAGCGCAAGCCCGCGCAGCCACCGGGCTGGACGGCGATGCGCAGGTGCATGTCGTCGCGGCCCTCCTGCTCGAGCAGGGCCTTCGCCTTGGCAGCCGCGGTGTCGGTCAGCGTGACCCCGTGGGTTTCTTCGGCGGTCTCGGCCTGCGTCGCGCCGGCGTGCTCAGCGGTCGTCATGGCACTCCCTCTAAGTTCGAACTCACTGCGGATACTCCTCGTGCTGACGTCTTCAACACCCGGGGAGTCCGTTCTGTTCCCCCACCATGGTCGCACATCGATCGACCTGGTGAACGGCGGCGTGACGCCTGCAATACCCTGGTGAGGTGAGGTTCCTGCGCCGAAGCACCACAGACACCCCCGCCGACGAGCCGGAGTCGACGGAAGCCGTCGACGTCGCGGGCAAGTCGTTCACGCCCGGTAAGGGCAAGGCTACGCCCAAGCGCCGCGACGCGGAGGCGAAGAAGCGCGGCCCGGTGGCCCCGCCGCCCACCACGATGCGTGAGGCGATGAAGCGCAACAAGGAACTGCGCAAGTCGAACCCGCAGACGAAGGAAGACCGCCGCGCGGCGGCCAAGCTGCGCCGCGACCGCATGATGGCGGGTGACGACAAGTACCTCCTCCCCCGCGACCGCGGCCCGGTGAAGGCGTACGTCCGCGACCTCGTCGACACCCGGCGCAACCTGCTGGGCCTGTTCATGCCGCTGGCGATCGTGGTGTTCCTGGCGCTGCTGGTGCCGCTGCCCCAGGTGCAGTCGTACATCACGCTGCTGTGCACGGCGCTGCTGCTGGTGATGGCGATCGAGGGCTTCGTCAACGGCCGGAAGATCGCGAAGCTGGTGCGGGAGAAGTTCCCGAAGGAGACGGTGAACGGCCGCTCGGTCGGCTGGTACGCGTTCGTCCGCGCCTCTCAGATCCGGCGGCTGCGGGTGCCGAAGCCGCGCCTGAAGCCCGGGGACCCGATCCCGAACTGAGCGCTTTTCGAGAAGCCGGGTCGAGCGATGCTCGACCCGGCTTCTTGCTGTCCGGCCTCGGCTCGGGCGCTGGTCGAGCGTCGCGAATGAGTCATTCGGGACTTCTGAGGTCGCGAATGAGTCATTCGCGACCTCCTGGTGCCGGAGCGCCCGCCCGGACCCGCCCATCCACCGCGCCGCGCCGGTGGGGCGCTCTGCCTCGAGCGTCAGGGTCTCGGCGAAGCCGTGCCCGCAGCCGACCGGCGCCCCCGAAACGTCGTGAATGACTCATTCCTGTCGTCCGGCGACAGGAATGAGTCATTCACGTCACCCCGGCCCCGAGCCGAGGCTGGAGTCACTCCAGGGTCGTTAGCAAAGCAAACGATTACCGCCTAAGCTCACCGGCATGGAGTTTCGTCGTCTCGGCCGCAGCGGCCTCAACGTCAGTGAGATCTCGTACGGGAACTGGCTCACCCACGGTTCCCAGGTCGAGGAGGACCAGGCCCACGCCTGCATCAAGGCCGCCCTCGACGCCGGCATCACCACCTTCGACACCGCCGACGCCTACGCCAACACCGCCGCCGAATCGGTGCTCGGCCGGGGGCTGAAGGGGCAGCGGCGGGAGAGCCTCGAGATCTTCACCAAGGTCTTCTGGCCCACCGGTCCCAAGGGCCCCAACGACAAGGGCCTGTCCCGCAAGCACATCATCGAGTCGGCCAACGCCTCACTCGAACGGCTCGGCACCGACTACCTCGACCTCTACCAGGCGCACCGGTTCGACCGGACCGTGCCGCTGGAAGAGACCATGCTCGCCTTCGCCGACCTCGTCCGGCAGGGGAAGGTGCTCTACGTCGGCGTCTCCGAGTGGACCGCCGAGCAGATCAGCCGCGGGGCCGCCCTCGCCCGCGAGCTCAAGGTCCCCTTCGTCTCCAACCAGCCGCAGTACAACATGCTCTGGCGCGTCATCGAGGACCAGGTCATCCCCGCCTCCGAGCGCGAAGGCCTCAGCCAGATCGTCTGGTCGCCGATCGCGCAGGGCGTCCTGACCGGCAAGTACAAGCCGGGCGCGGCCTTCCCCGAAGGCTCGCGGGCCACCGACGAGAAGGGCGGCGCCAACATGGTCGCCCGCTTCCTCGACGACAACGTCCTCAAGCGCGTGGCCGAACTGGAGCCGCTCGCGAAGCAGGCCGGCCTGAGCCTCGCGCAGCTGGCCGTCGCCTGGGTGCTGCAGAACCCGAACGTCGCCTCGGCGATCATCGGGGCTTCGCGCCCGGAGCAGGTGCACGAGAACGTCAAGGCCGCCGGCCAGAAGCTCGACGCCGACCTGCTGAAGGCCATCGACGACGTCCTCGGCGATGTCGTCGAGCGCGACGCGAGCTTGACGAAGAGCCCCTAGTCCTGGTTGATCCGGCCCTGGAACGGCACCCCGAGGTCGAACGCGTCCTCGGGGGCCATCCGGGGCGCCAGCCCGAACCCGCGCAACAACCGGCTGGCACCCGCCAGCCGGTCACCGCCGCGCCCGGGCACCCGCGACGGCTCGAGGCCGCGCGAGACCAGCAACGTCTCGACGTCGTCGATCAGCTGGTACGGGTCGTAGTCACCCACGGACCCAGGTCTTCCCGGTGATCCGCTCGTAGACCTCGGTGTAGCGCTGCCGCGTCTGCTCGACGATGTCCGCCGGGATCTCGGGCCCGGGCGGGGTCTGGTCCCAGCCCGTCGAACGCGACCAGTCGCGCACGAACTGCTTGTCGAACGCGTGCTGCGGGCGGCCCGGCTCCCACTCGTCGGCGGGCCAGAACCGCGACGAGTCCGACGTCAGGACCTCGTCGCCGAGGGTCAGCGTGCCGTCGGCGTCGAACCCGAACTCCAGCTTCGTGTCCGCGATGATCACGCCCTGCTTGGCCGCGTGTTCGGCGCCCTTCGTGTAGATCTCCAGCGTCAGCTCGCGAAGCCGCTTCGCGGTGTCTTCGCCGATCTCGTTCAGGACCTCGTCGAAGGTCATGAACTCGTCGTGGCCGGTGTCGGAGATCTTCGTCGTCGGCGTGAAGATCGGCTCGGGCAGCTTGTCGCCCTCGACCAGCCCCGGCGGCAGCGCGACGCCGGAGATCTTGCCGTCGCGCTGGTATTCGCGCAGGCCCAGGCCGGCGAGGTAGCCGCGGGCGATGCACTCGACCTGGACCATCTTCAGCGGCTTGCAGCGCATCGCGCGCCCGGCGAACTCTTCCGGCACGTCGGTCGTCGAGACGACGTGGTTCGGGACCACGCCGGACATGCGCTCGAACCACCACGCCGACAGCTGGTTGAGCAGCGCGCCCTTGTCCGGGATCGGCGTCGGCAGCGAGACGTCGTAGACCGAGACCCGGTCGGACGCGACCAGCAGGATGTCCCCGCCGTCGAGCTCGTACAGGTCGCGGACCTTGCCCGCGTGGATGTGCTTCATTCGCCGTCCTCAGTCGTGTACTCGTAGAAAACCCAGTGGTCGGGCAAGGCGGCGGATTCACCGTACTCGACGACCGTCCCGTCGGCCGCGAGGAAGGTGCTGCGGCCGAGCAGCACCGGCGCCCCTTCGGGCAGCCCCAGCTCGCTCGCCTCCTCGCCGCTCGCGCGGCCCGCCGCGTGCCGTTCCTGCGTCGTCACGATCTTCGTGCCCAGCCGGGCGGCCGCGTGGGCCGAGGTGCCCTCGATGATCCGCTCCGCCACCAGCAGCGCCGGGGCCTTGGCCGACAGCGTGCCGTCGAACCACGACGTCGACGTCGACAGCGGCCGCGAGTCCGGCCCGTACGTGGTCCGCCGCCGCCGGATCGCCGGGGCGCCTTCTTCGAGGCCCAGCGCGGCGGCGGCGCGTTCGGCCGCCGGCTCGAGCCCGGCCTCGCGGATCACCGCGTAGTGGCCGGGCGGGTAGATCCGCCCGGTGCGCGCCGCGGCGGCCGAGCGGTCGCGGGCCGTGCGGTGCAGGCCGCCGCGGTCGACGACCGTGCCGACGCCGCGCACGGGCCGCACCAGGCCCTGGGAGCGCAGCGTGGCCAGCACCTTGGTGGCCGTCGCCATGGCGACGGCCCACGTGCGCGCGATCTCGCGCGCGGAGGGCACGGTGTCGCCCTCCTGCAGCCGGCCGGACAGGATGTCGTCGCGGATCCGGCCCGCGATCTGCAGGTACGGCGGCTCTGGACGGTCGAGGGTGGGCACGGCAGCTCCTCACGGGGACTAACGCACAAGTGTTCTAGCACGCCAGGGTGTCGGAGACAAAGCCCTGATCAGAACCACCCAGGTGTACTAGTACACGAGCTGGACTGCGCTCTAGTACGCAAGTTACCCTCGAAAGTGTGTCCCCGCCCACACCTCACACCGGATCCAGCGGCCAGGGCCTCGAGGAACTCCTCGAGGAGCTCCGGCGCCGCAAATGGGTGCTGCACCTGTTCGGCGGCCGGGAGGCGCCGGAGGTCTACGCGGCGGTGCACCGGTGGCCGACCTGCGCGGACGTCATCATCCTCCGCGACGAGCACCGGGCCAGCGCCTACCGGGTCCCGACCTTCCCGGGCACGGACGTGTTCAGCCCGCGGGTCGTCACCTGGCAGTACCACGCCACCCCGGTGTGGACGCTGCGAGCGGTACTCACCCTCGCGGAGCCCGGCACCCCGGGCGCGCCGCTGCAGGCGCTGCGCCCGCAGCCGGACTGCGCGGTTCCGCCGGAACTGCGGCAGGACGTCACCATCCGGCCCACGAGCACCACGGAAGGGGACGACGGCGGCCCGCCCGCCTGCGCTTAGCGGGCGAGCAACCGCTCCGCGACCACCAGGTCGTGGGGATACGTGATCTTGAGGTTTTCGGGAGCACCCGGGACCCACCGGATCGGCAGGGAGGAGAACCGCTCCATGCACGAGGAAGTGTCCGTACCCACGAAACCTTCGCGCGCGGCCTGTTCGTAGGCCTCGAGCAGCGGTCCGGCCCGGAAGCCTTGAGGCGTCTGGACGCGGATCGCGCCGGGCACCTGGGCGACCAGGTGCCCGGCATCCACCCCGACGACGTCGTCCGCGGCCAGGCCCGGCACAGCCCCCCCGTCCTCGCGTGTCCGGGCCAGCACCGCATCGACCAGCTGTGGGTGGACCAGCGGCCGGGCCGCGTCGTGCAGCAGCACGGCGTCGACCCGGCCGCCTGTCATCCGGGGGGCGAGGTGGCGCAGCGCGTTGAGCTCGGACGCCTGGCGCGTGTCCCCGCCGTGCACGACTTCGACGACGCCGCCGAACTCCGCGAGCACCTCGTCCGCCAGGTCGCGGTCCTGCGGCCGGATGACCAGCACCAGCACGCCGATGCCGGGCACGCGCGCGAACGCGTCCAGCGACCAGGCCACCACCCGGCGCCCGGCCAGCGGCAGGTAGACCTTGTTCAGCTTCGCGCCGACGCGGGTGCCCGCGCCGCTGGCCAGCACCACCGCGGCCGCCGTCGTCTCCACGAGCCGCGAGACTACCGGGACGGCCGCAGCGGTAGGTTGGCCACAGCGTTGCCGTGACGAGAAAGGGCCTGGTGTGGAGCCGGAAAACATCGAGTTCCCCGAGATCACCCCGCCCGACGACCACGCCCGGTCCAACGCGATCGCCCTGCACGACAAGCTGGTCAAGCCGGCCGGGTCACTGGGCAGGCTCGAAGAGCTGGGCGTGTGGATCGCCGCGTGCCAGGGGCAGTCGCCGCCGCGGCCGTTCACGCGGCCGCGCGTCGTCGTGTTCGCCGGTGACCACGGCATCGCCGCGAAGGGTGTGTCGGCCTATCCCGCCGAGGTCACCGCGCAACTGCTCGGCACGATGCTGACCGGTGGCGCCGCGATCAACGTGCTGGCCGCCGCCGCGGGCGCGAGCGTCCGCGTGGTCGACCTGGCCGTGGACACCGAGGCGCCGGCGACCAAGTCGATCGGCGAGTTCAAGGTCCGCCGCGGCTCCGGCTCGATCGACGTCGAAGACGCGCTGACTGCCGACGAGGTCAAGGCGGCGGTCCGCGCCGGGATCGCGATCGCCGACGCCGAGGTCGACGGCGGCGCGGACCTGCTCATCCCGGGCGACCTCGGGATCGGCAACAGCACCCCGGCGTCGGTGCTCGTCGCGGCGCTGACCGGCAGCGAGCCGGTCGCCGTCGTCGGGCGCGGCTCCGGCATCGACGACAACGCCTGGATGCGCAAGGCGACCGCGGTCCGCGACGCCCTGCGGCGCGCCCGCGCGGTCCTCGCCAACCCGGTGGACCTGCTGCGCACCACGGCGGGCGCGGACATCGCGGCGATGGCGGGCTTCCTGGCCCAGGCCGCGGTCCGGCGGACCCCGGTGGTCCTCGACGGCCTGGTGGCGTGCGCGGCGGCGCTCGTCGCCGAAGACCTCGCCCCGGGCGCGCGCCGCTGGTGGGTGGCCGGTCAGCGGACGGCCGAACCGGCGCACTCCCTCGCACTGGAGCACCTCGACCTCGGGCCGCTGCTGGAACTCGACGTCCGCCTCGGCGAAGGCACCGGCGCCGTGACGGCGTTGCCGCTGCTGATGATGGCCGCCCGCGTCCTCGCGGAAACCGCCACGCACGAGCAGGCCGGCGTCTCCGGCCCGCTCATCGCCGCCCCCGCTTCCTGACCCCGGAAAGCCGTGAAGGCCTCCTTACCGGCTCTTATGGCCGGTAAGGAGGCCTTCACGGCATTCGGCAGCTTCAGCCGAGCTTGACCATCCAGTGGTCGGCGTCCGGGTGGGTGCCTTCCTGGATGCCGGTCAGCTCTTCGCGCAGCTTCATCGTCAGGGCGCCGGGCTGCCCGTCGGCGATGGTGAACTCGCCGCCCGCGTGCTTCACGTGCCCGACCGGCGTGATCACCGCCGCGGTGCCGCAGGCGAACGTCTCGGTCAGCTCGCCGGACGCCGCCGCCTTCTCCCACTCCTCGGTGGAGATGCGGCGCTCTTCGATCTTGTAGCCGAGCCGCGAGGCCAGCTGCAGCAACGACTTGCGGGTGACGCCGGGCAGCAGCGACCCGGTCAGCTCCGGCGTGACCAGCCGGGCGTTCTCGCCCGAGCCGAAGACGAAGAACAGGTTCATCCCGCCCATCTCCTCGACCCAGCGCCGCTCGACCGCGTCGAGCCAGACCACCTGGTCGCAGCCCTTCTCGACGGCCTGCGCCTGCGCGACGAACGAAGCCGCGTAGTTGCCGGCGCACTTGGCCGCGCCGGTGCCGCCGGGGGCCGCGCGCACGTACTCCGTCGACAGCCAGACGCTCACCGGCTTCACGCCGCCGGCGAAGTACGACCCGGCCGGGGACGCGATCACGGTGTACACGTAGTCGGCGGCCGGGCTGTTGACGCCGAGGCCGGTCGACGTCGAGATCATGAACGGCCGCAGGTAAAGGGAATCACCCGGCCGGGTGGGCACCCACCGGCTGTCGACCGCGATGAGCTCGCGCAGCGAATCGACGAAGACGTCTTCGGGCAGCTGCGGCATGGCGAGCCGCTCGGCCGACTGCCGGAACCGCACGGCGTTGGCGTCCGGGCGGAACGACGAGATCGAGCCGTCCGGCTGGCGGTAGGCCTTGAGGCCTTCGAAGATCGCCTGGCCGTAGTGCAGCACCGACGTCGCGGGGTCGAGCGTGAAGGGGGCGTACGGGCCGACCTGGGCGTCGTGCCAGCCTTCGGTCTTCGACCACTTCACGGTGACCATGTGGTCGGTGAAATAGGTACCGAATCCAGGGGCTTCGAGTACCTCCGCGACACGGTCCGCGCTCGCAGGACTCGGGTGCGGGACATGGGCGAACTGCGTCGAGGTGGTCATGGCTAGACGATACCGCTTGGTCGGACGCACGTTAGTCGGATGTCCTTGTGTTCCGGGTCCCCCGCACGCGTAGCCCGACGGCCCTAGTATGACGTTGTGACCTACCACTCCACGCAGCCGGTGCCCCGGCCCAAGACCGGCGGGGCCGACGTCAAGACGTTCGCCACCGCGGTGCTGCTGACCTTCGGCGTCGGCCTGCTCGGCATGGTCGGCTGGGCGGTGCTCAGCAGCGGCTTCGGCGGCTTCCTTGGCCTCGTCGCCGGCGTCTTCGGCATCGTCTGGTGGCGCAGCATCCACGGCAAGACCGTGTTCCCGAAGGTGATCCCCACGAAGTCGGTGGTCATCCTCGCGGTCATCAACGTCGTGCTGGCGCTGATCCTTCTCCTGACCGCGGGCTGAGCCCGGCGAGCAGGCCGGGGGGCAGCTCCGGCGCGGGCCACGCCGGGTCCGGGCGGAAGTCGGTGTCCGTGCCGTCGAACGGGTAGGCGCCGCGTTCGGCCAGCGCGCCGATCCGCTCGCCCTCGGCGCGCAGCCGGTCGAGCTGCTCGCGCGTCAGCCGGCCGGCGTCGATCGCGACCTCGGCTTCGTCTTCGTCGTCCCAGCGCCAGGTGCCGTCCCGGTCGACGATCACGTCGAGCACGCCGTCGATGCGGTCCACCCCCAGCGGGTTCCGCCCGAGCGGGACCTCGAGGTTGACGTACCAGTTCGTGAAGCGGCCGCGGGCGTCGAAGAACCACCAGACCGACGACCATTCGTCGTCGGCGATGCGGCGCAGCGTGGACGTGCGGTGCCAGAAGTCCGGCACCGGCACGCGCGGGATGCGGAACCGCTGCTCCAGCGGCGCTTCCGCCATCGAACGCCCGTCCACGAGCCTGCTGCCGACGATCGGCGTGCCCGCCGGCAGCCAGGCGAGCAGCACGCGGCCGTCGTCCGCCAGCACGCGCAGCGGGTGGACCTGGCCGATCGAGCCGTCGGGGCGGTGGAACCGTTCGACCACCGTCTGCCCCGGCCGCCACCGTCGATCAGTCACGCACCCCACTGTACCTGCGCGCGCGTACACCCAGTAGCAGCTCGATCACGGTCACCAGTCCCACGGCGACGAGCACCGGGAGCACCGGCAGGAAGTACGCGGCCACCGCGGCGACGGCCAGACCGGCGAGCCCGGGCACCCCCGCCCGGGTCCGGACTTCCGCGCCCGCGGCGAGCGCCGGGACGACGGTGGCGACCACGGCCACGGCGGTCAGCAGCGGCTGCAGCGCGTCCGCGTCGGCGGCGGACAGCAGGTCGCGCAGCGACGTGAGCGACAGCCCGAGCCGGACCGCGCCGAGCTGGTAGAGCGCGGCGAACGCGGCCAGGACGGCGACCGCGCCGAGCAGCAGCACGCGCAGGCCCGCGTGCTCGCGGCCGCCCGGGCGCAGGAAGGGCAGCGCGAGCACGGCGGCGACGAGGACACCCGCGAAGTCCGGTGGCCGGAGGCCGTCCGCCGTCCCCACCGGGGCCACGGCCACGCACACCACGACGAGCACCAGCCCGGCCGCGAGCAGCAGCCCGCCCGCGATCCGTACGACGATCGTCGGGATCTTCAGCCCGGCGAACCCCGCGCCGGCGACCACGACGGCGAAGGCCGCCGCGGCGAGTTCGCGGTGCGCCGGGAAGACGTAAGCGCCGAACGCGATCGCGTAGACGGTCATCTCGGCGAGCCTCGCGACGGCGACGACCACCCGGTCGACCAGGGCATCCCCCGGTTCCGGCACCCGCGCCGACGCGGCCGCGACGACCGCCGCGAGCACCAGCCCGGCGAGCAGCCACCAGCCCGCGCCCGCCGCTCCCGCCGCCAGCAGCACCAGCAGCCCGCCACCCAGCCGCACGCGGCCCTCCCTCTCCCTGTGTTCACCCCGGCTTCCGCCGTCATTAGCATGGCTCACGATCCCGGCCGGGCCGGTGCCCGGTACCACCGAGAACGCGCGAGGAGCCAGAAGTGACCGTGCCTAAGCTCGCCCTGTCCGACAACACCGGGGAGGCACTGGCCAAGACGCGCGCCGACGTGGTCGTCATCGGCACCCTGGCCGGCGAGGACGGCCCGGTCCTCGCCGCGGGGGCCGCCGCCGTCGACGCCGCCTTCGACGGCCGCCTCGCCGACCTGCTGGCCACCCTCGGCGCGAGCGGCAAGGCCGAAGAGGTCGTCAAGGTCCCGACGCTGGGCAAGCTGCCGGCCGCCGTCGTCCTCGCCGTCGGCCTGGGCAAGCCGGGCGACGCCGTCACCCCCGAGCAGGTCCGCCGCGCCGCGGGTGCCGCCGGCCGCGCGCTGGCCGGCACCGACCGCGCGCTCGTCACGCTGTCCGAGCTCGACCTGCAGGCCGCCGTCGAGGGCACCGTCCTCGGCTCCTACGTCTTCACCGCCTACCGCTCCGAGAAGGGTGACGCGCCGGTCGCGAAGGTCGACTTCGCGAGCCCGGCCGAGGGCACCGCCCGCGAGCACAAGGCGACGCTGAAGGCCGCGACCTCCATCGCCGAGGCCGTCCTCACCGCCCGCGACCTGATCAACACCCCGCCGAACGACCTGTACCCGGCCTCCTTCGCCGACCGCGCGAAGAAGCTGGCCGAGGACAACGGCCTCGAGTTCGAGGTCCTCGACGAGAAGGCGCTGAAGCGCAAGGGCTTCGGCGGCATCCTCGGCGTCGGCGGCGGCTCGTCCCGCCAGCCGCGCCTGGTGCGCATCGGCTACAAGCCGGCCAAGGCCGCCAAGAAGGTCGCGCTGGTCGGCAAGGGCATCACGTTCGACTCGGGCGGCATCTCGCTCAAGCCCGCTGCGAACATGGACCACATGACCTCGGACATGTCGGGCGCGGCCGGCGTGCTCGCCGCGGTCGTGCTGGCGGCGAAGCTGAAGTACCCGCTGGAGGTCGTCGCGCACATCCCGCTGGCGGAGAACCTGCCCTCGGGCACCTCCTACCGCCCGGGCGACGTCCTGACCATGTACGGCGGCAAGACCGTCGAGGTCCTCAACACCGACGCCGAAGGCCGGCTCGTGCTGGTCGACGCGATGGTCCGCGCGGCGGAGGAGAACCCGGACTACCTGATCGAGACCTCGACGCTGACCGGCGCCCAGGTCGTCGCGCTCGGCAACCGCACCGCCGGGGTGATGGGGTCGGAGGACTTCCGCGACCGCGTCGCCGCGATCATGCAGGCCACCGGCGAGAACGGCTGGGCCATGCCGCTGCCGGAGGAACTGCGCGCCGACCTCGACTCGCGCCTGGCCGACCTGGCCAACGTGACCGGCCACCGCTGGGGCGGCATGCTCGCGGCCGGGATCTTCCTGCGCGAGTTCGTCGCCGACGGCCTCGACTGGGTCCACATCGACATCGCGGGCCCGTCGTTCAACACGGGTTCCCCGTGGGGCTACACCGGCAAGGGCGGCACCGGCGTCCCGGTCCGCACGATCGCCGCGGTCCTGGCCGACATCGCCGCCAACGGCTGACCCTCGCCGCACCGGTCGTGAGTGTTAAGTCGGGTTAGAACCCGACTTAACACTCACGACCGGTCTGGCGCGGATGATCCCTTTGCCGGTTTCGGTGTGATCCGCGACACCGTACGGTGACCGGGTGACCACCGGGCCGGTCGAAAAGGACGCTCCTGCCGCGATCGCCGCCGAGCACGACGAAGAACGCCCGGCACGCACGCTTCCCCGGGTCCCCGACCGCGTCGTCTACTTCGTGGCGCTGGCCGTCGCGGTCCTCGTGCTCAAGCAGGTGTTCTTCCCCTTCGCCAAGGGCAACCAGTTCTACCTGGTGCTCTTCCTCGGCACGACGCTCCCGCTGGTCTTCCTCTGCTACCGCCCGCGCGCCCGCGCGAAGGACGATCCCGGCTGGACGGACTGGGTCCTCGCCGTCGTCGCGCTCGCCGTCGGCCTCTACCCGGTGCTGACCGGGTACGACGCCTTCCTCGACCGACAGGGCACCCTGTCCCCGCTGGACGTCGTGGCCGGCGCGCTGCTGCTGGTGCTGATCCTCGAAGCCACCCGCCGCACCACCGGGCTGGTGCTGCCGATCGTCTGCCTGCTCTTCCTCGCCTACGCCTACTACGGCGGTTTCCTCCCGCAGAACTGGGGCATCGCGCACGCCGGCATCGACTTCGGCCAGATCGTCAACGCGCTGTTCAACGACGCCAGCGGGTTCTACGGCACCCCGCTCGACGTCGCGGGCAGCTACATCGTGCTGTTCACCCTCTACGGCGCCGTGCTCAACGCCTCCGGCGCGGGCCGGTTCTTCGTGGACATCTCGTTCGCCGCGTTCCGGAAGTCGCGGACGGCGCCGGGCCGGACCACCGTCCTGTCGGGATTCCTGCTCGGCACGGTGTCCGGGTCGGGCACCGCCACCGCGGTCAGCCTCGGCTCGATCACCTGGCCGATCCTCAAGAAAGCCCACTACCCCAAGGAAAACGCGGGCGGGCTGCTCGCCGCGGCCGGGATCGGGGCCATCCTCTCGCCGCCGACGCTGGGCGCCGCCGCGTTCATCATCGCCGAGTACCTGCAGACGTCGTACTTGAAGGTGCTGATCTGGGCGACCGTGCCGACGCTGCTGTACTACCTCGGCATCGTGTTCGCGATGGAGGCCGACGCCCGCCGCTTCAAGGCCGAAGCGGTCGACGTCCCGCACGAGGATCCGTGGAAGCTGCTGCTGCGCGGCGGCTACCACTTCCTGTCGCTGGCGATCATCGTCGTGTTCCTGGCGCTGGACATCCCGCCGTTCGCCGCGGTCGTCTACGCCACCGGCGTCGCCGCGCTCTTCGCGCTGATCGCCCGGCGCCACGACGTCCGCGGGTGGGCGAAGGACATGGTCGACGCGCTTTCGGCCGGGGTGCGCGGGGCGCTGCCGGTGATCGCGGTGTGCGCGGCGGCCGGCGTGATCACCTCGACCATCACCAAGACCGGGCTCGGCCTCGAACTCGCGGACGCACTGGTGGAGCTGGCCGGGGTGATCAGCGACAACGGCACCGTGGTCCTCATCTTGACCGTGCTGCTCTCGGCCGTCGCCGTCGGCGTGCTCGGCCTCGCCGTGCCGGTCACCGCGAGCTTCATCATCGCCTGGGTGGTGATCGGCCCCGCGCTGGAGACGCTGGGCGTCGCCGACGCCGAGCGCGCGATGTTCATCTTCTACTACGCCGTGCTGTCCGAAGTCACGCCGCCGACCGCGCTCGCCGCCGTCGCTTCGGCGGCGATCACCGGCGGCTCGGTGCTGGGAACCATGTGGCAGTGCTGGAAGTACACGCTCCCGGCGTTCCTCGTGCCGATCGCCTTCGTGCTCACCGACAACGGCGCCGCGCTGCTGCTGGAATCCGACGCGCTGACCGCCGTCTGGGTGGCGGCGGTGTCCGCGCTGGCCGTCGCCGCGCTGGCGGTGGTGACCGGCGGCTGGCTGTTCGGGCCGGTCAGCACGCCCGTGCGGCTGCTGTTCGTCCCCGCCGCGCTGTGCCTGCTCTACCTGGAGCCGGTGCCGATCGCGATCGGTGCCGCGTGCGGTGCCGCCGCGCTGCTCGCCCACGCCGTGATCAAGAGGAGGACAGCATGAAACGCGCACTCGTCACCGCCGCGGTGCTCGCCTTGGCCGTCACCGGCTGCGGCGGGAAGCAGCAAACGGACTCGGCCGCACCCGGCGGTTCGCAGTCCTGCGAGGCCGGCGAAGGCCGGATCACCATCGCCACCGGCAACAGCGGCGGCGTCTACTACGTGCTGGGCGGCGGGCTGGCCCAGCTGATCAGCGGCACCACCAAGCTGCGCGCGACGGCGGCGGAGACCGGCGCGTCGGTGCAGAACATCCAGCAGCTCGTCGCCGGCAACTACGACGTCGCGTTCTCGCTGGCCGACACCGCGGCGGACGCGGTGAACGGCAAGGGATCCTTCGACGGCAAGCCGCAGAAGGTCCAAGCGCTGTCCCGGATCTACCCGAACTCGACGCAGGTGCTGGTCCGCGCCGACGCCGGCATCGACTCCGTCGCGGACATGAAGGGCAAGCGGATCTCGACCGGCTCGCCGAAGTCGGGCACCGAGGTCATCGCGAACCGCCTGCTGCAGGCGGCCGGCCTGAAACCGGACACCGACGTCCAGGCGCAGCGGCTCGACCTGGCCAAGACCGCGGACGGGATGAAGGCGGGCACCCTCGACGGGCTCGTCTGGTCCGGCGGCCTGCCGACCGCGCAGATCACCGACATCACCACCGCGTTGAAGGACAAGGTGAAGTTCCTCGACGTCACGCCGCTGCTGCCGAAGCTGAAGGCGGTCAACCCGGTCTACGACCAGGGCGTGATCCCCGCGAAGACGTACGCACAGCCGTCCGACGTGCCGACGGTCGTGGTGCCGAACCTGCTGCTGGTGCGCGAAGACTTCCCGGCGGGCAACGCGTGCGCGATCACGAAGCTGATCTTCGACAAGCAGGCGGAGCTGGCGAAGGTGCACCCGGCGGCGAAGGAGATCAGCAAGCAGCTGGCGCCGCGGACCGACCCGGTTCCGCTGCACCCGGGCGCGAAGCAAGCACTCGGCTAGGGTCGGGGGTGTGGACGCCGGCGAGTACCTCGAGACGGCGGTCCGCGACGTCCTGACCGCCGCCGACCCGAACGTCGACGCCCAGGTCGGGTACGCGGCTTTGCTGCTTGCCGTCTCCGGCGCGCTCGACGAGGCCGACCGGCTCGTGGCGCAGTGGCTGGCCCGCACGGAACGGCCGGTCGGCGCGCTCGCCGCGGACCCGGTGCGCGCCCGGGCGTGGGCGATGCTCTTCGAGGCCCGCGGCTCGCGCCCGGAGTGGGCCGAGGGGTTGCCGCCGCTGGACCTCGACGCCGAGGAGCGCGCCCACGCGGTGTCCTTGCGCCGTCCGGTTTCCGACCTCGAAGGTGTGCTGCCGCCGGGGCCGATCGCGGAGGTCGTCAAGCACGTAGCTCCTTCGCGCCCGGACCGCGTCCGCACGGCTCTGCTCGACGGCGACCTCGCCGGCTGGGCCGCGCTCGCCGGGCCCCACCCGGACGTCGCGACCCTCGCGGCGACGCGGGCACTGGCCCCGGCACTGGTGGCGGGCGCGGACCCGCTCGGGTTGCGCGACTGGGCCCCGGCCTGCGCGGGCGCGGTGATCGCGGCCATGCACGAGCGCTACCCGCCCGCCCTCGGCACGTGGCCCGAGCTGATCGCGGAGATCCGGCGCCTGCGCGGCGGTTCGCCGGCCCCTCCCCCGGCGTCCGAAGCGGCGATCCGCTCGGCCGAGCTGCGCCTCGGCGCCGACCTGCCGGACGACCACCGCGAGTTCCTGCGCACCTGCGACGGCCTGCCCGCCGACGTCGTCTTCCCCCGCCTGCTCGGCACGGCCGACCTGCGCGCCGAGAACGGCGTGGTCGTCCTGGCGGACCCCGCGATCCTGCTGCTGTCGGCCGGTCACGTGGTCGAGGTCGACCCGGTCCTCGGCACGACGGTCCACCCGTCCTTCCGCGCGGCGCTGGTCAAGCACGCCACCCTGCTCGCCCAGGCCGCCCGGTGACCACCCTCACCGCGGAGCCGATCACCCCGGCCAACGTCGCCGCCGCGTGCCAGCTGGCCGTCGAGCCGCACCAGAGGGACTTCGTCGCCCCCGTCGCCGTCTCCCTCGCCGAGGCCTACACCCAGCCCGAGGTCGCCTGGCCGCGCCTGATCCTCGACGACGGCGAACCGGTCGCCTTCGTGATGGGCGGCTTCGACCCGCACGCCGAGCTGGGCTTCTTCCGCTGCGGCATCTGGCGGCTCAACGTCGGCGCCGGCGTCCAGGGCCGCGGCTACGGCCGGTTCGCCGTCGAAACCGTGCTCGAGGAGGCCCGCCGCCGGGGCAACACCGCCGCGACCGTGCTGTGGATCCCGGCCGAAGGCGGCCCGGAGCAGTTCTACCTCAAGCTGGGCTTCCGCCCGACCGGCGAGCGGTTCAACGGCGAGGTCGTCGGCCGGATCGAGCTCTGAGTCGCCGCCGAACGGGCCGGCCGGTCCCCACGCCTGGCGCGGCACGGGTGCCGAGCCGGGAATCATCCCGAACCGGGCCCGGCCGCGGGCCTCGAGCTCTAAGCCTGCCCGCGCTTCTTGCGCTCGGTGTACTCGCGCATCCGCTTCGGATACCCGACCCGCGCGACCTCGTAGACCGGGATGGACCGGCGGTGGCCGAACTGCTGCGCGGCCTCCAGGCTGCCGATGCGGCGCCGGGTCCACTCGCCGTCGTGGGCGATCAACACCACTGTGGTCTCGGTGACATTGGTCCGAGGCTCCACGTAGGCCTCCACCCCCTGCCTCGAGGCCACCCACTCCTCGAGGTGACGGGTGTCTTCGGAGCTGGCTTTCCGCAGCGTGCCGGCCCGTTGCCCACCCTTGGCCCGCCTGCGCAGCGAGTCGAAGAGCCCCACCACGACCACCTCTCCTCCCGAGACATACCCCACTCATTATCCCGATGTCCGCGTGTGGTCGGCGTCGCACACCCGGCTAGGTCGCAGCCCCGTCCGGCGTAGTGACAAGATGGCGGGTGTCGCGCGCGCGGTTATACCGCGCACGGGCGACGACAGAGCACCACCCCACTGCTTGCCGAGGAGTTATACAAGTGACCGACACCTCCGCCGACCTCGTGATCCTGGGAGGCGGATCGGGCGGCTACGCCGCGGCGTTCCGCGCGGCCGAGCTGGGCCTTTCCGTCACGTTGATCGAGAAGGACAAGCTCGGCGGGACCTGCCTCCACCGGGGCTGCATCCCGACCAAGGCCCTGCTGCACGCAGCCGAGGTCGCCGACGAAACCCGCGAAGCCGAGGCGGTCGGCGTCAAGGCCGTCTTCGAGGGCATCGACATCGCCGGGGTCAACAAGTACAAGGACGGGATCGTCTCCCGGCTGTACAAGGGCCTGCAGGGCCTGGCCAAGGCGCACAAGGTGAACCTCGTCGAGGGCAGCGGCACGTTCGTCGGCGGCACGACCGTCGAGGTGGACGGCACCCGCTACACCGGCAAGAACGTCATCCTCGCCACCGGCTCCTACTCGCGCACGCTGCCCGGCCTGGAGCTCGGCGGCCGCATCATCGCCAGCGAGCAGGCGCTGTCCCTCGACTACGTCCCCAAGAAGGTCGTGGTGCTGGGCGGCGGCGTCATCGGGGTCGAGTTCGCCAGCGTCTGGGCATCCTTCGGCGTCGACGTCACCATCGTCGAGGCCCTGCCGCGGCTGGTCCCGAACGAGGACGAGTTCGCGTCCAAGCAGCTCGAGCGCGCGTTCCGCCGCCGCAAGATCGCCTTCAAGACCGGCGTGCGGTTCACCGGCGCGAAGCAGGACGACAACGGCGTGAGCGTTTCGCTGGAGTCCGGCGAGACCATCGAGGCCGACCTGCTGCTGGTCGCCGTCGGCCGCGGGCCGAACTCGGCCGGCCACGGCTACGAGGAGGCCGGCGTCAAGATCGAGCGCGGCTTCGTCATCACCGACGAGCGGCTGCGCACCAACCTGCCCAACGTCTACGCCGTCGGCGACATCGTCCCCGGCCTGCAGCTCGCGCACCGCGGCTTCCAGCAGGGCATCTTCGTCGCCGAAGAGATCGCCGGGCAGAGCCCGCGCGTGATCGACGAAAGCGGTATCCCGCGGGTCACCTACTCGCACCCGGAGGTCGCGTCGGTCGGGCTGACCGAGTCCCAGGCCAAGGACAAGTACGGCGCCGACGTCACGACGTTCACCTACGACCTCGGCGGCAACGGCAAGAGCCAGATCCTCAAGACCTCCGGCGGGGTCAAGCTGGTCAAGGCCCCGGACGGCCCCGTCGTCGGGGTCCACATGGTCGGCGACCGCGTCGGCGAGCTGATCGGCGAAGCGCAGCTGATCTACAGCTGGGAGGCTTTCCCGGAGGACGTCGCACCCCTCATCCACGCCCACCCGACCCAGACCGAGGCCCTCGGTGAAGCGTTCCTCGCCCTCGCGGGGAAGCCGCTGCACGTGCACAGCTGACGTCCCACCAGCAGAATCCAGACCACGCAGAACTTGGAAGAGGAGTCAGCGAACGATGGCCTACTCCGTCACATTGCCGGAGCTCGGGGAGAGCGTCACCGAAGGCACCGTCACCCGGTGGCTTAAGCAGGAGGGCGACACCGTCGAGGTCGACGAGCCGTTGCTCGAGATCTCGACCGACAAGGTCGACACCGAGGTCCCCTCCCCGGTGGCGGGCACGGTCGTGAAGATCAGCGCCGCGGAAGACGAGACCGTCGAGGTCGGCGGCGAGCTCGCCGTGATCGACGACGGCAGCGGCGGCGTGCCCGAGTCCTCCGCCCCGGCGCAGGAAGAACCGCAGGCCGAGCCGGAGCCCTCGCAGCCCGAGCCGCAGGCCCAGGACAGCGCCCCGAGCAAGCCGGACACCGCGCCGGCCGCGGGCGGCGAAGGCACCGAGGTGAAGCTGCCCGAACTGGGCGAAAGCGTCACCGAGGGCACCGTCACGCGCTGGCTGAAGGCCGTCGGCGACTCGGTCGAGGTCGACGAGCCGCTGCTCGAGATCTCCACCGACAAGGTCGACACCGAGGTGCCGTCCCCGGTGGCGGGCACGGTGCTGGAGATCCGCGCGGGCGAGGACGAGACCGTCGAGGTCGGCGGCGTCCTGGCCGTCATCGGGGCCGCCGGTGCGGCGCCGAAGGCCGAGGCCCAGCCGGAGCCCAAGCCCGAGCCGAAGCCGGAACCCAAGCCGGAGCCGAAACCCGAGCCCAAGCCGGAGCCGGTTCAGGAGTCCAAGCCGGAACCGAAGCCCGAGCCGCAGGCCGCGCCCGCGGCGAAGGCGACCGAGTCGGCGCCCGCCGCCGCTTCGAAGGACGGCTCGGCGGACGGCCCGTACGTCACGCCGCTGGTCCGCAAGCTGGCGACCGAGCACGGCATCGACCTCGCGTCGCTGACCGGCAGCGGGGTCGGCGGCCGGATCCGCAAGCAGGACGTCCTGGCCGCGGCCGAGGAGAAGCAGAAGGCGGCCGCCGCCCCGGCGCCCGCCGCTGCCGCTCCGGCGGCCGCTGCGGCCCCGTCGGCGCCGGCCGCTCGTCCCGCGGCCCCGGTGTCGCCGGAGCTCGCGGCGCTGCGCGGCACGGTCCAGAAGGCCAGCCGGATCCGCCAGATCACGGCCACCAAGACCCGCGAGTCGCTGCAGATCGCCGCGCAGCTCACGCAGGTCCAGGAGGTCGACGTCACGAAGATCGCCAAGCTGCGCCAGCGCGCGAAGGCGGCCTTCAAGGAGCGCGAGGGCGTCAACCTGACGTTCCTGCCGTTCTTCGCGAAGGCCACGGTCGAGGCGCTCAAGCAGCACCCGAACGTCAACGCGTCCTACAACGAGGACACGAAGGAGATCACCTACCACGGCGCCGTGCACCTGGGCATCGCGGTGGACACCGAGCGCGGGCTGCTCTCGGTCGTGATCCACGACGCCGGCGAGCTGAGCCTGGCCGGTCTCGCGCACCGGATCGCCGACCTGGCGGGCCGCGCGCGGTCGGGCCAGATCAAGCCGGACGAGCTGTCCGGTGGCACGTTCTCGATCACGAACATCGGCAGCGTCGGCGCGCTGTTCGACACGCCGATCATCGTGCAGCCGCAGTCGGGCATCCTCGGCACGGGCGCGGTCGTCAAGCGCCCGGTCGTGGTCGCGGACGCCGACGGCAACGACACGATCGCCGTCCGCTCGATGGCGTACCTGCCGCTGACCTACGACCACCGCCTGGTGGACGGGGCCGACGCGGGCCGCTTCCTGACGACGATCAAGCAGCGCCTGGAAGAGGGCAACTTCGAGGGCGAACTCGGCCTCTGAGTTTCCGCTGACGAAGGCCGCCACGGAACTTCCGTGGCGGCCTTCGCCGTGTCCGGGAATGCGGGCGCGCAGCGGATGCGCAACGATCGGGGCATGCGAGTACTGATCGCCGGAGCGAGCGGCTTGATCGGGTCGGCGCTGGGCGAGCGCCTGCTGAGCGAGGGCCACGAAGTCCGCCGCCTGGTGCGGCGGGAAGCGCGCGGCGGCGGGGAATTCCGCTGGGACCCGCCGTCCGGCACCATCGCCGCCGGCGCCTTCGAGGGCGTCGACGCCGTCGTCAACCTGGGCGGGAAGCCGCTGTTCCCCGGCCGGTGGAGCGCGATGCGCAAGCAGGAGCTCACCGACAGCCGCGTCGAGCCGACCGAGGTGCTCGCCGAAGCCGTCGCCGAGCACGGGGTCGGCGTGTTCGTCAACGCTTCCGCCGTCGGCTACTACGGGAACCCCGGATCGTCCACTGTGGACGAAACGGCGCCCCGCGGCCAAGGTTTCCTCGCCGAGCTGTGCGAAGCGTGGGAAGCGGCGACGGCGGGCGCCGGCGACGCACGCGTGGTCACCATCCGGACCGGGCTGGTGCTGTCCGCGAAAGGCGGGCTGTACGGCACCCTGCGGCCGCTCTTCCAGCTCTGCCTGGGCGGCCGGCTCGGCGACGGCCGCCAGTACATGCCGTGGATCGCCCTCGAAGACGAAGTCGGCGCGATCGTCCACGTCCTGACGCACGACGTCTCGGGCCCGGTGAACCTGACCGGGCCGGCCCCGGTGACCAACGCCGAGTTCACCCGCGCGGTCGGCCGCGCGCTGCACCGCCCGGCGCCGTGGTGGGTGCCCGGGTTCGCGCTCAAGGCCGTGCTCGGCCAGGCCGGCGAGGAGATGGCCCTGTTCGGGCAGCGGGCCGTCCCGGCCGCGCTGGAGCGCTCCGGCTACGCGTTCCGGCACCCGACCCTGGACAGCGCGCTCGCGGCGGCATGACGATCCCGCTGAAACGCTGGCTCGTTGTCGGCCTCGCGCTGACGGCGGCGTTCGTCGTGCTCGGGCTCAGCGTGGCGCGGCAGCCGCTGACCCTCGATTCCCAGGTGGCGAACGCCCTCCACGACGTCTACACGCAGCCGCTCGGGCGGGTGGCGCAGCTCGGCAGCGACGTCCTCGGCCCGGTGCTCCCCTTCGTGCTCGGCACGGCGCTGCTGGCGCTGGCGTTGCGGCAGCGCCGTCACACGGGGTTGTGCGTGCGGCTGGCCGTGGTGCTGGTGCTGTGCCGGCTGACGAGCGTCGTGTTCAAGCCGGTCTTCCTGCGGGAACGCCCGCGCGACTACCCGGACCTGAGCTACCCGAGCGGGCACGTGACGGCGGTGGCAAGCACCGGGTTCGTGCTGGTCCTGCTGTGCGCGTGGCTGTGGCCGCGGCTGGTCCGCCGGGTCGCGGTGGTGGCGGCGGTGGCTGTCGTGCTCAGCGCGGCCTGCCGGGTGGTGCTGGGCGTGCACTGGGTGTCCGACACGATCGGCGCAGTGCTGGCGGTGACCGGTGTCGGCCTGCTCTCAGCGTGCGCCTTGCGGCTGCTTCCCCCGGGTGACGGGCGTAGCCTCGACGGGTGAGTTCTTCGCGTACCACCTGCCGCGCCAGCACCGAAGCCGTCGACGTCCGGGAGCTCGGCACGATCGACTACACCGAAGCTTGGGAGCTCCAGCGGAGCCGGCTCATCGAGCGCGCCGACGGCACCGCGCCGGACACGATGTTCCTGCTGCAGCACCCGTCGGTGTACACCGCGGGCAAGCGCACGGAGCCGGCCGACCGCCCCACGGACGGCACCCCGGTGATCGACGTCGACCGCGGCGGCAAGATCACCTGGCACGGCCCCGGCCAGCTGGTCGGCTACCCGATCGTGAAGCTCGCCGACCCGATCGACGTCGTCCACTACGTCCGCCGCCTGGAAGAGGCCCTGATCCACGTGTGCGACCAGCTGGGCGTGACCAGCGGCCGCGTCGAGGGCCGCAGCGGCGTCTGGATCCCGGCCGACGACCGCGGCATCGAGCGCAAGATCGCGGCCATCGGCATCCGCGTCCAGCGCGGCGTGACGATGCACGGCTTCGAGCTGAACTGCAACGCCGACCTGGCGGCGTTCGACAGCATCGTCCCCTGCGGCATCCGCGACGCGGGCGTGACGTCGTTGTCCTACGAGCTCCAGCGCGACGTCACGGTGGAAGCGGTGCTCCCGCTGGCCCGCGACGCCGTCCTGGCGGCACTGGACGGCGAGCTGCCGGTGAGCGAGGACCGCTGGCTCCCCCGCCCGGCCGCCCCCGAAGCCCCCGGCGTCACCTTCGCCCTGCAGAACTGAAAAGCCGTGAAGGCCTCCTTACCGGCCATAAGAGCCGGTAAGGAGGCCTTCACGGCTTTTCTCAGTCCAGCTGCGGCGCGACTTCAGCGGCGATGAGGTCGATCTGGTCCAGGTCGGACATGTCCATCAGCTGCAGGTAGAGCCGGGTAATCCCGGTCTTCTCGCGCCACTGGCCGATCCGCTCGACGACCTCGCCCGGCGTCCCCGCGAGGCCGTTGGCCTTCAGCTCGGTGACGTCCCGGCCGAGCGTCGACGCCCGGCGCGCGACCTCGGCGTCGTCGCGGCCGACCGCGATCACCAGTGCCGCGGACCGCAGGATCTCCTTGGGGTCGCGGCCGATCTCCACCGCCGCCGCCTCGACCCTGGCGAACTGCGCGGCCGCGGTTTCGGCGTCGGCGAAGGGCAGGTTGAACTCGTCGGCGAAGCGCGCGGCCAGTGCCGGCGTGCGCTTCTTGCCGGCCCCGCCGATGATCACCGGCGGGGCCGGCTGCTGCGCCGGCTTCGGGAGCGCGGGCGAGTCGGTCAGCGTGTAGTACTGGCCGGCGAAGGAGTACGTCGACCCGACCGGGGTCTTCCACAGGCCGGTGACGATCTCGAGCTGCTCGGCGTACCGGTCGAAGCGCTCCTTCAGCGGCGGCAGCGTCAGGCCGTACGCAGTGTGCTCGGCGTCGTACCAGCCGGAGCCGAGCCCGAGCTCGACGCGCCCACCGGACATCTGGTCGACCTGCGCGACCGAGATGGCGAGCGGCCCGGGGTACCGGAACGTCGCCGCGGTGACGAGCGTGCCGAGCCGGATCCGGGTCGTCTCCCGGGCCAGGCCGGCCAGGGTGATCCAGGCGTCGGTCGGGCCGGGCAGGCCGTCGGCCGAGCCCATCTTCAGGTAGTGGTCGCTGCGGAAGAAGGCGTCGTAACCCGCCGCTTCGGTGGCCTTGGCGGCCCGCAGCTGGTCGTCGTAGGTGGCCCCTTGCTGGGGCTCGGTGAAGATCCTCAAGTCCACGACGTCAGCCTATCGACGGTGAGACCTCCGCGCCGTCCTGCTCGGTCCGCCGCAGCCGGACGAGCATGCGGACGATCACGTCCTCGATCTCGGCGCCGACCCGTTTCGGGTCCGGCGAGCTGGCGATTTCGGTCGCCGCGCTGGACAGCGCGCCGAACAGCAGCCGCGCGGTGACCTCCACCGGCACCGGCTCGACCTCGCCCGCGTCGATCAGCGACTGCAGGCCCGAGCGGACCAGCCCGAAGCTGCACCGCTCCTCGGCCTCGCGCCAGCGCTCCCAGCCCATGACCACCGGCGCCTCGTGGATGGCGATCCGCTGGTAGGCGGGGTCGAGGCAGCTGCGGATGAACGCGTTGAGCCCGCCGAGCGCCCGCTCCCACGGCGAGCCCTCGCCGGTCATGATCTTGTCGAGCCGGTCGTAGACGAGGCTCTCGACCTGGTCGAACGCGGCTTCGAACAACGCCTGCTTGCCGCTGAAGTGGTGGTACAGGGCTCCCTTGGTGACCCGGGCGCGTTTGGCGATCTCGTCGAGCGAGGTACCCGCATAGCCGCGTTTGGTGAACAGTTCGACCGCGCTGTCGACCAGCGCGGACCGGGTCGACTCGGAGTAGTCGAGTCGTCTGGACCTCATTGTCGCCACCTTCACAACTTTACGCCCGGAGGATCTCTCCATACTCATGGTATGTTCGCCGGGTCAGGTCCGTACCGGGAGTATGCCGCAGACCCGCGGTATGACCCGGGCCACGGAAGGGGAGCCACACCATGAGCTGGACAGACTTCTACCGACGTCAGGAAATCCTCGAAGCCGCCGTCCGCGTGGCCGCCCGCAACCCGGGCGCGCCGCTGCCGCTCGAAGAGGTGCCGGGCGCCGAGGAGCACTTCGGCACCGAAGAGAACGTTCTCACCGCCCTGCAGTACCAGTGGACGCGGACGCTCGGCGGGCGCCTGCGTGCCGAGGTCGCCGACCCGGACGAGGCCGACGGCCTCACCGACCACGTCGACGCCGTCACCCGCGCTTGGCGCGCCGCCGTCGAAGAGCACGCCGACCTGCGCGCGGTCCTCGACGGCGCGTACGAGCGGCACGCGTCGCTGCGCCGCATGCACGAAGGCGAGCTGCGGATGCTCGCCGTCACGGCCGGGCTGGCCGACCCGCGCGAGCCCGCCGACGAGATCGTCAAGGTGGGCCACGCGCTGGAGGCGTTGCTGCACACCAGCCGCGAGGAGCCCGCCCGGCGCCGTCCGGTGATGGGACACCTGCGGCGGCTACTCGCGCCTAGTGCGTAAACGGAGTTAAGTGTCACGCATGACACGGTGGACCGAGAACGACATCGCGGACCAGAGCGGCCGGACCGTCGTGGTCACGGGGGCGAACTCCGGGCTCGGTCTCCGCACCGCCGAGGTGCTCGCGGGCAAGGGGGCCCGCGTGTTCCTCGCCTGCCGTTCGCCCGAACGCGGCGCGAAGGCTTTGGACCAGGTCCGCGCGGCCGCCGCGGGCGCCGAACCCGAGCTCGTCCCATTGGACCTGAGCGAGCTCGCGTCGGTGCGCGCGGCCGCCGCGTCGGTGCGCGAACGGGCCGGTGACGCCCTCGACGTCCTGATCGCCAACGCCGGCGTGATGGCGACCGCCCGCGGCCGCACCGCCGACGGGTTCGAGCTGCAGTTCGGCACGAACTACCTCGGTCACGCGGTGCTGACCTGGCTGCTGCTCCCTGCCCTGCGCGGCGGGACGCACGCCCGCGTCGTCACGCTGTCGAGCCTCGCCGCGACCGGCGCCCGGATCGACCTCGAAGACCCCAACGGCGAGCACCGCCGCTACAACCCGGCGACCGCGTACGGGCAGTCGAAGCTCTCGAACCAGGTGTTCGCCCTGGAACTCGACCGCCGGCTGCGCGCGGCGGGCGACGACGTCCTGAGCGTCGCGGCCCATCCCGGCTACACCGCGACCGGTCTCGGCAGCGGCATGGCCCGCTCGTACTCGAACCCGGTCGTCCGCGGCGCCATCGCGGGCGGCCATCGCATCGGCGAGGCCCTGTTCGCCCAGAACGTCCGCCAGGGCGCGCTCCCGCAGCTGTACGCGGCCACGGCGGACGGCGTCGAAGGCGGCGACTACATCGCCCCCGGCGGCCTCGGCGGCCTGCGCGGCCACCCGGTCAAAGTGCGTCCGCTCACGCCCGCGCTGAGCGAGTCGCTGGGTGCCGCGCTGTGGGACGTGACGGCGAAGCTGACCGGCGTCACCCCCGACCCCGCTTAGCCCGGACGGGCGTACGGTTGAGGGTGTGAGTGCTGCGCCTGAAGGCCGGAAGCTGCTGCGTCTCGAGGTTCGCAACAGCGAGACGCCGATCGAGAAGAAGCCGCCGTGGATCAAGACGCGGGTGCGGATGGGGCCCGAGTTCACCGAACTCAAGGGCTTGGTGCGCCGCGAGGGTCTGCACACGGTGTGCGAAGAAGCCGGTTGTCCCAACATCTACGAATGCTGGGAAGACCGCGAAGCCACCTTCCTCATCGGTGGCGATCAATGCACCCGGCGTTGTGACTTCTGCCAGATCGACACCGGCAAACCCGCCGAGCTGGACCGCACCGAGCCCCGCAAGGTCGCCGAATCCGTGCAGGCCATGGGTTTGCGGTACTCGACCGTCACCGGCGTCGCGCGCGATGACCTTTCCGATGGTGGCGCGTGGCTGTACGCGGAGACCGTCCGGCAGATCCACGCTCTCAACCCGGGAACCGGTGTCGAGCTGCTGATCCCCGACTTCAACGCCGACCCGGCGCAACTGGCCGAGGTCTTCGGGTCGCGACCGGAGGTGCTGGCCCACAACGTGGAGACGGTGCCGCGGATTTTCAAGCGCATCCGGCCCGGCTTCCGATACGCGCGTTCGCTGGAAGTCATCACCGCCGCCCGCGAGGCGGGTTTGGTGACGAAGTCGAACCTGATCCTCGGCATGGGTGAGACCCCCGACGAGGTCGCGCCGGCGATGCAGGACCTGGTCGACGCGGGCTGCGAGATCTTGACGATCACGCAGTACCTGCGTCCCTCGCCGCGGCACCACCCGGTGGACCGGTGGGTGAAGCCGGAGGAGTTCGTCGAGCACTCCAAGGCCGCCGAAGCCATGGGCTTCGCGGGTGTGATGGCGGGTCCGCTCGTGCGTTCCTCGTACCGCGCGGGACGCCTGTACGCCCAGACGAAGGCGCACCGCGGCGAAGTGCTGCCGGAGAACCTGGCCCACCTGGCCGTCGAGGGTCCGGCCGCGCAGGAAGCGGCGTCGCTGCTGGCGCGGTGACGCACGTCACCCCACCATCCTTAAAGGATCGGTAAAGTGGCGGCATGGCCCTGGTTTCGGACCTCCTCAGCTGGTTGCAAGGACTCCCGGAACCGGGGCTCGTCGCGGCCACCGGCGGCCTGGTGTTCGCCGAATGCACGATCGGGCTGGGTTTCCTGGCCCCCGGCGAATCCGGCCTGCTCATCGCGGCGACAACGGCGAACACGGTGGCGCGCTTCCTCGCCCTGTGGGCGGTGGTGACCGTCTGCGCGACGGCCGGCGACGCGCTCGGCTACTTCATCGGCCGCCGCTTCGGGCCCCGGCTGCGCGAGACGAAGCTGATCCGCAAGTACGGCCTCGACGCCTGGGACAAAGCCACCGGAGTCCTCGAACGCCGCGGCGCGTGGGCGGTGTTCTTCGCCCGCTTCCTCCCGGTGATCCGCACCCTGACCCCGGCCGCGGCGGGCACGTCGGGCCTCCCGTTCCGCAAGTTCCTCCCCGCCGCGGCGGCGGGCGCCTTCTGCTGGTCCCTGATCCACATCAGCATCGGCGCGGCCCTCGGCGAAGCGGCGAAACGCATCGAGGGCGCCCTCAACACGGGCGGCCTGATCGTGGTCGCCCTCCTCGCGGCGGCGGCAGTGTTCTTCTTGCTGCGCTTGAAGAAGCGCAAGACCCTGGCGGCACCGGACCCGGATCGCGAGCCGGAGCGCGTCCCCTGACCCCAGCGCCCCAATGTGGCGTTGGGTGCACTGGACGCACCCAATGTGGCGTTCGGTGCGTCTGACGCACCGAAGGCCACATTGGGGCGCTTGGGACCGGGCCCGGCTGAAGCCGAGCCGGTGAGCCACGAGGGTGCGACCCGGGAAGCGGGCCGCACCCTCCCGGCGTCAGCGGCGGGCGCGCGCCGCCTTGCCGGTGGCCCAGCCGATCAAGCCGAGCGCCAGCAGCGCCCCGCCGGCGGCGAACGGCCAGGAACCGGTGCCCGGCGCCGGCAGCGGGGTCGCGGCGAGGTCGTACCCGCCGAGCTTGCCCTGCTCCCGGTAGGCCGATCCGGGCAGCTTGTCGCCGTACAAGCGGTGCACCAGCTGCTGGTACGCCGCCACCGCGACGCCCTCGCCGACCCGCTGGCGGGCCGGGTCGTTCAGCGGGAGGACGCGGTCGTCCCGCAGCCGGTACCACGCGTTGACCTGCGGTTCGGTGAACACCAAGTCCCCGTGCGCCTGCGCCGGGTAGGTCAGCTCCTCGGTGCCGGTCGTGAAGTTGGTCGCGGTCAGCCCGCCCGCCTCGCGGGTCACCCACACGGTGGCCTGCCGCCCGGTCGAAGCCTGCGCCTTCACCGCGTAGTACGCGAACGCCGCCGGCTTCGCGCCCGGTGTCCCGGCCACGAACGCGGGATCCAGCGAGTAGACGCTCTGCGGCTCACCCCCGACCGAAGGCGACTGCACGACGTCGGCGCGCGCGACGCCCGCCCGCCGGTCGAGCTGGCCGAAGAACGCCGACAGCTGGGCGTCCGCCGACCTGACCGCGGCGGCGACCTCGTCCGACGACGGCGAGGAAGCCGAAGCCGTGCCACCGAAGCCCAGTACCAGTGCCGTCCCCGCGAAGAGCGTGACGAGTCCACGGAAGAGGTTCACGCCTCACGCCCCGATCCGGTAGAGGGACTGCGCCCACTGGAACTGCCCGTTGCGGACGTAGCTCGAGTGCGCCATCGCGCTGTAGCGCTGGCTGCTCGGCCACGGGTCGCCGTAGTACACGAGCCCGCTGGCGTCGTAGCCGTAGATGACCTGGGCGTGCCCGCCGCCCGCGGTCCAGTAGATGCCGGTTTCGATCGGGCGGCGGCCGGTGATTTCGCTCTGCACCGACGCGAAGCTCAGCGCGCCGGTCACCGTGCCGGGCCGCAGGCCGAGCGCCTGGTAACCGCGCTGGACGTAGGTCAGCTCGCCGGGCTGGTTGGGGCACTGCGAACCGGCCGGGTAGCCGCGGGAGTAGTCGCAGAAGGTGTTCTGGCTGGTGCTCGTGCCGTAGCCGAGGAACCGCGCGATGGTCAGGCCGCTCGCGGCCCAGCACCACTGGTTCTGCTCCTGGACCAGCTGGCTGATGGACAACGTCGTCGCTTCGGTGGTCGCGCTCGCGGGCGGGGAGAGCAGGCCGGTGAGGGCCACGCACAGCGCGCCGAGCGCCATTGCTCGTCTGAAGTGCATTCGTTGCTCCTTGTCGGCAACAGGTGGGGACTTCGTGAGCTTCTCCCGTTGCCGCGCCGGGCAGTAATCCCAGCGGGGATAACACCGGCGTTATGCCGCCTATCGGGCCGTGACGAGCCGTTCGCCCGGATTCCGGCCGCACCACCGCGCGAAGTGCGGGTTCCGGTGCCGGGACGCCTGGTGCGCGACCTCCGCGCACCGGAACACGTCGTCGGTCGCCGGCGTCCGGGCGTCGTCCTCGCGCGTCGCGAACAGCAGCGTCGTCCAGAGCGGGTCGCCCGCCAGCGGCAGCGCGAGCAACCCGCGCGGTGGCGCCGATGCCGCCTGCGCGAGGCACACGGCGCCCTGCGCGATCAGCGTGCCCGCCGTCCCCGCCTCGGACGTGAAGTGCCGCACCCGCGGCGTGAACCCGGCGGCCGCGCAGGCCTGCGCGAACCGCACGCGCACGCAGTTTTCGTGCGGTGGCGGCAGGATCCAGTCGCAGCCGGCCAGGTCCGCGAGGTCGACGACGCCGCCGCGGATCGCCGGGTGCCCGTGGGCGATCCCGACGAAGATGGGCTCGGTCGCGAGCGTCCGCACGGCCAGCCCGGCGAAGTGGTGCGCTTCGGTGCCGTCGAACTGTTCCAGCAGGGCGACGTCGACGCGGCCGGTCGAGAGCAGCTTCAACAGGGTGAGCGACGCCGGTTCGGCGTACGTCTGGACGTCGAGGTCCAGCTCCCCCAGCTCTTCGATGAACCGGCCGATGACGAGCAGCGGCACGTACCCGATCCGCAGGGTCTCGGGCTCGCGTTCGCCGTGGCGCCGGGCGGACGCGACGAGCGCCTGCATGTCCGACAGCAGCGCGTCGGCGCGGGCGAGGACGAACCGGCCGAGCTCGGTGGGGCGGACGCCGCTGGGCCCGCGGACGAACAGGTCGCCGCCGAGGATCCGTTCGATCCGCTTGAGCTGCGCGGTGAGCGCGGGCTGGCTGACGCCGAGCACGGTGGCGGCGCGGCTCACGCTCCCGCCGTCCGCGACGGCGCGGACGGCTCTGAGATGGCGCAGCTCCAGCTCGGCCACGCCCAGCAGGTTAACGCCGTCTTCACGGCCCGCACGACCTGCGAAAGTCGGGCTTACTACATTCGGCGGTATGAGTCTCGCGGATCTTCCCCGGCCGGTCGGCTTCGTCCTCGGCGGTGGCGGCAGCCTCGGCGCCATGCAGGTCGGCATGCTGCGCGCGCTGACCGAAACCGGAGCCTCGCCGGACCTCGTGACGGGCACGTCGGTCGGTTCGCTGAACGCCGCCGTCCTCGCCCGTTCCGGCGGCGACGCGCTGAAGGACCTGCACGGCATCTGGGCGCACATGACGCGTGCGGAGGCCTTCCCCGGCGGCGTGCTGAGCCGCGTCCGGACGCTGACACAGAGCAAGACGCACCTGTTCCCCAATTCCGGGCTGGCCGGGATCATCGCCGACCACCTCGGCGCCGAAACGCGGTTCGAGGACCTGACGCTGCCGCTCGGCGTCGTCACGACGCAGGTCGACTCGGCCGAGCCGTTGCTGATCCGGTCCGGCCGGCTGCTCGAGCCGCTGCTGGCGAGCTGCGCGATCCCGGGCATCTTCCCGCCGGTCGAGCACGAAGGGCGGCTCCTGTACGACGGCGGGCTCGTCGCGAACGTGCCGATGCGCCAGGCGCTGACCATGGGCGCGAAGTCGCTGGTGGTGCTGGACTGCGCGTTCCCGGGCAAGATGCCGGACGCGCCGCGGACGTTCGCCGAGGTGATCATGTTCACCGCGATGATCAGCATGCGGAACCAGGCCGTGCTGGAAGCGCCGGTCGCCGCGGCTTCGGTACCGGTGGTGTACGTGCCGGGGCCCGCACCCGTACGTGTGAACCCGCTCGACTTCGGGCACACGGAAACGCTGGCGGAAGAGGCGTACTCGGCGGCCCGCGAGTACCTCGACGGGCTCACGATCAGCGGCCCGGGACTCTACGGTGCGCCGGGGCTCGTCGTCACGTGATCCGCGTCACGCCGATGCACCGATCCGCCGGGAAGAACGTCATCGCTATCGCGTAGTTTTGATGACGAATGCCCGCCGATCCCAATTCCCAAAAAGAGACAATATGCTCCCCAAGAAGATTTTACTTTCGGTGGCCGGAATCCTCGCCGGGGCTCTGCTGCTGTCCGCTTGTTCCTCCGGTGACGACGGCGGTTCCCCCGCCGGCGGCACCCCGGCGCCGGGTTCCGCCTCGGCGTCCGAGACACCGGTCGCGGTGACGTTCGAACCCGCGGGCGGCACCGGCGTCAACCCGGCGACGCCGATCGTCGTCAAGGCGGCCAACGGAAAGCTGCTCGACGTCACGGTGACCAACAGCGCCAAGGGGAAGACGGTCGCCGGCAAGCTCGCCGGCGACGGCTCGAGCTGGACGTCCAGCGAGCCGCTCGGCTACGGCTCGACGTACAAGATCGTCGCGCACGCCCAGGGCGCCAACGGGAAACCGATCGAGCAGGACAACCAGATCAGCACGATCGCGCCGAAGAAGCAGGCGAACGCCAACCTGATCCCGGCCCCGTCCGCCGCGGCGAGCACGGGTGTCGGCGTCGGCCAGCCGATCGTGTTCAGCTTCGGCAAGATCGCCGTCAAGAACAAGGCGGCGGTGGAGAAGGCCCTCACGGTCGAGTCGACGCCGAAGCAGGAGGGCAGCTGGTACTGGATCGACGACTCGAACGTCCACTACCGCCCGAAGGAGTACTGGCAGGCCGGCACGACGCTGAAGGTTTCCGCGAAGATCTACGGCGTCGATTTCGGCGGCGGCGTGTTCGGCGCGGAAGACCGTTCGGAAACGTACAAGGTGCACGATTCCTGGATCGCGAAGGCGGACGGGAACACCGAGCAGATGCAGATCTTCCACAACGGCGCGATGGTCAAGTCGATGCCGATCTCGATGGGCAAGGACGCGACGCCGACGCATTTGGGCGCGCACGTCATTTCCGACAAGCAGGCCAACTACACGATGGACTCGTGCACGTACGGGGTCTGCCCGCCGGACCCGAAGGCGTACCGGTCGAACGAGAAGTGGTCGGAGCGCATCTCGAACGACGGCGAGTTCGTGCACGAGAACCCCAACAGCGTGGGGCAGCAGGGCAGCTCGAACGTGTCGCACGGGTGCATCAACCTGAACGGCGCGAACGCCCAGTGGTTCTTCCAGAACATGGGGCTGGGCGACGTCGTGGAGGTGACCAACTCGGGCGGCCCGCAGCTGCCGGTGTGGGACCTGTACGGGGACTGGTCGAAGTCGTGGGCCGACTGGCAGGCCGGGTCGGCGTTGAAGTAGGGCTGCTCTTCGGGAGTGGTTGTTCGGCAGCAGTTGGTTTTAGGTCGGCGGGAAGGGCCGGGGCTCGTGGAGCTCCGGCCCTTTTTCATGCCCTGGTTCCCGGGCTGGTTCAGGTGCTGGTTCCCGGGCTGGGCGAGTTGCGGGGCCGGCGCTCTCCTGCGCTCGCCGGACTGGGCGGGTTTGCGGACCGGTGCCCTCCTGCGCTCGGCGGGCCGAGGGTCTTCCCCCTTGGGTCCGGCCCCCTTGGCGCGGGTGCGGGGCGCGTGCGGATCCGCTCGCGCCGGAGGTGCCGCTCCAGGCGGCCGCCGTCGGGCCAGGACTGATCGCCGCGGTGCAGGGGGGCGGCCGCGGGCGTGAGTGCCGGCGGCTCGTGACCCGGGCATGAAAAAGGGCCTGGACCGGGAGACATTTCGTCTCAACCGGGCCAGGCCCTTCCTTCACGTTAAGTTCGGCGGTGTCCTACTCTCCCACAACCCTTCGGTTGCAGTACCATCGGCGCTGTCAAGCTTAGCTTCCGGGTTCGGAATGGGACCGGGCGTTTCCCTGACGCTAAAACCACCGAAACACTCCGAAACAACACACGCACCTAGCGTGGTGTTTCAGAACCGTAGAGTGGATGCGTAACATCTTCGTAGACAAGTCCTCGGCCTATTAGTACCAGTCAACTCGACAACACATTACTGTGCTTCCATTTCTGGCCTATCAACCCAATGGTCTATTGGGAGCCTTAACCCACAAAGGGTGGGATACCTCATCTTGGAACAGGCTTCCCGCTTAGATGCCTTCAGCGGTTATCCCTTCCGAACGTGGCCAACCAGCCATGCCCTTGGCAGAACAACTGGCACACCAGAGGTTCGTCCGTCCCGGTCCTCTCGTACTAGGGACAGCCTTCCTCAAGTATCCTACGCGCGCGGCGGATAGGGACCGAACTGTCTCACGACGTTCTAAACCCAGCTCGCGTGCCGCTTTAATGGGCGAACAGCCCAACCCTTGGGACCTACTCCGGCCCCAGGATGCGACGAGCCGACATCGAGGTGCCAAACCATGCCGTCGATATGGACTCTTGGGCAAGATCAGCCTGTTATCCCCGGGGTACCTTTTATCCGTTGAGCGACACCCCTTCCACCAGGAGGTGCCGGATCACTAGTCCCGACTTTCGTCCCTGCTCGACATGTCTGTCTCACAGTCAAGCTCCCTTGTGCACTTGCACTCAACACCTGATTGCCAACCAGGCTGAGGGAACCTTTGGGCGCCTCCGTTACTCTTTAGGAGGCAACCGCCCCAGTTAAACTACCCATCAGGCACTGTCCCTGAACCAGATCATGGCCCGAGGTTCAGATTCCCAATTCGACCAGAGTGGTATTTCAACAACGACTCCACACCCACTAGCGTGAGCGCTTCACAGTCTCCCACCTATCCTACACAAGCCGAACCGAAAACCAATACCAAACTATAGTAAAGGTCCCGGGGTCTTTCCGTCCTGCCGCGCGTAACGAGCATCTTTACTCGTAGTGCAATTTCGCCGGGCCTGTGGTTGAGACAGCCGGAAAGTCGTTACGCCATTCGTGCAGGTCGGAACTTACCCGACAAGGAATTTCGCTACCTTAGGATGGTTATAGTTACCACCGCCGTTTACTGGCGCTTAAATTCTCAGCTTCGCCCCGAAAGGCTAACCGGTCCTCTTAACGTTCCAGCACCGGGCAGGCGTCAGTCCATATACATCGTCTTGCGACTTCGCATGGACCTGTGTTTTTAGTAAACAGTCGCTTTCCGCTGGTCTCTGCGGCCACCCACCCCTAGCTTGCAAGAAGCTTCAGGATGTTTGGCCCCCCTTCTCCCGAAGTTACGGGGGCATTTTGCCGAGTTCCTTAACCACAGTTCACCCGATCGCCTTGGTATTCTCTACCTGACCACCTGTGTTGGTTTGGGGTACGGGCCGTGCATGCACTCACTAGAGGCTTTTCTCGGCAGCATAGGATCACTCTACTTCGCCTCAAACGGCTACGCATCACGTCTCAGAGTATATAAAGCACGGATTTGCCTATGCTTTCTCCTACACGCTTACACCAGGACAACCATCGCCTGGCGGAGCTACCTTCCTGCGTCACCCCATCGCTTGACTACTACGAAATCAGGTCCCACGCTCCACAATGCCAACTAGGCCCGAAGGCTTCGCCGGCACGCTTCGGGTGGTTAGTATCAAACGCCTCGTCATGGGCGCACATGCTCGGGTACGGGAATATCAACCCGTTGTCCATCGACTACGCCTGTCGGCCTCGCCTTAGGTCCCGACTTACCCTGGGCGGATTAGCCTGGCCCAGGAACCCTTGGTCATCCGGCGGCAGAGTTTCTCACTCTGCATTCGCTACTCATGCCTGCATTCTCACTCCCACACCCTCCACGACTGGCTTCCGCCGCCGCTTCCCTGGATGCAGGACGCTCCCCTACCCATCAACACGACTAGATGTTCGCCTCAAGGACGAACACCGATCTATTGTGTCAATGACACAGCTTCGGCGGTGTGCTTAAGCCCCGCTACATTGTCGGCGCAGGACCACTTGACCAGTGAGCTATTACGCACTCTTTCAAGGGTGGCTGCTTCTAAGCCAACCTCCTGGTTGTCTGGGCAATCCCACATCCTTTCCCACTGAGCACACACTTAGGGGCCTTAGCTGGTGTTCTGGGCTGTTTCCCTCTCGACGACGAAGCTTATCCCCCGCCGTCTCACTGCCACGCTCTCACTAACCGGTATTCGGAGTTTGGTTGATTTCGGTAACCCGGTAAGGCCCCTAGACCATCCAGTAGCTCTACCCCCGGCAAGAAACACGTGACGCTGCACCTAAATGCATTTCGGGGAGAACCAGCTATCACGGAGTTTGATTGGCCTTTCACCCCTACCCACAGCTCATCCCCTCAGTTTTCAACCTAAGTGGGTTCGGGCCTCCACGACGTCTTACCGTCGCTTCACCCTGGCCATGGGTAGATCACTCCGCTTCGGGTCTAGACCACGCGACTATGGACGCCCTATTCAGACTCGCTTTCGCTACGGCTACCCCACACGGGTTAACCTCGCCACGCAGCACTAACTCGCAGGCTCATTCTTCAAAAGGCACGCCATCACCTATTACAGCTCTGACGGCTTGTAGGCACACGGTTTCAGGTACTCTTTCACTCCCCTCCCGGGGTACTTTTCATCTTTCCCTCACGGTACTCGTCCGCTATCGGTCTTCAGGAAGTATTTAGGCTTACCGGGTGGTCCCGGCAGATTCACAGCAAATTCCACGAGCTCGCTGCTACTCGGGAACACCAAACAAACAATCAACGACATGTTTTCGCGTACGGGGCTCTCACCCACTCCGGCCGCCCATCCCAAGGCGTTCCACTAACACACGTGATCATTCCGAGGACTGTCAGATCCTCGACGCTGGGTCCCACAACACCGCACATACAACGCCTGACAGCTTGACATATGCACGGTTTAGCCTCTTCCGCTTTCGCTCGCCACTACTCACGGAATCACGGTTGTTTTCTCTTCCTACGGGTACTGAGATGTTTCACTTCCCCGCGTTCCCTCCACACACCCTATATATTCAGGTGCGGGTAACACCACATCACTGGTGCTGGGTTTCCCCATTCGGAAATCCTCGGATCACAGCTCGGTTGACAGCTCCCCGAGGCTTATCGCAGCCTCCTACGTCCTTCATCGGCTCCTGAAGCCAAGACATCCACCATGTGCCCTTAACAACTTGACCACAAAGATGCTCGCATCCACTCTACAGTTCTCAAACACCACACCAGAAACAAACGTCCCCAGGGGGGTAAGCCCCTCGGCGTGTTGCCTCAGGACCCAACAGTGTGCTTCGTGAACACCCGACCACCCGGACTCGTTGGACCCGTTCCACGCAGGCAAGCCTGCAGTACTTGGCATCGAACTCATCCACCGTCGCCGGCGATAACCAGTAGTTCCACAATTCCTTGAGCAACCCCGGCAACACCACAGGCGGGTGTTAAACCGTGGCCACTCCCAACCGTAGCTGGGATGTGTTGTGCTCCTTAGAAAGGAGGTGATCCAGCCGCACCTTCCGGTACGGCTACCTTGTTACGACTTCGTCCCAATCGCCAGTCCCACCTTCGACCACTCCCTCCCCTTACGGGGTTGGGCCATGGGCTTCGGGTGTTACCGACTTTCATGACGTGACGGGCGGTGTGTACAAGGCCCGGGAACGTATTCACCGCAGCGTTGCTGATCTGCGATTACTAGCGACTCCGACTTCACGCAGTCGAGTTGCAGACTGCGATCCGAACTGAGACCGGCTTTAAGGGATTCGCTCCACCTCGCGGTATCGCAGCCCTCTGTACCAGCCATTGTAGCATGTGTGAAGCCCTGGACATAAGGGGCATGATGACTTGACGTCATCCCCACCTTCCTCCGAGTTGACCCCGGCAGTCTCCCACGAGTCCCCGCCATAACGCGCTGGCAACGTAGGATAAGGGTTGCGCTCGTTGCGGGACTTAACCCAACATCTCACGACACGAGCTGACGACAGCCATGCACCACCTGTACACCAACCACAAGGGAAGCCCCATCTCTGGGGATGTCTGGCGCATGTCAAGCCCAGGTAAGGTTCTTCGCGTTGCATCGAATTAATCCACATGCTCCGCCGCTTGTGCGGGCCCCCGTCAATTCCTTTGAGTTTTAGCCTTGCGGCCGTACTCCCCAGGCGGGGCGCTTAATGCGTTAGCTACGGCACGGACAACGTGGAATGTCGCCCACACCTAGCGCCCAACGTTTACAGCGTGGACTACCAGGGTATCTAATCCTGTTCGCTCCCCACGCTTTCGCTCCTCAGCGTCAGTATCGGCCCAGAGACCCGCCTTCGCCACCGGTGTTCCTCCTGATATCTGCGCATTTCACCGCTACACCAGGAATTCCAGTCTCCCCTACCGAACTCAAGTCTGCCCGTATCGACCGCACGCTCCACGTTAAGCGTGGAGATTTCACGGCCGACGCGACAAACCGCCTACGAGCTCTTTACGCCCAATAAATCCGGACAACGCTCGCACCCTACGTATTACCGCGGCTGCTGGCACGTAGTTAGCCGGTGCTTCTTATCCAGGTACCGTCACTTGCGCTTCGTCCCTGGCGAAAGAGGTTTACAACCCGAAGGCCGTCATCCCTCACGCGGCGTCGCTGCATCAGGCTTGCGCCCATTGTGCAATATTCCCCACTGCTGCCTCCCGTAGGAGTCTGGGCCGTGTCTCAGTCCCAGTGTGGCCGGTCACCCTCTCAGGCCGGCTACCCGTCGTCGCCTTGGTAGGCCATTACCCCACCAACAAGCTGATAGGCCGCGGGTTCATCCTGCACCGCCGGAACTTTCAACCACCCACCATGCGGTAGGTGGTGATATCCGGTATTAGACCTCGTTTCCAAGGCTTATCCCAGAGTGCAGGGCAGATTACCCACGTGTTACTCACCCGTTCGCCACTCATCCCCACCCGAAGGTGGTTCAGCGTTCGACTTGCATGTGTTAAGCACGCCGCCAGCGTTCGTCCTGAGCCAGGATCAAACTCTCCAACAATGAATAGTTTAATCGAGGCAAATTTTACTTGCTCTCAAAGGAACCTCATACGAGGTTTCATATATAAGCTCTACTGGCTTAGTTCACTAGCACACTGTTGAGTTCTCAAGCAACACACTTCGGACCGCCGCGCCGCGAAGCGCCTTGGTCTTCGGCATTTTGTTTCAAGCTTTGTTCCAGGGATACCACCCTGGTTCGGGACCACCCACTCTACCACGACTGTGGGAGCTTGGTTCGTGTTCCCGGCGGCCACCCGGTTTCCCTGGCGACTTGGAGAACTTTACATGGCCTCCGAACCCCCTCGCACAGGGGGGTCCCTTTTATCGCGTCAGGCCGCTGACCTGCACCGATCCGCGCTCACCCCGGCTGGGGCTCCCCGTGCGTCGCGACGACCGTCAGCGCGACGAGCGCGGCCGCCAGGAGCGCGGTGACGTGGATGGGCGCCGGCGTGAAGGACGCCGCCAGGACGAGGACCGCCGTCACCGGGAAGCCGATGGCGATCGGGCGGCACTCGTTGGTCGGGCCGATGTGCAGCAGCCACACGCTCAGCAGGAAGACCGCGACCGGCACCGTCGTCGGCAGCGCCGCGGCCACCCCGCCCAGGTGCAGCGTCCCCGTGTCGTAGGCGACCGCGACCTCGAGCCCCGCGCCCACCGCCGCGGCCGACGCGAAGATGAAATAGTGGCCGTAGCCCCAGCTCATCGACGTGAACATGGTCGGGCGGCGGACGAGCCGCGCGTGGCCGGGGCGGTCGAAGTACAGCCACCACATCGAGAACACCAGCACGAGCGCGGCCGCGGCCAGCGAGATCAGCGCGCCGAGGTGGCCCGGCTCGGCGGTCCCCTCCTTGAGCGCGTTCGTCGCGCTGAGGATCACCTCGCCGAGCACGATCAGGGTGAACAGGCCGTACCGCTCGGCGATGTGGTGGGGGTGCCACGTCGTCCCCTTGCGGCGTTCCGCCCACACCGGCACGGCCAACTCCACGACGGCGAACACGAAGAACGCGGGCACCTGGACGCCGTGCGGCACCCACAGGAAGGCGATCCACAGCGCCTGGGCCACCGCGATGCCGCTCGCGTACCGCAGCGCGGCCGGGCGGCAGCCCGGGTCGGACCGCGCGGCGCGCAGCCACTGGACCACCAGCGCCAGCCGCATCAGGACGTAGCCCGCGACCATCAGCCGGAAGTCGCCTTCGAAAGCGCTCGACACCGCCGCCGCGACGGTCAGGCCGCCGGCGATCTGCACGAGCGTGGCCAACCGGTACGGCACGTCGTCGGTGTCGAACGCCGAGGCGAACCAGCTGAAGTTCAGCCAGCCCCACCAGATCGCGAAGAACACCATCGCGAACGAGAGGACGCCGTGGCCGGTGTGGCCTTCGGCGAGTGCGTGGTGCAGCTGCGCGGCCGCCTGGCCGACCGCGACCACGAAACAGAGGTCGAACAGCAGTTCCAGCGGCGTCGCGACGCGGTGGTGCTCATCGCGGTCACGGGATCGCATGGGACGGCGCCACACCCGGGTCGGCTGCTCGGTCATCGGTGCTCCCCGGGCTCGTGCCAGTCGGACGCCGCCATCTGAACATGATCACGAGCCGGGACGGAAGCACGACACGAAGAACGGACGGGCCCGGTTCCCCCTCACCCGGGCCCGCCCGCGCCGTCACGCGCCGGCGGCACCGGCGGGCAGCCCTTCCGCGAGTGCCGGACGGTCCCCCGCGGACGCCGACGACTCACTGGACGGAAGGTGACCGAGTGTGTCCATTCCCTCGAACTCCGGACGCCTCGATCGCTCGAGCCGGTCACCCCATCCCCGGGTGGCCGACTGATTGCCACTGTCGGTAGCCGAAGCCGCGCAGTGAAGGCTCCATAAGATCTACCCGGTTGCTCTGCGTAGCACCAGGGAATTCCCGCGCGCGTCACCCGGATGGAGCATCGCGAATCTGCGGAAAGTAGTGTCTCAGCTCCGGTGGACGTCCGCGGCCGAGGTTTCGGCCTCCCGCGCCTCGCGCTCCTCTACCGAGGCACGCTGCCGGCGCGCCCGGAGCTCGGCGACCGACAGCGCCAGCGCACCGCACGTCACGACGGCCGCGCAACTGAGCGACACGGTCAGCGCCACCGGGTACGACGACCCCGCGCCCACGACCGCGCCGAACACCGAAGCGAGCACCGCGGTGCCGATCGCGGTCCCGATCCGCTGCCCGGTCTGCAGCGCGCCACCGGCGACGCCGGCCATCCGGACCGGCACGCATTCGAGCGTCAGCGTCGTGTTCGGCGAGATCACCATCCCGCCGCCCACGCCCGCGAACAGCAGTGGCAGCGAGAAGGCCCAGCCGGACGCCGCGGGCGGGACCAGCTCGGCGAGCACCGCGACGGCCAGCAGGCCGAGGGCGACCGTGCCCAGCCCGGTGACGGTGAGCAGCCTGCCGAAGCGGGGCACCAGTCGTCCGGCGACGGCCGCGGACACCGCCGAGCCGAGCGCGAACGGCGTCACCGAAAGCCCGGACTGCAGCGGCGAGTAGCCGAGGCCCTGCTGGAAGAACATCGCGAAGACCAGCCAGATCCCGGCGAACCCGCAGAAGTAGAGCGCGCCGACCGCCGCGCCGGTGGCGTAGCCGGGGGTGCCGGTGAACAGGCGGGTGTCCAGCAACGGCGGCCGGCCGCGCCGGACCACCGAGTGCTCCCAGCGCACGAAGGCGACCCCGAAGACGAGCGCGACGGGGAACAGCCACCACAGCCGGGTGAGCCCGCCCTGGTCGGATTCGACGACCGGGAGCAGGACGCCGAGCACGGCGACGGCGAGCAGCACGATGCCGGCGAAGTCGATCTCCGACCGGATCCTGAGCCGCTTCTTCTCACTGCGCGGCAGCAGCCGCAGGGCCAGCGCGAACGCGAGCACGCCGATCGGGACGTTGACGTAGAACACCCAGCGCCAGCCGTCCTGGGCGCCGAAGATCGCGATGATGGCGCCGCCGAGGATCGGGCCGACCGCCGTCGAGATCCCGACGACCGCGCCGAACATCCCGAACGCGCGGCCGCGCTCGGCACCGCGGAAGAGGTCCTGGATGAGCCCGGTGTTCTGCGGCGTGAGCATGCCCGCCGCGACGCCCTGGGCGAGCCGCGCGATGACCAGCGTCGTCTCGTTCGGGGCCGCGCCGGCCAGCGCGCTCGTGAGGACGAAGGCGGCGAGGGCACCGAGGAACATGGTGCGGCGGCCGAACGCGTCCCCGAGGCGCCCGCCGGTGACCAGGACCAGCCCGAACGCCAGCGCGTACCCGGACACGACCCAGCGGATCCCGCCGCTGCTCGCGTGCAGCCCGGACTGCATCGACGGGAGGGCGACGTTGACGATGCTGACGTCGAGCAGCCCCATGAACCCGGCCGTGAGCGAAACGGCCAGCGCTTTCCAGCGGCGGGGATCGGGTTCGTGAGTCATCCCGCTCAGCAAACACGAAAGGCGGAGTCCGCGCGCGTTGTGCGCGCGGACCCCGCCTTGCCGTGGCTCACGTCGAAGCGGTGATCCCGCGGATGCCCTTGAGCTCGCCGATCAGCATCGAACTGACCTTCACCGGGTAGTCGTGGAGCGCGAACAACGTCTGGCTGCGCCCCACCAGCTTGAGGTGGACCATCGTTTCACCCTTGTGGGCGAGCAGCGTGGACCGCAGTTCGCTGACCACCGACTGGTCGATCTTCTCCGCCGCGGCCAGCAGGACCAGCGGCGGCTCGTCGTCGCCGTTGCCGGTGCCGACCTCGGACAGGTCGAGTGTCGCGAGGCCGCCGCCGAAGATCGACATCTTGTCCTCGCGCCAGTTGACCCGGCCCTTGACCAGCACGGCGTTGTCTTCGATCAGCTCACTCGAGAACAGCGCGTACGACTTCGGGAAGAACAGCACCTCGAGCGAGGCGTCCATGTCCTCGACCGTGCAGATCGCCCAGGGCTCGCCCTTCTTGTTGACCCGCCGCTCGAGCGACGTGATCAGCCCGGAGATCACGATCTCGCCTTCGCGCGGCGGATCGGCGAGGATCCCCGCGATCGGCTTCGGGGCGTGCTTGCGCAGGATCCGCTCGGCGCCGTCGAGCGGGTGCGCCGAGACGTACAGGCCGAGCATCTCGCGTTCGTAGGCGAGCAGCTGCTTGCGCGGGTACTCCTCCTCGCCGAACTTCAGGTGCGCGAGCGGCGAAGACGACGGAGCCGCCTCGCCGTCGTCGCCCCCGAAGCCGAACAGGTCGAACTGGCCCATCGCCTCCTGGCGCTTGAGCGGGACGACGGCTTCCACCGCGTCTTCGTGGACCTGGATCATCGACAGCCGGGTGTGGCCGAGCGAGTCGAACCCGCCCGCCTTGATCAGCGATTCGATGACCCGCTTGTTGCAGGCCACGAGCTCGGACTTGTCGAGGAAGTCGGTGAAGGAGGCGTACTTGCCCTTCTCCTCGCGGGTCTTGATGATCGACTCGACGACGTTCGCGCCGACGTTGCGGACGGCACCCATGCCGAAGCGGATGTCGTCCCCGACGGCCGCGAACCGCAGGGCCGATTCGTTGACGTCCGGCGGGAGCACCTTGATGCCGAGGCGGCGGCACTCGGACAGGTAGACCGCCGACTTGTCCTTGTTGTCGCCGACCGAGGTCAGCAGCGCCGCCATGTACTCCGGCGTGAAGTTGGCCTTGAGATACGCCGTCCAGTAGGAGACCAGGCCGTACGCGGCCGCGTGGCTCTTGTTGAACGCGTAGCCGGCGAACGGGAGGATCGTGTCCCAGAGCGCCTTGACGGCCTCGGCGGAGAAGCCGCCGGGGACCAGGTCGCTGGCCTTCATGCCGGCTTCGAAGCCCTCGTACTCGAGGTCGAGGACTTCCTTCTTCTTCTTGCCCATCGCGCGGCGGAGCACGTCCGCGCGCCCCATGGTGTACCCGGCCACCTTCTGGCCGATGTGCATGATCTGCTCTTGGTACACGATCAGGCCGTAGGTGTCGGCCAGGATCTCCCGCAGCGGCTCGTCGAGCTCCGGGTGGATCGGCTTGACCTTCTGCCGGTTGTTCTTCCGGTCCGCGTAGTCGTTGTGCGCGTTCATGCCCATCGGGCCGGGGCGGTAGAGCGCGCCGACCGCGACGATGTCGTCGAACACCGTGGGCTCCATGCGGCGGAGCAGGTCGCGCATGGGGCCACCGTCCAGCTGGAACACGCCGAGCGTGTCGCCGCGGGCGAGCAGCTTGTAGGTCTCCGGGTCGTCGACGCCCAGGGTGTCGAGGTCGATGTCGATCCCGCGGTTGGCCTTGATGTTGTCGATCGCGTCACCGATGACCGTCAGGTTCCGCAGGCCCAGGAAGTCCATCTTCAGCAGGCCGATGGCCTCGCACGACGGGTAGTCCCAGCCGGTGATGATCGAGCCGTCGTCACGCTGCCAGAGCGGGATCGCGTCGGTCAGCGGGTCGCACGACATGATGACCGCGCAGGCGTGCACGCCCGCGTTGCGGATCAGGCCCTCGAGACCGCGGGCGGTCTCGAAGATCGTCTTGCACTCTTCGTCGGTCTCGACCAGCGCACGGACCTCGGCGGCCTCGCCGAAGCGCTCGTGCTTGGGGTCGACGATGCCCGAGAGCGGGATGTCCTTCGCCATGATCGGCGGCGGCAGCGCCTTGGAGATCTTGTCCGCGATCGCGTAGCCCGGCTGCCCGAAATGCACCCGGGCGCTGTCCTTGATCGCCGCCTTCGTCTTGATGGTGCCGAAGGTGATGACCTGGGCGACCTTGTCCGCGCCGTACTTGTCGGTCGCGTACCGGATCATCTCGCCGCGCCGGCGGTCGTCGAAGTCGATGTCGATATCGGGCATCGAGACGCGCTCGGGGTTCAGGAACCGCTCGAACAGCAGCTTCTGCGGGATCGGGTCCAGGTTGGTGATGCCGAGGACGTACGCGACGAGCGAGCCGGCGGCCGAACCACGGCCCGGGCCGACCCGGATGCCGACGCGGCGCGCGTAGCTGATGAGGTCGGCGACGATGAGGAAGTAGGCCGGGAAGCCCTTCCCGATGATGACGTCGAGCTCGATCTCGATCCGCTCGTTGTAGTACTCGTCCGGCACGCCGTCCGGGAAGCGCCACTTGAGACCGCGCTGGACCTCTTCGCGCAGCCAGCCGCCCTGGTCGTAGCCCTCCGGCACCTCGAAGAACGGCAGCCGGTCCTTGTGCGCGTAGACGTCGTCGTAGGACTGGACGCGCTCGGCGATCATCAGCGTGGTGTCGGCCGCGCCGGGGACCTCCTTGTCCCAGTATTCGCGCATGTCCGCGGCGGACTTGAGGTAGTAGCCGTCGCCGTCGAACTTGAACCGCGTCGGGTCGTTGAGGGTCTTGCCCGCCTGGACGCACAGCAGCGCCGAGTGCGTGTCCGCCTGGTCCTTGGTGACGTAGTGCGAGTCGTTCGTGGCGAGCGGCTTGAGGTCGAGCAGGCGGCCGACCTCGAGGAGGCCCTCGCGGACCGACCGCTCGATCGGCAGGCCGTGGTCCATCAGCTCGAGGAAGAAGTTGTCCGCGCCGAAGATGTCCTTGTAGTCGGACGCGGCCTGGATCGCCGCTTCCTTCTGCCCCAGCCGCAGCCGGGTCTGCACCTCGCCGGACGGGCAGCCGGTGGTGGCGATGATGCCTTCGTGGTTCTCCGAGATGAGCTCGCGGTCCATCCGCGGCTTGCGGTAGTAGCCCTGCATGCTGGCCAGCGAGGACAGCTTGAAGAGGTTCCGCAGGCCGGTGGCGTTCTCGGCGAGCATGGTCATGTGGGTGTAGGCACCGGCGCCCGAAACGTCGCCGCCCTCACCCAGCTCGTCGGCCCCACGCTGGTTCGACTGACCCCAGAAGACCGGCTTCTTGTGGAAGCGGCTCTCCGGCGCGACGTAGGCCTCGATGCCGATGATCGGCTTCAGGCCCGCCTTCTTGGCCTGCTGGTAGAACTCGTCGCCGCCGTACATGTTGCCGTGGTCGGTCATCCCGACCGCGGGCATGCCGAGGCGTGCCGCCTCCGCGAAGAGAGGGGCGATCTTCGCCGCACCGTCGAGCATCGAGTACTCGGTGTGGACGTGCAGGTGGACGAAAGAATCGTTCGACACCAGCGAAAACCTCCCCTGTGTGGATGGGACCGGCGCGCCCGGGTCCCCCAGCCTATCCCGCACTCGCCGGACTCGATTTTGCACCTCTGGAGGCCGCGCCGGGCGCGCGACGCGCCACCGTTTCGGGCGGTGGTGATCACGGCACGGGCTGCGTCCGGGCGGTCACGCGGCGCTGGGTGGCGGAGCCCGGGTGGGCGGGGGCGTGTGGCCGCGAATGACTCATTCGCGGCGCTGGAGGTCAGGGTCCCGGCAAAGTCGCGGTGGTCCGGTACCCCAGGCCGGTCCCGCGCCGCTCGCGACGTCCTGAAGGGGACCCGCGACTTTGCCGGGACCCTGTCGCCGGAGGTCCCGAATGAGTCATTCGCGGCTCCGGGCGGGCGGGGCGGCGCGTGGCGGCGCAGCAAAGAGAGGCGCGGCTGCGCGGGCAGGCAAGCCGGCCGTGGAGCGCGGCGCGACCGGGCGCACGGCAAGTGGGGCACCTCCGAGACGACGTGAATGACTCATTCCTGTCGTCGGACGACAGGAATGAGTCATTCACGTCATCCGCCCGGGACCGGTGAGGTGAGCCACACCCGCCGGGCCCCGCGTTGACAGCCGCAGCCCCGGCACCGAGCATCCCTCCCATGAACCTGTCTGACAGCCAGACAGCCGGACAAGGTGGTCCTCGCCGGGTGAGTGCCATGGAAGCCGTGCTGGCCCACCTGCGGCAGCTCATCGAGCGCGGCGACTACCCCGTCGGCGCCAAGCTTCCCTCCGAAGCGTCCCTGAGCAGGGAGTTCGAGGTCAGCCGCTCGGTCATCCGCGAAGCCCTCCGCGGTCTGCAGGCGCTCGGCATGACCGAGTCGAAGACGGGTAAAGGCACCTTCGTGACCGCCGCCGGACCCGCCGACAACCCGACCTTCGGGCCCTACTCCGCCCGGGACCTCATCGAGGTGCGCCGGCACGTCGAGATCCCCGTCGCCGGCTACGCCGCGCTGAGACGGGACCAGGACCACCTCGATCTGCTCGGCCACCTCGTCGAGCGGATGGACGCCGAGACCGACAACACCGCGTGGGTCGCGCTCGACTCGCTCTTCCACATCACCATCGCCCAGGCCTCGGGCAACCCCGTGTTCGGGAAGGTGATCGAAGAGATCCGGGACGCGCTCGCCCGCCAGTCCGCGTTCCTCAACCAGCTCGGCGACCGGCGGCGGCAGTCGAACGCCGAGCACCGCGCGATCGTCACGGCCATCGAGCGCGGTTCCGAAGAACAGGCCGTCGCGGCCATGACCGCGCACCTCGAGCACGTCGAGGCCACCCTGACCAGCATCGTGAACGGGGACCAGTGACCGAACAGACCCTCACGCCGTCCGCCGACGCGGGCGACGCCGGCTACCAGAAGGCGCTCAAGCCCCGGCACGTGAACATGATCGCGATCGGCGGGGCGATCGGCACCGGCCTGTTCCTCGGCGCGGGCGGCCGGCTCGCCCAGGCCGGGCCCGCGCTGGCGATCGTCTACGCCGTCTGCGGGCTCTTCGCCTTCTTCGTCGTCCGCGCGCTCGGCGAGCTCATCCTGTACCGGCCTTCCAGCGGCGCCTTCGTCTCCTACGCCCGCGAGTTCATGGGCGAGAAGGGCGCGTACGTCGCCGGCTGGATGCACTTCCTCAACTGGTCGACCACCGGCATCGCCGACATCACGGCGATCGCGCTCTACGCGCACTTCTGGTCGTTCTTCTCGCCGGTCCCGCAGTGGGTGCTCGCGCTGATCGCGCTCGCCGTGGTCCTGACGCTGAACCTCGTCTCCGTGAAGCTGTTCGGCGAGATGGAGTTCTGGTTCGCCATCGTCAAGGTCGCCGCGCTCGTGCTGTTCATGGCGATCGGGATCTTCCTGCTGGTGACGCAGACGCCGATCGACGGCGCCGCGCCCGGCCCGCAGCTGATCACCGAGCACGGCGGGATCTTCCCCACCGGGCTGCTGCCGATGGTGCTGATCGTGCAGGGCGTCGTGTTCGCCTACGCCTCGGTCGAGCTGGTCGGCGTCGCCGCCGGCGAGACCGAGAACCCGGAGAAGATCATGCCGAAGGCGATCAACTCCATCATGTGGCGGATCGCGGTGTTCTACGTCGGCTCGGTCGTGCTGCTGGCGATGCTGCTGCCGTGGAGCGCCTACTCGAAGGACCAGAGCCCGTTCGTCACCGTGCTCTCGCACCTCGGCGTGCCCGCCGCGGACAGCGTGATGAACCTGGTCGTGCTCACCGCCGCGCTGTCCAGCCTGAACTCCGGCCTCTACTCGACCGGCCGCATCCTGCGGTCGATGGCGACGGCGGGCTCGGCGCCGAAGTTCACCGGCGTGATGAACCGCAACCACGTCCCCTACGGCGGGATCCTGCTCACCGCGGCCGTCTGCGTGCTGGGCGTCGGGCTCAACTACGTCGTGCCGAAGGACGCCTTCGACATCGTCCTGAACTTCGCCGCGATCGGCATCCTCGCCACCTGGGCCATCATCGTGCTCTGCCACCTGCTCTTCGTCCGCAAGGCCGAGCGCGAAGGCCTCGAACGGCCGTCGTTCCGGCTGCCGTTCTCGCCGTACACCGAGATCGCGACGCTGGTGTTCCTCGCCGCCGTCGTCGTCCTGATGGGCTTCGACGAGACCGGCCGGATCACCCTCCTCGCGCTCCCGGTGATCCTCGTGGCGCTGGTCGTCGGCTGGTTCGCTGTGCGCAAGCGGATCGACATGCGCGCGTTCGACGAGGAGGGCGTGTGAGCCACGAACCCCTGGTCGAGCTGATCCGGGACGGCCTGGTCGAAGGCGTGCACCACGGCTCCCTGGTGGTGCTCGCCCCGGACGGCACGACGCGGTTCGCCGCGGGCGACCCGGACGCCGTGATGTACCCGCGGTCCACGGCGAAACCCCTGCAGGCCACGGCGATGGCGCGGCTCGGGCTGCTCCTGTCCCCCGCCGGGTTCGCCATCGCCGCGGCCAGCCACTCCGGCGAGCAGGTGCACCTCGACGCCGCTTCCGCGGTGCTCGACGGCCACTCCCCCGACGAGCTGGGGAATCCGGCCGACTTCCCGTACGACCCCCTCGAGCGCGACCGCTGGCTCGCCGGGGGACGGGCGCCGAGCCGGCTGGCGCACAACTGCTCCGGCAAGCACGCCGCGATGCTCAAGACGTGCCGGCTCAACGGCTGGGCCGTCGACGGCTACCTCGACCCGGCCCACCCGCTGCAGCGCGCGATCGCCGCGACCGTCGAGGACCTGACCGGCCGCGGCATCGAGCGGGTCGCGGTCGACGGCTGCGGCGCGCCGCTGTTCGCGACGACGTTGCGCGGCCTCGCGACCGCCGTCTCGAAGCTCGCGACCGCCGCGCCCGGCACGCCCGAGCACCTGGTCGCGGACGGGATCCGGACGCACCCGGAGCTCGTCGGCGGCAGCCGCCGCGACGTCACCGCCGTCATGCGCGCGGTGCCGGGGCTGATCGCGAAGGACGGCTTCGAGGCCGTCCAGGTCGCCGCGCTGCCCGACGGCACGGCGATCGCCTTCAAGATCGCCGACGGCGGTGACCGGGCGCGGTACCCGGTGCTGGCCGCGGCGCTGAAGCTGTGCGGGATCGACGTCCCGCCCGGCCCGGACAACCTGCGTTTCACCGGAAACCTCTCTGTGGGGAGCCTGCGATGACCACCCGCCGCGAACACGACCTGCTCGGTGACAAGGACGTCCCGGCCGACGCGTACTGGGGTGTGCACACCGCCCGCGCCCGCGAGAACTTCCCGATCACCGGCACGACGATCTCCGCCTACCCGCACCTGATCGAGGCGCTGGCCGCGGTGAAGGAAGCCGCGGCGCGCGCCAACGCCGAGCTGGGCCTTTTGGAACCCGAGATCGCCGACGCGATCCGCGCCGCGTGCCGGGAAATCCGCGAAGGCGCGCTGCACGGCGAGTTCGTCGTCGACGTCATCCAGGGCGGGGCCGGGACGTCGACCAACATGAACGCCAACGAGGTGATCGCCAACCGTGCGCTGGAACTGCTCGGGCACGCCAAGGGCGACTACCACGTCGTGCACCCCAACGAGCACGTCAACCTGAGCCAGTCGACCAACGACGCCTACCCGACCGCGGTCAACGTCGCGACGATCCTCGCCGTGCGCGAGCTGGCCGAGTCGATGGTCGTGCTCGAGAAGGCGTTCGCGGCCAAGGCCGTCGAGTTCCACGACGTGCTGAAGATGGGCCGCACGCAGCTGCAGGACGCGGTCCCGATGACGCTCGGCCAGGAGTTCGGCACCTACGCGGTGATGCTCGGCGAAGACCGGCTGCGGCTGAACGAAGCCGTCGCGCTGCTGCACGAGATCAACCTCGGCGCGACCGCCATCGGCACCGGCCTCAACGCCGCGCCGGGCTACGCCGAAGCCGCGTGCCGCCACCTGCGCGAGATCACCGGGCTGCCGGTCGTCACCGCCGCGGACCTGGTCGAAGCCACCCAGGACTGCGGCGCGTTCGTGCACCTGTCCGGCGTGCTCAAGCGGATCGCCGTCAAGCTCTCGAAGAGCTGCAACGACCTGCGGCTGCTGTCCTCGGGCCCGCGCGCCGGGCTCAACGAGATCAACCTGCCGCCGGTGCAGGCCGGGTCGTCGATCATGCCCGGCAAGATCAACCCGGTGATCCCCGAGGTCGTCAACCAGGTCGCATTCGAGGTGATCGGCAACGACGTCACGGTGACCATGGCCGCCGAAGCCGGGCAGCTGCAGCTCAACGCGTTCGAGCCGGTCATCCTGCACGCGCTGTCGGAGAGCATCACGCACCTGGGCGCGGCCTGCCGGACGCTGGCCACGAAGTGCGTTTCCGGGATCACCGCGAACGTCGACGTGCTGCGCTCCTACGTCGAGAATTCGATCGGGCTGGTGACCGCGCTCAACCCGAGCATCGGCTACGCGGCCGCGACGGAGATCGCGAAGGAGGCGCTGGCCACCGGCCGGGGCGTGGCCGAGCTCGTCGTCGAAAAGGGCCTGATCCCCGCCGAAGAGCTGGCCCGGCTGCTGCGTCCCGAGACGCTCGCGCGCGCGAACTGAGGTACCGTCGGATCCGGAAGGACCGACTCCACTTCGGATGACCGGGAGACGCCCCGTGCTGGACCGACTTGTCGACAAGCTGTTCGGGCTCCCGCGTGCCGAAGGGCCGAAGCCGGTCGTGACGCGCGACCTGGCCGCGCCGATGCCCGACGGCGTCACGCTGCTGGCCGACCGGTGGGCCCCGGCCGGCACGACGTCGGCGCCGGTGGTGCTGATCCGCACGCCGTACGGGCGTTCGGGCCTGTTGGGGCGGCTCTTCGGCGACACGTTCGCCCGGCACGGGCTGCAGACGGTCGTCCAGAGCACCCGCGGCTCGTTCGGCTCGGGCGGTGAGTTCCGGCCGTTCCACCTCGAGCGCGAGGACGGCGTGGCGACCGTGGAATGGCTGCGCGCCCAGCCGTGGTGCGACGGCCGGGTCGCCATGGCGGGCGCCAGCTACCTCGGGCACACCCAGTGGGCGGTCGGCCCGTACCTCGACCCTCCGCTCGAGGCGATGTGCCTCGGGGTGACGGCGTCGGAGTTCGTCTCGACGTTCTACCCGGGCGGCGTGCTCGCGGCGGACAACATGGTGTCGTGGTCGGCGATGATCGGGCGGCAGGAAGAGCGGTTCGCCGCGCTGCCGAACCCGGTCCAGAAGCGCAAGACCCGCCGCGCGATGGCGCACCTGCCGCTCAGCGGCGCCGACGTCGCCGCGATCGGGAAGCCGGTGCAGTTCCTCCAGGACGTCACCTCGCACTTCGTGCCGGACGACGACTACTGGGTGATGTCCGACCACAGCGCCGAAGTCGCGAAGCTCGACGTCCCGGTGTCGATGGTCACCGGCTGGTACGACCTGTTCATCCGGGGGCAGCTGCGCGACTTCCGGACGCTCGCCGAAGCGGGCAAGGAGCCGCGGATCACCATCGGGCCGTGGGCGCACGGCGAGCCGGCGAGCATGGGCCCGATGATCCGGGACCAGCTCGGGTTCCTGCGCGCACACCTGCTCGGCGACCGCGCCCAGCTGCAGCGCTCGCCGGTCCGGTTGTTCCTGCAGGGCGCGAACTCCTGGCTCGACTTCGAATCCTGGCCGCCGCCCTCGACGCCGACCGCGTCCCACCTCCGGCCGGTCGGCGGGCTCGGCGAGACCGCGGACGAGGCGCGCCCGACGACGTTCACCTACGACCCGGCCGACCCGACCCCGGCGGTCGGCGGCCCCCTGCTCACCGGCGAATGGAAGCAGCGCGACAACCAGGAAGTCGAGGCCCGGCCGGACGTCCTCGTCTTCACCGGCGAACCGCTGCCCGCGGACCTCGACGTCATCGGCGAGGTGGCCGCGACCGTGCACGTGCGCACCGAGCTCGGCCACGCCGACGTCTACGTCCGGCTCTGCGACGTCGACCCGGACGGCGTGTCCCGCAACGTGACCGACGGGATCCTGCGGCTGCGCCCGGGTTTCCCGTCGGCCGACGAGGAAGGCGTGGTGACGGCGGAGGTCGGCCTCGACCCGACGGCCTACCGCTTCCGCCGCGGCCACCGCCTGCGCGTCCAGGTCGCGGGCGGCGGCTTCCCCCGCTTCGCCCGCAACCACGGCACGGGCGAACCGGTCACGTCGGCGGTGGACGGCAAGCCGAACCGCTTCGAGGTCTTCCACGACGCGGCCCGCCCGTCCCGGATCACCCTCCCGGTGTTCAGCGGCTCGTAACGCCGGGGCCGTGGTCGCCGACCTACGCGCGTGACTGGATCGCGCACCCGGAAGATCGTCGCCGCGCTGAGCGCCGGCCTGCTGCTCACCGCGGGCTGTGACGGCGGCCGGCCGGAGGCGAGCCCGTCGTCGGCGACGGCGACCGAAGCACCGACGACGTCCGAGACGCCGACGGACACGACCGCGCCCAAGTCGAGCGAGCCGGAAACCACCACCGAGGAAGAGACGATGACCGCCGCCGAAGAGGCGAGCGAGCCCCCGGCGGGCTCCTACGAAGTCACCCTCTCCGGTTCGGTCGAGGGCCGCTCGTTCCGCCGGTCCGCCACCCTGCGCGTCGTCGAGACGATCTCCTCGACCGGCACCACGAACGACATCAACCCGGTGGACGTCTGCCTGGCGTCGGGCAACCCGGCCGCGCAGCCGCAGCTCGGGGCGATCCGGTTCGGCTCGAACTCCGGCTGCCTCCCCGGCACCGCGGCGGCGGACCTCGACCTGGCGGAGGTCGACGCGGACGGCGGCGAGATCACCGTCGAACCCGTGGAGAACGTGGCAGCGACCGGGGGCAACCTCTTCACGGCGTCGACGAGCGTCGCGGCGTGCCCGTACTACCCGGTGTCGGGACGGCTGCGCGTGACGATCGACGGCGGCGACGTCTCCGGGAGCGTCGAGGTCACCGGGTACGGCGGCGCGTTCTGCGGCAAGACGGCCTACGACGCGACGATCTCCGGCTGAGCCGTCAGCACGGGACGACGCGCTGGTGGCTGGTCACCCGGCCGTCGTCGTGCAGGACGTGCAGCAGCAGCGACGGCGGCCGCTCGTGGTCGAGCGGGCCGCCGTCGGCCCAGCCGCGGCCCCCGCCCGGCTCGGCCGGGAGCAGCGACTGCGAAACCACGCCGGGCGCGATCCGCAGCGGCACGCCCGCGAACGTCGTCGACGCGCCCGTGTGGACGTGCCCGGCCAGCAGCGCCACCACGCGCGGGTGCCGGGCGAGCACCGCCGCCAGCCGCTGCTCGCCCGACTGCCGGATCGCGTCCACCAGCGGGACCCCGACCTCGACCGGCGGGTGGTGGAACGCCACGAACGCCGGGCCGTCGCCGCCGGAAAGCACGCCGTCGAGCCAGTCCAGGGTCTCGTCGGCGAGGAAACCCTCGCCACGGCCCGGGATCGTCGAATCGCACAGTGCGAAGAGCACGCCGCCGACCTCGTGGGCCTGGTCGATCGGGCCGTCCGACGGCGACGCCCCGAGCAGCCCAGCCCGGAAAGCCGCCCGGACGTCGTGGTTTCCCGGGCACACCAGCACCGGCGCCGGGTGCTTCAGCAGCTCCGCGGCGCGCGCGTACTCCGGCGGCGCGCCGTGGTCGGCGATGTCGCCGGTGACGACGACGGCGTCGACCGCGAGATCGGCCAGGTAGTCCATGACGGCGGCAACGCGTTCTTCGGCCCGCGGCTCGCCGTCGAGGTGCAGGTCGCTCAGGTGCGCGATGATCATCTTTCGTCCTTCCCCAGGTAGGCCAGCGCTTTCACCCAGTTGCGGACGAGCACCGCGGACGCGGTCGCCAGGTCGCCGTCGCGCAGGGCCGCCGCGATCCGGCGGTGCTCGCCGATGCTCTCGCCGGCCCGGCCCGCACCGCCGAAGTAGCACGACTCGTAGCGCTTGAGCAGCGGTTTGGTCTGCCCGATCAGCCGCAGCAGGTGCGGGTTGGGGCAGCGGGACAGCAGCAGCGCGTGCCACCGGTCGTCCACTTCGGACAGATCGCCGCCGTCGGCCAGCACGGCGTCCATCTCGCCGGCGACGGCGTCGAGCGCGTCCGGCAGCCCGGCCAGCTCCAGCGGCGACGTCCAGCGCAGCGCGAGGGCTTCGAGCTCGGCGACCAGCGGGTAGAGGCGGCGGGCCTCGTCCGGGTCGAACGGCGGCACGAGGAAGCCGCGGCCGGGCGCGGAGACGAGCAGGCCGCGGTCGGCGAGCCCGATCAGCGCCTCCCGCAGCGGCGTCCGGCTGACGCCCAGCTCGCGGGCCAGGTGCACCTCGTTGACGCGGCTGCCGGCGGCGAGCCTGCCGTCGAGCACGCGGGTGGTGATCTGCTCGATGAGGTCGCTGCGCAGCGGGGTCCGGGCCATGACCGGCAGTATTGCATACAGTACCTATCTACTGTATTCAGTTGGGTATGGACTTCGACGTCGAACGCGCGCGCCGTGAGACCCCTGGCTCCGCCGAGGTGGTCCACTTCAACAACGCGGGCTCCGCGCTCCCGCCGTCCATCGTGACCGACACCGTCGTCGACTACCTGCGCCACGAAGCGCTGGCCGGCGGCTACGAGGCGATCGCCGCGGCATCGGACCGGCTGGACGCCGTGTACGCGTCCGCGGCCCGGCTGGTGGGCGCGGAACCCGACGACATCGCGCTCACCGACAACGCGACGCGGTCGTGGCAGGCGATCTTCTACGCGCTGCCGTTCGGCCCCGGCGACCGGATCCTCACCTCCCGCGCCGAGTACGCCAGCAACGCCATCGCCTTCCTGCAGGTCGCCAAGCGCACCGGCGCGGTCGTCGAGGTGATCGGCGACGACGCGTCGGGGCAGCTGGACGTCGAAGAGTTGCGACGGCGAGTGGGCGACGACGTCAAGCTGATCGCCGTCAGCCACGTGCCCACCCAGGGCGGGCTGGTCAACCCGGCCGAGGAGATCGGCGCGATCGCCCGGGCCTCCGGGATCCCGTTCCTGCTCGACGCCTGCCAGTCGGCGGGCCAGCTCGACCTCGACGTCGCCCGCCTGAACTGCGACGCGCTGTCGGCGACCGGCCGCAAGTACCTGCGCGGCCCGCGCGGCACCGGCTTCCTCTACGCGCACCCGCGGCTGCGGGAGCGGCTGGAGCCGGCGATGCTCGACCTGCACTCCGCGAGCTGGACGGCGCCGGACGAGTACGTCGTCGACCCGACCGCCAAGCGCTTCGAGGTGTGGGAAAAGGACTTCGCCGCCGTGCTCGGCCTCGGCGCGGCCATCGACTACGCGCTCGGCTGGGGACTGCCGGCCATCGAAGCCCGGGTCACGTCCTTGGCCGCGACGCTGCGCGAACGGCTGACCGACGCCGGCGCCCGCGTCCACGACATCGGCGCCCGCCAGTGCGGCATCGTCACCTTCACCGTCGAGGGCACCCCGGCCAAGGAGATCAAGGCCCGGCTGGCCGAAGCCGGCATCAACACGTCGGTGTCTTCGCGGACGTCGGCCCAGTACGACTTCACCGCGCGCGGCCTGCCGGACCTGGTCCGCGCGTCGGTGCACTACTACAACACCGAGGACGAGATCGACCTGCTGGTGCGGCAGGTGGAGAAGCTCTAGAAGGCGTCGACCCCGGTGAGCTCGGCCGAAACCGCCCACAGGCGCTCGGCCAGGACCGCGTCGATCGCGTAGTCCTTGACGCCGGCCCGCACGTCACCGGCGGGCTCCGCGACGTCGCAGTCCTCGAGGTACAGCCCGCCAAGGCCGTCGAGCCGCGGGGACGTCGCCGCCCAGACCTGCGTCGCGGCGCCCTGCTCCGGCGTCTTCGCGCCGCCGGTGACCCGGCCTTCGGCGTCCACCATCCCGGCGTCGACCAGCTCCTGGCGGTCGAGGTGGCGGACGAGGTCGGTCAGGATCCGGCCCGGGTGCAGGGCGAACGCGCGGACGCGGTCACGGGCCAGCTTGTCGAGCCGGACCGCGAAGAGCACGTTCGCCGTCTTCGCCTGGCCGTAGGCGAGCCACTTGTCGTAGCCCCGGCGGAATTCGAGGTCGTCGAAGCGCACCGGGCCGTAGTGGTGGCCACGCGAGGACACCGAGACGACGCGGGCGCAGTCGCCGAACGCGGGCCAGAGCCGGTTCACCAGCGCGAAGTGGCCGAGGTGGTTGGTCGCGAACTGCGCCTCCCAGCCCGGTCCGACGCGGGTCTCCGGCAACGCCATGATGCCGGCGCTGCCGATGAAGACGTCGATCCCCCGGCCCGACGCGAGGAACCGCTCGGCGAAGGCGCGGACGCTGCCGAGGTCGGCCAGGTCGAGTTCGTCGACCTCGACGTTCCCGAGTCCCCGCAACGCTTCTTCGGCCGTCGCGCGCCGGCGGGCCGGGACGACGACGTGCGCACCCGCCCCCGTCAGCGCGCGGGTCGTCTCCAGGCCGATGCCCGAGTAGCCGCCGGTGACGATCGCGAGCTTGCCGGTCAGGTCGATCCCCGCGACGACCTCGGCCGCGGTGGTCCCGGCCCCGAACCCGGAGCCGATCTTGTGCTGTGCGGTGGTCATGCCGCCGACAGTAAGAGCTGGAGTGAACTCCAGCGCAAGTTCAGTCCTTCAGCAGCTGACGCGCGATCACGAGCTTCTGAATCTCGCTGGTGCCCTCGTAAATGCGGAACAGCCGTGCGTCCCGGTAGATCCGCTCGACCGTCACGCCGCGGACGTAGCCCATCCCGCCGTGCACCTGCACCGCGCGGTCGGCGACCCGGCCGAGCATCTCCGTGCAGAACAGCTTCGCCGACGACGGGCCGAGCTTGCGGTCCTCCCCCGAGTCGTACTTCGCGGCGGCTTCGTGCACCATCGCGCGGCCGGCCGCCAGCTCCGCGTGCGACTCCGCGAGCAGCGCCTGGACCAGCTGGTATTCGCCGATCACCCGGCCGCCCTGGCGCGCGGTCCGCGCGTACTCGACGGCTTCGGACAGCGCGCGTTCGGCCATGCCGACGCACAGCGCCGCGATGTGCAGCCGGCCGCGGGCGAGCGAGGCCATCGCGATGCCGAACCCCTTGCCCTCCTCGCCGACCAGCGCGTCGGCGGGCAGCTCGACGTCGTCGAAGACCACCTCCGACGTCCACGCGCCGGCCTGGCCCATTTTGGCGTCGTGCGGGCCGACCGTGACGCCGTCCGCTCCGGCCGGAACCAGGAACGCCGAGATGCCCCGGCTGCCGGTGCTGTCGAGGTCGGTGCGCGCGAAGGCGACGAAGACCTCGGCGAGCGGCGCGTTCGTGATGAACCGCTTGGTGCCCGAGAGCCGGTAGCCCTCACCGTCGCGAACGGCGCGGCTGGTCAGCCCGCCCGGGTCCGAACCGGCTTCGGCCTCGGTGAGCGCGAACGACGCGATCGCCTGGCCGGCGGCCAGCCGCGGCAGCCAGCGGGTGCGCTGCTCCGGCGTCCCGTAGTGCACGATCGCCTGGCCGGCGATGCCGTTGTTGGTGCCGAACAGGGACCGGAACGCGGGCGTCGTCCAGCCGAGCTCGATCGCGAGCCGGACGTCTTCGGCCATGGCGAGGCCGAGTCCGCCGTACTCCTCCGGCAGCGCCCAGCCGAACAGGCCCAGTTCGGCCGCTTTGTCCCGGATGCCGGCCGGGATCTCGTCGTGCTCGTCGATCTCCGCCTCGCGCGGCACGACCTCCTTGCGCACGAACTCCCGCACCGCGTCGAGGACCTGCCCGAAAACGTCCGCGTCCATGCGTCGCACGGTACCCGGTAGCGTGCGAGGCGTGAGCACCTTCTTCGACGTCGCCGAGCAGCACCCGGACCGGCTCGCGGTGCTCGCGCCCGACGGGACGGCCGCGACGTTCGGCGAGCTGGCCGCACGGGCCAACCGGCTGACGCACGCCCTGCACCGGCTGGGGCTCGGGCCCGGCGACGGCGTCGTCGCGATCGTCCACAACGGACTCCCGTACTTCGAGCTGCTGTTCGCGACGCTGCAGGCCGGGATGTACTTCACCCCGGTCAACCACCGGTCCTCCCCCGCCGAAATCGCTTACGTGGTCGAGAACAGCGGCGCGCGGGTCGTCGTCGCGGAGGCGGACATCGCGCGGGGGTGCGACCTCGACGTGCCGCGGTTTTCGATCGGCGCGACCGAGGGCTGGGGCGACTACGCGTCCTGGGGCGAGGACGAGCCCTCGGCGCCGCCCGAGCCGCGGACCACCGGCCAGACCATGCTCTACACGTCGGGGACCACCGGGCGGCCCAAGGGCGTCCGGCGCGCGCTGAGCGGGAAACCGCCGTCGCTGCACCCGATCCACCGCGATCTGATGGCGCTGTTCGACGTCCGGCCGGGCCCGGGTGTGCACCTGGTGGCCTGCCCGCTCTACCACGCCGCGCCCGGCTCGTTCGCCGTCAACGCCCTGCACCTGGGGCACAGCGCGGTGCTGATGGACCGCTTCGACGCCGAAGAGGTGTTGCGGCTCATCGAAAAGCACCGCGTCACCGGCACGCACCTGGTGCCGACCATGTTCCACCGGATGCTGCGGCTGCCCGGAGACGTCCGCGCACGGTACGACCTCTCGAGCCTGGTGAGCGTGATCCACGGCGCGGCGCCCTGCCCGCGCGAGGTCAAGGAGCGGATGATCGCCTGGCTCGGCCCGGTGGTGCACGAGTACTACGGCGCTTCGGAAGGGCTGATCTGCGGCGTCACGGCGGCCGGGTGGCTGGCGGCGCCGGGGACGGTGGGCCGGCCGCTGACCGGCGTCCGGCTGAAGATCCTCGACGACGACGGCGCCGAGGTGCCGGACGGCGAGCCGGGCACGATCTGGTTCAGCTCCGCCCACACCGAGATCGCCTACCTCGGCGACCCTGGCAAGACCGCGGCCAACCGGTCCGGCGAGTTCATCACCGTCGGCGACTTCGGCCACCGCGACGCCGACGGCCGCGTGTTCCTGCTCGACCGGCGGACCGACCTGATCCTTTCCGGCGGCGTCAACATCTACCCCGCCGAGATCGAAGCGCGGCTGCTCTCGCACCCCGACGTCGCCGACGCGGCCGTGATCGGCGAGCCGGACGACGAATGGGGACAGCGCGTGATCGCCGTCGTGGAGCCGGTGCCCGGTGTTCTTCCGGGCGACGACCTGGCCGCGCGGCTGGCCGAGCACTGCCGGGCCGAGCTGGCGGGGTTCAAGACGCCGAAGCGGTTCGACTTCACCGATCGCCTGCCGCGCACCGAATCGGGCAAGATGATGCGGCGCACCCTGCGCTCGTCGTGAGGAGTACTGCCCGATGCGCAAGATCTGCACGATTCTCTCCGTGACCGCGCTGGCCGTCACGCTGGCGTCCGGAACCGCGTCCGCCACGCCCGGCAGCGGCGTCGCCGGCACGATCCTGGCCCAGAAGACGATCGGCCACACCGACTACACGCTGCGGGAGATCACCATCCAGCCCGGCGGCTACACCGGCTGGCACTTCCACGACGGCACGCTCTACGCCTACGTGAAAGCCGGGACGCTGACGCACAACCTGGCCGACTGCAGCATCGACGGCATCTTCGGCGCCGGGCGCGCCTTCACCGAAAAGCCCGACCAGGTGCACATCGGCCGCAACCTCGGGCCGACGCCGCTGGTGCTGGAGGTCCTGTACGTGCTGCCGGCGGGCAGCCCGCTGTCGGATGACGCGCCGGACCCGGGCTGCGGTTTCTAGCCGGTGAACCAGCCCGCGGCGTCCAGCCGGTAGGCCGCGGGCCCGACGACCTTGCGCAGGTCGGCTTCGAGCGCGCCGATCCGCTCGGCGCCGACCGCGCGCGCCCACTCCGCGCGCAGGTCGTCGAAGATTTCCGCCGACTTCCGGAGCGCGTCGACGCCGTGCGCGCTGAGCCGCACGATCTTGCGGCGGGCGTCGGCGGGGTCGTCGGCGCGCTCGGCGTACCCGAGGGCCTCGAGGCGTTCGACGGTCTTGCCCGCGGCCTGCTTGGACACGCCGAGGCGGCGGCCGATCTCCGACGCGGTGGCGCCTTGGACGCCGATGGCCTGCATGGCGAAGCCGTACGACGGCCGCACGTCCGGGTGGCCGCGGCGCGCGAGCTCGGCGTGCAGGCGGTCGATGAGCGTGCGGAAGCCGCCGAAGAGCAGGAAGGGCAGCTCGTAGCCAGGCTGATCGGCCATCAGCCCTTGCCCTTTTCGACAACCAGGTTTACTGTTTCGACAACCACGTTGTCGATCCTACGTCTGGAGACGTCTTGTTCCCCGATCACACCCCGGAGTCTGCACCCCCGGCCGCGCGCCCGGCGATGGCGGCCACCGCGAAGAAGTTCGGCCACGTCCCGGCGGCCGTCGCCCGGATGGCGACGTCGCCGGAGCTGCTGAACGGCTTCCTCAAGCTCAACTCGATCTTCGAGACCACCACGCTGACGGCGCTGGAGCGCGAAGTCCTGGTCATGACGGTGGCCGCCCGCAACGGCTGCCACGTCTGCGTCGCGATGCACACGGCTTCACTGGAAGCGCTTTCGGCGTCACCGGAACTGGTGACGGCGCTGCGCGCGCAGGCTCCCCTGCCGTCCGCGCGGCTCGAGGCGTTGCGGCGGTTCGCCTCGACGGTAATGGACACGACGGGCGACGTCCCGCCCGCGTCGCTGGCCGCCTTCGCCGAAGCCGGGTTCACGCCGCGCAACGCGCTGGAGGTGGTGCTGGGGATCGGGACGTACACGGTTTCGACGTACGCGAACCGGTTGATCCAGGCGCCGCTCGACGATGCTTTCGCAGGTCACGCCTGGGTTCCCGAAACTGTCGGTGCCTCGCGGTAGCTTCTTTCCACCGGCGGCAAGGGGCGGCCGGCGAAGGGGGATTCACCATGGAGTTCCGGCGAAGAGCGGCGGTACTGGGCGCGGTGTTCGCGGTGCTGACGGGGGTAGTGGGCGTCCCGGCCGCGGCGGCCGCGGGCATCGGGGAGCTGCACGGCCTGGTCTGGTTCGACCGCGACGGCAACTTCCGGCACGACCCGGGCGACCCCGGCCGGGCGGGCGCCAAGGTCACCGCCCACCTGGCCAGCCCACCGACCGACTACGTCACGGTCACCGACGCACAGGGCGGCTATTCGTTCACGGGCCTGCCCTTGGGCGACTACCGCATCTTCGGCAACGACGACGGCTACCGGTCGATCAGCTCGAACACCCACGACCGGACGCTGACGGAGCAGTACTGGTCCGGCTACGACGAATTCGCCCAGATCGGCGGCCGCCTCCACGGCCGGGCCTGGGACGACACGAACGGCGACGGCATCCGCCAGAGCACGGAACCCCGGCGTGAAACGCAGATTTCACTGGTGGGCCCGAGCGCGTTCGAAGGCCTGCTGAACCGCACGGTCACCACAACGGGCGGCGAGGACTACTACATCGAGGACATCCCGCAGGGCACGTACAAACTGCGCACCACTCCCCCACCGGGCCTGACGGCGACCAAGTTCCACGCGGGCACGGAGTGGTACCTGGACTCCGACTTCCACGGCGGCTTGGGAAGCACGCTGTCGACCGACCCGATTTCCGTCTGGCCGGACACCTACGAGCCGAACAACGACGTGGGCTTCGTCCCCCGCTGACCCCACCCCGGCTCAGCGCGCTCCGCGCTGAGCCGGGCCACGGGGGAAGACCGCGGCCGTCACCTGATCGAGTCCCTGGCAGGACAGCGGCGCCACGCGCTTCGATACTGAGGCCGTGGACGGGGACGCGGAACTGGCGCGAGTCGCCGCCGTGCGCGCGCTCGAGCTGCTCGACACCCCCAGCGAGGAGCGGTTCGACCGGATCACCCGGCTCGCCCAGCACACCTTCGGCGTGCCGATCGCGCTGGTGTCGCTGGTGGAGCTCGACCGGCAGTGGTTCAAGTCGTGCGCCGGGCTGGACGAACGGGAAACCCCGCGCAGCGTTTCGTTCTGCGCTCGCGCCATCGAACGCGACGACCTGATGGAGATCCCGGACGCCCACCTGAACCCGCGTTTCGCCGACAACCCGATGGTGACGGGGCCGCCGTACATCCGGTTCTACGCCGGGCAGCCGCTGACCACGCCGTCCGGGCACAAGGCCGGGACGCTGTGCGTGATCGACCGCGAGCCGCGGCGCCTCACCGCGGCCGAGCGCGACCGGTTGCGGGACCTCGCGCACTGGGTCGAGCTCGAAGTGGCGGTCGTCCAGGCGCAGCGCGACGCGAACCGCGCCCGCGAGGTGCGCGAGGAACTCGTCTCGCTGGTCAGCCACGAGCTGCGGACGCCGCTGACGTCGATCCACGGCTCGCTGGAGCTGGTCGCCTCCGGCCGGTTCGGCGAGCTCGGCGAGCGCGCCGCGCGGCTGGTGGCGATCGCGGCGAAGAACACCGACCGGCTGATCCGGCTGTCCAACGACGTGCTCGACCTGACCCGCCTGCAGGGCGGCAGGCTGCGCCTCCGGCTGTCCGATGTGGACATGGCGGGCGTGCTGGAGAGCGCGGTCGACAGCGTCGAGGGCGCGGCCGAGCGGATGGGCGTCCGCATCGAGCGCGCGGGCGAAACGGGCCCGGTCCGCGGCGACGCCGACCGCCTGGTCCAGGTGTTCACGAACCTGCTGGCCAACGCGGCGGCGGTCGCACCCGAAGGCACGACCATCACGGTCGGCGCCCGCGACGACCAGACGTGGGCCGAGGTGTCGGTCCGCGACCGCGGCCCAGGCGTCCCCCCGGGCGAAGAGGAGCGCATCTTCGAGCCGTTCGCCCAGGTCGGCGCCCCCTCCGGCGGCGCGGGCCTCGGCCTGGCGATCACCCGCGGAATCGTCCACGCCCACGGCGGAACGGTCCGCGCGACCGCGGCAAAAGGCGGCGGCAGCGCCTTCACGGTCCGCCTGCCCTCCGCGGGCCCGGACACCGAACGCGCCTGGTGGTAGAGAGCCCGGCCCCGCTTCACCCCTCCCAGCGCAGCAAACCCGCCAGCCGCGTCCCGATCCCCAGCGGGTCGAACGGCTTCGCCAGCACAGCGAGCGCGCCCAGCTCCGCCAGTCCCGTCGTGTCCGCGGCCGCCGTCAGGAACACCACCGGCAGCGCCGCGTGCGCCGCCCGCAGTTCGCGCAGCGTGCGGCGGCCGTCGTAGCCCGGCATCTCCACGTCCAGCACGACCGCGTCCACCCCGCCGGATCCGCACCGCAGCACCGCCTCCGCGCCGCCCGCCGCCGTCTCCACCCGCCAGCCCGAAAACGCGCTCAGCGCCAGGCTCAGGATCTCCCGCACATCCGGGTCGTCGTCGACGACCAGGACCGTGCGCGTCACCGGACGCTCCGGTCGATCCGGTAGCCGACCCCGCGCACGGTCGCGATCAGCCCCGGCGCACCCGCCGCCGCCAGCTTGCGCCGCAGGTTCGACAGGTGGACGTCGACGGCGTGGTCGTCGGCCAGCCAGCTCTCGCCCCACGCCCGGCGGCGCAGCGCCTCGCGGCTGCTCACCGCGCGGACGTTCTCGGTGAGCGCGTCCAGCAGCTCGAACTCGATCCGCGTCAGCTCGACGTGCACCCCCGAAACGGTGACGTCCCGGGCCTCGACGTCGATGCGCACCGGCCCGACCACTCGCCCCGCCGCCGGAGGAGCGTCGGCGCCGAAAGCACGCGGCCGGCGCAGCATCGCCTGGATCCGCGCGACCAGCTCGCGCGGCGAGAACGGCTTCGTCAGGTAGTCGTCGGCACCGCTGGCCAGTCCGACCAGCTTGTCGACCTCGTCGGCCTTCGCCGTGAGCATGACGACGTACGCCTGCGAGAAGCCGCGCAGCCGTCGGCAGACTTCGAGGCCGTCCGGGCCGGGAATGTTCAGGTCGAGCACGACCACGTCCGGGTCCCACGCGCGCAGCTCGGCCAGCGCGCCGTCGCCGTCGGCCGCGGTGCGCACTTCGAAGCAGGCATCGTCCAGCGCGAGCTCGACGACCTCACGGATGCTGTCGGTGTCCTCCACCACCAGAACCTTGGCCATGGTCGCGATTGTGACCGGCCGCGGCCCGGTCGGCAGCCTCACCGCCGGTCCCACAACGCCCGCTTCGCCGCGACGAGCAGGCACACGCCGGCGAAGACGATCACCGCGACGCGCACCCCGCCGTACTGGCCGAGCAGCGCCACGCGCCCGATCCACGACACGTGCCCCACGACCACGGGCACCGTCGAAGACGTGATGCGCAGGCGCTGCGGGTCGGCGGCGGCGTTGTTGTCGCCCTTCGTCCGCACGAGCGGCTCGGCCGGCGACCGGTCGAGTTCGACGACGCGGTGGGCGTACCGCTCCCCCGGCGCGTCCGGGCGAGGCAGCACGACGACGTCGCCGACGTCCACCGATCGAGCGTCCACCTGACGGGTGACGAGCAGGTCTCCCGGCGCGAAGGCGGGCTCCATGCTCGGCGACAGCACCGGCGCGAACCCGAGCCGCAGCACGAAGACGGCGACGGCACCCGCGACGGCGAGCACCGCGACCAGGCCCAGCAGCACGGTCGGGAGCCGGCGCGGCGGGCGGCTCGCGCGGTGCCGTGCGGGGGCGGGCGCGGTGGTGACCATGGCGTGGCTCCTACGAGTTCGAGGTGGTGGCGGCGCGGATCTGGGTGCGGGACACGGAGACGCCGACCGTGGCCGTGGTCGTGACCCCGGTGCCGGTGAGCGAAACCCGGAGGCTCAGCTGGTCGCCGACCCCGAGCGCGCGGACGACGGACGACGAACCCGCGGCCGAGTCGGTCAGCGCGACGACCGTTCCCGGGCACGAGCCGCCCGACCAGGTGCCGCCGGCGCAGGCGTCCAGGCGGACGCCGGCCGGGAGCAGCCCGCCGGTGACGGTGACCGCGTAGGTCTCCCCCGTCAGCGCGACGGTCCCGTTGTTGCGGACCGACGCGTAGCGCGGCGCGGTGTCGAACAGCCCCCACGAGACGGTGAGCGGTTTGCCGGTCTGGACCGCGCCCGAGCTGTCGGCCAGCACCGCGGACCACGTCACCGTCGTCGCGCGGACCGCGTCGGAGGCGGTGGCGAGACCGGCCGCGCCGGCGGTGGCGGGCACGGCGGCCAGCGCGGCGGCCGTCGCGGTGACGGCCGCCGCCCGGACGGACCAGGACCGGGGCACGGCTCAGGAGTTCGTGGTGGTGGCCGAGCGCTGCGTCTCGGCGAAGGTGTAGGTCAGGTTCGCGGTCAGGCCCTGGATCGTCGCCGTGGGCAGCGTGCCGTTGACCGTGGTCTCGTTCTGGTCCGGCAGCTGCACGGAGACCTGCAGGTGCGCGACGGACCCCGCGGCCACCGCGCCGGCGATCAGCGACTGGGCGCTGCCCAGGCCGCTCAGCGCGGTCGCCGGGAGCAGCGTCGAGGCGGTGCCACCGCTGCACGCGCCGGTCGAGGTGTTCCAGGTGCCCGGGCACTGCTTGACGGTGACGCGCAGGGCCTTGGTGGTGGCGCCGTCGGTGACGAGCGCGCCCGAGCCGGTGGCCGCGACCTGCATGGTCAGCGCCTGGGCGTCGAGGCTGCCGCCGCTGGTGAGGTCGACGTAGCGGTTGACGACGTCGCCGGGGGCGAGGTTGGAAACCGCCTGGTCGAACCCGGCGCCGTTGGCCGCGAGGGTGAGCTTGAGGGTGCCGCTGCTGATCGTCTCGGGCGTCACGTTCGCGGCGGTGGCCGAGAGCGTCGCCCAGACGCCGGCACCCATCGCGACGAGGACGGAGCCACCGACGACGGCGAGGGCGACGGGACGCCAGGCGGAGCGGCGGCGGGCGGGGAGGGCGTGGTTGGCCATGTCGGTCCTTGTCCGGCGGGCACCACCTGGTGTGGTGCGCTGGAACCAGGTTCGGTCCCGGACCTCCGCCGTCCCTCCGCCGTTCCTCAAGATCGCCTCAAGAAAGTTCCCGCGCCCGTGTCCGGTCCGCGCGGACGGCTCCGACCCCCTGGTGATCGCACCACGAAAAGGAGTCGAAATGGACAAGCCGGCCGGACGGCGGGAGTGGCTGGGCCTGGCGGTGCTCGTGCTGCCCACCCTGCTCGTCGCGATGGACATGACCTCGCTGTTCCTCGCGTTGCCGCAGCTCAGCGCCGACCTCGGGGCGAGCGCCACCGAGCAGCTGTGGATCACCGACAGCTACGGCTTCGTCGTCGCGGGCTTCGTCATCACGATGGGCACCCTCGGCGACCGCATCGGCCGCCGCCGCCTGCTCCTGACCGGCGGCGCGGCCTTCGGCGCCCTATCGATCGTCGCGGCGTTCTCGACGAGCCCGGAAATGCTGATCGTGGTCCGCGGCGCGCTCGGCGTCGCCGGAGCGACACTGATGCCGTCGACACTCGCCCTGATCACGAACATGTTCCGCGACGCCGGCCAGCGCGGAAAGGCCATCTCGATCTGGGCAACGTGCCAGTTCGCGGGCGGCGCGGCCGGCCCGGTGTTCGCGGGTTTCCTGCTGCAGCACTTTTCGTGGGGTTCGGTGTTCCTGGTCGCGGTCCCGGCGGTGGCGGTCCTGCTGGCCGCGGGCCCGTTCCTCCTCCCGGAGTTCCGCGCCCCCGCGTCCGGCCGCCTGGACCTCCCCGGCGTCGCGCTTTCCCTGGCGGCGGTGCTCCTGATCGTGTTCGGCCTGAAGCAGCTGACCACCGGCTCTCTGTTCCTGCCCCTGGCCGCGATCGCCGCCGGCACCCTGCTCGGCGCGCTCTTCGCCCACCGCCAGCTGACGACGTCGTCCCCGCTGCTGGACCTGCGCCTGTTCCGCAACCGCCCCTTCACGGCGGTCCTGGTCTCGTTGGTGTTCGCCGGCGTGGCGATGGCGGGCGTCGGCCTGCTGGTCACGCAGTACCTGCAGAGTGTCCTGGGCTACTCACCGCTGGTCTCGGCGGTCCTGTTCGCCCCGATGGGCTTGGGCGTGGCGCTGGGCACGATGACGGCCCCGTCGTTGACCCGCTGGCTGTCCCCGGCCACAGCAATCGCAGGCGGCTTGGTCATTTCGGCGGCAGGCAGCCTGCTGCTGGCCTTCACCGACGGCCCGGCGCTGGTGATGGCGGGAATCGCGATCCTGACCCTGGGCACGGGCCCGCTGTTCGCCCTGGGCATCGGCTTGGTGATGGGTTCGGTCCCGCCGGAGCGCGCAGGCTCGGCGGCCTCGATGGCGGACACGGGCAACTACCTGGGCGGCTCACTGGGCCTGGCCCTGATCGGCCTGACGGCAACAGCGGTGTACCACGCCGTCTTCCCCGCCGGCTCGACTCTCGCGACGGACGTCGCCCGTCCGGAGGTGGCGGACCAGGCGAAGGAGGCTTTCACGACGGCGCTGAACGCGACGGGCGTGATCGCGGCGGTGCTGTTCACGGGCCTGGCGGTGCTGGTGCGGACGATGCGCCCGGCGCCCGTCCCGGAAACCGCGATGGCCGGGTGATTGCTGCGTCACGGTACTACCCGGGACACGGGCGACCGAGGCCACAGATGTGGGCGCAGCAGGGTTCGAACCTGCGACCGCTCGGGTGTAAACCGAGTGCTCTTCCGCTGAGCTATGCGCCCCGCCGGCGGCGGGCCCCACGAAGGGGACCGCCGCCGGGGAGAAATCAGACCAGTTCGGCGACGGCCTTCTTCCAGCCCTGCTGGTCGCGCGCCTCGCCCGGGGCGTTGACCTCGGCGAACCGCACCACGCCGGACGTGTCGATCAGGAACGTCCCGCGGACCGCCAGGCCGGCGTCCTCGTTGAAGACCCCGTACGCGCGCGCCACTTCGCCGTGCGGCCAGAAGTCGGACAGCAGCGGGAACTGGTAGCCCTCCTTCTCGGCCCACGCCTTCAGCGAGAACGGCGTGTCGACCGAGACGCCCAGTACCTGGACGCCCTTGCCGTCGTAGTCGGCGAACTCGTCGCGGAGCTGGCAGAGCTCGCCGGTGCAGATGCCGCTGAACGCGAACGGGTAGAAGACCACCAGCACCGGCTTGTCGCCCCGGAAGGAGGACAGTTGCACCGGCTGCTTGTTGTAGTCGTTGAGCGTGAAGTCAGGGGCCTCAGAACCGACCTCGACGGCCATACCGCTTTTCCTCTCCCGTACGGACACGTGCCTGCGACGACAACCCTATCGTGTCCGACGGGCGGGGCCGGGTCAGCGCTGCTTCGACTTCGACTTCGGGGACACCAGCCGGGTGCCGATCCAGTTCGCTCCCACACTCATGTTGGCGGTCTGGGCCAGGCCCACGGCCGGCACGGCTTCGGCGATCTCGCTCGGCTCGACGTGCCCGGGCTGCCCGTTCTTCGGGGTCAGCACCCAGATCACGCCGGTCTCTTCCAGGGGGCCCCTGGCGTCGATGAGCGCGTCACCGAGGTCGCCGTCGTCTTCGCGCCACCACAGCAGCACCACGTCGATGACCTCGTCGGCGTCCTCGTCGAGGATGTCCCCGCCGATCTGCTCCTCGATCGCCGCGCGGACGTCGTCGTCGACGTCCTCGTCCCAGCCGATCTCCTGGACCACCATCTCGGGCTTGATGCCGAGCCTCTCGGCGACGCTTGACTGATCAGCGTCTCCCGCGGCGACCACTGCTTTCACTCCTCCAACTACGACGGAGCGTGGCGTTGCCCACCCTCGCCTGAGGGTACGGCTCCGCCACACTCGGCTACCCGGTTGCCGATAGCGAACACTGGTAGGGCTCCGCGCGCAACCGTCCACACCGGATCTTTGACAACTCGTGTCGCAGGATACGGCCCGCAGGGGACCTTCCGCGACGGCGTTTCGGGTGCCTCGCGCGACCGGTCTGCCACCCCTTCGGGTGCCGTCCCCTAGGGTGGGGGAGAAGAAAACGCGCGCGCGATACACCGCGCGCGGGGAGTGGCCCGACCGGGTCGGCCCATGTTACCGCCGAGTAGCGGTGCGGAAGCCGGGACGGAAGACGACGATGGAGAGTCGTACACGCCCGCGGACGAGCACCACCGGCTACAACTTTTCGCAAGGAGACCCCTTGGCCCCGCAGAACGACGGCGCCTCCGGCAAGGAGACCCCGGCACGCGTACGCGTCATCCGTGACGGACTGGCGGCGCACCTGCCCGACATCGACCCGGAGGAGACCGCCGAGTGGCTGGACTCCTTCGACGAGGCTCTGGCGAGGGGCGGGCAGCAGCGGGCCCGGTACCTGATGCTGCGCATCCTCGAGCGGGCCCGTGAGCGGAACGTCGGCGTCCCGGCCCTCACCTCGACGGACTACGTCAACACGATCCCCACCGAGAACGAACCGTGGTTCCCCGGTGACGAGGAGATCGAACGCCGCTACCGCGCGTACATCCGGTGGAACGCGGCGATCATGGTGCACCGCGCGCAGCGTCCCGGCGTCGGCGTCGGCGGCCACATCTCGACCTACGCGTCCTCGGCGGCGCTGTACGAGGTCGGCTTCAACCACTTCTTCCGCGGCAAGGACCACTCGGGCGGCGGCGACCAGATCTACATCCAGGGTCACGCCTCCCCCGGCATCTACGCCCGCGCGTTCCTCGAGGGCCGCCTGAGCGAGCAGCAGCTCGACGGGTTCCGCCAGGAGTACAGCCACGCCGGCGAGGGCGGCGGCCTGCCGTCGTACCCGCACCCGCGGCTGATGCCGGACTTCTGGGAGAACCCGACGGTGTCGATGGGCCTCGGCCCGATGAACGCCATCTACCAGGCGCGGTTCAACCGCTACCTGCGCGATCGCGGCATCAAGGACACCAGCGACCAGCACGTCTGGGCATTCCTCGGCGACGGCGAGATGGACGAGGCCGAATCGCGCGGCCTGATCCACATCGCGGCAGGCGAAGGCCTCGACAACCTGACCTTCGTGATCAACTGCAACCTGCAGCGGCTCGACGGGCCGGTGCGCGGCAACGGCAAGATCATCCAGGAGCTGGAGTCGTACTTCCGCGGCGCCGGCTGGAACGTCATCAAGGTCATCTGGGGCCGCGAGTGGGACTCGCTGCTGCACGCCGACCGCGACGGCGCGCTGGTCAACCTGATGAACGTGACGCCGGACGGCGACTACCAGACGTACAAGGCCAACGACGGCGCCTTCGTCCGCGAGCACTTCTTCGGCCGCGACCCGCGGACGAAGGACCTGGTCAAGGACCTCTCCGACGCCGACATCTGGAACCTCAAGCGCGGCGGCCACGACTACCGCAAGGTGTACGCGGCGTACAAGTCCGCGCTGGAGCACCACGGCCAGCCGACGGTGATCCTGGCCCACACCATCAAGGGCTACGGCCTGGGCCCGGCGTTCGAGGGCCGCAACGCCACGCACCAGATGAAGAAGCTCACCCTCGACGACCTGAAGCTGTTCCGCGACTCGCAGCGGATCCCGATCAGCGACGAGGAGCTCGAGCGCGACCCGAAGCTGCCGCCGTACTACCACCCGGGCGCGAACTCGCCCGAGATCGAGTACCTGATCGGCCGCCGCAGGGCGCTCGGCGGCTTCCTGCCGGAACGCCGCCCGAAGGCCGCGAAGGCGCTGGTCCTGCCCGGCGACAAGATCTACGAAGGCGTCCGGAAGGGCTCCGGCAAGCAGGAGGTCGCCACGACGATGGCGTTCGTCCGGCTGGTCCGCGAGCTGGCGAAGGACTCCGAGATCGGCAAGCGCGTCGTCCCGATCATCCCGGACGAGGCCCGCACCTTCGGCCTCGACTCGATGTTCCCGACGGCCAAGATCTACAACCCGCACGGCCAGACGTACACGTCGGTCGACGCGAGCCTGATGCTGGCCTACAAGGAGTCCGAGAAGGGCCAGCTGCTGCACGAAGGCATCAACGAGGCGGGCTCGACCGCGTCGTTCACCGCCGTCGGCACGTCGTACGCGACGCACGGCGAGCCGATGATCCCGATCTACATCTTCTACTCGATGTTCGGGTTCCAGCGCACCGGTGACGGCCTGTACGCCGCCGCCGACCAGATGGCCCGCGGGTTCGTCATCGGCGCCACCGCCGGCCGCACCACGCTGACCGGTGAGGGCCTGCAGCACGCCGACGGGCACTCGCTGCTGCTGGCGGCGACCAACCCGGCCGCGGTGGCCTACGACCCGGCGTGGTCGTTCGAGATCGCGCACATCGTCAAGGACGGCCTCCGCCGGATGTACGGCGAGACCGGCCCGGACGGCAACGGCGAGAACGTCTTCTACTACATGACGATCTACAACGAGCCGTACCAGCAGCCCGCCGAGCCGGAGAACCTCGACGTCGACGGCCTGCTGAAGGGTCTGTACAAGTACGCCGACGCCCCCGAGGGCGACGGTCCCGAGGTGCAGATCCTGGTTTCGGGCGTCACGATGCCGGACGCGCTCAAGGCGCAGAAGCTGCTGGCCGAGGAGTGGGGCGTGCGGGCCGCGGTGTGGTCGGCGACGTCGTGGACCGAGCTGCGGCGCGAGGCCGTCGAGATCGACCACGACAACCTGCTCTACCCGGGCAGCGAGCCGCGCGTGCCGTTCGTGACCGAGAAGCTGCGGGGCGCGAACGGGCCGGTCGTGGCGGTGTCGGACTGGATGCGCGCGGTGCCGGACCTGATCCGCCCGTACGTGCCGACCGACATGCTGACGCTGGGCACGGACGGCTTCGGCTTCTCCGACACCCGGCCGGCGGCGCGGCGGAAGTTCCTGATCGACGCGGAGTCGATCACCGTCGGCGCCCTGTCGATCCTCGCCAAGCGCGGCGAGGTCGAGCAGGCGAAGGTCCTCGAAGCGGCCACGAAGTACCGGCTCGACGACATCGCGGCCGCCGGGCCGCAGACGTCGGATTCCGGCAGCGCGTGATTCGATGCTAGAAAGGGACCCGGCAGACATCCGATGTCTGCCGGGTCCCGCCTGCCCAGGGAGTTGATGAAGGTGACGAAGCGCCGACTGCCGAAGCCGGACGAGCTGAAGCAGATCCTGCGACCGAAGCCGATCGTGCTGAACCCGACCGAACGGCGGCTGGCGAACGCGCACACCATCGCCGACCTGCGGATGGCCGCGCGCAAGCGCACCCCGCGGGCGGCCTTCGACTACACCGACGGGGCGGCGGAGCTCGAGGACAGCCTGCGCCGCGCGCGGCAGGCGTACCGCCGGGTCGAATTCCACCCGAACGTGCTGCGCGGAGTGTCCGATGTGGACACCTCCCGCGAGATCCTCGGCAAGACCTCGGCGCTGCCGTTCGCCTTCGCCCCCACCGGGTTCACGCGGATGATGCAGCACGAAGGCGAAAGCGCGGTGGCTCGCGTCGCCGAGCGCAACGGCATCCCGGTCGGGCTTTCGACGATGGCGACGACGTCGATCGAGGACCTGGCCGCGGCCGCGCCGGGCGCCCGCAAGTGGTTCCAGCTCTACGTCTGGCGCGATCACGGCGCCGGCGAAGATCTGATGAATCGCGCGTGGGAGAACGGCTACGACACGCTCATGCTGACCGTGGACACCCCGGTCGGCGGCGCGCGCCTGCGCGACGTCCGCAACGGCCTGACCATCCCGCCGGCGCTGACGCTCAAGACGTTCCTCGACGGCGCGACGCACCCGGCGTGGTGGTTCAACCTGCTCACCACCGAGCCCCTGCAGTTCGCCTCCCTGAGCCACTTCGACGGCACCGTCGCCGAGCTGCTGAACAAGCTGTTCGACCCGACGCTGAACTTCGACGACCTCGACTGGGTCCGCCAGACCTGGCCGGGCAAGCTCGTCGTGAAGGGCGTGCAGAACGTCGACGACGCCCGCGACGTCGTGAAGCACGGCGCGGACGCCGTCCTGATCTCCAACCACGGCGGCCGTCAGCTCGACCGGGCCCCGACGCCCCTGGAACTCCTCCCCGCGGTGCTGGACGAGGTCCAGGGTGGCGCCGAGGTCTGGGTCGACACCGGCATCCTCTCCGGCGGCGACATCGTGGCCGCGATCGCCCGCGGCGCCGACGCCGTCCTGATCGGCCGCGCGTTCCTCTACGGCCTCATGGCCGGCGGCGAGCGCGGCGTGCAGCGGTGCGTGGACATCCTGCGGACGGAGATGGTCCGCACGATGCAGCTGCTGGGCGTCCGGACCCTGAAGGACCTGACGCCGAGCCACGCCACCCTGCGTTAGACCTGCGCCTGGCCGCCGTCGACGAAGAACTCGACGCCGTTGACGAAGCTCGCCTCGTCGGAAGCCAGGAACAACGCCGCGGCGGCGATCTCCGCCGGGTCCGCGAGGCGGCCGAGCGGCACCTCCGCCGCGAGGCCGTCGACCAGGCCCTGCTTCGCGCCCTCGTCCACCAGGTCCAGCAGGCCCGGCGTGCGGGTCGGGCCCGGGCTCAGGACGTTGACCCGCGTGCCCGTGCCCTTGAGGTCGAGCGCCCAGCTGCGGGCGAAGTTGCGGACCGCCGCCTTCGTCGCCGCGTAGACGCTGAAGGCCGCGCCCGGCCGCGTCGACGTCGTCGAGCCGGTGAGGATGATCGACGCGTTCGCGTTCAGCAGCGGCAGCGCCTTCTGCACGGCGAAGAGCACCCCCTTGACGTTCGTGGCGAACGTCGTGTCGAACTGCTCCTCGGTGATCTCGCCGAGCGGGGCGAAGCTCCCGCCGCCGGAGTTGGCGACCACGACGTCCAGCCCGCGGCCGCGCTCGGCCACCGCGCGGTAGAGCTCGTCGAGGTCGGCCAGGTTCGACGAATCCGCCCGGACCGCCGTCACGCCGTCGCCGATCTCGGCGACCGCGTCGTCGAGCGCTTCCTTGCGACGGCCCGTGATGAACACGTGCGCGCCTTCGGCCGCGAAGCGCTTCGCGATGGCGAGCCCGATGCCCGTGCTGCCGCCGGTGACGACGGCCGTCTTGTCCTGCAGGTTCACGCTGTTCCCTCCAAGTTCTTGACTATCTCGTCCAGAACGTACGCCGTTATGGACGAGATAGTCAAGAACGGGTAGCCTGATCCCATGGCGAGACCCCGGAGCTTCGACGAGGCAGCGGTCCTGCGCATTGCCAGGGACCAGTTCTGGGAGACCGGCTACGCGGGCACGAAGGTGGACGAGATCGCCGCCGCGACCGGCCTCGGCAAGGGCAGCCTCTACGGCGCGTTCGGCGACAAGCACGCGCTCTTCCTGCGCGTCTTCGACCACTACAGCACCGAAGCGGCCGAGGGCACGCGCCGTCAGCTCGAGGGCCCCGACGACACGGCGTACCAGCGACTGCGCGACCACGTGCGCGCGATCGCCGAGTCGGTCGTCGCCGACCGGGCGCGCCGGGGGTGCCTGATCGCGAAGAGCACGGCCGAGTGCGCGGAGCACGACGAAGCGGTCGCGGCCCGCAGCCGGCTGCTGTTCCGCGACCTGCAGGACCACCTGACGGCGTGCATCGCGGGTGCCCAGCGCGCGGGTGACCTCGACGACGACCCGGATCCCGCCCACCTGGGCGGGCTCGTGCTGGCGGTGCTGCGCGGCCTCGAGGCGCTCGGCAAGGGCGGGGTCGAGCCGGACGACATCCGGGCGATCGCCGAAACCGCGCTCGCCGTCCTCCCGAAGCCGTGAAGCGCTGACTCGTTGGGCCAACTGGTCTCAACTTCTTGACGGACCGCCTGGTTTGTGACGAAGATCTCGGGCACTCGCCGAAAGGCCGTTTTCGCATCGTGGAAAACGGAGGTCGCCCGTGTTCGTCCAGAATCTCACTCCCCTCGGTTCGCTGGGCCTGTCGGCGCTCGTCGCCGTGCTGCCGCTCGCCACCGTCCTCGTGCTCCTCGGGGCCGTGCGGATGCGGGCGCACCACGCCGCCCTCATCGGGCTGCTCGTCGCGCTCGTCGTCGGGATCGCCGCGTTCGGGATGCCCGTCGTCCAGGCCGTCTCCGGCGCGCTGTCGGGCGCCGCGTTCGGGCTGTGGCCGATCATGTGGATCGTCGTCAACGCGCTGTGGATCTACCGGCTCACCGTGCGGACCGGGCACTTCGACGTCCTGCGCCGCTCGTTCGGCCGGATCTCCGACGACCCGCGCATCCAGGCGCTCATCATCGCCTTCTGCTTCGGGGCGCTGATGGAGGCGCTGGCCGGCTTCGGCGCGCCTGTCGCGATCAGCGCCGTGATGCTCGTGGCCGTCGGCTTCCACCCGGTCAAGGCCGCGGTGGTCGCGCTGGTCGCGAACACCGCGCCGGTCGCGTTCGGCGCGATGGGCACGCCGGTCGTCACCCTCGCCCAGGTCACCGGCCTGCCGCTGCAGGAGGTGTCCTCGATCGTCGGGCGCCAGACGCCGCTGCTCGCGCTGGTCGTGCCGCTGCTGCTGGTGATCATCGTCGACGGCAAGCGCGGGCTGAAGGACACCTGGCTGCCCGCGCTCGTCTGCGGAGTGGCGTTCGGGCTCGTGCAGTTCCTCGCGTCCAACTACGTGTCGCCGCAGCTGGCCGACATCGGCGCCGCGCTCGCCGGGGCCGCCGCGCTCGTGGCGCTCCCCCAGACGCGCCGCCCGGTGCCCGAAGCCGTCCGGATCGGCACCGGCGGGACGGCGACCGCGGAGGCCCCGCCGGAGGACTCGCGCAACGACGTCGTGAAGGCGTACCTGCCCTACGCGTTCATCATCGTGATCTTCTCCATCGCCGTGCTGCCGCCGGTCAAGAAGCTGCTCGACAAGGCGACGTGGAAGTTCCACTGGCCGGGGCTGAACGTCGCCGGGCCGAACGGGAAACCGGTGTCCGGCAACACCTTCTCGCTGCCGTTCCTCAACACCGGCGGCACGCTCGTGCTCATCGCGGGCGTCCTGACGGCGGTGGTGCTGGCCGTCTCGGCGAGCGCCACCGCGCAGGAGTGGCTGGCCACGGTCAAGGAGCTGCGGTTCGCGATCCTGACCGTCACCGGGGTGCTCGCGCTGGCCTACGTGATGAACCTGTCCGGCCAGACGAGCACGATCGGCACGTTCATCGCGGCGGCCGGCGCCGGCCTGGCGTTCCTGTCCCCGGTGCTGGGCTGGTTCGGCGTCGCCGTCTCCGGCTCCGACACCTCGGCGAACGCGCTGTTCGGCGCGCTGCAGGTGACGGCGGCGACCAAGACCGGCCTGCCGGCGGACCTGCTGGCCGCGGCCAACAGCTCCGGCGGCGTCCTCGGCAAGATGGTGTCGCCGCAGAACCTCACGATCGCCTGCGTGGCCGCGAACCTGCCCGGCGAGGAGGGCAAGCTGCTGCGGAAGGTGCTGCCGTGGAGCCTGGGGCTGCTGCTGGTGATGTGCCTGATCGTGTGGGGTCAGAGCACGCCGGTGCTCAGCTGGATGCTGCCGTGACCCGTGCCTCGACGCGCTTGGCGGAGCGGTTCCAGCTCCACCAGCCGTGCACGACGAGCCCGGCGAACACGATGTAGATCGCGGCCGAGAAGTACAGGCCCGAGGAGATCTGCAGCGGCACGCCGATCGCGTCGACGACCAGCCAGACCAGCCAGAACTCGACGAGCCCCGCGCCCTGGGCGCCGAAGGCGACGAGGGTGCCGACGAAGATCGCGGCGTCCGGCCACGGCGCCCAAGACGCGTCCAGTGCGTCGAGGACCAGGGCCATGACGGTCGTGCCGACGACGAAGGCGGCCAGCATGGCCAGCCGTTCGGCGAGCCGGCCCGAGCGGACGACGACGCCGAACACCGGGTCCTTGCGGCGCGTCCAGGCCCACCAGCCGTAGAGCGAGATGGCGAGGATGGCGACCTGCCGGGCGGCGAGCCCGCCGAGGTGCGCGGAGACGTAGACGGCGAACAGCAGCACGGTGGCCCCGACCTGCACGGGCCACGTCCACAGGGTGCGACGCTGCGCGAGGAACACGACCGCCAGCGCGAACACCTGCCCGGCGAGCTCGGCGATCGAGATCCACTGGCCCAGCACGGTGATCCCGTGGTGCAGCAGGAAGTCCACGGCACGCCCCTTTCGTCCTACCGCTCCCAACATGCTCCGCGGGAGGTGAATTCCCTAGGGACTGTGAGGGGCGGAACATCCCACCCCGTGGACGTCGTCCCCGACGCGGAGCGCGCCGCCGCGGACCACGCGGGCCTGCACGCCGAAGGTCACGCCGTTCACCTCGGAGATCGTCTTGAGCAGCCCGGGCGCGGCGGGCAGCCCGTCGGCGGGCAGGCCGACCATCACGCAGCGGACGGCCTTCCGGAGCACTTCCAGCTCGACCTCGCCGATCCGGACCCGCTCCCCCACCCAGGACTCCTCGGTCCGCCCGGGCACCGATCCGGTGTCGAGCAGGATGTTGGCCCGGAACCGCCGCTCGTCCACCGCGACGCCGGGCGTGTGCCCGGCCAGCCAGGCCAGCGAGGAGGTCGTGACCAGGTGGACGGGGGCTTCGTCGTGGTGCGGGACCCCCGCTTCCTTCGCCAGCTCGACCCCCGGGAAGTCCAGCGCGGCGGCGAGCTCACCGTGCACGTCGGCGGCGTCCCCGCGCCGCACGCGCCCGTCCGGGAAGGTCAGCACCGGGACGTCACCGTCGTAGCGGGCGGCGAAGGCGTGCAGCCCGGGCATCAGCCGGAACCGGGTGGAGTTCTTGCCGCTGCCGAACCGGCCGCCGGGCTCGTAGACCGCGTAGAGGCGGTCTCCGTCGAGACCGCGGTCGCCGACGTGCACCTCGGTCAGCCGTTCGCCCGCCATCGACTTCACCGGATAGCGCCAGAGCGCCGCCACAACCCCCATCGCCCCAGGGTAGTGCCCGCCCGGGAGGTCTTGAATGAGTCATTCAGGTCGTCCGGCGACAGGGTCCCGGCAAAGTCGCGGGTCCCGCCGACCTGAAGGGGACGTTGCCGGCATCTGATGTCCTGAAGGGGACTTTCCTGTCATCACATGACAGGAACGTCCCCTTCAGGACACCGCGAGCGGCGCGGGACCGGCCTGGAGGACCGGACCACCGCGACTTTGCCGGAGCCCTGGCGTCCGGGGTCCTGAATGACTCATTCAAGACGTCCGGACGCGGGAACGGGCCCGGCGGCTTCCTCGTCCGCCACAGCTCCGGCGAAGTCGCGCGGGTCTGCCGGGGGCACCACGTCCCTCCCCTGCGGGTGCGACCGGCCGACATCGGGGTGCGCGAAGGTCGCGAATGACTCATGGGGGACCTCTGCTGCCTCGAATGAGTCATTCGCGACACCGCAGCCGGGCGGCAGAGCCGGCGGACAGACCTCCGGACGCGGGAACGGGCCCGGCGGCTTCCTCGTCCGCCGGGCCCGTTCCCGTGTCTCCCGCTACCCGGTCACAGCTGCGGACGCGGGGTGCCGGCCGGCGGCGTCGGGGTGTTGTCGGCCCCCACCGTCGTCCGGGGCCGCTCGGCGGTGCCCATCTCGCCGGTGCGCTGCTTCGGCGTCTCCAGCTGGTGCTCCATGTTCGCCATCCAGCCGCGCCAGCGGTCCTGGGCCGGCTTGATCAGGCCGCCGCCGAAGCCGACGACGATCACGCCGCCGATCGTGGCGAGGACCGCGATCAGGACCGGGCCGGTGATCGCCGTCGCGATGTTCACCTGGCCTAGGGCGGCGATGATGCCGAACGCCATGATCAGCCAGTAGGCCGCCATCGACAGCGGGCGCGCCGCGCCCCGGCCGGACAGCGCCGACGCGACGACGTCCCGCACGACCTTCGCGATGGCCGCCGCGACCACGACGAGCACCAGCGCGACCACGATCCGCGGCAGGAACGCGATGATGTCGTTGAGCAGCTGGCTCACCGGGTTCGTCGGCCCGAACACGCCGAACGCCAGCTGCAGCGCGATCAGCAGGATGAAGTAGTAGACCAATTTGACGAGAATCCCGGCCGCGTCGATCTTCTGGCTGCCGATGTTCCCGGAAAGGCCGGTCTTCGCGACGAGTTTGTCGAACCCCACTTTCCCGAGCACCAGTCCCAGTGCTTTCGAGATCGCCTTCGCGATCAGCCAGCCGATCAGCAGGATGATCAAGAATCCCAAAAGCTTCGGGACGAACGTGGCCACCAGGTTCCACGCCTGCCCGAGCCCGTCCTTCAGTTGCTGGCCCATACCGACTCCCTCCACGGGTTTTGCGCCCGAATCCCCACCCTCGGATTCGGGGTGGTGCCGCTGTGTTGCACCGGATCGTTGATCAGGTACCCAGCGGCGGCAACTCGTGCGCCCCACGATCGAGTGAGACGACTGGCGCGGAAAGATCACCCGTGGCCATACTGGTTCTACCGGTGGGGACCGGGGAGACGAGGCCGTCCGGCGCAGCGTAAACCGCGAGCGCCGGGCGGCCTCGAGCATATGGACTACATAAATGTTCCGGCCCCCGGACACCGAAGCGTCCGAGGGCCGGTTGAACAAACGGTGAACGTCAGGCGGCCCGCAGGGCGTCCCGCAGTTTCACCTTCGCGCCACTGCGCATGACGGCGTTGCGGTAGATCCGCGCGGCCAGCCAGATCAGCCCCGGGATCATCAGCACCACCAGCCCCACCGACAACACGGCTTCCCACACCGGAACCCCGCCCATCGCCAGCCGCATCGGCATCAGCGTCGGCGCGAACACCGGAATCACCGAAAGCACCTCGACGAACGTGTTGCCCGGGTCCGACGGCAGCACGGAAATGCCGACGACGTACCCGGCGATCACGAACATCAGCGCGGGCATCGTCGCGCCGCCGACGTCTTCCTGGCGCGAAACCAGCGCCCCGAGCGCGGCGAACACGATCGAGTACATGAAGAACCCGAGCAGGTACCACACGATCAGCCAGACGACGGTGCCCACGGCGGCCGAAACGGAAATGGTGAGCACGCCGGCCGCGAGCCCGGTGATCACCCCGCCGGCCCCGATGACGAGCATCTGGATCAGCCCGACCACGCCGATGCCCAGCACCTTCCCGGCCATCAGCTGCCACGGCTTGATCGTCGACAGCAGCAGTTCCACGACCCGCGACGTCTTTTCCTCGACGACGCCCTGCGCCACGCTCTGGCCGTTGATCATCAGCGAGAGGTAGATCAGGATGCCGGCCGCGATGCCCAGCACCAGCTGCTGGCCGTTGTAGTCGTACGGCTGCTCCAGCGGCGGGTCTTCGACGAACGTCGCCGACGCGATCGCCGCCTGGAACTGCGCCGGGTTCCCGCCCAGCGCGGAGATCTGCTGGTCGAGCGCGACCTGCCGGGACAGCAGCTGCAGCACGTTCGAGAGCTTGCCGTCGAGATCCTTCTTCACCTGGACGTGCACGGTCTTGCCGTCGCCGGTGAGCAGCGCGTCGATCGAGCCGTCGGCCAGCTTGGCGCGCCCGGCGGCCTCGTCGGCGACCTGCGTGAGGTCGATGCTCTCGTCGACGGCCTGGCCACTGGCCTTCAGCGGCGCCGAGAACGCCGCCGTCGCCGGGGTGTAGCCGACCGTCGAGTCGGCGCCGCCGCCACCCGAGACGAGCTTGATCAGCAGGATGCCGACCACGATCAGCAACAGCATGACCACGGTGGCGACGCGGAAGGCCTTCGACTTCACGCGCGTGCTGATCTCGCGGGAGGCGACCAGCCCCACCGCCGCGGCCGGGCTCATCCGGACATCCGGGAGCGGGGTGCTCATGCGGGGACCTCCTCGGTCGTCACGACGGTGCGGAACAGATCGGCCAGCGACGGCTGCTCGCGCGCGAACTCGCGCACCGGCCCGGTGGCCAGCGCGGCCTTGAGCACGTCCTGGTCGTCCGCGCCGTCGCCCAGCTCCAGCTCGGTGACCGAGCCCTTGCGGCCGAGCACCCGCACGCCCGCGACGCCGTCGGCCCAGCCGTCACCGGCCTCGGGGACGTCGACGCGCAGCCGCACGGCCCCGCCGGCCCGCAGTTCGCCGACCGTGCCGACCTCGACCATCTGTCCACTCCGGACGATGCCGACCCGGTCGCACAGCCGCTCGACGAGGTCGAGCTGGTGGCTGGAGAACACGACCGGCACGCCCTCGGCGGCCTTTTCCTTGAGCACCGCGCTCATCACGTCGACCGCGACCGGGTCGAGGCCGGAGAACGGCTCGTCGAGCACCAGGATCCGCGGCTCGTGCACCAGCGCCGCGGCCAGCTGGACGCGCTGCTGGTTGCCGAGGCTGAGCTTCTGCACCTCGTCCTCGCGGCGGGCGGCGACACCCAGCCGTTCGGTCCACTTCTCCGTCGACGCCTGCGCGTCGGCGGCGGACATGCCGTGCAGCCGCGCGAGGTACGTCAGCTGCTCGGCCACCTTCATCTTCGGGTAGAGCCCGCGTTCTTCGGGCATGTACCCGATGTGGCGCCGCGTTTCGTGCGTCACCGGCTGCCCGTCGTAGCGCACTTCGCCGGCGTCGGCGGACAGCACGCCGAGCGCGATGCGCATGGTCGTGGTCTTGCCGGCGCCGTTGCTGCCGACGAACCCGAACAATTCGCCCGGCCGGACGTCGAAGGTCATTTCCCGCAAAGCCACCACGTCGCCGTAGCGTTTGGAGATCGCGTCGATCTCTAAACCGGTCATCCCGGTTCCCCCATTTCTCTCCAGCTTCCCCGTTGCCCGCGATCCTAGGCAGTAGGTGCACGCACCGCATACCGCCCGGCGTTGCCACCGAGGGCTACGAAAGTTGCGGGACACGTAGGATCGCTGGAGCCATGGATGGAACCACCGCCCCGCGCCGGGTGCCGAAGCACCACGGACTGTCCGCGAAGACGCTCCGGCGGCTGGAGCACGCGTCCGGCAGCCTGGCCAGCGCGAGCATCACGGTGATGGAGCAGCGGCTGACCTGGTTCGCCCGGCTGCCCGCCGACCAGCGCGCGAGCGTGCTGCTGATCACGCAGGCGGGTGCCGCCGGCTTCGTCGGGTGGCTGCGGGACTCCAAGGAAGCGCTGAAGCTGACGACGGAGGCGTTCCGCGACGCACCGGCCGAGCTGTCGCGCTGGGTCAGCCTGCGCCAGGCGGTCGGCATGGTGCGGCTGGCGATCGAGGTTTTCGAAGAGCAACTGCCGGATTTCGCCGCGAATGAAGCGGAACGCGCGGCGCTGATCGAAGGAATCCTGCGTTACGGCCGGGAAATCGCGTTCGCGGCGGCCAACTCGTACGCGGCCGCGGCCGAAGCGCGCGGCGCGTGGGACGCCCGGCTGGAGGCGCTGGTCGTCGACGGCATCGTCCGCGGCGACGCCGAGGAGTCGGTGCTCTCGCGCGCCACGGCGCTGGGCTGGGACCCGATCGCGGCGGCGACCGTCCTGGTCGGCAACCCGCCGTCGGACGACCCGCCCGCGGTGGTGTTCGAGGTCCGCAGCCGCGCCGCCCGCGTCGGGCGCCCGGTGCTGCTGTCGGTCCAGGGCTCCCGGCTGGTGGTCGTGGTCGGCGGGCCGACCGACGGCGGCGTGAAGGAGCGGGAAATCCTGGCCCGCATGTCGGTCGCGTTCGCCGAGGGCCCGGTGGTCGCCGGCCCGACGGTCCCGTCACTGGCCGAGGCCCACCACAGCGCGACCGAGGCGCTCTCGGGGCTGCGCGCGGTGGTCGGCTGGCCGGGCGCGCCCCGGCCGGTCCGCTCGGCGGACCTGCTGCCCGAGCGCGCGCTGTCCGGGGACGCGGAAGCCGAGCGCCTGCTGGTGGACTCGATCGCGCGCCCGCTGGAGGAAGCGGGCCCGACGCTGCAGCGCACGGTGGAGGCGTACCTGGAGAGCGGCGGCGTGCTGGAGACGTGCGCGAAGACGCTGTTCGTGCACCCGAACACGGTCCGGTACCGGCTGCGGAAGGCGGCGGAGCTGACCGGCTGCCAGCCGACCGACCCCCGGGACGCGCTGGTGCTGCGGATCGCGCTGGCGGTGGGCAGGCTGGCCCGCGCCCGCGGTCTCTGGTGAGGGCCGCGTCACGTGATGGACTTAACAGCGAAAGGTGATTGAACCCGACAAGGCATCCGGGTTACGCGCGAGCTTCTCCGGCGCGTCTTTGGAGGGTTCCGACAAAGACGCCGCGTAGACACTGTGAGCGTCGGCATCCCGGGAAACCACCGTCGCCGTGTTGTCTTGAAGGGTGACAGCAGCAGTCCTCGCTCCCGGTCAGGGGTCCCAGGCCCCCGGCATGTTCACGCCCTGGCTCGACCTCGACGGCGCGCGCGAGCGCGTCGCGCAGTGGTCCGACCGCGCCGGGCTCGACCTGCTCCGCCTCGGCACCGAGGCGGACGCGGACGAGATCCAGGACACCGCGGTCGCGCAGCCGCTGATCGTCGCGCTCTCGCTGCTCACCTTCGAGCACCTGCAGGCCGCCGCGCCGGTGCCCGCGGACGCGCCGGTCGCCGGCCACTCCGTCGGCGAGCTCGCCGCGGCCGCGATCGCCGGGGTGCTCGAGCCCGCGGACGCCGTCGCGCTCGCCGCCGTCCGCGGCGCCGAGATGGCCAAGGCCTGCGCGCTCGAACCGACGTCGATGGCCGCGGTCATGCTCGGGGACCCCGAGCAGGTCGTCGCGTGGCTGGAGGACCGCGGCCTGACCGCCGCGAACCGCAACGGCGCGGGGCAGATCGTCGCGTCCGGCGCCGCCGACGCGGTCGCGAAGATCGTCGCCGAGCCCCTGGAAGGCACGAAGATCCGTGCCCTCAAGGTCGCCGGCGCGTTCCACACGCAGTACATGGCGCCCGCCGAAGAGGCGTTGCGCGCCTACGCCGCCGAGCTGACCCCGGCCGACCCCACCCGGCCGCTGCTGTCCAATGCGGACGGCGCCGTCGTCACCAGCGGAGCCGAATACCTGGAGCGCCTGGTCTCGCAGGTCACCCGGTCGGTCCGCTGGGACCTGACGATGGACGGCCTGGTCTCCCTCGGCGTCACCCGCACCGTCGAACTCGCGCCCGCGGGCACCCTGACCGGCCTGGTCAAGCGGCAGCTCAAGGGCGTCGTCACCACTACCACCGCGCTGAAGACGCCGGCCGAGCTGGCGGCGCTGCGCCAGGAGGACGCCTCGTGACCGACCGACCGGCCCTGAGCCTCAACCCGGGCTCCCGCGGCAGCCGCGTGCTGGGCGTCGGCAGCTACCAGCCCGAGCGGATCGTCAGCAACGACGACCTCTCGAAGATCATGGACACCAACGACGAGTGGATCCGGACGCGCGTCGGCATCATCGAGCGCCGCTTCGCCGACAAGGGCGAGCTGCTCACCGACATGGCGGTCGCCGCCGGCACCGCCGCGCTGGCCGACGCCGGGGTCGATCCGTCCGAAGTGGACACGGTGATCCTGCCGAACTGCACGATGCCGACGCCGATCCCGAACGCGGCCGCGCAGGTCGCCGCCCGGATCGGGATCCCGAGCCCCGGCGCGTTCGACCTGAACGCCGCGTGCGCCGGGTTCTGCTACGGCCTGGGCGTCGCCTCCGACCTGATCCGCGGCGGCTCCGCCAAGAAGGTCCTCGTGATCGGCGCCGAGAAGCTCACCGATTCGGTCGACCCGACCGACCGCGCGAACGCCATCATCTTCGCCGACGGCGCGGGTGCCGCGGTCGTCGGCGCGTCCGACGAGCCGCAGATCGGCCCGGTCTCCTGGGGCAGCGCGGGCGACCTCGTCGACCTGATCGGGATGACCGAAGAGAAGTTCATCTACCAGGAAGGCCAGTCGGTCTTCCGGTGGGCGACCACCCAGATCGCCCCGATCGCGTTGCGCGCGCTGGAGGTCGCCGGGCTGAAGCCGTCCGATGTGGACGTGCTGATCCCGCACCAGGCGAACCTGCGCATCGTCGAGGCGATCGCGAAGAAGCTCCGGGCGCAGGGCGCCCGCGAGGACATGGTCGTCGCGGACGACATCAAGTACTCCGGCAACACCTCGTCGGCGTCCATCCCCCTCGCGCTGGACCACATGCGCAAGGCCGGGACGGCGAAGTCCGGCGACGTGGTGCTGGCGGTCGGGTTCGGCGCGGGCCTGTCCTACGCCGGGCAGGCGTTCGTCTGCCCCTGATCACCGTTACGCTCCCCGCGGGCACTCGCCCGAGGGAACACAGACCCCCAGAAAGACCGAGAAGGGAACTACCCCATGGCTGACAACGCTGAGATCCTCGCCGGCCTCGCCGAGATCGTCGAAGAGGTGGCCGGTGTGGCTCAGGACGACGTCACCGCCGAGAAGTCGTTCGTGGACGACCTGGACATCGACTCGCTGTCGATGGTCGAGATCGCCGTGCAGGCCGAGGACAAGTTCGGCGTCAAGATCCCGGACGACGAGCTCGCCAACCTCAAGACCGTGGGCGACGCCGTGAACTACGTCTCGGCCAACTCCAAGTAGTCCTCTTCCCCTCCTTGAGGAGACTCCCATGAGCAACATCGACGTCGTGATCACCGGTCTCGGCGCCACCACACCGCTCGGCGGGGACGTGACGTCCACCTGGGACGGTCTGCTGGCCGGGCGGAGCGGGGTCCGGGCGATCGAGGCCGACTGGGTCGAGGAGCTGCAGCTGCCCGTCAAGATCGGCGGCATGCTGGCCGTCGATCCGTCGGAGGTCCTCCCGCGGGTGCAGGCCCGCCGGCTGGACCGCTGCGAGCAGGTCGCGCTGATCGCCGCCCGGCAGGCGTGGGCCGACGCCGGGTACGCGGAACCGACGGACGAGCACACCGACGTCGACCCCGACCGCCTCGGCGTGTCGATCGGCACCGGCGTGGGCGGCCCGGTCACCCTGCTCACCCAGAACGATCTGTTGCACCAGCAGGGTCTCCGCAAGGTGTCGCCGCTGACCGTGCCGATGCTGATGCCGAACGGCCCGGCCGCGCACGTCGGCATCGACCTGAAGGCGCGGGCCGGCGTGCATTCGCCGGCTTCGGCCTGCGCTTCGGGAGCCGAAGGCATCGCGAGCGGGGTCGAGATGATCCGCTCCGGCCGCGCCGACGTCGTGGTCGCCGGGGGTGCCGAAGCGTGCATCCACCCGATCACGCTGGCCGGGTTCGCCCAGGCCCGCACGGTGTCCACGCGCAACGACGACCCGGGTGCGGCTTCGCGGCCGTTCGACGCCAACCGGGACGGCTTCGTCCTCGGCGAGGGCTCCGGCGTGGTCATCCTGGAGCGCGCGGACCTGGCGAAGGCCCGCGGGGCGCGCGTCTACGCGACGATCGCCGGGCACGGCATCACCTCGGACGCCTACCACATCACGGGCAACCACCCCGAGGGCATCGGCCAGATCGCCGCCATGCGTGCGGCGATGAAGATGGCCGGCGTCACCGCGGCGGACGTCGGGCACGTGAACGCCCACGCGACGTCCACTGTGGTCGGTGACATCGGCGAGGCGGCGGCGATCCGCAACGCGGTCGGGGAACACCCGGTCGTGACGGCGCCGAAGGGCGCGCTCGGCCACCTCGTCGGCGGGGCCGGCGCGGTCGAGGGGATCATCACGATCCTGTCGCTCTACCACGGCATCGTGCCGGCCACGATGAACCTGACCGATCTGGACCCGCGGGTGCAGCTGGACGTCGTTTCGGGTGAGCCGCGCAAGGTCGAGCTGACCGCGGCGATCAGCAACTCGTTCGGCTTCGGCGGTCACAACACCGCCCTGCTGTTCACCCCCGCGGCCTGACGGACGCGAACAAAAAAGGGGCCCGGCTTCGGCCGGGCCCCTTTTTTCATCAGCATTTTTCGTGTTCGGGCGGCGGGCCCTTGTCGATCGAATCGATCTTCAGCGCGCCCTGCTCGACGACCATCGGCAGCACCAGCCGCCACTTGATGCACGGCTCCTGGAAGAACGGCGGGGCGTCCTCGGGGTTCTGCACGCTGGTGAACCCGACCAGGACGCGCAGCGACGAGCCGGAGCCGCGCTCGATCCGGTAGACGACGGCGTCTCTGTCCTTTGTGGTGCGTACGCCGTTCTTCCAGGTGGTGAGCGACTGCTCCGCCACCCGCTGCGCGCTGACCACGCTCGTCCACTGCTGGTACTGCTTGTTGTTGATGGCCGAGAAGTACGTCTCGATGACCCGGCGGACGGCGTCGGCCTGCGGGTGCGCCCGCGCGTCGTCGGTCATCCGCACGGCGTCCGCGGCGGCCGGCTCGCCGCTGCCCGACGTCGCCGGTGTCGCGATCGCGGCGGAGGTGTCGTCGGCGGGCTGGTCGGGACGTCGGTAGAGCTCGCGCGCGAGCAAGCCGGCCCCGACGGTCACGGACAGCACCACGACCACGACGGGCACCAGCCAGCGCTGGCGAGAGCTGGGGGCGGGGGTGGTCACGCCGTGAGCGTACCGGCCCCCGTCCCGCGGCTAACCGACCTGGTGCAGCCAGGTCACCGGGGCGCCGTCACCGGCGTGGCGGTAGGGCTCGAGCGCCTCGTCCCAGCTCGCGGCGAGGAGTTCGTCGAGCTTGTGCGCGAGGGACTCACCCCCGCGGGTCATGGCGACGAGGGCGCGCAGCTGGTCTTCGCCCACCACGATGTCGCCGTTGGCACTGGTCCGGCCGTGCCACAGGCCGAGGCCGGGCGCGAAGCAGTACCGTTCGCCGTCGACGCCCGCGCTGGGCTCTTCGGTGACTTCGAACCGGATCATCGGCCACGCCTTGAGGGCGGACGCCAGTCTGGCGCCGGTGCCCGCGGGCGCGCGCCAACCGCATTCGGCGCGAAGCTGACCCGGACTGGCCGGCTGCGCCGTCCACTTCAGGTCAACGCGGGCACCCAGGGTGCCCGAAATGGCCCACTCGACGTGCGGACACACCGCAGACGGCGACGAGTGGACGTACACCACACCTCGGGTGCTGCCACGGGTGCTCACTGCTACCTCCGCTTGTTGCTCGACGAGGGACGTCTTCCCCTACGCCCTGACTCGAGCTGCGGAACGGCTTCAGCGCGGCTCCCGAATACCGCCTCCGATGCGTTGTAGCACATTCTGCACCCCAACCGTGCTGTTTGGCCACATGAACACCACAAGTCACCCGGGGCACCACTTTCGGAGGGCAAGCGGCCGCGTCGTCCCCGTGTCGCACGATGGATGCGGCCACGCGCGCTAGCGTGATGACCCGGAACGACGAGCAGGGAGGGGTTTCGGTGCGACTGGTGCGCCTGGAGCGGCAGCAGTCCCGGGTGGCCGACGACATCCGGGCGGCACTGGCATCCCTGGGCCGCGGCAGCACCGTGATCGGCGGCATCGCCCTGATCGGCGTCGGCTCGGTGACGGACCGCCCGATCGAGGCGGTGGTCATCCTCCCCCACGGCGTGATCATCGTCATCGGCGTGGACCTCCCGGATCCGGCCCTGCGCCTGGAAGCCCCGCTGGGAGCCCCCTGGCGAGCGGACGGCTGGCCCCTCGTGGCCGACGACGACGCGGTCAACCCGGCCACGGAGGCGCTGGACGTCTCCCAGGCGTGCGAGCGCCGGATCGCCGCCCTGGTCCCGGGAACGGCCCCGGTGGGCACGATCATCGCGGTGGGCCCGTACGTGGAGACGGTCGACCAGCCGGCAGGCGACCTGGCGGGCCCGGTCCGCGTCCTGCACCCCACCCCGACCACGATGCTGGCGGCGACGGTCTCCCTGGCGACAGCACATCGGCCCCGATCGGTGGACCAGGTCCGCGCGTTGATCCGCGGACTGGCACCGGACGCCCCGGAGTTTTCCGACGACGTGCTGGTGGGAGAAGGCTTCAGCCGCTTCACGGACGACGTTCCGCCGGAGTCCCTTTGGGACAGCGGCCCGGAGGTTCCGGCGCAGAGCGCATCCCCGGTGGCCGGGGGCGGGGTGGGGGCTGCCGCCGCCGTGCCGGGGTCGGTGGTTCCGGGCTCCGCCACCGCGGGCTCGGCCGGTTCTGACACGGCCGGTTCTGACACGGCCACCTCCAGTACACCCGCTTCCGGCTCGACCGCTTCCGAGCCGGCCACTTCCGACTGGCGGACCGAGACCCCGGTCCCGCCCGAACCGGAGCCTGCCGCGGCCGAAGAGCCGGTGGCCGAAACCGCACCGGTCGAACCCGAGCCGGAACTTCCCGCCGCCGCAGCCGAACCGACCGCGTCCGTCGAAGCTGCGCTGGAGCCGAAACTTCCTCTCGACTCCGAAATCGCGCTCGTCGAGGTGCCCCGGCCGCCGGAAATCGTGTCCGAGGAAGCCGAACGCACCGAAGTCCTCGCCCCTCAAGGACCACCGGTCTTCCCCGGCACCGAATCCACCCGGCCGAGTGAACCCGGACCGTCCACGACGGACACCGAGCGAACCGAAACCCTCACACCCGACGCCCAGCGCACCGAGCGCCTCCCCTTCCCCGCCGCAACCGCGCCCGCTTCACCTGCCGCACCCCAAGCAGCCACGCCACCGACCGCCGCCGCAGCTGCCGCACACGCGGCAGCCACCGCACCCGAATCAGCCACGCCATCCCCCGCCGCACCCGCGGCATCCACCACCTCCCCAGCGGCCACCCCATCCGCAGCTGCCGCACCCGCGGCACCTGCCGCATCCACCACCTCCCCAGCAGCCGCCCCATCCGCAGCTGCCGCACCCGCGGCAACCGCCGCCTCCGCAGCCGCCCCACCCGCAGCAGCCACCGCGCCCAGCCGGCCGCGCACCACGCCATCGCCCCACCCGCTCCCCGCGGCCCGGCAACCGATCCAGCCCGCCACCCCGCAGCCCTCCCCCCAGCCACGACCGGAGGACTCCCGCACCGTCCGCTGGCTTCCCCTCGGCGCCATCGGCCTGCTCGTCCTCCTGGTCGTCGCCGCGATCGCCGTCGCCACCACCGGGGACGACACCGCCGCCGCGCCGACCGGGCCGCCCACGCCCGCCACCCAGCCGCCGCCCGCCAGTCCGACGACGGCCGCTCCCGCGCCGAGCCTGCAGTTCGCCCTGCGCGCCGCCGACGCCGATCAGCGGTGTGCGTCGCACGCCTTCGGGGACGCTCAGGCCAGCCTGCAGCAGACCAGCTGCGCCGGGGTGCGGCGCGCCAGCTACGCCGCCACCGTCGACGGGCGGCCCGGGGCCGTCACCGTCGGGATCGTCGAGTTCCCCGACGCCGCGCAGGCGGCCGCCTTCAAGGCCGTCGCGGACACGCCGGGCGGGGGCGGGATCCTCGACCTCGCCACCGAGACCGGCAAGTGGGGCGACACCGCCCCGCCGCGGTTCGAGAACGCCGCCTACGCCTCCAAGGTCGAAGGCACCTCCGTGCGGCTGGTGCAGGCCGTCTGGGCGCCGGGACCGTCCACTCCGGACGATCCCGGCCTCGCCCGCGCCGCGAAGGCGGCGCTGGACCTGCCCGCGCAGTGACTCAGAGGCCGTACGCCTCGAGCAGCCGCAGCCACACCTCGCTGATCGTCGGGAACGACGGCACCGCGTGCCACAGCCGGTCCAGCGGCACCTCGCCGACGATCGCGATGGTCGCCGAGTGCAGCAGCTCCGAGACGTCCTGGCCGACGAACGTCACGCCGAGCAGCACGTTCCGCTCGGTGTCGACGACGATCCGGGCCTTGCCGGTGTAGCCGTCCGCGTGCAGCGACGAACCCGCCACCGCGATGTCGATGTCGACGACCCGGTCGGCCGAGCCCGGCCGCGCGTCCGCCAGGCCGACCGCCGCGACCTCCGGGTCGGTGAAGACCACCTGCGGCACCGCGTGGTGGTCGGCCGTCGCGGTGAACGGGCTCCACGCCGCCGAAGAGACCGGCTTGCCCGCGGCCAGCGCCGCCACCGTGTCGCCGGCCGCGCGGGCGCCGTACTTGCCCTGGTGGGTCAGCGGAGCGCGGCCGGTGACGTCGCCCGCCGCGTACAGCCAGCCACCGTCCACTGCGGACACCCGGCCGCTGTCGTCGACCGTCAGCGCGGCGCCCGCTTCGACGCCGAGCGTCTCCAGGCCGAGCCCGGCGGTCGCGGGACGGCGCCCGGTCGCCACCAGGAACTCGTCGACGACGACCGTCTCGCCGTCCTTCAACGTCAGTTCGGTGCCGCCCGCCCCGGCGGCGACCCGCTCGACACCCGACTCCGTGTGGACGTACACCCCCGCTTCGCGCAGCCCGTGCAGCACGAGGTCGCCGGCGAAGTGCGCGTTGCGCGGCAGCGGGCGCTCGCCGGTGATCACCAGGTGGACTTCCGAGCCGAGCGACGCGAACGCCTGCGCCATCTCGACGCCGACCACACCGCCGCCGAGGACGCCGAGGCGCGCCGGCACCGACTCCGCCGACGTCGCCTCGCGCGAACCCCACGGCCGGATCGTGTCGAGGCCCGGGATCTTCGGCGTGTTCGGCACGCTGCCGGTGCACACGATCACCGCGTGCCGCGCGGTCAGCACGCGGTCGCCGCCGACGGTCACCTCCCGCTCACCGGTGATCACGCCGTGCCCGCGGACCGGCTCGATGCCGGCACCGCGCGCCCAGTCGACCTGTCCCGAGTCGTCGCCCTTGCCGGTGAACCAGTCACGGCGGGCGAAGACCGCCGCCGGGTCGAGCCGGTCGCCGACCGGGACGCCGGGGACCCGCCGGGCGGCGGCGAGGAGATTGCCCGGCCGCAGCAACGCCTTGCTCGGGATGCACGCCCAGTACGAGCACTCGCCGCCGAAGCGTTCGTGCTCGACGAGGGCGACCTTCAGGCCGCCGCGAGCCGCCCGTTCGGCGGCCACCTCCCCCACCGGACCCGCGCCGATCACCACTACGTCAAAAGTCTGTGCAGCCATGGGGTTCAGCGCACACCACCGCGCGGGATCGCGCAAGCCAGCGGCTATCCTCGTCGGGAGAAGCTGCAAGGTCTATCGGCGGCACCGGGTGCCGTCGCCCCGGTGCGCCCGAAGAGCACGGGAGGTTGTCGTGGCCAAGAACACGGCTGTGCGGGTGCTGGACGATCTGACCGGCGAGGCCGCCGCGGAGACGGTCGGGTTCGGGCTGGACGGCATCGAGTACGACATCGACCTCTCCTTCGCCAACGCCGACGCGCTGCGCGAGTTCCTGCAGCGCTACGCCGACGCCGGCCGCCGCACCGGGGGCCGCAAGCGCCGTCCGCGGATCGTGCCGGGCGCGAAGCGGCCGCGAGCGAAGGCCGCAGCCAAGACGACCACCGCCAAGACCACCGCCAAGGCGGCACCGAAGGCCGCGGCCAAGGCGAAGACCGCGAAGGCCGAGCCGGTGAAGACGACCCGCGCCCGCAAGGCGGCGGAGCCGAAGAAGACCACGCGGGCGACCGCGCGCAAGGTGCCCGGCATCACGTTCTCGGCCGCCGAGTAAGTCCACAGTAGACAGAGGTCACGCCGCGCGCTGGGCGCCGTCCGCGTGCCAGGACGGGTAGTGGTAGCGGGTGTGCAGCAACGTCCGCTGCCGCGCGCGTTCGGCCTCGGTCGGCGGGCGCGGCACGAACGTCCCGAGGATCTGCGACGCCGCCGCACGCACCGCGGCCTCCACCGCCGGGAAGCCGGGCCGGACGCCGTGCTCGGCCAGCGACGCCACCGGGCTGCGGTGGGAGTCGAGGGGCCGCGGGTCCGGCGGCGCGCTCGTCAGGTAGCGGCCGACCAGCGCGGCCGACGTCTCGACCAGCAGCGTCGAGTGGGCCAGCAGCCCGGTCTTGGTGCGGAACACGGCGAACCCGCACAGCTTCGCGTCGGCCACGAACAGCCCGCGGTCGCCGATCCGCGGGACCAGGCCGAGCTGGTCGACGGCGGCGCTCATCACCTGGCCGAGCGCTTCCAGGGGCCGGTCGGCCGGGCCGGGCAGCACCAGGGTCACGTTCAAGTTGCCGGGGTCGTGGAACACGGTGCCGCCGCCGCTGGCCCGCCGCAGCACCGGGACGCCGTCGCGCTCGCATTCCGAGACGCGCACCTCGCGCGCGATCCGCTGCCCGCGCCCCACCACGACGCAAACCGGGTTGCGCCAGAGCCACAGCACCGGTGACTCGGGCGCAACCCGGAGGAGTGCTTCGTCGAACGCCAGGTTCTCGGCCGGGTCCGTGAACGCGGCACGGACGTCCGACCCGGTCGTCATAGCGCTTTGAGTTCCTCCACGATCTCGCCCACCGACGACTTGGCGTCCCCGAAGAGCATGCTGGTCTTCGGATCGTAGAACAGGTCGTTGTCGATGCCCGCGAAGCCGGAGCTCATGCCGCGTTTCAACACGATCACGGACCGGCTTTCGTTGACCTTGAGGATCGGCATCCCGTAGATCGGCGAGCTCGGGTCGGTCTGCGCGGCCGGGTTGGTGACGTCGTTCGCGCCGATCACGAGCGCGACGTCGGTCTGGGCGAACTCGGAGTTGATCTCGTCCATCTCCTTGAGCTGCTCGTACGGCACGTCGGCCTCGGCGAGCAGCACGTTCATGTGCCCGGGCATCCGGCCGGCCACCGGGTGGATCGCGTACGCGACCGTGATGCCCTTCTTCTCCAGCAGCTTCGCCATCTCGCGGACGGTGTGCTGCGCCTGCGCCACGGCCATGCCGTAGCCGGGCACGACGACGACCTTGCTCGCGTACGCCATCTGGATCGCGGTGTCGGCGGCGCTGGTCGCGCGCACCGGACGGGCTTCCTTCGCGCCCCCGCCGGCCGCCACCGCCGGACCGCCGCCGAAGCCGCCCGCGACGATCGCCGGGATGGACCGGTTCATCGCCTTGGCCATCAGGTTGGTCAGGATCGAGCCGGACGCGCCGACGATCATGCCGGCCACGATCAGCGCCGTGTTGTCGAGCGCCAGGCCCATCGCCGCGGCCGAAAGCCCGGTGAAGGCGTTGAGCAGCGAGATGACGACCGGCATGTCCGCGCCGCCGATCGGCAGCACGACGGTGAGGCCGAGGATGCCCGCCGCCACGAGCAGCCCGACGATGAGCAGCCACGAGTCGCCGCCGGCGATGATGGCCACCGCGCAGGCGAGCGCGACCAGCAGGAGCAGCGCGTTGACCGGCTGCTGCAGCTTGCCCATGGTGATCGGGCGGCCGCTGATCAGCTCCTGGAGCTTGCCGAACGCCACGTTCGAGCCCCAGAAGGAGATCGACCCGATGATCGCGGCGAACAGGGACGCGATCGCGATGTACGCCGGTTCGTGCGCGTAGCCGTCGGTGGAGTTGAACTCGACCCACGCGATGAGCGCGACCGCGCCGCCGCCGACGCCGTTGAACAGCGCCACCATCTGCGGCATCGCGGTCATCTTGACCTTGCGCGCGGACGGCACGCCGACCACCGCGCCGATCGCGACGCCGAGGACGATGAGCAGCCAGTTGCCCATGCCCGGGGTGAGCAGGGTGGCGATCACCGCGATGCCCATGCCGACCGCGGCGATCCAGTTGCCGCGGACCGCGGTGCGCGGGCCGGTCAGGCCCATCAGGCCGTAGATGAAGAGGGCGAACGCGATGATGTAGAGGATCGCGACGAAGTCGGTCACTTGTCGTCCTCCTCGGCCGGAGCGGGTTTCTTGCCCTTGAACATCGACAGCATCCGGTCGGTGACCAGGAACCCGCCGACGACGTTGATCGTGCCGAAGGCGATCGCGATCACCAGCAGGATCTTGTTGAAGACGCCGTCGACGCCGAGGCCGAGCACGACCAGCCCGCCCAGCAGCACGATGCCGTGGATGGCGTTGGTGCCGGACATCAGCGGGGTGTGGAGGGTGTTGGGCACCTTGGAGATGACGGCGAAGCCGACGAACCCGGCGAGCACGAGCACCGCGAGGTTCTGCACCAGGGGACTCACGACGGGCTCCCTTCGCGCCCGGCCACGCAGGCACCGGCGACGATCTCGTCTTCGAAGTTCAGCTCCAGCGCGCCTTCCTTCGTCACGAGCAGCTCCAGCAGCTCGACGACGTTGCGGGCGTACAGCTCGCTGGCGTGCGAAGGCATTTCGGCGGGCAGGTTCAGCGGGGAGGAGATGGTGACGTCGTGCTCCACGACGTCCTCGCCCGGCTTGGTCAGCTCGCAGTTGCCGCCGGTCTCGCCGGCGAGGTCGACCACGACCGACCCGGCGGGCATGCCCTTGACGGCGTCCGCGGTGACCAGCGTCGGCGCCTTGCGGCCCGGCACCAGCGCCGTGGTGATCACGACGTCGAACTTCGTGATGGCCTCGGTGAGCCGCCGCTGCTGTTCCTCGCGCTCTTCCGGCGTCAGCTCGCGGGCGTACCCGCCTTCGCCGACCGCCTCGATGCCGAGGTCGAGGAACTGCGCGCCGAGCGACTTGACCTGCTCGGCGACCTCGGGCCGCACGTCGTAGCCGGTGGTCTGCGCGCCGAGCCGCTTCGCCGTGGCCAGCGCCTGCAGCCCGGCGACGCCGGCGCCGAGCACCAGCACCTTGGCCGGCGGGACCGTGCCCGCCGCGGTGGTGAGCATCGGGAAGAAGCGCGGGAGCTTCTGCGCCGCGAGCAGCACGGCGCGGTAGCCGCCGATGCTGGCCTGCGACGACAGCGCGTCCATCGCCTGCGCGCGGGAGATCCGCGGGATCGCCTCCATCGCGAAGGCGCGCAGGCCCGCTTCTTCGAGCTTCGCCAGCCCGTCCGGGTTTCCGCGCGGGTCGAGGAAGCCGACGAGCACGGATCCCCGGCTCAGCTTCGCGACCTCGTCCGGCGCGGGTGGGTTGACCTTCACGACGACCTGCGCGCTCCAGGCGTCGCCGAGCTCGGCGCCCGCTTGGGTGTACGCGTCGTCACTCAGGTGCGCCCTGGCCCCGGCGCCCGGTTCGACGACCACGCGCAGCCCTCGCTGCGCCAGCCGCCCGACCAGTTTGGGCACCATGGCCACCCGGCGCTCCCCGGGGCGTGACTCGGTCACCACACCCACGGTGAGCTGCTGACTCTGTTCGCTGTCCGTCACACGACCTCCTCATCGGCGAGGCACGATCCGAGGGTTGTACCACGCCGGACCGACAGTCCCCAGTGACGTGAGTCGCAAGTCTCGGGGTTCTGCCGGGAAATACGAACGTCGTGCGGGAAACGTTCAGCGAGTTTTCCAGTGCGGGATGCCGAGCAGGATCAACCGCAGCCGTTTTTCCGCCGTTCCGGTGATTTTCGCGTCTTCACCTGGGCGGGCTTCCAGCAGTTCGACGGTCGTCGTGATCATCACGGAAACGATCAAGTCCGCCAGCATGTGCAGGTCTTCGGTGCTCCACGAGCGCAGCGGGGTGAACCGGGCCAGGTCGATCGCGAGGTCGCCGGAGAACAGGCGCAGTTCGACGGCGATGGCGCGGGCGAGCGGGCCGCCGCCGTAGCGCTCGCGGGTCAGGAACCGGAAATGGTCCTCGTGCGCCCGGACGAATTGGTGCACGGTGGCCACCGAGGCGCTGATCATCCCCTGGTAGGTGTCCGGGTCGGTGCGGGCGGAGCGCATCATGCCGCGCAGCGTGCGCGTCGCTTCTTCGACGAGCGCGACGCCGAGTTCCTCCATCGTGGCGAAGTGCCGGTAGAACGCCGTCGGCACCAGGCCCGCACCCTTCGCGACTTCACGCAGGGAAAGCGTGGCGAACGGGCGGTCGGCCAGCAGGTCCAGCGCGGTGTCCAGCAACGCCTGACGGGTGCGCTGCTTGCGCTCCTGGCGGCTCACCGGCTCTTCCGACACGTCCACCAGCGTACGGATGTCCACCGCGTTGCTCACGTCACATCCTCGCCTTCCCGCGTTGACAGCGGCTCCACTCCTGCAGTGCACTGTTCAGTGTACAGTCGTTCACTGTAACCGAGGAGGACAGATGACGGCGCTCATCCCCCGGCGGGTGCGCAGCCTCGCCTCGCTGGCCGAGGCGCTGCTGACGCCCCACGGGATGGACCGGTACCTGGAACTCGTCGACCCGATGCTGGTCCGCCGCGAGATCCGCGGGCTGGTCACGGCGGTGCGCAAGCAGACGCCGGACAGCGTCACCCTCACCGTGCGGCCGAGCCGCGCGTGGCCGGGCTTCACCGCCGGCCAGTACGTCCGCCTGCAGGTGGAGATCGACGGCGTCCGGCGCACGCGGTGCTATTCGCCGTGCGGTTCGCAGTACGACGGCGAACTGGAGTTCACGGTCAAGGAGCAGGGCCTGGTGTCCGGGCACCTGAACCGCGCGATCGGCGTCGGCTCGGTCGTCAACCTGTCCACTCCGGACGGAAGCTTCACCCTGCCCGCCACCCGGCCCGACCGCGTGCTGCTGATCGCGGGCGGCAGCGGCATCACGCCGGTGCTCGCCATGGCCCGCACCTTGGTCGACGAGAAGCACCCGGGCGAGATCGTGTTCGTGCAGTACTCGAACGGCCCGGCCGACGCGCTCTACCGCACCGAACTGGCCGAGCTCGCCGCCCGGCACCCCGGCCTGCGGGTCGTGCACGCCCACACCCACACCGAGGGCGGCGAACTGCGCGGCTTCTTCACGCCGGAGCACCTGGCGCGGGTCGCGCCCTGGTTCCGCGACGCGGAGGCGTACGTCTGCGGCCCGAAGCCGCTGATGGACGCCGTGCGCGAGCAGCTGGGTGAACGCGTGCACACCGAGGAGTTCACGCCGCCGGCGCTGACCTTCGACACGGCGAACGCCGAAGGGCAGGTGCGCTTCAAGCGCAGCGGGCGGGAGTGCGCGAACTCGGGGAAGCCGTTGCTGGAGCAGGCCGAGGAGGCCGGGCTCTCGCCGGAGCACGGCTGCCGGATGGGCATCTGCTTCTCCTGCACCCAGCTCAAGACCGCCGGGCGCGTCCGCAACGCGAAGACGGGCGAGATCTCCGGCGAAGAAGACGAAGAAATCCAGCTCTGCATCTCCGTCCCCGTCGGGGACGTCGAGATCGACGCGTGAGGAGACCGCCATGACCGGATTGCAGGACCGCCTGACCCCGGCGCAGATCGAGGAGTTCGGCCGCGAACTCGACGCGCTGCGCCAGCGGATCGTCGACGACCTCGGCCAGGAGGACGTCGACTACATCCACACCGTCATCAAGACCCAGCGCGGGCTCGAGGTCGCCGGCCGCGCGCTGCTGTTCGCCGGGTTCTTCCCGCCCGCGTGGCTCGCCGGCGTCGGCGCGCTGTCGGTGGCGAAGATCCTCGACAACATGGAGATCGGCCACAACGTCATGCACGGCCAGTACGACTGGACGCGCGACCCGGCGCTGAGCTCGCAGCGCTTCGAGTGGGACACCGTGGCGCCCGCCGAGAACTGGCGACACTCGCACAACTACATCCACCACACGTACACGAACATCGTCGACAAGGACCGCGACGTCGGCTACGGCATCCTGCGGATGGACACGGCCCAGAAGTGGCACCCGTACTACCTGGGCAACCCGGTGTACGCGACGCTGCTGGCGCTGTTCTTCCAGTGGGGCGTCATGCTGCACGACCTCGAGGTCGAGAACGTCGTCAAGGGCGAGCGGTCGTGGGCCGACAACGTGCCGGTGCTGAAGAAGATCGTGCGGAAGGCGTCGCGGCAGGTCGGCAAGGACTACGTCCTGTTCCCGCTGCTGACCGGCCCGCTGGCCCCGCTGACGTTCCTCGGCAACGCGACGGCGAACCTGACCCGCAACCTGTGGGCGTTCGCGATCATCTTCTGCGGCCACTTCCCCGCCGACGTCGAAAGCTTCACCGAGGAGGAGACGGCTTCGGAGTCGCGCGGCCAGTGGTACCTGCGCCAGATCCTCGGCTCGGCGAACATCTCGGGCGGCCCGCTGTTCCACATCATGAGCGGCAACCTGTCCCACCAGATCGAGCACCACCTGTTCCCGGACATCCCGGCGCGCCGCTACCCGCAGATCGCGGGCGAGGTGCGCGCGATCTGCGAGAAGTACGGCCTGCCCTACCACACGGGACCGCTGCGCAAGCAGCTCTGGTCGGTCGCGAAGAAGATCGTGAAGCTCGCTCTCCCGCAGACTTCGCCGTCCCCGACTACCGTGGAACCCGACCGGCAGCTCCGAGCAGCGTGAGGGTGACATGGTGGGCCAGTTCGAACGAGACAAGGACACCCTGCAGGTGATCACCGAATCGGCCGCGACACACGTCGGCAACATCGCATCGATCATCACGGGCGCGATCCGCGACATCGCCCGCGAAACGGGCGACTGGCTCACGGACGTCATCGAGATGCGCGAAGCCGCACAGCGGGCCCGGGAGGACGACCCGGACGCCCCTTGATCCGTGCAGTCACGCAGGGTGGAGGCTCGCCGGCCTTGTCGTCTGCAGCCGGCGAGCTCTCGGTCAGGCCCATGCGGTCGCCGACACAGACCTGCCGTTCAGACGAGTGAGGCTCCGAGTGACGTTGGTCAAGATCGATGTGGATTTGACCGCGGTTGCGATGGCCGTCTCAGCCCAGTCGGGTAACGGGTCCGGCGGCAGGTGGTGGTGCGGACGAAGGATCAGTCTTCTGGTCAGCCGGGACTCGAGCTGCCAGAGCGCGATGTCCATGCCCCCGGCGGGGACGTCGAACTCGAGCTCACGCTTGAATTCGGTCTCCGTCTCGATCCGCACCATGGACTGTGTGAGCTTCGACCACTCGGCTGACAACTCACCGGAGACGTTCACTACCCATACGTCGCCTTTCCCGGACAGTTCAAGACCGACCGTTCTGGCCAGCTCGCGCGACACCTCCTGCCCCACGCCGCTCCGGACTGTTCGGCTATCCCGGAAGAGGGCCGGCCCAGCGACCGACTCGGCCCACAGCAGCCGCCAGACCTTGGTGTGCTGGAACAGGAAAGTCAGCGTGTTGGCAGCGTCCGCCAGCTCCGCCTGCGGCAGGCCGAAGAAACCCGGCTCGTCCACCAAGAGCCGACGAGTCAGCTCCGGAGCCGTCACCGCGCGAGCTGCGGTCCACGGCGCTGCCAAGTCGGCCAACCGAGCGAGACCACTCCCCACTGAATCACCGGAAAACGCCGGAGGTTCATTCTCGTGCATCGCCAGCTCCTCTCCCGGGTGTCTCACCTGGTCACCCACGATCGCAGAGCAAATCCGCGCAAGAGCTTGCTGCGGCCTGTGCCGCGTGTCACGTACTCGATAAACTTTCCAAGCTCGGTTTTGACGTCGGCGAAGTCCCTGACCAGGTCGCCGGGCAAGGTGACCTCGACGACAGGTGAGACCGTGGTGCCCAGCTTCAGCAAGCCATCGGCTAGGCCTGCTCCGGTCGGGTACAGGAAAGAGACCGTGACCGGGCCCGTCGTGGTCTCGACCAGCCCGCGGGCGACCAGCCGATTCCGCACCACGACCAGGCGAATCGACGCGAATTCGGGACGACGGATCCGATCCTGCTCCCGAATTAGCGCCTCCCGGCCTTTTGGTGACTCCGTCCACCCGGCGATACCCAAAGAGGCCCGCTGCTCGCTGCCACCGTCCTTGCCAGCTTCGGCTCTCCTATTCTCCACGTCGTGCGCCGGCGTCCTCTCCGAGGTGACACCGGGTGCTTCTTCTGCAGGCATACTGCCGTCCGAGCCGCCCGTCACAGCCTCCGGCTTTTTCTCTTTCGCGTCGTTCCTCAGCCTTGCGATCATGATCTCCGGCTCCGCACGAGCAACCACGTGAACGTGATCGCGCGGCAGCTCGAAGTACCGATCACCTCCTCTTACGAAGAGGTAGTGCCGAGCGGTAGAAAATCCGCTTATGTTCACCGCGAGACTCGCGAAGAAGTAGTCGTGGTTGTGCCCCGGGCTGTCGACAGTCTGCTGGTAACCACGGATGTCGCCATCGCTGAGGTCCACCGACCGATTGGGGTGGTGACTGTGCCAGCTGCCGAGGTTTTCGATTTCCGGGTACCGCTCCTCCAAACGCCGGAAGCACGACTCCTGCCAGCGCCGGTCACCGATGTGGTAGGTAGCCGTGCGCTTGGCCTCCGGCCCGTCTTCGATGAAGTCGAACACCACGAACTTCAGATCCGCCAACCCGGCCAGGCGCTCCTCAAGACGGTCGTACTTGCTGAGACCGACGATGAACCCCACCCACTTGCCACCCACCTCGATCTTGGGATGGGCGACGATCTCGGCATCGAACTTTTCGGCCACATCCTGGGGTACGAGCACCTGGGGCAACGCGTGTTTGACCCTCATCGTGACGTTCACACCTCTCCCCCTTGTCCACACTCCAAATGGCAGTCCAGTTGTGGCCGAAGAATTGCACGGGAAGTGTCGTACATGGCGTCGAATAATCCTGGAATTCGCCGCAAAGCGAGGGTCAGCCAGTTGAACGAAGGCAAACTGAGGTAGCGCGAGTCCCGACCCGCTAGCAACGAAACTACGTAGTGTGCATGATAGGAGGCCACAACCGAGATGTCGGCGGCCAGGCCGGAGGCGACAAAATCCTGCTCACCAAGGCCGTAGATTCGCTGAGTTTCTTCGTCGGTAAGATCCAACCAGTTGTCGAGGTCACGCTTCTGTTCGACGCTGAACAACGTCTTGCAGTCATGGCAAGCCGTCTCACCCGGGAGGTAAGCGTAAACCTCCCCACCCATGCCGGTGCGAAAAACCGATCCGAACACGACCGGCACGCGCTTCGCCACACAGACGGAATTCACGAAGCTTCGAGCAGGCGAATTGTCGACCGCACACAGGACGACGTCCGCCTCCCCGACGTCCTCTGGGAAGCCGGGATCCGCAAGAACGTCCCCGCCGACTCGCTCGATCCGGTAGGCAGGATTGCGGTCGAGCAGCCAGTCCCGGGCGATGTCCGTCTTCAGCCGCCCCAGATCGGCTCGCCGGGCGGGGTGCTTCACCAGGTTGACCGCTTCCAGGCGATCCGGGTCGTACAACGACCAGCGACCTATACCGGTCATGCCAAGGCGTTCGAGCACAACAGCTCCGCCACTGCCCAAACCGACCACGACAATCTTCTTGTCCGCGAGCCGCGAGGTGTCAATCAAGTAGTCGATCCGGGTGGTGTCCAGTTGCACATCAGAGGTCATGCCACCATTTCCTCACGTTGTATACGGTCCCGTGCCGATGCTGTTCCGGACCAGGCCAGATGCGCCGAATAAGGAAGACCTCGTACTTGTTCAACCAGAGTGCAGACTTCGCTACAAGGAAGGCCAGTGACATATATGATTGCCACTGGTTGGAGCGCATCACGCACAAGCTCTTGCCAATCATGTGTGGATTCGATGTCGGCACCCAGCCTGAGGGCTCGACATCGGGCAGCACATGAGGATACGAAGATTCAGCAACGACTTTGATGCCGTAGGATTTCCCCGCGAACGTGCGCAAGGTTCCGGTCGCCACCGCGAACCGTCCGTGCTTGCCGTTTCCAACGATCGTGAACTGCGGAAAGTGCTGGAGCAAGATGGCTCTCTCGGCCGCGAGCCGGTCACCCTCGGACGCCACCAGAAGAGACCTGGTCACCTGGAAATTCATCTCCGATCCCGGCCGTACTCGCCCTTTTGATCCGAGATCCCCGCGATGGACTTCCCTGCTCCGACAGCGGGCGCTTTGCCAACGGCATGGATGTTCCCCGATGAGTCGATCTCGACAAGATCTGCATCACCCAGGGACGAGAGCAGCCGCTCGGCCTCGTCTCTACTGGTCATGGACAACCTCTCAAACAGTCGATGATCCACCGTGCAATTCGATCCCGCCCCAGTGGTCGCCAGGCACGGCATGAACGTTACGGTTTATGGATCCCTATCATCGACTTCACCCGATAAACCCGGCGGAAACTATCCCACCACCGCTTGGATTGCACGACGTCACACTGTCGAGAGCAAGAATAGATCTTGAAGGTAGTTTTGACTGCTTCACCGGCAGCCTGCTAGCTCCGGGAAGAGGACCACACCTGCGCCGCGACGGTTCGCGAGGGTGGATCACGGTACCCGGGAGTTCCGTAGCAGAAGCCGGGGGAAAACCGGATGGGCCCGCCCCGCGAACCGGGCGAGACTGGAACCCGTGACCAGCCTCGACCTACCCCGCCCCCACCCGCTCCGCCGGGTCTTCGGCCCCCTCGCGGCGCGGGACTTCTGGGCCGAGTACGCCTGGCTGTGGCTCGCCGGCCCGCTCAGCCTGTTCTCCCTCTTCACCTTCCTCGTCCTCGTCTTCACCGGCCTCTGGCTGACGCCGGTCCTGCTCGGCTTCCTCGTCATCGCCGGCGCGCTCCTCTACGCCCGCGCCCTCGGCGCCGCCCACCGCGGCCTGGCGAAAGCGCTGCTCGGCGTGAGCGTGCCCGCCCCGCGCCGTCCCGAGCTGAAGCCCGGGCTCTGGAGCTGGGTGAAGGCCCGCGTCGGCGATCCGGCGGGCTGGCGCACGGCCGGCTACCTGCTGATCCGCTTCCCGCTGACCATCGCGGGCCTCTTCACCGTCTTCTTCGGGACGGTCTACGGCGTCACCGCGACGACGTTCGCCGTCCTCTGGTTCCCGCTCGGCGAACGGACTCTGCCCGTCTTCGACATCAGCGCCGACAGCTGGGCCGGGGCGCTCGCCTGGTCGGCGTCGGGGCTGCTGGTGCTCGTGGTGCTGCCGTGGGTGACCCACGCCTTCACCGCGCTCGACCGGCTGCTCGTCGTCGGCCTGCTCGGGGAGCGCGTGCTGTCGGAACGGGTCCGCGACCTCGAAGAGAGCCGCGCGACCGCCGTCGAGGACGCCGCGCTGCGGTTGCGGCGCATCGAACGCGATCTCCACGACGGCGCTCAGGCCCAGCTCGTCGCGCTGTCGATGAAGCTCGGCCTGGCCAAGGAGGAGCTCGAAGGCGTCGACCTCCCCCAGGTGAAGGAGCTGGTCACGGCCGCGCACGCCAACGCGAAGCAGGCCCTGACCGAACTGCGCGACCTCGCCCGCGGCATCCACCCCGCCGCGCTGGACGCGGGACTCGACGTCGCGCTCGCCACGCTCGTCGCGACGTCCGGGATCGACGCGCGGGTCGCCGTGCGGCTGCCGCGCCGTCCACCGCCGTCGCTGGAGACGATCGTCTACTTCAGCGCCGCCGAGCTGCTCACCAACGCCGCGAAGCACGGCGGGACGACGTCCGTCGAAGTCACGGAGGAGCGCGGCGTCCTGTGGCTGAGCGTGCGCGACGACGGGGGTGGCGGCGCCCGGATCGTGGCCGGTGGCGGGCTGGCCGGCGTCGCCGAACGGCTGCGGACGGTCGACGGCGAGCTGGCCGTCACGAGCCCGGCGGGTGGTCCGACCGAAGTGATCGCACGGGTGCCGCTGCCCCGCTAGGGTCGCGGCATGCGGATCGTCATCGCGGAGGACTCCACCATCCTGCGCCAGGGCCTCGTCGAGCTGCTGACCTTCCGCGGCCACGAAGTCGTCGCCGCGGTGAAGGACGCCGACGCGCTGCGGACCGCCGTCGAAAGCCACACCCCCGATGTGTCCATTGTGGACATCCGGATGCCGCCGACGCACACCGATGAAGGCCTGCGGGCCGCGATCGCGCTGCGCGGCGAGCTCCCGGGCTGCGCCATCCTGCTGTTCTCCCAGTACGTCGAGACGAAGTACGCCGCGCAGCTGCTGGCCGACCGCGCCGGCGGCGTCGGTTACCTGCTGAAGGACCGCGTCGCGGAGGTGTCGGACTTCCTCGACGCGCTGCGCCGGGTCGCGGACGGCGAAACGGTGCTCGACCCCGAAGTCGTCAGCCAGCTGTTCTCCGCGACGCGCCAGACCGACGCACTCGGCGGCCTCACCCCGCGGGAACGCGAAGTGCTGGGCTTGATGGCCGAAGGCCGGTCGAACTCGGCGATCGCGGCGAAGCTGTTCCTGTCGGCCGGTTCCGTGGAGAAGTACGTGACGTCGATCTTCGGCAAGCTCGGCCTGCCACCGTCCGAAGGGGACAATCGCCGGGTGCTCGCGGTGCTGCGCTACCTCGACTCCTGAGGCTTACGCTGGGAGCCATGTACTCCACCGAGATCGAGGTCCGCACCGGCTCCGACGCCGTCGTCCACGACCTCACCCGCGAAGCCGAGGCCTTCCTGCGCGACGCCGACGCGGCCGACGGGCTGCTGCACGTGTGGGTGCCGCACGCCACCGCCGGGCTGGCGATCCTGGAGACCGGCGCCGGCAGCGACGAAGACCTGCTGACCGCCCTCGACGAGCTCCTCCCCCGCGACGGCCGCTGGCGGCACCGGCACGGGAGCCCGGGTCACGGCCGTGACCACGTGCTCCCGGCGCTGGTGCCGCCGTACGCGACGATCCCGGTGCTCGGCGGCGTGCTCGCGCTGGGCACCTGGCAGTCGATCTGCCTAGTGGACACCAACCTCGACAACCCGGTCCGCAAGGTGCGGTTCAGCCTGCTCGCGGGCTGAGCGGCCCGGCCACAGCGTCACCAGCAGGCCCGCGGCGAGCAGCGCGCCCAGCACCCAGAGGCCGGTCGTGACGTCGGGTGCGTCCGGCACGCCCTGCAGCAGGCTGCGCAGGCCCTCGGTCGAGAAGCGGAACGGCGTCCACGACCAGAGCAGCGCGCGGTAGGCCGGGTTCAGCAGCTCCGGCACCTGCCCGGCGACCGCGGGCGCGACCAGGTACAGCGGCCCCAGCACGGCCATCGCGCGCAGGCCGAGCAGGCGCAGCATCCCGGCCTGCACCGCTGCGAACGCCGTCGCCGAGAGGAAGACGAAGCCGAGCACCCCGGCGTCCAGCGGCAGCGCGGAGTCCCACAGCGCGAAGAACCCGGCCACGACCGCCGCGAGCAGCACGCCGACGCCGACGACCTGCGTGAACCGCGATCCGGTGCCCGGCACGCGGCCGGTCCGCTTGGCCAGCTGCGTCAGGCCGAGGCCGGCGACCAGCGCGCCGATCCAGGCCAGCGCGGACGCGGCCAGCGGCGCGGTGCGGCCGGCCAGGCTCACCGGGTGCAGCACCTCCTGCTTCGGCGCGCCGGCCAGCGCGGTCGCGGCGCCGGTCAGCGCCTGCTGCGCGACCTGCGTGCCGGCCGGGTTGACCGCGCCCGACGTCACCACCGTCGCGACCGGTCCCGGCCCGAGTTCGAGCACGCCGTAGACCTTCTTGTCCGCCAGCAGCTGCCGCGCTTCGGCCGGGCTCGCGACGGTCCAGGCGAGCTGGCCCCCGCCGTGCGCGGCGATGCGCTGGGCGATTTCGGGCGGCGCGGCGACGGCGACCGGGACGCCGTCCGGCGCGACCGTGGCCTGCGCGCCGAAGGTGAGGAAACCGAGCACCACCGCCACCAGCGCGCCGGCCAGGGCGGCGATCAGGGCGAGCGCCCCGGTGGGGCGCCGGGCAGGACCGGTCATGACCAACCTCCAGTTATTCGTCGCTTGTTGAATTCAAGCTAAGGCCGCACTCCCAAGAAGTCAACACGTGTTGAATAGTGGCGCCGGTAACCTCGATCTCGTGACGAAGAAGCGGCTGGTGCTCTGGGACATCGACCACACCCTCGTGGACTTCACCGAACTGGGTTCGGCCTGGTACGCGACGGCGTTCACCGCCGCGACCGGGGCCACCCTGCGCGTCAACCCGGTGTTCGGGGGCCGCACGGAGCTCGCCACGACGACCGACCTGCTCACCGCGAACGGCTTCGAAGCCGCGCAGGAGACGATCCAAGCGCTGTTCAAGGCCCTGGTGGCGGAGTCCGAACGCGCGGCGCACCGCTTCCCGGCCGAGGCCCGCGTGCTGCCCGGCGCGGCCGAGGCGCTGAGCGAGTTCGCCGGGCACGACGGCGTCGTCCAGACGCTGGTCACCGGCAACCTGCCGGAGATCTCCCGGCACAAGCTCGCCGCGTTCGGCCTGCAGGAGCACCTCGACCTGGAGATCGGCGGCTACGGCACGCTCTCGGTGCACCGCCCGGACCTGGTGCCGCACGCGGTGGGGCTGGCAGCGGCCAAGCACGGCACCGAGTTCGAAGCCGACGAGGTCGTCGTCATCGGCGACACCCCCAACGACGTCAAAGCCGCGCTGGACAACGGCGCGGTCTCCATCGCCGTCGCGACCGGTCACTTCTCGGCCGAGGAACTGGCGGCGGCGGGCGCGCACACCGTCCTGCCGGACCTGGCCGACACCGACGCCGTCCGCGCCGCCGTCCTCGGCTGACGTTGTCCTCCTGAGGAGGGGGATACCCCTCAGCCGAAAGGACGACTCCCCTAGGGGAAATCTCCGTCTGCTGCCCGATGCCCACGGCGACCGCCGCTCGCCAGACTCTTCCCATGACTCAAACAGGGGCGGCGGGCAAGCTCGCCGGAGGGGGACGCGTCCGGGGAACGGTCGCGGTGCTCAGACAGCGTCTCCCGTTCACCAGCACCGTGACGGCGGCCATGCTGGTGCTCGCCGTCGCGTCCGGCGCGCTCTGGAACGCGGCCGAAGACCGCGCGGCCTACCCGTTCATCGCCTACGGATTGCCGTCGCTGGAGGCGGGCCGGTGGTGGACCATGATCACCGGGCCGTTTTTCGCCGTCATCCCTTGGTACTACCTCCCGATGGTCGGCAGCTTCGCGCTCTTCGCCGGCTTCGCCGAGTGGCAGCTGGGCACGCGGCGCGCGATGGCCGTGACCATCGGCGGCCAGGTCGCCGCCGTCCTCGTCGCGACCCAGTTCCTCGCGCTGTGCCGCAATTCCGGCTGGCTGTGGGCCGAGCGGGTCGCGGGCAGCCTCGACGTCGGGTTCTCCGGCGGCGCGCTCGCCGCGGTCGCGGTCGCCAGCGCGACGCTGCGTCCGCCGTGGGCGCTGCGGTTGCGGGCCGGGCTGTGCGTGTACGCCGGCGTCGCGATCGTCTACGTCGGCACGCTGGCCGACCTCGTGCACTTCTTCGCGCTGCTGCTGGCGATCCCGCTCGGCAAGCGGCTCGTCGGCGGCCGGCGTGCGGACGAAGCTTCCGGTCCGAACCTGCGTGAGTGGCGGCTGCTGACCGTGGCCGGCCTGCTGCTGCTCACCGTGGCCGAGATCGTGATGTTCCTGGTGCCCGGCGACGGCCCGTTCGGCTCGGCGGAAGGGGTTTCGCTGTCGGCGCCGGAGCTGGCGATCCTCGTGGTGCTCGTGGTGCCGATGCTCAACGGGCTGCGCCGGGGCGGGCGCGTCGCGTGGCGCTGGGCCGTCGCGCTGTCGGCTTTCGTCACGCTGCAAGGGTTCGCCGTCGCCACGCTCGTCGGGCTGGCCGACGTCTTCGGCGGGGACTACGACGTCGAAGGCCTGCCGCTGTTCTTCGTCGACAATCTCTTGTGGACGGTCGAGCTGGGTGTCCTGATCGCCGCGCGCCACGCGTTCCGCGTGCCTTCGCGACGCCGGCTGCGGCGGCACGCGCAGGGCCCGGGGCCCGCGCTGGCCCGTTCGCTCCTGGGCCGCCACGGCGGCAGCACGCTGTCGTGGATGACGACCTGGCCGCGCAACACCTACTTCGTCCGCGAGGACGGCCGGTCCTACCTCGCCTACCGGCGGCACGCGGGAGTCGCGGTCGCGCTCGGCGACCCGATCGCGCCCGACGGCACCGCGGCGGCGACCGTCACCGAATTCACGACGATGTGCGAGAACTCCGGCCTGGTGCCGTGCGTGTTTTCGGCGACGGAGGCCACCGTCGCGGCGACGCGCGAGCTGGGCTGGCAGCACGTCCAGGTCGCCGAGGACAACGTGCTGGACCTCGACGGCCTCGAGTTCCGCGGCAAGGCGTGGCAGGACGTCCGGTCCGCGCTCAACAAGGCCGCCAAGCAGCAGATCGACTTCCGGCTGGTTCGCTTGGCCGACCAGCCGGAACCCATCCTTGCCCAAGTCCGGGCGCTCTCGGAGGAGTGGATCGCCGACAAGGGCATGCCGGAGATGGGGTTCACCCTCGGCGGGCTCGACGAGGCGATGGACCCCGCCACCCGGGTCGGCCTCGCGGTCGACGCGGAGGGCACCGTCCACGGCGTGACGTCGTGGCTCCCGGTCCACACGGGCGCGGGCAAGATCGGCGGCTGGACGCTCGACGTCATGCGCCGCAGCGCGCACGGCTTCCGCCCGGTGATGGAGTTCCTCATCGCGTCGGCCTGCGTGGCGTTCCGGGAAGAAGGCGCGCGGTTCGTCTCGCTTTCGGGCGCGCCGCTGGCCCGCAGCGGCTCCGGCCCGGCGCGGCCGGTGGACCGGGTGCTGGAGTCGCTGGGCCGCGTGATGGAGCCGTACTACGGGTTCCGGTCGCTGCACGCGTTCAAGGCGAAGTTCCAGCCGCGGCACGTCCCGCTGTACCTGGCGTTCCGCGACGAAGCCGACCTGCCCCGGATCGGGCTGGCGCTGAGCCGGGCGTACCTGCCGGACGTGCGGCTGCGGCAGCTGGCGAAGCTGGTCAGTAGCTCTCGGGCACGCTGATCCGCTGGGGGAAGCGGATCTTCCGGCGGCTGACGACGTTCTGGTCCTTTTCGATCAGCCTGCCGTCGGTCAGCCGGAGCCAGTGCCCGTCGCGGGAGTCGCTGAACGCGAGCATCACCCCCGGCGTGGCGTCGGTGCCCGTCCAGCGGACGGGCATCCGCCACTTCCCCGGCGGCAGCACGGCGTAGAGGTACTCGTCGTCTTCGATGACCGGGCCGCGGTGCAGCGTGGACCCGGTCATCGGCAGGCTCAGCACGAGATCGAACGAGACGACGACGTGGTGGATCGCTTCGGCATTGGCGTTGGCGACGACCATGAACACGGTGCCGTCGTCCTCGCCCGCCTCGGTCCACGCGGTGACCTTCCCGGCCTGTTCCTGCCGCTCACGCAACTCTCGCCGCTGCCGGTCGGCCTGCGCGAGCCGCCCGTCCCGGATGGCGATCCACAGCGCGACGACGACGGCGCCGAGGGTGCCGATCCCGCCGGCCCACTGCCCGGTGGCACCCCACCAGTCCGGATCCCGCGGTTGCACGAGCCAGCTCCAGGCGCCGGCCAGCAACGGCCCGAAGAGGAGCAGGACCCCCGCGGCGCCCAGCACCGCGAACGCGCCGATCCGGATCCGTGCGAGCCGTCTGTCCGCGTCACCACCCATGCGGGCAGCCTGCCGAATCCGGGCGCCTAGCGGTAGGTGGTCGGCGGCGGAGTCGTCGTGCCGCGGTCCGCCGCCGGCACGAACCGGTAGCTCCGCACGATCCCGACCAGGTCGTCGCGCACCGAAGGGCCGCCCCGATCGCTGTCCGCGTAGGCGACCACGACTCCGGCCGTCCCCGCGTTGCCGCCGAACGCCATCGCCGCCACCAGGGCGTGCTTGGCCGCGCACTCCCCCGTTTCGGTGGGGACGACTTCCGCGACCACGATCCGCGCCGGCGCTTTCGTCCCGTCGGCCTTGGTGAGCTGCGCGTCGGTGCCGGCGTCGGCGGTCACCGCGGCGAGCGGGCCGCCGTCCGGGCTGAACGCGCTGACGCCGAGGTCGGTGACGGCCTTGCGCGCCGCCGCGTCGAGGTCGGCCAGCGGTTCCGTGGTCACGCCCGCGCCGCCGAGGTCACTGTCGCGGCAGAAGTCCTCGCCCAGGAACGCGCTCGTGATCAGGCGCATGCCCGGCGCCGTGCCGGTCTTCTCCCAGCCGTGCAGCGTGCCGGGTTCGGGCACCCAGTTCGGCGGCACGTCGTAGGCGTACGAACCGTCCCGGCCCGCCACCGACCGCCAGCCGGTGACCACCGGCGGGACCGCCGCCCGCGGCGACGGAGTCACCACCACTGGCGAACGCGGCGTGGGCGCCGAGGACGACTCGCGCGGCTTGCCGACACCCAGCGCGTTCAGCACCCCGGCGACCAGCGCGATGAACACCAGCCCGAACCACGGCGCCTTTCGCCACTTCAGCGGCTTCGCGGCCGGACGGATCCGCTTCGGCCGCGCACGCCGGAGGTCCGGCGCGTCCGCGGGTTCGTAACCGCCGAACCCGCGGAGCGCCGCGTTGTCCTCGTACCCCGGCGTCTCGTCTTCGGGCCGCCGGCGGAACCGGGCCATCAGGACCGGACGAGCTTGACCAGGTGCTCGGTGACGGCGTCGACCGCGATCTCTTCACGCTCACCGGAGCGCCGGTCCTTGACCTCGACGACGCCGTTGGCCAGGCCGCGCCCGACCACCAGGATGGTCGGCACGCCGACCAGCTCGGCGTCGGCGAACTTGACTCCGGGCGTCGCCTTGCGGTCGTCGAGGATGATCTCCAGACCGGCGTTGTCCAGCTCGGCGGCGATCTTCTCGGCGCCGGCGCGCACCGCGTCGTCCTTGCCCGCGATGACGATGTGCACGTCGAACGGCGAGACCTCGCGCGGCCAGATCAGGCCGAGGTCGTCGTGGTTCTGCTCGGCGAGCACGCCGACCAGCCGCGAGACGCCGACGCCGTACGAACCCATCGTGATCCGGATCGGCTTGGAGTCCGGGCCGAGCGCGTCCAGCTCGAAGGCGTCCGCGTACTTGCGGCCGAGCTGGAAGATGTGCCCGATCTCGATGCCGCGCGCGGCGACCAGGGTGCCCTGGCCGTCCGGCGACGCGTCGCCCTCGCGAACCTCAGCGGCTTCGATCGTGCCGTCGGGGGTGAAGTCGCGCCCGGCCAGCAGGTCGACGACGTGGTGGTCGACCTTGTCGGCCCCGGTCACCCAGGCGGTCCCGGGGACGATCCGCGGGTCGGCGAGGTAGCGCACGCCGTTGTCCTGCAGCGCCTTCGGGCCGATGTAGCCCTTGACCAGGAACGGGTTCTTCGCGAAGTCGGCTTCTTCGAGCAGCGCGACCTCGGCGGGCTCCAGCGACGCTTCGAGGCGCTTCATGTCCACTTCGCGGTCACCGGGGACCGCGACGCAGACCAGCTCCCACTCCTTCGCGCCCGGCTGACGCGTCTTGAGCATCACGTTCTTCAGCGTGTCCGCCGCGGTGAACGTCCGGCCCAGGTCCGCGTTGTTGAGGAAGGTGACCAGCGACTCGATGGTCGGCGTGTTCGGCGTGTGGTGCACCTGCGCGTCGGGACGGCCCTCGATCGGCTGCGCGGGCGGCGCGGGCGTGACGACGGCTTCGACGTTCGCCGCGTAACCCGAGTCCGTGCTGCGGACGTAGGTGTCCTCCCCCGTCTCGGCGACCGCGAGGAACTCCTCGGACGCCGAACCGCCCATCGCGCCCGACGTCGCCTTCACGACGACGTACTCGAGGCCGAGCCGGTCGAACAGCTTCGTGTAGGCGTCGCGGTGCGCCTGGTAGGAGCGCTCCAGGCCCTCGTCGTCGAGGTCGAAGGAGTAGGAGTCCTTCATGACGAATTCGCGGCCGCGCAGGATGCCGGCGCGGGGACGCGCTTCGTCGCGGTACTTCGTCTGGATCTGGTACAGCGTGACCGGGTAGTCGCGGTACGAGCTGTACTCGCCCTTCACCGTCAACGTGAAGAGCTCTTCGTGCGTCGGGCCGAGCAGGTAGTCGGCGCCCTTGCGGTCCTTGAGGCGGAAGAGGCTGTCGCCGTATTCGGTCCAGCGGCCGGTGGCCTCGTAGGGCTCCTTCGGCAGCAGTGCGGGGAACTGGATCTCCTGCGCGCCGATGGCGTTCATCTCGTCGCGCACGACGTTCTCGACGCGGCGCAGCACGCGCAAGCCCAGCGGCAGCCAGGAGTACCCGCCCGGGGCGACCCGGCGGACGTAGCCGGCGCGTACCAGGAGCCGGTGGCTCGGTACCTCGGCGTCCGCCGGATCCTCGCGCAACGTGCGAAGGAACAACGACGAAGTCCTGGTGATCACTGCGGGGCTCCCTGCGCCGGGCGGGTGTGAAAGTCCCGCTCAGGGTAGTCACTCGCCCCGCCGTGACTCCAACGGGTTACTCGGCGGCCCGTTTTTGTCGGGGGTCGTCGCTAGCTTCGGGGCATGGCGATCCACATGGGCATGATCACGATCGACTGCGCGGACCCCCGAGGTCTGGCGGAGTTCTGGACGGCGGCGCTCGAGACGACGGTCACGCAGGACTACGAAGGCGAGTTCCTCATCCTCGCGCCCGCCGGCGGCGGCCTCCCGCTGGCGCTGCAGCGGGTACCGGAGCCGAGAGCGGGCAAGAACCGGGTCCACGTCGACTTCCGCGGCGACGACCGCGAGGCCGAGGTGAAACGCCTGGTCGGGCTGGGTGCGAAGGAGCTCGCGGTGCACCGGGTACCGGGCCTGACCTGGACGGTGCTGGCCGATCCGGAGGGCAACGAGTTCTGCGTTTCAGGAGGCGAGCACTGAGCTCGGGCGCCGGGTAGAAAGGCGGCATGAGCGCTCGCGTACTGCTGCCCTGGACCGACATCGAGGTGCCGGAGGGGGTCGAGGTCGCGTATTACGACGGCCGCGAAGCCGTTCCGGGCGGCCTCGACGACGTCGAGTTCTACGTGCTCCCCTACGACCGCGGCCCGGAGCCGCCGAAGCTGATCAAGGAACTGCCCGCGTTGCGGGTGGTGCAGGCGCTCTCGGCCGGGGTCGAGGCACTGCTCCCGCTGCTGCCGGACGGCGTCCGCCTGGCGAACGGGCGGGGGCTGCACGACCTGAGCGTCGCCGAGCACACCCTCGCCCTGATCCACGCGGCGCAGCGGGACCTGCCCCGATGGTTCGCCCAGCAGACGCGGGGCGAGTGGGTGCGCGAGCACACACGCTCACTGGCCGACAGCCGCGTGCTCCTGGTCGGCCACGGCTCGATCGGGCAGGCGATCGAGCGCCAGCTCGTCGCGGCGGAGGCGGTCGTGACGAGGGTGGCGAGCCGCCCGCGTCCGGAGCAGGACGTCCACGGCGTCGCCGAGCTGCCGGAGCTGCTGCCCGGCGCCGACATCGTGGTGCTGATCCTGCCGGACACCCCGGCAACCCGGGGGCTCATCGGCCGCGCGGAGCTGGCGGCACTCCCGGACGATGCCCTGGTGGTGAACGTCGGCCGCGGCACGGCGATCGACACCGAGGCACTGGTGGCGGAGACCCGCGCCGGACGGCTGCGCGCGGGCCTCGACGTCACGGATCCGGAACCCCTGCCCGCCGGCCATCCACTGTGGACGGCGCCGGGCGTGGTCATCACCCCGCACATCGCGGGCGGGTCGGCGTCGTTCTACCCGCGCGCGAAGAAGCTGGCGGCCGAGCAGCTGAGGCGGTACGTGCGGGGCGAGGAGCTGCTCAACCTCGTGGAGCACTGAGCACGTACACGTGCCATTCGTCGTCGACGCGGTACCCGCACCGCTCGTAGACACCGAGCGCCCGGTGCGCGTTGTCGACGTCGACGTTCAGGGCCGACCGGTCGAACCCCGCGGCCTTCGCGGCCCGGAGCGTGTGGCCCAGCAGGCCCGAGGCGACCCCGCGCCCGCGCAGCACCTCGCGCGTCCCGACCCAGGTGGCGTGCAGCTCGCGAATGCCCGTCGCCGCGGCTTCGGACGCGTAGAAGTGGCTCAGCACGAACGCTAGGACCTTTTCCCCGTCGAGGACGAGGAACGACAGGTCCGGCCGGAAGTCCTTCGAGCCGGTGACCAGGTGCCGCCACGCCTCCGGCTCGTAGAGCGTGCTGCCCCAGTGGTCGGCGAAGGTATCGTTGCGGGCATCGAGGACGGCGCGGTCCTGCTCGAACCCGAACGGCACCGCCTCGAAGCCGTCCGGCAGCGCCGGCTGCGGCGGCAGCTCCGCCAGGCCGACGCGCATGGTCACCATCGTCCGGAGATGCCGGTAGCCCGCCCCGGCCAGCACTCCGGCGATCCAGCGCTCGTTCTCGTGGAGGCCGTAGTGCAGTTCCAGCGGCGCGCCCGGGAAGGCACGCTCGTGGACCTCGCGGCTCGTCCGCGAGAACCACCCGGCCAGGTGAGCGCCGAGGACGTCGTCGCGGTGGTCCGGGTGCACGATCGACTGCAGCCGGATCATGTGCACGGGCTCGGCGGCGTCCCGGCGGCGGATCAGGCCGTACCCGACCAGCCGGTCGCCCGCCCAGGCGCCGATCGTGGCGCGGGCCAGGTCGATGCTGGGACCTGCCAGCTCTTCGCGGAGGTCTTCCTCGCTGAAGTGCTCACCCGTCCGGTCGGTTTCCTCGGCCGCCGCGTACAGGCGGGTCAGGGCCGGTACGTCGGCGAACGTCAACGGGCGCCAGGTCAGGTCCATGCCGGGAGGCTAGGCCGGGCGGCGGCGCCCGCGCACCCCGATTTACGCTCGGCACGTGCTGGTGCTCCTCCCCCCTTCAGAGACCAAAGCCGACGGCGGCCGCGGCGGCCCGCTCGAGCTGAGCGCGCTGTCGTTCCCCGAGCTGAACCCGGCGCGCGCGAAGCTCGCGGACGCGCTGGTCGAGCTGGCCGCCGACGTCCCGGCCAGCATCGCGGCCCTGGGCCTCACCGAGCGCCAGGCCGGGGAGGTCGCGCGCAACGCCGAGCTCTGGACGTCCCCGACGATGCCGGCCCTGCGCCGCTACACGGGTGTCCTCTACGACGCCCTCGACGTGAAGAGCTTCACGAAAGCCGGCCTCGAGAAAGCCCACCGCCGCCTGGCGGTGACGTCCTCGCTGTTCGGCGTCGTCTCGGCCACCGACCCGATCCCCGCGTACCGCCTGTCGGGCGGCAACTCCCTGCCCGCCCTCGGCACCGTCCGCGGCCTGTGGAAGCCCGTCCTCGAGCCGGTGCTGCAGGCGGTCGAGGGCTTGGTCGTGGATCTCCGTTCAGGCACGTACTCGGCCTTCGCGAAGCTCCGCCCGGACGCGGTGACGGTCCGCGTGGTCACCGAAAACGCCCGCGGCGAACGCGTGACGGTCAGCCACTTCAACAAGGCGTACAAAGGCCGCCTCGCCCACGTGCTGGCCGCGACCCGCGCCGAACCGTCCACTGTGGACCAGCTGGTGAAGGTGATCACGAAGGCGGGCCTGGTGGTCGAGCGCACGGGCGACCACGCGCTGGAGCTGGTCACCGAAGGCTGACGGGCCACCCCAGCCGCCGGTAGTGGCGCGTCACCAGCGCGGCGAGGTGGCGGTTCAGAAGCGGTCCGGGGCGAACGGACTCAGGTCGAAGCCCGGGTCCTCCCCCACCGCCAGCGCCGCGACGAGCTTGCCCGCGAACGGCGCGTTCGTCAGGCCGCCCGCGCCGAAGCCCGTCGACACGGCCAGTCCGGGACGCAGCAGGCCGAGGATCGGCAGGCCGTCCGGCGTGCCCGGCCGGAAGCCGACCCGGGTCTCGGCCAGTGTCGCGTCCGCGAGGCCGGGCGCGACCGCCAGCGCGTTGTCCAGCACCTCGCGCTGCCCGGCGGCCGTGACGCGGTAGTCGAAGCCCGACTCCGCCTCGCGCGTCGCGCCTGCGACGACCCGGCCACCGCCGAACGCGAGGAGGTAGTGGCTGGTGCGCGGCAGCACCACCGGCCACGCCGCCGTGTCCGTGCCCGGCAGGTCGAAGTGGCTGATCTGACCGCGGTGCGGCGTCACCGGCAGGTCGATGCCCAGCGGTGCCAGCAGTTCCCGGCTCCACGCGCCGGCCGCGACCACGACGCTGTCCGCTTCCAGCGGTCCCGCTTCACCCGCGACCGTGCCGTCGGCGCGGAACGCGACCTCGCCCTCGACGAACTTCGCGCCCCGGCGCTCGGCGTCGTGCAGGAGCGCGCGGCGCAGCTCGTGCCCGTCGACACGGCCGGCGCCGGTCAGGTGCACCGCACCGAGTCCCGGCGCCAGTGCCGGGAAGAGCTCGCGGGCCTGCGCCGGGTCGAGCCGGCGGACCTCGCCGATCTCCGGCGCGTCCGCCGACCGCTTGCTCAGCCGTTCCTGCGCCGCCGCCAGCTCGGCCTCGTCGGCCGACACGATCATCCCGCCGACGACCTCGAACGACGAGCCCTCGAGCTCCGCCGAGAATTCGCGGTAGTACCGGCCGGCGGCCGAGGCGAGCGGGTACACCGCGTCTTCCCGCTGCGACGTCCACGGGCTGACGATCCCGGCGCCGGCCTCGGTCGCCGTCCCCGGCCACGCCGCGTCCGCCACGACCACTTCCACGCCGCGGCGCGCCAGGTGCCAAGCCGTCGCCGCACCGCCGATTCCGCTGCCGATCACGAGCACTCGCATGCTTCCCACCCTGCCCGAACGTGCCGCGCCCGGGCCAGCGGGATTGCCCCGCGCCACATCCCGGTCAGTCGTATGCTGCGCGCCATGCCGAGCCGTGCCGAGCGGTATGTCGCCCATCTCGACACCCTGACCGGGACCAGCGAACCCCGCCTGCAGCCGATCCCGTCGACCCACGACGGGCTCGACGACGTCATCGCGTTCGTCTACGTGGACGAGCCGGAACCGCGCTACCTCACCGGCGCGACCTACGGGCTTTCGCTGGCCGAGCACCCGGAGTGGCACGGCATGAGACCGGAGCTGTGGATCAGCGTCCGCTCCGACGACCCGACGTGGGCCCTGGCCATCGGCTACCTGGCCGAGCAGCTGCGCGGCACCTGCCCGTTCGTCTACGGCGACACGATCGACTTCGGGCAGCCGATCGCCGAGGAGTCCGCCATGACGGCGTTCGCGGTCTCGGCACCCGCGGGGCTCGACGCGCACCAGTACACGCTGATCGACGTCGGCGGCGCGCCGATCAGCATCGCCGGCTGCTACCCGGTGCACGACACCGAGCGCAAGTTCATCCGCGAGCACGGCATCGACGCGTTCTGGCAGCTGGACTGGGACCTCTACGACGTGCGCCGCGCACCGGTGGTCTAGACCTGATCAGGCGCGGTACGCGGCCCTCGCGATGTGGGCGAACGAGCGGACCAGCGGGTTCGTGTCGCCCTTCTGCCACACCACGACCACCGGGCTCGGCGGCATCGCGGGCAAGGGCACCACGACCAGGTCGCCGGGTGGCTGGTGACCGAGCGGGGTCAAGCCGACGGTGCCGTTCCAGAGAACCGCCTGCAGGCATTCCTGGACCGCGCGCACCACCGGGCCCTCCCGGGGTTCGCCACCGTGCCAGTACGACTGCCACCGCGGGTCGGTGCCGTCGGGGAACCGGAACCAGCGGCGGCCGGCCAGGTCCGCGAGGTCGAGCTGCTCGCGGGTGGCCAGGGGGTCGTCGGCGCGCAGCACCGCACCCACCGGGTCGGTGCGCAGTTCGTGCACCGCCAGGCCGGTCTCGTCGAACGGCCCGCGGGTCAGCGCCACGTCGACCAGGCCCGTGCGCAGCCCGCAGGTCGGGTCGGTCAGGTCGGTGTCGCGGACGCGGACCTCGACGCCGGGGTGCCGCTGCCGGTACGCGTCGGCGAGCCGGAGCGCGTTCGGGTCGGTGCTGTCGCCGAGGATGCCGACGGTGAGGACCGCTTCGCCCGCCGCCGCGGCCACGCGCACGCGGGCCCGGTCGGCCTGGTCGAGCAAGGATCGAGCTTCCGCCAGCAGCGCCGCTCCGGCGGGGGTGAGCGTGACTCCCGTGGCGGAGCGCAGCAACAGCACGGCACCGACGTCGCTCTCCAGCTGCTTGATCGCCCGGCTCAGCGGCGGCTGGCTCATGTGCAGCCGCGCGGCGGCGCGGCCGAAGTGGAGTTCTTCGGCGACGGCCACGAAGTACCGCAGCGTGCGCAGCTCCATGACCGGCGACGATAGCCACCCGGTATCGGCACCACCGAACCGGTCTTGGACGCCCGTGCCCGGACGGCGGTGGAATCGGGGCATGACCGAACTGACCGATCCCGCCGTGCGCGTCGAAGGCGCCGAGGAGATCGCCCCGGACCTGCTGGTGATCCCCAACCGCCGGGTCGACCTGGTGCCCAACATCGGCGTCGTCGGCGGCTCGGAAGCCGTGCTCGTCGTCGACACCGGCATCGGCACCGCCAACGCCGAGCAGGTGCTCGCCTTCGCGACGGAAGTGGCGAAGGGCCGCCGCCTGTACCTGACCACGACCCACTTTCACCCCGAGCACGCTTTCGGCGCCCAGGTGTTCGCCGGCGAGGCCACCTACGTGGTCAACCGCGCCCAGGCCGGCGACCTGACGACCAAGGGCCCGGGCTACCTGGAGATGTTCCGGGACCTCGGCGAGGTCGTCGCCCGCCGTCTCGACGGTGTCCGGGTGCCGGCGCCCGATCTCGTCTACGACGACGGGTACGACCTCGACCTCGGCGGCCGGACCGTCCGGCTGCGCCCCACCGGGCGCGGCCACACCAAGGGCGACCAGGTCGTCGAGGTGCCGGACGCCGGTGTCCTGTTCACCGGCGACCTCGCCGAGACCGGGCAGTTCGCGATCTTCCCGTGGTTCCCGCCGCACGACGCCGACGTCTCGGGCGTGGGCTGGCTGGCCGTCCTGGACCGGCTGGCCGCCGCCGGGCACCGGGTGGTGGTTCCCGGGCACGGAGAGGTCGGTGGCGGTGCCGTACTCACCGACGTCCGCGACTACCTGCGGGAACTGCGGGACGAGACCTGGCGGCGACGGGACTCGGCGATGGGCGTGGACGAGGTCATCGCCGAGGTCCGGTCGCTGCTCGTCGAACGGCATCCGGACTGGGCCGGCCGCGAGTGGATCGAGCCAGGCGTCGCGTGTCTGTGCACCGAACACGACGCCTGACCCGGATCACCGGACGCCGAGCACCGCCATGGCCGCGTTGTGGCCGGGAATGCCGCTCACACCACCTCCTCTCACGGCTCCCGCGCCGCACAGCAGAACGCGTTCGTGCGGTGTCTCCACGCCCCAGCGGCCGGCCTGGGCCGGATCCTCGGCGAACGGCCAGGAAAGGTCCCGGTGGAAGATGTGCCCCGCTGGCAAGCCCAGCTCGGCTTCCAGGTCCAGCGGGGTTTTGGCTTCCACACAGGGTTTTCCGTCCGGCGTGGACAGCAGGCAGTCCTCGATCGGCTCGGCCAGCACGCTGTCGAGGGAAGCGAGCGTCGCGCGCAACGCCGCTTCCCGCGCCTCTTCGTTGCGCCCCTCGAAGAGCCGCGCCGGCATGTGCAGGCCGAACAGGGTGAGGGTGTGCGTGCCGGCCGAGCGTTCGGCCGGGCCGAGGATCGAAGGATCCGTCAACGAGTGGCAGTAGATCTCGCACGGCGGCAGCGTGGGGATCCGGCCCGCTGCCGCCTCGCGATACGCCGCCTCCAGCTGGGTGAAGGTTTCGTTGACGTGGAAGGTGCCCCCGAACGCTTCGGCCGGATCGACGTCCGGGTCACGCAGCCTCGGCAACCGCGAGAGCACCATGTTCACCTTCAGCTGCGCGCCTTCCGGCCGGCTCGGCGGCTCCTCGCCCAGCAGCCTCGCCAGCGTGGACGGCGCGACATTGGCCAGGACGTGCCCTCCGACCGCGACGTGCTCGGCGTCGTCACGCCGGTAACGCACCTCGCCGCCGGGATCCACCGAGAGCACCTCCGCGCCGGTCACCAGGCGCGCGCCCGCGGCGGCCGCGGCCGTCGCGAGCGCACCGGTGACCGAGCCCATGCCGCCGACCGGGACGTCCCAGTCGCCGGTGCCGTTTCCGATCACGTGGTAGAGCAGGCACCGGTTCTGCCGCAGGTCCTCGCCGTCCGCCGGGGCGAACGTGCCGATCAGCGCGTCGGTGAGCACCACGCCGCGCACGGTGTCGTCACCGAACCACGACGTGAGCGCTTCGCCGATCGGCCGTTCGAACAGCAAGGACCACGCCCGGTCGTCACCGATCCGCGCGCGGAAGTCCACTTCGGACAGCAGTGGTTCGGTGAGCGTCCCGAACGCGCGCCCGGCGACGCGCCCGGTCAGCTCGTAGAACTCCTGCCAAGCCGCGAAGTCCGATGTGGACCCGGTGAGCGCACGGAACGACGCCGCCGTCCGGCCGTCGTCGCCCGTGTCGACAAGAAGACCGGAGCCGCCCGACGGGGTGTACGACGACATCCGGCGCCGTCGCAGCTCCACGTCGAGGCCGAGGTCGGCCACGATCTTCTTCGGCAGCAGGCTGACCAGGTACGAGTAGCGCGAAAGCCGGACGTCCACGCCCTCGAACGCGCGGAACGAGACGGCGGCGCCACCGGTCTCACCCCGTCGTTCGAGCACGAGCACCGACCGGCCCGCCTGCGCCAGGTAAGCGGCCGCGACCAGGCCGTTGTGCCCGCCGCCGACGATCACCACGTCGTACGCGTCCATCCGCTCCTCCTCTGTTCTGCCTGCCGGTTCATCGTGGCCACGGCGGCGAGCGGAATTCAAGGAAACGTCACGAATGGACCGTTCGCGCTATTCGGTTGCGCGGCCCGCGACCGGTCCGGCAAGCTGAACGGGTCCGGCAGGGAGCCGGTGTGCGAGAGCGGGGAGGTGCCTGTCGTGATGGATGTCCGGGCCCTTTCGCGCCCTTGCCCACCTGCCCCTCGGAGCTGACCACGCGCCCGGTGGGGCATCCCTGATCGAGGAGAAACCCACCAGTGCGCCAGCACGACTTCGAAGATTTCGACAGTTTCGACGACCAGCCTTCCCGCCGTCGCACAGCGCGTTCGCGCCGGCAAGGGCGGTTCGACGATCCCGAGCCCACCCGCAGCGGGCGGCTCACCGAAGGCGAGCGCGTCCGGCTCGCCAAGCTCCGAGACGACGCCTACACCGAAAACCAGCTGCCCGACGGGGCCGATCGCTGGTCCACGTGGGACGACGCCGAACACGGCCCGCGGCCCCGGCCGGACTGGGTCGTGACCGAGCTCGCCGCGGTCGACACCGACCTCGGGGTGCTGAAGACCGGTAAGGAGGCCGACGTCCACCTGCTGCGGCGCGGCCTGCCCGGCTCCGACGGCACGCTGCTCGCCGCGAAGCGCTACCGCAGCGACGAACACAAGCTGTTCCACCGCGACGCGGGATATCTCGAAGGACGGCGGATGCGCCGCTCCCGCGAGATGCGCGCGATCGAGCACCGCACGGCGTTCGGCCGCAACCTCATCGCCGAACAGTGGGCCGTCGCGGAGTTCGCCGCGCTGAGTCGCTTGTGGACGCTCGGAGCACCGGTGCCCTACCCGGTTCAGCGCAACGGGACCGAGCTGCTCCTCGAATTCCTCGGGGAGGAGGACGGGACAGCGGCGCCGCGGCTGGCCCAGGTGCGCCCCGACGCCGGCGAGCTGAAGGACCTCTGGTTCCAGGCCACCGCGGCGCTCGAACTGCTCGCCGCCGAGGGGCTCGCGCACGGCGACCTCTCTGCGTACAACCTGCTCGTGCACCGGGGCCGGTTGATGGTGATCGACCTGCCGCAGGTCGTCGACGTCGTGGCCAACCCCGGCGGCGCCGAGTTCCTGGCCAGGGACGTGCGCAACCTGGCAGGCTGGTTCCACGGACGCGGGCTGGGCGAGCACGTGACGAACACCGACGAGCTGCTGGCGGAACTCGTGACCGCGGCCGGGCTCGGGTGAACGCGGGGCGGCGTCGCGGCTGTGTCGCGGAACACGTCTGCGACGCCGCCCACAACCGGTGACCTCGATGCGTAGTCCCCGCTCCACCTCGGGTACAGTATGTAGTGACCGCAACCGGCGGCGTGGATGAGTTGGTGTCCGTCGCCTCCAGAGCCACCGAATGGCTCGCGGTGATCCGCAATTTTACCGTAATCCCAAACAGCGGCGCGCAGTGTCGGATAGCGACAAGACACAGTGTGCCGGGGTCCGTCCCTGTGAACGCCCACCGCACACCATCTTGCCCTGCCTGCGCGCGGGGAGCCCGGGCCTCCTTGTGACGAACCACGTCCGAGAGGCATTTGTGACAGTCACGTTCAACTCTGGTCCTTCCACGTCCGCGCACGCGGACCGTCCCGACCGCCGGCCGCGTCAGCGCCAGGCCGGTGGGGACATGCTGCGCGACGACGCTGTCGAGACCGTGGCCACCAAGACCTTCGCCCAGCTGGGCCTGCCGGAGCCGCTGCTCCGCGCGCTGGCCGACGCGGGCATCAACAGCCCCTTCCCGATCCAGTCCGCGACCATCCCGGACGCGCTCGCCGGCCGCGATGTGCTGGGCCGCGCCCAGACCGGCTCCGGCAAGACCCTCGCCTTCGGCCTGGCCATGCTGGCCCGGCTCGACGGCGGCAAGGCCCGCCCGAAGCGCCCCCGCGCGCTGATCCTGGTCCCGACCCGCGAGCTGGCGATGCAGGTCGCCGACTCGCTGACCCCGCTGGCCAAGTCCCTCGGCCTGTGGTGCCGCACGGCCGTCGGCGGCATGGCCTTCGCCCGCCAGGCCGACGCGCTCTCCCGCGGCGTCGACCTGCTGATCGCCACCCCGGGCCGGCTGTCGGACCACGTCCGGCAGGGCACCGCGCACCTGGGTGACTGCAACTTCATCGCCCTCGACGAGGCCGACCAGATGGCGGACATGGGCTTCATGCCGCAGGTCCGCGAGATCATGGACCTCACCCCTCCGGGCGGGCAGCGGCTGCTGTTCTCGGCGACGCTCGACGGTGACGTCAACCGCCTGGTCCGCCAGTACCTGACCGACCCGGTCACGCACTCGGTCGCGCCGTCGACCGCGAGCGTCGACACCATGGACCACCACGTGCTCCAGGTGTCGCACCAGGACAAGCAGGACATCATCACGCAGATCGGTGCCCGCGAGGGCCGCACGATCATGTTCGTGCGGACCAAGCACCACGTCGACCGCCTCACCGAGCGCCTGCGCGAGCAGGGCGTGAACGCGCAGGCCCTGCACGGCGGCAAGACGCAGGGGCAGCGCAACCGCGTCCTCGCCGACTTCAAGGAAGGCCACTCGCCGGTGCTCGTCGCCACGGACGTCGCGGCGCGCGGCATCCACGTCGACGACATCTCGCTGGTGCTGCACGTCGACCCGGCGGCCGACCACAAGGACTACCTCCACCGCGCGGGCCGCACGGCGCGCGCCGGAGCGTCCGGTGTCGTCGTCACGCTGGTCACCAACGACCAGCGGCGCATGGTCAAGCGGATGACCGACCGGGCCGGCGTCCGCGCCGAGTCCACGATGGTCCGCCCGGGTGACGAAGCGCTGTCCCGCATCACCGGTGCCCAGCAGCCCAGCGGCGAGCCGGTCATCGAGCGGCGGCGCGAGAACCCGCGTCGCGGCGGCGGCGGCTTCCGCGGCGACCGTGGCTTCGGCGGCGGTTCGGGTCGCGGTGGCTACCGCGGCGACCGTGACCGTGGTGGCGACCGCGGCGGCTACAGCGCCGACCGTGGTGACCGTGGTGGCGACCGCGGCGGGTACCACCAGGGCTCCCGTGAGGGCGCCGGCAACCGTGAAGGCCGTCCCGGCGGCTTCGGCGGCCGCGGCCGTCAGCCCCGCTCGGGCAACGGCGGTGGCTACGGCCGCCCGAGCCGTGGCCCGCGTCGCGGCTACGACAGCTGATCGATCCACTCTGGAAGCCCCGGACCGCTGGTCCGGGGCTTCCGGCGTTTCCAGGGCCCGCCACACGACCGCGCGGATCGCGGATGGGAGACTGCGGGACGTGACTACGCCGCCGACGCCCCCGCCCGATGAGGTTTTCGACTGGCTCGACGTCGAGGCGGAGAAGCGGGCGGCCGCGGGACTCGTGCGGCAGCTGCGGCCGCGTCCCGCGCGGGCCGACGAACTGGACCTGGCCGGGAACGACTACCTCGGGCTGGCCCGCGACAAGCGTGTGGCCGGGGCTGCCGCGGCCGCCGCGCTCCGCTGGGGTGCGGGGGCGACCGGGTCCCGGCTCGTCACCGGATCGACCGAGCTGCACACCGAGCTCGAGCTGGAGCTCGCCCGGTTCTGCGGCGTGCAGGCGGCGCTCGTGTTCTCCTCCGGCTTCACCGCGAACCTCGGTGCGGTGACGGCGCTCTCCGGCGCCGAATCGGCGATCGTCACCGACAAGTACATCCACGCGTCGCTGATCGAGGGCTGCCGGCTGTCGCGCGCCGATGTCGCCGCGGTCGCGCACTCGACGCCGTCGGCGATCAAGCACGCGCTTTCGACCCGGCGCAAGCCGCGTGCGCTCGTGGTGACCGACTCGGTGTTCTCGGTGGACGGGGACATCGCCCCGCTCGGCGAGCTGGCCGGCATCTGCCGCGAGCACGGCGCGGCGCTGCTGGTCGACGACGCGCACGGCTTCGGCGTCCTCGGTGACGGCGGCCGCGGCGCGGTGCACGCGGCCGGGCTCGCGGGGGCGCCCGACGTCGTCACGACGTTGACGCTGTCGAAGTCGCTCGGCGCTCAGGGCGGTGCGGTGCTGGGGCCGCGTCGCGTGATCAAGCACCTCGTGGACACGGCGCGCAGCTTCATCTTCGACACCGCGCTGGCGCCGGCGAGTGCCGCCGCCGCGCTGGCCGCGTTGCACGCGCTGAAGGAAGAGCCCGGGATGGCGGGGAAGGTCGTCGAGAACGCGGGCAACCTCGCGATGTCGTTGAAGGCGGCCGGGTTGAAGGCGAGCCTGCCGGACGCGGCCGTCATTTCCGTTCAGGCGCCTTCGGCCGAGACCGCGGTCGCGTGGGCGGCTGCGTGCGCGGAGCAGGGCATCCGCGTCGGGTGCTTCCGGCCGCCGTCGGTGCCGGACGGCATCTCGCGGCTGCGGCTGACCGCGCGGGCCGACCTCACGGAAGCCGATGTGGACCGCGCGGTGAAGGTGATCACCGCGACGGCACCGCGGGGCGCGACCGTCTGACGCGGCGGGGCGATCGGCAGCGGGTCGGCCGGTGGGCCCGCGGCCAGGGCAAGCACGATTTCGGGCCTGCGGCCTGGCGCGGGGTGGGCCCGCGGCCAGGGCAAGCACCATTCCGGGCCCCCGGCCTGGCGTGGGGTGGGCCCACGGCCACTGCGAACACCGGTCCGGGGCCTGCGATCCGCGGTATAGGCCCGCGGTCCGCTGGGCAGCGGGGGCGCTCTCGCGGCAGGTCAGCGGGCGAGGCGGCGCATGCGGATGTGCGGGATGCCGTCTTCGTCGGTGTACTCCGCGCCTTCCGCGACGAAGCCGTAGCGGGCGTAGAAACCCTGGACGTACGTCTGGGCGTCGAGAACGTACTCGCCCGGGACCTTCAAAGCCTCGTCCATCAGCCGGGCCGCCAGGCCCTGGCCGCGGGCGTTCGCCGCTGTCACCACTCGGCCGATGCGGCGGATGTCGCCGGGGTCGAGTAGCACTCGCAGGTACGCCGCTACCCCGTCCTCACCCGCGAACCAGAGGTGGCGGGTGTCGGGCTTCAAATCGCGGCCGTCGAGCTCGGGGTACGCGGCTTTCTGCTCCACCACGAAGACGTCCACGCGCAGGCGGAGGATGTCGTGGAGCTGGGTGGCCGTCAGTTCGGGACCGGTCGCGTCGTGCAGGGTCGGCATGCCCCTGCTTACCACGCCGCTCAGGGGAAGAGGGTGCGTGGCTTGGCCTGGGCTTCGATGTCGTCGGTGTACGCCGAGACGCGGGTGTAGACGCCCGGCTTGCCCGCCTTGCCGCAGCCGTCGCCGAAGGACACGATGCCGATCAGGGTGTCGCCTTCCACGAGCGGGCCGCCGGAGTCGCCCTGGCAGGCGTCCTTGCCGCCTTCGGGGTAGCCCGCGCAGACCATCGTCTTCTGGTTGTAGACGTTGTAGTCGGAGCCGCACTCGCTGTCGGAGACCAGCGGGACGTCGACGCTGCGCAGATAGTCCGAGCGGGCGCCGCCGTCGGCGGTGCGGCCCCAGCCGAGCACCGTTGCCTTCGTGCCTGCCGCGTACAGGCTCGCGTCGCCGCTGCTCGGCAGCTTCGCCGGGCGGTAGTCGAGCTGGCCGCGGACCGTCAGGACCGCGACGTCGTCGCCCTGCGTCGGGTCGCTGTAGCCCTTGCTGATCCAAACCTTGGAGACGCTGAGGACCTGGCCCTCGTCCGTGCGCTTGTCCTCGCGGCCCGCCACCACGCGGACGTCCTGCTTCGCGACCGCCTTGGCGCAGTGCGCCGCCGTCGCGACCGCCGTGGAGCTGACGATCACCGCGCCGCAGAACTGGTTTCCGCTGCCGTCGGTCAGGTACACCGCGTACGGGTGGTCGCCGAGCGATGCCTTGTCGCCGCCGACGATCCGTGCCTGGTTGCCGGATCCGGGGTCCGCCGACGCCGTGCCGACCACGACCGGGACGGCCACCGCGGCCACGGCGAGGAGCGCGCCGCTCGCGAGCAGCAGGGATCGACGGGACTTCACGGACATGGGATGTTCCCCTCATCAGACACGGCAAAGAACAAGCGCTCGGCACCCGGGCGACTCCGGTGCGTGAACAACGTGCGCTGAATACCCTAATCGGAGTGGGCCCAAAGCGGTGTCACTGGAACGGGTGGACTCCGCGCTCCGCGACCGCCTCTGTCAAGCTGGCCGGATGCGGCGGACGGCGGCGGTCTTCGGGGCGGTACTGGCCCTCGCGCTGACGTCGTGCGCTGCCGAAGAAGTGCCGTCCACGCCGCAACCAGTGCCTTCGACACCCGTTCCGGCGAGGACTCCGGCGACGGCTCCGGTGACGGCGTCGAGCGCGCCCGCCGTCACCTGGCAGGTGGGTGCCCGGCCACTCCCCCGGCGTCCCGACGGCTTCGGTGAGGTCGAACCGACGCCACCCGAACTGGTGAACCGGGCACTTCCGACAAAAGACCTCCTTCCGCCGCCGGCGGACGGCCGGTACGCGTCGACGATCAGCGCGGTGCCCGCCGACGTCCTCGCGCGCAGCACCTGGCAGGCCGCCTGCCCCGTCAAGGCGACCGACCTGCGCTACCTGACGATGTCCTTCTGGGGCTTCGACGGCCGCGCGCACACCGGCGAGATGCTGGTCAACGCTAAGGGCGCCGCCGGGATCACCAAGGTGTTCGGGCAGCTCTTCGCGGCACGCTTCCCGCTCGAAGAGATGCGCGTGACCAGCCCCGGCGAGCTGACCGTGCCGCCGACCGGCGACGGCAACTCGACCAGCGCGTTCGTCTGCCGCCCGGCGCGCGGGCAGACGTCCTGGTCGGCGCACGCCTACGGGCTCGCCGTGGACGTCAACCCGTTCTGCAACCCCTACACCCAGGGCGACCTCGTGCTGCCCGAGCTGGCTTCGGCGTACGTCGACCGCGCGAACCGGCGGCCGGGCATGGTCCTGGCCGGCGACGCGATCGTGCGGGCGTTCGCCGCGATCGGCTGGGGCTGGGGTGGCGCGTGGTCCAGCCCGAAGGACCGGATGCACTTCACCGGCAACGGCCACTGAGCACGTAATACGACGTTAAGCACATCGGGGAACACCCGCTTCCCACCGCCGGTTGGCTAGGGTGAATCGTTCGGAGCCGACCCCGCGGAGGATGCAGTGCCCCACTACGACCTGGTGATCGTCGGGACGGGATCGGGGAACTCGATCCTCGGCCCGGATTTCGCGGGCAAGAAGACGGCGATCGTCGAGAAGGGCACGTTCGGGGGCACCTGCCTCAACGTCGGCTGCATCCCCACGAAGATGTTCGTCTACGCCGCCGACGTCGCGTACACGCCTTCGCACAGCGCGAAGTACGGCGTCGACGAAGAACTGAAGGGCGTGCGCTGGCGCGACATCCGCGACCGGGTCTTCGGCCGGATCGACCCGATCGCCGCGGGTGGCGCGGAGTACCGCCGCAGCCACGAGGACAACGCGAACGTCGACGTCTACGACGGCACCGCCCGCTTCACCGGGCACAAGGAACTGCGCGTCAGCTTCGCCGACGGGCGCCCCGACGAGGTGCTGACCGCGGACAAGTTCGTGCTCGCCGCGGGCGGGCGGCCGGTGATCCCGGAGATCCCCGGCCTCGACACCGTCGAGTACCACACCTCCGACACCGTGATGCGGCTCGACGAGCTGCCCGAGCGCATCGTCATCCTGGGCGGCGGGTACATCGCGGCCGAGTTCGCGCACGTCTTCGCCTCGTTCGGCGTCCACGTCACGCTGGTCAACCGGTCCGGGCGGCTGCTGCGCTCGGAGGACGACGACGTCAGCGCGCGGTTCACCGAGCTGGCCGCCGAGCGGTTCGACGTCCGCCTCGACCGCAAGACCGTGCGGGTGCGCAAGACCGGCAACGGCGTCGCGCTGGACCTCGAAGGACCGCAGGGCGCCGAAACCGTCGAGGCCGGCGTGCTGCTGGTCGCGACCGGCCGCCGGCCGAACTCGGACCTGCTCGACGTCGCCGCCACCGGGGTGACCACAAGGGACAGTGGGCACGTCGTGGTCGACGACTACCAGGAGACCGCGGTCGAAGGCATCTACGCGCTCGGCGATCTCTCGTCGCCGCACGAGCTGAAGCACGTCGCCAACCACGAAGCCCGCGTGGTGCAGCACAACCTGGCGCACCCGGACGACCGGATCGCCGCCGACCACCGGTTCGTGCCGCACGCGGTGTTCACGCACCCGCAGGTCGCCTCCGTCGGGCTCACCGAGCGGAAGGCTCGTGAAAAGGGTGTCTCCTTCGTGACTTCGAAGCAGGACTACGCCGGGATCGCGTACGGCTGGGCGATGGAAGACACCACGGGCTTCGCGAAGCTCCTGGCCGACCCGGCGACCGGGCAGCTGCTCGGCGCGCACGTCATCGGCCCGCAGGCGTCGTCGGTGATCCAGCCGCTGATCCAGGCGATGAGCTTCGGCCTGGACGCGCGGAGCATGGCGCGCGGGCAGTACTGGATCCACCCGGCGATGCCGGAGCTGATCGAGAACGCGCTGCTCAACCTGCCCCTGGACTGAGTCACCGCGGGCCGGGAGGGGTGACCTCCCGGCCCGCGGGAGTCGCTACAGCGTTAGGGACCAGGTGTCGAGGGTGCCGGTGTCGCCGGGGCCGTAGTCGGTGACGCGCAGCTGCCAGCGGCCGCCGGCCGGGGAAGCGGCCGGGACGGTGAAGGTGCGGGCGCCGGTCCACGCCGTGCACGTGCTGCCGCCGCTGTACTTGAGCGCGTACGCCTTGCCCTTCGGGTCCAGCAGCGTGACGCCGAGGTCTTCGGCGCACGTGTGGCGGATGGTCACCGCGACCGACAGCGGGGTCGCCACCTGGCCGGTCAGGGTGGACGTGATCGGGCTGAAGACCTGCTGGTAGTCGCGGATCGCGTAGTCGGTGTCGTTGGTCAGCGTCCGGCCGCCGCCGTCGCCCGCCTGGGTCCGTGCCGGAACCGCGGCGCTGGCCGGTGACGCGTTGCCGGCGGCGTCTCGTGCCTTGACCGTGAACGTGTACGCGGTGTCCGGCGAGAGCCCGGTGACGGTCGCCGAAGTCCCGGCGACGCTCGTGGCGAGCGTGGAGCCGTTGTAGACGTCGTACGCGGTCACGTCGCCGGTGGAGGCGTCCCAGGCCAGCGAAACGCTGGTGGCCGTCGTGCCGGTGACCCGCGGGTTGGCGGGCGCTCCCGGCAGCGTGGTGCCCCCGCTGGTCACGAGGCTGAGCTGCCACTTGTCCAGCGCTTCGACGACCGGCTGGAACAGGGACAGGTCGCCGTCGGACGGGTTGTCCACGCACTTCGACGGGCCGCCGTCGTGCAGGCCGGTGGCCTTGCTGCCGAGCAGCCAGCCGCCGCCGGAGTCGCCGCCGAGGGAGCACGCCGTCGTCCAGGTGAGGTCGTCGATGACCAGTCCGCCGCCGTAGTCGACGGACTTGTGCGTGTACTTCACTTCGCCGCACTGCCAGTGCGATGTGTTGCCGGAGTGGCAGACGCGGTCGCCGACCATCACCTCGGCCGCGCCGGTCAGCGTGATCGCCGGCTGGCCCCAGGTGTTGACCGACGCCGACAGGGTCCAGCCGGCCTCCGTCACCGCCACGACACCCATGTCGCCCTCTCGCGCGTTGACGCTGTGGGTGCCGCCGACGTTCGACGTGCCGATCCGGTTCTGCTGCCCCGAAGCGCCATACGCGGCTTGGTCGCGGTCGTTCGTGCAGTGCCCCGCGGTCAGGAAGTGCTTGGCACCGCTCGAATCCGTCACCGGGAAGCCGACCGAGCAGTTGCTTTCGCCGCCCGGCCACCACGGGTTCCCGGTCTGGATCGTGCCCGACTGCTGCCGCGGCGACGAACTCGTCTCGGTGATCCGGACCCCGAGTTCCCGCACGCGGGAAAGGAAACTCTCGGTCGCCGCGGTCTTCTTCGTCCGGTCGACGTCCACGCCGACCTCGTTGCCGCGGACGTCGATGCCCCAGCCGTAGACGCCGGGTACGCCGGTGCCGACCAGCGCGCGGACGGCCGCGTCGGTGCGGTCGAGATCGGCCTGGCTGCGGGCGACCACCCGAGCCGCTGCCCCCGCGGCACGCGCCTCGTCCGCCGCCGCCTGACTGGTGACGGCGATGGTCAGCTTCCCGGCGGCGGCGTCGAACCACTGTCCCGCGGCCTGCGCGCGGACCGGCGCGGGCAGCGTCGCCGCCAGCCGGTGGGCCCGGTCCTGGGCGGCCAGCTGCGTCCGGGCCTGGTCCGCGGTCAGGCCGAACGCCGCGGCGACGCCCGCCACCTCGGCGTCCGGGTGGTCCGGCGCCGCTTCGGCGGGCGCGAAACCCAGCCCGAGCGCGGCCATCGCGGCCACACCCACGACGGAAACGAATCTGCGCATTGGTTTCTCCTCGATTCGGCGAAGGAAGTGCGCAGACGGTAAGCCGCCGGAAACCCCGCGTTGAAGATCCGGAAGTCCTTAACAGTTAACTGGCGGCCCAATCCCATTCGAACCCGTACCGGCCGGGGCCGAAGTTGAGCGCGACCCCGTGCACCGCATCGGCTTCCGGAACGACTTCGGTTTCTTCGCCGGGTTCGGCGAAGCGGCGGCAGACCAGCGGGACCGCGTCCGGCGAGAAGCGGATTTCGAGCACGTATTCGCGGACCGGGAGGCGGAATTTGCGTTCGTAGTTCGTCGCGATCGGGTGCGGCGCGCGGTTCACGAGCGTGTGCTCGGTGATGACCGTTTCGCCGCGTTCCAGGGGCCTGCCGAAGAGCAGTTCGACGACGAGGAGGCCGTCTTCGGGCTTCAGCACGCTGCGGCCGGGGCGGCAGCCGCGCAGCGAGCGCAGTTCCGGCAGGGGCCGGTCGTGCTCGTCCAGGTGCAGGATCACCACCCAGCGGTCCGGGCCGTCGGCCTCGGCCCGCAGCACCTGCCGCGACCGAATCTCCAGTTCCTCGCGACCGGCCCCGACGAGAACGACGTCGTGCTGGCTGAGCCGGGTCAGCCGCTCGTCCCATCGGGTGTCCACATCGGACACCGCGGCGTCGATGCGCGGCCCGTCCGGCCAGAACCGGCCGATCGCCGCGGCGGCGGACCGGCGCGCCCGTGGCGGGCCGAGCAGCGCGACGAGCGAACCGGACGGCACTTCCAGCACGGCTTCGAGCTGCCGTAGCCCACGCACCGAGTCCCGCCGTTCCGGCCGGCTGCGGCCGGACTGCCAGTAGCTCAACGTCGCCGTCGTCACCGAGACGCCGCGAGCGCGCAGGTGCTCGCGAAGCCGGTCCAGGCTCAGCCCGCGGGCACGGATCGCCGCGCGCAGGGCGGCGTCGAACGGGCCCTCGCGCAGCAACGCCCCGAGGTCAGGGGACGGCTCGGCCACCAAACGATCTTAAGCGGCGCGGACCCCGGCGAAAGGTGTTAACAGTTAAGAATCAGACGAACCGGCGGCGGCCGGCGAGCGCGCCGAACACCACCTGCACGACGAGCAGGCCGAGCAGCATCGCCAGCGGCACGGTCCAGCCGCCCGCGAGGTCGTGCAGGAGACCGAAGAGGAACGGCCCGAGCGCGGCGAACAGGTAGCCGAAGCCCTGTGCCATCCCGGACAGCCGGGCGGTGTCCGCGCCGGTGCGCGCCCGCAACGCGATCACGGTCAGGGCCAGCGAGAACACGCTCATGCCGAGTCCGATCAGCAGGCTCCAGAGCAGCGGCGACCACGCCGGGGCGACCATCAGGCCGGTGGTGCCGGCGAAACCGAACACGCCGAGGGTGGCGATCCAGGGGCCCTGCCCGCGCTGCCGGGCGGCCATCGGCGCGACGAAGAGGCTGATCGGCACGGCGATCAGCGAGACCAGGCCGAACAGCAGCCCGGCGTCGTCGCGCGACACGCCCGCGTCCATCAGCACCTGCGGGAACCAGCCCATCGCCGCGTAGGCGTAGAACGCCTGCAGGCCGAAGAAGACCGTGACGATCCAGGCCAGCCGGTTGCGCAGCAGCGACCGGCCGCCCGCGGCGGCGTCGGCGTGCCTCGGTGCCCGGCCGGTGCCGCGGGCTGCGAGAATCCACGCCAGCAACGCGACGACGGCCACCACCGCCCAGCTGCCCAGCGCCGGGCGCCAGCCGCCGAACGCGTCGCCGAGCTGCGGGGTCACCGCCGACCCGAGCGCGCCGCCGCCCTGCAGGGCCGCGGTGTAGACACCGGTCATGACGCCGATGCGGGCCGGGAAGGAGTCCTTGATGACCACCGGGATCAGCACGTTGATCAGGGCGATGCCGGCGGTGGCCACGAGTGTTCCGCCGAGGACCACGGCCGGGCCGTCGAGCACGCGCAGCACGAGCCCTGCCGCGATCGTGCCCAGCGCGATCGCGATGGCGGCGCCGATGCCGGCCCGGCGGGCGAGCAGCGGCGCGGCCAGCCCGGCGCCGGCGAAGCAGAGCGTCGGCAACGTCGTGAGCACGCCGGCCCAGACCCCGGAAGTCCCCAGGTCCTGGCGCATTTCCGCGAGCATGGGGCCGACGCCGGTGATGGCCGGGCGCAGGTTGAGGGCGGTGAGCACCACGGCGATCGCGAGCAGCGCGCCGGCGGCGACCACGCCGGGGGCCCGGAACTCCACGGCTCCGTCCAGTTCGGGTTCGAGGCCGGATTCACGGTGTTCGACGCGCATGACCGCTACTATCGCATACGTAGGATGATTGGATGAAGGGATAAGCCTGTGCCTCTGGCCACCACCCGGCGAGCAGGCCTCGTCGACCAGGTCATCGAGCAGCTGCGGACCGCGGTCACGCAGGGCGAATGGCCCATCGGCGAACGCATCCCCACCGAGGCCGAGCTCGTCGACCAGCTCGGCGTCGGGCGCAACACCGTCCGCGAAGCCGTCCGCGCGCTCGCGCACACCGGACTGCTGGAGGTCCGGCAGGGTGACGGCACGTACGTGCGCGCCACGAGCGAGGTGTCCGGCGCGATCCGGCGGCTGTGCGGGTCGGAACTGCGCGAGGTCCTGCAGGTCCGGCGCACCCTCGAAGTCGAAGGCGCCCGCCTGGCCGCCGCCGAGCGGACCGAGGAAGAGGTCGCCGAGCTGTGGGCGCTGCTGTCGCGCCGCGAGGCCGAGCTGCGCGACGGGCGCTGGGAAGACTTCGCGCGTACGGACGCGGAGTTCCACTGCACCGTCGTCCGCGCCGGCCACAACCGGCTGCTCACCGAGCTCTACCGCGGGCTGACCGAGGTCATCACGGCCAGCGTCGCGGCGACGTCCAGCATCGCGCCGGGCGCGGAGCACGTGCCCGAGATCGGCCACGAAGGTCTCGCCCGCGCCATCGCCGACCGCGACGCGGAGCGGGCCGCCGCCGAGGCGTGCGGCTTCCTGGACGAGCTCCTGCAGCGCATCGAACCCTCCTGACCTGCCTTTACGCTATTTTTAACCCCTAAGGGTGCCATTTCAGGGTTGTCGTGGCACCACTGTGGCGCCATAGTTGTGCCATGGACCTGACGCCCTTCGTGGACGAACTCCGCCGGGAGCTCGCGGTCGCCGCCGAAGCGGCGGGTGAGGAAGCCGTCGCACTGGCCGAGCGGCTCACCGCGCCGCTCGAATCGGCGATCCGGCTCACCCTGCTCGACGCCCTTTCCACGGCGGCCGACGAGATCACCCGCGACCTCGCACCCGGCTCCGTCGAGGTGCGCCTGCGCCGCCGCGAAGCCGAATTCGCCGTCTCGCTGCCGGCCGCCCCCGAACCCCAGCCCCAGGAGCCGCCCCCGGTGCCCCCGGAGGCCGACGACGGCGCCGTCGCCCGGGTCAACCTCCGGCTGCCCGAAGCGCTCAAGCAGCGCGTCGAGGAAGCGGCGAACCGGGAGATGCTCTCGATCAACGCCTGGCTCGTGCGAGCCGCGAACGCCGCGCTCGGCCCCGGCAAGGGCCCGGCCCAGCGCCGTTCGGTCTTCGGCGAGAAGTACACCGGCTGGGTTCAGTAACTCTCTTTTTCTCCCCCGTCTCCGACCTGCGGAGACGCCATCCGAGCACCCAGGAGGGCGCAGCCATGCCCGTTTTCGCCACCCCCGAGCCGATTTCGGCCACGATCGACGTCAGCATCGCCGACATCCGGGTCGTCGCCGGCGAGCGCGCGGAAACCACTGTCGAGGTCGAGCCCGCCGATCCGGCCGAACCCGAGGACGTCAAGGCGGTCGCCAAGACCCGCGTCGAGTTCGCGAGCGGCGAGCTGCTGGTCAAGGGCCCGAAGTACGCCACCAAGCTGTGGGGCAAGGGCGGCTCCCTGCACGTCACGGTCGAGCTGCCCGCCGGCTCGCGGCTCAGGTCCACGGCCGCCATGGGCGACATCCGGGTCAGCGGCCAGGTCGGCGACAGCCGCATCAAGACCTCGGTCGGCGACATCCATCTCGACGAAGCCGCCCGGCTCGAGGCGAGCACCGCCACCGGCGACGTCTCCGTCGAACGGGCCACCGGGCACCTCGAGGCCCACACCGGCTCCGGCGAGCTGCGGATCCGCGAGATCGACGGCACCGCCGTGCTCAAGAACTCCAACGGCGAGACCCGCGTCGGCGAGGTCACCGGCGACCTGCGGGTCAGCACCGCGAACGGTGACATCTTCGTCTCGCTCGCCCACGCCGGCGTGCACGCCAAGACCGCCTCCGGCGACATCCGGCTCAACGAGGTCATCCGCGACTCCGTCGTCCTCGAGACCGCGGTCGGCGAGATCGAGGTCGGCATCCGCGAGGGCAGCGCCGCCTGGCTCGAGCTCAACTCCCTGACCGGCTCCGTGCGCAACACGCTCACCCCGTCCGAGGGGCCGGGCGGCACCACCGAAACGGTCGAGGTCAAAGCCCACACCTACACCGGCGACATCGTCATCCGCCGGGCCTGAAACTCCGCACAGACAAGGGGAAGACCATGCCAGACGCCATCGTGGCCGAAGGGCTCGTCAAGAAGTACGGCTCCGTCACCGCCCTCGACGGGATGGACCTGCGGGTGCCGGAAGGCACCGTGCTCGGCGTGCTCGGGCCGAACGGCGCCGGGAAGACCACCACCGTCCAGATCCTCACGACGCTGCAGAAGCCGGACGCCGGCCGCGCGACGGTCGCCGGGTTCGACGTCGTGGAGGACGCGCACGAGCTGCGGTCGCACATCGGCGCGTCGGGGCAGTACGCCGCCGTCGACCAGGAGCTGACCGGGGCCGAAAACCTCGAGATGGTCGGGCGGCTCTACCACCTGGGCACCAGGCGGGCCAAGGCCCGCGGCCGGGAGCTGCTGGCCCGGTTCAGCCTCGAAGAGGCCGCCGACCGGCCCGTGAAGGGCTACTCGGGCGGCATGCGGCGCCGGCTCGACCTGGCCGGCGCGCTCGTCGCCAACCCGCCGGTCCTGTTCCTCGACGAGCCCACGACCGGGCTCGACCCGCGGGCCCGCACCGAGCTGTGGGAGGTCATCACCGAGCTGGTCGCGGGCGGCACGACGCTGCTGCTGACCACGCAGTACCTCGAAGAGGCCGACCGGCTGGCCGACAGCATCGCCGTCGTCGACCACGGGCGCGTGATCGCCCGCGGCACCGCCGACGAGCTCAAGGACCTCGTCGGCGGCGAGCGGATCGAGCTGACCGTCGGCACGCACGCCGACGTCGGCGTCGCGCGGCGGGCGCTGGCCCGGCTGGCCAGCGGCGAGCCGCAGGCCGAGGCGTTCCGGCTCACCGTGCCCGTGACCCACGGCGCGAAAGCGCTTACCGAAGCCCTCGCCCTGCTCGCCGCCGACGGCGTCGACGTCCGCGACGTCGGCGTCCGCCGCCCCACCCTCGACGACGTTTTCCTGTCTCTCACCGGCCACGAGGTGGCCGAGACCGCGAAGGAGGCCGTGTGATGAACGCGGTGCAACTGGCCGTCACCGACGGCGTGACCGTCGCCAAGCGCAACTCGATCAAGATCGTCCGGTCGCTGGACCTGCTCGGGTCCATCGTGTTCATGCCGGTGATGTTCGTGCTGCTCTTCGGCTACGTGTTCGGCAGCGTGATCGACATCCCGGGGATGTCGTACCGCGAGTTCATGCTCCCGGGGATCTTCACGCTCGCGGTGGCGATGGGCAGCATCGTCACCGGCTACGGGCTGACCGACGACCTGCAGAAGGGCATCATCGACCGGTTCCGCTCGCTGCCGATGTCCCCGGCCGCGGTGCTGATCGGGCGCACCACGGCGGATCTGATCCTCAACGTGACGAGCCTGCTCATCATGGGACTCGTGGGGCTGCTGGTCGGCTGGCGCATCCACACGAGCCCGCTCGAAGCACTCGGCGGCGTGGTCCTGCTGCTCGCCTTCGCCTACGCGCTGTCGTGGGTGATGGGGACGCTCGGCCTGGCCGTGCGCAAGCCCGAGGTGTTCAACAACGTCTCGAGCGTGGCGATCTTCCCGCTCACGTTCCTGGCCAACACGTTCGTCGACAGCGGCCGCCTGCCCACGCCGCTGCGGGTGATCGCGGACTGGAACCCGGTCTCGGCGATCACGCAGGCGGCGCGGGAGCTGTTCGGCAACACCAGCGCGTCGATGCCGGTGCACGACGCCTGGCCGATGCAGCACGCGGTGCCGGCTTCGGTGCTGTGGATCGCGCTGCTGCTGGTGATCTTCGTGCCGCTTTCGGTGCGCTGCTACAAGAAGGCCACCAGCCACTGACTCAAGGCAGCGTGAGGATCTCGCTGCCGTCGGCCGTCACCACGAGGGTGTGCTCGAACTGGGCCGTCCACTTCTTGTCCTTCGTGGTGACGGTCCAGTCGTCGGACCAGATGTCGTAGTCGATGGTGCCCAGCGTGATCATCGGCTCGATCGTGAAGGTCATGCCCTCCTCGATGATCGTGTCGACGGAGGGCTCTTCATAGTGCAGGACCGTCGGCGGCGTGTGGAACGCGGGGCCGACGCCGTGGCCGGTGAAGTCGCGGACCACGCCGTAGCCGAAGCGCTTGGCGTAGGACTCGATGACCCGGCCGATGACGTTGAGCTGACGGCCCGGCCGGACCGCCTTGATCGCCCGCAGCGTCGCCTCACGCGTGCGCTCGACCAGCAGGCGGGCCTCCTCGGAGACGTTGCCGGCCAGGAACGTCGCGTTCGTGTCGCCGTGGACGCCGCCGATGTAGGCGGTGACGTCGATGTTGCAGATGTCACCGTCCTCGATCACCGTCGAGTCCGGGATGCCGTGGCAGATGACCTCGTTGAGCGAGGTGCAGCACGACTTCGGAAAATGGCGGTAGCCCAGCGTCGAGGGGTAGGCGTGGTGGTCGAGGACGAACTCGTGCACCACCTTGTCGATGTCGTCCGTGGTGGCGCCCGGCTTGACCGCCTTGCCGCCCTCTTCCAGCGCCTGCGCCGCGATCCGGCTCGCGATCCGCATCGCCTCGATCACCTCGGGCGTGCGCACCCCGTTGCCGGTGTCCCGCTTCGGCGCCGGCTTGTCCACGTACTCGGGACGGGCGATGGAACTGGGGACGTCACGGCGCGGCGTCTGGACGCCGGGAAGAAGCGGGGCACGAACGGACATGCCTCCACCTTACGACGGCCCGCTCAGCCGACCCCCGCCAGGAACCGGTGGGCCGCCTGCACCGCCGGTTTCGACGAGCCGGCCTCGGTCAGCAGCACGGCGAACGCCAGGTCGCCGCGGTAACCGACGAACCAGCCGTGCGAGCGGGAGCCGTCGCCGAACTGGGCGGTGCCGGTCTTGCCCGCGACGTCGGGGATGTCCCGCAGCCCGGTCGCCGTCCCCGCCGTGACGACCTCGCGCATCATCCCGCGCAGCGCCCCGAGCACCTCGTCCGACGGCGCGTCGCCGACGTTCTTCGTGCTCGCCGGCATCCCCTTCACCAGCGACGGCGTCGGCACGTGACCGGCCTGCACGGTCGCCGCGACCAGGGCCAGTCCGAACGGGCTGGTGACCACCGTGCCCTGGCCGAAGCCGTTTTCGGCGCGCTGGACGGCCGAGTCGCTGGCCGGGACGGCGCCGGTGACCGTGGTCAGGCCGGGGACCACGAAGTCGGCGCCGAGCCCGAACGAACGGGCGGTGTCGGTGAGCGCCGAGGCCGGGAGGCCCGCGGCGAGCCGGGCGAAGGTCGTGTTGCAGGACCGCGCGAACGCCGTCTTCAGCGGGACCCGGCCCAGGTCGAAGCGGCCTTCGTTCGGCACGACGCGGTTTTCGATCGTCGTGGTGCCGGGGCAGTCGACCGGGCTGCCCGCGTCGACGTCCCCGGTCGACAGCGCGGCCGCCGCCGTGACGATCTTGAACGTCGACCCCGGCGGGTAGCGCCCGGACAGGGCCAGCGAGCCTTCGTCGTCGGCGGCGCCGTTCTGCGCCACGGCGAGGATGTCGCCGCTCGAGGGCTGGATCGCCACCAGCGCGGCCGGGTACTCCTCGGTTTCGAGAGCCTTCTCGGCGGCGGCCTGGAGCCGCGCGCTGAGGGTGCTGGTCACGGCGGGCGCGGGCCGCGGCGGCTCGGCCTTGAGCTCGGCCGACTCGCCGCCGGTGACGTCCCGGGTGACGATCCGCCAGCCCGCCGCCCCGGCCAGCTCCTGCTCGACCAGCGCGCGGATGCCCGGCAGGACCTGCTGCCCCGACCCGCGGGTCACCGGCAGCAGCCGCTCCTGGCTGGCGAAGCGGACGCCGGGCAGGTCGTAGATCACCGGCTTGACCCGCTGGTAGTCGCCGGCGCGCAGGCTGATCACCGGGTAGGCGTCGCCGGGCTTGGTCTTGCTCATCCCGTCCAGCACCGACCGGCCGGTGACCGACGGCTCGTACCGGTGCAGCGCCTTGGCGAGCGACCCGGCGACGGCACTCGCGTTACCGGCCTTCTGCGGGTCGACGACCACGCCGATCACGGTCTGCGGCCGCATCAGCGGCACGCCGTCGCGGTCGAGCACCGGCGCCGTCTCCGGCAGCTGGGGCAGCACGCCGAGGGTCTGGCCGACGGCGAGCTGCGGGTGCACGACGGTCGGCTGCCAGTGCACCTGCCAGCCGTTCTCGGACGCGCGCAGCTGCGCGTCGGCGCGGTAGGACCAGCTGCGGCCGTGCGGCAGGTGCCAGGTGAGCTGGTAGCCGGCGGTGACGACGTCGCCGTCCGGCTGCTTCACCTCTTCGTCGTCGACGTCGAGGGACTCCGGGTCGAGCACGCCGCGGACCTGGCTCAGCACGGTTTTCGCCGCTTCGGGCGAGTCGGTGTTCGCCGCGGCGGCGGCGACGTCCCCGGACGCGACGGCGTCCAGGAAGGCGGACAGGGCGTCCTCGGGACTGTCGCCCGAGCACCCGGCCGTGGTCGCGGCGGCGAGCAGCAGCACCGCGAGCGCACCGCGGTGTCGACGTGCACTCATGGCGGGATAATGCCTGGTCAGCAGCGGTCTCCCGGGCTGAAACGCGGCCACGGAAGAGTGACTAGAACAGCACCGTCGCGTACTGGCCGACCTGCTCGAACCCGATCTTGCGGTAGGCCGCGAGGGCGGGGGTGTTGAACGCGTTGACGTAGAGGCTCGCGGTGCGGCCCAGGCCGCGGACGAGCCGGTTGACCACGGCGGCCGTGCCGGCGGTGCCGAGCCCGCTGCCCCGGCGTTCCGGGTGGACCCAGACGCCCTGGATCTGCCCGACGGTCGCCGACATGGCGCCGATCTCGGCTTTGAAGACGACTTCGCCGTGCTCGAACCGGGCGAACGCGCGCCCGGCGCCGATCAGCTCGGTGACGCGGGCGCGGTAGCTGGCGCCGCCGTCCCCGCTGCGGGGGTCGACGCCGACCTCCTCGATGAACATCGCCACGGCCGCGGGCAGGTAGCGCTCGAGCTCGTCCGGCCGCACCGGGCGGACCAGCGGGTCGGCGGCCACGAGCGGCGTGCTGTCGAGGGCCATCAGCGGCTGGTCGTCGCGGACTTCGCGGGCCGGGCCCCACTCGTCTTCGAGCTCGGCCCAGAGCCCGAGGACCTGCTCGGCCGGGCCGACGAGGGACGAGCAGGTGCGCTGTCTGCGAAGCGCGCGGTCGGCGAAGGACCGCAACGCGGGCGCGTTGCCGCGCAGCGGGATGAGGTTCGGCCCGGAGAAACACAGCCCTTGGAGCCGCCCGGCACGAACCGGACGGCTGTCGGCGGCCCAAAGCTCACCACCGAGCCGCCACGGGTCGAGACCGGCAGCCTCGACCCGGGCGCTGACCATGCAGCTGCCCACCGGGTCGGCGGCGAGCGCGGCACGGACCGCCGGATAGTCCCGATCATCGAGCAGCCGTGCACCTGCAAGCCGCAACACGGCTCCAGGGTGCCAGATTCGGCCGGTAAACGGAACGCGAGGCCGTCGACACGCTGAGATGAACAGCCGGTTCGCGTCCCGAACGTGGCCCGGCGTCGTGAATGACCCATCCAGGGCGCCGGACGACGTGAAGGCGTCATTCACGTCGTTCAGGGTGCGCCGCGGTAGGTGCCGATCGTCCAGGCGTTGCCCTCCGGGTCGCGGAGGCTGAACGTGTGCGAGCCGTACTCGGTGTCGGTCAGTCCGGCCGTGATCTCCGCGCCCGCGGCCTTCACCCGGGCGTGGATCTCGTCGACCCGGTCCGACACCACGTACACCGCGCCCGTCCCCGGCTTCATGGCGTCGTGGACGCCGTCCGGCGGGCGGACGCTGCCCAGCATCACCGCGCCGCCCTCGGGCCAGCGCAGCTCGGCGTGCGCGATCAGGTCGCCGTCGGGCACCACCAGCGCCTCGGTGAAGCCCAGGACGTCGACGAGGAACCGGACCGCGGCCGGGGCGTCGTCGTAGCGGAGGGCGGGCCAGACGTTCGGTTCAGGAGTCATGCTCGCGAGTCTTGCCCGGCGGCTCCCTCCTGGTCTTGGAGGAACGGGAGCTCCTCGGCGATCCACGTGCCCGGCGTGCACCCGGCCAGCGCGCGCCACTCGTTGGTCAGGTGCGCCTGGTCGTAGTAGCCGCACTCCACCGCCAGCTCCGCCAGGTTCGCGCGGCCCGCACGCAGCAGCCGCCCGGCGCGCTCGAACCGCAGGACCCGCGCCGCCTGCTTCGGCGCCAAGCCCAGCTCCGCGCGGAACCGCTCCCCCAGGTGACGGCGGCTCCAGCCGACCTCGCCGGCGAGATCCGCGACGCGCACCCGCCCGCCCGAACCCCGCAGCCGGCGCCACGCCTCCCCCACCTCGGGCGGCGGCGCCACCGGCTCGACGGCCCGGGCGGCCAGGACGTCGTCGAGCAGCGCGAACCGCTCCGGCCACGTGGGCAGCTCCCGCAGCCGGTCCGGCAGCGAGCCGAGGCCGAAGCACGCGAGGTCGGCCACCTCGCCGCTCAGCTCCGCCGCCGTGACGCCGAAGAGCGTGCGCACGCCCAGCGGGTCGAGCTCCAGCTGCAGCCCCTCCTGCACGCGGTCCTGCCGGATCAGCACCGCGCTCGTGTGCAGCCCGCCGACCAGCGCCCGCAGGCTGCGCCCGGCCATCCGGACCGGCCCGGCGAGGCTGATGACCAGCGTCACGTGCCGGGACGGCAGACCGCGGTGGACCGGCAGCGTCACCTCGTCCTGCGCGTACCCGACATAGCGCGTGACCAGGGGCCGCACCACCGGGTGCGGCCCGCGAACAGCCCAGGTCACGCTCACGAATGCCAGCGTAAACGTCACCACCGACAGTTCCGGGTCTGATAACACGGAGGGGCGTCCCCCACCGCGGAAGGAACCCCCGATGACGATCCAAGAGCAGGCGCAGCAACTGGAGCTGCTCGCCGACCAGGTGCCGACCGGCATCGCGCTCGCGACCAAGAGCGACCTCGAAGACCTGCAGGCCCAGGTGCTCGGCCTGCTCGGGGAGACGTCGACCGCGACCGCGATCCAGGGCGCCATCCAGCTCGCCGCGCAGCAGATCGACGAGGTCGCCGCCTCGCTCGAGAACGTCCGCCTGCAGATCCGGGACGCCGCTCAGCACCACCTGCAGGGCTGAAAACGCGTCGAAGCCCTCCTCACCCCGCAGGTGAGGAGGGCTTCGACGGAAGAACGACTAGCCGGCGGTGACCACCGGCGCGCCCTCGCCCAGGCCCTCGCCCGCCTCTTCGGCGATGCGCATGGCCTCTTCGATGAGCGTCTCGACGATCGCGTGCTCCGGCACGGTCTTGATGACCTCGCCCTTGACGAAGATCTGGCCCTTGCCGTTGCCCGATGCCACCCCGAGGTCGGCCTCGCGGGCCTCGCCCGGGCCGTTGACGACGCAGCCCATGACGGCCACGCGCAGCGGGATCTCCATGCCCTCGAGCCCGGCGGTGACCTGCTCGGCGAGCGTGTAGACGTCCACCTGCGCGCGCCCGCACGACGGGCAGGACACGATCTCCAGCTTGCGCTGCTTGAGGTTCAGCGACTGCAGGATCTGGATGCCGACCTTGACCTCTTCGACCGGCGGCGCGGACAGCGAGACGCGGATGGTGTCGCCGATGCCCTGGCGCAGCAGCGCGCCGAACGCGACGGCCGACTTGATGGTGCCCTGGAACGCCGGCCCGGCCTCGGTGACGCCGAGGTGCAGCGGGTAGTCGCACTGCTCGGCGAGGATCTCGTAGGCGCGCACCATGACCACCGGGTCGTTGTGCTTCACCGAGATCTTGATGTCGTGGAAGTCGTGCTCGGCGAACAGCGACGCCTCCCACAGCGCCGACTCCGCCAGCGCTTCCGGCGTCGCCTTGCCGTACTTGTCCATGATCCGCTTGTCGAGCGAGCCGGCGTTGACGCCGATCCGGATCGGCGTGCCGTGGTCCTTCGCGGCCTGCGCGATTTCCTTGACCTGGTCGTCGAACTTCCGGATGTTGCCCGGGTTCACGCGCACCGCGGCGCAGCCGGCCTCGATCGCCGCGAAGACGTACTTCGGCTGGAAGTGGATGTCGGCGATCACCGGGATCTGCGACTTGCGCGCGATCGCGGGCAGCGCCTCGGCGTCGTCGGCCGACGGGCACGCGACGCGGACGATGTCGCAGCCCGCGGCGGTCAGCTCGGCGATCTGCTGCAGCGTCGCGTTGACGTCGGAGGTGAGCGTCGTCGTCATCGACTGGACGGAGATCGGGAAGTCGCTGCCGACGCCGACCGGGCCCACCTGGAGCTGGCGGGTCTTGCGGCGCTCGGAGAGGACGGGCGGGGGCAGGGCGGGCATACCGAGTGCGACGGTCACGGTTTCCAGCGTACCTACCCCGACCGGGCCACCTTCACCATGTCAGCCGTCACGGTGAGCAGCATTACGGGCGGTGCGAGCCGCCAGGGAGGGGCCGCAACCCCTCCGTGGCGGCTATTGCCCGATCCGAATCGGGTTGACGATGTCCGCTGTCACCGTGAGTAGCGTCACCGCGCCGCCGATGAGCACCAGGACCATCGTGATCCCGGACAACCGCGTGTAGTCGACGGGCCCGCCGGCCGCCTTGCCCCGCCGGGCGCGGATCCAGTCGCGGACGCGCTCGTACCAGACCACCGCGATGTGCCCGCCGTCGAGCGGCAGCAGCGGCAGCAGGTTGAACACGCCGATGAAGAAGTTCAGGCTGGCCAGCAGGAAGAAGAACAGCACCCAGATGCCGCGCTCGACGGCCTCGCCGCCGATCCGGCTCGCGCCGACGACGCTGACGGGGGTGTTCGGGTCGCGCTCGCCGCCGAAGATCGCGGTGACGACGGCGGGGATGCGCTCGGGGAACTCGACGAGCCGCTGGGCCGTCTCGGCGAACATCGTGCCGGTGAAGCCGAACGTGGCGCCGACCGCGGCGACCGGGCCGTGCTGGATGGTCTTGGGCGGCTCCTGCGGCGAGGCGCCGATCATGCCCACCTGCTTGACGCCGTCGCTGGTCCAGCGCTGCACCTTCGGCACGTCGACGGTGAGCGAAAGCCGCTGCTCGCCGCGCTGCACCTCGAACACGGTCGGGCCGCTGGTGGCCTGCACGGTGGCGAGCATCTCGTCCCAGGTCGGGACCGGCTTGCCGCCGACGGACAGCACCTTGTCGCCCGGCAGCAGCCCGGCCGTCTTCGCCGGGGTCAGCGCGTCCGCGGCGCAGGTGGGGTTCTTCGCCTGCGCCTTGGCCTGCTCTTCCGTCGTGATCGACTGGGCGCACGACGTCGCCGACAGCACCGGCTCGGCCGGCTTCAGGTTCGGCAGGCCCATCGTCACGGCCATCAGGTAGAGCACCACGAAGCCGAGGATGAAGTGGGTGATCGACCCGGCCGACATCACGACGGTGCGCTTCCACGTCTTGAACCGCCACATCGCGCGCGGCGCCTCGTCCGGGGTGACCTCGTCGAGCGCGGTCATGCCGGCGATGTCGCAGAACCCGCCGAGCGGGATCCACTTCAGGCCGTACTCCGTCTCGCCGCGGCGCCAGGAGAAGACCGTGGGCCCGAAGCCCACGAAGTACCGGCGGACCTTCATGCCGAAGGCCTTCGCGGTCAGCATGTGCCCGGCCTCGTGCAGCGCGACCGAGACGCAGATCCCCAGCGCGAACAGCACGACGCCGATGATGTAGGACACGCGCTACTTCCCCTCGATGATCGAACCGGCCCGCGCGCGAGCCCAGCGCTCGGCGGCGAGAACGTCCTCGACGTCGCGTGGCTCGCGACGCCATTCGTCGGCGGCTCCCACCACCTCGGAAACAGTGTCCACTATCGACGTGAAGCTGGTGTTCTGCGCCAGGAAAGCGGAGACGAGCTCCTCGTTCGCGGCGTTGTAGACGGCGGGCAGGCAGCCGCCGACGGTGCCGCAGTGCCGGGCCAGCTCGACGGCCGGGAAGGCCTCGTCGTCCAGCGGCTCGAACGTCCAGGTCGCGGCCTTGTCCCAGGTGCACGCGGGTGCGGCGCCGGGAACCCGGTCCGGCCAGTGCAGCGCGAGCGCGATCGGCAGCCGCATGTCGGGCGGGCTGGCCTGGGCGATCGTCGAGCCGTCGGTGAAGGTCACCATCGAGTGCACGATCGACTGCGGGTGCACGGTGACGTCGATGTTTTCGGGCGCGATGCCGAACAGCAGCGCCGCCTCGATCAGCTCGAGCCCCTTGTTGACCAGGGTGGCGGAGTTGATGGTGATCAGCGGGCCCATGGACCACGTCGGGTGCGCCATCGCCTGCTCGACGGTGACCCCGGCCAGCTCGGCCCGCTTGCGGCCGCGGAAGGGCCCCCCGGAGGCGGTGAGCACCAGCCGCGCGACCTCTTCCGCGCGTCCGGCGCGCAAGGCCTGCGCGATGGCGGAGTGCTCGGAGTCGACGGGCACCAGCTGCCCCGGCTTGGCCGCGGCGAGCACCAGCGGCCCGCCGGCGATCAATGACTCCTTGTTCGCGAGCGCGAGGGTGGCGCCGGTGGCGAGCGCTTTGAGCGTGGGCTCGAGGCCGCGGGATCCGGGCAGGGCGTTGAGGACGGTGTCGACCTCGACGGCGTCGATCAGCTCGGTGACGGCGTCGGAGCCCGCGAAGAGCCGGGGCAGCTTGAAGTCCCCCTGGGCGTAGCCGCGCTTCTGCGCCTCGGCGTACAGCGCGAGCTGCACGTCTTCGGCGGCCGTGGCCTTCGTCACGGCGACGGCTTCGACCCCGTGGGCGAGCGCCTGCGCGGCGAGCGCGGCCGGGTCGGCCCCGCCCGCGGCGATCCCGGCCACCCGGAACAGGTGCGGGTTGCGGGCCGCGACGTCGAGGGCCTGCACACCGATGGACCCGGTCGAGCCGAGCACGAGAACGCTTCGCGAGGTAGTCATCGCGGGTCATTGTCGCGCGGGCCGTGTCCGCGGCGCACCCGGAGGTTCGGTGGCGCGGACCTGGGCGGGCGCCGGGGCCGTGTGCTCGAAGGTTCCGCGGCGCCGATCGCACCTCTCGCGGCGGCGCGACGTACCCGGCGGTGCTCCGATCGCGGCGGTGCCGGGTGTCCGGCGCCACGCGGGCCGTGTCCGCGGCGCACCCGGAGGTGTGGGATCATCGGCGGGTACGAGGTTCACGGGTCTTGAGGAGTTCATCGTGGCAGGCAAGGCGGTCGAGAAGAGGCGGCCCGAGGTCGACCCCCGCGACGAGCCGTCCGCGGCCTGGGGCTGGCACGGTTCGTTCCCGAAGGCCACCCGCATCGCCGGCTGGCTGAGCGCGATCATCCTGCTCGTGATGATCAAGGGCAACCACGAGAACAACACCGAGAACGTGTGGCTCGTGGGCCTGTCGCTGTTCCTGATCCTGCTGCTCGTCCTGGACATCCGCAAGCAGCGCACGGCCTGGCGCAAGTAGTCCGTTTTTCGCTAACGTCTCCGGCCATGAAGCTGCGCTGGGGTTTGGCTCTCGTCGGTGTTCTGGGTGCGCTGCTGGTGGCACCGGGTTCGGCTTCGGCTGCGCCGGTGGTCACCCGGTGCGAGTTCACGCCGACGCCTGAGAACCCGGCCGCCCGTCCGGTGGTGCGTCCGTTGCCGTTCGCGTTGACGCGCGGAACCGTGGACGTGACCTTCCGGTTCAACTACGGGCCGGTGACGGTGCGGCTGAACCGCGGCGGGGCGGCGCCTTGCGCGGTGCACAACATGGTTTCGCTGATTCTGCAGCGGTTCTACGACCGGTCCCAGTGCTGGCGGCTTTCGAACTCTTCGCGGTTGGGTGTGCTCCAGTGCGGGGACATCTACGAGGTCGAGAAGGGCGGGCCGGGGTACAAGTTCCCGGACGAGGTTTCGGGTGCCGAGACCTACCCGCGCGGGACCGTGGCGATGGGGAACCAGGGGCCGGGGACGAACGGGTCGGAGTTCTTCATCGTGCATTCGTTCGCGAACATCCCGGCGAATTACTCGGTGCTGGGGACTGTGGTGCGCGGGATGTCGGCGATCGATCGGATGGTGGCGGACGGCATCATCCCGACCGACCCGAACGGGCCGCTGGACGGGGCACCGGCGAAGCCGGTGAAGATCCAGCGGGCCACGCTCGGCCGGTAGGTCACCAGAAGTCTTCGGGCCGCTCCGCCACCTCCCGGGCGAGTTCACGGACCGCTTCGCGGTCGTCGTCGACCGCGGCCGCCAGCACCGCACGGGATTCCGGCGTGTCGATGTGCAGCAGCGCGTCGAGGGCGTTCACCGCCATGTCCAGGGCGTACACCTGCGGCTCCGTGCGCGCCAGGTCGAGCGCCTCGATCAGGACCGGCAGGTAGACTTCGCGACGGGAATTCGCCCACGACATTGACACAACTGTCGAAATGCGACCAATTGCGATTCGCGAAAGCCTCGGCAAGCCGGCCGGACAAAGCCGAGATGACTTCATCGTGGTTTTTGACACGAAGCTGTGAAGCCTGAGGCGTCCCACGCGTACGACGTCCGGCCACCCCCGTTGTCTTCTTGGCAGGGAAACGGAAACAGGCCGGGCACCACCATGACGGTGCCACCCGGCCCGTTCCCGTGCGCTGCTCAGCGTTCGCGCGAAGGCGACACCAGTTCGCTCGGCCCGCCGCCGGCTTCCCCGGCGACCGCCGCCAGCTCCTCGCCCACCGATTCGCGGTCCTTCGGGCGGGCGTCCTTCGTCAGCAGCGACGCCACCGCGCCGATCAGGCAGACCACGATCGCGAAGCCGAACGCCACCGCCAGGCCCGACTGGAACGGGCCCGAGATCAGGTTCGGGAAGAAGCTGCGGCCGGTCAGGAACGACGCCTGGTCCGGCGGGAGCGACGCCAGCTGGCCGCCCAGGAGCTGCTGGATCGGGTTGTAGCCCAGGAACGCCGCGAACAGCACCGCCACCGCCGGGAGGTTCGCCACCTGGGACGCCGCCGCGTCCGGGACGCCGTGGGCGACCAGGCCGTCGTGCATCGTCGTCGGGAGGCTGCTCGAGAGGCCCGAGATGATCAGGCTGAAGAAGAAGCCGATCGACAGGACCATCGCCGCGTTCTGGAAGGTCGTCATCATGCCCGCGCCCGAGCCGCGCGCGTCGGCCGGGAGGCTGTTCATCACCTCGGCGCGGTTGGGCGAGGAGAACATGCCCATGCCGATGCCGTTGATCAGCAGGATTGCCGCGAACGCCCAGTAGTCGAAGTTCACCGGCAGGATGATCAGCAGGAGGAACGTGATCGCCGTGATGAGCAGCCCGGTGGACGCGAGCAGCCTGCTGCCGATCCGGTCGGCGAGGATGCCCGACGTCGGGGCGGCCACGAGGAAGCCGACCGTCATCGGGAGCATGTAGATGCCCGCCCACAACGGCGTCTGCTCGAACGTGTAGCCGTGCTGCGGCAGCCAGATGCCCTGCAGCCAGATGATCAGGATGAACTGGAGCCCGCCGCGGCCGAGCGACGCCGTCAGGTTGGCGATGTTGCCCCAGGTGAACGAGCGGATCTTGAACAGCGACAGGCGGAACAGCGGGTTGTCGACCTTCATTTCGATGGCCACGAACGCGATCAGCACCGCGACGCCGCCGATCAGGCAGCTCAGCACCATCGGGCTGGTCCAGCCGGTCTGCGACGTGCCGTAGGGCTGGATGCCGTAGGTGATGCCGACCAGCACCGCGATCAGGCCGACGGCGAAGGTGATGTTGCCCCACCAGTCCATCCGCGCGTGCTTGCGGACGCCGGTGTCGTGCAGCTTGAGGTACGCCCAGACCGTGCCGATCACGCCGAACGGCACCGAGACGAGGAAGATCAGGTTCCAGTCGACCGGCGCGAGCACCCCGCCGACGACCAGTCCGAGGAACGACCCGGCGATGGCCGCGACGCCGTTCATGCCGAGCGCGAGGCCGCGCTGGTTGGCCGGGAAGGCGTCGGTGAGGATCGCCGAAGAGTTCGCCATCAGGAAGGCGCCGCCGACGCCCTGCACGATCCGCCAGCCGATCAGCCACAACGCGGCCGCGTCACCGCCGAACCACGTGATGGCCAGCATGATGGAAGAAACGGTGAAGACGGCGAAGCCGAGGTTGTACATCCTCGCGCGGCCGTACATGTCCCCCAGCCTGCCGAAGCTCACCACCAGCACCGCGGTGACCACGAGGAACCCCATGATCATCCACAGCAGGTAGCTGGTGTTGGCCGGCTCCAGGGGGTTGATGCCGATGCCCTTGAAGATGTCGGGCAGCGCGATCAGCACGATCGAGGAGTTGATCGTGGCGATCAGCATGCCCAGCGTCGTGTTGGACAGCGCGATCCACTTGTACCGCGGCCCCAGTTCCGCGATCGAATACGTCCGGCGTTCCGCCACTGTGCAACCCTTCTGCTCGCAAGTCCCTTAGCTAGGCTAAGCAAGTTGCTTGCGTATGGCAACCAAGTGAGCAAAACGCGTGGGAGAGCATGATCACAGTCGCTTGACTGTCCTTTGTGGATCCTTTACCAGGCGGCCCAGCACCGCGACCCCTTCGTCGATCTCCGACGCCGTCCGGGCCGCGTACCCCAGCACCAGGCCCGGCCGCCCGTGACGCTGGCGGTGCCAGGACAGCGGCTGCACCTTCACCCCCTCCGCCAGCGCGGCCGCCGCCACCGCGACGTCGTCCACCTCGCCGTCGAACGTGATCGTCAGGTGCAGGCCGGCCGCCGCACCGTGCACCCGCGCGGCCGGCAACGACGCCGAAACCGCACGGATCATCGCGTCGCGGCGGCGCCGGTGGCGGGCCCGCACCACCCGCAGCTGCCGCTCCAGCTCGCCCGTCTCCATCAGCCGGGCCAGCACCAGCTGGGCCAGCACCGCGTTGCCCAGGTCCGCGAACCGCTTCGCCGCCACCAGGTCGTCCCGGAACCGGGGCGGCGCCAGCAGCCAGCCCACCCGCAGCGCGGGCGCCAGCAGCTTCGACACGCTCCCCGTGTAGCAGACCTCCGGCACCATCGACCGCACCGCGGGCACCGGCGCGCGGTCGTAGCGGTGCTCGGCGTCGTAGTCGTCCTCGATGACGATGCCGCCGCCGGACACCCAGCGCATCAGCTCACGGCGGCGCTCGCCGCCCAGGACCACGCCCATCGGGAACTGGTGGGCGGGCGTCAGCAGCACCGCCGGAGCGTGCAACGCGGCGACGCGGACGCCGTCGTCGTCCACCGGGACCGGCGGGGTCGCCAGGCCGCAGTGGTGCAGGTGCTGGCGCGCGCCCAGCGATCCCGGGTCCTCCACGGCGATCTCGGAAATCCCGTGCTCGCGCAGCACCTCCCCCAGCAGCGTCAGCGCCTGCGCCACCCCGGCCACCACGATGATCTCGCCCGGATCGACGCGGATCCCGCGGTTGCGCGCCAGCCAGCGCGACACCGCCAGCCGCATCGACGGCGCGCCGCGCGGGTCGCCGTAGCCGAAGTGGGACGGCTCCAGCTCGTCCAGCACCGCCCGCTCCGCACGCAGCCACGCCGCGCGCGGGAACGCCGTCAGGTCCGGGACGCCGGGCGTCAGGTCGATGCGGGCCGGGATCGCGCGGATCGCGTCGAAGACCTCGACACCGGGCAACGGCGTGATCACCTTCGACGGCACGCGCGCGGGCGCGGGCTCCGGGGGCAGCACCGGGGCGGCGACCACGACCGTGCCCGCGCGGCCGCGGCCCGCGGCGTGGCCGTCGTCGATGAGCCGCTGGTAGGCCTCGGTGACGACGCCCCGCGACACGCGCAGTTCGGCCGCCAGCACCCGGGACGCGGGCAGCCGGCCGCCGACCGGGAGCCTGCCGTCCGCGACCGCGGCGCGCAGCTGCCCGGCCAGCCAGTCCGCGAGCCCGCCCGGCGGGGCCTCGCGGACGTCGAGCTGGAGGAAGTCCGACCCTATGGACCCCTCCGAAGGACCTGCTTTGGCTCTGTCCACCAGTCCATTGTCGCAGCACGCTGGGCTCATGGACACCACTTACGTGCACGGGTACGCCGCTCCCGAAGCCCGCCGCCTCGGCGACCAGGCCGACACCCTCGCCGGACTCCTGCACGCCGGGACGGCGTTCCCGGCCGGCAGCCGCGTGCTCGAGGTCGGCTGCGGCGTCGGCGCCCAGACCGGCCACCTCGCGGCGCGCAGCCCCGGCGCGCGCCTGACCGCGGTCGACATCTCCGAAGAGTCGCTGGCCCAGGCCCGCGCCAAGGTCCCGGGCGTGGACTTCCGGCGGGCCGACCTGTTCGACCTCGACGGCGAGTACGACCACCTGTTCGTCTGCTTCGTGCTGGAACACCTGCCGGAGCCGGAAAAGGCCCTCACCCACCTGAAGACGCTGCTGCGGCCGGGCGGCACGATCACCGTGATCGAAGGCGACCACGGCTCGGCGTTCTTCCACCCGCGCAGTGAGCCCGCCCAGGCCGCGATCGACGGCCTCGTCCGCCTCCAGGCCGAAGCCGGCGGTGACGCGCTCATCGGGCGGCGCCTGTACCCGCTGCTCGACGGCGCCGGCTTCGACGACGTCGTGGTCGAGCCGCGGACCGTCTACGCCGACGCGTCCCGGCCCGCCCTCGTCACCGGGTTCACCCGCGACACCTTCACCGCGATGGTCGAGGGCGTCGGCGAAGCGGCCGTCGCGCGCGGGCTCGCCACCGCGGACGGCTGGGCCCGCGGCGTCGCGGACCTGCACCGGACCGAGGACGGGACCTTCCACTACACGTTCTTCAAGGCCACCGCGAGGGCCTCGTGACCACCCGGCGGCTCGCGGGCAGCACGAACTTCGTGGACCGGGACCGCGAGCGGCTGGAAAGCGACCTCGCCGCCCTCGAACCCCGCTACCCGGCGGCGCGGTCCAAGGCGGCCAGGTGGTTGCGGACGCGGATCGCGCCGGGCACGCGCTCCCCGGCGTAGCAGGCCAGCGCGCGTTCCCAGTGCTCGCGCGCGGCGACCGCGTCGCCGAGTCCACAGTGGACTTCGCCGAGTCCGCAGTGGGCGCGGCCCTGTTCGGGACCGCACCCGGTTTTCTTCGCCGCCGCCAGGGCTTCGCGGTGGTAGGCGAGTGCGTCCGACGTCGCACCGCGCGCGGCCGCCACCGCGCCCAGGCTGTTGAGCACGCGGGATTCGACGCCCCGATCGCCGCATTCCCGGGCCAGGCCCAGTGCTTCTTCGAGGTGCCGGGCCGCTTCCACCGGCCGCCCCTGCGCCAGCCGGACGTCGCCGAGGTGCTTCAAGGCGACCCCGCGGTTGGTCGGGCTGCCCGTCTCGCGGGCGATTTCCATGGCCCGTTCGAGGTGGTCGGCGGCCTCGGCGTACCGGCCGCGCGCGTGCTCGACGTCGCCGAGGATGCCGAGCGCGTACCCCTCGCTCACCCGCACGCCCATCGCCCGGAAGTGCTCGAGACCTTCTTCCAGCGCCTGCGCGGCTTCGTCGTGTTCGCCCTGCGCCGACAACGCGTCGCCGAGGTTCACCAGCGCGTAGCCCTCGCTGGTGCGGTCGGCGGTTTCGCGCGCGAGGGCCAGTGCCTCGCGGTGGTACCCCGCCGCTTCCGCGTACCGGCCGATGCCGCGGCAGGAGCAGCCGAGCACGATCAGGACCAGGCCTTCGCTGGTCCGGTCGCCCGTTTTCCGGGCCACGGCCAGTGCTTCCGTCGAGTAGGTGATCGCCTCGGCAAACCGGCCGAGCGCGCGGCAGACCAGGCCGAGGGTGTTGAGGACGTGGATTTCGGTCCGCCGGTCACCCGTTTCGCGGACGAGGACGAGCGCTTCTTCCAGATACCGCCGCGCTTCCCGCGACCGGCCGACGCGCCAGTGGCCGAGCGCGATCAGGGTCAGCGGTTCGGCTTCGGCGGCGCGGTCGCCGGCGTCGTGGGCCAGCGCCGACGCGTGCGTGTGCAGCACCAGCGCTTCTTCGTGGTAGCCGCCGACGTCGAGGTAGTGCCAGAGGATCCCGGACAGCAGGCGCAGGTGGTCGGCCCACCCGTGCCGGGTCGCGTGGGCGGCGACGGCGAGCAGGTTGCGCCGCTCGGCCTCCAGCCACGCCTGCGCCTCGATCACCTTGACGTCGGGGTCCGGCACCACCGGCCGCAGGTGCCGTTCCTGCGGCAGGACGACGTCCATGGCCTGCGCGGCGGAGCGGACGTAGCAGTCGAACAGCCGTTCCTGGGCCGCACGGCTCTCGTCGGGCTCGGCGGCCGCGAGCTCGGCGGCGTAGACGCGCAGCAGGTCGTGCAGCTGGACGCGGTCGTCGCCGGTCTGCTGCGCAAGGTGGGCGCGCACCAGCACCCCGGTCAGCCGCTCGGCTTCGGGCAGGGGGACGTCGGCGAGCGCGGCGATCGCGACCGGGGTCAGGTCGCGGCCCGGGTGCAGGCCGCAGAGCCGGAACACGCGCGCGGCGTCGGCGGGCAGGTGCCGGTAGGACCACGAAAACACCGCGCGGACGGCGGTCAGCGGGTCGCCGCCGCCGTCGAGCAGGTCGAGCCGCCGCCGTTCGTCGGCCAGCTCCGCCGCGAGCGCGGCGAGCCGCTCCCCCTCCCGGCTCAGCGCCAGCTCGGCGACCAGCCGCAGGGCCAGCGGCAGCCGGGCCGAGTACCCGATCAGCGCCGCCGTGGCCTCGGGTTCTTCGTCGACGCGCGGGCCGAGCAGCGCGCGCAGGAGGTCGCGGGCTTCGTCGTCGGTGAGCAGGTCGACGAGCACCCGGCGGGCGCCGTGCCGGGCGACCAGCCCGGGCAGCGCGTCGCGGCTGGTCACCAGCACCAGGCACGACGGCGAACCGGGCAGCAGCGGGCGGACCTGGCCGACCGAGCCCGCGTTGTCCAGCACCAGCAGCATCCGGCGGCCGGCGAGCGCGGTGCGGAACTTGGCCGCGCGCTCGTCCGGCTCGGTCGGGATGTCGGTGCCGGGGACGCCGAGCGCGCGCAGGAACCCGGACAGCGCGTCGCCCGGCTCCACCGGCCGGACCGTGCCGTAGCCGTGCAGGTCGAGGTAGAGCTGCCCGTCGGGGAACTCGGCGGGGGAACGCTGCGCCCAGTGCACGGCGAGCGCCGTCTTGCCGACCCCGCCGGTGCCGGACAGGACGGCGATGCGCGCGCCGGTGTCGCCGTCTTCGCGGTGCAGCAGCTCGTCCAGCTCGGCCAGCTGGGCCGCGCGGCCGCGGAAGCCGGGGACGTCGGCGGGCAGCTGCGCCGGGACGCGGGCCGGGGGTTCCGGGCCGGCGAAGTCCTGCCGCAGCACCTGGTGGTGGGCGGCACGCAGCTCCGGACCGGGTTCGATGCCCAGCTCGTCGGCGAGCCGGCGGCGCACGTCCTCGAAGACGTCCAGCGCGGCGGCCTGGCGCCCGGACGCGGCGAGCACCAGCATCAGCCGGGCGTGCGCGGACTCGTTCAGCGGCTCCTCGGCGGTCAGCACCCGCAGGTGCACTGCCGCGTCCTCGGGGTCCGCGACGCCGGCGTAGGCCATCACGGCCTTGGCGCGCCGCATCGCGAGCCCGAGCCGGGCGGGGTGCTGGCGCAGCCGCCCGACGTCGGCGAGCGCCGGGCCGCGCCAGAGTTCGAGGGCTTCGCCGGGGGCGTCCCGTGCGATGAGGGCCTCGAACTCCAGCAGGTCGAGCTCGCTTTCCCCGACCGAGAGCCGGTAGCCGCCCTTGTCGGTGGCGATCAGGTCGGCGGGCCGCAGCGCCCGCCGCAGCCGGGCGACGTAGGTGTGGAGCAGGTCCAGGCACGACGGCGGCGGCTCGTCCCAGACGACGTCGACGAGGTCCTCTCGCCGGACGGTCCGGTTCGGCTGCAGGGCCAGCAGCGCGAGGATCAGGCGCTGCTTCTCCGCGCCGATCTCGACCGGCTCGTCGCCCCGCGACACGGTCAGCGGGCCGAGGACGCCGATCCGCACCGGCTCCGGCGGGGCCTCGGCGAGCACCTCGCGCAACCGCCGTTCGGTCTCCGGGCGCGGCCGCCGCACGCTGCCGAGCTCGGCGTTGCGGACCGCGCGCAGGCTCAGTCCGGCGCGCTCGGCGAGCTGGGCCTGGGTGAGCCCGGCGAGCACGCGGCGCTCACGAAGCCATCCGGCGAACGACCGGCCTTCCTCCACAGGCGTCCTCTCCCTGCGTGCCCGAACGGAACGTACCGCTCAAGCATCACGATCGTGCCTCCCCACCTGTACCACCGAACGGCGAAGATAACCGTTTCCGCAGGTACGGACCGTGACCGCGGCGTGACGCGGCAGTACAGGCGCTCGTCCACCACGAGTTCCTAGGCTTTCTCCGTCCGGTGGTGACGAGGGGTTCGCGGAGCAGCCGTCGCGTGGGGTACGACGGCTGCACCACGAGCCATTCAGACGCCGAAGCGCGCCAGCAGGGCGCGAACGGCGGCTGGGTCCTCGACGTGGGCGTTGTGCCCGAGGCCGGCGAGGGTGACCGCGTCCGGGTCCAGCGCGCGCAGCTGCTCCGGACGGCTCATGGGGTCGTGCTCGCCCGCCGCCAGCACGACCGGGCACCGCGCCGCGGCGAGCAGCGCCGGCATGTCCGGTGCGCCGACGCCGAACGCGGCCGGGTCCATCGCGAGGCGCCAACCTCCCTCGGTCTCGCGAAGCCCGGCCGGGTCCGCGGGCGCGATGCCGAGCAGCCCGGACACCTTCAGGTACGCCTGTTCGGCGTCTTCCCGCGTCTCGAACACCCGCGCCGGCTTGGCCGCGAAGCTCGCCGCGCGCCCGAGGTCGTCCTGGCTCCACTCGACCTTCACCCCGAGCGCCAGCACGCCCGCGACCTCGACGTCGTACTTCCCGGACGCCAGTTCCAGCGCCAGCACCCCACCGAGCGAATGGCCGGCGACGAGGAACGGTCCCGTTCCCGGCAGCGCGCGGGCGACGGCGGCGGTGAGCGTCTGGAAGCTGTAGTGCGGCAAGGGTGCGGACGGGCCGTGGCCGGGCAGGTCGGGCACCAGGACGCGGCGGGCGAGCGGCGGGGTGAAGTGGGCCCACACGGCGCCGGTCGCGCCCAGGCCGTGCAGCAGGACGACGGCCGGTTCGCCTTCGCCGCCGGTGCGCATGTTCAGGGTGTCCATCCGCGCAGCCTGCCAAATTGTCGGTGGCCGCGGCTAGGGTCGGCGGCGTGGCGATCACCGATCCGGACACCTACGTGCGAGGGGTCCCGTACGACGAGCTGGCGCGGCTGCGGCGCGCCGGCCCGGTGGTGCGCGTGGACGACTTCTGGGCCGTGCTCGGGCACGCCGAGGTACGGCGGGTGCTGCGCGACCCCGGCGTGTTTTCGTCCCAGCTCGGCGGGACGCAGATCCGCGACGCGGCCGACCTCGCGTACGTGCGCAAGATGATGCTGAACATGGACCCGCCGGAGCACGGCAGGCTGCGCGGGCTGCTGACCAAGGCGTTCACCCCGCGGGCGATCGCGAAACTGACGTCGCAGATCGAGACGTGGGCGCGCGACCTCGTCGCGGCGGTGGCCGGTGACGGCGAGTGCGACTTCGCCGCGGTGGCGGCGGATCTGCCGCTGATCACCCTGGCCGGGGTGTTCGGCGTGCCGGAGCAGGACCGGCGGCTGATGTACGACTGGAGCAACCGCGTGATCGGCTACCAGGACGCCGAATACGCGGTCAGCTCCACGGTTTCCGCCGCCGAGGTGAGCGAGCTGGCGCGGGCCGCGCTCGCCGTCCGCCCGTCGCCGGGGCCGGAGGGGTCGATGCCGGATCCGCGGACGCGCGCGGGCATGCCGGACCTCTACGCGTACGCGAACGCGCTCGGCGAGCACAAGCGCTCGCACCCAGGTGACGACGTCATGAGCACCCTGATGCGGCACGTGGGCGACGACGGCGAGCGCGTCTCGCTCGCCGAGTTCGAGAACCTGTTCTGGCTGTTTTCCGTGGCGGGCAACGAAACCCTGCGCAACGGGCTGCCCGGCGGGATGCTCGCGCTGCTCTCGCACCCCGCGGAATACCGGCGGCTGCTGGCGGACCGGTCGCTGCTGCCGTCGGCGGTCGAGGAGATGCTCCGGTGGTGGACGCCGGTCATGCACTTCCGGCGCACCGCGGTTTCCGGCGTTCGGCTGTCCGATGTGGACATCGGCGCCGGGGACAAGGTCGTGGTGTGGTTCTCGTCGGCCAACCGCGATCCGGCCGTCTTCGCTTCGCCGGACACGTTCGACATCGGGCGCACGCCGAACGACCACCTCACCTTCGGCCACGGCCCGCACTTCTGCCTCGGCGCGCACCTGGCGCGGGTGCAAATGCGGGCGATGTTCGGCGCGGTCTTGGACCTGCTGGGTTTCGTCGAGCTCGCCGGCGAGCCGGTCCGGCTGCGGTCGAACTTCCAGAACGGCCTGAAGTCGCTGCCGATCCGGTGGGGTCGCTGATGGAGATCCGGGAGATGCGGGCGTTCGTCGCGGTGGTCGAAGCCGGGGCGATGTCGAAGGCGGCGCGGCAGCTGCACGTCAGCCAGCCGGCGCTGTCCCAGACGATCACTTCGCTGGAACGGCGGCTCGGCCTCCAGCTGCTGGTCCGCACGAGCACCGGCGTGCAGACCACCGAAGCCGGGGCGACGCTGCTGAGCGAGTCCCGCGCGGTGCTGGCCCGGCACGACCAGGCCCTCGCCGCGCTGGCCCGGCACACCACGACCGGGGTGTTGCGCGTCGGCGTCCCCCTGGAACTGCCACCGGAACTGCTGCCCTCGGCGCTCGCGCGGCTGGCGGCGGCGTACCCGGACACGCGGGTGCAGGCGCGGCACCTGTCGTCGGTGGCGCAGGTGGTCGCGCTGCGGGCGGGCGAGCTGGACGTCGGGCTGGTGCGCGAGCGCCCGCCGGGGTCCGACCTCGACGCGGTGCTCGTGGTGGCGGAGGACGTCGGCGTCCTGCTGGCCGCGGACGTGGCGGAGAGGCTGGGCTCGCCGGTCCGGCTGGAGGACCTGGCCGGGCTGGAGTGGTTCGCGTTCGCCCGCGCGGGCAGCCCGGCGTGGTACGACGAGCTGGCGGCGATCCTGCGCAGTCACGGCCTCGACGTCGGGCCGGAGGTGCCGGAGGAGCGGCGGCTGATCGTCGAGCTGAAGATCCCGGCGGTCAACTCGGGTGGGGCGTATGCGTTCGCGCCGCCCCAGTGGCCGTACCCGCTGCCGGACACGGTGCGGTGGGTGCCCCTCGCCGGCACCCCGATCGTCCGGCGGACGTGGGCGGTCTGGCCCGCGGCGTCGCACCGGCGTGACCTCGCGGAGTTCGTCGCGGCGCTGGAGGACTATCGACAGAACTGATCGCGGGCATAAGCAGCGCCGAACGCGCTTCCGGAAGTCTTTTTCCGTTGCCGCGCTTGAACTCCGTGAACGGGGAAACACCCCGGTCGCGGAGGAGTTGAGCGATGAGTACGGAACTGTCCGGGTCGACGGCACTGGTGACCGGCGGGACGAGCGGCATCGGCCGCGCGACGGCGATCGCGCTGGCCGGGCTCGGCGCCCACGTCGTCCTGTCCGGCCGGGACGCCGGGCGCGGCGCCGAGGTCGTCTCGGCCATCCGGGAAGCGGGCGGCAAAGCCGACTTCGTGGCGGCCGACCTGACGGACGCGGCATCGGCGAAGGCGCTCGCCGACCGGGCGCGGGAAGTCGGCGGGCACGTCGACGTGCTGGTGAACAACGCCGGCATCTTCCCCACCGGCCCGACGGCGTCGCTGACCGAGGCCGACTTCGACCGCGTCTACACGACGAACGTGAAGGTGCCGTTCTTCCTCGTCGCCGAACTGGCCCCGGAGATGGCCGCCCGAGGTCACGGCGCGATCGTCAACGTGTCCACGATGGTGGCGACGCGGGGCATGACGGGCATGGCGCTGTACGGCTCGTCGAAGGCGTCGGTGGAGCTGCTGACGAAGGCGTGGGCGGCGGAGTTCGGCCCGTCCGGTGTCCGCGTCAACGCGGTCAGCCCGGGCCCGACCCGCACCGAGGGCACAGCGGTCTTCGGCGACGGCCTGGACGAGCTGGCCTCAGCGGGCCCGGCGGGCCGAGTGGCGGCACCGTCCGAGATCGCGGCGGCGATCGCGTTCCTGGTGGCGGACAAGGCCAGCTTCATCCAGGGCGCAATCCTCCCGGTGGACGGCGGCCGCCTGGCGGTGTGAGCCCCTCCGGGGCGGTGTCACCTCAGGAAGGTGACGCCGTCCCGGGGGCGCTCGTCCACCGTCAGCGAGAAGACGTCCGGGCGCGCGTAATGCCCCGACACGTCGAGGCTCTGCCGCGCCGTCACAACGTCCTTCCGGTCGATCTCCGCCGTGATCAGGCCCTCCGCGTCCCGCAGCGGCCCGGCCAGCACGTCGCCCAGTGGGCCGACGATCACGCTGCCGCCGCGGAACGGGTCGTCGCCCGAAGTCTCGTACGGGCACGCCGAAATCACGAAACACCGGCCCTCGTCCGCGATGTGGCGCATCGACGCCTGCCAGACGTCGCGGTCGTCCGCCGTCGGGGCGCACCAGATCTCCACGCCTTTCGCGTACATCGCCGCGCGGAACAGCGGCATGTGGTTCTCCCAGCAGATCGCCGCGCCCGCCAGGCCCGCCGCCGTCGGGACGGCCGGGAGGGTCGAGCCGTCGCCGCGGCCCCAGGCCAGGCGCTCGCGGGCGGTCGGGACCAGCTTGCGGTGCTTGGCGACCAAGCCCAGCGCCGGGTCGAGGAACACCGCCGTGCTGTACAGCGTCGAGCCGTCGCGCTCGATCACGCCGGCGACCAGCGAGGCGCCCGTCCGGGCCGAAAGCCCGGCCAGCGCGGTGGTCTCCGGCCCGGGGACCGTCACCGACGCGCCGAAGTAGTCCGCGAACGGCACCCGGCCCGGGTACCCGCCGAGGACCGCTTCGGGCAGGACCACCAGCGAGGTGCCCCGGATTTCGTCCTCGAAAGTCAAGATCCGCTCGACCGGAACCCCGGTCCCGAGCTGCAGGGCACCGACGAGCGTCATCCGCGAGCCGGCCACGGGACCACCGCGGACGTCCGCCGCTGGTAGTCCGCGTACTCGGAGTACCGGCTCAGCGTGATGCTCTCGGTGAACTTCGTCGAGCCGACGAACAACAGCGTGAGCAACACCGCTCCGATGACCGTCCACTGCAGACCGCCGGCGACGATCCCGAACACCGCGATCACCCACCACTGCGCCTGCTCGAAGAAGAAGTTCGGGTGCCGCGAATACCGGAACAGCCCGCTCTGCAGGAACCGCGTCGGCGCGCGGCCCGCGTGCTTCTCGCGGTGGAACACCCACTGCTGCTGGTCCGCGATCGTCTCCCCGACCAGGAACGCCAGGAAAACCACCGCGACGACGACGTCCGCCACCCCGAACGAGCCCCGGTGCTCGTAAGCGGTCAACGCCGGCAGCGTGATCAGCAGCAGGATCGCGTTCTGGTACAGCGAGATGAAGAAGAAGTTGAACACCTGGAACTGCCACGGCGCCATCCGTTCGCGCAGCACCGCCCACCGGTAGTCCTCGCCGCCGGGGGCGTAACCACCCTTCCGGGCGAAGTTGAACGTCAGCCGGATCCCCCACAAGGTGACGAGCGCGAACATCACGTTCAGCCGGGCGTCGGCGAACCCGGCGGCGCCGGCGAAGATCGCCAGGTAGACGACCGGGACGATCGACCAGATCCGGTCCACCCAGGAGTACTCCCTGGTCAGCACGGAAGCCAGCCAGGTGCCGAGCGTCACCCCGGCGAAGACGTACAGGCAGACCCGCAGCGCGTCCATGCCCTCACAATAGGACTTAAGATCGGCGGCATGAACCTGCCGCTGCGGGAACGGAAGATCGACGTCTTCTTCGCGGTGCTGTTCTCGGCCTTCACGGTGACGTCGCTGATCAGCGACCTGCTGCCGACCGTCGGCGTCGACTTCTCGAAGCCGACGGGCAACTTCTTCGTCGACTCCAACTACTGGTACGCCCACGACGCCGACCCGCTGTTCATGCACCCGCCGGACTGGATGCGGATCGTCACCGGGCTCTCGGCGTTCGTCTACCTGCCGTTCTACGTCGTGCTCGTCTTCGCGCTGCTCACCGGCCAGAACTGGATCCAGCTGCCGTCGGTGGTCTACGCGACGATGATCGTCACGCTGACCGGGATCGTCGTGTTCGGCGTCGAGTTCTTCGGCGACCCGGCCACCCGCACCGGCAACCCGGCGAAGTTCCTCGCCTTCAACCTGCCCTACGTCCTGGTGCCGCTCCTGCTGCTGGTCCGGATGCGCAAGCCACTCCCGTTCACCCGCCGTTTCTGACCGGAGGCGCCGTGCCGTACTCGTTCCTCAGCCACCTCGACTGCTCCCGGACCGGCGAGCGCTTCGACGCCGACGCCGTCCAAGGGCTTTCGCCGTCGGGCGCGCCGCTGCTCGCGCGGTACGACCTCGACGGTGTCCGCGAAGCCGTGACGCCGAAGGAGATCGGCGGCCGCGAGCCGACGCTGTGGCGCTACCACGAGGTCCTGCCGGTGCGCTCGCCCGAGCACGCCGTCAGCCTCGGCGAAGGCATGACGCCGTTGCTGCGGCTGCCGCGCTACGGCCGTGAGCTGGGGCTTTCGCGGCTGTGGATGAAGGACGAAGGCCTGGTCCCGACCGGCACGTTCAAGGCACGCGGCGCCGCCGTCGGCGTCTCGCGGGCGGCCGAACTCGGCGTGCGCGGGATCGCGATGCCGACGAACGGCAACGCCGGCGCGGCGTGGGCGTTGTACGCGGCGCGCGCGGGGCTGACGAGCCTGATCGCGATGCCGGACGACGCCCCCGCGATCACCATGCGCGAGTGCGTTGCCGCGGGCGCCGAGCTGTACCGGGTGGACGGTCTCATCGGCGACGCGGGCAAGCTCATCGCCGCCGCGGTCCCGCGACGTCCCGGCGTGCAGGACGTCTCGACGTTGAAGGAGCCGTACCGCATCGAAGGCAAGAAGACGATGGGGTACGAGATCGCCGAGCAGTTCGGCTGGCGGCTGCCGGACGTCATCCTCTACCCCACCGGCGGCGGCGTCGGGATCATCGGCATCCACAAGGCACTGCTGGAGATGCGGGAGCTGGGCTGGGTGACCGGCGAGCTGCCGAAACTCGTCGCGGTGCAGGCGACCGGGTGCGCGCCGATCGTGTCCGCGTTCGAACGCGGCGCGCGCGAAAGCGAGCCGTTCCCCGACGCGCGGACGGTCGCGTTCGGCATCACCGTGCCCAAGGCCCTGGGTGATTTCCTCGTGCTGGACGCGGTTTACGAGACCGGTGGGACCGCGGTCGCCGTCACCGACGAAGAACTCCTTGCCGCGCAACGGGAACTCGCCGAGCGCGAAGGCACCTTCGTCTGCCCAGAAGGCGGAGCGTGCTTCGCCGCGCTGCGGCACCTTCGCGAGTCCGGGTGGCTCGAGGGCGACGAAGACGTCGTCGTGCTCAACACCGGCGCCGGGATCAAGTACCCGGAGACGGTGCCGCTCGACGTGCCGCTGCTGGCGAAGACGGACTCGATTCCTTAGAGGACCGAGCGAACCGTTTCGGGGTCGCGGGCGACGACGGTCGTGCCGTCGTCGGCGGTGATGATCGGCCGCTGGATCAGCTTCGGGTGCTCGGCCAGCGCGTCGATCCAGCGGGACCGGTCGTCGGGCGTGCGGCCCCACGTCTTGAGGCCGAGCTCCTTCGCGATCGGCTCGGCCGTGCGCGTGATGTCCCACGGTTCGAGGCCGAGGCGCTCGAGCACGCCGGTGAGTTCCGCCGCCGTCGGCGGGTCTTCGAGGTAGCGGCGCACGGTGTACTTCGCGCCCGCATCGTCGAGCATCGACACCGCGGACCGGCACTTCGCGCACGCCGGGTTGACCCAGATCTCCACGCCGCGGAGCTTACCGCGCTGGTTTTGGAGCAGACGTTCTGTTACGGTCGCGGCATGCCCCGCCCCCGTGTCCACGACCTCGACGCGCTGCTCGACGTCGCCGAACGGCTCGTCGCGTCTGCGGGGTACGAAAACGTGACCGTGCGCGGGCTGGCGACGGCCGCGGGCGTGCCGAACGGCACGATCTACCACGCGTTCGGCTCGCTCAGCGAGCTGCTCGCCCGGGTCTGGGTGCGTGCGGCGACGGCGTTCCTCGACCTGCAGACCGCGCAGGTGGACGCGGCGGCGACTCCCGTGGAGGCCGTCGTCGCGGCCGCCGGCACTCCCGCGCTGTTCGCCGACCAGCGTCCCGACGCGGCCCGGATGCTGCTCAAAGTCCGTGGCGACCGCCTCTTCGGGCCCGAACTGCCCGACGAGCTCGCCGACACCCTGCACGCGCTGGACAAACGGCTGGTCGCACTGCTGGTGCGGCTCGCGCGGCTGCTCTGGGACCGCGGCGACGGCCTGGCCGTCGAAGTCGTCACCACCTGCGTCGTCGACCTGCCGACCGCGTTCTTCCGGCGCGACCTCACCGATCCACTGGTGCGGGAGCGGCTCGCCGCCGCCGTGCGAGCCGTGCTGACCGTGCCACCGCGAGAAAAGGACCGACCGTGACCGTTTCCGTGCTCGACCTCGGCGACGACGAAAACCGCTTCTCCCCCGACTGGCTGCAGCGCGTCCATTCCTTTTTGGACGGTGTGGAAGGCGCGCTGGTCACCACCGGCGGCGGGAAGTTCTACTCGAACGGCCTCGACCTGGAGTGGCTGACCGCGCACGGCGACCAGGCCCAGCAGTACGTCACCGACGTGCAGGAGCTGTTCGCGCGGGTGCTGACGCTGCCGGTCCCGACGGTGGCGGCGGTCAACGGCCACGCGTTCGGCGCGGGCGCGATGCTGGCGATGGCGCACGACTTCCGCGTGATGCGCGCCGATCGAGGGTATTTCTGCTTCCCGGAGGCGGACATCAACATCCCGTTCACGCCGGGGATGGCGGCGCTGATCCAGGGCAAGCTCACCCCGGCGGCGGCGATCGCTTCGATGACGACGGGACGCCGGTTCGGGGGCGCCGATGCGCTGGAAACCGGCCTGGTGGACGAAATCGCGAGCGAGTCCGAACTGGTGAAGGTGGCTTCCGAGCGGGTGCGCGCGCTGGCGGGCAAGGACCGCGGCACGCTGGGCGCGATCAAGGCGACGATGTTCGCCCCCGCCGTCACGGCGCTGCGGGCGGCTGCGTAGGCCTCCGGCCCCCGGTGTCCATTCTACCGGCGGGCACCGACAGTTCCGGCGAAGTCGGCCCCCGGGACGTCTTGAATGAGTCATTCAGGACGTCCGGCGACCTGAATGACTCATTCAAGACATCAGGCGAGCCCGTGACGGCCGCATTCACGGACCGGCGACCTCGGCGAGGCGGCGGCGCAGGTGGGCGCGCTCGGGCTCGGTGCCGGCCAGGGCGAGAGCGTCGCGATACGCCGCCGCCGCTTCGGGGTGGCGGCCCAGGCGACTCAGCAGGTCGCCGCGAGCCGCCGGGAACGGGCTGTACTCGCGTAGCCGGGGCTCCGAAGCCAACGCGTCGAGCAGCGCCAGCCCCGCCGCCGGGCCGTCGCGCATCGCCACCGCCACCGCTCGGTTCAGGTCCACCACCGGGGACGGGGCCAGGCCACGCAGGACGTCGTACAACGCGACGATCTGGGGCCAGTCCGTCGTCGCCACGTCCGGGGCTTCGTCGTGCAGGGCCGCGATCGCCGCCTGGACGCCGTACAGGCCGGGTGGGCCGCCGGTCAGCGCGAGCTCGACCAGCGGGGTTCCCTCGTCGATCAGCGCGCGGTCCCAGCGGGTGCGGTCCTGGGCGTCGAGCAGCACCAGGTCCCCGTCCGGGCCGGTGCGCGCGTCGCGGCGGGCGTGGATCAGCAGCATCAGGGCCAGCAACCCGGTGACCTCGCGTTCGCCGGGCAGGAGGCGGCGCAGGATCCGGGCCAGCCGGATCGCCTCTTCCGCCAGGTCGAGGCGCTGCAGGTCCGGTCCCGAACTCGCCGCGTACCCCTCGGTGAAGATCGAGTACACGACCTGGAGTACGCCCGGCAGCCGGCCGGGCAGCTCGGCGGGGTCCGGCACGCGGAACGGGATCCGCAGCGTGCGGATCCGGTTCTTCGCGCGGACGATCCGCTTCCCCATCGTCGCGCTCGGCACCAGGAACGCGCGCGCCACCTCGGGGGTCGTCAGGCCCGCGAGGCAGCGCAACGTCAGCGCCGCGCGGTCCTCCGCGGGCAACGCCGGGTGCGCGCACGTGAAGAACAACTGGAGCCGCTCGTCCGGCAATTCGCCGTCGGGCGCAGGAGCGGGCGCCGCGCGGTCGGCCTCGACCTGCATGACGGCGAGCCGGGCCGCGTAGGCCTGGTCACGGCGCAGCCGGTCGACCGCCTTGCGCCGCGCCGTCGTCATCAGCCAGGCCCCCGGCTTCGGCGGCACGCCCTCGGCCGGCCAGTGCACCAGCGCGGCCTCGATCGCCTCCGACGTCACCTCCTCGGCCAGGTCGAGGTCGCCGAACCGGCGCACGAGCGCGGCCAGCAGCAGCCCGCGCTCCTCCCGGAACACCGCCGCCAGAGTCAGCCGGGGCTCCGCGCCGGGCCGGGGGCTCCGCCACCCGGAGCCCCCGAAACCCTCGTCGGACGAAGCGGCCGCCCGCTCCTCCCCCACGGTCAGTCCTCGAACGACGCGACCGGGCGGACCACCATCGACCCGCCGTCGCGGGCACCCGGGCACCGCGCCGCCCAGTCGAGGGCGATGTCGAGGTCCGGCACGTCGATGACGTAGTAGCCGCCGAGCACCTCCCGCGACTCGGCGAACGGGCCGTCGGTGACGACCCGCTCGCCGCGGTCGTCGACCCGGACCGTGGTCGCGGTGGTCAGGTCGGCCAGCGAGTGGCCGGTGACGAAGATGCCGGCGTCCTTGACCGACTTGTCGTAGACCTGCCAGTCCTCGAAGGTGCACTGCGAGACGGCCTGGCCGTCGGCGTCGGTCGCGGCGTTGATCAGCAGCATGTACTTCACGGGATCCTCCAGTGGCTCGGTTGCCGTACGCGACCACTACGAACGGCCGGCGCCGCGTTGGACACCCTCGCCGAAGATTTTCCCATGCCGAGAACTGCCCGGGGCCGACGTCAGCCCTGCTGCAGGTCCTCGAACTCGACGACCTGCCGGACCTCCACCTCGATCTCCAGGTCGAACAACTCGACGTAACGACGGGCGAACTCGACGGCTTCCGCGCGGTCGGCGGCGTTGATCAGCGCGAACCCGCCGATGACCTCCTTGGCCTCGGCGAACGGGCCGTCGGTGACGCGGATCGCGGCGCCGCGCGGCTTGCGGACCAGCGCGCCCTTGTCCGTCTTGTGCACGCCCTCGGCCGTGATCAGGATGCCCTTCTCCGCCGACTCCTGGATGAACGCGCCCATCTTCTCGATGAACTCCGGGCTGGGGTTCCACGCCTGCGGGTCGCTCTCGTCGATCCGGTGCATCATGAGGAAACGCATGGTCTTGCTCCCTGGTCTTCCTGGCCGGGGTCCGGTATCCCTTCCGGACGCGATGACCGGCCTTCACCCCCGCGTCGATCGGCCGCGCGCGGTGTTCGACATTTTCCCGAGCAGCCTACTGTGACCTGAGTCACTATCCGGCAGGGCCAGTGCGAGCACCGCGGCGACCCCGGCCAAGTCGTAGAACCGCCCATCGGGGACGATCCATAGGAATCGCACAGCTTCCACACAAGGCGGAGCAACGTTGCGGCGGCAAGGTGGACGTCATGAACCCCACCTACGAAGGCCGCCCGCTGCCCCGGCCGCGTGACGAGGTCGTCGACCAGGGTCTCGGCTTCGACATCGGTACCCTGCTCAGCCGAAGGCGGGCGCTGCGATTCCTCGGGATCGGCGCGGCCGGTGCCGTGCTGACCGCCTGCGGGACGTCGGCCACCACCACGTCCTCGACGGCCGCGGCGACGGCGTCCGGCGAGATCCCGGACGAGACCGCCGGACCGTACCCGGGCGACGGCTCCAACGGGCCCGACGTGCTGGAGCAGAGCGGCGTCGTCCGCGCGGACATCCGGTCCAGCTTCGGCACCGGCAGCGGCACCGCCGAGGGCGTCCCGATGACGCTGGAGCTGGTGGTCGCGGACCTGGCCAAGGGCGGTTCGCCGTTCGCCGGGGTCGCCGTCTACGTCTGGCACTGCGATCGCGAAGGCCGGTATTCGCTTTATTCGCAAGGGATCCAGAACGAGAACTACCTGCGTGGCGTCCAGCTCGCGGACGCCGACGGCCGCGTGCGGTACACCAGCGTCTTCCCCGCCTGCTACGACGGCCGCTGGCCGCACATCCACTTCGAGGTCTACCCGGACCAGGCGTCGATCACCGACAGCACGAAGGCGATCGCGACGTCCCAGGTCGCGCTGCCGCAGAACGTCTGCGAAGCGGTCTACGCGCAAGCCGGGTACGAGCAGTCCGTCTCGAACCTGAAGAAGGTGAGCTTGAGCAGCGACAACGTCTTCGGCGACGACAGCGGCGCACTGCAGCTGGCAACCGTGACCGGCGACGTCACCAGCGGCTACACGGTGACGCTGAAGGTCGGCGTCGACACCACGACGACCCCGGCCGCGGGCGGCGGCCCGGGCGGGCCGCCGCCGTCGCGCTAGTCCCCGGGCTTGAGCTCGTCGAACAGGCCGGCCAGCTCCTCGGGGATCTCGCCGCCGAACACGCTCTCGATGAGGACGGCCTCGTCGACGGGGTTCGCGCTGCGGGTGAACATCGCCTCCTCGTACTGAGCGAGCGCGGCCTCGACGTCGCCGGGGTGCGCGGCGAGCGCCTGCCCGAGCTCGGCGCCGTCGAGCATGGCCAGGTTGGCGCCTTCGCCGTTCGGCGCGGTGAGGTGAGCGGCGTCGCCGACGAGGGTGACACCCGGCACGCGCTCCCACCGCACCCCGATCGGCAGCGTGTGGTACGGACGCAGGACCGGCCCGGAATCGGCGTCGGTGAGCAGCGCGGTGAGCTCCGGCGCCCAGCCGTCGAACTCCGCGGCGAGCCGGGCGGCCGCCGCGGCGGGATCGGTGAAGTCGATGGCGTCGAACCACTCCAGCGGCCGGACGAGCTCGACGTAGGCGTGCAGGGTGTCCCCGCTTTCCCGGTGCGCGTTGATCCCCTGCCCAGGCGTGGGCCCGTTGACGAACATCGACCCGCCCCCGACCGCCTTCGCCGTGGCAGCGTGCCGGGTGTCGGCGTCGAAGAGGTAGGTCTCGGCGAAGGCGGTGCCGGCGTACTCGGGCGTCGCCGCGGTCAGCAGCGGCCGCACCCGCGACCAGGCCCCGTCCGCCCCGACGAGCAGATCGGCTTCGACGCTGTTGCCGTCGGCGAAGACGACCTGGTTCCCGGCCCGGACTTCGGCGACCTTGTGTCCCCAGTGGACAGTCCCGGCCGGCAGCGAGTCGAGCAGCAGCTGCCGCAGTTCACCCCGCTGCACCTCGGGCCGGCCGCCGGTGCCGTCGTCGGCCTTCTCGAACAGGAGCTTCCCGGTCGAGTCGAGGACGCGCATCGCCTGACGCCCTTCGAGGATCAGCCCGCGGAACCCGGCCACCAGCCCGGCGGCCTCGACGGCGAGCTGGCCGTTGTAGTCGTGGATGTCGAGCATGCCGCCCTGCATCCGCGCCATCGGCGACGCTTCGGCCTCGTAGACGACGGCTTCGATCCCGTGGACGTGGAGGACGCGGGCGAGGGTGAGTCCCCCGAGCCCGGCGCCGATGATGGTGACTGGCGTACGCATGGCGGCTCCTTCGGTCTCTGGAATTACGTTCCAGAGCTTGTCGGGCGCCGCTGGCAGCCGGCGCACACGGCGCTGGCAGAAGCCTGGTACTTGCCGCGCACCTCGGGATGATCACTACCATCTGTGATACTTCGCAGAGCGAGCGCACGCACACCGACAGCAGGGTGGCCGATGAGGGAACGCGAGTTGCGTCGCCGCTGCCGGCGGTTGCTGAACGAACTGGGCATCCGGCCGCCGCTCGACGTCGGCGGGCTGTGCCGGAGTGTCGGGGAGCAGCGGGGGCGGCCGATCCGGTTGATCGCGCACCGGATTCCGGTGCCCGGGCCGTTCGGGGCGTGGATCGCCACCGAGCGGGCCGACTACATCATCTACCAGCGGGACACGAGCAAAGCCCACCAGAGCCACATCATCCTGCACGAACTGGGCCACATGCTGGCCGGCCACCACGCCACCGCGGAGGACGACAGCCTCGTCGACAGCCTGACGCCGCCGGGGCCGCCCCCGGACCTGACGCCCGAGCCGGTGCGGCGGGCGCTGCTGCGGACTTCCTACGACACCGACCACGAGCGGGAAGCCGAGACGGTCGCGACGATCATCCTGGAGTGGGCCTCCGTGCTGGACCTGGTCGCGCCGGAGGCGTCGGACGAGCACACCGCGCAGCGGATCGAAAACGCGCTGGGCGAACGGCTGGGGTGGCTGTGAACAGCAAAGTCGCGCTGCTCGTCGTCCAAGGCGTGATCCTCTACCCCGCCCTGCTGTGGAAGCTCTACCAGCTCAGCCGGGCGCCGGAGGACGTCGCACGCTGGATGGTCACCGCCTGCCTGGCCTGCTTCGCGGCGTCGTACCCGTTCGGCCTCCTCGCGGGCGACGTCAACCAGCCCACGCCCGGGGCGATCGTGCCGCTGCTGTTCCAGCACATCTTCCTCTGCGGGCTCGTCTACGCCCTCGTCTGCTTCTTCCTGTTCTCGGCGCTGCCGGCCGACCGGGCCCGGCGGCGGGCGTGGTGGGAAGCGGTGCCGCTGGGCGCGGTGGTCCTCGTGATGGCGGTCGTCGCGCTGCTCATGCCCGGCGGTCCGCCCGAGACGTACCCGCGGGCCGGCGTCTCGGTCTTCTACCTCGCGGCCGACCTGTACCTCACCTACGGCATCGCGAGCGCGTGCTTCCTCGCGCGCCGCTACGCGCGGGGAGCCGCACCCCGGCTCGCGCGCGGACTGCTGGTGGCGTCAGTCGGCTTCGCCTTCGGCGCGGTGGGCGGGGCGACGCTGGTCGCGGTCGTGCTGGTGCACTGGGCGGGCGCGGCGATCCCCGCGCTGCTGGTGCAGGCCACGGTCTTCCTGGTGTTCCCGAGCGCGATCCTGCTCGTGGTCGGCCTGTCCTACCCCGGCGTCGCCACCCGGCTGGCCGCGACCCGCGTGTGGTGGCGGCACCTGCGCACCTACCACCGCCTCGGTCCACTGTGGACACGCCTGCACGAGGCGTTCCCGGAGGACGCGCTGAGCCGCACCGCGCCGAGTCCGTGGCGCGACGCGCTGAGCGTGTTCGGCGTGCACCGCCGGTATTACCGGCGCGTCATCGAATGCCGCGACGGGCTGGTCCGGATCAGCCCGTACCTCGCCCAGCTACCACCCGGCGGGTCACTGGCCTCACGGCTCGCCGAAGCGTTGCGCGCGCACGCCCGCCGTGACCCGGTCCCGGACGAAGGGATGCCGGTCGCCGTCCCCGAAGGCGGCGGTCTTGACGACGACGCCCGCGAACTGGTAGCGCTTTCCGAATCGCTACGCACGGTCACCGCTTGAGGTGGGGCCACCCTGATCCGGGACGGCCTCACGACGTTCGGAACTCCGTGACCCCGTGGGTCAGCTCAGGCCGCCAACAGATCGGCGATGTGACGCGCGTCATGCTCATCCTCTGGGCTCCTTCGCGGGCGAACATCAATCTTCCAAAGATTCGGTTGATCCGCTGCGCACGGCAGCGCGTGCGCAGCGGGATCGGAACCTTCACTACATCGTTGCCGCAGTGACCGTAACCTCCGAACACCCGAAGACCAAGTGAGCCACTGCCGTCTCGACCGAGAATCCTTCGGCGTCATCATTCAGCCAATACATCAAATCCTCGAAAAGTGTCCTATCCTCTTCGAGCACCGATCCCAGTGGTTCATACTCCCCTTCCAGAAGCCGAACGTCGAGAAATTCGATCAGAATCTTGGAGTTGTGCCTCACGCTTTCGAATATCAGCCGCAGCGTCGAGTCGCTCGGCGTCAACCTAAGCACAACGTCGACGACATCACAGTCGTTCCGCAGGTCGACATCGCCGAAACCCGGCACGTGGACGTCAATGGTTCCGCGCCCGGGGTCGAGTGGTCTCAGTCCCGAAAACTTCATGTGGTGCTCACCCTTCAGCGTATGTGCCGGTAGACACGGTACATGTCTCGCCACGACATACTGTGAGCCCGCTTCTGGGGTTTGCCGCAGCCACTGGGCGAACGATGGTTTCTGGGGTGCCAGACCTTGTGCGGGGTTTTCACCCCACCGTGCGCTCTGCCCGCCAGGTCGTAATGCCACTTTCCGGCGTTGTTCTCGATCGAGACACGATTCTTGGTGCCGTTGAACTTCTTACGGCCGATGCGGCGAACTGGAGGGCCGCTTGCCAGTTGCCTCGAACTGCATTGCCAACGGCTGCGACGCCGCTGGCCACCGCGCCGATGGGCCCGGGAATGTTTGATGCGTACTCCGCGACCAATCGAGGGACAGCAGGCGAGCCGCGTTGTCTTTCCCGGAGGCGGCGAGCGAAGAACCGTTGGCGTAGTCCACCGAGGCGAGCTCACTGGGCCGTCGTGGACGGCGCCCAGCCGGACTGCGTCCTCGTCACCGACCAGGCGGGCACGGTCACCGGCGGCGGAATCACGGGCCTGCCGCTCACGGCGGCACAGGCCGCGAAAGCGCGCGGCGGCACGGTGACGGCGCCGGTAGCCTGCTCGCGACCGACCGCTGCCGACTGGGCGGCGCGGGTCCCGACAAGCGTGCGCAGGAGCCGCTGGTAGCCGACACTCTCCATGGGTGGCAGGGTCAACATGACCTGGAAGATCTTGGATCGCCTCCCGAGTCTCCACCACGCGCCGCGGCGGGCAGCGCTCTCCTGCCCCCGGGTGTTCCAGACCGTGCACGCGACACCGCCCGCGTCAACCACGCGCACGAACTCCCACTCCACCGGCTTCTCGACGACGCATTTCACTTCCGACCCGGCGTCGGGTCCAAATAATCACCTTCACATGCACAAACCGACCCAGTGCTTCCACAACCGCTTCGCCAGCAACTCCGCCGCCACGGTTGATCGTTGACGCCCGGCTCAGGGCGTACTCGATCGAGTTCCTCCACCCAGAGGTGTCGGCGTAGTACCGCGCAGCCGAAAGCACCTCGTCAAACGACCAGCGGTTGTTCAGCGGTAGCAACGTGTGCCGCGGCTCGTCGACGAACGGTTCGAGCCCATCGTGCCGAGCGGGACCAGGTCGGCGAACTAGCCGCGACCACACCGATGGACGATCTGCCCGCGGCTCGGTGATCAACACTGGAAGAGGAACCTGCCCTGCTCGCAGGCACGACAGACGAACGCGTACCCGCACCCGCTGCCGAAGTTGATGCTGTGGTCGCGGCCTTCCTCGAGTTGCGCGACGAACTCCATCACTGTCGCGCAAACCGGACACACCGGGGTCTCGTCGTTCTGCAGCCACGCCGGTGCGCCGCCCACCATGCCGAGGATCTCGGCCTCGGGACGGCCCGTCTCGGCTGACCACTTACCGCGCGCTTCGTCGTAGCCGTCGGCATCGACCGGTTTTACCTCGATGCCGCACACCTCCGCGAGCTGCGTCTCATCCCCGTCCGGCACGAGGGCGGGGACGAGGTCACCGCGCCGGAACAGCAGGGCACGATTACCGCCCGATACCGGGTCCCACTCGTCGCACAGACCGGGATCGTTCTGGCACAAGAAGATCGACAGGATCCTCGAAGCGTCGAGCACGACCTGAGCCAGGAACTTCATCGGTCCCTCGCAGGCGGCGCAGCGGGGCCAGCCGAAGTCCGCGGGCGCCGAGGGGACGCCGCCGGTGCGTGTCACCTCGGCTTCGGCGACGGCCGGTCCGGTGTAGATCAGCAGGTCGGTCATGGCCGAGAGTCTAGGCAGTCGACATCGCAAGCTGACTGGCCCAATCCGAGGCGCCGCGGATCGGAACCCGGCAGCGCCCACGAAGTTCTTCTCCAGTCTTTTGAGAGCGAGGCCGTCGAGTGCGATGGCACGAGTAACAGGCCTCGGGGCGAGACACCCCAAACACTCATGGCGCTCGCCGTCCAGAGCGGGCACCTCTACCGGATCAGCTGAACCAGGGTCAGCGGGCGAGCCAGGGAGCGAGCAGCTTCTCCAGATCGGCGTCCGACAGCGCCCGCGGGCCGCCGTGGAACTCGTGCCAGCGGGCCGCGTCGCAGGCGGCCGTGTACTCCACCTCGAAGGCTCGCATCAGGACGTACATGAACGTCACCGAGCTGAACCGGTCACCCAGCAGTGTGCGGGCTTCCCGGGCGACGTCCGTCGCACCGACGAAATCCGCGAGCTTCAACGACTCCGCAGCCGGGTCGAGCAGGCTGGGGGCATACATCACGACAAACTCTCCATCACTGAAAGGGAAACTCAGCCCTCGGCAGCAAGCTGCCCACAGGCGGCGGCGATCTCCTGGCCGCGGGTGTCCCGCACCGTGCACGCTACTCCGCCGGCGTTCACCAGCCGCACGAACTCCCGCTCCACCGGCTTCGGGGACGCGTCCCACTTGCTGCCCGGAGTCGGGTTCAGCGGGATCACGTTCACGTGCACGAGCTGACCCAGGTGCTTCCGCAACCGGCGAGCCAGCAGCTCCGCCCGCCACGGCTGATCATTGATGTCCCGGATCAACGCGTACTCGATCGACACCCGCCGACCCGACGTGTCCGCGTAGTACCGCGCCGCCGACAAGACCTCGTCCACCGACCAGCGCTCGTTCACCGGCACCAGCGTGTCGCGCAGCTCGTCGTCCGGCGTGTGCAGCGAAACCGCCAGCCGCACCTGCATCTTCTCGTCCGCCAGCTTCCGGATCGCCGGCGCGAGACCCACCGTCGACACCGTCACCGAACGCTGGCCGATTCCGAGACCACCCGGAGCGGGATCCGTGATCCGGCGGACCGCCGCCACCACGCGCTTGTAGTTGGCCAGCGGCTCGCCCATCCCCATGAAGACGATGTTCGACAGCCGGCCAGGGCCACCGGGCATCGTGCCGTCGCGCATGACCGCCGCCGCGGAGCGGACCTGGTCCACGATCTCCGCCGTCGACAGGTTCCGGTCGAGGCCGCCCTGGCCGGTCGCGCAGAACGGGCAGGCCATGCCGCAGCCGGCCTGGCTCGAGATGCACAGCGTCGCGCGGTCGGGGTAGCGCATCAGGACGCTCTCCAGGAGCGTGCCGTCGTGCGCGCGCCACAGCGTCTTGCGGGTCGCGCCGTCGTCGGCCGCCAGGGCGCGGACCTCGGTCAGCAGCGTCGGCATCAACGACTCGACGAGCCGGGAGCGGGACGCGGCTGGGATGTCGGTCATCTCCGCCGGGTCGACCGTCAGGCGGGAGAAGTAGTGGTTCGACAGCTGCTTCGCCCGGAACGGCTTCTCCCCCAGCTCGGCCACGGCGGCGGCGCGCTCGGCCACCGAAAGGTCGGCGAGGTGGCGCGGCGGGAGGCCGCGCTTGGGGGCGTCGAAAACGAGCGGGAGGGCAGTCATAACCGGTCAAGTGTCCCACGGCCCGAAACCCCCGCCCGGCCCGCCCCGGCCAGGTGTCCGCCGGGTCACACCCGGCTCGGTAGCCTCGCGGCATGAACCCGGGGGACGGCGGATACGCCGGCATCGCCGAAGCGATGGCCGAAAGCCTGCGCGCGGGCGCGGGCATCGGCTGGACGCAGGCCACGCTCCAGCTGCGGCACACCGGCGGGTCCGTCTCGTGCACGGCGTGGAGTGACGCGCGGGACAGCCTTCGCGTCGACTACGCGCCGATCGCGCGTCGCCTGTTCGAGCTGCCGCCCGCCGTGCTGGAAGTGCGGCTCGACGTCACGGGCGCCTATCGCGTCACCGCCCGGCCGGACATCACGGCCGTCTCGCCCGGGCAGCTCGTCTTCGACCTGGACTTCCGCTACCCCGGGCACCCGTTGCCGGGGCTGCCGCGCCCCGCGGCCGCCGAACCGACCGGCGCGCCGACGGATCCGCGGGTGCGCGCCGAGGTCTTCCGGCTCACCGGCGAGTACGCCGAGGCCTACACCCGCATCAAGGGCACGGCTCCCCGCTGGCCCGCGGGGAAGACCGAAGCGGAGCTGGCCGAGGCGGAGGCGCGCATGGGCGTCCGGCTGCCCGAGGACCTGCGGGCGCTGTACCTGGTGGCGGACGGCGATCCGCACGAGACCGGCCTGCTCGGGCCCTACTCCCACGACCCGCTCGACCACGTCGTCGGCACCTACCTCGAAGGCGCACCCGGTTCCTACGGCTGGGAAGACGCGCTGGACGACGACGGCGTCGTGTTCGAGACCGTGCCCTTCGACCACGTGAAACGCTTGTCGCGCAACGACTGGTGGATCACCTTCGGCGGGGACCGGGCGATGAACTACGTCGCGGTCGACACGGACCCCGCCGCGCGGGGCCACGCCGGCCAGGTCCTCGAGTACGGCCGCGACATCTACGGCCCGCTGCGCTACGTGGCGACGTCGATCACCGCCATGCTGACCGAGGTCGTGACCGCCCTGCGGGCCGGGCGTTTCGTGGACCCGGGCGAGCAGTACCTGTTCGCGGAGACGGATCTCCGCGAGGGCGCCGAGCGGTCGTACAACGAGGTGATCTCGAAGGCGGCCGAACTGGACCTGCCGTCGGTGGTGGCTCAGCTGCCCGACCGGGAGCTGGTTCAGGAGGTCTACCTGAACGACGCCGCCGACGTCGACCTGGCCGTGTTCGATCCGCTGACGTCGCTGCGGCGGCTGAGCGTCAACCGCGCCGCCGCCGTCACCGCGTCGATCGGCGGGCTCGGTGCGCTGGAGTCGGTGCGGATCGAGGCCGGAAGCGTCGACCTCGCCGGGCTCGCCGCGCACCCGGCGCTGTGGGACCTGGGGTTCGAAGGTGTCCAGGAGCCCCTCGACCTGGCGGTGCTGCGCACTCTGCCGCGGCTGACACGGCTGCAGCTCACCGGCTCGGTGGTGCCCGATCTCGGCCCGGTCGCCGACCTTCCCGGCCTGCGCGTGCTGGAACTCGACGCCGGGCAGGTCCGCCGGCTGCTCGACCTCGGCCGGCCGCTGCCCCGGCTCGCGGCGCTGTTCGTCTCCGGGCGGACGACGCTGCCGGAGATGGCCGAACTGCGGGCCGCGTTCGGCGGTGACCGGGCGGGCCCGGTGACCGAGTTCTCGGCCGTGCTGCCCAGCCACCCCTGACGACCCGTCACGGTGCCACTTGCGCCGCGACCAGCCTCGTCATGTGCGGTGACGGGCGGACGCCCAGCTCGCGGTGCAGCAACGCGCGGTAGTGCTGGTAGTGCCGCAGCGCCGAGCCGCCGTTGCCCTGGGCCAGGTGGGCCGCGATCACCGTGCGGTGAGCGCTTTCCCGGACCGGGTCGATGCCGATCGCGGTGAACGCCGCTTCCAGCGCCGCCAGGTGCGCGCCGGCCGTGATCAGGCGCTGGGCGACCGCCTCCAGCGCGTGCAGGCGGACCTGCTCCCAGCGCCGGCGCTCCGGGGCGAGCCACTCCTCGGTCCAGTCGGGCAGCAGGTCGCGGGACAGCGCGTCGACGAGTCCCTCCGGTGCCGGCCGGCCCACGGCGCCGACGACGCGGTGGGCCGCGTCGAGGGCGCCGCGGAAGTCGACCGGGAGAGCCGGGGCCAGCCGCAGGTGCTCGACCGGGGTCTCGACGACCGGGGCCGCCGTGGACCGCCGGACGTGCCACAGCGCCTGACGCAGGTTGGCGGCCGCGCGCTCGCGGCGGCTCTCCGGCCACAGCTGCTCCGCCGCCGCGTTGCGGTGCACCGCGGCGCCGTCGCGCACCGCCAGGAACGCCAGCAGGCGCTGCGCCGACCGCGGCAGCGCGATCCGCTCGCCGCCTTCCGCCAGCTCGAACCGGCCCAGCAGCAGCAGTTCCGGGCCGGATCTGTCGCCCTCGTCCATCGCGGTCCCCTCGTCTGGCGCCGTCGTCGTCCGCCGATCTCCGAGCATGGCACCGGCGGTGTCTCCGGGGCGTCTCCCCGTTCCCTCACGCCGCGTCCGAACGGCCGCGCCCGCCCGGGCGCCCCTCAGTCGTGCGGGCTCGGCCGGTCACCCGGACGGGAGCGCGGTGCGACGGCGCGTCGCCGGACTTCGCGGCCGCCGGCCACCGCGGGCCGCCAATGGCCCAACGGCACTGGTCCGCTCCGGTTTAGCCCATCGTGTGACGCCCGACGGCGCGCGGCACACGGGACCGACGCCCGCGCGACGGCGGCCCCGGAAGGTCGGTGCCGAGGGCCGCACCGGCCCGCCGGAACGAACCGAGGAGCGGAAGCCATGCCGAACGGACAGGTCAAGAGCGTCGAGATCCAGATCGCCCCGGACGACCTGGAAACCCTGAAGACGAACGGCTACCAGCTGTGCTTCGCGAAGAAGGTGAACGACACCTACAACGTGGTGTGGCAGTCGGCCGACAAGTACCTCGTCGACAACACCTTCTCGTGGCAGCCGCTGTACCAGCTGTTCGGCAGCAACGAGTTCTCGGGCGACGTGAAGGTGCACGTCTCGACGAACCGGGTCCCGATCGGCCTCGGTGACGAATCGGTGCTCGACTCGAGCGGCGTGCTCGGGGAAGCCTCCTCGGGCGGCCCGGCGACCGGCATCACGCTGGTCAACGACTACGGCGCGATCCACCCCGGGCTGTGCGCGTTCTCGACCAACCTCGACGGCAGCAGCTCGACGAGCCCGATCTACGTGGCCGAGAAGGCCATCGTCACCGGCTCCGACCTGCTGACCCCGGTGGAGTGCGTGCAGGTCTGGTTCGAGCAGAAGATCGCCACCAGCACGATGTTCAGCACCGCGCGGTCCAACGCGGTCGAGATCGACCTCACCGAGGCGAACTCGGCGACCCGGCTCTACAGCGGCGGCAAGTGGACGACGCCGAAGGTGAGTTCGCTCTTCGTCGACACGAAGGCGATCGTCACCATCATCGCCGCGTTGACCGCGGCGGTCAGCGTCCAGCAGCTCCTGGCCAAGATCACCTCGAAGCTGACCGGGGTGTACCAGGACATCCAGGTCGACGTGAAGGCGGCGGGCGGCACCAGCGTCAGCATCGTGTACTCGGAAAAGCCGCTGCTCTCCGCGGTCCGGCTGAACCAGGCGCGGCTGCTGCTGCAGAACTCGACCACGGTCGACCAGCTCGCCGGGTTCGCGCTCGAGGCGTTCGCGCAGCTGCAGGCCGGCTACGTCTCGCTGACCGCGACCGCGGCCGCCTGATCCGCGACGCCCGGGCGGCCCTTACGGTGAAACCGGACGGGCCGCCCGGGCGTCCGAGGTCCGACGAAAGAGGTGAGCCCGTGTCCTTCCGGCACAGCGTCCTGGTCCTCGCGGTGGTCTTGAGCACCGCGGCCTGCAGCACATCGACCGCCGGGCAGGCGCAGCCCGTCCCGACGGTGACGACGGCCGCCGGGCCGCAGGTGGCCGTCGGGACGATGCGCGTGACCTTGCCGGTGGGCGCGACCTACACCGAGCACAGCCAGGACGGCCTGCTCGACGGCTGCATCGCCGAAGGCACGACGGTTTGCGAAGCGCGGCTGCTGGATCTGCGCGAAGCGACGTCGGACCCCAACGCGCCGATCAACCTCCCGAGCGCGAAGCGGCCCTTCGGCTGGTACACCGGCACGGACGTGCCGACGTGCATCACGGCCGCGTCGCCGCCCGGCCAGGCCGCCGTCGCCACCGGCAGCACCCTGCTCGACTCCGGCTTCGCGCCGATCGGCACCAAGAAGGCCGAGTACGGCCGCTGGCAGGTCACCTGCGAGGACGCGACGCAGAACAACCAGGTCCGGATGTGGTGGCTGCCGACGAGCAAGATCCTGGTCGTCCAGTACGGGTCCTTCCCCGGCTGGGACGCGAAGATGGACGCTCTGCTCGCGGGCGCCACCTTCGCCTAAGCGGTCACGTCCAGCGCGGCCCGGATGATCGCGTCGGTGTCGATGCCGTGGTAGCGGTACACGTCCTCCAACGAGCCTGACTGCCCGAAGCCGGTCACGCCCAGCGCGACCGACGGGACCCGGTTGATCCCGGCCAGGAACGCCAGCGTGTGCGGGTGGCCGTCGAGGACCGTGACCAGCGGCTTCGCCCGCGACGCCGGGAAGACCTGGTCGAGGATCCACGACTCGCCGCCGCCCCGGCCCGACCGCGCCTGCTGCGCCTCGAACAGCAGGCCGGGACTGGTCACGCAGACGACGTCGGCCTCGACGCCGACCTGGGCCAGCCGCTCGGCCGCCGCCAGGGTGTCCGGGACCAGCGCGCCCATCGCCGCCAGGGTCACCGCCGGCTCCGAAGCGCGCCGCAGCAGGTACGCGCCCGCGACGACCTGACGGCGGCGGCGTTCGCGCGCCGCCGGGTCGGTCGGCACCGCGGCGAGCGTCTGGTCGACCGGGCGCGTCGAGAGCCGGAAGTACGACGACGTGCCGCCCGGCTTGCCGAGCCGGGCGAGCGCCGCCAGCAGCGTCCACTCGGTGTCGATCGCGAACGCCGGTTCGTAGCTGACGCAGCCGGGCTGCTCGATCCCGATCGACGGCGTGGTGATCGACTGGTGCGCGCCGCCTTCCGGGGCGAGCGTGACGCCGGACGGCGTGCCGATCAGGATCGACTGGCCGCCCGCGTAGATACCGAACGACCACGGCTCCAGCGCGCGCTCGACGAACGGGTCGTACATGACGCCGATCGGCAGGAGCGGCTCGCCCCAGCGGCTCCAGGTGGCGCCGAGCTCGCCCAGCAGGCCGACCAGGTTCGTTTCGGCGATGCCCAGCTCGACGTGCTGGCCGGTCGGCTTCTCCCGCCAGTGCATGATCGTTTCGGGGTCGTCTTCGAACCAGTCGTGGCGCTCGGTGGCCGACCAGACGCCGACCTTGTTGACCCAGCCGCCGAGGTTGGTCGTCGAGCTGACGTCGGGGCTGACCGTCACAACGCGCTTCGCCGCTTCGGGCGCTTCGCGCGTCAGGTCGAGCAGGACGCGGCCCAGCGCCGCCTGCGTCGTGGCCGTCCCGGACGGCGTCCGCCCGATGTCGGACGGCAGGTCCAGCGAAGGCAGCGAAGGGATGTCCTGACGGCGAAGGCGCGAAGCGACTTCCGTGCACAACGCAGCTTCGCGCGACTCCGACGCGAAGCGCTCCCACGGCGACCCGAGGTCGGTCCCCAGCGACGACGCCAGCTCCTCCATCTGCGCGACGGTCAGCAGCGAGGAGTGGTTCTGCGGGTGCCCCTGCGTCGGGAGACCGCGGCCCTTGACGGTGTAGCAGAAGATCACCGTCGGCCGGCTGTCCGAAATGGACGCGAAGACCTCGTCGAGCGAGCCGAGGTCGTGGCCGCCGAGGTTCCGGATCGCGGCCAGCAGCGTCTCGTCGTCCAGGGAAGCCACCAGCGAAGCCAGCGCGGCGTTGCCCGCAGGCAACCGGTCGCGCACCTGGGCGGCGTCGCAGCGCAGCAGCCGCTGGTACTCCGGGTTCGGCATCTCGTCGATCCGCGTGCGCAGCTCCGCACCGCCGGGGCGGGTGAACAGCTCTTCCAGCAGCCGCCCGTACTTCAGCGTCAGCACCTGCCAGCCGGCCGCGTCGAACATGCCCTGCAGCCGTCCGGCCGCGATGTTCGGGACGACGCGGTCGAGCGACTGGCGGTTGAGGTCGACGATCCAGACGATCTCGCCCAGCTCCGCGACACCCGGGTCGAGGATGGCTTCCCAGATCGCGCCTTCGTCCAGCTCGGCGTCGCCGACCAGCGAGTACTGGCGGCCGGTGCCCGCCGCCGAGCCGCGGGCGGTCAGGTAGCGGCGGGCCAGCGCGCCCCAGATCGGGGCGGTCGCGCCGATGCCGACCGAGCCGGTCGAGTAGTCGACGGGGTCGGGGTCCTTGGCGCGGCTGGGGTAGCTCTGCAGGCCGCCGAACTCGCGCAGCGTCGGCAGGTAGGCCTCGTCCAGCTCGCCGAGCAGGTAGTTGATCGCGTGGAGCACCGGCGACGCGTGCGGCTTCACCGAAACGCGGTCCTCGGGCCGCAGGTGCCGGAACCACAGCGACGTCATGATCGACACCAGCGACGCGCACGACGCCTGGTGGCCGCCGACCTTGAGGCCGGACGGGTTCGGCCGGACGCGGTTGGCCTGGTGCACGATCGCGGTGGCGAGCCACAGCACCCGCCGTTCGATCGCGGCGAGCGTGTCCGTCGCCTGAACGGGTGCGGAAGGCTGGGTCATCGTCGACACCTTTCGTGCAGGAAGCACCCCCAGAACAGCACTGGTGAACGCTTCGCACAACCGATGTCGATCCGGCTGAGCAGAATGCACGCCGGAACCGGACGGCTCAGGCCTCCGGGTGCGCAGAATGCACGCGCTCCAGCAGGGGCGTCAGGCGGTAGGGAACGAGCTCGCGCATGACGAGCGAGATGTTCGTCCGCTCCACCCCGGGCGAGGCCAGGATCCGCCCGGCGATCCGGTAGAGGTCGTCGGCGTCGACCGCGACCACCTGGACCATCAGGTCGCTCGCCCCGGTCAGCCCGCACACCTCGGTGACCTCGGGGATTTCCGCGAGCGCCTCGGCGATCTCGGCGAGGCGCCGCTGGTCGACCTGCGCGTTGACGAAGGCGCGCAGCGGGTAGCCCAGCCGCGCGGGGTCGATGCGGCGTTCGAACGACCGGAGCGCGCCGCGCTGCTCCAGCCGCGCGAGCCGAGCCTGCACCGTGTTGCGGGACAGGCCCAGCCGCTCGGCCAGCGCGACCGCCGTGGACCTGGGGTCCTCCCCCAGCGCCTGGAGCAGCCGCGCGTCGATCTCGTCGATGGTGTCGGGCACGGCGCCGATCTTCCCACCCGGACGCCGTCGTGACCGGGCTCACCGCCAGCGGGTTGTCATCCGACCGTTTCCGATATATCGTGAACGTGTCGCAACAGTTCGAGAAAGGAACACAGACATGCGTAGGCAACGACACCCCTTCGCCCACGAACGTGGGCGCACCCCTTTCGGGCCCTTCGGTGGTTTCGGCGAGTTCCCCCCGGGTTTCGGCCCCGGTGGACGCGGTCGCGGCCACGGACCGGGCCGGCGGGGTCACGGCGGACGGCGCAGCCGCCGCGGTGACGTCCGCGCCGCGATCCTGGCGCTGCTCGCCGAGCAGCCCCGGCACGGCTACGAGATCATCCGCGAAATCGGCGAGCGCTCCGGCGGCTTCTGGCGGCCGAGCCCCGGCTCGGTCTACCCGACGCTGCAGCTGCTGGCCGACGAAGGCCTGGTCGTCAGCAAGGACGAGAACGGCAAGAAGCTGTTCGAGCTGACCGACGCCGGCCGCACCGCCGCGGAAGAGCAGGACAGCACCCCGCCGTGGGAGCACATCGCGCAGGACGTCGACCCGACCGAGGTCGGGCTCGCCAAGGCGGGCAAGAACCTGGCCGCCGCCGTCGTGCAGATCATGCGCGCGGGCACCGAGAGCCAGCAGGCCCGCGCGGCCGAGGTGCTCAACGACGCCCGGCGCTCGCTCTACGGCATCCTCGGCGAAGACGAGGACGAGTCCTCGGCGCCCGGAGAGGCAGCCGAGTGACCTGGCAGGACGAGGCCGGTGGGCTTGCGCCGCGCGTGCACGCGGTAGCCCACCGGCAGCGTCAGGTCTTCGCTTCGATTCCCGTTACGCTGCAAGGACTCCGCGATCGCCTGTTCGGCGACGGGCTTGCTGAACTCGATCTTCAGCACCGCTTCGAGGTCCGCGGCGGTCGCGAAACGCCACTCGGTGGCGACGCGGCGGCAGCCGAAACCGGCGCGGGCGAAGAACCGTTCCACGACGGCGGGGTCGTAGTGCGGTAGGTCGGCGCGCATCCAGCCGCCGTAGGGCGCACTCGTGACGTCGAGGTCGACGATCAGGATCCGCCCGCCCGGCCGCAGGACCCGGTCGGCCTCCGCCAGCCCGGGTTCGCAGCCCGGCCCGAAGAAGTACGCCGTGCGCGCGTGGACGACGTCGACGCTCGCGCTGCGGACCGGCAGCCGCTGGGCCCGGCCGAGCCGGACGTCCACGTTCGACAGTCCCTCGACGCGCTTCAACGCGCTTCGCACCAACGGCTCGTGCGGCTCCACCCCGAGCACCGACCGCGCGTCGCGGGCGAAGACCGGCAAGTGGAAACCGTCACCGCAGCCGACGTCCAGCACGTCCCGGCCGGTCCAATCGCACTCCTCACGCAGCACCCGCCAGATCTCGCCGCCGCTGTCCTGCGCGCGGTTCTCCCGCTCGTAATCGGCCTGGTAGTACCAGATGTTGGGGCTCGGCACGACCTCCGTGCGCCGCGACGACCACCGCACCCCGCTGCTCCTTCCGGGTCCTCGTCGCCGTCCCGTGCTCCAGGAGGCGAATTCTTGGCGGAAAACTCACCGATCACGCCTAGAATCCGGTGGGTATCGGGAGGAGCACACATGGCAGTCGGCCCGTCCAGTTCCCCGTCCCCGGTCCCGGCCGGAATTCCGTGCTGGATCGAGCTGGCCTGCCGGGAGCAGGCCGTGGCGGAGAGATTCTACGGTGCCCTCTTCGGCTGGGACTACACCACTCAACGGGACCCGGCGACGTCCGACGGCCGGTACGCCATCGCGTCGCTGAACAACCTTCCCGTCGGCGGCCTCTACCGCGCCGCGCAGGGCGCGCCACTGGGCTGGGTGCCGCACCTGTCCGTGCCGCACACCGCCAGCGCGGCGGAGTGGGTCGAGCACCTCGGCGGGCGCTTGACGCTCGGCCCGATGCCGATCCCGCAGCGCGGCACGATCCTGCACGCCTTCGACGCGTGCGGCGCGCCGGTGGTGTTCTGGGAGGTGCCGCCGGACTGGGAGTTCGTCACCGGGATCCCCAACACCTTCAGCGGCGCGGACCTCAACACCCACGACGGCGTCGCGGCGGATCACTTCTACACCAAGCTCTTCACCTACGGCAGCCACCAGATCGGCGACGGCGAGTCCCTGGACTACGTCGAATGGCTCATCGAGCACGAGCCGGTGCTGTACCGGTACGTGATGGGGTCGGAGTACAGCCTCGATACCCCGCCGCACTGGCTCGTCTACTTCGACATCGACCCGGCCCGCGGCGCCGACGCGGTGGCGGGCGAGGCGCTCATGCACGGCGGCACCGTCGTGATCCAGCCGTACGACACGCCGTTCGGCCGGATGGCGATCCTCGCCGACCCCGAGGGCGCCGTCTTCGCGGTGATCGACCACTCGCGCGTCTCCGAGGACTGGGGCCGCGCCGAGGTCGACGACCCCTACGACGACTGACGCCCAGCGAACGCCAGCCCCACCACCAGCGCGTACCCGGCCGCCACCAGCCACATCCCGGCGGCCGGGGCCAGCGCGCCGACGAGCGCGACCCCGATCGCTCCCCCGGTCTGGCGCGACGCGTTGAGCACGCCCGCGGCCAGCCCGGCCTGCCCCGGCAAGGCGTTCATCGCCAGCGACGTCATCGCCGGCATGGCGAGCGAGCAGCAGCCGAAGACGACCGAGGCCACGGCGAACGCCACCAGCGCGCGGTCCGCGGGCAGCAGGGCGAAGCCGATCGACCCGGCCAGCCCGGCCAGCGCGCCCGCGACCATCGGCCCGCGCGGGCCGGACCGCCCGGTGAGGCGTCCGCTGAAGAAGGCGTTGAGCCCGACCACGGCGGTCAGCGGCACCAGCGCGAGCCCGGCGGCGAGCGCACCGAGCGACCAGGCGCGCTGGAGGTACAGCGCCAGGCTGAAGAGCGTGCCGTAGAGGCAGAAGTTGAACAGGCCGCCGATGCCCGTGGCCACCGCGAAGTTCCGGATCTTCAGGATGCCCAGCGGCAGCACGGGTTCGGCGACGCGCTTCTCCACGGCCACGAACACCGCACCGGCCAGCACTCCCCCGGCGAGCAGCGCGAGGGTCTCCGGCGCGGCCCAGCCGGCGTGCCCGGCCTCGATGAACCCGGCGACGAACGCGGCCAGCGACACCGTGCCGGAGACCTGCCCGGCGAAGTCGAGGTGCGTCTCCCGACGCGGTGGTTCCGTGACCGCCCGCCGCGTCAGGAAGATGGCGAGGATCCCGACCGGGACGTTGACCGCGAAGACCAGCCGCCAGTCGGCGAGGCCGACGGCGAGCCCGCCGAGCACCGGCCCGGCGGCGAGCCCGGCCCCGCTCATGCCGCCCCAGACGCCGAGCGCGTGGGCGCGTTCCCGGGCGTCCGGGAACTGGTGGACGATCAGGGCGAGCGACGACGGCAGCAGCGCGGCGGCCCCGACCCCCTGCACGGCCCGCGCGGCGATCAGCAAGGCGGCGTCCCCGGCGAGCGCGCAGCCGACACTCGCGACGACGAAGACGGCGACCCCCGCTTCGAAGACCCGCCGCGACCCCCACCGATCGCCGGCGGCGCCCCAGGTGAGCAGGAACGCGGCGAGCGTGACGGTGTAGGCGTCGACGACCCACTGCAGCGCGGCCGTCGACGGCTCCCCGAAGTCGGCGCCGATCGCGGGCAGCGCCAGGTTCACGATGGTCGCGTCGAGCGTGATCATCAGGAAGCCCAGGCAGACGGCGGTCAAGGCGAGCTTCGCCGGGGCGCGGGTTTCGGTGGTCATACCCCCGAGTGAAACCCGGCGAAGCTTCGGCCGTCCACGAACCATTGCCTCCGGCGTGGGAGCTTCCGGCTCCGACCGCAGGTCAGCCCAGCGGGACGAACGCGGAAAGCAGCAGCCAGGAAACGACGGCCGAGGGCAGCAGCGAGTCGAGGCGGTCCATGATGCCGCCGTGGCCCGGCAGCAGGGTGCCCATGTCCTTGACGCCGAGGTCGCGCTTGATCAGCGACTCGACGAGATCGCCGAGGGTCGCGGTGAGCACGATGGCGACGCCGAAGATGACGCCCTGCCAGACGTGGCCGTCGAGCAGCAGGCTGAGCGTCAAAGCGCCGGCGACGACCCCGCCGACCAGCGAACCCCCGAAGCCTTCCCAGGTCTTCTTGGGGCTGATGGTGGGAGCCATCGGGTGCTTGCCACCGAGCACGCCGGCGATGTAGCCGCCGGTGTCCGAGGCGACGACCCCGATCAGGAAGGTGAGGACGCGCCCGACACCGTCCGACGGCGGCACGAGCATCGCCGCGAACGCGCCGAAGAGCGGCAGGTAGGCGGCGGCGAAAACGGAGGCGCTGATGTCGCGGAGGTAGCCCTTCGCGCCGCCGGGCAGGCGCCACAGCAGGCAGGCGAGCACGGTGAGGACGAACGCGGTGAGCGCGCCTTCCCGGCCGAACGGCCAGGCGAGCCAGATCATCGCCTGCCCACCCACGAGCACCGGGATCATCGCGACCCGGGTGTCGGCGACCCGGCGCAGCACCCCGGCGAATTCCACGGTGCCGACCGCGATCGCGATCGCGATGATCCCGATGAAGAGGAAGCGCACGGTGAGCAGGGAAACGATGATCGCGGCCCCGAGCAGGAGCCCGACCCCGATGGCCGCGGGCAGGTTCCGGCCGGCTTTGGACGCCTTCTTGGCCTCGGCCTCCGGGGTCGCCGCGGCGGTCGGCGTCTCCGCGGCCGCGGTGCCGGCCGCCGACAACCGGGTCGCTTCGCCGGTGCCCGGGTTTGCCGCGCTGCCGGCTTCGGAGGTCGCCGAAGCGGCGGCCCGGGCCGTTCCGCCGGTTGCCGTGCTGCCGGCGTCCGAGGTCGCCGAAGCCGCGTTGCCGGTCGTCGCGGCGGTTCCCGAGGTCTCCGGCACGACCGGCGTCTCCGCCGCCGAGCCGGTCCCCGGGAACTCCGGCGTGGCCGGGGTGCCGGCGGGTGCCGGCTCCGGCGTCCCGGGCGCGGCCGCCGGGTGTTCTCCGGTGGCGTCCACCCGGTCCTCGCGTTCCTCGCTCACCTGTGCCATCAGACCTCGAGCAGCTCGGCTTCCTTGTGCTTGACGAGGTCGTCGACCTTGTGCACGTAGGTGTCGGTCAGGTTCTGCAGTTCCTTCTCCGCGCGCGCGACGTCGTCCTCGCCGGCCTCGCCGTCCTTGGCGATGCGGTCCAGTTCGTCCTTGGCCTTGCGGCGGATGCTGCGGATCGACACCCGCGCGTCCTCGCCCTTGCCCTTGGCGACCTTCACCATCTCCTTGCGCCGCTCTTCGGTGAGCTGCGGGATGACGATGCGGATGACCTGGCCGTCGTTGCTCGGGTTGACGCCGAGGTCCGACTCCCGGATCGCCTTCTCGATCGCGCCGAGCTGGGTCTGGTCGTAGGGCTTGATGAGCGCCATCCGGGCTTCCGGCACGTTCACGCTGGCCAGCTGGTTCAGCGGGGTCGGCGAGCCGTAGTACTCGACGACGATCCGCGCGAACATCGTCGAGGAGGCCCGGCCGGTGCGTACCGACGTCAGCTCGTCCTTGGCGACGGACACCGCTTTTTCCATCTTCTCCTCGGCATCGAGGAGGGTCTCGTCGATCACAGCTACTCCCGTTGTTGTGATGGGTGACGCTTGCTGATCCCAGCAGGTCTAGGCCGGCACCCCGTCGGCGGGGGTGCTGACCAACGTGCCGATTCTTTCACCACTCACCGCGCGGGCGATGTTCCCCTCGGTGAGCAGGTTGAACACGATGATCGGCATGTTGTTGTCCATGCAGAGGCTGAACGCCGTCGCGTCGGCGACCTTGAGGTCCCGCTCCAGCACCTCGCGGTGGGTGATCTCGCGGAACATTTCGGCGGTCGGGTCGCTCTTCGGGTCCGCGGTGTAGACGCCGTCGACGGCCTTCGCCATCAGCACGGCTTCGCAGCCCAGCTCGAGCGCCCGCTGCGCGGCCGCGGTGTCGGTGGAGAAGTACGGCATGCCGACCCCGGCGCCGAAGATCACCACGCGCCCCTTTTCCAGGTGCCGCTCGGCGCGGCGCGGGATGTAGGGCTCGGCGACCTGGCCCATCGTGATGGCGGTCTGCACGCGGGTGGGCAGGCCCTCCTTCTCGAGGAAGTCCTGCAGCGCCAGGCAGTTCATCACGGTACCCAGCATCGCCATGTAGTCGGCGCGGTCGCGGTCCATGCCGCGCTGCGAGAGTTCGGCACCACGGAAGTAGTTGCCGCCACCGATCACGACCGCGACCTGGACGCCGGTGCGGGCGACGTCGGCGATCTGCTGCGCGACCGAGTGGACGACATCCGGATCGACGCCGATCGAACCACCGCCGAACATTTCGCCGCCCAGTTTCAGCAGCACCCGCCGGTAGCCACCTTCGACCCGGTCACCCATCTATGTCGCCTCCTACGCCCCTCGACCGTTTTTCTTCTCTGGACCCGACAGTGCCCCGTCCCCGATGGACGGAGACGGGGCACTGTGGGTGTGAAACCTACGCCCTGGCCTGGTGTCAGGCCTGGCCGACCTCGAACCGGGCGAACTTGGTCAGCGTCACGCCGGCCTCGTCGAGCAGGGCCTTGACGGTCTTCTTGTTGTCCTTGACCGAAGGCTGCTCGAGCAGGACGTTGTCCTTGTAGTAGGCGTTGACCTTGCCCTCGATGATCTTCGGCATGGCCTGCTCCGGCTTGCCCTCTTCCCGCGCGGTCTTCTCCGCGATGGAGCGCTCGTTCTCGACGATCTCCGCCGGGACCTCTTCGCGGGTCAGGTACTTCGCGCGCAGCGCGGCGACCTGCATGGCGGCACCGCGGGCGGCCTCGGCGTCGTCACCGGTGAACTCGACAAGCACGCCGACAGCCGGCGGCAGGTCGGAGCCGCGGCGGTGCAGGTAGGTCGCGGTCTGGCCTTCGAAGGCCACGACGCGGCGCAGCTCGAGCTTCTCGCCGATGCGGGCCGACAGCTCCTGGATGACCTCGCCGACGGTCTTGCCGTCGAGCTCGGCGGCCTTGAGCGCCTCGACGTCGGAGGTCTTGAGCTTCTTCGCGACCTCGACGACCTTCGCGGCCAGCGCCTGGAAGTCGGCGTTCTTGGCGACGAAGTCGGTCTCGGAGTCGAGCTCGATCAGGACGCCGCCTTCGCCGGTGACCAGGCCCTCGGCGGTGGCGCGCTCGGCGCGCTTGCCGACGTCCTTGGCACCCTTGATGCGCAGGAACTCGACGGCCTTGTCGAAGTCGCCGTCGTTCTCCTCCAGCGCCTTCTTGCAGTCCATCATGCCGGCGCCGGTCATCTCGCGCAGGCGCTTCACGTCAGCGGCGGTGTAGTTCGCCATTCTGGTAGATCCGTCCTTTTCAGGTACGTAAGCCTTGGAGGGTGCTGCGCCCGTGCGGCCGGCCGGAGCCGACCGCACGGGCGGGTGAACATCAGGAGGAGGCGGTCGCCTGCTCGGTCGGGGCCTCGACGGCGGCAGCGGCCTCGGTCGCGTCGGCGGCGGCGGTCTCGGAGCCGGCGAGCAGCTCCTTCTCCCACTCGGCCAGCGGCTCGTCCGTGGCGACACCCGGCTCCGGCTTCGAGTCGGCCGACGAACCGTTGCGGCTGGAGCGCGCCATCAGACCGGCGGCCGCGGCCTCGGCGACGACCTTGGTCAGCAGCGCGGCCGACCGGATCGCGTCGTCGTTGCCCGGGATCGGGTAGTCGACCTCGTCCGGGTCGCAGTTGGTGTCCAGGATCGCGACGACCGGGATGTTCAGCTTGCGAGCCTCGCCGACGGCGATGTGCTCCTTCTTCGTGTCGACGATCCACACCGCGCTCGGCACCTTGGCCATGTCGCGGATACCGCCGAGGGTCTTCTCGAGCTTGTCCTTCTCGCGGGTCAGCGTCAGGATCTCGCGCTTGGTGAGACCTTCGAAGCCGCCGGTCTGCTCCCGCGACTCGAGCTCCTTCAGGCGGAGGAGGCGCTTGTGCACGGTCTGGAAGTTGGTCAGCATGCCGCCGAGCCAGCGCTGGTTGACGTAGGGCATGCCCACGCGCGCGGCCTCGTTGGCGATGGCTTCCTGAGCCTGCTTCTTGGTGCCGACGAACATGATCGTGCCACCGTGCGCGACGGTTTCCTTGATGAACTCGAAGGCACGGTCGATGTAGGTCAGCGTCTGCTGCAGGTCGATGATGTAGATGCCGTTGCGCTCGGTGAAGATGTAGCGCTTCATCTTCGGGTTCCACCGACGAGTCTGGTGCCCGAAGTGCACGCCGCTGTCGAGCAGCTGCTTCATGGTGACGACGGCCATTGCCGGAATCACACCTCTTCTGTGTAGTGCGCGCCCGCGGTACTGCCCGTTGACGCGCTGCTCGGTTTTGTCGCTCCCGGCCGGGTGGCCGTTCGCCCTGGTGCCCGTGGCGGCGTCCGGACCCCGGGGCGCTGATGAACCCCTGGGACCGCCGGACCCCGTGCGTCTCCCCCACCTCGAAAACCGGGGGAACGCGCACGTGCACGCGAAGTCAGTCCGCTCACACGGACCGCGCAAAAGATTCTACCCCCTCCCACCACCCCGTCCCCCACCGGCGGCGATTGGACGACGGAGTTGTCCACAACGGGTCTGGTTATCCACAGATTCGCGGACGGGCCCCCACGGCAGCCGCGGGTGCCGCAGGCTGGAGGAATGGAGTCGATCATGCGTTCCCGGCGGTGGCCGCCGGGCTGGTTCGGAGTGGTGTTCGTGCTGGTCGTGGCGGTATTGGTGGGGTTGGGAGGTGGAGTTGGAACGGCGATGGCGCCTGCCCGGGACCCGGTCTTGGAGAGACCCTCAACGGTGGTGGCGTCGCCGGCTGCGGGTGCGGCGGAGCTGGGGATAGCCGGCGGGGTGGTGGCCGATCCGGGGCCGCCGCCGACGTCGCCGCTGTTCCTCCCGGTGCCACCGGCCGGGCCGTGGCCGCCGCCTCTGCCGGCGTCGCCCGCGGGGGCTCAGCCACCACCGTTGTCGACGTTGTCCGTGCGGTCCGAGCCACCACCGGTGCTCGCTTCGCGACTGGACGGGCCCTCGGTGCGCGCGTCGTTGGCAAGGTCGCTTCTCACCCCACCGCCAGGGACGTGGGCGGGCCTGCTGCCCCCGTCTCGGCCGATCGGGTCGGCGGCGCAGGACGTGCGGCAGCCGCGGCTGTCCTGGCCGCTGTCACCCGTTCCGGTGGTCATGAAGTACTTCGACGCCCCCGAAACGCCCTACGGTGCCGGGCACCGCGGGGTCGACCTCGCCGCCGGGCCCGGGCAGGAGGTGCTCGCGGCCGATGCGGGGGTCGTCGTGTTCGTCGGGCCGGTGGGCGGGCGGACCGTCATGTCCGTCGACCACGACGGCGGCCTGCGCACCACCTACGAGCCCATCGCGCCGAAAGTGGCCGTCGGTGAGCAGGTCTACCGGGGGCAGGTGCTCGGGACCGTCCTCGCCGGCCACCCCGGCTGCCTCGTGGCGGCCTGCCTGCACTGGGGCGTGCGGCGGGGCGACGAGTACGTCGATCCCCTGGCCCTGACCGGCGAGGTGGGCGAATACCGGCTCAAGGCGTGGGGAGGTGGTCTGTGATCAGGTGCCGGTCTGCTCGACGAGCTTGGCCCGCAGGCGCATGACGGCCCGGGTGTGCAGCTGGCTGACCCGCGACTCCGTGACGCCGAGGACCTTGCCGATCTCGGCGAGGGTCAGGCTCTCGAAGTAGTAGAGGCTGACGACGATCTTGTCCCGCTCGGTGAGCTGGGCGATGGCCTGCGCCAGCTGGCGGCGGTTGTCCTGGTCGACGAGCACCGCGACCGGGTCGACGGCGTCGTCGTCGGGCAGCGTGTCGACCAGGGAGCCGCTGTCCTTGCCGGCGGCCACCAGGTCTTCCAGCGCGACGACGCTGGTCAGCTGCAGCTGACCGTAGAAGTCGCGCAGGTCGTCGAGGCCGATGCCGAGCTCCGCGGCGAGCTCCGCGTCGGTCGGGGTGCGGTGCAGGCGGGCGCCGAGGCGCTCCATCGCGCGCTCGGCCTCCTTGGCCTTGCTGCGGACCGCGCGGGGCACCCAGTCCTGGGAACGGAGGTCGTCGAGGATCGCGCCGCGGATGCGCTGCATCGCGTACGTCTCGAAGCGCAGGCCGCGCTCGGGGTCGAACTTCTCGATCGCGTCGACGAGGCCGAAGATGCCCGACTGCACGAGGTCACCGACGTCGACGTGGGTGGGCAGGCCGGTGCCGACCCGGCCCGCGACGTACTTGACCAGCGGGGCGTAGTGCAGCACGAGCCGATCGCGCGACGCCTGGTCGGGGCTGTCGGCGAACTGCCGCCACAGCGCCGCGATCCCGGCGTCGACGTCGTAGCCGGCGCGGGAGTCCGCGGGCACGGCGGCCTCACCGTGAGTGGTCACTCCGGCGGCTTCGGTCACGTGCGGTCCTGCGGTCATTGCACAGTCGTTCTCGGCATGCGGCTCAGTGTCGTCTCCGTGCTCGTGCGGATGCGCGTGCGCCGCCGAGCCCGCTGCTGACGACCCCGGCGAGGCTCCCCTGGCCGCCTCAGGCCCTGGGATGCGCTCGGTCATGGATCGCTTTCAACCGGTCGACGGTCACATGAGTGTAGAGCTGCGTCGTGGCAAGCGTAGCGTGACCAAGCAGTTCCTGAACGCTCCTGAGATCCGCGCCCCCCTCCAGCAGATGCGTCGCAGCGGAATGACGCAGGCCGTGCGGCCCCATGTCGAGCGCTCCGGGCACCGCCGTGACGGCGTCGTGCACCACGCGCCGCACCGCCCGCGGGTCGACGCGTTTGCCCCGGACCCCGAGGAAAAGCGCGGGCTCAGCGCCGTCACCACCGCTTTCGGCGACGATCTTCGGCCGCCCCTCGTCTATCCAGTCGGTCAGCGCCGCGGCCGCCGGGATGCCGAACGGGACCACGCGCTCCTTGGCGCCCTTGCCGAGGACCGTGACGACACGACGGGAGAAATCGGCCCCGCCGACGTCCAGCCCGCACAACTCGGACACGCGGATGCCGGTCGCGTAGAGCAGCTCGACGATCGCGCGATCACGCAGTGCGACCGGATCGCGCTGCTCCGCACCCGCCGCCGACGCCTGCATGACCTCCCCGGCCTGGCCGGCACGCAGCACCCCGGGCAGGGTGCGGTGCGCCCGCGGGGCGGCGAGCCGGCCGCCCGGGTCGGTGGCCAGGGCGCCGGTCCGGTGCGCCCACGCGGTGAAGGTCCGGGCCGAGGCGGCCCGCCGCGCGAGCGTCGTGCGGCTCGCCCCGCCGGACTGCTGCGCGGCGAGCCACGCCCGCAGCCGGGCGAGGTCGAGGTCGGCGAGGGCGCCCCCGCCGTCCACGACGAAGCCCAGCAGCGACACCGCATCGCCGACGTACGCGCGGACGGTGTGCGCGGACAGGCCCCGCTCGAGCCCGAGGTGCCGTTCGTACCCGGTGACGACGGCCCGGACGGGCTCGGGCAGCGCGGCCCGGAGCGCGCGCAGGTCGGGACGGCGGGCCCGGCCGGAGCGTGGTGACGGCATGATGTCACGCTGCGGGAACTACCGCCCGCGGTCAAGGATCGCCACGCGGGCCGACCGGACCGGCCGAACACCTTCGACGATTTCGCCCGGATTCCGTGGCGTTCACGCGCTTTCCCTCCGTCGTCGCCAGCCCGCTTCCCCGCGGACGGCGAATCCGTCGATCTCCAGTGCCGGCAGCAGTGCCCGCACCCGCCGCAACGGGATGCCGGCTTCGACCGCGATCTCCGCGTCGGACCGTTCCGCGCGCACGGCCAGCGCCTCGTAGGTGCGCAGCGCTTCGGGCCCGAGCCGGTCGGTGGACCGCTTTTGGCGGCCCGGCGCGGTGTCTTCGGCGATGCCGAAATGGCCCACCGTCTCGAGGACTTGGTCGATGGTCGAGACGAGCGTCGCCCGGGAGTCGCGGATCAGCTCGTGGCAGCCGACGGACATCGCGGATGAGATCGGCCCCGGCAACGCCATCACGATCTTGCCGAAGGCACCGGCGGTGCTCGCGGTGTTGCGGGCGCCGCTGCGCTGCCCGGCCTCGACGACCACGGTGCCCTCGGTGAGGGCGGCGATGAGCCGGTTGCGGACGAGGAAGCGGTGCCGCGCCGGTGGCGTGCCGGGCGGGTACTCGCTGACGACCGCACCGCCGGATCGCACGATCCGGTTCAGCAGCCCGACGTGCCCGGCCGGATAACCGGCGTCGACGGCGCACCCGAGCACCGCGACGGTGACCCCGCCGGCGGCGAGCGCGCCGCGGTGGGCCGCGCCGTCGATGCCGTACGCCGCCCCCGAGAACACGGGTACGCCCCTGGCAGCCAGCCCGTAGGCGAGCTCGGCCGCGTGGTGTTCGCCGTAGTCGGTGGCCGCGCGGGCCCCGACGACGGCCACGGCCCGATCGGTGGCGGTGCCGAGCGCGACCTCGCCGGCCACCCACAACGCCAGCGGCGGCACGGCCTCGGTCACCCCGCGCCGCGCGGCCTGGTCCACAGCGAGCAACGCCCACGCGGGCCACTCGTCGTCTTCCGGCACGACCAGCCGGGCACCGGCCTCGGCGGCACGGGCGAAGTCCTGGCCGACCAGGTCGTAGTCCCGCCGGGCTTCGGTCGCCTTCAGCACCTCGGCCGGGCAGTCGCCGCCGCGGACCAACGCGGCAGCCGCGACCGGGCCGTGCTCGGCCACGAAGGCGACCAGGGCGGGCGCCGGCGGTTCGGCCACTCGCAGCAGGTAGGCGCGGGCCTGGCGCACCTCGTCGGGGCTCATGCCACGACCCGCTCGCGGAAGTCCAGCGCCGCACCGACTTGCTCGGCACCGGGCCGGGACTCGCCGTCCAGATCGGCCAGGGTCCAGGCGATGCGCAGGCACCGGTCCGCACCTCGGCCACTGAGGAAGCCGCGGTCCATGGCGCGGTCGAGCAGAACCGTTGCGTCCGGGGGCAGCGCGAATTCGCGGCGCAACGCCGGGCCGGGTACCTCGGAGTTCGAGCGCCAGCCCTGCGCCCGCCACCGGTCGGCGGCGCGGTGGCGGGCCGCGAGCACGCGCTCACGGACTTTCTCCGTCGGCTCCGCCGCGTCGGTGTCGCGGACGCTGAGCGCGCTCAGCGGGCGCAGGCGGACGGACAGGTCGACGCGGTCGAGCAGCGGCCCGGAGAGGCGGCCGAGGTAGCGACGGCGGGCCGCCGGTGTGCAGACGCAGTCGGTGTCCTTCGGTGGCGCGCACGCGCAGGGGTTGGTCGCCAGCACCAGCTGGAACCGCGCAGGGTAAGTGATCGCGCCCTTGACGCGCGCGATGCGCACTTCGCCTTCTTCGAGCACCGTCCGCAGAGATTCGAGGCGCTCGCCGCCGAACTCGCAGACCTCGTCGAGGAACAGCACGCCGCGGTGGGCGCGGCTGATCGCACCCGGGGAGGCGAGACCGCTGCCGCCGCCGATGAGTGCCGCGACCGTGATCGAGTGGTGCGGAGCCACGAACGGCGGCACGACGACCAGCGGTGACGACTTCGACAGCGAGCCGTCGACCGAGTGCACCGCGGTGACCTCAAGCGATTCCTCGGGCGAGAGCCGGGGCAGCAGGCCGGGCAGGCGTTTCGCCAGCATCGTCTTGCCGACGCCGGGTGGACCGGTGAACAGGACGTGGTGCCCGCCCGCGGCGGCCACCTCCAAAGCCCAGCGCGCTTCCGGCTGCCCGACGACGTCGGCGAGATCCGGCACTGCGGGCGGGACCGCCGGGCCGGGTGGCTCGGGGTGCGCCAGCTCGCCTTCTTGCTTCAGCCATGCGACGAAGTCCCGCAAGTGCGGTGCGCCGGCGATTTCGATGCCGTCGACCAGCGCGGCCTCGACGAGGGAGTCCGCCGGGACGACGGCGCGTTCGTAGCCGGCCGCGCGGGCCGCCAGCAGGCCGGGAAGAATGCCGCGGACAGGGCGGACGCGGCCGTCGAGAGCGAGCTCGCCGAGCAGGACCGTGCCGAGCAGCCGGGTTGCCGGGACCGCGCCGGTGGCGGCGAGCACCGCGGCGGCGATGCCGAGGTCGTAGGCCGAGCCGACCTTGGGCAGGTTCGCCGGGGACAGGCCGAGCGTCACCTTGCCTTCCGGCCAGCGCTGCCCGGAGTTGCGGACGGCGGAGCGGACGCGGTCCTTGGCTTCGCGCAGCCCGGCGTCGGGCAGGCCGACCAGCGTGATTCGGCTGAGTCCGCCGCCGAGGTCGGCTTCGATCTCGATGAGCCGGCCGTCGATTCCCAGCAACGCGACGCTCCATGCCTTGGCGATGGGCATCAGAACGCCGCCTCGAGGTGCTGGAGGCGGGGGCTGGTGCCTGGTTCCGCGAGGATCGTGACGACGTCGTAGCGGACAGGGCACCAGCCGATGCGGAAGTTCTGCAGCCAGCGTTGGGCGGCTCGGCGGACACGGCCGGCCTTCTCCTCCGTGACTGTCTCCGTGGGGAGGCCGAACTCGGTGCCGGAGCGGGTTTTGACCTCGCAGACGATGATGCGGGTGCGGTCGGTGAAGACGAGGTCCAGTTCGCCTTCGCGGCAACGCCAGTTGCGGGCCAGCAGGACCAGACCGCGGTCCTGCAGGTAGCGGAGGGCGAGGTCCTCGCCCCAGGCACCCAGGTCGCGGCGGTGTCTTGCGAGCTCGTCGGTGCCCGTCATCGTGTTCGCCCCCTCGTCGGTCCGCGCCGGTCACCGGGGCGGTCCCGGCGATCACGGTGCGTGTGCGTTCGACGATGCCAGGCTGCGGAGGAGGTCGACCAGAGCCGATTCGCCGACCTGTGGACAACCGGGGTGCTGTGGACAACTGGTCCCCGGGTCGCAAGGGAAGCGCCCGGATTGTCGGTGCGGTGTGCTACGGCGGCGATGGCGGGCCGCGCGTATTCGTGGGCGCATGAAAGAACCGCGCCGGCTCACCCGTTCAGGTGAGGCGGCGCGGTTCTTCGGTGGTCGGCGTCAGCCCGAGAACGGGCCGTCTTCCGGGAGGCGTAGGTCGGGTTTGTCGAGTTCCTCCACGTTCACGTCCTTGAACGTGATGACCCGGACGTGCTTGACGAAGCGGGCCGGGCGGTACATGTCCCAGACCCACGCGTCGGACATGCGGACCTCGAAGTACACCTCGCCGCCGCCGTCGCGGACCTGGACGTCCACTGCGTTGGCCAGGTAGAACCGCCGCTCGGTCTCCACCACGTACGAGAACTGACCCACTATGTCGCGGTACTCGCGGTACAGCGAGAGCTCCATCTCGGTCTCGTACTTCTCGAGATCCTCTGCGCTCATGAAATCCGCGCCCCTCCTCGGGATCGTGCTGCTGCTCCGCCGGCGGAGCGTTCATTGTGACCCACACCCGCGGCCGGGGCATGCAGCGGCAGGCTGAGTTGTGGCTCGAGTGCCTCGTCGAGGGTCGCGGCCAGGGTGGCCGCCGTTCCCGCCTCTGCGGCCTTCTCCAGGGCCGCGTACGTCAGCAGGACCGGCCTGGTGGGCCGCACGCCGTGCTTTACGGCCACCGTGGCGACGTTCGTGTACGACCAGCGGTGGACGTCGCTGGGGCCGTGTTCGCGCAGGGCCGCCAGGTGGTCCGACGTGCTGTAACCCTTGTGCACGTCGAAACCGTAGTGCGGGAGGTCGTCGTGGTAGCCCGCCATGATGCGGTCTCGCGTCACCTTCGCCAGCACCGACGCGGCCGCGATGCAGGCCACCGAACGGTCGCCCTTGATCACCGCCGTGTTCGGGGCCGTCAGGCCCGGGACGCGGAAGCCGTCCGTGAGGATGTAGCCCGGGTCGACGCGCAACGCCGCCGCGGCGCGGCGCATGCCCTCCAGGTTCATCACCCGGATGCCGTAGAGGTCGACCTCGGCCGTCGGGATGACGATCACCGCGTAGTCGACGGCACGCTTGAGGATCAGGTCGTAGACGCGGTCCCGCGCCTTCGCCGTCATCAGCTTCGAGTCGGTGAGCTCGGTGAGCTTCGTGTCGCCCTGTTTCAGCACGCAGGCCGCGACCACCAGCGGACCCGCGCACGCCCCGGCGCCGGCTTCGTCCACACCGGCGACCGGGCCGAGGCCACGGCGGTCGAGCGCGCCCTGCAGACCCCAGAAGAGGTCGCCGCGCACCACGGCCCGCGGTGGCCGGATCGGCTCGGCCGCGGTGAGGGGAACGGGAAGAGTCAAGGCTGGATCACCCGTCGGGGGTGGTTAGCGTTTCCGGCGCAGTCCGGACTTCAGCTTGCGCCCGAGGAACAGCGCCGGCCAGGCCGCCGCGATCCCGGCGCCGAGCGGGAGCCCGCTCTGCCACGCCGGCGCGCCGAGCGCCACCGGCTGCGCCGACTCCTGCGGGTTGTGGTCGCTGATCCCGCCCCAGCGGCTCGGCGGGAGCACGATGATCCGCGCCTTGCCGATGATGTTGTCCACCGGGACCGCGCCGTTCACGCCGCCGCCGCCCTGGAACCGGGAGTCGTCGGAGTTGTTGCGGTTGTCGCCCTGGACCCAGACCATGCCGGCCGGCACCTTGACCGGCTCGAAGGTCTTCTGCTCCTGGACCGACGGGTCTTCCCAGTGGATGTACGGCTCGTCGAGCGCCTTGCCGTCCACGATCATGCGGCCTTGGGGGTCGCAGCACTGGACGGTCTGGCCGCCGACCGCGATCACCCGCTTGACGAAGTCGCGCTCGTCCGGCGGGGCGAACCCGACCAGCGAGCCGAGACCCTGGATCGCGCGGACGACGATGTTGCCGGATTCCTGCGGCGCGATCTCGTTGTTGATCCAGGCCGGCGGGCCCTTGAACACGATCACGTCACCCGGCGAGGGCTCGGTGAAGTCGTAGGTGACCCGGTCGACGAGGATCCGGTCGCCGTGGCAGCCGGGACACCCGTGCAGCGTGGCCTCCATGGACCCCGAGGGGATCATGAAGACTTTCGCGAGGAATGTCTGGATCAAGATCGTGAGCACCAAGGCGATCACGAGCAGGATCGGCAGTTCCTTCCAGAACGACCGTTTCTTGGCGGGCTTGGCTCGCCGCCGGCGGGATCCCCCGCGCTCCTCGGATCGGGACAGCCGCGGCTTGTCCTCTTCGGAGCGGTCGGGGTCATCCTCGGGAGCGTTCTGGGACACGGGTTCGGCCACGTCGTCAGGCTACCGGTAACCGGGTTGTGACTCAGTTAGCCGAGGCCGTCTCGCGGTTCTCGCGGCGCTCCTTGATCTTGGCCTTCTTGCCGCGCAGGTCGCGCAGGTAGTAGAGCTTCGCGCGCCGCACGTCACCGCGCTTGTGGACCTCGACCTCGGCGATGTTCGGCGAGTGCACCGGGAAGGTGCGCTCGACGCCCACGCCGAAGGAGACCTTGCGGACGGTGAAGGTCTCCCGGATGCCGCCGCCCTGACGGCGGATCACGACGCCCTGGAAGACCTGGTTGCGCTCGCGGTTGCCCTCGATGACGCGGACGTGCACCTTGAGCGTGTCGCCCGGGCGGAAGTCCGGGATGTCGGAACGCAGCGACTGCTTGTCCAGCGCGTCCAGGGTGTTCATCGGTGGTCCGTCCTCGTCTTCGTATGGCTTGCGTACACGTCCCCAGGCGCGCAACGGTGCCGCTGCGGGCGACCCGGGGGGCTGCTGGCGGGCTCGCGGACGACGAGGTCCACTCACGCCAACCTGTCAAGTATGGCAGACCGGGGTACGGATCAAGTAACCGGCCCGGGGTCCAAGCCCTCGAGGACCCCGCGATCATGCTTGTCCAGGCTACCGTCGGGCAGCGCGGCCAGGAGATCGGGGCGGCGCCGGGCGGTGCGTTCGAGGGCCTGGTCGCGCCGCCAGCGGTCGATCAGGGCGTGGTTCCCGGACCGCAGCACGTCCGGCACGGCCAGCTCGCGCCACACCTCGGGGCGCGTGTAGCTGGGCCCTTCGAGCAGGCCGTCGGAGAAGGAGTCCTCGGCGGCCGAACGCGCGTTGCCGAGCACGCCGGGCAGCAGCCGGACGACGGCCTCGACGATGACCAGCACCGCCGCCTCGCCGCCGACCAGGACGTAGTCGCCGATCGACACCTCGTCCACCGGCATCCGGCGGGCCGCGTCGTCGACGACCCGCTGGTCGATGCCCTCGTAGCGGCCGCACGCGAACACCAGGTGCTGCTCCGCCGCGTATTCGTGCGCCAGTTCCTGGGTGAACGGCTTGCCGGCCGGCGTCGGCACGACCAGCCGCGTCTCCGGGCGGCAGACGTCGTCCAGCGCCGGACCCCAGATCTGCGGCTTCATGACCATGCCGGGACCGCCGCCGTACGGGGCGTCGTCGACCGCGCGGTGCACGTCGTGGGTCCAGTCGCGCAGGTCGTGCACGCCGACCTCGATGAGGCCGCGGTCGATCGCCCGGCCCAGCAGCGCGGCGCGCAGCGGGTCGAGGTATTCGGGGAAGATCGTGACGACGTCGATCCGCATGTCAGGCGTCCAGGAGCCCTTCCGGCGGGTCGAGCACGACCCGGCCGCCCGCGATGTCCACCGTGGGGACGATCGCGCGGACGAACGGCACCAGCACCTCGCGGCCGTCGACGTCCAGTTCCAGCAGCTCGCCCGCGGGCGAGTGGACGACCTCGACGACCTTGCCGACGACCGTGCCGTCGGTCAGCTCGGCCCGCAGGCCGGCCAGCTCGTGGTCGTAGAACTCGTCCGGGTCGCCGGTGGGCGGCAGCGTGTCGGTGTCGGCGAGCAGGAGGGCCCCCCGCAGCGTCTCGGCGACGTCGCGGGTCAGCACCTCCTCGAAACGCACCAGCAGCCGCCCGCTGTGTTCGCGGGCGGCTGCGATGGTGAGTTCCCTTTTGCTGCCGTCACGCAGCTTCGTCGTCACGGCCGCGCCGATCCTGAACCGCTGGTCCGGCGAATCCGTGCGCACGTCCACCGCGAGTTCCCCGCGGATTCCGTGCGCCTTGGCGATGCGGCCGACTACGACGTCCATCCTGACCGTTTCCGAAAAGGCTCAGCGGTCGGTGTCGACGACGTCGACGCGGACGCCGCGGCCACCGATGCCGCCCATGACGGTGCGCAGGGCGGTCGCCGTGCGACCACCCCGGCCGATCACCTTGCCGAGGTCGTCGGGGTGCACGTGCACCTCGAGCGTGCGGCCACGGCGAGTGGTCAGCAGCTCGACCCGGACCTCGTCCGGGTTGTCGACGATCCCGCGCACCAGGTGCTCGAGGGAGTCAGCCAGAAAGCTCACTCGGCCTTCTCACCCTCGGTGGCTTCGGCCTTCTCGGCCTCGGCCTTCTTGGGGGCCGACTTCTTCTTCGGCGTGGTGGCCTCGGTGGAGGGCTCCTCGCCGGCCGCGGCCAGCGCCGCGTTGAACAGGTCCTGCTTCGACGGCTTCGGCTCGGCCACCTTCAGGGTGCCCTCGGCACCCGGCAGGCCCTTGAACTTCTGCCAGTCACCGGTGATCTCCAGCAGGCGCTGGACCGGCTCGGTCGGCTGCGCGCCGACACCCAGCCAGTACTGGGCGCGCTCGGAGACGACCTCGATCAGGCTTGGCTCTTCCTTCGGGTGGTACTTGCCGATCGTCTCGATGGCCTTGCCGTCCCGGCGGGTGCGCGCGTCGGCGACGATGATGCGGTAGTACGGCGCACGGATCTTGCCGAGGCGCTGCAGCTTGATCTTGACGGCCACGGGTGTGGGTTCTCCTCGAGTCTCTCTGGTGCTGGGCTGGGCGCACGCGGGCCGAGTGGGGACACGGACGCGGGCACCCGAAGGTCAGGAGCTTTCGCACGGTGAGAGGGTCCGGCGGAAGCAGGCAGTGACCCATTCTGCCAGACGGCTGCCGCGGGCCCGGAAAGAGGCTCAGAAAGAGGCCACGCCGAGCGCGCCGAGCAGGATGGTGAGCGCCGGGAGGAAGTTGTTCACCTGGTGCGCGACGATGCTGGCGGGCAGCCGTCCGGTGACCAGCCGGGCGAGGCCGATCGGCACCGCGATGACCAGCAGCAACGTCGTGCGCAGCGGCTCGAGGTGGCTGGCCGCGAACACCGCCGTGCACAGCAGGAACGCGGCCACGCGGCCCCAGCGCTCGCTGCGCCACTGCAGCTGCTCGGCGGCGCCCCAGAGCAGGCCGCGGTAGATGATCTCTTCGCAGATCGGGCCGAGCAGCCAGAGGTAGACGAACATCACGACGGCGGCCGAGACCGACATCCGGCGGTCCTCGACCAGGGAGCTGATCGCCGACGTCGCGTTGGCGTCGCCGACCAGCCGCGTCCACAGGTAGGCGGCGAGCGTGGTGAAGACGAGCCCGACGCAGCCGTACCGGAAACCGGTCTTCACGTCGGCCCAGCGCCACTCGATCCGCAGGTCGACGACGGGTCCGTTGCCGCGGACGTACGTGATCAGCACCGCGACGCCGGCGGCGATCATCGTCGGCAGCATGGTGCCGAGCAGCACGACGCGCATCGGCAGCGGACCGGGCCCGGTGTCCCCGACCAGCACGGACACGAACGCGGCGGTCGACAGCAGCACGGCTTCGACGAGCAGGAAGGCGCCGAACCCCCACCGGTGTCTCGGCACGGCCGGGAGGAAGGCGGCGGGCTCTTCCGGCTCGGGCAGGGGCGTCGCGTCGGCAGCCGGGTCCCGGGGCTGGGAAGTGGTCACGCCTTGCCCTCCGCGTCGCTCGGCTCCTGCTTCGAGCCTAGCCGCCGGGCGGTGATCACACAGTATCCGTCCGACTACTGTCCATCGATCTTCGCAACGTCAGTGCGCGACGAACAGCAGGACGGCGGGCGGGAGGTTGTTGGCGGCGTGGGCGATCACGCCGGCGCTGACGCGGCCCGACAGGTGCCGGGCCAGCCCGATCGCGATGCCCTGGCCGATCAGCGCGATCGTGCGCGTCGGCTCGCCGTGGAGCTGGGCGAACACCACCGACGTCACCAGGAGCACCACCCACGGCGGGACGCGGTGGAACGACAGCGCGTTCCAGAGCGTGCCGCGGACCAGCAGTTCCTCGGTGATCGGGGCGCCGGCGATGACGATCACCGCGGCGAGCACCAGCCACACGGTGTCGCCGTCAAAGGTGTCGGCGAGGTCGGTCAGCGGACTGTCGGAGACGTCGTCGGCGCCGTAGACCGCGATCAGCACCAGGTTGAGCAGGTAGCCGACGACGAGCGCGAGCACGCCGCAGGCGAGGCCGATCCGGACGTCGCGCCAGGTCGGCTTGAGCCCGAAGTCGGCGCGCAGCCCGTGGCCCCACGTCCAGGAGCCCACCGCCGGGCCGAGGCCGAGCAGGAGGTTGGGCACGAAGGCGAGCAGCAGCAGCGGGCCGATGTCCCGCAGCTCGAGGGGATCGAACTCGCCGACGTTGCGGTTGACCGCCGCGGCGATGAGCAGGTTGATCAGGTAGTAGCCCGCGATCCCCGCGAAGAACGCCACGAAACACCAGTGCGCTCCCAGTACGCGCCGTGCGCCGTCGTCGTCCGTCACGCCTCCCACGCTAAAGTGCCGGTCCCGCAAGGAAAACGGCGGGGTCTACGCGTAAACCACGCCGCCGAGCACGATGTGCGAAGGATGCCGCAGGACGCCCAGGTCGTCGCGCGGATCGCTCGGGTAGACGAGCAGGTCGGCCGGGGCGCCGTCGGCGATGCCGGGGTGGCCGAGCCAGTCCCGGGCCGCCCAGGACGCGCTCGCGAGGGCCTGTTCGCGGGTCATGCCCGCGCGGTGCAGCGCCTCGATCTCGTCGACGAGCCTGCCGTGCTCGACCATGCCGCCGGCGTCGCTGCCCGCGAAGACGCGTACGCCCGCTTCGATGGCGGACGCGACCATCTCGCCGACGCCGGCGTGCAGCGCCCGCATGTGGTTCGCGTACGCCGGGTACTTGCCCGCCTTGTCGGCGATGCCCGGGAAGTTCTCGATGTTGATCAAGGTCGGCACCAGGGCGACGTCGTTCTGCGCGAGTTCCGCCAGCTGGTCCGCGCTCAAGCCGGTGCCGTGCTCCAGGCAGTCGATGCCCGACGCGAGCAGGCCGGGCAGCGCCGCTTCGCCGAACACGTGCGCGGTGACGCGGGCGCCGTTGTCGTGCGCCACCTTCACCGCTTCGGCGAGGACGTCGTCGGGCCACAGCGGCGCGAGGTCGCCGGCGCCGCGGTCGATCCAGTCGCCGACGAGCTTGACCCAGCCGTCACCGTCCCGCGCCTGCTCGGCGACCGCGTCCGGCAGCTGCGAAGGGTCGTCCAGCTCGATGCCGAGGCCCGGGATGTACCGCTTGGCCAGCGCGAGGTGCTGCCCGGCGCGGATGATCGTCGGCAGGTCGGCGCGCCGCTGCAGGGGCCGGACGTCGATCGGCAGGCCGCAGTCGCGGATCAGCAGCGTCCCCGCGGCCCGGTCCCGGAGTGCCTGCTCGGTCGCCTCCTCGAGCGACACCGGCCCGCCGACGCCGATGCCGGGGTGGCAGTGCGCGTCGACCAGGCCGGGCACCAGAAAGACGTCCCGGCCCAGCGTTTCGGCGTCCGGCACCGGCTCGGCCGAGATCCGGCCGCCGGTGATCCAGAGTTCGCGGGACTCGCCGCCGGGCAGGACCACCCCGGCGACGTGCAGCGCCCCGCTCAATTGTCCTTCGGGTTCTTCGGCAGCTTGAACTTCGACGGGTCGAAGCCCGGGACGTCGTTCATGCCGCCCAGCTTCGAGAGATCGGGCATCCCGCCCGGCATCTGCCCGCCCGGGGGCAGCATCGGCATGCCGCCGGGGAAGCCGCCGCGGACCTTGGGCTGCGTCGGGCCGCGGCCCTTCTTGCCCTTCTTGCCCTTGCGCGACTTGGAGCCGCCGCCCCCGCCGCCGAAGCCGAACCGGCCGGCCATCTGGGCCATCATCTTGCGGGCCTCGAAGAACCGGTTGACCAGGTCGTTGACCTCGCGGACGGTCACGCCGGACCCGTTGGCGATGCGCAGCCGCCGGGAGCCGTTGATCATCTTGGGGTCGTCGCGCTCGGCCGGGGTCATGCCACGGATGATGGCCTGCAGCTTGTCCAGGTGCTTGTCGTCGACCTGGGCCAACTGGTCCTTCATCTGACCGGCGCCCGGGAGCATGCCGAGCAGGTTGCCGATCGGGCCCATCTTGCGGACCGCGAGCATCTGCTCGAGGAAGTCCTCGAGGGTGAGCTGGCCGCTGGACAGCTTCGCCGCGGCCTTCTCGGCCTGGTCCTGGTCGAAGGCCTGCTCGGCCTGCTCGATCAGGGTGAGGACGTCACCCATGCCGAGGATCCGCGACGCCATCCGGTCCGGGTGGAAGGTGTCGAAGTCCTCGAGCTTCTCGCCGTTCGAAGCGAAGAGGATCGGCTGGCCGGTGACCTCGCGGACGCTCAGCGCGGCACCACCGCGGGCGTCGCCGTCGAGCTTGGTGAGCACGACACCGCTGAAGCCGACGCCGTCGCGGAACGCCTCCGCCGTGGTCACGGCGTCCTGGCCGATCATCGCGTCGACGACGAACAGCGTCTCGTCCGGCTGCACGGCGTCGCGGATGTCCGCGGCCTGCTTCATCAGCTCTTCGTCGACACCCAGGCGGCCCGCGGTGTCGACCACGACGACGTCGTGCTGCGCGCGCTTCGCCTCGGCGATGGCGCGGCGGGCGACGTCGACCGGGTCGCCGACGCCGTTGCCGGGCTCGGGCGCGAAGGTGACGACGCCGGCGCGCTCGCCGACGACCTGCAGCTGCGTCACGGCGTTCGGGCGCTGGAGGTCGCAGGCGACCAGCATCGGCGCGTGGCCCTGCTTCTTCAGCCACAGCGCGAGCTTGCCGGCGAGCGTCGTCTTACCGGCACCCTGCAGGCCGGCCAGCATGATGACGGTCGGCGGCGTCTTGGCCAGGTTGAGCCGGCGCGTCTCGCCGCCGAGGATCGCGACGAGCTCCTCGTTGACGATCTTGACGACCTGCTGCGCGGGGTTGAGCGCCTGGGAGACCTCGGCGCCCTTCGCCCGCTCCTTGATCTTCGCGATGAAGGTCTTGACCACGCCGAGGGCGACGTCGGCCTCCAGCAGCGCGATGCGGATCTCGCGCGCGGTGGCGTCGATGTCGGCGTCGGACAGCCTGCCCTTGCGCGTGAGCGTCTGCAGGGCGGCGGTGAGCCGATCGGAGAGGGTGTCGAACACGGGTGTGCACGCTCCAGCTGGGTCGAGAGTGGCGCGCCGGACGAGGCCGGCCCCTTCGAGGGTAGTCGCTCCGGCTGGTTCTCTTCGCGGGCACGCGCCTGTACTACGCATGTGCGTACCAACACTTCACCGGTTTCCGGAAAAACACTGGAACATTGCCCCGAATTAAGTAAACATACGCGTATGACTTCCGCGCCTGTCCTCCGTGAACCGGCCACCGACGCCGACGAGCCGGTCCCGCTGCGGCGGATCGCCGGGCTGTTCCGCCCGCACCGCGGGCCGCTGACTGCGCTGTTCGCGCTGATCGTCGTGCAGGCCGGCCTCGGCGTCGTCTCGCCGTTCCTGCTGCGCGAGATCCTCGACGACGCCCTGCCGCACCGCGACACGCTGCTGATCAGCCTCCTGGCCGCGGGAATGATCGCCTGCGCGGTCGGCAGCGGCTCCCTCGGCGTGGCCACCACCGGGCTGTCGAACACGATCGGGCAGCGCGTCATGAACGAGCTGCGCGTGTCGGTCTACGGCCACCTGCAGCGCATGTCGCTCGGCTTCTTCACGCGGACGAAGAGCGGCGAAGTGCTCTCACGGGTGTTCAACGACATCGGCGGCGTCGACAACGTCATCACCACGACCGCCGGCTCGGTGGTGCAGAACGCGACCACGACGATCGCCATCACCGCGGCGCTGATCGCGCTCGACTGGCAGCTGGCGGGGCTGTCGCTGGTCGTCGTCCCGCTGTTCCTGCTGTTCACGCTGCGGCTCGGCAAGCGGCGGCGGACGCTCGCCCGAGGCCGGACGCGGCGGCTGGCCCGGCTGACGACGATGGTCGAGGAGTCCCTCTCCGTCACCGGCGTGCTGCTCGCCAAGACGATGGGCAACGAGCGGGCCGTGCGCGAGCGGTTCGGCGCCGAGTCGCGGGAGATCGCGGCGCTCGAACGCGCCGCCGCGCTGGCCGGGCGCTGGCAGACCGCGTCACGCGGGATGAGCCTGACCGCCATCCCCGCGCTGGTCTACTGGATCGCCGGGCTCGCGCTGGCCGGCGGCGCGTCGCCGTTTTCGCTCGGCACCGTCGTGGCGTTCACCAGCATGCTCAACCGGCTGGTCGCCCCGGCGACCGCGATGCAGACGATCGGCCAGAACGTGGCGACGTCGAAGGCGCTGTTCGGCCGCATCTTCGAGGTGCTCGACCTGCCGGTGGAGATCGCGGACAAGCCGGGGGCGCGGGCGCTCGAGGTGCGCCGGGGCGACGTCTCGATGCGCGGGGTGTCGTTCCGGTACGGCTCCGAGGGCGGGTGGACGTTGCGGGACGTCGACCTCGACGTCCCGGCCGGGACCACGACGGCGCTGGTCGGGTCGACCGGCTCGGGCAAGACGACGCTCGCCTACCTGGTGGCGCGGCTGTACGAGGTGGACGCCGGGTCGGTGCGGATCGACGGCGAAGACGTCCGTGACGTCACGCTGGCCTCGCTCGCGGCGGGCGTCGGGCTGGTGTCGCAGGAGACCTACCTGTTCCACGACACCGTGCGCGAGAACCTGCGCTTCGCGAAGCCGGACGCGACCGACGAGGAGATCGAGCTGGCGGCGAAGGCGGCGCACATCCACGACACCCTCGCCGCGCTGCCGGAGGGGTACGACACCGTCGTCGGCCAGCGCGGCTACCGGTTCTCCGGCGGTGAGAAGCAGCGGATGGCGATCGCGCGGATCCTGCTGCGCAACCCGCCGGTGCTCATCTTGGACGAGGCGACCAGCGCTTTGGACACCCGCACGGAACGGTCGGTGCAAGCCGAGCTCGACCGGCTCGCCGCGGGGCGCACGACGCTGACCATCGCGCACCGGCTGTCCACTGTGGAGCACGCGGACCAGATCGTGGTGCTGCACGAGGGCCGGATCGCCGAACGCGGGACGCACGCGGAGCTGCTGGCGCTCGACGGGCGTTATGCCCGGCTGGTCCGGGGAACCGCCTAACCTGGGTCCATGCACCCGGACCCCGACACCGCTTCGCGCGTGAGCGCCGACGCCGAGCTCGCCGACCTGGCCTGGCGGGTCCGCGAGGGCGTCGGGCGGCTCAACTGGCGGATGCGCGCCGAGCGCGACCCGAGCGGCCCCGGCCCGGCGGTGCTCGCGGTGCTGAGCCGGCTGTACCGGGCGGGCACGCACACGCCGACCGAGCTGGCCGAAGCGGAACGGCTGCAGCCGCAGTCGCTGACGCGGATCCTGGCGTGGGTGTCGGAGCGCGAGCTGGTGACGCGGACGACCGACCCGGAGGACGGGCGGCGGTCGCTGATCAGCATCACGCCGGCGGGGCTGGCGGTGCTGCGGGAGTACAGCGTCCAGCGGGAACGGTGGCTGGCGGCGGCGCTGGAGTCGACGTTGTCGCCGACGGAACGGCAGCTGCTGAAGCTGGCGGCCGATCTTTTGGTGCGGGTGGCGGACGCCTAATCCGCGAGGTTCGCTGCCGATGCGACCCAATTGGGCACCGAGGAGACGCCAAGACCTGCGTAATCCGTGATGATCCGGTCCGCGGGGAAGATCCGCTGGAGGTTGTCCACGATCGCGTCGCCGTAGTCGACGGGGATGATCGTCGCGTCGGTGTTCAACTCCGTCGCGAGCATCGAACGGACTATCTGGTCCGAGGGTGGCAGGCTGAACCCGATGATCACCAACTCGTCCGCTTCGCGGAGCGCTTCCGCGGCTTGGCGCCACATCGCTCGGATCGTGTTGTTCACGTAGTAGGGACTCTTCACAGCCGCGGGTGGAACGATCATCGGCACCTTGTCGGCGCTCAGCTCTTCGGAGTCGTCCGTGCGGGGAATCCCGCTGCCATCCCACGGGGCGTAGCCGACATCGAAAACCTGGTCACCCGGCGGGCTCGACGGTCCCGAATAACGCCAGTTCAGGGAGCCGTGCAGCTTCAGGAGCCGTAAGCCGCCCTTGTTGCCCTCACTACCCCACACCGCCGCGACTCGTGATCCGATCGGCGCGATCGCTACCGGGTAGAGGTCGCCCCAGCCATGTCCTCGTTCGAGGGCCAACCAGGATTTTTCGACCAACAGGTCATAGTTGAAAGTGATCACTGTCGAGCCCACCGCCTGCCAGTGCCGGACGAGTGTGGCCAGCCAAGCCGGCGGCGCGTCCGTGGTCACCTGAAGCTGAAGAGCGGACAAAACGGAATGCAGGCTTTCGGCCACGTCGCTGAAGGCACCGCGGTTTCGATACGTCTGCCCCTCAGCCAGCCACGGCGGCTCCTCGACGAGGTAGCTCAGCCACTGTTCGAAGTTGTCCGCCAGTGGGGTGTCTTGCCCGGGGAGGGCCGGTAGCCCTCTGGCGCTCAGATCGTTGCGAATGGCCACGGAAAGGCCGTCCATGGTGGGCATGTGCTCGCTGATCGCCCGGCTGAAACCAGACCCGAGCAAGTAGACCGAACCCGCCACCGCACCTCCCGTAGAACTGGGCGGTCAGGGTAACTCCGGCATCGCGGACGCCTGAAAGCCGCCGCGGAGACCCCTCGATCCCTCCACGGCGGCTTCAAGCTCCCCTCCGTCCGCGCCACCTCCCCGTGGTGCGGGCGGGTTCCGGAACGGGCCGCTCCTCCATCGGCCCGCCCCGGAACCCTGGTCCCCGGACGGCTCACCTCCCCAGGGGCCGTCCGGATCCCCCCTGCCAGCGATCCGGTATCCGCTGACAGGAAAGGAGTCTGCCGCGCCGGGGGTGGTCCGTTGAGTGTGAGAACCCTCAATTACCCGTGGGTAGTAATACTCAAGACGTCTTCGCGCGCCCGCGACCGGCGGCTCGCTTCGCCGTCGTACGCGCTCTCGCCGCCCTGGACGCGGCGGCTTTCGCCTTCACGACGGCGGCCGGGCGGGCGTCCGCCGCGGTCTCCTGCAGCGCCGCCAGCAGGCGGGTGACGCCGTCCGCCTGCTCGGCGGCCGTGGGCTGGACGACCTCGGCGCCGTCGATCTTCGCCTGGATCAACGCTTGGAGCGCTTCGCGGTAACGGTCGGGCACGCGGCCTGGGTCGAACTCGCCGGTCAGCTCCTCGATGAGGTTCACCGCGCGGCGCAGTTCGCCGGGCCGGATGTCGACGTCGGCGTGGCGGAACGGGAAGTCGGGCTCGCGCACTTCACCGGGCCACAGCACGGTTTCCAGCACGATCACCTGGTCACGCACGCGCAGGGCGCCGAGCGTCTCGCGGCGGCGGAGCGCGACCGTCACCAGCGCGATCCGCCCCGACTGCTGCAGCGCCTCGCTGAACAGCACGTACGGCTTCGTGCCCGCCGGCTCGGGTTCGAGGTAGTAGCTGCGCGCGAACCAGATCGGGTCGACGTCGGCGAGCGGGGCGAAGCCGCGGATGGCGATCGTGCGGCCGGGCATCGGGAGCGACGCCAGCTCGTGGTCGGTCAGCAGCACGACGTCGCCACCCGGGACCGGGTAGCCGCGGACCACCTCCGCCGGCGGCACCTCTTCGCCGTCGACCTCGCACACGCGCTTGACCCGGACGCGGCCGCCGTCGGTTTCGTGGACCTGGTGCAGCGGGATCTCGCGCTCTTCCGTCGCGCTGTACGCCTTCACCGGAACGGCGTAACTGCCGAACCCGATCGTGCCCGTCCAGACGGCCCGCATGCGCACCACCTCCGCAGGTCCCAGGCTAACCAGGCGGTCCCGCGGCCCGACAGCTACAAACGGGTGTCAGGTGCGACGGATTCGCTCACACATTCGAACGACGGCGTGACCTCGTCGAGCGCTTCGGCCGAACAGCGGGACGCGATGGCGGCCGCGCGGAGCACCTCGGTGACCACCTCGACGTCCAGCGGCGGGGCCGCGGCGAGCGCGGCCGACCCGCCTTCGACGCGGGCGGCGAGGCCGGCGAGCGCGTGCGAAATGGCCTCCTGGCCGGCGACGAGCTGGGCGACGACGTCGGTGAGCTCGGCGGTCGTCGCGCCCGGGCCGCCGCAGCGCAGGCTCACCGCGAGCTCCTCGGCGCACGACCGCAGGTGGGTGGCGACGACGGTCGGCGGCAGCGTCAGCCGGTCCTGCATCGCTCACCCCCTCCGGTCCGAGCAGCCATGGTGCCACCGCACGCGCTTTCACCCGAAGCGACACACCGCCGCTTACTTATTTGACCGAGCGTTCTCGATACGGCTAGGGTTTCGATCATGTCCCGGGTGAAGGAGTTCGACGTCGACGAAGCCTGCGACGCCGCGCTGACGCTCTTCCGGCGGCAGGGGTACGAGGCGACGTCGGTCAGCGACCTCGTCACGCACGTCGGCGTCGCCAAGGCCAGCCTGTACGCCACCTTCGGCTCGAAGCACGACTTCTACGTGACGGCGTTGAAGCGCTACGCGGACCGGGCCGACGCACGGGTGCTGGCCGAGCTGTCGGGCCCGGGTTCGGGGGTGGCGGCCGTGCGGCGGCTGTTCGACGGCTACCGGGCGGAAATCCTCGGCGACGAGGTGAAGATGGGCTGCTTCGTCGTCAACTCGGCGATCGAGCTGCTCCCCCACGACGCCGAGGTCGCGCGGCTGGTGGAGCGCAGCTGGGACACCCTCGAGGTCGCGCTGACCATGGCGCTGGAACGCGCGCGGGCGCAGGGCGAACTCGACGGCGGCAGCGAGCCGGCGACGCTGGCGCGCTTCCTGCTCACCGTGCTCCAGGGCCTGCGCGTCCTGGGCAAGGGCGCGGACGCGGCACGACGGCTGGACGCGGCCATCTCGCAGGCAATGCGACTCATTCAAGACTGATCGGACCAGAAAGAAGGCACACCATGGGGGCACGGTTCACGGGCAAGGTCGTCCTGGTGACGGGCGGCAGCTCGGGCATCGGGCGGGAGACGGCGCGGGCGTTCGCGGCCGAGGGCGCGACGGTGGTCGTCGCCGGGCGGGACGAGCAGCGGCTGGCGGCCACGGTGAAGGAGATCGGGGGCGACGCGGTGACCGTGGACGTCACCGACTCCGCCGACGTGGCGCGGATGGTCGAGACGGTCGTCGCGCGGCACGGCGGGCTGCACGTCGCGGTCAACAACGCGGGCATCCTCGGGTCGCCGGCCCCGGCCGCGGACCTCGACGAGGACGGGTTCGGCGCGGTGCTGGACACGAACGTCACCGGGACGTGGCTGTGCTTGAAGCACGAGGTCACGCACATGCGGGCGCACGGCGGCGGCGCGATCGTCAACATCTCGTCGAACATCGGCGCGCACGGGCGGCTGCCGAACATGGCGGCCTACGCGGCGTCGAAGGCGGCCGTGAGCGCGCTGACCCGCACGGCGGCGCGCGACCACATCGCCGATCGCGTCCGCATCAACGCGGTCAGCCCGGGCGCGACCGACACCGAGATGTCGCGGCGCCCCGGCGAGACGGACGCCGATCGCGCCGAGCGGCTGAAGGGCGCGATCCCGCTGGGCCGGGTGGGTGCCACCGCCGAGGTGGCGGCCGCGGTGCTGTGGCTGGCTTCGGACGAAGCGGCCTTCACCGTGGGGCACGACCTCGTGGTCGACGGCGGCGCGACCGCCTGAGCGGCCCCACCCGAGCCCGCGGCTCCTTCAGGACTCACGGTTGCGCATGGTGACGTTCCCTTCTCGTGCCGGGCGGTCGGGGTGCGGTGGGGTCAGGACTCGCGGTTGCGCACGGGGCTCTCCTTCCGAGCGGTGCGGACAGGTGGGCTCGGGTCAGGACTCGCGATTGCGCACGGCGCTGCTCCTTCCGGACGTACGGCGAGGGCTGCGGCGGCTCAGGATTCGCGGTTGCGCACGACGGCCTCCCTCCGGTGGTCCGCGGCGGACATCGGACTCAGGGGCTCAGGACTCGCGGTTGCGCATGGCGGCAGCCTCCCTTCGCTGCTCCGATCGTGTGGCAATCGTCGATCGCGGCCGCCCGGTGTGGTGTGGTGGACGCGGATCGTCGGCTCACCCAGGGGAGTTGCACCGCCTTGAGTATGGACGGCGCCCGTCCGGACCAGTCCCGGCCGGGCCGGATCCGAGGGGCGCTGAACCCTGCTCGCTGGACGCTCTGGCGGCAGCGCCGGTCGCTCGTCTTCTACTGCTTCCTCGTCGAGTCCGTGGCGCTCGTGGCCACCGTCTGGACGGCCGCCGTGGTGCCGGTGCGCGCGTGGGACCTGGCCGTCTTCGGGGTGCTCGCCGGCCTCGGGGTGCTGCAAGCCGAGCTGGGCCGTCAGGTCGAGCGCGTCCGGCGGCTGGTGTCGGACACCCCGCACATCAACCTGACGTCGGTCTGGACGTTCGCCGGGGTGCTGCTCCTGCCGCCGGCGCTGGTCACGGCGTTGATCGCCGTCCTGTACACGCACCTGGCGACGCGCAGCCTGGCGCGGATCAAGCGCGTCCCGCCGTTCCGGACCACGCTGAACGCGACGCTGGTCGTCGTCACCTGCTACTCGGCCGAGTTCGTGCTGAGCCGCCTCGGCATCCCGGACATGTACACGGCGCTGACGGCGGGCTGGCGCGGCGTCACGGCCATCGCGCTCGCCGCGGCGGCGTACTTCCTGGTCGCGGCGATCACGATCCTCCCGGCGCTGACCATCACGACGCGCTCGGTGAAGGCGTTCTTCGGCGGGCTCGGTGACAACCTGCTCGAGGTCGCGACGCTCTGCCTGGGCCTGCTCACGGCGCTGACGCTGGCGACACTGCCCGCGCTCGCCGTCGCGATCGTGCCGCCGCTGCTCGTGCTGCACCGGGCGGTGCTGATCAAGCAGCTGGAGATCGCGGCGACGACCGACGAGAAGACCGGCCTGTTCAACACGACCGGCTGGCACCTGCTGGCGTCACGCGAGCTCGCGCGGGCCCAGCGCAGCACGCGGAGCACCTTCGGCGTGCTGATGATCGACCTGGACCACTTCAAGCTGATCAACGACGAGCACGGCCACCTGGCGGGCGACGCGGCGCTGCGCGCGGTCGCGGCGACGATCAAGTCCGCGGTCCGCGACTACGACTCGGTCGGCCGCTTCGGCGGCGAGGAGTTCGTGGTCCTGCTCCCGGACATCGGCCCGGCCGCGGTCCTGGCGGTGGCCGAGCGCATCCGCTCGGCGATCGAGACGCTGAAGGTCGAGTACTCCGACGGCACGGCGTCGCGCGTGATCGGCGACCTGTCGGCGTCCATCGGCGTGGCCACCTACCCGGACGGCGGCACGGCCGTCGACCGCCTGCTGCAGGCCGCGGACAAGGCCCTGTACCGGGCCAAGGACGCGGGCCGCAACCAGGTGGTCGACGGCACGGCGCCGGCTTAGGAAGCCGCCGCCAGGACGGCTTGTTCCACCTCTCGGCGCCAGCCCGGTTCGATGCGGCCGCTGCGGGGGGTCACCGCGAACGAGTCCACCACCGCACCTCCGAGCGTCGACGCCTTGGCCCAACGGACTTCGGCGTCACAGCGACGCAGCGCGCCCGCCACGCGGAACAGCAGGCCGATGCGGTCGGCCGCGCGTAGTTCCAGGACCACCGTGTCGGGGCCGCTCGTCTCGTCGTCGAACCACAGGACCTTCGGGGCGACCGGTGCCGGGGCGCCGTAGTCGCGTTCCTTCGCCGCCAGGCGCTGGGTCAGCGGGAGCGTGCCCGCCACCGCCCTCGCGAACTGCTCGCGCAGCAGCGTCGCGTCCGGCAGGGAGCCGAACTTCGGGGACGCCGTGAACACGCCCGCGCGGCCGCCGTCGTGGCCGCGCAGGATCGCTGAATGGACCTCCAGCGAATTCAGCGCCAGTACGCCCGCCGCCGGGGCCAGCAGTTCCGCGCGGGCCGGGACCGCCAAGAGCACCGTCACGACCTTGCCGTGGGAGCTGATCCGGATCTCGCCGGTTCCCGACGCCACGGCCGAAGCGACGAGTTCGCGTTGTTCGTCGTCCATCGGCGACGGGGCCGTGAAACCCTTGCCGCGCAGCACTTCTTCGCAGCCGGAGACCAGTTCGGCGAGCAGGCGCGCCTTCCAGTCCGTCCAGACGCCGGGGCCGGTGGCCAGCGAATCGGCCTGGGTCAGCGCGTGCAGGAGCTCGACCAGGACCAGGTCGCTGTCCAGCGTCTTCACCACCCGCGCCACGGTGGCCGGTTCGCTGATGTCGCGCCGGGTCGCCGTGTGCGGCAGCAACAGGTGGTGGCGGACCATCGACGACACCGTCGCGGCGTCGGCCGGGCTCAGGCCGAGCCGGGTCGCGACCTGGGCGGAGATCTTCGCGCCCAGCTCCGAATGGTCGGCGTCGCGGCCCTTGCCGATGTCGTGCAGCAGCGCGCCGATCAGCAGCAGGTCCGGCCGCGGCACCGTGGTGGTCAGCTTGGCCGCCTCGACGCAGGTGCGCACGAGGTGCCGGTCGACCGTCCACTGGTGCACCGGCGAGCGCGGCGGCAGGTCGCGGACCGCGCCCCACTCGGGGAACAGCCGGGACCACAGGCCGGTCCGGTCGAGCGACTCGACCGCGTCGACCAGCCCCTCCCCCGCGCCCAGCAGCTCCACCAGCGCGTTCAACGCCTCGGACGGCCACGGCGCGCGCAGTTCCGGCGCCGACTCGGCGAGGGCCTTGAGCGTGCCGAGCGCGATCGGCTTCCCGGTCCGCGCCGACGCCGCGGCGACCCGCAGCAGCAACGCCGGGTCCTTCGCCGGGACGGCGTCGCGGGCCAGCGCGACCTCGTTCCCGTGCAGCACCACGTTTTCCGCGAGCGGCGTCCGCGACGGGCGCCGCCCGAACCGCGTCTTCGGCGGCTCCACAGTGGACCGGAGAGCGACGTCCAGCGCGTACGCGATGGTGCGGCCCGCGCCGGAAAGCTTGCGGGCCAGCGTGAACCGGTCGCCGAACCCGAGTTCGGAAGCGACCAGCTCGGCCTCCGGCGCGGACAGGACGTCCCGTTCGCGCCGGATCTCGCGCCGCAGCTCGGTGCGGACGTCGAGCAGGAGTTCCTTGGCCGCCAGGAGTTCTTCGCCCGGACGCGCCGTCAGCTGCGCCGCGGCCAGCGCCTCCAGGACGGCGAAGTCGCGCAGCCCGCCCCGGCCGTGCTTGAGGTCGGGTTCGGCGGACTGCGCGATCTCGCCGCTGCGGGTCCAGCGCTGCCGGACCGACGCCGTCATGTCCGGGAGCTGCTTGCGCGCGGTGCGGCGCCACTGCTCACGCGCCGCCGCGACGAGCCGCCCGCTCAGCTCGGCGTCCCCGGCGAGGTGCCGGGCGTCGAGCAGGCCCATCGCCACGCGAAGGTCCTCCGAAGCGACCTTCAGTGCTTCGCCGGGCGTCCGGACCGAGTGGTCGAGCCCGACTTTCGCGTCCCACAAGGGATACCAGAGCGCGTCCGCGATCTCGCCGATGCCACCGTTGCCGTTGTGCACCAGCAGCAGGTCGAGATCGGAGAACGGCACCAGCTCCCGGCGGCCGAGCCCGCCCACGGCGACCAGCGCGACACCCGGTTCCGCGGTGTCGACGCCGGCCGCCGAAGCTCCCCTGCCCAGCCAGAACTCGTAGAGGTCGACCAGGGCCGCCCGCAGTGCGGACGCCCCCAGCCTCCCGTGCCTGCCCTCGAGCAAACGCTCGGTGGCCTTGACCAGTTCGCCCCCGTCGGCCATCCCAGACGCCTATAGAGCGTCCGTGCCGCGCTCGCCGGTCCGTACCCGGATGACCGTCTCGACCGGGGTCACCCACACCTTGCCGTCGCCGATCTTGCCGGTGTGCGCGGCCGTGGTGATGGCCTCGAGGACCTTCTCCACGTTGGTGTCGTCGGTGACGACCTCGATCTTCAGCTTGGCCACGAAGTCCACCGAGTACTCCGCACCGCGGTAGACCTCGGTGTGGCCCTTCTGGCGGCCGTAGCCCTGGACCTCGCTGACCGTCATGCCCAGCACGCCCAGCTGCTCCAGCGCGGAGCGAACGTCGTCCAGCGTGAACGGCTTCACAATCGCCGTGATGAGCTTCATGCCTTGCTCTCCTCGAGTTTCGCAGCCGGGGCCGTCTTGACCGGCAGGATGGACGGAGCGCCACCGCCGGACAACCCGGTGAAGTCGTACGCGCTCTCCGCGTGCTGGGCCTCGTCGATGCCGCTGACCTCGTCCTCGGTGCTGACGCGGAAGCCGCCGGCCTTCTTGATCACGAAGCCGATGATGAAGGACAGCACGAAGGAGTACGCGAGCACCGCGCCGGCGGCCAGCGCCTGGCGGCCCAGCTGGGTGAACCCGCCGCCGTAGAAGAGCCCGTCCGCACCGAGCGAGTTCACGCTGGTGGTGCCGAAGAAGCCGATCAGCAGCGTGCCGACGATGCCGCCGACCAGGTGGACGCCCACGACGTCGAGCGAGTCGTCGAAGCCGAACTTGAACTTGAGGGAGATGGCGAGCGCGCACAGCACACCGGCGATGACGCCGATCGCGATGGCGCCGAGCGGGCTCACGAACCCGCACGCCGGGGTGATGGCGACCAGGCCGGCGACCGCGCCGGACGCCGCGCCGAGCGTGGTCGGCTTGCCGAACTTCAGCTGCTCCACGATCAGCCAGCCGAGGACGGCGGCGGCGGTGGCGACGGTGGTGTTGGTGAACGCGACGGCGGCGAGGTCGTTGGCGGCCAGCGCCGAACCGGCGTTGAAGCCGTACCAGCCGAACCACAGCAGGCTCGCGCCGAGCAGCACGAACGGCACGTTGTGCGGACGGCCGGTGTCCTTCGGCCAGCCCTTGCGCTTGCCGAGCACGATGGCGAGGGCGAGGCCCGCGGCACCGGCGTTGATGTGGACCGCGGTACCACCGGCGAAGTCGAGTGCCTTGAGGTTGTTGGCGATCCAGCCGCCGACCGAGTTCTCGCCGACGAAGCCGTTGAAGGAGAACACCCAGTGGGCGACCGGGAAGTACACGATCGTCACCCAGACGATGACGAACAGCGTCCAGCCCCAGAACTTCGCGCGGTCGGCGATGGCGCCGGAGATCAGCGCGGGGGTGATGATCGCGAACATCAGCTGGAACATGACGAACGCGAGGATCGGCAGGCCGTCGGAGCCCGGCCACGCGACGGCGGGGCTGGTGTCGGTGGCGGCCGTTGCGAACCCGGCGAGCTTGCCGAAGGTGTTCTCGAGGCCGGCGAAGTGGAAGTTACCGAGCAAACCGCCGAAGGCGTCGTCGCCGAAGGACATCGAGAAGCCGTACAGGGCCCACAGCACCCCCACGACGGCCAGCGCGATGAAGTTCATCATCAGCATGTTCAAGACGCTCTTCGCGCGGACCATGCCGCCATAGAAGAACGCCAGTCCTGGGGTCATGAGCATGACCAGCGCGGCGCTGGCCAATACCCATGCGGTGTCTCCTGCGTTCAGCACATCGTCCTCCCGTGCCCTGGGTTGGTGCGTTGGCAGTTTTGGCTCGCGGTGTTTCACGAGGCGGCGCGTGAGGTTTCACCCGCGTGAACTGTCCGCGCGGGGTTGTTACGGGCAGGTTTCCGGAGACCTGTGCTGAAGTGTCCGGTTGCTTTACGCCGTGGTCGAATATCCCCATGAGCGCGAGCGGCCACGGGAATGACCCACTGCCACCCCGGGTCGTCGAGGCGTTGCGGTGTTCGGTGTGCGGCGACCCGATCGGACTAGCCGATCGCACGCTGCGTTGCGGGAACCGCCACTCTTTCGATCTAGCGCGACAGGGTTACGTGAACTTGTTGCACGCGCGAATCCCAGCGGGGACCGCGGACACCGCGGAGATGGTCGCGGCGCGCGCGGACTTCCTCGCGTCGGGCGCCTACGGCGGGCTCGCCGACGAGCTGGCGCGGGCGTGCGCCGAGGCCGACGACCTCGTCATCGACGCGGGCGCGGGCACCGGCCACTACCTGGCGCGAGTGCTGGACGCGTCGGGGGCGTTCGGCCTCGCGCTGGACGTCTCGGCGGTGGCCCTGAAGCGGGCCGCCCGCGCCCACCCGCGGCTGGGCGCGGCGGTGTGGAACCTGTGGGAGCCGTGGCCGGTGGGCGACGAGGTGGCGTCGGTCGTGCTGAACGTCTTCGCGCCGCGCAACGGGCCGGAGTTCCACCGCGTCCTGCGCCCCGGCGGCCTGCTGGTCGTGGCCGCCCCGGCCCCGGACCACCTGCGCGAGCTGGGCGACCTGGTGCTCGCGGTGGACGAGCGCAAGGACGAACGCCTGGACGGCACCCTCGGCGAGTTCTTCGCGCGGACGGGCCGCACGGAGGTCCGTCAGGAGGTCGAGCTGTCGCCGGTGCAGGTGCGGCAGGTGGTCGGGATGGGTCCCGCGGCGTTCCACCTCGACCGCGGCGACCGTCGCGCGCGCCTGGACGCGCTGAGCGAGCCGCAGGTCGTGACGACGTCCTTCACGGTGTCGACGTACCGGCGTCTGGGAGGGTGAAGGGGTGAAGCCCGACTGGACCGCGTCCGCGACCCGGCTCGCGGACGCGGAGTGGGTCCGGGCCCGCATCGGCGGCGCGGCGAAGCTCTACGGGTGCGCGCGGCCGGAGGTGCTGGGCACGATCTGGTGGTACTCGCTCTCGTCGGTGCTGGTGGCGCCGGCGGTGGAAGGCCTGGTCGCCGGGCGGCTGGTGGACCCGTCGCTGGACGCCGTCGAGATCGACCTGGTGGCCGACGGCCGCTTTCTCGGCGCGCGGTCCACGCGTGCGCTCGACGGCGGGCTGCCCGAGCTGGGCGCGGCGTTCAAGGTCGCGCTCGGCACCGCGATCGGCACCATCGCGGCCGTCAGCGGGGCCCGGGAGCGCGCGCTGGGGGCGATCGCCACCGACTCGATCGGGAACCGGCTGCTGTGGACGCCCGATCCTGCGCGGGCGATCAGCCTGGCCGAACCGCTGGTGGCCGCGATCGGGCTCGACCTGCCGAAGCCGCGGTTCGTGCACGTCGGGCGCACCCCCGCCGTGCGGCGGGCGTCGTGCTGCCTGATCTACGAGGTGGGCAACCCCAAGTGCGTGAGCTGCCCGCGTCAGACGCCCGCCGAGCGCGAAGCCCGGCTCCGGGCCGCGCTCAGTCGCTGACGGCCAGCTCGAGCTCCGCCAGCCGGTCCGGGTCGGCGATGACCTCGATGCCGGTGATCCGGTCGTCCGCGACGCGGAACGCCAGCACCACCGCCGGCCGCCCGTCGCGGACCATGAGCAGGCCGGGCCCGCCGTCGACGAGGACCAGTTCGCTCGCGCGAGCTCGTTCGGAGGCGAGGATCGCGCCGCGGCGGACGCTCTCGACCCCGCGCAGCACGATCGGCGCCGGGCTCGGGCCGACGAACCGGTCGGCGCGCAGGACGACGTCCGGGTCGAGGAGGGCGAGCAGCGCCTCGAAGTCCCCGCCGCGGGACGCCGCCAGGAACGCTTCGACGACCTTGCGCCGCCGGGGCAGATCCTCGGTGGCCGTCCCGCCTTTGACGCGGCGCCGGGCGCGGCTCGCGAGCTGCCGGGTCGCCTCCGGCGTCTTGCCGAGCATCGGCGCGATCTCGTCGAACGGCACCGCGAACATGTCGTGCAGCACGAACGCGACCCGCTCGGCCGGGCCCAGCGCGTCGAGGACGACCAGCAGCGCCAGCCCGACCTCGTCCGCCAGCTCGGCCTCCTGCGCGGGATCGCGGCGCTCGTCGTCGGGCTCGGGCTGCCCGTCGAGGGCCTCTTCGGGGTGGGTGCGCCGCGCCCGCAGCGCCGACAGGCACACCCGCGCGACCACGGTCGTCAGCCACGCGGGGACGTTGTCGATCTCGGCGGCATCGGTGCGGTGGAACCGCAGCCAGGCCTCCTGGACGGCGTCGTCGGCTTCGGCCGCCGAACCCAGCATCCGGTAGGCGGCCGCGCGCAACCGCGGCCGCTCCCGCTCGAACCGCTCGGTCAGCGCGTCCACTCTGGTCCTCTCACCCGGGGTCATAGGAGTAGACCCCGGGTGAGAGGACGATGTGACCGGTTTGCGCGTGGCCCCGGTCACAGCACGCAGAACTCGTTGCCCTCCGGGTCCGCCATCACGGCGTGATCGGGGTGGCCGTCGAGGGTGTGCTCCCGCAGCACCGTCGCGCCGGCCGCGGTGAGCCGGGCGATCGCTTCGACGACCCGCTCCCAGCGCGTCTCCCAGGGCACGTCACGGCTCCCGCCGGCCTGGATGTCCAGGTGGAGGCGGTTCTTCGCCGTCTTGCCCTCCGGGACCTTGAGGAAGCTCAGGTTCGGCAGGACGCCCTCGGGGTCGCTCAGGTAGGCGCCGTCGTCCCACTCCGCCTCGGGTACGCCCTGCTGCTGGAACCAGGTTTCCCAGCTCGCGAACCCCGGTGGGGGCGGGCGTTCGATGTAGCCGAGGGCCACCGCCCAGAACTTCGCCAGCTCGCGGGGTTCCGCGCAGTCGATCGTCAGGCTCCAGCGCACCGTCACGGTCGAAGGGTAGCCTCGCCCACGCGGCGGGAAACTTGACCGACCGGCCGAACCTGCGATTACGGTGGGCACCGATGAGTGAACGCACCTGGGGCTTCCGCACCCGTGCCCTGCACGCCGGCGGCACCCCCGATCCGGCGACCGGGGCGCGGGCCGTGCCGATCTACCAGACCACCAGTTTCGTCTTCGAGGACGCGGCCGATGCCGCCAACCTGTTCGCGCTGCAGAAGTACGGGAACGTCTACAGCCGGATCGGGAACCCGACCGTGGCCGCGTTCGAGGAGCGGGTGGCCAGTCTCGAAGGGGCCATCGGCGGGGTCGCCACCGCGAGCGGGCAGGCGGCCGAGTTCCTCACCTTCAGCGCGCTCGCCGAGGCCGGCGATCACATCGTGTCCGCCAGCGGGCTCTACGGCGGGACCGTCACCCAGCTCACCGGGACGCTCCGGCGCTTCGGCGTCGAGACGACGTTCGTCAGCGGCGGGATCGACGACTACGCCGCCGCGATCACCGAGCGGACCCGGCTGCTCTACACCGAGGTCATCGGCAACCCCGGGGGTGGCATCGCCGACCTCGCCGCGCTGGCCGACCTCGCGCACGCGCACGACATCCCGCTGGTCGTCGACGCCACGCTGGCGACGCCGTACCTGTGCCGGCCGATCGAGCACGGGGCCGACATCGTGCTGCACTCGGCGACGAAGTTCCTCGGCGGCCACGGGACGACGCTCGGCGGGATCGTCGTCGAATCCGGGAAGTTCGACTGGGGCAACGGGAAGTTCCCGCGGATGACCGAGACCGTCGAGAGCTACGGCGGCCTGAAGTACTGGGAGAACTTCGGCGAGTACGCCTTCTGCACCCGGTTGCGCGCCGAGCAGCTACGGGACATCGGCGCGGTGCTGTCGCCGCACTCGGCTTTCCTGCTGCTGCAAGGGATCGAGACGCTGCCGCAGCGGATGGACGCGCACGTGGCCAACGCCCGCGCGATCGCCGAGCACCTCGAAGCCGACCCGCGCGTCGCGTGGGTGTCCTACGCCGGGCTGCCGTCGCACCCGCACCACGAGCTGGCGAAGAAGTACCTGCCCGCCGGGCCGGGCGCGGTGTTCTCCTTCGGCATCGACGGCGGCCGCGCGGCCGGCGAGAAGTTCGTCGAGTCGGTCGAGCTGCTGTCGCACCTGGCGAACGTCGGGGACGCGCGGTCGCTCGTCATCCACCCGGCGTCGACCACGCACGCGCAGCTGTCGGAGGAACAGCTCGCCGCCGCGGGCGTCGGGCCGGACCTGATCCGGCTGTCGATCGGCCTGGAGGACGTCGACGACCTCGTCTGGGACCTGGACCAGGCGCTCGGCAAGGCGGTGGCCGGATGACGTACGACGTCGGCGCCGTCGAGCGGCGCGCGATCCTGAACCGGACGAAGTCGGTCACGATCGTCGGCGCGTCCGCCAACCCGGCGCGGCCCAGCTACTTCGTGGCGACTTATCTGCTCTCCTCGACGCGGTACGAGGTCAACTTCGTCAACCCGCGGCTGGACACGCTGCTCGGGAAGCCGGTGTACGCGTCGCTCAAGGACGTGCCGGGCGAGCTCGACCTGATCAGCGTGTTCCGCAAGCACGACGACCTGCCGCAGGTGGCCGAAGAGGTCGTCGACGCCGGCGCGCGGACGCTGTGGCTGCAACTCGGGTTGTGGCACGAGCCGGCGGCCGACCGGGCGCGGGAAGCCGGGCTCGACGTCGTGATGAACCGGTGCGTGAAGATCGAGCACGCGCGTTTCGCCGGCGGGCTGCACCTGGCCGGCTTCAACACCGGCGTGATCAGCTCGCGGCGGCAGTCGGCGCCCTAGGAAGAGACCGGGCGCTCCCGCTGTTGGCCCAGGCATGACCTTGGGGATCACGTTGTCCGGCGGCCCGACCGCCCTGCTGGAACTGGGCGGCGTGCGGCTGCTCACCGACCCGACCTTCGACGCGCCCGGCGACCACCCCGTCGGCGAGCGCGTACTGGTCAAGACCGAGGACTCGGTGCTGACCGAGGACGCGGTCGGCGTGGTGGACGCCGTGCTGCTGTCCCACGACCAGCACCCCGACAACCTCGACGACCGCGGCCGCGCGTACCTCGCCACGGTGCCGCTGACACTGATCACGCCCAGCGGCGCCGCGCGGCTCGGCGGGACCGCGAAGGGCCTGGCGCCGTGGGAGGAGACGCGCGTCGGGCCGCTGACCGTCACCGCCGTCCCGGCCCGGCACGGACCCGAAGGTGCTTCGCGGCTCACCGGCGACGTGACCGGGTTCGTGCTGACCGGCGACGACCTCCCGACCGTGTACGTCAGCGGGGACAACGCGTCGGTCGACGTCGTGCGCGAGATCGCCGCGCGGTTCCGCGTCGACATCGCGGTGCTGTTCGCCGGCGCCGCCCGGACGGCGCTCTTCGATGGCGCTCCCCTGACGCTGACCAGCGAGAACGCCGTCGAAGCCGCGAAGGTGCTGGGCGCGGCGAAGGTCGTTCCGCTGCACTTCCGCGGCTGGCAGCACTTCAGCGAAGGCCCGGAGGCGCTGCGGACGGCGTTCGAGGCGGCCGGCCTGGCCGATCGGCTGGTGCTCCTCGAACCCGGACGTCCGTACGAGGTCGTGAGTGTTTAGGAGGGTTAGAACCCTCCTAAACACTCACGACCCGGGTGAGCACGGGCCCGGCGGCGGGCCGTGAGAGGCTGGCGGCATGGCCAAACCGACCCCGCTCCAGTTCCGCAACCTCCTCGTCGCCCTCCTGGCGGCGGCGGGCTTCGTCTGGAGCATCGTGACCGGCCTGCCGTGGTGGGTCAGCGCGATCGTGGGCTGCGCCTGCGTCCTGTCGCTGGCTTCGGCTTACCTCAACCGGCCGGGGGCGAACAGCTAGCGTGACCCCATGACGACGATCTGGGGTGTCCACAACGACCAGCCGCAGCTGGATCTGGTCGCGAACGGATTCGTGTCGATCGGCTGGGACGACCTGGGCGACCTCACCGATCTCAAGGACGACCGCGAGGACGCGAAGGAACGGGTCGCCCGGCATCGCCCGTTCCTCAAGCCAGGTGCCATCCCGGTCACCGCCGGCACGCTGCTCTCGTTCCGGCACCGGATGCGGCCCGGGGACATCGTGATCTACCCGTACAAACCGGATAGCACGATCAGCATCGGCCGCATCACGGGTGACTACTACTTCGAAAAGGACGCTCCCACCCACGCCAACCGGCGACGGGTCACCTGGCTGCGGACCGGCGTGCCTCGCACGACTTTTTCACAGAGCGCGCGCTATGAAATCGGCTCGGCGGTGACCGTCTTCCAGGTCAAGCAGCACAAGCAGGAGTTCCTCGACTTTCTCGACGGAACGCCGCCTGCCCCGTCCACGGTCGAAGCCGAACCCGAAGCCGCCGCGGATGAAGCCGCGGATCAGCCTGATCCAGAACGGATCGAGAACTACACCCGCGACTTCATCATCGAAACCCTGATGACCAAGCTCGAAGGGATCGATTTCGAGCACTTCGTAGCCCACCTGCTCGGCGCCATGGGGTACCGGACGGAGGTCACGAGTCCTTCGCGGGACGGCGGCTACGACATCCTCGCCTCGCACGACCCGCTTCTGCTGGAGCCGCCGATCGTCAAGGTGCAGTGCAAACGCACGACCTCGCCGATCGGCCGGCCCGAGGTGCAGCAGCTGACCGGGACGCTCGCCGCCGGTGGGTCGGAACTCGGGCTGTTCGTGACCCTCGGCAGCTACTCCGCGGACGCGCAGCACGAAGAACGGCACCGGCAGAACCTCCGCCTGATCAACGGACGCCAGCTGGTCAAGCTGATCTTCGAGCACTACGACGAGTTCAGCCTCGAATACAAGCGCGTGCTTCCCCTGCGGCCCGTCTACATCGTCGACCGCAGCATGAGCTAGCGCGTCTTCGCGAACCGGGCCTTGAGGTTCGTGCGGCCCGCCTCCGTGAGCCGGCCGAAGAGCCTCAGCCGGGCGAGGCCGCCGTCCGGGTAGATGTCCAGGCGGGCCTCCGTCACCTCCGGGCCGTCCGGGAGGGCGAAGCGGTGGCGGGTGTCCGGTTGCAGGCGGGTCTTCGGGAGCAAGGCGACCCACTCGCCGTACGTGTCGCGGCCGCTCACCGAGGCCCAGCCCGGGGCGTTGCCCTTCAGGTTGCTCGTGTCCAGCTCCGCGAAGCGGATGTGGCCCGCGCCGGCCAGGCGCAGCGTCACCCAGTCGTTGCCGTCGTCGCGGCGGCGGGCCGTTTCCCAGCCTTCTGCCTGGTGGGCCGCCAGGCCCGGGGACAGCAGGTTGTTCGGGGACGAATAGAACTTGTTGCTGCAGCCGGTGACCACCGCGCCGTTCTCCAGCGCCGCCAGGTCGAGCGCGTCGAGGTCCAGCAGGTCCGGGTCCGGGATCGGGAGACCGTGGACGCGCAAGCGGGCGACGCCGCCGTCCGGGTGCTGGGTCAGGCGCACGTGCGTGTAGCGGCGTGAGCCGTTGACCGCGTAAAAGTTCTCCGTGTGCCCTGAAGCCGGGGCGCGGTCGACCAGGACGTCCCAGTCCGCCGACTGCAGCTCCGCCGCCGACGGGTAGCCCGGGACCGAGGCCGCCTCCACCGAGACGAACGGCGGGTAGTTGCCCTTGAAGAACGCCGTGTCCACGATGACGCCGGTGACCGTGCCCGCCAGGCCGAGCCGCAGCACGGCCTGGTCGTCGCCCGGTTCGCGGTGGCGGCGGGTTTCCCAGCCGTCGTAGACCTGGCCCTTCGGGCCGAACGTCTCGGCGCGGTGCGCCGGGACCCACGGGTTGACCAGGTTCTCCTTCTCGGCGAACAGCTCGTCGGTCGCCCACATCACGGTCCCGCCGAAGCGCCGGGACGCGAGGTCGGGCAGTTCTGTCCACTCAGGACGGTCGGTCACCACAGCCTCCAGTTCAGCAGTTGTCCCGGGTCAGCAGCTCGCCGTGCGGCGCGTCGCCGGTGATTTCGGTGCCCCGCAGCCACGTCGAGCGCACGACGCCGGCCAGCGGACGGCGGTCGTAGGCGCTCACCGGGTTGCGGTGCTTCAGTTTCGCGACGTCGACCACGAACGCCTCGTCCGGCGCGAACACGCAGAAGTCGGCGTCGTAGCCCACCGCGAGGTGGCCCTTGCGGCGCATCCCGGCCTGCGCCGCCGTGCGCTCGGCCATCCAGCGGACGACGTCGGTGAGCGCGAACCCGCGCTGGCGCGCCTGCGTCCAGATCGCCGGCAGGCCCAGCTGCAGGCTGGAAATCCCGCCCCACGCCTCGCCGAAGTCGCCGCTGTCGAAGCGTTTCAGCTCCGGCGTGCACGGCGAGTGGTCGCTGACGATCGTGTCGATCACGCCGTCGGCGAGCCCCTGCCAGAGCTGCTCGCGGTTGGCCGCCTCGCGGATCGGCGGGCAGCACTTGAACTGCGTGGCGCCGTCGCGGATCTCCTCGGCGACGAAGCTCAGGTAGTGCGGGCAGGTCTCCGCCGTCAGCTCGACGCCGTCGCGGCGGGCCGAGGCGATCAGCGGCAGCGCGTCCGAAGAGGACAGGTGCAGGATGTGCGCCCGCGCGGAGTTCCGCCGGGCCGCCTCGATCACGTGCGTGATCGCGAGGTTTTCCGCCTGCCGCGGCCGCGAGTGCAGGAAGTCGACATAGCGACCGCCGTGCGGTTCCGGTGCCGAGCCGATCTCGTGCGCGTCTTCGGCGTGGACGATCATCAGCGCGTCGAAGGAACTCAGCTCCCGCAACGCTTCGTCGAGCCCGACCGGGTCGAGCGGCGGGAACTCGTCGACGCCCGAGTGCAGCAGGAAGCACTTGAACCCGAACACCCCGGCGTCGTGCAGCCCGCGCAGATCCGTGACGTTGCCCGGGATCGCACCGCCCCAGAAGCCGACGTCGACGTGCACCCGGCCGGCCGCCGCCTTGCGCTTGACCTCCAGTGCGGCGACGTCGACCGTCGGCGGCAGGCTGTTGAGCGGCATGTCCACGATCGTGGTCACCCCGCCCGCGGCGGCCGCGCGGGTGGCCGTCTCGAAGCCCTCCCACTCGGCGCGGCCGGGGTCGTTGACGTGGACGTGCGTGTCGACGAATCCCGGCAGCAGCACGACGTCGTCGCCGAGGTCGAGGACGCGGTCGCCGGACAGCGAAGCGCCGCCGGGTTCGGCCGCGACGATCCGGCCGCCGTCGACGCCGAGCGTCACCGGGACTTCGCCCTCGGCCGTCACGGCCCGGGCGGCGCGCACCACAAGATCCATCCGAAAGCCCTTCGCCGGGAGGATGAACACCATCGATTCCACAGAACGGAAAGACGGTTTCGCACAACGACAGTAACCACGGCGCGCGCCGCTCGTCAACGACGGACGTCGCGCGTTACGGTCATTCTCGTGCGGCTTGAAGCGGAGTTCACCAGCGAACCCTTCCACGGCGAAGGCTCGCCGCCCGAACACGCGATCGCCGCGCGCGACGCCGCCGCGGAAGCGGGACTGGAGACCGACTTCGGTCCGCTCGGCACCCTGGCGAGGGGCGAGGCGAAGGAGCTCTACGACGCGCTCCCGGCCATCGCGAAGGCCGCGCTCGAGGGCGGCGCCACCCGCGTCACGCTGCAGCTGCGCCGGGCCGACGACGACCGGGGCGCGCCCGCCGTCGAGCTCAACGACGCACTCGCCCGGCTGATCGCCGACGTCGAACGCGAACTGGGCGCCAAGCTCGGCGAACTCGACCGCGCGGGCAAGCAGCGCGCGGTCCGGCTGCTGCGCGAACGCGGCGCCTTCGGCCTGCGGAAATCGGTCTCGTCGGTGGCCGACGCACTGGGGGTCACGCGGTTCACGGTCTACAACTACCTCAACCGGGAAGCGGACTGACCAGCGCTTTCAACAAAATGTTGACGGAACTCCGGGCTCGACGTACGGTCAGGCCGTGCTGCTCACCGAGTTCAACACCACCGACGACGTCCGCCCGCTGCTGACGGAGTGCCTCGCCGTGCCCCGGTGGGTGGAAGCGGTCGCCGGAAACCGGCCGTACGCCGACGTCGAGGCGCTCAAAGCCGCCGCGGACTTGCCGCTGAGCAGCGACGAGATCCGGCAGGCCATGACCGCGCACCCGAGGATCGGCGAGAAGCCGGCGGGCGGCTGGGCGCGCTCGGAACAGTCCGGTGTGGACAACGCCGACGCGTTCGCCGCCGCGAACGCCGAGTACGAAGCCAAGTTCGGGCACGTCTACCTCGTCTGCGCCAGCGGACGCAGCGGCGAAGAGCTGTTGAAGATCCTGCGTGAGCGCTTGAGCAACGACCCCGCGACCGAACTCGCCGTCGCCGGGCGCGAACTGCTGAAGATCGCCGAACTCCGACTCGCGAAAGCGGTGACCGCGTGAGCCTCGTGACCACCCACGTCCTCGACACCGCGAAGGGGCGGCCCGCCAAGGGAATCGCCGTCCGCTTCGAAACCGCCGGGGGCGGGCCGATCGCCGACGGGCGCACCGACGACGACGGCCGGATCCGCGACCTCGGTCCCGAAAGCCTCGAGCCCGGCGTTTACCGCCTGGTCTTCGACACCGGCGCCTACCTGGGCCCGGACGCGTTCTTCCCGGAGGTCGCGCTGACCTTCCGGATCTCCGACGGCACCGCGCACCACCACGTGCCGCTCCTGCTGAGCCCGTTCGCCTATTCGACCTACCGAGGGAGCTGACCGTGGCCGTCACCCTGGGCCCCAACCAGTACGGCAAGGCGGAGGTCCGCCTGGTCACGGTGCGCCGCGACGGCGCCGTGCACCACCTGAAGGATCTCACCGTGTCGACGTCGCTGCGCGGCGAGCTGGCCGCGACGCACCTGACCGGCGACAACGCCGGCGTGCTCGCGACCGACACGCAGAAGAACACCGTGTACGCCTTCGCGAAGGAGGCGCCGGTCGGCGAGATCGAGGACTTCGGCCTGCGCCTGGCGCGCCACTTCGCCGGCTCGCAGGAGAACATCACCGGCGCGCGCGTCAAGGTCGACGAGCACGACTGGGACCGGATCGCGGTCGGCGGGGAGCCGCACGACCACGCGTTCAGCCGCTCGGGCGACGAACGGCGCACCACCGCGGTGACCGTCCAGGGCGGCCGCGCGTGGGTCGTGTCCGGCATCGACGGCCTGACGCTGCTCAAGTCCACCGGTTCGGAGTTCCACGGCTTCCCGCGTGACCAGTACACGACGCTCGCCGAAACCGACGACCGGATCCTCGCCACCGCCGTCACGGCGAAGTGGCGTTACCAGGGCGAGGACATCGACTGGGCGGAGAGCCACCGCGAGATCCGCCGCCTGATGCTGGAGACCTTCGCGACGAAGCACAGCCTTTCGCTGCAGCAGACGCTGTATGCGATGGGGGCAGCGGTGCTGGAGGCTCGCGAAGAGGTCGCCGAAGTACGGCTGTCGCTGCCGAACAAGCACCACTTCCTCGTCGACCTGAGCCCGTTCGGGCTGAAGAACGACAACGAGGTCTTCTACGCCGCGGACCGGCCCTACGGCCTGATCGAGGGCACCATCCTGCGCGACGACGCCGAGGACCCCGGCCCGGCCTGGGACATCCACTGACCGTCGCTTTCACGTGCAAGCTACGGGCGTAGCTTTCACGTGAAAGCGACCTTGATAGATCGCTCTATCATGAGGGTGTGGCAGGGACCAAGGAACGCATCATGGCCGCCGGCGCGGAACTGTTCCGGCGCAACGGCTACTCCGGCACCGGGCTCAAGCAGATCGTCACGGAGGCGAACGCGCCCTTCGGGTCGCTCTACCACTTCTTCCCCGGTGGCAAGGAGCAGCTCGGGAGCGAGGTCATCCGCACCTCCGGGCTCGCCTACATCCAGCTCTTCGACCTCTTCATCGCCCCCGCGCCCGATCTGATCAGCGGCGTCGAGGCCTTCTTCGCCGCCGGGATCGCGACGCTCGAAGCCACCGACTACGTCGAGGGCTGCCCGATCGCGACCGTCGCGCTGGAGGTCGCCGCGACCAACGAGCCGCTGCGGCAGGCCACCGCGGAGGTCTTCACGGCCTGGATCGACGCCGGGACCGAACGGTTCGCGAAGTTCGGCATCGGCACCGAAGCCGCCCGGACGCTGACGATCACCGCCGTCAACAACCTCGAGGGCGCGTTCGTGCTCTGCCGTGCGCTCCGGGACACCGAAGCCATGGCCGTCGCGGGAGCGGCGACCGTCGACGTTGCCCGCCGATTGCTGCAAGAAACACCACAACTTTAGTCGGGAATCCAACAAAAATACTCAACATGGCGCTTGACCGCGCAGCAGTGGACACGGAAGCTGCTCTTCTCCTCCCCCACCGCTGTCGGTTGGAGCTGCCATGCGCCGAGTCCTCGCCGTCCTCGCCACCGCCGTCGCCGCGATCGGGCTCGTGAGCCCGGCCGCGGAAGCCCTGGAGAACGGCCTCGCCCGAACACCCCCGATGGGGTGGAACACGTGGAACACCTTCGAGTGCGACATCAACGAGACGCTCGTCAAGCAGACCACCGACCTCATGGTCAGCTCCGGGATGCGCGACCGCGGCTACACCTACGTCAACCTCGACGACTGCTGGATGACCCGCAACCGCGACGGCGCGGGCCACCTCGTCGCCGACCCCGCGAAGTTCCCCAGCGGCCTCAAGGCCCTCGGTGACTACATCCACGCGCGTGGGATGAAGTTCGGCATCTACGAGAGCGCCGGCACCGAAACCTGCCAGCACTACCCCGGCAGCCTCGGGCACGAGCAGGCCGACGCGAACAGCTTCGCGAGCTGGGGCGTCGACTACCTCAAGTACGACAACTGCGGCAGCCCCGCCGGGGAGAACCAGCAGGACTACGTCCGCCGCTACGCCGCGATGCGCGACGCGCTGAAGGCCACCGGCCGCCCGATCGCCTACAGCATCTGCGAATGGGGCAACTTCAGCCCGTCGACGTGGGCGCCGGACGTCGGCAACCTGTGGCGCACCACCGGGGACATCACCAACAACTGGGGCAGCATCGACTCGATCTACCGCCAGAACGTCGGTCTCGCGGCCGCCGCGAAACCCGGTGCCTGGAACGACCCGGACATGCTCGAAGTCGGCGACGGCATGGACTTCCAGGAGGACCGCGCCCACTTCACGCTGTGGGCCGCGATGGCCGCGCCGCTGATCGCGGGCGCCGACCTCCGCTCCGCCAGCGTCGCCACCTTCTCGACGTACCTCAACAGCGACGTCATCGCCGTCGACCAGGACCCGCTCGGCAAGCAGGCCACGCGGATCTCGTCGAGCGGCGGCCTCGACGTCCTGGCGAAGCCGCTCCAGGGCGGGGACGTCGCCGTGGTGCTGTTCAACGAAAACAGCAGCACCAAGACCGTCTCCACGACCACCGCCGCGGCCGGGCTGCCCGGCGCGTCGAGCTACCGGCTCACCAACCTGTGGACGAAAGAACAGACCACGAGCACCGGCACGATCAGCGCGGCCGTCCCGTCGCACGGCACCGTCGTCTACCGCGTCAAGGCCGGCGCGAGCGGCAGCAGCACCGCGCAACCGCTGCAGGGCGCGTCGTCCTCGCGCTGCATCGACGTCAACGGCAACGTCACCACACCCGGCACGAAGGTCGACATCTGGGACTGCGACGGCGGCCCGAACCAGACCTGGACGTTCACCAGCGCCGGCGAACTCAAAGCCGGTAACGGCCTCTGCCTCGACGCCAGCGAGGGTGGCACCACCGCGGGCACCAAGCTCATCGCCTGGACGTGTCACGGCGGCGCGAACCAGAAGTTCAAGCTCAACCCCGACGGCTCGATCACCGGCACGCAGACCGGCCTGTGCGTCGACGTCACCGGCGGCGACAAGCCCGCCGGCAACGTCAACGGCGTCCAGCTCGAACTGTGGGGCTGCAACGACGACGCCAACCAGAACTGGCAGCTCAGGTAGCGGTGAGGTGCTCCGGCCGCACCGGGACGCGGGTGAGCGCGAGCCCGGTCGCGGCCCGGATCGCCGCCACGATCGCGGGAGTCGAGGAGATCGTCGGCGGCTCGCCCACCCCGCGCAGGCCGTAGGGCGCGTGCGGGTCCGGGCGCTCCAGGACGTCGATGCTCATCGGCGGCATGTCCAGGACCGTCGGGATCAGGTAGTCGGTGAAGGAGGGGTTCCGGATCTTCCCGCCGGAGGTCTGGATCTCCTCCATCACCGCGAGCCCGAGCCCCTGCGCCGAGCCGCCCTGGATCTGGCCCAGCACGGCCTGCGGGTTCAGCGCCTTGCCGACGTCCTGAGCGCAGTCCAGCGAGACGACCTTCACCAGGCCCAGCTCGGTGTCGACGTCGACGACCGCCCGGTGCGCGGCGAAGGCGTACTGCACGTGCGCGGTCCCCTGCCCGGTCTCGGGATCCAACGCCGAAGTGGGCCGGTGCCGCCACTCGATCGTCTCGTCGTAGACGTCGTCGCCGAGGATGTCCACCAGGTCGGCGAGCACCTGACCGTCGGCCGCGACGAGCTTGCCGCCGACCACGCGCACCTTGGCGCCGAACCGGGACAGCAGCCGCGACCGCACCGCCACGCAGGCGGCTTGGACCGCGCCGCCGGTGACGTAGGTCTGGCGTGACGCCGACGTCGAGCCGCCGTTGCCGATCGAGGTGTCCATCGGCAGGACCGTCACCTGCTCGACGCCCAGTTCGGTCCGGACGATCTGCTGCATGATCGTCACCAGGCCCTGGCCGACCTCGCAGGCCGCGGTGTGCACGGTCGCCGCGGGCTCGCCGCCGACCAGCTGCAGGCGCACGCGAGCCGTCGAGTAGTCGTCGAAGCCTTCGGAGAAGCAGACGTTCTTGATCCCGACGGCGTAGCCGACCCCGCGGACGACGCCTTCGCCGTGCGTGGTGTTCGAGACGCCGCCCGGCATGTGCCGCAGGTCGAACGGCCGCTCCGGCGGCATCGGCTTGGCCCGCACCAGTTCGAGCAGTTCCGCGACCGGGGCGGCGGAGTCGACGACCTGGCCGGTCGGCATCAGGTCGCCCTCGCTCATCGCGTTGCGGACGCGGATCTCGACCGGGTCGAGGCCGCAGGCGTCCGCGAGCTTGTCCATCTGCGACTCGTAGCCGAAGGCGGCCTGCACCGCGCCGAAGCCACGCATGGCGCCGCACGGCGGGTTGTTCGTGTAGGTGCCCCAGCAGTCGACCGACGCGCTGTCCACTTTGTACGGTCCGACGCCGAGCGTGGCCGCGTTCGCGACCACCGCACCCGTCGAGGACGCGTACGCGCCGCCGTCGAGGTACAGGCGCGTGCGGACGTACACGAGCCGTCCGTCGCGGGTGGCGCCGTGCTCGTAGTACATCTTCGCCGGGTGGCGGTGGACGTGCCCGTAGAAGGACTCTTCGCGGTTGTAGACCATCTTCACCGGCTTACCGGTGTGCAGCGCCAGCAGGCACGCGTGCACCTGCATCGACAGGTCTTCGCGGCCGCCGAACGCCCCGCCGACGCCGCCGAGGGTCAGCCGCACCTTCTCGGTGGGCAGGCCCAGCGCGGCGACGATCTGCTGCTGGTCGACGTGCAGCCACTGCGTTGCGACGTAGAGGTCGACGCCGCCTTCGGTGTCCGGCACGGCCAGCCCGGACTCCGGGCCGAGGAACGCCTGGTCCTGCATCCCGACCTCGTAGACACCCGAGACGACGACGTCGGCCGTGACGTCCTGAGCGCCGTGGCGGATCTTCACGTGCCGGACGACGTTGCCCCCTTCGTGCAGCGAAGGCCCTTCGCCCGCGACAGCCGCTTCGGAGTCCGTGACGGGCTCCAGCTCCTCGTAGGAAACGACGATCCGCTTCATCGCGCGGCGCGCGGTCTCGGGGTGGTCGGCGGCGACGAGCGCGACCGGTTCACCCTGGTAGCGCACGACTTCCGACGCCAGCACCGGCTGGTCGGCGTGTTCGAGGCCGTAGCGGTTGACGCCCGGGACGTCCTCGTGCGTCAGCACCGCGTACACCCCCGGCACGGTGAGGGCGTCCGTGATGTCGATCGCCGTGATCCGCGCGTACGGGTGCGGGCTGCGCAGCGTCACGCCCCACACCATGTCGTCGTGCCACAGGTCCGAGGAGTAGGCGAACTCGCCGCGGACCTTGACGATCCCGTCGGGGCGCTGCGGCGACGTGCCGACGCCGCCGACCGGCTGCGTGGTGACGGTGGTGGTCATCTGGTCCCCCTCAACCGGGCGCTCGCGGCCGCCAGCTCGGCCGCGATTTCCGGCTCGTCCGCCTCGCGCAGCGTGGCGTCCTCGACGACGGCCTTGCCGCCGACGAACAGCCGGCGCAGCGGCGGGGTCGTGCCGAGCACGAGGGCCGCGACCGGGTCGGCGATGCCCGCGTAGTTCAGCCCGGTCAAGTCCCAGACGGCCAGGTCGGCGAGCTTGCCGGGTTCGATCGAGCCCAGGTCGTCCGCGCGGCCGAGGCAGCGGGCGCCACCCATCGTCCCCATCCACAGGGCCTCGCGCGTGGTCAGGCCGCGCGGCCCGCCGCGCTGGCGGGCCTGCAGCAACGCCTGGTGCAGTTCCTCGCCGAGGCCGCCGGACTCGTTGGACGCGGCCCCGTCGGCGCCGAGCCCGACCGGGACCCCGGCGTCGAGCAGGTCGCGGACCGGGGCGATGCCGGCGCCGATGCGGCCGTTGGACGTCGGGCAGTGCGCCGAACCGGTGCCGGTGGCGCCGAAGCGGCGGATCGCGTCGGGCGCGAGGTGGATGGTGTGTGCGAGCCAGACGTCGTCGGCGAGCCAGCCCAGCTTGTCGGCGTATTCGGCGGGCGTGCAGCCGACCTCGGCCAGGCACTGCTTTTCTTCGTCGACGGTCTCGGCGAGGTGCGTGTGCAGGCGGACGCCCTCGCGACGGGCCAGCTCGGCGGCGCCGGACATCAGCCGCTCGGTGACGGAGAACGGCGAGCACGGACCCACGGCGATCTGCAGGTGCGCACCCGGCGAAGCGTCGTGGAAGCGGCCGATCGCCGCTTCGGTGCCGGTCAGCGCCTCCTCGGTCGACTCGACGAGGTTGTCCGGCGGCAGGCCGCCGTCGGACTCGCCGCGGTCCATCGACCCGCGCACGACGTGCAGCCGGACGCCGATCCGCTGCCGGGCCGCCGCCAGCGCCGCGACCTGGTCACCGCCGTCGCGCGGGAAGACGTAGTGGTGGTCGGCGACGGTGGTGCAGCCGGTCAGCGCGAGCCGCGCCATCCCCGCCGTACCGGCCGCGTGCGTGATCTCGTCGTCGAGCCGGCCCCAGACCGGGTAGAGCGCGACCAGCCACTCGAAGAGCGTGTGGTCGGCGGCCATCCCGCGGGTCGCCCACTGGTAGAGGTGGTGGTGGGTGTTGATCAGGCCCGGCGTGACCAGGCACCCTTCGGCCTCGACGCGCTCGTCGAACTCCCCGGTGTACACGCCTTCGCCGACTTCGGCGATGCGGTCGTTCTCGACGACGACGTGGCCGGACGCGTACTCCTCGCCGGTGACCGTGGCGATCGCCGCGTTCGCGATGAGCGTCCTCACGCGACACCTCCCTTCGCGACCGCGCGCACCGCGTCGAGGATCTTCTCGTAGCCGGTGCAGCGGCACAGGTTGCCGGCGAGTGCCTCGCGGATCTCCTCGTCGGACGGATCGGGGACGCGGTTCAGCAGGTCGTGGGCGGCGACGACCAGGCCCGGCGTGCAGAAGCCGCACTGCACCGCGCCGTTGTCCACAAAGGACTGCTGGACGGGGTCGAGCGCGTCGCCGTCGGCCAGCCCCTCGACCGTGCGCACCACGCGGCCCTCGGCCTGGCCGGCCGCGACCAGGCAGGCGCACACCGGGACGTCGTCGAGGTAGACCGTGCAGGAGCCGCATTCGCCCTGCTCACAGGCGTTCTTCGAGCCCGGGAGGCCGAGCCGCTCGCGCAGGACGTAGAGCAGGCTTTCCCCTTCCCAGACGTCGTCCGCCTCGCGGTCCTCGCCGTTGATGGTCACGTTCAGGCGCATGCGCGCTCCCCCGTCCGGTGTTCGTCCCAAGCCCAGGTCAACGTACGCCGCGCTAGTACCCCCAACGCGTGCTTCCGATACGCGGCACTGCCCCGGACGTCGTCGATCGGCTGGGCGGCCGCGCCGACCAGGTCGCCGAAGCGGCGTTTCAGGGAGTCCGGCAGCGGCTCGGGCGACGTCCACGGCAGCTCGGCGGCCAGGAACTCTTCAGCCTCCCGGGCCCGGCGCGGGGTGGGCGCGGCGGAGCCGATCGCGGCGCCGACTTGGCCGTCGCGCAGGGCGAGCGCGAAGGAGCAGACCGCGATGACCATGGCGTTGCGCGTGCCGACCTTGGCGAACTGCTGCGGCCCGGCGTGCGCGGGCAGGTGGACGGCGGTGATCAGCTCGTCCGGGTCGAGGGCGTGGCGTTTCACGCCGACGTAGAACTCCTCCGCGCGCAGGAGCCGGGTCCCCCGGACGGAGGCCGCCTCGATCCGCGCGTCGAGGGCGAGCAGCACCGGGTGGGTGTCGCCGGCCGGGGACGCGGCGCCGAGGTTGCCGCCGACCGTGCCGCGGTTGCGGATCTGCGGCGAGCCGACCGTGCGCGAGGCCATGGCCAGCGCCGGGAGGGATTCACCCAGTTCGGCGATCACGCGGGTGTACGGGACGCCGGCGCCGAGCCGGACCGTCCCGTCCGATGTGGACCACGTCGTCAGCTCGGCGATCCGGGTCAGGTCCAGCAGGGCTTCGGGGCGCCGGTGGTCGAAGTTGAGCTCGACCATGACGTCGGTGCCGCCGGCGATCGGGACGGCGTCAGGGCGCTCGGCCTTGAGGGCCAGTGCCTCGGCGAGCGTCGCGGGACGCAGGAACTCCACTGTCGTTGCTCCTTCGTGAGGGCGATAGACCAGTAGACGCCGAAGCGGGCTGGGGCGGCAACGGCACGTCGCATGAAACGCACAGGAGCGAAACCCGGCGCGTTTGTGCTTTCCTACAAGCCTGATGACGACCGTGAAAACTCTGCTGGGCCTCCCCGGTCTGCGGCTGCGCCCGTGGGCCGGGGCCGACCTGCTCGACCGGCCGGTGACGCGCATCTACGTCACGGAGCTGCCCGACCCCGGACGGTACCTGTCGGCGGGCGAGCTGGTGCTGTCCGGCCTGCTCTGGTGGCGCCGCCCGGGCGACGCCGAGCCGTTCGTGGCCGCGCTGGCCCGGGCGGGCGCGGCGGCGCTGGCCGCGTCCGGCGCCGACTCCGGCGGGATCCCGGCCGACGTCGTCGACGCCTGCGAGCGGCACCGGATCCCGCTGCTCGAGGTGCCGGCCGACCTGTCGTTCTCGGTGATCACCGAGCAGGTGGTGCTGGCGCTGGCCGCCGCGTCCGACAGCGCGCGCAAACGTTTGCAGGCCGCCGCGGACGCGCCGGTCGAGACGCTGCTGGAGCGCGCTTCGGCCGAACTCGGGCTGCCGTGCTGGGTGCTCTCGGGCCTCGGCCGGGTGATCGCCGGGACCGCGCCGCTGCCGCTGCCCGCCGAAGACGTGGTCCGCCGGTACGCGGCGCGCAAGTCGGGGCCGCTGACGGTGGTCCCGGTCGAAGGGCGGCACGCCGTGCCGTGGCTGATCGCCGCCGGCGGCCCGTTGAGCACCGCGCAGGCCGAGCTGGCCGAGGAACTCGCGGGGCTGATCGGGGTCACGCGGGCGCGTGCCATCCCGGCCGAAGCCGAGTTGCCCGGCGAAGCCCGCGTCGTCGCACTGCGGACCGAAGGCAGCGACGAGAGCCGGGACGTCCTGCGGGAGCTGCTGCCGGACGGGCTCCTGCTGGAGTCCACCGGGGACACCTCGTACGCGGCGACCACCCATCTTCCGTCCACAGTGGAGTTGTCCACTGTAGAGCCGTTGCTCCGGTCCGCGCGGATCCTCTGCGGGGTCAGCGATCCGGCGCCGCGGGCCGAGGCGTGGGAGACCGCGCGGTACGCGGTGGGGGTGGCGGCCCGGCGCCCGGGCCGCGTCGTGGTCGTCCCCGCCGCCGAGGTGGCGGCGCACCAGCTGCTGCTCGCCGGGGCCCCGGACGGGCTGCGCGCGGCCCTGCGGCGGCGGGTTCTCGGGCCGCTCCTGGCCTACGACGCCGAGCAGCACACGGACCTGGTGCACACGGTGCGGGTGTTCCTGGAGTGCTCGGGCTCGCCGACGCGGGCGGCGAAGGCGTTGCACGTCCACGTCAACACGCTGCGCTACCGCATCGGCCGGGCGGGCGAACTGCTCGGCGCGGACCTGACCGAGTTCACCGACCAGCTCGACGTCTACCTCGCGCTGCGCATGGAGGAGTGAAGTGGAGATCACGTCGGCACAGCAGGCCGGGTACGACCCGCGGATCCTGGCCTTCGGCCGGCTCCAGGGCGCGGCGAACCGCCTCGAGTACCTGCTCGGGCGGGAGCTGGAACGCGAATGCGGGATCACGCACCTGATGTACGAGGTGCTGCTGATCGTCGGCCGCGCGGGCCCGGACGGGCTGACGATGCGCTCGATCGCGCAGGAGCAGGTCCTGACAACGGGCGGCGCGACCCGGCTGGTCGACCGGATGGCGGCGCTCGACCTGGTGACCCGCACCCCGTCCCCCCGCGACGGCCGCGTCCAGCTGGTGCGGCTGACCCCGCTGGGCGAGGAGACGACGGTCCGGGCCAGCCGCCTGCACGTGGAGAACATCGAGCAGTTCTTCTTCCGGCCGGTCCCGGCGGAGCACCGGGAGCGCTTCGCCGACGACTTGCGGGCATTGAGCCACGCGGCCCGCGACGCCCTCCCCCGGCTGCGCTGAAGCGCCCCAATGTGGCGTTCGGTGCGTCCAGCGCACCCAATGTGGCGTTCGGTGCGTCTGACGCAACCAACGCCACATTGGGGCGCTCGGGGCGGGCGGCCGGCTGCGGTGAGGCACACTGTCCCAGCGTGGGCAAGAAGAACCGCCGCAAGCGCGTAGCCGTCGAGGAAGCCGTCCCGTGGGCCGGGGCGGCCGCGACCGCCGAGGAAGCCCGCGACGCGCTGCTCACCGCCGGCTACGAGGTCGCGCGGGGTGTCCCCGGTGCGGCCCGGAAGCACGCGGACCGGTTCGCTCCCGGCCTCGACTTGCCCGCCGCGCTGGCCGACGCCGCCGACCTGGCCGGGCAGCAGCTGATCAGCCGGGTCTGCCGGGGCGGCTGGCTACCCATGGACCTCGACCAAGCCGCCCGACGGCACGTCGACGACTTCGCCCGGTCCTTCCTGCTCGACACGCTCGCCGCGTACGTCGAGCGGTTCGCGCCGGCCACCGTGCACCCCCGCTGGCGGGAGCAGCTCGAAGACACCGGCGCCACGCACTGGTGGCCGGAGCCGCACCTGACGCACTGGGCGGCGAAGCACATCCTGACCCCGGCCGAGGCGCTGACGACGGTGATCGAGGCGCTCGGCTTCCTGCTCACCCTGCCGGCCGTCACGCCCGTCCTGCCCGCGCCGGGGACCGCGGCACCGCAGCGGCCGGCGCACCACGCCGTCGACGAGAAGAAGCTCGGCCGGGTTCGCGCGCTGCTGGCGAAGGCCGAGTCGAGCTCGTTCCCCGACGAGGCCGAGGCCCTGTCGGCGAAGGCGCAGGAGCTGATGACCCGCTACGCCCTCGACCGCGTGCTGGTCGAGGCGGGTGAGGCCGCGCCCGACGTGCCGTCGGCCCGGCGGATCTGGCTCGACACGCCTTACGTCGACGCCAAGTCGCTGCTGGTCCACGTCGTCTCGAAGGCCAACCGGTGCCGCGCGATCTTCGACCCGCGCTGGGGGTTCGTCACCGTCGTCGGCGACGAGGACGACCTGGACGCCGTCGAGCTGCTGACGACGTCCCTGCTCGTCCAGGCGACGCGGGCGATGATCGCCGACCCGGCCGGGCGGTCCCGGGCGTTCCGGAAGTCGTTCCTCGTCGCCTACGCCACCCGGATCGGCGAGCGGCTCGACCAGGCCGCCGAAGCGACGATCGCGGACTCGCCGGACCCGGCCCGGCTGCTGCCGGTGCTGGCGTCGCACGAGCTGAAGGTGGCGTCGGCCTTCAGCGAGCGGTTCCCCGAAGTGGTGAGCAAATCGGTGACCGTGCGCAGCCACGAAGGCTGGGGCGCGGGCCGCGAGGCCGCCGACCGCGCCCGGCTCGGCGAGTGACCCTCAGCCCTCGCGCCGCGCGTACTTCTCCAGCTCCGGCCGCCCGAACGGCAGCTCGCCCCCGTCGAGTGCGCCGCAGTCGAGCCCGCGCAGCAAGTACACCGCCAGTGCCTGGGCCGTCGCCGGCTCGTCCAGCACTCCCCCGGCCACCTTCGACGCGTACGCCGTCAGCCGCTCGACCGCCTCGGGGAAGCCCGAGCGGTAGAACCGGTACGTCGCCGCGAACCGCGTCGGGAGCTGGTGGGGGTGCAGGTCCCAGCCCTGGTAGAAGCCGCGTTCCAGCGACCGCCGCACCAGGCGCAGGTGTTCGGCCCACGCCGCGGGCAGGGCGTCGCCGACCGGGAGCTTGTTCGTCGAGCCGTCCGACAGCCGGACGCCCGTGCCCGCCGCCGCGACCTGCATCAGGCCCTTGGCGAGGTCCGCCACCGGGTGCTCCATGCTCTGGTACGCCGCCGCGATGCCGAGGCCCGCGCTGTAGTCGTACGTCCCGTAGTGCAGCCCCGAGCACCGGCCGTCGGCCGCCTGCACGATCCGCGGCACCGAGAGCGTCCCGTCGAGGTCCACAATGGACTGGGACGTCTCGATCTGGACCTCGAACCGGAGCGTGCCCGCGGCGAGCTCGTACGCGGATTCCAGCCGGGCCAGCACTTCCGCCGCCACCGAGACCTGCTCGATCGCCGTCACCTTCGGCAGCGTGACGACGAACCCGGGCGGCAGCGGGCCATTGTCCAGCAGCCCGGTGAGGAACAGGTCGAGCGTGCGGATCCCGCGCCGGCGCGTCGCCGCTTCGAAGCTCTTGAACCGGATGCCGCAGAACGGCGTGCCGCCGGTGGTGGCCAGGGTGTGCCCGGCCGCCAGCGCGGCGGCGTCCTCGACGTCGTCGGGTACGCGGCCGTAGCCGTCCTCGAAGTCGATCCGCAGGTCCTCGATCGGCTCGGTGAGCAGCTTGGCGCGCACGCGTTCGTACTCGTCCGGGGCCAGGCCGAGCAGGTCTTCGTGCTCGACGAAGACGCGCATCGCGCGCTTGCCCCAGTCGGCGACCAGGCGCGTCCGGTACTGCGACGCCGGCACGTACACCGTGTGCACCGGCTGCCGTCCCGGCCGCTCGCCCGGGTACGCCGCCGCGACGCGCGCGTCGGCCGAAGCCAGGCGCGCGTCCGCGGCGGCGTAGACGTCTTCGGGAAGACGCACCTACTTGATCCGCTCGTACGCCGGCAGCGTCAGGAAGTCCGGGAACTCGTCGGCCAGCGCGACCTGCTCGAACAGCTCGACGGCGGGCTCCAGCAGCTCCGGCTTGAGCTCGCCGGCCAGCTCGCCGCGGACGTCGGCCAGCACGCCCCGCACCAGCTCCGAGGTGACGGTGTCGCCACTGTCCAAAGTGGTTCCGTTCTTGACCCACTGCCAGATCTGCGAGCGCGAGATCTCGGCGGTGGCGGCGTCCTCCATCAGGTTGTGGATGGCCGCCGCGCCGTTGCCGCCGAGCCAGGACGCGATGTAGCGGACGCCGACGTCCACCGCGGCGCGCAGGCCGGCCGCCGTCGCGCCACCCGGCGTCGAAGCGACGTCGAGCAGCTGGTCGGCGGTGACGCTCACCTCGTCGCGGGTGCGCCCCAGCTGGTTCGGCTGGTCGCCGAGCACCTTGTCGAACTCCTCCTTGCAGAGGGCGACCATGCCCGGGTGCGCAACCCAGGAGCCGTCGAAACCGTCGGCGGCCTCGCGGGACTTGTCCGCGTGCACCTTGTCGAAGGCACCCTTGTTGGCCTCGGGGTCCTTGCTCGGGATGAACGCGGCCATGCCGCCGATCGCGAACGCGCCGCGCTTGTGGCAGGTGCGCACGAGCAGCTCGGTGTAGGCGCGCATGAAGGGCGCGGTCATGGTGACGGAGTTGCGGTCCGGCAGCACGAACTTCTCGCCCGCGTCGCGGAAGTACTTGATCACGCTGAACAGGTAGTCCCAGCGGCCGGCGTTGAGGCCCGAGGCGTGCTCGCGCAGCTCGTAGAGGATCTCTTCCATCTCGAACGCGGCCGGGATGGTCTCGATCAGCACGGTCGCGCGGACGGTGCCGTGCTCGATGCCGAGCGCCTTCTCGGCGTGGGTGAAGACGTCGTTCCAGAGCCGCGCTTCGAGGTGGCTCTCCATCTTCGGCAGGTAGTAGTACGGGCCCTTGCCGCGCTCGATCAGCTCGGCCGCGTTGTGGAAGAAGTGCAGGCCGAAGTCGACGAGCGCGCCGATGCCTTCGCGGCCGCCGAACGTCAGGTGGCTCTCGGGCAGGTGCCAGCCGCGCGGGCGGACCACGATCGTGGCGTGCTCGACGTCGTCCTTCAGCGCGTAGCTCTTGCCGCCGCTCTCCAGCGTGATCGTCTCGCGGACGGCGTCGCGGAGGTTGACCTGGCCGGACACGACGTTCACCCAGTGCGGGGTGTTGGCGTCTTCGAGGTCGGCCAGCCAGACCTTCGCGCCGGAGTTGAGCGCGTTGATGGTCATCTTGCGGTCGGTCGGCCCGGTGATCTCGACGCGGCGGTCGCGCAGCGCCTCGGGCGCGCCGGCGACCTGCCAGTCGCTCTCGCGGATCTCCTTCGTCTCCGGCAGGAAGTCGAGCCTGCCGGTGGTCCGGGCTTCTTCGCGGCGCTTGCTCCGCGCCTGGAGCAGCTCGTCGCGACGGCCGGCGAAGGCGTCGTGGAGGCCGGCGAGGAAGGCGAGCGCCTCCGGCGTGAGGATCTCGTCGCCGCGCTCGACCGGGTCGCCCAGCACCTGGACTTCAGAAGACATGGGGAAACACCTCGAGGGTTCGGATCTTTGGATAACGGCCCTACGGTTTTCTACCAGCCGGACTATAGTTTCTGCATAGCGGAAGCTCAACGCCGACGTAAGGAGGGCCACCGTGCCGGCGGAGAAGAACGGTCGCGACGGCGGCGTCCAATCCCTGCAGCGCGCCTTCGAGCTGCTGGAACACCTCGCGGACACCGGCGGCGAGGCCAGCCTCTCGGAGCTGGCGACGCTGTCCGGGCTGCCGATGCCGACGATCCACCGGCTGATCCGCACCCTGGTCGACCTGGGCTACGTCCGCCAGAACACGAACCGGCGCTACGCACTGGGCGCCCGGCTCATCCGGCTGGGCGAGAACGCGAGCATGCAGTTCGGCGCGTGGGCGCGGCCGCTGCTGGCGGAGCTGGTCGAGGAGGTCGGCGAGACGGCGAACCTGGCGGTCCTGGAGCGCGACGAGGTCGTGTACGTGGCCCAGGTGCCCTCGAAGCACTCGATGCGCATGTTCACCGAGGTCGGCCGGCGGCTGCTGCCGCACGGGACGGGGGTGGGGAAGGCGATGCTGGCGCACCTGCCTCCCTCCGACGTGCGCTCGTTGCTCTCCCGGACGGGGATGCCCGCTTACACCGAGCACACGTTCACCGACGCGGACGCGCTGGCGGTGGAGCTTTCGCGGATCGCTTCGCAGGGGTACGCGCTGGACGAGGCCGAGCAGGAGCTGGGCGTCCGCTGCGTGGCGGTGGCGGTCCCGGGGGCCCCGGTCCCGGCGGCGGTGTCGGTGTCGGGCCCGTCGGGCCGGCTGACCGCCGAGGCGGTGGCGCACATCGCCCCGGCGGTGCAGCGGGTGGCGGACGCCCTGGGGGCGAGCCTTTCCCAGGCCCCACTATCAGTGTGACATAGGGTGATATCTAGTGACCGAAAGTGACCTACCCGCGGGAGTGTCGGACCCCGCCGGTAAAGTGACCGACATGGCAAGACTCGAAGACCTCGAAGCCCGCGTGACCGTTTTGGAAGAACAGGTGCGGTCAACTCGACAGGACGCCGCGGCGGCGCGCGTTCTCGCCGGGGCGGCGGACAGGGATGTCTCCGACTTCAAGCAAACCTTGAACGGCCACACCAAGGTGCAGAACGCGGTGCGCGAGACCCAGATGGAGCATGGTCAGCGGCTCGACGCGATCGAGTCCAAAATCGACAGCGGGTTCACCAAGATCAACGTCGGCATGGAGCAGATGAGCCGCTTGCTCCAGCAGGTCATCGACAAGAGCTGACCCCTCACGTCAGCTCCCCCGCCAGCAGGTCCATCAGCAGGCCGTCGTGCCAGCTGCCGTCCGGCGCCCGTTCGTAGCGGCGCAGCACGCCCACCGGGCGGAATCCCACCTTCGTGTACACCCGGATCGCCGTCTCGTTCGACGCCGCCGGGTCGATCGTCAGGCGGTGGTGGCCGCCGTCGAGGAGGTGGCGGGCCAGGGCGCGGAGGGCGTCCGTGCCGAGGCCGCGGCCGTGGAAGTCCGGGTGGACCGAGATGTCGATGCCCGCGTGGCGGTACTGCGGGTCGAGTTCCTCGCAACTCTGGATCAGGCCGACGACGACGTCGTCGAGCTCGATGACGTAGCAGGTGTACCCGTCCTCGACGGTGTACAGGCCTTCGGTTTCGGTGTCCGGGTCGCCCCACCAGCGGGCGACCTCCGGAGTGGCCAGGATTTCGTGCGCACGGGTGCGATCCGCTGGGCCGATCGGGCGCAGCCGTACCCGTTCGCCGTGAATGGCGGTCATCATTGTTCCTTCCTCGTAGCGATTGACGGCTTCGGAGCGTCTGCTACGGGGAGGGGCACGAGCGGAAATGCGTCAACCGGGCACACCGGGAGTGTGCGCCGCCGCACGGGCACCCGTCATCCGAATATCGCCGGAGGCCGCATGGACGTGCACACCGGCGCCCTGACCTGGCTCGCCCAGGGCGCCGCATCGAATCTGCTGGACCGCCTGGTCGACCGCGCCCTCGACGGCTCACCGCCGGCCCCGGCGTGGCCCCGCCCCGGCGGAACGCCGGCCGGCACCGTCGAGATCTCGGTGCGCCACCACTCCGCCGCGAAGGGCCGCACGCCGGTGATCCTCACGCTGCAGGAGAGCGGCAGCCGCACCGGCACGGTCTTCTCACTGGTGCTGGGCAACACGGCCCGCATCGCGGTCCCGGGCGGCGATTATTTCGGCGCGGCGATGGTGGTCGACCCGGCCCGCCGGACGTTGCAGGGCATCGGCTGGTCCCGCCTGACGGTCGCGGCGCGCCGGACGTCCCCGTGCCTCATCCCGGCCCACCGCCCGTCGGCACCGGTGATCCTGCAGCTGGGCCTGCGGAAGCCGGACGGGACGCCGTTGTTCCGGCTCTAGCGGGCATCAGGGAGAAGCCGGGCCGGCCTCAACCCAGCAGGGCGTCCACGAACGCGCCCGGCTCGAACGGGGCCAGGTCGTCCGGGCCTTCACCCAGCCCGACCAGCTTCACCGGCACGCCCAGCTCGCGCTGGACCTGGAACACGATGCCGCCCTTCGCGGTGCCGTCCAGCTTCGTCAGGACGATGCCCGTCACGTCGATGACCTCCGCGAACACGCGGGCCTGCATCAAGCCGTTCTGGCCCGTCGTCGCGTCCAGGACCAGCAGGACCTCGTCGACCTTTGCCTGCTTCTCCACGACGCGCTTGACCTTGCCCAGCTCGTCCATCAGGCCCGTCTTCGTGTGGAGGCGGCCCGCCGTGTCGACCAGGACCGCGTCGACGCCCGTGTCCACGCCGCGCTTGACCGCGTCGAACGCCACCGCGGCCGGGTCTGCGCCTTCCTTGCCGCGGACCACCTCCGCGCCCACGCGCTCGGCCCACGTCTGGAGCTGGTCGGCCGCTGCCGCGCGGAAGGTGTCCGCCGCGCCCAGCAGGACCGTCTTGTCCTGGGCCACCAGGACGCGGGCGAGCTTGCCCGTGGTCGTCGTCTTGCCCGTGCCGTTGACGCCGGCCACCAGGACCACCGCGGGCTGCTTCTTGCCGTCGACGATGTGCGGCAGGGCGCGGACCGCGCGCTCGCTGTCGGTCGACAGCTGGGCCGTCAGGACCTCGTGCAGCACCTCGCGGGCCTCGGCCGACGAGCGGATCGCGCGCCGCGAGAGCTCGTCGCGCAGGCGGTCGACGATCTGGGTCGTGGTGGCCGCGCCCAGGTCGGCCATCAGCAGCGTGTCTTCGACGTCCTGCCAGGAGTCCTCGTCGAGGTCGCCGGCGCCGAGCAGGCCGAGCAGGCTCGTGCCGAACACCGAGCGCGACTTCGCCAGGCGGCCGCGCAGGCGCTCCATGCGCCCGGTCGCCGGATCGATCTCCTCGACGACCGGTGCGGGCTCGTCCGGCAGCTTGACGTCGCGGACCGTGCGCTGCGCCGAATCGCGCGGCACGGCGGCGTCGTCGCCGACCGCGGGCTGGCCGTCGGTCTCCGGCCGCTCTTCGACCGGGTGCTCGACCTCGGTCCCGCCGGGCGCGAGCGCGATGCCCCCGCTGGCCGCGTAGGAGCCGCCCTTCGGTTTCTCCTCGACCGCGCGCTTCGCGTCCAGGCTGATCCGGCGCTTGCGCGCGACCAGCAGACCGGTCACCAGGAGGGCGACCAGCACGACGACGGCGAGGACTACGAACAGGAACCAGGTGCTCGACACGGGACCATCCTTTCATCCGCGCCGCACGGACCCGGACACCCCGTCCGCACAGGCAATTCATAACGACGTGGATCCCGATTGGGCCAAGACTTCACCAAGTGGGTTGCGTCACACGCAGGACCTGCACTAAACCCCTCCGGATGGGGATTCGCGCCAGCCACGGCTTCCGGGTCATAGGCCTGATTTCGGGCACGTCGGTGGACGGCATCGACGTGGCCGCCGCCGACCTGCACGCCGAAGACGACACGGTCGTGCTGACCCCGCTCGGCGAGCTCGACGTCCCGTACCCCGAACCGCTGCGTGAAGCCCTCCTGGCCGCCTTGCCGCCGAACCCCTGCACGGCCGGCGAGCTGACCCGGCTCGACACCGGCGTCGGGCAGGCGTTCGCCGACGCGGCCGCGCGCGGCGTCGAAGAGCTGGGCGGCACCGCGGACCTCGTCGCCTCGCTCGGCCAGACGGTGTTCCACTGGGTCGAAGACGGCCACGTCCGCGGCACGCTGCAGCTCGGCCAGCCCGCCTGGATCGCCGAGCGCACCGGGCTGCCGGTGCTCGCCGACCTGCGGGTCCGTGACGTCGCCGCGGGCGGTCACGGCGCTCCCCTGGCGAGCACGCTGGACCAGCTGTGGCTGCGCGGCCTCGCCCAGGACACCGGCCGCCCGGTCGCCGCGCTGAACCTCGGCGGCATCGCGAACATCACCGTCGTCGCCGACGGCGCGCCGGCGATCGCCTACGACACCGGCCCCGCCAACGCCCTGCTCGACGTCGCCGCCCACCGGGTCACCGGGCACCGCAGCGACGTCGACGGGCGGCTCGCGCTCGGCGGCTCGGTGCGCTCCGACCTGCTCGGCCGGCTGCTCGCCGACCCCTACTTCGCCGCCGCGCCGCCGAAGTCGACCGGCAAGGAGCACTTCAACGAGACCTACCTCGACGCCGCGCTGGCCGGCCTCGTCCCGGTCGACCCGGGCGACCTGCTCGCCACGCTGACCGAGCTGACCGCCGTGACCGTGGCCGACCAGTGCGTCCGCCACGGCGCCACGATCGTCATCGCCTCCGGCGGCGGCATCCGGAACCCGGCGGTGATGACGGCGCTGGCGCGGCACCTCCCGTCCGCGGTGCTCAAGACCAGCGACGACCTCGGGCTGCCCGGGGCCGGTAAGGAGGCGTACCTGACCGCGCTGCTGGGCTGGCTCACCTGGTGCGGCGTACCCGGTAGCGTCCCGTCGGCGACCGGTGCCCGCGGGCCGCGCCTGCTCGGGGCGCTCGTCCCGGGTGCCGGGCCCCTGATCCTTCCCGCCCCGCTGGGGGGCACCGTGACGCGGATGCGAGTCGCGGAGAAGACCGGATGCGAGTAGGAGAAGTCCATGCGCGGTGTTGACCTCGCGATCATCGTGGTCTACCTGGCGGCGATGCCGCTGATAGGCGTGCTCGTCGGCCGGAAGCAACGGTCGGCGGCCGACTACTTCGTCGGCGAGCGCAGCCTGCCGTGGGGCGCGGTGATGCTGTCCGTGGTGGCCACGGAGACCTCGACGCTGACCGTGATCAGCACGCCGGGCCTCGTCTTCGGCAACGCGTTCCTGTTCCTGCAGCTGGCCTTCGGCTACATCATCGGCCGGACGATCGCCGCGTTCGTGCTGCTGCCGCGGTACTTCCGCGGCAACCTGGTGAGCGCGTACGCGTTCCTCGGGAAGCGGTTCGGCTCCGGGCTGCAGGGCACGGCGTCGGTGACGTTCGTGATCACCCGGCTGCTCGCCGAGGGCGTGCGCCTGTTCGCCGGCGCGATCCCGATCAAGGTGATCCTCGGCCACTACAACATCCACCTGGACTACTGGGTGATCGTCGTCATCCTGACCGCGCTGACCCTGATCTACGCCTACATCGGCGGGATCAAGGCGGTCGTCTGGGTCGACGTCATCCAGCTGACGCTGTACCTCGGCGGTGCGGCGGTGGCCGCGATCGTGCTGCTGAACAAGCTGCCCGCCGACTGGGCCACGCAGGCGTCCGCGGACGGCAAGTTCATGCTCGTCGACTTCACGAAGAACCTGCTGACCAGCCCGTACGCGTTCATCACGGCGGTGCTCGGCGGCGCGGCGCTGTCGATGGCCTCGCACGGTGCCGACCAGCTGATCGCGCAGCGGCTGATGGCCACGCGCAGCCTGCGTGACGGCCAGAAGGCGCTCATCGGCAGCGGCATCATCGTCACCATCCAGTTCGCGCTGTTCCTGCTGGTCGGCGCGATGCTGTGGGTGTTCAACGGCCGCAAGTCCGTGGCGCAGCTGGGGTTGCAGAGCCCGGACGACGTGTTCTCGCGGTTCATCATCGACGACCTGCCGGTCGGGGTGTCCGGGCTGCTCATCGCCGGTGTGCTCGCCTCGACCATGGGTGCGCTGGCGTCGGCGCTCAACGCGCTTTCGACGTCCACTGTGGCCGATCTCTACCAGCGCTTCACCAAGCGCGCGCCCGAAGATTCGAAGCTGCTCAAGCACGGTCGCATGTGGACACTCATCTGGGCCGTCGTGTTCGCGGTGTTCGCGTCGCTGTTCTCCACCACGAAGAACTCGGTCATCGAGCTCGGCCTGGCGATCACCGGCTACACCTACGGCGCGCTGCTCGGGTCGTTCCTGCTCGGCCTGCTGATCAAGAAGGCCCGGCAGGTGGACGCGATCATCGCGTTCGTGGCCACGGTCGTCGTGATGGCGTTCGTGATCCTGGGCGTGAAGTTCAGCGCGAAGACCGGCGGCTTCATCGGGATCGACTTCAGCAAGGCGGCCGGGGACAAGGTCGCGCTCGCCTACCCGTGGTACACGCTGCTCGGCGTGGTGATCACGCTGGTCGTGGGCGGGTTGCTGGCACTGCGGCACCGCACGCCGGACCCGAAGGCGGCCGAAGCCGAAGCCGTGGGCGAAACCGAAGAGGTCACCACCGCCTGATCCTTCTGAACCGTTTCCGGCGGGCGCCCGTGTCGGTCTGCGGGAGCCCGCCGAGAAGCGGCGGGAGGACATCGAAGGTGGACTTCATGAAGCGGATGACGGTGGCGCTCGCGATCGGCGGCCTCCTCCTCGGCGGCGCGGCGACGGCCTCGGCCACCCCGGCGGGCACTCGCGTCCCCGACGCGATCAAGGTCCCGGCGGGCAACAAGGCCCTGGCCGCGTACCCCGCCGAAGGCGTGCAGATCTACGGGTGCACGGCCGGGGCGTGGACGCTGATCCAGCCCGCGGCGGTGCTGTCGAAACACGGCAAGCCGGTGGCGCTGCACAGCAAGGGCCCGGTCTGGACGTCCATCGTGGACGGCAGCACGGTCGGCGCGGCGGCGGTGGCCAACGCCCCGCGGGACGGCGCGATCCCGGAGCTGCTGCTCAAGGCGAACCTGAACACCGGCGACGGGATCTTCTCGAAGGTGACGTACATCCAGCGCCTCCACACGCGCGGCGGCGTCGCCCCGGCCGGGACGTGCACGGACGGCGCGCAGACCGCGGTGCGCTATTCGGCCGACTACGCGTTCTGGGTCGCGGGCTAGCGCTCGGTGCAAGTGGTCGTGAGTGTTTAGGACGGTTCTAACCGTCCTAAACACTCACGACCAGCCGCGGCAGACTTGGTCAGCCGGCCGGGACAGGCTCTTCCTCCGCCGTGCGCAGGCGCTGGGAGATCACCTTCGTGATGCCGTCGCCCTGCATGCTGACGCCGTAGAGCGCGTCGGCGATCTCCATCGTCGGCTTCTGGTGGGTGATGATGATCAGCTGCGACGAGTCGCGCAGCTGCTCCAGCAGGCCGATCAGGCGGCGCATGTTGGTGTCGTCGAGCGCCGCCTCGACCTCGTCCATCACGTAGAAGGGCGAGGGGCGGGCGCGGAAGATCGCGACCAGCATGCCGACCGCGACCAGCGACTTCTCGCCACCGGACAGCAGCGACAGCCGCTTGACCTTCTTGCCCGGCGGGCGGGCTTCGACGTCGACGCCGGTGCTGAGCAGGTCGTCCGGCTGGGTGAGGACCATCCGGCCCTCGCCACCCGGGAACAGCACGCTGAACACCGTCTCGAACTCGCGAGCAACGTCCGCGTAGGCGCCGGCGAAGACCTCGAGGATCTTCTCGTCGACCTGCTTGATGACGGCTTCGAGGTCCTTGCGGGTGTCCTTGAGGTCTTCCAGCTGCGTGGAGAGGAACTTGTACCGCTCCTCCAGCGCCGCGAACTCCTCCAGCGCGAGCGGGTTCACCTTGCCCAGCAGGGAAAGGTCCTTCTCGGCGCGCTTGGCGCGACGGGCCTGGGTGTCGCGGTCGTACGGCATCGGCGGCGGCGGGGTGACGTCCTCGCCGCGGTCCTTGGCCGCTTCGTACTCGGCCATCTCGCCGGCGCTCGGCGGGACCGGGACGTCCGGACCGTACTCCTGGACGAGGTCCGTGAGGCCGATGCCGAAGTCCTCGGCGATCTTCGCTTCGAGGGTCTCCAGGCGCAGCCGCTGCTCGGCGCGCAGGACCTCGTCGCGGTGGACGGCGTCGGTCAGCTTCTCCAGCTCGCCGGTCAGCTCGCGGACCTTGGCGCGGACGCCGGTCAGCGCCTGCTCGCGGCTCTGGCGGCGGGCCTGGACCTGGTCGCGTTCGGTGGCCGCGCGCTGGACGGAGTGCTCGATGCGCTCCAGCGCCAGCTCGCCGCCGTTGACGACGGCGTTGGCGATCTCGGCGCCGCGCTTGCGGGCCGCGGCCGCGCGCTCGGCGCGTTCACGGGCTTGCTGCTCGGCGTGCGCGGCGCGGCGGAGCCCCTCGGCCTTGCCCGCGATGCTGCGCGCCCGCTCTTCGGCGGTGCGCTGCGCGAGCCGCGCCTCCATCTCCTGCTGTCGGACGACGGCCAGCTCCTCGACGGCGGCGTCGCGCTCGGCGGTGTCCGGGTCGTCCTCGACGGGCTGCTCGGCGACGGCGGCGAGCCGTTCCTCCAGCTCGGCGAGCTGGGCCAGCGCCTGGACGCGGCTCTGCTCGACCTTCGCGCGCTGCCCGGAGAGCCGCTCGACCTCGGCCTGGGCCTGGCGGGCGGCCTGCTGCATCCGGTTGAGCCGCTCCGACGAGCGGGCCTTGCGGACCTTCGCCTCGCCGAGCGCGTCCTTGGCCTGCGAGACCTCTTCGCGGCGGGCCTGCTGCTCGGCGCGGGCGCCTTCCAGCTCGGCCGCGTAGCGCTCCAGGGAGCGCTCGGCCAGGCGCAGGCGCTCCGCCGCCTCGTCGACGGCGGCCTGGACCTCGATGACGCTCTCGCGCTTGCCGGAGCCGCCGATCGCCCAGCGGGCGCCGAAGACGTCGCCCTCGGCGGTGACCGCGCGGACCTCCGGGTGCACCGCCACCAGCCGGCGGGCGGCGTCGAGGTCGCGGACCAGGGCGAGCTTGTCGAGGGCCTCTTCGACGGCGGGGCGCAGCTGCGCGGGCGCCGAGACGACTTCGCGGGCCCACCGCGCGCCTTCCGGCAGCGACGGCCACGAGTACGTGTCCACAGTGGACTCGGGACCACCGAGCAGGATGCCCGCGCGGCCGGAGTCGGTGTCCTTCAGGTACTTCAGGGCGCGCAGGGCGTCTTCGCCGCCGGTGACGGCGACCGCGTCGGCCACCGGGCCGAGCGCCGCGGCCAGCGCCACCTCGTGGCCGGGCTCGACGGTGAGCAGCGCGGCGACCGAGCCGAGCAGGCCCGGCAGCTCGTGGGACGCGCCGAGCAGCGCGCCCGCGCCGTCCTTGCGCTTGAGGCCCATCGAGAGCGCCTCGACGCGTGCCTTGTCGGACGCGATCTCGCGCTCGGCCGCGCGTTCGGCCTTGACCAGCTCTTCGACGCGCGCCTTGGCCGCGTTGTTGGCCTCGACCGCCCGGTCGTGGCGGTCCATCAGGCCGGCGTCGTCGGACTCTTCGACACCGCCCTCGGCCTTGGCCATTTCGAGTTCTTCGACGGCGATCTCGGCGCGCTCGGCGGCCTCTTCGAGGGAGACGCTGAGGCGGTCGATCTCGTCGGAGGTGGCGCCGTTCTTGCTGCGCAGCGCCTCGACCTGGCCGGTCAGCTTGGCCATGCCCTCGCGGCGGTCGGCGATGGCGCGGACGGCGGCCCAGTGCGCGCGCTCGGCGGCCTGGACGCGCTGTTCGAGGTCTTCGCGGCGCAGCACCGTCTCGGCGAGCAGCTCCCGGGCCTCCATGACGGCCTCGTTGAGCTCCTCTTCCTGCTCGGCGACGCGCTCGGCCTCTTCGAGGAGCTCCTCGGGGTCGCGGCCGCCGGTCGACGTCGAGACGTCGGCGGAGAGGTGCCGCTGCCGCTCGACGGCGAGGCGGACGGTGCCGCGGAGGCGCTCGGCCAGCGCGGAGAGCTTGTACCAGGTCTCCTGGGCGGTCTGCAGGAGCGGAGCGTCCTCGGCGAGCGAGGCCTCCAGCTCGGCTTCTTCGGCGGAGACGATCTCGAGGTGCTGCTCGACCTCGGCACGGCGCTGGCGGGCGGTGCGCTCGTCGGCCTCCTCGCGCGCGATCGCGTCACGCTGGGTGACCAGGTCGTCGGCGAGCAGGCGCAGGCGGGAGTCGCGCAGCTCGGACTGGACCGACTGGGCCTTGCGGGCGATCTCGGCCTGCTTGCCCAGCGGCTTGAGCTGGCGGCGCAGCTCGGTCGTCAGGTCGCCGAGGCGGTCGAGGTTGCCCTGCATGTTGGCCAGCTTGCGCAGGGTCTGTTCCTTGCGCTTGCGGTGCTTGAGGACGCCGGCGGCCTCTTCGATGAAGGCGCGGCGCTCTTCGGGCTTGGACTCGAGGATCGCCGAGAGCTGGCCCTGCCCGACGATGACGTGCATTTCGCGGCCGATGCCGGAGTCCGAGAGCAGCTCCTGGACGTCCATCAGGCGGCAGCGGTCGCCGTTGATCTCGTACTCGCTCGCGCCGTCGCGGAACATCCGGCGGGTGATCGACACCTCGGAGTACTCGATGGGGAGCGCGCCGTCGGCGTTGTCGATGGTGAGGGTGACCTCGGCGCGGCCGAGCGGGGCGCGGCCCGCGGTGCCGGCGAAGATGACGTCCTCCATCTTGCCGCCGCGCAGGTCCTTGGCGCCCTGGGTGCCCATGACCCAGCGCAGCGCGTCCAGCACGTTCGACTTGCCGGAGCCGTTCGGCCCGACCACGCAGGTGATCCCGGGCTCGAAGCGCAGCGTGGTGGCCGAGGCGAAGGACTTGAAGCCCTTCAGCGTCAAGCTTTTCAGGTGCACTGGGTGCTGACCCCTCTGGCTGCCGGTACTGGCGTTTCAATCGTCCCAGGCTACCTGGGGGCCTTCGGGGCCCGCCGGACGCGCCCCCTCCTCGGCGCGCCTAGCACACGAGGCCCCACCCCGGCAACCCTCCGTCACCGCTCGACGAAGCCGTCCAGTCCCCCTTTCGGGTCAGACCAGCGCTCGGCGACGTGCTCCACACTTCCGGGTGATTCTCCCGACCGCAGCGCCGTCAGCAGCCGCTCACAGTGGTCACGACTACCCTCCGCTACGACCTCGACACGGCCGTCGGCCAGGTTGCTCGCGCTCCCGACCAGCCCGAGTTCGAGCGCACGGCTGCGCGTCCACCAGCGGAAACCGACACCCTGGACCCGGCCTCGCACCCACGCCGTCAGCCGGGTGTTCGTTTCTTGCTCACTCACGCTTTTCCTCCCTTCCGGGTCAACTGACCGCGCACAGTAACGGATCAAGCCCACTACCTGGGCGAATACCCGCACGCCGGTGATAACCTCCCGGCCGAGGTCGCTCCCCCGCCGTCGGGCTTCACGCCCGGTTCACGACCTCGCCCGCGCCTCCCCGAAATCCCCAAGGAGCCTGTATGCCCCGCCCCGACGGGTCGGATTCGAGCTCTCGGATCACCAGGATCGACACCGCACCGCCCAAGAGCAGCAAACCGAACCGCACCGGGTACGTCGTGCTCGGGGTCGCCGGGCTGGTGGTCGCGACCGCGTTCGCCGCCGTCGCCGAACTGGCGGGCCCGGACCCGGCCACGACCGCGGGCGGCACCGGCGGCACGGGTGGCCAGGGCACCTCGCAGGCCGGCCTGCAGACGGTGCCGAACACCCCGTCCCCGTCCGGCCCGTCGACCGTCGGCGCCCCGACGAGCACCTCGGCCACGACGTCGTCGAGCGCCCCGACCACGGTCGTGTCGGTCAGCCCGGACGGCAAGACCACGACGACGCTGGTGACCCAGCCCCCGCCGCCCCCGCGCAGCGACACGGGCGACAACCCGCCACCGGTCACGACGACACCGAAGCCGCCGACGACCACCCCCAAGCCCCCGACGACGACACCCACGACGCCGCCGGCGACCACCCCGACCACGGAACCGCCGACCACGACCACCGGCGGCGGCACGAGCACGGGCGGCGCCCCGACCTCGACGCCGGCCGGCCCGTCGTCCGGCGTGACCGGCAGCAGCACGCGCGCTCAGTAAGCGAAGGCCGTGAAGGCTCCGGCTCCAGCTTCCGCCGCAGCTGGGCCAGGTACACCCGCAGGTAGTGGGACTCCGTCTCGTACGACGGGCCCCACACCTCGTGCAGCAGCTGCTTCTGCGCCACCAGCCGGCCGCGGTTGCGGACCAGCAGCTCCAGCACTCCCCACTCCGTCTTCGTCAGGTGGACTTCCGAGCCGTCGGTGAGGCGGACGCGCTTGGCCGCCAGGTCCACGCTGAACGACGACGTCTCCACCACCGCGTCCGCGCCGTCCGGGCCCGTCACCGCCGAGCGGCGGACCGCCGCGCGGAGCCTCGCCAGGAGCTCGTCCATGCCGAACGGCTTGGTCACGTAGTCGTCCGCGCCTGCGTCGAGGGCCTGGACCTTGTCCGCCGAGTCGCCGCGGGCGGACAGGACGATGATCGGGACCGTCGTCCAGCCGCGCAGGCCCGCGATCACCTCCGTGCCGTCCAGGTCCGGCAGGCCGAGGTCCAGCACCACCACGTCCGGCTTGGTCTCGGCCACCGCCTTCAGCGCGGCCGTGCCGTCGTGCGCGGTGATCACCTTGTAGCCGCGGGCGTTGAGGTTGATCCGCAGTGCCCGCACGATCTGCGGCTCGTCGTCCACCACCAGCACGGTGGCGCCCGGGTCGCTCATCGCACCCCCTCTTCTTCGAACTCGACGCTGAACGCGGGCAGGGAAACCACGATCGTGAGCCCGCCGCCCGGGGTGTCCTCGGCGCGGATCGTGCCGCCCATCGCCTCGGTGAAGCCCTTCGCCACCGACAGCCCGAGCCCGACGCCCGGGGTCGTGTCGCGGTCGCCGCCCAGGCGCTGGAACGGGGCGAACGCCGAGGCCGCCACGCCCTTGCGCAGGCCCTTGCCGTGGTCGACGATCCGCAGCTCCACCTGGCCGGAGTGGGCCGAAGCCCGTGCGGACACCGGTGCGCCGCCGTGCCGGAGCGCGTTGTCCAGCACGTTCGCCACGACCCGTTCCAGCAGGCCGGGGTCGGCCAGCACCGCGGGCAGCTGGTCGTCCACCGCCACCAGCACGTCGTCCGAATCGTCCACATTGGACAGCGCATGCGCGACGACCTCGTCGTACCCCACCGGACGCAGGTGCGGTCGCACCGCGCCAGTGGCCAGGCGCGAGGAGTCCAGCAGGTTGTCGATCAGGCCGGCGAGCCGGTCGGCGGACAGCTCGATGGCCTCCATCAGCTCGGCGGTGTCCTCTTCGGACAGCCGGAGGTCGGGCGCGCGCAGGCTGCCGATGGACGCCTTGATCGACGTCAGCGGCGTCCGCAGGTCGTGCCCGACGGCCGACAGCAACGTCGTGCGCAGCTCGGTCGCCTCCGCCTTGCGCTCGGCGCGCGCCGCCGCGGCCGCCGTGCGCTGCTGGCGCAACGCGAGCAACGCCTGCCCCGCCACGGCTTCCAGCACCCGCCGGTCGGCCGCCGGCAGCGCGCGCCCGCGCAGGGTCAGGTGGACGTCGGCGGTGACGGCGATGTCGACGTCGGCCTCGTCCGGGTCCGCGCACGGCCGCTCCCCGGCGGCCGCCACGCCCTGCCACGCGCCTTCCTGCTTCTCCAGCAGCGTCACCGACGTCAGCCCGAAGTTCTCCCGGACCTTCTCCAGCAGCCGCTCGATCGGGTTCGCGTGGGTCAGCACGGTCCGGGCGTAGGAGGCCAGCAGCGCCGCTTCCGTCCGCGCCCGCGCCGCCTGCGTGGCCCGGCGGGCGGCCTGGTCGACGACCAGCGCGACGAGCACCGCGACCACGACCATCGCGATCAGCGTCACGAGGTTCTGCGGCGTGTGCACGTTGAGCGTGTACAGCGGCGGCGTGAAGAAGAAGTTGAGCAGCCCGGCCCCGAGCACGGCCGCGACCAGCGCCGGGCCGAGGCCGCCGACCAGCGCCACGACGACGGTGGCCAGCACGTAGGAGATGACGTCGGTGGCGAAGTCGAGGCCGCTCGGCACGGCGACGCCGACCAGGGTGACCAGCACCGGCAGCACGACGCTCAGCACCCAGCCCGCGACCAGCCGCGAGAACCCCAGCGGGCTCGCGCCCAGCCGGGCCCGCAGCCGCCCGCCCGCTTCGGAGTGGGTGACCATGTGCACGTCGATCGGCCCCGACCGGCGGACCACCGAAGCGCCGATGCCCTCGTCGAACAAGCGGGCCACGCGGGAGCGCCGCGAGGTGCCGATGACGAGCTGGGTCGCGTTGACGCCGCGGGCGAAGTCCAGCAGCGCGGCCGGGACGTCGTCGCCGACGACGGTGTGGAAGGTCGCGCCCACCTCCTCGGCCAGGGTGCGGCAGCGGGCCATCGCGGTGGGCCCGATGCCGGACAGGCCGTCGCCGCGCAGGATGTGCAGCACCTGCAGCTCGGCGCCGGCCCGGGTGGCGATCCGGCTGGCGCGGCGGATGAGCGTCTCGCTCTCCGCGCCCCCGGTGATCGAGACGACGACGCGTTCGCGCGCCTCCCAGGTGTCGGTGATGCGCTGCTCGGCGCGGTAGCGCTGGAGGGCGACGTCGACCTGGTCGGCGACCCAGAGCAGCGCGAGTTCGCGCAGCGCGGTCAGGTTGCCCGGGCGGAAGTAGTTGCCGAGCGCGGCGTCGATCCGCTCGGCCGGGTAGACGTTGCCGTGCGCAAGCCGGCGCCGCAGCGCCTCCGGCGTGATGTCGACCAGCTCGAGCTGTTCGGCGCGGCGGACGACCTCGTCCGGCACGGTCTCCTGCTGCGTGACGCCGGTGATCCGCTCGACGACGTCGTTGAGGCTCTGCAGGTGCTGCACGTTGACCGTGGACAGCACGTCGATGCCGGCCGCCAGCAGCTCCTCGACGTCCTGCCAGCGCTTGGCGTTGCGCGACCCCGGAACGTTGGTGTGCGCCAGCTCGTCGACGACGGCGACTTCCGGGGCCCGCGCGAGGATCGCGTCGACGTCCATCTCGTCGAACGCGCGGCCGCGGTGTTCGGCGTGCCGCCGCGGGACGATCTCAAGGCCGTCCAGGAGCACCGCGGTCTTCTCGCGGCCGTGGGTCTCCACCAGCCCGACGACGACGTCGGTGCCGCGGTCGGCGCGCCGGCGCGCTTCGCCGAGCATGGCGAAGGTCTTGCCGACGCCCGGAGCCGCGCCGAGGTAGATCCTCAGCTCCCCCCGGCGCGGCTTCTTTGCGGTGGTCACGCTGTCAGTGTGCCCCTCCGGCCGCGGCTCGCACGGCCAAGTTGAGCGGGAGCACATCGACGCCCGGGACGCCGATCCCCGCCCCGCTCGTGTTCTGGTCGACGAGCTGCTTCACCCGGTCCACCGGGAGCCCGGTGTTCCGGGCGACGCGGGCGATCTGGAGGTCGGCGTAGGCGACGCTGATCGCCGGGTCCAGGCCGGAGCCCGACGCGGTCACGGCGTCCGGCGGTACCTGGTCGGGTGACACGCCTTCGCGCTGGGCGATGGCCGCCCGCCGCTCCTGGATCGTCTTCACCAGATCTTCGTTGTACGGGCCCTTGTTGGACGCGCCGGACGTCGACGGGTCGCCGGGGCCGAGCGCGTCCTTCGCCAGCGCCGAGGGCCGGTTGTGGAACCACGGGTCCTTCGCCGGGTCGGCGGGCACCGGGTCGACGCCGATGAGCGACGACCCGACGGCCTGGCCGTTCTGCGTGACGAGCGACCCTTCGGCGTTGCCTTCCAGGCCCGGGATGCGGGCGATCGCCCACACCGCCAGTGGGTAGAGGATCCCGAGCAGGACCGTCATGACGAGCAGGACGCGAAGCCCGGCCCACGTCTGCTTGACGAGCGTGTTCACGAGGAGTCACCCGATTCCAGGGATGAGGCGCACGAGCAGGTCGATCAGCCAGATCCCGAGGAAGGGGCTGACGATCCCGCCGAGGCCGTAGACGAGCAGGTTGCGGCGCAGCAGCGCCGACGCCGATGACGGCTTGTACCGCACGCCGCGCAGGGCCAGCGGGATGAGCACGACGATGATCAGCGCGTTGAAGATGACGGCGGAGAGGATCGCCGACTTCGGGGTGGCCAGGTGCATGATGTTCAGCCCGCCCAGCTGGGCGTAGATGCCGGTGAACATCGCGGGCAGGATGGCGAAGTACTTGGCCAGGTCGTTGGCGACGCTGAACGTGGTCAGCGCGCCGCGGGTGATCAGCAGCTGCTTGCCGATCTCGACGATCTCGATCAGCTTCGTGGGGTCGCTGTCGAGGTCGACCATGTTCCCGGCTTCCTTGGCGGCCGAGGTGCCGGTGTTCATCGCGACGCCGACGTCGGCCTGCGCGAGCGCGGGGGCGTCGTTGGTGCCGTCGCCGGTCATCGCGACCAGCCGGCCACCTTCCTGCTCCTTCTTGATGAGCGCCATCTTGTCTTCGGGCTTGGCCTCGGCGAGGAAGTCGTCGACGCCGGCGTCCGCGGCGATGGCCCGGGCGGTGAGCGGGTTGTCGCCGGTGATCATCACCGTCTTGATGCCCATCGCCCGCAGCTCTTCGAAGCGCTCCTTCATGCCCGGCTTGACGACGTCGGACAGCCGGATCACGCCGCGCACCACGGTGTTCTCGGCGACGACCAGCGGGGTCCCGCCCTGGGCGCTGATCTCGTCGACCACGCGCTCGGTCTCGTCGGGGAACTCGCCGCCGTTGTCGCGCACCCAGGCACGCACGGCGCTGGCCGCGCCCTTCCGGATTCGCCGGTCGCCGATGTCGAGGCCCGACATCCGGGTCTGCGCGGTGAAGGGGACGAATTCGCCGTGCTCGTCCTGGGCCGCGTAGTCCGCGGTCAGCTCGACGACACTGCGGCCTTCGGGGGTCTCGTCGGCGAGGCTGGCCAGCCGGGCGGCCCGCGCGAGTTCGTCCGCGGTGGACGAGCCGACCGGGATCAGCTCGGTGGCCCGCCGGTTGCCGAAGGTGATGGTGCCGGTCTTGTCGAGCAGCAGCGTCGAGACGTCACCCGCGGCCTCGACCGCGCGGCCCGACGTCGCCAGGACGTTGCGCTGCACCAGGCGGTCCATGCCCGCGATGCCGATGGCGCTCAGCAGCGCGCCGATCGTCGTCGGGATCAGGCAGACGAGCAGCGCGGTCAGCACGATCACCGACTGCTCGGACCCGGAGTAGCGGGCCATCGGCTGCAGCGCGACGACGGCGAGCAGGAAGATGATCGTCAGCGTCGAAAGCAGGATCGTCAGCGCGATCTCGTTGGGCGTCTTCTGCCGCGAAGCGCCTTCCACCAACGCGATCATGCGGTCCACGAAGGACTCGCCCGGTTTCGTGGTGATCTTCACGACGATGCGGTCGCTCAGCACCGTCGTACCGCCGGTGACAGCGCTGCGGTCACCGCCCGATTCGCGGATGACCGGGGCGGACTCGCCGGTGATGGCCGACTCGTCGACGGTCGCGATGCCCTCGACGACGTCGCCGTCACCCGGGATCACCTGGCCCGCCTCGACGACGACCCGGTCGCCGATCTTCAGCTCGACCCCGGGCACCTGCTCTTCCGAGCCGGTCGCGGTGAGCCGGCGGGCGACGGTCTCCTTCTTCGACCGCCGCAGGGATTCCGCCTGCGCCTTGCCGCGGCCTTCGGCGACGGCTTCGGCGAGGTTCGCGAAGAGCACCGTGAACCACAGCCAGACGGCGATCAGGATGGTGAACACGCTCGGGTCGGTGATCGCGAAGACCGTGGTGAGCGCGGATCCCACCCACACCACGAACATCACCGGGTTGCCGAGCTGGTGCTTCGGGTTGAGCTTCCGGAAGGCGTCCGGCAGCGACGTCCAGAGCTGGCGCGGGCTGAACACCCCGGCGCCGACCTTGCTCGTGGTTTCCGAGGGGGGAGTCACCTGGGGTCGTTCTTCGGTGACGGTCATGCGAGTGCCTCCGCGATGGGCCCGAGCGCGAGCGCCGGGATGAACGTGAGGGCCGCGACGAGCACCACCGTGCCGGTGAGCATGGTGGCGAACAGCGGGCCGGTGGTGGGCAGCGTGCCCGCGGTTTCGGGCACCTTGCGCTGCGCGGCCAGGGAACCGGCCAGGCAGAGCACGGCGACGATCGGGATGAACCGGCCGATCGCCATGGCGACGCCGAACGAGGACTGGAACCAGTCGTTCGTCGCGGTCAGGCCGCCGAACGCGCTGCCGTTGTTGTTGCCGGTGGAGGCGTAGCCGTAGAGGATTTCGGACAGCCCGTGCGCGCCGCCGTTGCCGAGCGCGCCCGCCGTGTCCGGGAGCAGCAGGGCGATCCCGGAGCCGAGGAGCACTACGGTCGGCATCGCGAGCATGGCGATCGCGGCGCAGGTGACCTCGCGGCGGCCGAGCTTCTTGCCCAGGTACTCCGGGGTGCGCCCGACCATCAGGCCGGCCAGGAACATCGCGATGATCGCCATGACCAGGATCCCGTAGAGCCCGGTGCCGACGCCGCCCGGCGAGATCTCGCCGTAGAGCATGTTCAGCAGCGGTCCCCCGCCGCCGAGCCCGGAAAGGCTGTCGTGAGCGCCGTTGATCGCGCCGGTGGACGTGCCGGTCGTGGTGTCGGCGAAGATCGATGTCAGGCCGATGCCGAACCGCTGTTCCTTGCCCTCCATGCTGGCGCCCGCGGCCTGCGCGGCCGGGTTGTTCGCGTACGCCTCGGAGAACCAGATGATCGCCAGCGAGGCCGCCCAGAGCAGGGTCATCACGCCGAGCAGCACGTACCCCTGCTTGGGCTTGCCGACGAGCTTGCCGAACGCGCGGGTCAGGCTGACCGGGAGCACCAGGATCAGGAACAGCTCGATCAGGTTCGACCAGGCGTTGGGGTTCTCGAACGGGTGCGCGGAGTTGGCGTTGAGGATGCCACCGCCGTTGGTGCCCAGTTCCTTGATCGCTTCCTGGCTCGCGGCCGGGGCGAGGGCGATGGTGCTCCGGCTGCCGTCCGGGTTGGTGACGGCGACGCCGGCCTTGAGGCTCTGCACGACCCCGAGCGCGACCAGCACGAGCGCGAACACGAACGCCATCGGCAGCAGCACGCGGACCGTGCCGCGCGTGAGGTCCACCCAGAAGTTGCCGAGGCGGTCGGTCTTCGCGCGGACGAACCCGCGGGTGACCGCGATCGCCACGGCCAGGCCGACGCCGGCGGAGAGGAAGTTCTGCACGGTGAGCCCGGCCATCTGCACGAAGTGGCCCATCGTCGTCTCGGGGACGTAGGACTGCCAGTTCGTGTTGGTGACGAAGGAGATCGCCGTGTTGAACGCGACGCCGGGGCTCACCGAGCCGCGGCCGAGGTTCCACGGCAGGAGCGGCTGGAGCCGTTGCAGCAGGTAGAGCAGGACGACCGAGACGAACGAGAAGCCGAGCACGCCGGCGGCGTAGGTCGGCCAGCGCTGTTCGGAGTCGGGGTTGACCCGGAAGAGCCGGTAGAGGCCCTTCTCGAGCTTCGAGTGCTTCTCGGTGGAGAAGACGCGCGCCAGGTAGTCGCCGAGCGGTTTGTAGACCGCGGCGAGGGCGGCGAGGAGCAGGCCGAGCTGGATGAGCCCGGCCGTGGTGTCGGACATCAGAATTTCTCCGGCCTGATCAAGGCGACGAACAGGTAGACGAGCAGGCCCAGCGCCAGCAGGCCGCCGACGACGTTGGCCACGGTGCCCGCGCCGCTCACAGCTTTTCCATCCCGCGCAGCGCCAGCGCGAGCACCACGAACACGCCGATCAGCAGGACGGCGTAGAGCAAGTCGGCCACAGGCACCTCTCAAGACGGGTCACCGGGTTCGGTGACCGGACGCCCTCACTGTGCGGCTCCGGGACCCCGTCGCGACCTGCGGCTGATGGCGCCTTGATGCGTTCCTGACGCGCATTTACGCCGTCTTTATGGCCGGTGGCGCCGGTCACGCAAACGTTTGCCGATTAATCACTGTATGCAGTTGGTCAGTGACTCACACCACAACGCGTGACCGAACAAGTGCGGAAAGTGCAATTCGGGCAGACAAGATCTTCAGCCCGTGTTACACCTGTGTTACCGATAGTTGTATCGGCTAAGCAAATCTTTGGGAGAGGGGATCACCTATGTGCGGTATCGCCGGCTGGGTTTCCTACGACGCCGACCTCACCCGCCGCCAGGAAGTGGTCGACGCGATGACCGCGACCATGTCCTGCCGCGGCCCGGACGACGAAGGCACCTGGGTGCGCCGGAACGTCGCGCTCGGCCACCGGCGGCTGGCCATCATCGACCTGCCCGGCGGCCGTCAGCCGATGTCGGTGCACACGCCGAACGGCGACGTCGCGATGGTCTACAGCGGTGAGGCCTACAACTTCACCGAGCTGAAGGAAGAGCTGACGAAGCTCGGCCACCAGTGGGAGACCGACAGCGACACCGAGGTCGTGCTGCACGGCTACCTGCAGTGGGGCGACGCGGTCGTCGACCACCTCAACGGCATGTACGCCTTCGCGATCTGGGACGAGCGCGACGACCGGCTCGTCATGATCCGCGACCGGATGGGCATCAAGCCGTTCTACTACTACCCGACCAAGGACGGCGTCCTGTTCGGCTCCGAGCCGAAGGCCATCCTCGCGAACCCGCTGGCGAAGAAGGTCGTCGACCTCGACGGCTTCCGCGAGCTGGCCGGCTTCACCAAGCGGCCGGGCTGGTCGCTGTGGAAGGACATGGAAGAGGTCCAGCCGGGCACGATCGTCACCGTGTCCCGCGAGGGCATCAAGACCCGCACCTACTGGAAGCTCGACGCGAAGAAGCACACCGACGACCAGGAGACGACGGTCGCGCGCGTGCGCGAGCTGATGACCGACATCGTCAACCGCCAGCTCGTCGCCGACGTCCCCCGGTGCGTGCTGCTCTCCGGCGGGCTCGACTCCAGCGCCGTCACCGGCCTGGCCGCCGCGCGGCTGGCCGAGCAGGGCGAGCAGCTGCGGACGTTCTCCGTCGACTTCTTCGGCCAGGAAGAGAACTTCAAGCCGGACGAGATGCGCGACACGGCGGACTCGCCGTTCGTGCGGGACGTCGCCCAGCTGGTGAACTCCGCGCACGAAGACGTCATGCTCAACCCGGGCGACCTGACCGACCCCGAGGTCCGGCGCGCGGTGCTGCGGGCGCGGGACATCCCGGCGGGCCTCGGCGACATGGACACGTCGCTGTACCTGCTGTTCAAGGCGATCCGCGGCCAGTCGACGGTGGCGCTGTCGGGCGAGTCGGCCGACGAGGTGTTCGGCGGCTACCGCTGGTTCCACGACGAGAAGGCCGTCAACGCGGACACGTTCCCGTGGCTGGCGTTCCGGACGTCGATGATGGACGAGCGCGCGTCGCTGTACACGCCGGAGCTGGTCAAGAGCCTCGACGTCGAGTCCTACGTCGCGGACCAGTACAAGACCGCCGTCGCTTCGGTCGACCACCTCGACGGCGAGTCCGCTCTCGAGGCGCGGATGCGGACCATCTGCAACCTGCACCTGACCCGGTTCGTGCGGATGCTGCTCGACCGCAAGGACCGCGCGTCGATGGCGGTGGGCCTGGAGGTCCGTGTGCCGTTCTGCGACCACCGGCTGGTCGAGTACGTCTACAACACGCCGTGGTCGCTGAAGACGTTCGACGGGCGGGAGAAGAGCCTGCTGCGGCACGCGACCAAGCACGTGCTGCCGGAGTCGGTGGCCCAGCGGGTGAAGAGCCCGTACCCGTCGACGCAGGACCCGGGCTACGCGGCGGCGCTGCAGCAGCAGGTCAAGGAGGTGCTGGCCGAGCCGAAGCACGAGGTGTTCGGCCTGGTGGACCGCGCCTGGGCGCACCGTGCGTCCGAAGTGGACCCGGCGACGATGGACCCGGCCATGCGCATCGGGCTGGACCGGGTGCTCGACTTCTACCACTGGATCGAGATGTACCAGCCGACGCTCGAGCTGTCTTGACCTCAACCGCTCTCGAGGTATGAGACTGGCGGCATGAAGGTGCTGCTGTTCGGCCGCAACCCGGCCACGGTCTCGAGGGTGACGGCGGCGCTGTCCGCGGCGGGTCTCGCCGCGGACGGCGTCGCTTCGGAGGAAGCGGTGCTGTCCCGGCTCGGCGTGGTCGACGCGCTGGTGCTGGGCGCGGGGGTGGTGGGTTCCCTGCGGGAGCGGGTGACGGCGGCGGCGTTGCGGCACGGGGTGCGGTGGGTGCAGGGGCCGCACATCCTGCCTTCCCGCGACGCGCACGAGTACGTGCGGACGGAGATCCTGCCCCGGCTGGTCGTGAGTGATGAGTCGGGTTAGAACCCTACTTATCACTCACGACCGCTGAGCTGGACTTCCGCGCGGACTTCGTCGCCGTCGGTGGTGAGGGCCGCGCCGAGGCCGGCTAGCAGGGATCGGGCGCCGGTGTTGCCGGGGGTCGTCGAGGCGGTGAACCTCGTCGCGTCGGAAGCGCGGGCTTCGGTCAGGAGCAGCCGCGTCACCTCGCGGCCGATTCCGCGGCCGCGGGCGTCGCGGCTCAGCCAGATGCCCGCTTCCACCGCGTCTCCGTGGCGCTCCAGGCGGGCGGCGCCCACCGCGGTCCCGTCGGCGTCGACCACCCACGTGCGTTCCACCGCGGTCGCCGCGTTCAGCGAGCGGCCGCGGTGGAACTCCAGGAACGCCGAGCGGCGCGTCGCGGTCCAGCCGGGCGGGCCGCCGACCGGGGGCATGACGTCGAGCGGGTCCGCTCCCGCGACGGCGGCTTCGAGCAGCCGCGCGAGGGCGGGCTCGTCGAGCGGGGTCAGGGTGATCACTCCCGAATTCTGCCCGGGCGCGCCAGTGGTTTTCAGCGCCGGATCTCGCTCAGCTTCACCGGGCGCCGTTCGCGGCGGGAGACCTCGCACGCCTCCGCGATGTAGAACGCCTCCAGTGCGTCCGCCGCGCCGCAGGGCGACGGCGCCCGGCCGGCCACGACGTCCAGGAACGCCCGCAGCTCCGTCGTGTACGCCGGGCGGAAGCGCTCCATGAACCCCGGGTACGCCGGGCCCGGCAGCGGGGCCACCCCCGGCTCCACCGAGCGCAGCGGGGCCCGGTCGTCCAGGCCGACGACCACGCCCGAAACCGAGCCCAGCACGTCCAGGCGGACGTCGTAGCCCGCGCCGTTGTAGCGGGTCAGGGACACCGTCGCCAGGGTGCCGTCGTCCAGGGTCAGCGTCGCCGCCGCCGTGTCGACGTCGCCCGCGTCCACGAAGAAGCGCTCGCCGCGGTTGGCGCCGATCGCGTACACCTCCTCGACCTCGCGGCCGCTGACCCAGCGGATGATGTCGAAGTCGTGGACGCCGCAGTCGCGGAACAGGCCACCCGAATGCGCCACGTACTCCGCCGGCGGGGGTGCCGGGTCGAACGTCGTCGCCCGCAGTGTGTGCAGCCAGCCCAGCTCGCCCGACGCCACCGCCGCCCGCGCCGCCGCGTAGCCCGCGTCGAAGCGGCGCTGGAAGCCGATCTGGACCGCGACGTCCGACGCGCCGATGCGGTCGATGACTGCGAGGGTGCCCGGGATGTCCGCGGCCACCGGCTTTTCGCAGAACACCGGGAGGCCCGCGTCGACCGCCGCGATGATCAGGCCCGGGTGCGCGTCGGTGGCCGCCGTGACGACCAGGCCGTCGAGCCCCGCGGTGAACAGCTCGTCGAGGGTAGCCGCCTCGACGCCCAGCTTCGCGGCGGCCGACTGCGCCCGCACGGCGTCGACGTCGGCCACGACGACCGACTCGACCTCGTCGAAGCCCTTCAGCGTCTCCGCGTGCGCGGTGCCGATCCGGCCGGTGCCCGCCAGTCCCAACCTCATCGTTCTGTTCCTCCTGTCGCAGAAATCTCGGCGGTGGTCGCGCGGACCACCAGTGACGGGTGCAGCAGGTGCCGGACCGGCTCCGTGCGCTCCCCGCGGACGCGCTCGAGCAAGGCGTCGAAGGCCAGCCGCCCCATTTCGGTGCGAGGCTGGTCCACCGTGGTCAAGGAAAGGTGCCGCAGCGCGGCCAGCGACGTGTTGTCGTAGCCGACCACCGAGACGTCTTCCGGCACCCGCAGCCCGGCCTCTTCCAACGCCGAAATGGCGCCGACGGCGTTGAAGTCGTTGCCCGCCACCAGACCGGTCGGCAGCTCGGCCCGCGAGTACGTCGCCAGCAGCTCCCGCACGGACTTCTCGCCCGCTGTGTCGGTGTGCTCGCTGCGCACGACGACCGGCTCCAGCCCGTGGCGCCGCATGGCCGCCTCGAAGCCGCGGCGGCGCTGGGCCGCGCCCGCCGCTCCGCCGCCGTCGAGGTGCGCGATGCGCCGGTGCCCGAGCCCGACGAGGTGGTCGACGGCCAGCGCGGAGCCCGCCTCGCCGTCGTCGTTCACGGTGTCCACTGTGGACGCCCGGATCGTGCGCGAGACCAGCACGACCGGGCACTGCTTGGCCGCGACCTGGATCGACGCCGCCGGGACGACCGGCGAGAGCAGGATGATCCCGGCCGGGCGGAAGGAAAGCAGGTTGTGCAGGGCGTTCCACTCGCGCGTCGGACTGCGGCCGCCGGTGTTGAGGATCAGGTCGAAGCCCGCGGCCTGCGCGGCCGCGTCCAATCCCTCGACGACGTCGGCGAAGAACGCGTTGCGCAGGTCGTTCACCATCACGCCGAGCACGGTGGACGTCCGGCTGGCCAGCGACCGCGCCATCACGTGCGGCTGGTAGCCCAGCTCCTCGGCCGCGCGCAGGACGGCCGCGCGCCGGGCGTCGGAGACCTTCGGCGAATTCCGCATCACCAGCGACACCAGCGCGCGGGAAACGCCCGCCCGCGCGGCGACGTCCTCCATCGTCGGACGCACGCGGCACCTCCCCTGATCACCGGAAACTCGGCCTTGACTTGCTGTGACGGACGCTACAAGATTAGAGCGCTCTAATCAATAGAGCGCTCCAACGGACCACCGGAGGCCCCTTGTGACAGCGACGATCCGAGTAGCCGCCGCGCCGATCTCCTGGGGTGTCTGCGAAGTCCCGGGCTGGGGCCGGGTGCTGGACGCGGCGACCGTGCTCGGCGAGATGGCGGAGCTCGGCGTGCAGGCGACCGAACTCGGCCCGCCCGGGTACCTCCCCCGCGACCCGGCCGAGCTCCGGGAACTGCTCGGGTCGCACGGCCTCCGGCTCGTCGGCGGCTTCCTCGCCGTCGTCCTGCACGAAAACCAGGAGCACGCCCTCGAGGAAGCCGAAGAATCCGCCGCGCTGTTCGCCGCGTGCGGCGGTGACGTCCTCGTGCTCGCGGCCGCGACCGGGCTCGACGGCTACGACGAACGCCCGGAGCTCACCGCCGCCGAATGGGCGACGCTCGTCGAAACCGCGGGCAAGGTCCGCGACATCGCCGCCGCCCACGGCCTGCGCACCGTGCTGCACCCGCACGTCGGGACGCACGTGGAGCAGCAGGCCGAGGTCGAGCGCTTCCTCGCCGACTCCGATCTCGGCTTGTGCCTCGACACCGGGCACCTGATGATCGGCGGGACGGATCCGGTCGAGCTGGCGAAGCGGTATCCCGAGCGGGTGGGGCACGTGCACCTGAAGGACGTCCGGGCGGACCTGGCGGCCGAGGTCCGCGCGGGACGGCTCGGCTACACCGACGCGGTCGGGCGGGGCATCTACACCCCGCTCGGGGAGGGGGACGTGGACGTGGCGTCGATGGTGCGCTCCGTCCAGGCCGCGGGGTACGACGGCTGGTACGTCCTCGAACAGGACACCGCCCTCGGCGAGGGGAGCCTCGACGACGTACCCCGGCGCGACACCGGGCGCAGCCTGGCCCACCTCGCGAAGATCACCGACTCCCTGTAATCCCCCTGGTCCCAAAGGAGTGACTGTGTTCTCAATCAAGAAGCTGGCCGGTGTGGCGGCGATCGCCGCCGCCGGGCTCGTCCTGTCCGCGTGCAGCGGCCCGTCCGCCGACAACTCGAGCAGCAGCGCCGGCGGCAGTCCGACGGCGGCGGCCCCGAGCTCGAGCGGCCCGTTCAAGGTCGCCGTGGTCACCCACGGCACCGCGGGCGACGCCTTCTGGAACGTCGTGAAGAACGGCGCCGAGCAGGCGGGCAAGGACCTGAACGTCGGCGTCGACTACTTCGCCGACGGCGACCCCGGCAACCAGGCCCGGCTGATCGACAACGCGGTCGCGCAGAAGGTCGGCGGCCTGGTGGTTTCGATGGCGAACCCCCAAGCCCTGCAGACGTCGATCCAGAACGCGGTCAAGGCCGGCATCCCGGTCGTCACCATCAACTCCGGCGAGGACTCCAGCGCGGCGTTCGGCGCGATCGCGCACGTCGGGCAGAGCGAAGGCCTCGCGGGCCAGGGCGCCGGGCAGCGCCTCAAGGCGGCGGGCAAGACGAAGCTGCTGTGCGTCATCCACGAAGCCGGCAACATCGGCCAGAACCAGCGCTGCGACGGCGCGAAGCAGACCTTCGGCACCGTCTCCACCCTGCAGGTCGACATCTCCAACCCGACCGACGCGCAGGCCCGGATCCGCGGCGCGCTGCAGTCCGACCCGTCGATCGACGCCGTGCTGGCGCTGAACTCGCAGGTCGCGGCCCGCGCGGTGGACGCGGCCAAGGAAGCGAGCTCCAAGGCGCAGGTGGCGACCTTCGACCTGAACGCCGACGTCGTCGCGGCCATCAAGGCCGGCACGATCCTCTTCGCCGTCGACCAGCAGCAGTACGAGCAGGGCTACCTGCCGATCGTGTTCCTCAAGCTGTACAAGGAAAACGGCAACACCATCGGCGGTGGCAAGCCGGTGCAGACCGGCCCGGGCTTCGTCGACAAGACGAACATCGACACCGTGGCCCCGTACGCGGAGCGCGGCACGCGATGACCGCGGCGATACAGGCCCACCCCGACGAACGTGTGGGGAAGAAGAGCCTGACCGACCGGCTGGTGGTGCGCCCGGAGATCGGCGCGCTGCTCGGCGCCGTGCTCGTGTTCGTCTTCTTCTCCGTCGTCACCGGCCAGTTCCTCAGCCCGCTGGGCGTGGCCACCTGGCTCGACGACTCCTCGACGCTGGGCATCATGGCCGTCGTGGTCGCGCTGCTCATGGTCGGCGGCGAGTTCGACCTCTCGGCCGGCGTCATGACGGCGTCGACGTCGCTGGTCACGGCGATCCTGGCGACGCAGGCGGGCTGGAACGTCTGGCTCGCGCTGCTGGTTTCGCTCCTCTTCGCCCTCGGGGTCGGCGCTTTCAACGGCTGGCTGGTGATGAAGACCGGGCTGCCGAGCTTCATCGTGACGCTGGGGTCGTTCCTGGCGCTGCAGGGGCTCAACCTCGGTGTGACGCGGCTGGTCACCAACACCGTCCAGGTGTCGGGGATGCGCTCGACCAGCGGCTACGAGTCCGCCGGCGGGCTGTTCGCGTCGACGTTCAGCATCGGCGGCACCGAGTTCCAGTCGTCGATCGTCTGGTGGATCGTCGTCACGGCGGTCGCGGCGGTCCTGCTCATGCGCACCCGCTTCGGCAACTGGATCTTCGCCGTCGGCGGGTCGCAGGTGTCGGCCCGCTCGGTCGGCGTGCCGGTGGTGCGCACGAAGATCCTGCTGTTCATGGGCACCGCGCTCGGCGCGTGGCTGGTCGGCTCGATCAACATCCTGCGCTTCGCCAGCGTGCAGGCGAACCAGGGCATCGGGCTGGAGTTCCAGTACATCATCGCCGCGGTGATCGGCGGCTGCCTGCTCACCGGCGGGTACGGCTCGGCGGTGGGCGCGGCGATCGGCGCGCTGATCTTCGGCATGGCGCGCCAGGGCATTGTGTTCGCGCAGTGGAACAGCGACTGGTTCATGCTGTTCCTCGGCATCATGCTGCTGGCCGCGGTCCTGGTGAACAACGCCTTCCGGCGCCGCGCGGAAAGGGTACGCCGATGAGTCCGCTCCTCGAAGTCCGCGACATCGGGAAGACCTACGGCAGCGTGATCGCGCTGCGCGAAGTGTCCACTGTGGTCAACGCGGGTGAGGTCACCTGCGTGCTCGGCGACAACGGCGCCGGGAAGTCCACGCTGATCAAGATCCTGGCCGGGGTGCACCAGCACGACCAGGGCGAGTTCCTCGTCGAGGGTGAGCCCGTGCGGTTCGCTTCGCCGCGCGAGGCGCTGGACAGCGGCATCGCGACCGTGTACCAGGACCTCGCCGTGGTGCCGCTGATGAGCGTCTGGCGGAACTTCTTCCTCGGCTCGGAGCCGCGGGTCGGCTTCGGCCCCTTCCAGTTCCTGGACCGGAAGAAGGGCCGGGAGACGACGAAGCAGGCGTTGTCCGACATGGGCATCGACCTGCGGGACGTCGAGCAGCCGGTCGGGACGCTCTCGGGCGGCGAGCGCCAGTGCGTCGCGATCGCGCGGGCGGTGTACTTCGGCGCGAAGGTGCTGATCCTCGACGAGCCGACCGCCGCGCTCGGCGTCAAGCAGGCCGGGGTGGTGCTCAAGTACGTCGCCCAGGCGCGGGACCGCGGGCTGGGCGTCGTGCTGATCACGCACAACCCGCACCACGCCTTCCCCGTCGCCGACCGGTTCCTGCTGCTCAAACGCGGTGCGCCGCTCGGGTCGTACGAGAAGGCGGACATCGACATCAACGAGCTGACCCGGCAGATGGCGGGCGGGGCGGAGCTGGAAGCCCTCGAACACGAGCTGCGGCAGGTGGAGAAGGCGTGAGTCTCGAAGCGCTGACGATCGGCCGGGTGGGCGTCGACCTCTACCCCGAGCAGAGCGGTGTCCCCCTGGCCGGCGTCAGCACGTTCGCCAAGTCGCTCGGCGGCACCGCGACCAACGTCGCGGTCGCCGCCGCGCGGCTCGGCCGGCGCACGGCCGTGCTGACCAAGGTCGGCCCGGACGGCTTCGGCGACTACGTCCGCCAAGCCCTCGAAGGCTTCGGCGTGTCCCCGGCGCACGTGGGCACTTCGCCGGACCTGCAGACGCCGGTGGTGTTCTGCGAGCTCAACCCGCCCGCGGACCCGCCGCTGCTGTTCTACCGGTCCCCCATCGCCCCCGACCTCACGCTCACCGACGACGACGTGCCGTGGGACGTCGTCACGTCGGTGCCGCTGCTGTGGGTCACCGGCACCGGCGTGTCCACCGAACCGGCCCGGACGACCCAGCGGAAGATCCTCGAAACCCGGGGCCGCCGCGAGCACACCGTGCTGGACCTGGACTACCGGCCGATGTTCTGGCCGTCGGTGGCGGAAGCGCGGGAAGAGATCGGCGCCCTGCTCGACCACGTCACGGTCGCGGTCGGCAACCGCGCCGAGGTGGAGGTCGCCGTCGGCACCGCGGACCCGGACGCCGCCGCGGACCGGATGCTCGCCCGCGGGCTGCGGCTCGCGGTGATCAAGAAGGGCGCGGACGGCGTGCTCGTGGCCACGCCCGACGGGCGCTGGACCGTGCCACCGCAACGCGTCGAGGTCGTCTGCGGGCTCGGCGCCGGCGACGGCTTCGGCGGCGCCCTCGTCCACGGGCTGCTGTCGGGCTGGGACCCGGTCCGGATCGCCGGGTACGCGAACGCGGCGGGTGCGCTGGTGGCGTCCCGGCTCGCCTGCGCCGACGCCATGCCGACCGCGGCGGAGATCGAGGAGCTGCTGTGATCCGCGGCCCCGCCATGGGCCACACCCGGCTCGGCAGAGACGCCGGGGCCGCCGCAAAGGTACTGGAGGACGTGAAGTGAGCAAGCTGCACCGTCCACTCGGGACGCTGTCCGACGACACCGACCCGGTCCGGCTCACCCCGGACAGCGCGGGCTGGACCTACACCGGGCTGCGGGTGCTTTCCCTGGCGCCCGGCGAGGTCCGGGTCCTGCACACCGGCGAGTCCGAGGCCTTCGTGCTGCCCCTGGCCGGGTCCGCGACGGTCCGGGTCGACGGCCAGGTCTTCGAACTCCGAGGCCGCGAGTCGGTGTTCACGCGCGTGACGGACTTCGTCTACGTGCCCCGTGACGCCGAAGCCGAGTTGTCGACGACCACAGGGCTCACGGTCGCGTTGCCGATGGCTCGCTGCACCCGGCGGCTGACCGCGAAGTACGGGCCCGCCGAGGAAGTTCCCGTCGAGGTCCGCGGGGCCGGCCAGGCGACCCGGCAGGTGACCAACTTCGGCGTGCCCGGCGTCTGGGACCACGCCGACAAGCTCAACGCGTGCGAGCTGATCACGCCGGGCGGCAACTGGTCGTCGTACCCGCCGCACAAGCACGACGAAGCCACCGAGTGCGAAGTGGTGAACGAAGAGATCTACTACTTCCGCATCGCCGGCCGCGACGGCGTGACGCCGTCCCGCGAGGGTTTCGGCCTGCACCGGACCTACACCGCCGACGGCGACCTGGACGAGGACGTCGCCGTGCGCGACCACGACGTCTTCCTGATCCCGCGCGGCTACCACGGTCCGTGCGTCGCCGCGCCCGGCTACCCGATGTACTACCTGAACGTCCTGGCCGGGCCCGCCGAGGAGCGGTCGATGGCGTTCTGCGACGACCCCGCGCACGGCTGGGTCCGCGACACGTGGGCGGCGCAGGACCTCGACCCCCGCTGCCCGGTGACGAGCCACGAAGGACGAGTGAAGTGAAGCTGACGACGGCGCAGGCTCTGGTCCGCTGGCTGCTCGCGCAGCGCTCGGAAACCCTGGACGGCGCGGAAGTGCCGCTGTTCCCCGGCGTGTTCGCGATCTTCGGGCACGGCAACGTGCTCGGCCTCGGCACGGCTCTCGAAGAGCACCGCGGTGAGATCCCGGTCTGGCGCGGGCACACCGAGCAGGGCATGGCCCTGGCCGCGGTCGGGCTGGCGAAGGCCACGCACCGGCGGCAGGTCGGCGTCGCGACGTCGTCGATCGGGCCGGGCGCGCTGAACATGGTCACCGCGGCCGGGGTCGCGCACGCGAACCGGCTGCCGGTGCTGCTGCTGCCGGGCGACACGTTCACCGGCCGCGCGCCGGACCCGGTGCTGCAGCAGATCGAGCCGTTCGGCGACGGGACCGCGACGGTGAACGACGCCTTCCGCGCGGTCTCGCGCTACTTCGACCGGATCACCAGGCCCGAGCAGCTGATCTCGACGTTGCCGCAGGTCGCGCGGGTGCTCACGGACCCGGCGGACAGCGGGCCGGTGGTGCTCGCGCTGCCGCAGGACGTCCAGGCGGAGGCGTACGACTTCCCGGACGCGCTGTTCGCCCCGGTCACGCACCGGCCGCCGCGCCCGCGCCCGGACCGGCGGTCGGTCACCGAGGCGGCAGGCGTCCTGCGGGCGTCCCGCCGCCCGCTGCTGGTGCTCGGCGGCGGCGTCCGGTACTCGGGTGCCGCCCGGAGCGCCCTCAGCTTCGCGGAGCGGCACGGGATCCCCGTCGTGGAGACCACGGCGGGCCGCACGCTGGTGCCGCACGACCACCCGCTGCACGCGGGACCGCTGGGCATCACCGGCTCGTCGTCGGCGAACGTCCTCGCGGCCGAAGCGGACGTGGTGCTGGCCGCCGGCACGCGGCTGCAGGACTTCACGACGGCGTCGTGGACGGTGTTCTCCCCCGACGTCCGCCTGGTCTCGCTCAACGCGGCCCGCTTCGACGCGGTCAAGCACGGGGCCCTGCCGGTGACCGGGGACGCCGACGCGGGCCTGGCGGACCTCGCCGCCCAGCTCGAAAGCTGGCGGGTGGACCCCGCGTGGACCGCGCGGGCGGCCACCGAACGCGCGGCCTGGGACGGGCACGTCGACGCGCTGCGGTCGGCCGCCGCGGAAGTTCCGTCGTACGCCCAGGTCGTCGGGGTGGTGAACGACCTCTCGGCGGCCGGCGACTACGTCATGACGGCGTCCGGCGGCCTGCCGGGCGAGCTGCTCGGCGGCTGGCGCGGGTCCGGCTCGGTGTCGATGGACGTCGAGTACGGGTTCTCGTGCATGGGGTACGAGCTGTCCGGCGCGTGGGGCGCGGCGATCGCGTGGCCCGGCCTGGTGACCACGCTCCTGGGCGACGGCTCGTACCTGATGCTGAACTCGGAGCTGTTCTCGGCGGCGTTCGCCGGGCACCCGTTCGTCGCCGTCGTCTGCGACAACGACGGCTACGCGGTGATCGCCCGGCTCCAGCAGGGCCAGGGCGGGAAGCCGTTCAACAACTTCTACGCCGACTGCACGACTTCCCACGCTTCGCCGCCCCGGGTGGACTTCGCGCGGCACGCGGAGTCACTGGGCTGCCTGGTGTTCGAGGCGTCCACAGTGGACTCCCTGCGCACGGCGTACGCGTCCGCCCGGGAGGCGTCGGTGGCCGAGCGGCGCCCGGCGGTGGTCGTGGTGAGGACGCAGCCGTCGGCGTGGACGGAAGCCGGGGCCTGGTGGGAGGTCGGCGTGCCGGAGCACCTGGCGGGCCGGGACGAGTACGAGCGGGTCAAGCCGGCGCAGGTGCGCTACCTGAAGTCCTGAGCCGGGGTGGACGTCACCCCGTGACAGCGGGTGACGCCGCGCCGCCGACCAGCTGCCGCGGCGTCCCGGAGCCGTCCGCGGGGACCGCCCAGACCGCGTTCTCCAGCCCGTAGAGGACGGTGTGGTCGTCCTGCCAGAGCGCCTGGTCGTCGACGCTGCGGGTCTCGGCGAGCTCGGTCTCCGCCAAGCTGCCGAGATCGAGCACCGAGAGCCGCCAGACGCCCTCGCCGACCTTCTTCTTGAACGCCACCCGCCGGCCGTCCGGCGAGAGCGACGGGCATTCGACGTTCTCCCGGACCGCCTTCCCGCGGTAGCGCCCGTAGTCGGCCTCGACGAGGTACGTCTTGCCCTTGCTGCCGAGGGTGGCGTAGAAGCGGTTGCCGTCGGGGGCGAACGTGATGCCCCAGTAGTTGACGTCGGCGGCGAAGTACCGCTTGCCGCCGACGAAGACGGGCAGCTCCTCGATCGTCTTGACCAGCCGTCCGGTGTCCACTTCGTACAGTCCGGCCCGGGTGGAGAACCCGGTCTGCGCGTAGGAATCGCCGGTGACGAACAGCGTCCAGTAGACGCGCTTGCCGTCCGGGGAGACGCGCGCGCGGCTCGGGGTGCCGGGCAGGGTTTCGGTGTGGCGGACGCCGAGCCCGCCGTCGAGGACGAGGACGTCGGTGACCGCCGGGAGCGTCCCCGGCTTGACGGCCAGGCACACCGCCGTCTGCCGGGCCACCGCGAACCGGTCGCACTTCAGGCCGCTGAGCTGAGGTTTCGCGCCCGGGTCGGCGAGCGGGACGGCCCCGACGCGCCCGGTGGCGGTGTCGCGGTAGAACAGCTGGCCGGGGGCGAGCGTGAGCTGCGCGGCCGGGCCGGCCTCCGCGGTGTCGTGCCGCGAACTGACCGTGTACACCACGGCCGCGGCGACCAGGAGCACGATTCCGGCGAGGGCGAGAACGATCTTCTTCACGGGCGCACCGGTTTCGCGAGAGCGGCGGCGAGGGCGACGGCGGCCAGGCAGGCCGCGGCGGCGAGCACCGCGGGCCGCAGGTCCCAGAGCGTCCACGCCAGTCCGAAGAGGACGGACGAGAGCATCCGGGCGACGGCCTGCCCGGTCTGCACGACGGCCATCCCGGTGGCCCGCAGGTCACGCGGGATGAGCGGCCCGGCGGCGGCCATCAGCACGCCGTCGGTGGCCGCGTAGAAGACGCCGTGCAGGCCGAGCGCGATGATCCCGAGCCACAGCCCGGCCTGCGGACCGCAGAGCAGCACCAGCGCCAGGCACAGCGCGGCGTGCCCGCCGAGGAAGACGGGCCAGCGCCCGATCCGGTCGGCGAGCTTGCCGAGCGGCACGGCCAGGACGAGGTAGACCCCGGCGGTGCCGAGCGGCAGCAGCGGGAACCACGTCGCCGCGATGTCCCACCGCCGTTGCAGGACGAGGTAGACGAACGAGTCGCCGACCGTGACCAGCCCCAGCAGCGCGGCCCAGAGCGCGACACGCCGGAAGTCCTGCTGCCGCAGCAGGCCGAGCGCGGCGCGCAGCGAGACGGCGGTCCGGTCGGCCACACCGGGCCGGTCGTGGACGAACAGGGCGAGCAGCAGCACGGCGATGGCCGCGATGCAGAAGCTGGTGAAGAAGACGCTCGTATAACTGCCGAGGCTCAGCGCGAGCACCGCCATCGCCACCAGCGGGCCGAGGAACGCGCCGACGGTGTCCATCGCCCGGTGCACCCCGAACGACCGGCCGAGCGCCTCCGGCTCGCTGGACAGCGAGATCAGCGCGTCGCGCGGGCCGGTGCGCAGGCCCTTGCCGGTGCGGTCGGCGGCGAGGACGACGCCGATCGCCGCGACCGACGAGCCGGCCGCGACCAGCCCGAGTTTGCACACCGCGGACAAGCCGTACCCGAACCCGGCGACCGCCTTGAGCCGCCGCCACCGGTCGGCGAGGTGCCCGCCGAGCACCCGCACGACCGCGGTGGCGCCCGCGTAGAGCCCGTCGAGCAGCCCGAACTGCAGCGGGTTCAGGCCGAGGCCGAGCACCAGGTAGAGCGGGAGGACGGCGGTCACCATCTCCGAGGAGACGTCGGTGACCAGGCTGACCGCGCCGAGGGCCAGGACGTTGGCGGACACCCGTTTCAGCGCCGGTTTCCGGTCGGTGCCGGCCGCCAGGTCCGAGGTCCGGCTTGCCGCGATGTACATGCGCGTCCCTCCTAGTGGCAGGTGTAGGTGGGGCTGCTGTCCAGGACCTTGCCGTCGACGCCGATGAGCTGCGACTGGAAGCTGGTGTCGGTCATCGACAGCTTGAGCACGCCGTAGGTCTTGAGCAGCTTGGCGGTGGTGGCGTGCGGCGAGCTCAGGTCGTAGAGGCTCGCGCCGCCGGAACCGCCGACGATTTCGACGGGCCCGTTCGCGTCGGCCTTGCCATCGGCGTTCTGCGGGACGAACCGCTCGTAGTCGTGGTCGTGGCCGTTGAGGACGAGGTCGACCTTGTTCGCCGCCATCAGCTTCCACAGCTCGATGCTGTCGGGGTTGTCGCCGTGGTCACCGGAGCTCCACCGCGGGTGGTGCCAATAGGCGGCGACGCAGCCCTTCTTGTTCGCGGCGAGATCCTGCTTCAGCCACGCCATCTGCTCGTCCGGGCCGAACTCGTGGGTGGCGAAGTCGTTGGAGTCCAGGGCGATGAAGTGCCAGTTGCCCAGTTCCCAGCTGTAGTAGCGCTGGCCGTTCGGCTTCGCGATGGCGCCGAAGTAGTCGTCGTACCCCTTATACGGCGTGTCGTCGTAGGTCTCGTGGTTGCCGGGGATCGGGTGGGTCTTGCTCTTGAACTTGCCCCAGGTCTTGTCGTAGTAGGACTTGAAGTCCGACAGGTGGGCGTCGTCGTACTGGTTGTCGCCCATGGTGATCACGGCCGCGGGGTTCATGGTTTCCACGAGCTTCGCGGTCTTGACGTGGGCGCAGCTCGAACTGCTGGAGGTGCACCGTTCGGCGATGTCGCCCGCCGCGGCGAGGACGAATCCCGCGCTCCCTGCCGGGGTCTTCACCGTGATCGGTGTACTGGCGGCCGAGACGTTGCCCGCGTTGTCACGCGCGCGGACCGCGTAGGTGTAGCTGGTGTCCGGCGTGAGCGCGGTGTCGGTGTACGACGTCGTCGCGCTGGTCGCGACCACGGCGCCGTTGCGCAGGACGTCGTACCCGGCGACGCCGACGTTGTCGGTGGCGGTGCTCCAGCTCAGCGGGACGCTCGTGGCGGTCGCGGTCCCGGCGGTGAGCCCGCTCGGGACGGTCGGGGCCTGCGTGTCACCGGAGGAGTCGGTGCTGCCGTAGACCTGCATCTCCCAGAAGGAGTAGCCGTAGCTGGTGGCTCGGGTCAGGCCGACGAAGCGCACGAACCGGCCGTGGGCGGTGAGGCCGGTCAGGTCGTCGGTCTTGCCGTCGCCGGCGTCCACGGTCGCGGCGGTGGTGAAGTTCGTGCCGTCGTCGGAGACCTCGATGCGGTACTTCTTCGCGTACGCGGCTTCCCAGTTGAGCACCACGCGGTGGACGGCGGCGGACTGGCCGAGGTCGATCCGCAGCCACTGCGGGTCGGCTCCTTCGACGCTGGCCCAGCGGGTGGTGGTGCTGCCGTCGACGGCCTTCGCCCCGCTGTAGGAGGAGCTTTCGACGGTGGAGGTGGCCACGGTTTTGCCCTGAGAGAGCAGCACGTCGGCGGCTGGGGTGGTGGCGGCCGCGGCGATGGCGGAGGGGAGCAGGACCACGGCGGCGAGCACCGGGGTGATTCGGGCGAGGGGGCGTAGTCGGGTGGACGGCACGTCGCACTCCTTACGGGCCTTGGCGGTGGCTTGACGGGCTGCGGCGTCGGTAAAACAGTTAAGAAAGTTTCCTAACTAAGCGGACTTTAACGGCGAGTAGCTTCGGCTGACAAGACTTGTCCTGCCCTGTTTCGCTGAGCGGGATACTGCCCCGTGCCGCGGAACAGGCACGAAAAAAGGTGCCATCCGCGCGGGACGGCACCTTTTGTTTCGCGGAACGAGGTCAGAGCGAGAGGACGTACAGGTCCCACTCGGTGTGCCCCTGGTCCCACCGGCAGTACGCGGCGAGGTCGGCCCCGCTACGGATTTCGTCGGCGGCGCGCTCGCAGTCGGCCTGCCACTGGTAGCTGCGGATGTACTCAGGGTTCCCCGCGGAAGCGGTGCCCGCGGCGAACCCGAGGAGGGAACCGGAGATGACGGTGATGGCGGCGATACGCCCCAGTGCTTTCTTCACCGCAAGATCATTTCACGGCTCGGGGGCGATTCGGGGCGAAACGCCACAAATCGCCCGTAAGTGGGTGGTCAGGCCGCTTTCAGGAGCTTCCGGATCTCGGAGACCGCGGCCCGGCCCGCCCGGTTGGCGCCGACCGTGCTCGCCGACGGCCCGTACCCGACCAGGTGCAGCCGCGGCTCGAGCGCCACCCGCGTGCCGTCCACGCGGATCCCGCCGCCCGGTTCACGGATGTGCAGCGGGGCGAGGTGGTCGATCGCCGCGCGGAACCCGGTGGCCCAGAGGATCACGTCGGCGTCGAAGCGCGTGCCGTCCGCCCACTCGACGCCCGAGGGCACGATCCGGGCGAACATCGGACGGCGGTCCAGGATCCCGGCCGCCCGCGCTGCCCGCACCTCCGGCGTCACGGCCAGGTCGGTCACGCTCACCACGCTCTCCGGCGGCAGCCCGGCCCGCACCCGCTCGTCGACCTTCGCGACGGCGGCGCGTCCCCAGTCCTCGCTGAAGGGCTCGTCCCGCCAGACCGGCGGGCGGCGGGTCACCCAGGCCGTGGCGCGGGCGAGCGGGGCGAACTCCATCAGCAGCTGCACGGCCGACGCCCCGCCGCCGACGACGACCACCCGCTTGCCGCGGAAGTCCTCGGGTCCGGCGTAGTCCGCGGTGTGCACCTGACGGCCGGCGAACGTCTCCTGGCCCGGGTAGTGCGGCCAGAACGGCCGGTCCCAGGTGCCGGTCGCGCTGATCACGGCCCGCGCGGCCCAGGATTCCGCCGGGCTCGAAACCACGAGCCGCTCCCCCGCCCGCGTCACCGACCGGACGTCGACGGGCCGCAGCACCGGGAGGTCGTAGACGCTTTCGAAGCGCGCGAAGTACTCGGACACGACTTCGGACGCGGGCCGCGTGACGTCCGGGGAGCCGAAGGCCATGCCGGGCAGGTCGTGGATGCCGTGCACCTTGCCGAGCACCAGCGAAGGCCAGCGGTACTGCCACGCTCCCCCGGCGCGCTTCCCGTGGTCCAGCACGACGAAGCCGGTCCGGTTGGCGAACCCGGCGCGCCGCAGGTGGTACGCCGCGGACAGGCCCGCCTGGCCGGCCCCGATCACCACCACGTCCGTTTCGTGATCCGCGCCGCTCATACCGGGTTCAACGGCCCGCGCGGGCGGCTATTCCACGCCGTTCGTCACACGGCGACCCGGTTGCGGCCGGCTTCTTTCGCCCGGTACAACGCCGCGTCGGCGGCGCGGAGCACGTCGTCGAGCGTCGGCCCGGTGCCGGGGTGGCGCGCGACCCCGATCGACACCGACAGGCCGCTCACGCGGACCGTCCCGCTCCCGGTCGAGATCACGACGGTGAGCTCGCCGACCGCGACCCGCACCCGCTCGGCGATGGCGAGCACGTCGGCGCGGCCGATGCCGGGCAGCAGGACCACGAATTCCTCGCCGCCGAAGCGGCCGACCGTGTCGCCCTGGCGCACCGCGCCGGAGATCGCCACCGCGACGGCGGCCAGGACGTCGTCGCCGGTCAGGTGGCCGTAGGTGTCGTTGATCTTCTTGAAGTGGTCGAGGTCGATCATCAGCACCGCGAAGCCGCTGCCGTTCCCGCGGCGCAGCGCGCGGGCGTGCTCCCGGACCGCGGACTCGTGCCAGCCGGCGGTGTTGAGCAGCCCGGTCTTCTCGTCGGTGACGGCGGCGACCTGCAGCTGCTGCTTCAGCAGCAGGTACCGGTGCAGCAGCAGCAAGGGCGCGACCACGAACACCACCAGCACCGGCTGCTCGACCAGCGCCAGCGCGGCCAGCCCGCCGAGGCAGAGGGTCGCCAGCTCGAAGGCGTTGTCCTCCCAGGTGCCGACGAGGTCGGCCACCGAGCGCTGGCTCGTGTAGAGGTAGATGCCCGCGGCCACGAGCCCGACGTTCACCAGCTCGAACACCGCGGCCGCCAGGCAGAGCGCGACCAGCCCGCGCGGTGTCTGCACCGGCGTCCCGTGCAGGCCCAGCACGGCGAGCACCGACGAGGCCGCGAAGCAGGAGAGCATCGCCCAGGCCGTGCTGGCGACGAAGCGGTGCGCGGGCCGCGTCCGCACCTGGCGCCACACCCGCACCCACAGGTGCGCGTAGAGCACGAGCGCGAGCAGCGCCACCCACGCCGGCGGCAGCAGGACGACGCCGGCGAGGTACCATACCGAGGTGACGTTGATGTGCGTCTGCCCGCTCATCCACCGCCGCAGCCGCTCGATGCGGCGCGACATTTCGGCCTGCGCCACCCCGAGCGCGACGAGCACCGCGAACCAGACGGGCCGCACCGGCCCCCCGAACCCGGTACCCAGCGCCACCGCGGTCGCGCCGACGGCGAGCAGCTCGCAGCTGAGGGCGTAGGCGATCCAGCGGGCCTTGGCCCCGGTCCACACCTCCCACCGCGCGGGCCACCCCGGCCAGTCGGAAAGCGCTTCCCGGCGCACGGCGGCCTGGGCTCTCAAGAGCCGAAGCCACGGATGTGACGAACCGGCATCGTGACGTACCCCTTGCGCGAAGTTCGGCCGACCAGGTAGCCCAGCGTAGCCGTTCGGGCGAGCCACGTCGCCGGTCCGGACGAATTACCGCGACGCACCTGCCCGATCACCCGCGCTCAGTAGACCTGAAGGGTCCCCTCCTGGCATCTGACGCACTGAAGGGGACTTTCCTGGCGTCTCATGCCAGGAAAGTCCCCTTCAGTGCGGTGCTTACTTGCGGAGCGCGCGGACGATCGCGACCAGGCCGACCACCGCGGCGATCCCGAGCAGGACCGGCGCCAGCCGCTTCAGGACCGACTGCCCGGCGTAGTCGAGCAGGTCGATCGCTTCGGTCTCCGGCGCCGCCGGGACGCTCCGGAGCTGGGGACGCTCGGGCGCCGGAGCCGCCGGGCGGGGCTCGGTGTTGATGTCCGCGGTCGTCGGGGCGGGCTTGACCGCCGGTTCCGGCTTCGCCGCCGGCTCAGCCGCCGCGGGAGCCGGGGCCGGGGCCGCGGCGGGAGCGGGCGCAGCGGCCGGTTCCGGGGCGAGCTTGCCCGACAGGCACCCCGCGAACGTGTCCAGGATCTTGCCGCCCACCTCGCTGATCAGCCCCCGGCCGAACTGGGCGGGCTTGCCGGTGATCGCCAGGTCGGTCGCCACCGTGCCGTGGGTGCCGCCGTCGCTCTCCGTCAACGTCAAGGTCACCGTCGCGGCCGCCGTGCCGGCGCCGCGCGAATCCTTGCCCGACGCCTTGATCGTGACCTTGTGCGCGGCCTCGTCCTTTTCGAGGAACTCGCCGTTGCCCTTGTACAACAGTGAAATCGGCCCGAGCTTGACCTTCACCGTCCCGCTGAAGGCGTCCCCTTCGACCTTGGTCAGCGTGGCTCCCGGCATGCACGGGGCGACGCGCTCGGGGTCGACGACCGCCTGCCAGACCTCGCCGATCGGGGCCGGGACGGTGAATTCGTGGTCGAGCCGCACGGGCCGACCTCCTCTCTGCCAGACCTGGGGTGTCCGGTGCCCACCCTAGCCGTCGCCGAGGCGGCGGCCGGGTGGGCGATCCGGTCGGTCAGGCCCCGGCCGCCGCCGCGATGGCACGACCGGTCAGCACTTTCGCCAGGTGGCGGCGGTATTCGACGTCGGCGTTGCCGTCGACCGGCGGATTCGTGCCCTCGGCCGCGTGCTCCGCCGCCGCGCGGATCGAGTCCGCCTTGGCCTGAACGCCGACCAGCGCCGCTTCGACGCCCGAAGCGCGGACGGGCGTGGAGCCCATGTTCGTCAGCGCGACCCTGGCCTCCTCGATGACCCCCGCCTCGGTGCGGACGGTGACCGCGACCGCGACCATCGACCACGCCTGGGCGACCCGGTTGAACTTCTCGTAGTGCGCCCGCCACCCGGTGTGCTTGGGCACGCGGACCTCGACGAGCAGTTCGTCCGGCGCCAGTGCCGTGGTGAACAGGTCCTGGAAGAACTCCGCGGCCGGCACCGTCCGGCGCCCCGAAGGCCCGGCCACCACCAGCGAGGCGTCCAGTGCGAGCACCGGTGCCAGCAGGTCGCCCGCCGGGTCGGCGTGGGCGATCGCGCCGCCGAGCGTGCCGCGGTGGCGGATCTGCGGGTCGGCCACCGTGTCGGTCGCCGCCTTGAGCAGGGCCGCGTGTTCACCGACCAGCGAATCGCGCTGGACGTCGTAGTGCGTCGTCATCGAGCCGATCACCAGCGCGTCGCCGTCCTCGCGCACGCCGCGCAGCTCCGCGACGCGCCCGAGGTCGACCAAGGTCGTCGGCGCGGCCAGCCGCATCCGCAGCACCGGCAGCAGGCTCTGCCCGCCCGCCAGCACCTTGGCGTCCTCGCCCGCCGACGCCAGCGCCTGCACCGCTTCGTCCACTGTGGACGGGCGGACGTAGTCGAAGGGAGCCGGGATCACTGCGCACCTCCGGAGGCGTCGATCGAACCGAGTCCGCCACCGGCTTCGCCGCGGCCGGGGCCGCCCGCGTCGGTGGTGCCGTGCTGCACCGCGTGCCACACCCGCATCGGGGTCAGCGGCATCTCGATGTCGTTCACCCCGAAGTGGCGCACGGCGTCGATGACCGCGTTGACCACCGCCGGGGTCGAGGCGATGGTGCCCGCCTCGCCGACGCCCTTGGCGCCGAGCGGGTTGGTCGTCGACGGCGTTTCCGTGCGGTCGGTGGTGAACGACGGCAGGTCGGCCGCCGACGGCAGCAGGTAGTCGGCGAACGTGCCGGTGGTGAGCGTGCCGCTTTCGTCGTGCTCGGTGCCTTCGAACAGCGCCTGCGCGATGCCCTGGGCGAGCCCGCCGTGCACCTGGCCCTCGACGATCAGCGGGTTCACCGCGACGCCGACGTCGTCGACGCAGACGTAGGACCGCAGCTTGACCCGGCCCGTCTCCGTGTCCACCTCGGCGGCGCACAGGTGCGTGCCGTGCGGGTAGGAGAAGTTCTCCGGGTCGAAGGTCGCGTCCGAGTCGAGCGACGGCTCGACCCCGTCGGGCAGGTTGTGCGCCGCGAACACCGCGAGCGCGATGTCGGCGATGCCCGTCGAGGTGTCGGTGCCCTTGACGGTGAACTTGCCGTTGGCGAACTCGAGGTCGTCCTCGGCGCATTCGAGCAGGTGCGCCGCAATCGGCTTGGCCTTCGCGACGACCTTCTCCGCCGCCTTGACGATGGCGATCCCGCCGACGACCAGCGACCGCGAGCCGTAGGTGTCCATGCCCTTGTGCGAGGACTGGGTGTCGCCGTGGATGATCTCGACGTCCTCGAACGCGACGCCCAGCTGGTCGGCGACGATCTGGCTCCACGCCGTCTCGTGGCCCTGGCCGTGCGCGGAGGCACCGGTGATGACCTCGACCTTGCCGGTCGGGAGCATCCGGATCGCGGCGTGCTCCCAGCCGCCGGCGCCGTAGTCGAGCGAGCCGAGCACCCGCGACGGCGCGAGCCCGCACATCTCGGTGAACGTCGAGATGCCGATGCCGAGCTGGACCTTGTCGCCGGACGCGCGCCGCTTCTCCTGCTCGGCGCGCAGGCCGTCGTAGTCGAAGAGCTGCTTGGCCTTCGCCGTCGCGGCTTCGTAGTTGCCCGAGTCGTAGGTCAGCCCGCACACCGTGGTGAACGGGAACTCCTCGTGCTTGATCCAGTTCTTCTCGCGCAGCTCCAGCGGGTCCACGCCGAGCTCGACGGCGAGCTCGTCCATGATCCGCTCGATCGCGAACGTCGCCTCCGGCCGGCCGGCGCCGCGGTAGGCGTCGGTCAGCGTCGTCGTCGTGTACACGTTGGTGCACGCGAAGTGGTACGCCGGGATCTTGTAGATCGCGTTGAACATGAACGCGCCGAGGATCGGCACGCCGGTGCCGACCAGGCCGTTGTACGCGCCGAGGTTGGCGAGCAGCTCGACCTTGAGGCCGGTCACCTGGCCGTCGCGGGTGGCCGAGATGGTGATGTCCTGGATCTGGTCGCGGCCGTGGTGCGCGGCGAGCATGGTCTCCGACCGCGACTCGTTCCACTTGACCGGTTTGCCGAGCTTCTGGGCGACCAGCAGCGACATCATCTCTTCGGGCAGCACGCCGATCTTGCCGCCGAAGCCGCCGCCGACGTCCGGGGCGATCACGCGCAGCTTGTGCTCGGGGATGCCGAGCGTCAGCGCCGACATCACGCGCAGGATGTGCGGGACCTGGGTGGCCGACCACATGGTGAGCTGGGTGCCGGTCGGGTCGACGACGCAGGCGCGCGGCTCCATGAACGCCGGGACCAGGCGCTGCTGGCGGAAGCGCCGCTTGACGACGACTTCGGCCGAGCTGATCGCCTCCTCGACGTTGCCGCCGGTGCCGGCCTCGCCGGAGTCGAACTTCCAGACGGCGCTGGTGTTGCTGCCCTGGTCCTCGTGGACCAGCGGGGCGCCGTCGGCGATCGCGGCTTCCATGTCGAGGATGACGGGGAGCTCGTCGTACTCGACGTCGATCTCTTCGAGCGCGTCGTGCGCCTCGGCCGACGTCCGCGCGACGACGACCGCGACGCCTTCACCGGCGAAGTTGACCTGGTCGGCGGCGAGCACCGGACGGCGCGGCGCCTTCATGTCCGGCGTGATCGGCCACGCGCAGGGCATGCCGATCGAGCTGTCCGGGTCGAGGTCCCGCGCGGTGAACACGGCGACGACACCGGGTGCGCTCTTCGCCGCCGACGTGTCGATCGAGACGATCTTGGCGTGCGCGAACGGGCTGCGCAGGACCGCCATGTGCAGCATCCCGGGCAGCGTGATGTTGTCGGTCCAGCGGGTGCGGCCGGTGATCAGCCGTTCGTCTTCCTTGCGGCGGCGGGACTTCCCGACCTCCGGTTCGATCGTGGCGGTCATCAGTCACCACCCACGCCGACGTGCTTGGTCTCGGTGATCCGCTCGGCTTCGGGGCCGGCGCCGGGGCTCATGTTCTGCGCGGCGTCGCGGACCGCGCGGACGATGTTCTGGTAACCGGTGCAGCGGCAGAGGTTGCCTTCGAGGCCCTCGCGGACGGCCTGTTCGTCCGGGTCCGGGTTGTCGGCGAGCAGGTCGATCGACTGCATGATCATGCCGGGGGTGCAGAACCCGCACTGCAGGGCGTGGTTGTCGTGGAAGGCTTTCTGCACCGGGTGCAGCTGCCCGTCGCGGGCGAGGCCTTCGATGGTGGTGACCTCGCAGCCGTCGGCTTGCACGGCCAGCACGGAGCAGGACTTCACGCTGTGCCCGTCGAGGTGGACGGTGCACGCGCCGCAGTTGCTGGTGTCGCAGCCGACGACGGTGCCGACCTTGCCGAGTTTTTCGCGCAGGTGGTGCACGAGCAGGGTGCGGGGCTCGACTTCGTCGGTGTACTTCGTCCCGTCGACGGTGACGGTGATGCGCATCAGGCCTCCAAAAGCCGGTTCGGGAACGGCCTGCCCGAGGTGATCGGGCTCACAGACTCCCGAGCGTGCTACGCGACCTTCGCGCGGACAAGCCCTGATGTCACACGTTCAACTACCTGTTCCGCAGATACGCGTCGAGAACCGGCGCAACTCCGTAAGTGCGGAACGCCGGATGGGTGAACTTTTGTGGGCCACCTGGTGGAGCAGTGATATCCGGGGCTTCGCCCCGGGCCGGGGGCTCCGCCACCCGGAGCCCCCGCAAGCAGTTAGCCGTGGATGCGTCCCGTCAGCTCGGCGAGCCGTTTTCCGCCGCCGCCCCACCGCAGCGCGATGATTTCCGCGGCGATCGAAACGGCCGTCTCCTCCGGGGTCCGGGCACCCAGGTCGAGGCCGATCGGCGAGGACAGCCGTTCCAGCTCCCCCTCGGTGATCCCGGCTTCGCGCAGGCGCGAGAACCGGTCGTCGTGGGTCTTGCGGGAGCCCATCGCGCCGACGTAGCCGACGTCCAGGCGCAGCGCGACCTCCAGCAGCGGGACGTCGAACTTCGGGTCGTGGGTCAGCACCGCGATCGCCGTGCGCTGGTCGATCCGGCCCGCTTCGGCTTCGGCCTTCAGGTAGCGGTGCGGCCAGTCGACGACGACGTCGTGCGCGTCCGGGAAGCGGCTGCTGGTGGCGAACACCGGCCGCGCGTCGCACACCGTGACCTGGTAGCCGAGGTAGGTGCCCATGCGGGCCATCGCGGCGGCGAAGTCGATCGCGCCGAAGACCAGGAGCCGGGGCGGCGGCTCGAAGGAGTTGACGAACACCGCCATGCCTTCGCCGCGGCGCTGCCCGTCCGGGCCGTAGTGCAGGGTGCCGGTGCGGCCGCTGGCCAGCAGGCCGCGCGCGTCGTCGGCCACGGCGTCGTCCATCCGCGACGAGCCGAGCGAGCCCGCGGTGCGGTCCGGCCACACGATCATGTGCTCGCCGACCAGGCCTTCGCGCTCGTGCTCGATGATCGTGACGACCGCGACCGGCTCGCCGCCGCGCACCGACGCGACGACGTCGCCGAGCTCCGGCATGGAGTCGCGGTCGACGTGCTCGACGTAGATGTCGATGATCCCGCCGCAGGTCAGGCCGACCGCGAAGGCGTCGTCGTCGGTGACGCCGTAGCGCTGCAGCACCGGCTTGCGCTCGGCGACGACCTCCTGCGCGAGTTCGTAGACCGCACCTTCGACGCAGCCGCCGGACACGCTGCCGGCGACCGTGCCGTCCGCGGCGACGACCATCGCGGCGCCGGGCGCGCGCGGCGCCGACGAGAAGGTGGCGACCACGGTGCCGAGTCCGACGGTCTCGCCGTCGGACCAGCGGCGGAACACGTCGTCCAGTACGTCACGCATCGGCAATCTCCCGGAGCAGTCGTTCCAAAGTGGCCAGGGTGTGCCCGGCCAGCAGCCGGTCGATGTGGGGCAGCGCGGCCACGATGCCCGACTGGACCGGAGCGTACCCCGCCCGTCCGGCGTGGGGATTCACCCAGAATACGGCGTGCGCGAGCCGGCGCAGGTGGGCGAGCTGCTCGCCGAGCAGGCCGGTGTCGCCGCGTTCCCAGCCGTCGGAAAAGACGGTGACCACCGCGCGGCGGGCCACCCCGCGGCGTCCCCAGCGGTCGAGGAACGCCTGCAGCGTCTCGCCGAGGCGGGTGCCGCCGGCGAAGTCCGGCACCGCCGAACCCGCGGCGAGCATGGCGCGTTCCGGGTCGCGCTGGCGCAGCTGGCGCGACACCCGCGTGAGGCGCGTGCCGAGGGTGAAGACCTCGACGGCCTGGGGCGCGGACCGCGTCAGGACGTGGGCGAACCGCAGCAGCGCGTCGGCGTACGGGCTCATCGAGCCGGAGACGTCGATGAGCAGCACCACCCGGCGCGGGCGCGCGCCGCGGCGGGCGTGCACGAGCTTGAGGGGCTCGCCACCGCTGGCCAGCATGGCGCGCAGCGTGCGCGACGGGTCGAGCCGGCCGCGCCGCGACGGAGTCCGCCGGGCGGCCGGGCGCTTCGGAGGCGTCGGCCGCAGGGTGGCCAGCAGTTCGCGGAGGTGTTCGCGTTCGGCCGTGGTCAGCGCGGCGAGGTCGCGGTGACGCAGGACCTCCTGCGCGCTCGCGGCGACTTTCAGCTGGTCGTGACCATCGCCGCCCTCGGCGTCCCCGCCTTCGGCGTCGACGAGCGGCGCGATCCTGGCCTGCTTCGGCGCGGCGGACTTGGCCCGCTGCGGCGTCGGCGTCTCGATGGAAAACCACTGGCTGAAGGCTTCTTCGTAGCTCGGGAGGTCGTCCGGGCTGGCGCACAACGTCAGCCGCCCGGCCCAGTACAGCTGCGTGGGCTCGGCGACGTCGATCTCCGCGACGGCGGCCAGGTAGGCCTGGACGCGGTGGGCGTCGCAGGCGACCCCGGCTTCGCGCAGCGCGGCGGCGAACCCGGCGTACCCGGCGACCGGATCGGCGGCGGTGGTCATGATTCCATTGTGCGCTTCTTCGGCGTTCCGGCGGGGAACGGAGCGGTCCGCGCGCCCGCCCCTCCCCGGGTGGGCGCGCGGACCGCGCTCTTCGCCGCGGCCGACCCGAGGTAGCGGTGGGTGGGCGCGAAGAGCCTTCGGAAAGATTTCGGCTGGACTGGGAAAAGGATGCCGGAGTCCCGCGCGCTCGGCAACGCAATTAAAAACGCCCGCCTGGTCCATTGTGGACCGAGCGGGCGTTTCGGCTTGGTGGGTCAGGAAACCTTCATGCCGGGCTGGATGTTCGCGCAGCCGCGCAGGCCGGCCGTCTTGTTCAGCTCCAGGATCGGCGGGAGCGTCTTCTGCGCGTACGCCTGGAGTTCGGCGAGCTTGGCCTCGTCGACCAGGTCGCGCCGGACGTGGTAGCTGACCCAGTTGCGCGAATCGACGGTCATGTTGCCGATCGGCTGGTTGACGAAGATCGTCACGTAGTCCTGCTCGAACCGGGGGTCCTGGTCGAACTGCAGCGTGGTGATCCACGAGCCGATGAACGTGATCAGCTCCGGCTTGGCCTGCGTGAAGACGTAGTCGCGCAGCCCCTGCATGTCGGCGCGGTGCAGGTAGTCGGCGATCGGCTTGTCGCCGAGGCCGGCCAGGTCGAGCACCCGGATGCGGCTGCCCAGCGACGTACCGCCGAGGTCGATCAGCCCGACCTGCGCGGTGTCCGGCAGCTTGAGGATGTCCGCGAAGCCGTTGACGGCCTGCGCGTCGCGCTCGGCGACGATGCAGAACGCGGTCTTGACGTTGGCGCGGTAGGTGGTGCCCTGGGTGTAGAACCCGCTCACCGAGCTGACCGCGGCCACGACCAGCAGGCAGGCGAGCACGATCCGGCCGCGCAGCCGGGCCGCGGCGAAGGCCTCGACGACCACGACGGCGGCGCCGAACGCGCCGAGCGTCCAGACCGGGGTGGCGAAGCGCAGCTGCCCCATCCAGTCGTACTCGAGGACGATGTAGGCGACGACGGTGAGCCCGAACGGCGCCAGCAGCGCGATCAGGCCGGTGCGCAGCTTCGACGGCCGGATCATCAGCATGACCAGGCACGCGACGGCGATCGCGACGACCAGCCAGCCGACGTAGGAGACGATCTCCCCGGGCCGCGCGAGGTCGTCGAGGTTCGGCGGCTCCTGCCCCTTCGCGACGGCGGTGTTGGGCACCAGCCGGCCGAATTCGAACCAGCGGAAGACGACGTAAGCGCCGTACGGCACCGCGAAGCCGGCGACGGACAGCACGACCGCCCGCACGCTGCGGCCGAGCAGCTCCCGCTTGAGGAAGAGCAGGACGACGATCGGGTAGGCGCCGGCGTAGATGATGCCGTCGGGCCGGGTCAGCGCGGCGAGCACGGCGATCAGCCCGGTGCCGACGGCGACCTGGGTGTCGAGCAGCCGGCCGCCTTGGACGGCGCGCAGGATCAGCACCGCGAGCGCGGCGACGGTCAGCGCGTAGAAGGAGTTCTCCAGCCCGGAGAAACACCAGATCACGAACGACGGGATCGCGGCGAGCACGGCCCCGGTGAGGAAGGTGACCAGCGCCGGGCGGCGGGTGAGCGTCTTGGCGCCGAAGTAGAACAGGACGAGGACACCCAGGCAGCACGCCAGCGCGAGCGCCTTCGGGAAGAGGATCTGGTCGTTGATCCCGAAGAGCGTCCCGTGGTCGAACAGGCCGACGAGCTTGCCGAGCGCGAGCAGCACCATCCAGGTGGGGTTGGAGTACCCCTCGACCGGCGAGGCGCCGGGCTGCAGGACCGGCCCGAAGCCGTCGGCGACGTTGCGCGAGTAGGCGAAGGTGATGGCGGCGTCGTCGATCAGCCAGTGCCCGTAGAAGGAGGCGTGCACGGCGATCAGCGCGGTCCCCCCGAGCACCGCGGCCACGGCGGCGAGCTTGCCCCGCCAGGTGCTCGTCCTGACCGGTCCGGACCGATCGGGTGCGGCGCCGGCGTCCGCCGCCGGTCTGGTCTCGGTCGTCTCCGCCACGCTCATCCGCAGGTTCTCCCCCGTCTCGGGCCTCGGGTCAGGCGAACAAGGCGTCGAGTTTCGCCCGTACCCGATCGAGGTCTTCGCTGTACTTCAGGACGGCCCCGAGCGTCCGCGCCGCGGTGGCCGCGTCCAGCTCGTCGCGTTCCAGAGCCATCAGGGCTCTCGCCCAATCGAGTGACTCCGCTACTCCTGGTGGCTTCAGCAGGTCCATTTCACGGAGCCGATGCACCGCTTCAGCGATCTGCCGAGCTAAAACTTCACCTATTCGAGGGATCCTACGGCGCAGGATCATCACCTCCCGAACCAGGTCCGGGTGTTCCAGCCAGTGGTAGAGGCAGCGGCGCTTGAGAGCGTCGTGCACCTCCCGCGTCCGGTTCGAGGTGAGCACCACGAGCGGCGGCTGCTCGGCGCGGACCTCGCCGTACTCGGGGATGGTGACGGCGTTCTCGTCGAGGAGCTGCAGGAGGAAGGCTTCGAACTCGTCGTCGGCGCGGTCGATCTCGTCGACGAGCAGGACGCAGGGAGCTTTGAGGGCCTGCAGGAGCGGCCGGGCGAGCAGGAACCGTTCGGTGTAGAGCGACCGCTCGGCGGCGTCGACATCCAGCTCACCGGCGGCTTCGAGCGCCCGGAGGTGCAGGAGCTGCCGCGGGAAGTCCCACTCGTAGAGGGCTTGAGCGGCGTCGATGCCTTCGTGGCACTGGAGCCGCACGAGCGGCCGACCGAGCGCGGTGGCGAGGGCGAGCGCGAGCGAGGTCTTGCCGGTACCGGGTTCGCCTTCGCAGAAGAGCGGCCGCCCCATCTTGAGGGCGAGGAACCCGGCGGTGGCCAGCCCGTCATCGGCCAGGTAACCGGTCCCGTCGAGCGCAACGGCAAGTTCTTCAGGCGAGGCGAGCAAGTCGGTCACGCAGTAGATCGTAGGCGGCGGGAGGGCGGGGTGCGGGGTGTGCGGGAGAGCAGGCACGGACGGATGACCCCGAGGCAGGCTGGCGGGCGGCTCGGTTGCGGGCGGGGTGGCTCGGTTGCGGGCGGGGTGGTGCGCGCGCGGCTCGATTGCTGCGGGCCGGCGCGGCTCGCGCGCGGCTCGGCTGCGGGCCGGTCGCGGTAGGCCGGGGTGGCGGGCCGGTTGCGGTGGGCCGGGGTGGCGGGCGGCTCGGCTGCGGGCCGGTCGCGGTGGGCCGGGGTGGCGGGCGCGCGGCTCGGTTGCGGTGGTCGGGGCGGGCCGGCTGGGGCGAGGCTTGGCTGCGGCTCGGTTGCAGCGGGCCGAGGTGGCTGGCGCGCGGCTCGGCTGCTGAACCGGGGTGGCTCGTGCGCGCGGGCCGGAAACTGCCTGCGGCTCGTGCTGGGCCGGGCGGCTCGGCTGCGGGGAGCCGAGAGGGCTCGCGTGGACGGGGCTACCTGCGCGAGCGCCTCGGGCTGCAGGGCTCGAGGCGTCAGCGAGGAGGTGGGCTCGGGAGGTCGGTGGGTCGGTCCACATCACGGCCGCTGCCGAGGTCGGCGCACTCGATCAGGTTCAGGTCCTCGCGGGTGGACAGCCAGTCGCGAGCGCCTCGGTCGCCGTGGGCGGTGGGGGTGATCTCCGGCCACCAGTGGCGGCCGAGGAGGACTGGGTGGCCGGGGGTTCCGTGGTAGGCCGCGCGGGCGATCGTTCGGGGGGTTGCCTCCGCGGTGACCCGGGTGAGGATCTCGGGGCCGACCCACGGGAGGTCGACCAGGTGGACCAGCGCGGCCACCGGGCCGTCGGTTTCGGTCAAGGCGGCCAGGCCCGCTCGGAGGGAGGCGCCCATGCCGGTCTGCCAGTCCTCCGCGAACACCGCCGCCGACGGGTCTGGGAGGAGGGGGCGGATCTCGTCGGCTGCCGCGCCCAGGACCACGCGGATCGGGGTGCAGCCGGCCGCCGTCAGGGTGCGCCAAGCTCGGAGCACCAGGGGCTCGCCGTCGAGTTCGACGAGCGCCTTCGGCCCGCCGAACCGGCGGCCCGCTCCCGCCGCCAGCAGGAGGCCCGCGACCTGGTAATCAGCCATGGGCTCGGCCTGGGGCTCCGATCGCCAAGTCCGCTTCGATCGAGCGGGCCGTCTCCAGGAGTGGGGGAACCAAATCCTCGCGGACCGACTCCGCCGTTGTGCGGCTTGCGTGGGTGGAGAGGTTTACCGCTGCCACTGTGCGGCCCTTGCGGTCGTGGATCGGGGCCGCCACTGAGCGGAGGCCTTCCTCCAGTTCCTGGTCCACCATCGCCCAGCCCTGGTCGGCTACCTTGGCCAGCTCCGCTCGCAGGGGGTCGGGGGCGGTGACCGTGTGGTCGGTCAGGCGGTCGAAGCTCGCCACCTCGAAATACGCCTCCAGCTCCGCCTTGCTGAGGCCCGCCAGCAGGACGTGGCCCATCGACGTCGCGTACGCCGGGAAGCGGGTGCCGACGTTGATGCTGACCGTCATGATGCGGGAGACCGCCACGCGGGCCACGTAGACGATGTCGGTGCCCTCCAGGACCGAGACCGAGCTCGACTCGTGGACCGTGGCCGACAGGTGCTCGAGGTGAGGTTGGGCCACCTCGGGCAGCGTCATGCTCGACAGGTACGCGTACCCCAGCTCCAGCACGCGGGCCGTCAGGGAGAAGTGCTTGCCGTCGGTGCGGACGTAGCCGAGGTCGGTCAACGTCAGCAGGAACCGGCGCGCCGCCGCTCGGGTGAGGCCCGTTGCGCGGGCCACGTCGCTCAGGGTCAGCTCCGCCGCTCCTGCGTGGAAGGCCTTGATCACGGCCAGGCCGCGCTCCAGCGACTGCACGTGGTGGGCGCCGCGGTGGGCCGGCTCACTGTTCAGCTCGGCTTCGATGTGCCTCCCCACGTCCATGACCGGCACCCTATCCGGCGTCGGCCGGCCTGGCGCCCGGCTCGCCGAGCTCGGCGAGGGTGCGCTGGGCGATGGCGAACGCCGCGTTCGCCGCCGGTGCGCCCGCGTAGACGGCCGTGTGCAGGAGGACCTCGCTGATCTCCGCGCCCGTCAGGCCGTTGCGGACCGCCGCGCGGACGTGCATCGCCAGCTCGTTGTGCGCCTGCAACGCGGTCAGCGCCGCCAGGGTCACGCAGCTGCGCGTCCGGCGGTCGAGGCCGTCGCGAGCCCACACCGAACCCCACGCGCCCTCGGTGATGTAGTCCTGGAACGGGCGGCTGAAGTCCGTCGTGCCCGCGACCGCGCGGTCGACGTGCTCGTCGCCGAGCACCTCGCGCCGCACCTTCATGCCCTGTTCGTAGCGGTCCGTCACACGCTCTCCAAGTGGTCGAGGATCAGCCGGGTGAACTCCGCCGGCCGCTCGTAGCTGCCCAGGTGCGCCGCGTCCGCGACGACCTCCAGCCGCGCGCCCGGGATGCCCTCGGCGATCGGCCGCGCGTGCTCCTCCGGCGGGGTCGCCGGGTCGTCCGCGCCCGCGATCACCAGGGTCGGGGCGGTGATCTTCGGCAGCGCGTCGAGCTGGTCCATCCGCTCGATCGCGCCGCAGCAGGCCGCGTACCCCTCGGCCGGGACGCCGGCGATCATCGACCGCAGGTAGGCCGCGCGGTCCGGGTGACGCTCGGCGTAGGCCGGGGTGAGCCAGCGGGAGACGCCGGCCGCCGCGACCGCGGCCGTGCCCTCGGCGCGGACCTTCGCGGCCCGCTCGGCCCACATTTCCGGCGGGCCGAGTTTCGCCGACGTGCAGCACAGCACCAGGCTCGCCACCCGGTCGGGCGCGTGGGCGCCGAGCCACATGCCGGTCATCGCGCCGAGCGAAAGCCCCACCAGGTGCGCCCGCTCGACGGCGAGTTCGTCGAGCAGCGCGAGCACGTCGGCGCCCAGGTCGTCGAGTTCGTACGGGCCGGGCGGCACCGGCGAGGCGCCGTGGCCGCGCGTGTCGTAGCGGACCACCCGGAAGCCGCGTTCGAGCAGCGGCACCACCTGCGGCTCCCACATCCGGAGGTCGCTGCCGAGCGACCCGCCGAAGACCACCACCGGCCCGTCCTCCGGGCCTTCCACGACCCGGTGCACCTGCACTGCGCTCACGTCGCCTCCGTTCATACCGAGAAGAACACCGTCTCGCCGTCGCCCTGCAAGCGCACGTCGAAGCGGTAGCCGTCCTCGGTCTTGGCCGCGATCAGCGTGCCGCGCCGCTCCGCCGGGACGGTCGCGAGCACCGGGTCCGCGGAGTTGTCCTGGTCCTCGAAGTAGATCCGCGTGACGACCCGGTTGAGCAGGCCGCGCGCGAACACCGACACGTCGATGTGCGGGGCCTGCGTGGTGCCGCCCTCGCCGGGGACCACGCCGGGCAGCAGCGTGAGGATCTCGTACGTGCCGTCCCCGTCGGTCGGGCAACGGCCGAAGCCGCGGAACTCGCTCCCGGGCGCGCCGCGCGGGTCGTCCGGGTGGGCGAAGCCGCCCTCCGGGTCGGCCTGCCAGGTCTCGATCATCGCGTCCGGGACCGGGTCGCCGTTGCCGTCGCGGACCGTGCCGCGGATCCAGAACGCGCCGGGTGTGCCCTCGGGGACCACGTGCGGGCCGTCGGGCCAAGGCAGCCCGATCGACAGGTAGGGACCGACCGTCTGCGAAGGGGTGGGGAGCAGCCTGGTCATTCGTCCTCGTCCTCTTCCTCTTCGAAGACCGACGCGTCGCGCCCGCGCAGCACGATGTCGAACTGGAACCCGAGCGCCCATTCGGACTGGGTGATCTCGTGGTCGTAGCGCGAGACCATCCGCTGCCGGGCCTTCTCGTCCGGGATCGAGTTGAAGATCGGGTCCTGGGAGAACAGCGGGTCGTCCGGGAAGTACATCTGGGTGACCAGCCGCTGCGTGAACGCCGACCCGAACACCGAGAAGTGGATGTGCGCGGGACGCCAGGCGTTGTCGTGGTTCTTCCACGGGTACGCGCCGGGCTTGATGGTGGTGAAGGTGTAACGGCCGTCGCTGTCGGTCAGAGTGCGCCCGACGCCGTCGAAGTTCGGGTCGAGCGGGGACGGCCAGCGGTCGCCGGTGTGCCGGTAGCGGCCACCGGCGTTCGCCTGCCAGATCTCGACGAGGGAGTCGCGCACCGGGCGGCCCTCGCCGTCGAGGAGCCGGCCGGTGACGATGATCCGCTGCCCCTGCGGCTCGCCCGCGTGCTGGCGGGTGAGGTCGTTGTCGAGCTCGTTGAGCCGGCCCGGGCCGAGCAGCGGCCCGGTGACCTCGGTCAGCATCTGCGGGAGCAGCACCAGGTCCTGCTTGGGGTGCCGCAAGGCCGTGGAGCGGTAGCCGGCGGAGTCCAGGGGCGGGTGCGTGCCTTCGGGTTCCTGCCCGTAGCGCGGCAGCCTGAGTTCGGTCGGAGTGGCCACGTCTCTTCTCCTTCTACCGGCCTTCGAGGACGACGGCCAGGCCCTGGCCGACGCCGATGCAGATGGCGGCCAGTCCCCAGCCCCCGCCGCGGCGGTGCAGGTCGTGGGCCAGGGTGCCGAGGATCCGGCCGCCCGACGCGCCGAGCGGGTGCCCGATGGCGATCGCGCCGCCGTGGGTGTTCACGATCTCCGGGTCGAGGTCCTTCCAGTCGCGCAGGCAGGCCAGCGACTGGGCGGCGAAGGCCTCGTTGAGCTCGACCGCGGCCAGGTCGTCCCAGCCGATGCCGGCGCGCTCGAGGGCGATCTCGGCCGCGCGCACCGGGCCGATGCCGAAGACGTCCGGGTCGACGCCGGCCGCGCCTCGGCCGACGATGCGGGCGAGCGGGGTCGCGCCGAGCCGGTTCGCGCTCGCTTCGTCGCCGAGCAGGAGGGCCGAGGCGCCGTCGTTCAGCGGGGAGGCGTTGCCCGCCGTGACGGTGCCGTTCTCCTTGCGGAAGACGGGCTTCAGCTTGGCGAGCTTCTCCGGGCTGGAGTCCGGGCGGATGCCTTCGTCGCGGGCCAGGTCGACGCCCTCGACCGGGACGACCAGGTCGTCGTAGAAGCCTTCGTCCCAGGCCTTGGCCGCGTTGACGTGGCTGCGCGCGGCGAAGGCGTCCTGCTCGTCGCGGCCGATGCCGTAACGCTCGGCGAGTTGCTCGGTGGACTCGCCGAGGGAGATCGTCCACTGCGACGGCATCGCCGGGTTGACCATGCGCCAGCCGAGCGCGGTGTTGTAGAGGGTCTGGTTGCCGGCGGGGAACGCCTTTTCGGGCTTCGGCATGACCAGCGGCGAGCGGGTCATCGACTCGACGCCGCCGGCGACGACCAGCGAGGCGTCCCCGACCTGGATCGCGCGGCTGGCCTGGATCGCCGCGTCGAGGCCGGAACCGCAGAGGCGGTTGACGGTGCTGCCCGGGACGGTCGTCGGCCAGCCGGCGAGGAGCGCGGCCATGCGGGCGACGTTGCGGTTGTCCTCGCCCGCGCCGTTCGCGTCGCCGAGGGTGACTTCGTCCACTGTGGACGGATCGAGGTCGTTGCGGCGTTGGAGGGCCTTGAGGACCCCGGCGGCCAGGTCGTCCGGGCGGACGCCGGCCAGCGCTCCGCCGTAGCGGCCGAACGGGGTGCGGATCGCGTCGAGGATGTAGACGTCGGTCATGCGCTCGCCTTCTCCAGGTCTCGGAGCACCTGCAGCTCCTGCTCGGTCGGGGCGGGGGTGGTCTTGAGGTCCTCCGCGACCTTCAGTTTCCACCCCGTGGCCGCGACGACCCGATCGAGCTCCACGCCGGGGTGGAGCTCGGTGAGGGTGAGCTCGGCGGTCTCCGGGTCGGGGCGGAGCAGACCCAGGTCGGTGACCACCAGGGTCGGGCCCCGGCCGGGGAGGCCGAGGCGCTCGCGGTCGCCCTTGCCCGTGCCGTGGCCGAATGACGTCACGAAGTCGACCTTCTCGACGAACGCGCGCGGGTTCTGGCGCAGCACCACGAACACCTCGCCGCAGGAGGCCGCGATCTCGGGGGCGCCGCCGGCGCCGGGGAGGCGGACCTTCGGGTCGTGGTAGTCGGAACCGATCACGGTGGTGTTGATGTTGCCGAACTTGTCGAGCTGGGCGGCGCCGAGGAAGCCGACGTCGATGCGGCCCGGCTGGAGCCAGTAGTTGAAGACCTCGGGGACGCTGACCACGGCGTCGGCGGTGTCGGCCAGCTCGCCGTCGCCGATCGAGAGCGGGAGGCGGGACGGCTTCGCGCCGAGGCAGCCCGATTCGTAGATCAGGTTGAGGTCGGGGGCGTGCGTGCGGCGGGCGAGGTTGGCCGCCTTGCTGGGGAGGCCGATGCCGACGAAGCAGGACTTGCCGCCGGCGAGGGCGCGGGCCGCCGCGACGCTCATCATCTCGTCCGCGGTGTAGTCGGTGCTCATGCTGCTGCCTCCGCGGTGCGGGGTCGGGTGAGGGGACGGGGCGCGCCGGCGGACGGCCGCGGAGATACCGGACTGCCCGGATCTGCGGCGCGGGTCATGCCGTCACCCCCGTCAGGTCGTTCAGCCACTTCGTGAACTCCTCGCGGTCGCGGCCCACCGCGTCCCAGGCCTGGTACGCCGCGTTGTCGCGCTCGTAGTAGCCCGCCGCGTACGACGGCTTCGCGCCGCCGGGGACCTCTGCCACCGCGGTGACCGCCCAGGAAGGGAGGACTACCGCGCCGGGGCGGGGGTGCAGTTCGTCGACGAGCTCCTCGACCGTCACGATCGAGCGCTTCGCGGCCAGGACCGCTTCCTTCTGGACTCCCGTGATGCCCCACATCTGCACGTTGCCGGCGCGGTCGGCGCGTTGCGCGTGGACGATCGTGACGTCCGGGTTCAGTGCCGGGACCGCGGTCAGCTGCTCGCCGGTGAAGGGGCACGTGATCGGCTTGATCGTGTCGGTCTGGGCCGGGAGGTCGGTGCCCGTGTAGCCGCGCAGTACCGCGAACGGCAGGCCGGACGCGCCGGCTACGTAGCGGTTCGCCATGCCCGCGTGGCTGTGCTCCTCGATCTCCAGCGGGACCGGCCAGTCGTGCTGGACGGCGTCGCGGAAGCGGTGCAGGGAGCCCACGCCGGGGTTGCCGCCCCAGGAGAAGATCAGCTTGCGGGCGCAGCCCGCGCCGATCAGCTGGTCGTAGACGATGTCCGGGGTCATGCGCACCAGCGTGAGGTCACGCTTGCGCTGCCGGATGATCTCCTGCCCGGCCGCGACGGGGATGAGGTGCGTGAAGCCCTCGAGCGCGACGGTGTCCCCGTCGTGCACCAGCCGGGCCACGGCCTCTTCCAGCGACAGCAGCTCCGCCATCACGCGCTCCAAACTGTTCGCATCACGCACACTCGTTCTGCCACCGAACATAGCACGCCCTCGACACCGCCGACCAGACGTCTTCCACCCAATGGATGACGCACGCACGACGAAGGGGACTTTTCCCGCCGTTCGCGCGGAAAAGTCCCCTTCGAAGAGAACGCGTCAGCCGATCCGGACCAGCCTGGAGCCGTGCGGGGGCACCGAAGTGGCCGTCCACGAGCCGCGGAAGCGGCCGAGGTCCTTGTGCGCGACCAGGTCACGCACCGGCCGCGCGCCCGGAACGCCCAGGTCCACCGTGATGTCCGCCGTCGACGAACCCAGGTTGTAGACCGCCGCGTACCAGCTGCCGTCCGGTGCGCGCTTCTTCCACACCTGGCGGTCGCCGCCGGTCACCTGCGTCGGGTAGGTACCCGACTGGTCGACGCGGATGACCTCGGGATTCGTCAGGATCGACACGGCGGAGGCGTCGAGGAAGTAGATGTCTCCCCCGACGTACAGCGGCGAGGACGCCATCGACCAGAACGTCATCACGCTCTGCCGCTCGACGTCGGAAATGCCGTCCTGGATGCCGGACCCCGTGTTGTTGCTGATCGGCATCGAATCCAGGTCCGGCCGGTACTGCGGCCCGAACACACCCTGCCACGCAGGCAGGTCCGCCCACCGCGCCTTCACCGAGCTGTCCCAGGTGGACACCGTCTCGCAGTAGCACTCGACGTCGGTGTTCACCCGGACGCCGTTCGCGTAGGGCGCGAGAGAGGGGCCAGCCGCACGCGGCACCGGCCACGCGCTCGCGGTCAGCCACATCGGCCGCCGGGAATGATCGATGGCCGCGGACCACGCCTTGATGTCGGCCACGTTGTCCTCGGTGGTGCCGTCGACCTTGATGAAGTCGACGCCCCACGACGCGAAGCGCGCCACGATCGAGTCGTAGTACTTCTGCGCGCACGGCTTCGAGAAGTCGATCTTCCAGTTGCCGCCCCACATGTTCGACGGCGTCAGCGGCTGGTACGCGATGTCCCGCGCGTGGCACGACGTCCCCTGGATGGGCGCGTTCTTGTCGTAGACCTCCTTCTCCAGGCCGGTCACGGAGTAGAGGCCCAGCTTCAGGCCGAGGCCGTGCACGTAAGAAGCCAGCGCCGGGATCCCGGACGGGAACCGCCCCGGATCCGGTGCCGGGATGCCGTTGACGTCGGTGTGGAACACCCACGACAGGTCGGCGTTCCAGCCCGAGTCGATGTTGACGTAGGTGTAGCCCGCGGACTTGAGCTTCGACGCCATCGCCGAAGCCGCGTCACGGACGTGCGATTCGTTCAGCCACGAAGTGCCGTAACCCGCGCGGGTCGACGACTCCAGGCTCCAGCTGCTCCAGCCCATGAACGGCTTGACGAACGGCGTCCGCGCGCCGGCCACCGGAACCAGGAAGGACAAGAAACCGAGCACAGCGAGGAAGACGGAAAAGAAGCGCTTCAACGGAACACTCCTCGAATAAGGGGACCTACTCCTTGAGCCCGCTCGCGGCGATCCCGCTGACGATGAACCGCTGGGCGACCAGGAACATCGCGACCAGCGGCGCGATGGTGACGAGCGCGCCGGCGAACAGCGCCGGCAGGTTGACCGACTGCGCGGTCAGGAACGTCGAAAGCGCGATCTGCGCGGTCCACGACGACGGGTCCTGCCCGATGACGAGCGGCCACAGGAACGCGTTCCAGCTTTCGATGAACATCAGCGCCCCGAGCGAGGCGATCATGCTCCCCGAGTTCGGCAGCACCAGCCGCCGGTAGACGCCGAGGTAGCCGAGCCCGTCGAGCCGGCCCGCCTCCTCAATCTCGGCGGGGAACCGCAGGTAGAAGTTGCGGAACAGGATCACGGTGAACGCGCTGAACAGGTTCGGCGCGATGATCCCCCACTCCGTGTTGACGCCGCCCAGCGAGCCCACCACGACGAACGTCGGCACGAACGTCACCGACTGCGGGATCATCAGGGTGACCAGGACATAGGTGAAGACGAAACGCCGCCCTGGGACGTGGATCCGGGCCAGCGCGTACCCGGCCATCGAGCCGAACAGCGTCCCCAACGGCGCCGTGACGATCGCGACCAGGAACGAGTTCCAGAGTGCGTGTGCCATCGGCACCGACGCGTCGGCGAACAGGTCGCCGAAGTTGACCCACGACAGCGGGTCCGGCAGCCACGACCAGTCCGGCGAGCTGACCTGCTGCCGCGTCATCAGCGCGTTGCGCACCATGATGTAGAACGGCAGCAAGAAGATCAGCGAGAGCACCGACGCCAGGACGTACTTCGGCACCTTCCTGACGCGGGGAGCGGCGAGGACGGCCATCAGTCCTTCTTCCCGAAGCCGACGAACCGGCCCTGCAGCAGCGTGATCACGACGATGAGCACGGTCAGCAGGAACGCGCCCGCCGAGCCGACGCCGTAGTTCTGGTCGCCGAGCGCGGAGTCGTACAGGTAGACGAGCGGCGGCTTCACCGGCGCGGTCGCGGTGCCCGAAAGCCCGGTGCCGAACAGGTTGTAGAACTCGTCGAACGCCTGGAACGCGGCGATGAGGATGAGCAGCAGCACCGCCACCGAAGTGTTCCGCAGCTGCGGCAGCGTGATGTAGCGGAAGGCCTGCCACTTGCTCGTGCCGTCCAGCTCCCCGGCCTCGTACAGCGACGGCGAAATCGCCTGCAGCCCGGCCAGGAACAGGATCATGTACAGCCCGACCTGCAGCCACAGCCGCAGCGTGACGACGGCGACCCAGTACACCGGCGGGCTCGTCTCCGACAGCCACGGCACCGGGTCGGCGCCGAACAGCCCGCCGAGGACGTTCGCGACGCCGGACGGCAAGCCGTTGAACAGCGCCATCTTCCACACGAGCGCCGCGACGACGTACGACACCGCGGCCGGGACGAGGAACACCGTCCGGAAGAAGGCCTTGCCGCGCTTGATGCTGTTGATCAGCACTGCGAGACCGAGCGAAGCGACGAAGGTGATCGGCACGATGAAGACCGTGAAGATCGCGATCGTCGACAGCGACGTCAGGAAAGCGTCGTCGCCGAGCAGGAACGCGTAGTTGTCGAAGCCGATCCAGTGGCCGATCGTGATGGTGCCGCGGGCGTCGTTGAAGCTGAGCAGGAAGCTCCAGCCGATCGCGACGTACTTGAACAGCCCCAGCCCGAGCACCACAGGCCCGGTCAGCACGGCGAACGCGCCGATCGCGCGCCAGTCCCGGCGACGGCGACGCTTCTTCACCGGCGGAGAGACCGCCGGGGCCTCCAGCAAGGCCGTCATGCCAGCTGCTTGTCGACTTCGGCCTGTGCCTTCTTCGCCGCGTCGCCGAGTTCGGCGGCCGGGTCGGCCTGCCCGTTGGCGATCTTCGTCGCGGCCTGCAGGAACAGCGTCGCCGACGCCTTGTTCCACAGCCCGGAGTACGACTTGCCGTTCTGCTGCGAGATCGTCACGGCGTCCTTGGCCGCGCCGCTGGAGAACTCGGTCGTCTGGGCCGCGACCGGCTTGCGCGCCGGGATGTGGAAGCCGTACTTGACGCACCAGTCCTTCTGCAGGTCGGCGTTCTTGATCCACAGCCAGTCGATGAACTGCTTCACCGCGTCCAGGTGCGCGGACTTCGCGTTGGCCAGTTGGTACCAGCCGCCGACGCGCGCGACCTGCTTGCCCGCGTCCCCGAACTTCGGCCACGCGACGACGCCGAAGTCGTCACCCAGGGCCTTCTTGATGTCCGGCAGCGACCACAGGCCACCCCATTGCATCGCGGTGGCGCCGTTCGCGAACGCGCCCGGGTCCGACCAGTCCGTCGGGTAGCCCTGGAGCAGGCCGCCGGTGTCGTGCAGCTGCTTGAGCCCGGCGATCGCGGCGACGGCTTCAGGCGAAGCGAAAGCGACCTTCTTGCCGCTCGAGTCGAAGAAGTCCGCGCCGGACGACCAGAGCAGCAGCGTCGCGGCCTCGCCGACGCCGTCCGTGCCGACGTACAGGCCCTTCTGCTTGCCGGTGTTCAGCTTCCGGGTCGCTTCCAGGAGCTCGGCGAACGTCTGCGGCGGCTGGACGCCCGCGGCCTGCAGCGCGCTCTTGCGGAAGTACAGCATCATGACGTCGTCGATCATCTTGACGCCGTAGATCTTCCCGTCGACGGTGACCGTGTCCAGCGCGGCCGGGCTGAAGTCGGCCTTGGCCGGCGCGATGACGTCGTCGAGCGGCGCGAGCAGGCCGTTCTTGACGTTCTGGTACCGGAAGTCGCCCAGTTCGAACAGGTCCGGTGCCTGCGCGGTGAGCATCGCCGAGTTGAGCTTCGTCTCGTAATCGCCGGCGATCCAGCTGACGTTGATCGCGATGTCCGGGTTGGCCTTCGTGAACTCCTGCGCGTACCGCTGGACGGCCTGCTGCGTCCCGGATTCGCCGTACGCGTGGTACCACTGCTGCAGCGTGACCTTCGCGCCCGAAGCGGCGCCCGCGTTCTTGTTCAACGGGTCCGAGGTGCAGCCCGCGAGGGCGGCCCCACCGGCGAAGAGGACGGAACCGACCAGGAAGCTTCTGCGATTCATGGGGCTCACAAGGGACTCCTTAGACGCTCTCGGCGACGAAAAGACTTTGGATGGCGACGGCGGCCGCGCCCCGCGCCCACTCCTCGAACGGCAGCGGCCGGATCACCAGGCCGCAGCGGGCGGCGCTGCCGAACGCCTGGACCGCGAAGGTCCGGCGGATCTGGTCCTCGAACAGGTCGTAGGTGGCGACGCCTTCCCCCGAGACGACGACCCGCTCGGGGCCGAACAGGTTGACCAGCGCGGCGAGGCCGAGCCCGATCGCGTGCCCGGCGCCGGCGAACACCTCGCGCAGCGAGTCGTCTCCGCCGCGGGCGCGCGTCACGGCGTCTTCCATGGTCAGCGCGGGTTCACCGGCGACTTCCCTGGCGCGCGTCAGGATCGCTTCGGTGGACGCGATCGCCTCGACGCAGCCCCGGCCGCCGCAGTGGCAGGCCGGGCCACCGTCGGCGACCGGGACGTGCCCGATCTCGCCGGCGACGCCGTGCGCGCCGCGGACCAGGTCGCCGTTCACGACGAGCGCGCTGCCGATCCCGGTTCCCACGGTCACCAGCGCGAACGACGACGCGCCGACGCCCTCGCCGAACCACTGCTCGGCCACGGCGAGCGCCTTGACGTCGTTCTCCAACGTGGCCGTGAGCCCGGTGGCGTCTTCCAGCAGCGAGGCCAGGGGCACGTCCCGCCAGCCGAGGAACGGTGAGTACCGGACGACACCGGACGCGCGGTCGACGTCGCCGGACACCGCAACACCCAGGCAATAGGCGCGGTCGCGGAGGTTGCTGGTGCCGTCCGAGGTCGGCCCGCCCAGCAGCTCCCCGACGAGGTCGGCCAGCGCGCGGACGACGTGCCCGACGTCGTGGCTGGTCAGCGCGTGGTGGGCGCTGACCCGGACGTCGGCGCGCAGGTCGGTGACCACACCGATCAGGTCGTCGCCGGTGATCTTGACGCCGACGAAGTACTCGCGGTCCGGCCGGATGGCCAGGGGGTTCGCGGGACGGCCGGCGCCGGGGCCCGTGCGGCCTTCGGAAGCGAGTTCTTCGAGGTAACCGGCTTCGATGAACGGCCGGGCCGCCTTCGTGACCGCGGCCGACGACAGACCGGTGCGCCGGGCGACGTCGACGCGGGAGACCGGCCCTTCGGTCAGGACCGTGGTGAACACGGTCGCCGCCGCGGGACTGGTGATCGGCGCCCTTGCCGGTGCACTGCGAGGCATGGCCGGAAGGGTAGGCAGGATTAATTAACTTCGTCAAGAATTTATTTTTTCGCTGGTCGTGCCTACGCTCGGGCTCATGTCGCTCGTCGAACACGATCCCGCGCGCCGGCTGTGGCTCCTGCGCACCCCCGAGAGCTCGTACGCCTTCCGGCTCGACGCCGACGACCGGCCGCGGCACGTCCACTGGGGCCCGCCGCTGACGTTGGCCCAAGCCGCGCAGGTCGCCGCGCGCGCCAACCCGGCCGACAGCAGCTTCGACGAGCCCGGCGACGAGCGGCAGGAACTGCCGGCCGAAGGCGGCGCGTTCTTCGGCGTCGCGGCGCTGGCCGTGCGGTACGAGGACGGGACGTCGGCGCTCGAATGGCGTTACGACGGGCATTCCAGCACCGAGGACTCCTTGGTCGTCCGGCTCGTCGACCGGCACTACCCGCTCGAGCTCTCACTGCACTACCGCGTCCGCGGCGACGTCGTCGAACGCTGGACGTCGCTGCGCGCGGACGAGCCGGTTTCGTTGCTGCGCACGGATTCCGCGTCGTGGACGCTCCCCCGGCGCGACCACGCCCGGCTGACCCGGACCTCAGGTGCGTGGAGCGCGGAGTACGGCGTGCTGCGCGAGGCGCTGCCCGTCGGCGAAACCACGCTCACCAGCCGCCGCGGCGTCTCCAGCCACCAGGTCAACCCCTGGGTGATGCTCGACGCGGGCGACGCGACCGAGACGTCCGGCGAGGTCTGGAGCACGGCACTCGCGTGGAGCGGGAGCTGGCGGATCACCGTGGAGCACACGCACACCGGCCGCGTGACGTGGACCGGCGGGTTCGGGCACGAAAACGTCAGCTGGCGGCTGTCCCCCGGCGAAACCTGGGAGACGCCGGTGTTCGCCGGGCTCTACGCGGCCGACGGCTTCGGCGGGACGAGCCGGCGGTGGCACGCCTACGTCCGCGAGTTCGTCCAGCCGCACCCGGAAGAGCTGCGGCCGATCGTCTACAACTCGTGGGAAGCCACCGGGTGGGACGTCGACGAACAGACCGAAACGTCGCTCGCCGACGCGGCCGCGAAGCTCGGCGCGGAGCTGTTCGTCATGGACGACGGCTGGTTCGGCGCCCGCACCGGCGACACCGCCGGGCTCGGCGACTGGACCGCCAACGAAGAGCGCTTCCCGGACGGGCTGCGGCCGCTGGTCGACGCCGTTCACGCGCACGGGATGAAGTTCGGCCTGTGGGTCGAGCCGGAGATGGTCAACCCGGACAGCGACCTCTACCGCGCGCACCCCGACTGGGTGCTGCACATGGCGCACCGGGAACGCACCACGCTGCGCCACCAGCTCGTGCTGAACTTCGCGCGCGCGGACGTCGCGGACTGGGCGCACCGGTGGCTCGACCGGCTGGTCGGCGAGCACGGCATCGACTACCTCAAGTGGGACATGAACCGCGCCTTCACCGAAGCCGGCTGGCCGGGCGGGGCGGCCGGGCGCGTGTGGGTGGACCACGTCCGCGCGGTGCACGCCATCCTGGACCGGCTGCGGGCCGACCACCCGGACCTGCGGATCCAGGGCTGCGCGGGCGGCGGCGGGCGCACCGACCTCGGGATCCTCGCCCGGACCGACGAGATCTGGGCGTCCGACAACACCGACGCCGCCGACCGGATCGCCATCCAGCACGGCTACGGCCAGCTCTACCCGGCCGGCACGATGTCGGCCTGGGTCACCGACAGCCCGAACCCGACCACCGGCCGCGAGGCGCCGCTGAGCTTCCGGTTCCACGTCGCCATGGCGGGCGTGCTCGGCCTGGGCGGCGACCTGCCCCGCTGGCCGGCCGCCGAGCTGGCGGAAGCGGCGGAACTCGTCGCGCTGTACAAGGAAATCCGGCCGGTCGTGCAGCACGGCGAGCTGTACCGGCTGGCGGACCCGGCGACGTCGGCCCTGACCGCGGTGCAGTACGTGCTGGACGGCGAAGTCGTCGTCTTCTTCTGGCGGCGGCCCACGGAGTTCGCGCGGCCGTTCACCCCGCCGCGGCTGGCGGGTCTCGACCCGGCCGGGCGCTACCGCGACTCCGGCGGCGTCGTGCACGACGGCGCGGTGCTGCTGAGCCACGGCCTGGACGTCGGCTTCGCGGGCAGCGGGTACGCGAGCGCGGTGGTGCGGCTGACCCGGGTCTGATTACCCACGCCGATCGGCCTGACCGGGGCGGGTGACTTCGATTGACTTTTCACCGGACGCGAGCTGAATGTGAAAGTCCTTCACCACGCTCGCCAACGGAGGCAGCATGCGCAAGCGCCTGTCCGCTCTGCTCGTCGTGCCCGCGCTCGCCATGCTCGCCTTCGCCGCCCCGGCGTCCGCGAGCACGGGCTACCACGAGTACGTCGCCCTCGGAGACTCCTGGACCGCCGACGTCTTCGTCACCTTCCCGCCGACCACGCAGTACACCCCGCTCGACTGCGCGCAGTCCACTTCGGACTACCCGCACGAACTGGCCGGCGCGCTCGGCGTCGAGACGTTCCGCGACGCGAGCTGCGGCGGCGCGACGACGACCGACTTCACCCAGCCGCAGAAGCTGCCGCTGGGCGGCACGAACCCGCCGCAGTTCGACCGGCTCACGCCCACCACGGACCTGGTCACCGTCGGCATCGGCGGCAACGACATCGGGCTGGCGTCGGCCGTGACGCAGTGCCTCAACCTGCTGCCGGTCAGCACCTGCAAGGCGAAGTTCACCGCGGGCGGCGTCGACCGGCTGGAAAACGCCGTCACCGCGACCGAGCCGAAGATCGCGGCGGCGTTGCGGGAGATCGGGGACCGGTCGCCGAACGCGCGGATCCTGCTGGTGAACTACCTCGCCGGGCTGCCCGCGAGCGGCAAGGGGTGCTGGCCGGTGATCCCGGTCGCCGACGGCGACATCGCCTACCTGCAGGCGAAGTTCCTCCAGATGAACGCGATGCTCGCGCGGGTCGCCGCGGCGAACGGCGTCGAACTGGTCGACACCTACTCCCCGACCGTCGGCCACGACGCCTGCCAGGCGCCCACGGTCCGGTACGTCGAAGGCCTGATCCCGGTTTCGGTGAGCAACCCGCTGCTGCTCGCGTTCCCCTTCCACCCCAACGGCGCGGGCGCGGCGGCCCAGTCGGAGATCGTCCTCGGGGCCGTCCGGGGGGACTAAGCTGCCGGGGTGGCCAAGATCGCGGTGACCCGGTGGATTCCCGACGACGCGGTGAAGGTGCTGGCCGAAGCGGGTGACGTCGTGGTGTCGCCCGCCGACCGGCCGCTCGCGCCGGACGAGCTGCACGAGTTCGTTTCCGGCGCGGACGCCGTGGTCGGGATGCTGCACGACCGGCTCGACGGCCCGCTCGCCGACGCCGCCGGGCCCGGACTGAAGGTGGTCGCGAACGTCGCGGTCGGCTACGACAACGTCGACGTCCCGGCGCTGGCGGAACGCGGCGTCGTCGTGACGAACACGCCGGGCGTGCTCACCGACGCGACCGCCGACCTCGCCTTCGGCCTGCTGCTCGCCGTCACGCGGCGGCTCGGCGAAGGCGAACGGCTGCTGCGCTCGCGGACGCCGTGGTCGTTCCACCTCGGCTTCCTGCTCGGGTCGGGCCTGCAGGGCAAGACGCTCGGCATCGTCGGGTACGGCCAGATCGGCCGGGCGGTGGCGAAGCGCGCCGAGGCGTTCGGCATGACGATCGTCCACTCGGGACGGTCGAGCCAGGGTTCCGTTCCCTTCGGGGAACTCCTGGCGCGCTCGGACGTCGTTTCGCTGCACTGCCCGCTGACGCCGGAGACCCGGCACCTCATCGACGCGGCCTCGTTGCGCGCCATGAAACCCAGTGCCTACCTGGTGAACACCACGCGAGGCCCGGTCGTGGACGAAGCCGCGCTGGCCGACGCGCTCGAGGCCGGGGAGATCGCCGGCGCCGCGCTGGACGTGTTCGAAAAGGAACCCGAGGTCGAACCGCGGCTGCTCGGCCGCGACGACGTCGTGCTGAGCCCGCACCTCGGGTCCGCGACGGTCGAAACCCGCACCGCGATGGCCGTGCTCGCCGCCCGCAACGTCGTGGCGGTGCTCGCCGGGCGGGCCCCGCTGACGGAGGTGAAGCCGTGACCAAGGTCGTGATCGCGCCCGACAAGTTCAAGGGCAGTCTCACCGCGGTCGAGGCCGCGGAAGCCATCGCACTCGGCGTCCGGGATGCCTTGCCGGACGCCGAAGTCGTCTCGTGCCCGGTCGCCGACGGCGGCGAAGGCACCCTCGACGTCCTCGAAGCGGCGGGAGCCCGGATCGTCCGGCTGTCGGTCCGCGGCCCGCTCGACGAGCACGTGAAGGCGCGGTACGCGGTACTCGACGGCACCGCCTACATCGAATCGGCGCGCGCGTGCGGGATCGAATTCGTCGACCCCACTCCGGAAACCGCGCTGGCCGCGCACACGTGGGGCGTCGGCGAACTGCTGATGGACGCGCTGATGCACGGCGCGAAGCGGCTCGTGCTGACGGTCGGCGGCACGGCGAGCACCGACGGCGGCGCCGGGATGCTGGGCGCGCTCGGCGCCGGCGTGCTGGACGCGTTCGGCGCGCCGGTCGGGCTCGGCGGCGGGACGCTGACGCGGGTCGCGTCCACCGAACTGGCTCCGGTGCGGGAACGCCTGGGAGGCGTCAGCGTCGCGGTCGCGACCGACGTGACCAACCCGCTGCTGGGCCCGTCGGGGGCCGCCGCCGTGTTCGGGCCGCAGAAGGGGGCGGGGCCCGAACAGGTGGCGCTGCTCGACGAGGCGCTGGGCCGGTGGGCGCACGCGCTGCAGGTCGGCGGGGCGCCGGATGTTTCCCGCGTGCCGGGCGCCGGCGCGGGTGGCGGCGTCGCGGCCGGGGCGATCGCCGGGCTGGGCGCGACGGTCGAGTCGGGGTTCGACCTGATCGCCGGGCTGACCGGGGTCGACGCCGCGTTGATCGGCGCCGACTTGGTGATCACCGGTGAGGGGTCGCTCGACGAGCAGAGCCTGAACGGCAAGGCGCCGGCCGGGATCGCGGAGCGGGCGCGCGGGATTCCGCTGCTGGCGCTCGCGGGACGGATTCAGCTCGACGAAGCCGGGCTGGCGCGGCTCGGTGTGGTGGGGAGCAGTGCGTTGATCGAGCACGCCTCGTCGGTGGAGGAGGCGCAAGCGAACGCGCCGGAGTTGCTGCGGGCTTGTGCGGCGGAGCTGGTGCGGGAGTGGCGGTCCCGGTAGCGGCCGCCGCGACGACGTGAATGACTCATTCCTGTCGCCGGATGACATGAATGAGTCATTCACGTCATCGGAAACCGGGTGAACGGACCTCTCGCCGCGCTGCGAAAGGTCCGTCCCCCGGGTCAGCTCGTGTGCTGGGGCAGCACCGCGAAAGCGACTCCGCCCGCTTCGTCCTCCTGGACGTCCAGCACCTTGTCGTCGAGCAGCGCCGCTGCCTGGGGTTCCAGGAATACCTTCGGTCCCTCGTCGACGCCCAGGACGCTGTCACCCTCCGCGGGCTCCGGCGCCACCGACAGGGCCAGCTGGGCACTTTCCCCGTCGGCGTTCTGGACTGCCAGGCGGAGTCCGGCGTCGCCGTCCCCCTGGCTGGTCAACGCGGTGATCGCCTCGGCGGCGGCTTCGGTCACGGTCAGCATCTTCGGCCTTCCCTTCGTCGCGGTCCGATGCACTGGTGCCCCACGCTAGGGGCGTCCGAACGGACGCGCAGTCTGAGCGGATCAGCCCTGCCGGGCCTCGCGGATGGCGTCGGCCACCGAGCCGCCCGCGTAGTCCGCTCGCTCGCCCGGATCCGGGTCCGCGTGGCGGTGCGGCACCTCGTCTTCCGGGGTCACCGGCTCGAAGTCCGGCGGGGCGTCTTCGATCGTCTCGTCGAGCTCCGCCGCCGGCGTCGCGGCGAGCGGCCGCTCCGGGACCGGCTCCGGTTCGGTGTCCGGCTCCTCCTCGGCCAGGCGCTGCTCGATCGGCTCGCCCTCGCGGATCTCGCTCGGCGTGGTGCCGTAGCGGTTCGCGGCGCTCCAGTGCTCCGGCGGCTCGACGCCCGCTTCGAGCGGGTCCACGCGCAGCTCGTCCTCGTCCAGCGCTTCGCTCGGGCTCAAGCTGTCGGGTTCGACCGAGTCACGGTCACTCACCAGTCGTCTCCTCGCGCTCGGAAGTCGTCATCCCCCGTGACCTACCCCGGACGCCGGGGCGCCGAAACCCGGGCGGTGTCGCCGGGATCACATTTCTTCAACTGGTTTAACACATTCACAAGTTTGTGAACGCAAGGTAGGTTGGGGATCATGGCCACCACCAGGTGCGCACCGGGACACCGGCTGCTCGCCACCGACCCGGACCGGCACCACGAGCTCGGCACGCACGCGGCGTGGTACCTCGTCGCCGGCGTCGTGACGACCGGCGTCCAGGCCGTCCTCTTCCTCGTGCTGCGCGACGAGCTCGGCTCCCAGTTCGCGAACCTGGTCGCGATCGCGCTCACCACGGTCGGCAACACCGAGTTCCACCGCCGCGTCACCTTCGCCGGGCGACGCAGCAACGCCGGGAAGCGGCACCTGCAGGACCTGCTGACGTTCGCCTTCTACGCCGGCTACGGCTCGGCGGTACTGGCCCTGCTGGACGCGCTCGTCGACCGGCCGACGTCGTGGGAGGAGACCGGCACGCTGCTGCTGGCCAGCTTCGTCGGCGGCTTCGTGCGGTTCGCGGTGCTCCGCTGGTGGGTGTTCGCGCACCGGACAGCCGTCACCGCGCACAGCGGCTAGCGTCGGCTGACCCCGGACCCCAATCGCCCCAATGTGGCGTTCGGTGCGTCAGACGCACCGAACGCCACATTGGGGTTGTTTCATCGTGGTTGTGACTGGTCGAAGGGGTCGGGCAGAGCCTGTTTCGCTGACACAGCGGCAAGTCGCGGCGGGACCGGCGTGGCGGCCCGGACATAGGTGAAGCCCTCGGCACGATCGAGATGTGAGTCAACAACCCGCCGAGGGCTTCACCCCCATGTCCTACCAGGTCACCCTTCCCCTCTCCCGCTCGACCCTGCAGATGCTGGCCGAACTGATCCGCGCCCATCGCCGTCAGCTGCGGTCCCGCTGGCGCAAAGCCACCCCCGCCGAACAGGCACTCGTCGTCCTCGCCGTGCTGCGCCACGACCCGCGCCTGGCCCACCTCGGGGCCGGCATGGGCGTATCGGCATCCACGGTGCGGCGGTGGCTGCTGGAAGCCATCACCCTGCTCGCCGCCCGCGCGACCCGCCTGAACCGGGTGCTGCGTCGCCAGGCCGCCCTTGGCGAGGCGGCGGTGGTGCTGGTGGACGGCACCCTGATCCGGACCCGCCGCCGCACCGGCCGGGCCAACCGGGCCCACTACAGCGGCAAACACAAACAGCACGGCCTGGTCGTGCTCGCCCTGACCGACCAGACCGGCAGGTTGCTGTGGGTGTCGGCGGCACTGCCCGGGCGGACGGCTGACATCACCGCCGCCCGCCGGCTGGGTCTGCGGGAGCGGCTGCACGAGCACGGTCTGCCCCCGGCCGGGGACAAAGGCTTCCAGGGCTGGCACAAAGACGTCCGCACCACCCGCGACTGCCCGGCCTGCGAGGGCCGGTGCGAGCAGATCGTGCTGACCCCGTTCAAAGCCGAAGCGAACAGGCCGCTCACGAAGGCCCAGAAGCAGGCAAACGCCGTGTTCGCGGCGATGCGGTGCGCGGTTGAGGGCGGCTTCGCCGCCCTCAAACACTGGCACATCCTCGACAAACTCCGCCTCGACACCCGCCACGCCACCACCTTGCTGCGGGCTCTGCTCGTGCTGACCCAGCACGAGCAAAGCGTCCGCGACGCAGCCCGGTCCAGCACCCCTTGACCGTTACCAGACCGGATCAACACACCGTGACCAGCCCAAACCACGATGAAACAACCCCATTGGGGCGCATCCCCGGCCGACGCCTCGCACCGGACAGCCGTCGCCGCGCACAGCGGCTAGCGTCTGCAGGCGTGGCCACGGACGACATCAAGCCCCACGCCGGCGGGGCCGAACCCGACTACCGGTTCACCCTCGCCAACGAACGGACCTTCCTCGCCTGGCTTCGGACCGCCCTCGGCCTCCTCGCAGGCGGCGTCGCCGTGCACCAGCTGGTGCCGTCGCCGGCCGCGGCCAGTGCCGTGCTCGCCGGGCTGTGCGTCGTGCTTGCCGCCGTCCTCGCCGCGACCGCGTACCCCCGGTGGCGGCGCGTGCAGGTCGCGATGCGGGCCGGGGAGCCGCTTCCGCGGAGCCTGATGATCCTCGTCCTGACCGGCGGGCTGCTGACCCTCATCGTCGCCGCCGCCGTGCTGCTGGTCGTCTCGTGACGCCGCGAATACCGCTTCCTCGCGATTATCACCAGGTCAGAAATACCGTCATGCGCCCTCGGGACGGGTCGTGAACCCCGCTCGCGGCGCCCAAGCCGAGCGCACGGGCCTCGCTTGGCGACGCACCGCGCTGGCGTCCGCCGCCTGCACGGTACTGCTCCTGCATTCCGCCGCCCAGCGCCATTGGGGTGTCGCCCTCGTCCCCGTTCTGCTGTCCGCGGGCACGTCTGCCCTGCTAGCGGCCATCGGAACACTGCGCGAACGGGCCTTGCGGGCCCCCGAACCGGGGCCGGCGCACCCCGCGTTGCCCGCGATCGCGTCGCTCGCCGTGACCGTCACTGCCACTTCCGTGGCGATCCTGCACTGAAGAGTGAAGTCCGCACATCCTGAAACCGATTAATCGCAATGTGCGGGGGCTGGTCGCGAGAACATCACGGTCGCTCCTGCGAACGGGGTATTGGTCGTTGAAATCTGGACTGACCGCCATCGAGGTGCTTACGATTACCCAGCGTCGCACGGATCGCAGATCAACCCGGATCTCCCGGAGTATCTGCAACCGGAAAGTCACGGAGAGTGGAGTCCCCCGGCAGCGGCGGTCGAGGGTCGGCCGGGGAGACGACCATGACAGCACCGCCGAGTACCACCGAAGAACCCGCTTCGGACGTTCGCGATTATCGCACTCCGGAGTCATTGCCGAGGCCCAGCGGGCGCCTCACCAAGGAGGACCTCGACCCCCTGGTGAAGGACGCGGGCGAGGGGAACCCCGCGGCGATCCACTCCCTGCTCCAGATGATCGAGCCGGTCGTGGTCCGCTACTGCCGCGCGCGCATGGGCGGGCGCGACCTCTCCTACCTCTCGGCCGACGACGTCGCCCAGGAAGTCTGCCTCGCGGTGTTGAAGGCCCTTCCCGATTACCAGGACCGCGGCGGCTCGTTCCTCTACCTCGTGCACGCGATCGCGGCCAACAAGGTCGCCGACGCCTACCGCGCCGTCGCCCGCGACCGCTCCGAGCCCGTCCCCGAGCTCCCGGAGCGCCCGCTCGTCGCCGGCAACGAGCCCGAGTCCCACGCCCTGCACCTCGACCTCGGCGCGCGCCTCGGCCGGCTCCTCGCCTCGCTGCCGCGGGTGCAGCAGGAGATCCTGACCCTGCGCATCGCCGTCGGCTTCTCCGCGCAGGAGACCGCCGAAGCGCTCGGCATCTCGCCGGGCAACGTGCGCGTGACGCAGCACCGCGCGCTGACCCGCCTGCGCGGCATGATCAGCGACGACGAGTTCTAGACCTCCCGAGCGGCGGGCGGGGAAACCTCTTTTACCCCCTGGAAGAGGTCTCCCCGCCCGCATCCAGCGCGTAGGCCGTCCGGGCGTTGTGCTCGAAGACGGCCAGCCGCTCCGCGTCCGACAGCCCGCCCGTCAGCGCGATCGCCGCGTCCACGACCAGCTCGTAGGACGCCGCCAGCTCGCAGACCGGCCAGTCCGAGCCGAACAGCAGCCGGTCCGGGCCGAACTCGTCCAGCACGTGGTCCACGTACCGGCGCAGGTGCGCGACCTCCCACCCGGTCCAGTCCGCCTCCGTGACCAGGCCCGACAGCTTGCACACGACGTTCTCGCGCGCGGCCAGCGCGGCCACGCCGGACGCCCACGGCTCCCACTCCCGCGCCGCGATCGGCGGCTTGGCCGCGTGGTCCAGCACCAGCCGCAGCTCCGGCAGCCGGTCCGCCAGCGCCGCGGCCGCGGGCAACTGGTCGGCGCGCACGAGCAGGTCGTACGTCAGCCCCGCCGACGCCACCGCTTCGAGCCCGGCCAGCACCGGCGGGCGCAGCAGCCACCCGGCGTCCGGCTCGGTCTCCACCTGGTGCCGGATCCCGACCAGCGGCCCCGGCAAGGCCGCCAGCCGGTCCGCGACGTCCGGGGCTTCGAGGTCCACCCAGCCGACAACGCCGGCGATGAGCGGCTCCGCGGCGGCGATCGCCAGGAACTCCTCGGTCTCCGAAGCCGACGACACCGTCTGGACCAGGATCGTCGCGTGCACGCGCGCCGCCTTCGTCACCGCGCGCAGGTCGTCCACGGTGTACGGACGGCGGATCGGGTCGAGCGCCGCACCCGCCATCCACGGGTAATCGCGTCGCGACGGGTCCCACAGGTGGTGGTGCGCGTCGATCATGAAACTCCTTCGGCGAGGACGACGTCGGGGCGCAGCAGGCCGGCGTCGACGAGTTCGGTCCACAGCTCCGGCGGCACGACCGCCCTCGCCCGGCGCGCGTTGACACTGACCTGAAAAGGATCGTGCGCGCCAACCACGACCGACGCCACCGCGGGGTGCGCCATCGGCAGCGCCAGCGCCGCTTCCGGCAGCTCGACGCCGTGCCGCGCGCAGACCTCGGCGATCTTCCCGGCCCGCTCGACGAGTTCCGCCGGGGCCTCGGCGTAGTCGTAGACGCGCCCCGGCTCGGCCGTCGCCAGGATGCCGCCGTTGAACGCCCCGCCGGCAACCACGCGAACCCCGCGGTCGAGGCAGAGCGGCAGCAGCTCGTCCAGCGCCGGCTGGTCCAGCAACGTGTAGCGGCCGGCCACCAGCAGGACGTCGAGATCGGTGCGGCGGACGAACTCGGCGAGCATCGGCGCCTGGTTCATCCCGGCGCCGAACGCGCCGATGACCCCCTGCTCCCGCAGCTCGCGCAACGCCGGGAAGGCGCCGCGCACGGCTTCCTCGAAGTGGTCGTCGGGGTCGTGCACGTAGACGACGTCGACGCGGTCGAGCCCGAGCCGGCCCAAGCTGTCCTCCAAGGACCGCAGGACGCCGTCGCGGCTGAAGTCCCACCGGCGCCGGTACGCGGCCGGGACGGCGAAGCCCTGGTCATCCTGCCGCGCGGCACCACCCGGGTCCGGTTCGAGCACGCGGCCGACCTTCGTCGAAAGCACGTACTCGTCGCGGGGGTACGCGCGCAGCGCCGCGCCGAGGCGGGTTTCCGAGAGGCCGAGGCCGTAGTGCGGCGCGGTGTCGAAGTACCGGATGCCCTCGTCCCACGCGCGGCGGACGGTCGCGGCCGCGGTTTCGTCGCTGATCGCGTGGTAGAGGTTGCCCAGCTGCGCGCAGCCGAGACCGAGCGGGGACAGGGAGAGTTCCAACGCCGTCACTCCTTTTCCGGCAGTTCCCAGACCAGCCCGATGCCGGTGTCGCCGCCGGAGTAGTCGTCTTCGACGGCCAGCAGCTCGGCCATCCTGGCCTGCCACGGGACGTTGGCGGGATGGTCCCGCAACGCCGCGCGCATCGCCGCGTAGTCGTCGACTTCGACGACGTGGAAGAGGTCGAGACCGTTACGCCAGATCCGCCAGGTGCGGACACCGGCTTCGCGCAACGCCGTGTCCAGCTCGGGCGGGATGACGGCGTGGACGGACTCGTACTCGGCTTCCTTCCCTGGCTTCAACCGAGTATGGAGCGCCACCACTCTTTTGGAGACACTGTGAGGTTCGCGTTGGTGGGTCATCACCACTCCTTGGCCGGGACATGGCACGCTGGGGAAGAACACCGAAACATCCGAGGTCTGGTGCAGGGAGGACGGACGCGATGCCCGTCACCGATGTCGCGATCGACAAGATCAAGGACATGATCATCTCCGGCGAGCTGGCGCCGGGCGACCGGCTGCCGAAGGAGGCCGAGCTGGCCCAGCGGCTCGGGCTCTCGCGCAGCTCCCTGCGGGAAGCCGTCAAGGCGTTGTGCCTGATCAGGGTGCTCGACGTCCGCCAGGGCGACGGCACGTACGTCACGAGCCTCGAGCCGAACCTGCTGCTCGACGCGATGACGTTCGTGGTCGACTTCCACCGCGACGACACCGTGCTCGACTTCCTCGCCGTGCGGCGGATCCTCGAGCCGGCCGCGACCGCGCTGGCCGCGCTGCACATGAGCGACGACGACATCACCGAACTGGGCCAGCTGCTCGGGGAGCTGGAGGACTCGCCGACCGTCGAGGCGCTGGTCGCCAACGACCTCCAGTTCCACCGCAAGATCGCCGACGGCTCCGGCAACCCCGTGCTCTGTTCGCTGCTCGACAGTCTTTCGGGGCCGACCGCCCGCGCCCGGATCTGGCGCGGCCTCACCCAGGAGGGCGCGGTCGCGAAGACCCGCGAGCAGCACTCGGCGATCTACGAGGCCATCGCCGCGCGCGAGCCGGAGCTGGCGCGCTCGTGGGCGACCGTGCACGTCGCGGGCGTCGAGCAGTGGCTGCGCAACGCGCTCGGCACCGCGGACGACCCGACGGCCGCCGACGAATCCGCCGCGGAAGCTTCCTGACAGTGATCCGATGATCACGGGGTGACCATCAGGTCTGGGGCTTTCCGCCCGCGTACCGGGCGATGATCAGCGCCACCAGGATGATCGCGCCGTAGATCGCGCCCTGCCACTCCGCCGTCACGTGGGCGTAGTTGAGCAGGCTCGACACCGAAGACAGCAGCAGGACGCCGGTGAGGGCGCCGACCAGGGTGCCCTTGCCGCCGTCGAGCGAGACGCCGCCGATCACCGCGGCCGCGAACACCTGCAGGATCAGCCCGGAGCCCTGGTTCGCGCCCAGCGCGCCGACGTAACCGGTGTACGCGAGCCCGCCGATCGCCGCCAGGATCCCGGCCACGACGAACACCGCCCACGCGATGCGGTCGACGCGCACGCCCGCCGCCCGCGCGGCTTCGCGGTTGCCGCCGATCGCGTACAGCGCACGGCCGACGCGGTGGTAGCGCAGCACCCAGCCGGCGATCGCGAACAGCACCGCGGCCAGCCACACCGACATCGGCAGCCCGGCGAACGTCGTCGTCGCCAGGTTCGTGAACGAGTCCGGCAGGTTGAACAGCGTCTTGCCCTTGGTCGAGCCGACCTGCACACCGCGGAGCACGGTGAGCATCGCCAGCGTCACGATGAAGGCGTTCAACTTCAGCTTCACGATCAGGAAGCCGTTGACGAACCCGACCAGCGCGCCGCACAGCGGGATGATCAGCAGGCCGATCGCGGCGGGCAGTTCGACGCCGAAGCCGGCCGACGCCGCCGGGATCACGACCATCGCGCCCAGCGCGGGCGCGAGACCCATCGTGGATTCGAGCGACAGGTCGAACTTCCCGGTGATCAGCACGAGCGACTCGCCGAGCACGACCAGCGACAGCGCCGCCGACGCGGTCAGGATGCTGACGATGTTGCTCCAGCCGACGAACGTGTCGTCGACCAGGCCGCCGATCACGAACACCACGATCAGCGCGGGCAAGAGCGCGAGTTCACGCAGCCAGACGGCTTTGCGGCGCCGCGGCGGCGCGGGCAGCTCCGTTTGCGGAGAGGTCATCACTTCGGTCACGAAAGCTCGACTCCTTCGATGTCGGCCACGAGGTCGCCGTCGGACCACCCGGCCTGGTGCTCGGCGACCACGGCCCCGGCGCGCAGCACCAGGACCCGGTCGCTCAGGCGCAGGTCGTCGAGCTCGTCGCTGACGATCAGCACCGCCTTGCCTTCGGCGCGCACCCGGTCCACGACCGCGAGCAGCGCCTCCTTCGACTTCACGTCCACGCCGGCGGTCGGGTTGATCAGCACCACGATCCGCGGGTCGCTGACCAGGGCCCGCGCCAGCACGACCTTCTGCTGGTTGCCGCCGGACAGGTCGGACACGGGCTGCTCGGCGCCCGCGGCCACGATGTCGTAGTCCTTCAACGCCTGCGACGCCTTGGCGTGCCGGGTGGCAGGCGACGCGATCCCGCCGCGGCCGAGCTTGTCCAAAATGGACAGCGTGGTGTTGTCCGCGATGGAGTGCTCCAGCACCAGGCCTTCGTGGTGCCGGTCGCGCGGCACGCAGCCGATCCCGGCCCGCAGCGCCGCCGGGATGTCGCCCGGCCGCAGCGGCTCGCCGTCGACGCGGATGGTGCCCGCCGACGGCGTCCGCAGGCCGTAGACGGTCTCGGCGACCTGGTGCTTCCCGCTGGCGTTGCTGCCCGCGAGCCCGACGACCTCGCCGCGCCGGAGCCGGAACGAGACGTCCCGGAAGCCGTCGCCGGACAGCCCGTCGACCGCCAGGATCTCCGCCGCGTCGTCTTCGAGGGACTCCCGGGAAGCGGCGTCACGGACCGAAAGGCCGCCGGGTTCGCCGGTCATCGCGTCGACGAGCTCCGCGCGACCGACCTCGGACACCGGCGCGGTGAGCACGTGCTTCGCGTCGCGCAGCACCGTGACGGCCTGGCAGACCTCGTACACCTCGTGCAGGTGGTGCGAGATGAACAGGAACGTCACCCCGCCCGCCTGCATCTGGCGCATCCGCTCGAACAGCCGCTCGATGGCCTGGCTGTCGAGCTGCGCGGTCGGCTCGTCGAGGACGATGAACCGGGCGCCGTAGGACAGCGCGCGGGCGATCTCGACGAACTGCCGGTCCTCGACCGACAGCTCCCCCGCGGGCGTGTCGACGTCGACGTGCACGTCCCACGAGTCGAGCAGCTCGCGGGCCTTGCGCCGCAACGACTTCCAGCCGATCGAGAACCCGCCGCCCGCCTGCCGGTTCAGGAACAGGTTCTCGGCGACGGTGAGCTGCGGGACGACCATCGCGTGCTGGTAGACGCAGGCGACGCGCGCCTTCCAGTCGTCCTGTTTGGACAGTGGCGGGGCCGGCTCGCCGCCGAACTCGACGTGCCCGGTGTCCGTGGCGGACAGGCCGGTGAGGATGGAGACGAGCGTCGACTTGCCGGCCCCGTTGCGCCCGACGAGCGCGTGCGACTCGCCGGCGTGCACGGTGAGGCTGACGTCGTGCAGCGCCACGGTCGGGCCGTAGCGCTTCCCGACGCCGCGGGCGCTGACGACCGGGGTCACAGGTTGTTCCCCCACAGGGCCTTGTCGTCCACGTTGTCCTTGGTGATGACGGGCGCGGGCAGCTGGTCCTCGAGGATGCCGGGGCTGATCTCGACGATCGTGCTGTCGTGGTCGGTCGGGCCCGGCTTGAACGTCTCGCCCGCCATGGCCTTCTTCAGCCAGTACAGGCCGTACTTCGCGTAGGCGTCGGCCGGCTGGGACACGGTGGCGTCCAGCTCGCCGGCCCGGATCGCGGCCAGCTCCTGCGGGATGCCGTCGTTGGACACGAGCACGATGTGCTTCGGGTCCCCGACCGGGAAGAACAGGTTCTTGCGCTTGAGGGCCTGCTCGGTCGGAGCCAGGTAGACACCGCCGGCCTGCATGTAGACGCCCTTGATGTCCGGGTTGGCGGTCAGCATGCTGTCCAGTCCGGAGGACGCCTTGTCGGCCTTCCACTCGGCCGGGATCTCCAGCACCTGGACGCCGGGGTACTTGGCTTTCATGCAGTCGCGGAAGGCTTCCGAGCGGTCACGGCCGTTGACCGACGCGAGGTCGCCCATGATCTGCACGACCTTGCCGGACTTGACCTTCGCGCCGATCGCGTCGCACGCCTTGGTGCCGTACGCCTTGTTGTCAGCCCGCACGACCATGGCGACCTTGCCGCTCTCGGGGGCGACGTCCACGGCGACGACCGGGACGCCCTTGTTCTCGGCCTGCTTGAGCCCGGCGACGATCGCGGCGGAGTCCAGCGGCGTGACGACCAGGCCCTTGACGCCCTGGTTGAGGAAGGTGCCGATGTCGGTGATCAGCTTGGCCGGGTCGCTGTCGGCGTTGACCGTCGGGAGGACGTCGACGCCCTCGGACTTGGCCATCTGCGGGACGTAGTTGTTGTAGGCCTGCCAAAACGGCGAGGTCAGCAGGGGGAGGGTCGCGCCGACCTTGCCGCCGGAACCGCCACCCGCCGCGGGCGCCGACGCATTGTCCTTAGTGGACCCGCAGGCGGCCAGTACCAGGCCGCAGGCGGCGACGGCGGCCACCTTGATCACCTTCGTGCGCACAGCATCCTCCTTGATGACGGCGGGGAATCAAGTCTTCTAGTCGTGGTGCACGGGGCCGCGCGGACGCAGGCCGTACATGCCACCGTCGACCGCGAGCGCGGTGCCGGTGGTGGACGCGGAAAGCGGGCTGGCGAGGTAGGCGACGGCGTTCGCGACCTCCTCGGCGGTGACCAGCCGGCCCATCGGCTGGCGTGCCGCGAGGGCCGCGCGTTCGGCCGCCGGGTCGGCGGCGGCGTCGAGGAGACGGCCCACCCAGGGGGTGTCCGCCGTGCCGGGGCACACGCAGTTGACGCGGATCCCGTCCGGCAGGTGGTCGGTCGCCATGGCCAGGGTCAGCGAGAGCACCGCACCCTTGCTGGCCGAGTACAGCGCGCGGTGGGGCAGGCCGGCCCAGGCCGCGATGGAGCAGGTGTTGACGATCGCCGCGGACGGCGACTCCTTGAGGTGCGGCAACGCGGCCCGGGCGAGCCGGACCATGCCGACGACGTTGACGTCGAACACGCGGTGCCATTCGTCGTCGTCGTTGCCCGTGACGTCGCCCTGCGCGCCGATGCCGGCGTTGTTGACCAGGATGTCGAGGCGCCCGAAGCGTTCGACGACGGCGTCGATCGCCGACCGGACTTCGTCGTCGGAGGAGACGTCGCAGCGGATGCCGTCGTCGCCCGGCTTCAGGTCGAGCGCCGCCACCTGGGCACCGCGCGCGGTCAGCAGGTCCGCCACCGCCTTGCCGATGCCCGATGCGCCTCCGGTGACGGCGGCGACCAGGCCCTCGAATTCACTCACTTGCGGTCTCCGTCCACTCGGGACCGTCCGGGAACCGGAACCGGCGCAGCGTGGCGTCGTGCATGCGCGCGGAGAACCCGGGTACGGTCGGGGCGAGGTACCGGCCGCGCTCGACGACGGCCGGGTCGGTGAAGTGCTCGTGCAGGTGGTCGACCCACTCGATGGACCGGTCCGCGTCGGTGCCCGACACCGCCACGAAGTCGAACATCGACAGGTGCCGGACGAGCTCGCAGAGCCCGACCCCGCCGGCGTGCGGGCACACCGGCACGCCGAACTTGGCGGCCAGCAGCAGGATCGCCAGGTTCTCGTTGAAGCCGCCGACGCGGGCGGCGTCCAGCTGCAGCACCGAAATCGCGCCGGCCTGCAGGAGCTGCTTGAAGACGACGCGGTTCTGGACGTGCTCGCCGGTGGCGACGCGGATCGGCGCAAGCGCTTTCGCGATCGCCGCGTGGCCGAGGACGTCGTCCGGGGACGTCGGCTCCTCGATCCAGTACGGGTCGTACGGCGCGAGCTCGGTCATCCAGTCGACCGCGGCGGAGACGTCCCAGCGCTGGTTGGCGTCGACGGCGATGCGGATGCCGTCGCCGACCGTCTCGCGGGCCAGCTTCATCCGGCGGACGTCGTCCCCGAGGTTGCCGCCGACCTTGAGCTTGATCATCCCGAAGCCGTCCGCGACGGCCTGCTCGGCGAGCCGCACGAGCTTCGCGTCGGCGTACCCGAGCCAGCCGGGTGACGTGCTGTAGGCGCGGTAGCCGTGCGCTTCGAGCTGGTTCGCGCGCTCTTCGCGGCCCGGCTCGGCGGCGCGCAGGATCTCCAGGGCTTCGGCCTCGGTCAGCGCGTCGGACAGGTACCGGAAGTCCACGAGGGAGACCAGTTCTTCCGGGGTCATCCGCGCCGCGAACCGCCAGACCGGGAGGCCGGCGCGGCGCGCGGCGAGGTCCCACGCGGCGTTGACCACCGCCCCGACGGCCATGTGCGCGACGCCCTTTTCCGGGCCCAGCCAGCGGAACTGCGAGTCGCCGACGAGCGTGCGGGACAGGTCGCCGAGCGCGGCCGCGTCCTCCGGGACGTCCCGGCCGACGACGTGCGGGGCGAGCGCGCGGATGGCGGCGGCCTGGACGTCGTTGCCGCGGCCGATGGTGAACGCGAGGCCGTAGCCGTCCGGGCCGCCGTCGGTGTGCAGCACGACGTAGGCCGCGGAGTAGTCCGGATCGGGGTTCATCGCGTCCGAGCCGTCGAGCTCCCGGGACGTCGGGAACCGGACGTCGAGGACCTCCATGCCGATGATCTTCGCCATGGTCAGGCCTGCCTCGCGACCTGGCGCTGGCGCCCGAGGCCGTCGATCTCGAGCTCGATCACGTCGCCGTCGCGCAGGTACGGCTTCGGGTCGGGCTGCCCGAGCGCGACGCCTTCGGGCGTGCCGGTGTTGATCAGGTCGCCGGGGCGCAGCACCATGACCTGGCTCAGGTGGTGGACGATCTCGGCCACGGAGAAGATCATGTCCTTGGTGCTCGAATCCTGCTTCTTCTCGCCGTTGATCCACAGGCGCAGGCCGAGGTCCTGCGGGTCCGGCACCTCGCCCGCCGGCACCAGCACCGGGCCGAGCGGGTTGAAGTTCTCGCAGGACTTGCCCTTGTCCCACTGGGCGGTGCGGAACTGCAGCTCGCGCTCGGAGACGTCGTTCGACACGACGTAGCCGGCGACGTGCTCCAGGGCCTCCTCGACGCTGCCGAGGTAGCGGGCGGTCTTGCCGATGACGACGCCGAGCTCGACCTCCCAGTCCGTGCTGGCCGAGCCACGCGGGATGAGGACGTCGTCGCCGGGGCCGACCACGACGTCCGGCGCCTTCATGAAGACGACCGGCTCGGTGGGCGGGGTCGCGCCGGTTTCCTCGGCGTGGCGGCGGTAGTTCATGCCGATGCAGACGACCTTGCCGGGCTGGGCGATCGGCGAGCCCACGCGCAGGCCCTCGACATCGGCTCTCGGCAGCTCCCCGGCGGCGAGCGCGGCGGCCGCGCGCGCGATCCCGTCCGCGGCGAAGAAGCCGCCGTCGACGTCGGCGGTCAGCCCGCCCAGCTCGTAGGTGGTGCCGTCGCCGTCCCGCACGAACGGACGCTCGCTTCCCGGCTCTCCGAGGCGCACTAGCTGCACGGAAGTTCCCTTCACCCACACCGACCAGACATCCGATGTATATCGCAGTCGCGAGCCTCGATCTAGAGTCAGCGGCGAATCGACCGGAAATTGGTCGGATCAGTATCGGTTCATGCTCGTTTGAGCACGGGGTGTCACCGATCACAGCCGGAATAGCACCGGCGCCGGCGTCGCTGGTCGGAACCAGGACCGGGAGGAGGCCGATGACCACCACGGCGGAACGTACCGCGACCAGCAGGCGCGCGCAGCTGAAGTTCGTCCTCATCCTGGGTGGTCTCTCGGCGTTCGGGCCGCTGTCGATCGACATGTACCTGCCCGCCCTCCCCCGGATGGCCGAGGACCTGCGCGCGGCGGACTCGACGGTCCAGCTGACGCTGAGCGCGTTCATCGTCGGACTGGCACTGGGCCAGCTGGTGCTCGGCCCGCTGTCGGACGCGCTGGGCCGCCGCCGCCCGCTGCTCGCGGGGCTCGTGCTCTACGTCGTGGGTTCGGTGCTGTGCGCGGTGAGCCCGGACGCGTGGCTGCTGGTCGGCGCCCGGTTCGTCCAGTCACTCGGCGCGGCCGCGGGCGTCGTCATCGCGCGGGCCACCGTCCGCGACCTCTACTCCGGCACCGCGATGACGAAGTTCTTCTCGACGCTGATGCTGGTCAGCGGCCTGGCCCCGATCCTGGCCCCGCTGATCGGCGGGCAGCTGCTGAACTGGACGTCCTGGCGCGGGGTGTTCGTCGCGCTGACGGTGTTCGGCGCGGTGCTGCTGGCGGTGGTGGTGTTCTTCCTGCCGGAGCCGTCCCCGGTCCGGGTCCCCGCGCGGCTGGGCCAGGTGATGCGGACGTACGGGCGGCTGGTGGCCGATCGGTCGTTCGCGGGGTACGCGCTGGCGTCGGGGCTGCTGTTCGCGTCGATGTTCGCCTACATCTCGGGGTCGTCGTTCGCGCTGCAGGGCGTGTACGGGCTCAGTCCGCAGGCGTACAGCGTGGTCTTCGGCGTCAACGGCGTCGGCATCGTGCTGGCGGGCCAGCTCAACGGACGGCTCGTCGGCCGGGTGTCCGAGCGGGCGTTGTTGTCGTCAGGGCTGCTGCTCGGCGTCGTCGGCGGGGCGTTCGTGCTGGCGTCGGCGGTGTTCCGGGCGCCGCTGGCGTTGCTGCTGGTGTCGTTGTTCCTGCTGGTGTCGAGCATCGGGCTGGTGATGCCGAACGCGAGTTCGCTGGCGCTGGCCTCGCACGCCCGGTCGGCGGGGGCGGCCTCGGCGTTGCTGGGGGTGCTGCAGTTCGTGGTGGGCGCGGCGGCGACGCCTTTGGTGGGACTGGGCGGGCCGGGCACCGCGGTGCCGATGGCGGCGACCATGGCGGGGTTCGCGGTTTTGGCTTTGGTGGCCTACCTGGTGCTGACGCGGAAAAGTCAGCCCGCCGGTTTGATCGGCGAAGCCTGATTCCCGAACGGGGCCCTCTTCAGGTCAGCGAGGCCAATTCCGCCGTCTTGAGCTGCTCCGCCGTCACCTTCGCGCGGCCGTCGACCAGCGCGCTCAGCGCGTCGCCGTCGTCCCACATGTTCACGTTCATCGCCGCCGCGACTTCGCCGTCGCGGAGCCAGAACGCCGTGAACTCCCGCGATGCCAGGTCTCCTCGCACCACCAGCTCGTCCGACGCCGGGTCCGCGAGACCGCGGTACTCGCACCCCAGGTCGTACTGGTCGGTGAAGAAGTACGGCGAGGCCAGGAAAGGCTCGTTCTCCCCCAGCAGGTTCCGCGCCACGTGCGCGCCCTGGTCCTTCGCGTTCGCCCAGTGCTCCACCCGGATGCGACGCCCGTAGCGCGGGTGGAAGTGGGCCGCGATGTCGCCCACCGCGTACACGTCCGGGGCCGCCGTGCGCAGGCCCGCGTCCACGCTGACGCCGCCGTCGTCGGACAGTTCCAGGCCCGCCGCGTGGGCCAGCTCCACCCGCGGGGCCGCGCCGACCGCGACCAGGACCACGTCCGCCAGCAACTCTTCGCCGTTGCCAAGCCGGACGCCGCGGACGCCGTCCGGGCCGCCCGTGATCTCCGCGACCTGCTCGCCGAGGCGGTAGTGCACGCCGTGGGAAACGTGCAGGTCGCGGAAGACGCCACCGATCGTCTCGCCGATGACGTTCGCCAGCGGGACCGGGACCGGGTCGACCACCGTCACGTCCGCGTCGTGCGTGCGGGCCGCCGCGGCCGCCTCGGAGCCGATCCAGCCGGCGCCGACGATGACCACCCGCTCCGCCTCCGCGAACGCCGAACGCAGCTTCAGCGCGTCGTCCAGGGTCCGCAGCGTGTACAGCCCGGGCAGGTCGCCGCCCGGGACCGGCAGCGACCGCGGGCGGGAGCCGGTCGCGAGGACCAGGCGGTCGTAGCGGTGCTCGCCGCCGGTGTCGTCGAGGACCAGGCGGGCGCCCAGCTCGACGCGGGTCGCCGTGACGCCGGGGCTGAAGCGGATGTCCTTCTCGGCGTAGAACTTCTCTTCGTGCACCCAGTCGGGTTCGTCGGCGGTGCCCTGGAGCACGCCCTTCGACAGCGGCGGCAGCTCGTACGGGCGGTGCGGGTCCGAGCCCATCAACAGGACGTCACCGGCGTAACCGCGTTCTCGCAACGCGGCCGCGGCGGACGCCCCGCCCAGTCCCGCACCGACGACGACGATCTTCCGCGGCTCCGACATCAGCGACCTCCCACGACGACGAGACGGTGCGGACGGTACTCCGGAACCGGCCGCGCCACGACCGGTGGATACGCCGGAAATCCGCGAAGCGCAAGACAAAACCCACGAGTAGGCAGATCGGGTGAACCGGCGTCATAGCGCCGCCACGGCCCCCTCCCACCCACGCACGAAGCACGATCGACGAAGGAAATTCGGAGGGCGGCGACCATGAGTCGGGGCGAGTGGTCGATCGGCTGCCGCGATCTGGCCGGCAGGCGCAGGGACGTGACGGTGTTCGTCAGCAACGACAAGGTGGTGCTGGTCGCGCCACCCGGCGAGGCGGCGGTGCTCGGGCCGCTCGACGTCGGACGGCTGCGGGCCGCGTTGCGGGATGCTGTTGTCGCGACGGCGGACGAGACGGCCCAAACCTGACAACTACCGTTTCTACTTATCAGTAGGTTAGAGTCGGCCCTTGACGGAAGGGACCGGCCATGACGACCTACTTCGTGACGGGTGCGACGGGCTTCATCGGGAAACGCCTGGTCGCGCGGTTGCTCCGGCGGCCGGAGACGTCCACCGTGCACGCGCTGGTGCGGGAGACCTCCCGCGAGCGGCTGACCGCGCTGAGCCGGGGCTGGGCGGGCGCGGACAAGCTGCACCCGGTGGTCGGCGACCTCGCCGAACCCCGGCTCGGCGTCGATCCCGAAGGGCTCGGGCACCTCGACCACGTCGTCCACCTGGGCGCGGTCTACGACCTCACCGCGGGCGAAGAAGCCAACCGGCGCGCCAACGTCGAGGGCACCCGGCACCTGCTCGCCTTCGCCGCCGCGGCGCGGGCGGGGCTGGTGCACCACGTGTCGTCGATCGCCGTCGCGGGCGACCACACCGGGCGGTTCACCGAGGCCGACTTCGACCTGGGGCAGCGCTTCGGCTCGCCGTACCACGCGACGAAGTTCCAGGCCGAGAAGCTCGTCCGCGAGCAGGCCCTGCCCTTCCGCGTCTACCGGCCGTCCGCGGTCGTCGGCGACTCGCGCACCGGCGAGATGGACAAGGTCGACGGGCCCTACTTCTTCCTGCCCGCGATCTCGCGGCTGGCGGCGCTGCCCAGCCGCCTTCCGCTGGCCGCCCCCGATCTCGGCGCGACGAACCTGGTGCCCGTCGACTACGTCGTCGAGGCGATGGAGCACCTGATGCACCGGGACGCGCCTTCGGGCTCGACGTACCACCTCGCGGCCGCGCGGCCGCAGTCGCTCAACTCCGTCTACAACGCCTTCGCGCGCGCCGCCGGCGGGCCGGTGATCCGGGCCGCGCTGCCCGCCCGGCCGTCCGGGGTGCTCCGGCGCGCGGGCGGACGGGTCGCCAAGGCGGCCGCGGCCGGGATCGACCGCCTGCCCGGCGGCCGGGCCACGCGGGCCGCCGTCCTGGAAGAGCTGGGCGTTCCGCTGGAAGTGCTGCCGCACCTGAGCATGCCCGTCGAGTTCGACACCGCCCGCACGACGACGGCGTTGTTCGGCAGCGGCATCGAACTCCCCGAACTGCGGGACTACGCGGCGCCGCTGTACCGGTACTGGCGGGCCCACCTCGACCCCGACCGCGCCCGCCGCACCCGCGGCCTGTCCGGGCGGACGGTGCTGATCACCGGCGCGTCGTCCGGGATCGGCCGGGCGTCGGCGCTCGCGGTGGCGCGCAAGGGCGCGAAAGTGATCCTCGTGGCCCGCCGCGCGTCGGAACTCGAAGAGGTGCGGGCGGAGATCCTCGCGGCGGGCGGCACCGCGGCGGCATACCCGTGCGACCTCACCGACGGCGACGCGGTCGACGCGCTCGTCAAGGACGTCCTCGGCGAGCACGGCGCGGTGGACGTGCTGGTGAACAACGCGGGCCGGTCGATCCGGCGTTCGGTCGCGCTGTCCACCGAACGGTTCCACGACTTCGAGCGCACGATGGCCATCAACTACTTCGGCCCGGTGCGGCTGATCCTCGGGTTCCTGCCGTCGATGACCGCGCGCCGGTTCGGCCACGTCGTCAACGTGACGACCCAGGGCCTGCAGACCGACACCCCGCGCTTCTCCGCGTACCTGGCGTCGAAGGCGGCGCTGGAGGAGTTCGGGCTGGCGGCCGGGCGCGAGACGCTCTCCGACGGCGTCACGTTCACGTCGGTGCGGATGCCGCTGGTCCGGACGCCGATGATCGCGCCGACCGGCTACCGCGGTCTCCCGTCGAGCAGCCCGGAACGCGCGGCGGCCCTGGTCGTGAAGGCGTGCGAGGAGCGGCCGGAGGTGCTGAGCCTGCCCGAAGGCCGGGCGGCCGAGCTGGCGACGCTCGTCGCGCCGCGGCTCGCCCGCTTCACCGCGCACCTCGCGTATTCGGCGATGCGCGAGTCGGCGCCCGAGGCCCGCGACCTGCCCCGCCGGCCCGCGCCGGCGTCGATCGCGGCGGCGGTGACCCGCTCGATCTGGCGCCGTCGTGCTTGATCCCCGCGAATTCCGCCGAAACGCTGGCACGGCGGCGACGGTACTTCTACCCTCGCGCGAGTCCCGTACACCGGTACGGGCGTGAACTGGGGAGTTCGAAATGCCGGAAACCACCGCTGGGGCACGCGCCGACAAGACAGCCGAGATCGGCACCGCACGGCCCACCATCGGGTGAACCCGCGCCGGGCCGCCGCGCCCCCGCATGTAGTGAATGACTCATTCCTGTCGTCGGACGACAGGAATGAGTCATTCACTACGACCGGCCGCCCGGCGGGACGGACTTCGGGCCGGTGGTGCGGGCCATGCCGGTGACCGGTCCGGCCAGTACCATCGCTCCCGGGTGTGATCGGGGAGCGGAAGGCGGGCGAGGCGTGGACGTGGCGAGTCCTGCGCACGCCGCCGCGGAACCCGCGCCCCCGAAGGCTTCCCGGCCCCTGGTGCGCTGGGGGATCCACGCCGGCTGGGTCGTGCTCCTCGCGCTGGCCACCGAACTGCGTGTCGGCCGCTTCGGGTTCCACCCCTCCGACCAGGGTTTCATCCTCGCGCAGGCGTGGCGCGTGCTGCACGGCGAAGTGCCGCACGCCGACATCATCTCCGCGCGCCCGCTCGGCTCCGCCGTGCTGCACGTCGTCGACTTCGCCCTCCCGATGCCGCTGTTCTTCGGGTCGAGCTTCCTGTCCATGATCGAGATCATCGTGGCGACGATCGCGTTCGCCGCGCTCGTCACCCGGCGCCGGGTGCTCGACTGGGGCCCGGGCATGACGGCGATGGTCGCGGCCGCGTCGCTGATCAACCTCAACGCCTTCCCGCTGATGGCCTGGCACACCGTCGACGGCATCGCGCTCACCGCGTGCGGTGCCTGGGCGCTCGACACCGGCCTGCGCACCGGCCGCGCGCTCGCCCGCCGCGGCGGGCTGGTGCTGCTCGGCTGCGCCGTGTTCGTGAAGCAGAGCTTCGCGCTGGCCGCCGTGATCGGCGTGCTGTGGCTGCTGCTGCACCCGGCCACCCGGACGGGCGCCCGGCGCGTGCTGCGGCTGCTGCTCGACCTGCTCGCGCTCGGCGCGCCCGGGCTGGCGTACGTGGCGTGGGTCGCCCTCGGCGGCGGGTTTTCCGAGATGGTCGAGCAGCTCACCGGTGGCGTGCCCGCGTACGGCGAACGGCTGCTCGGGCTGTGGCTGGCCGACCCCGAAGCGCTGACGCGGGCGCCGGTGCGCGAACTGGGGTTCTTCGCCGCGATCGCCGTGGTGCTGCTGGCCGTCCGGCTGCCCGGCGACCGGCTCGGCGCGGCCGGGCGGGCCGCGTCCTGGGTGCTGGTGCTCGCCGGGGCGGCCGCGGTGGTCTGGACCGTGGTCGACGGCCGGTTCACCGGGTCCTCGCGCTGGGCCGACGTCCTGTGGTGGATCGTCGCGGTCAGCGTGCCGGTGAACGCGGCCGTGCGGCGGAAGGTGCCGTGGGCCGGCCTGCTCGTGCTCGCCACCGGGTTCATGACCAGCCTGTCGTGGGGCAACGACACGCCCACGCTGCTCACCGGCACCCTCGCGCTGACGGCGTTGCTGCTGCTGAGCCACCTCGTGCCGGCGCGGCCGCGGCTGGCGCGGCGCTGGGTGACCGCGACGGCCGGGCTGACCGCGGTCGCGGTGTGCGGCTGGGTCGTCGTCGCGCGCCACGACCAGGCGGCCTACCTCGACCTCGGGCACGACCGCTTGACCGCCGACCTCGGCGACGTCAGCCCGGCGATGGCCGGCATCCGCACGAACCCCTCGACGTACGCCTACGTCCGGCAGATCCGCGACTGCCTAGACCGCTTCCCGGCCCCGCGGACGGCCGTCCTGCCGGACAACGCGTTCGCCTACCCCGCCTTCGGCCTGACCAACCCGTTCCCGCTGGAATGGCCGCTGCCGCTGGAGATCGTCGGCGACGCACCCGAGCGGATGCTCGCGAAGAGCGACGAGCTGAACCGCGAAGGCGGCTACCTCGTGCTGTTCCAGACGGTGCCGAGCCGGCTACTGGCCACCGGCGGCCCGGTGCCGGCCGAGGTCCCCGCCGACACCCCGGTGTTCACCTACCTCGGGCTGGAGCGGGCGATCCAGGCCCGGCTCACCGGCCGTGTGGTGACCTGCGGCAGCTTCGTGGGCAAGTACGCACCCTGAGCTTCAGTCGGCCAGCAGGTCGTCCGGACTCCCGCTCGCCAGCCCGGCCAGGACGTCCAGCGCGGCGGCCAGGGTTTCCACCGGCGGGGCCGACACCGCGACCCGCACGGCGTTCGGTGCGTGCCCCGGGAGCACGGCGAACGCGGCCGCCGGGGACAGCGCGATCCCGCGGCGGGCCGCGGCCGCCACGAACGTGTCGGCTCGCCAGCGCTCCGGCAGCTCCCACCAGCGGTGGTACGAACCCGCGTCGCCGCGCAGGCCCGGCAGCTTTTCCGCGACCACCAGCGCTCGCGCGGCGGCGTCCCGGCGCTTCGCGGCCTCGACTTCGGCGAGGGTGCCGGTCACGATCCACTGGGTCGCCGCTTCGACCGCGAACCGCGACGCCGTCCAGCCGCCCGAACGCACGGACGACGCCAGCCGCGCGGCCCAGTGCGGTGGCGGCACCAGGAAACCCGCGGTCAGGCCGGGGGCCACGCGTTTGGACAGGCTGTCGGCGAAGATCGTCCGCTCGGGCGCGTACGCGGCGAACGGCCGGACGTCGTCGCGCAGGAACGTGTAGATGCCGTCCTCGATCACCGGGAGGTCGAGCCGCGCGACGACGTCGGCCAGTTCTTCCCTCCGGCGCGCGGACATCGTCGTGCCGAGCGGGTTGTGCAGCGTCGGCTGGACGTACAGCGCGCGCACCGGCTCCACCGCGGCGAGCGCCGCCGGCACGAGCCCGTCTTCGTCGGTTTCGATCGGCACGAGCTCGATCCCGAGCCGCGCCGCGAGCGCCTTGACCACCGGGTACGTCAGCGACTCCACCGCGAGCCGCGCCCCCACCGGGACGAACGCGGCGATCGCCGCCGCGATGGCCTGCCTGCCGTTGCCGGTGAACAGGATCGTCGCGGGGTCCGGCCGCCAGCCGCCGCGGGTGAGCAGCGACGCCGCCGCCGTCCGCGCCGCCGGCGTGCCCGCGGCGCCGATCGGGTGCAGGGCCGCGGTGAGGACGTCGGCGCGCAGCAACGGTTCCAGCGCCTTCGCCAGCAGCGCCGACTGCTCGGGCAGGACCGCGAAGTTGAGCTCGAGGTCGACGCGGGCGTCACCGGGCTCGGCGAGCGCGGGCTCGGGCGGCGGCTTCGCGGCCCGGACGAACGTCCCGCGGCCCACCTCGCCGACGGCCAGGCCGCGCCGCACGAGCTCGCCGTAGACGCGGGCGGCGGTGGAGTTCGCGAGGCCGCGCTGCCGCGCGAACCGGCGCTGCGGCGGGAGCCGGTCACCGGGGCGGAGCCGGCCCGCCTCGATGTCGGCGGCGAGGGCGTCCGCGACGACGCGGTAGTCGTCCATGTCCACCTTCCCGCTTCCGGTCGATCCGGACCATGATCCCAGCCCGCTAAATTGATCGTGGAGGTGCCATGACCGACAAGACCTGGGCCGAAGTGGACGACTACCTCACCGAAGCGCTGCTCGCCCCCGATCCGGTGCTCGACGACGCGCTGGCCGGCTCGGCCGCCGCCGGGCTGCCGTCCATCGCCGTCGCGCCCAACCAGGGCAAGCTGCTGAACCTGCTCGCGCGCCTGTCCGGGGCGCGGACGATCCTCGAGATCGGCACGCTCGGCGGGTACAGCACGATCTGGCTGGCCCGCGCGCTCCCGGCCGGCGGCAAGCTGGTGACCTGCGAATACGAGCCGAAGCACGCGGAAGTCGCGAGGGCGAACCTGGCGCGCGCGGGCTTCGGCGACGACGTCGCCGAGATCCGGGTCGGCGCCGCGCTCGACACGCTGCCCACGCTCGACGGGCCGTTCGACTTCGTGTTCATCGACGCCGACAAGGCCAACCTGGCGAACTACGTGCGGGCCGCGCTGGAGCTGTCCCGGCCGGGCACCACGATCGTCGTCGACAACGTCGTGCGCCAGGGCCGGGTCGCCGACGCGAGCAGCGACGACCCGAACGTCCAGGGCGCGCGGGCGATGTTCGAGGTGCTCGCCGCCGAGCCGAGGCTGGACGCGACCGCCGTCCAGACCGTCGGGAGCAAGGGGCACGACGGCTTCGTGCTGGCCATCGTGACCTGACCGCTCAGCGCGGCGGCCGCGCCACCGGCGACGGCGGCGGCACCACCTGGTGCGCCGCCGTCATGAAGCCGCGCCAGACGTCGGCCGGGACGACGTCGCCGGTCAGCTTCGCGCCACTGGCGTCCTTCAGCCGCCGGTCGTCGTCGGAGCCGATCCAGACCGCCGTCGAGAGCTCCCGGGTGTAGCCGACCGCCCAGGCGTCCTGGTTGTCCGGGCTGTTGCCGTGCTCGGCCTCGCCGGTGCGCAGCGCGGCCCCGCCGTCGCCGGCCAGCGTGCCGGTGACGTCGCGGGCGATGCGGGCGCTCTCGTCGCCGAACGCCGGGCGCGCGGTGTCCGGGGCTTCCCAGACCACCGCGCCACTCTCGTCCCGCACCTTCGCGACCAGGTGCGGGGTCGTGCGCTGCCCGTCGGCGGCGAAGGTCGCGTAGGCGCCGGCCAGGTCGAGCGGCCGCAACGGGTACCGGCCGATCGCGATGCCCGGCCCGATGAGGAAGCCGTCCTTCTCGCGCATGGTCGGGACGCCGTCGACGGCGTCCGGGATGCCGGCCTGGCGCGCGGTGTCGCTCAGCGCGTCCGGGCCGATCTGCTTCGCCAGCGCGACGAAGGGACCGTCGGCGTGGCTCGCCATCGCCGTGCGCGGGGTGCACTTCGGGCCGCAGACGTCCGGGTACTGGAAGCTCTCGCCGAGGAACTCGAGCTTCGACGGCGACGGGATCGGCTGGTCCGCGCCGTAGCCGTGGCGCAGCAACGCGGCGAGCGTGAAGGGGTAGAACGCCGAGCCCGGCGCGTGCGGCGTGCCCGCGTAGTCGCGCACGCCCTGGTCGCCGCCGTGGTAGGCGCGGACGGCACCGCTGCGCGGGTCGATCGCGACGACCGCGCCGCGGAACTCCTTCGGTTCGTTCTTCAGCCTGTCCTGCAACGACTTCTTGGCGGCGTCCTGCATCCCGCGGTCCAGCGTCGTCTCGACCGTCATGTTCCCCTGCTGGAGCCGGCCGAGCGGGAAGCCGTCCCGGTCGAGCTCGGCGAGCACCTGCTGCTTGACGTGGAATTCGTCGTAGGTGACGCGGCCGGCGCGGGTTTCCGACGGCGGCTGGATTTCCGGGCCGGGGTACGCCATCGCCTCGCCGCTCTTCACGTACCCGCGGCCGCGGAGCTTGTCGCGCACGTACTCCCAGCGCCGCGTGGCGTGCGCCTCGCCGGACGCGGCCGGGTCGTGCACCGACGGCGACTGGATCATCCCGGCGAGGAAAGCCGCTTCGCTCCAGGTGATCGAGTCGTCGAGCTTCTTGCCGAAGTAGGCGTTCATCGCCGCGGCGGGCCCGAACGTGCCGCGGCCGAAGGAGATGATGTTGACGTAGCTCTCGAAGATCTGTTCCTTGCTCTGCTCCTGCGTGATCTTCGTGGCCAGCACGAGCTCGGCGAACTTGCGGCCGATCGTGGCGTCGTCGTCACCGGTGGACTTCTTGATGTACTGCTGGGTGATCCCGGACCCGCCGCCGACGCCGGTGAGGAACGCGCGGCCGATGCCGGTCGGGTCGAAACCCTGGTTGTCCCAGAAGGTCGGGTCTTCGGTGGCGATGATGGCGTCCCGCAGTTTCGCCGGAACCTGCGCGTAGGGCACGAACATCCGGTCGCCGTCGGCCGGGATCACCTTCAGCAGCTCGGAACCGTCGGCGTACTGCAGCACGACGGTCTTGTCCAGCTCCGCCAGGACCTCTTGCGGGCTGCGGACGTCGAGCACGAGGTAGGCGACCCAGAACGCGATCAGCGGGACGCCGACGAGCGTGCCGAAGGTCCAGTAAGCGATCCGCCGGGCGCGCCGCCACCGCCGCTGCCGCGGGGTCTTCGGTTCCTCGGTCGGTTCCTCGGTCGGCAAGGTCACGAATGGATGACGGCCGACCGGGTGAGAAGGTTCTGTGGAGGTTGTTCGAATCCTGTCAGGAAGCGGTCAGGACTTGCCCTTGGCCCGGGCCGCCGCCGAGCGGGGTGGCGTCGAGCGCATGTGGTCCCGCACCGGCGCCAGCAGGCCGGCGAGGGTCGCGACGTCGTCGCGGGACAGCGGCTCGAAGAGCAGGCCGGCGACCACCTCGACGTGCCCGGGCAGCACGCGGGCGAGCCGCTCGCGCCCGGCGTCGGTGATGGTGACCGTGGTGCTCCGCTCGTCGTCCGGGGACGGGGCGCGGGTGACCAGGCCCGCCTTCTCGAGCAGGCTCGCCTGGTAGGTCAGGCCGCTGCGGCTGTAGACGACGCCGTCGGCCAGGTCGGTCATGCGGTGGCTGCCCGTCGGCGAGTCCCCGAGCCGGGCCAGCAGCTGGAACTGCACGTAGCTGAGCTCGCCGGCCTCCTTCAGCTGCTGCTCGACCGCGTGCCGCAGCAGGCTGGTCACCTCGATGAGGTCGAAGTAGGCGCCGAGCTGCACGGGGTCGAGTGACGGTGGGGCCATGACCGCAGTGTACTGCTTCGAATTCGAAGAAGTCCGGTGGTGCAGACTGGCGCCATGTCGCTGACCGACCTCGGCGCCGCGGTCCGCCGGCTGCGCGAGCGCACCGAGCCGGCCGGCGGACCGCGGCCCGGGCGGCGGGTCCGCGGCCTCCGCCGGGAAGAGCTCGCCGAGCTGGCCGGGGTGTCCGCGGACTACGTGCGACGGCTGGAGCAGGGGCGCCGTCACCCGTCGGCCGGCGTGGTGACCGCCATCGCCCGCGCGCTGCGGGTCAGCCGGGCGGACTACGAGCGGCTCTGCGCCCTCGCCGGGTACGCGCCGACGGACGGCCAGGTGCCGCGCGAAGCCGGCGTGGCGGCGATGCGGCTGCTCGAACGGTTCGACGGCACTCCCGCGTTCCTGACCGACACCGCGTGGAACGTCGTCGCCGTCAACGGCGCGTGGCTCGCGCTCGGCGGCGCAGCGGCGACCGGGCGCGCGTGGGAGTGGAACGTCGCGTGGCGCACGTTCTGCGACGCACGCGGGGAAATCGCGCGGACCGACGAGCACCAGGCGGGGTTCCGGGCCGCGCTCGCGGCCCGGCTGCGCGACACGCACCTGCGCCACCCGGCCGACCCCGCACTCGGCGAGCTCGTCGACGAGCTGCGGAGCAGCAGCCGCGCGTTCGACACCTTGTGGCGCAACCCGGAAACGGTGTCCGCCTTCGAGAACCGGGCGGTGTTCCGCACACCGGACGGCGAGGGCATCGCGCTCGACGGCAGCCTGCTCGGCGTGCCGGGGGACGACCTGATGGCGGTGGTCCTCACCGCGGCCCCGGGCTCGGCCGACGCGGCCCGCCTCGGCGAGGTCGTGCGCGCCTCCGACGGGCCGTCCGTGCTCAGGGTGGGCCAAACCGGCCCAGGCTGAGCGGGGCCGCGGCCACGATCCTGAGCCGCGTGGATCAAGGTGACGGACACCACTTGCTTCGAATTCGAAGCAGCTGTAGCGTGGTCCACAGTTGCTTCGAATTCGAAGCACATGGCTCTCTCCGAAAGCGAGAACTCCGATGAAGGCAGTGCGTTTCCACGACTACGGCGCCCCCGAAGTCCTGCGCTACGAGGACGTGACCCTGCCGGTGCCCGCCGCCGGGCAGGTCCGCGTCCGGGTCGCCGCGACGTCGTTCAACCCGGTCGACGGCAACATCCGCGGCGGCTTCATGCGCGGCCCCATCCCGGTCGAGCTGCCCCACACGCCCGGCATCGACGTCGCCGGCACGGTCGACGCGCTGGGCGACGGCGTCGACGGCCTCGAGCTCGGCGACCGGGTCGTCGGCTTCCTGCCGATGGACGGCGACGGCGCGGCCGCGGAGTACGTCCTCGCGCCGGCCGACGTCCTGACGGCGGCTCCCCAGGACGTCCCGCTGGCCGACGCCGCGGCGCTGCCGCTGGTCGGGCTGACCGCGTACCAGGCACTGTTCGACCACGCCGGGCTGACGGCCGGGCAGCGAGTGCTGGTCAACGGCGCCGGCGGCGCGGTCGGCGGCTACGCCGTGCAGCTGGCCAAGGGAGCCGGCGCCCACGTCATCGCCATCGCCGGACCCCGCAGCGCCGAAGCGGTCAAAGCGGCGGGTGCGGACGAGGTGGTGGACCACACCACCACGAGCGTGCCGTCGGCGGTGACCGAGCCGGTGGACGTCGCGCTCAACCTGGCCCCGGTCGACCCGGCTGCGCTGGCGGCGTTGGTGACGCTGGTGCGGCCGGGCGGGGTCTTGGTCAACACGACGGTGTGGATGCCCGCGCCGTCCGACGAAGAGCGCGGGGTACGCGGGATCGACCTGTTCGTCCGCAGCGACGCGGGGCAGCTGGCGAAGCTGGTGGCGTTGGTCGACCGGGGCGAACTGCGCGTCGAGGTGGCCGAGCGGGTGTCGTTGCCCGAGCTGCCGGCGCTGCACGCGCGCGCGGCGGAAGGCGCGGTGCACGGCAAAGTGGTCGTTGTCCCGGCCTGACGCCTGAGTGAGCCGGGCCGGTGCCGCGCCCTGGCGCCGAGGGTGCGGTGCGCGGCAAAGCGGGGCGGTGCGCTGCGGGGCAATGTCACCGAGCTGGCGACCCTACGCGGCCGAAGGCGCAGTGGCCCGCCAGGTCGTCCCGGCGAGGGTGGGGTGCGCGGCCCTGAGCGTCAGGACAGGAAGGCGCGCAAGAGGGACGCCGTGCCCTCGATGTGCTCGGCCATCGCCTGGCGGGCGGCGGGAGCGTCGCCCGCGAGGATCGCGTCGACGATGGCCTCGTGCTGGGCGTTGGAGTGCTCGAGGTTGGGCGGGAGCAGCGGGATGCGGTCGAGCAGCTGGTTGACGCGGGTGCGGGCGTCGGCCATCGCCGTGGTCAGGGAGCCGGACGCGGTGACCTCGGCGATCGCCAGGTGCAGCCGGGAATCCTTGCGCCGGTAGTCCTCGAGGGCGGCGCCCGCGGCCTCGGCGAGCGTTCCGGTGAGGTGCTGGCGGTCGGCGGGACTCAGCGAGCGCGCGGCGGCCATCTCGGCGACCCCGGTCTCGAGGACGTAGCGGAGGCTCAGCGCGTCCTCCAGCGCGACGGCGTCGACCCTTCCGCTGGGTGACTTCTCGGAGGGTGCGGGAAGGCTCTCGTTCACGAACGTGCCGCCGTACCGCCCCCGCCGTGACTCCACGTAACCAGCGTCGGAGAGGGCGCGGATGGCTTCCCGCAGCGTCACGCGGCTGACGCCGAGCCGCTCGGCCAGCTCCCGTTCCGACGGCAGCCGCTCCCCCGCGCCGACCACGCCGAGCCGGATGGCCTGCAGCAGCCGCTCGACGGTCTCCTCGAAGGCGTTGCCCGCGCGAACCGGCCGGAACAGCGCTTCACCGGCGTTCGCCACCGAGGTCGACTCCATCCCGCGAGTCTAGGCGCCGCACCCGGCCGGCGGTCACACTGCGTGGGACCCCCGGCCCCCGGCTGTTCGCGGCGCGGAAAACCGGTGGATCCGGACGGCCACGGTGAGCGACGATGGAGCGACCGACACCGAACATCGACGCAGGGGGCGATCCGGTGCACTTCTTGATGGCCGAGGACCTGGTCCACGAGCGGGAGAACGAGATGCGCCACGGCGTGCGCAACCGCCCTCCCGGCCGTGCGACGCCCCGACGCCGCACGGGCACGAGACGCCAGCAGCTCGGCTGGACCCTGGTCGAAGTAGGCCTGCGGCTGGCGTCCGAACCGGAAGACGAACCGCGCTGAGCCGAAGCGGCACTTTCCCGGGAACTGTCGCCGCGCGTGTCTGGTGATCACCCTCAGCGATCGAGCAGTATGGTCTTTTCCGAGAGGAGGACGCGTGGAAAACGACGTGAGGTTCGCCCGGCCGCTGATGAGCATGACCGACGCTGCTCGGCACCTGGGGATCCCGCAGCAGACGTTCCACCGCTGGGCCCGTGGCTATCCGCACGGCGGCCCGCTCCTCCACGTCTCCGAGCCGGAGAGCATCCGGCAGGCCAGCGTCCCGTTCATCGCCCTCGCCGAGGCCTGGGTTCTCGAGGGGCTCCGCCAAGCCGGCGTCCGTCCGCAGAAAATCCGGCCCGCTCTCAAGAAACTGCAGAACGAGTTCGGACGCGAATACGTCCTCGTGTCCCCCGCACTCGTGACCGATGGGATCTCGGTGCTGTGGGACTTCTCCAAGACCGAGGCCGGAGCCGGGTTGATCGAAGGGCGTTCCGGCCAGACGGTGATTCGCGAAATCGTCCAGGACTACCTGACCTACGTGGGCTTCGGCACCGACGACTACCCGAACCACCTCAAGCTCAGGACGTTCGAACCCTCGAAGGTCGCCATCGACCCCTATCGATCTTCGGGCCAGCCGGTCTTCGTCGGCTCCGGTGCACGTGTCTCCAACGTCGCGGCCATGCTGAAAGCAGGTGAAGAACCTGCCGTCGTCGCCGAAGAACACGGAATCGGCATCGAAGCCGTCCGAGCCGCCGCACGCGTGCTCCTGGGCCGCGCCGCCTGAGTTCTACCTCGACGAGAACGCCGTCACCCGTAGTGTGCGACGTTTTCTGACCACGCTCGGCTACACCTGCCACACACCGCCGGAGGTGTTCGGCACCCGCGCGGAATCACTCGGCGCCGCGGACACCGAGTGGTTGGGGCGGATCGCCGGAACCGGTTGGGTTGTCTTGAACCGGGACGCCAAGATCATGGAACGCCCGGACGAGCTGGCCGCGTACCGCTCCGCGAAGGTGCACATGTTCTACCTCCCCGGCGAAGCGACCCGCGACCTCCTGCTGCACCTCGTCGAAACGAACCTCACGGACATCGTCACGCTGTCGGCTGATCGAACCCCGGACGTCTGGAAGATCACCCGGCACGGAGTCGAGCGGTTCGTGCTGCGCAAACGAAGACGCTGATCAGCACTCGATGACGTTCACCGCCAAGCCGCCGCGGGCGGTTTCCTTGTACTTCACGCTCATGTCCGCGCCGGTCTCGCGCATCGTCTTGATCGCCTTGTCCAGGGTCACCACGTGGCTGCCGTCGCCGCGCATGGCCATGCGGGCCGCGTGGATCGCCTTGGACGCGCCGACCGCGTTGCGCTCGATGCACGGGATCTGGACCAGGCCGCCGACCGGGTCGCAGGTGAGGCCGAGGTGGTGCTCCACCCCGATCTCCGCCGCGTTCTCCACCTGGGCCGGCGAGCCGCCGAGGACCTCCGTCAGGCCCGCCGCCGCCATCGCCGACGCCGAGCCGACTTCGCCCTGGCAGCCGACCTCGGCGCCCGAGATCGAGCCCGTCTGCTTGAGGATCGAGCCGATCGCGCCCGCCGTCAGCATGAACTTCACGATGCCGTCGTCGTTCGAGTGCCGGATGAAGCGCTGGTAGTAGTGCAGCACCGCCGGGATGATGCCGGCCGCGCCGTTGGTCGGGGCCGTGACCACGCGGCCGCCCGCCGCGTTCTCCTCGTTGACCGCCAGCGCGTACAGGCTCACCCAGTCCATCGCGTACAACGGGTCGTCCACGCCGTCTTCGGCCAACAGCTTCTCGTGCAACGACTTAGCGCGCCGCGGCACCTTCAGGCCGCCCGGCAGGACGCCTTCGTGCGTGCAGCCGTTGCGGACGCATTCCGCCATGACCGCCCAGATGTCCAGCAGCCCCGAACGCACTTCCGAAGCAGAACGCCAGGCCAGCTCGTTCGCCAGCATGATCTCGCTGATCGGCAGGCCCGTCTCGGCGCAGTGCCCGAGCAGGTCCGCCCCGGTGCGGAACGGGTACGGCACCGGCGTCGCGTCCTCGACGAACACCGTGTCCGTCTCGTACGACTCGTCGCGGACGAAACCGCCGCCGACCGAGTAGTACGTCCGTTCGCGCAGCAACGAGCCCGACGCGTCGAACGCGCGGAACACCATGCCGTTCGGGTGCGCGGGCAACGACTTGCGGCGGTGCATGGTGAGGTCGTTGTCCTCGTCGAACGCGATTTCGTGCGTGCCGCCCAAAAGCAGCCGCCCGGACTCGCGGATTTCCGCGACGCGCACCGGCACGGTGTCGGTGTCGATCTCTTCGGGACGTTCACCGGAAAGCCCGAGCAGGACGGCTTTGTCGCTGCCGTGGCCGAACCCGGTCGCGCCGAGCGAGCCGAACAGCTCGGCCTGCACGCGCGACGTCTTCGGGAGGTCGTCGCCGAGACCGTCCACAAAGGTCAGTGCCGCCCGCATCGGCCCGACGGTGTGCGAGCTCGACGGGCCGATGCCGATGGAAAACAGGTCGAAGACGCTGATCGCCATTGATCCGCCCCTTCCTATCGCGCCAGCAGTGAGCTGGCTTCTTGCGCGGCCGGGCCCTGGTCGGCGAGGTGCCGCAGGTTTTCCGGCAGCTCCTCTCCACGGTAGCCCTTGGTCTGCGCGTACAGCCGTCCCGCGCGGTACGACGACCGCACCAGCGGCCCCGCCATCACGCCCGCGAAACCCATCGCCTCCGCCGCCTGCGAATGCTCGACGAACTCCTCCGGCTTCACCCAGCGGTCCACCGGGTGGTGCCGCGGGGAGGGACGCAGGTACTGCGTGATCGTCAGGATTTCGCAGCCCGCGTCGACCAGGTCCTGCATCGCGGGGGCGACCTCTTCAGGAGTTTCGCCCATGCCCAGGATCAGGTTCGACTTCGTCACGAGCCCGAACTCACGTGCCTTGGTGATGACCTCCAGCGAACGCGCGTACCGGAAACCCGGACGGATGCGCTTGAAGATCCGCGGCACCGTCTCCACGTTGTGCGCCAGCACCTCCGGCCGCGACCCGAACACCTCGGCCAGCTGGTCGGGGTCCGCGTTGAAGTCCGGGATCAGCAGCTCGACACCGGTACCCGGGTTCAGCTCGTGGATCTGCCGCACGGTCTCGGCGTACAACCACGCGCCACCATCGGGAAGGTCATCGCGAGCCACACCGGTGACCGTCGAGTACCGCAAACCCATGGCCTGAACGGACTCCGCGACCTTCCGCGGCTCGGTCCGGTCCAGCTCAGCGGGCTTACCCGTGTCGATCTGGCAGAAGTCACAACGCCGCGTGCACTGGTCCCCACCGATCAGGAAGGTGGCCTCACGGTCTTCCCAGCACTCGTAGATGTTGGGACAACCGGCCTCTTCACAGACGGTGTGCAAGCCTTCGCGGCGCACGAGACCCTTGAGCTCGGTGAACTCCGGCCCCATCCGCACCCGCGTCTTGATCCACGGCGGCTTCTTCTCGATCGGCGTCTCACTGTTGCGGACTTCCAGCCGCAGCAGCTTCCGGCCCTCGGGCAGCGCGCTCATCGCGAAAGGTCCGCGTACAACGGGTGCTTCGCGGCCAGCGCCTCGACGCGGTCGCGCAGCTTCGAGCGCAGGGCGTCGTCGAAGTCCGGCTTCAGTGCTTCCGCGATGACGTCGGCGACCTCGGCGAAGTCCTCGGCCTGGAACCCGCGGGTGGCCAGCGCCGGCGTGCCGATGCGCAGGCCGGACGTGATCATCGGCGGGCGCGGGTCGAACGGGACGGCGTTGCGGTTGACCGTGATGCCGACCTCGTGCAGCCGGTCCTCGGCCTGCTGACCATCCAGAGTGGACTGGACCAGGTCGACCAGCACCAGGTGGACGTCGGTGCCGCCGGTCAGCACGCGGACCCCCACCGAAGAGCAGTCGTCCTGCGACAGCCGCGACGCCAGGATCCGCGAACCCTCCAGGGTCCGCTCCTGACGCTCGCGGAACTCGTCGCTCGCGGCGATCTTCAGCGCGACGGCCTTGGCCGCGATGACGTGTTCCAGCGGCCCGCCCTGCTGGCCGGGGAACACCGCCGAGTTGATCTTCTTCGCCAGCTCCGCGCGCGACAGGATCAGGCCGCCGCGCGGGCCGCCGAGGGTCTTGTGCGTGGTCGTGGTGACGATGTCGGCGTGCGGCACCGGCGACGGGTGCAGCCCGGCCGCGACCAGCCCGGCGAAGTGCGCCATGTCCACCATCAGGCGGGCGTCGACGAGGTCGGCGATGCGGCGGAACTCGGCGAAGTCCAGCTGACGCGGGTAGGCGGACCAGCCGGCGATGATCAGCTTCGGCTGGTGCTCGACGGCCAGGCGCTCGATCTCGGCGAGGTCGACGATGCCGGTCTCTTTGTCGACGTGGTAGGCGACGACGTTGTAGAGCTTGCCCGAGAAGTTGATCTTCATCCCGTGCGTCAGGTGGCCGCCGTGCGCCAGGTCGAGGCCGAGGATCGTGTCGCCCGGCTTGAGCACGGCGAACATCGCGGCCGCGTTGGCCTGCGCGCCCGAGTGCGGCTGGACGTTGGCGTGCTCGGCGCCGAACAGCGCCTTCGCGCGGTCGATGGCGAGCTGCTCGACGACGTCGACGTGCTCGCAGCCGCCGTAGTACCGGCGGCCGGGGTAGCCCTCGGCGTACTTGTTGGTCAGCACCGAGCCCTGCGCCTCGAGCACGCCCACCGGGGCGAAGTTCTCCGACGCGATCATTTCCAGGGTGGACTGCTGACGGGTCAGTTCGTCGGCGACGGCCGCGGCGACCTCGGGGTCGACTTCGGACAGGTGCTGGTCGAACGTCGTCATCAGTTCTCCTGGGTGTGCGCGGCGTACGCGGCGGCGTCGAGCAGTTCCGGCACGTCCCCGGACAGACGCACCTTCAGGAGCCATCCTTCGGTGTACGGGTCCGAGTTGATGACCTCGGGGGTGTCCGATGTGGTGCCGTTCACCTCGACGACCTCGCCGGAGACGGGGGCGTACAGCTCGCTGACCGACTTGGTCGACTCGACCTCGCCGAACACCTCGCCGGCGGTGATGGTCGAGCCGGCGTCCGGCAGCTGGACGAACACGATGTCACCGAGCGACTCGGCGGCGAAGGCGGTGATGCCGACCGTGGCCACGCCGTCTTCGACGGACAGCCACTCGTGTTCCTTGGTGTACTGCAGGTTCTCGGGGATGCTCACGGTTCAACAGTCCTTACGCGCGGGAGTAGAAGGGCAGGGCGACGACCTCGACGGGCTCGATCCTGCCCCGGATGTCGACGGACAGCTCGGTGCCGGGCTCGGTGTACGCCCGATCGACGTACGCCATGGCGATCGGGTACCCCAGCGTCGGCGACAGCGCGCCGCTGGTGACCTCGCCGATCTCGACCCCGTCGGCCAGCAGCTTGTAGCCGTGGCGCGGGGCCCGGCGACCGGTACCCCGAAGGCCGACCCGCACGCGCGGAACGTCCTGCTCGGCCCGCTCTTCGAGGGCCGAGCGGCCGACGAAGTCGCCCGGCTTCTCGAACTTGACGACGCGGCCGAGCCCGGCTTCGAACGGGCTCTGCTCGAGGGTGAGTTCGTTGCCGTACAACGGCATCCCGGCTTCCAGCCGCAGCGTGTCGCGGCAGGCGAGACCGGCCGGGACCAGGCCGTGGCCCTCGCCCGCCTCGGTCAGGATCCGCCAGATCGCCGGGGCCTCGCCGGCGTCGACGAACAGCTCGAAGCCGTCCTCGCCGGTGTAGCCGGTGCGGGCGAGCAGGACGTCGTGACCCTTCACGACGGCCGGGACGCTGGCGTAGTACTTGAGCGCGGCCAGATCGGCGTCGGTGACCGCGCCGAGGATCGCCGCGGCGTTCGGGCCCTGGACGGCGATCAACGCGGTCGTCTCCGACCGGTCGTCGACGACGGCGTCGAAGCCCGCGACCCGCTCGGCCAGCGCGTCGGCGACGACCTTCGCGTTGCCCGCGTTCGCGACGACCAGGTAGTGCTCGTCGGCGAGGCGGTAGACGACGAGGTCGTCGAGCACGCCACCCTCGGCGTCGCAGATCATCGTGTACCGCGCGCGGCCCGGCTTGACCCCGGTCAGGTTGCCGACGAGCGCGAAGTCCAGGACGTCGGCCGCCTGCTTGCCGGTGACGTGGATTTCGGCCATGTGCGACAGGTCGAACAGCCCGGCCGCCTCGCGGACGGCCTTGTGCTCGGCCAGCTCGCTCGCGTAGCGGACCGGCATGGACCAGCCGGCGAAGTCGGTGAACAGCGCACCGAGTCCCTGGTGGACTCCGTGCAGGGAGGTTTCGCGAGACATTGTCGCCTTCCGTAGGGGGTCGTGAGTGCTTAGTAGGGTTCTAACCCGACTAAGCACTCACGAGCCGTACTCGCTCAGGGGCGGGCAGGAGCAGACCAGGTTGCGGTCGCCGCGGGCGCCGTCGATGCGGCGGACCGGCGGCCAGTACTTGTTCTTGCGCGACACCCCGGCCGGGTAGACGGCCAGCTCGCGGTCGTAGGCCTTGTCCCACTCGCCGACCAGCGTCTCGGCGGTGTGCGGCGCGCCCCGCAGCGGCGACTCCTCCGCACTCCACTTGCCGGAAGCGACCTCGTCGATCTCGGCGCGGATGGCGATCATGGCGGCGATGAACCGGTCGATCTCGCCCAGGTCTTCGGACTCGGTCGGCTCGACCATCAGCGTGCCGGCGACCGGGAACGACATGGTCGGCGCGTGGAAGCCGTAGTCGATGAGCCGCTTCGCGACGTCGTCGACCGTCACGCCGGTCTCCTTCGTGATCTGCCGCAGGTCGAGGATGCATTCGTGGGCGACCAGGCCGTCCTGGCCGGTGTAGAGCACCGGGTAGTGCGGGGCGAGCCGCGAGGCGACGTAGTTCGCGGCCAGCACGGCGACCTTCGTCGCCGCGGTCAGGCCGGGCGCGCCCATCATCCGGACGTACGCCCACGAGATCGGCAGGATCGACGCCGAGCCGTAGGGCGCGCCGCTGATCGGGCCGACACCGGTCTCGGGGCCGGCCGCCTCCAGCAGCGGGTGGTTCGGCAGGAACGGCGCGAGGTGCGCGCGCACCGCGACCGGGCCGACGCCGGGACCGCCACCGCCGTGCGGGATGCAGAAGGTCTTGTGCAGGTTCAGGTGCGAGACGTCGCCGCCGAACTCGCCCGGCTTGGCCAGGCCGAGCAGGGCGTTGAGGTTCGCGCCGTCGACGTACACCTGGCCGCCGCCGTCGTGGACGATCTTGGCCAGCTCGTCGATGTCGTGCTCGTACACGCCGTGCGTGGACGGGTAGGTGACCATGATCGCGGCCAGGGTGTCCTTGTGCGTGTCCACCTTGGACCGCAGGTCGGCCAGGTCGACGTTGCCCTCGTCGGTGCACTTCACGACGACCACGCGCATCCCGGCGAGCACCGCGGACGCCGCGTTGGTGCCGTGCGCGGACGACGGGATCAGGCAGACGTCACGAGCGTCGTCGCCGTTCGCGCGGTGGTACGCGCGGATCGCGAGGAGCCCGGCCAGCTCGCCCTGGCTGCCCGCGTTCGGCTGGAGCGACACCTTGTCGTAGCCGGTCACCTCGGCCAGCCAGTCCGCGAGCTGTCCCACGAGCGTGTGGTAGCCCTCGGCGTCCTCGGCCGGGGCGAACGGGTGGATGCCGGCGAACTCGCGCCAGCTGATCGGCTCCATCTCGGTGGTGGCGTTGAGCTTCATCGTGCACGAGCCGAGCGGGATCATGCCGCGGTCGAGCGCGTAGTCCAGGTCGGACAGCTTGCGCAGGTAGCGCAACATCGCCGTCTCGGAGCGGTGGGTGCCGAAGACCTCGTGGCCCATGAAGCCGGTCTCGCGGGCGAGGCCGTTCGGGAGCGCGACGCCGTCGTTGACGTCCTCTTCGACGCCGAAAGCGCGAAGGACCTTCGCCGTGATCGCCGGGGTGCTGACCTCGTCGAAGGCGACGCGGACGTGGTCGGCGTCGACGTGCCCGAGGTTGATCCCGGCCTCGCGCGCGGCGGCGTGGACCTCGGCGGCCTGGCCCGGGACGTGCGCGACGACGGTGTCGAAGAACGACTCGTGCACGACCTCGACGCCGGTCTTGCGGAGAGCGTCGGCAAAGCCCGCGGCCAGGCCGTGGACGCGCTGGGCGATCTTCTTCAGGCCGTCCGGGCCGTGGTAGACCGCGTACATCGCGGCCAGCACGGCCGGGAGGACCTGCGCGGTGCAGATGTTGGACGTCGCCTTCTCGCGGCGGATGTGCTGCTCACGGGTCTGCAGCGCCAGCCGGTAAGCCGGGTTGCCGTCGGCGTCGACCGACACGCCGACCAGGCGACCCGGCAGCGAGCGCTCGAGGCCGGCGCGGACGGACATGTACCCGGCGTGCGGGCCGCCGTAGCCGAGCGGGACGCCGAAGCGCTGGGTCGAGCCCGCGGCGACGTCGGCGCCGAACTCGCCCGGCGCGGTGACGAGGGTGAGCGCGAGGAGGTCGGCGGCGACGGTGAACAGCGCGCCCGCGGCCTTCGCCGACTCGGAAATCGCGTGGTAGAAGCCGCGGCCGCGCAGCACGCCGGACGCGCCCGGGTACTGGGCGACGACGCCGAAGAACTCGTCCGGCAGGCCGGTGAGCAGGTCGCGGACCTCGACCTCGATGCCCAGCGCCTCGACGCGCGTGCGCACGACGGCGATGGTCTGCGGCAGGCATTCGGCGTCGAGCACGACCTTGTTGGACTTCGACTTCGACGCGCGGCGCATCAGCGTGACGGCCTCGGCGACGGCGGTCGACTCGTCCAGCAGCGACGCGTTCGCGGTGGCCAGGCCGGTGAGGTCGGCGACCATCGTCTGGAAGTTGAGGAGCGCTTCGAGCCGGCCCTGGGAGATTTCCGGCTGGTAGGGCGTGTACGCGGTGTACCAGGCCGGGTTCTCGAGGACGTTGCGGCGGATCACGCCGGGGGTGACGGTGTCGGAGTAGCCGAGGCCGATCATCTGCGTCATCGGCCGGTTGCGCGCGGCGAGGGCGCGCAGCTCCGCGGTGGCGTCCTCTTCGGACGCGGCGGGCGGCAGGGTGAGTTCCTTCGTCGCGCGGATCGCGGTCGGGACGGCGGCGCCGACGAGGGCGTCCAGGCTGCTGTAGCCGCACTCGGCCAACATCTTCGCGCGTTCGGCCTCGGACGGGCCGATGTGACGGGATTCGAACTGCGTAGAGGTGATCGGGAGCTCCTCGGGCCGGGCACACAACGGTGCGCTGGGAACTCCCCCTCTGTCATGGCACCTGAGAGTTTCACCGTGTGCGACACGGCTTTCACCTTGGGTGAGGCGCGGGCGCGCCTGCTTTCCAGAGTGGCCTCGCGCGAAGCGGTAGCTGGTACCTGAGAGATTCCGGGGAGTTTGCTCCTTCGGTGCCCCACCACGTTCGTGAGGGCTCTCCCGCCTCGGCTCGACGGCCCGATCTGCAGTTGTGGCGGTTACGGTACCTGCCGGGTTCGAGATCCGTCTACTTCACCCGGCCAACGCCACAGTGATCCTCGACCGGCCCTCGACGGACCACGCTCCCGGCCAGCGTGGGCGGGCGCCGCACCCGGCCCGAAGGCAGGACCAGCCGCTTGAGCGGCCCGCCCAGCGGCACGGGTGGGTGGCCGGCACCGAGGAGCACCTGCTCGACGATCTGCTCGGCGTGCCACGCCACGGCGTCGTTGAGCCGGTCCAGGGACGGGCGGTCGCCGTCGAAGACGTCCTCGTCGGCCAGCGTCACCTCGTAGTACGCGCAACCGGGCGGGACCGCGATCGACTCCTCGATCGCGCGGGCGCCGTCGAGGGGATCGTCGAAGCCCGCTTCGAGGAGCGCCGAACGGTAGATGCGGGCCGCCCGCTCCCGCATGCGCGGCCCGTAGCGGACCACGACCGGGAGGCGTCCGGTCAGGTCGGGCACCGCGAGGCCGTGCAGCAGCATGATCGGCGGCACCGACTGCACCAGCCGCGGCGCGGGCTCGGCCAGCTCACGGGCGGTGATCCGGACGCGGTCGGCCATCGCGTCCGGGAGGCCGAAGTAGCGGAAGTCGACGTTGCCGAACCCGAGCCCGTCGGCGACCAGCGACGCCAGCAGCTCGCCGTACCCCCAGATCGGCGACAGCACCACGACCGGCGGCGCGGCCGCGACCGGCGACGGCACGGGCGGCCGCGTCGCCTCCTGCTCGGGCACCTGGATGACCAGCCGCGGCGGCTCGTGCCAGTCGTGCACCTCCGCGACCCGCCAGTACAGCCCGAGCGGCCGCCACAACTCACCGAGGATGTCGTGCTCGAGGATCCGCCGCGCTTCTGCTTCGGAAAACGGGAAGTCCCGCGGCGGCACGACCCCGACGTAGTGGTGGTAGGTGACGCGGACCTCGTCCCCGCGGGTCGCGGAGCGGATCCGCATCTCCCAGTCGATCGGCGACGCCGCGATCAGGTTGGCCACCTGCGTGCCGGGCGAGGAGTAGACGAGCGCCGTGGCCTGCCGCAGGAACTGCCCGGCCTGGTCGATCCCCTCCCGCAGCGCCTTCGCGGCCTGAGCGACGTGCACCGGACTGGCGAGGCTGTCGGGCAGCACCCCGGCGACGCGCAGCAGCTCGGCCTCCCCGACGCCGGTGACCTCGGCGAGCTGCGCCCAGTGGTCGAAGACGGTCACCTTCGGCGCGTGCCGGTGCTCGATCCAGCTGCGCAGGGTGGACGTCGGAACGCCGATGCGTCTCGCGGCCTCGTCCAGGGAGAGGCCCCGCGACCGGATGCCGGCCCGGACCGCTTCCGCCCACTCGTCGGCGCGCCAGTGCGTCACCTCACAAAGCTAACGAAACCCGCTAGCTTTGCGCAGGGACAAATCGCCCACGGCCGCCCGACGCTGGTGACCATGACCACCACCGTCGTCGCCCTCACCCTCATCGTCGGCGTCCTCACCTTCGCCGCCGGGGCCTTCCTCGCCTCCGAGATCGCCGTTCGCGTGCTGCGGCGGCGCGAACGGCTCGTCTCCGAAGAGCGCAAGAAGCTCAACGCCACCTGGAGCTACCTGCGGGAGGTCTACGGCGTCAAGAAACCGACCAAGCGTTAGAGCGGGGTGACGTACGCGCCCGAGATCCCGCCGTCGACCAGGAACTGGGACGCCGTGATGAAGCTGGCGTCGTCGCTGGCCAGGAACGCGACCGCCGCCGCGATCTCGGACGGCTCCGCGAAGCGGCCGACCGGGACGTGGACCAGGCGCCGGGCAGCTCGCTCAGGGTCCTTCGCGAACAGCTCCTTGAGCAGCGGCGTGTTCACCGGGCCCGGGCACAGCGCGTTGACGCGGATGTTCTCCCGCGCGAACTGGATGCCCAGCTCGCGGCTCATCGCGAGCACCCCGCCCTTGGACGCGGTGTAGGAGATCTGCGACGTCGCCGCACCCATCACCGCCACGAACGACGCGGTGTTGATGATCGACCCGCGGCCCTGGCGCTGCATGTGCGGCAGGACGGCCTTGCAGCAGTGGAACACCGACGTCAGGTTGACGCGCTGGACCCGCTCCCACGCCTCGATGCCGGTGGTCAGGATGGAGTCGTCCTCGGGCGGCGAAATCCCGGCGTTGTTGAACGCGACGTCGACCGAGCCGAACTGCTCGACCGTGCTCTGGAACAGGTTCTCGACCTGTTCGGCGTCGGTGACGTCGGTCTGGATGAACGCGCCGCCGATCTCGTCGGCGACCGCCTTGCCTTCGGCGGGGGTCAGGTCCGCGATGACGACCTTCGCCCCTTCGCTCGCCAGGCGGCGGGCCGAGGCGAGGCCGATGCCGCTCGCGCCGCCGGTGATGACCGCCACGCGGCCTTCGAAACGCTGGACCATTACTCCTCCGTGCTCAGAAAGACGTTCTTGGTTTCGGTGAACGCCGCCGCGGCGTCGGGGCCCAGCTCGCGGCCGAGGCCGGACTGCTTGAACCCGCCGAACGGCGTCCAGTAGCGCACCGAAGAGTGCGAGTTGACCGAGAGGTTGCCGGCTTCGACGCCGCGCGCCACCCGGAACGCGCGGCCCGCGTCGCGGGTCCAGATGGACCCGGACAGGCCGTACTCGGTCGAGTTGGCCAGCCGGACCGCGTCGGCTTCCTCCGCGAACGGGACGACGGCGACGACCGGGCCGAACACCTCCTCCGCCGCGGCGGGGTACCGCAGGTCGGGCGGGGTGAGGACGGTCGGCGGGAACCAGTAGCCGGGGCCGTCCGGCGCGCTCCCGCGGAACGCGACGGGCGCGTCGCCGGGCACGTAGGACGCGACCTTTTCGCGGTGCGCGGCCGAGATCAGCGGCCCCATCTCGGTCTTCTCGTCGCCGGGGTCGCCGACGACGACGCCGTGCACCGCGGGTTCCAGCAGTTCCATGAAGCGGTCGTACGCGCTCGCCTGCACCAGGATCAGCGACCGGGCGCAGCAGTCCTGGCCCGCGTTGTCGAAGACGCCGTAGGGCGCGGTCGCCGCGGCCTTCTCCAGGTCGGAGTCGGCGAAGACGATGTTGGCGTTCTTGCCGCCGAGCTCCAGCGTCACGCGCTTCACCTGGGCCGCGCAGCCGGCCATGATCTGCTTGCCGACCTCGGTGGAACCGGTGAAGACGACCTTGCGCACGGCCGGGTGGTCCACGAACCGTTGCCCGACAACGGATCCCTTGCCGGGCAGCACCTGGAAGACGTCCGCCGGGAGGCCGGCCTCGCGCGCCAGCTCGCCGAGCCGGATCGCGGTCAACGGCGTCAGCTCGGCGGGCTTGAGGACGACGGTGTTGCCGGCGGCGAGCGCGGGCGCGAAGCCCCAGCCGGCGATCGGCATCGGGAAGTTCCACGGCACGATCACGCCGACGACGCCGAGCGGCTCCTGGAACGTGACGTTGACGCCGCCCGGCACCGGGATCTGCTTGCCGATCAGGCGTTCCGGCGTGGCGGAGTAGTAGTTGAGGACGTCGCGGACGTTGCCCGCCTCCCAGCGCGCGTTGCCGATGGTGTGCCCGGAGTTCTCGACCTCCAGCCGCGCGAGGTTCTCGATGTCGGCCTCGACGGCGTCGGCGAAGCGGCGCAGCAGCCGCGCGCGGTCGCCAGGGGTGACGTCACGCCACGCCGGGAACGCCGCCTGAGCGCGCGCGATCGCCGCGTCGGTCTCCTCGGCGCTGGTCAGCGGGACGGTCCGCACCACCTCCTCGGTGGCCGGGTTGAGAACGTCGAAGGTGCTGGTCATGCCCTCTCCTCGGTCGCTTCGACGAGCGCGGCGAACAGCCGGACGTCGTCGCTGTCCTGCTCGGGGTGCCACTGGACGCCCAGGGTGAACTCCCCCGGCACCTCGGCGGCTTCGATCGTGCCGTCGGCGGCCCAGCCGACCGGTTCCAGGCCGGCGCCGAGCCGGTCGATCGCCTGGTGGTGGTAGCAGAGCGTCTTGGTCTCGGGCCCGAGGATCGCCGCCGCCCGGCTCCCCTCGGCGAGGGTGACGGTGCCCCGGCCGAACGTCGCGGGCGCGGGCTGGTGCTCGGCGGTCCCCGCCGCTTCCGGCAGGTGCTGGACCAGGGTGCCGCCGAGGGCGACACTCATCACCTGCAGGCCGCGGCACACGCCGAGCACGGGCTTGCCCGCCCTGCGCGCGGCGTCGAACAGCCCGAACTCGAAGGCGTCGCGGTCCGGCCGGGTGTAGGTCGTCGGGTGCTTTTCCTGGCCGTAGCGCGCCGGCTCGACGTCGGCGCCGCCGGTGAGCACCAGCCCGTCCACAGTGGACACCAGTCGCTCGTGCGCGTCGGAGACCGGGGGTAGCAGCACCGGGATGCCGCCGGCCGCGACGACGCAGTCGACGTAGACCCGGTGCAGCAGCGCGGCTTCGGTCTCCCAGACCAGGAACTTCGCGGGTTCGAGGTAGCTGGTGAGGCCGATGACCGGTTTAGAGGCGTTCGAAGCCACGGACGAGCTCCCAGTCGGTGACGGCGGCGTTGTAGGCGTCCACCTCGATCTTCGCCGCGTTCAGGTAGTGCTCGACGACGTCCTCGCCGAACGCTTCGCGCGCCAGGTCGCTGCCCGCCAGGGCCGCGGCGGCCTCGGGCAGCGTCGTCGGGACGGTGCCGCGGTCGGAGTTGTAGGCATTGCCGACGAACGGTTCTTCGAGCTCCAGCTCGTTCTCGATGCCGTGGAGGCCCGCGGCGATCAGCGCGGCGACGGCCAGGTACGGGTTGACGTCCCCGCCCGGCACCCGGTTCTCGACGCGCAGCGATTCGCCGTGCCCGACGACGCGCAGCGCGCAGGTCCGGTTGTCGGTGCCCCAGGCGATCGCGGTCGGCGCGAAGCTGCCCGGCACGAACCGCTTGTAGGAGTTGATGTTCGGCGCGAAGAAGTACGTCAGCTCGTGCAGCGCGGCGAGCTGGCCGGCGAGGAAGTGCTCCATCAGCTTCGAGAAGCCGTGCTCTCCGTCCCCCGCCAGGACGGCGCGGCCCTCGGTCGAGCGCAGGCTGATGTGGATGTGGCAGGAGTTGCCCTCGCGCTCGTTGTACTTCGCCATGAAGGTGAGGCTCTTGCCCTCCTGCGCGGCGATCTCCTTGGCGCCGTTCTTGTAGACGCTGTGGTTGTCGCAGGTGCTCAACGCGTCGGTGTAGCGGAAGGCGATCTCCTGCTGGCCGGGGTTGCACTCGCCCTTCGCGGACTCCGGGTAGAGCCCGGCGCCGGCCATGTCGTTGCGGATGCGGCGCAGCAGCGGCTCCAGGCGCGCGGTGCCGAGCATCGAATAGTCCACGTTGTACTGGTTGGCGGGCTTGAGCCGCTGGTAGCGCTTGTCCCACGCGGCTTCGTAGCTGTCGTCGAAGACGATGAACTCGAGTTCGGTGCCGACGAAGGCGGCGAGCCCGCGCTCGGCGAGCCGGTCGAGCTGACGGCGCAGGATCTGCCGCGGCGACACGGCGACCGGCCCGCCCTGCACGCGCTCGACGTCGGCGAGCACCAGCGCGGTGCCTTCCTGCCACGGGACCTCGCGCAGGGTTTCGAGGTCGGGGCGCAGCACGAAGTCGCCGTAGCCGCTCTCCCACGACGAGAGCGCGTAGCCGTCGACGGTGTTCATGTCGACGTCGACGGCGAGGAGGTAGTTGCAGGCCTCGGTGGCGTGCGCGACGACCTCGTCGAGGAAGTACTCCGCCGAGCAGCGCTTGCCCTGCAGCCGTCCCTGCATGTCCGTGAGCGCGACGAGCACGGTGTCGATCGTGCCCGCGTCCACGCGCGCGCGGAGTTCGTCGAGCGTGAGCATGCCTCGTCTGCGTGCCATCGGTCGCCCCAAAGGTTTGGTATGAATCCTTTGCCGGTTCTTCCTACCCGGTGAGCTCCGGCGGGTCAACCGGAACAAAGGTATTTTCTTGAGCCATTGACGTGGGCGCCGGTTTGTCCGTGATGCCCGGCTGAGAAGAGTCTGTGAATTCGTGCCGGCGGGAGGAAACGGGGATACTCACACGTTGTACGGGGCAAGAGAGGTGAGATCGATGACCACAGCATTCACGCAGCAAGGCACGATCGGACAGCAGCAGGCGCGGCCCCAGCTGCCGACCCTGCCCACCGGCTGGCCGATCGGTTCGTACGAGTCCTACGAGCAGGCGCAGCGCGCGGTCGACCACCTCGCGGGCGCGGACTTCCCGGTCACCGACGTCACGATCGTGGGCGTCGAGCCGATGCTCGTCGAGCGCATCGCGGGCAAGATGTCGTGGGGCAAGGTCCTCGGCAGCGCGGCGACGTCCGGAGCGATGTTCGGCCTGTTCCTCGGCCTGGTCCTGAGCCTGCTGAACCCGGGCGCGGGCCTGGTCCCGATCGTCATCGGCCTTGTCGCGGGCCTCGGGTTCAACCTGCTGTTCGGCGCGTTGGGTTACGCGGTGAACCGGAACAAGCGCGGGTTCGTCTCGCAGAGCCAGCTGGTGGCGCGCCGGTACGACGTGCTGTCCCAGCCGCGCAACGCCGAGAAGGGCCGCGCCCTGCTGGCCGACCTGGCGGCGCGCAGCGCGTTCGGTCACTGACGCCGCTGAGCCGCTGATTCGCTGATTCGCTGAAGATCGAAGGCCGCTTCCGGAGCCCCGGAGGCGGCCTTCGTGCTGCCCGGCGCCCGGTGGGTCTCGCGCGCTGGGTGTTCGCCGGGCCCGCCCGAGTGGGTGTGGTCCGCCGCCCGGCGGTTGCGCCGGCGCCCCGAGACGGCCTCGTGCTGTCCACACCAGGGCCGTCGCGCGCCGGTCGGGAGGTCGCCGCCGAGCCGGTCACCCGGAACTGTCGGTGCCCGCCGGTAGCGTGGAAAACGGGGGCTGCTCAGGTCCCCGACGACACCGCCGTGTCCGGCGCCACCGCAGGATCCGGTGTCCCGGCCGGCCGTCCCGCCCTCAGCAGGTCGCCCCACCGGGCCCGGTCGTAACTCGCCGCCGGGGTGTCCGCCAGGAACTCGCGCAGGACCTCCGCGAACCGCTCGGGATCCGATCGGTGCGGGAAGTGCCCGGCCCCCTCGAACAGCACCAGCCGGCTGCCCGGCATCGCCCGGTGTGCGCGCAGGGCGTGGCCGCTCGGCACCACCCGGTCGGCCGTCCCCCACACGAGCAGCGTCGGGATGCCCTCGGTCAGGTAGCAGCGGTCCAGCATGTTGACCACCTGCCCACGCCAGTCGACGACCGAGCGCAGCGTCCGCAGGAACGCCGACCGCGTGCCCGGCTCGACCAGGCGGAGGTAGCGCGCGACGACGTAGTCGAGGTCCTCGGAGATCCGCAGCAGCTCGGCGAGCCCGCGCAGCACCGGCAACGCCGGCCGCGCGCCCAGCAGGGGCAGCACCAGCCCCGCGCCCGGCGCCGCCGCCAGGCGCAGCAGGGGGTGGACGCTCGCGCCGACGCCGCCCGAGCCGACCAGCACCAGGCGTTCGCAGCGTTCCGGGAACTGGTAGGCGAACTGCATCGCGACGCCGCCGCCGAGGGAGTGCCCGACCACCGTCACGCGGTCGACGTCGAGCGTCGTCAGCAGGTCGCGCATGCCGCACGCGTACGCCGCGACCGAGTAGTCCGCGCGCGGTTTCGCCGAGAAGCCGTGGCCGAGCAGGTCGGGCGCGATGACCGTGAAGTCGTCGGCCAGCGCCGTCAGCAGTCCCAGCCACGTCGACGAGTCGTCGCCGATCCCGTGCAGGAACAGCACCGCCGGGCCGCGCCCGGCCATCCGGTAGGCACGCTCGTACCCGTGGACCACCCGGGTCCGCGGGGCGAAGGCGTCCGAGAGCACCCGCCCAGTCCAGCACGCCCGAGGTACGCGGGAAGTTTCCGGCGCGTTCGGATCGGGTGAACGCCGGGAGCGGGCCCCGACCCGTGCTCCCGGCGTTCGTTCCCCCTTACTTCGTCGGCGTCGGCGTGGCCGGCGCGGACGAAGAAATGGTGGGCGGCGACGGCGGGACCGTCACCTTCGGGATGGCGGCGCTGAACGGCACCCCGGCGTTCTCGCGGCAGGCGGAGCGATATCCGTTGTAGCCGTTGTAGTTGCCTTCGCTGTCGGTCACGCCCTGCTCGATCTTCGGCCGCGGGAACCGGTTGTCCTCGCCGATCTTCTGCTTGGTGCCGCTCGAGCGTTCGCAGCCGTAGCGGGTCAGCGCGAGCGGGCGGCCCTGCTCGTCGTAGAGGTAGACCTCGGTGAGCGGCTTGCCCTCGGCGTCGAACGCGTAGACGTTCTCCACCTCCTGGCCGCCGTAGGTGAGCTGCTCGTTGCCGTAGCGGTCGGACGACGAGGGGTAGTACGACGCCGACTGCGACGGGGAGTACCGGTTCGAGATGAGGTCGACCGCGGCCCCGAACCCGCCGAGCGCGCCGCCGACGACGAACGCCGAGACCGGCACGGCCAGCCACAGCAGCCGCCGGTCGCCGCGCACCCGCGGGCCGGCCCAGACGATCGCGGCCCCGGCCACCAGCAGGAACGGCAGCAGCAGCACCGCGCTCCGCTGCCGCATCATCAGCAGGACGCCGAAGCCGAGCAGCACCACGGCGCACAGCACCCACCACGCCGGCTTCATCGAGCCCAGCCAGCGCAGCACCTTCCCGGTGTCGTCCTGCTCGCGCCCCTTCGCCAGCGCGCCCCGAAGCCAGCCGACCTCCGGCAGCGCCAGCACCGGCTCGACCCCGCCGCGCAGCAGCAGCGCGAGGCTGATCAGGAACACCGGCAGGAACAACAGCATCCCCAGGAGCACGTCGGGGTCGACGCTGATCGCGGCGCCGAACGCCAGCAGCGCGAGCCCGATCGCGCAGAGCACCAGGCCCCACAACGCGATCCGCGGCTTCGCCAGGCTGGGCGCGGCCGCCGTCGCGAGCACCTGCGTCGCGCCCTCCCCCGCCGGCGGGTACCCGCCGGACGCGCGCAGCTCGGCGGCGTAGCTCTCGGGCGTCCCGAGCCGTTCGATCAGCGCCTCGACGCGGGCGCTCTCCCCGAGTTCGGCCTCCAGCTCCGCCAGGTGCGGGCGGACGTCCTCGAGGATCTCTTCGATCTCGCTCGCGGGCAGGTCGGCGAGCGCGGTGCGGACCCGCGCCAGATACACCCGCACGGCGGTCGGCTTCTCGCTCATGCTGCCTCTCCCAAAAGCACGTTCATCGTCACGGCGAAGCTCTGCCAGGTCTTGCCCGACTCCGCGAGCCGGACCCGGCCCGGCTCGTTCAGGCTGTAGTACTTGCGGTGCGGGCCCTCTTCACTGGGCACCACGTACGAAGTGAGCAGGCCGGCCTTGTACAGCCTGCGCAGCGTCCCGTACACCGACGCGTCCCCCACTTCGTCCAGGCCCGCGGCCCGGAGTCTTCGCAGGACGTCGTACCCGTAGCCGTCTTCCTCGCGGAGCACCGCCAGGACGGCGAGGTCGAGCACCCCTTTGAGCAGCTGACTGATCTCCACTGCACCCTCCAGTCTTACGCTTGGGAAGGTACCACGCATTGCGCAGTAGTGCGCAAGGCGGAGGGCCATCCGGGCGTGTCAGCCGCTTGCCGGCCTCCACGCTTATCGTGGGATTTCAGCCGAAGGGGGTACCGATGGATCTGATCAAGACCGAGTTCGAGGTGCTGGACGAGCGGTTCGAGCGCGTCAACGGCGACGAGTGGACGCAGCGCCTGCACACCGGCTGCCGCTGGACCGAGGGGCCGGCGTACTTCCCGGCCGGGCGCTACCTGGTGTTCAGCGACATCCCCAACGACCGCACCCTGCGCTGGGACGAGACCACGGGCCGGGTCGGGGTCTTCCGGCAGCCGTCCAACTACGCGAACGGGCACACCGTCGACCGCCACGGAAGGCTGATCAGCTGCGAGCAGGGCCTTCGCCGCGTGACGCGCACGGAGCACGACGGCTCGATCACGGTGCTGGCGGCGGAGTTCGAGGGGAAGCGGCTGAACAGCCCGAACGACGTCGTCGAGCACTCGGACGGGTCAATCTGGTTCACCGATCCGAGTTACGGCATCGACAGCGACTACGAGGGGTACCAGGCGGAGAGCGAAATCGGCGGCTGCCACGTGTACCGCGTGGCCCCGTCGGGCGAGGTCCGGATCGTCGCGGACGACTTCTCGCGCCCGAACGGGCTGGCGTTTTCGGCGGACGAATCGCTGTTGTACATCGCGGACACCCGCCAGGATCCCAGTCACCTCAGGGTGTTCTCGGTCCGCGACAACGGAACGCTGACCGGCGGCGAGATCTTCGCGACCAGCGACAGCGGCGGCTTCGACGGCGTGCGCCTCGACGCCGACGGCCGCGTCTGGGCGGCCGCGCACGACGGCCTGCACTGCTTCGACCCGGACGGTACGCGGATCGGCAAACTGCGGATCCCGGAGATCTGCTCGAACCTGACGTTCGGCGGCGCACGGGGGAACGAGCTGTTCATCACGGCGTCGAGCTCGGTGTACACGCTGAGGGTGACGGTCAAGGGGGCCCGTCGCTGATCCGGACAGGTTGTGCCCGGTATTCCGGATAGCTTCGCGATCATGACAACGAACACCGTCCAGCTGGCCTCCGTCCGCGTGATCACCGACGACCTACCGCGCCTCGTCCGTTTCTACGAGGTCCTCACCGGCGCCACCCCGCAGTACCTGACCGACGACTTCGTCGAGCTCGTGACACCGTCCGCGACGTTCGCGCTCAGCGCGCCGGAGCGGGTCGCTTTCATCACGGACAACCCACCGCGGGCGGGCGCCAACCGCACCTCCATCGTCGAGTTCGTCGTGGCGGACGTCGAATCCCTGCTCGCCCGGATGAAGACCGAACTCGGCGATGACCTCGACGTCGTGCAGGCGCCGACGTTGATGCCCTGGGGCAACCTGTCCGTGCTGATCCGCGACCCCGAAGGGTCACTCGTCAACCTCTACACGCCGGTCACCCCGCAGGCGCAGCAACTGCAGCAGAACCGGACACCCAAGATGCCGCCGCCCGCCGGCGAGGAGTCCTAGCCTGGGTCGCCGCCGGGATCGACGGCCGCGATCAGCTTCTGTCTCAGCGCGGCCACGACCTCGTGCAGCGCTTCGGGTTCCTCGATGACGAACGGCCGATCGAGAGCGGCCAATCTTCCCGCGACCCATTCCAGCCGTTCCGCACGGACGAAAATCCTCAGCCAGTGACCCTCTCCGGCGACGCCGGCCACCGGTTCGACCGACGCCAGCGTCTCCGGGAACAACGCTCGCACCTGCGGTGCGTCCGCGTCGACGAGCACCGACACCTCATGTCGCCCGGGACCCGGCGCGAGCGGGCCCACCACCCGCCGCACCGGGTTCAGGTCGTCCGGCACTTCGAACGTGCCCTCCAGCAGGCGCAGGCCGGCGATGCGGTCCAGGCGGAACGTCCGCTCCGCCCGGCGCCCGACGTCGTGGCCGGTGAGGTAGAGCAGCCCGTGCAGAGCGACGATGCCGTGCGGGTGAACGGTGCGTGACCGTGCCCGTCCGTCCCGCGGCAGGTAGTCGAAGGCGATCGGACGCCGGTCCCTCGCAGCCTGCGCCAGTCCGAGAAGCACTCTCGCGCTTGCCTCCTCACCGCCCGCGGTGCGCTCGCCGGTGAAGTTCACGGTTTCGACCACCGCGTCGATCTGCCGGGCCAGGGCCGGGGGCAGTACCCGGCGCACCTTCGAGGTGGCGGCCTCCACGTCACCGATCGAGGCCGGACCGGACCCCGGCCGTCCCGTCAGCAGCAGCCCCCAGACGACCGCCAGTGCTTCCTCGTCGGTGAGCATCAGCGGAGGCATCCGGTAGTGGCGCGCCAGCCGGTAACCGCCGTAGCGACCACGCGCGGAATCCACCGGAATGCCGAGGTCGCGCAGGTGCTCCACGTAACGGCGCACCGTGCGCCCGTCCACGTTCAGCCGCTCGGCCAGCTCAGCAGCGGTACGGGTGCCACCGGACTGCAGCAACTCGAGCAACGTCAGCACCCGAGCCGTCGGCCGTGCCACCATTCGCCCATTCTCGGCCCGAGGGGCCGGATGACGAGGAGACACGCCCTAGCCGTGGGTGGCCTCGCGGACCCGGGACACCACCGCGTGACGCTGCCACGCCCGGCTGACCTGGACCAGCCAAGCCGCCTCCGCCGCGACGTCCGCCTCCACGCCGGGCTGGTCGTCGGGCGTTGTCTTCGCCTGGTCGAAGCGCCGGCCCGCCCGGCCTGCCTCGATCGCCGCCGCGAGGGTCACCGCCTCGATCGTGGCCGGCAGGTCCGCTTCGCGCACTCCCTCGGTGCGGGCCGCTTGCTCGGCTCGGGCCGGCAGGTCCGGGTCGAAGTGGGCGCGCAGGGCCAGGTGGCCGTCGCGGATTTCGATGACCCTGCGGTACAGCGCGAACTCCGGGCCGCCCGCCAGTTCGCGGTCCGGGTCCAGGACGATGCCCGGGACGGCCGTGCGCACGGCCGTCCACAGTGGCTCGATGCGGCGGTACGCGCGGTACGCCCGGACGCGGCCGACCACCGACGAGACCGCCGGTGACCACGCGCTGAGCGTCGCGCCCGCCGTCACGAAACCGATCGTCGCCGCGGCGAGGACCGAGGACGGCAGGTCCTCGCGGGCGCCGATGCGGGCGCTCTGGGCGAGCCGGCGGACGTCGTCGACGTCCCAGAACGTCCACGCGAACGCCGCGCCCACGCCGACGACCAGCAGCCACAGGCCGGCGCGCAGCGGTCCCGGCTCCGCGTGCCGCGCGCTGCGGACGAACACCGCGAACAGCAGCCCGAGGCTGATCAGGCTGTACAGCAGGAACAACACCTTGTCGGCGAGCGCGAACGGCAGCGCCGCGGGCGAGAACACGGTGTCGTCGCCGACGCGGCGCGGCTCCGACAGCGTGAAACACACCGCGAGCAGCACCATCGTCGCGCCGGTGAACAGCGCGTGCGGCGCCAGGCGGGCGCCTTCGCCGCGCCACACCGACTGCGTGAAGGCGACGGCGAACCCGATCGCACCCAGCTTCAGCTCGTCGCCGGCCAGGCTGAGGATCCACTCGCCCACCGGGCCCGGGCCGACGAGCGCGGCCATCGCCGGCGTCAGCACCATGATGCCGGCGGCGATGCAGATGCCGAACCCGGCGAGGAACCACATCGTCCGCACCGGCTGGCTGCGGCGCGCCTCGATGAGCTTGTACCCGAACCCGGCGAAGGCCACCACGCACAGCAGGTAGGCCAAGGTCTCGATCACGGCGAACGGCGGCGCGACCGCCCGAACAGCGAGTCGAAGCGCCGCACGCCTTCGGGCACGTCGGCAGCCGGCTCGCGCCGCTCCTCCGGCCGCACCACGCGCTGCGCGAGCAGGCTGGCGACCAGCTCCGCTTCCTGTTCCTCGACCTCGCTGTAGGTGGTCCGCCCGAGCACCCGCCGCACCAGCTCGGGCGAGAGGTGCGGCATCAGCTGACGCCCGGCGGCGGCGTCGATGGCCACCCCGTCGGCGCCGGCGTCGGAACCGACGTGGCCGCACAGGAGGTGCCCGACCTCGTGCAGCAGGATGTGCCGCCGGTGCAGGGCGGTCGTGTCGGTCGGGTAGAGGATGTAGTCGGCGCGTTCGGTGCTCATCAGCAACCCGCAGGGCGCGCCTTCCGGCGCGCTGACCGGCATGAGCTCGATGGGCCGCCCGCGTTCGGCCGCCAGCCCGGCGACGAACGCCTCGGCGTCGAACGGCTCGGGCAGGCTGACGGCATCGGCGACTCGCCGGGCCCGCAGCCACAACGCACGCCCCGGCCGCCGCCGCAAGGATGGTTGCCGCACTTTCAGGCCTCCTCCACCACGCCCCGCACGAACGGCTCCAGCCGGTTCAACGCGGCGGACCCCGCGGGGATACGCGGCCGGATCACCTTCGGACGCGCGGTTTCCGGGCAGGGTTCCGCCTCGGCGAATCGGACACCCGGACGGCCCAGTCCGCCCGGCGCGACGCTATCCCACGGACCGGCTCCCGGGAACGGCGGCTGGTCGCGGCTCGCTCGCGGAGTGGTGCCGGAGTGGTCCGGGGCTTCGCGCGGAAGAGGTTCTCGGCGGCTCGCCCCGGCGGACGCTGCAGCTCCCGGCCGACTCAACGGCCCGAGCGCATGAGGTTCTCCGCGGGCTGCCCCGGCGGGCGCTGCAGCTCCCGGCCGATCCAGCGGCCCGAGCGGCAGGTGCCCACGCCGGCCCGATCCCGAGGCCGGCTCGTTCAGCCCGGGCGAACCCCCTGCTCCCCTGCGCGCGCCAGGCACCTCAGCTCTCCTTCTTCGCGCCGCCGCGGCCGGCCTCCCTCCGGGCTATCGCGTCGATCATGTCGCTGATCGTGTCGAGGCCGTCGGCCGACAGGGTCACCGCGCGCAGGGCCAGGTCGCGGACGCCCGCGTCGCGCAGTGCGCCCAGCAGGGCCAGCTCCTCCGCGATCTTCTTGCTCTGCTCGTCGTCGAAGAAGTACGCCGGGGGCACGCCGAAGAAGCGCGCGAGTGCTTCGAGGTGGCGCTTGGTCGGGTTGTCGCGGCGGCCCGTGCGCAGCTGCCAGAGGTACGTCGTCGAAAAGCTCTCGCCGGTCGCCTCGCGGCAGGCCTTCGCGACCTCTTCGTTGCTGTACGGCTCCCGATCGGGCCTGCGGACCACGTGGAACAGCCGGTCGATCTTGTCGGCCAGCGTCGACTTTCCGGGCTCCTTGACCACGATGCTCTCCCTCAGCTGCCAGGCGTATTCATCTTAGCTGAAAGGCAAACACCATTGATCTACGCAAGTTTGATGCGGGGCCGTGGCTGGCACCGGGGGCAGGAGAACGACGACCGGTTCATGAACGGCTCCCGCCGGATCGCCGTGCCGCAGCGGTGGCACGGCAGGCCTTCCTGGCCGTACGCGTCCAGGGACCGGTCGAAGTAGCCGGACTGCCCGTTCACGTTCACGTACAGCGCGTCGAACGACGTCCCGCCCGCGCCCAGGGCCGCGTTCATCACGTCCGAGGCCGCGGACAGCAGCTCGCGAACCTTCGCCGTGGTCAGCTTCTCGGTCGGGCGGGCCCAGTGGAGCCGCGCGCGCCACAGCGCCTCGTCCGCGTAGATGTTGCCGATGCCCGACACCAGGGTCTGGTCGAGCAGGGCGCGCTTGACCTCCGTGCGCCGGGACTTCAGCGCGCGCACCGCCGCGTCGAGGTCGAACGCCGGGTCCATCGGGTCGCGGGCGATGTGCGCGATCGTGTCCGGGAGCAGCACGTCGTTGAGGTCGTCGAGGGCCAGGCCGCCGAACGTCCGCTGGTCGACGAAGCGCAGCTCCGGCCCGTCGTCGTCGAAGCGCAGCCGGACGCGCAGGTGCTTCTCGTCCGGCGCGCCCTCGGGCTGGACGAGCATCTGCCCGCTCATCCCGAGGTGCGCCAGCAGCGCCTCCTTGTCCGAAAGCTCGAGCCACAGGTACTTGCCGCGGCGCCGCGCCGCCTCGACGCGGGTGCCGCTCAGCCGCCGCGTGAAGTCCTCCGCACCCAGCGCGTGCCGCCGGATGGCGCGCGGGTGCAGGACCTTCGCCTCGCGGATGGTCCGGCCCGCGACGTGCGCCTGCAGGCCCAGGCGGACGACTTCGACCTCGGGGAGTTCGGGCATGCGTTCATTGTGCCCGCCGGGTACGACAGTTTATGGGGCGGTGGGTCCGACGTCGGCCTTCGTCAGCGGAACCCGGGTCGCCCCGGACGCGAAGTACTCGTCGGCGCCGACGTCGTAGGCGCCGCCGCGGGCCTGCAGGTCGAAGTCCTTCGCCGCCGACGGGTACGAGCCCACCCCCGCGTCGATCGCCGGGCTCCCGGCCGCCAGCCGGTACAGCCCGGCCGCGTCCTTGACCAGCTTCGGGTCCACCGACCGCGACGGGATGCCCGCGGTGCCACCGGAGGTGATGTTGCCCTCGTACTTCACCGTGGACCCGCTCGGCAGCGTCACCAGCGCGCCGGACGTCCCCTTCACGATGTTGTCCGCGACCACGCAGTCCTTCGGCTTGAAGTCGCCGCCGTCGCCGTCGATCACGCTGTTCGACCCCAGCACCGTGTTGTACGCGACCGTGACGCGGTCCGGGCGGTCGTGCAGCTTGCTCGACGGCCCGCTGTCGGCTTCGTCCCCGGAGCCGAACACGATCGCGCGGTCACCGCTGTTGGCGACGTAGTTGTTCACGATCTTGTGGTCGTTGCCGTGGAACCGGATGCCCGAGCCGAACAGGAGGTTGCCCTCGACGACGCTGCGGTTGCCGTGCCGCAGCACGATGTAGCCCTTGCTGTCGCGGATCGTGTTGTACCGCACGACGTTGTCGGACGACTTGACGGAGATGGCCTCGCTGTCGCCGTCCGCCTTCTCGAAGAGGTTGTTCTCGATCAGCGCGTTCGCGGTGTACGACTGGCGGTCGCTGAGCCCGAGCCGGATCGACTCGCCGCCGTTCGAGCCGCTGAACTGGTGGTTGTAGAAGTAGTTGTGGTGCACGTGGACGTGCTTCGCCATGCCGCCGGACGGCCCGAGGATCTGCAGGAACACGCCCTGGCTGGTGCGGTTCTGGAAGACGTTGCGGTCGAGCACGGTGTCGTCGCCGCTGACCGTCACCCAGTTCCCGCCCGTCGTGAGCTGGAAGTCGTTGCGGGTCAGGCGGTTGTTCGCCGCGCCGGCCGGCACGGTCAGCGCGGCGCCGCCCCGGAACTTGAACCCCCGCAGCACCACGTTCGAGACGCCGCTCGCGAAGGCGAACGTCTTCGAGCCGGTGATGGTGGCCTGGCCGGTGTGCTCGGCGGCGACGGTCACGGGCGCGGCACTCGTGCCGGACCGCTTGATCGAGAGCGTCGAGCCCGCCGCGTACGAGCCGTCGGCGAGCGTGATCGTGTCGCCGGGATTCGCCTTGTCCAGCGCGGACTGCAGGGCCGACAGCGATGTGACGCGGATCGGCGCGGCCGAAGCGGCCGGCCCGGGGACGACGACGAGCGCCGCCCCGATCAGGGGAACCAAGAAAAGACGCATCCGCCCTACCTCTCAGTGGTTGCAAGCGCGGCGGATGATCATCACGCTACTGAGTGGCGGGCGGAACCGTCAACGAAAGTTCCCGGTGATCAGGACTCCGGGTCGTCCTTCTTCTGCGCTTCGAGTTCGGCGGACAGCGAACGCCACGCCGTCTCGGCGGCCTTCTGCTCCGCTTCCTTCTTCGTCGACCCCGAGCCGTCGCCCAGCGGACGCGAAGCGACCAGCACCGTGGCCGTGAACTCCTTGCGGTGGTCCGGCCCGGTGTCCTCGACCTTGTACTCGGGCACGCCGAGACCGGCCGAAGCGGTCAGCTCCTGCAGGCTCGTCTTCCAGTCGAGCCCGGCCCCGCGCAGCGGCGCTTCGGCGAGCAAGCCGTCGAAGAGGTGGTGCACGAGCTTGCGGGCGATCTCGATGCCGTGCGCGAGGTACGTCGCACCGATCACCGCCTCCAGGCCGTCGGCGAGGATGCTCGCCTTGTCCCGGCCGCCGGTGAGCTCTTCGCCCTTGCCGAGCAGCAGGTGCGCCCCGAGCCCGCCCTCGCCGAGCCCGCGCGCGACCCGGGCCAGCGCGTGCATGTTGACGACGCTGGCGCGGAGCTTCGCGAGCTGACCTTCGGGCAGGTCGGGATGCGTGTTGTACAGGTGATCGGTGACGACCAGGCCGAGCACGGCGTCACCGAGGAACTCCAGCCGCTCGTTCGGCGGCAGGCCCCCGTTCTCGTACGCGTACGAGCGATGGGTCAGCGACAGCCCGAGCAGCTCGGGGTCGAGTGTGACCCCGAGCGCTTCGAGCAACGGCGCCGTGTCGGCTGGTGGTCCCCCGGGCGTCTTGCCCCCCATGTCGGCTACCCGATCAGGCGGGCTCGACGACCTGGCGACCGTTGTGCTGGCCGCACGACGGGCACGCGATGTGCTGGAGCTTCGGCTGCTTGCAGGCGCGGTTGGAGCAGGGCACCAGCTGCACCGGAGCCGCCTTCCACTGGCTGCGGCGGGAGCGCGTGTTGGATCGCGACATCTTCCGCTTCGGGACGGCCACGAGTAGATCTCCTTAAGACGGTCTGCTCGCGGTGCGAGCGAACTTCCTCCGCAACGAGCTGGGTCGCTCGTCAGGCTTGCTCAGCGGGACCCGGCGCAGGCTTTTCGCCCGCATTCTCGTCGAAGCGCTCGACCAGTGCGGCCCACCGAGGGTCTATCTTCTCATGCCCGTGTCCGGGCTCGAGATCGGCCCACTTGACGCCGCAGTCGATGCACAGCCCGGCGCAGTCTTCGGTGCACAGCGGGGCCAGCGGCAGGGCCAGCACGATCGCGTCGCGGACGATGGGCTCGAGGTCGATCCGGTCGTCGACCAGGCGGGGGATCTCGTCCTCGTCGGTGGTCTCCTCGGTGGCCGACCCCGGGTAGGCGAACAGCTCCTGGACCTCGACCTCGACCTCCTCGGTCAGCGGGTCGAGGCAGCGGGCGCAGGTGCCCTTCGCGACGGCCGTCGCGGTGCCGCTGACCAGGACGCCTTCGACGACGGACTCGAGCAGCAGGTCGAGCTTCAGCCCGGAGCCGGCTTCGATGGTGATGACGTCGGGGACGCCGAGCGGCGTCTCCACCGGCACGCTGCGCGTCAGGGCGCGGCTGAGGCCGGCGTGACGGCCGAGCTCACGGGTGTCGATCACCCACGGGCTGCGGTCGTCGAGCTGGGGGGTCTTGTTCTCGGACATCCAGTCCAGGGTACGCACCGGGTGCCACCGCTCTTGAGCTGGGACGTCATCGGCGGGTGCGGGGCGGCTCGCCCGGACGTAGTGAATGACTCATTCCTGTCGCCGGACGACAGGAATGAGTCATTCACGTCAGCGGGAGCGAGGCGCGGCGGCCGTCGAGAGGCCGGTCACACCTGGTAGTCGTACAGCGTAGGGCGGCCGCCGCCGGTCGGGAGGTTCGCCGGGGAGCGCAGGTGGTTGCGGCCCGAGTCCACGGTCCGCAGCGTCGTCGCCAGCAGCTCCGAGAACTCCGCCAGCTTGCCATCCACGTAGGCGTCGCAGTCCTGGCGCTGGCGGTCGGCCTCCGCGTGGGCCTCGTCGACGATGCGGGCCGACTCGGCGTGCGCGGCCTGGACGACCTCGGTCTGCGCGACCAGGCGGGACTGCTCCGCGCGGCCGTCCTCGATGGCGCGGTCGTAGGCGTCGCGGCCGGCCTGGATCATGCGCTCGGATTCGGCGCGGGAGCGGTCGGTGAGGTTCTGGTACTCGGCTTGGCCCGCCGCGACCGTGCGGTCGGCCTGGTCGTGGGCGTCGGCGAGCATCTGCTCGGCGCGGGCGCGCGCGTCGGCCAGGATGCGCTCGGCTTCGTCGGTCGCTTCGGCGATGGTCCGCTCGGCCTCGGCGTTCGCGCCCGCGACCGCTTCCCCGGCCTCCTTGCGGGCGGCGTGGATCAGGTCGTCGCGCTTGTCGAGGACGTCCTGGGCGTCGTCGACCTCCGCGGGCAGCGCGTCGCGGACGTCGTCGAGGAGTTCGAGCACGTCGCCGCGAGGCACCACGCAACTGGACGTCATCGGGACGCCGCGCGCCTCCTCGACGATGGTGACGAGCTCGTCGAGCGCCTCGAAAACCCGGTACACGGCAACTCCAATCCCCTGTCGCTGTGACCAGTCTGCCCGTTGCCCGCGCCGAACCGGTGAAAGCGCACGGCGCCGGGCGTGTCCTCCCCCGGCGCCGTGCCCGGAGATCAGGAGTTCAGGTCGATCCGCTTGAAGGTGGCGTAGTGGTCGGGGGTGTAGGCCAGCTCGCCGGCCTGGCCCGAGATCACCCGGTCGTTCGTGCCCACCGCGAACAGCTTGTAGTAGCCGGACGCGCAGGCCGGGAGCACGCCTTCGCGGTTTTCGTACGTCGTGCCGGCCGAGGTGCCGTTCCGGGCGTTGTCCACGACCGTGCGGGCCGCGGCCGACAGCTGCGAGTAGCCGATCTTCGCCAGGCCCGAGAGGTCGCCGCAGGCGTGGGTCGAGCCGCCGCCGACGTCGATCACCTGGAACGTCGCGTAGTGGTCGCCTGTGTAGAAGTACTCGCCGCCCGAGCCGGTCACGATGCGGCGCGTGCCGCGGGTGCTCGAACCCGGGGTCGGCACCGTGTACTCGTGGTAGTAGCCCGACGCGCAGGACGGGAGGATGCCTTCCCGGTTGTCGAAGACGACTCCGTCGTTCTTCGGGTACGGGAACGGGCCACCCTTCTGGATGAGGTTGTACGTCGTCGTCGCCTCCGCCGGCAGCGACGAAAGCGCCTTGTGCGTGAAGCCGGAGAGGTCGCCGCAGGAGTTCTGCGCGACGACCGCAGGCGAAGCCGTCACCGCTTCGGCGGCGGTGACCCCCATGGACAGCGTGGCCAGGAGCGCGAAGAGGACCGCGACCAGGCGAGATCGGTAGTTGGTCATTTTCGGACCGTAACCCGATCGGATGATCGTCAGAAGGCGGGAACGTGAACTCCGCCACCCCGGACCGCAAGTCCCGACGAACGTAGGGGGCCGAACGACGGGAACCCCGCGTCCCGGGTTGCGGGAAGTCTCTTGTGGAGGGTCAGCGCCCGAGCTTCGGGAACTTCTCCGTGAGCCGCTCGTAGACGATCGGCGGCACCAGGTGCTCGATGTCGCCGCCGAGCGCGGCGACCTCCTTGACCAGCGAGCTGGACACGAACCCGTACGCCGGGTTGTTCGCCATCAGCAGCGTCTCGACACCGGTGAGCTCGCGGTTCATCTGCGCCATCTGCAGCTCGTAGTCGAAGTCGCTGACCGAGCGCAGGCCCTTGGCGATCGCCACGATGCCGTTGTCGCGGCAGTAGTCGACCAGCAGGCCTTCCCACGAGTCGACGCGCACGTTGCCCAGCTTCGCGGTGATCTCGCGCAGCATCTCGAGGCGTTCTTCGATCTCGAAGAGGCCCTTCTTGCTCTTGTTGACCCCCACCGCGACGACGACCTCGTCGAACAGCTGGGCCGCCCGTTCGATGATGTCGAAGTGCCCGTTGGTGGCCGGATCGTAGGAACCGGGACAGACCGCACGCCGCATGGCGCGGACGCTACCGTGCCGCACCCGGTTTCCGCCGCGTGGCTCACGCCACAGGCGTGAATTCGGCCCAGAAGACCGCGGTGTCGCCGTACTTCTTCGCGCGCGAGGGCTCGAAGCCGGCCGGCCAGTCCGGCTCGCCGTCGCGGGCCGCGCGTTCGACCACGACGAGCGCGGCCGAGCCCAGCCAGCCGCCCGCGGCCAGCGACGCCAGCACCTTGCCGAGCGCGGCCGCGTCCACGGCGTAGGGCGGGTCGGCCAGCACGAGGTCGTACGCGGCGGGGGCGGGCGCGGCGACCACGGCCTCGACCTGCCCCGCCCGGACGGTGCCGCCCAGGCCCAGCGCCGCGACGTTGCCGCGCAGCACCTCCACCGCGCGCCGGTCGGCTTCCACGAACAACGCGTCCGCCGCGCCGCGCGAAAGCGCTTCGAGGCCGAGCGCGCCGGACCCCGCGTAGAGGTCGAGGACGCGGGCGCCGTCGAGCTCCCCCGCCGTTTCGAGGGCGTTGAACAGCGCTTCCCGGACGCGTTCCGACGTCGGCCGGGTGCCCTTCGGCGGCACCTTCAGCCGCCGGCCACCCGCCGTCCCGGCCACGATCCTGGTCACCCCCCGATTGTGGCGGCATGACACGGCGCACGGATGGCCGGGACATTGGTGAACCCGCCGGGCCCGACGCGTAGAGTCGTTCTTCGCCCTCGGAGGCGATCCAGAGCTGTCAAGGAGCCATGCGTGTCGGAACCTCGGGTCAGACGGGCCGAGATCGCCATCGAACAAGCCCACGTCGATCGCGTGTACACCCGTCTGGACGAACTGCGGGCCCAAGCCGAGGCCATGCGCACCAAGGGCTACGAAATCGGCCAGGGCGCGCAGCGCGAGGCCATCTTCGAGCAGGCGTCGATGCTGTTCGAGCGCGACATGATGGTCTACCACGCCAACCAGACGCTGCAGACGCTCGACGCCGAGTACGAAGGCCTGGTGTTCGGCCGGCTCGACCACCTCGAGGACGCCGAACCGACCTACGTCGGGCGGCTCGGCATCCGCGACGCGGAGTTCGACAACCTCGTCACGGACTGGCGCGCGCCGGCCGCGGCCGCGTTCTACCAGGCCACGGCGGAGGAGCCGATGGACGTCGTGCGGCGGCGCGTGATCCGCTGCTCCGGCCAGAACGTCCTCGACGTCGACGACGACGTCCTGATCGCCGACGCCGTGCCCGAGGGCATGCAGATCGTCGGCGAAGGCGCGCTGATGGCGGCGCTGGGGCGCTCGCGCGGCGAGAAGATGCGCGACATCGTCGCGACCATCCAGAAGGAGCAGGACGAGGTCATCCGGGCGCCGTGGCGCGGCGTCACCGAGATCACCGGCGGGCCGGGCACCGGCAAGACCGCCGTCGCCCTGCACCGCGCGGCCTACCTGCTCTACCGCCACCGCCGTCAGCTCGGTGGGGCGGGCGTCCTCGTGATCGGGCCGTCGGGCGTGTTCACCAGCTACATCTCGCGCGTCCTCCCCTCGATGGGGGAGACGAACGTCGAGCTGCGCGCGCTCGGCGAAGTCCTCGACGGCTTGGAGGCGACGCGGCAGGACGCGGCGCCGCTGGCCGCGATCAAGGGGTCGCTGCGGATGCGGAAGATCCTGCTGCGGGCCCTGCGGGACACCCCGCCGGAGGCGCCCGAGGAGATGCGGATCGTCTACCGCGGCGAGGTCCTCAAGCTGAACGCGCGCGAGCTGGAGAAGGTGCGCCGCAAGGCCCACACGCAGGGCGCGCCGCCGAACCGGTCGCGGATCCGGGCGGCGGAGCTGCTGCTCGACGCGCTGGCGGCGAAGGCCGAGGAGTACGCGAAGGCCGACGGCAAGCCGTTCGAGCGGGCCGAGCTGATCACCGACCTCGGCGAGCGGATCGACTTCCACCGGTTCCTGGTGGTGTGGTGGCCCGTGCTGTACCCGGCGCAGATCCTCAAGTGGCTGGGCGAGGAGAAGCGGCTGGCTTCGGTGTCGAAGGGCGTCCTGAACCGCGCCGAGATCTCGATGCTGGCCGCGGACCTCGCGGACCGGTCGCGGGGCTGGTCGATCGCGGACGTGGCGCTGCTGGACGAGCTGCGCGTGCTGATCGGGCCGCTGCCGAAGCGCAAGCGCCGCCAGGTGATCGAGGTGGAGCCGCAGCGTTCCGGCGGGGCGCCGACGCGACCCGAGCACTACGACGAGTACTCGCACGTGGTCGTCGACGAGTCGCAGGACCTTTCGCCGATGCAGTGGCGGATGGTCGGGCGGCGCGGCAAGTACGCGAGCTGGACCGTGGTCGGCGACCCGGTGCAGAGCTCGTGGCCGGACCCGGCGGAGGCGGCCCAGGCGCGCGATCAGGCGTTCGGCGTCAAGACGACCCGGCGGCGGTTCACGCTGCGCACGAACTACCGGAACTCGGCGGAGATCTTCGACCTCGCGGCCAAGGTGGTGGCCGGGCACGCGGAGGCGGGCGAGCTGCCGGTCGCCGTCCGGCAGACCGGCGTGGTCCCGGAGGTCCGCCCGGTCGAGGCCACCGGACTGGCGGCCGCCACGCAGGCGGCGGTCAAGGAGCTGATGGGCGCGGTCGAGGGCACGGTCGGCGTCATCACGGCGATGGACCGGGTGCCGGAGGTCTCGGGCTGGCTGTCGGAGCAGGCGGACGAGCGGCTGAAGGTCGTGGGCAGCCTGGATTCCAAGGGGCTCGAGTACGACGCCGTGGTGCTGGTGGAGCCGATCGACCTGGTCACGGAGTCGACGACCGGGCGGCGGGTGCTGTACGTGGCGCTGACGCGGGCGACGCAGCAGCTCACGGTGCTGGCCTCGAACCCGGATTGGCTGCCGTCGGCCTGACGCGACGACGCTGAAGGGCCCCTTCGAGGGGCGGGAGGCGGGGTTCCCGTGCCCTTGAAGGAGCCCTTCAGACCCCCGGTGAAATGAACGTCTCGGGGACGTTTCCGTCCGAGGGCATGTCTAGTCGATCCGCGTTGTTCGGTGTCCGCGCGCCGCCACCGAACAACAACGCCGAACAACAACGCCGAACAACAACGCCGGACAACGTCACGGGCAGGGCGGCGCGTAATCGAGGCCCGGCAGGCTCGCCGTCCACTCGGCCTCGCCGATCCGGGGCGCCGTCACCGCGCAAATCCGTTCGGCCGCCCGGTCAGGATCGGTTTCCCACAACCGTACCGTTCCGTCCGCGCCCCCACCGGCCAGTGTGTGCCCGTCGGGCGCGTACTGCACGGCGTAGACGCGGTCGCGTTCTTCGGGCAGGACCGCCTTCGGCGACGCGGTGGCGACGTCCCACAGCCGGATCGTCCGGTCGTAGCTGCCCGAGGCGAGCGTGCGGCCGTCGCCGCTGAAGGACACCGACATGACGATGTCCGTGTGGCCGGCCAGCACCGTCGAGACGGGGTTCGTGACGTCCCAGAGCCGGATCGTGCGGTCGGCGCTCCCGGTGGCGACGTGCTTCCCGTCCGGGCTGAAGGCGATCGAGAAGATCGTGTCGGTGTGCCCGGCGAGCGTCGCCAGTGCCCGCGGGGCCCGCGGGGCCCGCGGGGCCGAGACGTCCCAGAGCCGCGCAGTGTGGTCCCAGCCAGCGGTGGCCAGGGTGCGGCCGTCCGGGCTGAACGCGAGCGTGTGGACGTCGTCCTCGTGGCCCGCCAGCTTCGCGATCTCCACCGGGTGGAGGCGGTCGGCGAGGTCCCACAGCCGCGCGGTGTGGCCGTCGCCCGCCGTCGCCAGCAACCTGCCGTCCGGGCTGAAAGCGACCGCGTCGATGTCGTCGTGGTAGCGGTTGAACACCGTCGGCGGTCCCGGGTGCGCCGGGTCGGTGATGTCCCGCACCGCCATCGTGTGGTCCCAGCTGCCGGTGGCCAGGGTGCGGCCGTCCGGGCTGATCGCGACGCCGCAGACCGCTTCACCGAAGCCGCCGATCGTGGCGAGGACGCGCGGCGCGGCCGGGTCGGCGCGGTCGTGCAGCCGGACGGCCTTGTCGTAGCCGCTCGTGGCGAGCAGCTTGCCGTCCCGGCCGAAGGCGACGTGGCAGGCCTGGGCCGTGTGCGCCGGGATGCCGGGGCCGGGCAGGTCCCAGAGCCGGGCGGTCTGGTCGTCGCTGGCCGTGGCGAGCGTGCGGCCGTCGCGGGTGAACACCGCGGAGCCGACCGCGCCGATGTGCCCCGGCAGCGACAGCCGCTCGCGAGGCTGCTTCGGGTCCGTGACGTCCCACAGCCGGGCCGTGCGGTCGAAGCCGGTGGTCGCGAGGGTGCGCCCGTCCGCGGTGAACGCGACCGAGCGCACGGTCGCCTTGTGCGCGGTGAGCGACGCCAGCGGCGCCGGGCGGGCCGGGTCGCCGACGTCCCACAGCCGCGCGGTCTGGTCCTGGCTCGCCGTGGCGAGGGTCCGCCCGTCCGGGCTGAAGGCCACCGAGTGCACGACGTCGGTGTGCCCGGCCGCCACGCCGAGGGGCGTCCGCGAAGCGACGTCCCAGACCCGCGCGGTCTTGTCGGCCGACGCGGAGGCGAGCAGCTTGCCGTCGGCGCTGAAGGCGAGGTTGTTGACGTAGGAGGTGTGCCCGGTCAGTTCGCCCAGCGGGCGCGGGCGGGCCGGGTCGGTGGTGTTGTACAGGCGGAGCGTGCCGGTGACGTCGGCGGTCGCCAGCAGCGGCCCGGCCGGGCTGAAGGCGACGGCGTAGGACTTGCCTTCGTGCTGCTCGACGACGGTGCCGGGGCCCGGGCGCGCCGGGTCGGAGACGTCCCAGACGCGGACCGTACCGTCGAAGCCCGCGGTGGCGACGGTCCGGCCGTCGGCGGCGAAGGCGACGTTGTTGACGTTGCCGGTGTGCCCGGCGAGGGTGCCCAGCGGCACCGGGTGGTGCGGGTCGGCGGTGTCCCACAGCCGCGCGGTGCCGTCCCAGCTCGCGGTGGCCATGACCCGGCCGTCCGGGCGGAGCGCGACGGTGTTGACGCGGCCGGTGTGCCCGGTGATCCGCGTGGAGTACGGCGTCGCGAACATGCCGAGCACACTGCTGCGCTCGTCGGCGCCCGGGTCGAGGCGGTACGCGGCGAGCGCGAGCTGCGCGGCCAGCGCCGGGTTGGTGGCGCGCATGGCCAGCGCCTGGCCCGCGACCTTCTGGGCGAGCGCGCTGTTGCGCTGGTCGGTGGCCGTCGACTCGGCGCGGACCGCGTAGACGGTGGCGCCCACCGCGAAGACGAGCAGCACCGCGAGCAGCGCGACCAGCTGCCGCAGCCGCCGGGTGCGACGCCGGTCGCGCTCCTGCTCGGCGTGTTCGACGGCGAGGCTCGCGTCGAGGAACCGCCGTTCCCGACGGGACAGCGCGGAGTCCTGGCGCGCGGCCCACTCCCGCGCGATGGCCAGCCGGGTGCCGCGGTAGAGCCAGCCGGGGTCTTCGTCGACGGACTCCCAGGCCCCGGTCGCCTCGGTGAGCTGCCGGTGCACGCGCAGGCCTTCGCGGTCCTGGGTGAGCCACTCGCGCAGCCGCGGCCAGCCGCGGATCAGGGCTTCGTGGGTGATCTCGATGCCGGTGTCGTCGAGGGCGACCAGCCGGGCCGCGGCCAGCTCGCCGAGGACGACGGCGGTGTCTTCGTCGTCGGTGTCGAGTTCGGCGCGGCTGATCCGGCGCTTGGTGTCTTCGGTGCCTTCGCCGAGCGCGGTCATCCGGAGGAAGATCTGCCGGGCGAGCCGCTGCTGGCGGGCCGAGAACTTCGCGAACGTGCGTTCGGACGTCTGCGCGATGGCCCGCTCGATGCCGCCGGTCGACTCGTACCCGGCGAGGGTGAGGGTGGTGCCGCGGCGCCGCCGCCACGTCTCCAGCAGCGCGTGGGACAGCAGCGGCAGCACGCCGGGCTGGCCGGTGGCGTCCGCGACGAGCCGGGAGACCAGCGCGTTCTCGACGCGGTGGCCGGTGTCGACGGCGGGCCGCGAGATGGCCTGGCGCAGCTCCTCGGTGGTCATCGGGCCGACCAGGACCTGGGCGTCCTGCATCGCCTCGGCGAGCACCGCGTGCCGCGCGCAGTGGGTGTAGAAGTCGGTGCGGATGCCGAGCACCACCCGCGTCCGGCTGTCCGGCTCGGCGGTGGCGGCGACCAGCGCGTCGAGGAAGCGGGCGCGCTCCTCGTCGTCCTGGCAGAGCGTGAAGACCTCTTCGAACTGGTCGACGACCAGCACGACGTCCTCGCCGCCGTCGTCGGTCAGCTGGCGGGCGGCCAGTCCCAGGTTGCGCGGGTGGGCGGCGAAGTCGTCGAGCAGGGCGCCGGCCGGGACGCCGAGGGCGGCGGCGAACTTGACCGCGCACTCCCGCAGCGGGTGGGCGCCCGGGGTGAGCAGCACCACCGGGCCCTTGACGGCGGGCAGCAGGCCGGCGCGCAGGAGTGAGGACTTGCCCGAGCCGGACGCGCCGAGGACGGCGAGAAAACGTTGTCCCGCCAGTCGCGCGACGAGTTTTTCGACCAAACTGTCCCGGCCGAAGAATCGCCGTGCATCAGCTGAGGTGAATGCGGACAGGCCCACGTAAGGGGGAATTTCGCCGGGTTCGGGGTCGGGCGGTGAATCGGCACCGTCCCGGCGGGACTCTTCGGCGGCGGCGTGCCACCGCTCTTCCCATTCACCGGGCACCCCGCCGCAGGCCCGTACGTAGGCCAAAGTCACGGCCAAGCTGGGGAGTTTCCGCCCGCCGGCGGCTTCGGACAGCGTGCCGGCCGAGTAGTGCGCGCGCCGGCCGAGCTCGCGATAAGTGGGGTTCCCGGCGCTCTCGCGCAAACGCCGGAGATCGGCGGCGAATTCGGTCAGCAGATCGTCCCCGGGATCCAAGGGTCGCTCCGGACGCGGCACCCGTCCTCCTGTATTGCTCTTTTCCGATTCGGACACCGTATCGCCATTGCGGTCCGTTCCGGGCCCGATCCGCGCGAACGGCGTGAAGATCGTCACCGCCGTCCGGGAAGCAAAACGGGCACCGGGGCGTTGACCCCGGTTGTGAGCTCACTGCCTGACGTGCCGCTGTCCGTGCTCGACCTGTCCCCCGTGTCGGAGGGGAACACCGTCGGCGAGACGCTGCGCAACACCCTGGACCTCGCCCGCGCCGCGGAACGGCTGGGCTACCACCGCTACTGGCTGGCCGAGCACCACAACATGCCCGGCATCGCCAGCTCGGCGACTCCGGTGCTGATCGGCCACGTCGCCGACGCGACCGAGCGCATCCGCGTCGGCTCGGGCGGCGTGATGCTGCCCAACCACGCGCCCCTGGTGGTCGCCGAGCAGTTCGGCACGCTGGAGGCGTTCCACCCGGGCCGCATCGACCTCGGCATCGGCCGCGCGCCCGGCACCGACCAGCGCACGGCGCTGGCCCTGCGCGGCCCCGGCGGGCTGTCGGCCGACAACTTCCCGGAGCACCTCCAGGAGCTGATCGGCTACTTCACCCATTCGGAGGCCCGCGGCGTCAACGCGGTGGTCGCCGAGGGCAACCAGCCGCCGGTGTGGCTGCTGGGCTCCAGCGGCTTCAGCGCCCAGCTCGCCGGCCGGCTGGGGCTGCCGTTCTCCTTCGCGCACCACTTCGCGGCCGAGAACACGATCCCGGCGGTGCAGCTGTACCGCGAGAACTTCCAGCCGTCTTCGGTTCTTTCCGAGCCGTACGTGATGCTGGGCGTGTCGGTGGTCGCGGCCGAGACGGACGAGCGCGCCCAGTTCCTGGCGGGGCCGTCGGGGCTGACGTTCCTGAGCCTGCGCCGCGGGCGGCCGATCGCGCTGCCGACGCCGGAGGAGGCCGCGGAGTACCCGTACACGGAGATCGACCGGGCGTTCCTGGCCGACCGGTTCGGCTCGAGCATCATCGGCTCGCCGGAGACGGTCCAAAAGGGATTCGAGCAGCTGCTGGCCGACACGGGCGCGGACGAGCTGATGATCACGACGATGGTGCACGGCCACGCGGACCGGATCCGCTCGTACGAGCTGATCGCCGGCCTGACGTCCTGACCCGTCTCCGGCGAGGGGTGCGCTGACGGCCGGAGTGACGCCACGGGCCCTGGCATTGCCGGGGCCCTTGGCGCGGCCGATCGCGGCGGCCTTCAACCCGCCCTTCCCGGTGCCGCGAATGACGCATTGGGGACCGGGGAGGTCCCCAATGAGTCATTCGCGACCTTCGGGCACTCCCGCCACCGGCAGGCTCGCCGCCCTCGCCCGGACTTCGCCGAAGCCGTGACGCCCGGCAGGCGAACGACCCGCTCGTGACGTCCACCCGCAAGTCCCGCCCCGCACCGGCCGCCACCGCTCGCCACGAGTGCCGCGAATGACTCATTCGGGACCGCCGACGTCCCCAATGAGTCATTCGCGACCCCCGGCGCGCCCGCAGCACACGCATGAAGGGGACGTTCCTGGCATCTCTGGACGTGCGGCACCGGGCCGCCTACCCTCGCCCGCGTGTGGGGCAAGCTCCGCGTTCCGGTGAACGGGAATGGTTACGACCGTGCAAGCTCACCCACCCGCGCCGGGCGTCGGCGGCGAATTTCTTTCCCTACACTGACAACAAGATCGAGGCCGTTTGTCAGTACTCGACAAGAAATGCCCGGTTACCAGCCCGTGACCGCGTGATCCTGCTCAAGTTCTTGTCTCCCATCACGGCCGTCGTTAGCGTACCGACCAGTAGGAAACGGCACGGTGTCCCCCGAGACCGTGAATGGCCGACAATTGTTACCCCGTTCGGACCATTTCCCCTTGCTCACCTCGGGTGTATTCGGCGTGCCGCCGAAACCGCTGGGGAGGCACACGAATGGCCGAACGGACGACGACGGCGTCGTTCCCCGGGGCCGCCGCGCTGCGGCAGACCGGACGGCTCTACGGGCTGGGGCTGGACGTCGTCCGGCTGACGTTCCGCCGCCCGTTCCAGGTGCGTGAGCTGGTCCAGCAGTTCTGGTTCATCGCGAGCGTCTCGATCCTGCCGACGGCACTGGTCTCGATCCCGTTCGGCGCGGTCATCGCGCTGCACATCGGGTCGCTGACCACGCAGATCGGCGCGCAGTCGTTCACCGGCGCGGCGAGCGTCCTCGCGATCATCCAGCAGGCCAGCCCGATCGTCACCGCTCTGCTGATCGCCGGCGCGGGCGGCAGCGCCATGTGCGCCGACCTCGGGTCCCGGACCATCCGCGAAGAGATCGACGCCATGGAAGTGCTCGGCGTCTCGCCCGTGCAGCGGCTGATCGTGCCGCGGGTGCTCGCCGCGATGGGGGTCGCGATCTTCCTCAACGGCATGGTCAGCGTGGTCGGCGTGCTCGGCGGTTACTTCTTCAACGTGATCATGCAGCACGGGACCCCGGGCGCGTACCTGGCGAGCTTCTCCGCCCTCGCCCAGCTGCCCGACCTGTGGATCAGCGAGATCAAGGCCCTCATCTTCGGTTTCGTCGCCGGGGTGGTCGCCGCCTACCGGGGGCTGAACCCCAAGGGCGGGCCGAAGGGCGTCGGCGACGCCGTCAACCAGTCCGTCGTCATCACGTTCCTGCTGCTGTTCGTGCTGAACCTGGTGCTCACCACCGTGTACCTGCAACTCGTGCCGCCCAAGGGGAGCTGAACGTGACCACCACGGAACTCCCGAGATCGGCGCGCGTGCGCGAAGCCGTCGACCGCCGGTTCGGTTTCCTCGACACCCTCGGCGACCAGATCCTCTTCTTCCTCCGCGCGATCGCCTGGATCCCGCGCGCGCTCCACCGCTACCTGCGCGAGATCGTCCGCCTGCTCGCCGAAGTCAGCTTCGGCAGCGGGGCGCTCGCCGTCATCGGCGGCACGATCGGCGTGATGATCGGGATGACCGTCGCCACCGGCACGGTCGTCGGCCTGCAGGGCTACTCCGCGCTCAACCAGGTCGGGACGTCGGCGTTCGCCGGGTTCGTCTCCGCCTACTTCAACACGCGGGAGATCGCGCCGCTGGTGAGCGGCCTCGCCCTGTCCGCCACCGTCGGCTGCGGGTTCACCGCGCAGCTCGGCGCGATGCGGATCTCCGAGGAGATCGACGCGCTCGAGGTCATGGGTATCCCGAGCGTCCCGTACCTGGTGACGACCCGGGTGATCGCCGGCTTCCTCGCCGTCATCCCGCTCTACGCCATCGGGCTGCTGTCGAGCTACCTCGCCTCGCGGCAGATCACCGTGTGGTTCTTCGGCCAGTCCGCGGGCACCTACGACCACTACTTCCTGCTGTTCCTGCCCCCCGGCGACGTCCTGTGGTCGTTCGGGAAGGTGCTGGTGTTCAGCGTCGTCGTGGTGCTGGCGCACTGCTACTACGGCTTCCGCGCGAGCGGCGGCCCGGCCGGCGTCGGCGTCGCGGTGGGCCGCGCCGTCCGCACCGCGATCGTCGCGATCAGCGTGCTCGACTTCTTCCTGTCACTGGCCATCTGGGGCGCGACGACGACCGTGCAGGTGGCCGGATGAGCCGCGAAACCCGCCGCAAGGCCGGGATCCGCACCGCGGGCGTGCTGTTCCTGGTGGTGATGGGCGTGCTCGTGACGCTCTCGATCAAGGTGTACGACAAGGACTTCGTCAGCACCGTCCCGGTGACGCTCAAAGCGAGCCGCATCGGCAACCAGCTCTCCCCGGGCGGGCAGGTCAAGGCCCGCGGGGTGCTCGTCGGGGAGATCCGCGACGTCCGCGCGACGCCGCAGGGCGCCGAGATAGCGCTTGCTCTCGAGCCCGGCAAGGTGGACATGCTGCCGCGCAACGTTTCCGCGCTGCTCGTGCCGAAGACGTTGTTCGGCGAGCGGTACGTCCAGCTGTCCATCCCGGACGGCGCCCGCGCCCCGCACCTGAGCGCCGGCGACACGATCGAGCAGGACCGCTCGGCCAACGCGATCGAGCTGGAACGCGTCTTCGACAACCTGCTGCCGGTGCTGCAGGCCGTCCAGCCGCAGAAGCTCGCGACCACGCTGACCGCGGTTTCGACGGCACTGCAGGGCCGCGGTGAGCAGCTCGGAAAGACGATCGGCACCGCGGACGCCTACCTCAAGGAGTTCACCCCCGACCTCCCCCAGCTGACGTCGGACATCCACGACCTCGCCACCGTCTCGAACCTTTACGGCGACATCGCGCCCGACCTCCTGGACGCGCTCACCGCGTCCGCCGTCACGCTCAACACGGTCAAGGAGAAGCAGAGCGAGCTGGCCGGGGTCTACCAGCAGGTGACGTCGTCTTCGCAGGAGGTCACGGCGTTCCTGGCGAACAACCGCGACAACCTCATCTCCCTGGCCGCCGACAGCCGCGCGCCGCTGGAGATCGCGGCGAAGTACTCCCCCAGCTTCGCCTGCACCCTCGCTTCGCTCAACGCACTGAGGAAATCCATGGACCAGGTGCTCGGCGCCGGCACCGGCCAGCCGGGCCTGCACGCCGACGTCGCCGTCACCAAGGACAGCGGGAAGTACCTGCCCGGCAAGGACGACCCGCGCTACACCGCCGGTGGCGAGCCGCGCTGCTACCCCTCCGGGGTGGCCCCGACGACCGGCACCGCCGCCGCGGCGCCCGGGAGCACCGGGCACCCGCTGCTGACCGGCGGGCAGGGCGACCTCGGCGTCGCGAACTCGCCGCAGGAGGAGCAGCTGCTGGCCACCCTGGTCGCGCCCTCCATCGGCGTGCCGGCCGCCGACGTCCCGGCGTGGAGCAGCGTGCTCGTCGGGCCGCTCTACCGCGGCACGGAGGTGAAGCTCAAGTGAGGAACATCGCCTCCCCACTGATCAAGAGCCTGATCTTCATCGCCGTCACGGCGCTCGCGACGACGCTGCTGGCCGTCTCCATCACGAACACCGGCGTCGGCGCCACCGAGCGCTACACGGCGAAGTTCCTCGACGCGACCTCGCTGAACGTCGGCGACGACGTGCGCATCTCCGGCGTGCGGGTCGGCCAGGTCGAGTCGCTCGACATCGCCGACCACAACCGGGCGCTGGTCGCGTTCTCCCTCGACCAGGGCCGCCGGCTGCCCGCCGACGTGAAGGCGGTCATCAAGTACCGCAACATGGTCGGCCAGCGCTACATCGCGCTGGAGCGCGGGAGCACCGCGACCCGGGAGCAGCTGCCCGAGGGCGGCGAGATCCCGCTGGAGCGCACGACTCCCGCGCTCGACCTCACCGACCTGTTCAACGGCTTCAAGCCGCTGTTCCAGGCGCTGTCGCCGAACGACGTCAACGAGCTGTCCGGCGAGATCGTCCAGGTGCTGCAGGGCGAAGGCGGCACCGTCGAAAGCCTGCTCGCCCACACCGGTTCGCTGACCACCACCCTCGCCGGGCGCGACAAGGTGATCGGCGAGGTGATCGGGAACCTCAACTCGGTGCTGAAGACGGTCAACGGCAAGGGCGACGCGCTGGCGAACCTCGTGTCCACGCTGCGGCAGCTGGTGTCCGGGCTGGCCGGCGACCGCGCCGCGATCGGTGACGCGATCAGCGGTATCGGCGACCTCACGCAGTCCACCGCGGGGCTGTTCGAACAGGCCCGGCCGCCGCTGAAGAACAGCATCGCCGGGCTGAAGGAGCTGGCCGGCGGCCTGGTCCAGAACCAGTCCGATGTGGACAGCTTCTTGACGAACCTCCCGGTGAAGTTCACCGAAATCGGCCGGGTGTCCTCCTACGGCTCGTGGATGAACTTCTTCCTCTGCACGGGTGTCCTGCAGACCACGCCCCCGCGCGGCGTCATCGTCCCCACGCCGAGGTGTGACTCGTGAAGTCCTTCAAGGAACGCAACCCCCTCGTCCTCGGCGCCATCGGCAGCGTCGCGCTGGCGGCGCTGCTGACCGTCACGTTCAACTACGACAACCTGCCGATCGTCGGCGGCGGCACGACCTACGAGGCTGAGTTCTCCGAGGCCGCCGGCCTGCAGGCGGACGACGAGGTCCGGGTCGCCGGCATCAAGGTCGGCGAGGTCCGGAACGTCGAGCTGGCCGACGACCACGTCCTCGTGTCCTTCCGGGTCAAGAACGCCTGGATCGGCGACCGCACGTCGGCCGAGATCAAGATCAAGACGTTGCTGGGCCGCAAGTTCCTCGCGCTGAACCCGACCGGCGACGGCGTCCAGGACCCGGACCGGCCGATCCCGCGGGCCCGGACGGTCACGCCCTACGACGTCACCGACGCCTTCAACGGACTGGCCGACACCGTCGGCGCGATCGACACCAAGCAGCTCGCGGACAGCTTCACCACGCTGTCGGACACCTTCCGCAACTCCCCCGAGCACGTCCGCAGCGCGCTCGACGGGCTTTCCCAGCTGTCGCAGACGGTGTCGAGCCGGGACAGCCAGATCGCCGAACTGCTCGCGAACGCGCGGCAGCTGACCACGACGCTGGCGAACTCGAACGACGACTTCGAGAAGCTCATCGACGACGGGAACCTGCTGCTCACCGAACTGAACCGGCGCCGCGACGCGATCCACGACCTGCTCACCGGCTCGGCGCGGCTGGCCGAGCAGCTCAGCGGGCTGGTGAAGGACAACGCCGACCAGCTCAAGCCGGCCCTGCAGTCGCTGAGCCAGGTGACCGACCTGCTCAAGCGGCAGAACGACAACCTGACCAAGGGCCTGCAGCTGGCCGGGCCGTACTTCCGGGTGGTCACCAACACGACCGGCAACGGCCGCTGGATCGACGCATACCTCTGCGGGCTGATCCCGGAGAACCACGACCCGTGCACCGTGCCGAAGACTGTGCCGTTCGTTACCAATCCGACTACAGCCACGGCCGATGGCTTTCGTAGCAATGGTTCAGTCCCGCTCGGGGGCCGGCCTACTTCCGGTCGGATTGGTAACCAGGGAGGGACGAAGTGAGCGCGCTGACCACCACCCGCGCCGGGGTCCTGACGAGCCGGTTCATCGCCGCCGCCCTGCTGCTCGCCCTCGTCGTGACGGCGGCGTTGTGGTGGGTGTTCTCCGGCAGCGGGCAGCACCACGTGACGGCCTTCTTCACCCGCGCGGTCGGCGTCTACGCCGGGTCCGACGTCCGGGTGCTGGGCGTCCGGATCGGCCAGGTCGACGCGGTCACCCCGCGCGGCGAGCAGGTGCAGGTCGACATGACGGTCGACGGCTCGGTCGGCATCGCCGAGGACACCACGGTGCTGGTGATCGCGCCCAGCGTCGTCGCCGACCGGTACGTCCAGTTCGCCAAGCCGGCGCGCGGCGGGCCGCGGCTGCCGGACGGCGCGTCGATCCCGGTGCGGCGCACCGCGACCCCGGTGGAAATGGACCAGCTCTACGCCAGCCTCGACACGCTGTCGAAGGCGCTGGGCCCGGACGGCGCCAACTCCCAGGGCGCGCTGTCGGACCTGCTCAAGACCGGGGCGCAGAACCTGCAGGGCAACGGCCGTGCGTTCAACGACAGCGTGCGCAACTTCGCGCAGCTGGCGCGCACGCTGGCCGGGAACTCGGGCGACCTGTTCGGCACGGTCGACGAGCTCCAGCGGTTCACGACCATGCTGGCCACCAACGACCAGCAGGTCGGCAGCGTGAACCAGCAGCTCTCGCAGATTTCGGGCACGCTGGCCGCCAACAGCGGCGAGCTGGGGCAGGCTCTGAACGGCCTCGGCCGCGCGCTCGCCGACGTCCAGGCGTTCATCCGGGACAACCGCGGCGCGCTCAAGTCCAATGTGGACAATCTGGTGACGACCACGCGGACGCTCGTCGAGCAGCGCGCCTCGCTGGCGGGCACGATCGACGCCGTCCCGCTGGCGGTGACGAACGTGCTCAACGCGGTCGACCCGGCCACCGGGCGGCTGCTCGGGCGCGAGAACCTCGACTACTACCTCACGGCGCTGCCGCTGCCGGTCACCGGCGACGTCTACACCAACGGGGGTGGCCGGTGAAACGGGTCCTCGCCACCGCGGCCGTCGGGTGCCTGCTGCTCGCGGGCTGCTCTTCGGGTGAGTTCAAGGGTGTCTACGACCTGCCGCTGCCGGGCGGCGCCGACGTCGGCGACCACCCGTACTCGGTGACCGTGCAGTTCGCCGACGTGCTCGACCTGGTGCCGCAGGCCGCGGTGAAGGTCGGCGACGTCCCGGTCGGGCGGGTGCGGGAGATCCGGCTGGGCGGCGACGGCTGGACGGCCGAAACCGTGCTGGAGGTCAACGGCGACGTCGCCCTGCCCGCGAACGCGATCGCCCGGCTGCGCCAGTCCAGCCTGCTCGGCGAGAAGTTCGTCGAGCTGGCCGCCCCGGACGGCACGACGTCCGGCTCCGGGACCGCGCGGCTGGTGGACGGGGCCACGATCACCGTGGACCGGACCAACCGCAACCCCGAGTTCGAGGAGATCTTCGGCGCCCTTTCGCTGCTGCTCAACGGCGGCGGCATCGGGCAGCTGCAGACCATCAACCGCGAGCTGTCGAAGGTGATGGACGGCAACGAGGCGCAGATCCGCTCGTTCCTGTCCGGGGTGAACACCCTGATGACCGACCTGGACGCGCACCGCTCGGACATCACCGAAGCCCTCGACGGCATGAACCGGCTGTCGGCGACGCTCGCGAACCGCCACGACCAGGTCTCCGGCGCCTTGACCGACCTGACGCCGGGGCTGCAAGCGCTCACCGACCAGCGCACCCAGCTCGTCTCGATGCTGCAGGCGCTCGACCGGCTCTCGACCGTGGCCACCGACGTCGTCGACCGCAGCCGCGACGACATGGTCGCGGACCTGCGTGCGCTCGCGCCGATCCTCGGGCAGCTGGCCAAGGCCGGCGAAGACCTGCCGCAGTCGCTGCAGCTGCTGCCGACGTTCCCGTTCCCGGACTCGGTGCTGCCCGCGGTGAAGGGCGACTACATCAACGCCTACGCCTCGGTGATCCCGGCCCCCGGGGTGCCGCTGCCGCCGGCCGGCGAGGGCGTGCCGCCCGGCTTGCCGCAGCTCCCGCTCCCCTCGGGAGGTCAGTGATGCTCACGCGCAGGGTGCGGATCCAGGTCGTGCTGTTCATCGTGATCGCGCTGGCCACGACGGCGTTCGTCGGCGCGAACTACGCCGGGCTCGGCCGGTTGTTCGGCTCCGGCAGCTACACGGTCCGGCTCGAGCTGGCCGAGGGAGGCGGGCTGTTCACGAACGGCGAAGTGACCTACCGCGGCGTCGCCGTCGGCCGCGTCGGCGAACTGCGGCTCACCCTCACCGGGACCGAAGCCGACCTGCTGATCGACGACGGCGCCCCGCCCATCCCGGCGGACTCGAAAGCGGTGGTCGCGAACCGGTCGGCGGTCGGCGAGCAGTACGTCGACCTGCAGCCGCGCACCTCCGGCGGGCCGTTCCTGGACGGGAACTCGGTCATCCAGCGCGAATCGACCACGCTGCCGCTGCCGGTCAACAACCTGCTGACCGACCTGGACTCGTTCACGGCGTCGGTGCCGACGCAGGACCTGCGCACGGTGGTGAACGAGCTCGACGACGCCCTGCGCGGTTCGGGCCCGGACCTCCAGACCTTGCTGGACACGGCGACGGAGTTCACCCAGCAGGCGGGCGCGCACCTGCCGCAGACGTCGAAGCTGATCAACGACGGCGCAACCGTGCTGCGCACCCAGGTGGATTCGTCGGCCCAGTGGCGCTCGTTCAGCGGCAACGCCCGCGTGTTCGCCCAGCAGCTGGCCAAGTCCGACGGCGACCTCCGGCGCCTGATCACGACCGCGCCCCCGGCGGCGACGCAGCTTTCGTCGCTGCTGAAGGAGAACGACCCGGGCCTGCCGATCGTGCTGGCCAACCTGCTGACGACGGCGCGGGTGTTCGGCACCCGCACGGCGGCGGAGGAGACGCTGCTGGCGAACGTCCCCCGCGCGGTGGCGGCCGTCGGCTCGGCCATCGACGACGACCGTCACGTGCTGCGGATGGGCCTGGTGCTCAACTTCGACAACCCGCCGTCGTGCCTGCAGGGCTACGAAGACACCCCGCACCGCTCGAGCCGGGACCTCTCGCCGTTGCCGCTGAACACCGACGCGGCGTGCACGTTGCCGTACGGCAACGAGAGCTCGGTGCGCGGCACGCAGAACGCCCCGCACCCGCCGGTCCCGGACGCGGTGCCGGTGGGGCCGCTGACGATCGGCACGCAGGCGACGAAGACGAGCCTCGAGGAGATGCTGTGGCTGCGCTGAAGCACGGAGCGGCGGCGGTCTCCCTGGCCGCGGCGGTGTTCGCGGGCTGGTCGGGCTGGTCCTGGTACGCGGCGGCCCACGAACCGGCGGTGACGTACGGAGCCGCGCGCGACTCGGCGTTGGCGAGCGGCCGGACGCTGGTGGCGGAGCTGAACAGCTTGGACTACCACGACGTCGAGGGCGGTCTGGGCCGCTGGCTGTCGGCGTCGACGGGCCCGCTGCACGACCAGCTGGCCCGGACGGACGCGCAGACGAAGCAGGCGCTGGCGGCGAACGCGACGGTGTCGACGGGGAGGGTTCTGGACGCGGCGCTGAGCGAGCTGGACGAGCACGCGGGGACGGCGAAGATGCTGGCCTCGGTGGAGATCACGATGGCGAAGCAGGGAACGTCCCCGGCGGTGAAGCGCAACCGCTTCGCGGCGGCGCTGGCGAAGACGGCGGACGGGTGGAAGCTGAGCGCGCTCGACCAGCTGGCGGTGGGAACCCGATGAACCGCTCGAAGACGGTGGAGGAGGTTCTCGCGCCGGCCGAGCCTGCCGAGGCGGAGATGGACGCCACGACCGCGACCGGCGCCGAGCCAGGCGACCTAGCGGCCGAGGCCGAGCCCGCCGCGACCGGTGGCGAGCGCGGCCCGGCCGCATGCGAGACCACGGCTCCGGCGCCCGAGCTCGAGACGGGCGAGCCGCCGGCCGCCGCCGGCGGCGGCGAAAGTGAGGTGGGTGGCCCGGCAGCCGCGGCCGCCGAAGCCGAGCAGCCGGCCGCCACCACCGCGCCCACCACCCCGGCCGGCAGCGACCCGGCGACCGAGGTCGAGCCCGAGTCCGGCGAGCCCGAAACCGCCGCGGCGGAGGTCGAGCCCGAACCCGGCGAGCCTGAAACCGCCGCCGAAGCCGAGCCCGCCCCAGCCACAACCCGGCCGGTCTGGCTCCGGCTGCCCGCCCTCCTCCTCGCCGCCGCCGTCGTCCTGGCCGGGGCCGGGACCTGGTTCACCCTCGAAGCCCACTCCGCCGCCGCGACCTCCGCCGCCGCCAACCTGGCGCTCACCGATGTCGGCGCCACCGCCGATGTCACCTCCGCCGTCACCCTCGCCGTGAACCGGGTCTTCTCCTATTCCTACGATCGGACCGACGTCACCGAAAAGGCCGCCGCCGCGGTTCTCCGTGGTGCCGCCAAGGATTCGTACGACAAGCTCTTCGCCCAGGTGCGGCAGAAAGCACCCGAGCAGAAACTCGTCCTCACTTCGCGCGTTTCGGCGATCGCCGTGCAAGAACTCACGAGCAATCACGCGCGGTTACTCGTCTTTCTCGATCAATCAGCCGTCCGGGCCGACAACAATGCGACCGACAACGCCGCGGCGCAGCTTTCCGTGACCGCGGAACGCGCCGATGGCACCTGGGTGATCACCGCTCTCGAACCGCGCTGAACCAGCGAGCACTTCACCGTTTCCGGGAGCACCCGGGACGGACGGGAAAACGCAAAGGGAGAACAACTATGTCCGTGGCAACGCAGCTGAGGAGACTGGCCGTCCTCACCTCGTCGGCGGCACTCGTGCTCACCGGGGTCGCCGTGACCCCGGCGTCGGCCGACGTCATCCCGATCCCCGTGTCCTACAAGGTCACCGGCAGCACCACGGTGAAGAAGACCGGCAGCGCCATGAAGCTCGGCCCCGGTTCGCTCAAGGGCAACCTGCTCATCGACGACCAGACCGGGTCGGTCGGGCTCAGCGCGGACCTCGCGCTGCCGCCGTCGCAGGCCGACATTTCCCTGCTGGCGGGCATCTTCCGGATCAAGGCCAAGGTCAAGGTGACCCCGCTCGGCCCGGCCACCGGCACCATCGCCGACGGCAACCTGGTCACCAAGGCCAAGGCCAACATGGAGATCTACGACATCTGGGCCGGCCCGATCGTGCCGGTCATCCCGCTGCCGACCGTGCCCGGCAGCTGCAAGACGAAGACCCCGCTCGACCTGACGCTGTCCGCACAGGACATCGACATCACCGCGCCGGCGATCACGGTGAAGGGGACCTACACCATCCCCGAGTTCACCAACTGCTTCATCGCCGACATCGCACTCGGCGCCCTGGTTTCGGGGCCGGGCAACACCATCTCTCTCGACCTGGCCAGCGACGCCGCCCTGAAGTGACCGCACGCGGGTGGCGGGCCGAGTGCCCGCCACCCGCGCCCGTCAGCAAGGCGCGGCCGGGTCTTCCTTCAGCGCGAAGCTGTCGTTGTCCCCGGCCGAAACGGCGAACACCGGCCCGCACGAGATCGGGCTCGACTCGCCGACCAAGTTCGAGCCCCACACGACGATGTCGCCGTTGGTCTTGTAGGCCACGTTGTGGTTGAACCCGGCGTCGACACCCGCTACATCGGACAACGCCTCCGGCGGCACCTCGGTCTGGTGGAAGTTGTCGCGGCCCCAGGCGTAGACGCGGCCCGCCTTCAGCGCCAGGCTGTGGTTGAACCCGGCCGAAACCGCCGTGACACCGGAAGAAAGCCCGGCCGGCACGGTCGACTGGCCGTAGGTGTTGCTGCCCCAGGCCAGCACGCCGCCGTTCTTCAGCGCCAGGTTGTGGTCGCCACCGGCGGAAATCGCGGTGACGCCGGACTGCGCCGCCGCGGGCACGTCGGTCCGCGTTCCCCAGCTCACGACCAGTCCCCCGGTTTTCAGCGCCAGGCTGTGCATGTTGGACGTCGAGATCGCGACGACGCCGCTCGACACCGACGCCGGCAGCGTGGTCTGGCCGTACCAGTTGTTGCCCCAGGCGATGACCTTGCCGTTCTTGAGGGCCAGTTCGTGGCCCCAGCCCGACGCGATCTGGCTGACGCCGGACGTCGCCGCCGCGGGGATTTCGTTGGCGCCCCAGTTGTTCGCGCCCCACGCGAGGACCTTGCCGCCCTGCAGCGCCAGCGCCGTCGTGCTGCCCGCCGAGACCGCGGTGATCCCGGTCAGCGCGTCCGGCGGCGGGATCGTGACGTCGTAATCCGGTTTGCCCCAGGCGATCACGCCGCCCACCGTGGCCGCGGACGCGGGCTGGGCGAACGACGAGACGGCCAGTGCCGCCGTCAGCGCGAATGCGGCACGCTTGAATGACACCCGTCCACAACGTGAAGAACCCGGCACGATAGCCTCATTTCTCCGGTTTCGTTATCCGTGCTTGCCCCGGCAAGATCACAAATGGTAGACCGTGGCTGTCGGCGGATCCTCGTTGCCGGCGTTCTTTGTCACGATCCGCCAAATCCGGCGGCACCCCTGCGCGGCTTCGCACAAGAATTCATCGGGCCCGTCCAGCGAGTCCCCCGTGCGGGGCCGGAACTCTTGTTCCGTAGTGAACTGGCGAGTAGCCTCGATTTCGGCAGATGGACCTCCACCTCGCACGCCGGTGAATCGCGTCCCGCCGCCCGGGGCAATCGGGGCGGGTGAAGCGATGGGGGATCAACGGCAGCGGGCAATCGATCAGCCAAAGCCGAGACTGAACTGAATCAAAGGAGATGACAGGCATGTCCCGACTCAGCAGACTGTCCGCCGGTATCGCCACGACCGCGACCGCCATCGGCGCCATCGCGGTGCTCACCGCGGGCACCGCGGCCGCCGCCACCGTCACCTACGCCGCCGGGGGCACGGCGGGCATCACCTACAACTGCACCTTCCCCGGCATCTCGCCGCAGCCGGTCGCGATCACCGCGCACCTCGACGCGCCGGACACCGTCGTGCACAGCACCAGCGTCACGCCGAGCAACGTCGGCGGCACGGCGACGATCAGCGCGACCGTCCACTCGCTGCTGACCGCGGTCGGCTACGACGGCATCCGGGGCATCGCGACCGTGCCGGTGACGGCGTCGGCGGGCACACTGTCGCAGCCGTCGGCCACCGGGCTGAACATCCCGGAGGTCATCTACCCGACCGGCGGCCCGATCACGGTGAACATCTCGCAGGTCGCGACGTCCAGCATCCCGAGCTGGACCGCGCAGGCCACCGCGGGCTCGGCCACCCTGTCGCTGACGAGCGGGCTGTCGGCGAACCTGGAGTTCCACAAGAAGTCGACCAACACCTGGTCGGCGTGGACGATGAACTGCACCCTCAAGGTGACCAGCCCGGCGCAGAACACCGCGTTCAGCCCGAGCATCACCGTTTCCTGACCGGGTTTCCCGGTGCGGGCGCCCCGCCCGCACCGGGACCACCCGCCGCTTCCGCACGCACCCAGGGAAACCGATGCCACGTCGAGTCCGGCCCCGCACCCTCACGATCTCCGCGCTGGCCGCCGTCGGCCTGCTGTCCGCGGTGAACGGCGCGCTGACGGGAGTTGGCTCGGCCGCACCCGCGCCCGCGGTCCCGCCGGACACGAAGGCGGCGACGTCGGTGTCGGTGACGTGCCCGTTCGCGGATCCGCCCGGTCCCCGCGCGCTCACCGTCGAAACGGCGGCCACGCTGCCGGCCCAGGCGAAAACCGGTGCGGCGGCGACCATCCGCGACTTCTCCGTCAAGCTGACGCTTTCCCGCGACCTCGCGCTTTCGCTCCTCCCGGACGGTGCCACCACCGGGTCACTCCAGGGCACCGCCGTCACGAACCTCGCCGTCCGCCAAGGCGACCGGGCGGACCGGATCCCGGTCCCGGTGGTCGTGGCGGCCACCCCGCTACCGGAGACCGGCGACGTCACCTTGACCGGGATCGGAACCGTGCCGCCGATCGCCATCAACACCGTCGGCCCGGTCACCCTCGAGGTCACCGCCCCGACACTCGCGCTCACGGCCGTTTCCCCGCCCGGCACGACCGAGGCCGCCCAGCCGGCGCCCGGGATCGCGTGCACCCTCGACCCCGGTCAGCCGTCGGCCCTGGGCAAGATCCAAGTGCTGCCGAAGACGGCGCCGGGCACCAAGCAGAACCAGCAGGCGCCCCCCGGCGGGGTGGCGACGCAGGACGAACCGATCCCGCCGATCGAGATCACCACACCCCTGGCTCTGGTCAGCGTGCTGACGACGTCGACCGTGACCAAGCTGGGCGCCAAGGTGGCCGCCGACCCCGCCTTCCTGATCAACGGCCAGTTCCTCTTGTCGCTCGACGCCGAGAGCGGGGAAATCGTCGACCGCCGCGTCACCGGGTCCACCGTCTTCAAGCCGGCCACCGTCACGTTCCTCGGCTTCGGGTTCGTGCCGGTGTCGGCGACCATCGAGTTCCTGCCGCTCGACTACCGGGACAGCAAGCTCATCGAGATTTCCGGCGGCCTGCACGACGACCCCGTCACCGGCGAGCCCGTACTGGACACGCAGCTGTCGGTGATGGCGCGGCTGAGCGGCGCGAAGGTCAACGGCGTCCCGCTCGACCTCGGCCCGGACTGCGTCACGGCGGGCCCGGTGAAGCTGGAGCTGAGCGGCCCGTACGACCCCTTCAGCATCGGGCACATCCGGACCGATCCGGCGAAGGGTTTCGACCTGCCCGCCTTCCGGGGCTGCGGCGCCGGTGGCCAGGACCTGAATCCCCTGCTGACGGGGATGAGCTCGGGCCCGGGCAACCAGGCGTTCGTCGACACCTACAACCTGCTCGTGTGCACCGAACCCGACCACACCCAGTGCCCGGAGGGCTCCGACCCGCCCGCACCCGGTGGCACGCCGGCCCAGCGCACGCAGAAGGCGGTCACGAAACCGAACTGAGGATTCACCGTGCCGGCCGCGACACCGTTGTCCGGGCACCGACGACCCCAGGGAGCACCATGGTCACCCGGTTCGCACCGGCCGCGGTTCTGGCCCTCACGGCCACGGCACTCCTCGCCGGGCCGGCGCACGCGTCCACGGCGTACCACTCCGGTCCGATCGGCTACACCTGCACGACACCGGGAAGCCCGGCTCTGGCGGTGACGCTGCTGGCGGGGTTCACCGGCCCGGACACGGTAGCGCCGGGCGCCGCCTTCGCGATCTCGGAAGTTTCCGGCAGCGTCACGCTGTCCCCCGCCGCGCGGGCGTACTTCACCGCAGGCGGCAACGACGGCGTGCTCGGCGGCTTCACCGCGGCGTTCATCGAGGCGGCGAACGCCCCTCGCTCGTCGACCACCTCCGCGCCCAACGTGCCGGCGCTCTGGGGTCCCGACCCGGTCGCGATCGACTTCCACAACGGCAAGCAGACGCACCGGGCGGGCGCGTCGGGCACCGTCACGTTCCGCGCGGACCGGCTGGCGGTGGCCCTGTCGCTGCACCGGCCGGACGGCGCCCCCGCGGGGCCGGCCCTGGTCTGCACCCAGGTGGCCGGCCAGGACGCCTCCTTCACCCCGGCGCTGCCGATCACCTAGGAGCCGTCCGGTGAGTCCGGTAGCCGGGCCGGCCCTGACCGCGACCGGTCAGTTGGGTGTCCACTGTGGACGAGCGTGCCCGGTCCGCGGCGACGGCAGCAGGTCGCTGACCGGGTACCGCAGCGGCAGCGGGGCCGCGCCCGCGCGCAGCGCCAGCTCCATTTCGAAGCGGGCCGCCGGGTTGCGGAGGCTGTCGCCGAACGTGGCCTGGAGCTGGCGCATGCGGTAGCGGACCGTCTGGGGGTGGACGCCGAGGCGTTCCGCGATCTCCACCACGTTGCCCTGGCTGTCCAGCCACGCCCGCAGCGTCTCCAGGAGCCGCTCCTGCTGCTTGCCCGTCATGTCCGCCAGCGGCGCGAACAGGCGGTGCCGCAGCGTGCCGACCAGGCCGGTGTCGGAGTTGACCAGCAACGTCGCCAGGTGCTCTTCGGCGCGCAGCACCGGCCGCGTCGCGAGCACCCCGCGTTCGGACAGCTGGAGCGCGTTCCGGGCCCAGCGCAGGGAATCCGCGACCGACGTGAGCGGGACGCACGGGCCGATCGACAGGCGGCAGTCCGGCAGGGCCACCTGCAGGGCCGCCAGGCGCGGGGCGCTCAGTTCGCCCGGCACCACGAGTTTCGGGTCCGCGGTGTCGAGTTCGGCGAGGACGTCGGCGTCGAGCCCGGCGTGGCGGCGGGCCGGGGCGACGCCGCCCGCGGGGCAGACCGCCACCGGGGTCGCGTCGGCCGGCACCGGCCAGCCGATCAGCTGGGCCAGCTCGGCGATCGCCTTGGGCGACGCGGGCGGGGTCTCGAGGATGAGGTGGAGGAGCTTGCGGCGCCACGTTTCCAGCGCGCCCGCCGTGCGCGCCTTCGCCTCCAGGTAGCCGTCGAGCGCGACGGAGGCGAGTTCGTCCATGAACGCCAGCATCGCGTCGGCCAGCTGGGACATCACCGCCGAGGAGAGCCCGCTTCGCCGTCCCACGCGCATGATCCGGCGCCACGACACCCGCGCGCCGACCCGGTACGCCGACTGCAGCGTGTCGAGGCTGCGGCCTTCGCGCATTTCGTTCTGCCCCAGCCGGTGGTGCACCTCGTGGGACTGCTCCTTGGACACCGTCGGGTCGGCGATCTGGGCGACGAACAACGTGATCGCGTACTCGACGCCGGCGCGGATCGACTTGCCGTAGGGCCCGTCGAGCGGACGGGCGTAGGCGGGGATGGTCGCGCGGATTTCGTCGACGATTTCCGCGGCGAGGCTGCCCAGTTCGGGGCGCAGGATGTCCGCGAGCTTGCGAGGCAGTGCGGCGGGTGGCGCAGCGTGTTCGAATCCGCGCTCCACCGTCATCGCAGCTCCTTCGCTCCACCCCTGGAATCGGGCACGCGCACGCGCGACCGGGCACCCCGCACCTGAAGCGGGGTGACAACGAACACATCGAAAAACTAACGCGGAACGTGTCACCCGAATGAGAGGAAACCGATTTCTTGTCAACTTTGTGACAAGTTCACGAGCTGTGCCTGCGAAACGCTGACAGGTACCCCGCCGACCGCGTGCTCGCCTGCATACGAACGGACGAGCGGCCCGCGCTGCGGTCACCCCGCGTTCTTGTATCGTATGGTTGATACAAGCGAGGGAGGTCCGGCATGCCGTGGGACAACGTACTGGCCGTCGCGCTCTTCAGCGGGCTGATCGGGCTGGCGATCCTGATCGTGCTCTGGCCGGGTGAGAAGCACGGCAAGCGCTTGCTCGAACGCTGGGGCGTGCCCGATCCGGACGCGGCCGAGATCGCGGTGGCCGTGCGCTACCTCAAGCGGCGCCGGCTCTGGTACCCGTGGCTGTTCCTGGCGCTCCCGCCGCTGTTCGGTGACACGACGACGGGCTCGCTCGTGGCCACCCTGCTGCTCGGCGGCCTGATCGCCGAGCTGCTGTCCCAGCGGCCCGCCCGCGGCCCGCGGCGCGAGGCCGACCTGACGCCGCGCCCGCTGACGGCCATCGCGCCCGCCTGGGTGCTCGCGCTCGGCGCCGTGGCGGCCGCCGGGTCGATCGCCCACCTCGTCGTGACGGCGCAGGGGAAGTTCCTCGCGCTCGCGGCCGGCACGGTGGTGGTCTGCGCGGCGATCACGGCGCTGGCGGTCCGCCGCCCGGCGGCCGGCGCGGCGCGGGCGGACCTGGCGCTGCGGTGCCGCAGCGCGCGGGTGGCGATCGGACTGGGCATCGGCGCGGTGACGGCGCTCGGCTGGCCCGGCGGCAACCTGGTGTCGTTCCTCGTCGTCGTGGCGGGCGTGGCCGCGTTCCTGGCCGTGACGGCCCCGCTGAAACGGCTGCCGGCGGCGGCGTGAAGATCGTCGTCGACACCACGAACGGACTGGCACCCTGGCGGCAGGTGCACGACCAGGTGGTCCGCGCGGTGACGACGGGGGCGCTGGCGGAGGGGACGCGGCTGCCGCCGATCCGCCAGCTGGCGCGCGATCTCGGGCTGGCGTCGGGCACGGTGGCGCGGGCGTACCGCGAGCTGGAGGCGGCGGGCTGGGTGACCACGGCCCGCGCCCGCGGCACGGTGGTCACCCTCCCACCCGGCCGCCCGGCCCCGGCCGAGCTCCTCCTCGCCGCGGCCACCGCCTACCTGACCCAGGCCCGCGATCTCGGCGCGGATCTCGAAACGGCCCTGAACGCCGTCCGCGCGGCCCACGAACGCTCGTGAGTGATAAGTCGGGTTAGAACCCTACTTTTCACTCACGAGGAGCCGGCCCAGTGCAGCCAGGACGGGCTCCAGCACCTCGACTTCGCGAGCCGTGCCCACGCACTCCGTGACCCCGGCGCCCACGACGTCGTAACCGGCGAGGGCGTCGAGTTCGGCCACGAGCCGGGCGATCGTCCAGCCGTTCGGCTCCGGGTAGTTGAGGCCCGGGAACTCCGCGGGATCCAGCACGTCCAGATCCACGTGGACGTACAGCTTCTCCACGGATAGCGCGTCCAGAGAAGTGACGGCGAGACCGCGGGAGACCGCGGCGCGCTCCTCCGGGTCGAACACCCGCGTGCCCAGCAGAGCCACACTGCCCGGCTCCAGAGCCGGGTCGGCCGCGAACTCCGCGTCGCCCTCGCCGAACAGCGACCGCAGCACCATCCCGTGGAACGCACCCGACGGCGACGTCGAAGCCGTGTTCAGGTCCGGGTGGGCGTCGAACCACGCGACGCCGAGGCCCGGCCCGTGCCGGAACCGCGCGACGCCGATCGGGACCAGCTCGACCCCGCAGTCGCCGCCGATCGTCAGCACCGGGCCGCCAGGGGCTTCCAGGGCCGCCAGCTGGGCCGCGCGGTTCGGGCCCGTCAGCTCCGCGCGCGAAGCGATCCCACGGTCCACTTCGGACACCGACCGCGACTGCCGGACGTGGTGGACGGGCCGGCCGAGCACGTGCCCGGCCAGCTCCGCCAGTGCCAGGCAGCCGTCGGGCAGCTCCGCCGAACGCGGTCCCACCGCGCCTTGGCGCTGCGGGACCGCGTTGATCAGCGTCATTCCAGGACGAGCAGGAGATCGCCGCCCTCGACCTGCTGGACGGAGTTGATCGCGAGGCGGCCCACCTTGCCGCCCGCGGACGCGGTGATCGACGCCTCCATCTTCATGGCCTCGATCGTCGCGACCGTCGCACCGGCCTCGACCGTGTCGCCCTCCGAAACCTGCAGCGTGACCACACCGGCGAACGGCGCCGCGACCTGCTTCGGGTTGCCCTTCTCCGCCTTCTCGGTCGCCGGGATGTCCGAAGCGATCGAGCGGTCGCGGATCTGGATCGGGCGCAGCTGGCCGTTCAGCGTCGACATCACCGTGCGCACGCCGCGCTCGTCGGCCTCGCCGATCGCCTCCAGCTCGATGAGCAGCCGGACACCCTGCTCGAGGTCGACCGGGTACTCCTCGCCCGGGCGCAGGCCGTAGAAGAAGTCCTTGCTGGGCAGGACCGACGTGTCGCCGTAGGCCTCGCGGTGCGCCTCGAACTCCTTCGTCGGGCCGGGGAACAGCAGCCGGTTGAGCGTCCGGCGCGGCTGCTCGGAAAGCGCCGTACGGTCCTCTTCGGACAGTTCGGCGACCGGCTTCGCCGCCGCGCGGCCTTCGAGGGCCTTGGTGCGGAACGGCTCCGGCCAGCCACCGGGCGGGTCGCCCAGCTCGCCGCGCAGGAAGCCGATCACCGAGTCGGGGATGTCGAACTTGTTCGGCTCCGCCTCGAAGTCGGACGGCGAGACGCCCGCGCCGACCAGGTGCAGCGCGAGGTCGCCGACGACCTTGGACGACGGCGTCACCTTCACCAGGTGGCCGAGGATCTTGTCGGCGGCCGCGTACATCGCCTCGATGTCCTCGAACCGGTCGCCCAGGCCCAGCGCGATGGCCTGCGTGCGCAGGTTCGACAGCTGCCCGCCGGGGATCTCGTGGTCGTAGACGCGCCCGGTGGGCGAGGCGAGCCCGGCCTCGAAGGGCGCGTAGATCTTGCGCACGCTCTCCCAGTACGGCTCCAGCTCGCCGATCGCCCGCAGGTCCAGCCCGGTCGTGCGCGCGGAGTGGTCGGTGGCCGCCACGATCGACGACAGCGACGGCTGCGACGTCGTGCCCGCCATCGACGACACCGCGCCGTCGACGGCGTCCGCGCCCGCGTTGATCGCCGCGAGGTAGGTGGCCAGCTGGCCGCCCGCGGTGTCGTGGGTGTGGATGTGCACCGGCAGGTCGAACTCCTTGCGCAGCGCGGTGACCAGCTTGGTCGCCGCGGGCGCGCGCAGCAGCCCGGCCATGTCCTTGATCGCCAGGACGTGGGCCCCGGCGCCGACGATCTGCTCGGCCAGCTTGAGGTAGTAGTCGAGCGTGTAGAGCTTCTCGCCCGGGTCGGACAGGTCCGAGGTGTAGCAGAGCGCCACCTCGGCGACCGCGGACCCGGTCTCGCGCACGGCTTCGATCGCCGGGCGCATCTGCTCGACGTCGTTGAGGGCGTCGAAGATCCGGAAGATGTCGATGCCGGTCTTGGTCGCTTCTTCGACGAAGGCGGTGGTCACCTCGGTCGGGTACGGCGTGTACCCGACGGTGTTGCGCCCGCGCAGCAGCATCTGGAGGCAGATGTTCGGCACGGCTTCGCGCAGCGCGGCCAGCCGCTCCCACGGGTCCTCGGCGAGGAACCGCAGCGCGACGTCGTAGGTCGCGCCGCCCCAGCACTCCAGGGACAGCAGCTCGGGGAGCGTGTTCGCGACGACCGGCGCCACCGCGAGGAGGTCCTTCGTGCGGACGCGGGTGGCCAGCAGCGACTGGTGCGCGTCGCGGAACGTCGTGTCGGTGACGCCGATGTGCGGCGACTTCCGCAGCCACTGGGCGAACCCGGCCGGGCCCAGCTCGGCGAGCTTCTGCTTCGACCCCGGCGCCGGCTGGGCGTCCTTGGGCAGCTTCGGCAGCTTGACCGTGGCGTCCGGCGTCTTCGGGCGCTCGCCGTGCGGCTTGTTGACCGTCTGGTCGGCGAGGTAGGTCAGCAGCCGCGTGCCGCGGTCGGCGGACTGCCGGGCGGTGAGCAGCTGCGGGCGCTCCTCGATGAACGACGTCGTGACGCGCCCGGCGCGGAAGTCCGGGTCGTCGAGAACGGCCTGCAGGAACGGGATGTTCGTCGAGACACCGCGGATCCGGAACTCGGCGACGGCGCGGCGCGCGCGGCCGACGGCGGTCTTGAAATCGCGGCCGCGGCAGGTGAGCTTCACCAGCAGCGAGTCGAAGTGGGCGCTGATCTCCGTACCGGAGAAGGCGGTGCCACCGTCGAGCCGGATGCCGGAGCCGCCCGGCGAGCGGTAGGCGGAGATCATCCCGGTGTCCGGCCGGAAGCCGTTGGCCGGGTCTTCGGTGGTGATGCGGCACTGGAGTGCGGCGCCGCGAAGGTAGATCTTGTCCTGGGAGAGACCGAGGTCGTCGAGGGTCTCACCGGACGCGATCCGCAGCTGCGACTGCACGAGGTCGACGTCGGTGACCTCTTCGGTCACCGTGTGCTCGACCTGGATGCGCGGGTTCATCTCGATGAAGACGTGGTTGCCCTGCTTGTCGAGCAGGAACTCGACGGTGCCGGCGTTGCGGTAGCCGATCTGCTTCGCGAACTTGACCGCGTCGGCGCAGATGCGGTCGCGCAGCTCGGGGTCGAGGTTCGGCGCCGGGGCCAGCTCGACGACCTTCTGGTGGCGCCGCTGCACCGAGCAGTCGCGCTCGTAGAGGTGGATGATGTTGCCCGCGCCGTCGGCGAGGATCTGCACCTCGATGTGCCGCGGCTCGACGACGGCCTTCTCCAGGAAGACGGTCGGGTCGCCGAAGGCGGACTCGGCCTCGCGCGCGGCGGCCTCGATGGACTCGCGCAGCACGGCGGGGTCCTCGACGCGGCGCATGCCGCGCCCGCCACCGCCGGCGACGGCCTTCACGAAGACCGGGAAGCCCAGCTCTTCGGCGGCCGCGACCAGCGCGTCGACGTCGCTGGACGGCTCGGACGACCCGAGCACGGGCACGCCGGCCTCGCGCGCGGCCTTGACCGCGCGGGCCTTGTTGCCGGTGAGCTCCAGGATTTCGGCGCTCGGCCCGACGAAGGTGATGCCCGCTTCTTCGCACGCGCGCGCAAGATCGGGGTTCTCCGAGAGGAAGCCGTAACCGGGGTAGACGGCGTCGGCCCCGGCCTTCTTGGCCGCGGCGACGATCTCGTCGACCGAGAGGTAGGCGCGCACGGGGTGCCCGGGTTCGCCGATCTCGTACGCCTCGTCGGCCTTCAGCCGGTGCAGCGAGTTGCGGTCTTCGTGCGGAAACACGGCGACCGTCCCCGCGCCCAGTTCGTAGCCGGCGCGGAACGCTCGGATCGCGATCTCCCCGCGGTTGGCCACCAGCACCTTGCGGAACATGCCCGGTCCTTCCCATTTGGATCGGTAAGTCAACGCACGTTACCCGGTTTTTCCCGCTCTGCGGGAGCTCCATACCAGGTGATGGACATCATGCGCGTGGAAGATTCGCCGGATCGCCGGCTGGGCAGCTTCTCAGGTTCCCGGCGGCGCGTAAAGCAGCCGGTTGGCCGTGCCGTCCGGGACGCCCTTGAGCACGTCCGGCGTCGCGGCCTGAACAAGCGCTTGGTCCACCTGGTCCGGTGCCATTTCCGGGTGCTGGGCGCGGTACAGCGCGGCCACGCCGGCCGCGAACGCCGCCGCCATCGACGTGCCCGAATCCGGGCCGGCGCCGGTGCCGCCCGCGATCGGGCCGGGGATGTCGACGCCCGGGGCGTACAGGTCGACGTCCTGGCCGAAGTTGGACGCCTTGTCGGGGTGGTCCTGCGTGTCGGTGGCCCCGACGGTCAGCGCCTCGGTGACCCGGCCCGGGGAGAAGCCGCTCGCGTCGGCGGTCTCGCTGCCCGCCGGGACGGCGACCGGCACGACCGCGGCGAGCCGTTTCACGGCGGCGTCGAGCTGGTCGTTCGGCACCCCGCCGATGCCGAGGACGGCGACCGCGGGCTGCTGGGCGTTCTGCGCGACCCAGTCGATGCCGGCGATGATCTGCTCGGTGGCGCCGCCGCCGTCCTTGTCGAGCACCCGCACGGGCACGATCTGGGCGCCCTTCGCGACGCCGTGGTCCTTGCCCGCGGCGATCCCGGCGAGGCGGGTGCCGTGGCCGTTGGTGTCCGAGGTGTCGGAGCCGCCGTTGAGGAAGTCCCGCCCGGGCGCGACGCGGCCCTGGAAGTCGGGGTGGCTCGCGTCGACGCCGCTGTCGATCACGTAGATCGTGACGCCCGAGGCGTCGGTCGCGTAGTGGTAGGCGTGATCGAGGCCGGTGCGCTGGTCGATCCGGTCCAGCCCCCAGCTGGGCGGATCGGGTTGCACCCCGCCGGCCGCCGCCGGCCCGGCGAGCACGGTGGCCATGGCCGCGAGAAGCATCTTCATGATCGTCGTGGTACCCCGGCGGTCCGGGAGCGACAACTCAGGCCTGTCCCTCGATCGGCTGATTCCGCCGGGCCAGCACCACGACGTCCACCGCGAGCAGCAGCACGGCGCACGACGCGATCACCTGCCCGGCGACGGTCGAGTGCTCCACGACGGCCACGAACGTCGGCGCGAGGACGCCCGCGAGGCCGGCGGTCCCGGTCGCCAGCACGGCCCACGCGACGCCGGGCACCGCCACGGCGACGACCGGGACGAACACGGCCAGCACCGCCCCGAGCACGAAGTAGGCGGCGGCGCGCCCGGCCTCGCTGTCGCTGTGCTGCGCGAGCTCGGCCAGCTGTATGAGCCAGGCGGCGGCGAGGACGACCCCGAGCCCGACCGCGGCCCACGCCGGCCACCCGCCGGCCCGTTTCGCTGGTTTCGCTGGTTTCGCGGCGTTCCGGCGGAGGACGACCGGAGCGCAGACAGCCGCGATCGTCCAGGCGATGTGCGCGAGGAGGAGGAAGGTGAAGCCGGTACCGAGCTCGGCGTCGCCGTTCTGGGTGAGGGTGATCGTCTCGGTGAGGAAGCGGAGGAGCCCGAACAGGGCGGCGAGGCCGGCGCCGAGGAGGAGGGCGGGGCCGGTGCGGGCGCGCGTCCGGGGCGCGAGGGTGAGGATGCCGGCGAGCGTCGCGGACGCGGCCACGATCCCGACGTAGGTCTCCATGCCGGGGCGGTAGTAGGTGAGGGGTTCGCCGTAGCGGTAGTCGAGCCCGAGCCCGACGACGCCGAAGACGGCACCGGTGATCGCGGCGACCCCGCCGAACCCGCCCACCGGATCGACCGAGCCGGACTCAGCTCCGGCTCCGGCTCCGGCTTCCGACGCGGGCTCGGCTCCGACGGCCGGTGCTGCGGGGGCCGGTGCGGGTGCGGGCTCCGGTTCGGGCTTGGCTCCGGTTTCCGGCGCTGGCTCGGCTCCGGCAGTGCGCCCCAATGTGGCGTTGGTTGCGTCAGACGCACCCAATGTGGCGTTCGGTGCGTCTGACGCACCGAACGCCACATTGGGGCGCTTGGGGGGTGCGGGCGCGGGGTCCGGCGCCGGCACGGGTGCGGGCACAGGCGCGGCGGGCGGGGCGAGCTCGGCTGCAGGGGCAGCATCAGGAGCCGGCTCGGGTGCGGGCACTGGGGCGGGCGCGGGGTCTGGGGCGGGCGCAGGCGTGGGAGCCGGTGCCGGGAGCGGGAGCGCGGCGATCTCCACCTCCACCACCACATCGCCGGTCGGGCCGCTCACCACCAGCTTGCCCCGGCGCGTGCCCTTCTCCCCCGCCGTCGCCGTCAGGTCCGCGGCGCCGTCGACCTCCGTCACCGCCATCCACGGGTGGGAAGCCTCGAACCGCACCTCCCGGGCCACCGGCGGCCCCAACGCCCGCAAGGTCGCCGTACCCGGCTCTCCCGCCGGGGCCGAAAGACGGATCACCGGCGAGTCGACCCGCACCGCCACGTCGCCCAATGCGTCCGAAGCCGCGGTCGCGATGTGCTCGATGTCCGTCGACGCCATCACCTTCAACGCCTCGAACGCGCCCATCGCCACCGGCAGGTTGTCGCTCGACAACCGGCGTCGCAGCTCCGCCACCGCGCCCAGTCGCGTGAACGGGTTCTCCGCCGCGATCGCGGCCGCCAGGTCGGCCGGGATCGGGGACGGCTTGATGCGCCGTCGCCTGCTCTTCGCCAGGTACAGCTCGCCCTGCATCTCGATGTCGCGGCTCGGCGTCTGCTTCGGGTTGCGCTCGCGGACGCGGTCGAACAGGTACTCGTACAGCTCCCCCAGCGCGATCCAGCCGTCCTCGTCGCGGTCGGCTTCGCCGGTGCGCAGGCCCTCCACCAGCGCCGACGTGAACACCGACGGCTGAGCCGGCTCGTCCGAGGCCAGCCGGGCGCCCTCGAACGCGTACTCGATCGAGTTCGACGCCGTGATCACCGCGCGGCCGCGGCCGCCGCGGAAGCTGTCCAGGACGTTCGCGTCACCCGACGAACGGACCGCCACGCCTTGGCCGAACGCCCCGCCGTAGCAGCAGTCCAGCAGCAGCACGATGCTGCGCGAGCGGCTCTGGCGGATGCACTGCTGGACGAACTGCGCGGGCACCGCCGTCGAACGCAACCGGTCCGGACGCGTGTTGCGCGCCGCGAAGTACAGCCCGCCCGTGTCGTCTTTCAAGCCGTGGCAGGAAAAGTGCAGCAGCAGGACGTCGTCCGGGCGGCCCTCGGCGCACAGGTCCTCGATCTCCGCCTGGACGACGTGCGCGGTCTCGTTGCGGACCACCTGGACGTCGAAGTCGCTGATGGTCCGGTCCGCGAGCACCCCGGCGAGGGCGTCGGCGTCCGCCGCGGGTGAGCCCAGCCGCTGCAGGCCCGCGTTGTCGTATTCGCCGTTCGCGACGATGAGCGCGCGCCTCCGCCCGGCCATATCCCCAGGAAACGCCCGTTTCCGCCACTACGACAAGCAGCCGAACGGGCACACCTATTCGGCGCCGGACCGGAAAATCGTTTCCTGCCCTTTGAGGCAGACGACGGCGTCGAAAGCGGCCGCCACGTCGACCGCGGGCGCCAGGTGCGCGTGCCGGATGCTCGTCCCCGCGGGACGGGCGACCACGCACGGCGCCTGGTCCGCGAGCACCGCCTCGACACTACCTTCCGCCGGCGCCTCCAATTCCTGCTCGAACATCCGGAACCCGAGCGGCGCGGATTCGTCGGGTACCAGGCCGGTCGTCGTGCCCGACACCGCCGTGAGCGCGAGCGCGAAGTAGCGATCGCCCAGTTCCGCGGCCAGGTGCGTGCCCGCCGACGGCGCCGTCATGCCGGGCATCGGCGAGAACGGCACGCGCTGGAGGTGTCCGTTGTGGAGCATCAGGACGATCTTCTCGCCCGGGTGGAGCCGCCGCAGCAGCCGCACGGTCGCCGCCATGTACGCGTCGCGCGACGAATTCTGCGGCTCCGGCGCCCGGCCCGCCATCAGCGCGTCCAGCTCGCGCAGGTAGAGGTCGATCCGCAAGGCACCCAAGGCGTGGTGCACGGCGGCCGCACCGTGGACCGCCACCGAGAGATGTCCATAAAGGACGGTCAACGCCGTGGTCGCCGCATCCCGCGCCTCGGCGCTCATCCCCTGGTACCGGCCAGGAGCGATCGCGCTGCTGACCGACGCGTACGGCTCGCACGCCGCCAGCGCCGCGTCCACAAGGGACACGTTGGCCGGGTCCACCCGCGTCAGGACTTCGCGGACCGCCTGCAGCGCGGGTACCGGCGAACCCGCCGAGCTCGGCACGTCCAGCCCGGCGAACCGGACACCGCGCCCGCGCAGCCAGGTCAGCATCGAATGCACCTCCGCCGAATTGCCCAGGCCGAAGGTGAAGCCGTCGCGCGCGATGTCGGCGACGTCACCCGGCCCGCCCCGCAGCCAGGTGTCGACCAGGTGCCCCTCGGGAAACCCGCCCTCGAACCCGAGGACGGTGAACCCGCGCTCCTCGACGAGGTGGCGCAGCAGGCGGTCGCGCAGCGCGCCGAACTCGCGGATGTGATGGTTGTTCTCACCGATCGCGACGACCTCGGCGTCGCCGATCAGGCCGGCGAGGGAAGCGACGGCGACGGACTCGGTTTCTGGCATACTGGGCACACTAACGCAACAGGAGTAGCAGTTGGCAACCGAGATTTCCGGCACGCGCAGACCGGGCGGCCGCACCGAGCGGACCCGCCTCGCCGCGCTGAACGCCACCCTGGAACTGCTCGGGGAGCGCGGCTACGCCGAACTGACCGTCGAGGCGGTCGCCGACCGCTCCGGGGTGCACAAGACGACGCTGTACCGCCGGTGGGAATCCGCCGAAGGCCTGGTCGCGGCCGCGCTGCTGATGGGCACCGAGCAGGAGTGGACCGCGCCGGACACCGGTTCGCTCGAGGGCGACCTGCGCGAGGTCAACCTGGAGCTCGTCCACTACTTCACCTCACCGGGCGAGCGCGAGCTGCCGACCGCGTCGATCTCGGCCGCGTTCCTCTCCGCCCGCGCCGCGGACGCCCTGCGCGAGTTCTACGTCGACCGCCACGCCCGCTCCGCGCCCATCGTCGACCGAGCCGTCGAGCGCGGCGAGGTCCCGGCGGGCACGGACCCGGTCGAGGTCGTGCGGGTGGCCTGCGGGCCGGTCTTCTACCGCCTGTTCGTCTCCCGGGAAGGCGTGACACCGAGGGACGCGGGAGTCGCGGCCGCGGCCGCCGCGGCGGCCGCGAAAGCCGGGGTGTTCACGGCAGCGGACGGCGGAACCGCACCACATCGAGGGTGACGTCGCCGAGCGTCTCGGTGGCGGTTTCGCCGTCGGCCCGCCAGCCCTGCCGGACGTAGAAGGCCTTCGCCCGTTCGTTGGTCGCCAGCACCCACAGCACGGCGTCCCCGGACAGTTCTTCGAGAACGCGGTCGTGCAGCGCCCGGCCCAGGCCGCGTCCCCAGCACCGCGGCAGCAGGTACAGCGCGTAGAGCTGCTCCGGCCCGAACGCGGCGAACCCCACGACGGCTCGCGCCTCTTCGGCGACCAGCAGCCGTCCCCCGGCGGCCAGGCGCTCCGCCCAGGTGGCGGCCTGTTCGCCGGCCGAGAGGCGCGCGAGGAAGCCGTCCGGCAGCAGGCCCGCGTACGCGGCCCGCCAGGACGCCACGTGGACCTCGCCGATCGCCGGGGTGTCGGCGGGCGTGGCCCGGCGGATCAGCTCTTCTCCAGGTACTCCGCCCGGTCGACGTCGACGACGTCGTCGACCATCTGGGCCAGCCCCCGGTACTTCTTCAGCTCCGGGTCCTTCTCGACGATCTCCTGCGCGCTCTGCCGGGACGCCGCGATGACGTCCTCGTCGCGCAGCAGCGACAGCAGCTTGAGCGTGGACCGCTTCCCCGACTGGGCCGCGCCGAGGATGTCGCCCTCCCGTCGCAGCTCCAGGTCCAGGCGGGACAGCTCGAAGCCGTCCGTGGTGGACTCGACCGCCGCCAGGCGTTCGCGCGTTGCGGTGCCGTCGAGGGTCTCGGTGACCAGGAGGCACAGGCCCGGCACGCTGCCCCGGCCGACGCGGCCGCGCAGCTGGTGCAGCTGGCTGACGCCGAAGCGGTCGGCGTCCATGATCACCATCGCGGTCGCGTTCGGCACGTTCACGCCGACCTCGATGACGGTGGTCGCCACGAGGACGTCGAGCTTGGCCGCCGAGAACGCGCGCATCACCGCGTCCTTGTCGTCCGGGGGCATCCGGCCGTGCAGCACGCCGATCTTCAGGCCCTGCAGCGGGCCGTGCTCCAGCTCGGGCGCGACCTCGAGGACCGCGAGCGGCGGCCGCTTGTCGCTCTTGTCCGACGGCGGCTCGTCGCCGATCCGCGGGCACACCACGTACGCCTGGTGCCCCTTGCCGACTTCTTCGCGCACGCGCTGCCAGATCCGCTCGAACCAGGCCGGCTTCTCCGCGACCGGCACGACCGTGGTCGCGATCGGCGAGCGCCCGACCGGCATCTCGCGCAGCGCGGACACCTCCAGGTCGCCGTACACGGTCATCGCGACCGTGCGCGGGATCGGCGTCGCCGTCATGACCAGGACGTGCGGGCTGGTGTCGCCGGCGCCGCGGGTGCGCAGCGCGTCCCGCTGCTCGACGCCGAAGCGGTGCTGTTCGTCGACGACGGCGAGGCCGAGGTCGGCGAACTCGACGTGGTCCTGGATCAGCGCGTGCGTGCCGACGACGATCCCGGCCTCGCCGCTGACGATCTCCAGCAGCGACTTCTTGCGTTCCTTCGCGCCCATCGACCCGGTGAGCAGCGTCACGCGGGTGGCGTTCTCCGCGGCACCCAGCTCGCCGGCCTGGCCGAGGTCGCCGAGCATTTCCCGCAGCGAACGCGCGTGCTGCGCGGCGAGGACCTCGGTGGGCGCCAGCATCGCCGCCTGCCGCCCGTTGTCGACGACCTGCAGCATCGCCCGCAGCGCGACGACCGTCTTGCCGGAGCCGACCTCGCCCTGCAGCAGCCGGTTCATCGGGTGTTCGGAAGCGAGGTCCGCGGCGATCTCGTCGCCGATCCCCCGCTGCCCCGCGGTCAGGTCGAACGGCAGCCGCTTGTCGAAGGCGTCCATCAGGCCGCCGCTGACGTGCGGGTTCGGCTTCGCCGGCCGGGAGATCGCCGAGTGGCGACGCTGCGCGAAGATCAGCTGGACGGCCATGGCCTCGTCCCACTTGAGCCGCTTCTTCGACGCCTCCAGGTGCGCCCAGTTCTCCGGGCGGTGGATGCCGTGCAGCGCGGTGTCGAGGTCGGACAGCTTGTGCAGCCGCCGCAGCTCGGCGGGCATCGGGTCGTCGTCGACCTCGAGGACGTCGAGGACCTGCCGGACGCACTTGGCGATCGACCACGTCGGCATGCCCTGCGCCGCCGGGTAGACCGGGATGATCGCGGCGAGGAAGTTGTCCATCGCCTCGGCTTCGTTCTCGGCGTCGAACAGCTCGTACTCGGGGTTGGTCAGCTGCAGGGTGTCGCGGAAGGCGGACACCTTGCCGGCGAAGAGGCCGGTCTTGCCGGGGACGAGGTCCTTCTCCCGCCAGGCCTGGTTGAAGAAGGCGCAGGTGAGCCGGCGTTTCCCGTCGGTGATCACCATGTCGAGGATGGTGCCGTTGCGTGCCTTCATCCGGCGCTTGCTCACCTTTTCGACGCGCGCCAGCACGGTGGCGTGCTCGCCCAGCTCGAGGCCGGCGATGTCGGTGAGCTCGCCGCGCTCGGCGTAGCGGCGCGGGTAGTGGCGCAGCAGGTCGCTGACCGTTTCGATGTCCAACGACGTGGCGAGCGCCTTCGCCGTCTTGGCGCCCAGCAGCAACGGGAGCTTGTCGCGCAGTCCGGCCATCTCGCTATTCGACTCCCATCAGCAGCACGGCGCCGGTCTGGCCGCTGGCGTAGCTGGTCAGCTCCACCTCGGGGTGCTCCACCCGCAGCTGCTCCGCGAGCTCCCCGGCGACCCCGGGCGGGGCCGCGGCACCGCTCAGCACCGTCACGAGCTCGCCGCCGAGGGCCAGCATGCGGTTCAGCACGTTCATCGCGGCGGCGACCAGGTTCGTCTCCGACGCGGGCGCCGGCTCGATCAGGACCACCTCGTCGTCGACCAGGCCCACGACGTCACCGGACTGGGCCCGGCCCACCCAGGTTAGCGACTCCTCCTGCGCGATCCGCAGTTCGCCACGCCTGGTCGCGGCGGCGGCTTCGGCCATCGCGACGACGTCGTCGTTGGTGCGGCGGCCGGCGTCGTGCACGGCGAGGGCGGCCAGCACCTGCACCGGCGACACGCAGGGGATGACCACGACGTCCCGGTCGGCGGCGATGGCGTGCCCGGCCGCGGTGTCGACCGCCGCGGTCAGCGCGACGCTGCCGGGCAGCACCGTGACGTGCTGCCCGGCGGCCTCGTTGAGCAGGCTGATCATGTCTTCGACGCTCGGCGTCTCGCCCTCGGGCACGGCGAGCACCGGGATGCTCTCGGCGCGCAGCAGCTCGGCCAGCCCGCCACCGTGGACCACGGCGACGACCGTCCGGTCGATCCCGCCGCCCGGCTCGATCGGCGTCGGCGTGAGCAGCGGCTCGACGCGGATCTTGCGCGGGCGGCCGAGAGTGAGCCCTGCCTCGATGGCGGCGCCGATGTCGGCGCAGTGGACGTGCACGGCGTGGCTGCCCGAGCCGTCGCCGGCCACGGTGACGCTGTCGCCGAGGCCGCTCAGCTCCTTGCGCAGGGTCGGCAGGCTCGCCTCGTCGACGCCGTCGAGGAGGTACATGACCTCCCAGGCGTAGGCCTCGGCGTGCGGGACGGCGTGGACTTCGAGGGCGTGGAACTGCTCGAGCGCGGTGCCGGTGAGCACCCCGACCAGCGCGTCGAGCACGGCGACGAGCCCGCGCGCGCCGGCGTCGACGACCCCGGCCCTGGCCAGCGCGGGCAGCTGCAGGGGCGTCTTCTCGAGGGCGTCCGCGGCTTCTTCCGCCGCCTTCCGCGCGACTTCGCCGAGCGAACGCGTGTCACCGCGCACGGCGAGGGCGACGGCGTGCAGGACGGTCAGGATGGTCCCGGCGACCGGGCGGCTGACGGCGCCGGTGGCGACCTCGTCGGCGTGCCCGAGCGCCTCGGCCAGCCACGCGCCGTCGAGGTCGCCGCGGGCGCTGTCGGCCAGCCCGCGCACGACCTGGGACAGGATCACGCCGGAGTTGCCCTTGGCCGAGGCGACCGCGCCGCGCGCGAGGACCTTCAGCGCTTCGGCGGCGTCTTTCGGTTGCGCCGCTTCGAGTTCCTTCGCCGCGCCGGTCATCGTGAAGAGCATGTTGGAGCCGGTGTCGGAGTCCGCGACGGGGTAGACGTTGATCTCGTCGATGGCCGGGCGCAGGCTCGCGAGACTGTGCACGCAACCCGACGCCCAGGCCGACACCGCCGCCGTGTCCAGCACCCGCACCCCGTAACCTCCTGACCGGTCTTCCGGCAGCGTATCGACCCGGTGCCGAGACCCTCGATCGCAGTAGTTACTATGGTCGAGTTGCCCAGTGCATCTGGGCTCATCTCTATGACCCAGATCCAAAGGAGTTCGACGTGGCTGCCGTGTGCGACGTCTGTGGCAAGGGACCCGGCTTCGGCAAGTCGGTCTCGCACTCCCACCGCCGTACCAACCGCCGGTGGAACCCGAACATCCAGACCGTCCACGCCAAGGTGGGTGTGTCCCAGCGCAAGCGCTTGAACGTGTGCACCTCGTGCATCAAGGCGGGCAAGGTCGTTCGCGGCTGAGGCGAGAAGTTTCGGAAATGGCGGGTGCTCCTCGGGGCACCCGCCATTTTTTTGCGCGCGGCCGGTCGTGAGTGTTCAGGAGGGTTAGAACCCTACTGAACACTCACGACCGCTCACTTGAGGAAGCCGGTCAGGAGGTCGCGCAGGGTTTCCGGGTACTGGAGGACCCCGTGGTCCTGCCCCGCCAGCGTCTCGTACCGCGCGCCGGGTACCGCCACGGCTGCCGCCTGGGCGCCGGCCTGGAGCGCCTCCGGGCTCGCTCCCCCGCCGATCACCAGGGTCGGCGCCGAAACGCGAGCCAGGTGGTCCTCACGGGGGCGGGCGCCTGGGCCGCAGATCGTCAGGTCGTACGGCAGCGTGTGCGCCAGCGCCGTGAACCAGCCCCACACCGGGGCCTGCTTCATCCCCTCGATCATCTCCGCCGGGGTGCCCGCGACCTGCAGGAACGTCGCCACCGCGCCGTCGCGGTCACCGGCCGCGAGCTGCGCCTCCACCTCACCGAGGACGTCACCTCGCGGGTGCTCCGAAGTCGCGTACGGCGGCTCGTACGCCACCACCCGGTCGATCGGCAGGCCCGCGGCCGCCGTTTCCAGGGCCAGCACCGCGCCCGACGAGTGCCCGAACACCGACGCCGAGCCGCCCACGTGGGCGATCAGCGCCGCGATGTCCTCGATCTCGCGTTCCATCGCGTACGACGGCGTGTCCCCGCTGTCGCCGCGCCCCCGCCGGTCGTAGGCGATCGTCGTGAAATCGTCGGCGAGCACCGAAGCCAGGCCCGCGACGGTCGTGCGGTCGTTGAACGCGCCGCCCACGAGGATCACCGGCGCGCCCGACCCGCGCTGCTCGAAGAAGATCGGGGTGCCGTCGGCCGAAGTGACGTTCATGCTTCCTCCAAAGGGTTCACCCCTGGTCGGAGCCGTCACGCGGATCCGGACACCCGAACCTAGGGAAGTTTCCAATCGACCGGCGCGGCGCCCTGCTGCTCCAGCATCTGGTTCGCGCGGCTGAACGGCCGCGACCCGAAGAAGCCGTTGTGCGCCGAGAGCGGGCTGGGGTGCGCCGACTCGATGCACGGCACCTCCCCCAGCATCGGGCGCAGGTTGCGCGCGTTGCGGCCCCAGAGGATCGCCACCATCGGCTCCGACCGGGCCGCGAGGGCCTTGATCGCCTGCTCGGTGACCGCTTCCCAGCCCTTGCCCTGGTGCGAGTTCGACTTCCCGGGCTGGACGGTCAGCGACCGGTTGAGCAGCAGGACGCCCTGGTCGGCCCACGGCGTCAGGTCGCCGTTGGACGGCAGCGGGTGGCCGAGGTCGTCGGCGTACTCCTTGTAGATGTTGACCAGGCTCTTCGGGATCGGCCGGACGTCCGGCGCCACCGAAAAGCTCAGGCCGACCGCGTGCCCGGGCGTCGGGTACGGGTCCTGGCCCACGATGAGCACGCGCACGTCGTGGAACGGCTGCTTGAACGCCCGCAGCACGTGTTCACCCGCCGGCAGGTACGTCCGGCCCGCGGCGATCTCCGCGCGGAGGAACTCCCCCATCGCGGCGACCTGCGGCGCCACCGGTTCCAGGGCCTCGGCCCAGCCTGCCTCGACGATGTCCTGCAGCGGTCGTGCGGTCACGGCGCGCAAGCCTACCGGGCGTGGCCGACGTCACCCGAGCGGGTCGAGCCGCCGCAGCTCGGTCCGGAACAGCTTGCCGCGTTCGACGTAGGAATCCACCACCATCGCGATGCTCTCCGGCCCGAACGACTTGTTCTCCCGGACCTTCGCCGGCACGCCCAGCGCGATTTCACCGGTCTTGACGTGGCTGCCGTACGAGAGCACGGCGCCCGCGCCGACCATGCCGCCGTCCTCGATCACCGAGCCGTTGAGCACCACCGAACCGGACGCGATCAGGCAGCCGGTGCCGATCGTCGCGCCCTCGACGTGCACCGCGTGCCCGATCGCCGACGACGGCCCGAGGATCGTCGGGTGCCGCTCGGTGCAGTGCAGGACGCAGCCGTCCTGGACGTTCGAGCGCTCGCCGAGCTCGATGTAGCCGTGGTCGCCGCGCAGCACGGTCTGCGGCCAGACGGACGCGAAAGCGCCGATCCGGACGTCGCCGATCACCGTCGCGTCCGGGTGGACGTAGGCGTCGGGGTGGATCGTCGGCTCGAGGGATCCGAGTGCGTAGATCGGCATGCCGCCTCCGGGGTGACTGCGGTTTCACGTGTTCTGCGATTGGATCACGGCATCGCCGCCAAGCCGAAAACCAGCCTGCTCGTGCTCCTCCTCGTCGTGCTGACGTGGCTGCTCAGCCTGCCCGTCGCCACGCCCGCGCTCGCGAACGGCCTGGCCGCGACGCCGCCGATGGGCTGGAACAGCTGGAACCAGGTCCGCTGCTACGACCTCACCGAGGACGTCGTCAAGCAGGCGGCGGACGCGCTGGCCGACACCGGCCTGCGGGACGCGGGTTACCAGTACGTCGTCGTCGACGACTGCTGGCAGGCCCCCGCCCGCACCGCCGACGGTTCCCTGGAGGCCGATCCGAAGCGGTTCCCGCACGGCATCGCCGAGCTGGCCGACTACGTGCATTCGCGCGGCCTGTTCTTCGGCATCTACGCCGTGCCCGGCAGCCGGACGTGCGCGATGGCCAACGACGCCTACCCCGCGACCGGCATCGGCTCGCTCGGGCACGAACGCCAGGACGCCGAGACCTTCGACCGCTGGGGCGTCGACTACCTCAAGTACGACTGGTGCAACGCCGACACCGTCGACGGCCTCGACCGGAAGACGGCGTTCGAGAAGATGCGCGACGAGCTCGCCGCGCTGCCGCGCCCGATCGTCTACGCGATCTCCGAGTACGGCGTTTCGAGCCCGTGGACCTGGGCGCGGCCGGTGGCGAACCTGTGGCGGACCACCAACGACCTGGTCGCGACCTGGGAGTCCGTGCTCGCGACGATCGACCAGCAGGCCGCCGTCGCCGTCCACAGCGGCTCCCCCGGCGGCTGGAACGACCCGGACATGCTGCAGGTGGGCAACGGCACGCTGACCGCCGACGAGTCCCGCGCGCACTTCAGCGTCTGGGCCGTGCTGAACGCGCCGCTGTTCGCCGGCACCGACCCGGCGAAGCTGGGTGACGCCGATCTCACGACACTCGCGAACCCCGAGGCGATCGCGGTCGACCAGGACTTCGCGGGCGGTCAGGGGCGCCGGCTCGACGCCGGCCCCGGCTACCAGGTGTGGGGGAAACCGCTTACCGGCGGCGGGTTCGCGGTGGTGCTGCTCAACACCGGCAGCACCACCGCGACCGTCTCCGCTTCGATCCCCGGCTCGTGGAGCGTCCGGGATCTGTGGGCGCACCGGGACGCCGGCACCGGCGTCTCGGCGACGCTGCGGCCGCACGCGGCGGCCTTCCTCAAGCTCACACCGAGGTGAGGTCCTTGCCGAAGCAGCGGCTTTCGGGCTCGTTCTTGTACACGCCGAAGTTCGGGATCCCGGCGTAGCCCGACGAGGTGTAGAGCGCGATGGCCTCGGGCTGCTTGGTCCCGGTCTCGAGGACCGCGCGCTTGCGGCCGCACAGGGCCGCCGTGCGCTCCAGCTCGGACAGGATCATCCGCGCGAACCCGCGGCCGCGGGCGGAATCGGCGACGTACATCCGCTTGAACTCGGCGTCGCCGTCCCGGAAGTCCGGCGCCGGGCCGTCGTGGGCCCGCCAAGCGCCACAGGCGACGGCTTCGTCGCCCTGGTAGCCGACGAGGAAAACGCCCTGCGGCGGGTCGAAGTCCGCCGGGCTCATCGGGGTCACGTCCTCGTCGCCGTAGCGCTCGACGTACACCTGCTGCACCGCGGCCATGAGCTTGGCCGCGTCGGGGTGGTCGTAGGGGACCGGAACGATTCTCACGACTCCCGACTTTAGTTCAGCGCCAGTGCGTCCATCCGGCTTCTCGCGCAAAAGGCTTGCCGTCCACGGTGATCCCGGAGTCCGCCATCGTGACGACGCCGATGGTGCGCCAGCCCTCGGGCAGTTCGGTGAAGGGCGGGAACGTGGCCACGAGGGCGTGATCCTCGCCACCGGTCAGCACCCAGTCCAGCGGGTCCGCGCCGAGGGCGGCGCCGACTTCGGTGAGCCGGGAAGGGACGTCGAGGTCGGCGGTGCGGACGTCGATGCCGACGCCGGAGGCCGCGCCGATGTGGCCGAGGTCGGCGAGCAGGCCGTCGGAGACGTCGATCATCGCGGTAGCCCCGGCCAGCGCGGCGCGCGGACCGGCTTCGTACGGCGGCTCCGGGCAGCGCTGGGCGTTGACGACGCCGACCGGGGACCGGAACCCGCGGCCGAGCACGGCCAGGCCGGCGGCGGCCCAGCCGAGCCGCCCGCACACCGCGAGGACGTCGCCGGGCCGGGCGCCCGAGCGCGTCACCGGTTCGCGGTCGCCGAGGTCGCCGAGGGCGGTGACGCTGATCACGAGCTGGTCGGCGCGCACCATGTCGCCGCCGGAGACGCCGACGCCGGCACGCTCGGCTTCGGTCCACATGCCGTCGGCGAGGCCGGTGACGACCTCGCGCGGGGTGTCCGGCGGGCAGGCGATCCCGACCAGGACGGTGGTCGGCGCGGCTCCCATGGCGGCGATGTCGGCCAGGTTGACCGCGACCGCCTTGCGTCCGACGTGCTCGGGCGGCGACCAGTCGAGCCGGAAGTGCACGCCCTGGACGAGCACGTCGGTGCTGGCGACCACGCGGCCGTCGGGCGCGGCCACGACAGCGGCGTCGTCACCCGGACCGAGCAACGTCCCCGGCGGCTGGCGCCGTCCTTCGGTGACGGCGCGGATGAGCGCGAACTCCCCGGTCTCGGCGACCGTTGCGTCGTTCGGTGACACCGGTCACCTCTGCTTTCTCTACCGGGACAAAGAGTCGATCACCGATAGTCGGATGCCCTATGTTTTTCGATGAGCTGGCGATACGTTCCTACCTGAGCTGACCGATCCCGACGAAAGGGCGCGCCGTGGTCCACGCATACATCCTCATCCAGACCGAGGTCGGCAAGGCGGCCGCGGTGGCGGCCGAGATCTCCAGCATCGCGGGCGTCACCAGTTCGGAGGATGTCACCGGGCCGTACGACGTCATCGTCCGCGCGGCCGCCGACAGCGTCGACCAGCTGGGCCAGCTCGTGGTCGCGAAGGTGCAGAACGTGGAAGGCATCACGCGGACCCTGACCTGCCCGGTCGTGCATCTCTGACCAATGGTGTAGTGGTCGGGTGCCCGATTCCGACACCGGAGCCCCACCCCGGGTGGTGCTCGTCACCGCGACCGCGCTCGCCGTGGCCCTCGCGGTCGCCGTCGCCGTTTTCGCACTGACCCAGCGCTCGTCCTCGGACGGCGCGGGACCGCTGCCCTTGGTCCCCGTGCCGGCGCCCTTCGCGGGCTCGCCCGGCTGCGCGACGCTGCTGAGCGCGGTGCCGACGGAACTGGCGTCCAACGGGACTTCTCTGAAGGTGCGGGCCCTGGCCGACCCGGCCCCGCCCGCGACGGTCGCCTGGGGCACCGACGACCCGCTGGTGCTGCGCTGCGGCCTGAACCGTCCCCCGGAACTGACCCCGACGGCGGCCCTGCGGCTGGTGAACAAGGTGCAGTGGCTGCAGGTACCGGGCGAAGGCGCGTCGACGTGGTACGTGGTGGACCGCGAGGTCTACGCGGCGCTGACGGTGCCCGACAGCGCCGGGACGGGCCCGTTGCAGCAGATCTCGGACACGATCGCGGCGAAGCTGCCCCCGCGGCCGCTGCGGTTCTCCTAGCGGAGCCCGGTCCCGCGGGCGACGGCGGTGTCGACGAGGGTGCTCAGCAGCGTTGCGTAGTCCACGCCGGTGACCTCCCACATCTTCGGGTAGGCGGACTTCGTCGTGAAGCCGGGCATCGTGTTGACCTCGTTGATGGTCAGCTCGCCGTCTTCGCCGACGAAGAAGTCGACGCGGGCGAGGCCCTGGCAGTCCAGCGCCTTGAAGGCTTCCACGGCCATGGCGCGGAGCTTCTCGGTGAGGGCGTCGTCGAGCTTGGCGGGGATGTCCAGTTCGGCGTCGTCCCCGAGGTACTTGGTTTCGAAGTCGTACCAAGCGTTTTCGTCTTCGGAGAGCACCCGGATCTCGGCGGGCAGTGAAGCTTCGACGCGGCCGTCCGGGAACTCGAGCACCCCGCACTCGACCTCACGCCCGACGACCGCGGCTTCGACGAGCACCTTGGGATCGGTGGCGCGGGCGAGCGCGATGGCGGCGTCGAGCTCGTCCCACGTGGTCACGCGGCTGATGCCGACGGACGACCCGGCGCGGGAGGGCTTGACGAAGACGGGCAGCCCGAGCTTGGCTCGCTCGTCGTCGTCCAAAGTGGACTGACCGCGCTTGAGCGCAACGAAGGTGCCCACCGGAAGCCCTTCGGCGGCAAGGAGTTTCTTCGCGGTTTCCTTGTCCATGGCGGCGGCACTGGCGAGAACGCCGGGCCCGACGTACGGGATGCCGGCGAGCTCGAGGAGGCCCTGGATGGTGCCGTCCTCGCCGAAGGCGCCGTGCAGCACCGGGAACACGATGTCCACCTGGGAGAGCAACTCGCTTTCCCGCCCGGCCTCGACGGCGACGAGCCCCTGGCTGGACGGATCCCCGGCGAGCACGAGCCCCTTGCCGTCGTCGACCGACGGCAGTTCCCGCCCGCGGATGGCGAGCTGCGCGGAGTCCCCGGTGCCGAGCACCCAGCGGCCTTCGCGGGTGATCCCGACCGGAACGGCCTCGAACCGCGCGGGGTCGAGGTGACCCAGGACGCTGCCGGCGGACAGGCAGGAGATGGTGTGCTCACTGCTGCGCCCGCCGAACACGACCGCCACCCGGATCTTCTCGCTCATGGTGAGCCACCGTACCCGGTGACCTCGCGGAACAGCCCAGCCCCGTGCGACGGACGGCGGCCGGGGAGCGACGAACGCAACCGGTGAGGGGCGCGGGACGTCCGGTAGGTCGAGGGATCGCTGGGCCCGCCCTGGCTTGCGTCCGCCCTGCCTGCCAGCTTGCGGCCGCGGGGGCCGGCCCGAGCGGCTCGACGCGACGACCGGCCGCGCCGGATCCGCACTCGCCCCCCTTCGCAGGACCGCCCCCGGGCAGGGCCCCGCCCTCCCTGGGGGCTCACCGCCACTCCGAGCGTATCGGCCCCCACCGACGCGAAATCCGGAAAAGCCGCCGGCACGGCACAGTTGTCCACATCACGGCCCGCTTGTGGACAACAAGTCCGACCGGCACCGCGGCCAACGTCCTGAATGACTCGTTCAAGACTCCCGACGCCAGGGGTCCCGGCAAAGTCGGAGTCGACGCGGCGGATCGTCGCATCGGCGGGCTCGCCCGAAGTCCTGAATGAGTCATTCAAGTCGCCGGATGTCCTGAATGACTCATTCAAGACATCCCGGGGTCGCTCGAGCCGGCCCGCCGATCCCGATCCGACTTTGCCGGGACCGGCAAACTCGCGTGTGCGCGATCGGCCGGACCCACCGCGATGTCATGAGACGACCCGTTCACGACGCTCGGGCCACCGATCCCCGGACGCCACCTCCCACGCACCGAGCAGCTTGCCGAAGGCGGTGTCGCGAATGACTCATTCGGGACCTCCAAAGCCGCCAATGACTCATTCGCGACCTCGCTCGAACTGCCCACCCCGCCTGCCACCGGTGAAGCGAGCCGGGACCGGAGCTCTGACCCCCGCTCAATGCAGCAAAGACACCAGCACCGGCAAAGCCGCCACCAGAGCCTCCCGCGAACAACCCGCATACCCGATCGCCACCCCGTGCGCCGACGGCTCCCCCGCGAAGTGCCGCGCCAGCCCGTCCAACCGGATCCCCCGCCGCTCGGCCGAAGCGATCACCGACGCCTCCACCGAAGCCGACGAAAACGGCACCACCAGGTGCGCCCCCGCGTCGTCCCCCCGCACCGGGATCCCCGCCGAAGCCAGCGCGCCCGCCAGCAACGTCCGCCGCTCCGCCATCTCGCGTCGCAACTTGCGCAAATGCCTGCCCAGATCCCCGTTCCGCGCGAACTCGTACAGCACCCGCTGTCCCGCCGGCGACGGGCGCGTCCCCGTCGAATCCCGATAAGCCAGCACCGCCGACGTGATCGCCTCCGGGGCCACCATCCACCCCGCGCCCAGCGTCGGCGTGAGGATCTTCGACGTCGTCCCCAGGTGCGCCACCACGTCCGGGGCCAGCGCGGCCAGCATCGGCAGGGGCGCCACGTCGAAACGCAGCTCGCCGTCGTAGTCGTCCTCGATGACCAGCATCGAATCAGCCCGCGCGCGTTCCACCAGCGACACCCGCCGCGCGGCGCTCAGGCGGCTGCCCATCGGGTACTGGTGCGCCGGCGAGCAGTACACCGCCCGCGCGCCCGCCGGGATCGCGTCCGGCCGCAGCCCCTCCAGGTCCACCGGCACACCGGCGACCCGCATGCCCGCGCGCCGGAACGCCTGCACCGCGCGCTGGTAGCCAGGCTCCTCGACGGCCACGACGTCGCCGCGTTCCAGCACCGCCGCGGCCAGTTCGACCACCGCCGCCGTGGTGCCGCCGGTCGCCAGTACCGAACCCGCCGCCAGGCCGCGGTGGCGCAGCAGGTGCTCCGACACCGCCGCGCGGTACTCCGGCAGGCCCGCGCGGTGGGCGCGGACCAGCGGGTCCGGGTCGGCCGCCGCCCGCCAGGCGCGGCGCCAGGCCGCGCGGTCCAGGCCGTCCGCCCACGGCGTGCCCGGCCCCAGGTCGAGCAGCGACGGCGCCGCGGCCTCGGGCGCCGGTACCGCGGGCGCCGGGACCTCCGACGCCGAGAACGACGGCGGCGTCGTCACGTACGTGCCGGAGCCGTGCCGCCCGGCGATCCAGCCCTCGGCGTGCAGCTGCTCGTAGGCCGCCGACGTCACCGTGCGGCTGACGCCGAGGCGGCCGGCCAGCGCCCGCGTCGACGGGAGCCGGTCGCCGCCGCGCAGGTGCCCGCTCGCGGCCGCTTCGCGCAGCGCGTCGGCGAGCTGGACCGCCAGTGGCGTCACGGCCGCGCGGTCGAGGCTGACCGGGAGCGCGGTGTCGGTGTGGGACACGGGACCTCCTCGAGTGGACTTCCCAAGTGTACGAGAAGTGGACGTTTCCCGATGCCACTGCGCCGGGAGACGCTGATCGCATGCTGTCCACCACGCCCCGCACCACGCTCGGCCGCAAGAAGCACCGCGCGGTGACCGACCGTTCGGCGTTGTACGCGGTCCTCGATGAAGGGCTGATCTGCCACCTCGGCGTCGTCCGCGACGGCGTCCCGCTGGTCCTCCCGACCGGCTACGGCCGTGACGGCGACACGCTCTACCTGCACGGTTCCACCGGCGCGGCGAGCCTCCGCACGGCGGCACAGGACCTCGAGGTGTGCGTCACGGTGACGCTCCTCGACGGGATCGTCTACTCGCGCTCGGTGAACAACCACTCGATGAACTACCGCAGCGCGGTCATCCTCGGGCCGGCGAAACCGGTCGTGGACGCCGACGCGAAGCTGCACGGCCTCAAGGTGCTCACCGACCACCTCGCCCCGGGCTCCTGGGAGCACGCGCGCGAGGTGAACGCGAAGGAGTTCGCCGCGGTGAGCGTCCTGGCCCTCGACCTCGGCGAAGCGTCGGTGAAGATGCGCGCCGAGGGACCCGGCGACGAGCCCGAGGACGTCGAGGCGGACGCCGCCTGGGCCGGGGTGCTGCCGGTCCGGACCGTCTTCGGCGCGCCCGAGCCGTCCGAAGACCTCTCCCCCCGCTGGACCACCCCGCCGCACGTCACCGGTCGTGAGTGAAAAAGAGGGTTCTAACCCTCTTTTTCACTCACGACCCGCCAGCGGGAGCCGCACGGTGAACGTGGTCCGGCCCGGGGATGACGCCACCGAGACCGTGCCGCCGTGGGCCGTCACCAGGGACTGGACCACCGACAGCCCCAGCCCGGTGCCGCCGTTGCCGCGGGTGCGGGAGTCGTCGACGCGGAAGAACCGGTCGAAGATCCGCTCCTGATCCGCGAAAGCGATCCCGGGCCCGGCGTCGGTGACCTCGGCGACGGCGGCACCATCCGAAACCGCCACCGACAGGTGCACCGCGGTACCCGGCGGGGTGTGCACGGCGGCGTTGGCCAGCAGGTTGTCGAGCACCTGCCGCAGCCGCACCGGATCCGCGGCCACGAACGCCGGCGCCAGCGACGACGTCAGCGGGTGTCCGGGCCGCCCGGCGGCGAACGCATCCGCCGCGTCGCCCGCCAGCTCGGCCAGGTCGACGCGCTCGGGCCGCAACGGCGTCTCGGCGGCTCGCGCGTCGAGGCGGGCCAGCAGCAGGAGGTCGTCGATGAGCACCGTCATCCGCGCGGTCTCCTCGCGGATCTTCGCCAGGTGGGCCTCCCGTTCCGCCGGCTCGTTCGCCGCCGCGTAGCGGAAGAGGTCGGCGTAACCGCGGATGGACGTCAGCGGCGTGCGCAGCTCGTGGGACGCGTCCGCGACGAACCGGCGCAGGCGCTCGTTCGCCTCGGTCTTCGCCGCCAGCGACGTGTCGATGTGCGCGAGCATCACGTTGAACGCCGTCCGCAGCTCGTCGACTTCGGCGCCGCCGCCGCTGCCGGAGGCCCGCACAGGCAGGTCGGGGTTCGCGGTGAGGTCGTGGGACGCGATGTCGTGCGCGGTGCCCGCCATGTCGGCCAGCGGGCGCAGGCCGCGGCGCAGGACCAGCCGCCCCACGACGACCAGGACGCCGAGGGCGAGCGAAAAGGCGGCGACCTCGACCCAGATCAGCTGCTGGACCGTCCCGTCGAGATCCTTCTGGGGCGCGGCCGAGAGCAGCACCGAGCCGTTGTCGACCGGACAGGCGCGGACCCGGTACGGCCCGTCGTCGTGCAGGTAGATGTTGCGCGTGACGTCGCCGTGCACCGCGTCGGCGGCGATCTTCGCCAGCTGCTTGGCGTCGCCCGGGAGCTTGCCGCCCGGCTCGGGCGTCGCGACACCGTCGCGCACCTTGTACAGCGCGGAATACCAGGAGTACACCGACTGCGGCGAACCGTGCGTCTCGCGCAGCTGCGGCAGCTGGGTGTTCTGGCTCTTGGTCAGCTGGTCGTCGAGCCGCCGGTCGAGGTAGCCGTGCATGATCCCGACCATCGTGACGCCGACGACCGCGAACACGGCCAGCGCGAGCGCGCCGAGCCCGAGCGTGATCCGGGTGCCCAGCCGGGTGCGCTGCCAGGCCCCGTACCACTTCGCGAGGAAGCGCTTCACCGGTTGGCCTGGCGCACGACGTACCCGACGCCGCGCACGGTGTGGATCAGCGGTTCGCCGCCGCCCGCGTCGACCTTGCGCCGCAGGTGCGAGATGACCAGTTCGACCACATTGGACCGGCCGCCGAAGTCGTATTCCCAGACGTGGTCGAGGATCTGCGCCTTGGTGAGCACCGACGGCGACCGGCGCATGAGGTAGCGCAGCAGTTCGTACTCGGTCGGGGTCAGCTCGGCCGCGCGCTCGCCGCGGCGGACCTCGCGGGTGTCCTCGTCCAGCGTGAGGTCCCCGACCCGCAGCACGGCGCCGCGCGCCGCGGCCTGGACTCCGCCGTGGCTACGGCGCAGCACCGCGCGCAGCCGCGCCATCAGCTCCTCGACGGAAAACGGTTTCACCAGGTAGTCGTCACCCCCGCGGGTGAGCCCGGCGATCCGGTCGGACGTCGCGTCCTTGGCCGTGAGGAACACCACGGGCACCGCGTTGCCGTGCTCGCGCAGGCGGTCCAGCACGGTGAAGCCGTCGAGGTCGGGCAGCATCAGGTCGAGCACGACGATGTCCGGGTCGAACGCGGCCGCCTCGGTCAGCGCGGCCTTGCCGGAGCCGGCCGTGACCGCCTGCCAGCCCTCGTACCGGGCGACGGTGGCGACGAGGTCGGCGATGTGCGGCTCGTCGTCGACGACGAGCAGGCGCACGGTCTCGGAGCTCTGCACTCCCCCATCTTCTCCCGGCGCGCGCGAAGCGGGCGAGCCGTGGCGCGGGCCGACAGGAATCCGACAGCCCGCACCCAGACTCGCCACAGGCTGCGTGGCGAGTCTGGCCTTCGTGAACCGAAACCGAAGGGGATCCGTGTGACCACCATGACGCAGACCGCCGAGGCCGCGCGCCCGGCGATCCGCCCCCGGATCGCCGCGAAATCCGGCCTCTTCACCTTCCTGGGCGCCAACGTGGCGGCCGTCACCGCGCTGTTCGCGCAGGCCGGCCTGTCGCAGAACGTGCTGATCAGCATCGGGCGGCTGGCCGGCATGTACGGCGCGCTCGCCATGGCGTTCCAGCTGCTGCTCGTGGCCCGGCTGCCGTGGCTGGACCGGCGGATCGGGATGGACCGGCTCACCACCTGGCACCGCTGGACCGGCTTCACGATCCTGTGGACCCTGCTCGCGCACCTGGTGTTCATCGCCTTCGGCTACGCGGAGGTGACGAGCAAGGGCGTCGTCGACGAGCTGGTCGAGATGGCGAACACCCTCGAAGGCATCCTGCGCGCGCTGGTCGCGTTCGCGGTGATCCTGATCGTGGGCGCCGCTTCGGCGAAGTTCGCGCGCAAGCGGCTGGCCTACGAGACGTGGCACTTCATCCACCTCTACACCTACGCCGCCATCGTGCTGGCGTTCACCCACCAGATCGCGCTCGGGACGTCGTTCGCGAGCGCGCCGACGGCGAAGGCGTACTGGTGGACGATGTGGCTGGGCGCCGGTGCGGCCGTGCTCGCCGGCCGCGTCGTGCTCCCGCTGTGGCGCAACGTGCGTCACCAGCTGCGCGTCACCGCGGTCGTTTCCGAGGCCCCGGACGTCGTTTCCGTGTACATGACCGGCAAGCACCTCGACAAGATGCCGGCGCGGGCGGGCCAGTTCTTCCTGTGGCGGTTCCTCACGAAGGACCGCTGGTGGCAGGCCAACCCGTTCTCGCTGTCCGCCGCGCCCGACGGCCGCACGCTGCGGCTGACCGCGAAGGCGCTCGGCGACGCCAGCGCGTCGCTGCGGAACCTGCGGGTCGGGACGCGCGTGTTCGCCGAAGGCCCGTACGGCGCCTTCACGACCATCCACCAGCGACGGCCGAACGCGCTGCTCGTGGCGGGCGGGGTCGGCATCACGCCGATCCGCGCGCTGCTGGAGGACATCGACGGGCACGTCGTCGTGCTGTACCGGGTGCGCTCGCAGGCCGACGCGGTGCTCCTGCCGGAGCTGAACGGGCTGGCCAAGGCCCGCGGCGCCGACATCAGCGTCCTCACCGGACCGGACCAGGCGGTCGGCCCGCGCGGGGCGATGCTCGGACCGGCGAACCTGCACATGATGGTGCCGGACGTGCACGACCGGGACGTGTTCGTCTGCGGCCCGCCGGGGATGACGTCGGCCGTGCTGCGCAGCCTGCGCGAGCTGAAGGTGCCGAAGACCCAGGTCCACGCCGAACGCTTCAGCCTCGCGGCCTAGGGGGAGTTCCACCGTGAAGAAGACCATTTTCGTCGTCGCGCTCTCGATCGCCGGGTTCATCGCGGTCTGGCGGTTCGAGCCGGGGCCGGTGCACAACACCGCCGCCGTCGCGCAGGCGCCGCCCAGCGCCGGCGCGACGGCCACCCCGGCGGCGCCGTCGACCGCACCCTCCACTTCGGACAGTCCGGACGCGACGGTGACCACGCAGGGTTCGGCGGAGTCCAGCAAGTACGGCGTCGTGCAGGTCCAGGTGACCTTCACCGGTTCGCGGCTCACCGCGATCACCCTGCTGCAGGCGCCGAACGAAGGCCGCGCGCTCACCGCGTTGCCGCGGCTGCAGGAAGAAGCGATGCAGGCGCAGAGCGCGGACATCGACACGATCACCGGCGCGACCGAGACCAGCGAGTCGTACAAGACGTCGCTGCAGGCCGCGATCGACGCGCGGGGGAACCGATGAGCACCCGCGTCGAGCAGATCATGGGCCTGCCGATCTCCCTCGACCTGCGAGACGATGACGACTTCACCGAGGTCGTCGACGACGTCTTCGCCTGGTTCCACGACGTCGACGCGCGGTTCAGCCCGTTCAGGGAGGACAGCGAGGTCAGCCGGTACGACCGCGGCGAACTCGCGGCCGCCGGCCTGAGCGACGACCTCCTGGAGGTGCTGGAGCTCTGCGCGTACTACGAGCAGCTCTCCGGCGGCGCATTCCGGGCGCGGCTGCCCGGGCGCGGCCTCGACCCGTGCGCGGTGGTGAAGGGCTGGGCGGTGCAGCGCGCCGCCGACATGCTGAAGGCCGAGGGCGCGACGACGTTCTGCCTCAACGCGGGCGGCGACGTCGTCACCGCGGGCGAGCCGGAGCCCGGCCGCCCGTGGCGGGTCGGCGTCCGCCACCCCGAGCAGCCGCTGGCGGTGTGCGCGGTGCTGGAGTCGCGCAACGGCGCGATCGCGACGTCGGCGGCGTACGAGCGCGGCTCGCACATCCTCGACGGCCGCTCCGGCACCCCCGCGACGGGACTGATGAGCGTCACGGTCGTGGCCGGGGACCTGGTCACGGCGGACGCGCTCGCCACGGCGGCGTTCGCGATGGGCGAGGAGGGCATCACGTGGGCGGCCGACCGGCCGGACTGCGAGATCCTCATCGTCGACGACAGCCGCCGCGTGCACCGGACGGCGGGGCTGGCGCTGGCTTCCTGAAATCGGCTCGCCCCGGCGCTTCGGCTGAGCCAGACTCGGCGGCACCCGTCTGCCGAGGAGTGCCATGCCTTCGTCCGTCCTGCACGTGTCCGTCGACTGCGCCGACCCGTACCAGCTGTGCCAGTTCTGGAGCGAAGTCACCGGGAAGCCGGTCCCCGAGGAGGACCAGCCCGGGGACGACGAATGCGGCATCGAGCTCGAGGGCGGCATCGACCTGCTGTTCCTGCGGGTGCCCGAGCCGAAGACGGTGAAGAACCGGCTCCACGTCTGCCTGCAGCCGGACATCGCCCGCGACGACGAGGTCGAGCGCATCCTCGGCCTGGGCGCGACGCTGGTGAACGACCTCCGCAAGCCCGACGGCACCGGCTGGGCGGTGCTGGCGGACCCCGAAGGCAACGAGTTCTGCGTGCTGCGCAGCGCGGCCGAACGCGCGGCGACGTCGTGACGGACTCGTTCGCCGTCAACAAGGCCAACTGGGACGAACGCGCGGCGCTGCACGCGGCTTCGCCGGACTACAACTTCGCGGACTTCGCCGCGGATCCCGGTTACCTGAGCGGCGTCGTGCGGTTCGACCGGCCACGCCTGGGCGACCTCACCGGGCTGCGCGCGGTGCACCTCCAGTGCCACATCGGCACCGACACGGTGTCGCTTTCGCGGCTGGGCGCTTCGATGACGGGCCTGGACTTCTCGGGCGCGGCACTGGCGGAAGCACGGAAGCTCGCCGCGGCGGCGGGCGCGTCGATCGACTTCCACGAGGCCGACGTCCACGACGCCGTCGAAGTGCTGGGCGCCGGCGCGTTCGACCTCGTCTACACCGGGATCGGGGCGCTGTGCTGGCTGCCTTCGGCCGCGCGCTGGGCGGCGGTGGTCGCGGGCCTGCTGCGCCCGGGCGGGCGGCTGTTCATCCGCGAAGGCCATCCGATGCTGTGGTCGCTCGATGAGACGACCGACCCGGCGGCGCCGCGGTACCCGTACTTCGAGCACGCCGAGCCGCTGGTGTTCGACGAGCCCGAGACCTACGTCGCCACCGACCGGCCGCTGACCAACAGCGTGACCCACTCGTGGAACCACTCGCTCGGCGAGATCATCACCGCGCTGCTGGACAACGGGCTCACGCTGACGGCGTTCACCGAGCACGACAGCGTGCCGTGGAACGCGATCCCCGGCCAGATGACGCACGACGAAGCCGCCGACGAATGGCGGATGAAGGACACGCCGTCGCGGGTCGCGGCGAGCTACACGCTCCAGGCGGTCAAGAACGGCTGAATAGGGTGGGCCGCATGCCCTTGATCGCGGTCGCCACCCTCGGCGGGACCATCTCGATGGCGCCGGTCCCCGGAACCGGCGCCGTGCCCCGGCTCGGCGCGGCCGAGCTGATCGGCGCGCTCGGCGACCTGCCGATGGACGTCCTCGCGGAAAGCCTCGCGGGGATCGGCAGCGCGTCGCTGGACTTCGCGACGCTGCTGCGGTGCCGCGACTGGGGCCTGCGGCAAGAGGCCGACGGGTTCGTCGTCGTGCAGGGCACCGACACCCTCGAGGAGACCGCGTACTTCCTCGACCTGTGCTGGCCGTCGGAGATCCCGGTGGTCGTCACCGGCGCGATGCGCCACGCGGGCCTGCTCAGCCCGGACGGCCCGGCGAACCTGCGGGGTGCCCTGACGGTGGCGGCCGCTCCCCGCAGCCGCGGCCGGGGCGCGCTGGTGACGCTGAACGACGACGTCCACGCGGCGCGGTGGGTGCGGAAGGGGCATTCGAACCACCTGGACGCGTTCACGTCGGCGCCCGCGGGGCCGCTGGGCATGGTCGTGGAGCACGCGGTGCACTGGTTCCACCCGTCGCCGCCGCGGCCGTCCGTGCTCACCGGCGAGGACTTCGGCGGGCTGGTCCCGGTGGTCGAAGCGGGTCTCGACGACTCGGGCGCGGTGCTGGCCCACGTGGCCACGCAACCCGGCGTCCGCGGGATCGTGCTGGCGGCGACGGGCGTGGGCCACGTGTCTTCGGGCACCGCCGACGTGGTGTCGCGGCTGGTGGGTTCGCTGCCGGTGGTGGTCGCTTCGCGGACCGGCGCGGGCCCGACGCTGCGTTCGACGTACGGCTTCCACGGTTCGGAGTCGAGCCTGATCGCGATGGGCGCGACGATGGCGGGCTGGCTGGACGCGCGCAAGTCCCGGATCCTGCTGCACGCGCTGCTGGCGTCCGGCGCCGACCGGGAAGGGATCGAGCGCGAGTTCCGCCTGCGCGGCGACCTGGACTGACGCGGGTCAAGCGCCCCAATGTGGCGTTCGGTGCGTCCAGCGCACCCAATGTGGCGTTCGGTGCGTCTGACGCACCCAATGCCACATTGGGGCGCTTGGGTCAGTCCAGGACCGGGCCGCCGAGGGGGTCGAGGTGGTACGGGCGCATCGCGCGGCCCGCGTCGCGGTAGACGTGGACCGACACCGCCGGGTCCGGGCCGTCGTTGCGCACCTCGTGCACGTAGCCCGGGCCGAACACGCGCGACTGCCCCACCGCGAGAGCGTGCAGCTCGGTGACCGCGCGCCCGCCCGGGGCCCGGCGCGCCACCGCCTCCGTCAGGTGCCCGCTGACCACGGTGAACGCGCCGCTGGCGAACGCGTGGTCGTGCAGGTCGGTGCGCTGGCCGGGCAGCCAGCTCATCAGCCACACCTCCTGCCGCTCGTCCTTCTCGACGAGCGCGGCGAAGCGCTGCTCGGGGTCGTAGCGCAGGAGGTGCTTCCAGCGGTCGCGATCGGTGGCGACCTCGAGCGCGACGCGCACCGGGTGGCGCAGCGCGGGGTTTTCGGGACGCAGCAGGGTGTTGTCCGGAACGGCGAACATGGGGGTCCTCACGGAAGAAAAGGGTGTCGAGCTGGGCCGGGGCTGGGGTTCACCGACAACAGCGACACGCGCGCACGACGGCGCGGCGACCCGTGAGGCCCCGCAGCTCGGTCATTCCACGCGCGAACATGGGCCCTAGAGTTCCAGCCGGGCCGAGCCCGGTCAAGACGTCCCACCTGCTAGGAGATCAGGACCACTCGTGCTTCTGCGAGCGCCCGAGCAGCTCGGCGCCCGCCCGCCGCGGGTCGACGCCCTCGTGGCAGACGCGGTGCATCGCGTCGGTGATCGGCATGTCGACACCGAGGCTCTGCGCGAGCGCCCGGATCGACGAGCACGACATGACGCCCTCGGCGACCTGCCCGCCGGCGGCCGCCTGCGCCTCTTCGAGGGTCTCGCCGCGGCCGAGGCGCTCGCCGAACGTCCGGTTGCGCGAAAGCGGCGACGAGCAGGTCGCGACCAGGTCGCCGACGCCGGCGAGCCCGGCGAACGTCAGCGGGTCGGCGCCCAGCTTCGCGCCGAGCCGCGCCATTTCGGCGAGGCCGCGCGTGATGAGCGTCGCCATCGTGTTGGTGCCGAGGCCCAGCCCGGCGGCCATGCCGGTGCTCAGCGCGATGACGTTCTTGCAGGCGCCGCCGAGTTCGCAGCCGACGACGTCGGTGTTGGTGTAGGGCCGGAAGTAGGAGTTGGCGCAGGCGCGCTGGATCGCGACCGCGCGCTCGTGGTCCGCGCAGGCCAGCACGGACGCGGACGGCTGCCCGGCGGCGATCTCCTTGGCCAGGTTCGGCCCGGTGACCACGACGACGTCACCGGCGTCGATCCCGACGATCTCCCCGATCACCTCGCTCATCCGCTTGAGCGTGCCGAGCTCGACACCCTTCGCGAGGCTGACGAGGATCGCGTCCGGCGGCAGCAAACCGCGCCACGACGTCAGGTTGGCGCGCAAGCTCTGGCTGGGCACGGCGAGCACGACGGCTTCGGCGCCTTCGAGCGCCTTCGCCGGGTCGCTGGTCGCGGTGACGGTGTCCGGCAGGCCGACCCCGGGCAGGTACGCGCTGTTGGCGTGCCGCTCGCGGATGTCCTCGGCGACCTCTTCGCGGCGCGCCCACATCGTGACGTCCCGCCCGGCGTCCCCGAGGACCTTGGCGAAGGCGGTGCCCCACGACCCGGCCCCGAGCACGGTGACCCGCTGCACGTCGGCGCGCATCAGACGGGGTCCCCCGGCTTCTCCGACGGCGGTTCCTCGTGGCGGATCTCGGCGAGCAGGCGGGTCACGTCGTCCATCATGACCTTGGTGACCTCACGCAGCTTCGACGCGCTGCGGACGCTGCCTTCGCGGTAGGCCGACAGGTCGAGCGGGTCGCCGACGCGGTGAGTGATGGTCTTGCGGGGGAACGGCTTGAACTTCTTGGTGTAGCCGTTGAAGAGCTCACTGGTGCCCCAGCGGGCGATGGGGATCACGGGCACGTCGTTCTGGATCGCGAGCCGCGCGGCGCCGGTGAAGGACTCCTTCGGCCAGCCGGCCGGGTCCTTGGTGATGGTGCCCTCGGGGTAGATGACGACGATCTTGCCCGCCTGCAGCGCCTCGTGCGCGGCCTTGAGACTGTCCCCCGCGGCGGCCGACCCGCGCGAGACGGGGATCTGCCCGGAGCCGACGAAGATCTTCCCGAAGATCGGCGTGCGGGTCAGGCTCTCCTTGCCGAGGAACCGCGGCACCCGCTTCGCCCGGTGCACGAAAACGGCGTCGACGACCGGGTCGAGGTGCGAGATGTGGTTCAGCACGAGCAGCGCGGGCCCCTCCCGCGGCACCTTCTCGTCCCCGACGTAGACCCGCCGCGCGATCCCGGTGACCGGGTAGAACAGTACGGCGGCGAGCCCCACCCAGAAGCCACCCTTTTCACGCCGGGCCACGATCTTCCTCCTCCACGTCTCACGTCCGGTGCTGATCCTGCCGCGCCGGGGTCGGAGCAGTCCAGGGAGGGTGCGTTGAGGCGGCCGGCCGGGGGTGGGGGACCTGGTCCGGGCCGCCTTGGCGCGGTGCCCCGTCTGCTTCTTGCCGGGGCTCGTCCTGCCGGCGCCGGCGGCCCCCGCAGAGGTCGCGAATGACTCATTCGGGACCACCGAGGCCGCGAATGAGTCATTCGCGACCGAGGTCGACCGCCCCGACCCGAAATCGCCCGCCCTCCCCCAGGCGCCGGCTTCCGCGATCACGCTCCGCAAGACGGCCGGCTCCCGCGACCGAACTCCCGCAAGGCGGCCGGCTCCCGCGATCAGGCTCCCCCCGCCCAGCACCCCTCCCCCTCACGCCGGCGCTCGTCCCACCGGCACCGGCGGCGCCCGCAGAGGTCGCGAATGACTCATTCGGGACCACCAAGGCCGCGAATGAGCCATTCGCGACCTTCCCGCCGCCCCGAGGTCGCCGAGATCGCCGGCGCCCTGCCGCCCCGCCCCAGACACAGCCCGCCCCAGACACAGCCCGCCCCAGACACAGCCCGCCCCAGACACAGCCCGCCCCAGACACAGCCCGCCCCAGACACAGCCCGCCCCAGACACAGAGCGCCCTCCCAAGGGGGCCACCACCCCGGGCATCACCCCAACCCGAACCTATCCCGGCCCCCCGACAAAACCTCCCCCGCGAGACCCCACCACCCCCAGGTTGTCCACAACTCCCGTCACCTGTGGACAACCCACCCCGCACCCCGGCACCCGCCGCGCCTTTCGGGTAAAGATGGACACGTGGACGTTGACCTGGTCGTGCCGATGAAACACCCCCGCGACGGCAAGTCGCGGCTGCGTGGCGCGGTCGAACCGGACCACCACCCGGCACTGGTACTGGCGCTGGCCGCCGACACGCTCGCCGCCGTCGTCTCGGCTGGGCGGGTGCGGCGGGTGCTGCTGGTCGCGGCCGATCCGGCCGCCGTCGCCGAGCTGGCCGAGCTCGGCGTCGAAATCATCCCCGAACCCCCACTGGGAGGTCTCAACGAAGCTTTCCGCCACGGCGAAGCCCAGCTCCGGCAAGACGACCCCGCGGCCGTCGTGGGCGCCCTCCAAGCCGATCTCCCGGCCCTGCGCGCCGGCGATCTGACCGCGGCGATCACCGAAGCGGCCAACCGGCGGGCGTTCGTCGCCGACCGGCAAGGCACCGGCACCACCCTGCTGCTGTCCGCTCCGGGCGCCCCGCTCGACCCGCGCTTCGGGCTGGGCTCGGCGGACGCGCACCGCGGTTCCGGGGCCGTCCCCTTGCGGGCGCCGCTCGCCACCCTCCGCAGTGACGTCGACACCGCGGACGATCTCGCGTACGTGCGCGCTCTGGGTGTCGGAAAACACACGGCGGAAGCCTGTGCGGTACCGCGCTGAGCTGTTCACCTGACCTTCACCGCGCCCTGCGCAATTCCGCGTGGCTTGGTGAAGAATGGGGTCCGTGAGCACAGACGACGGCGGCACGCCCGCACCGCGGAGGCGACGGAACCCGGCAAGCGGATCTTCGGAGTCGGCGAAGAAGACCACCCGGGCCGCGGGGACGGCGAAGAAGGTCCCGTCCAAGGCCACCGCACGCGACACCGCCGCACGGGCCACCGCCGGGAAGCCGCGGGTCCGCAAGGCGACCCCGGCGACCACCCGCCGCCGCAGTGCTTCGCAGGGCAACGGGCGCAACGCCGAGGAGTTCCGCGCTGTGCCGTCGGCGCCGCCCGCGGTCACCACCGCGCCGGCCGCCGTCGAGACGCTGCCCGACGACCGGTACTTCAACCGCGAGCTGTCGTGGCAGGACTTCAACGCGCGCGTGCTCGCGCTGGCCGAGGACGAGTCGCAGCCGCTGCTGGAGCGGACGAAGTTCCTCGCCATCTTCGCGTCCAATCTGGACGAGTTCTACATGGTCCGCGTCGCCGGCCTGAAGCGCCGCGACGAGACCGGCCTGCTGGTGCGCAGCGCGGACGGGCTCACCCCGCGCGAGCAGCTGGGCTACATCGCCAAGCGCAACCAGGACCTCGTCGAGCGCCAGACCGGCGCCTTCGAGAAGCACCTGCGCCCGCAGCTGGCCGAGCACGACATCCACATCGTCGGCTGGGCCGACCTGTCCGGCTCCGACCAGCTGCGGCTGTCCAGCTACTTCTCCGAGCAGATCTTCCCGGTCCTGACGCCGCTGGCCGTCGACCCCGCGCACCCGTTCCCCTACATCTCCGGCCTCTCGCTCAACCTCGCGGTGACGGTGCGCGACCCGGAGGGCGGCACCGAGCGGTTCGCCAGGGTGAAGGTGCCGAGCAACGTGCCGCGGCTGATGCGCGTCGAGACCGACCGCGCCTCCCGCACCGCGACCTTCCTGCCGCTCGAAGAGCTCATCGCCGCGCACCTCGGCGAGCTGTTCACCGGCATGGACGTCACCGAGCACCACGTCTTCCGCGTCACCCGCAACGCCGACTTCGAGGTCGACGAAGACCGCGACGAGGACCTCCTGCAGGCCCTCGAGCGCGAGCTGGCGCAGCGCCGGTTCGGCCCGCCGGTCCGCCTCGAGGTCGCGCAGGACATGAGCGAGCACATGCTCGAGCTGCTGCTGCGCGAGCTGGACGTCGACCCGGCGGACGTCGTCGAGGTGCCCGGCCTGCTGGACCTGACCTGCCTGCACCAGCTGTCCGGTGTGGACCGCAAGGAGCTCAAGGACCGGCCGTTCGTGCCGGCGACGCACCCGGCGTTCGGCGAGCGCGAGACGCCGAAGAGCGTGTTCGCGACGCTGCGCGAAGGTGACGTGCTGGTGCACCACCCGTACGACTCGTTCTCGACGAGCGTGCAGCGCTTCATCGAGCAGGCGGCGGCCGACTCGAAGGTCCTCGCGATCAAGCAGACGCTGTACCGGACGTCGGGCGACTCCCCGATCGTCGACGCGCTGATCGACGCCGCCGAGGCCGGCAAGCAGGTCGTCGCGCTGGTCGAGATCAAGGCGCGCTTCGACGAGCAGGCCAACATCACCTGGGCGCGGACGCTGGAGCGCGCGGGCGTGCACGTCGTGTACGGCCTGGTCGGGCTGAAGACGCACTGCAAGGTGTCGATGATCGTGCGCCAGGAGGGCTCGACGATCCGGCGCTACTGCCACATCGGCACCGGCAACTACAACCCGAAGACCGCGCGGCTTTACGAGGACATCGGCCTGTTCACCGCCGACCCGAGCATCGGCGCGGACGTCACCGACCTGTTCAACGTGCTGACCGGCTACTCCCGCCAGGACACCTACCGGACGATCCTCACGTCGCCGCACGGGATCCGCCGGGGCATCGTCCGCGCGATCGGCGAGGAGATCGAACTCGCGCGGGCCGGGCAGGAGGCCGGGATCCGCATCAAGTGCAACTCGCTGGTCGACGAGCAGGTCATCGACGCGCTCTACCACGCGTCGCAGGCCGGGGTGCCGGTCGAGATCGTGGTGCGCGGGATCTGCACGCTGAAGCCGGGCGTCGAAGGGCTGTCGGAAAACATCCACGTCCGGTCGATCCTGGGCCGGTTCCTGGAGCACTCGCGGGTCTTCCACTTCCGCGCGGGCGGCACGCACTGGATCGGCAGCGCGGACATGATGCACCGCAACCTGGACCGGCGGATCGAAGCGCTGGTGCGGGTGAAGGACCCGAAGCTGACCCGGCAGCTCGACGACATCTTCGACTCGGCGCTCGACCCGGCGACGCGCTGCTGGGTGCTGACCGCCAGCGGTGAGTGGTCGCCGTTCCCGGCGGACGGCTCGCGGGTGCGCGACCACCAGCTGGAACTGGCGAAGCTGCACGGGGCCGCCGGATGACCCACGAAGTACGGGCGGCCGGCGCGGTGCTGTGGCGCGTCGCCGGCGGGGTGACCGAGGTCGCCCTGGTCCACCGCCCGCGGTACGGCGACTGGTCGCTGCCGAAGGGGAAGCTCGACGCGGGCGAGACGATCGCCGAGGCCGCCGTCCGGGAAGTGCGCGAGGAGACCGGGTTCGCCGCCGTACTGGGCCGCTACCTGGGCCGGACGTCCTACGTGGTGCCCTCGCGCAACGGATCCGGGACGGTCCCGAAGACGGTCGACTACTTCGCGGCGCAAGCGGTGTCCGGCGGGTTCGCGGCGAACGACGAGGTCGACGAGCTGCGCTGGCTGGAGCCGACGGCGGCGGAGAAGCTGCTGACGCGGCCGGCCGACGTGCGCGTGCTGCGGGTGTTCTGCGAGCTGCCGGTCGGCCTGTCGACGCTCGTGCTGGTGCGGCACGCGAAGGCGGGCAAGCGCGACGAGTGGACCGGCGACGACGACCTGCGCCCGCTGTCGGAGGCGGGCCAGCGGCAGGCGGCCGCGTTACGGCGCGTGGTGGCGCTGTTCGGGCCCGGCCGGGTGCTGTCGGCGCCGCGGCTGCGGTGCGTCCAGACGGTGCACGGGATCGCGGACGACCTCGGCACCGAAGTCCGGCACGAACCGCTGTTCTCGGAAGAGGGCTACTGGCCGGACCCGGTGCTCGGCGTCGCGCGGCTGCTCGCCGTGGCCGGCGACGGCGGGACGCCCGTGGTGTCCAGCCAGGGCGGCGTGATCCCGGACCTGGTGAGCGCGCTGGCCGACCGCGACGGCGTGGAGCTTTCCGCCGCGCGCGGCGGGGTCGTGCCCAGCAAGAAGGGCTCGTTCTGGGTCCTGTCGTTCCGCCCGCCGACGGCCGAAAAAGGCCCGCTCCTCCTGGCGGCGGACTACTACCCGAGCGCGCTCCCGGCCCCGGCGCCCACCCGCTCCTGACCCGGCCCGCGACCGGACAAGACGAGACAGCGTCCTGACAGTAGATCTTGGTGTACTTGTCCCGGGTCCCGCTGGGCTGCGCCGGGCTAGGGGTACGGCGCATCCCCGGGCGAGGGCTCTTCTGTCGGCACCGTGGCCAGCAGGGCTTGGATCTCCGTGACCCGGGGGTCGCCGAGGCGCTGGCTGACGGTCAGCGCCTCGGTCCAGTGGCCGGCCGCCTCACGGCCGCGCCCGGTGCGCTGTCTGAGCCGGCCCAAGGTGATCTGGACGTCGATGGTGCCGTAGTCGGCGTTCAGCTCCTTCAGCTCGGCGAGCGCGTCGAGCCCGGCCTTCTCGGCTTCGTCGTGCCGTCCGGCTCCGGCGAGCGCTTCGGCGACGTTCCCGAGGGCCAGCGCCGCGTGGTAGCGGTCGCCCAGCTCGGCGAAAGCCTGGTGCGCGGCCTCGGCGGCTTCGGCCGCGTGGTCGTAGTCGTGCAGACCGATGCGGCTGGCGCTGACGTTCAGCAGCGCGTGCGGGACGAAGGTGCGCTGCCCGTGGTCGCGCGCGAGGCGGACGGCTTGGAGGGCGTAGCGCTCGGCCTCCGCGTATTCGGCGCGGACGTAGTAGGCCCCGGCGAGGTTGGACAGGATCGCCACGGCCAGCGCGGTGCCGCCGCCGGACTCCGAAGCGGCGCGGGCCTCCTCGAGGGCTTCCAGCGCCTGGTCGGGCTGGAGCGTGCGCAGGTAGGCCGAGCCGAGGTTGTTGGCGCTGTACTGGAGGCCGGTGTTGTCGCCCGCGTCGCGGGTCACGGCGACGGCCGCGCGCGCGGTGGTGATCCAGTCGTCGCGGTCGTGGCGTTCGGCGAAGAAGCCGCGCAGCAGCCACGCGAGTTTCCAGGCGTGGGCGGTCCAGCCGCGGTCGGCCGCGATACCGACCAGCGCGGTGAGGGCCACGCGTTCCGTGGCGTACCAGGCGATCGTCTGCTCGTGCTGGGTGAAGTGGACGGCGGGCACCGGCGGCGGCCCGAGGGTGATGTCCTCGGTGAGCAGGTCGGGGCGGACGAGCTTGTTCGCCTCCGCGACCGTGGCGAGGTACCAGTCGAGGAGCCGGCGCAGCGCCGCCGCGCGGTCGTCCGCGGTCGTGTCGGTTTCGACGAGCTCGGCGGCGTAGACGCGCAGGAGGTCGTGGAACTGGTAGCGGTCGGTGCCGGGCTGGTTGAGCAGGTGCGCGGCGGCGAGCTGGTCGGCGAGTTCGCGGGCTTCGCGCAGGTCGACGCCGGCGAGCGCGGCGGCCGGCGACAGGCTGAAGCCGTGCCCGGGGTGCAGGCCGAGCAGCCGGAAGAACCGCGCGGCGGCCGGGCGCAGCGCCTTGTAGGACCAGGAGAACGCGGCGCGGAGGTCGGTGCCGGCGTCCTGCGGGTCGCGCAGGGTGTCCAGGCGCAGCCGCTGGTCGCGCAGCTCTTCGACGATCCCGGCGAGCGAAACGCCGGGGAAGCGGGAAGCGCGTTCTCCGGCCAGCGCCAGCGCGAGCGGCAGCCGGCCGCAGAGCTGGAGGAGTTCGGCGACGGCACCGGGTTCGGCGGCCAGGCGCCGCGGCCCGACGCTGCCGGCGAGCAGCGCGGCGGCGTCGCCGTCGTCGAAGGACCGCAGCGCGATGCGGCGGGCGCCGTCGCGCGCGACCAGGCCCCGCAACTGGTTTCGGCTGGTCACGACGACGAGGTTGCCGGAGCCGGGCAGCAATGGGCGGACCTGGTCGGCGTCGCGGGCGTTGTCGAGCAGCATGAGCGTGCGGCTGCCGTCGAGCCGGCTGCGCAGCAGGGCCGAGCGTTCCTCCACTGTGGAAGGCACGGACTCGGGCGCGACGCCGAGGGCGCGCAGGAAGCCGGCCAGCGCGGCGTCCGGGGTGACGGGGGTGCCCGCGGAGTGGCCGCGCAGGTCGAGGAACAGCTGCCCGCCGGGGAAGCGGTCGCGGACGCGGTGTGACCAGTGCACGGCCAGCGACGTCTTCCCGACGCCGGCGGTGCCTTCGATGACGACGATGCCGGAGGCACCCCCGGGCGGCAGCCGGTCGAGCTCGGCTATTTCGGCGCCGCGGCCGGTGAACCCGGCGACGTCGAAGGGCAGCTGCCGCGGCACGGTGTGCACGGCGGGCCCGGCGTCGGCGGCGAGCAGTTCGGCGTGCAGGCGCCGCAGGTCTTCGCCCGGTTCGACACCGAGTTCGTCGGCCAGCAACGCACGCAACCCGGCGTAGCGCGCGAGCGCTTCGGCGCGGCGCCCGGACCGGGCGAGGGCGCGGACCAGCCGTTCCCACAACGACTCCCGCAACGGGTGCTGGGCGACGAGATCGGTGAGTTCGGCGACGAGCCGCGCGTCGGGGACGAGCCCGGTGTCGAGGTCGATGCGCTGCTCGACGGCGAAGAGGTGCCGTTCGGTGAGCAGCGGCCCCCATTCGGCGGCGAGCGCGGGCGACCCGACCCCCTCCAGCGGCGCCCCGCCCCAGGTGGCGAGCGCGGCGGTGAGCAGCGCCCGCCGCTGCGCGGGATCGGTGGTGGCGGCGGCTTGGTCGAGGGCGCGGAGGAAGCGCAGCGCGTCCACCCGGGACGGGTCGACGACGAGCCGGTACCCGTCCGGCTCGGTGACGACGGTGTCTTCACCGCAGAGCCGGCGAAGGCGCATGACGTAGGTCTGCAGGCTGCCCCGGATGTGCGCGGGCGGCGTCTCGCCCCAAACCCCGCGCGCAAGCGCATCGATCGACACCAGCCGGCCCGCGGCGAGAGCGAGGGTCGCGAGCAGCGCACGCTGGCGGGAACTGGTCAGCACGACCGGTGAACCGCCGACGAGCACCTGGAACGGGCCGAGCAGCCGGATGTCGATGGTGGTCGCCCCCAGGTTAGCCGTCGCGCGCCGCCGGGCCCGCACCGCACGCGGGCCCCGAGGAAGGCAGCGTGACATCACTCGGCCGGGCGCTCAAGCAACTTTGCGAAATTGGGCGGAACCGGTCCCGGGCGCGGGGTTGGGCCGAGCGGGTGGTGCGCGGGTTCCGTTCAGGATGGGGCAGTTGGCGGTGAGTGACTTTCGTGGGAGGAGGGGGTTGGGTGGGGTTTCGGTCGGGGCTTCTCGGGCGGGGATTGCTTCTGCCGCACCGGCCCTGGCCGACCCACCGACCTGCGCCACCACACCTCGCCCGAAGCACTTCCGCAGCACCGGCCCCGCCAGCCCATCTCCCGGAACACTTCTGCGGCACCGGCCCCGGCCGACCCACCGGGCCGCGACTGCCCCATCTCGGCCGGGCTCGCTCTCCGAGTTCGAGCCGGCCACCTCGCCGGGCGGGAATCGCTTCGCCCGGCCGGATCGACCGCCCTCGCTTCTCGCCGAAGGCTTCCGACCCCGCTTGGCCGGAATCGCTTCTTTCCCAGCCGGCCCGTTGCGCACCGCCCGCCGGCACGACCGGCCTGAAGGGGCCCTTCGTGTCATCTGATGCGAGCAAAGCGCCCTTCAGTACACCCGCCACTAGCCCCGGACATGCGGCAGGGCCCCGCGCACTTCGCACGGGGCCCTGCCGGAAAGTCGCTCACCTAACCAGAGGTCGCCCCCCAAGGGGACCCCCTAATTTCACGTTACCGCAGGGGTCCGACAGTTTTCGGAGGTCAGCTCTTCTTCGCCGTGGTCGAGGTTCGCCTGGCCGGTGCCTTGGCCGCGGTCGTCTTGCGGGCCGTGGTCGTCCGCGACGCAGCAGGCTTCGCCGCAGTCGTCTTCGCAGCCGTGGTCTTCGCGGCAGCAGGCTTGGCAGCCGCAGCCGGCTTCGCCGCGGCAGCCTTCGGAGCCGCCTTCGCCCGCGTAGTCGTGGTCTTCGCCGCGGCCGCCTTCGGAGCCGCCGCCCTCGTGCGCGTGGTCGCCGGCTTCGCCGCAGCCGCCCGGGTGCGCGTCGCCGTCGCCGGCTTGGCCGCCGCCGCCCGCGAAGTCGTCGCCCGGGTGGTCGTCGCCCGCGAAGTCGTCGCCCGGGTCGTCGTCGATGCGCGAGTGCCCGCCGCCGCTCGCTTCACCGGAGCCACCTTGGCCAGCTTCTTCGCCCCGGACACGACGTCCTTGAACGTCGTTCCCGCCCGAAACGCGGGCACATTCGTCTTCTTGACCCGCACAGCCTCACCGGTACGCGGGTTACGAGCCGTCCGAGCCGCGCGGGCGCGCTTCTCGAACACGCCGAAGCCGGTGATGTTGACCTTTTCGCCCTTGTTGACCGTCCGGATGATGATGTCGACCAGACCGTCGACCGCCTCGGAAGCGGCCTTCTTGTCGCCCAGGCGCTCCGACAGCGCCTCGATCAGCTGGGCCTTGTTGGCCATTCCAGTCCTCCAAGAAGGGAGTACTCGTCCACGGCCCGGTCGGCCGACTATCGACACGGTATTACCAACGCAGCACAAATTCCAAACGGCACGCGGACCCTTTCCCTTGTCCCGGGGCGGGTTCCGCCTGGCGAAGGACTCCTTCGCCAGGGCCGTTCGGCGGCGTTCCGACACACCGACCAAGGGGCGGGAATCGCTTGTGGCACAAGCGATCCCGCCCCCGGCGAAAGCTAGCCCGCGGTGATCGGTGTCGTGGTCGGCTTCCAGGACGGGCGGCCGGCTTCGAAGGCATCGATCTCACCGGCATGGCGCAACGTGAGAGCGATGTCGTCGAGGCCCTCCAGCAGCCGCCAGCGGACGTAGTCGTCGATCTGGAAGGGCGCGGTGAAGTCCTTGGCCCGCACGGTCTTGGTCTCGAGGTCGACCGTGACCTCCGTGCCGGGCTCGTTCTCGAGCAGCTTCCAGAGCAGTTCGACGTCGTGCTGCTCGCACTGCGCGGCCACCAGGCCGCCCTTGCCGGAGTTGCCGCGGAAGATGTCGGCGAAGCGGGCGGAGATGACGACCCGGAAGCCGTAGTCCATCAGGGCCCAGACGGCGTGCTCGCGGGAGGAACCGGTTCCGAAGTCCGGCCCCGCGACCAGCACGCTTCCGTTCCTGAACGGTTCCTGGTTGAGGATGAAGTCCTCGTCGCCGCGCCAGGCGGCGAACAGGCCGTCCTCGAAGCCGGTCCGGGTGACCCGCTTGAGGTAGACCGCCGGGATGATCTGGTCGGTGTCCACGTTGGACCGGCGCAGCGGGACGCCGACGCCGGTGTGCTGGGTGAACGGTTCCATGGTGGGAGCTCCTCGGGGTGGGTCAGCGGGCGGCGGTCAGCAGGTCTTCCGGCGACGAAAGCGTCCCCCGGACGGCCGTCGCGGCGGCCACCAGCGGCGACACCAGGTGCGTCCGGCCGCCCTTGCCCTGCCTGCCCTCGAAGTTGCGGTTCGACGTCGACGCGCTGCGCTCGCCCGGCTTCAGCTGGTCCGGGTTCATGCCGAGGCACATGGAGCAGCCGGCCTGGCGCCACTCGGCGCCCGCCTCGGTGAAGACCTGGTCGAGGCCCTCGGCCTCGGCGGCCTTGCGGACCCGCATCGAGCCGGGGACCACCAGCATCCGGACCGAGTCCGCCACCTTCCGGCCGCGCAGCACCTCGGCCGCGGCCCGCAGGTCCTCGATCCGGCCGTTGGTGCACGAGCCGAGGAAGACGGTGTCGACCGAGATCTCACGCAACGGCGTGCCGGGCTTGAGGTCCATGTAGGACAGGGCCTTCTCGGCGGCGATGCGGTCGTTCTCGTCCGGGATCCGCTCGGGGTCGGGCACCTCGGCGCCCAGCGGGAGCCCCTGGCCGGGGTTGGTGCCCCAGGTCACGAACGGCGTCAGCGAGCCCGCGTCCAGGTGCACCTCGGCGTCGAACTCGGCGCCGTCGTCGGTGCGCAGCTGCCGCCAGTTCTCGACCGCCGCGTCCCAGTCGGCGCCCTGCGGCGCGTGCGGGCGGCCCTTCAGGTACTCGAACGTCGTCTCGTCCGGGGCGATCATCCCGGCGCGGGCGCCGGCCTCGATCGACATGTTGCAGACGGTCATCCGGGCTTCCATCGAGAGCGCCTCGATGGCCGAGCCGCGGTACTCCAGGATGTAGCCCTGGCCGCCGCCGGTGCCGATCTTGGCGATCACCGCGAGGATGACGTCCTTCGCCGTGACGCCGGGGCGCAGCTCGCCGTCGACCGTGATCGCCATCGTCTTGAATGGACGGAGCGGCAGCGTCTGGGTGGCCATGACGTGCTCGACCTCGGACGTGCCGATGCCGAAGGCGATGGCGCCGAACGCGCCGTGCGTGGAGGTGTGGCTGTCGCCGCAGACCACGGTCATGCCGGGCTGGGTCAGGCCGAGCTGCGGGCCGATGACGTGCACGATGCCCTGCTCGGCGTCACCCATCGGGTGCAGCCGGACACCGAACTCCGTGCAGTTGCGCCGAAGGGTGTCGACCTGGGTGCGCGAGACCGGATCGGCGATGGGGAGCTCGATGTCGACGGTCGGGACGTTGTGGTCCTCGGTCGCGATGGTCAGGTCGGGGCGGCGCAGCGGCCGCCCGGCCAGCCGGAGGCCGTCGAAGGCCTGCGGGCTGGTCACTTCGTGCAGCAGGTGGAGGTCGATGTAGAGCAGGTCCGGTTCGGCGCCTTCCCCTCGGCGCACGAGGTGGCTTTCCCACACCTTCTCCGCCAGTGTGCGGGCCTTGCCGGTCGGGCTGGTCATCTCCGGCTCCTTCCACGGTTCGACGTCGGAACTCGGGCGCGCACCTGCGGAACGGGATGCGAGCCGCGAAGGAGGGCGCAGCTCGAGTTCAGGGTTTTCCCAGATGCTGGACTTCCCAAAGTGCGGGACGCTAGTATCGGGTCGTGGGACAGCATAGCGGTATCGGAGTACTGGACAAAGCAGTGGCCGTGCTGCAGGCGGTCGCGGACGACCCCTGCGGCCTCGCGGAACTCTGCACGCGGACCGGTCTGCCGCGCGCCACCGCGCACCGGCTCGCGGTCGGGCTCGAGGTGCACCGGTTGCTGCGCCGCGGTCCGGACGGGCGCTGGCGCCCCGGTACGGCGCTGGCCGAACTGGCGGGCGGCTCGACGGATCCCCTGCTCGACGCGGCCGGCGTGGTCCTGCCGAAGCTGCGGGACGTCACCGGCGAAAGCGTGCAGCTCTACCGGCGCGACGGCGTCCAGCGCGTGTGCGTCGCGACCGCGGAACCGCCGAGCGGCCTGCGCGACACCGTCCCGATCGGGTCGCGGCTGCCGATGACGGCCGGCTCGGGCGCGAAGGTGCTCGCGGCCTGGGCGGACCCGCACACGCAGCGCACGATCCTGGCCGACGCGGTCTTCGGCGAGCGCACGCTCCTGGAGGTGCGGCGGCGCGGGTGGGCCCAGAGCGTGGCCGAGCGCGAACCCGGCGTGGCGAGCATCTCGGCGCCGGTGCGCGATTCGGCGGGGACGGTCGTGGCGGCGGTGTCGGTGTCCGGCCCGATCGAGCGGATCGGCCGCAAGCCGGGCGCCCGCTGGGCGGCCGACCTCCTCGCGGCGGCGGACGCCCTGCAGGAACGGCTCTAGGACCGCGTCGAGGGAAGCACGCGGTGCACCGTTCGGGGGAACCTCACGGAAACCGCGTATTCGGTGACGGCGGTCACGTCTCCTTCAGGTCAGCTCCACGAAGGGGGACCACGATGTTGAACAGACGGGCATTGGCGATGTTGCGGGCGGTCGGCGCCGGCCGCGCCGAACTGACCTGCAGCTGCGAACCGGACCTGCGGGTCGACGGCCTGCCGTGCTGCGACCAGGCGACGGCGCACGAGCTGGCGCGGGCGGGCCTGATCCGGCCGGCGCGGGTCGTCGCGGTCGGGCAGTGGACGCGGGCGGAGCTCACCGACGACGGGCAGCGCGCGCTGGGCGGCACCCTCGCCGCGGCCTGAAGCAACCTTCGGGCAGGCTCGCGCGTGTACTCGCCGAGGACACCGCGAGGGGGATCCATGAAGATCGTTCCGGGACTGCTCGGCGCCTGCCTGCTGCTGACGGCGTGCTCCGGCGCGCCCCCGGCGGCGCCGCCGACCGTGACGGTGACGGCTCCCACGACGCCGTCGACACCCGCGGCCGCCGACCCGGCCGTGCTCAGCTGGATGGACGGCTTCTGCTCCGCGATCAAGGGCTACCGCGAGCGCACCAACGAGGAAGCCGGATCGCCGAAGCCCGAGCCGGGCTCGGTGACCGAAGCGCAGCAGGCGCTGAGCACGACCCTGGGCGGCATCGCGGCCCGCACCGGCGAGGTGGTCGGCAAGCTGACCGCCCTGCCGCCGGCCCCGGTCCCGGTCGCCGAGAAGGTCCGGCAGGCGTTCGTGGCGAAGTTCACGAGGTCCCGCGACCGCGCGACGGACGCGAAGAAGGCGCTCGACAAAGCCGAGCCGGGCGACGGCGCCTCCCAGCGCCCGGCGGCGGACGCCATGACGCTCGCGCAGCAGGACCTGGACGGCACCTACGACCCGGTCGCGCCGATGGCGGAATCACCGGAACTGATGCTGGCGGCCGCGACCGCGCCGGGCTGCAAGGGCTGACACCCGGCGCGCGGCTCGCACCCTCACCGCGTCAGCGACGCCACCAGCGGCAAGGACCGCGAAGAATCGCCGACCGACACCGTGAACCCGCCCCGCGCCGGCTGCCACGCGTGGGTCGCCGTGTCCCACGTCGAGAAGTCGCGCGCGTCCAGCCGGATCGTCACCCGCTGGGACTCCCCCGGAGCCAGCGAAACCCGCGAGAACCCCTTCAGCTGCCGGGGCGGCTCACCGGCCGCCGCCGGGAAGCCCAGGTAGAGCTGGGCCACGTCGGCGCCCGCCCGCCGTCCGGTGTTGCGGACCGTGAACGTCGCCGTCGCGCCGTCACCCGCCGGGCGCACCGACAGACCCGAGAACGCGAACGTCGTGTACGACAGGCCGTGCCCGAACGGGAACAGCGGCGCTCGGTCCTGCGCGTCGAACCACCGGTAGCCGACCTGCAGGCCCTCCGAATAGGTCGCGACGCCGCCGACGCCCGGGAACTGCGCGGGTGTGTTCGCCGGGGTGTCCGCGTCCGCCGCCGGGAACGTGATCGGCAGCTTCGCCGACGGGTTGACGTCGCCGAACAGCACGCTCGCCACCGCCGCGCCGTCCTGCTGGCCCGGGTACCACGCCTGCAGGATCGCGGGCACCGAAGCCGCCCACGGCATCAGCACCGGGCCGCCGCTCTTCACCACGACCACCGTGCGCGGGTTCGCCGCGGCGACGGCGGCCACCAGCGCGTCCTGGTTGCCCTCCAGTGCCAGGCTCGGCCGGTCCTTGCCCTCGGCCTCGTTGTCCCCGACCATCACGACGCTGACGTCCGCGGTGCCCGCCAGCGCGGCCGCCCGTGCGACGTCGCCGCCGTCGTCCAGCGTCACGACCGCGCCGGGCACGCGCTGGCGCAGCCCCGGCAACGGGTCCACTGTGGACGTCGGGATGACGGCCGAGCTGCCACCGCCGCCGGTCTTGGCCCTGGTCGCGAACGGCCCGATCAGCGCGATCGACTTCACCGCGCGGTCGTCGAGCGGGAGCTGGGCGTGCTCGTTGCGCAGCAGCACCATGCCGCGTTCGGCGAACTCCTTCGCGGCGGCGTCGTGCCGGGCGGTCGGCAGCGGCGAGAGCACCGGCGGGTGGTCGAACTGCCCGAAGGCGAACATCGTGCGGAACCGCGGCAGCAGCAGCTCGTCGACCCGCCGCTCGGTCACCTGCCCGGCGAGCACCGCCTGCTTCATCCTCTCGCCGTACCAGGTGCCGTCGATCATCTCGAGGTTCATGCCCGCGTTCGCCGACCCGACGGTGCTGTGCGCGGCACCCCAGTCGGACTGGATGAAACCCCGGAAGCCCCAGTCGTCGCGCAGCTTGTCCTGCAGCAGCGCCGGGTTCTCGCACGTGAAGACGCCGTTGATCTTCGGGTAGGCGCACATCACCGAGCCCGCGCGGCCTTCGGTGACGGCCTCTTCGAAGTGCGGCAGGTAGATCTCGTTGAGCGTGCGCTCGTCGATGTGCTCGTCGATGCTCTGGCGCTGGGTCTCCTGGTTGTTCGCCGCGTAGTGCTTGACCTCGGCGATGGTGCCGTTCTCCTGGATGCCGCGGATGTCGGCGGCGGCGAGCGCGCCGGCCAGCACCGGGTCCTCCCCCATGCCTTCGAACGTCCGGCCGTTGCGCGGGACGCGCGCGATGTTGATGTCCGGCGCCTCGGACACGTTGTGCGCGAGCGCGCGGGTCTCGTCGCCGATCAGCCGGCCGTACCGGCGCGCGAGACCGGTGTCGAACGTCGACGCGAGCGCCATCGTGGCCGGCAGCGCGGTCGCGGGTTTCTGCGGTTTGTCGTCGGCCGGGCCCATGCCGGCCGGGCCGTTGGCGATGCGGAACCCGGGTACGCCGAGACGCGGGATCGGCGGCACGAACCGCTGGTGCTCCGCGTCGGGCTGCAGGTGCAGCTGGGAGATCTTCTCGTCGAGGGTCATCGCGGCGATCAGCTCGGCGGCCCGGCGATCCGGTGCCTGCCGGGCGTCCCGCCACGGCTGCGCGTCCGCCGCCGCCGGCGCCGCCAGCGACAAACCCAAGACCACCGCGAGAACGAGCCGCATCGCAATCTCCCTCGGCATCGAACGGGATCGACGGCGGCCAAGCTAACCCATACGTGACCGGTAAACATAGATGCGGCAATCGTTCACGTACATGAAATTTCCGGTGGACTCAACCATTTCCCCGGCTCAAGCGTGGGAGGGAGCGTGAAGGAGAGGGGACGAACCATGGTCAAGAAAACCCTGATCGGCCTAATGACGGCGAGCGCGGCGACGCTCACCCTGGCGGCCCCGGCGAGCGCGGCCGACGTCAGCTGGGGACTCACGCAGCAGGTCGAGCCGGGCGGCCGGGTCGACGCGGAGACCCACGCGGCCCTCGGCGGCTGCAGCCCGGCCGGCCCGGTCACGTCGAAGGGCTTCGCCGCCCCGCTGGTGTTCACCGAGGGCGGCAACTGGGGCCGCGCCGGCGGCCACACCACGGCGATCAAGACACCCGGCAAGTACACCGCGCGGTTCACGTGCTCCGACGGGCGCGTGGCCACCGGCAGTTTCACCATCCTGGGCACGCCGCCGCCGAGCAGCTCGGCCCACCCGACGTCGCCGAAGCCGAAGCCGCCGACGACGTCGAAGCCCGCCAAGCCGGTGAAGCCGCAGGTCGCGGTCAAGCCGGCGGGCGCCCCGCAGACCGGAGACGGCTCGGTGAGCTGACCCTCCACACAGGACACCCCGGGGCGGCCCGTGCTCCCAGGCCCGCCGCCCCGGGGCCCAGCCCGGCCCGCTCCGCCTCGCCCACGCGGCCGCCGCTCCGCGGGCACCGGCCCGGCTCGCTCCACCGCCCCAGGACCCAGCCCGCCGCGGCTCTGCCCGCCACGCCCCGCCGCGGCCACCGCTCCGCGGGCACCGGCCCGGCCCGCTCCACCGCCCGGGGGCCCAGCCCGCCGCGGCCGTGCCCGCCGCGGCTCTGCCGCGGCCGTGCGGCTCCACGGGCGCGCGGGCACCGGCCCCGCCCGGCCCGCTCCGCCGCCGCGGGTGAGCGCCCCGCGAAGGTCGCGAATGACTCATTCGAGACCCCAGAGGCCGCCAATGACTCATTCGCGACCCCCACCCAGCCCGAGAACGGGGAGCGCAGGCCCCGCGCCAGGAAGGGGACATTCCTGTCATCACATGACAGGAACGTCCCCTTCAGGTCAGCGGGACGCGGCCAGCCTCAACGCCCGGTAGACGAACTGCTGATCCCCCAGCCGGTGCCGCAGGTCGCGCTCAAGACCAGCGATCGGGTACAGGTTCTGCGGCGCCCGCGAATCCTTATAAGCCACCGACGCGAACCGCCCCAGCACCGACTGCGTCAGGTTCGCCAGGCCGGCCACCTCCGCGCGTCCGAGGTGCGGGGCCGCCTCCACGCGTACGACGCCCGACCACGGCGGGCCACCGACCGACGGCAGGCGCAGGTACCAGGAGTGCCGGACCCAGGTCGTGCCCATCAGGAACACCGGCGTCCGCTGGTGCGGCCCGAGCGCGCCGACCATCGCGTTGAGCTCGCCGGGCAGGTACGTCGTCTGGTGGCTCTTGATGAACCCGACCGCCCGCTCCAGGTGTGCCCGTCCGCGCAACGGCCCGTCGACCACGAGCAGGTCGCCGCGCACGTGACTGGCCGTGCGCGCCCGGACCGCCGTCTCCTCCTCGACCAGAGCCAGTTGTTCCTGCAGCGCCGAGGACAGCACCACCGGCAGCGGCTTGTCGTCCTTGGGCGCCGCGCGGTACGCCGTGTACAGCCCGGCCGGGGTCTCGATGTCGTCCGCCTGCGGCGCCACCGTGAACAGTCCGCGCCGGACGTCGGTGCCGACGACGTGCGCCTGTCCCTCGCAGCAGCACACCACGCCGGCCGCGTAGGACGCGCAGATGCCGATGGACGCCGAGTTCGTGCCCGCCGGGTCGTCGATCCAGACGCGCGCGTCGATCCGCCGGACGCCGTCGACGAACAGCACCGCCTCGGGCGGGGTCACCGGGGACGGGTCGATCGGCGCCCACTCGTCTTCCGGGACCTCGACGTCGAGCTCGACCTCGGCCTGGGACCGGCCCAGTTCCTCGGCCTCCATCGAACTGCCGTAACCCGGGTCCCACGTGTCGATGCTGAAGTTCATGCCTGCCACGGCGGTCATGCGCCCTCCCTGCCGATGTGCGAGCCGGAGCCGTCGCGGGTGACCAGGAACCGCACCGGGACGCGCTCGGCCAGCGCGGGCACGTGCGTGATCACCCCGACCATCCGGGAGCCGGTGGCGGCGAGGTTCTCCAGCGTGGACGCCACGACGTCGAGGGTCGCTTCGTCCAGCGTCCCGAAGCCTTCGTCGAGGAAGATGGACTCGAGCCGGGTCGCGCCTTCCGCGGCCATCGCGCCGAGCTGGGACGACAACGCCAGCGCCAGCGAAAGCGACGCCTGGAACGTCTCGCCGCCGGACAGCGTCTTGACCGGGCGCCGGGCGTCGGCCTCGTTGTGGTCCACCACCAGGAAGTCGCCCTTGTCGTGGGTGAGCTCGAACTGGCCGCCGGAGAGTTCGAGCAGCGACGCCGACGCCTCGGCGACCAGCGTGTCCAGCGCCCCGGCGATCAGCCAGCGCGGGAACTTGTCCGAGCGCAGCAGATCCGCGAGCAGCCGCGCGACCTGCGCCTCCGCTTCCGCGGCCGCGATGTCGGCCTGCAGGCCCGCCACGTGCGCCACGCGCCGCTTCATCTCCGTGTGGTCGGCTTCGGCGCGGGCCCGCGCGGTCGCGAGGGCCACCGGCGCCCGGTCCCGGACCGATCCTTCCGGCAGCGCGACTTCGAGCGCGGCGATGTCGCCGGTGACCGCGCGTTCGGCCGCCTGCAACGCTTCGGCGGCTTCGCCCTCGGCGGCGCGGGCGGCGGCCAGCCGGTCGCGGTGCTCGCCCGCCTGCCCGGCCGCCCAGTCCGTGAGCGCGGTCCAGGCACCGAGGAGGCTTTCGCCGTCGATCGGCGGGGCACCGAGACCCACCAGGGGATCGCGGGCGCGGGACAACCGCTGCCGTTCGGCGGCGACCTGTTCGGCGACGCGGGCCTGAGCTTCCCCCGCTTGTTTCGCGGCCGCGCGGGCGGCGCGCAGGTCCGCGTCGGCCTGCTTCGCGGCCTGTTCCAGTTCGGACACCTTCGCGAGCTGCTCGGTGACCACGTCGGCGGAGGGCGCTCCCGCCAGCACCGAGCCGAGTTCGCCCTGCCGGCGCCGGGTGGTCGTCAGCGCGGTGCTCGCCGACTGTTCGGCCAGCGCCGCTTCGCCCGCCTGCTTCCGCCGTTGGTCCGCGGTCCGCTCGGCGGAGGCGAGGTCGTCCGCCGCGACGACGGCTTCCTTGCCCGCGGCTTCGGCGGCCGCTTCGAGTGCGGCCAGCGCGGTCCGCCGCTCCTCGACCGCCGACGCCGCCCACGACGTCAGCAGCCGCCAGCCCGCCGGGACGTCGCCGGTGTCGACGGCGGGCGCGCCCAGCCCCACCAGGGGATCGCGGGCCGCCCGCAGGGCTTCCTTGGCCGCGGCGAAGGACTTCTCGACGCCTTCGGCCTCGCGCCGCGCGGCCGCGTTGTCGGCGCGGGCCGCCGCCAGTTCCCGGTCGGCGGCGTTCGCGGCCTCGGCGACGCGCGTGCGGGCCTCGATCGTCGCCGACAGCCACTCGCCTCGCTCGCGCACGGCCGTGACGAGATCCGCGTAGTCCTGCTCGGAAAACGTCGCTTCGACCTCGCGGCGCAGGACCACCGACTCCGGTGGTCCGGCCACTTCCGCCAGGACCACGCGCAGTTCTTCCGCCTGCGCGGCCGCCGACGCGGCCGAGTCAGCGTCACGGTCCACGGCCCGTTCCAGCTTGCGCAGCACGGACTCCGCGGCGGCGCGAGCGGCTTCGGCCGTTTCGAGACGCTCCCGTGCCTCCGCGAGGTGGGCGTGCCCGCCGGCGTCGGGCAGCGTCGCGACTTCCTGCTCGCACACCGGGCACGGGTGCCCGACGGCGAGCCCGGCCCGCAGGCCCAGCGCCTGCCCGGCCCGTTCGGCGTCGGTCACCGCCGCCTTCGCCGCGGTGACTTCAGCGTCAGCACGGGCGAAGGCGGCCCGCGCCGCATCGAGTTCTTTCCGGCGCGCGGCCTGCTCGGGCGCCGCTTTCCGCTGGGCTTCGGCGACCGCGTAGAGCGTCCGGGCGTCGGAGCGCGCGGCGGCGAGCGGGGCGACGTCGGGCTGCGCGGCCAGCGCCGCGCGGGCTTCGGCGTCGGCGGCCTCGGCGGTACGCAGGCGGGTTTCGGCGGCGGACGTGCGCTTCGCCACCCGCGCCGCCTCCGCCGACAGGTCCCCGAGATCCGCGGGCGGCCGCAGCCCGCTCAGCCGGTCGCGTTCCCGGCGGGACACGTCCGCGCGCGCGGCGGCGTCCTCGGCGGCCCGCGCGGTGGTGTCCCGGGTCTTGCGGGCCACGTCGACCGCGGCCACGGCTTCGGTGACCGCCGCCGACGCGGCCGTCTTCGCCGCCGTCGCCGCTTTCGCCGCTTCTTCCAGGCCCGGAAGCGCCTTCTCGGCTTCGGCGAGCTCCGTGCGCGCGGCCCGGATCCGCTCCAGCGCGCTCCGGTCCGGCGCGGCGGCCAGCGCGGCACGGGCCGCTTCGTCCGCCGCTTCGGTGGTTTCCAGCCCGGCCCGCGCGGCCGTCACGGCGTCCGCCGCGGCCTGGCGCCGGGTTTCGAGGTCTTCGACGCCGTCCGGGCGTTCCAGCGCGTCGAGGACGGCGAGTTCCTTCGTCAGCACGGCGACGCATTGCCGGGCTTCGTCGTGCGCGCGGGTCGCGTCGTTGAGCCCCGGCAGGGCCGCGGTCACGCGCTCGTCCAGCTCGGCCAGGGCGGTCATCCGCGCGGCGAGCGCTTCGACGGCTTCGTCCGTGGCGTCGGCGTAGCTGCCCAGCTGTTCGGTCAGGACGGCGGCCCGCTGCTTCTGCTGCTCGGCGGTGACTCCGGCGCGCCGCCCGATCCGCTCGTAGACCTCCAGGCCCAGCAGCTTGATGAGGATCTTCTGCCGGTCGGCGGCCTTGGCGTGCAGGAACTCCGCGAAGTCGCCCTGCGGCAGCGCCACGCAGGTGCAGAAGTGCTTGAACGTCAACCCGAGCAGGCGCTCGATCGCCGGGGTGACTTCGGAGTCCGCGGCGACCGGGTCGGCGTCGTCCTCCGGGCCGCCCAGCGCGGTCGGGTCGATCAGCCGCTCCAGTCGGACGTTCTTTACGCTGACCGTGGGTTTCTTCCCGCCGCTGCGCCGGACTTCCCGCACCACGTGGTAGCGCATGCCGCCGGCGTCGAACACCAGCCGCACGGTGGCGCGGTTCGCCGTCGGGGCCAGCGCGGGCGCGACGAGCCCTTCGTGGTCCCAGCGGGCGACGGAGCCGTAGAGGGCGAAGGTGAGCGCGTCGATCACGGTGCTCTTGCCCGCGCCGGTCGGCCCGACGAGCGCGAAGTAGTCGGTGTCCGCGAAGCTGACTTCGGTCTTCTCGCGGAAGGACGCGAACCCGGTCATCTCCAGCAGCACTGGCCGCATGTCACACCCCGCTCGTCTCTTCGTCGTGCAGCCGCGCGAAGAGCGACTGGACGCGCTTGTCGTCGACGGTCCGCTCCTCGCAGTAGGACGCGAACAGCTCTCCCGGTGAGCGGTCCGCGATCGCGCGGTCGCCGCCCGACGTCGTCACCGGCGCGGCGAACTCCGGGTCGATGCGGATTTCCAGCGCGTGCGGCAGGGCTTCCTGGATCTCCTCGCGCAGCCCGGCCCTGGTCGCTTCGCGGACGTAGACGCGCAGGTAGTCCTCGCCGAACTCTTCAGCCCGGCCGGTCAGTTCCGCCACCGTGCCGTGGACGGTCCGCAGCCGCCGCCCCGAGGTCAGCGGGACGTCCGTGATCTTCGCCGGCGTCGTCGGCGAAACCTCGACGGAGAGCACGACGCTCTTGTTGTCCTGCTCGCCGAAGTCCACGGCGAACGGCGAACCGCTGTAGTGCACCGGGCACGCGGCGGGCAGCGACTGGCGCCGGTGCAGGTGGCCGAGGGCGACGTAGTGCGGGTCGGCGCCGAACGCCGTGGCCGGCACGTGGTACTCGAAGATGGACTGGGCCGCGCGTTCCCCGCCGCCCATCGCCCCGCCGGTCACCGTCAGGTGCGCCATGACGAGGTTCACCGCGCCGGGGGTGAAGCCTTCCTTGAGGTGCTCCAGGATGTCGCGCACGCGCTGGTCGTACTCGCCGACGTTGTCCGCCGGGGTCCCGGTGAGCAGCTCGGCGGCGCGGACCGCGTAGCGCTGGGAAAGGAACGGCAGCACGGCGACGTTGACGCGTTCGCCGGTCGACCGCGTGTCGAACGACACGACCCCGCCGTCGGCGGCCGGGCGCGGGTTCCCGGTGAGGTGGATGCCCGCCTTGCGCAGCAGCGGCCGGTAGGCCTCGAACGTCGCGGCGTGGTCGTGGTTCCCGGCGATGGCCAGCACCTCGGCGCCGGTGTCGCGCAGCGCCATCAGCGCCTGCACCACGAGCTCCTGCGCGGCGGCCGAGGGCGCCGACGTCTCGTACAGGTCGCCCGCGACGAGGACCGCGTCGAACTCCTCGTTCCGCGCGATCCGGACGATTTCGCCGAGCACCGCGCGCTGTTCGTCGAGCCGGTTGCGGCCCTTGAGCGTCTTGCCGACGTGCCAATCGGAGGTGTGCAGGAACTTCACACTTCGTCCTTCCGTTCGGATAGCGGGCAGCGGGCTCAGAAGGGAGGCGGGTCGTCACCGAACGGGTCGGCGCTCCCCGACGGCAGGCCGGCGAAGGGATCGGCTTTCCGTGCCGCCGCCGTCTTCACCGGCACCTGGCCGGCCTCGGAAAGCCGCGTGGCCCAGGCCGGGAACGGGAAGCCGACGGCGATCGGCACCGGGATCTCCGGCTGGCTCACGAACATCGTGCCCGGCGTGGCGAGCGTCGCGCGGACCCGCTGGCTCTGCGGCAGGAAGCCGTACTCGGGCCGCGACGCCTCGGCGGCGTCGAGGCGCCCGACGATCCGCACCGAGCTGTTGCTGACGATCCGCCGTTCGACCTCGCTGGCGGTCTGCTGCGCGCCGATCAGGATGACGCCGAGGGACCGGCCGCGCTCGGCGATGTCGAGCAGCACCTCCTTGATGGGGCTGCTGCCTTCCCGCGGCGCGTACTTGTTGAGCTCGTCCAGCATGGTGAACAGCAACCCGCCCGGGCCGGCGGCTTCCTTGCGCGCGGTCTCCGCCGCCAGCGTCACACCGACGACGAACCGCTGCGCGCGCTCGACGAGGTTGTGGATGTCCACCACGGTCACCTGCTGGTTCTCCGTGGACAACGAGCGCGCGGGGTGGTCGGCGAGGTCGCCGCGGATGAGGCCGGACAGGGCGCGCTGGCTGGAGCGCAGGCGGCGGATGAACGCGTTGACCGTGCCCGCGCCGGTGACCGCGCCCGCCCAGCTCGCGCGGGTTTCCTCGTCGGTGACCCGGTCGCAGATGACGTCGACGAGTTCGGCGTAGGTGCGGCACAGCACGCCGTCGACGTTGGCGGCGCCGTCCTTGCCCGCCGGGGTGCTGTCGAGGCGCAACCGGTTCGCGACCTGGTGGATGACCATCGTGTACTGGTTGCGCTCGTCCTCGGCGTCGGCGAAGACGTAGGGCAGCAGGTCCTTCGCGCAGAACTCCGCGATGGTCCACCAGAACGCACCGACCCCGGACGTCCGCCCGGTGACGTAAGGCTTCCCCGTGGTGTCCGACGGCGTCGGCGGCGCGTAGAACCCGACGGAGGCGAACGGCTCCGCGGGCAGGCCGAGCTTGGCGTACTCGGCCTTGAGCTTCTCGTCGAGGTGGACGTTCGGGGTGTCGAGGAACAGCAGGTCCTCGCCCTTCACGGAGAAGACGAGGGCCTTGGCGTTGTGGGCGTTGGGCAGGGCCCCGCCGCGGAAGATCGAGTGCAGCAGGAACAACGCGAACGACGTCTTGGTGGCCACGCCCGAGACCCCGCTGATGCTGACGTGCGCGCCCCGCGTGCCGTCGAGGAAGTCCATGTTGAGGTAGACGGGTTCGCCGTCCCGGCCGAGGCCGACCGCCACCTGGCGGGTCATGTTGTCGAAGTACAGCGCCTGCGCGCGATCTTCTCCCACGGCGCGCTGGACGACGGCCCCCGGCTTGGGCGGCACGTAGCACTCGGGTTCGACGCGGGTGGTGGCGATCTCGGCGATCTCCTGCACCTGCGCGGGCAGGACGCCGTCGGAGATCAGGAAGACGTCGCTGCCGAAGCTGGCGCCTTCGTGCCGCGCGCTCACCTGCGTGACCACGCCGTAAGAGGTGACTTGCCCGAGCCCCGGCAGATCCCGCCGGGTCACGACGACGTCGTCGAGCTGCAGATAGGCGTCGGGATCGATGGCCACGCAGAACTGCAGCGGCGTCGAGTCCTCGGTGCCTGCCACCCGTCCGACCACGGTGGTGAGCGTCTCCTGGTCCACGGTTCTCCCTGTCCGCGCGGGTGTTCCTCCCGCGGCAGACTAGCCCGCCGGGGTTTCCGGTCCGCGCCCAACACGGCGTTGCCGCCCGGGATGTCCACCGAAGCCAGGACTGCGCCGAACGAGTGAGTTCACCCTTCGGGGAGATCCGTTGCCACCACAGGCGGTTCCGATCGGTGCCACCGGAGGGCGTCCCGCTTCCGCCTGGCTCCACGGCGAAGCGGCTCCGGACGGGCCCCGATCCCCCGCCGCTGCGCGGGATCGGCCCCCGGTGGCCTCCCCCACAGGCCACTCCCGGCGTGTCGCGGCGAAAGTTCTCCAAAAGGCCCTCCGGTCCTATATGGACGACCACTGTGGACGGCGCCGGACCCGTGTTTTGCCTGCTCAGGGCCGTGCACGGACTCCGGGTCCGCGTCCCGGAAGTCTCCGGCCAGGGCCGTCCAAGAGGCGGAACTCGCCCCCGCACAAGGAAATATTTCGACCCCCGGTTGGATTTTGTGCGGTATTGGTAATACCGTGTGCAGTGTCGGCCGAGATGGGCCGTGACTAGTAGTTCCACTATGGAGGACTGGAATGACGAACAAGGCCCAGCTGATCGAGGCGCTGTCGGAGCGCCTGGGCGACAAGAAGGTGGCTTCGCAGGCCGTTGACGGTCTGGTGGACATCATCATCCGGACGGTCAACAAGGGCGAGAAGGTCAACATCACCGGCTTCGGTGTGTTCGAGAAGCGCGCCCGCGCCGCCCGTACCGCGCGCAACCCGCGTACCGGCGAGGCCGTGCGCGTCAAGAAGACCAACGTGCCCGCCTTCCGCGCCGGCACCACCTTCAAGGACGTCATCTCCGGCACCAAGAAGCTGCCGAAGGCCACTCCGGTCAAGCGCGCCACCACGGCGGCCACGACCACCCGCGCGACCACCGCCAAGGCGGCCGCCCCGGCCAAGGCCACGACCACGCGGGCCACCTCGACCCGTGCGGCCGCCGCCAAGCCGGCCACCACGCGCGCGACCACGACGCGGACCCGCGCCACCGCGGCGAAGCCGGCCGCCAAGGCCACCGCCACCAAGGCGGCCCCGAAGACCGCGGCGAAGACCACCGCGGCCAAGGCCACCACCGCGAAGGCGACCACGACCCGCGCCAAGGCCGCCGCCAAGCCGGCCGCCACCAAGACCGCCGCGGCCAAGAAGCCGGCCGCCGCCAAGGCCCCGGCCAAGCGCACTTCCGCCGCCAAGAAGAAGTAACACCGGCTCCACGCGCCGGAAGGGCCCCGCACCGAGTTCGGTGCGGGGCCCTTCCGCGTTCCCTGAAACCGGTCCCGGCCACCCGTTGGAGTGAACGCCGGTGGTTGCCGCATCCGGTTCCGGGGTAGCCGCCGGGAAGCAGACCCGGCAAAGGAGCAGCGATGACGGAGAACCGGCCCCAAGACCCGGCGGACCTCGCCCACAGCCGTCAGTCCATCAAGGAGGCCAAAGAGGCGGCCGAAGAGGCCCATCTGGCCGATGCCGACGACGGCGAGGCACAAGGCGAGCAGGGCGACGATCCGGGAATGCGAGCCGATTAACCCGCCGAACGTCGCGTAAGTGGACGGGAAATTGCCGTACCGATCCTCGACTGGATACACTCCACCGAAGGACGTCGACCATTGTGCAACTTGTCACACGTCACGTTCCCCGGACGCACATCCAGCTGAGGAGCATTCCCGTGGCCCAGAAAGTCCTCGTCGAGATCCTGGACGACATCGACGGCAGCAAAGCCGCCCAGACCGTTCAGTTCGGCCTCGACGGCGTCACCTACGAAATCGACCTGTCGGACGACAACGCCGCCTCCCTGCGCGACGAACTGGCCCGCTACGTCGCGGCCGGCCGCCGCATCGGCGGTCGCAAGGTCCGCGTGGCCACCGGCCAGTCGACCACGACCAGCACGACCGACCGCGAGCGCAACCAGCAGATCCGCGCCTGGGCCAACGCGAACGGCTACGAGGTCTCCGAGCGCGGCCGCCTTTCGTCCGAGGTGATCGCGGCTTACGAGCAGGCCCAGGTCGAGGAGGCGGAAACCCCCGTGGCCGCCCCGCGCAAGCGTGCCCCGCGCAAGAAGGTCGCCGCCGCGAAGAAGTAAGGCGATGGCCGGCAGATCACCGGGGAACCCGGCCCGTTGGCGGCAAGGACTGAACACCCTCGCCGCCGACGGAGGCCATTTCCCCGCCGCCGCCCGGCACGGGCAGCGACCAACTCGTCACTTTTGGCAGTAACCCGAATTCCGGGCCGCGCATTCTTTCTTCTCCCACGGTTTGCTCCACGCCGCCGAGATCCAAGCCCGGCCGGCCCCTTCAGTAAACCGACTCCAGCAGCGACACGACCTCGGCTTCAAGAGGCAGCCTCGGGGCGTTCTTCGTCACAGCGTCCGCGACCGCGTCCGCAGCGATCGCCGGGATCCTGTCCCGCGCCACCCCCAACTCCCGCAGCGGGCGGCGAATCCCGAGCCCGCCCGCAATCTCCCGCACTGCCGCGATCGCCGCCCCGGGCGGCACCCGCAGCGCCCACGCCGTGCTCTCGTAAGCGGAACCGGCCGCCTCCGCGCTGAACTCCATCACCTCCGTCAGCACCGCCGCCAGTGCGACACCGTGCGGCGTGCCGGTGTGGGCGGTCAGCGCGTGCCCGATGCCGTGGACCAGGCCGAGTCCCGACAGCGTCAGCGCGTGCCCCGCCAGGTGGGCGCCCAGCATCAGGTGAGACCGTGCCTCGAGGTCGCTCCCGTCCCGGAACGCGACCGGCAGCCAGCGGCCGACCAGCGTGATCGCCTGGGTGGCGTACGCGGCCGAAATCGGGCTCGAGCCGCGCGAAGCCAGTGACTCGATGCCGTGGACCAGGGCGTCCAGGCCCGAGGCGGCCGTGATCGCCGCCGGGAGGGCCAGGGTCAGCTCGGGGTCGAGGACGGCGATCCGCGGCTTCACCGACGGGTGTCCGATGTAGACCTTGCGGCAGGCGCGGACGTCCTCCGTGACGCCGAAGCCGTTGGTCTCCGCGCCCGTGCCCGAAGTCGTCGGGACGGCGATCAGCGGGAGGCCGTCGGCGGCGTCCCACAGGCGGTCGGCGTCCGCCGCGGTGGCCGGTGGGTTGCCCGCGAGCAGGGAAATCCCCTTCGCCGCGTCCAGTGCCGAACCGCCGCCGAGCGCGAGCACCGCCGCGTCGCCGAACGTGCGCAGGCTGGCGGCGCCGCGGTCCAGTTCGGCCGTCGACGGGTTCGGGCCGACGTCTTCGTGGACGGTGTACTCGATCCCGGCCCCCGCGAGGATCTTCTCGACCCGGCCGACGATCCCGGTCGCCCGCAGGCCGCGGTCGGTGACCACGAACACCCGGGTGCGGCCCAGCTGCTCGACGAGCGCGGGCAGTTCGGCGACGACGCCGGGGCCGTACTCGGTGCGGCCGCTCGGTTCGACGGACAGGCGCATGCTCGCTCCTTCAAACAGCCGGGACGGTGGGCACGGGCAGGCGGAAGTCGCGGCCCGCCCAGGTTTCGTAGAGCCGGACCGGGCTCATCTCCCCGGCCAGGTCTCCGTAGGACGCCTTCGCGCGGCGGTAGATCTGCTCGACCAGCGCGGCGAGCTCAGCCGGCACGCCGGTGTCCCGCGCGAGGTCGACGGCGAGGCCGAGGTCCTTGCAGGCCAGCACCATGGCGAAGGAGTCGTCGTAGTCGCCGTCCACCAGCACGGACAGGACGTCGTGCTCCAGGAAGTGCGACGCGGCGGGGCTGGCCAGCAGGGCCGACCGCAGCACACCGAGGTCGACACCCGCCTTGACGCCCATCGCGAGGACCTCGGACGTGGCGACGACGTGGCAGAACCACAGCAGGTTGAGCATCAGCTTGACGGTGTACCCGTGCCCCGCCGCGCCGACGTGCTGGATCTTGGCCGGGTCGCCGAGCACCTCGAACACCGGCAGCGCCGCGCGGAAATCCTCGACCGCACCGCCCGCGAAGATCTGCAGCGTCCCCGCTTCCGCGCCGCGGGCCATCCCGCTCACCGGGGCGTCGAGCCGGCGGACACCTCGCGCGTCGAGCACCTCCTCGGCGACGCGCCGGGCCGCCGCCGGCGTCGAAGTGGACATGTCGATCCACAGCGCGCCCGGGGCGAGCGCCTCCGCCGCGCCGCCGCGCAGGAGGACGTCCTCGACGATCCGCGGGGTGGGCAGCATCGTGATGAGCACGTCCACGCCTTCCGCGCAGGTGGCGGGGCTGTCCACCCAACGGGCACCCAGGCCGAGGTGCTCCAGCGCCGCGTCGGACCGGACGTCGTGGACGGTGACGTCGTAGCCCGCCAGGATCAGGTGCCGCGCCATGGGACGGCCCATGTTGCCGAGGCCGATGAAACCGATCTTCATGCCGGGTCCGAAGTGGACTCGGTGAACCAGTTCCCGCAGGTCAGATCCGCCACCGTCGCACCGCCTCTTCGTCCAGTTCGACGCCGAGCCCGGGCCGGGGCGGCACCTCGACCTCGCCGTCGGCGTTGATCGTCACCGGTTCGGCCAGCATGAAGTCGCGGCGTTCCGGTGTCCACCCCGGTGGGTCCCAGGGGAACTCGAAGTACGGCCCGCCGCCGACGCCGGCCGAGACGTGCAGGTTGGCCAGCACGCCGATGCCGTTGGTCCAGCTGTGCGGGGTGAACGCGCGGTGCTTGAGCTGGGCCAGCTCGGCCAGCGTGCGCGCCCGGTGCAGGCCGACCGCGAGCACGACGTCCATCTGGTAGACGTCCAGGACGTCCTCTTCCAGGTACCGCAGCAGTTCGGGGACGGAGTGGTGCATTTCGCCCGCGGCGATCCGCACGCCCGGGTTCTCCGCGCGGAGGGTCTTGAAGCCGGCCAGATCGTGGTAGGGCAACGGTTCCTCGACCCAGAGCACGTCCAGCTCGGCGAGCCGCCGCACCAGTTTCCGCGTCTTCGCCAGGTCGGACGCGGCGCTCGTGTCGCCGGCCATCCGCCAGGACTGGTTGAGGTCGACCATGATCCCGAAGTCCGGGCCGAGCGCGTCCCGCACCGCGGCGACGGCGGCCGCCCCGTCGTCGACGCGGTCGCGGTCGATGCGGATCTTCATCGCCCGGAACCCGATCTCACGGGCGTGCAACGCGGTTTCGACGCGCTCCGGCGGCGGCTTCAGCTCCGCCGAAGAGGCGTACGCGGGCAGCGCACGGGCGGAGTTCCCGAACAGCGCCGCCACGGGCAGCCCCGCGACCTTTCCGATGATGTCCCAGAGCGCGGCTTCCAGCGGCCAGAAGCGCCCGCCGTGGAAGTTGGCCGTCTCGATGGCCTTGACGTGCCGGACGATGTCCAGCGGGTCCTCGCCGAGGAACAGGTGCTCGACGGCGTCGAAGCCGGCCATGGTGTCGCCGGAGCCGATGCCGGTGACGCCCTCGTCGGTGTGCACGCGCACGACGGTGGCGTCGAAGTGCCGGCGCGGATCCGGATCCCAGGCGGCGCGCAGCGGCGGGTCGAGGTCGAGCCGCAGCCGGTCGAGGGTGATGGCGGTGATCTTCATCCCGCCACCGCGCGGGTGCCCGCGAAGGTCATGGGTGCTCCAGGTCGATCGGGAGTGCGGCCGATCCGACGGTAGGAGAACGGGAAAACGCCGGGCAAGACCTTGCCGGAGATCGCAATGCCCGTTGCGCTGGCGCCAACCCCCGCACGCCCGGGTACTTTCCGTGCCATGCCCACCCCGGACGACGGCGCCCGGCACCAGGGGTACGGCCTCCGCCGCGACCTGGACCTGCTGGAGGCACTGGCCTCCCCCGAAGCGCACCGCGCCGGTGAGCTGGGCGTCGTCCGCCTCGCCCAGCTCACCGGCCGCGAGAAGAGCCAGGTGTCTCGCGCCCTCAAGGCCCTCGCCGAGGAAGGCGTGGTCGAGCGCGACCCGGACACACTCGGCTATCGCCTGGGCTGGCGCCTGTTCTCGTTGGTCGCACGCACGGTGGAAGACCGGCTGGTGCGTGCCGCCGAACCGGTGATGCGCGAACTCGCGGCCGAACTCGAAGAGACCAACCACTTGTGCGTGCTGCGCGACCAAGAAGTGTTGACGCTGCTGTCGGTGTCGGGTCACTCGTTCCGCGTCCACGGCTGGGAAGGCCGGGGAGTCCCGGCCCCCACGACGTCGGCGGGCCGGGTCTTGTTGCTGGACGCCACTCCGGACGACTTGTACGTCCGTTTTGCGGCTTCGGGGGTGCCCTCGTTGCCGGAGCTGTGGTTGCGGATCCAGGAGGCTCGCCGGGACGGTTACGCCCAGGTCCGCGAGGAGTTCGAGCCGGGCTTGGCGGGGGTGTCCGCCCCGATCCGCGACTTCCGCGGCCGCGTGATCGCGGCGTTGAACGTCTCGGCTCCTGCTTCACGGTTGGGAGATCGTCTGGAGGAGGCCGGCCGGGAGACGGCGAAGGCGGCGGCGAAGATTTCAGCCCACCTGGGCTGGGAGGGCCGGCAGCAGACGACCCACCTCACCTGAGTGACGATTCGATCAAGTCGGTAACTCTCGTTCCGCTACCACCGATCCCTCACCGAGAACAAGACGGTGTGCCGCCTGAACGGCGCACGATCGAGGGGACGGCTCTTGGCAGCGCTGGTCATACTTCTGGTCGCGGCGGCCATCGTGACTCTGCTGGTCCGGGTGGCCATGCGGGCGTCCGGACCCAAGCCGCCACCAGTCCGTCAGCAGCCGTGGCCCGGACCTCCGCCGGCACCGCTCCCGCGCCCGGCGACGCAACGGCCGGCGCCACTCCCGCGGCCGGCGCCACAACGGCCGGCGCAGCGACCGCAGCAGAAAGCCCGGCACTCCAGTACCCCACAAGTTGTCCGGCCCCCAGCACCCGCTCCTGCCCGCCGGCCCGCGCCGGCTCCCCAGCCGTCGGAGGCCCGTCCTGCGTACCAGTGGGTTTCGCACGGCCAGGACACCGTCGTCGCGGGGACGACGCTGCTGGGAGGCCTGCTCTACGTGGGCACCGGCATGCCCGACGCCGCCGGCATCGGGACGGAACCCGCGTTGATCGACCCCACCCTGCCGGTCGACCTCCGCAATCCGGACTGGTCCGGCGAGTCGATGGGCTACTGGCCGTCCTACGCCGATATCTCCCCTCAGGCCCGTAGCGCCTACCTCGCCTGGCTGGCCGGTGGCCGCGCGAACCCGAACGCCTGCATCGGCTACGTCTTCCTGTACTTCTACGGTCTCGAGCGGCGCCTGCTGACCGAGCTTCCCGACCTCGACGACGCAGACGCGGAGTTCGCCACCCTGGTGGGCGAAGTCCGCCGACTGCTCGGGATCTACCGGAACAACCGGTCCTTCCGCGGTTACGCCGAAGGACTGCTCGACGCGGTCGCGCTCCTCGACCCCACCGTGCGCTACGACCGCGCGGCGCCGCGAGTTCCCGAATGGAGCCACGAGCTGCCTGTGGAGCTCAAGGTGGGCCTGGCCCAGTTGGCCGTCGACGGACGTCCGGTTCCGGCGGACTGGGCGTTGTCCTGGTACGGCCACCATCCCGACGCCCACCTCCGCACGCCGGCGGCGCGGTGCCCGGACGAGTTCCTGGAGCTGTTCAGCGAGCGGTACCGCGCGAAGTTCGGCGACGGCATGGTCGTCAAGCCGAACAAGACCCGCCTCTCCGTCGGTTACTACGCCGCCAGCAGGGGCTTCTACGGACACGTCACACTCGAGAACACGAAGCTGCCCGACCTGGGCAAGCTGACCGGCCCGATCACGAAGCTGCGCGACATCGTCGATGGCGTGACCGGCGACCTCGACGCCTACAGCCGCTATCTCGGCCGCAATCCCGACGGCGCCGGCTCGCCCGCGGCCATCGCACTCCTGCCGGAAGGCGTCACCCACCAGCCGAGCCCGGAGACCGACGCGCTGTGGTCGTGGGCCGCCCAGTCGATCGGCGACGACGGCCGTGGCGTCACTTCGGCCCAGGAGCTGATCTCGAGGTGGCCGACGAAGACCGGCAAACTGGCCAAGGCCGACGCGGTCGCCGTGGCCCAGCTGCTCGAGCACCGCGGCCTCGGCATCGAACCCGACGTGCGCTTCGGCGGGAACACACCGGCCCCGACGTCGTCGGTCGTCCTGTTCCGGCGAGCGGATCCCCGTGCCAGCGCCCCCGGCACCGACTACGCGGCCGCGCTCGCGATCATCAACCTCGGCATGCTCGTCGCCGCGGCGGACGGCACAGTGAGCGAGCCTGAGCGGCTCGCGCTGCGGGAACTGGCGATCGACGACCTCGACCTCAGCGAGGACGAGCGGCTCCGGCTCGACGCCCACGCCGCGCTCGTCCTCACCAAACCACCCACCCCCGCCGTTTTGCGCAGGCGCTTGGAGTCCCTCCCGTCCTCGCGCAAGGCGGCGGTGGGGCGGCTGCTCACCACGATCGCCGCGGCCGACGGCCAGGTCACCCCGGACGAGATCCGCACCCTGGAGCGGCTGTTCACCACACTCGGCCTCGACCCGGGCGAGGTGTACGGGACCCTGCACGCCGCCGCGACCTCGGCGGACGAACTGACCAGCACCCGAATCCCGGGTGCTAGCCGGTCCGGCCGCACGATCCCGGCACCGCCCAGCGGTCCGGCCGGATCGGCGACGCTGGCCCTGGACCCGGAACGACTCGCGCGGACGAGAGCCGACTCGGTACGGGTGGCCGCCGAACTCGCCGAAATCTTCGCCGAAGACGAACCCGCTCCTCCACCACCCCCAGCGGCCGAAGCGACCGCGGTCGGCGGGCTCGATCCCGCGCACGCCCGGTTGTTCCACCGGCTCGTCGAGCAGGACACGTGGAGCCGTGCCGAATTCGACGCGCTGGCCGCCGAAACGGGCCTGCTGCCCGACGGCGCGCTCGAAGTGCTCAACGAGGCGGCTTACGACCGCGCCGGTGAGCCGCTTTGCGAAGGCGCCGACCCCATCGAGATCAACCAGGACATCGTGAAGGACATGCTCGGATGACCACACCCGCCCAGAAGCCCGTCCGCCTGCGCCCCCGCGACCGGGACGCGATCATCTCCTCCCTGCGCTCCGGCGTGGTGCCCCGCACCGGGTTCCAGCACATCCAGGTCGGGCGCGCCGCGGAAGTCTCGGCGATGAGCCAGGAGATCGCCCGGATCGCCGACGGTGGTTCCGCGGTCCGCTTCGTGATCGGTGAATACGGCGCGGGCAAGACCTTCTTCCTGAACCTGGTCCGCTCCATCGCCGCCGAACGCAAGCTCGTCACGACGTCCGCCGACCTCAGCCCCGACCGGCGCCTGCACGCCAGCGGGGGTCAGGCGCGCTCGCTCTACGCCGAACTGATGCGCAACATCGCCACCCGCTCCACACCGGACGGCAACGCACTGCCCAGCATCGTCGAGCGGTTCGTGACCTCCGCGATCCAGGAAGCCACCACCGCCGGGACGTCGCCGGCCACCGTGATCGCAGGCCGGCTCGAACAGCTGTCGGAAAGTGTCGGCGGGTACGAGTTCGCCCAGGTCATCGCCGCCTACTGGAAGGGCCACGACACCGGCAACGAGCAGCTGAAGTCGGACGCGATCCGGTGGCTGCGGGGCGAGTTCGCGACCCGCACCGACGCCCGTGCGGCGCTGGGCGTGCGCACCATCGTCGACGACGCCGGTTTCTACGACCACCTGAAGCTCATCGCCCGGTTCGTCCGGCTCGCTGGTTTCACCGGGCTGCTCGTCTGCCTCGACGAGATGGTCAACCTCTACAAGCTCGCCCACACCGGCGCCCGCAAGTCCAACTACGAGCAGGTGCTGCGGATCGTCAACGACTGCCTCCAGGGCAACGTCGAAGGTCTGGGCTTCTGCTTCGGCGGTACCCCGGAGATGCTGATGGACACCCGCCGCGGGCTCTACAGCTACGAGGCCCTGCGCAGTCGTCTCGCCGAGAACAACTTCGCCGTCGGCGGCTTGGTCGACTACTCCGGTCCCGTCCTGCGACTGGCGAACCTGACCCCGGAAGACATGCACGTCCTGCTCGAGCGCCTGCGCCACGTCTACGCCGGCGGCGACCCCGCCGCCTACCTCGTCCCGGACGAGGCACTGGCGGCGTTCATGCAGCACTGCGCCGGCCGGATCGGCGACGCGTATTTCCGCACCCCGCGCAACACCATCAAGGAGTTCGTCAACCTCCTCGCCGTGCTCGACCAGAACCCCGGCGCCGACTGGCGCCGGCTGCTCGGGAACGTCTCGATCGACACCGAAACCAACCCCGACCTGGAGCCACTCCCCGACGAGCTCGACGCACAGGAGACCGACGGCACCGATGAACTCACCAGTCTCCGCATCTGAAGCCCGCCACTTCGGCCTGCTCCACCCGAAGGTGCAGCGGTGGGTGTGGCAGCAAGGCTGGAGTGAACTGCGCGACGTCCAGGACGCGGCCATTCCTGCCATCCTCGGCGGTGACACCGATGTCCTCATCGGCGCCGCCACCGCCGCGGGCAAGACCGAGGCCGCGTTCCTGCCCATCTGCTCGAAGCTCGCCGAACGAAGCGGTCCCGGCATCCAGGCGCTGTACGTCGGGCCGCTCAAAGCGCTGATCAACGACCAGTTCCGCAGAACCGAGGAGCTGTGCGAAGCCCTCGAAATCCGGACTCACCGCTGGCACGGCGATGTCGCCGGGACCCGCAAGCAGGCGCTGCTGCGCGACCCGTCCGGGATCCTGCTGATCACGCCGGAGTCCTTGGAAGCGATGTTCGTGCTGCGCGGGACGCAGCTCGCGCGGCTGTTCGCGGCCCTGCAGTACGTGGTCGTGGACGAACTGCACTCCTTCCTGGGCACCGAGCGCGGTGCGCAGTTGCTCTCCCAGTTGCACCGCCTCGAAATCGCCGTCAAGCGGCGAGTGCCGAGAATCGGGCTGTCCGCGACGCTCGGCGACATGTCGCTGGCCGCGGACCAGCTCCGCCCGGACCACGGTGACCGGGTTACGGTCCTGGAATCGGCGGCGACCGGCCAGGAACTGCGACTGCAGCTGCGCAGCTACGTCGACGAACGGCCGGACACCGAGGACGAGACGGGCATGGCCGTCCGCGGCATCGCCGACCACCTGTTCGCGAACCTGCGCGGCAGAACCAATCTGGTGTTCGCCAACGCGCGTTCACGGGTCGAGCTGTACGCGGCCGAACTCGCCGACCGCAGTCTCGCCACGGGTGTCCCCAACGAATTCCACGCCCACCACGGCAACCTCGCCAAGGAACTCCGCGAGGACGTCGAAGCGATGCTCCGCGACCCGGCCAAGCCGGCCACCGCCGTCTGCACGACCACGCTGGAGATGGGCATCGACATCGGCGTCATCGCCCAAGTCGCGCAGATCGGTCCCCCGCCCTCGGTCGCTTCGCTGCGGCAACGGCTCGGCCGCTCCGGACGTCGCGACGAACCGGCGGTTCTCCGTGCTTACTGCGCCACGGTGGCGATCGACGCCGAGACCCCGCTCCTCGACCGGTTGCAGCTGCCGCTGGTGCAGACGATCGCGTCGATCGACCTGCTGCTCGAACGCTGGTGCGAGCCGCCCGACCCGTCCCGGCTGCACCTGTCCACGCTGATCCAGCAGCTCTTGTCGTTGATCGCCCAGCACGGCGGGGCGCGGGCGGCCGAGGCGTACCGCGTGCTGTGCGGACGCGGAAGCCCGTTCTCGGCCGTCACCACAGCGCAGTTCGCGGATCTGCTCCGCACCCTCGGCGCCAGAGACGTGCTCACCCAAGCCGGCGACGGCACGCTGTTGCTCGGCGGGCGCGGGGAGCCCGCGGTCAACCACTACACGTTCTACGCTGCTTTCCAGACGCCCGAGGAATACCGGCTCGTCCACAATGGACGACAGCTCGGCACCACGCCCATTGACTTCCCCCTCTACGAAGGCCTGTTGCTGGTCTTCGCCGGCCGGCGGTGGCGCGTCGTCGCGGTCCACGAGGAGGACAAGGTCGTCCAGTTGACCCCGGCACCGGGCGGTAAGCCGCCGCGGCTGGGCGACACCGGCGGGCTGGTGCATCGAAAAGTCCGGGAAAGGATGCGAACGCTCCTCGAAGGCGACACCGTCACGGCCTACCTCGACCAGCAGTCGCGAACGCTGCTCGAGCAAGCCCGGCGTGCGTACGCGGCTCTCGAACTCGACCGGAATCCGGTCATCGCCGACGGCTCCGACACCCTGCTGTTGCCGTGGACCGGCGACCGCGCACTGCACACCCTGGCGGCCATCTTCAACGCCTCCAGGATGGAAGCGGCGGTCGACGGCGCCGCGCTCCGGCTCGTCGGCGCCACCCGCGAAGCGGCGATGACCGCCGTGACGACGGTGGCCGAAGGGCCCGCACCCGATCCGCTGGAACTCGCCCGCAAGGTCGAGAGCAAGGCGGTCGAGAAGTTCGACAGCTGGTTGAGCGAGGAGCTGCTCTGCGACCAGTTCGCCTCCGCCGCGCTCGACTGCGCGGGGGCGGTCGAATGCGCCCGGAACGTCGCCGAGCGTTATACGGCCACCCCGCCCACGGAGACTTCCGGGCAAACTTCCGGCGCCCTCTCGTCATCGACCGTGGTGTGGTGTTAACTGTCCGGACAGACAGAGAGCGTTTCCCCGACCTCGGCTGCGACGGCACAAAGCGGTACCGGTTCGCCCGCCCTGCCCGGAAAGGCCGTCCTCCGATGCGAGTGTCCGCACCGCTGTCTTCCGGTCAGCAGCGCCTTTGGACCGTCTCCCAGCTGGATGGGGCCGGCTCGGCCTACAACGAGACCATGGCCTTCACCCTGCGGGGCCCCCTGGACCGCGAAGCGCTGCAGCGGGCCTTCGACGCTCTCGCCGATCGGCACGAAGCGCTGCGGACCCGGATCGTCGTCGAGGACGGGCGGCCCGTGCAAATCGTCGAACCCGCCGGTCACGGGTTTCCCTGCGTCATCACCGAACGGCCGGACGAGGTGGCCGGGCCGAGCGAGCCGTTCGACCTCTCGCGTGCTCCGCTGGCCCGGGCCCAACTGCTCGTCGAGTCCGACGAACGACACGTCCTGGTGATCACCGTCCACCACGTCGTCTTCGACGGGTGGTCCCGCACGCTTCTGCTGCGCGAGCTGGGGCTCCTCTACGGCGCGACGACCGCTCTGCCGCCTGCGCGGCCGTACCGCGAGCACGCCCAAGCGCAGCAGGACTGGCTGGCCGGTGACGGCCCGGCGCCGCACGAGGCGTACTGGCGGGAGCGGCTCGACGGCGTGACTCCCGTGCTGGAGCTGCCCGCCGACCGGCCGCGTCCGGCGCGGCAGGACTTCCGCGGTGCGCAGGTGCCCGTCGCGCTCGGGCCGGAGCTCACCGCGCGAGTGAAAGCCGTCGCGCGCGAGCACGGGGTCACGCTCTACTCCACCATCCTGACCTGTTGGTTCATCTTGCTTTCCCGGCTTTCCGCGCAGGATGACATCGTTGTCGGCGTGCCGACCGCGAACCGCGGGGCCGGCGGTGAACACCCCGACACGCTCGGGTTCTTCGTCAACACCCTCGCCGTGCGCGCCGAGCTGGGCGGCGCACCCACCGGGGCCGCCCTGCTCAAGCAGGTCCGCGCGTCCCTGCGGGGCGCGATCGACCACGTCGAGCTGCCGTTCGAACGGGTCGTCGAGCTGGTGAACCCGCCGCGCAGCCCGGCGCACACCCCGCTGTTCCAGACGATGTTCGCCTGGGTGCCGACCCTGCACGACGTCCTCGAGCTGCCGGGTGTCGCGGCCGAGCCGCTCGACGTCGAGCACGCCCCCGCGAAGTTCGACCTCGCGCTCGGCCTCGCCGACGAGCACGACGACGTCCTCGGGCACCTCGACTACGCCGTCGCCCTCTTCGACCGCGGCACCGCCGAGCGGTACGTCCGGTACCTCGTGCGGCTGCTCGACCAGCTGGCCGCCCGCCCCGAAGCCGACGTCACGGACTACGAGCTGCTCGACGACGCCGAGCGCCGCGAAATCCTCACCGCCTGGAGCACCGGCCCCGAGCCGCGCCGGCGGCCCGGTGGCCTCGTCGAGCGGTTCACCGCCCACGCCGACGCCACCCCGGACGCTCCCGCGCTCGTCTGCGACGACCGGACCCTCAGCTACGGCGAGCTGGACCGCCGCGCCACGAGGCTGGCGAACGGCCTGCGCCGCCGGGGTGCCAAGCCGGGCGAGGTCGTCGCCATCCGGAGCGGGCGGTCGGCCGATCTGGTGGTTTCCGTGCTGGGCGTGCTGAAAACCGGCGCCGCCTACCTCCCGCTCGACCCGGCCCAGCCCGCGGCGCGGCAGGCGGCGATGATCGAGGACGCGCGCCCGGTCCTGGTGCTCGACGACGTGAAAACCGTGTCGGGCGACGAGATCCGGAGACCGGTCGCCACCGACCCCCGCGAAACGGCGTACGTCATCTACACCTCCGGCTCGACGGGACGGCCGAAGGGCGTCGCCGTGACCCACCACAGCGTCCTCGCCCTGTTCGACCAGTGGCTCGACCGCTTCGGCGCGACACCCGGCGAGGCGACGTCGGCGTGGTCGAGCATCGGCTTCGACGCCTCCGTGCACGAACTCCTGCTTCCCTTGACGACCGGGGCCGTGCTGCACGTCGTGCCCGAGGACGTCCGACCCGATCCCGCGGCGCTGATGGCGTGGCTGCGGGAACACCAAGTGGTGCAGGCGTTCCTGCCCCCGGCCTACGTCCGCTGGATCGACGAAGACCCAAAGCGGGTGGCCGGGCTCGCGCTGCGGCAGGTCCTCACCGGCGTCGAACCACTACCGGAAGCCGCACTCGCCCGGTTCGCCGCCGCCTTGCCCGGCCTGCGGATCTGCTTCGGCTACGGACCGACCGAGGCCACCCTGTACGCCACCGCGCACTTGGATCCGCAGCCGCTCGACCGCCCGGCCCCGATCGGGCGCCCACTGCCCGGATCACGGCTGTACCTGCTGGACGAGCGCTTGCGCCCGGTGCCGCCGGGCGTGGCCGGTGAAGTGTTCCTGGCCGGTGACTGCTTGGCACGCGGCTACCTGCACCGGCCGGACCTGACCGCCGAGCGGTTCGTGGCGGATCCGTTCGTGCCGGGCGAGCGCATGTACCGCACCGGTGACCTGGCGCGCTGGCTCCCCGGCGGCGAAGCCGAGTACGCCGGCCGCCGCGACGACCAGATCAAGCTGCGCGGCTTCCGCATCGAACCCGGCGAGGTGACGGCCGCGCTGCTGGCCGTCCCCGGCGTCCGGGAGGCCGCGGTGCTCGTGGACCGCGAAGGCGAACCCCGGCTCGTCGCCGGGATCGCGGGCGAAAGCCGGACTCCGCACGAGTGGCGGGCCGCGCTGGCCGACCGGCTGCCGGACTACATGATCCCGTCGGTGTTCGCCGAGTTCGAGCGGCTGCCGCTGAGCCGCAGCGGCAAGCTCGACCGCGACGCCGTGCTGGCGCACGCCCGCGCGAGCGCGCCCGCCGCCGTCAACACCGCCGCCCCGCGCGACCACGTCGAGCTGGCCCTGCTGCGGATCTGGCGGGACCTGCTGCTGCACCCCGCGATCGGCGTCTCCGACGACTTCTTCGACGTCGGCGGCACGTCGATCTCGGCGATCAAGCTGGCGCACGCGATCGGCGCCGAGTTCGGCCGCGAGCTGCCGATCCGCGACGTCATCGTGCACCCGACCATCGAAGCCCAAGCCGCGCTGCTGCGCGCGGACCGCCCGGCGGGCGGCGGCAGTCTCATCGAGTTCCGCCGCGGCGCCGGGCAGGCCCGCGTCGTCTGCGTGCACCCGGCGGGCGGCACGGCGTTCTGCTACCTGCCGCTCAGCGCCCTGCTGCCCGAGGACGCCGGCGTGCTCGGCATCCAGTCCCCCGGGCTCGATCCCGGCGAGGAGCCGCTGCCGAGCGTCGAGGCGATGGCCGAGGAGTACCTGCGGCTCGTCGACCCGAAACCCGGTGAAGCCTTGGTCCTTTGTGGACTCTCCTACGGCGGCCTCGTCGCCTACGAGATGGGGCGGCGGCTGGCCGAAAAGCAGCAGGTCAGCGTGGTCCTGCTCGACACGGCGGCCACCGACGACCCGGCCGCGAAGGCCGCGATCGAGCCCGTTCCGGCCGCCGAGTTCCGCGAGAAGCTGGTGCGGTTCAACGGGATGTACCCCGGGATCGAGGACGCGCAGATCGAGCGCTACCACCGCACGTACAACCACAACCGGCTGACCGCGCGCGAACACGACCCGGGCGAGTCGGCGGCCCGGGTGGTGTTCGTCCAGGCCGTCGGCGAGGACCCGGTACCCGGCACGGTGGAGTTCTGGCGCCGCCGCGCCCGCGGCGAGTTCGAGGTGGTCCCCGCGGACTGCGGGCACTGGGACATGCTGGAAAGCGACGCGCTGCCGCTGGTCGCGAAGCTCATCTCGGCCGAACTGGCGGCCCGATGACGTCGATCGCCGGCCGGATCCACGACCGGGCCCTGCGGCACCCGGACGCCCTCGCCGTGTCCGACGGCGACCGCAGCCTGACCTACGCCGAGCTGAACGCGGGAGCCGCCGCCGTCGCGGAAGCGTTGTCGCGCAACGGAGTCCGCCCGGGTGACGCGGTCGCCGTCGGCTTGCCGCGCTCGCTGGAGCTGATCCAGGCCATGCTGGGCGTGCTGCGCCTCGGCGGCCAGGTCGTGCCGCTGGACCGCCAGAGCCCGCCCGCGCGCCGCGAAGTCATCCTCGCCGATGCCGGTGCGGTCGCGGTGATCGAAGACGAGCTGCCCGAGGCAGCACCGGCCGAAGTGGGGACCCCGGCGCAGCCCGCGCCGGCGTCCTTCCTCTTCTACACCTCCGGCACGACGGGACGGCCCAAGGGCGTCGAGGTCCGCGACGCGGGTGTCCTGCGACTCGCCGAACCCGGCTGGCTCGACCACGGCACGCGGTTCGCCTGCCTGGCCAACCCCGCGTTCGACGCGATCAGCTTCGAGGTGTGGGTGCCGCTGCTGACCGGCGGCACGTGCGTGATCCTCGACGACGACACGGTCCGCGACCCGCGGGCGTTCGCCGACGCGCTGGTCCGGGACCGCGTCGACACGATGTTCGTGACCGCGACGCTGTTCAACGCGGTCGCCGAAACCGTGCCGGGCAGCTTCGCCACCGTGCGCCGGGTCGTCATCGGCGGCGAGCAGCTCAACGCCCCGCTGATCCGCCGCTGGTACCGGGACAACCCGGACTCGCCGACGCGGCTCCAGAACGGCTACGGCCCGACCGAAACGACGACGTTCGCGCTCAGCTACGCCATTCCGCGCGGCTTCGACGCCGAGGTCGTGCCGATCGGCCGTCCGCTGCCGGGCACCGGCGCGGTCGCGGTGACGCCGGACGAGCGCGTGGCGGCCGAAGGCGAGGTCGCCGAGCTGTACCTGTCCGGCGCCGGGGTCGCCCTCGGCTACCGCGGCCTGCCCGCGGAGACCGGGCAGAAGTTCGTCCGGCTGCCGTGGCTGGACGAGGGCCGCGCCCGCTACTACCGCACCGGCGACCTGGTCCGCGTGCTGCCGGGCGGGCGTTACGCCTACGCCGGGCGCACCGACCGGCAGGTGAAGGTCCGCGGCTTCCGGATCGAACCGGGCGAACTGGAACAGCGGCTTCTGGGCCACCCCGAGATCCGGCAGGCGCACGTGGCCGTGCGCCGCGCGGCCACCGCCGAACTGCTCGCCTTCGTCGTCACCGGCGAGCTGTCCTTCGACGCCTTCGAAGCGCACCTGGCCGAGACCGTGCCGTCGTACATGCGCCCGCACCACGTGTTCCGCGTCGGCGAGCTGCCCCGCAACGCCAACGGCAAGGTCGACGAAGCCGCGCTCCTGAACGGCGGTTTCCCGGCGTGGCGGCCGGACGGCGGTGGCGACGCGACGGCGTGGGAGCGCGAAGTCCTGGCCGTCGTCACGCAGACCCTCCACGTGCCGGACCTCCGTCCCGGCGACACGTGGCTGCGGTCCGGTGGCGACTCGCTCAAGGCGCTGCGACTGCGGTTCGCGCTCCGGGAACGCTGGGGTGCGGACCTGGCGCCTTCGGTCGTGCAGCGCGGGACCTTCGCCGACCTCGCCGCGGCCGTCTCGGCGGCGGGCCAGGCGGCCTACCCCGAGCCGGGCGCGCCGACCACCGCGGCGACCGCGCCGGCCACCAGCGAACAGCAGCGGCTTTGGCTGCTGCAGCAACGAAATCCCGCGTCCACGGCGTACCACGTGCCGCTCGCGTTCGAAGTCACCGGTGACCCGGACCTCGAGGCGCTGCGGCGGGACGTGCGGGGCCTGGTCGAGCGGCATCCGGCGTTGCGCACGGCGTTCGAGGCCACCCCCGACGGCCTCCGGCAGGTGAAGAAAGCCGCGTACGACCCGTGGACCGAGCCGGGCGAGGACTTCTTCACGGCGCCGTTCGACCTGGCCTCAGGCCGGCTGCTGCGGGCCGCCTGGCGGCCGGACGGCACGTTCCTGCTGTGCCTGCACCACATCGCGGTCGACGGCTGGTCGCTCAACGTCCTGTTCCGGGAGCTGTCCGGCGCGCCACCCCGACCGGACGCGCACACGCCGTTCGACTTCGCCGCCTGGCAAGCCCGCTGGTTCGCCTCGCCCGGCTACCGCGCCCAGCTGACCGGACGCGCCGACGACGCCGAGCCGCTCGGCGAAGCGTCGCTGGCCGGGCGGCTGCACACGACCCGCATCGACCGCGAGCGCGTCGACGAATGGGCCGCCGAGCTGGGCCTGACGCGGTTCCAGCTCCTGCTCGGCGTGTTCGCCTGGAGCCTCTACGCGGTGACCGGGCGAACGCGGCCGCGGATCGCCGCTCCCGTCGCGAACCGGCCGGTGCGGAAATTCGAAGACGGCGTCGGAATGTTCGCCAACACCGTGCGGGTGCCCCTCACGGTGGACCCGGACGAAGACCTGGACCGCCAGCTCCGCCGGCTCGGCGAGGCATCGGGCGCGGCACTGGATGACCAAGACGTCGCCTTCGCCGACCTGGACCCGGGTTACGCGGCCTTCGACTACCTGTTCGTCCTGGAGAACACCGAGTTCGAGGCGCTGCGGCGGCCCGGCTGCTCGATCAGTCCACAGTGGATCGAAGCGGCCGAGGCGAAGTGCGCGCTCACGCTGTCGGTCGTGGAACGCACCGACGGCTTCGACTGCCTGTGGGAGTACGGCGAAGGCCACTTCACCGAAGCCGAGGCGGCCACCCTCGGCGAGGTCTTCGACCGCGCCCTGCACGGTGACGCCCGGACTCCGGACCACCGTGACCACGGCCGCGGCATCGAAGCCGGACTGACGTGGGAGACCGTCGCGGACGGCTTCGCGCGGCAGGTCGCCCGGACACCGGACGCCCCGGCGCTGACCGGCGAAACCACCCTGACCTACGCGGAACTGGACGCGCACGCGGCCCGGCTCGCGGCCACCCTGCCCGGCGACGCCACCGGCATCGCGCTGTACTTCCGGCCGTCGGCCGAGCACGTCGTCGCGCTGCTCGCCCTCGCGCGGCTGAACATCACGGCCGTGCCGCTGGATCCCGCGTACCCGCCGGCGTTGCTGCGCGACATGCTCGACCGGGCCCGGCCACGCTGTGTCCTGCTCGCGCCGGGTGAGACCTTCGAAACCGACGTCGAACAGCGGGTCGTGACGCTGACCGGCGGCCCGGTGCCCGACGTCCCCGCCCGGCACGCCGGACGGCCGCTCTACACGCTGTTCACCTCGGGCTCGACCGGCGTCCCCAAGGGCGTGCGCGTCCCGGACCGCACGCTGGCGAACCTGCTGCAGTGGCAGGACCTGCCGCCCGCGGCGACCCAGCAGTTCTCGATGCTGTCGTTCGACGTGTCGTTCCAGGAAATCTTCACCACGCTCTGCGGCGGCGGCCGGCTGCACCTGGTCCGGCCGGAGTGGCGCCACGACGTCCCGGCGCTGCTGGCGCAGCTGGAAACCGCCGGGATCGAACGGATCTTCCTGCCCTACGTCGCCCTGCAGCTGCTCGCCGAGCACGGCGTCCGGCTCGGGGAGTACCCGTCGCGGCTGCGGGACGTGGTCACCGCCGGCGAGCAGCTGGTGTGCACGCCGGCGATCCGCCGCTGGTTCGCCGGACTGCCCGGCGCGCGCCTGCACAACCACTACGGCCCGACCGAAACGCACGTCGTCAGCGCGCTGACGCTCGACGGCGATCCGGCGGGCTGGCCCGAGCGGCCCGCGATCGGCCGTCCGGTGGCGAACGCGGTGCTGCGCGTCGCCGGCGCGTCGGGTGCGCCGTTGCCACCGGGACAGGTGGGCGAGCTGCTCATCGGCGGTCTCGCGGCCAACCGCTGCTACCTCGGGGACGCGGCGCCGGAGAAGTTCGCCGAGCTGCCCGAGCTGTACTACCGCAGCGGCGACCTCGCGCACTTCGACCGCGCCGGCTTGCTGCACTTCGACGGCCGGGCGGACCGGCAGGTGAAGCTCAGCGGGCACCGCCTCGAGCTCGGGCAGGTCGAAGCCGCGCTGCTGCGGCACCCCGACGTCGTCAACGCGGTGGTCACCGCCGAAGCCGGCCGGCTGACCGCGGTCCTGGAATGCCGCCGGACGCCGACCGCTTCGGAACTGGCGGAGTTCGTGAAGCCGTTGCTGCCGCCGCACGCGCGGGTCGACCGCTTCCGCGTCGTCGACGCCCTGCCGCGCACGCCCAGCGGCAAGCTCGACCGGGACGCCGCCGCGGGCACGCCGGGAGCGGATCTGCACCGGACGCCGGTGCCGCCGTCGAGCGAGCTGGCCGCGTTGTTCGCCGAGGTGACCGGGGTGCCGATCGGGCCCGACGAGACGTTCTTCGCCGCGGGCGCCACCAGTCTCTCGCTGATGCGGTTCCACCTGCGCTGCGCCGAAGCGGGGTACCGCTTCACCGCGGCCGACCTGTTCGAGCACGTCACCCTCCGGGACCTGACCCGGCACGTCGAAGCCGGCACGGCCGCGACCCGGACCTCCTCCGAAGCCGTGACCGGCGAGCCGGTGGCGGTCATCGGCATGGCGGTGCGGCTGCCCGGCGCACCGGACCTGGCCGCGTTCTGGGACCTGGTCGTGTCGGGCCGCCGGGGCATCGAGGAGTTCCCGGCCGCCGACGGCCTGGTCGGCGCGCGCAGCATCCTGGCCGGGCCGCTGGCGTTCGCCCCGGAGCACTTCGGCATCAGCCACCGCGACGCGGCGCTGATGGACCCGCAGCAACGGCAGCTGCTGATGGCGTGCGTCGAAGCCCTTTCCCACGCCGGGATCGCCCGGCCGGAGCGGACCGGGCTCATCGCGGGCTGCGGCGAGAACACCTACTTCCAGCAGCTGCTGCGGGAGGCCGACCCGGCCGCGCTGCCGGACGGCTTCCAGCTCGCCCTGCACCACGAGAAGGACTTCCTGGCCACCAAGGTCGCCTACCACCTCGACCTGACCGGCCCGGCGCTGACGACCCAGACGGCGTGTTCGAGTTCGCTGGCCGCCGTCCACCTCGCCGCCGGGATGCTGCGCGGTGGTGAGGCGGACGTGATGCTGGCGGGCGGAGTGCTCGTCGACACGACCTTGGCCGACGGCTACCGGTACCGGCCGCAGCACATCTTTTCCGCGGACGGCCACTGCCGCCCGTTCAGCGACGACGCGGACGGCACGGTCGGCGCGAGCGGCGTCGGCGTCGTGGTGCTGAAGCCGCTTTCGGCGGCGCGCCGGGACGGGGACACGGTGTACGCCGTGCTCACGGGTTCGGCGCTGACCAACGACGGCGCGGTGAAGCAGAGCTACAGCGCGCCGTCCCCGGCCGGGCAGCGGGAGGCGATCCGGGCCGCGTTGCGGCGGGCCGGGCGCTCCGGCGCCGACGTCGGGTACGTCGAGACGCACGGCACGGGCACGCGGCTCGGCGACCCGATCGAGGTCGCGGCCCTGCGCGAAGCCATGCCCGAGGCGTCGGCGTGCGCGTTGTCGTCGGTGAAGAGCCAGCTCGGTCACCTGGGCGCGGCCGCCGGGGTGGTGGGCCTGATCCGCGCGACCCTGGCCGTGCACCACGGCGTGCTCCCGCCGACGGTGGACTTCCGGGCGCCCAACCCGGCGCTGGACCTGGGTCCGTTCCGGGTGCCGACCCAGGCCGAGCCGTGGCCGGTGGGACCCCGGGTGGCCGGGGTGAGCAGCTTCGGCATCGGCGGCACCAACGTCCACGTCGTCCTGGAGTCCGCTCGCACGCCGTCGCCCGAGCGCCCGGAACCCGTGCGGTGCTTGGTGCTTTCGGCGCGCAGCGCCACGGCGTTGCGGATCGACGCGTCCCGGGTGGCCGACTACCTGTCCGCCCACCCGGAGTCCTATGTGGACGTCCTGCGGCACCTGCAGTCCCGTCCCGCGGGCCGCTGGCGCCTGGCCGCGGCCTGCGAAGACGCGTCCACGGCCGCCACCTGGCTGCGCACGGCCGAACCCCAAGAGGTCCCGGACGCCGCACTTTCACGTGAAAGTGCGGCGTCCGAGGCGGAGCTTTCACGTGAAAGTGGCGCTTCCGAGGTGGCGCGGGGGTGGTTGAGCGGCGGCGACGTCGACTGGGGGCACGCGGTCGCGCCCGCGCCGTGGGACTTCCCGCCGCCCGCCTTCGCCGCCCGGGACTTCGACTTCCCGCGGCCGGCCGCCGTCACGCGGCTGCCCGAAGCCGAATGGCTGCGGCAACCGACCTGGATCCGCCTGCGCCGGACGGCGAAAGCGGCCCGGACCGACCGCGTCCTCGTCATCTCCGGCGAGGGCCCGTCGGCCGCACTCGACGCCGTTTACTCCCGCGTCGTCCGGGTCCGCGCTGCCGAGCGCTTCGCCCGCCTCGGTCCCGACGCGTTCGAAGCCGACCTCGCCGACACCGCCTCCCTCCGCCAGGTCCTCGACGCCCTGCCCGGCATCGGCGTCGACTGGCTCCACACCCTGCCCCTCGGCATCACCGGCCCCCTCGGCGCATCGTCGGTGCGCCAAGCGAAGTGGGCCTGCCTCGACACCCCGGCCGCACTCCTGCGCGCGGCCCACGACCGTCCACTCAGGACGTGGTGGGTCTCCGCCGGCGCCGTGCCCGCGAACACCGCCGTCACCCGCCCCGAGGCCGGGCTGCTCGCCGGGGTGAGCGCCGTCGGCCCGCAGGAGAGCGGGATCCCCGGGCACTGGGTCGACCTCCCCACCCCGGATCTGGACCCGCTGGCCGACCTCCTCACCGGGCCGACCCCGCCCCCGCGGGTCGCGCTGCGGGCCGGGTTCTGGTGGACGCCGGACGACGCCCCCGTCCAGGCCGGCGAGCCCCTCGCGACCGACGGCACCCACCTCGTCCTCGGCGGCACCGGCGGCATCGGCACCGCCGTCGCCGAAGAACTGCTGTCCCGCACCACCGGCCGGGTCATCCTGCTGGCGCGCCACCCCCGCCTGCCCGCGGCGCTCGAACCGTGGGCGGACCGCGTCGACCTGCTCGCCGCCGACCTCACGACCGTCACCGCCGACGAGATCCCCGGTCCCCTGGCCGGGATCGTGCACGCGGCCGGGACCCCGGACGGCGGCCTGATCGCCACCCGCGGCGAGGGCACGCAAGCCGTCAAGCTCGCCGGCGCGCTGCTCACCGAACAGCTCGCCGCCCGCGACGAGCCCGCCTACGTCGTCTACTGCTCGTCGCTGTCGGCCCGGTTCGGCGGGGTCGGCCAGCTGGACTACGCCGCCGCCAACGGCTTCCTCGACGCGCTCGCCCACCGCGACGGCCCGACGGCCCGCCTCTCGATCGCCTGGGACGTCTGGCGTGACACCGGCATGGCCGTCACCGCGCTGGAAACCGACGCCCGCCACCAAGCACACCTGACGGTCGGCATGAGCGCTGAGGAAGGCCGCCGCACCTTCGCCCGTGCGCTGGACGCCGGCCTGCCCCACCTGCTGGTCGCGACGACCGGCCTCGAGCACGCGCGCACGTTCCACGAACGCGAAACCACGCCGGTCACGACGAACCCGGCCGGGGACGCCGAAGCGGAGCTGACCGAGGAAGTACGCGCGCTGCTGGGCGTGGCCGAGCTGGCCCCGGACGTCCCGCTGTACGACCTGGGTGCCGATTCCCTGACGCTGCTGGAAGTCGTCGACTCGGCGAAACGCCTTTTCGGCGTCGACCTCGACCTCGCCTGGCTCGGCCCGGAAGTGACGATGGCCGGGTTGCTGGCGAAGCTCACCGAGGCGGGCGAACGCGGCGAAGTCGTCGTCCAGGTCTGGCGGGAAGGAGCGGGCCGGGAAGTGGTGTGCCTCGTGCACCCGGTCGGCGGGGACGTGCACGCCTACCGCCCGCTCGTCGAGGCCCTGGACCCCGCGCTCGGCGTCTGCGTGATCGCCGACCCGGCGCTGGGCCTGCCGGAACCACCCGGGTGGTCCGTCGCGGACCGCGCCCGCCGCTACTACGCGGCCCTGCGCGCGAAAGTGCCGCACCGGACGCTGCGGCTCGCCGGGTGGTCGTTCGGCGCCTGGGTCGCGGCCGGCATGGCCGCCGAGGCCGAGTCGGCCGGGCAGCCGGTCCGGGCCCTGCACCTCATCGACCCGCCGGCGCCCGGCGCGAGCGCCGCGGACTACAGCGACGTCCAGCTGGAAGCGGTGTTCGAACGCGAGCTGGGCGCTTCCGGCGGCGCCGCGGGCGAGCACGCCCAGCGGCTCGCCCGCGCGTGCCGCGCCAACCTGCGCAGCATGACCGGGCACCGGCTGCCGCGGCTGAGCGCGACCCCCAGCCACGTCTGGCTCGCGGCCGAACCCGAACCCGGCCTGCCGGTGGCCGGCCGCGACGGCTGGCGCGCCCTGCTGCCCGAGCCGAGCCACTGGCGCGAACTGCCCGCCACCCACTACGGCGTCGTGCGCCCGCCGCACGTCACCGCCGTAGCCACGGCCATCGGACTGTGAGACCCACAGGAGGAAGGAAACCATGGAGCAGTACGAACTCGAAGCCGTCAAGCGGATCACCACGCGGCCGGCGCGCGACTACCGGACGCTGGCGGTGCGTGGCCTGACCCCGGTCATCGGCGCCGAGGTCACCGGCCTCGACCTGACCCGCGAGCTGACCGAAGCGCAGCTGACCGAGCTGAAGACGGCGTTCCTGGACCACCACGTGCTGGTGTTCCGCGACCAGGACATCACGCCGGACGACCACCAGCGCCTGGCCGCGCACTTCGGCGAGCTGCGCCCGGTGAACCCGCCGCCCGAGCACGGCAACCCGTACATCCTCGAGGTCGCGACCGCCCCCGAGGCGGCCACCGTGTTCGGCAACGGCTGGCACGCCGACGGCACCGCCGACGAGGAGCCGTCGCTGGGCTCGATGCTGCACATCACGGAGCTGCCCGAGCCGGGCAGCGGCGGCGACACGCTGTTCGCGAACATGCACCTCGCGTACGACATGCTTTCGCCGAAGCTGAAGGAACTCCTGGCCGGGCTGACCGCGATCCACGACGGCGCGCACGCCTTCCGCGGCCACAAGATCCCCGACGGCTACGAGCCCCCGGTCAGCGAGCACCCCGTCGTCGTGCGGCACCCGGAGACCGACCGGCCGCTGCTGTACGTCAACCCGGCCTACACCTCGCGGATCCCGCAGCTGTCGGGCGACGAGAGCCAGGCCGTGCTCGACCTGCTGTTCTCGGTCGTGCCGAACCGGCCGATGCTGGCCTGCCGGGTGCGCTGGGAGCCGAACACGCTGGTGTTCTGGGACAACCGCTGCGTTCAGCACCACGCGACGTACGACTACTACCCCTACACCCGTTTCGGGAACCGCGTCGCGATCAACGGCGGCCCGCTGAAAGGCTGACATGTCGTCCGAACCTGTGGTGGACGTCCGCGATCCGGCCGTCCTCGGCGACCCGATGGGCGGGTACGACCGCGTCCTCGCCGAGTCGCCGGTCTGCTGGGCGCGGCTGCCCGGCGGCGAAGAAGGCTGGCTCGTCACCGGCAGCGCCGAGGTCCGGGCCGTGCTGTCCGATCCGGCCGTGCGCAACGATCCCACCGGCCTGCCGGGACCGGGCGCGCAGGCGCAGGAGGAGATGTTCCTCGCGCTGGGCACACCCCCGGAGCACCTGCCGTACCTGCGCGCGAGCCTGCTGAGCCTCGACGGCGCCGAGCACACGCGGCTGCGGCGCGGCATCAGCCACGCGTTCGGCGCGGCCCGCGTCGAAACGCTGCGCCCGCGAGTGCAGGAGATCGTCGACGGGCTGCTCGACGGCCTCGGCCCCGCGCCCGTGGACCTGCTCGAGGAGTACGCCTACCCGCTGGCCATGGCCGTGGTCTGCGAACTGGTCGGGGTGCCCGAAGCGGACTGGAAGGACTGGTACCGCTGGGGAAAGGTCCTGGTCGAGGGCGACCCGGCGCGGATCACGCCGACGCTGGGCGAAATGTTCGCTTACTGCCATGCGCTCGTCGACCAGCGGCGGGCCGAGCCGCGCGCGGACCTGCTCAGCGAGGTCGTCGCCCAGGACGGCCTCACCGACGTCGACATCGTGGCGCTCGTGGTGTTCCTGGTGCTCGCCGGGCACGAAACCATGGCGCACATGCTGTCCAACGCGGCGCTCGCGCTGATGCGCGACCCCGCCCAGCGGGAGCTGCTGCGCGCGGAGCCGTCGCTGTGGCCCGCCGCGGTGCGCGAACTGGTCCGCACCGACGGCCCGGTGCAGCTGGCGCGGCTGCGGTACGCCGCTACCGACCTCGAAGTGGGTGGCGTGAAGATCAAGGCGGGCGACGCGGTGCAGGCGGTGCTCGGGGCCGCCAACCGCGATCCGGCCCAGTTCGGCTGCCCGCACCACGCCGACGTGCGCCGGCAGGCCGAGCACGGCGGGCGTGAGGGCAGCGTCGGATTCGGCTGGGGACCGCACTTCTGCCTCGGCGTCGCACTGGCGAAGGTCGAAGCCGAGATCGCGCTGCGGAGCCTGTTCGACCGCTTTCCCGCGGTGACACCGGTCACCGAACCGGCGTGGGTGCCGCTGCCCCGCGGGCGGCACCGCGTCGCACTGGAGGTGAAGCTGCGATGAGCGCACCCGCTCCCGACGTCTCGATCATCCTGCCCTGCGCCGGGCTCGGCACGCGGTTCGGCGCGCCCTACGCGAAGGAGCTGCACTGCCTGGCCCCCGGGGTCACCGTGCTCGACCGCAGCCTGGAGACCGTGGTCGAACTGGCCAAGAGCGGGGTGGCCGTGCGGGTGGTCGTCGTGTTCGGCCCGCACAAGCTGGACACGGTGAAGTACCTGGCCCGCTACGCCGGAACCCTCCAGCTGGTCTTCGTCTACCAGGACAGCGACACCGAACCCGGGCTCGACGGCGCGATCCGCTGCGCCTTGCCGATGACGCGGGGACCGGTCGCGCTCGTCCTTCCCGACATCGTCGTCAGCAGCGTGGGCAGCCTGCGGGAAGCCTTGCGGCTGACGGACGCGGCGGGCTGGGGCGTGGTGGCCGCGAAGGAGCGGGATCCCGCTGTCCTGAAGCAGATGGGTGCCCTCGCCGTGGACGGCGAGGACGGCGTCGTGACCGTCGAGGCCGCCGCGGAGAAGCCGGTCGATCCGGTGGGCTTCAACGCGCTCTGGGGCATCGTGGCGGTCACCGAGGACCAGGCCCACCGGCTGCCGGACGTGGCGCGGCGGGACGCGGACAGCCCGCTGACCGGCGCGCGGGCCCTGCTGGTCGAGCAGATCGTCAACTACAACACCACCGAAGGGTGAGCATGCTCGACGACGTGATGACGGCGCTCGGCACCGTCCTCCCCCGGCTGGCCGCGGTGACCGGCACCCCCGGAGTGGCCGTCGCGGTGGCGACGAGCACCGAGCTGCGGACGGCCGCGACCGGGTTCGCCGACCTGGCCGCGCGCACGCCGATGACCGCCGAGACCGTCGCGCCGGCGGGTTCGCTCACCAAACCCGTCACGGGGCTGGCGTTCATGCAGCTGGCCGAGTCCGGAGCGGTCGGGCTGGACACGCCGGTCGACGCCGTGCTGCCCGCCGGACTGCGCGGTCCGGACGCGGCACCGGTCACCACCGCCATGCTGGCCGCGCACCAGGGCGGCTACTACAGCGACATCGTCACCGCCGTGGCGCCGTCCGCGCCGGCCGAGCCGATCCTCGACTACGTCCGGCGGCGGCACGAGACCGGCCGCGCCGTCGAGTACGGCGGGGTGCTGCCGCTGACGACGGAACCCGGGCCCTACACGTACTCCAGCTTCGGGGTCGGGGTGCTCGGTGGCGTGGTCGAGCACGTGACCGGCGAGCCGTACGGCAACCGCGTCCACCGGGAAGTGTTCGAGCCGGCCGGGATGAGCGGCACGAGCATCGACGGCACGGGTGGAGCGACCGGGTACATGGCGTTCGGCGACTGGTGCGTGCCGAGCCCGCCGCTGCGGACGTCGGCCTACCCCGGCGTCGGGATGCACACCAGCGCGGCGGACTTCGCGCGGCTGCTGCAGTCCTTGCTGCGCACCGCCCGCGGCGACCGCGGCCTGGTCGGGCCGGACACGCTCGCGGCGATGGTGACCCCGCGGGTCGAGCGCCCGAGCCCGCACGGCGTCCGCTCCTTCTCCGGCCTGACGCTCGAACTCGCCGATCCGGACCTGGGCGAGGACTGGTGGTGGGGCCACACCGCGGCGTTCCCGTGGGGGTTCTGGTGGGAGGCGCGGGTCTGGCCGCACCACGACCTGGCCGCGGTCGCGGTCGGCAACCGGTGGGACATGGCCCGGTTCCACAACCCCGCCACCCGCAGCGCCCCGGGCCTGGCCGTGGACTGGGCGGGCCGCTGGGCGCGGTCCGGCGCGCCCGCGAAACTCCCGGACATGGACGGCGGCCCCCGGTGGACGGGTCCCCGGCCCACCCCGGAAAGCTCGCGCTGGATGGGAGTGCTGGTGGGGGAACGCACCCATGGCCTGCTCGGCGTACCCGACCCGCTGCCGGTCCCGGCGCTGACCGGCGGCGCGCGTTCCCTCGGCGACGGGGACGCGTCCGGCTGGGACCCGGACGCCTTCGAGCGCGGAGTGGCGCAGGCGCGGGCGGTGGCCCCGGATCCGGCCGCGCTCGGCGTGCTCGGCCGGGAGCTCGGACCGGCCGCGGCGTTGTGGATGCTGGAGTGCGGGGCGTCGAGCGCGGACGTCACGATGCCGGTCGGTTTCTACGCACGAGCGGCCCGGTGAGGCGGATGCGGGTACTGCTCTCGACGTACGGGACCCGTGGTGACGTCGAACCGTTGGTGGCCCTCGCGTTGGCGCTGCGCGCCCTCGGTGCCGAGGTTCGGATGTGCACCCCGCCGGACGAGGAGTTCGCGAACCGCCTGACCGGCTTGGGGATCGAAGCGGTGCCGGTGGGCCCGCCGATCCGGGCGCTGATGGCCGGCACGGCCCCACCGTCGGCGGCGGAGCTGGCCCGGTACCGCGCCGAGCTGGTCGACGCGCAGTTCGCCGCGCTCCCCACCGCGGCCGCCGGCTGCGACGCGCTGGTCGTGGCCGGCCTGGCGCAGGTCGCGGCGAGGTCAGTGGCCGAGGCCGCGGGCATCCCCTACGTGTTCGTGACCTACTCGGCGGTCAACCTGCCCTCGCCGCACCACGCGCCGCCCCCGCGGGCGGGCTGGCCGGAAGGGGAGCACGCGGACAACGCGACCCGGTGGAAGTTCGACGCCGAACTGGTCGACGCGCAGTTCCGCGAGTCGCTCAACGGCCACCGCACGGCACTCGGCCTGCCCCCGGTGACCGCGGTGCGCGACCACGTGTACTCGGCCCGGCCGTGGCTGGCCGCGGACCCGGTCCTGGGTCCGTGGCCGCCCGGCCCGGGCCTCGAAGTGGTCCAGACCGGCGTGTGGACCACAGTGGACGACCGCCCGCTGCCCGCGGACCTGGCGGAGTTCCTGGCCGCGGGCGCACCACCGGTGTACGTGGGCTTCGGCAGCATCACGCCGTCGCCCGGCATCGCCCGCTGGGCCGTCGAAACCAGCCGCGCCCGCGGCTACCGCGTCCTCGTCTCGCGCGGCTGGGCGGACCTGGACCTGGTCGAAGGTCAAGAAGACTGCTTCGCCGTCGGCGACGTGAACCACCAGCGCCTGTTCCCCGAACTGGCGGCGGTGATCCACCACGGCGGCGCGGGCACCGTGCAGACAGCGGCCAAGGCGGGCGTCCCGCAGGTGGTCGTCCCGATGCCGGTGGCGGACACCCCGTACTGGGCCGCCCAAGTGGCAGTGAGCCGGGTAGGCGCGGCCCTCGACGGCCGGACGGCAACGAAGGAGTCCCTGACGGCGGCGTTCGAGACGGCGCTGGCCCCGGAAACCCGCGAGCGGGCGAAGGCACTGGGAGCGAAGATCCGCACGGACGGCGCAACGGTGGCGGCCCGCCTGCTGCTCGACGAACTCCGCGGCCGGTAAGCGCGACGCCGGCCGGCACTCGCCGACGCTTCCCGGCGGGCCACGTCGAGTACGGGGCGACGGGCGAGCCACAATGGCTGCCGACGTACCGGTGCGGCACCCGCTTCGGGCGAGGCCACCTGATCGCGGGCGGCACTTGCACCTGGGGAAGACCGTGTGCCGAACGCGGAAGGGCCCCGCACCGAGGTGGTGCGGGGCCCTTCCGATGTCGCCAGGGGTGTTACTTCTTCTTGGCGGCGGAGGTGCGCTTGGCCGGAGCCTTGGCGGCGGCGGGCTTCTTCGCCGCAGCGGCCGGCTTGGCGGCGGCCGGCTTGGCGGCGGCCGGCTTGGCGGCGGCCGGCTTGGCGGCGGCCGGCTTGGCGGCGGCCTTGGCGCGGGTGGTGGTCGCCTTCGCGGCGGTGGTGGCCTTGGCCGCGGTGGTCTTCGCCGCGGTCTTCGGGGCCGCCTTGGTCGCGGTGGTGGCGGCCTTGGCGGCCGGCTTCGCCGCGGTGGCGCGGGTCCGCGTGGTGGTCGCGCGCGTGGTGGTGGCCGGCTTCGCGGCGGCCGCCCGCGTGGTGCGGGCGGTGGCGGCCTTGGCCGGCGCGGCCGCGGCGGCGGTCTTCGCAGCCGTCGCGCGGGCCGGGGTGGCGCGCTTCACCGGGGTGGCCTTCGGCAGCTTCTTGGCGCCGCCGATGACCTCCTTGAACGTCGTGCCGGCGCGGAAGGCGGGCACGTTGGTCTTCTTCACCTTCACGGCCTCGCCGGTGCGCGGGTTGCGCGCGGTCCGAGCGGCGCGAGCGCGCTTCTCGAACACACCGAAGCCGGTGATGTTGACCTTCTCGCCCTTATTGACCGTCCGGATGATGATGTCGACCAGACCGTCGACGGCCTGCGCCGCGACCTTCTTGTCGTCGCCCAGGCGCTCCGACAGCGCCTCGATCAGCTGGGCCTTGTTCGTCATTCCCGTCCTCCAAAGTGGAACTCGCCACGGCCCATGACGGCCGACGTCACACAGAGTATTACCCATCCCGCCTAAAATCCAAATGAGGGTCACCCCGAACTCTCTTGTGTCGTCGAGGAAACAACGGCGCCACGACCGCCACGAAGTCCCCCACGTGCCAAGAAGACCCGCTTGACCTGCGCATACGTCGCCTGGTCCACTAAGGACACAGACGACTGTGTCGCTCACCTGTTCGATGCACGGGCCGGGAAACCCCGTCGGCCCAACGAGTACCGGCACCCGGACGGCCCCCGCGGGGCGGCACCGGTGCCCGCCGGCCGGAGACCGGTCCCCACGCACCCGGACCGCACACCGCGGGAAACAACCTTCTTCTTCGCCGGGCTACCGTCCACCGCGCGTGTGATCACCGCAATTCACGAAGACAATCGGACGATTTCGTCGTACGCTGTTTCCGGCTTTTTCCCCGGACGTCCTCCGGGAGGCGGGTTCGCCGCACCGATCAGGTATCCCGCTGGTCAAAGACTTTTCGGCCACTTTTCGCCGGGTACTGTCCGAAGTGGGCAGACGTTCTGCCCGGCACCCGGACACCCCGATGTTCTCCGGTTGCCGCAGCCAGAAAGGAACCAGATCAATCATGTCCACCTTGCGGCGATTCGCCGTTGCGGGCGCGTTCGCGCTGCCTGTTTCCCTGCTCGCGGTCCCGGCCTCGGCGAGCACGTCCGACACCCCGTGGAGCGCCGAAACCTCCTCGAGCTACGCCGGGATCGGCGGGGCGGGCACGACCGACACCGACGAGGGCGCCACTCGCTGGGGCTACTGGTCCGAAGAAGACACGGTGGTGGCCGGGATCGGCGGTGCCGCCGTCATCCACAGCGAACAGTCCGACGCGGACGACGACTACGGACATCCGGACTGGAGCGGTGACGACGACCACGCGGCCGTGACCCACGGGCGGCACCCCGCCGCCACCCGGCACCACGACCGGCACGTCACCCACGCGCGTCCGGCGGACCACGAAGCCAGCTACGTCGCCGAGGCGCAGACCGCCGACGTGACCGGCGCGGCGTCGTCGCACACCGAAAGCCACGCAGGCGACGACTACGCCACCTACGAGTCGGGCAACCACACCGCCGGTCCCGACGGTGCTTCGTCCGAAGGCGTCCACGCCGTGGCCGTGGACGACCACGCCGAGTACCACACCTGGTACGCCGCCGCCGACGAAGCGGGGGCGATCGTGCACTCGGTCTCGACCGTGGCCGACGCGTCGGACGACGCGTGGGGCGACGACGAAGACGAAGACTGATCATCCGACGGTGAAGCCGGCTCGGGCCGTGTGCCCGAGCCGGCTTCGTCACGAGCTCACCGACGGCGGAGAACGCGCTTCGCCTTGGTGACCAGGGTCCGCAACGCGGGGTGCGGCTCGAACCGACGTCGCCGCGGAGCATCGCCGGGTCCGGATTCCGCCGGCGGATCCTCGTGGACCGCCGTCTCGTCGTCGCGGCGGTCCGCGGACGGCGGGGTGGTTTCCGCCACCGGCACCGGCTCGGCGGTGACTTCCGCAGGAGCGGGGATCCGCCCCTGGATCGAACCCTCTTCGGAGCTCGCCGGCGGCACGGCAGCCGGCCGCGTGGTGACCGGCGGCGTGGTGACCGGCGCCCGCTGAGGCGGCCGGGCGAGCGGCGGCCGGGCGAGCATGCGAGGCGTGATCGCCGGTGTCATCAACGGCGTGTGCGCCGCGTCCGCGTTCGGCCGCGCCGGTTCCCGGGCCGCCGGGTAGCGCGCCAGCGGATCCTCCCGCGCGGGCTGCCCGCGGTAATGCCCGCGCAGCAACCCGCACAAGCCCAGCAGACCGAGCAGGCCGGCCAAACCCCACCACACCACCATGACTGTCCTCCGTTCCCCGTTCCCGGACCGGATAGCCCGCCGGCCGCGGCCCAACCCGCGCCGCACCCGAGTGAGTGACCGGCTCACCCGAGCTGCGGCACGTCACCCGGGAACGAGATCGGCAGTTCGTACAACCCGCGCGCCGTGCGAGCACCACCCAGCCAGCCGTGGAAGTAGATGTGCCCGTCCACGACGTCGGCGCCGCCCGGCGCGTCCACCTTGCCGCCGAGCAGCTCGGTCGTCAGGAACGGCGCGTCGGCCTTCACGAACGGGCCGGCCGCGGTGGGCGCCGACGCGTACGCCGTGTGGTACCCCGAGCTCTGAAAGGTGTCCGCGGAGTAGAACAGCAGGAACCGGCTCGCGGTCTTCACCACCGACGGCGCTTCGACGACCGCCTTCTCCAGGGTGAGGTCGGCGCGCAGCAGCTCGGTGCGCGGCCCGGCGAGCGTGCGGCCGTCGGCCTGCACCTTCTGCGCCCAGATCGCCGCGGGCGCGCCCGTGGCGCTGCCGTCGCTCTTGTAGAGCAGGTACCGGGTTCCGTCGGCGTCGATGAACGTCTGCGGATCGATGTCGCCGTGGTCTTCCGGTACGCACACCAGCGGCTGATCCCCGGCCGGGACGTACGGCCCGGCCGGCTTCGACGCCGTCGCGGCGCCGAGGCACATCTCCCCGTCCGCCGTGCGCGCGCCCGAGAAGTACAGGACGAACGTGCCGTCCGGCAGCTGGGTCACGTCCGGTGCCCAGAAACCGCCGTCCGGCTTGGCCCACGCGGGCACGGCACCCAGCGCGTCACCCGTGATGCGCCAAGGTCCCTCGGGCGCCGTCGCGGTCGCGACCGGGACGCGGCCCGAGCCGGTGCTCGTCGAAAACGCGAAATAGCCGTCCGGGGTCTTCACGACGTCCGGGTCGGGGAAGTCCTGTCCGATCAGCAACCGCGGCGCGCTGATCGCCGCCGTGGCGGGGCAAGCCGTGAAGGCGGCCAAGAGGACGATGACGGGAACGACCACGAGGCTCTTGATGCTCATAAGCGATCTTGGTTACAGCGCAACGGATTCGGCAACGGCAGCGGGGCGGGCTCACCGGGAAGCGTGGACTTGCCCGCGCGCCCGGATCGGGTGGATTCGGCAGGCAGCCCGGGGGTAGCCACCGGTCATGCACGGACCGAACGGTGCCCACCGCGCCGGCCACGCCGTCGGAGAAGCCGAAAGCGTGGCCGCGGACCAGGAACAACCCTTGGGGACACCCGGGAAGCCGCTCGACCGACGGTCGCCGTTCTTCACCGGGCTGGCCGCCGCGGCCGGGGTGGTCGTGACGGTCGCGGTCGTCGAGGTCGTGCTCGCGGCCTCCGATGTGCTGCTCCTGATCGGGATCGCGTTCTTCATCGCCGTCGGGCTGGAACCGGTGACCGCCCGGCTCACGCGCCGGATGCCCCGCGCGCTCGCCGCCGCCCTGGTCGTCACGACCGGGCTGGGCGTCCTCGCCGCGACCGTCGCCGGTGCCGCCGTTCCACTGTCCGAGCAGATCAAGCAGCTGAGCGGCGGCACACCGCGCTACCTGGCGCAGGTGCGCGATCCCGGCACACTGCTGGGCCGGGCGAACGAGGTGTTCGGGCTCGAAGCCGCTGTCCGCAGCATCCACGGCGCCGACGTGGCCCAGTCGGTCGCCGGCGTGCTCGGTGACGCCGTGATCGTCGTCGTGCTGAGCACGTACTTCGTCGCCGGCTTCCCGCGCATCCGCACGGCGCTCTACCGGCTGGCTCCCCGGTCGCGGCGTCCGCGGGTGATCCTCATCGGCGACGCCGTCTTCCACAAGGTCGGTGCCTACCTCGTCGGCAATGTCGTCGTGTCGCTGATCGCCGGCGCGCTGACCCTGCTCTGGCTCTGGGCGTACGGCGTGCCCTACCCGCTGGTGCTGGCGCTGCTCGTCGCCGTCCTCGACCTCGTCCCGGTCGCCGGTTCGCTGGTGGCCGGCATCGGGACGACCCTCGTCGCGCTGACGGTGTCGGTGCCCACCGGACTCGCCACCGCCGGCTTCTTCGTCGGCTACCGGGTGCTCGAGGACTACGTGCTGCTGCCGAAGATCGTCGGCCGGGCCGTGCGGATCCCGGCGGTCGTCACCGTCGTCGCGGTGCTGCTCGGGTTCACGCTGCTCGGCGTGGTGGGCGCCTTCGTCGCGGTGCCGGTCGCGGCGGCCGTGCTCCTGGTGGTGCGGGAGGTGGCGGTGCACCGGCTCGACCGGGCGTGAAGCCGCCGCGCGGGGACGATCGCGCGGCGGCTTCGAGCGGGACCGGTCAGTTGCCCTGAGCGGAGCCGCCGTCCGCGATGCCGCCGCCGGCGCAGTTGTACGGGGTCGCGCCTTCGGCCTCGTGCTCGCCCGGGGAGAGCACCGGGACGTCGATGCCCTGGGCCACGTCGCGGACCGGCACCTGCACGCCCAGCACGTTGACGTTGTTGTCGCAGACACCGCCGACCGCGTTCAGGTTGTGCAGGGCGTCGAAGTTCTGCACGTTGCCGAGGCCGATCTGGTCGCTGTGGTCGACCGGGTGGCCCGCGACGGTGATGCCGGTCGCCGACGCGGACCCGCCGAGCACCGCCATCCCGGCGGCGAGGGCGGTGGCGACGAAACCGAGCTGCTTGATCACTGAAGAACTCCTTCGAAAGACCCACCGGACCGTCCGGTGGGGGCGCGGGGGAAAGGGAACCGGGCCCGGCTTCGGTTCGCCGGGCCCGGGGAAGTCGGTTATCGTGCGATTCACGCCGGGTGGGACCGGCGCACTCTCTCCAGTTCGTGACCGGTCCCACCCGTGCCGGCATCGCCCGGCGTCGCGGCGTGCCCGGAACGCGGAACCGGAGTGTGCAGCTCGCTCCGTGTCCCGGGCACGCGTCACGACGTCGACGCGGATCGCCGGATTCCCGTGCCCGGCCGGCTTCCGCACACACAGCGGGCGGCCGAGGCACGGAAACTCAGTTGTCCTGGCTCGTGCCGCCGTCGACGACCGCGCCCGAAGCGCAGTTGTACGGCGACTCGCCGCTGGCCTCGTTCTCACCCGGCGACAGGATCGGCACGCCGATGCCGTTGAGCGAGTCGCGGATCGGCACCTGGACGCCGAGGACGTTCACGTCGTTGCCGCACAGGCCCGGCGTCACGTTGACGTTGTGGAGCACGTCGGTGTTGTTCAGGTTGAGCAGGCCGACCTGGCCCATGTGGTCGTAGCCGCCGTGGTGGTGACCGTGGTGGTGGCCGTCCGGGGTGTCGGCGGCGGCGATGCCGCCGGCCAGGAAAGCACCGGCGGCCACAGCGGCCGTCACGAAGCCGATCTTCTTCAGCATGGGGATTTCTCCTCGATGGACGATTGCGTCGGATGAGGCGGCAGTGGAAGTGTGTTCTCCGCCCCGTGTGGGGAAAACGTACTGACGCCCCGGCACCGTTTCCAGCGCGCGCCACCATCGTGTGGGTGCCGCAAGCCGCTGACCGGGCTTGGAGTGGTCCTAATGGGTTACGCGGGTTCTGTTCTCCCCCAACGACTTCCGTTCAATGGTCGGCGATCTCCGGTGATTCGGCCATGCGAATTCCGGGCACGCCAAAGAGCCCTGCGCCGTCACGGGGACGGCGCAGAGCTCCCTGAGCCGGTTTTCTCAGTCGGGCCAGGCCTCCGCTTCGGCGGTGAGTGCCGTGGTCACGTCGATCTCGCCCGACCGCACCCGCCACGCGAGCGTGCCGGGACGCGGCTCGACGAGGTGCCAGCCGGTGACGTCTTCGTCGGTGTAGCAAGGGTTTTCTTCGTCACCGATGCCGAGCGCGGCGAAGTACTGGCGCGCGGGCCAGGTCTCGGGCACCCAGGCCCTGGCCCAGCGCAGCACGATCCTGGCGAGGTCGTTGCGGGCGTCCGCCGGGTGGATCAGGCGGTCGCCGGCGGTGCAGACCAGGCGTGGCGAATAAGTCGCTCCCAACGGTGCGACGACGAATCGATCGGTCATTGCTCCCCCGGATCCACGGACGTGGACGGTTTTTCCGATGCTCGTGCGCGATTGCGCGAAAACGGGAGGAGCGGCCCTATGGCGGACGCGCGCGTCCTCCCCCGGCTGCTGCTTGAACCGGCCCTCAGCATACAAACGGCGCCCCCGCGGCGAAAAGCGGGTCGGGAACCGGAATCGGTCGCCCGTTCCCGTGACACCGGGCGTGAACCCGGCCGGCCCGGGTACGCGACCTGCGACCACCAGTCCGACCGGAAGGAAGAACCGAGATGAACCGGACCGCGAGGAACCTGCTCACCTGGTGTGCCGCGGCGGCCGCCATCGCCCTGACCGGCGCCACCCCGGCGTCGGCGGCACCGGCACCGCCGGTGCCGCACCAGGCCGGCAGTGACGTCCAGGACGTCCAGGACGACAACGACGACAACGGTTTGTGGGGTCTACTCGGCCTGGTGGGGTTGCTGGGCCTGGGCGGTCTGGTCCGGCGCGGACCCCAGACCGGTGCCATGGCGGGGTATCCCGCGGCGGGCGAACCCCCGCGCGCCGGCCGGCCGGAGTCCGATGCGCGGCCGCCGGTGAACACGTACCCGCCGGCCGCCCCGCGACGGAACCCGCCGGGCGCCTGAGCCCGCCGTCGGCTGCCCCGCACCTGCCTCCCCTTCTCCGCACGGAACGTCCCGGTGCTGCTCGGCACCGGGACGTTCCGCGTTTCCGTGATTTTCCGAACGGCGCCTTCGTGTCAGGTTCCCGGCGGCCGTCACCGAGATTAGCGATGCCGTCGGCGCGCAAGAAGTGCTTTCGCGGCGTACCCTTCTTAAGAGTGGGTTTCCAGCCGGAGGCAAATGCGCCTGGTTACCCATCCGGTTTCCGCCATAAACGTCACGACCAGGTGAATCCCGGATGCCACGCGAGAACCACTCCAGTCATACCTTCCGTGAAAACTCCCGTCGGGTTCAGCCGTTGACCGTAATCGGCCGTCCCGAAAGAGTGGCCGCGTCACGTGCCGTGAGCGGCCCAGCGAGGCGTCGACCGCCGGTTTCACGCGAACTCGAGGTTTGTCCCGCGATTTCCGGACCGCCGTGCACGGTGCGAAATCGCCACTCCGCACGGCCGCCCGAGATCCGCTCGCGGTAATCCCGGAAGCAGATCACGATGATCGTCGTCGGCATCGCAATTCCGGAGGAGTACGACATGAAAAGTGCATTGGCCAGGACGGTCATGGTCTTTCTCACCGCGACGGCGGTGACCCTGACCGGCGTGGGTGTGGCGTCGGCGGGCGGTCCCGGCGGCAGCGGGTCGTCGAGCACGACGAGCGCGGCGGCGCAGGTCCAGACCCTGCGCGACCAGCTGGCCACCCGCGCCGACCGCGGCGACGTGCCCGGCACGCGGGCCACGCTCAGCGACCTCGACCCGCTGCTCACGGATCTCGCGCAGGGCAAGCGGTACAGCATCCAGGCGAAGGCCCGCGACACCGCGGCCACGGCCCAGCAGCAGAACACCGAGGCGCGCAAGGGCGTCGACGAACTGGCCGGGCAGCTGAAAGCCCGCGACGGGCTGCCGCCGGTGTCGGCGCTGCTCAACGCGCTGCTGCAGCGGGTGCTGATCTCGCTGTCTTCACTGGTGAACGACCTTCTCGGCGGGCTGCCCGTCCCGATCGGCTAGCAGCCGATCGGCACCCCGGACGGGCAAGCCGGCGATGGCCCGGTGCGGACGACCTCCCCGCACCGGGCTTTCGTCGTTGCCACGAAAGCTATTCGTAGACGACGTAGGCGGGCACCGGGCTGAGCGCCAGCACCTCCGCCGGCGTCATCAACGCCGCCCCGCGACGGGTGTCTTCGTCGAAGAACAGCTTGAACCCGGCCCGCACGTGGTCGGGCTTGGTCTGCATGAGCGTCTTCCACGTCGCCTTCTTCGCGGCGGCCGAGCCGATGCCGTCGACGACCTTCACCGGCGAGACGCCGGAATGGGCCCGGAGCAGGTTTTCCTCGCGCACGACCGAAGACGCGACCTGGTGGTACACCATGACCTTGGCGGGCAGGCGGTGCGCTTCGGCCAGGTGCCCGAGGTACCGCGCGACCCCGTCGAGCTCGTCGCCGGTCGTGCGGCCGAACTTCCGGCCCGGCACCACCCCGGGCTCGACCGCCCACTCGGGGTCGAGCGCGACGCCGACGTCCGGCTCGGTCAGCCACCGTTCGTACGCCTGGACCTCGGGCAGGAAGTCGGCGCGGCCGGGCTGGATGTTCAGCAGCAGCAAGCCGTTCAGCGCCCGGGCGGCGTCGAGGTAGTCGCGCACCGTCTCGTCCGCGCAGCGGCTGCGGTACATGCCGTCGGCGCCGGGTGAGCGGTGCACGGTCGTCGCGATCAACTCGACGACCGGCGTGACCGGCCGGTTTCCCGCGAAGGCGTCGATCCGCCTGCCGAGCTCGCGGCCCGCCGCGGCGAGGTCGCCGGTCATCCGGCCGAGTGCCGCCGAACCCGGCGCCCCGCAGAAGCCGACGAGCAAGTTCGTCGCGAGCGGGTCGGCCGGCGGTGACGGGGGCGCGGGTGTCGCGGTGACCGGGGCGGCGACGGCGCGCCCCAGCCGTTGCCCGCCGCACGCGGTCGCCGCCAGACCCGCGAGCGCGGCCGTGAGAACCAGACGTCGATCAAAGACGGCGAGCGCCGTTTTCCGGACCATCGCAGCGAAATACCCGCGATGATCACCGCGCAAACCGCGTCGCCGACGATCACCGCATCGTGCCGGGGCCGCTTCCGGGCCCGGGGCCGCGGCCTGCGGAAATCCACTTTTTCGAGCTGTGCGGGGAAAATTGGCACTCACCCGACCCGGTGGACCGGCCCGCGCGCGGCCGGGCCGGACCGCACACTTCCCGCATGCGCAGTCTTTTCCGGTTCGGAGCCGGGCTCGCCGCCGTGGCCGCGGCGGCCGCTTGCGGCACCCCGGCCCCGGCACCCGCACCACCACCGGCGCCCTCGCCGGCCGCCGCGCCCGCCCGGGTCACGGCCGCGTCCGCTCGCCAGACGGGCGCCGACGAGCTCGGCCGGGTGCCGGTCCTGATGTACCACCGGCTCGCCGAACGGCCGCGGTCGGTCTACGAGCGCACGCCCGCCGACTTCACCGCGGAGCTCGATCGGCTCGCCGCGGAGAACTACGTCCCGGTCACCACGGCCGAGTTCGTGACCCACCGGCTCGACCTCCCGGCCGGCGCGCACCCGGTGGTCCTGACCTTCGACGACGGCGACCCGAGCGTGTTCTCCCTGACTCCGCAAGGACAACCGGCGGCCGGCACCGCGATCCGGATCCTGCTGGACGTCGCGGCCGCCCACCCGGGTTTCCGCCCGGTGGCGAGCCTGTACGTCAACGAGCGCCCGTTCGGCTCGGACGGGGATCGGGAACTGGGCTGGCTGGCCGCGCACGGTTTCGAGATCGGCAACCACACCCGCCACCACACGAACCTGCGCACGGCGACGGAAAGCCAAGCGGTGAAGGCGATCGCGGAGGAGGACGCCGCGCTCCGCGCCTACCGTCCCCGAACGTTGGCCCTGCCGTACGGGGCGCGTCCCCGGCGTCCCGAGCTGGCGCTGCGCGGCCCGGGATTCTCCTACGACGGCGTGCTGCTGGTGGGTGCCGGGCCCGCGCCTTCGCCGTGTTCCAGCGGCTTCGACCCCGCGGCGATCCCCCGGATCCGCTCGCAGTCGGCCGGCGCGGAAGCGGAGTACGGCTCGGCGCACTGGCTCGACGTGCTCGCCTCGCCGAACGGCCACCGCTACACCTCCGACGGCGACCCGGCGACGGTGGCGTACCCCCGCTCGGGCCCGGCCCCGGCGCCGACGTGTGCGAGCGTGGGCCTTGCCTACTGAACCGCCGCGCGTCGACTGGCTCCCGCAGCCACGGCGCCGTCCGGCCCCGGAGACCGGGTCATCGGTGTCCCCGATCCCGGCGCCCCGCCGGCCGTGGCGCCTGCGGCCGTCTCGCGAACACCCCGGCAGCGCGCCGACGACCGGAGAGTTGACGCTTCCCGGCAAGACCGTGGCACCCGACCGCACTTTGCCGGCCGAGCAGCCACGATGGCCCGAGCACGAGCCGGAAGAAACGCCGGCCGCCGTAGCCGAACCCGCCGATCCGCCGGTCCCGGCACGTGAGCTCCTGCGGCTGTCCCCACCCGATCCGGCGCAAGCGCGGCCGGTCTCGTGGTGGCCACCCGCCGTGCTCGTGCTCGCCGTGGCGCTCTCCGTCGCGCTGCTGCTCATCCCGCGGGCCGTCGAACCGCGCCGGCTTTCCGGTGTGGCTTCGGCGAATCCGACGGTCTCCACACCGACCCCCACCCGGGCGCCGGAAGCCGCGGCGTTGCCGGACGGCGCCCCCGTGACCGCGGCCGGCTCCGGCACCTGGCGGGTCCTGCCCGGTCCGGAAACCCTCGCCGGCACCGGGCACACCACCGTGACGTACACGGTCGAGGTCGAAGACGGCCTCGACGCCGCCACCTTCGGCGCCGACGTCGACTCCGTGCTCGCCGACCCCCGTGGCTGGATCGGGCTCGGTGAGGTGTCGTTCCACCGCCTCGCCCGGCCGGACGACCGGCCCTCGGTGCGCATCAGCCTCACCAGCCCGGCGACCAGCCGGCGCCTGTGCGGCTTCGCCATCCCCTTCGAGTCGTCGTGCCACCTCTCACGCGGGCACCGCATCGTCGTCAACCTCGCCCGCTGGATCCGCGGCGCGCACTCCTTCGACGGCGACCTCGCCGGCTACCACCGCTACGCCATCAGCCACGAGGTCGGCCACGCGCTCGGCTTCGGCCACGTCGGCTGCCCGGCGGCCGGTGCGCCGGCGCCGGTGATGATGCAGCAGACGTTCGGGCTCTCGAACGACTACCTGGCCCGGCTCAACCGCGCCGAGCCCGCGGCCGCCGTCCGGGTTCGCCCGGACGGCGCCGTCTGCCGGGCCAACCCGTGGGTCACCGCCGCGCCCTGAAGGCGTGGTGGTCAGCCACCGATCTCCTTGCTGACCCCGCTCGGACCCTCGTAGGTCCGATCGGGAAGCTTGCGCACCGTGTCGAGGACGTCCTTACCGGCACCGTTCCGCTCAGCGGCGCGGACCAGGTCGTCGCGCTTCGCGGGGTAGTCGACACCGGAGAGGTACTTCTGCAGCTCGATCGGGTTCGGCTTGCTCATGGTGTTCTCCTTCCATCGGGAACACGGCGGCTACCCGGTCCGGGGCCCGACACACGCTCAGCGGGTCGCGCGGGCACGGGCGGTGAGCAGGCCGAGCCCGATCATCCCGACACCCAGCAAGAGGTGCAGCCAGTTGTCCGCGTTGTTGACCGGCACGAAGTTCGCGTCGCTGGCGTGGTCGACGACCAGCCCGTACACCCAGAGCACCAGGTAGACGACCCCGCCCACCACTAGGAACCGGAACGCCCCGCGGGGAGTGCGGGCCGCGGCCAAGCCGGCGACGCCGAACAGCAGGTGGACGATGTTGTGCAGCACGGACACCATGAACAGGCCGAGCAGCATCGCCATCGAGTCGTGGCCGGCGAAGCTGAGCTGGTCGTAGTTCGTCGTGATGCCCGGGACGAAGCCGAGCACCCCGACCAGCAGGAAGACGGCCGCGACCACGGTGGCCGCGAGCTGCGCGGGAGTGCGCGTGGTGGTTCGGGTGGGTGTGGACATGGCTCTCTCCGGTTCGTCGCCGTCACGCCGGTTCCGCGCGGAACCGGGCATTGCGGAGGTCCGCGTACCCCGTCGTTCCGCCGCTAAGCCCGGCGCGCGGCGGTTGACCGGCGGCCGTCGGGGTAGCCCTGCTTCATGAACCCCGCAGCCGGACCCGAGCCGAAACCCCACCGAGCGCTCCGGGCGGTCGAAGACGCCGAAGCGCTCGACGGCCCGGCCGCCGAAATCACCCGCGTACTGCGCGGCCCGGCCGAAAGCACCGTGGGCCGCCTCCTGCGCGGCCGCTGGCTGGGCCACCCCCTGCACCCGATCGCCGTCACCATCCCCATCGGCGCCTGGCTGTGCTCGGCGGCGTTCGACCTGATCCCCGGCCGGCAGGACACCGCGCGCCGCCTGGTCGCGGCCGGCCTGCTGGCCACCCCGCTCGCGATAGTGCTCGGCTGGGCCGACTACGCGGACCTCGACGCGCGCCAGCGACGCGTCGGCCTGGTCCACGCCGCCGGCAACGCGACGGCCACCGCGCTGTTCGGTGCGTCCTACCTCGCTCGCACCCGCGGCCACGTCGTACGCGGCAGGCTGCTGGGCGCACTCGGCCTCGCGGCGGCCAGCGCCGCCGGCGCGCTGGGCGGGCACCTGGCCTACGCGCAGGGCGCCGGCGTCTTCCGCTGGCAGGAACCCCTCGACGACGTCGATCCCGGCGAAGCGGCGGGAGAAAACCCGGCGGCGCCAAGGAATCCGGCCTAGACGCCCTCCCGATCGAGACCCACTGGATCCGCGTGGGCTCTCGTCCTGGTCGATGTCGAGCCGGGCCGCGAGCCGCGGTGCTGACACCAGGGCTTCCACCCCAAGCAAAAAGCTCGGCTGACCTGGGTCAACCGAGCTTCAGGTGGTGCTGGTACCCCCGATGGGATTCGAACCCACGCTACCGGCGTGAGAGGCCGGCGTCCTAGGCCGCTAGACGACGGGGGCTAGGAACTTTCCCTGGTTTCCCAGGGGTTTTTCTCTTTTCTTGCTGGAGAGAACTTACCAGAGGCGATTTCTCGCTCTGCAGGGGGGTCACTCTCCGCAGCTGGGGTACCAGGACTCGAACCTAGACTAACTGGACCAGAACCAGTCGTGCTGCCAATTACACCATACCCCAGTGAGGTACTTTCCCGGCTTGCCGGTTCAGCACCGCACGAGGAGAAATACTAGAGCACGCCGTTCCCGACGGTGAACGCGGGGGTCTCACCTCGGCGCTGGGCCGGGACGCCGATCGTCGCGTACTCGGAAACCAGCAGCTCAGGCAGCTCGGCGAGGCCGGTCACCGTGTGGACGCCCGCCGGGGCGCGCTCGCCGATGCCGTCGCGGTCGAGCCAGATCGCGCCCAGGCCCGCGTCGCGGGCGCCGATCGCGTCCGTGTCCAGCTTGTCACCGACGTGGACCGCCTGGGCGGGGGCGCAGTCCATGCCGAGGCAGGCCGTGTGGAACATCACCGGGTCGGGCTTGGCCACGCCCAGTTCGCCCGCGATGGCCACGTGGTCGAAGAACGGGGCCAGGCCCAGGTCGGCGATCTTGCGCCGCTGGTGGGCCCCGGAGGCGTTCGTCACGGCGGCCAGCGCCAGGCCGGCCGCGCGGAGCCACTCCAGGCACGGGAGGACGTCGTCGAACAGCTGCCACGAGTGGTCGAGCAGCTCTCTTCGGCGGCGTTCGAACGAGTTCACCTGCTCGGCGTCGGCGAAGATGCCGATTTCGGCGAGGAAGCAGTCGGTGCGCCGCTGGTGCATGGTCGCGTAGTCGAGTTCGCCGGCGACGACCAGCGCGACGTGCTCTTCGGTGATCAGATCCCACAGCGGCCACAGGTCGCCCCGGCCGGTGAGGATGTGGAGGCTGCGGCGGATCGCGGCCGTGCAGTCGATCAGGGTGTCGTCGATGTCCAGGCACACCAGCCGCAACTCGGGCGGCGCCCAGGGCTCGGACGCTCCCGCGGTGGGCGAAGCGGTTCGCGGAGGGGTCCGGGGTGCCAAGGCGAAATCCACCCAGTGAGGCTAGGGCAACCGTCGCGTTCGCGACGCTGCCAAAGAGGTGATTGGCGCTCGCCTGTTCCGGCGCACCGGCTCTACTCCCAGTTGGCGAGCCGTCTCCGTTCGGTTATCCGGCACCGCGCGCGTCCCGCGTCGACTCCTCCGGTGCGCAACCGTCCCACTCCTCGAAAACCCTTGCGGCGCCACGAGATCCGCTCCGTCCACAAGCGCGAAACGGCGATGCCCGGCCACGGTCGGGCAAATTCGACCAACTGTCGCGTGTGGACGGTTTCCGGCAACCGGGGAGAGCGCGCCCGCTCGTCGCCCGATCAGCGTATCCCCGGTCACACCCCTTGACGCCGGGGTCCGGCGGGTGCATTCTCGTCTTATTCAACAAGCGATGAATAGATGGGGAGATGGTCGAGATGACCGAGCGCACGCGCTGCGTCGTCATCGGTGGCGGGCCGGCCGGGATGGTTGCGGGGCTCCTGCTGGCCCGGGCCGGCGTCGAGGTGACAGTGCTGGAGAAGCACGCGGACTTCCTGCGCGACTTCCGCGGCGACACGGTGCACCCGTCGACGCTGACCCTGCTCGACGAGCTGGGTCTCGGCGAAAAGTTCCACGCGCTGCCGCACAGCGAACTGACGGCGGCGGGCTTCCCGCAGGAGAACGGCGAGATGATGAAGCTCGCCGACTTCACCCGGCTGAAGGTCCCCCACCCGTACATCGCGATGGTGCCGCAGTGGGACTTCCTCGACCTGCTCGCCGAAAGCGCCCGCAAGGAGCCGACGTTCGTCCAGCGGATGGAGACGGAGTGCACCGGCCTGGTCCGCGAGCACGGCCGCGTCGAGGGCGTCACCTACCGCACGGCCGCCGGTGAGACCGGGGAAATCCGCGCGGACCTGGTCATCGCCGCCGACGGCCGGTGGTCGCTGGCCCGGCGCGAGGCCGGCCTGGTGCCGCACGAGTACGACTGCCCGTTCGACGTCTGGTGGTTCCGGCTGTCGCGGCACGAGGACGAAGAGGGCGGCATGCTGCTGCCGAAGATGCGGGACAAGCGCTTCGCCGTGCCGCTCCCCCGGCCGGACTTCTACCAGGTCGCCTACCTCGCGCCGAAGGGCGACGACCTGCGAAAGCAGGGCATCGAAGCCTTCCGGGAGAACGTGACGCAGATCTGCCCCGAGTTCGCCGACCGGGTGCACGAGCTGAAGACGATGGACGACGTCAAGTTCCTCGACGTGCGGCTGAACCTGCTGCGCAAGTGGCACGTCGACGGGCTGCTCTGCCTCGGCGACGCGGCGCACGCGATGTCGCCGATCGGCGGCGTGGGCATCAACCTCGCGGTGCAGGACGCGGTCGCGGCGGCGACGCTGCTGGCCGAGCCGCTGCGCCGGGGCCGTCCGACGGAGGCCGAGCTGGCGAAGGTGCGTTCGCGGCGGCTGGCGCCGACGCTGCTGGTGCAGGGGCTGCAGCGCCTGATGCACCGGACCGTCGTGCGCGGGGTGATGAGCGGCAAGCGCAACGGCCCGCCGGAACCGATGATCAAGGCGTTCTCGCGGTTCCCGCGCCTGTCGTACTTCCCGGCCCGGCTCCTCGGCCTCGGGCTGCGGCCGGAGCACGCTCCGGCGTACGCCCGGCGGCCGATGGAGCCGGCGACCAAGGACTAGACGTTTTCGACCGGGTTGGTCAGAGTGCCGATGCCTTCGATGGTGATCGAGACGCTCTGACCGCCCTCGATCGGGCCGACGCCCTCGGGCGTGCCGGTCAGGATGACGTCGCCGGGCAGCAGCGTCATGACGCCGGACACGAACTCGACCAGCTCGGGGATCTTGTGGACGAGGTCGGACGTGCGGCCGTCCTGCTTGAGCTCGCCGTCGACCTCGGACTTCAGGGACAGGTCGGACGCGTCGAGCGACGTCTCGATCCACGGCCCGAGCGGGCAGAACGTGTCGAAGCCCTTGGCGCGGCCCCACTGGCCGTCGGCCTTCTGGAGGTCGCGCGCGCTGACGTCGTTGGCCACGGTGTAGCCGAGGATCGCGCTGGCCGCGCGGGCCGCGGGCACGTTCTTCACCGGCTGCCCGATGACGATGGCCAGCTCGCCCTCGAAATCGACGCGGCCGATGCCGGACGGGCGCCGGATGGCCGCGTTCGGGCCGACGACCGTGGTGGACGGCTTGAGGAACAGCATCGGGGCGCTGGGCACCTCGTTGCCGAACTCGGCGGCGTGCTTGGCGTAGTTCCGGCCGACGGCGATCACCTTCGACGGCAGGATCGGCGCGAGCAGCCGGACGTCCGCAAGGGGCCACCGCTTGCCGGTGAAGTTGGGGTTGCCGAACGGGTGCTCGGCGATTTCCAGGACCTGGGCGTCGTCACCGTCCCCTTCGACCGAAGCGAACGCGACACCACCGGGATGAGCAATACGGGCTAGGCGCACGCTGTCAGTCTACGTGCGCCCAGCCGGTGACTCAGGCCACGGTCGAGCTCTTGTGGACGAGCGCGTCGCAGAGGGCCAGCCAGCTGGCCTCGACGATGTTGCCGTGCACCCCGACCGTGGTCCATTCGCGTTCGCCGTCGGTGCTCTCCACCAGCACGCGCGTCACCGCGTCGGTGCCCGGGTGGCCCTGGAGGATGCGGACCTTGTAGTCGGCGAGCTCCACACTGTCCAACCAGGACAGGTGCGGGCTCAGCGCCTTCCGCAGGGCGGCGTCGAGCGCGTGCACCGGGCCGATGCCCTCGGCGGTGGCGATCACGCGCTGCCCGCCGACGTGCACCTTGACCGTCGCCTCGGCGACGACCTCGGCGTCGGCGCGGTGGTCGAGGACCACGCGGTAGGACTCGAGCTCGAACGGCGCCTCGGCGGGGACGTCGGCCTCCTGGCGCAGCAGCAGTTCCAAGGAGGCGTCGGCGGCCTCGAAGGACCAGCCTTCGGCTTCGAGGCGCTTGACCTTGGTGATGGCGCTCGTCAGCGCTTCGGGCCGGCCGGCAAGGTCGACCCCGAGCTCACGTCCCTTGAGCTCGAGGCTGGCCCTGCCGGCCATCTCGGTGACCAGCACCCGCATGTCGTTGCCGACGGAAGACGGATCGATGTGGTTGTACAGCAACGGATCCACCTTGATCGCGCTCGCGTGCAGTCCTGCCTTGTGGGCAAAAGCCGACGTCCCCACGTAAGCCTGGTGGGTGTAGGGAGCGATGTTCGCGATTTCGGCAAGGGCATGGGAGACCCGGGTCAGCTCGGCCGCTCCTCCGGTCGGGAGGACGTCCATGCCGAGCTTGGTCACGAGGTTCCCTGTCACGGCGAAGAGGTCGGCGTTGCCGGCCCGTTCCCCGTAACCGTTGGCGGTGCACTGGACGTGCGTCACGCCGGCCTGCACCGCGGCGACGGAATTCGCCACGGCGCAGGAAGTGTCGTCCTGACAGTGGATCCCGAGGCGGAATCCGGTGTTTTCCTTGATTTCCCCGACGGTCCGGGCGAGATCGAGCGGCAGCTGCCCGCCGTTGGTGTCGCACAGCACGAGGACGTCGGCCCCCGCGTGGGCGGCGGCGTCGAGGACCTTGAGCGAGGTCTCGGGCGAGAACGCGTAGCCGTCGAAGAAGTGCTCGGCGTCGAGGAAGACGCGCCGGCCTTCTTTCGTGAGGAATTCGACGGTGTCCCGGACCATGGCGCAGGCCTCGTCGACGTCGACGCGGAGAGCGCGTTCGATGTGCCGCAGATCGGACTTCGCGACGAGCGTGACGACCGGCGCTTCACTGTCGAGCAGGGCGCGGACCTGCGGATCGGCGTCCGCGGTGGTGCCGGCCTTGCGGGTGGCGCCGAACGCGACGAGGGCCGCGTGGTTCAGCTTGAGCTCACCCTTCGCGGCGCGGGCGAAGAACTCCGTGTCCTTGGGGAGCGCCCCCGGCCAGCCGCCTTCGATGAACCCGACGCCCAGCTCGTCCAGCAGCCGCGCGACGGCCAGCTTGTCCTGGACGGAGTAGGAGATGCCCTCGCGCTGCGCACCGTCGCGCAGGGTCGTGTCGTAGAGGTGGAAGGCATCGCCGAGCGGAGTATCGGCGGGCTCCTGGCGGGTCACGGTCTTCTCCTAGCGTTTCGAGGCAACAAAAAAACCTCCCGCATGGGTGCGAGAGGTTGCGCGCCGGGGGCTCTTGTGGAGCTATCGTCCGGCGCGCTCGTCGATAATGATCGCGAAGCTGGTCATGGTCGCATCATGCCACAGGGCTTCGGGGGAAGTCCACAAGCTGGGTCAAGCTCCCACGATCCGGGAACGTTGGCCGGGTGGCCTGGAGGGGACGTTGCTGCCATCTGATGCGCTGAAGGGTCCGGGACAGGTCACCGGACAGCCGCGTTTCGCCGGAATTCGGGCCGCCTCCCCGGACGAGCAAGCCCCACCCGTCCCTGGGGGCTGACCCCGGTCCAGTCTATCGGCGGCCACCGACAAACCCGGCCGGAAAGCATTTCGGAGGCTCGCTTGTCCACATCGCGGCACTGCTGTGGACAACTCGCGAAAGGGGCCACAACGGCAGCCGAGCAGCACGCATCACCCGCGGCAGCGCGGCACCACCCACGACGGCAGCCGAGCAGCGCAGCACCACCTGCGACCGGTACAGCCGCACACGGCACCACCAACGACCGGCACAGCAACGCGGCACCACCCGCGGCCAGCGCGGCCGAGTCTCGAGCAAGTCGCGCGTCCCGAATGACTCATTCGAGACCTCCCACGCCCCCAATGAGTCATTCGCGACCCCCGAGACCACCGCACGAAAAAGCCCCGCACCACGAGGGTGCGGGGCCTTCCGAAAAGAAAAACCTCAGCCGGCCGTCCGGACATTGGACGAAACCAACGCCGCCAGCCGGTCCCCGATCGCCTGCGTGGCACCCGGCGACGCCTGGTCCCGGGTCGCCAGGTCGAACGCCACCGAAGCCTCGATCCGCCGGGCGGCTTCCTTCTGCCCCAGGTGGTCCAGCAGCAGCGACACCGACAGCACCGCCGCCGTCGGGTCGGCCAGCCCCTGGCCCGCGATGTCCGGGGCCGAGCCGTGGACCGGCTCGAACATGCTCGGGTTGCGGCGGGTCATGTCCAGGTTGCCGCTCGCCGCCAGGCCGATGCCGCCGGTCACCGCGGCCGCCAGGTCCGTGATGATGTCGCCGAACAGGTTGTCCGTAACGATCACGTCGAACCGGGACGGGTCCGTCACCAGGTGGATGGTCGCCGCGTCCACGTGGGAGTACGCGACCGTCACCTCCGGGTGCTCCAGCGAAACCTCTTCGACGATCCGCGACCACAGCGAACCGGCGAACGAGAGCACGTTGGTCTTGTGGACCAGCGTCAGGTGCTTGCGCGGCCGGGCCTCGGCCCGGTTGAACGCGTCCGCGACCACGCGGCGGATGCCGAACGCCGTGTTGACGCTGACCTCCGTCGCGATCTCGTGCTCGGTGTCCTTGCGGATCAGGCCGCCCGTGCCCGCGTACGGGCCTTCGGTCCCTTCGCGCACGACCACCATGTCGACGTCGCCCGCGTCGGCCAGCGGCCCGCGGACACCCGGGTACAACCGCGCCGGGCGCAGGTTGACGTGGTGGTCCATCTCGAACCGCAGGCGCAGCAGGAGACCGCGCTCGAGGATGCCGCTCGGCACCGTCGGGTCGCCGACCGCGCCCAGCAGGATCGCGTCGTGCTGGCGGAGTTCGCCCAGTACCGACTCCGGGAGCAGCTCGCCGGTCGAGTGCCACCGGGCCGCGCCGAGGTCGTAGTTCGTGATCTCCGCCGTCGGTGCTACTTCGCCGAGCACCTTCAGCGCCTCGGAGACCACCTCGGGCCCGATCCCGTCACCTGGGATCACCGCGAGCCGCATCCACACACCTCCGTCGACCGGGCCACCAGCGCACCGATGGCCCACCGCAACAAAACGCCAGCAGCCGGAAGGTTACCGGCCGTAGACAAACGGCCGTAGCCGCACCACCCTTATGCCGCATCCTCCCGCAGGGTGAGACACCCAATCGGGTGAATACGGGCAGGGGCGCCCCCGGCGGGAACCCGCCGGAGACGCCCCTGTTCCTGCACAGATCGATCTTGCCACGGCCTAGCGGCCACCGCCCCCGATCGGCTGACGGCCACGAGCCGCCGGGGCCACGTCCACCTTGACCACGTTCGCCCGGTTCCCCGCGGCGTTGTGGTGCTCGATGGCGAGCAGCCCGAGCGCGTTGTCCGCCGCGGCCGAAGCCGCGTTCCGGGTGACGACCAGCGCCGTGCCCGGCTTCGCGACGTAGCCCAGCGCGGCGTCGCCGCCGCCCTGCACCGAGTAGCCCGGGGCGAGCGCGTCGAACGAAAGCGGCGTGCCGACGTAGTCGATCAGCCCGTTCGTCGTGCCCGGCGCGACGTAGAACCCGCTGGTGCCCACCGTGTAGGAGATGCGGTGGCTGTCGGCGTTCGCGTCGATGCCCAGTGCGGCCAGCGAAACCGGCAGCGTGATCACGTTCGTGTCGAACACGTTGGTGTCCACGTCGCCGAGCTGGCCGTTGACCGCCTGGACGTCGACCGTCGGGAAGCCCGCGGTCAGCGCGACCGTGACGGCCAGCAGCACGTCCGTGGACGTCGCCTTGGTCACGTAGGTCTCGAAGTCCGGCTGCCCGTCCCCGGTGGTGTCGATGTCGACGAACGGCGAGGTGTTGCTGCCGATGTTCGCCCAGTCGCCCCACGTGGAAAGGCCGAACGCGAGGATCGCGTTCTCCGGCTCGCCCTGCGCCTTCGCCAGCGGAGCGGTGGAAGCCGCGCCGATGTAGCGGAGGTCGCCGCCCTTGGCCGTCTTGTTCAGCGTGCAGTCGGTGACCACGTCCGCGTCGCACTCGGGCAGCTGCGGGGATTCCGCCTGCAGCTCGAGCACGCTGATCAGCGAGCGGTACCGCTGCGCGCCGGCACCCTGGTCGACGCCCTTGCCGGTCAGGTTCAGCACGGCCTGGGTCGCGTCGGCGCCGAACTTCACCGACTGCGGCGTCGAAATCGTCGAGACCGGCTTCGGCGCGGAGTAGACCGAAACCCGCAGCGGCACCTTGGCGCCGCTCACCGGCGTGAAGGCGACGCGCCCGGAGGCGTCCGCGACGAACTGCCGGGCCAGGCCGGCCTGGGTGGCCTGCATGGTCGGGTCCATGACCTTGCGCAGCGCCTTCGGGTCGGTGATCTTCAGCGTCACCTTGACCTTGGCGGTGCCGCGCGGGGTCAGCTTCACCGTCTGCTTGTCCACTGTGTACTCGACGCCCGGCAGCGCGGTGACCGCCTGGTAGGCCACCGAGTACTCGACCGCCGTGACGCCCTTGTTGACCAGCTTGATCGTCTTCGACAGCGTCACCGGCCCTGGCGCCTCGACCGTGCCGAAGCTGACGCTGACCGCGCCCGGGTCGTCCTGGACGTAGGCGAGGACCTGGTTGTCCAGCGCCGCCTTGGCGTCGATCCGGCCGCTGCCGACGCGCTGCGGCGCGTAGGTGTGGCCGGCCCCGTCGGAGACGTCGTGGCCGGCGGTGTCGATGACCGACGCCTTGACCTCCTCGACCGACCAGTCCGGATGGGACTGGCGGACCAGCGCGGTGATGCCCGCGGTGTGCGGCGCCGCCATCGACGTGCCGCTCAGCACCGTCCGGCCGTTGCCGCTGCCGCGGAACGCCGAGGTGATCGTGTCACCCGGCGCGGCGACGTCCGGCTTGACGGCCGGGCCGCGGGTGCCGCGCGAGGTGAACGAGCTCGGGGTGTCCACGATGGTCTTGTCGGTGGTCTGGATCGACGCACGGCCCGTGCCGTAGAGCCGGATCTGCAGCGTGCCCGCGGTCAGCGCCGCGCGCAGCGTCTTCGTGGCGGAACCGGTGAACTGGAACATCGGGATCGCCGCGTTGCCCGCGATGCCGGCGCTGAAGTGCTCCAAAGTGGACGAAAGGAGCGCGCCCTTCGCCCCGGCCGCCTGCGCGTTGTTGGCGCGGGCCGCCGAACCGCAGGCGCGGGTCGAGTCGTTGTCGTCCCATTCCAGCCAGACGAACTTGCCGGCGGCCTTCGCCTTGTCCTCGGCGGAGTACGGCGCGCAGCCCGCGCTGTTGGCCGCGGACAGCGCGACGACCGGTGCGGTCAGGTCCAGGGTGTCGTAACCGGTGTAGTTCTGGCTGTACTGCCCGGTCTTCTGCCCCGCGGCGGTCGAGGGCGCCTTGGCCTCGGCGGCGTCGCGCAGGATGCCCGCGTCGCGCGTGCTGGCGACGGTGAGCGCCTCCGGGGTGTTGCCCGGCGAGCCCGCGATGTCGTTGATGTCGCCGCCGTTGCCCGCGGAGATCACCGGCAGCACGTTGTTCGCGGCGAGCTTGCGCACGAACAGCGAGTCCGGGTCGTCCGGCGCGCCGAAGTCGGAGCCCAGCGACAGGTTGACGACGTCGAGGTGGTCGGTGAAGTCGCCGTCGCCGTCCGGGTCGAGGGCCCAGTCCAGCGCCTGCGAGGTGACGTTCGTCGAGCCCGCGCAGCCGAACACCTTGATGGCGTAGAGCAGCGACTTCGGCGCCGTGCCCGGGCCGATCTGCATCGCGTCGACCTTCTTGGCGTCCAGCTTCTTGTAGTCGCCCTTGAAGGTCTTGCCGTCGGCGGTGACGCCGAAGCCGCCGATGGTGCCGGCGACGTGCGTGCCGTGCTCACCGCAGGCGAGCGGGTTCGGGTCCGGCTTCGGGGTGGTCTTGCCGGGCGTCGCGGCGTCGTAGTCGTTGCCGACGAGGTCGGTGCCGCCGACCACCTTGGCGCTCGGGAAGAGCGGCGACGGCTTGGTGCTGTCGACGCTCTTGTACGCGGCCTGCGTGCCGGGACCGCCGAAGTCGGCGTGGGTGTAGTCGATGCCGTCGTCGATCACGCCGACGCGGACGCCGTCGCCGAACTTGCCGGTCTGCTGCCACGCCGCGAGGGTGTTGGTCAGCTGCTCGGCGCTGGCGTTGGTACGGGTCTTCGGCACGACCGTGCGGACCGCGACGACGTCAGCCCGCTTCGCGACCTCGCGCAGCTTGGCGGCGTCGGCGGTGACGACCACGCCGGGGACGGCGTTGGCGGTCTGGGTGACGACCTGCGGCTGGGCGTTGCCCGCGCGCAGCTGGTTCACGACGGAGTCGACCGCGGCCGCGGTGTCGGCCTTGGCGGCCTTGGCGGCGCGCTTGGCCTGGTCCTTGCCCTGCGGCTGCGCGGCGGTGAACGCGTCGACGGCGGGCTTCTTGGCCAGCTCGACGAACGCGGTGACGCGGCCCTGCGCGGCGCTCAGGCGCGGCGAAAGCTTGCCCTGGAGCTGGGCGTCGTCGATCTTCACCGGTGCGACGCCGTCAGCGAGCGGAGCGTCAGCCGCACTCGCCACCGGCGCGCCCAGCGCGGCCGCCAGCACGACGGCGAAGAACGCCGTCGTGACGCGGGCGGGTAAGCGGGATCTGCTCATGAGTCGGCCCCTTACTCGAGGTCTGGACCCGAACCTGCCTGCCGCTCCTGACACCCCCGACGGTGAAGCGCGGCACAGCGCCGTGCCCTCGACGGCGCGTGGTTCAACCTCGCGGGGAGAACTTAATGCCCCAAAACACCTACTTACGTAGGCAAAGGACTCCGTTATGTAGTTGTGATTGCGCACGAAGGCCCCCTGCCGAGTGACAGGGGGCCTTCGAAAGAGTTAGCTCAGCTGAGGTCGACAGCACGGATCGTGTGCGCCCCGACCGACGCGCCGATCGGGTCCAGCAGGTGCGCGTCGATGTGGCGGTCGACGCGCAGCAGCATGACCGCGTCGGAGCCGTCGGTGGTCTGGCTGATCTGCGCGGCCTCGATGTTGATGCCCGCCTCGCCGAGCAGCGTGCCGACGCGGCCCATCACGCCCGGCCGGTCCGGGTACTCGACCAGCAGGACGGTGCCCTCGGCGCGCAGGTCGAAGCCGCGGCCGTTGACCTCGACCAGCTTCTCGACCTCGTCCTTGCCGGTGACCGAACCGGACACCGTGAGCACCTGGCCGTCCGAGTGCACCGCGCGGACGGTGACCAGGCTGCGGAACTTCGGGCTCTCCGGCTCGGTCGTCAGCTCGACCTGCACGCCCAGCTTCTCCGCCAGCTGCGGCGCGTTGACGAACGTGACCTGGTCCTCGACCACGCCGGTGAACACCCCGCGCAGCGCCGCCAGCTGCAGCACGGCGGTGTCCTCGCTGGAGATCTCGCCCTTGACCTGCACGGTCACCGACGTCGGCGCCTTCGGGTTCAGCGCGGTCAGCAGCGTGCCGAGCTTCTGGGTCAGCGACAGGTACGGGCGGACGTGCTCGCCGACCGCGCCGCCGCCGGAGACGTTCACCGCGTCCGGCACGAAGTCGCCGCGCAGCGCCAGCAGCACCGACTTCGCGACGTCGGTGCCCGCGCGGTCCTGCGCCTCCGCCGTCGAGGCGCCCAGGTGCGGCGTCACGACGACGTTGTCCAGGCCGAACAGCGGGCTGGACGTGGTCGGCTCGGTGACGAAGACGTCGACGCCGGCGCCGCCGACGTGGCCCGAGCGCAGCGCGTCGGCCAGGTCCTCTTCGACGATGAGGCCACCGCGGGCGGCGTTGACGATGATGACGCCGGGCTTGGTCTTCTTCAGCGCCTCGGCGTCGATGAGGCCCTTGGTCTCCGGCGTCTTCGGCAGGTGGATGGAGATCGCGTCGGCGCGGCTCAGCAGCTCGTCGAGGGTGACGAGCTCGATGCCGAGCTGCGCGGCGCGCGCGGCCGAGACGTAGGGGTCGTACGCGATCAGCTTGGTGTCGAAGGCGGCCAGGCGCTGGGCGAACAGCTGCCCGATCTTGCCGAGGCCGACGACGCCGACGGTCTTGCCCTGCAGCTCGACGCCGGAGAACGAGCTGCGCTTCCACTCGCCGCCGCGGAGGCTCTGGTCGGCGGCCGGGACGCGGCGCGCGACCGACAGCAGCAGGGCGACGGCGTGCTCGGCGGCGGAAACGATGTTGGACGTCGGGGCGTTGACGACCAGCACGCCGCGCTCGGTGGCGGCGGGCACCTCGACGTTGTCCAGGCCGACGCCGGCGCGGGCGACGACCTTCAGCTGCGTGGTGGCGCCGAGGACCTCGGCGTCGACCTTGGTGGCGGAACGGACCAGCAGCGCGTCGGCGCTCTTCACCGCCTCGAGCAGCGCGGATCGGTCCGTGCCGTCGACGTGCCGGACCTCCACCTCGTCACCGAAAACACTCAGCACGGAGGGGGCGAGCTTTTCCGCGATGAGGACGACGGGTTTGCTGGGCTTGCTCACGATGCGGCTCCCACTATCTGGTCACTTCCAGGACGCTGTGTGTCGACAGACGGATTCAGCACGTCGTTGTGCGCCGGTCTGGCGGAGTTTAACCCGCTGGGCGGCCCCCTGGCGTCCCACGGTGTTAACTCGCTCGTAATCCTTCGAAAACAAGAGCCAGGAGGCGTTGCATGCCGCCGGGGCCGGGCAGGTGCCCGCCCGCCCAGGATGCCGCGTGCAGCAACAGAAGCAGCTCGTGCGTGGTGACGTCTTCGCGGAGCTCCCCCGCCGCCTTCGCACGTTCCACTAGTTGGGAACCGGCGTCACGCATCGCGTGGCACGACGCGTACAAGCGGGACGATTCGTCGTTGAGCGCGTCGGCGGTCAGCTCGACCAGGCCGCGGTAGGTGCCGGTGGCGTCGCCGAGGCCGGTCAGCCAGGTCTGCAGCGCGGCCAGCGGCTCGGGGTGGGTCAGCAGCTCGCGCGCGCGGCCGGCCTGGCCGTCGAAGCGGGCGCGCAGGAGCGTTTCGAGCAGCGCCTCCCGGGTCGGGAAGTGCCGGTAGAGCGTGCCGATGCCGACGCCGGCGCGGCGCGCGATGTCTTCCAGGGACGCCTCGACGCCGTGTTCGGCGAAGGCGCGCTGCGCCTCCTCGAGGAGGCGCTCGTAGTTGCGGCGGGCGTCCGCGCGCATCGGTTTCACGTCGGTCATCGCGCTCCCGACCTTACCGGGTAGCCAATCGGAGGCTGCCTCCGTATATTAACCGGAGGCAGCCTCATCTTACTGGGAGGACTTCGAGGATGACCCTGATCGAAGAAACACGCACCCGGCTCGGCGCGGTCGGCGCCTGGCTGCCGAGCGCACCGCTTGCCCCGCCCCCGGACGTCGAACGCGCGGCGACGCGGCGGCTCGCCGAGGCCGGCTACGGCTCGGTCTGGAGCGGCGAAGGCCCCGGCGGCCGCGAACTGTTCGCCGCCTTCGGCGACCTGCTCGCCACCGTGCCGGACGTCGTGCTCGGTGCCGGCATCGCCAACACCTGGGCCCGGCCTGGGCGGACCGCCGAAAAGGGCGGCGCGACCCTCGCCCACGCCCACCCGGGCCGGTTCGTGCTCGGCGTCGGCATCGGGCACGCGTTCCAGGCGGCGAAGTACGGCGAGGAGTACCGGCCGCTGGACCGGATGCGCGCCTACCTGTCCGAAATGGACGCCGCGGCGGCCGAAACCCCGGCCCCGGTGGCGTTCCCGCGCGTGCTGGCCGCGGTCGGGCCGAAGATGCTGGAACTCGCCCGTGAGCACGCCGACGGCGCGCACCCGTTCGCCCAGCCGGTCTCGCACACGCCGTACGCCCGCGGGATCCTCGGGCCGGGCAAGCTGCTGATCCCCCACCAGACGGTCCTGCTCGGCACCCGCGAGGACGCCCGCGCGAGCGTCCGGCGCAGCGTGGCGCAGTCGCGGCAGTTCCAGGTCAAGGCGTACCTGGCGGGCTGGAAACGGCTCGGCTACACCGCGGCCGACATCGACGGGCCCAGCGACCGGTTCGTCGACGACCTCGTGCTCTGGGGCGACGCCGGGACCATCGCGAAACGCGTGGCGGAAGTGCTCGACGCGGGCGCGGACCACGTCCTGCTGACGCCGTCCGCGCCGTCGTTCGAGTCCACTGTGGACACGCTGGTCGAGCTGGCCCCGGCGGTGCTCCGATGAGCGTCGGGATCTGGCGGTTCTTCGACGGCGCCCCGGTCGGCGAACTCCGCGAAACGGCCGCCGAAGTGGAAGAACTCGGCTTCGGCTCGATCTGGTTCGGCGAATTCGCCGGGCGGGAGGCATTCACCCAAGCCGCGCTGCTGCTGGCGGCGACGGCGAACCTGACGGTCGCCACCGGCGTCGCGCGGTTCGACCAGCGCTCCCCGCTCGCCGCGGAAGGCGCCATCCGGGCCCTGGGCGAGGCCTACCCGGGCCGGTTCGTCGCGGGCCTCGGCGGGCACCGGCCCGGCGCCCGCCCGCTCACGGCGTTGCGCGAATACCTGGACGGGATGGACGCGGCCGAGCTGCCGGGCCTGCCCCAGCCGTCGCCTCGTCCGCGGCGAGTACTCGCCGCGCTGGGCCCGAAACTCCTGGACCTGGCGGCCGAACGCGCCGACGGCGCCCACCCGTACTTCGTCCCGCCGGAACACACGGCGATGGCACGCGAGCGGCTCGGCCCCGGCAAGTACCTCGCCGTCGAGCAGGCGGTGGTGCTCGATGCGGCACCCGGCGTGGCCCGGGAGCACGTCGACGGGTACGTCCGGCTCGCGCGGCACCACCGCACGAACCTGCGCCGGCTCGGCTTCACCGACGACGACCTCGCCGACGGCGGCAGCGACCGCCTGGTCGACGCGATCGTCGTCACCGGCGAGGAGCGGATCGCCGAGCGGATCCGCGCGCACCTCGACGCGGGCGCCGACCACGTCTGCGTCCAGGTCCTCGCCCGGACGAAGGACTCCTACCGCCGCTTGGCGGATCTGCTGCCCTGACGGGAGTACGCTGGCGGGGCGCGGTGCGGGCCGCGTCCCGTCCGAGGAGGCACCATGGGCGTGATGCCCGCCGAAAACCTGCAGCACCCGTACCACCAAGACATCGAGTACTACGCCGAGCGCGCGCTCGGCCTGCTCGCCTCGGCCGGGGACGGGACGCCCGGCGCCCGCGAGCCGTTCGACCGCTGGGGCCAGGCGCTCACCCGCAACGGCGCCCGCGTAGTCGTAGCTCGCGAGCACGGATTCGTTTCGTGGCAGGCGCTTCGCGCGCACGTCGAGTCTCTTGTGGACAGTCGCGAGCCGTTCGCCCGCGCGTACCGGGCGGTCGAGGCGCGGGACGTCGAGCAGCTCGAAACGCTGCTCGGCGAGTTTCCCTGGCTGGTCACCACCCGCGGGACCAACGGCAACGACCTGCTCGGCATGGCCGGCGCCACTTGCGACGAGCGGCTCAGCCGGGTCCTGCTCGCCCACGGCGCCGACCCCGCGCGCGGCAACGTCCACGGCTGGACACCGCTGCACCAAGCCGCGTACAGCAACCTGCCGCTGCTACTCGGCCTCCTGCTCGAAGCGGGCGCCCCGGTCGACGTCTCCGCGCGGGGCGACGGCGGCACTCCCCTGGTCGTCGCCCTGTTCTGGGGGCACCGCGAAGCCGCGGAGACCTTGGCCGCGCACAGCCTCGCACCAGGCAACCTGCGGGTCGCGGCCGGGCTCGGCGACGCCGTGCTCCTCGACGAGCTCCTGACGTCGGGCCGCGGCGGCGCCCACCGCGGTTTCTACCGGCCCCACAGCGGTTTCCCGGCGTGGCGCCCGGCGGACGACCCGGCCGAGGCCCGCGACGAAGCCCTCGCCTGGGCGGCCCGCAACGACCGCACCGAGGCCTTGCACACCCTGGTCTCGCGCGGTGCCGACGTGAACGCCGACGTCTACCGCGGCACGGCGCTGGCGTGGGCGGCGGCCCAAGGCAGGCTCGCCGCCGTCCGGACGCTCCTCGAGCTCGGCGCCGACGTGAACCGCCCGGGCACGTTCGGCGGCCCGAAGCACGGCGAAGGCGTCACGGCCCTGCACCTGGCCGCGCAGTCCGGGCACCTCGACGTCATCCAGGCCCTCCTCGACGCCGGCGCCGACCGCGGCGCGCGGGACGCGAACTTCGGCAGCACCCCCGAGACGTGGGCGGAGGTGTGCGAGCAGCCGGCGGCCCGGGGGCTGCTCCACTAGACAACCGGAGTCTGTAGTCCGTATCTTCGAAGGCGGACTACAGACTCCGTTTTGTCCGCTGGGAGGACCCATGACCACACCGCGCGACGTCTTCACCGCGTTGTCCGACGGGATCGGCGAAGGCCGCTTCGGTGAGCTTTCCGCGCTGTACGCCGAAGACACGGTCGTCGAACACCCGCAAGCCGTGCCGCGGCCGACGCGCCTGACCGGCCGCGCCGCGGTCCACGAGCGGTTCACCGGCGCCCTGGCGGGCGCGTACCGGCTCAAGCGCAAGAACGTCGCCGTCCACGAGACCACCGACCCCGAGGTCATCGTCGCCGAATACGACTACGACGCCGAGTCGATCGAGACCGGCCGGACGATCTCGGCCGCGAACATCCAGGTGCTGCGCGTCCGCGACGGCCTGATCGTGCATTCCCGCGACTACCACGACTACCTGAAGCTCGCGGTCGTCCGCGACGGCGTCGGCCAGCTGGCGAAGGCGTACGAGCAGGCCCCGCCACGTTCGCTTTCACCGGTCACGCCGGCGGGCGCGGGCACGGTGTTCGAGCGGCTCGTGCACGGCGTCGCGGGCGGGCGCTGGGACGATCTGCCGGAGCTCTACGCCGCGGAAACGCACGTGACGCACCCGTTCCTGCCGGGCTCCGGAGTCGTGCGCACGCGCGACGAGCTGCGGGTGCACTTCGCGGCGGGGAAGGCGCTGAACCCGGGCTTCGCCGTCGCGGATCTGGTCACCTACCAGGGCACCGACCCCGAGGTGCTGATCGGCGAGTTCGCCTACCAGGGCGAATACGGCGGCAAGCCGGTGCGGATCGCCAACATCTTCGTCATGCGCGTCCGGGACGGGCTGATCACCGAGTCCCGCGACTACGGCGACCACCTCGCCATCGCGGGCGAGCTCGGCCAGATCCCCGGACTGGCGGCGAAACTGAGTGCCTAGGCGCCCAGGTCGTTGAACTCGCCGTCGTCGACGCCCTTCACGAACGCGTCCCACTCCGTCATCGTGAAGACCATGATCGTGCCGTCGACGTCCGGCGACCGCCGCATCGCGACGTAGGTGGCACCGTCGGTGTGCTCGACGAACGCGTACTCGACGACCTCGTCGAGGGTGACGCCCGCGGGCTCGCCCCGGATCCACTCCGCCCCGGAAAGGTCGAGGTGGTGCCGGATGTGCGCCTTGTCATCGGTCATGCGACCAGCGTAACGAGCCACCCGGAAAAGCCGTGAAGGCCTCCTTGCCGGCGCTTACGGCCGGCAAGGAGGCCTTCACGGCTTCGCGGAAGATCAGGCGGTCTCGGTGATCGGCCGGTCCACCCACGACATCAGGTCGCGCAGCTTCTTGCCGGTCTCCTCGATCGGGTGCTTGTTGCCCTGCTCCTCGAGCTTGGTGAAGTTCGGCCGTCCGGCCTCGTCCTCGGCGACCCATTCGCGGGCGAACGTGCCGTCCTGGATCTCGCCGAGGATCTTCTTCATCTCTTCCTTGACCGCCGGCGAGATGACGCGCGGGCCGCGGGTCAGGTCGCCGTACTCGGCGGTGTCGGAGATCGAGTAGCGCTGGCGCGCGATGCCGCCCTCGTACATGAGGTCGACGATCAGCTTCAGCTCGTGCAGCACCTCGAAGTAGGCGATCTCCGGGGCGTAGCCGGCCTCGGTGAGCACCTCGAAACCGGTCTGCACCAGCGCGGACGCGCCACCGCAGAGCACGGCCTGCTCGCCGAAGAGGTCGGTCTCGGTCTCTTCCTTGAACGTCGTCTTGATGACGCCGGCGCGGGCGCCACCGATGGCGGCGGCGTAGGAGAGGGCGAGCGCCTGGGCGTTGCCGGACGCGTCCTGCTCCACGGCGATGAGCGCCGGGACGCCCTTGCCGTCGACGAACTGGCGGCGCACGAGGTGACCCGGGCCCTTCGGGGCGACCATGGCGACGTCGACGTTCGCCGGCGGCTTGATCAGGTCGTAGCGGATGTTGAAGCCGTGCCCGAAGAAGATCGCGTCGCCGTCCTTGAGGTTCGGCGCGATGTCCTGCTCGTAGATGAAGCGCTGCTTGGTGTCCGGCGCCAGGATCATGATCAGGTCGGCCTCGGCCGACGCCTCGGCCGGGGTGAGCACGCGCAGGCCCTGCTCCTCGGCCTTGGCCCGCGACTTGGACCCCTCGGGCAGGCCGATGCGGACGTCGACGCCGGAGTCGCGCAGGCTCAGCGAGTGGGCGTGGCCCTGGCTGCCGTAGCCGATGACAGCGACCTTGCGCCCCTGGATGATCGAGAGGTCGGCGTCGTCGTCGTAGAAGATTTCCACTGCCATGGGGGTTACTGCTTCCTTTCCTGACTTACAAAGTTTTCTAGCGCGGGGAGGTTGCGGTGATCGAGCGGGCGCCGCGTCCCACCGCGACCATGCCGGACTGGACCAGCTCGCGGATGCCATAGGGCTCCAGCATCCGCAGCAGGGCGCCGATCTTGTCCGACGTCCCGGTCGCCTCGACGGTGAGCGCCTCCGGGGACACGTCCACCACCTTCGCACGGAAGAGCTGGACGGTTTCGAGGACCTGGCTGCGCACGGTGTTGTCGGCGCGAACCTTCACGAGCAGCAGTTCGCGCTGCACGGCGGTCGACTGCTCCAGCTCGACGATCTTGATCACGTTGACCAGCTTGTTGAGCTGTTTGGTCACCTGTTCGAGCGGTAGCTCTTCCACGGCGACCACGATCGTCATCCGGGACACCTCGGGGTTTTCCGTGGGTCCGACGGCAAGGGACTCGATGTTGAACCCGCGGCGGGAGAACAGGCCCGAGACGCGCGCGAGCACACCCGGCTTGTTCTCGACCAGGACACTCAGCGTGTGGACGGTCATCTCAGTGCTCGCCACCTTCCGCGGCGGCTTCCGTGGTCTCCACCGAAACCTCGTCGTCGTCGAACAGCGGCCGGATGCCCCGGACCGCCATGATCTCGTCGTTGCCGGTGCCCGCGGCGACCATCGGCCACACCTGGGCATCCTTCCCGACCACGAAGTCGATCACGACGGGGCGGTCGTTGATCTCCATCGCGCGGCGGATGGTGGCGTCGACGTCTTCCTTGGTCTCGCACCGCAGGCCCGCGCACCCCAGCGCCTCCGCCAGCAGCACGAAGTCCGGGATGCGGTGCTTGTGCGTGCCGAGGTCGGTGTTGGAGTACCGCTCCGAGTAGAAGAGGTTCTGCCACTGCCGGACCATGCCGAGGTTGCCGTTGTTGATCACGGCGACCTTGATCGGCGCGCCCTCGATGGCGCAGGTGGCCAGCTCCTGGTTGGTCATCTGGAAGCAGCCGTCGCCGTCGATCGCCCAGACCTGCGTGCCCGGGACGCCGAACTGCGCGCCCATCGCGGCGGGCACCGCGTAGCCCATGGTGCCGAGGCCGCCGGAGTTGATCCAGGTGCGCGGGTTCTCGTACTTGACGAACTGCGCGGCCCACATCTGGTGCTGGCCGACGCCGGCGGCGTACACCGCGTCCGGGCCGACGATCTGGCCGATCCGCTCGATGACGTACTGCGGCGACAGCGAACCGTCGTCGGGCCACTCGTAGCCCGCCGGGTAGTTCTCGCGCCAGTCGTCGGCCTGGGTCCACCAGTCGGCGAGGTCCGGCTTGCCGCCGTGCTCGAACTCCGTGGTGACCGCGGTGATCAGCTCGCCGATGATCTCCTTGCAGTCGCCCACGATCGGGACGTCGGCCTTGCGGTTCTTGGAGATCTCGGCCGGGTCGATGTCGGCGTGCACGATCGAGGCGTCCGGCGCGAACGACGAGAGCTGGCCGGTGACGCGGTCGTCGAACCGGGCGCCGAGCGCGATCAGCAGGTCGGCGCGTTGCATCGCGGCGACCGCGGCGACCGTGCCGTGCATGCCCGGCATGCCGAGGTGCTGCGGGTGCGAGTCGGGGAACGCGCCGCGCGCCATCAGCGTGGTGACGACGGGGATGTTCGTCAGCTCGGCGAGTTCCTTGAGCTGCTCGTGCGCCTCCGCCTTGATCACGCCGCCGCCGACGTAGAGCACCGGGCGGCGCGACTTCGCGATCAGCTTCGCGGCTTCGCGGACCTGCTTGCCGTGCGGGCGCAGCGTCGGGCGGTAACCCGGGAGGCGCAGCTCGGTCGGCCAGGAGAACGAGGTCATCTCCTGCAGCACGTCCTTGGGGATGTCCACCAGGACGGGACCGGGCCGGCCGGTCGCGGCCAGGTGGAACGCCTCGGCGATGGTCCGCGGGATCTCCGCCGGGTCCGTCACGAGGAAGTTGTGCTTGGTGATCGGCATGGTGATGCCGCAGATGTCGGCTTCCTGGAACGCGTCCGTGCCGATCAGCGCCCGGCTCTGCTGGCCGGTGATGGCCACCACCGGAACGGAGTCCATGTTCGCGTCCGCGAGCGGCGTGACGAGGTTGGTCGCGCCGGGGCCGGAGGTGGCCATGCACACACCGACCTTGCCGGTGGCCTGCGCGTAGCCGGTCGCCGCGTGCCCCGCGCCCTGTTCGTGGCGCACCAGGACGTGGCGGACCTTCGTCGAGTCGAGCAGCGGGTCGTAGGCGGGCAGGATGGTGCCGCCCGGAATGCCGAAGACCACCTCGGCGCCGACGGCCTCGAGCGAGCGCACGAGTGACTGGGCGCCGGTGACGCGCACCGGCGTTCCCGCCGGGGGCGCCGGCTTCGGACGAGCTCCGGACGTACCGGGCGTCGGCCCGGGTTTCGCGTCGCTGCGCGACGTGGCACTGGTCATCGGTTCTGCCTCGTGGGTCTCGGTGTCACTCGTTCGGGTCAGTTTGGTGCGGTGGGGCGAAGAAGCTCTTCTCCTTGGGCAACAAAAAACCCTCGCCGACCGTAAGGTCGCACGAGGGTCGCGCGTCGACGCAGCGGAAGGACTTCCCTAAGCGTCGACGCGCTTGGGAAGTACGAGGCCGGTCAGCGGTGTCACGGCGATGACGCTAGCCGCAACGCCGCGCGGGTGTCAACTCTGCGGGACGGTGTGTCCGGATGCTGGACACACCGTGGGGTGCGTGTCACGCCTGCGCGACCCGGGTTCGGGCCGGTCGGGGCGGCGGTGCACCATTTCGGGGTGGCCGAAAAAGCTCAGCAGGACGAGGGCCGGAAGGCCGTCTTCCGCGTCCCCCGCACGTCGTTCATGGCGATCGCGCTCCTGACCGTCTGCGTGACGCCGATCGCACTCGGGGAAATCCCGTACCTGCAGTGGCTCTACGTCTTCCCGATCGCGCTGGCGGTGTTCGTCATCCGCCACCGCACGAGCGCGACGCGCGAAGGCCTCGCGATCCGGACCGTGTTCGGCCACCGGGACGTGCCGTGGTCGGCGTTGAAGGGCCTGGCGATCACCAAGAAGTCCCGCGTGCAGGCGGTGCTGAAGGACGACACGAAGGTGCCGCTGCCGACGGTCCGGACCCGGCACCTGCCGGTGCTGTCGCTGGTGAGCGAAGGACTCGTCGCCGACCCGAGCGGCCTGCTCGAAGAGGAAGACCTCAAGCCCGGCTCGTAGCACCCTCGATGGACGGCATCCGCCACACTGGCCTAAATTGGTAGAACCAGTTTTGGCGGAGTGTTCCCGCCGACCATCCGACCTGGGAGTTTCGCCGTGCCGCCTCTCCGTTCCCGGACCACCACCCACGGCCGCAACGCGGCGGGCGCGCGCTCGCTCTGGCGCGCCACCGGCATGACCGACAGCGACTTCGGCAAGCCGATCGTGGCGATCGCCAACTCCTACACGCAGTTCGTGCCCGGCCACGTGCACCTCAAGGACCTCGGCGAGATCGTCGCCGGCGCGGTCAAGGAAGCGGGCGGCGTCGCGCGCGAGTTCCACACCATCGCCGTCGACGACGGCATCGCCATGGGCCACTCCGGCATGCTCTACTCGCTGCCCTCGCGCGAGATCATCGCCGACTCGGTCGAGTACATGGTCAACGCGCACCAGGCCGACGCGCTGGTGTGCATCTCCAACTGCGACAAGATCACCCCGGGCATGCTCAACGCCGCCATGCGGCTGAACATCCCGGTGGTGTTCGTCTCCGGCGGGCCGATGGAGGCGGGCAAGGCGGTCGTCGTCGGCGGCGTCGCCCAGGCCCCGACCGACCTGATCACCGCGATCGCCGCGTCGGCGAGCCCCGACGTCGACGAAGAGGGTCTGGACATCGTCGAGCGCTCGGCGTGCCCGACGTGCGGTTCGTGCTCCGGCATGTTCACCGCGAACTCGATGAACTGCCTCACCGAGGCGCTGGGCCTCTCGCTGCCGGGCAACGGCTCGACGCTGGCGACCCACGCGGCGCGGCGCGCGCTGTTCGAGGAGGCCGGGCGCACGGTCGTCGAGCTGTGCCGCAAGTGGTACGAGCAGGACGACGACTCGGTGCTCCCCCGCTCGATCGCGTCGAAGGCGGCGTTCGAGAACGCGATGGCCCTCGACATGGCGATGGGCGGCTCGACGAACACGGTGCTGCACATCCTCGCCGCCGCCCAGGAGGGCGAGGTCGACTTCACGATCGCCGACATCGACGCGATCGGCCGCCGCGTGCCGTGCCTGTCGAAGGTGGCGCCGAACTCGGACTACCACATGGAGGACGTCCACCGCGCGGGCGGAATCCCGGCGATCCTCGGCGAGCTGTACCGCGGCGGCCTGCTGAACACCGACGTCCGTTCGGTCCACTCGGACGACCTCGACTCTTGGCTTTCCGCCTGGGACATCCGCGCTTCGTCGCCGTCCCCGGTCGCACTCGAGCTGTTCCACGCGGCCCCGGGCGGCGTCCGCACGACGCAGGCGTTCTCGACGTCGAACCGCTGGTCATCCCTGGACACGGACGCGGCAGGCGGCTGCATCCGCGACGTCGAGCACGCGTACACGAAGGACGGCGGCCTGGCCATCCTGCGCGGCAACCTCGCCGAGAACGGCGCGGTCATCAAGGCCGCGGGCATCGACGAGGACCTGTGGCACTTCGAGGGCCCGGCGCGCGTGCTGGAGAGCCAGGAGGAAGCGGTCTCGGCGATCCTCAAGAAGGAGATCCAGCCGGGCGAGGTCCTGGTGATCCGCTACGAGGGCCCGGCGGGCGGCCCCGGCATGCAGGAGATGCTGCACCCGACGGCGTTCCTCAAGGGTTCGGGCCTCGGCAAGAAGTGCGCCCTGATCACGGACGGCCGCTTCTCGGGCGGTTCATCGGGCATCTCGGTCGGCCACATCTCCCCGGAGGCGGCGGCCGGCGGCCTGATCGCCCTGGTGGAGAACGGCGACCGGATCCTCCTGGACATCCACGAGCGCCGGCTGGAGCTGCTGGTGGAGCCGGAGGTGCTGGCCGAGCGGCGGGCCAAGATGGAGGCGTCGGAACGCCCGTGGCAGCCGAAGGACCGCCAGCGCCCGGTGACGGCGGCGTTGCGCGCGTACGCCCGGATGGCAACGTCAGCGGACACCGGCGCGGTCCGCGACGTGAACAAGTAGATCCGGCTTTACCCGCGAAGGCCGCCTCGCTCGCCGGGGCGGCCTTCGCGGTTTCCGCCCCCAGCCGCAAAGCCGTCCCGGCATATCCAGCCCCGGCCACCAAAACCGCCCCAGCCGCAAAAGCCGTCCCGGCAACTCCAGCCCCGACCACCAAGGCCGCCGGCAAAACCGCCCCAGCCGCAAAAGCCGTCCCGGCAACTCCAGCCCCGCCACCAAGGCCGCCGGCAAATCCGCCCCAGCCGCGAAAACCGTCCCGATGAGTCCGGCCTCAGCCACCAGGCCGCCCCGCTCGCCGAGGCGGCCATTTCGAGGCCCAAACCACCCCGGGCCGCGAGGGGGACCCCCGGTTTCAACGTTACCGGCGGCCACCGACAGTTCCGCCCTCACCAGGCAGAGTTGTCCACAGGGCCGCCCCACACGGCCGAGTTGTCCCCAGCCCTACCGCGTCAAGACGATGACCACCACAGCCGCCGCGGCGGCCAGCAGCAGCGACACCAGCCCCAGCGGCAACGGCCGCTTCCGCCACGGCGTGTTCCGCTCCAGCGAAATCGGCCCGGCCCCGGTGAACAGCAGGCTCAGCGCGGCCGCCCCCAGCAGCAGCTCGAACTCGAACCCCTGCCCCTGCTGCTCGAAGAACCCGCCGTGGAACTTCGCGTACACGGCGTTCGCCGCCACCCCGAGCAGCGCCGCCGCCGCGAGCGGCGTGAACAGCCCGACGATCACCAGCACCCCGCCGCCGACCTCGGCGATGCCCGTGACCCACGACAGCAGCGTCGTCTGCTTGTGGTAGCCGAACGTCTCCAGCACCCGCGCGAACCCGCCGATGCCCGGCCCGCCGAACAGGCCGAACAGGTGCTGCAGACCGTGCGCGCCCATGGTCACGCCGAGCGCGAGCCGCAGGATCAGCAGGCCGAGGCCGAGCCCGCCCTGGCGTGGGGCGTCGTCACCGCCGTCGTCCTCGACGCCGGACAGGAGGCTGGTGGGCTGCTGCGAAAAATCGTCTCCACTGCTCACGCGCGAAGGGTAGGGGATCCGCCCGGGCCTGGCGAGCCGCCGCGCTCAGTATTCGCCGTGCACGAGGTTGTCCGGCAGCTCGCCGCCGGCATACCGGGCGATCTCCGCCGCCGCGACGGCGTACGACCGCCCCCGCACCCCGCGCACCGACCCGCCGATGTGCGGGGTCAGCAGCAGCCCCGGCGCCGTCCACAGCGGGTGCCCCGGCGGGGGCGGCTCGGGGTCGGTGACGTCGAGCGCGGCACGCAGCCGTCCCGTGGTCAATTCGGCGACCAGCGCGTCGGTGTCCACGACCGCGCCGCGCGAGACGTTGGCCAGCACGGCGCCGTCGCGCATCTCGGCCAGGAACGCCGCGTCGACCATCCCGCGGGTGCGCGAGGTCAGCGGCACCATGAGCACGACGACGTCGTGCAGACCGAGCAGCGCGGGCAGCTCCTGCACGCCGTGCACGCCCTCCCGCGCGGTCATCCCGACCATAGTGCACCGCGCGTCGAACGGCTCGAGCCGCCGCCGCAAGTGCCGTCCCAGGTCGCCGGCGCCGATGACGAGCACGCGCTTGCCCTGCAGCGTGTCGGCCGTCTGCCGCTCCCACCGGCCTTCGCGCTGCGCCGCCGCGAAGACGTCCAGCCGCCGGTACATCGACAGCAGCGCCGCGACGACCCACTCGGCGGTGCTGCCGCCGTGCGCCCCGCGGCAGGTGGACAGCAGGATGCCGTCGGGCACCTTGCCCACCCAGTCCTCGGCCCCGGCGGACAGCAGCTGGATCAGTTTCAGGTTCGGCAGCGTGCGCCAGAGCTCCTCGCCCGGCGGGTGCTTGCCGGGGATGAGCACCTCGGCCTTCGCGGCCTCCGCGGGCACGGGCTCGCCCCACTGGTAGCGCACGGGCAGGACCCGCGGAACCTCGGCGAGCACGGTCATGCCCTCGTCGTCGGGCACCAGCACGGTCAACGTCATGATCCCCAACGTAAACCAGGAGTACTCACCCATGGTTCACGCGGCGGCCCCTAGGCTGGGGGATCATGCGCACTCGGTACCGGTCGGCCCTGCTGGCGATCCTGACCTGCGGCGTTCTGCTGCCCGCCGGCTGCGCGCGGTTCGACGACACCGCGGCCGGTCAGTCGTTCAGCCCCGCGCCCGTCCCGAGCCCTGAATCCCCGCCCCAGGTCCAGGGCCCCGGTGCGGACTCGGGCGGCGACGGCAAGCAGGTGCGTCCCGGCCCGTCGGCCGCGCCGGTGCCGCCGCCCCAGGGCTGCAAGGACTTCGACCCGTCGGTGATCTCGACCTGCCTGGACACCGTCGCCGCGGTGGCCGGCCTGCCGGGTGACGGGTCGACGCCGAGCGCGCTGGCGGGCGAGCGCAAAAGCGGCCGCGTCCTGCTCGCGACGGCGGGCAAGGACGCGACGGACTTCGCGAAGCTCGACGTCCAGGCGGCCGGTGACGGCGGCCTGACCGGGCTAGCGCTCTCGCCGTCCTACGTCGAAGACCAGCTGGTGTTCGCCTACGTCACGACCGCGACGGACAACCGCGTAGTGCGCTTCGCGAAGGGCCAGGCCGCGAAGCCGGTACTCACCGGCATCCCGAAGGGCGCGTCCGGCAACCGCGGCACGATCGCCACCGACAACCGCGGCGCGCTGCTGGTCGCGACGGGCGACGCGGGCAACCCGAACGCCGCCACCGACCCGAACTCCCTCGCCGGGAAGGTGCTGCGCATCGACACGTCCGGCAAGGCCGCGGCGGGCAACGCCAACGGCTCGCTGACCGTGGCGGCCGGCCTGCACGCCCCCGGCGGGCTGTGCGCCTCGGCCGACGGCGGCCGCGTCTGGATCACCGACCGGCTCGCCGACAAGGACGTCCTCTACCGCTTCCAGGCCGGGCAGCCGCTGACGGCGCCGGCGTGGACGTGGCCGGACAAACCGGGCGTCGCGGGCTGCGCCGACTTCGTCGACGCCAACGGCTCGGTCTCGGTCGGCACCTCGCTGACCGGCAACCTGCAGAACCTGCCGGTGACGCCGGAGGGCGCGATCAGCGGCAAGCCGACGATCAGCCTCGACGGCAAGTCCGGCAAGCCCCCGGTGACCTACGGGCGGCTGGCCGGGATGAGCATGATCAACCCGCAGCTGGCGGTGGCCGGCACGGTCAACAAGGACGGCGGCGCCCCGGTGTCGAGCGACGACCGCGTCGTGCTGATCACCCCGGCGACGTCCGGCGGCGGCAACGGCAAGGACTGACCGCACGCCTCACCCCCTCGCCGGCTCCGCACCGCCCGCCGATCCGGCCCGCACCGCCCGCCGATCCGGCCGGCACCGCCCGCCGATCCGGCCAGCGCCGCCGGCCGATCCGGTCAGCGGAGACGGCCGATCAGCTGAGACGGCTGGTCAGTTGACGCGGCCGGTCAGCTGAGACGGCTGGTCAGCCGAGCGGCTTCAGCTCCACGCGCCGCCCCTCCGCCGACGACGTCAGCCCGGCCTCGGCGAGCTGCAGCCCGCGTGCCGCCGAGAAGAAGTCGTAGCGGTGTTGCCGCCCGGCGACCACGTCCCGGACGAACTCCTCCCACTGCGCCTTGAAGCCGTTGTCGAACTCGGCGTTGTCCGGGACCTCCTGCCACTGGTCGCGGAACGCCTCGGTCGCCGGCAGGTCGGGGTTCCACACCGGCTTCGGCGTCGCGGAGCGGTGCTGGACCCGGCAGCGCCGCAGCCCGGCGACGGCGCTGCCCTCGGTGCCGTCGACCTGGAACTCGACGAGCTCGTCGCGGAACACCCGCGTCGACCACGACGAGTTGATCTGCGCGACGACCCCGGACTCCAGTTCGAAGATCCCGTACGCGGCGTCGTCGGCCGTAGCCGCGTACGCCTCGCCCCGCTCGTCCCAGCGGCGCGGAATGTGCGTTGTCGCTTTCGCGGTCACGGCCTCGACGCGGCCGAAGAGGTTCTCGAGGACGTAGTTCCAGTGGCAGAACATGTCGAGCACGATCCCGCCGCCGTCCTCGGCGCGGTAGTTCCAGCTCGGGCGCTGGGCCTCCTGCCAGTCGCCTTCGAAGACCCAGTAGCCGAACTCGCCGCGCACCGACAGGACCCGCCCGAAGAACCCGCCGTCGACCAGCCGCCGCAGCTTCCGCAGCCCGGGCAGGAACAGCTTGTCGTGCACGACGCCGTGGCAGATCCCGGCGTCACGCGCGAGCGCGGCCAGCTCCAGCGCCGATGTCAGTTTTTCGGCAAGGGGCTTTTCGGCGTAGACGTGCTTGCCCGCGGCGATGGCCGCCCGCACCGACGGCTCCCGCGCCGACGTCAGCTGCGCGTCGAAGTAGATCCCGACGTCGGCCAGCGCGGAGTCCGGGTCGGTGGTCCACGCGGTCAGGCCGTGCCGCCCGGCGAGGTCCTTCAACTTCGCGGCATTGCGCCCGGCGAGGATCGGCTCGAGCTGCACGCGGCCGCCGTCCGGCAGGGCGACGCCGCCCTGGTCGCGAATCGCCAAGACCGACCGCAGCAGGTGCTGCCGGTAGCCCATCCGGCCGGTGACCCCGTTGAGCAGCACTCCGATACTGGGCTGGTTCATCACTGCCGGCCTTCCTCGTCGATGTCGTATTCCGCGCGACGGCCGCACATGCCGTACCCGTCCGGGTTCGAGGGTGCCGCGACCCGGACGCCGGACTGCTCGAGGTGACTCCCATCACCACCGGCGAGCGCCGCGAGGTGCACCCCGGTGAGCTCGGCGGCCCGCAACGCCCCCGTCCGCCAGCGCGAAACCCAGTTGCCGATTTTCGGCGAAACGAGCGAGAGGGCCGCCCGGTGAAACACCCGCAACGGCCCCGGGTCACCGTCCCGCAGCGCCTCCCGGAGCGGCAGGTAGCCGCGAATCGCCAGGTCACGGCGTTGTCGAGCGGCGTGGTCGGTTTTCGGCAACGCCGCCGCACCGGCATAGGCGACGGGGTCGGCGAGCACGTCGGGCGGGAACGTGAACACGGCGTCCCCCGCCTCGGGCAGTCCGCTGTTCTGCATCAGCACCGTGACGCGGAGATCCTCGACCTGGACCATCCGGTGCACGGTTCCCGGCGCGAACCACGCGATCACGCCGGCTTCGAGCGGTGTCTCGTCGTAGCCGCCGACGCTCAGCGTCTGGACCGCCCCGCGTCCGCCGGTGACGACGTAGGCCTCGGTGCAGGCCAGGTGCAGGTGCGGGCTGCCGCCACAGACTCCATCCTCCGCCGCCCAGTCGTAGGCGCGCAGGTGCGAGACCCCGATTCCACCTGGAAGTGGGAACGCGTTCATGACCACCCGTGTCCATCGAGGTAGTGATTCACCCGATCGCGGTCCCACGCCCCGTCGGCGACGACGATCCGGTAGCGGTAGGTGAAGCTCTCCCCCGGCTCCAGCGCGAATTCGTCGAAAAACGCCCACGAGAAAGCCACCATGGGCGTGTCCCGCGAGCGGACGAACCAGTGCGACTCGTGGATCGCCTGGTCGTTTTCCGGCGAATGCGCGAAGACCAGCGTCGAATGCGCGTCGACGCCGTCGTGCTCGCCGACGAACGCCAGCCACGGCGCCTGCACGCCCATCATGTCTTCGCCGCCGAGCTCGCCGGGTCCGAGGACGCGCCCACCGCTGAACTCTCGCGGCCCCCGCCAGTGCAGCCCGGTGTACCCGGCCAGCTCACGCCCGGCGGTCGTCGGGCTGCCGAACTCGAGCGGGGTGTCGCGGACGTTGGTCAGCTCGATCCCCCAGTCGAGCGCCCAGGCCCCTTCGTCCGGCTCGGCCGAGTGGACGACGAGGTCGCGCCGCTCCCGCGCCCACTCGTCACCGCCGTTGGCGACCCAGGTGAGCCGCTCGGTGAAGCCGAGCCGCTCAAGCCCGACGGTGAAGGCGGCGAAGTCGTCGTGCCGGATCGAGCCGACGCGGTCCGGCAGATCCTGGTATCCATCGCCGGGGACGTAGGTGTGGCCGCCCCAGAAATTCTGCCCGGACAGGTGGCTGGACGTCATCTGCAGGCCCTTGTGCCACCGGTGGTCGGCGGGCCGGTACCCGCTGACGCCGCGGCCGCCGAGGGTCCGCAGCGGGTGGGTGTAGGGCTTGCGGGATTCGAAGGCCACGGGGTCGGGCTTGTACACATAGGACATCAGCTGGACGCCGCCGGCCTCGACGGTCACGCGCTCGCCGTGCCGGTGCGTGACGGTGATCGCCGCGCTCACGCCCGCGCTCCCGCCATGGACCCGTGGAAGGCGTCGCCGGGAACGATCTCCCCGCGACGCACCCCGAGCCCGGTGGCCGCGGACTTGTACAGGGCCGCGACGAACTCCAGCACCCGCCGCCCGTCACCCCCGCTGCACGGCGGCCGCCGCCCGGCCCGGTAGGCGTCGAGAACGGGCGCGAACGCGGCAGCGTGCGAGCTGATGACGTCATCCGGCGGCGTCCACCAGCGGTTCGTCGCTTTTTCGGCAACGTGCGGCGCCGGTGTGTAGCGCCAGTCCTTGGCGCCGTGCCCGTAGAGGTGGGTGAGCTCGACGGTCGCGTTTTCGCAGTCGACCCGGACCCGGCTCACCTCGTCCGGCGACAAGACGCTGTTGACGACGGTCGCGAGCGCCCCTGACTCGAACCGGACGAGCGCGGTGGAGACGTCCTCGGTCTCGACGTCGTGCACGAGCCGCGCGGTCATCGCGCGCACCTCGGCCCAGTCGCCGAGCAGGTGGAGCAGGAGGTCCATCTGGTGGATGCCGTGTCCCATGGCGGGCCCGCCGCCTTCGGACTCCCAGCGCCCGCGCCACGGCACCGCGTAGTAGGCGGCGTCGCGGTACCAGGTGGTCTGGCAGTGCGCGACGAGCGGACGCCCGAGTTCCCCGTCCGCGAGCAGCCTCCGGAAGTGCGCGGCGCCGGACCCAGAGCGTTGCTGAAAAACGAACGAAACGTACGGCCCGCCCTCCCCTTCGGCGGCGGCCATCTCGTCGTACTCGGCGAGCGACCGGCACGGCGGCTTCTCACACCAGACCCAGGCCCCGCTCTCGAGCGCCTTCTTGGTCTGTTCGACGTGCAGGCCCGGCGGCGTGCAGATCGAGACGAGATCGGGCTCCTGCTCGGCGAGCAAGGAATCGAGATCGCCGTACGGCTTGGCGTTCCCTGCCGCGGCACAAAACGCGACGGCCCGGGCTTCATCGACATCGGCGGCGGCCACGATGTCGACGTCGTCCCGGTGTGCCTGGAAGGCGGTCCGATGGCTGTCCGCGATACCGCCGGTGCCGACGACGGCAACGTGTAAGCGCTTTCTGTGAGTCAACCCAGGTCTCCCTCCTCGGTGACACGCCTCTCCCAGCGGCCGCCCCCACCTCTCAGGCCGCTGCCGCCGACCGTTCCAGAAAGCGCTTTCTCACGCAACGGCCGACCAGTTGTCAACGTTGTCACCAACGTTGGTCAACCGGAACGGACGACAGCCCCGGCGGCCGCTCTCACCATCGCGACTTCAACGCCACCAAGGCTTCACGCGCTCAGCGCTGACACCCGCACCGACTTCACGAAGTCTCGCCGCGCTCAGCCGTCATGACCCCGCGCCGCCACCCCGAACGGCGGCACCCACACCGAGCGCAGCCACAGCTCGGCGCCGGTCGATCAGTGAGTCTTGCTCCTGGGATTCCGCTTCCGCGGCTGCCGGCTCTCGGCACGCACAGCCCGGATGTCCAAGAAAGCGACAACAACCGAACCGAGCGCGGCGAACAACCCGAGGAACCGCCCGGAGCCCGCCCCGATCGCGATCCCCGCGACGTCGAAGATGCCGCGCTGGTCGGCGTCGAACTCCCAGTCGAGCGTGAACCAGCCGAGCACCATCAGCAGCAGCGACGCCGCGGCGACCACCAGCCATAGGTGCGGCAGGCCGCTGACCCGCACTTTCCGGATTCGCCCGAAAACGACCACGACCAGCCCGGCCAGCAGCAACGGCAGCGGCGGGCACCAGGCGAAGAAGCTCGACTGCCACGCGTTCCGGACGACGTCGCTGTGAGGCAAGGACGAGAGAACGATCTCGATGTCCGGCTTGTTCGTGCTCAGCGTGGTCCACGGCAGGAACGTCGACCCCAGCGCGAGCAGCCCGGCCGCCAGGCCGAGCCACTCGCGCCAGGTGACGCTTTTGACGGAAAACGGCGATGTCATGAAAACGGTCAGGAGCCGACGCGCTCGATGATCAGTTCCCGGACCCGCTTGGCGTCGGCCTGTCCCTTGGTCGCCTTCATGACCGCGCCGACGATCGCCCCCGCCGCGGCGACCTTGCCGCCGCGGATCTTCTCCGCGACGTCCGGCTGCGCCGCCAGAGCCTCGTCGATCGCCGCGAGCAGAGCCGAGTCATCCGAGACGACCTTCAGCCCGCGCTTCTCGACGACCTCACGCGGCTCGCCCTCACCGGCGAGCACGCCCTGGACGACCTCCTTGGCGAGCTTGTTCGTCAGCTCACCGGACGAAACCAGCCCGATGACCTCGGCCACCTGCTTCGGCGTGATGGGCAGGTCGGCCAGCTCGACCTCGCGGGTGTTCGCTTCCTGCGCGAGGGTGTTGACCCACCAGCCGCGCGCCTCGTCCGGCGACGCGCCGGCCTCGACGGTGGCCGCGACGAGGTCGACCGCGCCGACGTTCAGCAGGTCACGCAGGGCTTCGTCGGAAAGTGACCATTCCTGCTGGATCCGCTTCCGCCGCTCCGACGGCATCTCCGGCAGCGTGCCACGCAGCTGTTCGACCCACTCGCGCGACGGCGCGATCGGGACCAGGTCGGGCTCCGGGAAGTACCGGTAGTCCTCAGCGGTCTCCTTCGTCCGGCCCGGCGACGTCGTGCCGTCGGCCTCCTGGAAGTGCCGCGTCTCCTGCTTGATCGAACCACCCTCGGCGAGGATGGCCGCCTGCCGCGTCATCTCGTAGCGAACGGCCCGTTCGACGCTCCGCAGCGAGTTGACGTTCTTGGTCTCGGTACGGGTACCGAACTCGGTCGCGTCCTTCGCCATGAGCGAAACGTTCGCATCGCACCGCAGCGAGCCCTGGTCCATGCGGACGTCCGACACGTCGAGCGCGCGCAGCAGGTCGCGCAGCGCCGACACGTAGGCGCGAGCGACCTCGGGGGCCCGCTCGCCGGTGCCCTCGATCGGCTTGGTCACGATTTCGATCAGCGGAACGCCGGCCCGGTTGTAGTCGAGCAGCGAGTGCTCGGCACCGTGGATCCGCCCGGTCGCCCCACCGACGTGCAGCGACTTGCCGGTGTCTTCTTCCATGTGCGCGCGCTCGATCTCCACGCGCACGACCTCGCCGTCGTCCAGCGTGACGTCGAGGTAGCCGTTGAAGGCGATCGGCTCGTCGTACTGCGACGTCTGGAAGTTCTTCGGCATGTCCGGGTAGAAGTAGTTCTTCCGGGCGAACCGGCACCACTCGGCGATCTCGCAGTTCAGCGCGAGACCGATCCGGATCGCGCCCTCGACGGCCTTGCCGTTGACGACCGGCAGCGCGCCGGGCAGGCCCAGGCAGGTCGGGCACACCTTCGTGTTCGGTTCGCCGCCGAACTCGTTCGCGCAGCCGCAGAACATCTTCGTGTTCGTGTTGAGCTCGACGTGCACTTCGAGCCCGAGCACGGGGTTGAAGCGTTCGATGACGTCGGCGTAGTCCATCAGCTCGGCCACGGCAGTCACTTGGTTCCTCCCAGCTCCGGGACCTTGTGGATGAGCGCCCCGCCGGCCGCGGCGTCGCGAGCGGCCTCGTAGGCGGCGCCGACCCGGTAGAGCCGGTCGTCGGCGAGCGCCGGGGCCATGATCTGCAGGCCGACCGGCAGCCCGTCCTCGTCGGACAGCCCGCTCGGCACGCTCATGGCGGCGTTGCCGGCGAGGTTCGACGGGATCGTGCACAGGTCGGCGAGGTACATAGCCATCGGGTCGTCCACGCGCTCGCCGATCTTGAACGCCGTGGTCGGCGTCGTGGGCGAAACGAGGACATCGACCTTTTCGAACGCGGCGGCGAAGTCACGCGTGATCAGCGTGCGCACCTTCTGCGCCGAGCCGTAGTAGGCGTCGTAGTAGCCGGACGACAACGCGTAGGTGCCCAGCATGATGCGCCGCTTGACCTCGGCGCCGAAGCCCTTCTCGCGGGTCAGCGACATGACCTCTTCGGCGCTGTGCGCGCCGTCGTCGGCGACGCGCAGGCCGTAGCGCATGGCGTCGAACCGCGCGAGGTTCGACGAGGCCTCACTCGGCGCGATCAGGTAGTACGCGGGCAGCGCGTAGACGAAGTTCGGACACGAGACCTCGACGACCTCGGCCCCGAGCACGCGCAGCTGCTCGACCGCGGCCTGGAACGACCGCTCCACGCCCGGCTGGTAGCCGTCGCCGCCGAACTCCTTCACGACGCCGACCTTGACGCCCTTGAGGTCGCCGGTCATGCCCTGGCGGGCCGCGGCGACCACCGGCGGGACCGGCGCGTCGATGGAGGTGGAGTCCAGCGGGTCGTGCCCGGCGATGACCTCGTGCAGCAGGGCGGCGTCGAGCACCGTCCGCGCGCAGGGCCCGGCCTGGTCGAGAGACGACGAAAACGCGACGAGCCCGTAGCGCGACACGCCGCCGTAGGTCGGCTTGACCCCGACGGTGCCGGTCACGGACCCCGGCTGCCGGATCGAGCCACCGGTGTCGGTGCCGATGGCGATGGCCGCTTCGAAGGCCGCGATCGACGCCGACGAGCCACCACCCGACCCGCCCGGGATGCGGGCGTGGTCCCACGGGTTGTGCGTCGGGCCGTAGGCCGAGTTCTCCGTCGACGACCCCATGGCGAACTCGTCCATGTTGGTCTTGCCGAGGATGACGACGCCGGCCTCGCGCAGCTTGCGCGTCACGGTCGCGTCGTACGGCGGGATCCAGCCTTCGAGCGTTTTCGAACCACAGGTCGTCGGGATGCCCTCGGTGGTGAGGACGTCCTTCAGCGCGAGCGGCACCCCGGCCAGCGCCGACGCGGGCGCGTTGCCACCGGCGATGCCCTCGTCGACGGCCTTGGCCGCGGCCAGCGCGCCCTCGGTGTCGACGTGCAGGAACGCGTGGACGTGGTCGTCGACCTCGGCGATCCGGTCCAGGTGGGCCTGCGTGACCTCGACCGCGGACACCTCGCGCGCGTGGATCTTCTCCGCCAGCTCCGCGGCGGTCAGCTTGATGAGCTCGGTCACTGCTCTTCCCCCAGAATCCGCGGCACCCGGAAACGCCCGTCCTCGGCGGCCGGCGCACCGGCCAGCGCCTGCTGCTGCGTGAGCCCGGGACGGACGACGTCCTGCCGGAAGACGTTCGTCAGCGGCACGGCGTGCGAAGTCGGCGGCACGTCATCGGCGGCGACCTCGCTCACCTTGGCCACCGAGTCCAGGATCTGGTCGAGCTGGCCGGCGAAGACGTCGAGCTCGTCGTCGGTCACGGCCAGCCTGGCCAGCTTCGCGAGGTGCGCGACCTCGTCTCGGGAAATGTTGGGCACGCGGGTGACTCCCGGGTTGTGCTGTGCGGGTTGTCTCGGAAGCTGCAAGTCTATGGTGACGGCGCGGGCGGACTCGACTGGGTTACGCCCGGCGCAGGCCGGGTGCCGTCCGGCGACTCTCGCGTCCCGCCCGCCGGACAGCAGGTCCCGCGAGCCGGTCGGGTCTGTCACAATCGGCGACCGGCATCGAGCGTCCCACGGCAAGGCTGGGACGCCAGAGGTGAGAGGGGCGCGTGGTGTCGTTCCTGATCCGGGTCCTCCTTCCGGACAGCCCGGGGACCCTCGGCGCGGTCGCCACGGCGCTCGGCACGGTAGGCGCCGACATCCTGAGCGTGGACGTCGTCGAACGCGGCACCGGAGTGGCCGTCGACGACCTCGTCGTCGAGCTCCCGTCCGGTCGCCTTCCCGACGCGCTGATCACGGCGGCGGAAAGCGTCGAAGGCGTCGAAGTGGACGCGGTCCGGCCCTACGCGGGTGTCCTGGACACCCACCGCGAGCTCGAGCTGGTCGAAGAAATCGCGGCGCAGCCGAAGTCGGGCCTCGACATCCTGGCCGAGGGCGTGCCCCGCATCGTCCGTGCGGGCTGGGCGATGGTCGTCGAGCACGCCGAAACCGGCGCGGTCCGGCTGGCGTCGTCGAGCGCCGCCCCCGAGACGCCCATCACCGACCTGCCGTGGCTGCCGCTGGAGCGCGCGACGGTCCTCGACGGCGAAGAGGCTTGGATCCCGGAGACGTGGCAGGAGCTCGGCACCGAGCTGGCCGCCACGCCACTCGGCAAACCGGGCAAGGCGCTGCTGGTGGCCCGCCCGGGCGGGCCGGCCTTCCGCGCCGCCGAAGTCGCCCGGCTCGCCCACCTCGCGGGCATCGTCGCGGTCGTCCTCGACGGCTAGCCCGACGCGGATCGATCAGGGGACGAGCCCGCGCCGGCTCGTCCCTTTTTCGACCAACCCCAGGTCAGAGGTCGATTTGGTAGGCGATCAGGCTGATGTGCGGGTACGGCCGCCAGTCCCGTTCGGGCAGGCGCGCGAACCCGAGCCGCTCGTAGAGCCGATGCGCACTACGCATGCCTTCGAGGCTGCTCAGCACGACCCGGGAAAGGCCCAGCGCCCGGGCGCTGTCGAGCACGGCCCTCGTCAACGCCTCACCGATGCCCCGGCCCCGCGCCCGTGGTGCGACCGCGAGCATCCGGAACTCCAGCTCACCGGGACGCGAAATCTCAGCGAGTGCCGAACCTGGCAGCACGACGGTCACCGTGCCGAGCACCACTCCCACGCCATCGACGGCGACGAGGACCTCGGCCTGTTCGACTCGCCGCGCGACATCGCGCAGCACGGCGTCGTACCCGACTTCGCCGGCCAGGTGACCATCGACGTCGTACGCCCGCACCGTGACCTCGCCCGCCGCGGCGTACTCCTCGGGCCGCGGCGGCCGGATCTCGACGTCACTCATCCGTCTCCCCGGACTCGTCGGTCTCCTCGCCGGTCGGCAGCGCCACCTCCTGAGCCGCCTCGGGCCCCCGCTCCAGGAGGACGCGGAAGCCGGACTCGTCGAGCACCGGCACCTTGAGCTGCACCGCCTTGTCGTATTTCGAACCAGGCGAATCCCCGACGACGACGAACGCGGTCTTCTTCGAAACCGACCCGGCGGCCTTGCCACCTCGGGCCATGATGACCTCCTTGGCTTCGTCGCGGGAGAAGCCGTCGAGCGAGCCCGTCACCACGATCGAAAGCCCTTCGAGGTTGCGCGGGATCGACTCGTCGCGCTCCTCCTCCATCCGCACGCCGGCGCGTCGCCATTTTTCGACGATCTCGCAGTGCCAGCCGACCTCGAACCACTCCCGCGTCGCACGAGCGATGGTCGGGCCCACGCCGTCGACGTCGGCCAGCTCTTCCTCGGTGGCCTGCTCGATGCGCTCGATCGACCCGAACTCGCGGGCCAGCGCCTGCGCCGCGGTCGGCCCGACGTGCCGGATCGACAACGCGACCAGCACCTTCCACAGCGGCCGGTCTTTCGCCGCGTCGAGGTTGGCGATCAGCTTTCGCGCATTCGCCGACAACTCGCCGGCCTTCGTCCGGAACAGCTCGACCTCGGCGAGGCTCTCCTCGTTCAGATCGAAGACGTCGCCCTCGTCGGCGACCACCCGCGCGTCGAGCAGCGCGACCGCGGCCTCGTACCCGAGGACCTCGATGTCGAAGGCGCCGCGCCCGGCCAGGTGGAAGAGCCGCTCCCGCAGCTGCGCGGGGCAGAACCGCGTGTTCGGGCAGCGGATGTCCTTGTCGCCCTCCTTCTGGTAGGCAAGCTCGGTGCCGCATTCCGGGCAGTGGGTGGGCATGACGAACTCGCGCTCGTCGCCCGTGCGCGCGTCCACCACCGGCCCGAGGACCTCGGGGATGACGTCGCCGGCCTTGCGGATGACGATCCGGTCGCCGATCAGCACACCCTTGCGCTTGACCTCTTCCGCGTTGTGGAGGGTGGCCCTGGCCACGGTCGACCCAGCGACCTTGACCGGCTCGGTGACCGCGAACGGCGTCACCCGCCCGGTCCGCCCGACGCCGACCTGGATGTCCAGAAGCGTGGTGATGGCCTCTTCCGGCGGGTACTTGTACGCGATCGCCCACCGCGGCGCGCGCGACGTCGTGCCCAGCCGTCGCTGCAGCGCCACCTGGTCGACCTTGATGACGACGCCGTCGATCTCGTGCTCGGCGTCGTGCCGGTGCTCGCCCCAGTAGACGATGTGCTCGGTGAGCTCCTCGGCCGTCGTCAGGACCTTGCTGTGCGGCGACACCGGCAGGCCCCACGCCGCCAGCGCGTCGTACGCCTCCGACTGGCGCTGCGGCTCGAAACCCTCGCGCTTGCCGAGCCCATGGCAGATCAGCCGCAGCCGCCGCTCCCGGGTGATCTTGGGGTCCTTCTGCCGCAGCGAGCCGGCCGCGGTGTTGCGCGGATTCGCGTACGGCGGCTTCCCCGCTTCGACCATCTTCGCGTTCAGCTCGAGGAAGTCCTCGACGCGGAAGTAGACCTCGCCCCGCACCTCGACCAGCGCGGGCACCGGAAACTGATCGGTGCCGGTCAGCGTCTCCGGCACCTGGTCGAGCGTGCGGACGTTGAGCGTGACGTCCTCACCCGTCCGGCCGTCACCCCGGGTGAGCGCGCGGGTGAGCTGGCCGTTTTCGTACAACAGGTTGATCGCCAAACCGTCGATCTTCAGCTCGGCGAGGAACTCGGTGCGCCCGACCTCCTTCTCGACGCGTTCGACCCAGGCCAGGAACTCGTCCCGGTCGAACACGTTGTCCAGGCTGAGCATGCGCTCGAGGTGGTCGTGCGCGGTGAACTCGGTCGAGAACGTGCCCCCGACCCGCTGACTCGGCGAATCGGGCGTAACCAGTGCCGGGTGCGCTTCCTCGAGCTGCTGGAGCTCTCCCAGGAGCTCGTCGAACTGCCCGTCGGAGATGATCGGCGAGTCCAGGACGTAGTAGCGGAACTGGTGGTTGCGCAGTTCCTCGGCGAGGGCGCTGTGCCGCTCACGCACGTCGGCCGGGACGTCGGTGACGTCCTCGGCGGCCACCGGGGAGTCGGCCGCCGCGATCTGGTCCTGAGGGAGTTCGGTGCTGCTCACGGGTGGTAACCCTAGTCGGAGGCACCGACATTTTCGTCCGGGCCGCTGGCCAGTCCGCGGACCAGATCACGGAACTCCAGAAGGGTGATCGCACCGGCCGGTTCGACCTCCGCGGTCTCGACGCGCCGTAGTCGTTCGGCGGCGAGCCGTTCACCCAGTGTGGCGTCGAGGGGCAGGAAGGTCATGGTCTGCCGGGTGACGTCGTCGAGCTCGCCGAACCCGGGGTGGTAGACGGCGACGTCGACCACGTGCTCGTCGTCGTCCACCTGCGCGACGACCCGGACATCGGCCAGCGCGATTCGCCGCTCGCCGAGGTTCACCGTGACCTCGGTCGGATCGGGCACCGGCGGGACCGAATCGTGGTACTCCCAGATCGCGTCGTCCGGCGGCGCGGCGGCCCGCCACGCGTCGGTGAACGGCCGGACTTCCGGATCTTCCTGACCGGTCACGACCAGGGCGTAGATGGCCTGACGGCCACGTTCGAGCGAGAAGTGCAGCCGCGGGTGCAGCGCCTCGACCAGCTGGCAGAGCTCGTGCTCCACCCGGTGCAGCTCGCCCTCACCGAGAGCCGCGCTGACCAGCGGGAGCAGCTCGAACCACCCCTGCCAAAACGCCTCCGCGGCGGCCGTCGGGTCCTCCGGCACGTGCTGCTCGGGCCACGCGGTGCGGGGGTCAGGCGGATCAGCGGCGGTGTTCTTGCGGCGAAACAGGCGCATGGGTGCGGACGGTCCTCGTTCGGTCGGCTACCTCGACACGCTACTGGCCGCGTCGAGCGGACGTCGGCGAGTTGCCGGATTCCGTCACCAGCCTTCCGGCGGCTCCACGAACGCTTTGCCGAGATCGCGTGTCAGCGCGAGGGCCCGTCGCATCCATTCCGGCGTCGCGCCGGCGAGACCGCAGGCAGGGGTCGGCACGGCGCGTTCCGCGAGAACGCTGCGGTTGAAGCCGAGCCGGTCAGCCAACCGGAAGGCGGGCTCGCCGACGTCCTTGAGGCTCAGCGGCGACGCGGGTGCCGAGGTGGGGACCGCGCCCAGGAACAACGTCGCCCCGCCGTCCCACACCTCCCCGATCTCGTCCAGGAAGTCAGCCGACGCACCATCGAGCGCGGCGAGGTCGAAGGCCAGTGCGTCCGCGCCGGCTTCGCGCAGCAGGCCGAGCGGCGGTTTCCCGGCGCAACAATGCAGGATCACCGGCCGGTCCGTGATCCGCCGGGCGCCCTCGATCACGGTGGCGAGCAGGTCGCGGGCCTCGGGCTCCGGCACCGCCGCGACGTTCCCGTAGCCGGATGGCGTCGACAGGCCGCCGGCGAGCACCGCGGGCAACGACGGCTCGTCGAATTGGACGACCACCGGCGCCCCGGTCCTGGCCTGCACCTCCGCGACATGGCCTGCGAGCCCGTCCAGCAAGGACGAGGTGAAATCCCTCAGGGCGCCGCGATCGGTGAGCACCCGGTGGCCCCTCGGCAGCTCGATCCCGGCACCGAGCGTCCACGGCCCGGCGAGCTGGACCTTGAAGACCGGCGGCGTGGCTCCGGCCTTCTCACGCGCTTCCTGCACGGCGTCGAGATCCCAGCGGAGCAGATCGGTTGCCCGGCGATGCTCGTGGCCAGGCCGGGCTGCGACGCGATACCCGCTCGGGACGACTTCGACGGCCAGGTCGACCAGCAGCGCGGCAGTCCGGCCGAGCATGTCCGCCCCGACACCGCGGGCCGGCAGCTCGGGGAGGTGCGGGAAGTCGGGCAGCTCGCCGAACACGACCGCAGCCGCCTCCGCGGGATCGGTGCCAGGCATCGAACCGATCGCCGTCGCGGCGCCAATGGGCCAAAGTCGCTCAGTCACGGCCACTGATTCTGGTCGACCACCCCCCGACGACGCCGACCGGGCTGCCTCGCCGACCGGCGCCGATGCGGACATACGACGCATTTCCGTTTACCGCCGCCACAAGCGGGTCCGCGCGGATAGGCTGACCGGCCATGACGAGTTCGCCACCGCAGCCGGGCTGGTATCCCGACGCGCGGGACCCCCGTCTGCACCGATGGTGGGACGGCCAAGCCTGGACCGCCAACACCCGACCGGCCCACCAGGCGCCGCCACCGAGCGACTCGACGCCGATCGAGCTGGACATCGAACGCGGCCACGACCCCGCTCGAATCCAGGACCAGGTCGCCCGTGCGACGCGCAGCCGGGGTGCGGCGCGCAACGGCGGCGGAACCCTGTTCACCGAACCGGTGCTGGTGGTCAACCAACGCGCCAAGCTGATCGAGATGGCGAACGAGTTCGGCGTCTTCGACCAGCACGGCAATCGGCTCGGCGGGGTCGTCGAGGTCGGCCAGAGCACGCTCAAGAAGGCGATCCGGCTCCTGACCAAGTACGACCAGTTCCTCACCCACAAGTTCGAGGTCCGCGACGCCAACCACAGCACCGTGCTGAAAGTGACCCGGCCCGCGAAGGTGTTCAAGTCGCGGTTCCTGGTCACCCGGGCCGACGAGACCCCGATCGGCGAAATCGTGCAGGAGAACGTCTTCGGGAAGATCCGGTTCGGCTTCATCGTGGACGGCCGTTCGGTCGGCGGGATCTTCGCCGAAAATTGGCGAGCCTGGAACTTCTCGATCCGCGACCACGCCGGCACCGAGGTCGCCCGGGTGACCAAGACGTGGGGCGGATTCATCAAGGCCGCCTTCACGACGGCTGACAACTACGTCGTGGAGATCCCCCACCCCCTGCCGGATCCGCTCGCCAGCATGGTCGTCGCCGCGGCCCTCACGATCGACACCGCGCTGAAGCAGGACACCGACTGATCGAGTGACCGGTGTCTCATCTTCTCCAGGTGGACAGCGGGCCCGGCACGGCTCAGGGTGAAGAAGAGGCCGGGACGCCGCAGTCTCGCCGGGACGGAGGTCACCGTGGAACCGTTGCCGGAAAACAGCGACAGGAGCTGGACCGAGCCCGGGATCTACGAGGTCTCGGCCGGTGTCTACCGGATCCCCTTGCCGCTACCGAACGACGGTCTGCGCGCGGTCAACGTCTACGCGGTCACCGACGGCGAGAAGCTGGTCCTGGTCGACTCGGGTTGGGCGCTGACCGTAGCCCGGCAACAGCTTGCGGACGCCCTCGGCGGCATCGGCGCGGAACTCGCTGACGTAAGCGAATTCCTGGTCACCCACGTGCACCGGGACCACTACTCCCAGGCCGTGGTCCTCCGTCGCGAATTCGGCTCGAAGATCGCCCTGGGCCAGGACGAGGAACCATCGCTCAAGGCATCGGGCAATCCCGACCGGCTGCCGATGGAGGCCCAGGTCGACCTCTTGTTCCAGGCCGGCGCCGGCGAAGTCGTCGAAGCGCTCGCCCAGGAGTTCGGCACGAACCGACGTCACACGGAGGCCGACCTCTGGGAAGCACCCGACGAATGGCTGACACCGGGCCGGCGGCCGATCCTGCCTGGACGCGAGTTCGACGTCGTCGCCACTCCCGGACACACCGCCGGACACGTGGTCTTCGTCGACGACAGCGCCGAACTTTTGTTCTCCGGTGACCACGTGCTGCCGCACATCACGCCCTCGATCGGGTTCCAGCCCGTGCCCGCCGAGTTGCCGCTCAACGACTTCATCGACTCCCTCCGCCTGGTGCGCGCGATGCCGGACCGCCGCCTGCTTCCCGCGCACGGCCCTGTGTCCGACAGCGTGCACACACGCATCGACGAACTGCTGGAACATCATCGGCAGCGCCTTGAAACGATGGGATCGCAGATCGCGGCCGGCGCAACCACCGCCAACGAAGCGGCGCACCGGGTCGGCTGGACCCGACGGAACCGCAAGCTGTCCGAAATGGACGCGTTCAACCAGATGCTCGCCGTGCTGGAAACAGCGGCCCACCTTGATCTTCTGGTATCGCAAGGAAAATTGAACGCTCAGACGGTCGACGGCGTTCGGCACTACACGATGGCTTGATGATCGCGTAGGCAGCACCGGGAGTAGCCACCTCGTAACACGGACAGTCGTCGCCCAGCGTCCTGCATACTGGGTGAAATGGATGTCATCAGACGCGCCCGTACTACGGACGTCGAGGCACTGATGCGCCTGTTCGGCGCACCAGGCGAGCCGTTGGCAGGCACACTCCGTGAACTCATGAACACCCCTCATGTCACGCTGGTCGTCGCCGAAGACGACCACGGTGTCGTCGGAACCGCACAACTGACGGTGCTTCGAGGACTCTCGTGGAGCGGCGCGCCCCGCGGCCTGCTCGAGGGCATCCGCGCCGCCCGGCGGGGCGTGACGAGCGCACTTCTGAGCTGGGGTATCGACGAGGCCCGCCGACGAGGCTGCACGCGCCTCCACCTGGATTCCGGCCTCACGCGTGGGGACCTGAAGGAGTTCTACGCACGATTCGGTTTCGAGCACAGCTATGAAGGGTTCACTCGCGCGCTGTGATACTGACGCCGTGACCGAATATGTGATCCGCAGTGCGCGACGCGAGGACATCGGTGCCATCGTGCGCATGCTTGCCGACGACCAACTGGGTGCCACCCGAGACGATCCCGACAACCTCGATCCCTATCTGCGCGCCTTCGACGAAATCGTCAAAGATCCCAATCAGCTGCTGGTCGTCGTCACGTCCGACGACGTGCCGGTCGGAACACTGCAGCTGACGGTCATTCCCGGCCTGGCACGGCGAGGCGCGCTTCGCGGCCAGGTCGAGGCCGTGCGGATCCACGCCGACCACCGCGGGTCCGGGCTCGGCGCCGACCTCATGCAGTGGGCGATCGCCGAGTCGCGGAGGCGGGGGTGCGCGCTCGTTCAGCTCACGTCCGACACTTCCAGGACGGACGCGCATCGCTTCTACGAGCGCCTCGGTTTCACACCGAGCCACACAGGCTTCAAGCTCAAGCTCTGACCAGCACCACCTACGCCCTTCATCCCGCTGCATTCTGTCCACTTCGGACAATCAGAGTCACCTCCCCCATGACCGGACACGGACGTCCGCGCACGCGAACCATTCCGAATCAATTGCATTACGTCAAGCCGCGAAGGGCACGAACGGACCGTTCGCGCCCTTTCGCCACCCTTTCCCGCGAATCTCGATGACTTTTCTTGCAGGCCGTCGTACGGTCGGACGCATGGCACCTTCACAACCAGTACGCAAGCTCGTCCCGGAAACCGGCTCCACGAGCAGCGACGACAGACTCCCCATGATGCTGCGATCGGTCCGGTGCGACCCGGAATCGTTGCAGCGTATGAAAGACGACCAAGTCGTCGACCTCATCCGTGACACCGACGCAGAGATCTCCAAGCTGCAAGCTGTTCAGCTGAGAGCGATCGCGAATCTGAGCGTGCGGCGGAGACAGGCGCCCAGCGCGGCTTCCGAAGTAGCACTTGCTCTTTCCATAACGGAACATCGCGCCAGGGCCATCGTTTCGGCGGCGAGCGCACTGATCGTCCGCCTCCCCCGCATGCTGAACCTCATGGACGACGGCAGACTCGACCTCTACCGTGCCATGAAGGTCACCGACGCGACGGCATGGCTGTCCCATGAACACGTAGGCGCTGTCGATGCGACGCTCGAGGACCGGATCGAGGGAAGGAACGCCACTCAGGTCCGCCGGGCGGCGACCTACGCAGCAGCACATGCCGATCCGGAAGGTGCGGCGCTCCGCACCGAGCAGAAGCTGGTCGAACGGCGATTCGTGCTGCACCACCAAGACACCGGCGTGACCCACCTTTCGGTCAACAACGCGCCGACCGAGAAGGCGACAGCCGCCTACGCTCGTATCGATAAGGCAGCTCGAGCGCTGAAGACTCCGGAAGAGGCGCGCAGCCTCGATCAGCTCCGCGCGGACGTGGCCATGGATCTGCTACTCAGCGGCACAGGTGGCCCGAGCGAGCGCACCGAGGTCTTTGTGCACATCGACCTGGACACCTACCTCGGCCTCAGCGAAACACCCGCGGCTTTGGCCGGCCGCGGACCTATCGCCGCCGCGCTGGCCCGCCACATCATCGGCGGCCCCGACACGGCACTGCGACGAGTCCTCACCGACCCGCGAACCGGTCAAGCTCTCGAACTTTCTCCGACGCGTTATCCGCTGCACCGGGACGAGTTCATCCGAGTTCGGGACCAGGAATGCCGGCAACCCGGATGCACGCGTCCCGCACAGAGTTGCGGGGTCGAAGCCACGCGTGCCGAGGGCGGAGCCGAAGGAACGGCGGATCAGCCCGTCACCTATTGCTCACGGCACCGCAGCCTGAAGCGGCAGCCGGGCTGGGACTACGAAGTCACCTCGGACGGCACCGTAAACGTCGCGACACCGGCAGGGCAGGTGCATTCGACTACGCCACCGTCGATCCAGCCAGACCGGCGACGCGGCAAACTCAGCTGGAAGAAGGCGCGGAAGGGCTAGCTGGTCAGCGCGTGCCTGAAATCTTCGCGCTGCCCAGAACGACGTCCCCGGCTTCGGCGTCCGGCCGGTAGAGAACGACAACCTGGCCAGGAGCGACTCCACGCAGCGGCTCGCGCAGGTGCACCGTCATGGTGTCGGAGTCGACGTCGGCGACCGCGTCCACGATTCCTCCGTGCGCCCTGACCTGGACCACGCACTCAGTCGGTTCGGTCAGTGGCCTGCCGCTGGGCCAGATCGCCCGATAAGCCTCGATGACCTTGACGCCGAGTTCGGCCGCAGGGCCGACCTTGACCGAGCCGGACACCGGCTCGAGCGACAAGACGTACCGCGGCCGACCGTCCGGCGCCGGAGCATCGATTCCCAAGCCCTTGCGCTGGCCGACGGTGAATCCGTGCACTCCGGTGTGCCGGCCGAGGACCGCCCCTGTCTCCGCGTCGACAAGCTCGCCGGGACGCTGACCCAGGCGGTTCTCCAGGAACTTCTTCGTGTCGCCGTCCGGGATGAAGCAGATGTCGTGGCTGTCGGGCTTGTTGGCAACGGACAGGCCGCGCTGCTCCGCCTCGGCGCGGACATCGGACTTCCAGGAGTCGCCAAGGGGGAACATGGCGTGGCTGAGCTGCTCAACGGTAAGGGAGGCGAGAACGTAGGACTGGTCCTTGCCGCTGTCCGCGCTACGGCGCAACTCAGGCGCGCCGTCGACGACCGACAACCGCGCGTAGTGGCCGGTAGCGACCGCGTCGAACCCGAGCGCCATCGCCTTCTCGAGAAGGGCTTCGAACTTGATCTTCTCGTTGCAGGTCACGCACGGGTTAGGAGTGCGCCCAGCGGCGTATTCACCGACGAATGTCTCGACGACCTCTTCGGTGAAGCGCTCGGCGAAATCCCAGATGTAGAAGGGGATGCCGAGAATATCCGCGGCTCGCCGGGCATCGTGCGAATCTTCGATCGTGCAGCACCCGCGCGAGCCGGTCCGCAACGTTCCCGGTTTGGCCGACAGCGCCAGGTGCACGCCGACGACGTCGTGCCCGGCGTCCACCGCGCGTGCCGCGGCGACCGCCGAGTCCACTCCTCCGCTCATCGCGGCCAAAACCCGCATTGCCCTACACCTCTTGCTTCTGGGTCTGCTTGCGCATTCCGGCGAGGCCGGCCTGCCTTGCACGCAGGACGACTCCACCGATCTCGACAGCCACTGCCTCGACATCCGCAGCAGTGGACGTGTGGCCAAGGGAAAAACGGAGAGAACCACGGGCCGCGGCCGGATCTGCGCCCATGGCGAGCAGCACGTGGCTCGGCTGGGCGACGCCTGCGGTGCACGCCGACCCTGTCGAACATTCAATGCCCTTGGCGTCGAGCAGCATCAGCAGGCTGTCACCGGCGCATCCCGGAAATGTGAAGTGGGCGTGGCTGGGCAGCCTGTCGCCGTCTCCACCGTTGAGGACGACGTTGGGTACTTCGCGCTTGACGGCCTCGACGAGCTCGTCTCGCAAACCCTCGACGCGCTTGGCGTAGTCGGCTCGGGTGGAGACGCTGATACGAACTGCTGCGGCGAAGCCCACGATCGCCGGAACGTCCAAGGTGCCGGAACGGACATTGCGTTCCTGGCCGCCGCCGTGCAGGAGAGGCACGCAGGTGACATCTCGTCCGAGCAGGAGTGCTCCCACACCGAGCGGGCCACCGAGCTTGTGCCCGGTCAGGGTCAGCGCCGCCGCACCGCTGGCGGCGAAATCGACCGGAACGGCGCCGACAGCCTGAACCGCGTCGGTGTGGAGCGGGATTTCGAACTCGGCGCACACTGCCGCCAGGTCAGCGATCGGGTTGATCGTGCCGACCTCGTTGTTGGCCCACATCACGGTGGCCAGCGCCACGGCTTCGGGATCCGCGGCGATGGCGGCTCGGAGGACGTCAGGCGATACGCGTCCCTGGCTGTCCACGTCGAGCAAGACGACTTCGGCGTTGCAGTAGGTTTCGAGCCATTCGACGGTGTCGAGCACGGCGTGGTGCTCCGCAGCGCCGCACAAGATACGACGTCGCTGCTCTCGCTCCTCGCGACGAGCCCAGTAGATACCCTTGATCGCGAGGTTGTCGCTCTCCGTACCGCCGCCAGTGAAGATCACTTCGGAGGGGCGAGCGCCCAGCGCGTCGGCGATGGTCTCGCGGGCTTCTTCGACCATCCGCCGAGCTCGGCGGCCCGAAGAATGCAGCGCGGAGGCGTTGCCCACGGTGGACAGCGCCTCGGTCATCGCCGCTATGGCTTCGGGCAACATCGGAGTGGTCGCCGCGTGGTCGAGATAGGTCATCGCTCTACCAGGGTAGTCTGCTCCAGCGCGTGACCAAGCCCACCCTGGTCCTCGAAGTGGGCTGTCACACCTTCGACGGCCACCGTCCGGTCAGCCGGACGCCCAGCAGCGCGAGTGCGACCAAGGCCACGGTGAGCAGGGCCATCGCCGGCGACGGGGCGAAGACTGAGCCGACCACACCGAGTAGGACGCCGCCCAGGCCGATCAGCAGGGCGGAGCCCACCCAGTCCGCGAGCTGCATCGCTGAGGTGTTGAACCCGCGTTCACCTTCGGGTGAGTAGCGCAGAAGGAGAACGGAGATCGCGGGCATCGCGATCCCCATGCCGGCGCCGCCGACCGCGCAGGCCACGAACGCGAGCCAGCCGGGGCACCAGGGTTGTGAGACCAGACCGAAGCCGACGAGCCCTGCTGCGACCAGCCAAAACCCCGTGCGCAGTGAGGCCTCTCTCGACCAGCTGAGGTAGCGGCCTTGGGCCGCCGAGGCTGCGGACCAGCCCAGAGCCGTGATGGTCAGGGGCAGGCCGGCGAGAGCCGGGCTGTAGCCGTGGACCGCGCTCATCGTCAGCGGCAGGTAGGCCTCCATCCCGGCGTACGCGCCCGCGATCAGGGCGCGCGAGGCCACGACTGTCGGCAAGCCTGGGCGGGCGGTCAGCGTTCCGGCCGGCAGGAGAGTTCGGAGGGCGTAGGCCAAGGCCACGAGGCCCGCCGTGCCGTAGCCGAGGGCCAGGAGGGAGTGGTGCTGGGCCGCCCAGGTCAGCGCCGCGATGCCGAGGGCGGCGATGATCGCTTGGGGCACGCTCGCTCGGCGGCCACCGAGGGCGGGCGTGTGCGTGGGCAGCCGTCGGACGACTACGACCAGCATGGCCACTCCGACGACCACGAGGGGAACCAGGCCGAGGAAGACCCAGCGCCAGCCGATGCTGACCGTCACCAGGCCGGCCACCGAGGGGCCGATGACCGCCGGCAGGACCCAGGCGGCCGCGTTGGCCGCGTAGATGACCGGGCGTTCGTGGTCGGTGAACGTCAGCGCGATCAGGAGCGAGACCGAGACCAGGAGCAGCCCGGAGCCGAAGCCCTGCAGGGCGCGGCCCAGGAGGAAGACCGGCATACCGCTGGCCGCGCCCGCGACGACGAGGCCGGTCGCGAACATCGCCGGGCCGGCGAGCAACGCTGGTGCGGGGCCGCGGCGGTCGCCGATGCGTCCCGAGAGCACCGTGGCGACCACGCTGGAAATCAGGAAGATCGTGAACGGCCACGAGTACAGCGCCAAGCCGTCGAGGTCGGTGACCAACGTCGGCATCGCCGTCGCCACGCCCATGTTCTCGAAAGCGACCAACGTGACCACGAGCAGCAGGGCGATCGTGGTCAGCCGGTGTTCCGCGCTCCAAAGCACACTTCGGCGGCGGGGTGCGGAGTCGATCGTCGAGGCCATGATCAACAGCCTGCAACCTCCACCCCTCTGGAGGTCAAGCGATTTCAGGCCGTGCGGTGGGCCACCGGCTCCAGGGGCAGGTCGCGGGCCAGGGCGGCGGCCTCGCCGCGGGAGGTCACGTTCAGCTTGTCGAGGATGTTGCGGACGTGGAACTTGACCGTGTGCTCGCTGAGCTGCAGCTGACCGGCGATCTGGCGGTTGCGCAAGCCCTGCGAGATACCCGACAGGACTTCGAGCTCGCGCGGGTTGAGCCGGTCCAGCGGGCGCAGCTCCGGCGGTTCGGCCACGCCGAGCGGGAGGACCGCCGTGATCGTCGTGCCCCAGCCGGGCACCGCGTCGACCTCCCAGTGGCCGCCCAGGGCCGTGAGGCGGTCGGTCAGGCGACAGGCCGGGATCGCGTCCGCGACCTCCGGGCAGTCGTCACGGACCGTGATGCGGAGCACCGTTCCGTCCAGCCGCCAGGACGCTCGCAGGCGGGTGGTCGTCGGGCGGTCCAGCGCGGCGAGCACCAGGCCGCGGGTCAGGGTCCGGGCCGTGTGTGCGATGTCCTGCGGCAGGGACGCGTCGCCGATCGGGTCGGCGAGGTCGACGTCGACCTCCGTGTGGCGCACGAGGTCGGCCAGCTGCGTCTTCAGCACGGCGAACGCCACGTCCGCCGGTTCCGCGGACAGGACCTGGTCGCGGTCGACGACGCCTTTGAGCGCGAGCAGCGCGTCGGCCGCCAGGTCGGTCGCCGTGCGGCGGGCGGCGGTGTCGGAGAGGCGTCCGGAACGGAGGACTGCCAGGAACGTGGCCAAGGTCGCCGCTTGGGTCTGGCCGAGGTCGGTGATCACCTGGGCTCGTGCGGACGCCGCGGCGAGGCTGCTGGCCAGGACGTCCGGGCCCGGGTCCGTCGCGCGCTGGGCCGCGTCCGTGCTGACGATGTGCCACAGCTGCGCGGCCAACTCCAAATCGGCCGCGGGCAGCTCGCCGTCCTCCGGCACCACGGCGAGCACCGCGCCCTTGCCGATGGCCGGGGTCGACGCGAGCAGGACGATGCGGCGTTCGACGCCGCCGAGGTCGCCCTCGATGATCAGGGCCTTGCCCGGCTCGCTGCGGTCGACCAGGCGTTGCAGCTCGACACTCGTCACGGCCCCCGTGATCGTCTCGTCGCCGATGACCTTGAGAGGGCTGCGGGGACAGTCGCCCGTCTGCATCGCGGCGGCGCGGTGCGGGACCAGCCTGCCCAGCTCCGTCGAAAACCGGCCGAGGAACTGGGGCCGAGGGGCCGACAGCAGCCGGTCGACGACGTCGAGCACGTGCCGCGGGTCCGACCAGGAAGCGTCCATGGCGTCCAAGGTAGGCGCGTGCGCCGCCGGGCGGGCTGCTCGTCCGGCTAGTGAACACTGCTCGTCCGAGTGGTTCGGTGGGACAGGCAAGGCGAGTTGACTTCGTGAAGAGAAACTCACGAACCGAGGAGTGCCGAACACCATGCGAGCGATCACCTTCTCCGCTTACGGCGGGCCGGAAGTCCTGCAGCTGTCCGAGGTGCCGGTGCCGGAGCCCGGTCCGGGGCAGGTGCGGCTGGCCATCCGGGCCGCCGGCGTCAACCCGATCGACTGGAAGATCCGCAACGGCTTCATGCAGCAGAACTTCCAGGTCGCCTTCCCGCACACGCCCGGCCTCGAGGTCGCCGGGGTCGTCGACGCCGTCGGTGAAGGCGCGGACTTCGCCGTCGGCGACGAGGTGTTCGGCTGGTCCGAGACCGGCGCTTACGCCGAGTACGCGCTGGCCAAGGCGCTCGCGCCGAAACCCGCGAGCCTTTCCTGGGCGGACGCCGCGGCGTTGCCGGTCGCCGGAGAGACCGCGCTTCGCGTGCTCGGGCTGCTGGGCGTCCGCGAGGGCGAGACGCTGCTGCTGCACGGCGCCAGCGGGACGGTCGGGCGGTTCGCCGCCCAGGTCGCCGTCGCGCAGGGCGTGACCGTCATCGGGACGGGTGGGAGCCGGAGCCTCGACGACCTGAAGTCGCTGGGCGTCGTTCCCGTGCGCTACGGCGACGGCTGGGAGGAGCGCGTCCGCGAAGCCGCCTCCGGGCCGGTGGACGCCGTGTTCGACGCCGCCGGGCACGGGGTGCTGCCCGGGTCCGTCGAGCTTCGGGGCACGAAGGACCGGGTCGTCACCATCGCCGACGCGGCCGCGTTCGAGCTGGGGATCCCGTTCTCCAGCGGGGGCGAGCAGAGCCGCGAGGTCCTGACCGGGATTGCCGGCTGGGTGACCGACCGCGGAGTCGGGCTGACGCACGGGAAGAGCTACCCGCTCGCCGAAGCGGCCGCCGCGCAGACCGAAAGCGAGGGCGGGCACCCCGGCGGAAAGCTCACGATCACCGTCGGGTGAGGCCGGTCAACCCGGGCCTGTCGCCGGATCGCGGCGACAGGGCCCGGATCACTTCGCGGGAGGCGAAGCCAGGGGCGCCGGCTGTCGGCGCGAGGTGCGGCGGCGCTGCTGGGCCGGAATCTGGACCGTGCCCAGTGCGGAATGGACGGCGGCCTCGGCGAGGGCCGCCAGCTCGCGGCGGTTCTCCGCGCGGCCGGGGGCGATCTCCGGGCAGATGTGGACCTCCAGGACCAGGCCGCGCAGCGCGGCGACCCGGCGGAGTGAGGCGATCAGCGACTCCGGGCCGATGAACGCCGGGCGGCTGGTCTCGCGGCCGTCGGCGAGGCGGTAGCGCAGCGCGATCGGGCGCACCGGGACACCGCCGTCGATGGCCGCCTGGAACGTCGCCGTCGTGAAGCGGCCCGACGCCAGGCCGCACCACGTCGTGCCCTCCGGGGTGACGCTCACCAGCGAACCCGTCCGCAACGCGTCGGCCAGCGACGCCATCGTGGCGGGCAGCGTCCTCAGCTGCTCGCGGTCGAGGAAGATGCTGCCGCCGCGGCGGACCAGGCCGCCCAGTACCGGCCAGCCCGCGATTTCTTTCTTGGCCAGCGCGCGCATCGGACGCAGCGCGTTGATCGCGACGATGTCCAGCCACGAGATGTGGTTGTTGACGACCAGCGCGCCACGGCCGGCGGGCGCGGTCAGGAAATCGGCGCCGCCCCGGACGTCCAGGCGGACGCCGAACGCCCGCAGCACCCCGCGGAAGATCAACCGGAGCCGGCGTTCGCGGCCCCACGGCACCAGCAGCAGCGGCGCGGACAGCAGCGCCGCGAGAACGGCCGTGATCGCCGCCGCGAAGCGCAGGATCCGGCGCGGCAGGGCGACCACCGCGTCGGCGTCGGTCAGGCAGCCGTCACCGCAGGGCGACGTCGGCATCCAGGCGTGGCTCATGCCGAAGCCCCGAGGAAGAACTTCAGGTACCGCTCGTCGACGTTGTGCAGGTCCAGCACGACGAAGAAGTCCGCGACGCCGAAGTCGGCGTCCAGCGCGGGCGGGCCGTGGACCTTGGCGCCGAGCCGGACGTAGCCCTTGATCAGCGGCGGCAGCGTCGCGCGCGCCGGGCGTTCGATCTCCGACGCGTCCCACGGGATCAGCGGCGAGACGCGGGTGGCCTCGTCCGAGTAGTGCTTGGTGCGCAGGAGGTCCCACACGCCGGCGGCGAAGGAACCGCCGTCGACCAGCGGGACGGACGCGCAGCCGGCGAGGTAGCGGTGGCCGGAAAGCAGCATGTAGCGGGCGATCCCGGCCCAGACCAGGCTGACGACGGCGCCGCTGCGGTGGTCGGGGTGCACGCAGGACCGGCCGGTTTCGACCAGGTGCGGCCGGATTCCGTCGAGCGCGCTCAGGTCGAATTCGCTGTCGGCGTAGAGCTTCCCGGCCTGCGTGGCGCGCTCGGGCGGCAGCATCCGGTAGCAGCCGACGATCTCGCCGGTGTTGTCGTCGCGCACCACGAGGTGGTCGCAGAACTCGTCGAACTCGTCCACGTCGAGACCGGGCCGGAGCGTGTGCAGGCGCGCCCCCATTTCCTCGGCGAAAACGCGGTGCCGCAGCCGTTGCGCGGCGACCACTTCGTCGTTCGCGTGGGCGACGAGGAGGGAGTACCGGGGAGCGTCCGCGGGGAGCTCTGCACCCGCCTGATCAGTGCTGACGAGGAGCTGTGACGTCGTCATGGTCAAGGTGTACCCGCGAGTTGGAAACCGCGGAGAGTGCCATCCGATGGCCGGTCAGTGCACGTTCAGTTAATTGCGGGTTCTCAGGCTTCTCTCAGGTCCCGAAACCGCGAAAAGGGCCTCCCGGACGTCCCGGGAGGCCCTTTTCGCGGACTGGATCAGCCCTTGCGCTTCTCGACCGCTTCGGTCAGCTGCGGCGCGACGTTGAACAGGTCGCCAACGATGCCGAAGTCGGCGATCTCGAAGATCGGCGCCTCCGGGTCCTTGTTGACGGCGATGATCGTCTTCGACGTCTGCATGCCGGCGCGGTGCTGGATCGCGCCGGAGATGCCGAGCGCGATGTACAGCTGCGGCGACACGGTCTTGCCGGTCTGGCCCACCTGGAACTGCGCCGGGTAGTAGCCGGAGTCGACAGCGGCACGCGAAGCGCCGACAGCCGCGCCGAGCGAGTCGGCCAGCTTCTCGACGACGTCGAACTTCTCCGCCGAGCCGACGCCACGACCACCGGAGACCACGATCGAGGCCTCGGTCAGCTCCGGACGGTCACCGCCGGTCACCGGCTCGACGCCGGTGATCTTGGTGGCCTTGGCGGCGTCGACCGCGGGGATCTCGACGGTCTCCTCGGCCGCCGCGCCCTCGGCCGGCTCGGCCTCGACCGCGCCCGGCCGGATGGACACGACCGGCGAGCCCTTCGCAGACTTGGACTTCACCGAGAACGCGCCACCGAAGATGGACTGGTCGATGACGCCGTCGCCGTTGACGCCCACCGCGTCGTAGATCAGCCCGGAGCCCAGGCGCACGGCCAGGCGGGCGGCGACCTCCTTGCCCTCACCGCTGGCGGTGACGAGCACGGCGGCCGGGGACGCCTGCTGCGCGAGCGCGGCGAGCACGTCCACCTTCGGCGTGACCAGGTAGTTCGCGGCGTCGTCGCCTTCCGCGACATACACCTTGGCGGCGCCGTGCGCGGCGAGCGCTTCCTTCGCCTTGGCGGCGGTCCCGGTCGGGCCGACGACGACGGCCGACGGCTCACCGAGCGCGCGGGCGGCGGTCAGCAGCTCGAGCGTGACCTTCTTGACCTCACCGTCGACGTGGTCGACGAGGACGAGTACTTCAGCCATGTTCTTGATTCCTCCTCGAAGAGCCGTTGTCAGATGAGCTTCTGGCCGACCAGGTACTCGGCGACCTTGGTGCCGCCGTCGCCCTCGTCTTCGGCCTTCTCACCGGCGGTGCGCGGCGGCTTCGGCGAGGACTCGGTCACGGTGGACCACGCGTTGCCGAGGCCGACCTCACCCGCGTCGACGCCCAGGTCGGCGATGGTGAACGTCTCGACCGGCTTCTTCTTCGCGGCCATGATGCCCTTGAAGGACGGGTAGCGCGGCTCGTTGATCTTCTCGCCGACGCTCACCACCGCGGGCAGGGTCGCCTCGAGGCGGGTCAGGCCGTCCTCGGTCTCGCGGACGGCCTTGATGGTCGTGCCGTCGACGGTGACCTCACGCGCGTAGGTGACCTGCGGCAGGCCGAGCAGCTCGGCGAGGATCGCGGGGATGGCGCCGCCGCGGCCGTCGGAGGACTCGTTGCCGGCGATGATCAGGTCGTAGCCTTCGACCTTCGCGATCGCGGCGGCGAGCACCTTGGCGGTGGCGATCGCGTCGGAGCCGTGCAGCGCCTCGTCCGAGACGTGGATGGCCTTGTCGGCGCCCATGGACAGCGCCTTGCGGATGGCGTCGGTCGCGCGGTCCGGGCCCACCGAGATCACGGTGACTTCGCCCTCGCCCGCTTCCTTGATCTTCAGCGCCTCTTCGACGGCCTTCTCGTTGATCTCGTCGAGCACGGCGTCGGCGGATTCACGGTCAAGGGTGTGGTCGGTCCCGTTGAGCTTCCGCTCCGAGTAGGTGTCCGGTACCTGCTTGACCAGGACAACGATGTTCGTCATGGGTCTGCTTCGACCTCCCGGTTGTGCCCCGCGGACGACCACGGGTCAGTGCTCTACTGGCCGGTAGATTAGGGCCATTCCGAGCTGAGTACCCGCCGAGGTGACGCCATTCACCTGGATGCGCAATCTAGTGGGACCATCGTCCCGGTAGTTGACCGGTTACCCCACTTGAACAGCCGTTCGTCCAATCGGACCAACCACGGCCTACTCGCAGTGGATGTCAGGCATTAACCTCCCCCACCATGCCCGCGCGCATCGCCGTCATCACCGACTCGAGCTCCTGCCTGCCCGACATCGTCGCCGCCCGCTGGGCGATCGGCGTCGTCCAGATCCAGCTGAACATGGGTGGTCACTTCGACGACGAAAACCGCTTCGACCGCGGCGACGTGATCGACGCGTTGAGATCGGGGCAGGTCCTCACCACTTCGCCCCCGGATCCGGGGGCGTTCTTCTGGACCTACCAGGAAGCGGCCGCCGCCGGCGCGACCGCCATCGTCAGCATCCACATCTCCGGCCGCATGTCCGACACCGTCCGCGCGGCCCGGGACGCCGCCCAGCAGGTCCGCATCCCGGTGCACGTCCTCGACAGCCGCACCACCGGGATGAGCCTGGGCTTCGCCGTGGTGGCGGCGGCACGGGCGGCCGCGGCGGGCGCGGACGCCGGGCGCGTCATCGACGCCGCCGAACGCCGGTGCACCACCAGCACCGAGTTCATCTACGTCGACACGCTGGAGTACCTCCGCCGGGGCGGCCGGATCGGCGCCGCGCAGGCGATGATCGGCACCGCGTTCTCGATCAAGCCGCTGCTCACGGTCAAGGACGGCGAGGTCGCGCCGCTGGCCAGGGTCCCCGGCACGCGGCGGGCACTGGCCAAGATGGTCGACCTCGCGGTGAAGAAGTCCGGCGGGTTCCGCGCCGACATCGCCGTGACCCGGTTCGGCGCGAGCGACCACGAGCTCGAGATCGGCAGGCAGATCGAACGCCGGGTGCCCGCGATGGCCGAAAGCATGGTCGTCGAGGCGAGCACGGTCATCGGCGCGCACCTCGGCCCGGGCGCGCTCGGCATCACGGTGTCGCCGGTGGGCTGACCCGCCGGCCCGGAACCAGCAGGACCACGAGCGGGACCACGACGCCGAGCCCGGTCGTCGCGATGATCAGCACCTGGTCGATCCGCTCGAAGTGCGACACGTGGCCGAGGTGGTAGAGGAAGTGCGGCAGGCCGAACAGCAGTCCCGCCAGACCGGCGAGGCGCCCGACGGCTGTGGTGCCGATCACGGCGGCGCCGATCAGCAGCGCCGCGAGGGTCAGGTTGAGGCCGCCGAAGTCGCGCAGGAGGTGCTCGTTGAAGGCACCGTCCATGGCGACCCAGCCGGTGCGAAACCCGGGAAAGTCCTGGTAAAAGCCCATGGGCGAGATCAATGGCCAAATTCCGACCACGGCCTCGACCAAGCCGAAGAAGACGAGCAGTACGCGGGTGGTTGTCCGTTGCATGACGACGGAACGAGACGGCCGGGCCGGACGTGACACCGCTATGGTCGCGCAGGTGACCACCCCAGCCACCCGGGCCGAAGCGCTGCACCTCACCGGTGAACGGACCGTCCCCGGCATCGCCGAGGAGAACTACTGGTTCAAACGCCACGAAGCCGCGTACGCCGCACTGTTGCCCCACTGCGCGGACGCGACGGTGCTCGAAGCCGGCTGCGGCGAGGGCTACGGCGCGAGCCTCCTCGCGACGACGGCCCGCCGGGTGCTCGCGCTCGACTACGACGTGCCGACCACCGAGCACGTCGCCCGCCGCTACCCCGAGCTCGGCGTCGCGCGGGCGAACCTGGCGTTCCTGCCGGTGCGGGACGGCGCGGTCGACGTTGTGGCCAACTTCCAGGTCATCGAGCACCTGTGGGACCAGGCGGGGTTCCTCGCCGAGTGCCGGCGGGTCTTGCCGAAAAACGGCAAACTGCTGGTCACGACGCCGAACCGGCTGACGTTCACGCCGGACAGCGACACGCCGCTGAACCCGTTCCACACCCGTGAGCTGGCGCCGTCCGAGCTGGCCGGCCTGCTCGACGACGCCGGCTTCGAGGTCGAGACGCTGCACGGGCTGCACCACGGCGAGGCCGTGCGCGCACTCGACGAGCGGTACGGCGGTTCGATCATCGACGCCCAGCTCGACGTGGTCATGGGCGAGCTGCCTGGCCAGGCCGTCTGGCCGGCGGCGTTGCTCGCCGACGTCGCCGCGATCGAGGCGTCCGGGTTCGACATCCACGGGGACGACCTGGACGAGAGCCTCGACCTGATCGCCGTGGCGGTGCGCCGATGAGCGAGGGGACGTTCTGCCTCGTCGTGCACAGCCACCTGCCGTGGCTGCCGCACCACGGGACCTGGCCGGTCGGCGAAGAATGGCTGTACCAGGCGTGGGCGCACTCGTACCTGCCGATGGTCGACCTGCTCGAGCGGTTCGCCGCCGAAGGGCGCCGGGACGTGCTGACGCTGGGCGTGACGCCGGTGCTCGCCGCGCAGCTCGACGACCCGTACAGCATCCGCGCGTTCCACGACTGGCTAGGCCACTGGCAGCTGCGCGCCCAGCACGCGGCGACGTTGTGGCGCGGCGACCCGCTGCTGCGCGAGCTCGCGGCGGCCGAGCACCGGACCGCGGTCCGCGCCGCCGACGAGCTGGGCACGCGCTGGCGGCATGGCTTCTCGCCCATCCTCCGCTCTCTGGTCGAAAATTCGACCATCGAGCTGCTCGGCGGCCCGCTCGCCCACCCGTTCCAGCCGCTGCTGGACCCTCGGGTGCGCGAGTTCGCGCTGAACGCCGGGCTCGCCGACACGGCGCTGCGGCTCGGGTCGCGGCCCGAGGCGATCTGGGCACCGGAGTGCGGTTACGCGCCTGGCATGGAAAACGACTACGCCGCCGCCGGCGTGCGGCGGTTCATGGTCGACGGGCCGTCGCTACGCGGCGAGACCTGGGCCGCGCGGCCGGTCGGGACGAGCGACGTGGTCAGTTTCGGACGAGACCTCGAAGTCACCTACCGCGTCTGGTCGCCGAAGGCCAGCTACCCCGGGCACGCCGCATACCGCGACTTCCACACCTGGCAGCACGAAGTCGGGCTGAAGGCGGCCCGGGTCACCGGCAAGACGGTCGAGCCGCAGGACAAGGCGCCGTACGACCCGGCGCTCGCCGCGGACGTGCTGCAGGGGCACGTCAAGGACTTCGTCGAAACGGTCGTGACGCGACTGCGTTCGTTGAAGGCGCACCACGGGCGTGAGGCGCTCGTGGTCGCCGCGTACGACACGGAGCTGTTCGGGCACTGGTGGCACGAAGGGCCGGCCTGGCTGGAAGGCGTGCTGCGGGCGCTGCCCGAGGCCGGCGTCCGGGTGACGACGCTGAAAGGCGCGATCGAGGCCGGCCACGTCGGTGAGCCGATCGACCTGCCGGCGTCGTCGTGGGGCTCGGGCAAGGACTGGCGCGTCTGGGACGGCGAGCAGGTCAAGGACATGGTCGAGGCCAACGCGGCGCTCCAGCGTCGGCTGCTCGACCTCGTTGCCGATTTGGCGACAACGGCCCGGGACACCGTCGCCGACCAGGCCGTGGCCGAGGCGATGCTGGCGCTGCAAAGCGACTGGGCGTTCATGGTCACCAAGGACTCCGCCGCGGATTACGCCCGGCGCCGCGCGGCGGTGCACACCGAGCGCTTCGACGCGCTGGCCGGGTTGCTGCGCCGCGGCGACCGCGCGCGGGCGGCGGAACTCGCCGCCGCCTACCGCGCCGACGACGGACCGTTCGGGCACCTCGACGCCCGGGCGCTGAAGCACGACTGAAAGGGACCCATGGGCATCCACGAAATTCCGGTCAAGACCCTCGACGGCCAGGACAGCTCGCTGGGCTCTCTCGCCGGCAAGGCCCTGCTCGTGGTCAACGTCGCGTCGAAGTGCGGCCTGACCCCGCAGTACTCCGGCCTCGAGCGGCTGCAGGAGCGCTTCGGCGGCCAAGGCTTCTCGGTCGTCGGTTTTCCGTGCAACCAGTTCGCCGGGCAGGAGCCGGGGAGCGCGGACGAGATCCAGACGTTCTGCTCGACGACCTACGGCGTCACGTTCCCGCTGTTCGAGAAGATCGACGTCAACGGCGAGGGACAGCACCCGCTCTACGCGGAGCTGACCAAGAACGCCGACGCCGAGGGCGCCGCGGGCGACGTCCAGTGGAACTTCGAGAAGTTCCTGGTCGGCGCGGACGGCGAGGTCCTGGCGCGGTTCCGGCCGCGCACCGAGCCCGAAGACGAGACCGTCGTCAAGGCCATCGAGGCGGCGCTTCCGGCCTGACACAGCGGCGGGGGACGCCGGTCCCCCGCCGTCGCCGGGATTCACCGGATCGGCGGGAAACAGCGGCCGTTCGGGTATCACGCAAACGCAACCGAAAATGGTTGTCGTGATCCGGACGGGCGGATCGCGGGTGATCAGCCTGCCGTTTTCCCCTCACCGCACCGAATACTTTTCACGACGCCATTTCGGCGTCGACGTGCGGGAGAAGGGACCCTTTCATGACCACCTCCAGACGCCGGGCCGCGCTGGCCGCGTTCCCCGTGGCACTCGGGCTGCTGCTGGCCGGCCCCGCGGTGGGGACCGCGTCGGCCGCGCCGGGGTCCACCACGGACGTGCAGGCCCGCCACTGCCTGCTGCTGTGCGTCGGGCACCACCATCACCACGGGCACGTCCACGTGCTGGGCCTGCACCTCTGGTTGCACCTGTAGCGGGCCCGCCGCGCCGGGGCGACGGCCTCCGCCCCGGCGCGGCACCCGTTCACAGCCCGAGCTGGTCGCGGCCGACGGCGCTGAGGTCGTCGATCGTGGCCCGGCCGGTCCAGTTCACTTCGTAGTCTTCGGGCGCGAAATCGCCGGGGCTCGCGCCGGTCAGGAACGCGCGGCCGCATTTCTCGGCGTACGCCGCGTTCTTCGGGCAATGCGGGCTCGCCGGGATGTACATGACGTTTCCCCACCGATCCGGATTGGTGCCGTCGGCGACCGCGTGAACGACGTCGCCGTGCCACCAGACCGTGTCGCCCGGCTCCACGTCGGGGATCGACGTCAGCGCCGGCAGCAGGTCGTCGTGGTACTTGTCGTTGACCGGCAACGCTTGTCCGTTGGCCGCGCCGCAGAGGTCGTCGTCGGGGATGTCGTCCTGGAGCGCGCGGAGCAGGACGTACGCGATCGCCGACGGGATCGGCACCACGTGCAGCACGCCGTCGCCTTGTCGCATTTCCGACAACGCGGTCCAGCCCTGGAAAGTGCGGAAGGCCGAGCACATCACCGTCGACGGGTATTCGTCGACTTCCGTGCGGTGGGCGCCGTCCCACGGGTCGTAGGCGCGCCAGTCGCCGTCGAAGACGTGCCGGAAGACCCGCTGGTAGGCGGGCAGCAGCCAGCGTTCGACCGAGCCGGAGTCGGTGTGGGCGGACAGGCCGAGCGACGCCGAGCCGGGCGCTCGGCGGCGGATGCGGTCGGGGTAGGCCGTGTCGCGATCGGGGTCGAACCAGACGCGGCCCTCGGACTCGTGCCGCCAGAAAGAGTTCAGGAACCGCCGGACGGCGACCATGTGCTCGTGCTGGCGCGCTTGGATCTGCGGCTTCGACCAGTACACGGGGTAGATCTGCGGCTGGCCGGAGGCGAGCCCGGCGAAAACGTCGTCGGCCGGTCCCTGATAGGTGCCGGAGAAGTCGTTGTCCGCGAGGTAGGCGGCGAGCTCGGCGTCCCAGGTCTCGGCCGCTTCGCGGGTGAAGGTGCCTTTGACGACGGCGCAGCCGCGGCGCCGGATCGCGTCGAGCGTCCGGCCCGGCACGTTGTTTTCGGCGATGTCGCGAAAACGGACGACGGGAAAGGCGTCCCGGTCGGCGGCGACGGCGTCGACCTCCCGGCGCATCCAGTCCCGGACCCCGGCGAACGCGCCGGCGACGTCGCCGATCCGGGCGCGCAGCTCGTGTTTGGTCCGCGTGACGGCCTCGGCCATGTTCGCGGGCAGCTCGGTGGTGGTCATCCGGCGTCCTCCATTTTTGGTTAGGACTCCTTACTAGAATGTCCCGGCTACGGTAGCCCCAGTTCCTTCCCCGCCACAAGAGGTGCGATGTCCGACCCCGACCGGCCGCTCCCACGCCTGGCGATGCTGCGGGCCATGACCGACCGCGCGGTGCTCGACCAGGTCTTCGTCCACGGCCGGACCACGCGCGCCGAGCTCGCCGCGGCCACCGGGATCTCGAAGCCGACGATCTCGGAGTCCGTCCGGCGACTGGAGACGGCCGGAGCGCTGCGGGCCACCGGCACCGACCAGACCGGCCGCCGCGGCCGGATCGCCACGTTCTACGAGCTGGCCGCCGACGCCGGTCGCGTCGTCGCTGCGGAGGTGAACCAGCAGGGCATCCGCACGGTGACGACCGATCTGACCGGCGCCGTCCTGGCCACCGAGCGGCACGCGCCGGCCGGCCGGCCGATCACCGCCGCCGTCCGGGCGGCCGTCGCCGCCGCGAGCGCTGCCGGGACGGGCCCGGTGCGGGCGACCGCGATCTCGGTGGCCAACCCGGTGGACCCGGTCACGCACGAAGTCGTCGCGCTGCCGGGGTCGCCGTTCCCCGAGGGCAGGCTCCGGGCCGGCGACGTCGGGAGTGGGGTGCTGCTCGACAACGACGTCAACTTTTCGGCGCTCGCCGAACGACGGGAGGGCGCCGCACGGGAGGCGAAGAGCTTCGCTTACGTCTACGTCGGCGCGGGGCTCGGCGTCAGTCTCTACGTCGGCGACCAGCTCGTCCGGGGCGCGCACGGGCTGGCGGGTGAAATCGGGTACCTGGACAGCTCCGGGACGACGCTGGCTGCCGCCCTCTCCGACCAGGGGTTCGGCCGGCCGGACGCGCCGTCGCTGGACGTTGGCGAAATTTCGACCACGCTCGACCGGGCCGCCGAGGACGCCGTCGCCGCGGAACGGCTACGGCTGCTCGGTGCGACGCTCGGGCGGGCCGTGGCCGCGATCTGCACCATCGTCGACCCGGACCTCGTGCTGCTGGGCGGGCCGGCCGGGAGCCGGGCGGACCTCGTTGCCGAAATCCGGCGAACGGTCCGCGCGATGACGCCCGGCCCGGTCCGGGTCGAAGCCGGTGAGGTGACGGACTCGGCGGCGCTGCGCGGCGCGCTGCTGTCGGCACTCGACCACGGGCGCGACGGTCTGATCAGAGCGGTTGCCGAAAGTTGACCACGCCGCTGACCAGCAGAATGCGGGTCAGCGCGAGCCCGTCTCGATCACCGCCCTGACGCACTTCGCGACCACTGCCGGGTCCGCTTTGACCACTTGGCGGTCGTACGTCAGCAGGCCGTTGACCTCGTTTTCGACATCGGTCGTCTGGGTGTAGATGGCACCGGACAACCCGCGCTCCGCCACCACGCGCTCGAGGGCCGCGCTCACTTCCGCGTAGCGCTCGGTGAGGCGCTCCCGCGTCGGCGTCATTTCGTACGCGTTCGGCGGGCCGGGCCAGCGGTGGTCGTCGAGGATCAGGCCGAGGCCGCCGTACTCGCCGTCGACGATCGCTCGGGCGTCGTCGACCGAGGGGTCGCCCGGGCCGACGTAGGTGTGGTCGTCGTAGACGTCGCCCGCGCCGGTGTCCGGGCGGGAGAAGCAGCAGTTGACGCCGCTGTTCGCGATCACCAAGCGCGTAGGGTCGAGGGCTTTGACCATTTCCGCGACACGGGCGGTGTCGAACTCGCCCCAGCCCTCGTTGAACGGCACCCAGCCGACGATCGACGGGACCGCCCGCAACTGGGTGATCATTTTGATCAGTTCCGCCTCGAACAGCTCCCGCGCCCGCGGGACGGGGTCCGGCGCGATGCCGGGCGGGCCGTCGAACGACACCGTCAGCGACGGCATGTCCTGCCAGACGACCAAGCCCAGCGTGTCGGCCCAGAAGTACCAGCGGGCCGGCTCCACCTTGACGTGCTTGCGGACGAAGTTGAAGCCCAGCTCCTTCGTCTTCTCCAGGTCGAAGCGCAGGGCTTCATCGGTGGGCGCGGTCGAGATGCCGTCCGGCCAATAGCCCTGGTCCAGCGGTCCGTGCAAAAAAGTGACACGACCGTTGAGGGCAATCCGCGGGCGACCCTGCTCGTCCGGGACCAGGCCGATCGTCCGCAAGCCTGCGTAACCGCCGACCTCGTCGAGGAGCGCGCCGCGCTGGTCGCGGAGCTCGACGTGCAGCTCGTAGAGGTGCGGGTCGTCGGGGGTCCAGAGGCGCGGCGACGGAACGTCTACACGCACCGACGTCCCGGCCGTCCCCGACGCGCGTGCCACCTCGGCGCCGTTTGCCGAAATAACGACAACGACCTCGGCGCCGCCGGTGACCTGCGGGAACACCGTCACGCCCGTTAGGTCCGGGGTCAGATCGAGGCGGTCGACGCGGTGGTCGGGCACCGGCTCCAGCCAGACCGTTTGCCAGATTCCGGACGACGGCGTGTAGCAGATGCCGCCGGGGGCGTTGCGCTGCTTGCCGACCGGGAAGGGCTCGATGTCGGTGCGGTCCTCGGCCCGCACGGTCAGCTCCTGCGGCCCCGAGGCGCGCAGGACGTCGGTGATGTCCGCGCTGAACGCCGTGTAGCCGCCTTCGTGCGTCGCGACGAGCTGGTTGTTGACCCACACCTTCGCCGTCTGGTCGACCGCGCCGAAGTGCAGGAGGACCCGTGACCCAGCCCAGTCGGGCGGGACCTCGAAGAGCCGCCGGTACCAGCAGACTTCGTCGCGTCGTCCAATTCCGGACAACGCCGACTCCGGTGGGAACGGCACCAGGATCCGCTCGGCGTACCCGGACGGCCGTGGTTCGTCCGACGACGACGGCCAGCCCGCGTACTCCCAGACGCCGTTCAGGTTCAGCCAGCGGGGCCGGGTCAGCTGGGGCCGCGGATACTCGGGCAGCGCGTTGTCCGGAGCGACGTCGCCGCTCCACGGGGTTGGGAGGGGCGGGTCGAGCCGGCGCCAGCCGGTGCCCTCGGGAGGAGTCATCCCGGTCGATGGTGGCAGAGTTCGCCGCGCTCGCCAGTGATCGGGATCACATGTGAACACTTCGCGAGCACGGGCGCGCCGGGGTGTTCTGACTCGCGAGTAACCTCTGCGCATGCGTGTGCTGATGCTGTCGTGGGAGTACCCGCCAGTGGCCATCGGAGGCCTGGCCCGGCACGTGCACGCGCTCGCCACCCACCTGGTGCGCCAGGGCCACGAGGTCGTGGTGCTCTGCCGTCACGCCGCCGGCACCGACGCCGGGACGCACCCGCGTACCGACCGCGTCGTCGAGGGCGTGCGGATCGTGCGGGTCGCCGAAGACCCGATGCACGTGACGTTCGAGCGGGACCTCGTCGCCTGGACGCTGGCCATGGGGCACGCCATGATCCGCGCCGCGCAGGACCTGCTGCGGACCTGGCAGCCCGACGTCGTCCACGCGCACGACTGGCTGGTCGCGCACCCGGCGATCGCGATCGCCGAGGCCGCGCGCGTGCCGCTGGTCGGCACCATCCACGCGACCGAAGCCGGCCGGCACTCCGGCTGGCTGTCGCACCCGCTGAACCAGCAGGTGCACTCCGTCGAGTGGTGGCTGGCCAACCGCGCCGACGCGTTGATCACCTGCTCGCAGGCCATGCGCCGCGAGGTCGCGTACCTCTTCGAGGTCGAGGCCGCCGATGTCACGGTGATCCACAACGGCATCGAGGAACGCGGCTGGCAGGTACCGGCGAAGGAGATCGCCCGCGCCCGGGAGGTCTACAGCCCGGCCGGGGCGCCGCTGTTGCTCTATTTCGGACGACTCGAGTGGGAGAAGGGCGTGCAGGACCTGCTCGCCGCGCTCCCCCGGATCCGGCGTCGTCACCCCGGGACGCGCGTGGTCGTTGCCGGAAAAGGACGACACTTCGACGAGCTGGTCGAACAGTCGCGGAAGCTGCGGGTGCGGCGCGCGGTCGACTTCGTCGGGCACCTCTCCGACCGCGACCTGCGAGCGGCGCTGGCGGCCGCCGACGCTGTCGTGCTGCCCAGCCGGTACGAGCCGTTCGGGATCGTCGCGCTGGAGGCCGCGGCCGCGAAGGCGCCGCTGGTGGCCTCGACCGCCGGTGGGCTCGGCGAGGTCGTGGTGCACGGCGAGACCGGGCTGGCGTTCAGTCCGGGCGATGTCGCGGAATTGACCAATGCCGTGACGGCGGTGCTCAGCGACGCGCCGGCCGCGGCGAAGCGGGCGAAGGCGGCGCAGTCCCGGCTGGCCGCGGACTTCGATTGGGGCCGGATCGCCGAGGCGACCGCCGACGTCTACCGGCGGGCCAAGCCGGCCGAACCGGTGGAGCTGCCGCGGCCGAAGATCGCCACCGGCAACGCGTTCGAGCCGGTCGCGGCCGGGATCCCGGAACTGTAGGTAGCGGACCGCTCAGAAGCGGCAGATGCGGAGGCAGTCCGGCTGCCCGGCAGCGGGACCGGCCGGGGTCACCGCGGCGCCGTAGGAAAACGACAACACGACGAAGAGGGCGGCGACGGCCGTTCCCACCTTGCTGGTCATGGTGACTCCTCGGGGCGACGCCGCGACGGGCGCCTCGCAGCGAGCATCCGCGCCGCTCCCCGGGCAAACAATAAGCGGAACAGTAGGGGTGTCTACGCAATCGCGTACAGTGACCGGTCAGCGGGTTCCCAGGAGAATGCGCACCCGGACAGCCTCGCGGAGTGGGCCGTGCGGGGCCAGCGCCGTCCGGACGCGGGCGGTGAACGCCGGTCGCGCGTCCGGGGCCGGCAGCTGCTCGGGGCTCATGGCCGAAAAAACGCCACCGACGATCTCCTCGACGGTCAGCGTTGTCGCGTATTCGACAACCCGCTGGTCGACGGCGTATCCGGCGGCCGCGAGCGCCGTCGCGTACCGCTGCTGGCTTGCCTCGTCCGTGCCGCACGTGCGGTGCGGCGGTGTCCCCAGGTACGCCGCAACGACGTCCCGCACGGCGGCCGACCACGCGGTGTCCTGGAGCCACAGAGGCACGCCGTTCGTCACCACCGCGATGCCGCCGCCTGGGCGCAGGAGCGGGCGCGCGGCCGCGAACAGCCGTTCGTGGTCCATCCAGTGCAGCGCCTGCGCGACCGTCACCGCGGCGAGACGGCCGTGGCCGATAATCGGCAACAGCGCGCTGACCTCGGTGTCCGCGCCGAGCAGCCAGCTGATGTTCGGCAGCGACGTCGCCCGGCGGGCCTGGTCGAGCATCGCCGGTTCCGGGTCCATGCCGAGGACCGCCCTCGCGTGGGGTGCCAGGGCGCGGGTGAGCTGGCCGGTGCCGCAGCCGAGGTCGAGGACGACGTCCTGGACCTGACTCAGCGCGAACGCCGCGGCCAGCTCGTCCGCCACTTCGGCTGGGTAGCCGCGGCGAAATCGCTGGTAGAAGTCGCTCACTTCGCCGCCGAACGCCGGTGTGGTCATTTTTCGACCATGCCCGTCGCGCGGCGGGTCAGGGGCCGGTTCCGCTGAAGGCGGACCTAGAAGACCGGCAGCAGGACGCCGTGTTCGGACTCCGGGCGCGGGCCGAAGATGCGACGGTCCGATTCCTCGATCGGGACGTCGTTGATGCTCGCCTCGCGCCGTCGCATCAGGCCCTCGTCGCTGAACTCCCACAGCTCGTTGCCGTAGCTGCGGAACCACTGGCCCCCGGCGGTGCGGGACTCGTACTGGAACCGGACGGCGATGCGGTTGCCGGTAAAGCTCCACAGCTCCTTGCGCAGCGCGTAGTCCAGCTCGCGCTCCCACTTCGCGGTGAGGAACTCGACGATCCGGGCGCGCCCGACGACGTGCTGGTCGCGATTCCGCCACACCGAATCCTCCGTGTACGCGAGCGAGACCCGCTCCGGATCCCGGGTGTTCCACGCGTCTTCGGCGGCCTGGACCTTCTGCCGGGCGGTGTCCTCGTCGAACGGCGGGAACGGGGGGCGCGGGGTCATGGCAGCTCCTTCCGGACGCGGAGAACGTGCGTTCCCCGGCGTATCCGCTACCCTAGAGAACGCTCATTCTCCGCGCCAGTGGCAGGTGTCATGAATTCCACGGAAGCGACCGACCGGCTGCTCGAAGCCGCCGAAGACCTCTTCTACGCGCACGGTGTGCAAGCGGTCGGGATGGACGCCGTCCGTGCGCGCTCCGGCGTCTCGCTCAAGCGGCTCTACCAGTGCTTCCCGGCGAAGACCGACCTGGTCGAGGCCTACCTGCGGCGCCGGGACGAGCGGTGGCGGAAGTCGTTGCGCGATTTCGTCCACGCCCGCGGCGACGACCCGCTCGCCGTCTTCGACTGGCTCGGGAACTGGTTCGCCGAGCCCGGCTTCCGCGGCTGCGCGTTCGTCAACTCCTTCGGCGAGTTCGGCGAGCCGGCACCCGGCGTCGCCGCCGCGATCCGGCTGCACAAGGACGAGGTGCGGGCGTACCTGCGTGGTCTGATTTCCGACCACAGGCTCGCCGACCAGCTGTTCACGCTGGTCGAAGGCGCGACCGTGCTCGCCGCGATCACCGGTGATCCGGGCGAGGCGAGCACGGCCGGCGAAGCCGCGAAGGTGCTGCTGGCCGCTCAGGGGTAGAGCGTCAGTCCCGGGTCGAGCGCGATCTCCGTGAGTTGCGCGAGGCTCAGCGGCGGCGACGGCATGTCGGGCGCGCCGCCCCGCTTCGCGTCCCCCGCGACGTTCTCCGCCTGGAGGATGATGCCGGTGCCGTCGGGTTTGGTGACGTCCGATTCGTTCACCGTCGGGCCGCCGGGCTGGGTGAACGTGCTCTCGATGATCGTCTCGCCGTGCGGCCCGGTCCGGCGCCGGCACGAACCCTCGGTGCGCTCGGGCGGCGGAGTGCATTCGGTGCTGGGCGTCGCGTTCCCGCCGATCCGGGTGACGACTGCCATGACGTTGCCCTTGAGCTCCCCCTTCGCCGTCGTGGCCCACGACAAGAAGTAGTCCTCGCCCCCGCTGCACGCCCCTTCGAAGGGAACCGGCGCCGAAAACACGTGGAAGAACTCCAGCGGACCGTGCGCGACACCCTTCGGGTAGACGCCGTGTTCGTGGGGACCGAGCGTCGAGCCGGCGGCCAGCCGCTGCTGGACCGCGGCCGTCAGCACCGTGGTGAGCCGGCTCGACGCGGCCGCCGAAGTCTCCGGGATCGGTGCGCCGGTCTGCGGTGGGAAGGGCGGATCGGCACAGGGATTCTCCGACGGCGGCTTGCTCGCCGCCGGCGGCACGAGCACCGGCGCGGGCTCCCCGCCGGGCACGAACACCACCGCCGCGCCGACGGCGACCGCCGCCACGCCCGCGGCCGCGGCGGTCCACGGGTTCGCCACGCGGCGCACCCGCGCCCGGCGGCGTTCGCGGTCCAGCACCGCTTCGACGTCCACTGTGGACGGCGGCACGACGCCGATCGCCACGTCGAACTGTTCCTTGCTCATGGCGCCTCCTTCAGCTCTGGCTCGCGGCGACGAGCGCGCGCAGCGAGTCGAGCCCGCGCGCGGTCTGGCTCTTCACGGTTCCGGGTGAACACTCGAGGACCTCGGCCGTCTCCTCGACGGACAGGTCGCAGTAGTAGCGCAGCACCACCGCGGCCCGGCGCCGCGGCGGCAACGCGTCCAGCAGCTCCAGCAGACCGAGCCGCTCGACGACGTCGTCGGTGGGCAGCACCGGCGGCTCCGGCAGGGTTTCCGCCGGTTCCTCGCGCCGCCACGCCCTGGCCTTCTCGTCCAGCCACGTCCGCACGAGGATCCGGCGCACGTAGGCGTCGAGGTGCTCGACCTGCCGGGCCCGCGGCCAGTGCCGGTACAGCTTGCCGATGGTGATCGACACCAGGTCGTCGGCCAGGTGCCAGTCCCGGCACAGCAGGTAGGCCGTGCGGCGCATGACTTCCATTCGCGCCGTCACGTAGTCGCGGTACCCCGCTTCTTCGGACCGTTTCACCGATTCCTCCTCGTCGCCCCCACACCCTGTCGAACGGGGTGCGCGGCCCCCGGGGTTGCTCCGAGATCGAAATCCGGGCAACCCGCGGGCGCGCCGGGCCCGTTCCACGAGCCGAAGGGACTCCGACAGTGAGGAACCATCCCATGAGGAAACCGATCACCGCGGTCGTCGCGGTGGCACTGGCCGCGGGTGTGCTGACCGCACCCGGCGCGGCGGCCGCTCCAGTGGACCGGCCGTCCATCACGCCGACGAAGATCACGCTGGTCACCGGCGATCAGGTGCTGGTCGGCGGCGCGGACGTCCGCGTACTGCCCGCCCGCCGCGACCGGCCGGTGCCGTTCCAGCGGTACGTCCGCCACGGCGACCAGTACGTCCTGCCCGGCGACGCCGCCGGACTGGTCCGCGCCGGACGGCTCGACGAGCAGCTGTTCAACGTCACCGGCCTGCTGCGGCAGGGCTACGACGACGCACGCACCCCGCACGTGCCGCTGCTGGTCCGCCAGGCGGGCCCGGCGCTGACGGCGAGGACCGGCGTCGCCGCGCGGACTTCCGTGCTCGGCTACACCGCGCTCGACGAGCCGAAGTCCGGCGCCGCGGCGTTCTGGAACCGGCTCGCCGCGGAACCCGCCACGCTCGCGGCGGGCGACGCGAAGGTGTGGCTGAACGCGAAGGTGCGCGCGAGCCTCGACCAGAGCGTGCCGCAGATCGGCGCGCCGACGGCGTGGCAGGCGGGCCTGACCGGGCGCGGGGTGCCCGTCGCGGTGCTCGACACCGGGATCGACGGCACGCACCCGGACCTGGCCGGCCGCGTGGCCGTGAGCAAGGACTTCACCGGCAAGGGCAGCGCCGAAGACGGCCAGGGACACGGCACGCACGTGGCCTCGACGATCGCCGGCTCCGGTGCCGCTTCCGGTGGCAAGTACAAGGGCGTGGCGCCGGACGCATCGTTGGCCGTCGGCAAGGTCCTCGACGACTCCGGCGACGGCACGCTCGACACGGTCCTGGCCGGCATGCAGTGGGCGGTGACCGAAGCGCACGCCCGCGTCGTGAGCATGAGCCTCGGCGGCGGCCCGTCCGACGGGACCGATCCGATGTCCGAAGCCGTGAACACGCTGACCCGGCAGTACGGCACGCTCTTCGTCATCGCCGCGGGCAACTTCGGTCAGGACGAAACCGTCTCGACCCCGGCCGCGGCCGACAGCGCGCTCGCCGTGGCCAGTGTGTCCAAAAAGGACCTCCTCAGCCCGTTCTCCAGCCGTGGCCCGCGAACCGGTGACGGCGCCGCGAAGCCGGACGTCGCGGCACCCGGCGAAGCGATCACCGCGGCCTGGCCCGGCGGCGGCTACCAGGCGCTGGACGGGACGTCGATGGCGACGCCGCACGTCGCGGGCTCGGCCGCGATCCTGGCCCAGCAGCACCCGGACTGGACCGCCGACCGCCTCAAAGCGGCCCTGACCAGCACCGCCACCCCGGTCGACGCCGGCCCGGCCGCGGTCGGCACCGGCCGTGTCGACGTCGCCCGCGCCACGACCACCGCGGTCACCGCCACCGGCAGCGCGTCGGCGTACCTCCCGTGGCCCAACCGCGGAACGACCGCGAAAGCGACCGTCACCTGGTACAACTCCGGCGCCACCCCGGTCACGCTGACGCTGGGCGCGTCCGTCGGAGGCGTCAGCTTCCCGCCGAGCGTCACCGTTCCCGCCGGCGGGAGCACCCCCGTCGAGCTGACTTTCACCGCGCAGGATGGAAATCCGGGTACGCGCTCCGGTGTCCTGACCGCGAGCGGCGACGGCGTCACGACGCGGACCGCGGTGTCGATGCGGCAGGAAGCGGAGTCCTACGACCTGACCGTCGGCCTGGTGAACCGCGACGGCCACCCGTGGGCGCCGACGGGCTACCCGCCGGTGACGATCGTCGACCTGGACACCGGCACGCTCACCCAGGGCGAACCGGGCACGTTCCGGCTGCCGCGCGGCCGCTACGTCGTCAACAGCGTCATCGAGACGCCGCGACCGGGCCGGGAGCCGTCCTACAGCTTCATCACCCACCCCGAACTGGTCCTCGACCACTCGCTCACGCAGACCATGGACGCGCGTGACGGCAAGCCGGTGTCGCTGGAGCCGGACAACCCGGCCGCGCGCGGCGGCACCCAGAGCATCGAGCGGCTCAGCCGGATCACGAGCTGCACGTGCGTCTTCGCCAACAGCTTCGACCTCGACCCGCGCTTCGAAGAGGCGTTCGCCGCGACCGTCCCGGGTACGTCGTCGGCGACCTTCGCCTTCAGCCAGGAACGCCGGGCCACCGAGCCGGACCTGGAAGTGACCGCGGACGACGGGCAGCCGTTCGCCGTCCGGGGCGTCTGGCTCGAGTCGGCCGCTCGGGAGGGAACCAGCACGCTCCCGGTCGTGTTCGGCGGCGAGGGCACTCCCGAGGACCTCGCCGGGATCGACGCGCGGGGCAAACTCGTCGTCGTCCGGCTGCCGCTCGGCATCCGGGTCGACGAGGCGTACCGGCGGCTGGTGAACGTCGAGAACGCCGGCGCGAAACTCGGCGTGGTCGCGGTCGACAGCGGCACCACGAGGACCACCGTCCTCGGCGGCGGCCTGCCGGCACTGCACCTGCCGGTGGTGTGGGGCGGGGTCAGCGTCACCGCGCAGCGGTTCATGGAGCTGGCGAAGACGGGCCGCGGCTCGGCGACAGTGGTCAGCCGGCCGTCGCCGCGCTTCCGCTACGAACTCGCCGACGGCGTCGAAGGCCAGGTGACGGCTCCGCGCGTGCAACGGCCGAAAACCCGCGACCTCGCCGAAGTGCGCACGGCCTACCACGACAACGCGCCCGGCGAGGTCCGGTACGTCGCCGGGCGGGAGTTCTTCGGCCGAATGGTCGGGTACGGCTACACCCAACCCGTTGCCGCGCAACAGGAACGCGTCGAGTACTACTCCCCCGGCAAGTGGGACACGCTGTGGACGGGCGGTTTCCGCGGCGAGCTGTCCGAGCAGCTCGACGTCGCCGCCGGGCGCAAGTACCAGCTGAGCTGGAACAAAGCGGTGGCCGGACCGACACTGCGCGGGCTGACCGCGACGCACTTGGGTGAGCCGCCGCGGCCGTGGGCGTGGCGCAAGGACGGCGTCTTCGACCTCTGGCTGCCGCTGTTCGGTGACGCCGCCGGGCGTCCGCGCAAGCCCGAGTCCGGCATCGGCGACACGGGGTCGGTGACCCTGACCAAGGACGGCGTCGCGATCCCCGTGGAGCCGTCGGGGGAACCGACGCTGGCGACGATCCCGGTGCCGGACGCCGACGGTGCGTACCGGCTCACCGCCGAGGCCCACCGGCACACCGACTTTTGGCCTCTGTGGACGGACGTCACCGCGGAGTGGGCGTTCCGCTCTTCGGCGGCCGCGGACGGCCAGGCCCTTCCCTTGCTGACCGCCCGGTTCGACCCGGCGGTCGACGTGCGCAACAGTGCGCCGGCGAACCGGGTCTTCACGTTCCCGGCGTTCGTCGAGCGGCAAGGCGGTGGCAGCGGAACGAAGCTGACCGTCGAGACGTCCACCGACGACGGCCGCACCTGGCAGCCCGCGCCGGTGCTCCGGACCGGGGACCACTGGACGGTCGCGGTGCGGAACCCGGCGGCCGGGTTCGTCTCGCTGCGCGCGAGCGCCGGCGACGACCGCGGGAACACCGTGCGGCAGACGGTGATCCGGGCCTACGCAGTGGGCTGAACGTGAACCGGCCCGGCGACGGGGAGCCACCGTCGCCGGGCCGGTCCGGACCACACCATCCCAACAGTGTGGAATCCGCCCGCCCCTCGTCAGGTAGGGGCGGGCGGGGCCCTGCTACCGGGCGTCCGTGAGGTACCGCGCGTAGGCACCCGTGGTGAGGAAGCTCGGCAGCTTCTCGCCCAGCGCGGTTTCGGTGAAGATCTCGTACGCGTCGTCGAGGCGGTTGCCCGCACCCAGCTCCGCGCGCACCGACGCGAGTTCTTCGTCCAGGAATTCGACCGCCAGCTCGCGGGTCAGCGCCGTGCCGTCTTCGAGCTTCGTGCCGTTGCGGATCCACTGCCAGACCTGGCAGCGCGCGATCTCCGCGGTGGCCGCGTCCTCCATCAGGTTGTGGATCGCCGCGGCGCCGGTGCCGCGCAGCCACGCGTCGACGTACCGAAGCGCCACGTTGATGTTCGCGCGCACGCCCGCTTCGGTGACCTCGCCGCCGGCGCTGGCCACGTCGAGCAGGTCCTCGGCGGTGACGTGGACGTCCTCACGCAGCTTGCCGAGCTGGTTCGGCCAGCCGCCCAGCACGTCGTCGAAGACCTCGCGGCAGATCGGGACCAGTCCCGGGTGCGCGACCCACGACCCGTCGAAACCGTCGCCGGCCTCGCGTTCCTTGTCGGCCCGGACCTTCTCGGCGGCGATCTCGTTGACCGAAGGGTCCTTGCTCGGGATGAACGCGGCCATGCCGCCGATGGCGTGCGCGCCGCGCTTGTGGCAGGTGCTCACCAGCAGCTCGGTGTACGCCCGCATGAACGGCACGGTCATGGTGACCTGCGCACGGTCCGGCAGCACGAAGTCGGCGCCGTGCGCGGCGAAGTTCTTGATCAGGCTGAAGATGTAGTCCCAGCGGCCGGCGTTGAGACCCGCCGCGTGCTCGCGCAGCTCGTAGAGGATCTCGTCCATCTCGAACGCGGCGGTGATCGTCTCGATCAGCACGGTGGCGCGGATCGTTCCGCGAGGAATGCCCAGCTCGCGCTGCGCCATCAGGAAGACGTCGTTCCACAGCCGCGCTTCGAGGTGGTTCTCCAGCTTCGGCAGGTAGAAGTACGGGCCGACGCCGCGGGCGACCAGCTGGCGCGCGTTGTGGAAGAAGTACAGGCCGAAGTCGACCAGGCTCGCCGAAACCGGGCGGCCGTCGATGCGGATGTGCTTCTCCACCAGGTGCCAGCCGCGGGGACGCGCGACGATCGTCGCGGGCTCTTCGCCGATGGTGTACCGCTTGCCGGCCTCGGTGGTGAAGTCGATGTTGCGGCGGATCGCGTCGAAGAGGTTGATCTGGCCGTCGATGACGTTGTGCCACGTCGGCGACGTCGCGTCCTCGAAGTCCGCCAGCCACACCTTCGCGCCGGAGTTCAGCGCGTTGACCGTCATCTTGCGGTCGGTCGGGCCGGTGATCTCGACGCGGCGGTCTTCGAGGCCCGGCGCCGTCGGCGCGACGTGCCACGACTCGTCGTCGCGGATCCGGCGCGTCTCGGGCAGGAAGCCGAGCGGCTTCTCGCCGGACTGCAGTTCCTCGCGCCGCACGCGGCGGGCGTCGAGCAGCTCGCGCCGGCGACCGGCGAACGTGTTGTCCAGCTTGGCCAGGAAGTCGAGTGCCGCCGGGGTCAGGATCTCCGCGGCCCGGCCCTCGACCGGCCCGGTGACCTCGATGCGGTAGTTCAGCCGATCAACCATGGGGTGCCTCCACGAGCTGTGCAGGGAAGGAAAAGAAGGGAGGGACGCGGCCTGACGACGACGAGGGGGGTGACGTCGTCAGGCCGCGGCCGGGATCAGTGGAACTGGGCTTCTTCGGTGGAGCCCTTGAGCGCGGTGGTCGAGCTCTCCGGGTTCAGCGCCGTCGCGACGTTGTCGAAGTAGCCGGTGCCGACCTCGCGCTGGTGCTTGGTGGCGGTGTAGCCGCGGCTCTCCGAAGCGAACTCGCGCTCCTGCAGCTCGACGTAGGCGGTCATGCCCTCGCGGGCGTAGCCGTGCGCCAGGTCGAACATCGAGTAGTTCAGCGCGTGGAAGCCGGCCAGCGTGATGAACTGGAACTTGTAGCCCATGTGGCCGAGCTCGCGCTGGAACTTCGCGATCGTCGCGTCGTCCAGGTGCTTCTTCCAGTTGAACGACGGCGAGCAGTTGTAGGCCAGCATCTGGTCCGGGAACTTCGCCTTGATCGCCTCGGCGTACTTGCGCGCCACCTCGAGGTCGGGCTCCGAGGTCTCCATCCAGAGCAGGTCGGCGTACTGGGCGTAGGCCAGACCGCGCTCGATGCAGGGGTCGATGCCGTTGGTGACCTCGTAGAAGCCCTCGGCGGTGCGGCCGCCGGTGAGGAACTGCTGGTCGCGCTCGTCGACGTCGCTGGTCAGCAGCGTCGCGGCCTGCGCGTCGGTGCGGGCGACGATCAGCGACGGCACGTTCAGCACGTCCGCGGCGAGGCGGGCGGCGTTCAGCGTGCGCTCGTGCTGCTTGGTCGGGATGAGGACCTTGCCGCCGAGGTGGCCGCACTTCTTCTCGGACGCGAGCTGGTCTTCCCAGTGCACGCCCGCGGCGCCGGCGGCGATCATGCCCTTCATCAGCTCGAACGCGTTGAGCGGGCCACCGAAGCCGGCCTCGGCGTCGGCGACGATCGGGGCGAACCAGTCGATGTCCGTGTTGCCTTCGGCCCAGTTGATCTGGTCGGCGCGGCCCAGCGCGTTGTTGATGCGGCGGACCACGGCCGGGACCGAGTTGGCCGGGTAGAGGCTCTGGTCCGGGTAGGTCTGGCCGGACAGGTTGGCGTCGGCCGCGACCTGCCAGCCGGACAGGTAGATGGCCTGCAGGCCCGCGCGGACCTGCTGGACGGCCTGGTTGCCGGTGAGGGCGCCGAGCGCGTGAACGTAGTCCTCGGTGTGCAGGAGGTTCCACAGCTTCTCCGCGCCGCGGCGCGCCAGGGTGTGCTCCTCGACCACGCTGCCGCGCAGCTTGACGACGTCCTCAGCCGAGTAGGAGCGCTGCACGCCCGCCCAGCGGGGGTCGTTCGCCCACTGCGCCGCCAGCTCCGCGGCCGCCTGCTTGGCCTGTTCCGTCATCGGTACTCCCGGTGTTGCGAAGTTTGCGATTGCTCGCCTTGCCTGGTCTGACCCTCACACGCCAGGGGAAATCCAGTCCAGTTGGCCAATTTGCCAATTTGTGCGAAGGGTACGTACGCTCTTTGCAAAGGTTGCGAATCGTCCGGTTCGCAAGTGATCGAAAATCCGCGTTCTTGACCGTTCACGTAACCGTTCAGGGCCGGAAACCTTCCGGGAAGGAGGGCTCGAATGGAGAAGACTTTCGCCGGCGCGCGGTTGCGGCACCTCCGCGAAAGCCGCTCGATGAGCCAGGCCGACCTGGCCCGTGTGCTGGAGATCTCACCCAGCTACCTCAACCAGATCGAGCACAACTCGCGTCCGCTGACCGTCCCCGTGCTGCTGCGGATCACGCAGGCCTTCGGCGTCGACACCGAGTTCTTCGCCAACAACGACACCTCCCGGCTGGTCGCCGACGTCAAGGAAGCGCTGCTCGACGAGGTGCTCGGCGTCGACGTCACCACCGGCGAGCTCAACGACCTGGCCACGAACCTGCCGGCCATCGCGCAGGCGCTGGTCAAGCTGCACCGCAGCTACCGCAACGCCGTCGAGAGCACCGCCGCGCTGACCACGGAAAACGGCCTGGGCCTGCACGGCAGCGCCGCCGCGCCGCTGCCGCACGAGGAGGTCCGCGACTTCTTCTACGAGCGCGAGAACTACGTCGCCGAGCTGGACGAACGCGCCGAGAAGATGGCCGCGGAGATCCCGCTGCAGCGCGGTCAGGTACTGGGCTCGCTGAAGGAACGGCTTTGGCAGCGCTACGGCGTCGAGGTGACCAGCGACGGCCTCGACGAATCCGCCGGTCAGCAGCACCGCTACGAGCCGGTGACGCGGGTGCTGCGACTGGCGCCGAGCCTGCGGGTCGGGCAGCAGGCGTTCCGGATGGCATCGCAGATCGCGCTGCTCGAGTACGACGACCTGATCACCGAGCTGGCCGACTCGTGGGCGTTCTCCGGCCCGGCCGCGCGCTCGCTCGGCCGCGTCGGCCTGGCGAACTACTTCGCCGGGGCGCTGATCCTGCCCTACGGGCCGTTCCTGGCGACGGCCGAACGGTTCCGCTACGACATCGAGCGGCTCTGCGACCACTTCGGCGTCGGCTTCGAGACCGTGTGCCACCGGCTGTCCACGTTGCAGCGTCCGAAGCAGCGCGGGGTGCCGTTCTCGTTCGTGCGGGTGGACCGGGCCGGGAACATGTCGAAGCGGCAGTCCGCGGCCGGGTTCCACTTCTCCCGCGTCGGCGGGGCCTGCCCGCTGTGGAACATCTACGAGGCGTTCACCCAGCCGGGCAAGATCCTCACCCAGATCGCGACCCTGCCCGACGGCAAAAGCTACTTCTGGATCGCGCGCACGATCTCGCGCAACATCGGCGGCTACGGCAGCCCCGGCAAGACGTTCACCGTGGGACTGGGCTGCGAACTCCGCCACGCGGGCCGGCTCGTCTACTCGACGGGCCTGGACCTGGACGAGCCCGCCGCGGCGACGCCGATCGGGATGGGCTGCAAAGTCTGCGAACGCCCGGCGTGCTCGCAACGCGCGTTCCCGACGATCGGCAAGCAGCTGACCGTGGACGAGAACACCAGCACGTTCGTCCCCTACCCGGCCGTGCCGAAGGGGTGACGATCAGTCAGCCGGCTTGCCGCGCATCTCGAGCGCGATCTGCGTCGCGTCCAGGTTGACCAGCGCGTTCGCCAGGACGTCGGCGTCGAACGTGCCGTTGTCGCGGGCGTCGAGCAGGGCGGTGCGCTGCTTGTCCAGGATCGTCAGCTGGTAGCGCATCGCCGCGTCGAAGTCCGCCTGGACCGGATCGCCTTCGCGCTTCGGCGGCTTCGGGACGTCTTCCACGCTCGAACGCAGCAGCTCGAAGATCTGGGTCCGCTCGGCCTCGGCCTGCTTCGCGGCGGCGGCCTGGTCGATTTTCGGCGAAAGCCGGCGCAGCAGCCAGCCGATCGTGCCGCCCTGCAGCAGCAGCGACAGGATCGCCACGGCGAACGCGATGAGCACGAGCGCCGAGCGTTGCGGGGTGTCCTCGGGCAGGGTCTGCGCCGCGGCCACGGTCACCGCGCCGCGCATGCCCGCCCACACGACGACGACGCCTTCGCGCCACCCGAGCGGTTGACGCAGGAAGTACTCGACGGTGGCCAGCCCCCGCGTGACCCTGGTCGAAAACCGGTCGAGGTCCCGCTCCGACACCTTGCGCCCGCGCGAGTTGGCCGCCTCGAACGCCCGCTGCTTGCCTTCCGGCGTGCTCATCCGCTCCGACATGTCCTGCAGCCGGGGCTGCAGGCGTTCGCCGTGCCGGACCCGCGCGATCAGGTACTTGAGCAGCGGGGCGACGTAGGCCGCGCGCACCAGCACGGTCAGCGCGAGCGCGATGGCCGCGACGACCACGGCGGCGCCGACCCCGCCGTGGTCGTGCTGCACGTTCGCCACGATGGCCTTGATCTGCAGGCCCATGGTCAGGAACACCGCGCCCTCGAGGACGAGCTCCACCGTCCGCCAGTTCTGCGCGTCGGACAGGCGGTTGCGCGGCGAGAGCTCCCGCGGTGCGCGGATGCCCGTGACCAGGCCCGCGACCACCGCCGCCACCAAGCCGGACGCCCCGAGCAGCGTGGCAGGCAGGGAAGCGGCGAACGGGACCGCGAACGAAATGACCGTGTTGACGGTCGAGTCGGTCACGCGCCGCCGGATCAGCAGGTTGAGCCGTCCCACGGCCCAGCCCAGCACGCCCGCGACGGCGACCGAGTAGGCGAACGTGCCGAGCGCGCCCCAGAAGGAGAACGACGCGGCCGTCGCGACGATCGCCGTCCGCAGCACGACCAGCGCGGTCGCGTCGTTGAGCAGGCTCTCCCCGTCGAGGATCGCCACGACGCGCTGGGACGACGACGTCTGCTTCACGATCGATGTCGCGACGGCGTCGGTCGGGCTGATGATCGCGCCGAGCGCGACGCCCCACGCGAATCCGAGATCGGGCAGGACCAGCGCGAAGAACAGGCCGAGCACCAGCGAACTGCCCACTACGAGCAGCACCGACAGCCCGCTGATCGCGCCGAACTCCCGCCGGAAGTTCATCGCGGGCATCGACACCGCGGCCGAGTAGAGCAGCGGCGGCAGGACGCCTTCGAGGATCCACTCGGGCTCGATGTGCGCCGAGGAGAACAGGGGCAGCAGGCTCGCGGCCACCCCGAGCACCACCAGCACGAGCGGCGCGGCGACCCCCAGCCGCGGACCGACGACGGTGGCGGCGGCGATCACGAGGAAGCCGGTCACGAGCACGACGAGCAGTTCCGTCACGCACCCACCCTGGCAGATCGCCGCCCACCGTCCACTCGGGACCGGCCGGTCAGCCGATCACGTGCGGGGTCCACTTCGTTTCGTCGAGTCCCAGCAGGGTGATCCGGCTCAGGAGCTCTTTGGGCGTGATGCCCGCGGCCTGTTCCTTGTCGATCGAGACGCAGGCCTCCAGCCCGTTCTTCTTCACGCACTTGGGCACGCCGAGGCCGTCCTTGCTCGTGGCGCCCGGCGGGGCGACGTTGATCGTGACCAGCGCACCGTTCGCCGAGTACTGCAGCACCAGCTTCCAGGGCACGCGGTCCTGGTCCGGGCGCCGCGACGTGTAGGCGTCGGACAGGTGGAACGACGGCGGCAGGCTCGAGATGCGCAGCGGCAGCGGCACGCCCCGGTTCGCGAACGTCGCCTCTTCGGCCACCCGCACCAGCGCCTGCTGCAGGTCGGGCCGGGCGAGGTAGTAGGTGTGCAACTGCGCCCAGCGGCCGTCGGCGGTCGGCCAGCGCAGGTAGCTGTCGCCGTGGTTGAGGGGGTCGTTCGCGTCCGCCGTCACCCAGTGGCCGTCGCGGCCGCCCACGCGCTGGGGGATCGACTTCGGCTCGCCGCTCAGATCCCGCGGCGGGGCCGGCTCCTGGTCCGAGACCGTGAGCCACAACATCGGGGGCAGCTCACCGCGGCCGATGGCCAGCGCGGTGTCGCCGTGCCCGCCCGCGGCGTACTCGACGCCGGTGACCTCCTCCGGGAGCCAGCCGAAGCTCGCCTTCGCCACCAGCGGGTTGTCGGTGGGTGCCGGCGCGATGGACTGGGGCTGCGGCTGCTGCTGGACGGCCGGCGGCGCGGGCGCGGGATCGGCCCGGAACACCGACACCGCCGTCAGCCCGCCGGCGGTCACGACCGCGGCGCAGCCCACGACCAGCGCGGTCGTCCGCGCGCGTCGGCGTCGTCCCCCGATCCGGCGCGCCCGGTCGAGGTCGAGTCGCGGCGGCGGGGCAGGCACGTCGGCGAGTTCCTTCAGCTTGGTGGCCAGCTCGTGGTCGGTCATGCTCGTCCCTCCCGGATCGGTTCGCCCAGCAGCTCGCGGAGCGTCTCCACGGCCTTCGAGGTCTGGCTCTTGACGGTGCCTTCGGAACAGCCGAGCGCCCGCGCGGTCTCCGCGACCGGCAGGTCGCCGAAGTAGCGGAGGACGACGGTCGCGCGTTGCCGGGCGGGCAGCCGGTCCAGCGCGGCCCGCAGGTCGAGCGCCGCTTCGACGTCCGATCCGGGCGCGGGCCGCTCGTGCTCGGTGCCGCGCAGGTCCACCCGCTTCCACCACGACGTCCGCTGTTCGGCGAGGAACGTGTTGACCAGCGTCCGGCGCGCGTAGCCGTCCAGGTTGTCCGCCCGCGAAGCCCGTGGCCAGTTCGCGTAGAGCCTGGTGATCGCCGACTGCACCAGGTCGTCGGCCCGGTGCCAGTCGCCGCAGAGCAAGTACGCGACCTTGCGCAGCCAGCCCGCGCGGGCGGTCACGTACTCGGTGAAGTCGTCCACCGGCGTCCCCCATCCTGTTCGTCACCCCTTTGATGCGCCCGGGAGCCCGGCAGGTTGCCCGGGACGCGCGAGTCGTAGATTCATCGGGGTGCACGACATCGACACGGTGACCGCGGCGACCATCGAAACGGCCGCCGAGCGGCTGGCCGGGGTGGTGACCCGGACGCCGCTGGAGCCCAGCGCGCGGCTGTCGTCCCGGGTGGACGCCCAGGTCTGGGTGAAGCGCGAAGACCTGCAGACCGTCCGGTCGTACAAGATCCGCGGCGCCTACAACTTCATCGTCCAGCTCGACGAAGCCACCCGCGCCCTCGGGGTCGTCTGCGCCAGCGCGGGCAACCACGCCCAGGGCGTCGCGTACGCGTGCCGGCGGCTCGGCGCGAACGGCCGCGTGTACGTCCCGGGCACCACGCCGCGGCAGAAGCGCGAGCGCATCGCGACGCTCGGCGGTGCGCACATCGAGGTCATCGTCGTCGGCGAAACGTACGAAGACGCCTTCGCCGCGGCCAACGAGGACGCCCAGCGCACGGGCGCGACGCTGGTACCGGCGTTCGACGACGTCCGCACGGTCGCCGGCCAGGGCACGGTCGCGTCCGAGGTGATCGAGCAGCTCGGCTTCGTCCCCGACGTCGTGGTCGTCCCGGTCGGCGGCGGCGGGCTGCTCGCCGGCGTCGGCAGCTGGCTGCGCGAACGGCACCCGGACGTCCGGGTCGTCGGCGTCGAGCCCGCGGGCGCGGCGTGCATGGCGGCGGCGCTGTCCGCCGGCCACCCGGTCCGGCTGCCGGAGCTCGACACGTTCGTCGACGGCGCCGCGGTGCGCGAAGCCGGCGCGGTCACTTACCCGCTGATCCGCGACAGCGGTGCCGAGCTGACCGCGGTCGCCGAGGGCGCGATCTGCACCGAGATGCTCGCGATGTACCAGTCCGACGGCATCATCGCCGAGCCCGCAGGCGCGCTGGCCGCGGCTTCGCTCGGGTCCGTGGTCCAGGTCGAGCCGGGCCAGACGGTCGTCGTCGTGGTCTCCGGCGGCAACAACGACGTCAGCCGCTACAGCGAGATCCTCGAACGCTCGCTGATGCACGAAGGGCTGAAGCACTACTTCCTGGTCGGCTTCCCGCAGGAGCCGGGCGCGCTGCGGCGGTTCCTCGAGCAGGTGCTCGGCCCCGAGGACGACATCACGCGCTTCGAGTACGTCAAGCGCACGAACCGCGAGATGGGCCCGGCGCTGGTCGGTGTCGAGATCGCGCGGCCGTCCGACCTGCCCGGACTGCTGGTGCGGATGGCCGCGAGCCCGCTGCAGGTGGAGCGGATCGAGCCGGGCAGCCCCCTGTTCCACTTCCTGCTCTGAGGGTTGTGGTCCACTAGGCGGATGGTGAAGGTCGACGGGATCCGCAGTGTCGAGGCGTTGCGCGAAAAGGTCCACGAGGGTGCGGAGCCCGAATACCTGCTGTTCTACGGGCACGCGCCCTCGACGTCCGGGCGGTTGACGGCGAGCTGCCTGAGCCAGTGGTGGCTCGACCCGTTCGAGGACAACGGCGTCAGCTACCCGACGGCCGAGCACTACATGATGGCCGCCAAGGCCGACCTGTTCGGCGACCACGAGAAGGCGGAGCTGATCCGGTCGGCGCCCGACCCGAAGACGGCGAAGGTGCTCGGCCGAGAGGTCGCCGGCTTCGACGCCGCCGTCTGGGAGCGCCACCGCTTCGACATCGCCGTCGACGGCAACCTGGCCAAATTCCGGCAACACCGCGACCTGCGGCGCTTCCTGCTCGGCACCGGCGACGCGGTCATCGTCGAGGCGTCGAAGAAGGACCTCATCTGGGGCTCGGGCCTCGCCCGCGAGGAGAAGAACGCGACCAAGCCGGACTACTGGCGCGGGCTGAACCTGCTCGGCTTCGCGCTGATGGAGGTCCGCGAGCAGCTGCGCGCCCGTATCTGACTCACGGCGTCGGGATCGGCGCCCCGGCGCACGACGCCGACGTCGTCCGGCCCGTGTCGAAAAAAGTGACAACGGCGTTCGCGCAGGTCAGCGACGACAGCGAGCCATGGACGTCGTCCTCGATCGTCATGAGTTCGCCGCCGATCCGCTGCCGCATCGCGAGCGCCCAGCCGATCGGCGTGACGGGTTCGAAGGTGTGGCCGACGAGCTGCAGCGGGCTCTTGCCGGCGGTGAGCGCCCACGGCCGCGCGGGCAGGGGCCAGCCGACGCAGAGCTGTTCGTAGAGGCCGTAGCCGCCCGCGACCGGCAGCCGCTTCATCCGGTCGAGCCGGTGCTGCCAGACGGTCTCGAAGTCCCGCGGGCTCGGCGACTCGTTGCAGAGCAGAGCGGTCTGCTGGAAGTGGTTGAACGCGTGCGGTTCGCCGTCCCAGCCGAGCTGCCCGGGTTGCTTCGCACTTTCGGGTGAAGTCGTACCGCCGTCGCGAATCCCGGCGAGCTGCCGGGCCAGACCCGCCCATTCGCGGCGCGGGTTGGCGAGCATGCCGTTGACGGTCGCGCCGTTCACGTCGCCGCGCGGGTGAGCAGTCAGTTCGGCCCGCAGGTCGAGCAGGGCTTTCGCGACGTCCGGCTCCGTGGTCCCAAAACGGTAAATGGTGTCGTACCTGGCGATCCACGAGGCGAAGTCGTGGAAGGTGTTCTCGCCCGCGGTCGCCTGGCCGTCGTCCATCGCGGTGACGTTCAGGTCCGGCGGCATGACGGAGTCGAGCAGCATCTTGTCGACGTGCTCGTCGAAGAGCGTCCGGTACTGCGCGCCGAGCGCGGTGCCCCACGAGACGCCGTAGTAGCCGATCTTGTCCTCACCGAGCGCGACGCGAATCCGGTCGAGATCACGAGCGATGGTCGGCGTGGTCAGATTCCGGACGAAATCGCGATGGGCGGCGACGCAGCGCCAGTTGGCCCGGGCCGCCCGCTCGGCGGCCTTGCGGGCTTTCTCCTTGTCTGGAACGCCCGGGTCCGGCTCCTGGACGTCGACGGGACACGGGACGTCGGCGCTGTAGCCGACCCCGCGGGGATCGAACCCGACGAGATCGTGGTGGACGCCGATCCCACCGGCGTGGCTGTCGGCGATGCTGCGGGGCATGTCGAGGCCGGACTGCCCGGGCCCGCCGGGGTTCAGCAGCACGGCACCGGTCCGCACCCCACCGGCCCGGATCCGGCTGACGGCGATGTCGATTTTCGGACCACCCGGGTCGGCGTAGTCGAGCGGGACGGGAACGAGCGCGCATTCGGTGCGCCGGTCCCCGGCATCCCAGCCCTTCGCGACGGTGGCGCAGAGCTGCCACTCGACCTCACCGGCGGCGGCGACGGCGGGCGCGGCGGGCAGCAGCGCCGCGGCGGCGAGCAGCGGGACGGCGAACCGGGTGATCGACATGAGGCTCAGGCTGCCGGTCAGGGGTCGGCGCGGAGATCGGCCGATCAGCCGATGCTCACCGCCGAACGGCCGGGATGGCCGCGGTGGCCGAAATTCGACCAGGGCTCGCGCGGCCAGACCGTAGGCGGATTTCGACTGCGGCTCGTGCGGCCGGGCCATGGCGAATCCCGACCGGCGGCGTCGCGCCGCCCGGGCGTGGGCAGTTTTCGACCAGGCGCGTGGAGCCGAGGCCGTGGTCGATTTATGGCGATGGCCGGTGCTCGGGCAGCTCAGCCAAGGCCGACGAACATCGTGCGGTGGAGGCCGCCCACGTGCTTTCGCGTCACTCGCGCCGCCGCGTTCGGGTCGCCGGCCGCCAAGGCCTTCACCAGGCTCGCGTGCTCCCGGTTCGACTCGCGCAGCTTCTCCATCGGGTACGGCAGGTAAAACCGGTACAGCTCCGCCAGCACCGTCTCGTACTGGGCGACCGCCGCCGGTGGGGCGGGGACGGCCACCGTCCGGTGGAACTCCGCGTCGAGCTCGTGGAACTCCGCCCAGTCCGGCACCGTGTCCATCCGGGCGACCAAGGCCCGGAGGCGCACGAGGTCCGGGGGCCGTTTCGCCACGAATTGGACCAGACCCGATTCCAGCACCAGGCGGTGGTCGATCAGCTCGCGGACCTCGCCCGCCGACTCGCGGTAGGCGCCGACCTCGCTCACCCGTGACGCCGGTGGGTGCTCGGCGACCAGCGTTCCGCCCGCGCGGCCGCGGCGGCGTTCGATCAGGCCGTCTTCGGCCAGGGACTCCAGGGCCCTTCGCACCGTGATCTCCGCGACGCCGAGGGCGCGCGCGATTTCGCCGTTCGGTGGCAACCTCTCCCCCGGCTTCATCAGCCCGAGCTCCACGGCGAGGGCGATCCGGGCGCGGACGGTGTCGAGTGCGGACAGCCGCCGGATTCCGGTCAGCGCGGGGGCGCTCAGGTCTGCCGTCGCCATGAAACGACCGTACCGCACAAACTGCTCATCTTGAGCACTCTTGTTTAACTGTTCAAGATGGACTATTTTTCGTCCATGTCGCGACCACTGCCGATCGCCCTGGTGCAGGCGCCGCCTCGGCCGGCCGGGGACTCCGGGTTCGCCGGCGAGGTCGAGGACGTCCTTCGCCGTTTTCCGGACAGCCGACTGGTCGCCTTCCCCGAGCTGCACCTCTGCGGCGTCGACGGCGAAGGTGACGACCGCACCGCTCAGCTGCGGGCCACCGCCGAGCCGCTGCACGGGCAACGGACGCAAGAGCTCGCCGAACTGGCCGGTGACCTGGGGATCTGGCTCGCCCCCGGCACTGTTTGCGAAAAAGGTGACCACGGCGAGCTCTTCAACACCGCCTTGGTTCTCTCCCCGCGGGGTGAGCTGGCCGGCTGGTACCGCAAGGTCTTCCCGTGGCGGCCGCACGAGCCGTACGACCCCGGTGACCGGTTCGTCGTCGCCGATCTGGCCGATGCCGGACGCGTCGGGTTCTCCATCTGCTACGACGCCTGGTTCCCCGAAGTGACCCGGCACCTCGCCTGGATGGGCGCTGAACTCGTGCTCAACCCCGTGCAGACGACGACGCCGGACCGCGCGCAGGAGCTCGTGCTGGCCCGGGCGAACGCCATCGTCAACCAGGTCTTCGTCGCCAGCGTGAACACCGCCGGACCCGTCGGGATGGGTGACAGCCTGCTCGTCGGCCCCGAGGGGGACATCCTCGGCGCGTTGCCGGGAAACGACCACGGCGTCCTCGCCCACACGATCGACCTCGACGAAGTGGCCCGCGTGCGCCGTGAGGGCACCGCGGGCACCAACCGCATGTGGGCTCAGTTCACCCCGGACGACGCGCCCCTCAGCCTGCCGCTCTACCAGGGCCGGATCGAGCCGGACCGCTGGCGCCCACGAGAAGGAGACGACCGATGACCACCACGGCCGCGGCCCCGGCCGCGCTGCAGCGCCGGCTCGGGCTGCCCGGCGTCGTCCTGTTCGGGCTCGCCTACATGGCGCCGCTGATCGTGCTCGGCACCTTCGGGATCGTCGCGACGACGACCGAGGGCACCGTCCCTTCCGCGTACCTGCTGGCGCTGGTCGCCATGCTGTTCACGGCCGCGAGCTACGGGAAGATGGCCGCCACGCACCCGGTCGCCGGGTCCGCCTACACCTATGTCCGGAAATCGGTCGACGCGCGCGCCGGGTTCCTCGTCGGGTGGGCGGTGCTGCTCGACTACTTCTTCCTGCCGATGGTGATCTGGCTGATCGGCGGCGCCTACCTCTCGGCCGAGTTCCCCGCGGTGCCCCATTGGATCTGGTTGATCACTTTCATCGCGCTGACCACGACCCTCAACGTCCTGGGCATCAAGATCGCGGAGAAGGCCAACTTCGTCCTGATGGCCTTCCAGCTGCTGGTGATCGGCTTCTTCGTCGTTTTTTCGGTCAAACAGGTGCTGCACGTCGGCGGCTCGCTGGCCAGCACGCAGCCGTTCTTCCACCCCGGCAGCACGCTAGGCACGATCTCAGGAGGCGCCGCGCTCGCGACGTACTCCTTCCTCGGGTTCGACGCCGTGACGACGTTGACCGAGGAGACCACCGAACCGCGCAAGACGATTCCGCGCGCGATCCTGCTGACCGCGCTGATCGGCGGGGGCATCTTCATCGTGCTGGCCTACTTCACCCAGCTCGCGCACCCGGGCAGCGCGTTCGCCGACGAGTCGTCCGCCGCGTTCGAAATCGCGACGACGATCGGGGGCAACCTGTTCGCGTCGTTCTTCCTCGCCGGGCTCGTCGTGGCCCAGTTCGCGTCCGGGATCGCCGCGCAGGCGAGCGCGTCGCGGCTGATGTTCGCGATGGGGCGGGACGGCGTGCTGCCGCGGGTCTTCGGCAAGCTGCAACCGCGGTTCGCGACGCCGGTGTTCGGGATCGTGCTCACCGGGCTGGTGGGGCTGGTCGCGCTGTCGCTGGACGTCAGCACGTCGACGTCGTTCATCAACTTCGGCGCGTTCACCGCGTTCACGTTCGTCAACGTCAGCGTGCTGGCGACGTGGCTGCGGGATCGCGCCGGGAAACGCGTGCTGACCTGGGTGGTCTTCCCGGTGATCGGCGCCGTGGTCGATTTGTGGCTACTGGTCAACCTCGACGGCATCGCGCTGGTCTTCGGGCTGGTGTGGCTGGCGATCGGCATCGTCGTCCTGGCCGCGATCACCCGCGGCTTCCGGCGGCCGCCGCCGGAGATGACGTTCGAGGAGTGACTCAGCCGCCCGGGCAGTCGTTGCCGCCGCCGCTGCGCTCGACGCAGTGGCGCGGCCCCGGCGGGGGCGGTGGGGCGTGCCGGAGGTCGTCAGCCCACGAAATGGCGGCGATCGCCGCCGCCAATGCCAGGCAGATGCCGAAGAACCAAGTCCAGCCGCGGCGGCGGGTGGTCACCGAAACGACCACGCCGACCAGCGGCAGTGCCACGCCGAGCACCGCCGCCCAGGTCAGGTAGCCGCCGGCAGCGCCGGTCGTCTCGCCGAACACCGGGATGCTCGCCAGGAAGCCCAGCAACACCAGGAACGGGACGACGAGCAGCAGGCCCACGGCGCACAACGCCAGTACGACCGAGGCCCACGCGGTCCGGATCTCTCCCACCGGACCAGTCTGTCCGGAAAAGCGCCGAACGGCCTGAGTAGATCTACTGCTCGAGGGTCTTCTGCAGCGCTTTGTTGGCCTTCCGCGCCATGTCGGCGACGGCTTCGCGACGAGCCGCGTCGGCCGCGTAGTCCTCTTCGCGGTTGCGCACGACGCGGGCCGGGGCGCCGACCGCGATCGAGTAGTCCGGGATGTCACCACGGACGACCGCGTGCGCGCCCAGCACGCTGCCGCGGCCGATGCGGGTGCCCTTCAGGACGCTGACCTTGGTGCCGAGCCACGTGTCCGGGCCGATGCGGACCGGCGACTTCACGATGCCCTGGTCCTTGATCGGGACGTGGATGTCCGCGATGACGTGGTCGAAGTCACAGATGTACACCCAGTCGGCGACCAGGGTGGCCGCGCCGAGCTCGATGTCGAGGTAGCAGTTGATCACGTTCTGGCGGCCGAACACGGACTTGTCGCCGATCCGCAGCGAACCCTCGTGGCAGCGGATGGCGTTGCCGTCGCCGATGTGGACCCAGCGGCCGATCTCCAGGCGCCCGTAGCCGGGGCGGCAGTGGATCTCGACGTTCTTCCCGAGGAAGAGCATCCCGCGCAGGATGATGTGCGGGTTGGCGAGCCGGAACTTGAGCAGCCGGTAGTACCGGACGAGGTACCAGGGCGTGTACGCGCGGTTGCGCAGCACCCAGCGCAGCGAGTCGGCGGTCAGGAACTTCGCCTGCCGCGGGTCCTGCCGGGCGCGGCGCCAGGCCCGCACCCGCGACAGCGCGGGCGCACCCCACATCGACGTCATGCCCGTGACCGTAACCTGTGTACGGGACGGGTTCACAGGCAAGGGGAGCTGGATGGGCACGAAGCTGATCATCGACACCGACCCGGGGGTCGACGACGCGCTGGCGATCGCGCTGGCGGCGCTGTCCCCGGACGTCGACCTGCTGGGCGTGACGTCGGTGTTCGGCAACGTACCCCTGGAGCGCACGACTTCGAACGCGCGCCGGCTGCTGGAGCTGTTCGGCCGCGCGGACGTGCCCGTGGCCGCCGGGTCGGCGCGCCCGCTGGTGTACTCCAAGCCGCGCGACGCGAAGGAGGTCCACGGCGGCGACGGCCTGTCGGGCCACTCCTACACGCTGCCCGAAGCGAGCCGCCCGCTCGACGAACGTGACGCCGTCCGGCTCATGCTCGACCTGCTCGATGCCGCGGACGAGCCGGTGACCATCGCCCCGATCGGCCCGCTGACGAACATCACCGCCCTGCTCGCGGCCCACCCGGGCGCGGCGGCGAAGATCGCTCGGCTGGTGATCATGGGTGGCGGAGTGACCTTCGGCAACAGCACGACCGCCGCCGAGTTCAACATCTGGAGCGACCCCGAATCGGCGCGGCGGGTGCTGGTCGAGGAGGACGTCCCGGTGGTGCTGGTCCCGCTCGACCTGACCCACCGCTGTGCCGTCGACGGCGAATGGCTGGCGAAGCTCGCGGCCTCGGGCCCGGTCGGCGCCACCCTCGAAGGCCTCACCTCCACCTACCGGCAGCACTACACGCGCGTGTTCGGCGAAGACCGGATGGTCATGCACGACGCCGTCGCGGTCGCGGAGGCGATTTCGCCGGGCATCCTGCGGACCGAGACCTACCGCGTCGACGTCGACTGCGGGCTGGGCCCGGCGCGCGGGCAGACCCTGGTCGACCGGCGGCGGCTCGGCGAAGACGATCCGCAGTTCTCCCCCGGCCGCCCGATCGAGGTCGCGGTGGACACCGACCTCGACGGCCTGCGCGGCTTCGTCCTCGATCGGCTGACCGGGGCCGCGCGGTGAGCGACGAGCCCGAGATCGTGCCGGAAGAGACGCCCGAGCCGCGCCGGCGGAAGGCCGCGGTCGTGGTGGCCGCTGTGGTCGTCGTCGCCGCCGCGCTGGTGGTCGGCGTGCAGTTCGCGCCGAAGCAGGAGGAGACGACGAACGCGGCCGCGACCGGCACGCCGACGTCGTCGCCCTCGCCGTCTGTCGTAAAAACGACCACGCCGCCGCAGACGTCGACGCCGCCGAAGGTGCCCGAAGCGAGCGAGTTCGACGCCTGGGCGTCCAAGACCAGCCAGTGGCTCGACATCCCGCTGCGCGCGATGGTCGGCTACGCGAAGGCGACGACGAAAATCGGCAAGGACGTCCCCGGGTGCCACCTTTCCTGGGTGACGCTGGCCGCGGTCGGAAAAGTGACCACGGACCACGGGCGGGCTCAGGGTGGCCAGTTCGGCACCACGGGCGTGCTGGACAAGCCGCTCGGCACGATCGAGGTGCGCGACTTCTACAACAAGGTCGTCTCGGCCGCGAACGCCGCCGGGCCGCTGCAGCTGGCGCCGTCGATCTGGAGCAAGTACCAGGCGAGCTACGCCGGCGGGAAGCCCGATGTCCAGAACATCGACGACGCCGCGCTGACCACCGGCCGCGCGCTCTGCGCCGACGGCCACGACCTGTCCCAGGGCCAGGTCTGGTGGGACTCGGTCAGCACGCTGCAGGCCGCGCCGCTGTTCCTGCACCGGACGCTCGCCACGGTCAACGTCTACGGCACGGTCGGCCAGGGCTCGGCGGCGCCGAACGCGGCGGTGCTGAGCGCGGTGAACTTCGCCATCGACAAGATCGGCCTCCCCTACATCTGGGGCGGCAACGGCACCGGCGGCAACGACCCGGGCTTCGACTGCTCGGGCCTGACGACGGCGGCGTACGCGAGCGCCGGCGTCAAGCTCATGCGCACGGCCGACACGCAGTTCCGGAGCGTGCCGCACGTGACCGACCCGCAGCTGGGCGACCTGATCTTCTACGGCGAACCGGCGACGAAGATCCACCACGTCGGGCTGTACATCGGCAACCAGCAGATGATCGACGCGCCGCAGACGGGCCAGGCGGTCCAGGTCCACTCCTACCGCCGGGACGGCGACGACTTCGCGGGAGCCGGCCGGCCGACCGCGTGAGTCCCGTGGCTCAGCCGAGGTGGTCGTTCGCTCCGCTGACCCAGGCGGTGTACCGCTCGGCGGACCGTCGCACGGCGTTCTTGGCGTCGCCGAGGACCGTGGCGCCGAGGAGGCTGTAGAGGCGGTCGAACTCGTAGGGCTCGAGGCGGTCCACGATGCGCCGCACCAAGCCCGCGGAGAGCGGGATCCGGTTGGGGTAGCTGCGCATGAACGTCACCCACCCGGCGGCGGGGACCGGGAGGATGGTGTCGCCGGTCAGCAGGAAGCCGCCGGTGCCGGTATCGACGTGCGCGACCGCCGCGCCGGGGAAGTGCCCGCCCGCTTCGACGAGGGTCACCCCGGGCAGTACCTCTTCGGTGCCGGACCAGTCCCGGATGACGGGGTCCTCCCGCCGCACCCACGCCCGGTCGGCGGCGTGGACCAGCACGGGGACGCGGCCCAGCCGGTGGCTCCAGCCGACCTGCGAGCCGTACATGTGCGGGTGGCTCGCGACGATCACGGCGGCCCCGCCCAGCTCTTCGAGCACCGTGGCCAGCGCGGGGTCGAGGTGGTTCGGCGGGTCCCACAGCAGGTTGCCGTGCGGGGTCCGGACGAGGTGCGTCCACTGGCCGATGCCGGACGGCGGCTCGCGGTTGAACCGGTGCAGGCCGGGCTCGGGTTCTTCGTGCACGATCGGCCGGCCGTCGAGCTCGGCGAGCGTCGTCCACACCTGTCCCGAGGCGGGCACCCACTGCCGGTCGTCGGCGCAGATCGCGCAGTCGCCGGGCGGCGGCTCTTCGGTGTCGGGGTGTTCGACGCCGCAGGTGCCGCAGATCCAGATCGTCATCCCGTCAGTCTCGAAGCTCCAGCTCGGTGGAGGTCAAGCCGGACCGACCAGGCCCACCAGGTTGCCCTGCGGATCGGTGAACTGGGCGACCACCAGATCGCGGCCCGGCGCGCGATCCGGGCCCAGCCGGCGGGTGCCGCCGAGGCGCTCGGCCTCCGCCAGCGCCGCCGCGACGTCCGGGACGCCCACGTAGAACACCACGTGGCTCTCATACCCCGTACCGCCGCCGATGCCGCCCGGGATGGTGCCGGACTCGACGAAGCCGTAGCCGGGTTCCGACACCTGGGCCGACACCGGCGCCGACGAGTCGAATTCCCAGCCGAACAGCTCGCCGTAGTACCCGCGCAGGCTCGCCGGGTCGGTTCCGATGATCTCGAAGTGCACGACAGGTCGGCTCATAGCGGCACCGTACGCCCGTCTAGTTGTTAAAAACAACCCCGGAGTTGTACTTTGAAAGTATGCCGACGAGCCGCAGCTACGGGGACGCCTGCACGATCGCCCGCGCGCTGGACGTCGTCGGGGAACGATGGGCCCTGCTCGTCGTGCGCGAGCTTCTCCTTGGGCCGCAACGGTTCTCCGACGTCCGGCGCGCGCTGCCGGGTGCCAGTTCCAACCTCGTCACCGACCGGCTCCGGGAACTCGAAGGCCACGGCGTCGTCGTCCGGCGGAAACTGCCGCCGCCGGCCGGATCCACCGTCTACGAGCTGACCGGCTGGGGTCGTGAGCTGGAACCCGTCGTGCTCGCTCTCGGGGCTTGGGGTGGCGGCATTCCGCGACCACCGGACGCGCACCTCGGCACGACGTCCGTGCTGCTGTTCCTCCGCGGTGGCGCGCGTCCCCGCCGCGCCGCCTGCTACCGCGTCGAGCTCGACGCTCGCGTGTGGACGGTCCGCACCGAGCCGGGCCGCCTGAGCGTCGAGCCCGGTGCGCCCGATGCGCCGGACGCCGCGATCCGCACCGACCCGCCGACGCTGAACGCGCTGCTCGAAGATCCGACGGACCTCGACGCCGCGATCGAGAGCGGCCTGGTGGAAGCGAGCGGCAACCGAAAAGCCCTCCGGCGGCTACTGCGGGAGCGACTGGCGTGACCGGACCCGCAACGACGGCGCGAGGAACACGATCCCGAACGTGACCACGACCGCCGACGACAGGGCCCAGTGCAGGCCGACGCGGGTCGCCAGCGCGCCCACCAGCGCCGGCTCCACCAGGAAGCCCAGGTAGCCGCACGCCGCGACGGCGGCGACCGCGCGGCCCGGCGCGTCCGCCTGCTTCCGGCTCGCCGCGCTCCACGCGATCGGCACGATCCCGGCCACGCCGAGCCCCACCACCGCGAAGCCGAGCACGCCCGCAACCGGCCATGGCGCGGCGAGGACCACGGCGAACCCGAGCACCGCGACCGCCGCCGCGACGCGGACGAAAGCGACTGGGCCCGTGCGCGCCACGACGCGGTCGGCGACCAGGCGGACGGCGATCATCGTCGCCGAGAAGGCGAAGTAGCCCAGGGAGGCCAACGCCGGTGTCGCGCCGGTGACGTCGGCGAGGTAGACCGCGCTCCAGCTGTTGACCGCGCCTTCGGCGACGAACCCGCAGAACGCGAGCACGCCCAGCGGCACCAGCGCCCGGCTCGGCCACGCGAACGCCGCTTCGCCCTGGCCGCGGTCGGCGCCGGTGAGGAACCGGGTGCGGGCCGCCCACAGCGCGAGCGCGAGCAGCGCCGCGCCGGCGAGCGGGAAGTGCACCGACACCGGGACGTGCGCGGCCTCCATCAGCGCATCGACGCCGGAACCGGCGAGGCCGCCGATGTTCCAGAAGGCGTGGAAGCCGGCGAAGATCGGCCGCCCGTAACCCTCCTCGACGCGCGCGGCGTGCGCGTTCATCGCGACGTCGAGCAGGCTGTTGCCGACGCCGAGCACGACGAGCGCGGCGACGAACACCGGCGCCGACCAGGCGAACGCGACCAGCGGCAGTCCCGCGCACAGCACGACCGCCCCCAGCACGACGGCCGCGCGGCTGCCGATCCGGGTCAGCAGCGCGCCCGCGCCCAGCAGCGCCAGCACCGAGCCGGCGGCGAGGCCGAAGAGGCCGGTCGCCAGCGCGCCCGTGCTCAGTCCCAGCTGTTCCTGCACCGCCGGCACCCGGGCCAGCCAGGTCGCGAACGCGGCACCGCACACCGCGAACACGACCGAAACCCCCAGGCGGGCCCGTTTCAGATCACCCGTCACCTCGCCACCCTACGGAAGGGACGCCCGTTGGGGCAGCCGATCATGACCCCATGGCCGCCGCGCGAAGGGCTACCGTGGCCGGATGACGTCGTTGAGCCACGACCGGCTGGCCGTCGCACTCGTCGATGAAGCGGCGCGGTTCGGGGCGACGATCGCGGGCGCCGAACCGGATTCGCGCGTCCCGACGTGTCCTGAGTGGACACTGTGCGACCTGAGCCTGCACGTCGGGGTGGCGTACCACAAGTCCGCCGTGATCATCGCGAGCCGACCGGCGGGGTACGTGCCGTTCGAGGCCGTCACGATCGACGACCCACCCGGGTTCGCCGGCCTCGGCGGCTGGCTCCGCGACGGCGCCGAGCGGCTCGTGGCCGCGGTGACCGAGGTCGGCCCCGAGACCCCGACGTCGACCTGGACGCCCGATCGCCGCGCCGGGTTCTGGACGCGGCGGCTGACCCATGAGACGGTCGTCCACCGCGCGGACGCGGCGCTCGCCACCGGCCAGCCGTACGACGTCGACGCCGAACTCGCCGCGGACGGGATCACCGAAGGCCTCGGCCTGGTCTCCGTCTTTTCGCGGCAGCCGCACCCGGCGCTGGACCGGGCGTCGCTGCGTGGCGCCGGCGAGACGCTGCTGTTCCACGCGACCGAACCGGACCTCGATTGGCTGATCCGGCGGACGCCGTCAGCGGTCGAAGTGAGCCACGAGCCCGCCGCGGCCGACGTCGTCGTCGAAGGCCGGGCCGCCGACCTGCTGCTCGCGCTGACCGGGCGCCTCGCCGCGGACGACCCGCGGATCGGCGTCTCCGGCGACGCGGTGCTGTTCCGGCACTGGCTGGCGAACACGCGCTTCTAGTCGCTATAGTCGGATCCGACTGATAGGGAGCGACTAGTGGCGCGCAAGATTCGCAACACCCTCGCCCTGGCGCTGCTCGGCTTGCTGCTGGAACGCCCGATGCACCCGTACGAAATGGCGTCCACGCTGCGCGAGCGGTACAAGGACACGAGTTTCAAGATCAACCCCGGTTCGCTCTACGACACCGTGGAGTCGCTGGCGAAGCACCGCTGGATCGAGCCGGTCGAGACCGTCCGCGAGGGCAACCGGCCGGAACGGACCGTCTACGCGCACACCGAACTAGGCCGTCAGGAGTTCATCGCGTGGCTCGACGAACTGGTGCGCGAACCGGTCGCGGAGTACCCGAAGTTCGTCGCGGCGGTGAGCTACCTCGGCGCGCTGGGCCCGGATCGCGCCGCCGACGCGCTGGAGGAACGGGCGCGCCACCTGGCCGGACGCATCGAGGGCGCCGACACGGCGCTGGCCGAGACGGTCGGCAAGGGGGCGCCGCGGCTGTTCATGATCGAGGTCGAGTTCGTGCGGCACGCGTGGCAGGCCGAGCTCGACTGGGCCCGCCGCACGGCCGCCGAAATCCGCGCCGGCTCCCTGCCGTGGCCCGAAAACTTCTGAGGGGAAAGAACTGTGCTCGAAACCGACGTCCTCATCGCCGGCGCCGGCCCGGCCGGCCTGCTGCTCGCCGCGGAACTCGCGCTGGCGGGCGTCCGCACCACGATCGTCGAACGCCACCCGGAGCCCCCGCCGTACTGCCGCGGCTTCAACCTCAATTCGCGTTCGCTCGACCTGCTGGCCCGGCGCGGGCTGGCCGACGGCCTGGTCGCCGAGGGGCACCAGGTGCCGCACGCCCCGGCCTCCGGCCTGCCCGGCCCGTTGCTGCTCGACGGCACGGCGACCGATCACCCGTTTTCCCTGGGTATTCCACAAACCCGCGTCGAGGAGGTGCTGGAGGCACGCGCGCTCGAACTCGGCGCCGACATCCTGCGCGGCCACGAGCTGCTTTCCTTCACCCAGGACGATTCCGGGGTCACCGCATCGATCCACAATGGACTCTCGGTTCGCGCGCGGTATCTGGTGGGTTGCGACGGCGGGCGCAGCAAGGTGCGCAAGCAGGCCGGGATCAGCTTCCCCGGCATGGAGGCGCGCTGGTTCGCGCTGCTCGCCGACGTCGAATGCGAGCTGCCGTACGGGCCGTCCGCCGGTCCGGACGGGCGGACGGTGTTCGTCATCCCGCGGCCCGGGTACGTCCGGATCGTCGTCCGGGAGGACGAACCGCCGTCGGACAAGGACACGCCGGTCACGCTGGAGCTGGTGCAGGCGCAGGTGGACGCGGTGCTGGGGCGGCACGTCCCGCTGCGCGCACCCCGCTGGCTGACCCGCTTCGGCGACGCGGCCCGCTTGGCGTCGAGTTACCGGTCGGGCCGGGTCCTGCTGGCCGGCGACGCGGCGCACATCCACCCGCCGGCGGGGGCGATCGGGGTGAACGTGGCCCTGGACGACGCGTTCAACCTCGGCTGGAAGCTGGCGGCGACGGTACGGGGGACGGCTTCCTCCGGGCTGCTTGATACGTATCACGATGAGCGGCATGCCGCGGGTGAGCGGATTTTGGCGAACACGCGGGCGCAGGTCGCTTTGGAGGAGGCGGCCACTGGAGAGCCGTGGGCGGATTTGCTGCGGCGGGTGGCCGCGCATCCGGCGGGGAATCGGGCGCTGGCCGAGATTTTCACGGGGTTGGACGCTTGTTACGAGCCCGGCGGGCATCCTTGGCTGGGGCGGCTGGCACCGGATGTCGCGTTGACCGTCGCGGGCCGGCCGACGCGGTTGACGGCGCTGCTGCATTCGGGTCGGCCGGTGCTGGTGGATCTGACTGGAACGTTCGGGGGGTGGTCGGCGGAGGTCGAGGTGGTGGCGGCTGCGTCCACTTCGGACTTCGGGGCGGTGCTTTTGCGGCCGGACGGGCATGTTGCTTGGGTGAGTGACGGTACGGACGATGCTGGGCTTGAGGAGGCCTTGCGGCGGTGGGTCGGTGAGGTTCCGGTCGCCGCTGTCCCCTAGCGGGCCGGCCCCCGCCCTTCGGCGATTTCTAGTGGTCGTTGCAACACTGCTGTTGGTAGTGGGTGGGGACGAGTAGCTGTGTCATGCGTTCGGCGGACTGTCCCGGTCGAGGGTCATCCGGGGCCGGTCGTTGAGCTCGACCGCGACCGTGTCGAGGTGTTCTGCGGTGTGCACGTTCAGGTCGGTGCCTTTGCTCCCGCGTTGCCAGGGGGCGTGCGGGTCGCAGAAGTAGACCGGCATGGTGGTGGCCGCGGTGAACTGGCCGTGCAGGTGCATCGCGGGCGGTGCGCTCCACCAGGGTGCCGATCGCCGACCGGTTGTGCGCGCCCATGGTCAGGTCGCCTTCCCAGTGCCCGGGCACCGCCCGGTCCGCCACCTCGGCGGGGCGGTCGGTGATCGTCACCATCGGGGTGGCCATCCGCGGCCGCCGCAGGATGCGGCCGGTGTGCAGCCACGAAGCAACTCCTGACCACTCAGGTGTTGCAACCAGCCCTAGAAACCGCCCTCCCGTGGGGGGGCGTCCCCTGCTCCAGTCTACCGGCGGGGCCCGACAAAACTGCCCGATCGCCTGACCTGTCCACACCCGTCCGGCGTTGTGGACAGGTCAGTGCGGGCGGTCCAGCACCGCCCGTTGCTCGACCCGGCCGTTCAGCGTGAACTTGCTGTGCGGCGTGAACCCCAGCTTCGCCACCACCCGGGCCGACGCCGTGTTCGCCGGCTCGTACACCGCCAGTAGCCGGTCGGCCCAGCCCGAGGCGAACGCCCTGTCCCGCACCGCCGACGTCGCTTCGGTCGCGTAGCCCAGGCCCCAGCCCCAAGGGGCGATCCACCAGCCCATCTCCACCGCTGGGGTACCCAGGCCCGACTCCGTTGCGCTGCGGCGGACCAACGACACCACGCCGTCGAACGAACCCGGCGTTGCCGAGACCGCGAACCAGCCGAAGCCGTGCGAGGCCCAGTGGGACAGCGTTGCCCGGTGTTTGCCCAGCGTGTGCTCGTGGCTCCACGGCTCGCCGGTTCCGACGTAGCGGACCGTCTCCGGGAGCTGGGCCAGTGCGAACAGGCCGTCGAAGCATTCTTCGGACCACGCGTGCAGCGTGAGGCGTTCCGTGGTGATCAACACCGGCTCGAGTTTAGGCGGGCGCCCTCGCCCAGCAGTACCGCGATGCCGTCGAGCTGGCGGTGCAAGCCGAACTCGAACGCCTCGTCGAGGTCGACGTCCTCGACGCCGGTCATCACCTCGGTGAGCTCCGGGAACCGGCCCGACTCCAGGTAGCCCGCGAGCAGCGCCATGTCCGCCGCCAGTCGCTGGTCGCCCGTGATGCCGGTGTCCTGCTCGGTCTGGACCTCGAACGCGTTGCTCACCGCCAGGCCGCCGACCCAGCCGTTGAGGGTCATGACGACCTGGAGTTTCACCCGCCGCCGCAGGGTGGTGCCCGTCAGGGCGCGCAGGGACCAGTCGACCAGGCGCAGGCCCGCCGCCAGGACCGGGGGCCGGACCAGTGAGTTCAGCAGGATCGGCGCCAGCCACGGGTGACGCCGGTACGCGCTCCACTGCGCGCGGGCCGCCAGCTCGAGACGTGGCCGCCACTGCGCCGGGCCCGGCTCGGGCAGCTCCGCCTCCCCCAGCGCCGCGTCGGCCATCAGGCGGAGCAGCTCGTCCTTGTCGGGCACGTGGCGGTACAACGCCATCGGCCCGACGCCCAGCTCCGCGGCGAGCCGCCGCATCGACAGCGCCGCGAGGCCCTCGGCGTCGGCGAGCGCGATCGCCGCGCGCACCAGGACGTCCCGGCCCAGCGGCGGCTTGACCGGCGTCCGGTCGGCGACGACCGTGCCGCTGCCCGGCACCGCGCGCACCCAGCCCTGCTCCCCCAGTGCGGACAGCGCTTTCGCGGCCGTCGCCATCGCCACGCCCCATTCGCGGACCAGCGCGCGCGTCGACGGGACGCGGTCGCCGGGCCGCAGCTCGCCGGCCGAAATCCGGCGGCGCAGGTCCGCCGCGATCCGCAGGTACGGCGCCGTCTCGGCCACGAACACCTCGATCCGTACTAGAACACTTGCCCCTGACACCTAGAACGCTTTCAGGGTACTCCCCCAATGTCCACAGGAAGGATTGCCGCAGTCAGGCACACGTTCATACGGTGCGAATACAGCGTCAAAGAACAAGGGGGATCCCATGACCACGACCGAACGCCCGGCCAGCATCGGCGAAGCCCGGCGAGCCACGCCGTGGTGGCGCCGTCCGTGGGTGTTCCCGCTGGGGCTGCTCGTCACGGTGTTCCTGGTGTATTCGCTGCCGCCGTACCTCGGGCTGAACCCGGCGGAGTCCCGGATCCCGGCCCCCACCGGCTGGTACTACCCCGTGCTGGTGACGCACATCGGGTTCGCGACGATCGCGATGGTGACGTGCGCGCTGCAGATCTGGCCGTGGCTGCGGCAGAAGCACCCGGCGGTGCACCGCCGAACCGGGCGCGTGTACGTGTTCGCCGGCGCGCTCCCGGCGTCGATCGCGGGGTTCGTGATCGCGCTCGCGGCGCCGTTCGGCCCGGTCGGCGCGGTGTCGAACGTCCTGCTCGCGACGCTCTGGTTCGGCTGCACCCTGCAGGGTTATCGGACGGCTCGGGCCCGCCAGTTCGGGGAACACCGCCGGTGGATGGTCCGCAGCTTCGCGCTGTGCATGTCGATCATCAGCAACCGGGTGTGGGCGATCCTCTGGGCCGTCGTGCTGCCCGGGCAGCTGGACACGACGTTCGGCGGCAGCGAAGTCGCGATGACGCAGGCGATCGCGGGCCTGACGACGTGGACCGGCTGGGTGGTTCCGCTGTTGGTCGCCGAGTGGTGGCTGGGCCGGAGCCGGGGACGCCGCCGCGCGACGGCCTGAGCCCGGCCGCCACTCCCGGTGACCGGGGTACCCCGTTCGGCCTATGGTCTACACCAAGGTCACTGGTCTATACCAATGGGGACAGGATTCCCGCCGCCGCGCTCGTCGTCGTGGAGGTACCCATGCGTCTTCGTTCCCTGCTCGCCGCCGTGGGCGGGCTGGCCCTGCTCGCCACCGGCTTTTCCGCTCCCGCGAGCGCCGCGGCCGGCTCGCCGATCCCGGTCGGGCCCTACGTCGACATGGGCGCCTGGCCGACGCCCAGCCTGTCGGCGATGTCGGCCGCCAGCGGCGTCAAGGGCTTCACGCTCGCGTTCGTCAACTCCTACGGGTGCAAGGCCAGCTGGTTCGGCGCCTACGACCCGCGCACGGCCTGGCAGAAGGAGGAGATCGCCAAGATCCGCGGCGCGGGCGGCGACGTCAAGATCTCCTTCGGCGGCGCGTCCGGCATCGAACTGGCGCAGGCGTGCAGCACGTCCGCCCAGGTCGCGGCCGAGTACGACGCCGTCGTCAAGGCCTACGGCCTGAAGTACGCCGACTTCGACATCGAGGGCGCGGCCATCGCGGACCCGACGACGATCGCCCGGCGTTCGCAGGCGCTGAAGACCCTGCAGAACAACAACCCGGGCCTGAAGATCTCGCTCACCCTGCCGGTGCTGCCCAACGGCCTCACCGCCGACGGCCTCAACGTCGTCAAATCCGCCAAGGACGCCGGGGTGAACCTGGATCTGGTGAACGTGATGGCCATGGATTACTACCAGGGCGCGGGCGACCAGGGCGCGAAAGCGATTTCCGCGGCCAAGGCGACGCAGGCGCAGCTCAAGTCGCTGTACGGGCTGAGCGACGCGGCGGCCTGGAAGAAGGTCGGCGTGACCCCGATGATCGGCGTCAACGACTCGCAGAACGAAATCTTCTACCAGAAGGACGCGAAGGCGCTGGTGGCGTTCGCCAAGACCGTGCACCTGGGCATGCTGTCGTTCTGGGAAGCCGGCCGCGACGCCAACGCGTGCACCGGCGCGCTGTACAAGTGCACGAACGTGCCGCAGTCGAAGTACGAGTTCGGGAAGATCTTCGCCGGCTACACGGGCTGAGCCACCCGCGCGGCACCGCCACCAGGTGACGGTGCCGCGCGAGGCTTGGCTCAGTCCTCGACGAGCTCGATGGAGTCCACCACATTCGGGTAGAACGCAACGTGGTCCTTGATCGCCGCGACCGGGTCGTACGGCTTCTCGTACGTCCAGACCGCGTTTTCGCCGTGCACGTCTCCGGCGTTCAGGCTGTAGTAGCTGCTCTCGCCCTTGTACGGGCAGTACGTCTCGTGGTCGGTCCGCTCCAGCACGCTGAAGTCGACGTCCGCCCGCGGGATGTACTGGACCGCCGGGTACGTGGACTCCTGCAGGGTGAACGCGTTGCGGCTGTCCGCGATGACGCGCCCGCCCGCCTTGACCACCACGCGGGCCTTGGTCGGCTCGACGGTGATCGGGTGGTCCGGGCCCGGCACCAGCACCTTCTTCTCCGGCATGGCTGCTCCTCGGAAAGGTCGTGTACCAGGAGCAGCACGCCGGGGCCCGCGGTTATTCCGCGGTCAGGGCAGGTAGTACATCGGGTTCGGCAGCTTCACCGGACGCAGGGCGTAGCCGCCTTCGAGGTCGCTGAACTGGTCGCCGACGTTCAGCACGATCTTCGCGCCGGTCGCCTCGATGTGCGCCCGCGTGCCCGACTTGTACTGGACCGTGGTGCAGGTCAGGCCGCACGGCAGGTAGTCCGGCGCGGTCACCTTCGGCTTGAAGAACGCGCCGGCCGGGGCCGGGTAGCCCTCGTTGGCCAGGTTCTTCAGCGACTGCGGGCCCTGCAGCTCGTTGCGGCCGGTCAGGAAGTACAGCTTGACGCCGTGCTGGACGGCCCAGTTGCTCAGCTCAAGCACCGGCTTGTTCGCGACGAATGTCCCGTTGTCGATGGCCTGCTGCTGCTTGACCGGGTCGAAGCCGAAGTCGTTGTCGGCTTCCCAGCCGTAGGTGATCTCGGACGTGTCGTCGACGTCGAGCACGATCGCCGGGTTCTCGACCTTGCCGAGCTGCTGCTGCAGGTAGCGCTTCGCGTCGGTGACCACGCGGTTGGTGTCCTTCACGAACCGGCTCGTGTCGGAGTAGTGGTGCTTGCCCGCGGCGTCGAGGTAGTCGCCGTAGTACGCCTTGACGTCCAGCTTGACCTGGCCGATGTTGGCCGGCTCCTTGGCGCGGGCGGCGGTCGCGTCGTCCGAACCGGCCAGCGCGGTGGCTCCCGACGCGACGGTGGCGCCGATGGCCGCGGCGGCGGCGAGCTTGACGAGACCTGACCATTTTCCGGACACGGCGACCCTCCAGGGCAAACTTGACGACTCGGGGAACCTACGTCACGTTCACGTGGAGTTCCACCCCTCGAAAGTTTTTGTTCACCTATCGGCGCGGCAGAGGAACGCCACCGGGGACCGTCCGATGCGCGTCAGCACGACCGACGCCTCGGCGGCGCCACGCGGTTTCAGCCGCCGCCGCAAGGCATCCGGGTCGACGTCCAGGCCGCGCACGAGGATTTCCAGCCGGCCGACGTCGTGTCGCTTGAGGACGGCTTTGAGCGCTTTCTCGCTGTAGGGCCCGTGCTCCAGGACGCGGAAGGCGCGCACGCCCGGCGGCGGGGTGTCGCCGGTCAGGTACGCGATGCGCTCGTCCAGCTGCCACAGCCCGTGCCGCGCCGCGTAGTGGCGGACCAGCCCGGCCCGGACCACCGCGCCGTCGGGGTCGACGATCCACTCCCCCGGCTCCCGCGTGGGCAGTTCGTCCGGTTCGGCGTCGGTGACCGTCCACTGCGTCCCGTCCGAGCGCAGCACGGTCGCCCGACGGGTGACGCCCGTGCCCAAGCCACGCCACAGGCAGGATTCGCGCACCTGGCCGTCCAGGGACACCAGCTCGACCTCGTCGGCCCACGGCGTCAGCGCGAAGTCCAGGCCGGGCGCGCACTTGACCGCCAGCGGACGGCCCGGGTAGGCCTCGACCAGCCCGTCGAGCGGTGGGGCGAAGTCGGCGGGTTTCCAAGCCCGGCGCCCGGCGGAATCACGCCGGGCGGGGTCGGCGACGACGACCCCGGACCGGCTCACCGGACGCAAGGCATCGGCCCGCACGAGTCCGAACGCGACACCGGCGGCGGATCCGTTGTGGCGGGCCATTTCCAGCCGCACCGGGTCCACATCGGACCCGAGCGCGCGCCGGGCCACCCGCGCGATCTCGACCAGGTCGGCACCGGCCGAGCACGTGACGTCGTGGACGTCGAGTCCCGCCAGCCGCGCGGCCCGGTGCCGCGCGACCGGGGTGGCACTGGCTTGCTGGAGGGCGTCCGAGGTGAACAGCCAGTCCGAACCGGACACTTTGCCGACGGCTTTCCGGCGCAGCAGCACGGTTTCCAGGACGGCGGCCGCGAACTCCTCACCCACAATACGGCGGACGGCGGCGACCGAAGCGATCCGGTCGGTCAGCGGCAGCGCCGACACCTCGGCGAGCGCCGCCGTCCCCGCGTCGGAACGCAGGTAGGCGACGTCGCCGACGGTGAACGCGAAGGACACTTAGGACGGCCGCTTGGTCCCGGTGATCATCACGTTGTAGAACAGCTCGCGCGGCAGCACCTTCGCGAGCACCTTCTTGTCCACAGCGGACAGCCGCAGCCACAGCTTGTAGGCGAACAGCCGCCAGCGCACGGTCAGCTTCTCCTGCGGCACCGCGGCTTCGAACGTCCGGATCGGCCAGCCCGCGAGCGCCGCGGCGAACTCCTCGGTGACCGCGTGGACGTCCTGCGCGCCGGCCCCGCGGGCCCACGACTCCAGCTCCGACGGGTCGAAGGTGTGGATGTCGACGACCGCTTCGAGCGCGGCCGCGCGCGACGACTCGTCCAATTCGGACTGCGGACGGCGCCAGCCGCTCAGCGCGGGCAGCTTCGTCACGCGCGTCGTCAGGAACCAGGTGAACTGGCCGAGCTTGCGGGCGTAGAAGTCGCCGATCTTGGTCGGCTCACCCGCGAAGACGAACCGGCCGCCCGGCTTGAGCACGCGCAGCACCTCGCGGAACGCCGCCTGGACGTCCGGGATGTGGTGCAGCACCGCGTGCCCGACGACGAGGTCGAACGTGTTGTCCTCGTACGGGATGCGCTCGGCGTCGGCGACCCGGCCGTCGACGTCGAGGCCGAGGCTCTCGGCGTTGCGCAGCGCGACCTGGACCATGCCGGGCGAGAGGTCGGTGACCGAGCCCTTCTTGGCGACGCCGCCCTGCATCAGGTTCAGCAGGAAGAAGCCGGTGCCGCTGCCCAGTTCCATCGCGTGCTGGTAGGGCTGGCCGTCGTCGCCCGCCACGGCGTTGAACACGTCGGTGGCGTAGGAGATGCAGCGCTCGTCGTACGAGATCGACCACTTCTCGTCGTAGGTGCCGGCTTCCCAGTCGTGGTACAGCACGTTCGCCAGCTTGGGGTCGGCGTAGGCCGCCTGGACCTCTTCGGCGGTGGCGTGCGGGTTCGGGGCCGGGTCGTTCACGTCGGTCAAGGCGTCATTTCCCTTCGAAAGTGGCCTTGCCGGGCCCGTTTTCGATGAACGACTTCATGCCGTTCCGCTGGTCTTCGGTCGCCCAGAGGGCGGCGAACAGGTGCGACTCGAGCTTGAGCCCGTTCGCGAGGTCGGTGTCGAGGCCGCCGTCGATGGCCGCCTTCGCCGCGCGCAGCGCCACGGCGGGGCCGTTCGCGAACTGGGCCGCCCACTTGTGGGCCGCCGCGTAGACGTCGTCCGGGGCGACGACCTGGTCGACGATCCCCAGGCCCTGTGCTTCATGGGCCTTGACGAACCGTCCGGTGTAGACGATGTCCTTGGTCTTGCTCGGGCCGATCAGCCGGGCCAGGCGCTGGGTGCCGCCCGCACCGGGGATGACGCCGAGCTGGATCTCCGGCTGGCCGACCTTGACGTTGTCGCCCGCGACCCGCCAGTCCGCGGTCAGCGCCAGTTCGAGGCCGCCGCCGAGGGCGTAGCCGGTGATGGCCGCGACGACCGGCTTGGGGATGTTCGCGATGGCGGCCAGCGTGCCGGTGAGGTTCGCGCCGAACTTCGCGATCTCCGGGTACGTGCGGGAGGCCATCTCCTTGATGTCCGCGCCGCCCGCGAAGGTCTTCTCGCCGCCGTAGAGGACCACCGCGCGGACGTCGTCGCGTTCGGTGGCCTCCTTCGCCAGCTCCGCGAGCTCGGCGGTGACCTGGGCGTTCAGGGCGTTGACCGGCGGGCGGTCGAGCCGGATGGTGCCGACCCCGTCCTTGACCTCGAGGGTTACGAACTCTCCCACGTCACTCCTCCTCGTTGAACAGGTGCCAGCAGGCTACCGGCCGGTAAGGCCACCCTAGCGGCGACGGGCGAAGAAGCGATCGCCGGAACGCTCCAGCACGAGGTCCTGGTCGAACGTCTTCGACAGGTTTTCGCTGGTGATGACGTCGTCGACGAGGCCGGAGACCACCGCGCCGCCGTCACGCAGGAGCAGCGCGTGGGTGAACCCCGGCGGGATCTCCTCGACGTGGTGGGTGACCAGCACGAGCGCCGGCGCGTCCGGGTCCAGCGCCAGCGCCGAGAGCCGCGCGACGAGGTCTTCGCGGCCGCCCAGGTCGAGGCCCGCCGCCGGCTCGTCGAGCAGCAGCATCTCCGGGTCGGTCATCAGCGAGCGCGCGATCAGGGCCCGCTTGCGCTCGCCCTCGGACAGCGTCCCGAAGGTGCGCTCGGCGAGGTTGCCGATGCCCATCGCTTCGAGCAGCTCGGTCGCGCGGGCGGTGTCGAGGGTGTCGTATTCCTCACGCCAGCGGCCGAGGACCGCGTAGCCGGCGCTGACCACGACGTCCTTGACGAGCTCGTCGCCCGGCACGCGCTGGGCGATGGCCGCCGACGTGAAGCCGATGCGCGGGCGCAGGTCGAAGATGTTGACCCGGCCGATCCGCTCGCCGAGCAGGTCGACCTCGCCGGTCGTCGGGTGCAGCTCGGCCGCGGCGAGGCGCAGCAGGGTGGTCTTGCCCGCGCCGTTCGGGCCGAGCACCACCCAGCGCTCGTCCAGTTCCACGGACCAGTCGAGGCCTTTGAGGAGGTCGTTGGTCCCCCGGCGGACGCCGACGCCGGCCATCCGGACCACGAGGTCGTCAAGTTCGCTGGGCTGGATCGGCTCGCTCACGAGCCCCATTCTGTCTGTCGTCGCGCGCGCGTGCGCACCCGCCCGGGTGAGTGGGCGATCCGGCAGGTCGGAGCGTGCCCACTTCGTGGAACACCGCATCGCGGGAGAGCAGCTCGGACCGGAGTTGTGGCACGATCACTGGCATGTCAGCCGACGCGCCCGCCACCCCGGTCAGCCGGGGTTCGTTCTGGCGCCGTCGCACGATCGACCTGCTCCTCGTCGCATCGGCCGGGTGTACGCGGGCGCGGCTCCGCTGATTCCGCGCGCCCTTTTCCAGGCGTGCGAGCCGGACCGCGCTGCCCCCGTGTCCCGAATCACCTTCGCGTCCGAGGAGCACCCGCGTTGACCACTTCCATCGTCCGCCCGCCCGTCGAAATCCACCCGCAGCTGACCGACCCGCTGCTGCCCGAGCTGCTGCACCCCTCGCGGCTGCTCTGGACCCCGCGTGAGCTGGCCGACCTGACCGCCACCGTCACCACCGAGCTGACCGCGAACCTGAAGAGCATCCTGCGGTTCGACGAAGACCGGCGGTGGTGGGCCCGGCTGGCCCTCACCGACGGCGTCGAGCTGTGGCTGCTGTCGTGGCTACCCGGCCAGCACACGAAGCCGCACGACCACGGCGGCGCGTCCGGCTCGTTCACCGTGCTCCAGGGCGAGATCGGCGAGGAGTACCGCTACCCCGGCGGGCCGATCCGGCGCCGCACGCACGTCACCGGCCAGGGCCTCGGCTTCGGCGCGGGCCGCGCCCACCAGGTCACCGGCGTCGGCGACCTGCCCGCGGCGAGCGTCCACGCCTACTCGCCGCCGCTGGTCGCCACGCGCGAGTACGCCACGCTCGCCGACGTTCCGGCGGAGATCCCGCCCCTGCCCGCTATCGTCCGGCCATGAGCGCTGTCGATTCGTTCCTGGCCGAGGCTCGCGCCGGGCTGGACCGGGTGAGTCCCACCTCCGCGCGGAAACTGCAGGAGGAGGGTGCGCTGCTCGTCGACATCCGGCCGTTCGAAAACCGGCAGGCCGAGGGCGAGATCCCCGGTGCGGTGATCGTCGAGCGGATCCACCTGGAGTGGCGACTGGCGCCGGACAGCGAATGGCGGCTGCCCTCGGTGACGCCCGGCTCGACGGTGATCGTGCTGTGCAACGAGGGGTATTCGTCGAGCCTCGCGGCGGCCGACCTGCAGCGGCTGGGGCTGCCGCACGCGACGGACCTCGAAGGCGGCTTCCGCGCCTGGGCCGCCGCCGGCCTGCCCGTGCAGACCGGCGGCAGCCCCGCGGTGCCTTAGGCCAGCGCGGGCGCGACCTTCTCGGTGAACAGGTCGATGCCGGAGCGGTCGTACGCGGCTTCGGGGAAGTTGAAGATGGCGTAGGACATGCCCAGCTCCCCCATCGCGGCGAGCTTCTCGGTGACCTGCTCGGGCGTGCCGGTCGTGGGGCTGTTGACGAAGTTGCCGTGCCAGCGCTCGGCGGCGTCGGCCGGGGCGTACTTGTCGAGGTGCGACTTGAGCCAGGCCAGCCGGTCCTGGACGTCCTTCTCGGTCTCACCGATGACGACGTTGTGGTTGGCCGAGCGGACGATCGCGTCGTAGTCGGTCCCGACGTCCTTGCAGTGCTGCGCGAGGATTTCCGACTTGCGGGTGAACGTCTCGGGATCGGCGGCGAAGTTCGTGTACTTCGCGTACTTCGCGGCGATCTTCAGCGTCTTCTTCTCCCCGCCACCGGCGATCCACAGCGGGATGCCACCCTCTTGCGGCGGCAGCGGACGCAGGATGGCGCCGTCCGTCTGGTAGTGCTTCCCGTCCAGTGTGGACGTCCCGGTGGTCCAGAGGTCGCGCATGATCTGCACGCCCTCGTCGAGCTGCCCGAGCCGCTCACCGGCGCCGGGGAAGCCGTAGCCGTAGGCCCGCCACTCGTGCTCGTACCAGCCGGCCCCGATGCCCATCTCGACGCGGCCACCGGCGATGGTGTCGGCGGTGGCGGCGACCTTCGCCAGGTAGGCGGGGTTGCGGTACCCCATGCAGGTGCACATCTGCCCGAGCCGCACGGTCTCCGTCGCGGCGGCGAACGCCGAGATCAGCGACCAGGCCTCGTGCGTGGCCTCCTCGGTCGGGACGGGCACGGTGTGGAAGTGGTCGTAGACCCAGATCGATTCGAAGGGCCCGGCTTCCGCGTGCTTCGCGAGGCCGAGCATGGTCTTCCAGTGGTCCGCGGGATCGATGCCGGCGAGGTCGAGCCGCCAGCCCTGCGGGACGAAGATTCCGAAGCGCATGCCCCCAACCTAACGCCGTCCGGGCCCGCGCGCGGCGTGATTTCCAGCCGTCGTGAGGTGGAGTAACTCCAGGTCAGGCCAGGACGACGCGCGCCAGTTCCGCCGGCGTCGCCAGCAGGCCGTGCTTCGGGAGTACCCGGACGGTGTAGCCGATCGAGCCCGGCCTCGGCAGCTTCAGCCGGGCCGCGAACGCGCCGATGCCGTCGGCCGTCATCGGGACCGTGACCGCGTCGCGGAGTTCGTCGTCGTCGGCGACCTGGCCGACCACCGCCTGGATGTCCACTTCGGACGGGTCGAGGCCGGCCAGGTCGATGCGGGCGCGGATCGTCACCTCGGTGCCGACCACCAGCCGGTCGGTCTGCTCGACCAGCAGCTCCGAGTCGAAGATGCGCAGCCGGGGCCACGAGACCTCGAGCTTGGTGCGGTAGTCCGCCAGGGACAGCGCGCCGCGGTAGCCGTCGCCGGTGGCGGCCGAGACCATGCGGGACGCCGGGAGGTAGCCGTTTTCGACGTACTCGCGGACCATGCGGGACGCCTGGACCCGCGGGCCCAGCGTCTCCAGCGTGTGCCACACCATCGAGAGCCAGCCGGTGGGCACGCCGCCCTCGCCGGAGCGGTCGTAGAACAGCGGGGCGATCTGCTGGCCGAGCAGCTCGTACAGCGCCGCCGCCTCGAGGTCGTCGCGGCGCAGCGGGTCGGGGACGCCGTCCGCGGTCGGGATCGCCCAGCCGTTGCTGCCGTCGTAGCACTCGTCCCACCAGCCGTCGCGGATGGAGAGGTTCAAGCCGCCGTTGAGCGCCGACTTCATGCCCGACGTCCCGCACGCCTCCAGCGGGCGCACCGGGTTGTTCAGCCAGACGTCGCAGCCGCGGTAGAGGTAGCGCGCCATCGACATGTCGTAGTCCGGGAGGAAGACGATCCGGTGCCGCACGTCCGCGCCGTCGACGAAGCGGACGATCTGCTGGATCAGCTGCTTGCCGTTCTCGTCGGCCGGGTGCGACTTGCCGGCCACGACGACCTGCAGCGGGCGGTCTTCGTTGAGCAGCAGCGTGCGCAGGCGCTCGGGGTCGCGCAGCATCAGCGTCAGCCGCTTGTACGTCGGGACGCGGCGGGCGAACCCGACCGTGAGCACGTCCGGGTCGAAGACCGAGTCCACCCAGCCCAGCTCCAGTGGGGACGCGCCGCGCTGCAGCCACGCCGCGCGCACCCGGCGCCGCACCTCGTGCACCAGCTTCTCGCGCAGCTCTCGCCGCAGCCCCCACAGCTGCGCGTCCGAGACGCCGTCGCGCAGCGGCCCGTCGCCGGTGTCGAGGCCCCACTCGCGGCCGAGCAGCGTGCTCAGCTCGCGCGCCACCCACGTCGGGCCGTGGACGCCGTTGGTGACCGACGAGATCGGCACCTCGTCGTGGTCGAAGCCGGGCCACAGCCGGGAGAACATCTTGCGCGTGACGCGCCCGTGCAGCTGCGAGACGCCGTTCGCGCGCTGCGCCAGCCGCAAGCCCATGTGCGCCATGTTGAACAGCCCGGGGTTGTCCTCGGCGCCGAGCGCGAGCACGCGCCGCGGGTCGATGTCCGGGACGAGCCTGCCGTCGGTGAAGTAGCGCTGCACCAGGTCCACCGGGAACCGGTCGATGCCCGCGCTGACCGGGGTGTGCGTGGTGAACAGCGTCCCGGCGCGGACCGCGGGCATGGCTTCGTCGAACGCGAGGCCGTCGGCCTGGACGATCTCGCGGGCGCGTTCGAGGCCGAGGAAGCCCGCGTGTCCCTCGTTCGTGTGGAACACCATCGGCTGGGGGTGGCCGGTCAGCTCGCAGTACTTCCGCACCGCGCGGAAGCCGCCGATGCCGGCCAGGATCTCCTGCCGCAGCCGGTGGTCGGCGTCGCCGCCGTAGAGGCGGTCGGTGACGCCGCGCAGGTCCTCGTCGTTGGCCTCGACGTCGGTGTCGAGCAGCAGCAGCGGCACCCGGCCCACGCGGGCCTGCCAGATCTGCGCGCACAGCTCGCGCCCGCCGGGCATCGCGACGCCGATCAGCACCGGACGTCCGCCCGCGGTCAGCAGTTCGAGGGGGAACGCGTTCGGGTCGATCACCGGGTAGTGCTCGACCTGCCAGCCGTCGAGCGAGAGCGACTGGCGGAAGTAGCCGTTGCGGTAGAGCAGCCCGACGCCGACCATCGGCACGCCCAGGTCGGACGCGGCCTTGAGGTGGTCGCCGGCCAGCACGCCGAGGCCGCCGGAGTAGTTCGGCAGGGCTTCGGTGACGCCGAACTCCATCGAGAAGTAGGCGACCGCGGGCGGCAGCTCGGGGTCGTCGCGGCGCTGGTACCAGCGCGGCTCGGTCAGGTACTGCTCCAGGTCCTCGGCCGCGGCCTCGGCGCGCGCGAGGAAGTCGTCGTCGACGGCCAGCTCGTCCAGGCGGGCCGGCGGCAGCGCGGTGAGCATCCGCAGCGGGTCGCGCACGGCGTTGAAGAGCTCGGCGTCCATCGACGCGAAGAGATCACGTGTCGGCGGATGCCACGTCCAGCGCAGGTTGGTGGCCAGCGCGCCCAGGCCGGACAGGGATTCCGGGAGGCTGGCGCGGACGGTGAACCGGCGGACTGCACGCATGGGAAGCGACGATATCGGGCCGCGGCCCGATATGCGCAGGCAGGAGTTCGCGGATAACGTGCACGCTCCGCGTATGCCCTGGGTAGGGTCCTGCCCGTCGGGTACCGGGTGGGCACGAGAGCGAGTTGGACAGATGATCCCAGGGGGAGGACGGCGCGCGCTGGTCGCGCTGCTGGCCGTCGCGGCGGTCGCCGTGAGCGGGTGCACCACCAGCAAGGGCGGCGCGAGCGGGGACCCGGCCAAGGACACCGGCGCAGGTTCGGTGTCCGGGCTGCCGGTGACGCACTTCGAGAGCGGCCTCAAGCCGGACGCGCCGTCGCCGGACCTCAACGTCCGCAACGCCGACGGCGGCGAGGACGACAAGCTCGCCACGGCCGCGATCGCCGACGTCCAGACGTACTGGGCCGAGCACCTGCAGGCCGACTTCGGGCAGCAGTTCGAGCCGGTGAAGTCGCTGCTGTCCTACGACGCGCAGACCGACACCGAAGAGACCGGCTGCGGCAGCGTGAAGAAGCTCGTGAACGCGTTCTACTGCCCGGTCGACGACTCGGTGGCGTGGGACCGCGGCGTGCTGCTGCCGATGCTGCGCCAGCGGTTCGGGCCGATGTCGGTGGTCGTCGTGCTCGCGCACGAGTTCGGCCACGCCGTGCAGTACCGGCTCGGCGAGAAGGCGGGGATCACCAAGAGCACCCCGACCGTGGTCAAGGAGCAGCAGGCCGACTGCTTCGCCGGCGGCTACTTCCGCTGGGTCGCCGAGGACAAGAGCAAGTTCTACCGGGTGTCGACGTCCGAAGGCCTGAACCAGGTGATGGCGTCGATGTTCCTGATCCGCGACCAGGCGGGCACCAGCGCCGCCGACCGCGGCGCCCACGGCACGGCGTTCGACCGCACGTACGCGTTCCAGGCCGGGTTCGAGAAGGGCCCGAAGGAGTGCGCGGCGATGAACACCGAGAACGTGAAGGCCCGGCTGACCGAGCGCCCGTTCGACAAGGGCGACAAGGGCAAGGGCGACGCGAAGTTCAACGACCAGGCTGTCGAGCTGCTGAAGAAGAGCCTGGACGAGGCCTTCAAGGGCGCCGGTGTCGCGGCGCCGGAGATCACCGACGGCGGCAGCTGCCAGACCACGCCGCCGGCGTCGTACTGCCCCGGCGACAACACCGTGAGCATCGACCTGGCGAAGCTGGCCGAGCTCGCCCAGCCGATCGACCGCGAGGCCGAGATGAAGGGCGAGGACCCGGGCGGCATGGGCGACTTCGCGGCGTTCTCTGAGGTCGCTTCGCGGTACGCGCTCGGCATCCAGAAGGGCGTCGGCGCCTCCATCGACAACGCGAACGCGGGCCTGCGCACGGCGTGCCTGGTCGGCGCGTGGGCGGCGTTCACGAACCGGCCGGGCGACCTGCGGCTGTCCGCGGGTGACCTCGACGAGGCCATCGCGGACCTGCTGCAGCCGGAGAGCCTCGTGTCGGCGGACGTCAACGGGAAGCGCCCGGACAGCGGTTTCGACCGCGTCGAGTCGCTGCGGAAGGGCTACCTCGAGGGCTCGTCGGTCTGCTCGAAGCAGTACGCCTGAGCGAAGCCGTGAAAAGGCCCCCACCGGGTGGTGGGGGCCTTTTTCGTGGGCTCAGAAGAGGGCGGACGCCAGGTCGCGGCGGGCCTTCATGACGCGGTCGTCGGCCGGGTCGAAGAGGTCGAACAGGGCCACCAGGTGCTCGCGGACCTTGTTCCGGTCGTCCCCCGCCGTGCGGCGGACCGTGTCGATGAGGCGCTTGAAGCCCGCCTCGACGTCGTTCGCCGCGATCTCCAGGTCGGCCGCGTCCAGCTGGGCCGCCAGGTCGGACGGGTCGGCGTCGGCCTTCGCGACGGCCTCCGGGTCCGCGCTCTCCGCGCGGGCGGTGAACTTGACCTGGGCCAGTGCGTTCTTCGCCAGCTCGTTGGCCGGTTCGACGTCGAGGATGCGCTCGTAGGCGGCCTGCGCGGCGGCGAAGTCGCCGCGCTCGAAGGCCTCTTCCGCTTCGGTGAAGCGCGGGTCCTCGGGCTCCTCGACCGGGCCGCCACCGTTGGCCTCCGCCTCGCGGATCGACGGCAGCTTGTCGCGCAGGGCGTCCAGGAGCGCGTTGATCCACTTGCGGATCTCCGGCTCGGGCAGCGCGCCGGAGAACGCGTCGACCGGCTGGCCGCCACCGATGGCGACGATCGTCGGGATGGACTGCGCGCCGAACAGCTGCGCGATGCGCGGGTTGGCGTCGACGTCGACCTTCGCCACCACCCAGGCGCCGCCGGACTCGGCGGCCAGGCGCTCCAGCACCGGGGACAGCTGCTTGCACGGGCCGCACCACTCGGCCCACAGGTCGACGATCACCAGCTGGCGCAGGGACCGCTCGACGACCTCGGTCTGGAAGGTGGCCTCGGTGACATCGATCACGGCGTCGGTCGAGGCGGGCGGCGGCGGGCCGTCGCCCGAGGGCGGGCCGGCCTGCGGGGCCGGTGGCCGCTGCGCCGCGTCGGCGCGGGCCTTGAGCGCGGACAGGTCGACCGCGCCGGACAGGGCGGCGGACAAGGCCGCTGACTTCGCTGCAGATCCGCGTGGCTGTGTCACGCTTCCATCCTGGCACGCCCGCCGGGCGGTTTCACCGGGTGCCCCGGCCGGTCCGCTTGGCAGGACGGCGCCGCTGGGGCAGGCTCGGCCGGGTGCACATCCGGCGTGACGTGAAGGTGGGGCTGTCGATCGCCGCCGCCGTCACGTGGATCGGCGCGGTGACGCTGCTCATCGTGCACCAGCCGGACCCGGGCGCGGCCTCCCCGGCCGAGCTGCGCGACAAGCTCGCGACAGCGCTCTCCGGGCACGACGCGGACGCCTTCGCCGGCCTGCTCGACTACCCCGGCTCCGGCGGCGGCGACTTCGCGAAGGACTACGTCGCGGTGCTGGGCGACCACGGCGTCCACGACGTGCGGGTGGAGCTGGGGCCGGACGCCGCCGCGCCCGCCCGCGCCACGGTGACGGGCACGCTCGGCGACGGGCAGCCGTTCAGCTACCCGCTCACGGTGACGAGCGAAGACGGCCGCTGGACGGTCGCCTTCACCCCGCCACTCCCGTAACCGCTCGTGAGTGTTTAGTCGGGTTCTAACCCGACTAAACACTCACGAGTCGCGGAGGTGGGCTTCGATGCGGTCCACCTTGGCTTCGAGCTGGTCGGTGAAGCCGGGGCGGATGTCGGCCTTCAGGACCAGGCCGACGCGCGCCGAGCCCTCGCCCGCGGCCTCGACCGCGCGCTTGACGACGTCCATCACCTCGTCCCACTCGCCTTCGATGTTCGTGAACATCGCGTTGGTCGAGTTGGGCAGCCCGGAGTCCCGGACCACCTTGACGGCGCGGGCCACGGCTTCGCTCACCCCGCCGTCGGGCTCTCCGCCGGACGGGCTCACGCTGAACGCGACGATCATGGTCGGAAGTCCCTTCTTCGGTGCTCTTTCCGCCGGTCGTGGGACACGCGCGGGTACCCGCTGGTAACTTCGCGTGTCATGAACCGTCCGCTGCCGTTCGACCCGATCGCCCGCGCGGCCGCGCTCTGGGAGGACCGGATCGGCCCCTCCGGGACCATGGCCGCGGTGACCGGGGTGATGCGGGTCCAGCAGATCATCCAGTCCGCGGTGGACGGCGCGCTCAAGCCGCACGGCTTGACCTTCGCCCGGTACGAAGCACTGGTGCTGCTCACCTTCGCCCGCAGCGCCAGCCTGCCGATGCGGGTGATGGGCGAGCGGCTCCAGCTGCACCCCACCAGTGTCACCAACATAGTCGACCGGCTGGAGAAGGACGGGCTCGTCAAGCGCGTCCCGCACCCGACCGACCGGCGCACGACGCTCGTCGAGATCACCGACGAGGGCCGCAAGCGCCGCGAGACCGCGACCGTGGCCGTCAACGACATCGGCTTCGGGCTGACCGGGCTCACCGAACGGCAGACCGAGCAGCTGACCGACCTGCTGACGAAGGTGCGCCGCGCGGCAGGCGACTTCACCGAATAGCACCGCGTCCGGACAGCAGAAAGGCCCGCACCGGAGTGCGGGCCTTTCTCACGTCTTGGGATCAGGCGGCGACGGGCTCGCGCACCTGGAACAGGCCGACACCGCCGTGGGACAGCCGCTGCGGGCCGTCGAGCTTGCCGTTGCGCAGCGCCCACTTCTCGAACAGCCACGTGAACAGCGGCGGGATGCTCGCGAGCAGGGCGAGGACCAGCGTCTTCGGGCGCCAGCCGAGCGGCTTCGCCACGGACAGGGAGACGACCACGTAGAGGACGAAGATCACGCCGTGCACCATGCCGATGACGGGCACGCCGCCCTCGCCGGAGGAGTGGACGACGTACTTGAGGAACATCCCGACAAGCAGCGCCGCCCAGGAAAGGGCTTCGGCTACTGCGGCCACGCGGAACACTAGAGCGGCCTTGCTGGACACGTCTTCCTCCTGTGGGGTCTCACCACGTTGGTACTGACACGACAAACGTCCGACACACCGTCCAAGGCGGACTTGCCTTGTACGTCAACGGCGTCGTCGGACGTGCTGATACCAGTGTGAGGCGTGACGGCCCTCACCGGAACACCGGGTCCCGTGACGATGCTCACGAACGTGGTCCATTGTGGTCAGGACCACGTCCGCGAGCACCACTGTCTAGTCAGAACACGGTGAAACCGGTGCTGCGGACGGCGAAGTCCCCCACGTCGCTTTCGCGACATCGGCAGTCAGGGAGAAGTCGAGCGTCGCGCCGCGCTTGAGTTGGTCGAAGCCGACGTACACCTTGTCACTGGGCTTCGAACCGACCTTCAGCCCCGAGACGTACTGCAGCTTCGCCCCGTCCGCGCCGGGCGCCTTGATCGTCACGTCGCGCCCGTTCTCCAGGTGCAGCACGGATTTCTCGAACCGTGGCGTGTTGAGCACGAAGTTCCCAGTCCCTGGGACGGCGGGGTAGAGCCCCAGCGCGCTGAAGACGTACCAGGCCGACATGGTGCCGAGGTCGTCGTTCCCGGTGACCCCGTTGGGCGCGTTGGTGAACAGCGTGTGCGCGGCCCGCACGACCGCCGACGTCTTCGCCGGCTGCCCGGTGAGCGCGTACATCCACGGCGAGTGCAGGTCGGGCTCGTTGTTCGGGTTGTAGCGGAACTGGTCGTAGTAGTCGTACGGACCGACGACCCAGTTCTCGCGGACCGCGGTCGCGGGGTTCTTCACCAGTTCGTCGTAGGCGAAGAAGTCGTCGAGGCGCTTGCCGGTGTTCGCCGGGCCGCCCATCCGCTGAACGAGGCCCGGGACGTCCTGCTGGACCAGCCACTGGTACTGCCAGGCCGTGCCCTCGTGGAAGCCGTCCTGGCTCTGCGGGCTGTACGGCTCGCCGGCCGGGGTGAACCAGTCGCCGCCCGCGACCTTCGGCCGGAAGAAGCCGGTGAAGCCGCGGTCGGTCTGCGTTTCGTCCCAGAGCGTCCGGTAGGTCCGGCCCTTCGCCTTCAACGCGGCCGCGTCGTCCTTCTTGCCGAGTGCCGCGGCCATGACCGACAGCGAACAGTCACCGAGCGCGTACTCCAAGGTGGCCGAAGCGCCGTGGTTGGGGTCGGTGTCCTGGCCCTTCTTCGGGAAGTTCGTGTCGTACTGGACAAACCCGTCCTGCTGGTAGCTCGCGTTGCCCGAGCGGCCCTGGAACGGTGACGACGCCGGCGGGATCTGCGTCGAGTTCTGCAGCAGCGCCTGGTAAGCGTGCGCTTCCTCGCCCGACAGCGCGCCGAACCGCCACAGGTCGACCAGGAACGGCGTGACCGGGTCGCCGGTCATCGTGTTGGTCTCCTGGCTCGCGTACGCCCACCGCGGCAGCCAGCCGCCCTGGTCGTGGATGGCGAGGATGCTCTTCGCGATGTCCTTCGCGCGGCTGGGCCGCAGCAACGCGAGGAGCTGGTTCTGCGAGCGGTAGGTGTCCCACAGCGAGAAGAAGTCGTAGTACGTCCAGCCCGCCGCGCGGTGGATCTTCTTGTCGAAGCCGTAGTAGCGGCCGTCGGCGTCGTTCGCGGTCAGCGGCTGCAGCAGTGCGTGGTAGAGCGAGGTGAAGAACACCGTGCGGTCATCGGTCGTGCCGCCCTTGATGTCCACAGTGGACAACTCACGGCGCCACGTGCGCTGCGCGTCGGCCTTCGCCGCGTCGAACGACCGGATGTGCTCCGCCGCCAGGTTGCCCCGCGCGCCTTGCGCGTCCACCTGGGAGATCGCGGTGGTCGCGGTGACCTGACCGCCCCCGGCGAACGTCAGCCAGGCGCCGCGCAGGCCCGCGCCGCCGCTCGACTGCTTGCTGCCCGGGGTGCCGCCGTCCGGCGACCACGTGCCCGAGGACTTGAACGGCTTGTCGAACTTCGTCGTGAAGTACGTCGTGTAGGCCTTGCCACCGCAGAACGCCTGCGACTCCACGGTTCCTTCGACGGTCCGGTCGTCGACGACGCGGATGCTGCTGCCCGTCACCGGTTCCTTGTCGTTGGCCTGCCCGACGTTGACGAAGACGTTGGCGTCACCCGGTTTCGCGAAGGTGTACCGCTCGACACCCGCGCGCGTGGCCGCGGTCGTCTCGACGTCGATGCCGCCGTAGCCGGTCAGGTGGACCTTGTAGTAGCCGGGCTTGCCCACCTCGCCGTCGTGGGTGAACGGCGCCGCGTACTGCTTCTGATCGAATGTTTCAGGCGCGCTGGTGTCGAACGCTTTGCCGGGGCCCACTTCCCCGGTCGTCGGCAGCGTCGAGACGAGGCCGCCCTGCTCCCAGCAGCCCGCGCCGGACAGGAAGAAGTGCCCGAAGCCGCGGATGGCCGTGTCGGTGTAGCGGTAGCCGGCGTAGTGCGAGGTGATCGGGCTGACCTGCGTCATCCCGAACGGCGCCGAGGCGCCGGGGAAGGTGTTGCCTTCGTCCTGCGTGCCGATGAACGTGTTGACGGCGTCGAGCGCGTCCCCGCCCGAGGCCGAAGCGACGGCGGGACTCACCCCCGTCGCCACCACGGCGAGCGTCAACGCGCCCGCCAGGACCTTGCTCTTCACTGAGCGTTCCTCCTGCCAACGATGTCATCCCCGGACACCTTCGGCAACGCCCGACGAACCGGTCAAGGGGGCGGTGAATACCTGTCTCGTTCCGGACAGCGGGTCAGCGCGCGAAAGCCGTCACCCGGACCGTGCCCGCCGCGCCGGTCCGCCGGGCTTCGACGACCAGCTCGGCGCTCACCGTGACCTCGGTTTCGTGCCGGCTGACCTCGCCGGTGACCGCGACCGTCTCGGCCGGCTCGCCGTCCACGACCACCCGCACCTCCCCCTCGCCGTCGGCCACGGCCTCGAGGACGACCACGAACGAGCCGGGCCGCGTGAGCAGGCGGACCAGCGGCGTCCAGTCCGCCGCCGCCGTGCCGGGCCAGTCCTGCGGGCGCGCCGGCTGGAAGACCTGGACCGGGGCCGGCGCGGCGGCCGCCGCCGCGAACGCCGTCGCGTGGCGGGTGCCTTCGAGCACGCGCAGCCGCCGCTGGATCTCCCGCAGCAGCGTGACGAGGGTGTCCGGCTGGTTGACTCGGCTCACGACGGCTCCAGGAACGGCTCGACGGTCAACACGACTTCTTCCCGCCCGGCTTCGTCGCCGGGCGTGACCGACAGCCCGAGCAGCCGGACGGTGACGTCGAGCTGGTCCCCGGCGAAGAACGGGTCGGCCACGACGATCCGCGCGTCGTCACCGACCGAATAGGACCCGACGACCGGGTCGAGGTCGGCCCGCACGGTCAGCTCGGGCAGCACAACGGGCCGCCGCCGCGCGGCCAGCTCGCCGGCGACGTGCGCGGCGAGCATCGCGGCGTCCGTGGTGTCCACCGGTGCGGCAGCGGCCTCCAGCAACGGCCAGCCACCCGCGGTCGCGCTGGGATCGGAGCGCACCACGGGGACGCCGCCGGCGTCGGCGTTCCCCATCCCGAGCACCCGGGTCGCCATGCTCGCGGCGTCGCTCGGCCACACGAAGTCGACGAGGTTGGCGCCGTACTCCCAGACGAACGCGCGCTCGCCGCCCGGCAGGCCCAGGCGCGGATATCCCAGCCGCAGCAGGCGTTCCGGCTGGCCGCTCTCGTCGTAGCGGACGTCGAAGGCGAAGTCGAAGCCGGTGTCGGTGCCGGCCAGGTCGCGCAGCACCTCGGCGACCGACTTCAGGTCGGCCGACGCGTAGCTCACCGTGCGCAGGACGCCGGAGGTCTGCGTGCCCGTCACGACCACCCCGAGGTCGCCGCCGGGCGCCGACTGCGCCAGGTCCAGGAGCCCGCGCGCGACCGCGAGCTGGTCGGTGGCCGTGAACGACACCGGCCGGGTCAGGTCCGCGGGGTCGAGGACGAGCCGGTGGTCGAAGTAGGACAGGAAGTCGGCGGCAGTCAGCTCCAGCACCCCGCTGCCCGCGCTGTAGCGGCTGGTCCAGACGATGCCGCCCCACACCAGGTCGCCGTCGCGATCGACGTAGACCGCGGTGCGGCCCGGCTCGGCGAGCAGCCGCGGCTCCCGGATCCGGATCTCCGGATCGTCGACCCGCAGCTGCCCGCGCAGCGTCCCGGCGTCGTTCAGCTTCTGGTCGAACTGCACGCCGGACAGCGGGAGCTCGTCGAGGACCGCGCCGGTGCGCAGGTCCGCGATCAGGTACGTGTACGACGCGCCCATGTGCCCGTGCCTAGTAGGTGGAGAAGGTGAGGCCGTCGAGGGCGAACCAGCCGGCGTTGCCCGTCGTCGCCATCACCTCGCCGGTCGGCAGGACGTCGACGCGGCCGTGCGCGTCCGGGTTGGTGGAGACGCCGAGCAGCCAGTGCGCGACCGGCCGGTAGCCGACCGGTAGCGTGAAGATCGGCTTGTCGAAGACGCCGTTGCGGACCAGGCCGCGCAGCCGCACCCAGCCGTCGTCCATCAGGGTGTAGGCGGCGGTGGTGAACCCGCTGCCGTAGTTGACCCAGCTGTTCTGCAGGGTCGGCGTGCGCCAGGTGTCCCCGCGCGGCGGGCGGTAGGGCGCCCACGCGCCGCCGCGCTTGCACAGCAGCACCCCCGTGTCGAGGCGGTAGACGAACTGGCTGCTGTGTGTGGTCGCGACCGGCGGCAGGTCGGCGTCCCCGCGCACCGGCAGGATCCCGCTCAGCGCGGCGGTGAACTGGCGGCGGTCGACGAGCGTCGGCGCGGTCCCCGACGGCGGCACCTGCACCTCGGCCAGCACCAGCACCGGGGACCCGTTCGGCGTCGGCCGGACCGGGCTGGCGGCGTTCTCCCCCGCGTAGACGTTGACCGCGAAAGCCCCGCCGACGATCTCGGCGACCACCAGGTCCACCCGGGACAGGGACGCGTGCGCCGCGCCGAAGGGCAGTTCCTTCACCGCGTCCAGCGTGACGATGTAGGGACCGTCGCCCGGCCGGGCCCGGTCGGCGAGCACGGCCTGGAACGGGCTGACCCGCAGCTTGTTCGACGCGATCGCGACCAGCCCGGGCGTGCCCGGCGCGTCCCGGATGCCCGGGCGCGCCCGCAGCGGGTCGAGCGCGTCGCCGGTCGCGTCCGCCTGCACCAGTGCCCCGGTGATCAACCGCGCTTCGGCCGAGTCGACGCCGTCGACCCACCCCGCGTGCCGTTCCGCCATCGCCAGCTCCCCTTCTCGCTCTTCAGATCCACGCGTCCCGCCAGCGGACGGTCAACGTGCCCGTCTCGCCGTCATCGAAAGCCTCGAAGCCGATCGCCGTGCCGCCCGGCGGGAACCCGAACCAGCTCGACCGCGGCTGCAGCACCGAACGGCGCGACGCCGCGCCGAGGAACACCGTCCGCGCGGCCGTGTCGACGGTCAGCACGTCACCTTCGGCGAGGCTCAGCGAGAACGCGAGCCGTTCGCCGGTCGAGTCGTTGCGGATCACCGGCTGCGTGCACGGGCCGGTGATCGTCCACACCGGACGGGTGGTCGCCGTGCCCGCGTTGACGACCGCCATCGAACCGCCCTGCGCCTGCCCGAACACCAGCGGGAACCGGAGCGGGAAGGTGATGCCCGGCACCGGTTCCGGCAGCCCGCACGACAGCTCGTGGACGTCCGCGCCGTAGCGCAGCGGATCGGGCGCGGTCACCTGCAGGGACCAGTCGAAGCTCACCGGCGTGGTGTCAGAAACCTTCGTGCCGGCCGACAGCCGGACCAGCGCGCGGCGCGTCACGGTGCGCTCGCGGACGACGAGCTCGACCGGCGCCGAACCGTCGGCGAGCACCGCCGCGATCCGGTCCTTCGCCCGCTCGTGGGCGTCCTCGTCGGGCGCGATGGCGGTCCCCTCCAGGGTGATCACCCGCGCCGACCGGAACGACGGCGCGTCGAAGGCGCCGTCCCGCTGCGGGCGGTCGGCGAGCTCGAGCCGCACCCCGGGGCCGGCCGACCAGCCGTCCTCCTTGGTCACCCACCACTCGACGCCGTCGGCGTCCACGACGTTGCCCGCCCAGCCGTCCACTTCGTACACCGGCAGCGCGAGCGACACGGCGTTCAGCGTTTCGCCGCCCATGCCACCTCCCGGGCCGCGACGCGGCCGATCTCGTATTCGGACTGGTTCGCCCGCGGGTGCACGTTGACCGTCACCGGGGCACCCGGCGCGGAGCGGGCCACCGGGCCCACGGCGGACACCGCGACCGCCTTCGTCAGGTTCGCCACCGCCGGGCGGATCGTCGAGGAACCCGGCAGCGGCACCAGCCGGGTCATCGCCCCGGCGACCTGGTCGCCGCTCGCCTCGATGCCGACCGTCAGCCCGGCCCCGATGTTGCGGCCGATGTCGGCCATCACCTGCGACGGCGAGAAGATCTTGAGCACGCTCTTGATCGGGCCGGGAATCTTGTCGACGATGAAGTTCTTGATCGCCGAGACGATGTTGCCCGCCATGTCGCGGATCCCGCCGATGAACCCTTCGATCAGCGACTTCCCGGCGCCGTAAAGGGTCTTCCCGATGTTGCCGAGCGCCGAGACGACCTTGCCGGGCAGCCCGCGCACGAACGACACGACCCCGGAGATGGCGTTGCCCACCGCGGATTTGGCCTGCTCGAAGGCGTTCCGCACGATGCCGACCACCTGGCCGACGCCGCGGATCGTCGCGACGACCGTGCGGATCGCGGCGGTGACCACCGCCTTCACCGCGTTGAACACCGCCGTCACCACGGTCCGGACGATGCCGAAGTACGTGGTGACGTACGTGCGAATCACCGTGACCGCGACCTGGATGACCTTCGCGATGTAGGGCCACACCACCGCGACGACGCCGCGGATCGTGTTCACCGCCCCGAGCACGACGTTCTTCACCGCGGTGAACACGGCGTTGACGATGTTCCGGAACGTGGTGCTTCGGTTGTAGGCCAGCACGACCGCCGCCACGAGCAGCGTGATCGCGGTGATGATCAGCCCGATGGGGTTCAGCCGCATGACGACGTTGAGCAGGGCCTGCGCGATCGACCAGAGCCGGGTCGCGACGGCGACGACGCGTTGCGCGACGGCCATCGCCACCGTCCGCGCGGTCGCGATCACCGCCTGGACCGCGGTTCTCGCGTAGGCGACGGCGAGCTGCGCCAGGTTCCGCACGGCGCCCGCGGCGGCCAGTGCCGTGCTCCGGGCCTGGGCGGCGAACCGGCCGATCGCCTGCCCCGCGCCCGTCGCGGCCTGCCGGGCCGCGTTGAGCCCCTGGGTGAGCTGCCCGCGCAGCGACGTCCCGAGGTCGCGGATCGCGCCCGGGGCGTTCTTGACCATGTTCCGCAGATCGTTGCCGAGCCGCTGCACTTCGACCGCGCTTTCGCGCAGCCCGGTGCGCAGGTCCTTGATGGCGCCCGGCAGCTCCCGCATCGCGGTCGCGGCCTCCTTGACCTGCCCGACGGTGTTCTGGACGGCGGTCGCCGCCGTGCCGACCGCGTCGGCGAAGCCCACCACGTCGGTGACCGCCGCGGTCACCGCCGGGTGCGTCTCCTTGAACTTGGCGGTCATCTCGCCGAGTTCCTTGTTGACGTGCTCGGTGAACCCTTCGGTCAGCTTCGTCGCCGCGTCGGAGACGGCGCTCGTGATCGACTCGCGGATCCCGTTGATCAGCGCCGTCACCTGGGCCTGCGCCGCGTTGGTGATGGCCGACGTCGGCTGCGTCACGAACTCACCTCCCTGGGGTACCGAAGAACGCGGCGATCTCGTCGGTGCTCGCCGCCGGGTCGGGTTCGGGCTCCACGCCCGGGCGTGGCACGGGCCGCGGCCGGTCCGGCTGGTCGGCGCCCTCGGCGGAGTTGGCCGCGACGAACAGCCAGTTGCCCACCGCGAGCTCGTCGACCGCGCCCGCCAGCAGGTGCTCGGTCAGGCCCCACTCCGCCGCCTCGCCGTGCAGGGCGCGCACGAGCGCGGACTCGCGGGGCAGGTGCCGGATCAGCACCCGCAGCCGCCGCGGCGTCAGCTTGCCGCGGTAGTAGTCGAGCAGGTCCACCCGGTAGAACCGGAGCAGGTCGGCTTCGACGGCCTCGCCGTGCTCGCTCAGGAGCGCGTCGAGGCCGAGGATTCCCCCAGTGCCATACCGGTGTCCCGGCCGTAGGCCTCCAGCAGCGCCTGGACGTCCTGCACGCTCAGCGCGTGCCGGCCCAGCTGCTCGAACTGCTCGGCGCCGAGCAGCACCTCGAGCAGACCGTCCAAATCGGACGGATCGAGGCCGGACAGCCGCGCCACCGCTTCCCGCGGCAGTTCGGTCGGCAGGCTGAAGGTGTCGCCGTCCAGCTCGAACTCCCAGCGCTCCCCCAAGGCTTCCAGGCGCTGGGCGCGGACCGCGTTGACGTTGTACTTCGCCATTTCGTGCGTTCCCCCTCGCCCGGTCACGCGGGCTGTTCTTCGGCCGCGGCGGCGGCGCCGGCGGCCGGGTTGATCGACCACTGCGCGAGCGGCTCGGACGTGCTGGTGATCGGGGTCATCGCGGTGAAGGTGACGCCGAGCTTGATCGCCGCGGTCCGGGTGATCGCCGTCTCGTCGGTCTCGGTCACGACCCCGCGCGGGATGTAGAAGCGGTGCTTCACGTTCGGGCCGTCGCTGAACTCGATGCCGAGCGCGCGTTCGTCCACGCGGGGCGCGGCGGCGATGTTGTAGACGCCGCTCGTCCCAGCGGGCGAGCTGAAGAAGAACTGCAGGGTGTCGCTGTTGATCTGCAGCAGCGAGAACTTCGCGGAGAAGTCGCGATCGCTGAAGACGTACCGGATCGCGGCCACCGACTGCCACGTGTCCACCGGGTCGAGCTTGTCCTTCTTGACGAACTTGACGCCGTCGGCGGTGGTGTAGCCGAGGTCGACCCACGGCGACGCCCACGGCTTGGTGAAGTCGGCCGGTGCGGCGGTGTGCGCCGGCGCCACGTAGATGGCCCCGGTTCCCGCCACCCGGATCTCGCTGGCGTTCAGTCCTGGCATGAGCAGCCCTCCCACTGCACCGCCGGCCCGGTTCAGGCCGGTCTGGATTCGACTTGCGCGACGAACCGGTACCGCATGACGTACCGGTTCGCGTCGGAATGCCTCCGGTCGAGCACGAAGCACGGGCCCTGGAGCTCGGCCACGTCGGGGAACACGGTGCCGCCGGACGCGGTCAGGAGCGGCAGGACACCGCGGACGGCCAGCGCGACCGCGTGCGCCGCGGTCTTGTCCGGTCCGTAGGAGTCCAGCCGCACCTCGGCGTTGTCGAGCCGGTCGTCGTCGAGGTAGACGCCGCCGAGCCGGGTCAGCACGACGGCGCGCTGCGTCCCGTCGAAACCCGGCGGCACCGCGGTGCCCACCGGCACGCCGGACAGCTCCGGCCGCGCGCGCACGAAATCCGCGACGGCCCGTTCGACATCCGGGAACACCAAAGGTTCCTGGGCGATCGGCACGATTTCCCCCACCCTCCCCACTCCCCATGGGATGTGACCAAGGTAACGCACCGGCCCTCGCCCGCAAGCGGCCGAACGGGGGATGACACTGGCCGGTTCCGGCCAGTCCGCCTGCATCGAAACGGCCCCCTTCCCGTGCGCGGGAAGGGGGCCGTCGCTTTTGCGGACTACGCGCCGATGCCGATGGCGAACACGTGGAGTGCGCCGCCGTTGACGTTGTCCGGCAGCGTCACGCTCGCCACCGTCTTGCCCGCGTCGAGGGTGATCGGGTTGGTGCCGAACACCATCGTGCGGATCTGCTGCGGGTCGCTGCCCGCGGCGTTGCGGTACGGCGTGGACAGCACGATCCGGTTGCCGAACGACGGTTGCGCGCCGCCGCCACCGAGGGTCCAGTCGGAGAACCCGATGGTCGCGGTCGACTTGGTGCCGTCGGTGTAGGTCACCGTCAGCGTGCCGGACGCGTTCCCGTTGGACGCCGAGCCGAGCAGCGCGAGCCGCCCGCTCCCGCTCACGTTCACCGTCTGGCCGCCGGCGACGACGTTGTCCGGGTCGCCCGCCGGGAACGACGGCCAGGTGAACTTGATGCCGTCACTGGTGACCGTGCCGCCCGGGGTCGCGCCGGCCGCGGCCAGCGCGTCGGCCGAGTAGCTCCAGCCGCCGCCGTCGAAGTTGGCCGCGCCCGAGTCCGAGTCCGGGGAGATGCCGGCGTTGTTCACCGTGGCCAGCCAGCTGTTCGGCTGGGCCACCAGCACCGTCAGCACCGCCTGCGTGCTCGCGAGCCCCGGCGACGAGAACGTCACCGGGATGCGGCGGGCGCCGTCGGCGAGGCCCGCCGGGACGCTCACCGTCAGGTCGGCGTGCGCCTTGCCACCGGCCGGGACGGCGATGCTGCCCGACGACGGCGTCAGCGTGATCCCGTCGACGCTGCCCGCGCTGTAGGTCCAGGTCCGGGCGGTGCCGGACAGGTCCTGGACACCCACCGACGCCGTCGACGTCGACCCCGCGGGCGTCACCGCGCGCGCCGGGTCCACAAAGGACAGGCTCGGCCTCTCCTGCTCGCGGAACGACGGCGGCGCGTCGGCCGCCGCGCTGCCCCACGCGGTCGCCGTGGCGGACCGCGTGTAGTCGAGCGTGCCGCCGCTGGAGATCAGCGCCTCCGGCAGCCACGACTTCGAAGCCGCGCCGCCGTTGACCTTCAGGCCGCCCACGTAGTCGCCGGTGCCCGGCGCGTTGATGGTGACCTTCTTGCCCGAGCCGGTGGTGAGCACAGCGCGGGAGAAGCGCGGCGTGACGAGCAGCGTTTCGGCGCGGCCCGGGATCTCCGGGTAGATGCCGAGCGCCGACCAGACGTACCAGGCCGACATCTGGCCGAGGTCGTCGTTGCCGATCAGCCCTTCGGGACGCGGGTTGTACAGCTCGTCCATCGAGCGGTGCACGATGGCCTGGGTCTTGGCCGGCGCGCCCGCGTAGGAGTACACGTAGGGCGCGTTGGAGTTCGGCTCGTTGCCCATGAAGGCGTAGGGCTCCTGCGTGCCCGCGTTCAGGTCGGTGAAGAAGGTGTCCAAACGGGACTGCGTCGCGGTGTTCCCGCCGAACGCCGTCACGACGCCGCCGAGGTCGTAGGGCACCATCCACTCGTACTGCGCGCCGTTGCCCTCGACCCAGCCCTGCGAGCTGGCGGGGTCGTAGGTGCCGGCGAACGAGCCGTCCGCGTTGCGCGGCTGCAGGTGGCCGGTCCCCGGGTTGTAGAGGTTCTGCCAGTTCTGCGCGCGCTTCATGAACGTCGTGTACGTCGCGCTGTCGCCGAGCCGCTTCGCGAACTGGGCGATGGAGAAGTCGGCGCTGGTGTACTCGAGCGTGTCCGCGCCGGCCCCCGGCACGTACCCGAGCTTCTGGTAGTCGTCGAGGCCCGGCCGCTCGGTGTAGCCCTGCGTCGGCTGGGTGGCGCCCTTGATCATGAGCAGCAACGCCTTCTGGGCGTCGAAGTCACGGGCGCCGAAGGCGTACGCGCTGGACACGATGATGTGGTACGGGTCGCCGTTCATCACGCCGGTGTAGTCGTTGGCCACCGTCCAGCGGTCCCACGACCCGCCCTGCTCGGCGTAGGCCATCATCGACCGGACGATGTCGGACGTCTCCTTCGGGTCGATCGTCGCCAGGAGGGGGACCTCCGAGCGGTAGATGTCCCAGCCGGAGAAGTTCGTGTACATCGCGTGGCCCTTGTCGGCCTGGTGGATCCGGCCGTCGAAGCCGGGGTACCGACCGTCCACATCGGAGAAGACGTTGGGCTGGATCAGCGAGTGGTACAGCGACGTGTAGAACGTCGTCAGGTCGGCGTCGGAGCCGCCGGTTACGGCGATCTTGCCGAGCTGGTCGTTCCACGCCTTCCGCGCGCCCGCGGCCACGGTGTCGAACGACTTCTTGGTGTTTTCGGCCTTGAGGTTGGCCTTCGCGCCGTCGACGGACACGAAGGACAGTCCGACCTGGACGTTCACCTGCGCGCCGTTGAGGTTCGCGAAGGTGACGTACCCGCCGCTGCCCGGCCCGGACACGGTGGTGTCCTGCTGCTTGGCCGTCGCGGTGCGCGCGATCGACGCGTTGACGCCGTTGGGCTGCGCGACCTTCGCCTTGGCACCACCGGTTTCGGCGGACTTGCCCGGCGTCACGGCGCCGTTCTTCCAGGTGCCGATCGACGCGAACGGCGTGTCGAACTTGGCCGAGAAGTAGACGCGGTAGCTGTTCCGCGCGCCGCAGAAGCGGCCGCTCGTGGCCCAGCCGCTGATGGTGTCCTTGCCGATGGTGATCGACGCGTCGTCGGTGCCGTTGACCGAACCGGACGTGTTCACCAGCAGCGTCGAGGACGCGCCGGCCGGGTAGGTCACGCGCGCGGAGCCGGTGCGCTGGGTGGCGGCCAGTTCGACCTTCGCTCCACTGTCGAGGGTGACGTCGTAGGCGCCGGCCGTCGCGTGTTCGTTGGCGTGCGAGAACTTCGACGTGTAGTGGGACGGATCGGTCGCCGGCGAAGTCGTCACTTCACCGACATAGGGGATGAACGGGATGTCCTGGTAGGTCGAACAGCCCGCGCCCGAAAGGTGCGTGAGGCTGAACCCGGTCAGGGCGTTGTCGTCGTAGAAGTACCCGCCGGGCTGGGATTTCACCGTGTCCGGGCTCCACTGGACCATCCCGAAGGGAGCGACCGCACCCGGGAACGTGTTGCCGGCACCGCCCCCGGTGCCGTGGTCGGCGCCACCGGGACGGGTGCCCACGAAGGGGTTGACCCACTTCGCGAAGTCCGTGCTCGTGGCGGCCGCGGCGGGCACAGCGGGAGCCACCGCTGCCGTCACCGCCAAGGTCAGGAAAGCTAAACCGGCTCTGAAGCGCACTCGCGCCATAGCCATCGCCTCTCACGTCGTCAGCGCAACCGAATGACAACCTTGTCGCGCAGTCGGTCGAACCGGGCCACCTTGGGCAGCGGTTCACCTGATCGTCAAGGGTCCTCGTCAAGACCTGTCCGCTTCCGGACAGCGTGATCAGCCATCTGCCCTACGACGTCGGTAGCCGAATCGGCACAATCCACGCACGAGGCGTTGACAAGACATCGGGTCGTGGCGTTCAATCCCGGTCACTATGACAACGTTGTCTCCACCCGGCCGTGACCGGGACGGTGCCGCGCGCACCGCGAGCAGGCGGGCCACGATGAGCGACGTGGCCCGGCTGGCGGGCGTCAGCATCAAGACCGTCTCGCGCGTGGTCAACGACGAGCCCGCCGTGCACCCGGACACCGCCGAGCGGGTCATGGCCGCCATCGAGCAGCTGGGCTTCCGGCGCAACCTGGGCGCGCGCAACCTGCGCCGCGGGTCGACGACCGGCACCATCGGGCTGATCGTCGAAGACGTCGGCAACCCCTTCTACTCCGAGCTGAACCGCGCGGTCGAGCGGATCGCGACGTCGTTCGGGCGCCAGGTGCTCACCGGCTCGTCCGAGGAGAACTCCGACCGCGAGCGCGAGCTCGTCCTGGAGTTCTGCGCGCGGCGGGTGGACGGCATCCTCGTCGTCCCGGCCGGCCTGCAGCACGGCTACCTCGTGCCGGAGATGCGTGCGGGCACGCCAGTGGTGTTCATCGACCGCCCGGCCGGCGACATCGTGGCCGACACGGTGCTGGTCGACAACCTCGGCGGCACCATCGAAGCCGTCACGCACCTGGCGAAGCACGGCCACCGGCGGATCGCGTTCCTCGGCGACAGCCCGGACATCTTCACCGCGGCCGAGCGCCTGCGCGGGTTCCGCGAAGGGTGCGTGCGCAACGGGATCTCCTACGACGAGTCGCTCGTCTCCATGCGCACGCCGACGCAGGAGTACATCGGCGACGCCGTGAAGCGGCTGCTGCACGGCCCGGACGCGGCCACCGCGGTGATCGCGGGCAACAACCGGGTCGCCGTGCACGTGCTGCGCGCGCTGGCCCACGCCGACCACCGGCCGGCGATGGTCGGCTTCGACGACTTCGAGCTGGCGGACCTGCTCGACCCGCCGGTCACCGTGATCGCGCACGACGTGAGCGCGCTCGGCCACGCCGCGGCCGAACTGCTCTTCGCCCGCGTCCAAGGAGACCAGTCCCCGCCCAGAAAGGTAGTCCTGCCCGTGCATCTCGTCGCCCGTGGTTCCGGTGAGGTCGCCCCGTGACCCTCGAACCGATCCGCCTCCCGGCCAACCAGCCACCGCAGTTCTACCGCGGCGGCGACGCCATCGCGGCGCTGCGCGGGGCGTCTTCCGACAAGAAGTTCGGCCCGGAGGACTGGGTCGCGTCGGTGAGCACCATGTTCGGGCAGGACACCAACGGCCTCACCCGGCTCCCGGACGGCGCCTGGCTGCGCGACGCCGTTCTCGCGAACCCGAACGGCTGGCTCGGCGCCAAGCACGTCGAGGCGCTCGGGACGTCGACCGGCCTGCTGGTCAAGCTGCTCGACGCGGGCCAGCGGCTGCCGGTGCACTTCCACCCCGACGACACCTTCGCGAAGCGGCACTTCGACTCGCACTTCGGCAAGACCGAGGCGTGGATCGTGGTCGGCACCTACGGCGACGACCCGCGCGTCTACCCCGGCTTCAAGGAGACCCTGTCGAAGGCGACCGTGTCCGAGTGGACGCGGGAGCAGGACGTGCCGTCGATGCTGGGCGCGCTGAACAGCGTCCCGGTCACCGCGGGCGACACCGTCTACATCCCGGCGGGCCTGCCGCACGCGATCGGCGAGGGCGTGTTCGTCGTCGAACTGCAGCAGCCGACGGACTTCTCGCTGACCATCGAGTGGCGCGACTTCCTCGCCTCGCCCGAAAAGGGCCACCTCGGCCTGGGCTTCGACACGGCGATCGAGGCGCTGGACACCTCGGGCTGGGACGCCGGGCGCCTGGACACCATCATCAAGCGCACCGCCGGGGACAACGGTTCGACGGTCGACCTCCTGGCCACCGGTTCGGAGCGGTTCTTCCGAGCCGACCAGCTGCGCACCGACGAGACGACAACGTTGTCATCGGACCCGTCGTTCGCGGTGCTGGTCGTGCTCGACGGCGAAGGCACCCTGCGCACCGAGCACGGCGGCGAGTACGCGCTGGCGAAGGGCGACACCTACGTCGTCCCGTTCGACGCCGGCCAGACCGAGCTGTCCGGCACGGCGACGGTGATCCGCTGCCGCCCGCCGGCGCCGGAAGAGAGGAACGGATGAGCGAAATCCTCCTGGAAGCGGTCGACCTGACCAAGCACTACGGCTCCGTCGAAGCCCTGCGCGGCGCGTCCTTCCAGGCCCGCGCGGGCGAAGTGACCGCGCTGATCGGCGACAACGGCGCCGGCAAGTCCACTTTGGTCAAGTGCCTCTCCGGCGCGGAGCAGCCGACGTCGGGGAAGATCCTCCTCGACGGCGCCGAGGCGCACTTCGACTCGCCGACCACCGCGCGGCGCCTCGGCATCGAGACCGTCTACCAGGACCTCGCCGTCGCCCCCGAGCTCGACCCGGCGGCGAACCTGTTCCTGGGCCGCGAAATCCACCGCAAGGGCATCCTCGGCAAGCTCGGGATGCTCGACAAGGCCGAGATGCGGCGGCAGGCCATCGAAGAGTTCCAGCGCCTCGGCGTGACGCTGCAGAGCACCGACGTCCCGATCGGCGCGCTGTCCGGCGGGCAGCGCCAGAGCGTCGCCGTGGCCCGGTCGGTCGTGTGGGCGTCGAAGGTCGTGTTCATGGACGAGCCGACCGCGGCCCTCGGCGTCGTGCAGCGCGAGCGCGTGCTCGACGTCATCAAGAAGGTGCGCGACAAGGGCATCGCCGTCGTGCTGATCAGCCACAACATGCCCGAGGTGCTGTCGGTGGCCGACCGCGTCGAGGTGCTGCGGCTCGGCAAGCGCGTCGCCCGGTTCACCGGGCCGGACACGAAGCTCGAGGACCTCGTCGCCGCGATGACCGGGGCGCTCGTGCAGGAGGAGGCCGCGTGAGCGCGCCCACGAAGGAAATCCAGGAAACGCCGGAGGCCGGCTTCGGCAAGCGGCCGCTGGGCAAGCGGCTCGTCGGCGCGAACACGTTCTGGATCGCGCTGGTGCTGCTGGCGCTGATCATCGTCTTCAGCGCCCTCGCGCCGGACGCCTTCCCGACGCTGTACAACTTCCAGCTGCTGTTCATCGAGACGTCCGTGCTGCTGGTGCTCTCGGTCGGCATGACGTTCGTGATCATCACGTCCGGCATCGACCTGTCCGTCGGCTCGGTGCTCATCTTCGCGGGCATGGTCGGCGGGCGGACGATGGAGGCGATGTCCGGCGGGAACGCGGGACAGGCCGGCTGGGGCGTCATCGTCGTCGGGCTGGTCGTCGCCATCCTGGCCGGGACGGTGTGGGGCCTGATCAACGGCTTCCTCATCGCCGTGGCCGGCATCCCGCCGCTGATCGTCACGCTCGGCACCATGGGCGCGGCCCTCGGCGCGGCGCTGCTGATCAACAACGGCAGCGACGTGCGCACGGTGCCGGTGATCCTGAACAAGCAGCTCGGTGCCGGCACCTCGCTCGGCATCGTGCCGAACCTGGTGCTGATCGCCGTGGTGATCACCCTGGCCGGGGCGTGGCTGCTGCACACCACGAAGTTCGGCCGCTACACCTACGCGATCGGCTCGAACGCCGAAGCCGCGCGGCGGGCGGGCATCGGCGTCACCGCCCACCTGATGAAGATCTACACGCTGACCGGCTTCCTGGCCGGGCTGGCCGGGTTCCTCTCGCTGGCGTACTACAACTCGACCACCATCACCGGGCACACCAGCGACAACCTGAACGCCATCGCGGCCACCGTGATGGGCGGGACGAGCCTCTTCGGCGGCGTGGGCACGGTGCTGGGCACGGTGATCGGCGTGTTCATCCCGGCCGTGCTCAAGAAGGGCTTCAACATCGTCCAGGTCCCCGACTTCTGGCAGATGATCGCCGTGGGGGCGGTCCTGATCGCGGCCGTCTGGTTCGACCAGCGCCGGCGACGGCAACGCAACTCCCGCTGAGTTCCCCGAGTACAAAGAGGTGCTTCCGATGAACTTGACCAAGACGCTCGTCGCCGCCGGAGCGCTGGCTTCGGCCGTCGCGCTGCTCACCGCGTGCTCCGGCACGGTCGGCGACTCGGGCGGCGGCAGCCAGGCCGGCTCCAAGAAGCTGGCACTGGTCCCCGGCGTGCAGGCCGAGCCGTTCTACATCTCGTTGCAGTGCGGCGCCGAAGCCGAGGCGAAGAAGCTCGGCTACGAGCTGACCACGCAGGCGCCCCAGAAGTTCGACGCGCCGCTGCAGACCCAGCTGGTCAACGCGCTCGGCGCGAACCCGCCGGCCGCGCTGCTCATCGCCCCGACCGACGACACCGCGATGCTGGGGCCGATCCAGCAGGTGAAGAACCGCGGCGCGAAGATCGTCGAGGTCGACACCGCGCTGAAGGACACGAGCGTCGCGGCGTCGTCGATCTCCTCCGACAACGCCGCCGGCGGCAAGCTCGCCGCGCAGACCATGGCGAAGCTGGCCGCCGGCAAGTCCGGTTCGGTGCTCGTCCTCGACACGATCGCCGGGACGTCGACGACCGCCGCGCGCGCCAAGGGTTTCGAGGACGAGCTGAAGAGCACCCCGAACCTCAAGTCCATCGGCGTCCAGTTCACCCAGAACGAGCCCGACCAGGCCGCATCGAAGGTGACCGCGGCGCTGGCCGCCAACCCGGACCTCATCGGCGTCTTCGCGACCAACCTCAACACGGGTGAAGGCGCGGCGACCGGTCTCCGCAACGCGGGCAAGGTCGGCGCGGTGAACCTGATCGGCTTCGACGCCAGCCCGTCCGAGGTCGAAGGCCTGAAGAACGGCCAGTACCAGGCCCTGATCGCGCAGGACCCGGCGTCGATCGGCACCCAGGGCGTGCAGCAGGCCGTGGCGGCGATCGAGGGCAAGCCGGTGACGCGGAACCTGACCGCGCAGCTGCACTCGATCACCAAGGCGGACATGGACGCCAACTCGCAGTACTTCTACAAGCAGTCCTGCTGATCCGTCCGTCAGGGCCCTGCGAGGGGTGTGCGCACCGCTCGCAGGGTCCTGACCAGCGTTTTCACCCCTGACGATCGGTCACTGCCGGTTACCGCGGTGGGGCAACCGCTCACCGCACGACCCGTTCCCCCGGACGGGTGTCGCCCGTCACACTCATCTGCACATGCATTTACACATGCATGATCGCAGGGAGGGTGCGATGAACTACGAACGATCGGCCGTGCACCGGACGATCTTCGCCGTGGACGTCGAGGGCTACGGCGACCGAAGCAGGACCACACCACACCGCCTGGCGTTGCGCGACGGGCTGTACCGCGCGCTGTGCCGGGCGTTCGACGACGCGGGCGTCCCCTGGGCCGCCTGCCGGAGCGAGGACTGCGGCGACGGCGTCTTCGTCCTCGCCCCACCGCAGATCCCGAAAGGGCTCTTCGTCGAGTTCTTGCCCAACGCGCTCGCCGTGGCGCTGCACCGGCACAACCTGACCCACCACGCCGGCGCCCGGATCCGGCTGCGGATGGCGCTGCACGCGGGCGAGGTGGCCTACGACGACCACGGCGTGACCGCGCCGGCGATCAACCACGCGTTCCGGCTGCTGGAGGCGGCGCCGCTGAAGGAGGCGCTCAAGGCGTCGCCCGGGGTGCTCGGGCTGATCACGTCGGCCTGGTTCTTCGAGGAGGTCGTCCGGCACAGCGAAGGGCTCGACCCGACGACGTTCCGGCCGGTGCGGGTGGCGGTGAAGGAGACCCGCGCGACGGGCTGGATCTCCCTGCCCGACCGGCCCTACCCGGCCGACGCGAGCCTGCTGGTGCGGGTGCCGGAGCCGGCCAGGGTCACCGGGCTCGACGACTACCGGACCTGGCGCCGCTTCCGCCGCCACGCGCAGGTCCTGTCCGACCGGGAGGGGCAGGGTTAGCCGTAGGATCTGTTCCCCTGGACACCGCTGCCGAGGGGAGGCCCGATGACCGTGCACCTGCGCCCGGCGTCCCGTGCCGACCCGCTGCCGGTGCTGGCCGCCGCCCGCCGGATCACCGACGACCTGCGCGACGGCCTCTCCGGCACCCGCGCGCGCCGTGCCGCGCACGGGCTGCGGCGGCTCTTCGGCTTCCCCGGGCTCGGTCTCACCGACCTGTCCGGTTCGCTGCTGTGGTCGGGACGGCCCGGGCCCGACGCGGTCGTCGCGACGGTGCTCGACGGCGTGCTGCACACCGAGGAACCCGGCTCCGCACCGGACGTCCTGGTGCTGCCGCTGCACGTCCGCGACGAACTCGCCGGCGCGCTGCTGGTGGTCGGCGACGTCCGGGACGCGGTCGCGGCCCAGGCTGCCGACCTGGTCGTCCAGGCGCTGGAGCGCGGCCGGCTGGAGGCGTCGGCGGAACAGGCGGCGCAGGCCGAACTGCGGGCGCTGCGGGCGGAAATGTCGCCGCACTTCGTCTACAACGCGCTGACGGTGATCGCGTCGCTGGTGCGGTCGGACCCCGACCGCGCCCGCGACCTGATGCTGGACTTCGCCGACTACACCCGTTACAGCCTGGCGCGTCACGGCGAGTACACGGTGGTGGCCGAGGAGTTCCGCGCGATCGAGACGTACCTGGCGCTGCAGCGCGCGGTGCTCGGCGAACGGCTGCGCGTCCAGGTGCGGGTGGCGCCGGAGATCCTCGCCGTCGCGGTGCCGTACCTGGTGCTGGAACCGTTGGTGGAGAACGCGATCCGGCACGGCATCGAGCCGCGGTCGGGCACCGGCCTCGTCCAGGTGCACGGCCAGGCGGAAGGGAACGACTGCGTGATCTTCGTCGAGGACGACGGCGTCGGCATGGACCCGAAGCGCGCGGCCGACCTGCTCGCCGGCCGCGTCGGCGACGACGACCCGGCCGGCCTCGGACTGGCCAATGTGGACAGAAGACTGCGGGACGTCTACGGCGCTTGGTACGGGCTGACGGTGGAAACCGAGGTGGGCGCGGGCACGCGGGTGATCGTGCGGGTGCCGCGGTTCCAGCCGGGGGTGCTGCCGTGACCTCGCTTCGCGTACTCGCGGTCGACGACTTGCCGCCCGCGCTGGACGAGCTGTGCACGTTGCTGCGTGAAGCTCCCGAAGTCGGCGAAGTCGTCGGCGCGGGCGACGCGCTGAAGGCGTTGAAGCTGCTTCAGGCGGACAGGTTCGACGCGGTGTTCCTCGACATCTCGATGCCGGGTCTCGACGGCCTCGAACTGGCGTCCTTGCTGGCCCGGCTGAGCGAGCCGCCGGTGATCGTGTTCGTCACGGCCCACGACGGCCACGCAGTGGCGGCGTACGGCATCGGCGCCGTGGACTACCTGCTGAAGCCGGTCCGCGCCGAACGCCTTTCGGCGGCGCTGGCGAAGGTGCTGCGGATGGCGACGCCGTCTTCGCGCTCGACACCGGACGCGATGGCCGCGCTACCGGTCGAGTCCGGCGGCCGCACGAGGTACGTCCGCCGCGACGACGTGCTGTTCGTGGAGGCCCACGGCGACTACGTCCGGCTGCACACCCGCGGCGGCGTGCACCTGGTGCGGATGCCGATTTCGCGGCTCGAGGAGTACTGGGAGGGAACGGGGTTCAGCCGGGTGCACCGCGGCTTCCTGCTGGCGGTGGGCGCGGTCCTGGAGCTGCGCAGCGACTCGGCGGGCGGCCTGCTGGCGCACACGGAGGCCGGCGACGTCCCGGTGAGCCGGCGCCACGCACGGGATCTGAGGGACCGGCTTCTGGAGGCCGCGCAACGCGGGCAGCTCGGACCGGGTCCGCGATGAGCAAGATCCGCCGGGTCGCCGTGACCAGCCCGCAGACCCGCCTCGCCCACGCCCGCCGCCGGTCCCGCCACCGCTGGCGCCAGACCCGCCTCCCCGTCGGCGACACCCAGCGCGCCACCACCCTCTACCGCGCCCAGCGCCGCCGCGGCCTGCCCGCCCTCGTCCTGATGTTCGCCCTGCTGCTCGGCCTCCCCGGCGTCTTCGCGCTCTTCCCCGGCCTCGACACCGTGCGCCTGCTCGGCATCCCCCTCTCCTGGCTCCTGCTCGCCGTCTTCCCCTACCCGGCGATGGCCCTCTTGGCCCGCTGGCAGTTGCGCCGCGCCGAGCGCCTCGAGGACGACCGATGACCCGCGACTTCCCCCGGCCCCGAGCGCCCCAATGTGGCGTTGGTTGCGTCCAGCGCACCCAATGTGGCGTTCGGTGCGTCCAGCGCACCGAACGCCACATTGGGGCGCTTGCGACCGCCGGAGCGCGCTAGTGGGCATCGCCCTCGCCGTCGCCCCCGTCGTCCTCGTGACGCTGCTCATCGGCGTGCGCGGGGTCGCCGCGATGCGCACGACGTCCGACTTCCTGGTCGCGTCCCGCCGGATCTCGCCGCTGGTCAACTCGGCCGCCGTCTCGGGCGAATACCTGAGCGCGGCGAGCTTCCTCGGCGTCGCGGGGCTCGTGGTCAAGGACGGCATCGGCGCCCTCTGGTACCCGGTCGGCTTCACCGCCGGCTACATCGCGATGCTCGTGCTCGTCGCCGCCCCGATGCGGCGCTCGGGCGCGCTGACCGTGCCGGACTTCGCCGAAGCGCGGCTCAACTCCCCCGCGCTGCGCCGGCTCACCGCCGTCGTGGTCCTCGTGATCGGCACGATCTACGTCGTCCCGCAGTTCCGTACCGCCGGGCTGGTGCTCACCGCGGTCGGCGGCACGCCGTACTGGGTCGGCGTGGTCCTGGCCGGCGCCGCGGTCAGCGTCACGCTCGCGCTCGGCGGGATGCGCGCGGCGACGTACGTCCAGGCGTTCCAGTTCGTCCTCAAGCTGCTGCTGTTCCTCGTCCCGGCGATCTGGCTCGTCCTGCAGGCGGGCGCGGTCAACCGGACCGACGCGCTCAACCCCGTCGAGTTCACCCACTTCGCCCGCGAGACCCCGGTGCGCTTCGAAGTCGACGTCACCATGGAGATCCGCGAGCCGACCACCGTGCGCCGCAACGGCGTCGCCGAAACCCTGCCGCCGGGCGAATTCACCGCGCACAGCCAGGACGAGGTCGTGTTCGGCGCGGGCGCGGCGGTCCCGGCCGTCCGCGGCGGCGCCCCGCTCGGCGGCGCCGACTGGCAGCGGCCGCTGCTCGACCTCGGCGACGAGGGCTACCCGCTGCTCGGCACCTGGGCCGTGCTCGTCGCGACCATGCTCGGCACGATGGGCCTGCCGCACGTGCTCATGCGCTTCCACACCAGCCCGGACGGCCGCGCCGCGCGCCGCACCGCCGCGATCACGGTGGCACTGCTGGGAATCTTCTACCTCTTCCCCGGCGTCTACGGCGTCCTGGGCCGGGTGCTCGTGCCCGGGCTGTACCTGTCCGGCGCCACCGACACGGTGGTCGTCGCGCTGCCGTACCAAGTGGACAGTGGCTGGGCCGGCGGCCTCTTCACGGCGCTGCTGACCGCGGGCGCGTTCGCCGCGTTCCTGGCGACGTCGCTCGGCCTGCTGCTGGTGATGTCCGGCGCCATCGCGCACGACCTCGTGCCCGGCGGCCTGCGACGGCTGCGGATCGCCGTTTTCGGCGTCGCCGCGGCCATGGTGCTGCTGGCGCTGCGCTCGGCCGAGCTCGACGCCGGGGTGCTCGTCACGTGGGGCTTCACCGTGGCGGCGTCGACGTTCTGCCCGCTGCTCGTGCTCGGCATCTGGTGGCCGCGGCTGACCGCGGCGGGCGGCATCGCCGGGGTGCTGACCGGGCTCGTCTCGTCATCGGGCTCGATCTTGTTCGCCCTCGCCGGCCCGGATCTGCACGGCTGGGTGGCGATCTTGGTGCAGCAACCGGCACCCTGGTCGGTACCGCTGGCATTCGGCGCAATGGTGCTGGTCTCCTTGCGGGGCAGGCCACCCGCCTGGTCGACGGCGGCGATGCTCCGGTTGCACCTGGACGAACCCCGTTCGACCGGACCGCGCGACCGTTCGTCAACCGTTCGTCGTCTGGCCCGGCTGTTGAGCCGCTGAATCTTCACACGAGACTCACGCGTCCCTACGGTGTCGCACGTCACTTTCCGCAGCGTCGCGAGGAGCAGCGATGAGCACGACGGACACCGGCGGCGGCCCCCCGGAAACGTCAGAGACCGTCTGGGAGCACGCCCACGACAGCACCGAGTTCCGGGAGCTGCGCAGCCGCCTGCGCCGGTTCGTCTTCCCCATGACGGCGCTGTTCCTGGTCTGGTACCTGCTGTACGTGCTGCTCGCGGACTACGCCCACGGCTTCATGAGCACCAAGCTGGTCGGCAACATCAACGTCGGCCTGGTCTTCGGCCTGCTGCAGTTCGTCTCGACGTTCGTCATCACCGGGCTGTACGTCCGCTACGCCAACCGGAAGCTCGACCCGGTGGCCGAGAAGATCCGTGAGGACATCGAGAAGGAGCAGGCATGAACTTCGACCTTGCCGCGAGCGTCGAGGGCAGCAACCCGCTCCTCAACATCGGCATCTTCGCCCTCTTCGTGATCATCACGCTGGTGATCGTGTTCCGCGCCAGCCGCAACTCCAAGACGGCGTCGGACTACTACGCCGCCGGCCGTGCGTTCACCGGCCCGCAGAACGGCGTCGCGATCTCGGGTGACTACCTGTCGGCGGCGTCGTTCCTCGGCATCGCGGGCGCGATCGCGATCAACGGTTACGACGGCTTCCTCTACTCCATCGGCTTCCTCGTCGCGTGGCTCGTCGCGCTGCTGCTGGTCGCGGAACTGCTGCGCAACACCGGCAAGTTCACGATGGGCGACGTGCTCGCGTTCCGCATGAAGCAGCGCCCGGTGCGGGCCGCGGCCGCGACGTCGACGCTGGCCGTGTCGTTCTTCTACCTGCTGGCCCAGATGGCGGGCGCCGGCGGCCTCGTCGCGCTGCTGCTCGGCGTCGAAGGCTCCGGGGCGCAGGCGCTGGTCATCGCGGTCGTCGGCGTCATCATGATCGCCTACGTGCTGATCGGCGGCATGAAGGGCACCACCTGGGTCCAGATCATCAAGGCCGCGCTGCTGATCGTCGGCGCGCTCGCGATGACGCTCTGGGTGCTCGGCAAGTACGGCTTCAACTTCTCCAGCCTGCTGCAGGCCGCCGTCGACAAGGCGGGCAAGGCCGGCGAAACGCTGCTCGGCCCGGGCAAGCAGTACGGCACCAACGGAACGTCCAAACTGGACTTCCTGTCGCTCGGCATCGCCCTGGTGCTGGGGACGGCCGGCCTGCCGCACGTCCTGATGCGCTTCTACACCGTGCCGACCGCCCGCGACGCGCGTCGCTCGGTGGTCTGGGCGATCGTGCTGATCGGCGTGTTCTACCTGTTCACGCTGGTGCTCGGCTACGGCGCCGGCGCGCTGGTCGGGCCGGACGCGATCAAGAAGGCCCCGGGCGGGGTCAACTCGGCGGCCCCGCTGCTGGCGTTGGAGCTGGGCGGGCCGGTGCTGCTGGGCCTGATCTCCGCGGTCGCGTTCGCGACCATCCTCGCGGTGGTCGCCGGCCTGACGATCACGGCGTCGGCGTCCTTCGCGCACGACGTCTACGCGAACGTCGTCAAGCGGGGCAAGACCTCGCCGGACGCGGAGGTCAAGGTCGCTCGGATCACCGCGCTGGTGATCGGCGCACTCGCGATCGGCGGCGGCATCCTGGCCAACGGGCAGAACGTCGCCTTCCTGGTGGCGCTGGCCTTCGCGGTGGCGGCGTCGGCGAACCTGCCGACCATCCTGTACTCGCTGTTCTGGAAGCGGTTCAACACCCAGGGCGCGCTCTGGTCGATCTACGGTGGCCTGGCCATCACGATCGTGCTGATCGTCTTCTCGCCGGCGGTGTCGGGCAAGAGCACGTCGATGTTCAAGAACGCGGACTTCGCCTGGTTCCCGCTGAGTAACCCGGGCATCGTCTCGATCCCGTCCGCGTTCATCCTGGGCTGGCTGGGCACGGTCCTGTCCAAGGAGCACGACGAGAAGAAGTACGCCGAGATGGAGGTCCGGTCGCTGACCGGCGCGGGTGCCGAGAAGGCCGTCGCGCACTGACCCCCCGAGACACCGAAGGCCGTCGTGAGTCATCCTCGCGGCGGCCTTCGGCCATTCGGTCGTCAGTACGGCAGCTCGCCTTCGGCGACCCCGGCGAGCGTCGCTTCGAGCTGCTTCCGGACGTACTGCCACAGCCCGCCGCCGAGCGAAATCCTCGCCACCCCCAGCTCGGCGAGGCCTTCGAGGCCCGGGCTGCCCGGCCACGCGGGCGCGTTGACGGCGCCGCCGACCCCTCGCACGAACTCCGCGATCAGCTCGGGGGTGCGCAGGTGGATCGGGTAGACGCAGTCGGCGCCCGCGTCGAAGTAGGCCTTCGCCCGGGCGATCCCGGCGGCCAGCGCCTCCTTCGGGTCGACGCCGCGGAAGGAGTCGACGCGAGCGTTGATCACCAGGCCGTCGCCCGCCGCCTCGCGCAGGGCGGCGATCCGCTTCGCCTGTTCGGCGACCGGCCGCACCCCGCCGGTGGCGTGGTCGGTGTCCTCGAAGTTGCAGCCCACCGCGCCGGCGTCGGCCAGCCGTCCGGCCAGCTCGGCGCCGGACAGGCCGTACCCGGACTCGGCGTCGACGGTCACCGGCACACCGACCGCGTTGGCGATCCGCGCGGCGGCGGCGAACATCTCGTCCGCCGGCGCCTGCTCGCCGTCGGCGAACCCGAGCGCGGCCGCGACGGCGACCGAGCTCGTCGCGACGGCCGGGAACCCGGCGGCTTCGACGAGCCTGGCGGTGTCGGCGTCCCAGGCGTTCGGCAGCACGAGCGGCTTACCGGGGACGTGCAGCGCCCTGAGCGCCGCGGCGGTCACGAGTCCCGCTTCGGCAGCGGCGTGTGGCTGGTGATGGTCATCCGGTTCCAGCTGTTGATCGCGATGATCTCCCAGGCCACCGCGCGGTACTGGTCTTCGGTGAAGACCTTGATCGCCCGCTCGTAGACGTCGTCGGGCACGGTCTGCGTGGCGGAGAGCTTGGTCATCGCCTCGGTGAGGGCGAGGGCGGCCTGCTCCTGCTCGGTGAACAGGTCGGTCTCGCGCCAGCCGTCGAGGACGAACAGCCGCCGCGGCGACTCGCCCAGCTCCAGCGCGTCGCGGGAGTGCATGTCGAGGCAGAACGCGCAGCCGTTGAGCTGCGACGCGCGGGTCTTCACGAGTTCGAGCAGTTTCGGGTCGAGCCCGGCGTTGGCCCCGGCCTTGTTCACCTCGGCCTGGAGGTTCGCCATCGCCTGGTAGAGCTCGGGGGCGCCCCCGAGTCCGATTCGCTTGGTCATGGCGTTCACGCTAGCCCGAACTGGTCCACGGGTATGGTCCAGTGACATGGCAGTTCCGTGGTCCAGTTCCGGCCTCGACGTCCACCTCGACTGGCAGCCCTCGACCGGCCGAAGCGGCCTCGCGGCCGCGATCCGCACGGCCATCCGCGAGGGCCGCTGGCAACCGGACGCGGCGGTGCCTTCGACCCGGGCGCTGGCCCAGGACCTGGGCATCGCCCGCGGCACGGTCACGCGCGTGTACGCGGATCTGGCCGCCGAGGGCTACCTGCGCACGGCCCAGGGCGCCCCGACCCGCGTCGCGACGGCGGGTTCCCTCCCCCAGTCCGCCCCGCGCCAGGCACCGCGAGACCCGGCACCCCGCTGGGACCTGCGCCCGGGCCGCCCCGACCTGACGGCGTTCCCGCGTCAGGCCTGGATCACGGCGACCCGCCGAGCCCTGCTGCGCACCCCGGCGGCGGCGTTCGGCTACGAGTCGGAGCTGGGCGCGCCCGAGCTGCGCGACACCCTGGCGACCTACCTCGCCCGCGCCCGCGGGGTGGTGGCCGACCCGGCGCGGATCGTCGTGTGCCACGGGTATTCGCACGCCATCGCGGTGCTGTCCCGCGCCCTGTTCGGCTTGGGCGTGACGGAAGTGGCGTTCGAGAACCCGTCCCTGGGCATGTACCGCACGATCGCGACGGCCCAGGGCCCGCGGGTCGTGGGTGTCCCGGTCGACGAGCACGGCCTCGACGTGTCCGCTTTGGACAGTCCAGCGGTGGTCGTGACGGCGGCGCACCAGTACCCCACCGGCGTCACCCTCGCCCCGCACCGCCGAGCCGCGCTGACCCGCTCCGGCGCGTACGTCCTGGAGGACGACTACGACGGCGAGTTCAGGTTCGACCACCAGCAGGTCGGAGCACTGCAGGCCCTGGCGCCGGAGCGGGTGGTGTACGCGGGAACGGCGAGCAAGACCCTGGCCCCGGCCTTGCGCCTGGCCTGGCTGGTGCTGCCGAGATCACTGGTCGAGCCGGTCCGCGCCGCGATGGCCGACAGCGGTTCCCGCCCCGCGCTGCTGAACCAGCTGGCCCTGGCGGAGCTGATCGACTCGGGCGCGTACGACCAGCACGTCCGCCGCAGCCGAGCGGAGTACCGCACCCGCCGCACCCGGCTGCTGGCCGCGTTGCCGGACTCGGTCCGCCCCCAGGGCATCCCGGCGGGCCTGCACCTGCTGCTGATGCTCCCTTCGGACGGCCCGACGGAGACGCAGGCCCTGGCGGCCTGCCGCCGCCGCGCGATCGGCATCGAAGGCCTGGGCGGGTATTGGATGGACGAGAACCGCCCCGGGGGCTTGATCGTCGGGTATGCGGCCCCGGCGAAGCACGCCTTCGCCGGGGCGACGCAGACGTTGGTCGAGGCCCTGCACGAGATCACGAGCTGACCTCGCGCGGTTCTGCCGCCGCTCGGGCGGTTTGCCCATGCCGCTCAGGCACTTCGCCCACGCCACAAAGGCCCTGCCCCGCTGCCACGCCGCTCCAACCATGCAGCCCAAGGGCGCTACCCCGCTGCCCACATCACCCGGGCCTTGCCCGCTGCCACCGCAGCTCTGCCCATGCCGCGCAGGCACTTCGGCCACGCCGTTCGGGCACTTCGGCCACGCCGCCCAGCGGCCCTGCCCCGCCGCCGCTCAAGCGGCTTCGCCCATACCGCGCCCTCTTCCCCCGCCTGAAACCACTCCCCACGCGGGCCACCCCGGTCCGGATGGCCCGCGCCCACCCATCAGAACCAGCAGTCCGGCCGGACCCGCAGCAGCTCGGTCCGCAGCACCGGCGTCCCGTCGACCGGCGCGGGATCGTCCGCCGTCGGCTGGATCCCGCCGGCGGCCACCTTGTCCAAGGTCTTCAGCCCTTCGGCCCCGACCGTCCCGAACACGGTGTAGTTCGGCCGCAGCGCGGAATCGCCGTACACCACGAAGAACTGCGACCCGTTGGTGTCCGGCCCCGCGTTGGCCATCGCCAGCAACCCGCGCGCGTACACCCGGCGGGCACCGGTCGGATCGGTCGGCGCCGGCGGCAGGTCCACCGGCAGCTCGTCTTTGTACTTGTAGCCCGGCCCGCCTTCTCCGGTCGCGCTCGGGTCGCCGCACTGCAGGACCTTCAGCGTCGGGTAAGCGGTGAGCCGGTGGCAGACGGTGTGGTCGTAGAACCGGTGCCGCGCGAGGTGCAGGAAGCTCTGCACGGTGCACGGCGCCTTCGCCCGGTCGAGCTTCAGCGGCAGCGCACCCTGACTGGTCGGAACCGCCACGTCGACCTTGCCGTGACTCGGCGTCCACCGCGGATCGGGCGGCAACGGCACCGGCCGCGACGCCGGTTCGTCCGGCGTCTCCGTGTACTGGCACGGCCCGTGCGTCGTCTTCGGCGGCGGCGCATCGGCCGCGATGGCGACGCCGTTGCCCGCCGCGAACAACGCACCCACCGCCAGCGCGGTGACGAGTGTCTTCTTCATCCTGCACGCCCTCCCAGTGATCGCCCGCTTCCAGAGCGTCCCGCAGTCTAGGGCCCGGCACCGACAGGAATAACCGGCGAAAGTCGCCCGTGTCAGCCCATCGGGTGAACCCGGCCGCGGACCCCCGGAAATTGTCGGACCCCCGGCGCACGATGGTGATCACGCGGCGAACCCGTCGCACCGGAGGAGGGGAAGTCATGGAGTTCCGACGAAGAACCGTTGCGGTGACGAGGTTTCTGCTCGCACGCCTCACGTCGGCGGCGCACGCCCGCACTCACCGCACCCCGCCCGGCAACGCATCAGCTCCGCGAACGCGCGACCAGCCCAGCCCGCCCAGCAACGCATCAGCCCCGCGGATCCGCGACCAGCGCACCGCGCCCGGCAGCGCGCCGACTCCGCAAACGTGCGATCAGCGCAGCGCGTCAGCTCCGCGGATCCGCGATCACCACGCCCCACCCGGCAGCGCATCGACTCCGCGAACGCGCAATCAGCGCAGCGCGTCAGCCCCGCAGATCCGCGATCACCACGCCCCACCCGGCAGCGCGCCGACTCCGCAAACGTGCGATCAGCGCGGCGCGTCAGCCCCGCAGGTCCGCGATCAGCTCATCAGCGGCGGCGAACGGATCAATCTCCCGCGCCACCACCCGCTCGGCCACCTCGGCCAGCCGCCCGCCACCCCGCAGATCGGCCAGCTCGGCCCGCAACCGCCGCACCGCGATGGCCTCGACCTCGTCACGCGCGCGGGCCGCCCGGCGCCGGGCCAGCTCGTCGTGCGCGACCAGCCACTCGTGGTGCGAAGCCAGCGCCCGCACCACCTCGTCAACGCCCTCGCCCTTGGCCGCGACCGTCCGCACGATCGGCTGCCGCCAGCTCGCCCCCCGGATTTCCCGCCGGGCCAGCGAAATCATCTGCTTCAGGTCGTGCACCGTGGCGTCGGCGCCCTCGCGATCGGCCTTGTTCACGACGAAGACGTCGGCGATCTCGAGCACCCCGGCCTTCGCGGCCTGGATCCCGTCGCCCATCCCCGGCGCGAGCAGCACCACGGTGGTGTCGGCCAGCTTCACGACGTCCACTTCGGACTGCCCGACCCCCACGGTCTCGATCAGCACCACGTCGAAACCGGCGGCGTCGAGCACGCGCACCGCCTGCGGGGTCGCCCACGAGAGCCCGCCGAGGTGCCCGCGCGTGGCCATCGACCGGATGAACACGCCCGGGTCGGTGGCGTGCTCGGTCATCCGGATCCGATCGCCGAGCAGCGCGCCGCCCGAAAACGGCGAAGACGGGTCGATCGCGAGCACCCCGACCCGCTTGCCCTCCGCGCGAAACGCGGTGAGCAGCGCCGAAGTCGATGTCGACTTGCCGACGCCGGGCGGTCCGGTGAGCCCGACGACCCGGGCCCGCCCGGTGTGCGGGGTCAGCGCCCGCGCGATCTCGGCGACGCGGGGGTGGGCATCCTCGACGAGCGACAGCAGCCGCGCGACGGCACGGGGCTGCCCGTCCCGTGCGCGGCCGACCAGGTCGTCGAGGTCGAGGGAAGCGGCCACTTACGCGGACGGCACCCGCAGCAGCAGGGCGTCGCCCTGGCCGCCGCCACCGCACAGCGCGGCTGCGCCGAGGCCGCCGCCGCGGCGGCGCAGCTCGTGGATCAGGTGCACGGCGAGCCGGGCCCCGGAGGCGCCGATCGGGTGGCCGAGCGCGATCGCGCCACCGTTGACGTTGACTTTCTCCGCGTCGAGGCCGAGCTTCTCGGTCGAGACGAGCCCGACGGCGGCGAAGGCCTCGTTGATCTCGACGAGGTCGAGCGCGTCGGCGGTCAGCTTCTCCTTCGCCAGCGCGGCGAGGATGGCGTTCGACGGCTGCTCGTGCAGGCTCGCGTCCGGCCCGGCGACGACACCGTGCGCGCCGATCTCGGCGATCGGCGTGAGGCCGAGCTCCTCGGCCTTCGCCTTGCTGGCCACGATGACCGCGGCGGCGCCGTCGGAGATCTGCGAAGCCGAGCCCGCGGTGATGGTGCCGTCGGAAGCGAAGGCCGGGCGCAGCTTGGCAAGACCCTCGGCGGTGGTGTCGGCGCGGACGCCCTCGTCGGTGTCGAAGACGACCGGGTCGCCCTTGCGCTGCGGGATGGACACCGGCGCGATCTCGTCGGCGAAGTAGCCGTTCTTGATCGCTTCGGCGGCGCGCTGGTGCGAGCGGGCGGAGAACGCGTCCTGCTGCTCGCGGGTGACGCCGTAGCGGGAGTTGTACTTCTCCGTCGAGGCGCCCATGGCGACCTGGTCGAAGGCGCAGAAGAGACCGTCGTGGGCCATGTGGTCGACGAGCGCGGTGTCGCCGTACTTGAAGCCGCCGCGGGACTTGGGCAGCAGGTGCGGCGCCTGGGTCATCGACTCCTGGCCGCCCGCGACGACGAGGTCGAACTCGCCGGCCCGGATGAGCTGGTCGGCGAGCGCGATGGCGTCGAGGCCGGAGAGGCAGACCTTGTTGATGGTCAGCGCGGGCACGCTCATCGGGATACCCGCGGCGACCGCGGCCTGGCGGGCCGGGATCTGGCCGGCGCCGGCGGTCAGCACCTGGCCCATGATCGTGTACTGGACCGCGTCCGGGGAGACCCCGGCGCGTTCGAGGGCCGCTTTGATCGCGAACCCGCCCAGCTGGGCTCCCGTGAAGTCCTTGAGGGAGCCGAGCAGGCGCCCGATCGGCGTACGGGCGGCACCCAGGATCACGGAACCGGACACGGCGTCCTCCAAGCATCGGCGCATGGGCAGTTTCGCCGACCATACCCGGGAGGTGGGCTTCTTGATGGAGCCAGTGTGAGGCGGGGCACGCGACGATTCCGCCTCGGCGCCGTGGCGCGGGCCCCTATCCTGCCTCCATGAATGATGCCCTGCGGCCGTTCGTGACGGCCATCGACCACGTCGGCATCGCGGTCCCTGACCTGGACGCGGCCATCGAGTTCCACCGCGCGCACTTCGGCCTGGAGGTCGCGCACGAGGAGGTGAACGAGGAGCAGGGAGTGCGGGAGGCGATGCTGCGCGCGCCCGGCACCGCGGGCACGGAGACTCAGATCCAGCTGCTGGCCCCGCTGCGCGACGACTCGGCGATCGGCAAGTTCCTGGCCAAGAGCGGCCCGGGCCTGCAGCAGCTGGCGTACCGCGTGTCCGATGTGGACGCGGCGGCGGCGGCCCTGCGCGAGCAGGGTCTGCGCCTGCTCTACGAGGCGGCCAAGCGGGGAACGTCCAACAGCCGGGTGAACTTCGTCCACCCGAAGGACGCGGGCGGCGTCCTGGTGGAACTGGTCGAGCCGGCAAAGGACGGCAACGCGCACTGAACCCGTTCCGGCATAACAACTCCGGCCCGCCCGGCCCGCGCCCGGATGACAACCGGCCGGGCCCGGGTAGGTCCGCGCGTGCGGGCGACGGCGAGGCGCGACTTGGCGACCAGGCGCGCCCGCGCCTGCAGGCCACGGCCGCGCGGGGTCCAGGCGGGTCCGCGCGTGCAGGTGGCGGCCGAGCGGCCCAGGCGGGTCCGCGTGGGCGGCAGCCAGGCAGATCCGGGCGCGCGCCCGGCGGCTCCGGCGCGGCAGCGCGTGCGGGTGGCGGCCGGGCGGGCCCGGGCAGGTGGAACGGCCGGCGCGGGGCCGCCGCGGGACCGGGGCGGGGACGGGGCGGGCCCGCACGTCCGCGCCCGAACCCCGCGAGCGCCCGAACCCCGCAAGCGCGCGAACCCGCGACCCCTAAGCCGGCGCCGCCTTCGAAGCCAGGGCGTCGGCGATGAAGGTCAGCTCGCCGTCGAACTCGGCGGGGAGGTCGTCGTCCGAGTGGCGGGCCGTGGCGTGGCGGTGGCTGACCGCGCGGGCCAGCAGGCCTGACGCGCGGTCGACGTCGGCGGTCGGGAGGCCGCCGCCAGTTGCCGCCAGGATTACCGCGCGGACCTGGCGGACCAGGATTTGGAAGCGGTCGTGGAGGGCGTCGCGGACGACGTGGTGGGTGTCGGCCTCGCGCCACAGCAGGTGCGACAGCCCCAGTGACCGGCTGAAGCGGTGGTCGAGTTCGCGGACGAGCCGCCGGAGGCTGCCTGCCAGGTCGCCGGGGACGACGACCACGGCCGGCTCGATGCGCTCGTCGGGCAGGCGCGCGACCAGCGCCGTGAGCAGGTCCGACTTGTGCCGGAAGTAATAGTGGACCAGCCCCTTCGGCACCCCGGCCCGCTCGGCTATCCGCGAGGTCGGGGTGGCGTCGAAGCCGGACTCGGCGAAGAGCGCCTCGGCGGCGCAGAGGATGCGCTCCTTCGCCGAATCCTCGGTCATTCGTGCCTCCTACAGCGTCAGTGCTGACCGGCCGTGCGGTGCGCGGCGGTCGCGACCGGCATCGCTGCCGCGCCGGCGATCACCGTCAGCACCCCGGCGATCCAGGACGTCCAGGAAGCGCCGTTGAACTCGGTGTACCCCATCACCCACGGCGCGATGAACAGCAGTACGCCGAGCGCGATCTGGATGCCTTCGCCGTAGACCATGCCCGGCATGGCCAGCGAGACCAAGCCGTCGAGTGCGATCAAGGCGCCCAGGACGACCATCGTCCACATCGCGGTCGAGTCCGTGCTCAGCCAAAGGGGTGAAAGAGCGGCGACCACCCCGATGACGACCTCGGCCCAATCGTGCGGCCGGGCCCATGCGCGCGTAGAGACTTCACTCATTCGTGCTCACCTCCGTCGGTGAAACTGCTGGTCGGGTGGGTGTACCCACCGCCGATGATCCGCTTGACTGGCCAACCGGTCAAGATAGGCCGGTCACAGTTCGGCGTGTAATCGTGCTGTCCGTCTCGTACAGTTGTGTCCGCGAGTTACCGGCGAGTAATTTCTGCCGCCAACGCCGTTGACCCCGGAGGAAATCAATGACGCAGCTCGGCGAGATCCAGCAGGCCATCCTGAACGGCGAGTCCGCCGCGCTCGGCTCGTTGCCCGTGCCCGAGAGCTATCGCGGGGTGACCGTGCACGCGAGCGAGGTCGACATGTTCGAGGGCCTCGAGAGCCGCGACAAGGACCCGCGCAAGTCGCTGCACGTCGACGAGGTCGCCGTGCCCGAGCTGGGCCCCGGTGAGGCGCTGGTCGCGGTGATGGCGAGCGCGATCAACTACAACACCGTGTGGACGTCGATCTTCGAGCCGATCCCCACGTTCAAGTTCCTGAAGAAGTACGGCAAGCTCTCGCCGCTGGCCAAGCGGCACGACCTGCCCTACCACGTCGTCGGCTCGGACCTGTCCGGTGTCGTGCTGCGCACCGGCGTCGGCGTGCACAACTGGAAGCCGGGCGACGAGGTGGTCGCGCACTGCCTGAACGTCGAGCTCGAGAGCCCGGACGGGCACAACGACACGATGCTCGACACCGAGCAGCGGATCTGGGGCTTCGAGACGAACTTCGGCGGCCTCGCCGAGATCGCGCTGGTCAAGGCCAACCAGCTGATGCCGAAGCCGGACCACCTGACCTGGGAGGAAGCCGCCTCCCCCGGGCTGGTCAACTCGACCGCCTACCGGCAGCTCGTCTCGCGCAACGGCGCGGACATGAAGCAGGGCGACGTCGTCCTGATCTGGGGTGCTTCGGGCGGCCTCGGCTCCTACGCGACGCAGTACGCGCTGAACGGTGGCGCCATCCCGGTGTGCGTCGTGTCCAGCCCGGAGAAGGCCGCCATCTGCCGGAAGCTCGGCGCCGAGCTGATCATCGACCGCAGCGCCGAGGACTACAAGTTCTGGAAGAGCGACACCGAGCAGGACCCGAAGGAATGGCAGCGCTTCGGCGCGAAGATCCGCGAGCTGACCGGCGGCGACGACCCGGACATCGTGTTCGAGCACCCGGGCCGGGAAACCTTCGGCGCGTCCGTCTACGCCGCGCGCAAGGGCGGGACGATTGTCACCTGCGCGTCGACGTCGGGGTACATGCACCAGTACGACAACCGCTACCTCTGGATGAACCTGAAGCGGATCATCGGCTCCCACTTCGCGAACTACCGCGAGTCGTGGGAGGCGAACCGGCTGATCGCGAAGGGGCTGATCCACCCGACGCTGTCCAAGACCTACTCGCTCGAAGAGACCGGGCAGGCCGCGCTGGACGTGCACCGCAACGCGCACCAGGGCAAGGTCGGCGTGCTCGCGCTCGCGCCGCAGGAGGGCCTCGGCGTCCGGGACGAAGAGAAGCGCGCGAAGCACATCGACGGGATCAACGCCTTCCGCGGCGCCTGAAACCGGCCGTACGCAGGCGATCCCGGGCCGGGGGTCGCCTGCGTGCGGCAAGATCCTCTCGCCGCACCACGCCGCTCGTTCGGCGCACCGCACGGGTGCTCACCCTTCCGTGACCCGGCTGCGACTACGGTAGGCCCCATGAGCCTTGGCGATGAACGGGAGCTTGTGCCGCTGGGAGCCGGCTTCGACGTGGCGAAGCGCGGGTACAGCCGAGCACAGGTCGACGAGCACCTCGAACGGCTGGACGCCGACCTGAAGATGCTCACCGCGGACCGGGACGCCGCCATCGCGCAGGCCGGCGACTTGGCGCGCCAGCTGGAGATCGCGCGCGGCGAGATCGCGGACCTGCGCGGGCAGGTCGACCGGCTCGCCCAGCCGCCGACGAGCGTCGAAGGCCTCTCCGAACGACTTCAGCGGATGCTGCGCCTGGCGCAGGACGAGTCCGCCGACACGCGCGCCCGCGCCGAGGCCGAAGCCGGCCACATCCGGGCCAAGGCCGAGACGGACGCGAGCGCCATGCGCGCCCGCTACGAGCAGCTGCTCACCGAGCTCGACCTGCGGCGCAAGGAGATGGAGGCGGAGCACCGCAAGGTGCTCGAGGACGCCCGCGCGCAGGCCAAGGACATCACCGACAAGGCCGAGGCGGAGCGCAAGCGGCTCGACACCGAGTCGCAGGACCGCCGCACCAAGGTCGAAGAAGACTTCGAGATCGCGATGGCGGCGCGGCGCACCGAGGCGATGCGGGTGCTGGCCGAGCAGGAGGCGGCGAGCAAGGCCGAAGCCGCGCGGCGCGTCCAGGAAGCCACGCAGGACGCCGCCGACATCCGCGCGAAGATCATCGAAGAGGAGAAGGCCACCAAGGCCGACATCGACCGCCGTCAGCGGGAGTCGGTCGCGGAGGCCAACAAGCGCCGCCAGGACTCGATCACCGAGGCGAACGCCCGGCTCGCGGAGGCCGCCGACGAGGCGCGCCGCCGCGTGACGACGGCGACCGACGAGTCGAACCGGCGGATCACCCAGGCCAACGAGCGGGTCGACGCGCTGCGCAAGGTCCGCGGCGGGCTGGCCGAGCAGGTCCGCGCGGCGCGCGCCGTGCTGGCCGAGGCGCACACCGTCCTCGGCGACGAGATCAAGGTGCCCGCGGACGTCACGGCCGACCTGAAGGCGTCCGACCTCAAGCCGGAGAAGCCGGTGGCCGACACCGAGAAGACGACGCCGGTGAGCGACGTCGAGGAAACCATCCGGATCAAGGCGTCCGACGTGCCGAAGCCCAAGCAGGCCCCCAAGCCGGCTCCCAAGCCGACTCCGCGGGCAAGCGGAGCGCAGAAAGCGACTGGCGAGTAACCTTCCACGGGACACGGGCGCGGACGAGCCTGCGCGGTCGCTGCCGACCGGTTATCGTCCCTGCTCACGCGGGATCACGTGGAGGTTTTGCGCATGGGTGCGGCATATCGGACCGTGGTGGTGGGCACGGACGGCTCGGAGTCCTCGTTCGCGGCGGTGGACCGCGCGGCGGCGGTGGCCGGCGACGCGGGCGCCACGCTCGTCATCGCGTGTGCGTTCTACCCGGCCAGTCAATCCGACGTCGACAAGGCCCAGGACGCCCTCGGTGACGAGGCGTACCAGGTCGTCGGCTCGGCCCCGGCCGAAGACACCCTGCAGTCGGCGCGGGACCGCGCGACCAAGGCGGGCGCGCAGAAGATCGACACGGTCGCCGTCAAGGGCGACCCGGTCGACTCGCTGCGCAAGGTGGTCAAGGAGCGCGAGGCCGACCTGCTGGTCGTCGGCAACCGCGGGCTGAACACGATCGCCGGCCGGATCCTGGGCTCGGTGCCGTCCGAGGTGGCCCGCAAGTCCGGCGTGGACGTGCTGATCGTCCACACGACCTGAGCCGTGACCGACCCGAGCGAGGAGCTTCAGCAGCGGCTCGAACGCGTCCTGCTCGGCGGCAGGCGGAAGTACACCCGGCTCGAAGTGGCCGAAAAAGCCGGCGTGCCCGAAGAACGGTCACGCCGGCTCTGGCGCGCGCTGGGCTTCGCGACGGTCCGCGACGACGAGGTCGTCTTCACCGACGCGGACGTCGAAGCCATGCGGACGGCGGACCAGCTGGTCCAGTCGGGGCTGATCGACCCGAGCATCGAGGTGTCGGTGACGCGCGCACTCGGGCAGCACCTGTCGCGGCTGGCCGAGTGGCAGGTCGACATGCTGTGGGAGCTGATCCGGGAGCAGCCGGAGCTGGGCCGCAGCGAGCGCCAGGTGACCCGCCTGGTCGACCGGCTGCTGCCGGAGCTGGAGCGGGTCCAGAACTTCGTCTGGCGCCGCCACCTGGCGGCCTACGCCGGGCGCGCGTTCGCGACGGCGGGCGACAACGTCGAGGCGCGCACGCAGGTCGTCGGGTTCGTGGACATGGTGGGTTACACGCGGCTGACCCGCCAGATCGACGAGGAAGAGCTGAGCCGGGTCCTCGACGCGTTCGAGACGCTGGCCACCGAGGTGATCGCCGAGCACCACGGCCGCGTGGTGAAGATGATCGGCGACGAAGTCCTGTTCGTCGCGGACTCGGCGGTCGACGCGGCGGAGATCGCACTGGCCCTGACCGAGCGCACGTCGGCGGACGACAGCCTCCCGGCGGTCCGCGCGGGCATGGCCTCGGGCCGCATCCTCTCCCGCTTCGGCGACGTCTACGGCTCCGTGGTCAACCTGGCGGCCCGCCTGACGTCGGTGGCCCGCCCGGGCACGATCCTGGTCGACCGTGAACTGGCTTCGGAGCTCGCGGACGAGAAGGCGTACGAACTCCGCGTCCGCCGCCCGGTGACGGTCCGCGGCTACAACCGCCTCCGCCCCGCCGCGCTGCGCCGGTCGACCGAGACCCCGACGGGCATGTTCGCCAGCTCCCAGCAACTGGCGGCGGAGATGCTGGGGCTGACCGACCCCAGCACCCGGGAAGCGGCGCCCGAGGAGCCCGCCCCCGAGGACCGGGTGACCGAGCCGAAGCCCCGCCGCCGCCGTCGCCGGGCCCGCTGATCAGGCGTCGAAGTCGACGGTGAGCTCCTCCGAGACCGGGTACGACTGGCACGTCAGGACGAAGCCCGCCGCCACCTCGGCCTCCTCCAGCGCGAAGTTGCGGCGCAGGTCCACCTTGCCGTCCGTCACGCGGGCCCGGCACGTGCCGCACACGCCGCCCTTGCAGGCGAAGGGGAGGTCGGGGCGGAACTTCTGGGCGCCGTCCAGCACCGATGTCGTTCGCGGCAGTGTCATCGTCGACGAGCGGCCGTCCAGGACCACCCGGACCTCCGAAGACTCCCCCGCCACCGACGGGTCCTCGTGCGTCACCGGTGAAGGGGGCGTGTCGACGTAGAACAGCTCCTGGTGGATCCGCGCGCGCGGCACGTCCATGGAGGCCAGCAGTTCCTGTGCGCCCGTCACCATCTCGAACGGGCCGCACAGCCACCAGTGGTCCACAGTGGACACCGGGATCAGCGACGAGAACAGGGAACGCAGCTTCGGCACGTCCAGGCGCCCGGTGAACAGCTCCGCCTCGCGCGGCTCGCGCGAGAGCACGTGGATCAGCTCCAGCCGGGCCGGGGCGCGGTCCTTCAGGTCCGCCAGCTCGTCCGCGAACATCACCGTGTCCGTGCGGCGGTTGCCGTACAGGACCGTCACCGTCGCGTCCGGGGTGTCCAGCAACGAGGCCACGATCGAGAGGACCGGGGTGATGCCCGAGCCCGCCGCGATCAGGACGTGGTGGCCGCCCGCCGCCAGGTCGGGGGTGAACGAGCCGGCGGGCGTGGCCACGTCGATCGTGTCGCCCGCGCGGACCTCGTTCACCAGCCACGACGAGAACAGACCGTCCGGGACCAGGCGGACGCCGACCCGGGGGGCCGTGCCCGCCGCCGCGCAGATCGAATACGACCGGCGCTCGTCGCGGCCGTCCACCGAGCGGCGCAAGGTCAGCGACTGCCCCGGTTTGAACGCGAATTCGGCGGACAGCGACTGAGGCACGTCGAACGTCACGGCGACCGCGTCGTCGCACAACCGCGTGACACCCGCGACCTTCAGGGGATGGAACGCCACCTCAGATCTCCTTGACGTGCTCGAACGGCTCGGCACACGAACGGCAGCGCCGCAGCGCCTTGCACGCCGTCGCGCCGAAGCGGGACTGTTCCTCCGTGTCGCCGGATCCGCACAGCGGACAGGTGACCCGCGCGGCCGGAGCCGACAGCGTCAGCGGGATCGGGCCCGAGCGCCGCGGCGCCGCACCCGGGGGCGCGATGCCCGCCTCGGCCAGCTTGCGGCGGCCCGCCGGCGAAATCCAGTCCGACGTCCACGCCGGCGCCAGCTGCGTCCGGATCTCGACGTCCGCGAAACCCGCCGACAGCAACGCGTGCTCCAGGTCGTCGCGCATGGTGTCCATCGCCGGGCAGCCGGTGTACGTCGGCGTGATCGCCACGACCACCCGGCCGTCCTCCTCGGCCACCGAGCGCAGGACGCCCAGGTCCGCCAGGGTCAGCATCGGCAGTTCGGGGTCGGTGACCGTCGCAGCCACCGCCGACGCGGTCACCACTTCGCGTCCGGCATCGCCCGGGCCACGCTCTGCAGCTCCGCCAGCAGGAACCCCATCTCCTCGGTGTGGACGCCGTCGCGGCCCGTGCGGCCCGAGACGCCGGCCAGTTCACCGGCGGCAGGCACCACGAGCGTCGCCGCGGAAAGGGCCTGCGCCACGACGTCGTCGAACTCCGGCCGCAGCGAAGCCGCGTCCACCAGCTCGAGCGGGTGCGTGCGGAACAGTTCCCCGACGTACGGCCAGACCGCGTCGAGGCCCTCCTGCATCCGCTCGTGCGACAACGGCGTCCCGTCGCCGAGGCGGACGAGCCACTGCGCCGCGTAGTCGCGGTGGTAGGTCAGCTCCTTGACGCCCTTGTCCGCGATCGCGGCCAGCACCGGGTCCACCGACGACACCAGCCGCTGCAGCAGCGCCAGCCGCCACGTCGAGAACACGAACAGCCGCGCGATCAGGTGCCCGAAGTGGCCGCCGCCCAGCTCGGCGAGCCGGACGTTGCGGAACTCGTTTTCGGCGCGCAGGAAGGCGAACGAGTCTTCGGTACGCGAAGACCCGTCGGCCTTGCCGGCCCGCGCGAGCAGCAGCCGCGCCTGGCCGAGCAGGTCGAGGCCGATGTTCGCGATGGCCACCTCGTCCTCCAGCTCGGGCGCGTTGGTGCACCACTCCTGCAGCCGGTGGGAGAAGATCAGTGCGTCGTCGCCCAGCATCAGGCAGTACGCCGCCAGCGCGGCACCGTCCACCCCGGACGGCACCGAGGTGTCCACTCCGGACAGCGGGTCCTCGAAGCCGGTGCCGAACGCCCAGCGGGCGTCGTTCTCCTCGGTCAGCGACTCGTAGACGTTGTCGAAACTCATATGTGCGGCACCTCCTCGGGGATGTCGTAGAACGTCGGGTGCCGGTAGACCTTGTCGCCGCTCGGCGCGAAGAACGGGTCCTTCTCGTCCGGCGACGACGCCGTGATGTCCGCCGCGCGGACGACCCAGATCGACACGCCTTCGTTGCGGCGGGTGTAGAGGTCACGCGCGTGGTGCAGCGCCATCTCGTCGTCGGCCGCGTGCAGCGAGCCGACGTGCACGTGGTTCAGCCCGCGCTTGCCCCGGACGAACACCTCGTACAACGGCCAGTCGTGCTTCATCGCGAACCCTTCTTCTCAGCGTGCGCCACCGCGGCTTCGCGGACCCAGGCGCCGTCTTCGTGCGCGCGACGCCGGTGCGCGATCCGCGACGCGTTGCACGGGCCGTTGCCCTTCAGCACGTTCTTGAACTCGTCCCAGTCGACCGCGCCGAAGTCGTAGTGCCCCCGGTCGGGGTTCCACTTGAGATCGGGATCCGGGAAGGTCACGCCGAGCGCCTCGGCCTGCGGCACCGACATGTCGACGAACCGCTGCCGCAGCTCGTCGTTGGTGTGCCGCTTGACCTTCCACGCCATCGACTGCGCGGTGTTCGGCGAATCGGCGTCCGGCGGGCCGAACATCATCAGCGACGGCCACCACCAGCGGTTCACGGCCTCCTGGACCATCTCCCGCTGCTGGTCCGTCCCGCGCATCATCGTCATCAGCAGCTCGTAGCCCTGCCGCTGGTGGAACGACTCTTCCTTGCAGATCCGGATCATCGCCCGCGCGTACGGCCCGTAGGACGACCGGCAGAGCGGCACCTGGTTGCAGATCGCCGCACCGTCGACCAGCCAGCCGATCACGCCGACGTCGGCGAAGGTCAGCGTCGGGTAGTTGAAGATCGACGAGTACTTCTGCCGGCCGGTGATCAGCTTGTCGGTCAGGTCCGCGCGGTCGGCGCCCAGCGTCGCCGCCGCGGAGTACAGGTAGAGGCCGTGGCCGGCCTCGTCCTGGACCTTGGCCAGCAGGATCGCCTTGCGCCGCAACGACGGCGCGCGCGTGATCCAGTTGCCCTCGGGCTGCATGCCGATGATCTCCGAGTGCGCGTGCTGCGCGATCTGCCGGATCATCGTCTTGCGGTAGCCCTCGGGCACCCAGTCGCGCGGCTCGATCCGCTGGTCGCGCTCGATCGTCGCCTCGAAGAGCTCCTCGAGTTCGGTCTCGGGCAAGGTGGCGGTCACGGCTGCTCCTTCGAAACCAGCGTCAGGACGTCGTACTTCGCGACGGACTCGCCGTCGGCGTTGGTCACGTCGGCGTCCCAGCGGACCTCGCCGTACTCCTGGTCGATCCGCGGGGTGATCTGCTTGGCGGTGAGCGTCACGGTCAGCGAGTCGCCGACCTTGACCGGCGTCAGGAACCGCAGGTTCTCCAGGCCGTAGTTGGCCAGCACCGGGCCCGGCTCGGGCGAGACGAACAGGCCCGCCGCGAACGAGACGACCAGGTAGCCGTGCGCGACGATGCCGCCGAACAGCGGGTTCGCGGCCGCGGCCGCGGGATCGGTGTGGGCGTAGAACGTGTCGCCGGTGAACTCGGCGAAGTGATCGACGTCGGACTGGCTGACGGTGCGCGGCCCGGCGGTCACCGAGTCGCCGATGCGCAGCTCGGCCAGTGACTTCCGGAACGGGTGGACGTCGCCCTCGGTCCGCGGCGCGCCGGTGACCCAGCGGCCGGTCACCGCGGACAGCACCGCGGGCGAGCCCTGGACCGCCGTGCGCTGCATGTGGTGCAGCACGCCGCGGATGCCGCCCATCTCCTCGCCGCCACCGGCGCGGCCGGGACCGCCGTGGACCAGCTGCGGCATCGGCGAGCCGTGCCCGGTGGATTCCTTCGCGTCCTCGGCGTCCAGGACGAGCAGGCGGCCGTGGAACGGCGCCGCGCCGAGGACGACGTCGCGCACGAACTCCTTGTCGGCGGACACGATCGAGCCCGCCAGGCTGCCGCCGCCGCGCGCGGCGAAGTCGACGACCTGCTCGGTGGACGTGTACGGCATCAGCGTCGAGACCGGGCCGAACGCCTCGACCTCGTGCGGTTCCGAGCGCTCCGGGTCGGCCTTGAGCAGCACCGGGGAAATGAACGCGCCGCGCTCGGCGTCCGCGTCGACCACGGAGACGTTTTCCGGGTCGCCGAACACGACGCTGCCGGCGTCCAGCAGCGCCTTCAGCGACCGCCGGACCTCCTCGCGCTGCTCCAGGCTGGCCAGCGCCCCCATCCGGACACCCTCGGCGGTGGGGTTGCCGACGGTCACCTTCGCGAGCCGCGCGGAGGCCGCCTCGGCGACGTCGTCCAGCAGCGAAGCCGGGACGAACGCGCGGCGGATGGCGGTGCACTTCTGGCCCGCCTTGACCGTCATCTCGGTGGTCAGCTGCTTGACGAACAGGTCGAACTCGGTCGTCCCCTTCACGGCGTCCGGGCCGAGGATCGAGCAGTTCAGCGAGTCGGCCTCGGCGTTGAAGCGGACGGCGTTGCGGATGATCGCCGGGTGCGCCCGCAGCTTCTGCGCGGTCGACGCCGAGCCGGTGAAGGACACCAGGTCCTGCGCGGTCACGTGGTCGAGCAGGTCGCCGACGCTGCCCGCGACGAACTGCAGCGAGCCCTCGGGCAGGATCCCGGACTCGACGATCAGCTCGACGAGCCGCGCGGTGAGGTACGCCGTCGAGCTGGCCGGCTTGACCAGGCTCGGGACGCCGGCGAGGAAGGCGGGCGCGAACTTCTCCAGCGGCCCCCACACCGGGAAGTTGAACGCGTTGATCTGGACGGCGACGCCCCGCAGCGGCGTCGCGATGTGCTGGGCGACGAACGTGCCGCCCTTGCTCAGGGGTTCGACGGCGCCCTCGACGTAGACGGTGTCGTTCGGCAGCTCGCGCTTGCCCTTCGAGCCGTAGCTGAAGAGGACGCCGATGCCGCCGTCGATGTCGAACTTCGAGTCGCCCAGCGTGGCGCCAGTGCGCGCGGAGAGCGCGTACAGCTCTTCGCGGTGCTCACGCAGGTGCGAGGCCAGCGCCTTCAGCAGGGCCGCACGCTGGTGGAACGTCAGCTCGCGCAGCGCCGGGCCACCGACCCGGCGGCCGTACTCCAGCGCGCCCGCGAAGTCGACGCCCTTCGACGAGATGCGGGCGACCTCCTCGCCCGTGGCCGCGTCGTGCAGCGGGACGCCGTCGTCCGCCGTGTGCCACTTCCCGGAGACGTAGCTGCGCAGCACTGCCATCAGGTCCCGACCTCCACCGAATTACCTACCGGACGTTCAGTTATTTGCATGGTAGCCGCCGGGCCCCGAGATCGGAAGGGGTGGACGCTTGACACCGGCCGGGCCACTGCCTTTACTGAGCGACACGCCAGGTGACCGTCCATTCGGTAAGTCAGGCACGGAGGACGAATGACCAACGCCGCGCACACCATGTTCGCCGCCGACGAGGCGTCGCGCGCGCTGGGCATCGAGCTGGTCGAAGCCGGCGAAGGGCGGGCCGTCGCGACCATGACGATCACCGCCGCGATGGTCAACGGCCACGACATCGCGCACGGCGGGTACGTCTTCCTACTCGCCGACACCGCCTTCGCCTGCGCCTGCAACACCCACGGGCCGGTGACGGTCGCCGCGGGCGCCGAAATCTCGTTCGTCGCGGCCGGCCGGCTCGGCGACCGCCTCGTCGCCACGGCCACCGAGCGCACCCGCTACGGCCGCAACGGCATCTACGACGTCACCGTGCACCGGGAGACCCCCGGCGGCCCCGAGGTCGTCGCCGAATTCCGCGGCCGCAGCCGCGCCATCTCCGCGAAACGGGACTGACCATGATCGAGGCGAACATCGGCGCGGACGAGCTGGCCGCCCTGCAGCTGGAACGTCTGCAGTGGACGCTCAGGCACGCCTACGCGAACGTGCCCGCCTACACGCGGAAGTTCGACGCGGCAGGCGTCCACCCCGACGACTGCAAGGAGCTCGCCGACCTGGCGAAGTTCCCGTTCACCACCAAGCAGGACCTGCGCGAGAACTATCCGTTCGGGATGTTCGCCGTGCCGCAGGACCAGATCCGCCGCATCCACGCCTCCAGCGGCACCACCGGCAAGGCGACCGTCGTCGGGTACACCGAGCAGGACATCGACACGTGGGCGACGGTGATGGCCCGGTCGATCCACGCCGCCGGGGGCCGTCCGGGGCACAAGGTGCACGTCGCTTACGGCTACGGCCTGTTCACCGGCGGGCTCGGCGCGCACTACGGCGCGGAAAAGCTGGGCTGCACGGTGATCCCGGCCTCGGGCGGCATGACCGCGCGGCAGGTGCAGCTGATCACGGACTTCAAGCCCGAGGTCATCATGGTCACGCCGTCGTACATGCTCACGCTGCTCGACGAGTTCGAGCGCCAGGGCGTCGACCCGCGATCTTCGTCGCTGAAGGTCGGCATCTTCGGCGCCGAGCCGTGGACCGAGCAGATGCGCGCGGAGATCGAGGAGCGGTTCGCGCTCGACGCCGTCGACATCTACGGGCTGTCCGAGGTGATGGGCCCGGGCGTCGCGCAGGAGTGCGTCGAGACGAAGGACGGCCTGCACATCTGGGAGGACCACTTCTACCCCGAGGTGATCGACCCCTTCGACGAGCACGTGCTGGACAGCGGCGAGACCGGCGAGCTGCTGTTCACGTCGCTGACCAAGCAGGCGCTGCCGATCATCCGCTACCGCACCCGCGACCTCACGGCGCTGCGCCCCGGCACGGCCCGGCCGGCGTTCCGGCGGATGGACAAGGTCACCGGCCGCACCGATGACCTGATCATCCTGCGCGGGGTCAACGTCTTCCCGACGCAGATCGAGGAGATCGTGCTGCGGACCGCGGGGCTGAGCCCGCACTTCCAGCTCGTCCGGTCCACGCGCGGACGGCTCGACCACCTGACCGTGCTGGTCGAGGCGCGCCACGACGCTTCGGCCGCTGCCCGGGAGCAGGCGGCCGCCTCGCTGGTCTCGGGCGTCAAGGACGGCGTCGGCGTGACCGTGTCGGTGGACGTCGTCGACCCGGACACCCTCGAGCGGTCGATGGGCAAGATGCGGCGGATCGTCGACCAGCGGGAGACGCCGTGACCGCGCCCCGCCGCGGGCGGCCCGGCTACGACCTCGAATCGCTGCTGCAGGTGGCGGTGAAGCTGTTCAACGAACGCGGCTACGACGGCACGAGCATGGAGGACCTCTCCCGCAAGCTCGGCATCACGAAGTCGGCGATCTACCACCACGTCCCCAGCAAGGAAGAACTGCTGCGGCTGTCGGTGGACCGGGCGCTGGACGGGCTGTTCGAGGTGGCGGAGTCGACCGACCGGCTCGACGGCCCCGCGATCGACCGGCTGGAGCACCTGGTCCGCGGCAGCGTCCTGGTCCTCGCCGAGCGGCTCCCGTTCGTCACGCTGCTGCTGCGTGTGCGGGGCAACACGAAGGTGGAGCGCGCCGCGCTGACCCGGCGGCGCGAATTCGACCGCCTGGTGACGGACCTGGTCAAGCAGGCGGCGGCGGAGGGCGACATCCGCCCCGACGTCGACCCGGCGGTGACCGCCCGGCTCGTCTTCGGCATGGTCAACTCGCTGATCGAGTGGTACCGGCCCCGGCGGGGCTCCTCCGCCGAAGAGGTCGCGGACGCGGTGTGCAAGGTGGCGTTCGAAGGCCTGCGCACCGGCTCGTGAGTGTTTAGGAGGGTTAGAACCCTCCTAAACACTCACGAGCTTTACTCGCCGGCGGCTTGTGGTGGGCGGCCCGCCTGCCAGAGCAGGGCTTCGCGCAGCTGCTCGATCAGCCGCTCGTCGTCCGCTTCGGACGGGTCGACGCCCAGCGGGATCCACTGCTCGGAGACTTTCTCACCTTCGTCGTAGCCGGTGATCACGATGCCGGAATAGGACAGTGAGGCCTCGTCCGCACTGTCGCCGTCCGGTGGCGGCTCTTCGGCTTCGCACCCTTCGTCGAAGCTGACGTGGCGATGCTGCAGGCGGACGCTGACCCAGCGTCCGGCCGGCCGGATCGGCGCGTCTTCTTCGGTCATCGGCTCCTGCCCCCGGTCGCGGGTCCCTGCCGTCTCGTCGCATCCGGGTGCCGGGGAGTTACCTGCGGGTTGTTCCGGTTGCGTAACGACAAAGGTTGGCGTGAAACACCCCCGGCCCGCTCCCGGAGCCACCCCTCTTGACAAGCGGTCAACTACTTGTTGACAGCGTGCCGATCCCCCGCGAGGCTGAGCGGATGACCAGTGGGACCCGGCCGCGGCGCCGCCGCCTCGAACCGGCCGAACGGCGCGCGGAGATCCTCGCCGCCGCCCGGCACCTGTTCGGGGCGGGCAGCTACGCGTCGGTGTCCACTTCGGACATCGCCGAGGCCGCCGGGGTGGCGCGCCCGCTGATCAACCACTACTTCGGCGGCAAGCGCGAGCTCTACCTGGAAGTCGTGCGGCAGCTGATGATCGTGCCCGCGCCGGTCACCGAAGCGCTGCCGGACACCACGATGGAGCAGCGGCTGGCGATCGGCGTCGAACGCTGGATCGACGTCGTGGACCGCAACCGCGACGCGTGGCTGACCGTCATCGGGCCCGAGTCGGCCGGGCGCGACCCCGAAATCGAGCGGATCATGCTGGAGGCGGACGAGATCGCCGCCGACCGCGTCCTGGAGGCCGCGCTGATGAGCGGCGTGACCGACGGCCGCGAAGAGCTGCGCGCGATGATCCGGTCGTTCGGCGGGATGCTGCGCGCGGCGTCGCGCGAGTGGCTGATCCGCGGCACGCTCGACCGCGCGGCCCTGCGCACCTTCCTCACCGACTCGATCCTGAACCTGCTGAAGCTCACCTACCCGGCGGTGCTTGCCGAGCGGCGCGAAAACGGCGGGCGAACGCCGCCGGCGTCATCCCGGTCCAGCGCTTGAACGCGTAGATGAAGCTCGACGCCTCGGCGTACCCGAGCCGGTAGGCGACGTCCTCGACCGACAGCACGCCGGTGTCGAGCAGCTCTTCGGCCAGCGTGTGGCGGACTTCGTCGACCAGCGCCCGGTAGCTCGTGCCCGCTTCGGTCAGGCGGCGGCGCAGCGTCCGCGTGCTGAGGGTGAGCTGACGGGCGATCTCGTCCATGCCGGCGTCGACGCCGCCAAGGCGGACCAGGCGTTCGCGGACCTGCTGGGAGATGCCCGAGCGCTGCCGCCGCCGGGCAACCAGCGCCTCGCACTGCGCGGCGCACAGCGCGACGGTCTGGTCGTTGGCCTGCGGCAACGGGAGCAGCAGCAGCGCCGGATCGAGCGTCGCGCGGCAGGCCTCGGCACCGAAGCGCGGCCGCAGCCCGAACGTCTTCAGGTAGGCGTCCACCTCGGCCGGCTCGTGCCGGAAGCTCAGGTCGTCCAGCGCGATTTCCGGCAGCAGGTCGCGCATGACGGTGAAGATGGCGGCGAGGTCGCGCAGCACGAGGAAACGGGCGACGTCGGCGGGGACGCGCGTGTCGTCGAGCTCGAGCGTCAGGCGGTCGCTCTCGAGCGTGACGTGCGGGATGCAGAACGCGAAACTGAGGTCGAAGTAGCGCAACGAGAACAGCATCGCGTCGCGCAGCGTCGGGCTGCTGATGCAGGCGAAGCCGAAGATGCCGAAGGTGGTGACGCGGTACCGGCTCCCGAGCTCCAGCGCCGTCGCGTCCGAACCGTCCAGTTCGCTCAGCGCCCGGACGACGGCCAGTTCCTGACGGGCGTCCACCTGGACGCCCGCGTCGGTGAGCAGCTCCGGGGACAACGTCGTCGCGGCCAGCAGCTGGTCCGCGGGCAGGCCGCGTTCGGCGGCGAACCGGGTCATCAGTTCGATGCTCGCGGTGCCGCGCGGGAAGTCCCAATCGCCGACGGCGGGCGCGGCGAGCTCGGCCATGGCCGGAAGTATGGATCACGCGCTTTCGGCGTGCAATCGAGGACCGGAACTGTCCGGGGTGATCGTTAGGGTGAGCGCCGTGGAGACCTTGAGCCGACGGGCCCTGAACCGGGCGACGCTGGAGCGCCAGCTGCTGCTCCGCCGCGCGAAGCTGTCCGCGTTGGCGGCGGTGGAGCACCTGGCCGGGCTCCAGGCGCAGGCGCCGTTCCCGCCGTACTACGCGCTGTGGGCGCGGCTGCACGGCTTCCGGCAGGCGGACCTGGCCGCGCTGCTGGAAAGCAGGCAGGTGGTCCGGATCGCGCTGATGCGCGGCACGGTCCACCTGGTGACGGCGGCGGACGCGCTGGCGTGGCGGCCGGTGGTCCAGGTGCTGTACGAGCGCGACCTCAAGACGAACACCCAGCACGCGGCGCCGCTGGCCGGCTTGGACCACGCCGAGGTCGCCACGGCGGCGCGTGAGCTGCTCGCGCGCTCGGCGTTGTCGAGCACGGCACTCGGCGCGGAGCTGGCCCGGCGGTGGGACGTCCCGGCGGCGTCCCTGACCCACCTGGCGCGGGCCCGGCTGCCGCTGGTGCAGACCCCGCCGCGGGCGATCTGGGGCAAGGCCGGGCAGACCACGTACGCGTGCCTGGAGGAGTGGGTCGGCTCGCCGCTTTCGCCGCCCTCGCCCGCTTCGCTGATCGCGCGGTACCTCCGGGCGTTCGGCCCGGCGTCCGTGGCGGACGTCCAGGCGTGGGCGGGCATCACGCGGCTCGGCGAGGCGGCCGCTTCGATGGACCTGCGGCGCTACCGCGATCCGGACGGGCGGGAGCTGCTGGACCTGCCGGAGCTGACGGTGCCGGATCCCGACGTGCCGGCCCCGCCGCGGCTGCTGGGGCCGTTCGACCAGACGATCCTGTCCTACGCGGACCGGACGCGGGTGATCTCCGACGACTACCGCAAGCGGGTCATCACGCAGAACGGGCTGGTCAAGGGCACGCTGCTGGTGGGCGGGTTCGTCCGCGGCTTCTGGGAGATCAAGACGGCGAAGAAGGCGGCGGTGGTCGAGCTGACGCCGTTCGAGAAGCTGCCGAAGCGGGACCTGGCGGCGCTGGAGAGCGCGGCCGGGCAGCTGATGAGCTGGGCCGAGCCGACCGCGGAGACGCAGGAGGTGCGGGTGGCCACGCCGGCGTGACCCGTGGCCGAAATTCTCAATTGGGTGACCGATGGTGTCCTGTTGTCACAACCTTCGGGTGCGTAACTTTTTCCGCATGAGTAGTTCGGCGAAGGGGCCGTCGGTGCTGATCGTGGGCACCGGCTTCGGTGGCATCGGCACGGCGATCGAGCTGAAGCGGGCCGGGTTCACCGACTTCACGATCCTGGAGAGCGCGGCCGAGGCCGGCGGGGTCTGGCGCGACAACACCTACCCCGGCGCCGCCTGCGACATCCCGTCGCCGCTGTACTCCTTCTCCTTCGAGCCCAACCCGCGGTGGCCGAAGCGGTTCTCCTACCAGCCGGACATCCTCGCCTACCTGCGCGGCGTCATCACCAAGTACGGCCTCGAGCCGCACATCCGGTACCGGACCGAGGTCACCGCGGCCGCGTTCGACGAAGCCCGCGGCGTCTGGGTCGTCGAGACGAAGGGCGGCGAAACGTACGAGGCGAACGTCTTCGTACCCGCCGTCGGGCAGCTGTCGCGACCGGTGCTGCCGGACATCCCCGGCCGCGAGGACTTCGCCGGCGACGCCTTCCACTCCGCGCGCTGGGACCACGGCGTCGAGCTGACCGGCAAGCGCGTCGCCGTGATCGGGACCGGGGCCAGCGCCGTGCAGTTCGTGCCCGAACTGCGCAAGCACGCCCAGCACGTCACCGTCTTCCAGCGCACGCCGCCGTACGTCATGGCGAAGTCCGATCCGAGTTACCGGAAGTGGCAGCACTGGCTGTTCGAGCACCTGCCGCCCACGCAGCTGCTCGGCAGGCTGCGCATCTTCCTGCTCGCCGAGTACGCGACCTTCGCGATGACGAAGCACCCCGTGCTGGCGAAGATGTTCGAGCTGCGGACCGCGCAGCTGCGGCGCCGCCACATCAAGGACCGCGAGCTGCGCGCGAAGCTGACGCCGTCCTACCCCCTCGGCTGCAAGCGGATCCTCTTCACCAACGACTACCTGCCCGCGCTGGCCCAGCCGAACGTCGACGTCGAGACGCGGCGGATCACCTCGCTCACCGAAAAGGGCGTGCGCGTCGAAGACGGGACGGAGATCGAGGCGGACGTCGTGGTCTACGGCACCGGGTTCGCCGCGACGGACTTCCTCGGCCCGATGGAGGTGCGCGGCCTCGGCGGCCGCTCGCTCGCGGAGGAGTGGTCCGGCGGCGCGCGGGCGTACCTCGGCATGACCGTGCCCGGGTTCCCGAACCTGTTCTGCGTCTACGGGCCGAACACCAACCTCGGCGCCGGGTCGATCATCTACATGCTCGAGCGCCAAGCCCGCTACATCCGCCAAGCGGTCGAGCAGCTCGCCCGGCCCGGCGTGTCCTATTTGGACGTGCGGCCCGACGTCGAGCAGCGCTACGACGACGAGGTGCAGGACCGGCTGGGCCACAGCGTGTGGAGCGCCTGCACGAGCTGGTACCGCCAAGCCGACGGCCGCGTCACGACCAACTGGCCGGGCCTGGTCACCGAGTACGACCGCCGGACCCGGCGGCTCGACCCCGCCGACTACCGGGTGGTGGCGTGATGGACTACGACGTCCTCGTGATCGGCTCGGGCTTCGGCGGCAGCGTGACCGCGTTGCGGCTGACCGAGAAGGGCTACCGCGTCGGCGTGCTGGAGACCGGCCGCCGCTTCGCCGACGACGAGTTCGCCAAGACGTCGTGGCGGCTGCGGAAGTACCTGTGGGCGCCCGCGCTGGGCTGTTTCGGCATCCAGCGGCTGACGTTGCTGAAGAACACCTTCGTGATGAGCGGCTCCGGCGTCGGCGGTGGTTCGCTGGTGTACGCGAACACGCTGTACGAGCCCCCGGACAAGTTCTACGAAGACCCGCAGTGGGCGCACATCACGGACTGGAAGGCCGAGCTGGCGCCGTACTACGACCAGGCGAAGCGGATGCTCGGCGTGGTCGAAAACCCGGCGACGACGGCGGCCGACCGGGTGCTGCGGGACGTGGCCGAAGACATGGGCATCGGCCACACCTACCGCCGCACGCCGGTCGGGGTCTACTTCGGACAGTCCGGAGTGGACCCGTTCTTCGGCGGCGCGGGCCCGGCGCGGCAGTCGTGCACGCTGTGCGGCGAGTGCATGACCGGCTGCCGGGTCGGGGCGAAGAACACGACGGTGAAGAACTACCTCTACCTGGCCGAGCAGGCGGGCGCGGAGGTGCACCCGCTGACGACGGCGGTGTCCGTCCGGCCGATCGACGGCGGCTACGCGGTGGACACGCGACGGACCGGCGGCCTTTCGCGGCGGACGTTCACCGCGACGCAGGTGGTGTTCTCGGCGGCTTCGCTGGGAACGCAACGACTGCTGCACCGCATGCGCGACAACGGAACGCTGCCGCACGTGTCCCCGCGGCTCGGGCTCCTGGCCCGCACGAACTCCGAGGCGGTGCTGGCGGCGCGGTCGCTGCGCGAGGACACGGACTATTCGCGGGGCGTCGCGATCACGTCGTCGATCCACCCGGACGCGGTGACGCACGTGGAGCCGGTGCGGTACGGGCGCGGCAGCAACGTGATGGGCCTGATGGCGACGGTGCTCGTCGACGGCGTGCCGGGCCGCAAGCGCTGGGTGCTGGGGTTGCGCGAGTTGTGGCGTTCTCGCCGCGACCTGCTGCGCATCCACAACCCGCGGCACTGGTCGGAGCGGATGATCGGGCTGCTGGTGATGCAGACGCTCGACAACTCCGTGACGACGTACACGAAACGCGGCCTGTTCGGCCGCCGCATGACGACCCGCCAAGGCGCGGGCGCGCCGTCCCCGGAGTGGATCCCGGCGGGCCACGAGGTGACCCGCCGGGTCGCTTCGAAGATCGGCGGCCTCCCCCAGGGCGCGTGGACGGACATGCTGAACACCCCGATCACGGGCCACTTCATCGGCGGCTGCACGATCGGCGACTCCCCCGCGTCGGGCGTGGTCGACCCGTACCAGCGGCTGTACGGCCACCCGGGCCTGCACGTGGTGGACGGCTCGGCGATCACGGCGAACCTGGGCGTGAACCCGTCACTGACGATCACGGCCCAGGCGGAGCGGGCGATGGCGTTCTGGCCGAACCACGGGGAAGCGGACCCACGCCCGGCGTTGGGCACGGAGTACCGACGGGTGGCGGCGGTGGCCCCGAAGAACCCGGCGGTGCCGTCGGAGGCCCCGGGTGCGCTGCGCTTGCCGGTGGTGGAACGGTGATCAGCGGCCCCAGGTGGCCGGCCCGCTCGAGGTGATCAGGACCCGCTGGGCGACGAACCGGATGAGGTCGAGGTCGTAGGTGAGCAGCTTCGATTCCGGCCCGAAGGGCCGCAACGGCTCGCCGCGGCCGTTGCCGCCTTCTTTTCCGTGGACGATCCGGCAGCGCAGGTCGTAGATCCGGTCGGCCACCTGCTCGACGAGCGACGCGCTGGTGTCCTTGGGGTTGAGCAACCGGACGTCGGCGATCCGTTTCTTGTCGGCCATCGCCGCGGCCCCGCGCGGGTGGGCTTCGCGGTATCGGGCGAGTTCGCCCGCGTCGAGGCAGCGCGTCACGGTGGCCTTCAGCTGCTCACGCTCGGTACCCGCGGTGCGGTCGGTGTCGGTGATCGTCTCGATGACCCGGCCGAGCGTGATGTCGTCGTCGTGGTCGAAGCGGGGATCCCGGAGCAGATCGCGAAGCTTCTGGACGGCGGCTGCTCGAGCGTACTTGGGCATGAAGAACTCGAGGACTTGGTAGTAGGCGAGGTATTCCAGCAGCGGTGCGGATACCAGTGTCCGCGCGTAGAGGTACAAGGACGCGGCGTCGTCATTGTGCGTGAGCACGGGGAACCGCGGCCTCTTGGTCGATGAAGGCTCCTCTTCTCTCGGCTCGGAAGCCCACTCCACACGGATGTCTTTCTTCAGCCGAAACGCGGAGCCGTAGCTCAGGTCGAGGTCGATGAAGAACGAGGTGGCTATCTCCTGAAGCAGTCGCAGCGCCTGGTCGTGCCGGTCGGTGGCGACACCGGTGATCACGACGCCCCACGAGCTGGGATACGCCCGGCAAGCCACTCGCAACGCCCTCGGTGGCGGGCGCTGGATCGTGATCGACAGCCCCTCCACCGCCGGGTGTTCGACACACAGCCTGACCGGTTCGCGGAAGGCGGTACCGGACGGTTCCTCGCCCTCTCGCGGGGTCAGGTCCGGGTCGTCCTCCGGCATGGCCGCAAGGCCCGGGATCTCCCTCCGGAGGAGACCGAATCCGTCGGAGCGGTGGTCGAGGGCAGCGACCACCGTGCTGGAGGAGCGGTCGAGGAAAGCGTCGTAGTCGCCGAGGAAGACCCAGTGCGCGAAGTCGGTCGAAGCCCAGTCCGCCGCGTCCCCCCGCGAGATGCGCACTCTGCGCTCGGCACGGCCGGCGGGGAAGTCGATCTGCAGTTCCGGCTCGGCGGTGATCGCTACGGTCGGATGAGCGTTCCAGCGCAGGGTCCACACCTTCAGCCCGGCAGCGTGCGCACGATCGGCGATCTGCCGCAACTCCGGGGCCAGCTCGTCATCCTGCTCCGCGTCCGAAGGAGTCACGATCGCAGAGCCTGGCACATCCGGCCGCCCACGAGCAATTCTCGCTAAGCTCCCCTTCGTGCTGCCCAACGAGGTCGTCGACGTCCTGAACCGCCCCGCCAGTCAGGAACTCCTCGCCCGGACCATCGCGCGGCTCGGTTACGTCGCCCAAGATGGCACGCCGCGGACGATTCCGATCGGGTTCACCTGGACTGGTGCGGAATTCGTCCTCTGCACGGCCAAGAACGCGGCCAAAGTCCGATCACTGAAGAAGAACCCCGCCGTCGCGCTGACGATCGACACCGAGGCGCAGCCGCCCCAGATCCTGCTCGTCCGCGGGAGCAGCACGCAGGAAGCCCTCGACCACGTCCCCGACGAATTCCTCCAGCAGGCAAAGGGAATGCCGCCCGAGCAGGCCGCCGCTTGGGAGGCCGAGGTCCGCGATCTCTACCGAGACGGCATGGTGCGGATCAAGATAACCCCCTCCTGGGCGAAGCTGATCGACTTCGAAACCACCCTGCCCAGCGCCGTCGAAGAACTGCTTCGCCGGAAGCGCGGCTAGCCCGCCGTCAGCTCCGCCGCCACCGAGACGTACGCGCGGATCGCTTCGTTCTCCTCCGACACGCGCCAGACCGGGACCGCGAGCATCGGCGGGATGTCCACCACCGGGATCACCCGCAGGCCGGGGAACGGGTAGCGCTCCAGCAGCGAGACCACCGAAATGTGCAGGCCGATGCCGCGCGCCACCAGGGAAAGCATGTCCTCGGCGCCGATGCGGGTGCGGCCGATCAGCTGGGGGACGTCCTCCTCGGTGCGCGGGATCGGGCGGCCCGACGGCGTGACCGGCGGGGCCCACAGGTCGCGGGCCACCGGGTTGAGCGCCTTGCCCGGGTCCAGCAGGCGGTGGTCCGCGAGGTCCTCCAGGCTCACCGTCGTGCGTGACGCGAGTGGGTGGTCGTCGCGCAGGAGGAGACCTCGGGGCAAGGTCAGCAGCGCCGGGCCGGTGCGCAGGTTCGGCTGCTCGAACGACCGCGTGTCGCCGCCCGGGGACCAGTGCAGGACCAGGTCGAGGTCGCCCTCGGCGAGCAGGTCCGTTTCGTTCCAGCGCTGGCCGATGCGGGTCGGGGTCAGGGTCACGCGGCACGCCGGGTGGCGGCGCTCGAACTCCGCCGTCACGCGCGCCGCCAGCTCGCCCCCGAGGCTCGCCACATAGCCCACGCGCAGCCGGCCGCTGATGCGGCGCTCGGCCATCCGGGTCTCGGTGAAGATCGCCGCCAGCTCGGCCACGCCCGCCCGGGCGCCCGCGCGCAGCCGCTCCCCCAGCTCCGTCAGCCGGACGCCGCCTTCGCCGGAGACCACCAGCGCGCCGCCGATCTCGGCTTCCAGCTCGCCGATCTCCTTCTCCAGCGCGTCGGCCGTGCTGCGGACCCGCCACGCCGCCGCCTCGAAGTCGCCTTCGCGCGCCACGATCAGCAACGTCGCGACCGCGCGGATCGCGGCCAGCTCGATCAGCGACCCGGTCCGGGCGCCGGTCCGCGCGAGCGGCGCGTCCAGCTCGGGGTCGCCGGCCAGGATGCGGCGGTGCAGGTCCCGCAGCGCCGGGCCGGGGTCGGCGCCGAGCGAGCCGGCCAGCCGCCGCCGGACGCGCTCGAAGTGCGCCAGCGCGTCCGCCTGCCGCCCGCTGCGGTAGTAGGCGAGGATCAGCTGGCCGGCGAGCCGCTCGTCGAACGGGTGGTCCGCGGCGACGCGGGGCAGCTTCGCCAGCAGCGCCGCGTGCCGCCCGAGCCGCAGCGAGACGTCGTTGCGGTCCAGCCGGGCCGCGTGCCGCTCGGCTTCCAGGCCCTCCCGGACCTCGGTCAGCCACGGCGAATCCAGCCCGGCGAACGGTTCGCCCCGCCACAGCGCCAGCGCGTCGTCGAACAACGCGGCCGCGGTGACGTCGCCGGCCGCCTCCCGCGCGAGCGCCACCTTCTCGCGGAAGCGGTGCAGGTCGAGCGCGTCCAGGTCGACGCGCAGCAGGTAGCCGTGCGCGGTGCGGTCGATCGCGCACCCGGCGGCGCGCAGCCGCGAAAGGTAGCTGCGGACGGTCGCGGCCGCCCGGTGCGGCGGGTTCGCGCCCCAGACGCGCGTGACGAGCCGGTCGAGGGGCACCGGCCGGTTCGGCTCGGCCAGCAGGGCGGCGAGCACGTACCGGCGCCGCGCGTGGCCGACGTCGAGGAGCGTGCCGCCGGACTCGGCTTCGAGGGTGCCGAGCACGCTGTACCTGATCACCGCGCTCCCTCCCCGACCTGCGGATTCCACGTTTCCGCAACGTTCGCACACACCTGTTCCGGCAGTGTAAGCGGCGCAGGCGCGTGTGCCGTGGGGGACGGCGCGCGCCCGGCTGGGGGTGTCATGAAGGGGCCCTTCCGGACTCGGTCCGGAAGGGCCCCTTCATGACGAGAACGGTTACGGCAGGCCCGCGAGCCCGGCCGACACCGTGTTGGCGAACGCGTACCCGTTCGACGCGTCCCAGTTGATCGACCACGTCATCGCGCCGCGGATCGCCGGGTAGGTCGCCGACGGCTTGAACGAGCCGCACGACGTGCCCTTGGCCAGGCAGTTCAGCGCCGAGACCGTGTTGGCCGGTGCCTGGTAGCCCCCGCCCGCCGCCTGCGACGAAGCCGGCAGCCCGAGCCCGACCTGGTCGGCGCGCAGGCCGCCCTGCAGCTGGATGCAGGCCAGCGCGGTCAGGAAGTCGACCGTGCCCTGCGCGTAGACGCTGCCGTTGCAGCCGAGCATGGTGCCCGAGTTGTAGTACTGCATGTTGACGACCGTCAGGATGTCCTTGATGCCCAGCGCGAGCTGGAAGTAGCCGCCCTGGGTGGACTGCATGTCGATCGTCTGCGGCGCCATCGTGATGACCTTGCCGCCGCCGTTGTAGATGCTGCGCAGCGCCTGGCCCATGTAGGTGGCGTTGATGCCGTTTTCGAGGTCGATGTCGACGCCGTCGAAGCCGTAGTTCGAGATCAGCGACTTGACGCTGTTCGCGAAGTTGGTCGCCGACGACGAGTCGGAGACGCTGATCGTGCCGTTCTGGCCGCCGACCGAGATGATGACCTTCTGGCCGCGGGCCTGGACCGTCTTCACGTCGGCCTTGAACTGCGCGTCCGTGTAGCCGCCGAGCTGCGAAGACAGGCCCGAGTCGAGCGTGAAGCTCACCGCGCCCGGCGTGCCGGTGGCGTCGGCGAACGACACGGCGATGATGTTGTACTTCGTCGGGACGTCCGCCAGCTTCAGCGCCTTCGCGCCGTTGTAGAAGTTCTGCCAGTAGCCGGTGAGGACGTGCTTCGGCAGGTCACCCTGGGTCGGCGGCGGCGTGGTCGTCGTCGGCGGCGTGGTCGTGGTGGGCGGCGTCGTCGGCGTCGTGGGGGTGGTCGGCGTCGTCGGGGTCGTCGGCGGCGGAGTGCCCGGGCCGTCGAGGTTGACGTCGTCGGCGTAGTACGTCGGCTGGCCGTACCAGCCGTGCAGGTAAACCGTCAGCGACGTGCTCGAGCCGGTGGTGAAGTTCAGCGACAGCTGCTGGTAGCCGCTGGTGCCCGGCGTCCAGGTGCTGGTCGTCGCGGAACCGGAGACACCGAGGTAGACGTAGCTGCCCTGGACCCACGCCGACAGCTTGTACGCCGTGTTCGCCGAAACGGTGAGCGTCTGCGAGCACTGCGCGTTGTCCGACGACGACGGCGACGCGCTCAGGGCGCGGCTGCCGCTGTGCACCGGCGTGCTCACCGCGGTGGGCGTGCTGGTGCACGTCCAGCCCGAGGTGCCGGCCTCGAAGCCGGGGTTGGCCAGGATGTTCGCCGCCGAAGCGCTGCCGGCGAGCACGAACGTCACACCGAGACTCAGTGCGACCACGGAAAGTAACGAAAGCAGAGCGATGCGAACCTTGGGGACCACGGAAGACCTCCGCTGTGGTGAGGCAGGTCACCACAAAATGGACTAGACCAATCTGATTGTCAAGGAGCCCCATCCGAAAGTCGGGGCGGCGGAAACGGCAGAATGTGACGATCGAAGCCAGGCGAAGCGGGAGCGTGTTGGAGTGAGCGTGTCGGTCGAGCAGAAGATCGCCGAAGAACTGGGCGTGCGCGAAGGACAGGTCAAGGCCACCGTCGAGCTGCTCGACGGCGGGTCGACCGTGCCCTTCATCGCGCGCTACCGCAAGGAAGTCACCGGCATGCTCGACGACGCGCAGCTGCGCACGCTCGAAGAGCGGCTGCGCTACCTGCGGGAACTCGACGAGCGCCGGCTCGCCGTGCTCGAGTCGATCCGCAGCCAGGGCAAGCTGGACGACGCCCTCGAGGCCTCGATCCTCGCCGCGGACACGAAGTCGCGGCTGGAGGACATCTACCTCCCGTACAAGCCGAAGCGCCGCACGAAGGCCATGATCGCGCGCGAAGCGGGTCTCGAGCCGCTGGCCGACGGCCTGCTCAACGACCCTTCGACGGATCCGCAGGCCGCCGCCGCGGTGTTCGTCGACGCCGACAAGGGCGTCGCGGACGCGCAGGCGGCACTCGACGGCGCCCGCGCGATCCTCGTCGAGCGCTTCGCCGAGGACGCCGACCTCATCGGCGAGCTGCGCGAGAAGATGTGGGGCCAGGGCCACCTCGTCGCCAAGGTCCGCGCGGGCAAGGAGGAGGAAGGGGCGAAGTTCTCCGACTACTTCGACTTCTCCGAGCCCTACACCAAGCTCCCCTCGCACCGGATCCTCGCGATGCTGCGCGGCGAGAAGGAGGAGATCCTCGACCTCACCATGTCGCCGGCCGAGCCGACCGACGAGCCGCAGGTCGGGCCGACCGACTACGAGCACCGCATCGCCGCGAAGTTCGACATCTCGCAGCAGGGCCGCCCCGGCGACAAGTGGCTCGGCGACACCGTCCGCTGGGCCTGGCGCACCAAGATCCTCCTGCACCTGGGCATCGACCTGCGGATGCGGCTGCGCCAGGCGGCCGAAGACGACGCCGTCCGCGTGTTCGCCTCGAACCTGCGCGACCTGCTGCTCGCCGCGCCGGCCGGCACCCGCGCCACGATGGGCCTCGACCCGGGCTTCCGCACCGGCGTCAAGGTGGCCGTCGTGGACGCGACCGGGAAGGTCGTCGACACCCACGTCATCTACCCGCACCAGCCGGCGAACAAGTGGGACCAGTCGATCGCGGAGCTCGCGGCCCTCTCCGCGCGGCACAAGGTGGACCTGATCTCGATCGGCAACGGCACGGCGTCGCGCGAGACCGACAAGCTGGCGCAGGAGCTCATCAAGAAGCACCCCGAGCTGAACCTGACGAAGGCCGTCGTCTCCGAGGCGGGCGCGTCGGTGTACTCGGCGTCGGCGTTCGCCTCGGCGGAACTGCCGAACATGGACGTCTCGCTGCGCGGCGCGGTCTCGATCGCCCGGCGGCTGCAGGACCCGCTGGCCGAGCTGGTGAAGATCGATCCGAAGTCGATCGGCGTCGGGCAGTACCAGCACGACCTGTCCGAGGTCTCGCTGTCGCGCTCGCTCGACGCGGTGGTCGAGGACTGCGTGAACGCGGTCGGCGTCGACGTGAACACCGCTTCGGCGCCGCTGCTGACCCGCGTCTCGGGCATCACGACGGGGCTGGCGGAGAACATCGTTTCGCACCGCGACACGAACGGGCCGTTCCGCTCCCGGACGGCGCTGAAGGAGGTCGCGCGCCTCGGCCCGAAGGCGTTCGAGCAGTGCGCGGGCTTCCTGCGCATCCCGGACGGCGACGACCCGCTCGACTCGTCGTCGGTGCACCCGGAGGCGTACCCGGTGGTGCGGCGGATCCTGTCGAAGACGGGGACGGACCTCCGGTCGCTGATCGGCAACACGCGGACGCTGTCGTCCCTTCGCCCGGCCGACTTCGTGGACGACACGTTCGGTCTCCCGACGGTGACGGACATCCTGGCCGAGCTGGACAAGCCGGGCCGCGACCCGCGTCCGGCGTTCAAGACGGCGACGTTCGCCGAAGGCGTGGACAAGATCGGCGACCTCAAGCCGGGCATGCGGCTGGAGGGCGTGGTGACGAACGTGGCGGCGTTCGGCGCGTTCATCGACGTGGGCGTGCACCAGGACGGCCTGGCGCACGTTTCGGCGCTGTCGAAGAACTTCGTGAAGGATCCCCGCGAGGTCGTGAAGCCCGGCGACATCGTGAAGGTGAAGGTGCTGGACGTCGACGTGCCGCGCAAGCGCATCTCGCTGACGCTGCGCCTGGACGACGAGCCGGGCGCCCCGGCGGGCAACCGCGGCGGCGGCGGCGGTGGCCAGCGCGACCGGGGCCAGGGCGGCGGCGGTCAGCGCCGCGGTGGTTCCGGCGGCTCGGGCGGCGGCGACCGGCGCGGCGGTGGGGGCGGCGGCCGTGACCGCGGCGGCAACTCCGGCGGCGGCAGCGGCTCGATGGCGGACGCACTGCGGCGGGCCGGGTTCGGCAAGTAGGTCTTGTGGTTCGTGAAGGCCACCTTGATCCTCAAGGTGGCCTTCACGGCGTTCGGGGTCAGCCGCACTGCAAGGTGCACCTCGCCCGGTCGAAGCGGCCCGCTTCGAGGTCGTCGGCCCGGATCATCCAGTACAGCATTCCGGCGTCGCCCCAGATCATGTCGGCCTTGTCGTCGGTGTCGATCTGGGCGAGCAGAACCCAGCGAGCTGCTTCTTCGGCGAGCCGGGGATCCTGATAGCTCCCGAGCACCTCCGCGGCGATCTCGTTCTCCACCGCGCCCTGCACGGGGGCGGCGAACCCGCCGATCTGGTGCTCCCGGCCCCGCCCCTTGGCCTGCGCGACCAGCTCGCCGAAGACGTCGGAACCCACGTAGTCCCCGGGGATTTCGACTTCCTCGGCCGCGTCGGCCAAGGACTCCCCGTTCGCGGTCTCGGTCTGGTCGAGCAGGTGGTGCTCCCGCTCCGGCGCCGTCGCCACCACTTCGGCGTAGAGGTCGACGGCCGGGTAAGCGACGGGACCCCGGGGCACCGCCCGCTCGGCGACCGGAACTCCGGCCGGCACGAAAACCACCCGGGTGCCCTCGACGTCGTCGAGCAGCGGGTCGTCGTCGGCACCCCGGCGGAACCCGTCGAAGGAGAAGAACAGCAGCGTGCCCGCCGCCGGCAGCGGGATGCTCAGCGACTCCCGCGGCAGCGCCGCGCAGTCCACCGACGCCAGGAAGTCGAGCGGGCCGCGCCCGGGCCACTCGGGCCACGCCACGTCGGCGGGCAGCACCGGGGCCCCGCCGAGCCGGCCCACCCGGGGGCCGGAGCCGTCGGACACCAGCCGGATGCCCGGCCGGAACAGCCCGGCCCACGCATCAGCCAGCTCGGCAGGCAGGTGCTCGTGGGCGAGGGCGCTGAGTCGATCTCTCCAAGACGTCACGGGGAGATCGTGGCAGAGGGCACCGACAAAAACGGCTCAGCGGAGCGCGAAGAGGCCGATCGCGAACAACGCCACCGGCACGACGGCCGCCGCCGAGCTGATCACGCCGGTCCCGCCGCGCCAGCCGGACGGCGAGTCCTCCAGCACCAGACGGCGGACCAGCGCCGCCTCCGCGACGGCCAGCAGCAGGAACCCGAAGCCGACGCTGAAGATCGCCGCCGCGCCCACGAACAGCAGCCCCGACGTCGACGCCACCCCGAGCGGCGCCGCCACCTCCCACCGCACCAGCCCCGCGGCGGCCGCGAGCAACGCCAGCAGCAACACGAACGCGACGAGGAAGCCGATCCGCGTGGCCGACTGGTGCTGGCCGCGCGCGAACCACCAGAACCCCGCGTCGAGCGCCACGACGAGCACGGCGAGCACCAGGAAGCCGGGACGAAGGGTTTTCACCTGATCACCTTAGCCAGGGTGTTGCACCGGGCCGGTGCGCGGCGACTCAGGAAGACGTCAGGTTCCCCGACCCGAGGCAGGCCGTCCCATGCCGGTATCGCCACGACGCCGCCGAGTGCTCTTCCGGCTGACCGTCGCCGCCGCTGTCGCCGTCACCGGTGTCGTGGCGTTCGTGCTCCTGACGAACTCGCTGGAGAACAACGACGCCTACAGCAGCATCGCCGGAGTCCTGCTGAGCCTCGTCACGACTTTCGTCACGCTCACGCTCGTCCTCCGCCGTCCCGAACCGCCGCTGCAGATCGACTCGGCGGCCACCGACCTGGTCGATCGGCTGCGCACGCAGTGGGACCAGGAGATCCGGCACCGCCGCGAACGCTTCAGTGACTCGCGGACCATCCCGCTGACCTGGGCGGAAGCACCCGCGCTCACGGCGGATCCCGCGTCGGTGTTCGGCAGTGCCACCCCGGTCGGCGAGGTGCGACTGAAGCTGAGCGGCCGCCTGGCCGACAACCCGGACAAAGCCGGGAAGCAGCTCGCGGCGGCCTTCGAGGAGATCACCAGCAAGCGACTCGTCGTGCTCGGCGAGCCCGGCTCGGGCAAGACGTTCCTCGGCATCACGCTGACCACCGGCCTGCTGCGCGCGTGGACCCCGGGCAAGCCAGTGCCGGTGTTTCTCTCATTGTCGTCGTGGGACCCGGTCACGGAGTCGCTCGATTCCTGGTTGGTTCAGGAGCTGTCGACCCACTACAGCGGCGAAGAGCAAACGCCTCGCGCTCTGCTGGCTCACCCCGGGCTCCTCCCGGTGCTCGACGGTCTCGACGAGCTCCCCGAGCACTTGCGGCGCAGCGCGATCGGCCGGATCAACGAACTACTGGTGGGCGACCAGCCGCTGATCCTGACCTGCCGATCCGCCGAGTACAACGACGAGATCACCGGCGGCGCCCCGAAACTCCTGCGCGCACCTGTCGTCGAGATCAGGCCGGTCAGCCACGCGGACATCAAGGTCCAGCTGGACCAGGACCCGGCTTGGAAAGCGGCGGTGAACCACGTCGAGCAGGCGAAGCAAAGCCCGTTCGTCACGGCGCTCGGCACCCCGCTGATGCTGTCGCTGTTCAAGTCGGCCTACACGGGCCGCGACCCGGCAGAACTGTTCGACCAGACCCGGTTCGGCACCCGGCACGCGGTGGAGGACCACCTGATCGACACGATGATCAAAACGGCGTACACCGAAGAGCCAGCCGATTCACGGCGGCATCGCTGGTCCGCCGACGAGGCTCGGCAGTGGCTCGGTTATCTGGCGAACTACTTGCACAAGCACGGTGAGCGCGACTTGAACTGGTGGCAGCTCGCGTCCCGGACGCTGTCCCCGTGGGCCGCCGTGGCCGTGGGACTGCCGGTCGGGTTCGCCGCGGTTGTGCTCACGGAACTGCTGGACACGGCGGTTCCGCGGCTCGACCTGACCTACGGACTCGTCGCGGAGATCATCCGCTCGCCATCCCTGCCAGGTACCATTTTCGGGACCGCGGTGACCGCGCTCTGGCTGGCTGGCGCCCGCCAGACGCCAGGCCGACGCGACCGGTCGCCGGAGCGCAAGCGCCAACGCGCGGGCCGGGCGGCGATCACCGGCACAGCGCTGGTTTTCCTCCCCGGCTTTCTGTTTTGGCTGACCTGGGCGGGCACTACCAGCGCAGCGGAAACCACGTACTCGACGGCGTGGCTCAGCGCTCTGCTGGCCCTGTCGCTGGTCTCAGCCGCCGCCGTCGGCTGGCCCGAGCTGCTAACACGGCGTCCGCGGCGCTCCACCCCACCGGATCCAATGGACCTGCTCCGCCGCGAGCGACGCTCGGCGCTGCTTTCCGCCGGCACAGCCGCGCTCATCGTCGCGACCTCGGCCGTGCTGACCACAACCGTGGCCGCTGCGCTCGGTGGGCACCTCGGGCAACGGTTTTCGTTGCTCCTGGGCTTGCCGACGGTCGTCCACCTGGACCTTCCTCCGGTCGAGACCCACGTACCATGGTCGCTGGGCTGGGGCGGACTGCCGTCGCTGATCGTCATCAGCGTCCTGCTGGGCGCACTGTTCGCCACGGGGATGCTGACGATCCGCGCCTGGCCCCGGTTCGCCGTCGCCCGCGTCCGGCTCGCGATGCGCGGCGAACTGCCATGGCAGTTGATGGAGTTCCTAGCCGACGCGCGCCGGCGTGGACTGCTCCGGGTCGCGGGCAGCTCGTACCAGTTCTGGCACGTCCGCCTGCAGGAGCGGCTGGTGGCGGCTCCGCACCAGCCGGAGCCCACGGAATCCCGGCGTTGGAACCACCTGTCCGTGTTGCTGGCAGTGATCGCGCTCGCTTCCGCGGCCGTGGCCATCGTCTCGGTGGAGCCGGCCGGCTGCCGGCACGTGGCAATCGGGCAAGTGGACGACCGCGCGCAGCGCGTCGTGGCAGGTGACATCTCCGGCTGCTACGTCGACCTGAGTGACGAAGAATGGGAGGACCTCAAGGTCGACAGACCGGACCACGACGCTCTCACCGAAATCAAGACGGAAAATTCGGGGACTTCCGCGCGAACCATCCTCTTGGGGGAACTGGATCGCATCTCCGCGCCGGAGTGGAGCCAAATCCTCACCGGCCTGAGAAGAGCGAAGAATGCGATGGAGGACGGGGTCAACATGACGCTCGTGCAGAAGGACACCGCCGGCCTCCGGGATGTCGACGCCAATTTTCTGACTTTCGAGTACCTCAAATCCGAAGGTTTTGACCGCCCCCGGCTCACCGCGATCGATCTGGACGCGGCAAGGTCAGAAGTCACTTCGACCAACAGCCCGTCGATCATCGCGACGACGGGCTTGGATTTTCAATTCTTGACCGACACCCTGCGAGAATCGATGATCAGAGATCGGCTCGACTACTCCACGAGCACGTCCGCAGTACCGACACTTTCCGACGGAATCAGCGCCGATGATTGCACCGAGGTCGGGCGACTGCGTTCGGAAAATCGAGTATTCACATTCGATCTCCGGAAAACCGCCGTCACCTCCGAGCTGCTCAACCGGCTTTCGGACTGCGGCGGCGGGACAGCCTTCGTCGCCGACGACCAGATTCCTTTCCTCAACCCCATCGTGCGCACACTGCCGAAGGTCGATTTGATCCACATCAAGGACGATTCGCCGACCATCCTCAGGGACTGCGGAGCCGGTTCGGTGCCTGACACCCTGGCCGAGCGGACCTGTGTGGCCACGCTTGGCGGGGTGACCGAGTTCCGGATGGAGATCCGCTCGATCAAGGAGAACTGAACCGCACTTCCACGTTGCCCAGCTCGCCGAAGTCCGCCAGCACTTCCCCGCCCGCTCGGATCGGGCACGGTGGGGTCGCCGTTCCCGTTGTCACGATGTCGCCCGGGCGCAACGCGAGGCCGTGGCGGGGCAGGTCCATCGCCAGCCAGTGCAACGCCAGCCTCGGGTCGCCCAGCACGAGGCTGCCGCTGCCGCGCGAAAACTCCTCTCCTTCCGTATGGAGGACCACCGGGGTGCGCGGGAGGTCGAGTTCGCGCCAGGCCGGGACCGCGCGGCCCTCGACGAAGCGGCCCGCGCAGGACACGTCCGCCAGCAGCTGGGGGCCGCCCGCGTGCTGGTGGTCCGTGTAGCGGCTGTCCGGCAGCTCCACCGCCAGGAACATCGTGTCGACCGCGTCGAGCAGCCCGGTCAGCGACGGCGACGGGCCCGGGTCGGCCTTCAGGCGGAACGCGAACTCGGGTTCGGCGACGCCCATGGTCATCGTGTCGGCCGGGACCGGTTCGCCTTCGGTGTGGTGGAACCGCTCGAACACCATCCCCGGCAGCGGGCCCGGAACAGCCAGGTACTGCCGGGCGTACACCGTCGTCGCGGCGATCTTCCAGCCCGACACCGGGCCGGCCAGCTCGGCGAGCGCCGTCTGGGCCGCCATGCCCTCGGCGGCGTCGCGCGGGCGGGCGCCGTCCGGTAGCCCGTCCAGGCGCTTGCCGGTCTGCCACGCGTCCCAGATCAGCTCCGCCGCCCGCTCCCGGTTCACGCTCCCGATCTTGCCAAGCGGAACACCGGGTGTCGATCGGCTTCCGCGGCGAAGGCCTCCGCCGGGTCGCTGATCTTCGCGTCGAAGAACGGCGCCGTCACCGGGATCTTGCGGACGTAGGCGCGCAGCACCGCGCCCGCCGTGGCGGCGTCGGCCTCCTCGACCTCCCACGTCTCGCGCGTGCGGCCGCGCCGGAGCCGCGCGGTCGCGTCGGCACGCAGGTTGTGCACCCAGCCGACCTGGCCGTACGGCGAGACGAGCCAGCGCTCGCCGTCGACTTCGAGGACGTTGACCGGCGTGGTGCGGTCCGCGCCGCTGCGCCGCCCGCGTGTGGTCAGCAGGAACCCGGTGCCGCCCGTGACCGGAATCCCGCGCGCCAGCAACGCCGTCACGACGACGTTCGCGGCCTTCCGCGTCACGCCCAGCCGGTACTTCCGCGCCATCACGGGGTCATAGCGTAGACCCCGGAGAGCTCGCGCACCCGCGCCCAGACGTTCTCGAACCGCGCCGCGTCCACGACCGGTTTCCGCAGCGCCGCCAGCGCGATCGCCTGCTGGGCCTCGGTCGAGCTCGCCTTGCCGTTGAGGTCCACCGCCGCGGCGCTGAAGTCCTGCACCAGCACCGCGAAGATCTGGTCGGTGACCTCGTCGTCGAGGCCGGTGATCCGCGCCTGCTCCAGGACCAGCTGGCCGTACACGATGAGCGTGAACAGCTCGGTCAGCGCGAGCCCGAAGTCGAGGTCGGCCTGCTGCGCCTCGTCCGGCGCCGCCTCGGTGAGCAGCTTGACCAGGTAACCCGCCTGCTCGGTGAACAGCGCGACGTTCGGGATGTGCGCGGCTTCGGCGTACGCGGTCTTCCAGTCGTGGAACCGGACCTTCGACAGGCCGCGCGCCGGGCCCTGGCGGAAGAGGAACTCGTCGTCCGCGGCGTCGGTGCGCGTGCCGACCGGCGCGTACTCCTGCGGCGCGAAGAGGTACGCGGGCATGAACTTCGCGATCAGCGCGAGGTTCACCGCCACCGTGCCTTCGAGCTTGGGCAGGCCGTCGATGTCGTTCTTCGACATCGCGAGGTAGGTGTCGGCCTCGAAGCCCTTGGCCGCCACGACGTCGGCGACCAGCCCGATCACCTTCTGCGCCTCGGTGGTCACCTTCATCTTGGTGATCGGGTTGAACAGCAGGTAGCGGCGGTCTTCGGCGTGCGCGCTGCGGAAGTAGTCGACGGCGCGGTCGGAGAACAGCTTCATCGCGGTCAGCCGCGCGTACGCCTCGACGAATTCGCGGCGCACGTGCGGGAAGTCCGTGACGGGGTTGCCGTAGAGGACGCGGTTGTGCGCGTGCGTGATCGCCTCGTACAGCGAGTGCGTGGCCATGCCGATGCCGCCGAAGCAGAGGTTGAACTTGCCGATGTTGACGGTGTTCAGCGCGGCGCTGAACGCTTCGGCGCCGACGTGCAGGATGTCCTCGGCGCGCACCGGGTAGTCCTCGAGCCGGAACTCGGCGACGTACATCTGCGACGGCACCACGTTCTTGACCACGTGGTAGTTCGGGTGCTCGGAGTCGGCGTAGAAGAAGACGTACTGGTCCGGGCCCTCGACGCCGTCGATGCGGCCGAAGACCGACACCGTGCGGGCGCAGTTGCCGTTGCCGATGTAGTACTTCGAGCCGGTCGCGCGGTAGCCGTCGCCGTCCTTCGTGAGCACCAGGTCGGAGGAGTAGATGTCGGCGCCGTGGTCCTTTTCGGACAGCCCGAACGCGCCGACGCCGCCGGCGTCCAGCGCGTCCGCGGCGCGCCGGCGGGCGACGTCGTTGCCGCTCTGCCAGACCGGGCCGAGGCCGAGGATCGTGACCTGCCACGGGTACCAGTAGTTGAGGCCGTAGAACCCGAGGATTTCCGAGAGGGCGGCGACGCGGCTGGTGTCCCAGCGCTTGTCCGGGTTCCCGCCGGCGTTCGCGGCCGGGGTGAGGAAGGTCGAGAACAGGCCTTCCTTGCCCGCGAACTCGAGGAAGTCCGCGTAGAACGTGCGGTTGTGGTAGTCCTCGGTCAGCTTCGCCTTGCCGCGCTGTTCGAACCAGTCGATGGTGGCGCGCAGCACGCGCCGCGTCTCGGCGTCGAAGTGCGCCGGGTCGTACTCGCGCGGGTTCAGCAGCATGGTCGTCCTCCTCGATTACCGACCGGTAACTTAGCAAGGCCGCGCGAGTGCGGGCAATCTCACTGGGGTCAGGTCACTCCGGTTGGGTACACTGATCATGCGGGCCGCTCAGTTCTGCCTCGGCCCGCTGCTGTTGTCGACTACCACGCGCCGCGGCCGTTGACCGGTCTGCGCCGGGCAGGACAACCCTTCTCAGGTTACGGAGACCAGGGCGCCTTCGCGTCCGCATGCACTTATGACCACTTTCGCTGAACTCGGCCTGCCCACCCCGCTCGTGGCGGCGCTGGCCTCACAGGGCGTCACCGAGCCCTTCCCCATCCAGGCGGCGACCCTGCCGCACACCCTCGCCGGCCGGGACGTCCTCGGCCGCGGCCGGACCGGCTCCGGCAAGACCTACGGTTTCGTGCTGCCCGTGCTGGCGCGCCTCGCCGAGGGCCCGACGCGGCGCAAGCCGGGCCGGCCCCGCGCGCTGATCCTGGCGCCGACGCGTGAGCTCGCGACGCAGATCGAGGCGTCCATCCTGCCGCTGGCCAAGCCGCTGGGCCTGAAGACGACCACCATCTTCGGCGGGGTCAGCGCGAACCCGCAGATCACGAAGCTGCGCGACGGCATCGACATCGTCGTCGCCTGCCCCGGCCGGCTCGCCGACCACATGCGGTCCGGGCACGTGAAGCTCGACGCCGTCGAGATCACCGTCCTCGACGAAGCCGACCACATGGCCGACCTGGGCTTCCTGCCCGAGGTGCGCCGGATCATGGACCAGACGCCCTCGCGCGGGCAGCGGATGCTGTTCTCCGCGACCCTGGACAACGGCGTCGACGTGCTGGTCAAGCGCTTCATGAACGACCCGGTCACGCACAGCGTCGACTCGGCGCAGTCGCCGGTGAACACGATGGAGCACCACGTCCTGCACCTGGAGGAGACCCACCGGCTGCCGGTGCTGGTCGACCTGACCGCGGCGCCGGGCCGCACGCTGGTGTTCACGCGGACCAAGAGCCGCGCGAAGGCGCTGACGCGCAAGCTCGTCGCTTCGGGCGTGCCGGCCGTCGAACTGCACGGCAACCTGGGCCAGAACGCGCGGACGCGCAACCTCGAGGCGTTCTCCTCGGGCACGGCGAAGACGCTGGTCGCGACCGACATCGCGGCCCGCGGCATCCACGTCGACGACGTCCGCCTGGTCATCCACGCCGACCCGCCGGTCGAGCACAAGGCGTACCTGCACCGCTCGGGCCGCACGGCCCGCGCCGGCGCGTCGGGCACCGTGGTGACGCTGATGACGGACGCCCAGGTCCGCGACGTGCGCGACCTCACCCGCAAGGCCGGCATCAAGCCGACGACCACCCAGCTCGGACCGGGTCACCCGCTGCTCGCGGAGCTGGCGCCGGGCGAGCGGACGTTCTCGAAGGCCCCCGCGGTCGACAACCGGCCGAAGAAGGTCACGGCATCCGGCGCGGCGCCGGGTGGCGGACGCGGGCGTCGCGGCGCGGCCCCGAAGGAGAACCGCGGCGGCCAGCAGGCCAGGACACGGCGTGACGAGCCCCAGGCTTCGGGCCGGTCCGGCGGCGGCTCCCGGCGTTCCGGCGCGGCCGCTTCGGGCAACCCCCGCCGGTCGGACGCCCCCGCTTCGGGCGGGTCCCGTCGCTCCGGTGCTCCGGCTTCGAGCGGCGCCGCTTCCGGCGGATCCCGTCGCTCGGGTGGCGCGGCCGGCGGCGGCTCGCGGCGCTCCGGCGCCCCGGCCGCGGGCAACCGCTCCGGCGGCGCGGCGGCCTTCTCCTCGGGCACCCGCGCGGGTGCCCGGCGCACCGGCCGCTGAGTCTTGTCGTGAAGGCCACCTTGAGTCCTCAAGGTGGCCTTCACGCGTTTCAGAGGGCGGGCAGACCCCGGGCGGCGGCACGGGCGGCCGCGGCGTCACGACGTTCCTCGAAGCGCGCGGCCTGCGCGTCGAGGTTCTTGACGAACGCGGCGAGCTCGTCGCGCGCGGTTTCGCCGACCTCGCCGAAGCCCTCGCGGTCGAAGACCTTCCAGTAGCGCAGCAGCGGCATCACGACGTCGTCGTGGTGGATGCGCAGGTCGTAGATGCCCGCCTTGGCGATCAGCGCCGCGCGACGGGCGAAGCTCGGGATGACCGCGCCGGGCATCGCGAAGTCGAGGACCTCGTCGGTGATCGCCCGCATCATCGCGTCCGGCGAGATCTCGAACGCCGCCTTCACCAGGTTCCGGTAGAAGACCATGTGCAGGTTCTCGTCGGTGGACACGCGGGCGAGCAGCTTCTCGGCCAGCGGGTCCTGGGTGTAGCGGCCGGTGTTGCGGTGCGAAAGGCGTGTCGCGAGCTCCTGGAACGAGACGTAGGCGCAGACCCGCAGCAGCGGCTTGTCCTCGGTCTCGTACCCGGCCTGCATGGTCGCCATCCGCATCCGCTCGAGCTCGACCGGGTCGACCGCGCGCGTGACGAGGAGGTAGTCGCGGATGCAGATGCCGTGCCGGCCCTCCTCGGCCGTCCAGCGGTGCACCCAGGTGCCCCAGGCGCCGTCGCGGCCGAAGGCGCGCTCGATCTCGCGGTGGTAGCTGGGCAGGTTGTCCTCGGTCAGGAGGTTGACCTCGAGCGCGGTCCGCGCGATGGGCGAAACCCGCGACTGCTCCGGATCCCACGCCTCCCCGCCCAGATCGGCGAAGTTCCGCCCCTCACTCCACGGAACGAACTCGTGCGGCATCCATTCCTGCGCGGCGGCGAGGTGCCGGTTGAGGTTTTCCTCGACCGTCCCCTCGAGCTCGTACATGAGTGCGGTGCTCTCGGGAACGGCCATGCGCGCGTCCTTCCGGGGATCGGGGGCGTGACCTACGGGACCGTAACTTACGGCGCCGTAGGTACCCCGTCAACGAACGCGGACCCTTTTGCGTTCCTGGTCACGCGCGCTTGTTTTTGACCCACCAGGCACCGGATCAGGCGCCCATGATCGCCGCCACGAGCACGATCTTCAGCAGCCAGTCGCCCGCGTGCAGGGCCGCCAGGCGGACCGGGACGCGCTCGTGCAGCACCGAGCCGCTCAGGATCACCGCCGGGAAGCCCGCCCACAGCAGCAACGCCAGCCCGACGGAACCCGGCACTCCGGCGACGCCGACCGCCGCGGACAGGGCGGCGAACGCCGCCACCAGGACCAGTGTGCGGGCGAACTCCGCGCCGGCGCGCCACGCCGAGGGACGGGATGGCGCCGCCGCGGGGCTGAGGCGGGCCCAGAGCCCGCCGAACGCCGTGTACCAGATCGAACTCGCCGCGAACGCCGCCATCGTCGCCACCAAGATCGCGATCACAGACCTCAACTCCTTCGCCGGGGAACCCTTGCGAAGGAGACGTCGAGGCCGCGAAGCCGGCTTCGACACCCGGGCGGAGAAACTTTCAGAGCGACGCGGTGAGTCCCCGTGCCCGCAGCACCGCCCGCTCCAGCGGGCGGAACACCAGCAGCTCGATCCCGATGCCGACCAGCAGGATCAGGAAGATCGCCGCGATCACCGTCTCCATGCTGTTGAACGACGATCCCTGGTTCAGGTACGCGCCCAGGCCGATCCCCAGCTGCGGTGACAGCGCGATCAGCTCCGCCGCCATCAGCGAGCGCCACGAGAACGCCCAGCCCTGCTTCAGCCCCGCCAGGAAGCCCGGCAGGGCCGCCGGCAGCAGGATGTGGCGGGCCGACGACAGGCGGTTCGCGCCCATCACCTGGCCCACGCGGGGCAGGATCGGCGGGATCTGGTCGATGCCGGACACGAGGCCGTTCGCAATGGACGGGACCGAGCCGAGCAGGACGACGAAGTAGATCGCCGCGTCGTTGATGCCGAACCACAGGATCGCCGCCGGGACCCAGGCCACCGACGGGAGGCTCTGCAGGCCCGTCAGTAGCGGGCCGATCGCCGCGCGGACCACGCGGACCTTCGCCACGACCAGGCCCAGCGGGGTGCCGATCAGCACGCCCGCGAAGAAGCCGAGCGCGGCGCGGTGCACCGACGTCCAGACGAAGCCGAAGACCTTGCCGTCGACGACGATGCCCCAGAACTCGTCCCACACCGCCAGCGGCGCGGGCAGCTGGGTCTCCGGCCAGAACGCCGCCGCCCAGAGGACCTGCCAGACCACGACGAGCACCAGCAGCGCGCCCAGCGGCGGCAGGAACCCCCAGGCGAAGCGCTTCCAGAAGCTCGGCCGCCGCTCCCCCACCGGGGCGTCGAGGGCGTCGAGGCCGGAGCCGACGGCTTCGAGGTCCGCCACCTCCGTGGCGGACCGGTCAAGCTGCGGCATGGGTGCTGATCACCTCGCGCAGGTGGCCCGTGATCTCCTCGGTGAGCTCCTCGGCGTCGGCCAGCTGGACGTCCGTCCACTCGCGCACGACCCGGCCGGGCCGCGACGACAGGAGCACGACCCGCTGCCCGAGCCGGACCGCTTCGCGCACGTCGTGCGTCACGAACAGCACCGACGTGTTCGTGCTGCGGTAGACGCGCAGGAGTTCGCTCTGCAGGCAATCGCGGGTGATGGCGTCGAGCGCGGCGAACGGCTCGTCCATCAGCAGCAGCGCCTGCTCCGGGTCACCGCCGACGCGGAGGGTCGCCGCCAGCGCGCGGGCCAGCGCGACGCGCTGCCGCATACCGCCGGACAGCTCGTGCGGCCGCTTGTTCGCCGCGTCCGTCAGCCGGACCAGTTCCAGCAGCTCGGCGGCCTTTTCGCGGCGCTCGGTCCGGCCGAACCCGGCCAGCCGCAGCGGCAGCTCCACGTTGCGGGTCGCGGTCAGCCACGGCATCAGCGCCGCTTCCTGGAACATGACCGCGGGCCGCGACGTGTTCAGCGTGATCTCCCCGGCCGACGGCGCGTCCAGCCCGGCGACCAGGTTCAGCAGCGTGCTCTTGCCACAGCCGGACGCGCCCAGCAGGCAGACGAACTCGCCGGGCGCGACCGTCAGGTCGACACCGTCGAGCGCGACGACCGCGCGGCCGGTCGGGCCGAACGTCTTGCGCACGCCGTCGAGACGCACCGCGGTCGTGCCGGTGAACCCGGTCCGGCCACTGGGGAGGGTCGTGGTCATGGCTGGCTGCCTCTCCACATCACTTGGTGAGTTCGGGAGCTTCGACGGCGGGCAGGTTCTTGGCCTTCAGCACCTCGTTCAGCGGGCCGAAGTCGGCGAAGCCCTTGAGCGCGACCGCCGACTTCACTACGCCGGCCGTCACCGAGTCCTGCGCGAGCTGCGGGAATTCGGCGGCGACGGGGTCGGTGGTCAGCTCGATACCGGAGAACGCGCGGTCCAGGACCGCTTCGCTCAAGGTACTGCCGGCCAGCTCCTTGAGAGCGCCGTTGACCACGGTCTTCGCCTCCGCCGGGTTGGCCTTCGCCCAGTCGATCGCGGCCAGTTCGCCCTTGAGCAACGCGCGGACGGTGTCCGGGTGCTGCTGCAGGAACTCGCTGCGCACGATCACGACGGTGGTCGGGAAGCGGCCGCCGGGCCACAGGGTCTTCTCGTCGACGAGCACCTTCGCGCCGGCGTCGAGGACCAGCCGGGACGCCCACGGCTCGGGCAGCCAGCCGCCGTCGACCTCGCCCTTCTTGAAGGCGTCGAGCGTCTTCGGGTTGTCGAGGTTGGTGATCTTGACCTGGTCGGTCAGCTTCTTGTCGGCGAGGAACTTCTTGAGGGCGACGTCCTGGGTGTTGGCCAGCTGCGGCGTCGCGATGTTCTTGCCCTTGAGCCCGTCGACGCTGGTGATGTCCGGCTTGACGACCAGCTGCGCGCCGCCCGAGACGGCGCCCGAGATCAGCTGGATGGCGCCCTTGGACTTGGTGAAGGCGTTGATCGCCGGGCCGGAGCCGAGGAAAGCGACGTCGAGGGAGCCGCCGAGCAGGGCGTTGACCTCTTCGGGGCCGGCGTTGAACGTCTGAGTGGTGAGCTTGGTCGAGCCGAGCTCGTTCTTGAAGAAGTCCTTCTTGGCGCCGATCAGCGCGGGAGCGTGGGTGACGTTCGGGAAGAACCCGACCCGGACCTCCCCGGCGGCGCCCTGGTTGGCGGCCGGCGCGGCGCTGCTGTCCGCGCGCGAGCAGCCGGCGAGCACGCCCACGACGGTCAGGGCGGCCAGCGCCGAGGCCAGGAAACGAGTTCTGTGGTGGGTGCGCACGTCAGTGTCGCCTTTCGCGGTCGGTGTCGGGGCGAGGTTCGCACGGTCACCCACTAGGGCGCATAGCCATCCGCATCCCGGGAAATCTTGTGAGATTCCTTGACATCGGTGGCACATGCCCTTACGGCGACCGTTCGGCCTGGTGGAGCGTGGTGCCGCAAGAGCATGCGGCGTCGACCGGCCGGACGCGAGGCCCCGCGCGAAGTTCCCGGCATCCGGGAGGAAAGGCCCTTTCGGAGAAATCCCGTAACGCGGGCAACCGCGGGCGTCACCCGGACGTGGTACCTGTGACGACCGATCCGGGAGGAAGACATGACGAGCACCGCACACCGACGGGGCCACGGGGTCGCCGGCGTCCGCGTGGCGCTGGTCGTGCTGTTCATCGGGCTGGGCCAGGCGTCCTTCGAGTGGCTCCGGTCGCTCGGCATGGACGCGGTGACGAGCCTGGTCGTCTGGGCGATCCCGGTCGCGACGGGCGCGGCCGTCGCGCTGGTGCTGTGGCTGGCTTCGGACCGCGCGTTCTCACTGCGCGTGTGGGGACCGGTGGCGGTCTGCATCCCGGTCTACATCGGCGGCGCGTTCGGCCTGGCCACGGCGACGGCGAGCCTGGTGGCCTCGATCGTGAGCGGCATCGGGCTGGGCATCGCGGTGGTGGCGGTGGCCGGCCTGCTGCGCTCCCGCCGTCAGCCGACCAACGCCTGAGGGGCCAGTTGTCCAAAGCTCGGATGGGCTGTGGACAACCAGGGCTCATCGGTATTGGCGGTGCTGTGCATCCACGATGCCGGCGCGGACCTGCGCCGGGAGTTCGGCCACGAACACCTCGATGCTCTGAGCACGCAATGCCTCGGCTGCCCACGATCGACCGGTTCGGAACGGCTTCGCAGCGGCTTCGTCCGAGAAGCACAAGATCAGCCTGGGCCGCACCGGCAGTATCGATGCGATCCAGCTGAGCTTGAACGCGTCAGCCAGCACCTTGTGCCGCTGCGCGGACTTGGGCGGTCCCTGGTGAGCCCACGCTTCGACCAGCACCGTGCGGGCGTCATCGGCTCCGTCGACCTCGACTCGGACGCCGCCAGACCCGATCGACTGAGGTCTCAGCGCCACGCCGAATTCGTCCGCCACACGTTCGATCATCAGCTGCTCCGCAGCTCGCTGTTCAGCGCTCGAACCGGGTGCGATCGCGGTCGGTTCACTCTCGGCTCTCCCCTCGGAGGGCACCCCGACGCCACGGGTCATCGGAGGTCACCACCCGGCTGGTCCGCAGTTCGCTTCGCCAGCTTGGCCAGCTCGCGCAACCGAACGTCGAACTGCCGGTGAAGCGCCGTCGCCCGGTCGACACTCCACTCGACCGCCCGTTGCCTGGTGGCCTCGTCCGCCGTTTCGAGGTCGAAACCCTCCAGGTACGTCGCTATGCGGCTGCTTCGGTTGTTGTCGAGCCGAGCCCAGTCCAGCTCGAAGCCCAAAGCCTCCTGCACCACCTGGCGTTCGCCGTAGAGCTCGTCGAAAACCTGCTTGTTCGCTTCCTTGCCGCCGGAATCCAGGTAGATCTCGACTCGGTAGCCCTGCTTGGTGAAGGTGAGGCTGTAGTAGCCGAAAGGACCCGACGCGAAACTGCACCAACTGGCCGTCTGCGTCTTGGGCGCACGGATCGCCGGATAGGTCGTCGCCATCAGGTCGAAGACATCCTCGAAGAACGCCATGCGCTGCTGGTTCTTCGGCGAAACCACCGCCTTGGAGGTCTCTTTCGCCGCCTTCGCCCAGTCATTGGGTTTGACGACGACGTCGAGAACGGGCGCGCGCACCGAGGCACCGATGCGGACTAGGCCCACTTCGATTCCGAAGGCCCGGACGTCGGCGTCGGTGCGCTCGTTGAGCCAGACCAGCGCGCTCCGGTGCTCCTCCCGCAGCCGTGGCGTGATCCAGATGGCGGTCGCCGCTTCGAGCCCGCTGGCGTACACGAGCAGCTGACCGAGGTGCGAATGGTCACTGGGCTCGAGCTGGTTCTCGATGATGACGTTCCGGCCGTCCGGATCGGTCGCGTGGATGTCGACGCGGAAATCCCCGACCAGCACCTCCTGACCCACCACCGAGAGCGGCAAACCGATGGCGTCGCTGAGTACGTCGATGTTCTCGGCCAGCCAAGGTGTGAAATCCGCGGCCTCGTGCTTCCATACGTCGCGGGGGTCCGCGAGCCGTTCCAGCCGGCCGAGGCCGTAGGCGTCAGTGGTCATCGACCAGGAATAGCATTGTCGGCGGTGACGGCACGAGGGTCTCAAGACCCTGGCCGATCACCCAGCGGACCGCGACGCTGGCAGACATGCCGCTCTTCGAATTGACCTCCGACAAGCTGGAAGCTGTGCCGTCGTCCACCTTCGCCGCGGAGCAAGTCCTGGAGCGCGCCGATCTGCAGCGCCTGCTCAGAGCTCAGATCGAGACGGTGGTGGAGGACGTGCTCATCGTCAGCGAAGAATTCGCCGAATTCGCCGGTGCCAGGCGGCGCATCGATCTGCTCGGCATCGACCGCGAAGGCAAGCCCGTGGTCATCGAACTCAAACGCACCACCGACGGTGGCCACCTGGAGCTCCAGGCCCTGCGCTACGCCGCGATGGTCTCCGCGCTCACCTTCGACGACGTCAGCGAGGCCTTCCAGCGGTACTTGCTCCAGGTCGAGCCCGATGCCGCCGACGACGCCCGTACCCGGCTCGCCGACTGGCTCGAAGACGTCGGCGGGGAGGATGCTGTCCTGACCCGCGAGGTGCGAGTCGTGCTGGTGTCCGCCGGGTTCGACCGGGAAATCACCACGACCGTCCTGTGGCTGAACGAGGTCTACGGGCTCGACATCCAATGCGTCCGGCTGACCCCGTACAAGGTGGGTGAGCGACTGCTCCTCGACGTGCAGCAGGTCATCCCGCTCCCGGAAGCCGCCGACCTGACCGTCCAGCTCCGGCGCCGGGAAACGCAGGCTCGCGCCGCGCGGGTCAGCGAGGGGCGGGATTGGACGCCCTACGCGATCACCACGCCCGAAGGAACCACCGAGCCCCTGCGGAAACGTCAGGCCGTGCTCGCGCTGGTGACCGCGCTCCACGCCGCGGGCGTACCCGGCGCCCGGCTGGCCGGCGCCCTTCCCGGTGCTCGCTTCCTCCGCATCCCGGGGGTACCGGGCGACGACGCCCTCGCCGACGAGTTCGTCGCCCGGTACCCCAAAGCGAAGGGCAATCTGGCCCGCTGGTTCATCGATTCACCGCTGCGCGAGGCCGACCAAACCTGGCTGCTGAGCAAAATGTGGGGCCGGAACACCGAACCCGTGCTCGCGAAGCTGGCCGACCTCGCTCCCGAAGGCTTGACCTTCGGCTACGAAGCGCGCCCCCGTGACTGACCTTCAGCGGCGCAGCAGGAGTGAGACGTCGCCGAACTCGTGCCACAGGTAGCGGCGCTCCACCGCCGCGTCGTACGCGTGCTGGACCCGCTCGCGGCCCGCCACCGCCTCCAGCAGCAGCAGGTGGGACGCCTCCGGGGCGTGCAGGCCCGTGACGATGCCGTCCACGACCCGGGCCGGGTGGGCCGGGCCCAGCACCAGGTCCGTCCAGCCCTCGGCCGCGTGGACCTCGCCCGCTGACCAGGCCGACTCCAGGGCGCGGGCCGCCGTCGTGCCGACCGCGATCACCCGGCCGCCGCGGGCGCGGGCCCAGGAGACCAGTGCCGCCGTCGTGGGCGGGACGCGGAAGCGTTCCGGCTGGGGCGGCTCGTCCGCCTCCGGGGACGACACCCCCGTGTGCAGCAGCAGCGGCGCGAACAGCACCCCGTCCGTCACCAGGCGGGTCACCAGCTCCGTCGTGAACGGGCGGGACGCCGAGGGCATCTCCGCGCTGCCCGGCTCGCGGGCGAACACCGTCTGGTAGTCCGACAGCGGCCACGCGCGCGGGACATACCCATAGCGGATCGGGCGGCCGGCCGCGGCGAGGAACCCCGGGACCGAACCCTCGACCGCCACCGAAGCCCGCCACAGCCGCTCGGTCGCCGAGGACAGCAACGTCAGGGAAGCACCGCCGGGCAGTTCCACGACTTCCCCGGGACGGCCGTCGAGCAGCGGGCCGCCGGGGGCTCGCAGTTCCACGATCCAGTCGCCGTCGTCCAGGGGCGAGGCGAAGTGGACCACCACCGGGCGTCCGGACCGGACCGCGTCCACCGCCGCGGGCAGCGTCCCGGACGTGTTCACCACCAGCAGGTCACCGGGCCGCAGGTGCAAGCCCAGCGAGGAAAACACCGTGTGGTGGACGCCCGACGGTCCGGCGACCAGCAGGCGGACCTCGTCGCGTGCCAGGCCACGGGCCTCCGGCGGGGCCGACGCCGACAACTCCGCGGGCAGCTCGAACTTGATGTTCATGCGCTCACCAGAAGATCCGCGGCGCGGTAGCGGCCGCTCGGTGGACGCTCGTCGAGCAGCCGCAGGAACCCCGGGACCACCGACGACGGCAGCGGCCGGTCCGAGATGTCCTCGCCCGGGAACGCGCGCTGGTGCATCGCCGTGCGCAGGTCGCCCGGGTCGACCGCGTACACCGCCAGGTCCGGGTGCTCCGCGCCGAGCACCGCCGTGAGCTGGTCCAGCGCGGCCTTCGCCGAGCCGTAACCACCCCAGCCTTCGTACGCTTCGACGGCCGCGTCCGAGCTGATGTCGACGATCGTGCCGCGCGAGGCCGTCAGCGCGGGCAGGAGCAGCTGCGTCAGCGCCAGCGGCGCGAACACGTTGACGCGGTAGACGTTTTCCAGGTCCGCCAAGGGATAGCTCCCCAAGGCGGGCAGCGGGCTGACGCCGAGTGAGCTCGCGTTGTTGACGAGCAGGTCGAGCGCCGGGCAGGCGCCGGCCAGCTGGGCGCGGTGGGCCGGGTCGGCGACGTCGCCGGGGACGGCCGTGAAGCCGATCTCCCTCGCGGCCGCGGACAACGCCGCCGCGTCGCGGCCGTCGCCGACGACCGTCCACTTGCGACTCACCAGGGCCTGCGCGAGGGCGCGGCCCAGACCGGCGGACGCGCCGGTCACGAGTGCGGTTGGCATGGTTCCTCCTCCGAGGGGTACCACACCATCGTGAAACCTCTACATTACTTGAGGTCAACCCGGGATCGGCCGCGCAGCAGCGAGTACGCTGCCAGCGAAACGACGAGCCCGACGTAGTAGGCGAGATCCGCGCCGTGCAGCGCCGCCGCGACCGGTCCGGTGTAGAGCGACGTGTTCATGAACGGCACCGCCGCGCCGAAGCCGAGCACGAACGCCACCACCGCCGCCCACGGTCGCACGGACACCGCGGCGAGGACGTCCACCTGCCGCCCGCCCCGGGTGCGCGCGAGCCAGTCCGGGACGACCACGCCGAGGAACGGCGGGATCCAGTAGCTGACGAACAGCAGCACGTTCTGGAACTTGGCCGCCAGCTCGCCGCTGTGCATCCACAGGATCAGCGCGAACGCGAGCACCGTGACGACCACCGCGGAGACCGGGCGCCGCAGCCGGACGCCGACCGTCTGCAGGGCCAGCGAGCCGCTGTAGTCGTTCATCGCGTTCGACGACACCGCCGCGAGCGCGATCACCGCCAGCGCCAGCGCGCCCAGGAACCCGCCGCCGAGCAGTGCGGCGACCCCGGTGGCCGTCTGGTCGCCGAGCGAGGAACCCAGCGCGAGCCCGAGGGTTTCCCCGATCGCGTACGAAACGACCAGCCCGGACAGCGTCGCCAGGAAGACGCTGCGCGACGACGTCGACGCGGGCAGGTAGCGGCTGAAGTCCGAAGCGTAGGGCGCCCAGGAGATCGCCAGCGACAACGTGATCGTCGTGAACAGGACGACGCCGCCGGCCAGGTCGGCACCCGAAGCCGTGTCCGCCGCGGCGATCGGGTGTCCGGAAAGGACCTTCACGGCGAGCGCGGCGAACGCGAGCACCAGCAGCACGCTCATCACCGCCTGGACCCGGTGGATCAGCGCGTAGCCGAACACGCCGAGCGCGCACTGCAGCACCAGCACGATCAGCACCGCCGCCCAGAACGGCAGCCCGGTCAGCTCGGCCAGCGCCTCGCCGCCGAACAGCCCGACCAGCGCGTCCCACGCGATCGAGCCGAGCCACTGCACCAGCCCGGGCAGCACGACCCCGCGGCCGAACGGCAGCCGGGCCAGCGGCAGCTGACCGGTGCCGGTGCGCGGGCCCCAGGTGGACAGGTACGCGACCGGCAGCGACCCGAGCACGGTGCCGGCGAGCATCGCGGCCAGCCCGGTCCAGAAGCCGAGGCCGAGCGACGCGGCGAGGGTGCCGGTGAACACCGCCGTCATCGTCAGGTTGGGCGCGAACCAAACGCTGAACAGCCGCCAGGGACGGCCGAACCGGTTGCCCTCCGGGACCGGCGCGATACCGTGGGTTTCGATCGCCAGGTCACCGCCGCCGGTGGGCATCCGCCCGCCGAAGACCTCGGCGTCCAGACCGCGTCCGCTCATTGCCTGCCTCCCGTTCACCCCTCGGTTCACCCTAAAGCGCCGCCGCGCGGTGTAACGCGAGGGCCCGAACGGGCGAATGACGGGGTGCGTGTCCGGGAGCACACCGGGAGGGGTGGGCGTGGCGCAGCACCCGCGGACGCTCGTGATGACCGGCTTGCTCGTCGTCGGCCTGGCCCTCGGCGTCACCTCGCTGACGCTGAAGGCGGCCGATGGCGGCCATTCCGCGCTCGACACCGCGCTCAGCACCGCAACCGGCTTCCTCTTCCTGCTCGCGGGCGCGGTCGCGCACGTCCGGCGCCCGGCCAACCCGATCGGCGTGCTCATCGCGCTCGCCGGCGTCGCGCTGTTCCTCGAAGACCTGCAGTTCGCCCGTGACCCGGTGCTGTACACGATCGCCGTGCCGCTGCGCGCCGCGTCCAGCCCGGTGATCGCGCACCTCGTGCTGGCGTTCCCGCACGGCAGGCTGCGGTCGCGGTGGGAACGGCTGCTCGTCGCCGCGGCGTACCTGGTGGTGCTCGGTTCGGGCGTGGTCGGGCTGCTGGCCGACGACGACCCGCGCGACCTGCTGGCGATCCGGCCGGGTTCGCACGGCGGCGCGTTCGCCGACCGCGCGCTCGAGCTCGCCGCGACGGCGATCAGCGCCGGCGTGGTCGTCGTGCTGCTCTACCGCTGGCTGACCGGGCGGCTGCCGCAGCGGCGCCTGCTGTCGCCGGTGATCACCATCGCGCTGCTGGGCGCGCTCACGTCGGGTGCGGGCACGGCGCTCGGCGACGGGCACCCGCTGTCGGCCCCGCTCTTGCAGGCGTACCGGATCCTGTTCTGCCTGTGGCCGCTGGCGTTCCTGGCCGGGGTGCTGCGCGCCCGCGTCGGCAACGCCGAGATGATCCGGCTGCTGCTGGAGCGCGACGGCACCGGGCTGGCCGCGCTGGTGCAGGACGACGAGGTCTGGAAGGACAGCCGGTCGATCGACGCGCTCAACGCGGCGGCCGGGCTGGTGCTCGACAACCAGCGGCTCACGGCGGAGCTGGAGCAGCGGCTGGCCGAGGTGCGCGCGTCGCGGGCGCGGCTGGTGGAGGCCGGCGATGAGGAACGCCGGCGGCTGGAGCGCGACCTGCACGACGGCGCCCAGCAGCGGCTGGTCAGCGTCGTGCTGCTGCTGAGGATGACCGGGCGCCGCTACGGCGACGGCCTGCCGCCGGAGGTGCGGGCCCTGCTCAGCGGCTCGGTCGACGAGCTGCAGACGGCGATCACCGAGCTGCGCGAGCTGGCCCGCGGCATCCGGCCGGCGATCCTCACCGAAGCGGGCTTGGCCGCGGCGGTCCGGTCGCTGGCCGAGCGCAGCCCGATGGACGTGGCGCTGGCGGTCGGCCCGGTGCCCCGGCTCGACGCGGCGGTGGAGGCGACGGCGTACTTCGTGACGTCGGAAGCGCTGACGAACGCGTTGAAGCACGCGCAGACCGACCACGTCGACGTCCGGATCACCACCGAGGGCGCGGAGCTGCGGGTCGAGGTGACCGACGCCGGCGTCGGCGGCGCGTCCCTCGACGGCGGGACCGGCTTGGCGGGCCTGCGCGACCGGGTGGATGCCCTCGGCGGCGACCTGACCGTCTCCAGCGGCCCCGGCGGCACCGCGGTCCACGCCGCCATCCCCCTGCCCGAAAAGCCGTGAAGGCCTCCTTACCGGCCACAAGAGCCGGTAAGGAGGCCTTCACGGCTTTTGCCTAGACGAGCAGCAGGAACAGCAGGCCGTTGGGCGTGCCGAGACCCGTCACGTCGTCGTAGCCGGGGGTGGTGTGGATGGTCAGGCCCTGGTAGTCGAGCGTGCGCACCGAGGTGAGCAGACCACCGGAAGCGTCGACCGAGTTGGCGTAGTCGACCCGCTCCACCGCGGCGTCCACGTGCTTCACGTCGCTGATCGCCGCGGTGCGGGAGGTCAGCTTGTAGATCACGGGGTTGATGAAGCCGTGGTGGAAGTGGTCGAAGCTGTCGGCCACCGCCATGATGCCAGCGAACACCGGCGACGCGAGGCTCGTGCCGCCGATCCGGTACTGGTCGTAGTAGGCGCCGTCCGGGAAGGTCTGCGTCTGGCCGACCAGGAAGCCGGTGTTCGGGTCGCCGATCGCCGAGATGTCCGGGACGACCCGGCCCTTCTTGTGGCCGGTCTGGTTCTTCGTGGACAGCGCGTCCGGCACGACGCCCTTCTGGTAGAAGGGCTGCTCGAACAGCCGGCTCGTGCCGCCACCGGAACCGCTGGTGTAGTTGGCCGGGCCGTAGACACCGCCTGCCAGCGAGGACTTGCTGGTCTCCCAGCCGGTCTCGAAGATCCGCTTGCCGTCCTTGCCGATCGCGATGGACGTGCCGCCGACCGCGGTGATCCACGGCGCCGAGGCGGAGAAGTCCGGCGACGGCGTGCCGAGGCGCGCGACCTCGTCGCCGTTGTCACCCGAGGAGAAGTAGACGCCGATGCCCTCGAGCACCGCCTGCAGCGAGATCTGGTTGAACACCTTGACCTCGTCGGCCGGGATGTCCTCGCCGGTGTCGCCGTAGGAGTTCGACACGATGTCGGCCTTGTGGCCGGCGATCACGTAGTTCAGCGCCACGTCGAGGGCGTTGTCCTCACAGGACTCACCGCCGACGTACAGGATGTCGGCGCCCGGCGCGAGACCGTGGGCGGCCTCGACGTCGAGGGTTTCCTCGCCGTACCAGCCCGCCGCGTCGCACTGGTCCGGCGGCTCGAGAACCGGGTTCGCCGGGAAGACGTGCTGCTTGAACTGGCTCTGCTTCAGCGGGTGCTGCGGGTCGTTCTTCTTGGCGTACGTGCTCGCGTCGGCGTAGATGGTCGGCGAGGCGAACGCGTCCACGATGGCGATCGTGGTGCCCTTGCCGTCCGCGCCGACCTTGTCGACACCGTAGGCCGAGCGCAGCTGGGCCGGGGTGTAGCCGCAGGGGGCGTAGGGCAGCTGCTTGCCGTTGTAGGCGGGATCGGTGGTGTCGATCTTCTCGCCGTAGTAGGCGCTGCACGGCCGCGCGTTGCGGAAGCCGGGGCCGGGCGCGACGTCGGACGGCGTCCCGGAACCGGTGGCGTGGTCCGGCTTGAACAGGTTGGTGGCCTGGTCGACACCGACGACGCCGAGGACGTCGTTGGCCAGGTTCGCCGGCACCGACAGGTTCTTGTCGGCGGCGCGCAGCGTCTGGCCCTTGACCTTGTACTTGGCCAGCTTGACGTCGAACGCCTGCTGCGTCTGGCCCGCGGTGCCGGTCGCTTCGACGTAGGCGCGGTTCGAGGGCACCTCGCCGATGCTGAAGCCGTTGCCGGTCAGCCACGACTTCACGGCGTTCACGGTCGCGTCGCTCGCGGCGAACCGGTCGCGCACCTGGTCGGGGCTCAGGTACTGGCGGTAGGTCTTGCTGTCCGGATCGGACACGGCCTGGGCCAGCGCCTCGGCACCGGCGTTGTCGCGCTGGTTCAGGTAGACCCGGAAGCTCAGCTTCGCGGCGGGCGCGGTGTCGGCGACCTTCGCCTGCGCGTTCGCCCACAACGGGTGCGACTGCGGAATGTCCTGACGCCCCTGCGCGGACGCCGTCGCCGGCAGGGTGCCGGTCAGGCCACCCACCACCGCGAGCGAAAGGAGCAGGGTGGAGCTTCTTCGCACAGAAATCTCCCTCTTCGAAAGCGGCCCCCAGAAAACGGGCCTTGGAACACCGGGTGAGACTAGATCGGTGTTCCGCTCGCGGGGAAGTGCTTGCGGAACCGTTATCTCGTCGCGAATTCACGTCCTGAGGGGCGTGGTGCGGAAATCCGATTTGTCGGACAAAAAACGCGAGGAATAGGCCTTTGTGCGCGCTAAGTCCGATTTCTCGCACCTCGTGCGGCGGTGGCGCACCCCCTACTAAAGTCGGGTGGTCCGTCCACTCGGGACAGTCCACTCCGTGACGGCACTTCGGCCGTCGCCGAGCCGGCGATCCACCGCGGCCGGCGCGAACACCGCGTCGACGACCATCGCCACCGCGCCGCCGATCGCGTCACCGCGGCCGCCGATTTCGACGCGCAGGTTCTGCGTCGCCCGGGGCAGCGCCCGCCGGTAGAGCTCCTCGCGCACCCCGGCGACGAAGTGCGGCTCGGCGAGGTCGCCGGCGACCACGAGCACCCCCGGGTTCACCACGCACACCAGCGTCGCGAGCACCTCCCCCACCTGCCGCCCGGCGATTTCGGCGAGCCGGATCGCGGCCGGCTCACCCGCGACGAGCCGTTCCCGCACGCCCGAGCCCGACGTCGTCGGCAAGCCCAGTTCCGTCAGGCGCGCGGCGAGGGCGCGCCCGCTGGCGACCGCCGCGAGGCAGCCGAGCGAGCCGCACAGGCAGGGCGCGTCCGGGTGGCCGGGCAGGCGGATGTGGCCGATGTCGCCCGCGCCGCCGTCGATGCCGCGGTAGACCTCGCCGCCGACGACCAGGCCGGCGCCGATGCCGGTGGACACCTTCACCACGACCAGCGCGGCCGAGTCCGGGTACCGGGCGCGGTGCTCGCCCAGCGCCATCAGGTTCGCGTCGTTGTCGACCAGCACGGGGGCGCCGAAGCGGGCGCCGAGGTGCGCGTCGATCGGGTAGCCGTCCCAGCCCGGCATGATCGGCGGCCGCGTGACCCGGGCGCGGCCGGGTTCGACCGGGCCCGGCACGGAAAGGCCCACGCCGCACACCGGCCGTCCGACGTCGGCCAGCATCGCCTCGAACCACTCGGCGATCCGGTCGAGCACCGGTTCCGGGCCGTCGGCGACCCGCAGTTCGCCGGCGCGGGTGGCCAGCCGCCGTCCGGACAGGTCGGTGACCGCGGCCTCGGCGTGCGTCGTGTCGATGCTCGCGGCGAGGACGACGGCGTGCTGGTCGTCGAAGCGCAGGTGCCGCGCCGGGCGGCCGCCGGTCGAGTCCTCCAGGCCGCCTTCGACGAGCAGACCGGCCGCTTGGAGCTGGTCCAGGCGGGCGGTGAGGGTCGAGCGGGACAGCCCGCTGTGCGTGAGCAGGGCCTTCCGCGTGGTCGCCTGACCGGTCCTGACCAGCTCGAACAGCGCCCCGGCACTGGCCGGCATCCGCCACCTCCCGACTTTTGCCCATTGACAATACACAAGTCGGAGATAAGTTGGACATATGGATGTAACACGAGCCGCGGCCATCCTCGACGGCAACTGGCTCGGTTCGTCGACCGTGCCCTCGCGGACGCTCTACCCCCACCAGTGGAGCTGGGACTCGGCGTTCATCGCGATCGGCCTGCGCCACCTGGCGCCCGAGCGGGCGCGGCGCGAGCTGCTGACGCTGTTCTCCGCGCAGTGGCGCGACGGCCGCGTGCCGCACATCCTCTTCAACCCGGACACCCCGCCCGAGGCGTACTTCCCGGGGCCCGGCTTCTGGCGCGCCGGGCGGACGTCCGGGCTGATCCAGCCGCCGGTGCACGCGCGCGCGGTGCTGGCCGTGCACGAATCCGCGCCCGACCTCGAGTTCCTGGCCACGCTGTACCCGAAACTGCGGGCCTGGCACGCATACTTGCTGGGCTCACGCGACGCCGGCGGGCGCGGACTCGCCGCGATCGTGCACCCGTGGGAGTCCGGAATGGACAACAGCCCGGCGTGGGACGGGCCGCTGGCGCGCGTCACGCCGTCGACCGGGTTCGTCCGCCGCGACCTGGCGCACGGCGCCACCGCCGACCGGCCGAGCGACGAGGACTACGGCCGCTACGTCCGGCTGGCCGCGGACTACCGCGACAGCGGCTACCGGGACTTCGGCGAGTTCGTCGTGGAGGACCCCGGCTTCAACGCCCTGCTGGCCGACGCCGAACTGGCACTGGCGTCGATCGCGGACGAGCTGGGCCTCCCGGCGGCCGCGGCCCGCCACCGCGAATCGGCGGCGCGCGTCGCGAAGGCGTTGCAGGACACGCTGTGGGACAACGGCTTCTTCTTCGCCCGCGACGTCCGCACCGGCGCGCTGACCCCGCAGTACACGTGCGCGGGCCTGCTGCCGCTGGTACTGCCGGACCTGGCGGTCGCCCCGGCCCTGCTGGCCACGGCCACCGGCCCCCGCTTCGCCCTCGGCCGCGTCCACGGCATCCCGAGCCACGACCTGACCGCCCCGGACTTCGACCCGGCCCGCTACTGGCGCGGCCCGTCATGGGCCAACGTCGGCTGGCTGGTTCACCGAGGCCTCCTCGCCCACGGCGAACACGCCCTGGCCGCCGGCCTGCGCGACGACTTGGTGACAACGGCGGCGGCGACGGACTTCGCGGAGTACTGCAACCCGCTGACCGGCGCGGGCCACGGCACCCGCACGTTCAGCTGGACGGCGGCACTGGCTCTGGATCTGCTGGTTTCGTGATTCATTCACCCTGATCAAGTTGACAGATTCTGGACAATTAAAGCCCAAATCCGTCGAATCGGTTCCCGTCACTCATTCGGGTGGTTGTTGTCGACTTAAGCTCCGGGGAGCATTCAAAACTCCGGAGTCAGTCTTCACAACCGAGGGGGTACGCCGATGTCGGTCGAAGCCAACGCCGGTGAATGGCTTCGGGTACGGCTACCCGAAGAGATCGACACCGCCTCGGTTTCGGCCACGGTGGCACGACTGGCCGCCGCCAGGCAAGAGGGGCCGCTGGATCTCGATCTCGCCGACGCCACCGCCGTCGACATCGCCGGTCTGACGGTCTTGCTTTCCGTGCTCGACGAACGCAGTGCGGCACGGCAGGAGACCTTGATCTCCCTGCCCCGGAACCCGGCGATGACGGACTTCCTCCTGGAATGCGCTTTTTCTTCGGCGGCCGCCATGGTCTCCCGGTCGCAGTTCGGAACGCTCCGCTGGGCGGACGGCGCCCTGCCGATCCGCGACCAGGTGAGACTCCTGCGTCCCGTGCCGAGCCGGCCGTCCGGCAACGCGTACGAACGCCTCCGTGACGAGCGCTTCTTCGGCTTCTTGACCTATTCCTTCCAAGCCGATCCCCAGATCGCGTCGATCGTCGCGACCGAATGGTCGCGGTGGCGCGGACCGGTCGTGCTCAGCTTCCTCGACACCGAACTCAGCAACCGCGGAGCCGAAGTCGCGCGCGTGCTGATCTACGAATTGCTGACGAACGCCGTGCTGCACCCGGGTGGCGATCTGCTGACCGTCGGTTCCTGGGTGACGGAAACCGAATCCGGCGACCCGGAACAACTGGTGATCTCGTTGTGGGACAACGGCGACAGCATGGTGCGAACGCTCCGCACCGGCCTGTCGGCGAACCAGCCGATCCGGGTCGCCGAGGCGGCCGTCGACGACGCGTTCACCGTCGAACCCGCGAACTGGGACCCGCGGTGGGCGACGTACACCGCGCGGTGGACCCCGGGGCCGGGCGCCACGGACGAAGAACTGCTGCTGGCCTCGGTCTTCCCCGGGATATCCCACCGGACGACCAAGACGCCGCCGAAGTCGCTCACACGCACGCGCGAGCTTCCGCAGGAGTACGGCCTCCACGCGCTGTACCGGTGCGCGATCGACCTCTTCGGCGGGTCGCTCGAGATCCGCACGGGCAACCAGCAGCTGAACCTCGCCGGCGCGCCCCAGCAGCCGCGCCGCGGTCCTCGCCGCTACCGGGCGCACCTCGCCCACGTCGCCGGTCAGCCGTTCCACGGGAACCTGCTCACCGTGCGTCTGCCGCTGCGCCATGGCCGGTAGCCCGCGGCGTCCCTGGCAGCTGGAGACCGAGGTACTGCGAGTCGGCGCCCTGGCCGCCGAGCCGGTCGAAGAGGCCCGCCGCAAGTTCCACGAGTGGCTGGCACGACGGCTCGTCAACCCGGTCGCGGTCCGCCGCCCGGCGAGCTTCACGCGCTACATCCCGGCGGACGACATCCGGAATTCCGTCCTGCCGTCGACGGAGATCCTGGGCTTCACCACGTCCGCCGCGGATCGCGAAGTGAAGATCATCGACTGTTCCGGCAACCGCTACGCCGACATGGGGGAGAACTTCCTCCACTGGGTCGCGCTGTGCGCCACGAAGTTCGCGACCAGACCGGACCAGCTCATCGTCGTGCTGCTGCCGAACTTCCCGCACAACACGTACAGCCCGTTCTGGACCCCGATAGTGGACATGCCGGCGGACGCCGGCACCGTCGTCGTCGTGAACAAGGCCGGGCAGCTGGAGCCGCACGGCCATCCCCTGCCCCTGTCCTCCCCCGATCCCGAAAACTTCAAAGCCAAGTACCGGGGCATCAACGGCACCCCCCGGCAGGACTTCGAGGACAAGGTGATCCGGCGCATCGGGCACTTCGAAATCAGCGAAGAGTACTGCAGCCACTTCTTCTTCGACGGCTCCCGAGGCGAAACGGAACTGGCCGAAGTGCTCCACGACACGATCGTCGAGGTGACGGGCAAGCGAGCCGCCCGGACGGCGTTGATCGTCCCGCCGAAGACCGACTCCTGGATGGAGGGGGCCGTCACCGCCGCCGCCAACCGGCTCAACGTGCCCTGGAGCAAATGGCCGGACGACCCGGCGAAGATACCCAAGCCGACTCCGGGCACGACCTACCTGTTCCTCCTCGACTTCATCAACACGGGCGCCACCTACACCCGGGTCGTCCAAGAAGCGCTCGACGCGGACTACAAGCTGCACCGGTACTCGATCGCCGCCTTCAAGTCCGCGGACTTCCACCGCGAGGGCAACGGGCTCCCCGCGGTCCAGCACGTCCAGGCGGTCGCCGCCGAGCGGGTCAGCCGCGAGCAGTGCGACCAGTGCGCGCTGAGGCTGCCGCACACCGACAAGCAGCGGAACGACTTCGCCGGGCTGCGGTCGTACGACGCGTGGTACATCCTCACGAGTGTCGACTGGAAACCCGAGGTGTACGGGCCGCCCGAAGCACAACGGCTGCTCCACTTCCCCCCGTTCGCCACGATCTTCGCCCGGTTCGGCGACTGCCTGGCCTACAAGCTGGAAAAGGTCATGCAGGACGTCGCACCTCCTGGCGTGGTGATCGTCTGCCCGGAGGAACCCGCCGTCCAGCTGCTGATCCGGCGGATGCAGCACTGGGCGGACGACCGGATGGTCGCCGTCCCGCTGCCTCGTGACGCGCTGACCGGCGCCGAGGGGCGCACGTTCGCCGAAATCCGGCACCGCGCGGACGGCACCGGGTGGGGACGGCAACTGGAGCACCTGGCGCACCACCAGGCGAGCGTGGTCGTGCTCGACGAAATAAACGCTTCGAACGCGACGGCTCGGCAGATGCTGCGCGTCCTCAAGGCGTTCCAGATCCAGCCGCACGCCTACACGCCCATCTTCAACTTCGTGCCGGCGGACCAGCTCGACGGGGTGCAGATCCACTCGCTCTACGAAATCCCCAGCCCGCGCCGGGTGTGGTCATGACGACGCCGCGGTCGCCGCGCCGTCAGCGTGAGCGCGCCGAGGAGTCGATGGCGTCGATCGCCCACTTCCTCCTCCGCGATCCGGAAGGGATCCAGCGCATCCTCATGATGCGCGACTACGCGAGCCGCGCAGCCACGCTCCCGGCCCGTGACCGCGCGGGGCTGGACGTCGCCGTGATCGAATCCTTCCTCCCGCCGATGCCCGGCAGCGCCCCGCCGCGACGCCATCCCGCGCCGGCCGAGGAGGTCCAGGAGGTCGACGTCTTCATCCTCACCGTCCAGCCCATCGAGCTCCAGGCGACGCTGGCCGCGCTGGGCATCGACGGCGGACCGGACGCGGTGCGCCGCGACCGCCCGTACTACCACAAGAAACTCGCCTGCACCGCGGCCGGACTTGCGGTTCCCCCGGCGGAACTGACCGTCGCGGTGACGGCGATCGGCGAAGCGTACGGTCTCTACGCCCAGCACGCCGTCGACGAAATCACCACTTTCTACCGGGCGAACGTGTGGATCCTCGCCGGCATGGCGGCCGGTCTCCCCGGCCACACCAGGAAAGGCGATGTCCACCTGCCCAAGACCGTCTGGTGGTACGAGCCGGGCCGGCTCACCGTGGACCGCTTCGAGCCGCGGCCCGAAGTCGCCAGCCGCGGTCCGATGAACTTGCAGCTCATGCGCTTCGATCCCACCGGCGCCAAGCTCCACGACCGGCTCGCGTCGGCGATCGCCGAGCTGCCCGGCCGTCACCGTCCCGCCGACCTGCCCGCGGACTTCGAACCACGGGTGTCGGTCCTCTCCGACGCGGTCGCGTCCGGGGACAAGCTGCTCCGCGACGGCACGCACCTGCTCACCCTGCACGAGAGCAATCAGCGGATCGTACTGGGCGATCAGGAGTCCTACGGCTTCGCGTTCGCCTGCCGGGACGTGGACTGGATGATCGCGCGGGGCGTGGCCGACTTCGGCGACCAGGAGAAGGACTCGTCCTACCAGTACCTCGCGACCCTGCTGGCCGTGCACACCGTGCTGGAGTTCTTGGAGAGCATCTACATCCCGCCCGGCTTCGCCATTCCGGGCCGGCTGGACGACCAACCGTGACGCCGGTTCACGCCGGCGGCAGACACGACCGTGCGGTGTGTGGTGTGCTGGGCGGATGGACGCGGATCAGTTCGAAGCCGACGTGACCTACGACGACGTCTACGTCTTGTTCCTCGACGCGTCGGGTTACTCCAGCATCGTGCAGCGCAACCCCCGGGACCGGGCCGCCCACGCCTTCGACCTGTTGCGCCTGCGGCTGATCGCCAGGATCGAGAAGGTCGCCCGTGACCTCGGTTGCGCCCGTGCCGAGCTGTGGAGCTGGCGGGGCGACGGCGGTTTCTTCATCCTGCACGACGACAACGAGAGCGTGACGCGGGACGTCACCCTCGTCGCCGGTCGGACGATCCTCACCGAAGACGTCCCGCGGTTGCGAGAAGAGCTCGAGAAGGCGGAGTTCGCCGGTGAGCTGAGACTCCGGCTGGCGGTGCACAAGGGTCCGATCCGGCTGCCCGCCGACCGGCTCGCTTCGATCCATTCTCCGCACATCAACTTCGCGGCCCACCTCGAAGAGGCGGTCCCGCCCGACAGGTTGGCCGTCTCCGATGCCGTGCACCGGGTGGCGGGACCTTTCACCGACGAGTTCGAGTGGGTCGGCGCCTTCGAAGAGCAGCAGGTCTACCTCATGCGTACCGCCGGTGAGGCGGAAGCCGGACGGCGAACGTGGCTGCGGTCGACCGGTCTGCCCGGCGGCGTGCGGGTACACGGCTATCCCCGCCGTCCCAGCCAGCAGGACAAGGCCCATCTGGTCGGCACCGCCTCCGAGCACCTCCTGGACCTCGGCACCACCCTCAATTCCTGCTCCAACCGGCTGGTCACGACCGATCGTCCGGCGGTCTACCGGGACGCGGTGCTCGAGTTCCTCCGGCGCGGGGGCACCTACCGCTGCGTTCTCCTCGATCCGGGCGGCGAAGCGACGGCGATCTTCTCCCGGCTTCGCGGCGAGCAACTCGCCCCGAAGATCAAGGAATCGCTGACCAGGTTCAAGAAGTTCAAGGAACGGTACGGCGGGGACGCCGACCGCTTCGAAGTCCACCAAGCCGCCGAGTTTCCCGGGATGGCCGCGCTCTGCGCTGATCCCGGGCCGCACGGGTTGATCCTCTACTCGCCCTACCTGCTCGGGATCGGGCCGGCCGCCGCGGTGCTCGATCGGGCCGACATGCCGCACTACTTCGCGACTCCCGACTCCGGTGACCTGCACCGGACGCTCGACGCGGCCATCGCGCGGGCGACTCGGCCCGAAGTCCTGGAACGGGTCCTCTAACTCGCGTAGGCCGAGCCCACCCACGTCTCGTCGATGCGCAGACGCTTGTAACGAGTGCTGTCGCTCGACGCCGCGTACGTGCTCGTCACCCGCAGGCGGACGTACCTCGTCGTCACCGCCGTCAGGTCCGTGAACTGGACGCCGCGGTGGCTCGGGAGGGTGCCGGACTTCACCGGGCTGCCCCAGTTCTTGCCGTCGCTCGACACGAACACCTGGTAGCCCTTGATCCGCGCCGACTGCTCGGTGTCGGACCGGGCGTAGCTCACCGAGTCCTCGCGCTGGTTGAGGGCGAGGTACTGGACCGGCTTCGCCGAGCCGAGGTCGTAGTCGAGGTCGACCGGGAGGGTCTTGCCGTTGTCGAAGTACGTCAGGTAGTCGCCGTCGCTCGCGGACTGTCCACTGTGGCCACTGGCCGACGCGCTCGCCTTCAGCGTCACCGTGCGGGGGTCGTAGATCCCGGTGCGGCCCGACGTTTCGACCTTGAACACCGTGTCGTACGGATCCCAGCCCGACAGCCCGGTCAGGGTCAGGCTGCCGCTCCCCTGGCTGAACGGGACGGCCGCGCCGGTGCGGAGGTTCGTGACGCGGGAGACGCGGTAGCCGTTGTCGCGGATCTTCAAGGTACTGCCGGACGGTTTGGTCAGCACGTGCACGTACTGCGCCGCCCCGCGGATCGTGATCACGCCGTGGGCGCCGTCGTTCCAGAAGCCCGGCTGCATCCCGCCGTACAGGTACCCGGCGCCCTCGGTGCCGTCGAGGGATTCGCGGATCGCGCCGAGGTAGCCGGCCGCGAAGTCGTTGAACGCCTGCTGGTTCGCGGGGAACTTGCCGTTCACCATCGCCGTCTCGGCCATCAGGGACTTGATCGACGAGCCCGAGTTCGTCACCAGCCTGCCGAGGTTGAGCGCCTTGTTCACCGGCGGGTTCGAGCCGCCGTACCACCACGAACCGGTGTCGGGCAGCTTGAAGCACGCCTCCGTGAGCCGCGGCATCGCCGTGTACGTCGCTTGCGGGTAGTCGTACGACGGCGTCATGCCGGTCTTCTGCTCGTTGCTGATCGTGTCCATGATCGGCGTGTCTTCGTTGTTGTTGCTCAGCAGGTAGTCCGGGCGCTGCTGGTAGATCTGCCGGTACAGGTCGTGGGATTCCCAGTAGGCGTTGTCGTTGTCGATCCAGAACCCGCCGAGGTCCGGGTAGTTCTTCATGACCTCGAAGAAGTTGTCGTAGCTGAACTGGCCGAAGCCGCTCTGGCTGTCGAGGTCGACGTCCTTGCCCTTGTACTTCGAGTAGCCGGCGGAGTCGAGCCACTCGTGGCCGCCCTCGTCGTGCCACTGGGCGTCGTTGGTCATGTAGAGGATGACCTTGAGCCCCTCGGACTTCGCCGCGGCGACCAGCTCGCCGAGGAAGTCGCGCTTGGTGCTGCAGCTGCCCGGGATCTTCGACGGCCACGCCCGCGAGTAGCCGAGGCGGCTGTGGAAGGAAGCCAGCACGAGGTACGACGCGTGCAGCTTCTTCGCTTCGGTGACCCAGTAGCCGGGACTCCACCCGCCGTCGGTGATCGCCTTCTCCCAGGCGCTGCAACTGGTGTAGCCGGGCGAGGTGCGCATGCCCCAGTGCAGGAACAGGCCCGCCTGGCTGTCGCGCAGCCACTGCTGGGAGGGTTTCTGCAGATCGGCCGACGCCGGCGCGGCGACGAGCCCGGTCACCGCCAGCAGCGTGGCGCACACGACACCCAAGCGACGCAAGAACATCAGCGACCTCCCGTGGTCTGGTCAACCCGGAGTGGTACTCCTGCCGCTCCGCCGCCGTCAAGGCTCAGATCCGACCTTTGGCACACGTTTCGGCCACCGGTACACCGAACCGCCCGCCATCCGGGTTAAATATCTGATATATGACACGAGAGATCGGATCTCTCTTGACCGACCGGCCGCGAGGCGAGTAGATGTTCTCCGTGGGAAGCGCTTTCGCTCCCCGACCACCGCTCCGGCGAAACGGGTAGCACGCCGCGCCCCAGAGCCGGCCGGGATGCCGACGGACGGCGGATCGGCATCCCGGCCACCTCTCCGCCATGAGGGGCACCCCCATGAGCCATGGGGGTGCCCCTCATGGCACCGCCCGCGTCGCGGGGGCCCGTGCACGAAAGGGACGACGCATGTCCGAGCACCCCCTTCGCCCGACCCGGCGCGCGGTACTGGCCGGCAGCCTCGGCGCGCTCGGTGCCCTCGCCGCGGCGGGTCCCGTCGCGCGGGCGGCCGACCGGCTCCCCCCGATCGGCGGGGCCGCACCGCCACCGGACTGGTCGCGCGCGGTCATCGACTCGACGATGAAGCGCTACACCCCGGACAAGATCGGCGGCTGGGGTTACACCCTCGGGCTGTACCTCTACGGCCAGTACCTCTTCTTCAAGCGCACCGGCGAGCGGAAGTACCTCGACTACATCGTCGCCTGGTACGACCGGTTCGTCACCGACAGCGGGATCTCCAACAGCTTCACGAACCTCGACTCGATGCGCTCGTGCCAGCTGCTGCCGCTGCTGTACGCCGAGACCGGCCGCAAGAAGTACCGGACGGCGGCCGACCAGCTGCGCAAGCGCTTCCCGGCCTACCCCCGCACGTCCGACGGCGGCATGTTCCACGCCACGAGCAAGGTCGGCCAGCTGTGGGGCGACGGCGTGTACATGGCCCAGCCGTTCCTCGCGCTCTACGGCGCCGCGTTCGGCGACGGCGCGTACTGCTTCGAAGAGGCGGCCAAGAACATCTCCGTGTACTTCAGCCACCTCCGCGAACCGGCGAAGGGCCTGCTCTACCACGCCTACGACGAGGACGGCTCCGAGTCGTGGGCGTCCGGCACCGGGCACCACTCGAAGTACCACTGGGCCCGCGCGATCGGCTGGTTCGGCATGGCCACCACCGACATCCTCGAGGTGCTCCCGGCCGACCACCCGCGGCGGGCCGCGCTGATCGACGTCGTGCGGTTCCTGGCCGCCGGTTACCAGCGGTACCAGGACCCGGCCACCGGCCGGTGGTTCCAGGTCGTCGACCGCGGTGGCGACGCGAAGAACTGGCTGGAGACGTCGGCGTCGTCGATGTACACGTTCACGATCTCCCGCGGCGTCCAGCGCGGCTACCTGCCGTCGTCGTACCAGGCGGTCGCGGACAAGGGCTACGCCGGCGTGCTGGCGAAGGTCTCCCTCGGCTCCGACGGCCTCACGAACATCACCGACATCTGCGAGGGCACCAACGTCGGCGACCTGTCCTACTACTACGCCCGCGCCCGCAAGACCAACGACTTCCACGGCCTCGGCGCGTTCCTGATCATGAACGAGCAGCTCCGCCACTGACCACCAGGCGCGCCGCAGGAGGGGCCCCGGCTTTCCGGCCGGGGCCCCTCCGCGCATCAGCAGTCCGAAGTGGACCCGGTCGCGTTCACGCGCAGCGCCGAGTTCTCGACGCAGTAACCCGTCACCGACTGGAAGCCGATGTCGTACGGGCTCTTGCCGCCCTTCTCCGCCGTGAAGTGGTCGAACGTGATGTCCGAGCTGTTGTTGACGATGCTCGCCGGGCGGCCGTCGTCCTTGGCGAACTCCACCGAGCTGTCCACGAACCGGATGCCGGCCGCGTAGTGCAGGTACCAGCCGTAGGACGGGCGGGTGCCGATGCTCTTCGGGTTGTAGTCCGTCGCGTTGTTGCTCGGGACGCCGGTGCCCATCGTGCCGCTGCCGCCCGGCACCGACAGCTTCACGCCGGTGAAGGTGACGTCGGAGACGCGGTGACCGCTGTCCGCGCCCCAGATCGTCGGGCTGAAGTTGCTGCCGGTGTGCGTGCCGGTGACGTTGTCGAACGTGATCCCGCTGATCGAGCCGACGCCGGGGTCGTTCCCGCACCGCTTCCGCGTGCCGATCTTCATCATGACCGGCGAATACGTTCCCGACATCGTGATGTTCCGGTAGTGGACGTCGGAGATCTTCGCGCCGTCCATCGAAACGATGCCGATCCCCGATTTGTGCGCGCCGGTGATCGCGATGTCCGAGAAGTGGTAGCCGGTGAAGTCACCGCACGTCTCGGAGCCGAACATCAGCGCGTTGCAGCACACCGCCGAAAGCTTCGCGCCGGTCACCGTGACGTTCCCGTTCGGCAGTTTCGCGCCGAGCGCGTAATCGCTCTTGAACACGAGCGCGTCGTCGTTGGCCGAGATGGTGGCGTCGGTGATCGTGACGTTCGTGGTGCTGATGATGTTCCAGCCGTCGCGGTCGCTCGCCGTGTCGATGGTCAGGCGGTCGGAGACGACGTTCTTGCACCCGTTGATCAGCGCCGCGAAGTGCCCGCCGCGGCGCAGCTTGATGCCGGACAACGTCAGCCCGTCACACCGGGTGAGCGACAGGATCTTGTCGGCCTCGCCGGACTTCGGGTTGCCGGTGATCAGGTTGCCGCCGCCGTCGATCGTGCCGGCGCCGGTGAAGCCGATGTTCGTCAGCTTGTCGCCGGCGAACATCGCGTTGTGGAAGTGGCTGTGGCCGTAGTCCTGGTAGTCGTCCCACGGGTTCGATTCCGGCTTGTCGTAGGTGTCCGCACCGGACCCGGTGATCGTCGCGCCCGCGTCGAGCTGGATCGTCACGTTGCTCTTGAGGTGGACCGTGTTCGCCGACTTGTAGGTGCCCGAGGTGAACCGGACGGTGCCGCCGCCCGCGGCGTTGGCCGCGGCGATCGCCTTGTCGACGGCGGCGGAATCGTTGGCGGAACCGTTGCCCTTGGCGCCGTAGTCCTTCACGTCGTAAACGCCGCCGGGCGCGGCGGTGGAGATTCCGGTACCGGCCACCAGCAGCCCGGCCACCGCCCAGCTGATCAAGAAGGATCTTTTCACCGTGAGACCGCCTTGTCATGGAATCGGGAAATTCGGCATGACGGCGGAGAACCCAGATTACGAGTGGCGCGCGCGAACTGTCAAGATCGTCCGGCTCGGAGGACCCGCGCCACCCCCAGTCGGACGCGGGTCCTCCGGGGTCCATTCGGGATTTCGGAAGTCTACCTTCGGCGAGCCGGGCGATACCGTGCGAATTTCACGGTCGTACCGGGAACCCGCCATGATCGCGCGGAAGTCAGGCGAACCCTACTCCGGACGACAGCAGGGTGAACGCCCGTTCGGCGGCGGCGACGGCCTCGGGAAAGCGCTGTCCGGCCGGGACGCCGGCCGCGACCGCGTCCATGTTGGCCGTCGCCAGGGTGCGGCGGACCGCCGAGATCTGCGCGGCCGCGAGGGCCGCGTCCAGGGCCGGCACCCCGGCCCGCCGGAGCTCGGCGGCCAGCGCCGCCTCGCCGGCGGAGGTGAACCCGGCGAGCCGGGCCACCAGCGCCGGGGTTCCGGTGACCAGGCGGAACACCGCGAGCACGCCGGGCTCGTCGCACAGCCCGGTCACCGGTTCGCGCGCGTCGAGCCCGCGCAGGAACGCCTCCCGCAGCGCTTCGAGGGCGCCCTGCCCGGGCCGGCGGGCGCGGACGACGTCCGCCGCGTCGGTCTCGTGGTCGGCGAACCGGTGCAGCACCAGGTCCTCTTTGGTCGGGAAGTAGGCGAAGAGCGTCCGCTTGGACACCTCGGCCGCGCTCGCCACTTCGGCGACCCCGACGGCGTCGAACCCGCGCTCCAGGAAGAGCCGGATCGCCGCCGTCGAGATCGTCGCCCGCGTGCGGAGCTTCTTGCGCTCCCGCAGGCCTGGTTCATCGGTCACATCACTCAGCGTAGCGCTCCGGGGCTCACACCTGCTGGAGGCCGGGCTTGCCCGCTTGCACTACGTAGCTGCGGTCGTTCTTGATCACGACCGACGCCGGATCGTAGACGCTGGTGTCCGACGTGGTCATGAAATCCGCTCGCGTCTGCGCGGGTGTCGTCGTGACGCGGACGTAGCCGCGCTCGCCCTTGCAGTACTTGACGTGCGGGTTGTTCGCGTACCAGGTCGCGCTGGGTGCCGTCGCGGTGTCGCTGTTGCTCGTCACCGACGTCGTGACCAGCTCGGAGCCGATGATCGGGTCGCTGTGGTCGAAGTAGTCCAGGCGCAGGTCGGCGGCCCAGTGCCGGTGGACGTCGCCGGTGAGCACGACCGGGTTGGCGACCTTCCGGTCGACCCAGCCCTGCTGGATGCGGTTGCGGGAGGCTTCGTAGCCCTGCCAGGAGTCGGGGCTCTCGCAGGTGGCCTTGTTGCCGTCGCCGTCCCGCGTGGCGAAGAAGACCTGCTGGCCGAGGAAGTCCCAGGTCGTCGGGTGCGACTCGAACTGCTTGAGCAGCCAGGCTTCCTCGGTGCTGCCGAGGATGCTGCGCGAGGTGCTGCGCATGTCCGTGCACGCCGGGCCCGTGTCACCCGACGGGTCGGCCACCTGCGCGCTGCGGTACTGGCGCGTGTCGAGCATGTGGAACCGGGCGAGGTTGCCCCAGACGAACTGGCGGTACAGCTGGATCGACGCGCCGTTCGGCTTGGCGGTGGACCGGATCGGGGTGTTCTCGTAGAAGGCCTGGAACCCGTTGGTCTTGCGCGCGGCCGACGCCGGCGAAGTGGTGCCGTTCCAGTTGTTCATCACTTCGTGGTCGTCGAACACCACGATCCACGGCGCGATCGCGTGCGCGGCCTGCAGGTCGGCGTCGGTCTTGTGCTGGGCGTGGCGGGCGCGGTACTGCGCGAGCGTCGTCACGTCGTCGGTGAAGGCCAGGCTGCGCGGGTTGCGTTCCGCGGCGGCGCGGCCCGACTTCTTCTCGTAGATGTAGTCGCCGAGGAACAGCACCAGGTCCGGGTCGTCGGCCACGATGCCCTTGTACGCGTGGTAGTAGCCCTCCTCCCAGTGCTGGCAGGAGCTGAAGCAGTACTTGAGCTGGTTGACCGCGGCGCCGGCGGCGGGCGCGGTGCGCGTGCGGCCGACCGGCGAGATGTAGCCGCCGGTCTTGAAGCGGTAGAAGTACTCCCGCGCGGGCTGCAGGCCGACGGGTTCGATGTGGACGCTGTGCGCGGCCGCGCGCAGCGCGCTCACCTGGCCGCTCTGCACGATCGAGCTGAACGCCTCGTCGTTCGCGATCTCCCAGTCGACCGCGTAGGTGGCGTCCGGCATCCCGCCGAAGCCGTCCGGGTTGAGCGGCGCCGGCGCGAGTCTCGTCCACAGCACCACGCTGTCGGGGAGCGGATCGCCGGACGCGACCCCGAGCTGGAAGGGGTCGTGGATGGTGGGGGCGGCGGCCGTGGTGCGGGCGTTCGCCCACGACGGCAGCGCCGCCGAAGCCGCGGTGGCGGTGACCGCGGCGAGCCCGCCGAGGAGCACCTTGCGCCGGTTGACCTGACCCATGGTGGAAAGCCCTTTCTTCTCAGGTGGACGCGGTCAGGCCGCGAAGTCGGTGAGGCCGTCGCTGCAGGACTTCAGGTCCGGCTTGGCGGTCGTGTAGTTGGCGACGCAGACCTTGTAGAAGACCCAGCCGCCGTGCGGGATCGAGACGGCCTTGTCGACCTTCGTGCCCTCGCCACCGGAGTTCCAGACGTAGAACGGCCCGGCGCCGCCCTTGAGCCAGTAGGCGACGACGGCCGAGTAGCCGTCGGCGTTCGTGTCGTAGACCAGGAAGTGCGAGTCGGACGAGCGGTACTGCCCCTCGCCGGCGCAGGCGTCCGCGCACTGGGCGCTGCCCGTGCCGACCCCGCAGTCCGGCGCGATCCGCGTGTCCGAACCGGTGTAGACGTAGGTGTCCGAGATGTACCCGCCGAGCGCGGGCACGTAGTCCCAGAGCGTGCTGGTGCCGTAGGTCCCGGTCACCGAGGTCCCGGTGACCTGGCAGTCGATGGCCACGGTCGCGCCGTTCGCGACGGTCTTGACGGCCGTGGCGCTCGCGGTCGGCGCCCGGCGGACGTTGAGCGGGTCGCCCGCGGTCTTCACGGTGCCGCTCGCCGCGGCGGACGCCTCGAACGCGCCGCCGACCGCGAGCGCGCCGACCGCCGCCACGACCACCCCGAGTCCGGCGATACGCCGGAGGTTCAAACGCTTCATGGCGGGAGCGTGACCGCGGCCCGTACACGTCTCGTACAAAGCGCCGCCTCACGCGCACGCGCGCGCACAGACACTCCGAATGGATCTATCGCCCGAGGTCGGAGCGGTCATAGCATCCGGTCATGGGGGAACTCATCGGGCAGGTTGAGACCACCTCGCTGACCATCCGCGTCCTCGGCCCGCTGGAAGTCACCGCCGCCGGGCAGGTGGTCGCGCTGGGCGGGCCGAAGCCCCGGCTGCTGCTGGCCGCGCTGGCCCTGCAGCCGAACGTCGTCGTGTCCACCGACGTGCTGGTGGAGGTGCTGTGGCCGGAATCGGCGCCGCGGTCGGCGGCGGCGAACATCCGCACGTACGTCCATTCGCTGCGAAGACGCTTCGCCGAAATCGACCCCGGCCTCGGCGAGCGGATCAGCAGCCGCGCGTCCGGCTACCTGCTGACGGCGTCCCCGGCCGAACTGGACCACCTCGCCTTCGCCGCGTTGGCCGGCGAAGCGCAGGAAGAGCTCGATCACGACCGCGCCGAGAGCGCTCTCAAACTCCTCGACCGGGCCGACGCGCTGTGGCGCGGTGAAGTCCTCGAAGGACTCCCGCACGACCACAGCTGGGGAGCGACCGTCGCCCGGCTCGCCGAACTCCGGCTTTCGGTGCAGGAACAGCGCCTGCGCGCGCGGATCGGCCTCGGCCGCTGCGGCGAGGCCGTCGCCGAGCTGCGCGGCCTGGTCACCGAACACCCGCTGCGCGAAGAGCTCTGGGCGCAGCTGATCGTCGCGTTGCGCGCCGCGGGCCGGACCGCGGACGCGATCGAGGCGTACGAGTCGGCCGAGCGCGTCCTGCGCGAAGAACTCGGGGCCGAACCGGGTGCCCGGCTGCGCGAGCTGCGCGCGACGCTGGTGCCGGAGACCGTCCTCGCCCCGCGCCTGGCCGACGTCGCCCCGGTCTGCCAGCTGCCGCTCGACCTGCCGGACTTCACCGGCCGCGACGACGTCATCGGCGAAGTCACCGCCTTGATGCGGGAACGGGCCGCTTCCGGCACCCCCGCCGTGATCGTGCTTTCGGGCGCGCCCGGGGTCGGGAAGTCGGCGGTCGCCGTCCGGGTCGCGCACGCGGTCCGCGAGGAGTTCGCCGACGGCCAGCTGCACGTCGACCTGGCCGGCACGTCGTCGTCGCCGCGGGCGCCGATGGGTGTGCTCGCCGAGCTGCTGCACGCGCTCGGCGTCCCGGACGCGGGCCTGCCGCGGGAACCGGCCGAACGGTCGGCGCTGCTGCGGTCGCGATTGGCCGGGCGGCGGATGTGCATCGTGCTCGACGACGCCGGGAGCGCCGCCCAGGTCCGGCCGCTGCTGCCCGGGGCCGGCGCGTGCGCGGTACTGGTGACCAGCCGGCTCCGGCTGCCCGGGCTGGCCGGCGCGAAGGCGGTCGACGTCGACCTGCTGCCCGAGGCCGAGGCCGCGCGGCTGCTGCAGGGCATCGTGGGCGCCGAGCGGGTGGCCGCCGAACCGGAGAGCGCGGCGGCGATCCTGCGCCAGTGCGGGCACCTGCCGCTGGCGATCCGGGTGGCCGGCGCGAAGCTGACGCACCGGCCGGGCTGGACGCTGCGGCTGCTGGCCGACCGGCTGCGCGACGAGCACCGGCGGCTGGACGAACTGCGCGTCGGCGACCTCGCCGTGCGGGCGAGCGTGACGCTGTCCTACGACCTGCTGCCGATGTCCGCGGCCACCGCGTTCCGCGGGCTCGGGCTGCTCGGGCCGGTCCAGTTCCCGCCGTGGGCGGTCGCGGCCGTGCTCGGCCGCCGTGACGCCGAGGACGTGCTCGACGTGCTGGTCGACGGCCACCTCGTCGAGCTCGTCGGCTCCGATTCGGCGGGTCAGCCGCGGTACCGGCTCCACGACCTGCTGCGCGTGTACGCGGTGGAGCTGGCGTCGCAGAGCGATGCGGAAAAGACGCGGGCTTCGCTGCGCCGGGTCCTCACCGGTTATCTCGGGCTGGCCCTCGAAGCCGCGCGCCGGATGCCGCTGCACTTCTTCGGCAGGTACCGCGACGAAGAGCTGCCGTGCCCGCCGGTGCCCGCCGACGTCCTGCCCGACGACCCGGCGGCGTGGTTCGCGGCCGAACGGCACACCAGCGTCGCGGCGGTCTCCCTGGCCGCGGAGAACGGCTTCGACGACCTGGCATGGCAGCTGGCGTCGGCGCTGACGCCGTACTTCGACCTGCGCGGCCACCAGGACGACTGGCACAGCACGCACCTGATCGCGCTGGCCGCGGCCCGCCGGACGGGCTCGCTGCGCGCGGAGGCGATCGTCCAGCGCAACCTCGGGCAGTACCTGCTCTACCAGGACGAATACGCCGGTTCGCGGGTGGCGTTCGAGGAGTCCCGGGCGTTGTTCGAGCGGGTCGGCGACGCGCAGGGGGTCGGCATCGCGCTGACCGGGCTCGCCACGATCCTGCGCATCGAGGGCGAGGACGACCGCGCGCTCGACCACTGCCACGAGGCCCTGAAGTTGTTCGCGGAAGCGGACGACCCGCACGGCGAAGCGGTGGCGCGCATCGGCGCGGGCGCGGTCTGGATGTCCCGAGGCTGCTACGCGGCGGCGAAGCGCTGGTTCACCGACGCACTGGAGCTGTCGGCGTCGATCGGCGACCGGCACCGCGAGGCGCACGCGTTCAAGCGCCTGGGCCTGCTGTTCCAGCACCAGGGCAACCTGGCGGCGGCCCGCGAGCACGTCGACCGCGCGATCGCGATCTTCACCGACCTCGGCGACGACCACTGCGTGGGCTACGCGAACCAGAACCTCGGCGAGCTGTGCCTGCACAGCGGCGACTTCGCGCACGCGCAGCTGCTGCTGGTCAACTCCCTGTCGGTGCACCGCCGCAACGGCGACCGGCGGTCGGAGGCGGAGGTCTCGCAGCTGCTCGGGGAGCTGCACCGGGCGCTTTCGCAGCCGGAGCGGTCCCGGGACTATTCCGAGCGCGCGCTGGCGATCTGGCGCGAGCTGTCCTCGTCCCGCCCGGCGCCGGCTCCCGCCGTTCCCACCGAGCCCCCGCACATCGTTTCGGCCTGACGCGCGGGTTTTGCCGGGCCACCGGCGGCCCTGACCTCGCGGCGGCGAGCCCGGCCGAAGGTCGCGAATGACTCATTCGGGACCCCGGAGGTCCCCAATGACCCATTCGCGACACCACAGCAGCCGGCACCACCCGACCTCACCGGCAACACCGGCCCGAGAGCGTCATGAACGGGTCGTTCACCGCGCCGGACGACAGGGTCCCAGCAAAGTCGCGGCAGCTCGCTCCGCAGCGGCTTCGCCGACGTCTTGAATGACTCATTCAGGTCTCCGGACGTCCTGAATGACTCATTCAAGACGCCGCAGGCCCGTCCGGCGCCACTCGCCACGGCCGGAGCCCTGTGCCCGACGACATGAATGAGTCATTCACGACACTTCGCGGGCCGCACAAAGGCGTGGCTGTGCTTGTACGGATCATGTACGCCGCCCCGCCAGTCTTTCGCCACGTTCGAGTGAACAGGTGCGAAGGGAGAACCGGGGATGATCCGGATCAGGAAGGCCGGCCGCGTGACCGCGGTGGTTCTGGCCGCGGGGGCGGTGACGGCGCTGGCCGGAGCCCCCGCCCAGGCCGCGACGAAGACCGGCGGCGCGAGCTGGACCGCCGATATGTCCACTGTGGACACCGACGACGTCAACGTCGCCGCGGCCGGGGGAACGCTGACGCTGGCCGATGCCGCGTGGCACAGAACCGCGCGGGTTTTCGCCGGCAGTGAAGGCAGTCTCACCACCGCCGAGCACGCGCTCGGCTCGGCCGCCAACCGCGTCAGCGCGGAGCTGACCGCCGACACGCCGAAGGGGACGTCGATCGACGTCGACGTCCGCGGCCGGACCGGGGTGAACGACTGGACCGAGTGGACGCCCGCGGGCACCACGCTCAAGAGCGCCGTCAGTTCCGTGCAGGTGCGCATCAGCCTGCACAGCACCACCGACGGCGTCCGTCCGTCGGTGCGGAACGTCAAGCTCAGCGCGGACAACGCGCCCCAGGTCAACGCGCTGGCCGAGACCGCCGCGCTGACGTACAAGGTCTACGGCACCCGCGAGGGCCTGATCGGCGGCACCACCGCGAACGGCCACGTCATCACCAGCCGGGACCACTTCGTCGCGCTGCCGTCCGGGAAGGGCCTGTCCGGCAAGGGATCCGGCACCTACTCCGTGCGCGTCTGCCGCACCGACGGCAGCAAGTGCGAGTACGCGCCGGTGTGGGACGTCGGCCCGTGGAACGAGCAGGACGACTACTGGAACCCGGCGTCGGTCCGGACCAAGTTCAAGGACCTGCCGCAGGGCCAGCCCGAGGCGTACGCCGCCTACTACAACGGGTACAACGGCGGCAAGAGCGGCCTCGGCTACAAGGTGGCGAACCCGGCCGGCATCGACCTCGCCGACGGCGTGTTCTGGGACGGCCTCGGCATGTCCGACAACGGCAACGTGAACGTCACCTACCTGTGGACCGGCTCCGGCCCGACCGGTGTCGTCAGCACCGCGGGCGACCCGATGAACGTCCGGGCGAGCGCGAGCACCTCGGCCGCCGTCAAGGGGCTCGCGGCGAACTACGCCAAGGTGAACATCGAGTGCTACGTCGAGGGCGACACCGTCACCGGCAAGTTCGGCACCAGCAACATCTGGGACCGCATCGGCCCGGGTCACTACGTGTCGGACACCTACCTGCAGACCGGCTCCGACCTCCCGGTGGCGCCGAAGTGCTGAAGCCCGGCTCGAGTGAGCCTCGATCATCGCGTGGTTGACTGCCCTCACCCCCGCGATAACAGCGAAGGCCCGGTGTCCCCCACCGGGCCTTCGCCCTTTTCTCCGCCATTCCGCTCACCGGGACATCAATTCACCAGCGTGAATGCGAGTCCGCCGGGTGTACAACGCCGGGGTGACCGTGTAAAAATTCCGGGCACTTTCCCCACACGGAATGGCGGTCCCCTGTGAGCGTTTCCCGGAGAACCCTGCTGACCACCGCGGCCGGTGCCGCGGTGGCCGCGAGCACTTCGACCCCGGCTTCCGCGGCCACGCCCGAACCTTCCGACCTCGCCACGACGATCCGGACGCTCCGCCAAGCGGCCGATTACGCGGTGGCCAAGCTGCGCGCGGTGGCCCCCGGCGTCACCGCGTTCCCGGTCGGCACGAAGTTCGAGAAATGGACCTTTTCGCAGAACGGCGACTGGGTCGGCGGATTCTGGCCCGGTCAGTTGTGGCTGGCCTGGCTGCACACCGGCGAGGAACAATTCAAGACCCTCGCGCTGGCGTCCGCGGAAAAGCTCGCGCCACGCCAGAACGACACCGGAACGCACGACCTGGGCTTCCTCTTCTACCCCTCGTGGGTGACCGCGTGGCGGCTCACCGGCGAGGAGAAGTGGCGCGCGGGCGCGATCCAGGCCGCGTTGTCGCTCAGCAAGCGGTACAACCCGGCCGGGAAGTTCATCCGGGCCTGGGGTTCGCTGACCGACCCGAACAACGCCGGCCGCGTCATCATGGACACGATGATGAACCTGGACCTGCTGGCGTTCGCGAGCACGCAGACCGGGGACCCGAAGTACCTGGACATCGCGGTCGCGCACGCGAAGACCGCGCAGCAGAACTTCCTCCGCCCGGACGGTTCGACACCGCACGTGTTCGACTTCGACCCGGTCACCGGCGCGCCGATCGGGCCGAACACCGTGCAGGGCTACAGCCCGGCGTCGTGCTGGTCGCGCGGGCAGGCGTGGGGCGTCTACGGCTTCACGACGATCCACCGGCGCACCGGGGACGCGGAGTTCCTGACCACGGCCCGCCGCCTCGCGGACTACGCGCTGTCGCAGCTGACCGCCGACCACGTGCCGGTGTGGGACTACCTGGCGCCGCAGGCCCCCGACGACGTCAAGGACGCCTCCGCCGGCGTGATCATGGCGTGCGGCCTGCTGGACCTGGCCGAGCTCACGCACCGGCCGCGGTACCGGGACAGCGCGCTGCGGATCCTGACCGCGGTGTCGCGGACGTGCCTGACGACGAAGTCCGCCCGCGCCGACGCGACCGTCGCCCGCTGCACCCGCAACCGCCCGGCCGAGGACGGCGTCGAGGTCTCGCTCCCCTACGCCGACTACTACCTGCTGGAGGGCATCCTGCGGGTGCTCGACCGGCACAAGGTCGACCGAGCGGTCGACCTTTCGAGCGTGTAGCCGCGTCCGGGGAGGCCGCCACCTCCCCGGACGTGCTTTCAGTGCTGGTGGTGCGCGTGCACCTTGGCGTGGCCGAGACCGCGCCCGATCATCCACTTGTTGACCGGCACCGTGACGACGAACGCGATCGCCAGCGACAGCGCCAAGGCCAGCCAGAACAGGAAGCTGGCCAGGCCGGCGTCCATCGCCCCGGGAATCGCCACGACCACGGTGTTGTCGATCAGCTCCATGACGGCGATCGACACGGTGTCCGCGGCCAGCGCGACCTTGAACGCCGCCGGCAGGTTCAGCCCCGACTTCAGGACGCCCCGCATGGTCAGGCCGTAGCCGAAGACGAAGGCCAGCACGATCGACAGCACCACGGTCGCCGCGTTGTGCAGGCCGAACGCCGTCCCCAGCACCATGCCGAGCACCTCACCGATGGCGCAGCCGGTCAGGCAGTGGAGAGTCGCCTGGATCGCCGTCGCCCACGAAGCCCCGCGCTGTTCGTTCATGGCGGCGACTATACCCCCAGGGGGTAAGTCCCGCGAGTTCCGCGGGTCACACCTCGAGCGTCCGGCGAGGGGGGCACGGAAGGACAGACCGCCGTAGCCCAGCGTGACCGACACCGCCGACCAGGCGATCTTCTTCCGGTTCACCCCGGAGCAGAACTCACTTCCGTAACCCTTTGCGCACATCCCGTTGACCTCCGTTACGCGGGGCCTTACCGTTCGCCCTTGGTCTCCACCGGGCGCAGACCGTCCGAAAGTCGTGAGGAATGGGTGGGATGCGAGGGCCGACGAAGACCTTCCGGCTGGTCGCGGCGATGGCGCTGGGGGCCGTGCTCGCGCTCGGGGGCTGCTCGGACCAGCTGGGCAGCGCGCCCGCGCCGGCCCCGACCCGGGTGGCGTTCGTCCCCAAGATCGGGGGCATCCCGTACTTCGAGGCGATGGACACCGGTGGGCAGGAAGCGGCGAAGCAGCTGGGCGTGACGTGGTCCACGAGCGCGCCGGCCAGCGTCGACCCGGCCGCCCAGGTGACCATCCTGCGCGAGCTGATCGCGAAGAAGGTCGACGTCATCGCCGTGGCGCCCAACGACCCGGCCGCGCTGGCCGGGGTCATCGGCGAGGCCAGGGCGAAGGGCATCCACGTCCTGACTTCGGACACCGACGCGCCGGGTACGCAGCGTGAGGTGTTCGTCAACCAGGCCACCGCCAAGGGCGTCGGCACCGCGCTCGTCGACGCGCTGATGAAGAAGACCGGCGGCGCCGGCCAGTACGCGATCGTCTCCTGCGGCCCGGCCGCCGCGAACCTCAACGCGTGGATCGCGGTCCAGAAGGACTACGCGGCCACGCAGTACCCGAAGGCCCAGCTCGTCGAGACCGTGTACGCGGGCGAGGACGAAGCCACCGCGACGCACCTCGCCAAGGAGCTGATGGCCCGCCACCCCGGGCTGACCGGGCTGATCGGCGAGTGCACGACGTCGGCGCCGGGCGTCGCGAGGGCCGTGCGCGACGCGGAGAAGATCGGCCAGGTGTTCACCGTCGGCGTCGGGACGCCGCAGGCGATCAAGCCGTTCCTGCTCGACGGTTCCTGCTCGCAGTCGGTGCTGTGGAACGTCGAATCGCTCGGCTACCTCACCGCGTGGACGGCGAAGCAGGTCGCCGACGGCAAGCCGCTGCAGGCCGTCAACAAGGTGAGCCTGGAGTTGCCGGCGGTGAAGTTCGACGCCCCGTCGAAGACCGTCCTGCTGGGCGATCCGCTGCTCATCACCGCCGACAACGTCGACCAGTTCAAGTACTAGCTAGCGCACCTCGATCGTGACCGTCGCGGTGCTCGTGGCGGCCGGCAGCCTGGTGGTGTCGACGGCCAGGTACTCGCCGTCGTCCTGGCGCCCGTCCGGCAGCGTCTTCGGGTGCAGTGCGTACGGCGGGGCCGCGTTGGTCACGCCGTCGATGCCGAAGTCGTTGTCGTTGCTGATCACGAGCGTCCGGCCGCCGTCGGTCGTCGCGACGCCTTCGACCTTGTCGTGCCCGAAGAACCCGCCGCTCGGGTCCAGGCCGGTCACCAGCGCGCCGAGGTCCAGGTACAGCTTCTTGGCCACCGGCGTGATGCCGGCGGCGGCCAGGTCCGCGGTCGCCTGGGCCGTGGTGTCCTTGCCGACGTAGGCGTCGATGCTCTTGCCGCCGACGAGCACCCCGCCCTTGACGGCGTCGTAGCCCGCGGCCCGCGGGCCGACGTCGGTGGCACCGGTCAGGTCGATCTCGTACAGCTTCTTGACGGCACCCGGTTCCGGCTTGCCGTCGCGCTCGTCCACCAGGAACCGCGTCGCCGACAACGCGGTGATCTCGCTGACCGCGGTGCCCGTCGTGTCCGGGTCGTCGAGCAGGTAGAGGTACTCGTGCGTGGCGCGGGTCCGCAGGTCGACGGTGACGATCCGCAGCGTGGTGACGTTGCCCGGCTTCTTCGTCAGGTCCGGCTGCTGCAGCGCCGACTGCATGACGCCGACCAGTGTCCGGCCGTCCGGGGTGAGCGCGAGGCCTTCCATGCCCTTGTTCGGGACGCGGTACTTCAGCTCGCCCGGCAGCGACCCGTCGTACGGCGAAAGGCGTTCGAGCGCGCGGCCGTCGCGGCCGAAGTGGGTGAGGAACGGGCCGTACTCGTCGGACACCCAGAACGTGCCGTCGCGCTGGGCGACCAGGCCTTCGGAGTCGTAGCCGTTCGCCGACTTCGGCAGGACGTTCCCGGTGAGGTCGACGATCGTCTCGCCGGTGTCCGCGAGCGGGCTGACCTGGCCGTTGTACGGCGTCCCGTCCGCGGCGCGCAGCGGGATCGTCCTCTCCAGCACGGCTTTCCCGGCCCGCAGCCGGAACTTGCCGATCGCGGGCGTGAACGCGGGCAGCGGCTCGATCTTGCCGCCGGCGGGCGCGTCGACGTTCGGGCCGCGGTCGGTGAGGCCGTAGAACTCGTCCCGGGAGCCGGGCACCGGCGTCAGCGCCGAACCGTAGGCGCCGCCCCTGATCTCGACGCCGCCGATCGTCGCCAGCGGCGGCAGGTCCGTCGGGTAGAGCTTGACCGCGTCGGAAACGGTGTAGGTGAAGGAATCCCGGCCGGTGAAGCCGGGCGCCGGGGTGTAGTGGAAGGTCCCGTCGGCGCCGATGGACACCGTGCCGTGCGCGGCCGGGGTGTGCCGCACCACCGCCGTGGCGGACCGGTCGTTGCCGAGCACCCCGCCCCGCAGCGGCTGCCCCGCGCGGACGCGGTAGTGGTCGTCCTTCGCCCGCGGGCCGTGGTCGTGGGCCGCGGCCGGTCCCGCCGTCACCAGCGGCAGCGCCAGGACCCCGGCCACCAGTGCGATTCGTACCCGCTTCATCCGGTTCTCCTCCTCCGGCGCGGCGATCGCGCCGGAGGAGGAGTCTGAGCGGCCGAAGTGGACAACGGCCGTCTTCGAGAAGGCCGTGGCCTTAACGGTGCCGCCGGCCGTGCGCGGCCGCCGCGCCGCCGCCGAGCACCAGGATCAGGGCGGTCAGGCCCCAGCGGCGTTTTTCCTGGGTCCGCCGGCCGGTGTCCTCGACCACCGGCTTCGGTTTCTCGGTCGGCCGCGCGTGCGGTGACGACGTCGGTGGCGGCGCCGGGGTCGACGCCTTGGGCTGGACGACCGGCGCCGGGGCGGGCACCGGGGTCGGAGCCGGTGCGGCCGGCTGCTCGACCGGCGGTGGTCGGGGCGGTGGCGGCGGTTCCGGCGCCGGGGTGGTCGGGGTCGGGGGGTTCGGCGGTGGGGTGTTCGGGGGCGGAGTCGGCGCGTTGGGAGGCGGGGTGTTCGGGGGTGGGGTCGGCGGCGGCGTGTTGGGTGGTGGCGTGTTGGGCGGTGGCGTGGTCGGGGGCGGGGTGTTCGGCGGTGGCGGCGGGAGGGGCGGGGGTGCTTCGGTGAAGCAGCCGGCCGCGTCCCCGCTCACCAGCACCGGCCCGGTCGCGACCTCGACCGCCGGGCCCGAGCCGTCGCGCGGCAGGCGGTAGGTGACGCTGCGGTGCCCGTCGCGGTTGGCCGTCGCGTAGATCGCGCCGGGCCCGAGCACGACCGACCCGTACGCACCGCCCGCGGGGAACCGCAGGCCGGGGACCGGGACGACCTTGCCGGTCGCCGGGTCGAGCGTGACGACCGCGTCGTCCCCGCGCGAAGTCGTCGAGACGCCGTGGAGCAGTCCGTCCACCGGGTCGTAGGCGAAGTCGTCGACGCCCACGGCCAGCGACACCGGGCGCAGCGCCGTGCGGTGCACCACCCGCAGGTAGTCCGGCGAAGCCGGGTTGATGTCCATTGTGTACAGATCGCCGTCCTGCCGGACGTACCAGCGGTTCCCGGCGATCGCCCCGGCGGTGGCGCCGGTGACCAGGCTCCACACCGGACGCACCGCGCCCGCGCGGCCGATCACGCCCAAATCCGTGACGGTTCCCTGGGCGTCGATGCGGACCGCGTGCGCGCCGCGGTCGTACCGGCCGTCGCGGGTGCCGTCGGCGACGCCGTAGACGACGCCCTGCGCGGCGGAGTACCCCATCGCGTTGATCCAGTACCCGGCCCGCGTCAGGCGTTTCGTGGCGCCGCCGGGCATGTCCAGCAGCCGCAACGTCGTCGGGGCGCCGCCGCGTTCGTTCTCCGCCTGCAGGATCGTGCAGCGGTCCGGTGCCTGGGCCGCCGGTGGCCGGGACGGCGCGAGCCAGCCCGTCGCCGCCAGCAGTGCCGAGACCGCGGCGGCGACGCCGAGCATCGCGGCCCAGCGGGCTCGCGTGCCGGTCAAGCCAGCCGGTCCAGCGCCGTCGTGAACGCCTCCGGCGGCACCTTCGCCCCGCCGCTGAACGGGTTCTGCAGTTCGTGGATCGCGAAGAGCAGCAACGTGATCGTGCCGGCCAGGGTGGACACGATGATGATGTGCGCGGCCAGCCGGGTGCCGCCGAAGAGGTTGGGCAGCAGGATCGCGGTGATCAGGCTGCCGAGGATCAGCGCGAACCAGACGACCGCGCCGACGCCGCCGCCACCGGAGTTGGCCAGCCGCTGCTGGCGGGCCTGGTAGACCGACCAGAGCTGGTTGCTCGCCTCGGTCTTGCGGTCGATCTCCCAGTCGCCGTCGACCTCGGCGGACGCGACCGCCTGCCGCATCTGGTCGAGCTGCGTCCAGCCGGTCGAGGGGATCGCGCCGCCGTCGGCCAGGCGCGGCCACTCCTGCTCCTCGACCGTGCGCGCATACGCGACGGCGAGCTGGCGCACGCGGTCCTTGGTGTCGGCGGGCAGCGCGTCGGCCGCCCAGGTGGCCGCGACCAGGCTGTCGGCCTCGGTCTGCGCGTCCTGGCTCGCGGAGCCGACCGAGTCGAACAGCGAGATGAGCACGAACGCGACCAGCACCGCGTGCAGCCCGCCGACGATGGTGAACACCTGGCCCGCCGCGTCGTTGTTGTCGGGCCGGCCTTCGTCCCAGCCGAACCGGCGGACCAGGTAGGCGATCAGGCCGCCGACCACGGCCGCGCCGGCCACCCAGAGCCCACCGGTCACGAAGATGTTCATCAACGTCCTTTCCCCGCCGGGGCTTTTCGCCACCGGGATCGACCCAAGTTAGTCACCGGTTTCCGGCCGGACAACCGCACATTGTTCGATTCATCCGGGTGGCCTCACCCGGGCCGCGTTCATCGCCGGTTCGGCCCAGTTCGCCCCCTTCGGACGGCGACCACCACTCCGGCCGGCGACCAGTCATTCCCCTTATGAACAGGGCACTTCCCGACCGGGTGACGGTCGCGCACCCGGGGTGACGAACTCTCCTCGGCCGAGGCGCGGAATGGTGGCGCTCGCGTCGTCAATCGACGTCGACGACCCGATCGTGGCATTGTGCGTCGGCAGGCCGTTGCTATGTTGATTCCGCGACTTCGCCAGGCAGCGCGAATTTCACTCCGACGCGAATGATTGGGTGGTTTTGGTTGTGACTGTCACCGACCCGGCGAACACCGAACAAGCACCACAAAGCCTCGGCCGGGCCGCCGCCCGCACCCTCGCCACCACCACCAAATCCCTCCCCCAGATGCAAGGCATCTCCACCCGCTGGCTCCTCAAAGCCCTCCCCTTCACCGACGTCACCGCCGGCTCCTACCGCGTCAACCGCCGCCTCTCCTACGCCGTCGGCGACGGCCGCGTCACCTTCACCACCACCGGCACCCACGTCCGCGTCATCCCACCCGAACTCGGCGAACTCGCCCCCCTACGCGGCTACGACGACGAAACCGTCCTCACCGAACTCGCCACCCGCTTCACCCAACACCACTACCAACCCGGCGACACCCTCGTCGAATTCGGCTCCCCCGCCGACCAGGTCTTCCTCATCGCCCACGGCAAAATCACCAAAATCGGCACCGGCGCCTACGGCGACCACACCACCCTCGCCACCCTCGCCGACGGCGACTACTTCGGCGACACCACCCTCACCCACACCGACGGCATCTGGGAATTCACCGCCAAAGCCGTCACCGCCTGCACCGTCCTGACCCTCCCCCGCACCGCCTTCGACGACCTCCTCACCCACTTCCCCACCCTCCAACACCACCTCGACACCTACCGCGCCCGCGGCACCGCAGCAGCCAACGACCACGGCGAAGCCGAAATCACCCTGGCCTCCGGCCACGACGGCGAACCCCACCTGCCCGCCACCTTCGTCGACTACGACGCCGCACCGCGGGAATACGAACTCTCCCTCGCCCAGACCGTCCTACGCGTGCACTCCCGCGTCGCCGACCTCTACAACCAGCCTCACAACCAGATCGAACAACAACTCCGCCTGACCGTCGAAGCACTACGGGAACGGCAGGAACACGAACTGGTCAACAACACCGACTTCGGGCTCCTGCACAACGCCGACTTCGCCCAGCGCATCCCCACCCGCACCGGCCCACCCACCCCCGACGACCTCGACGAACTGCTCACCCTGGTCTGGAAAGACCCCGCCTTCTTCCTCGCCCACCCCGCCACCATCGCCGCGTTCGGCCGCGAATGCTCCCAAGCCGGCCTCTACCCCACCCCCGTCGACCTCGGCGGGCACCAGGTCCCCGCCTGGCGCGGCATCCCGCTGCTGCCCTGCAACAAAATCCCCGTCTCCGACACCCGCACCAGCTCCATCCTGCTCATGCGCACCGGCGAAGCCGCCCAAGGCGTGATCGGGCTGCACCAGACCGGCCTGCCCGATGAATACCAGCCCGGGCTCAACGTGCGGTTCATGGGCATCAACGACCAGGCCGTCATCTCCTACCTCGTCTCCGCCTACTACTCCGCCGCCGTCCTCGTCCCCGACGCCCTCGCCGTGCTGGAAAGCGTCGAACTCGGCCGGGAACACTGACCGCCGTGACCCTGACCGAACCCACCCCACAGCAGGCGTTGGGGGTCGCGGCCGCGCGGACCCTGGCCACCACCACCAAATCCCGCCCCCAGATGCGCGGCATCACCCCCCGCTGGCTGCTCACCCAGCTCCCCTGGGTCGACGTCCCCGCCGGCAGCTACCGCGTCACCCGCCGCCTCACCTACACCCTCGGCGACGGCAAACTCTCCTTCTACACCACCGGCTCCCAGGTCCAGGTCGTCCCCGCCGAACTCACCGAACTCGCGCTGCTGCGGGACTTCGCCGACGAGGCCGCGTTGCAGGTGTTGGCGGGGGCGTTCGAGCACCGCGAATACGACCCCGGCGCCGTCCTCCTTCGCGAGGGGGCGCCGCTGGACATGCTGATCCTGATCGCGCACGGCAAAGTCACCCGCCACCGCGCCGGCCCCTACGGCGACGACGCCGCCCTGGCCACCGCCACCGACGGCGACCACCTCGGCGCCGACCTGCTCACCCGTGACGACGCGACCTGGGGGTTCACCGCCCGCGCCGCCACCCGCGTCACCGCCCTCGTCCTGCCCGCCTCGGTGTTCGCCCGGCTCAACGGGCGCCTGGAATCGCTGCGCACGCATGTCGCCGAGGCGGCCGCGCGACCTCGGAAGCCGCAGAACAGCAAAGGCGAAGCCAGCATCGACCTCTCCGCCGGGCATGACGGGGAACCGTTGCTGGCCGGGACGTATGTCGACTACGACCCGGCCCCGCGGGAATACGAACTCGCCGTCGCCCAAACCGTGTTGCGGGTGCACAACCGGGTCACCGACCTCTACAACACCCCCCACAACCAGCTCGAACAACAGCTGCGGCTGACGGTGGAAGCGTTGCGGGAGCGGCAGGAGCATGACCTGATCAACAACACCGACTTCGGGCTGCTGCACAACACCGACCTCAAACACCGTCTCACCACCCGCACCGGGCCACCAACACCGTTGGACATGGATGATTTGTTGTGCCGGAGGCGGAAAACGAAGTTCTTCCTCGCCCATCCCCGCGCCATCGCCGCGTTCGGACGGGCGTGTACTGCCCACCGGGTGTATCCGGATGTTGCGGTGCTGGACGGGAAACGCGTCCAGACCTGGCGCGGGGTCCCGATCCTGCCCTGCGACAAGATTCCGGTGACCGAGACGGGCACGACGTCGATCCTGGCGATGCGCACCGGCGAAGACGACGCCGGAGTGATCGGCCTACGGCCTAAGGAGCTTCCGGATGAGCATCAGCCGGGGGTGAACGTCCGGTGGATGGGGATCAGCGAACGCGCGATCACCTCCTACCTCGTCAGCGCCTACCACTCCGCCGCCGTACTCGTCCCGGATGCGTTGGGCGTACTGGACGACGTGGAGGTCGGGCGCGCATGACGACCATGGACGCGCGCACCGCGCCCCGCTCCGTCGCCGATGTCCTCGCGTGGAGCAAGAGCCTCGTCGACCCGGCGCTGCGCACCGCCGCGGAACGGCTGCCGGACACGATGCGGCGGGTCGCCGGCTACCACTTCGGCTGGTGGGACGCGCAGGGCGAACCGTCGTCCGCGGACGGCGGCAAAGCGTTGCGGCCCGCGCTGGTCCTGCTGTGCGCGGAAGCCGCGGGCGGCGACCCGGCGGACGCCGTGCCCGCGGCCGTCGCGGTCGAGCTCGTGCACAACTTCTCGCTGCTGCACGACGACGTCATGGACGGCGACACGACCCGCCGCCACCGCCCGACGGCGTGGACGGTGTTCGGCACCGGTCCCGCGGTGCTCGCCGGGGACGCGTTGCTGAGCCTGGCGTTCGAGGAACTGACTCCCGAAGGCGCGAAGCTGCTTTCGCAGGGCGTGCTCGACCTGCTGGAGGGACAGGCCGCCGACCTGGACTTCGAGCAGCGCGACGACGTGACGCCACCGGAGTGCGTCCGGATGGCCACCGGCAAGACGGCGGCCCTGATCGGCGCCGCCTGCGAACTCGGCGCCCTCCACGGCACCCGCCCGGCGGCCCCGTTCGGCGCGTTCGGCCGGGCGGCGGGCTTGGCGTTCCAGCACGTCGACGACCTGCTCGGCATCTGGGGCAACCCCGCGGAGACGGGCAAACCGGTGTACTCGGACCTGCAGAACCGCAAGAAGTCCCTCCCGGTGGTGACGGCGCTGTCGTCGGGCACCGAGGCGGGCGCGGAGCTGGCGTCGCTCTACGAAGGCACGGACCCCCTGGACGACACGCAACTGACCCGCGCGGCCGCGCTGGTGGAGTCAGCGGGCGGCCGCCAGTGGAGCCAAGCCCAGTCGGCGGCCCTGGTGGCGAAGGGCCTGCGGGAGCTGTCGTCGGTCACCCCAGCCGCCCGCCCGGCGGCGGAGCTGGCGGCACTGGCCCGGCTGATCACGACCCGGACGCACTGAGTCCGGAGGGGGAATGGCTCGGCGCGCAGGTTGGCGCGCCGACGGGGTAGCACGTGCGGTCGGCGCGGCCGCACGTGCCCACGCCGAGCGACCCGCTCGAGCCACAGCGAGCCACCGCACCGGCTCGCCCGCACGCGAGGCCCGGCACCGCCACCCGGGCCCAGACGCACCTCGCCCGCCGACCGCCCACGCGATCCGCACGTCAGGGCGCGAGTCATCGACCGGCTCGCCCGCACGCGAGGGCCCGGCACCGCCACGCGGCCCCCGCCGCGCCTCGCCCGCCGCGGGAAGCAGGCCGGCCGCGCAGCTCACTTGCCGGGGCGGGTCAAGCCGTCCTCGTCCGCCTTCAGGCTCAGGATGTTCTTGTCCGTGTCCGCCAACGCCTTCGTCACCGGCCCCGACCTCTCCGAAGTCGACAAGTCGACCAAGCGGATCGGCGCGTCCAGCTTGATCAGCGTCGGCACATACTCCGCCTTGTCCACCTTCCACCGCTCGCCGTCACGCACGAACCGGAACCGTGCCGCCGCGCCCTCCTCCGTGTCGCCGCGGGGCTCGGAGTGGCGGGCGATGCTGTTGCCGAGCCCGTAGGCCACCCACTTGTCGCCGAGCTTCTCGAACGGCTGGACCACGTGCGCGTGGTGGCCGATGATCAGGTCGACGTCGTCCGACGCCAGGATCTTCTTCGCCTGCGACCGCTGCTCCGCCGTCGGCTCGTGCTGGTACTCCACACCCCAGTGCAGGCTCGCGATCACAACCTGCGCCCCCGCCTCGCGCGCCTTCCGCGCGGCCGACAGGACGTCGTCGACGTCGATCTGGTTGGCCAGCCACGGTTTGCCGGCCGGCACCTTGATGCCGTTGAACCCGAAGGCGTACGACACCTGCGCCACCTTGACGCCGTTGACGTCCACGACCAGGGGTTTCGCCGCTTCCGACGCCGAGCGCGCGGAGCCGGTGTGCTTGATGCCCACCGCGTCCAGCTTGTCGAGGGTCCGCTTCACACCGTCGGCGCCCTGGTCGATCGTGTGGTTGGACGACGTCGAGCACGTGTCGTAGCCGGTGTCCTTGAGCGCGTCGGCGATCTCCGGCGGCGCGCTGAACGACGGGTACCCGCTGTACGGCCCGCCTTCCGGCGCCAGCGGCGTCTCGAGGTGGCAGATCCCGAGGTCGGCGCCGGAGATCAGCGGCTGGATCCCGGCCAGCAGCGGCCGGTAGTCGATCTTGCCGCCGCCGTCGGCCTCGGCCTGCTCGGTCAGCGCGGGGTGGATGAGGACGTCGCCGGTCGCGACGACGCTGAACGAGCCGTCCGGGGCAGCCGCCGAGGACGACGCCGTCTCCGGGAACGGGGTCGGGGCCGGGCCGGACTGCGGCGGGCTGCTGCAGCCGGCCACCAGGACGGCGACTCCGGCGAGCGCGGCGACGCGGTGCTTCGTCATCGGTCCCCCTCCTGACGTGGTCCGGCCATCCTGCCAGTCGGGCGAACCCGGCAGAGAGGGCATCCCGGTCATCACCAACTCCCACCACAGTCGACAACACCGCTCAGAACATTCCCACAGGACAAAACCGGACAACGCGCAGCCCAGCGGGGAAAAAATACGATAAATGGCGCCCTCTAATGCCACGATGCAACTACGGAGAGTAGGTCTCGCTCCGCTAACTGCGGCTTGACGCTCCACGAACGGGTGTTTTGTAATACCAGTCACTCGGTAGTAACCGGCCCGCAACACTCGTCCCCGGTCCCATGGGAGCACTCGATGTCCACATACCCGCACAGGTCCCGCACCTGGAGCGTTGTTGGTTGTTGTTTGATTTCCGGCGTCCTGATGGCCTCGTGCTCCTCCGGTAAGGACACGGCGGCCCCGCAGCAGCAGGCACCGGCCAACGGAAAGATCACGCTGTACTACCTGCAGAAGCAGGGTGACCAGCAGTACTTCGTCGAGCAGGCCCAGGGCGCGCAGGAGAAGGCGAAGGAGCTCGGCGTCGAGCTCAAGGTCGTCAACCTCGGCCAGGACGCCAACAAGGCGATCACCGAACTCGACGCGGCGGTCGCGCAGGGCGCCAACGGCGTCGCCATCGTCGTCCCGGACCAGGCCATCGGCCCGCAGGTGATCGACAAGGCGAAGAGCGCGGGCATCCCGCTCATCGCGTCCGACGACGTCATCAAGGACGGCACCGGCGCGAAGGCCGCGTTCGTCGGCTTCAACGGCAGCCAGATGGGCGACTCGGTCGGCACCGAGGCCGGGAAGCTGTTCAAGGCCGCCGGCTGGACCGCCGCCGACACGAAGATCATCAGCGCCTACAAGCAGGACCTCACCGTCTGCACCGACCGCGTCAACGCCGCGAAGGCCGCGTTCCAGAAGTCGGGCGACCCCGGCGTCCAGGTGATCGACGTCGGCACCGACAACTCGCCGGTCGACGCGCAGAACCGCGCCGGCGCGGTGATCGGCTCCAACCCGGGAGTCAAGCACTGGGTCGTCTGGGGCTGCAACGACGAGAACGAGACGGGCGTCGTGACCGCGCTCGCCAACTCCGGCGTGCAGGCGAACAACATCATCGGCGTCGGGCTCGGCGCGTACCTCACCTGCAAGGACTGGGCCGCGGGCAAGGACACCGGCAACAAGTCCGCGCTCTACATCTCCGGCGCCGAGGTCGGCCGCTCGGCGATCCAGGTGCTCGTCGACAAGGTGAAGAACGGCAAGGAGCTGCCCGCGGAGACGATCGCGAAGACCACGATCGTCAACAAGGACAACTACAAGCAGGCCGGCGTCAACTGCACCTGACCGACCCCTCGTGAGTGTTTAGGACGGTTAGAACCGTCCTAAACACTCACGACCGCCGTACGGAAGGCGACCATGTCCTCCTCTTCACCCGCGCTCGCCGTCGAGGGCATCGGCAAGCGCTTCTCCGGGGTCACCGCCCTCGACGACGTCTCGCTGGAGTTCCGCTCCGGCGAAGTCCTCGCGCTGATGGGCGAGAACGGCGCCGGGAAGTCGACGCTGCTGCGCGTGCTCTCCGGCGACCAGGGCCCGGACGACGGCCGGCTGCTGCTGGACGGCACCGAGGTCGCGTTCGACACCCCGCGCGCGGCGATGGCCGCCGGCGTCCGCGTGATCTACCAGGAACCCGAGATCATCCCGCACGTTTCGGTGGCGGAGAACGTCTTCGTTGGCGAGCTCCCCGCCAAGGCCCGGGTCTTCAACCGCCGCACGCTCATCAAGGCCACGCAGGACGCGCTCGCCGAGTACGGCTTCGAGGGCGTACTCAACCCGGCGACGCTCGGCGTCAAGCTGTCGGCCGCCCAACGGCAGATCGTCGAAATCCTGCGCGTGCTCACCGCGGCCACCCCGCCGAAGGTGATCGCCTTCGACGAACCGACGTCGTCGCTCTCGGAGCACGAGGTGGAGGCACTGTTCCGGCTGATCGGCCGGCTGCGCGACAGCGGCGTCGCGGTCGTCTACGTCTCCCACCGGATGAAGGAGATCTTCCAGCTCGCCGACCGCGTCGCCGTGCTGCGCGACGGCAAGCTCGTCGGCGTCCAGCAGGTTTCGGAGACCGACGAACCCGGCCTGGTCCGGATGATGATCGGTCGCGACCTCTCGGCCCTCGAGCGCCGCGTCACGCAGGACACCGGCGACGTCGTGCTGGAGCTCGACGACGTCACGACCGACGACGTCACCGGCATCTCGCTGCGGGTCCGCGCGGGCGAGGTCGTCTGCCTGGCCGGGCTGGTCGGCGCCGGGCGTTCGGAGCTGGCCCGCGCGATCGTCGGCGACCTGCCGATCCGCTCGGGCACCGTCACGCTCGACGGAAAGCGCTTGCGCGCGAGCAATCCCGGCGACGCCGTGAAGGCCGGCATCGGCTTCGCGCCCGAAGAGCGCAAGACGGACGCGTTGCTCATGCAGCGGTCCGTCCGCGACAACATCTCCATCTCGGTGCTGGACCGCCTTCGCCGCTTCCGCGTCGTGAAGCGCGCGAAGGAACGCGCGCTCGTCGAGGAGTACGTGCGTGAGCTTCGCGTGCGGACGCCGTCGATGGAGCAGGAAGTCCGCAAGCTGTCCGGCGGCAACCAGCAGAAAGCCGTGCTGGCGCGCTGGCTCGCGCGGCGGCCGAAGCTGCTGATCCTCGACGAGCCGACGCGCGGGGTCGACGTCGGCGCGAAGGCCGAGATCTACCGGATCATCGACGGCCTAGCAGCCGAAGGCATCGCGCTGCTGGTCATCTCCTCCGACCTGCCCGAGGTGCTGACGCTCGCCGACCGCATCCTCGTGATGCGCGCCGGACGGCTCGCCGGCGAGATCGGCCGTGAAGAAGCGACCGAGGAAGCCGTGCTGACCCTCGCCATCCCCGAAACCGAACCAGCCGTGGAAGAAGCCCAGGAGATCGGCGCATGAGTACGCCCACGAAGGAAACCGCGGCTCCGGCCGCCCCGGCGCAACCGAGCGCCGCACGCCGCGTGCTCACCGGCATCGGCGTGCAGAACTCCAGCCTGATCATCACGCTGATCGCGTTGATCGTCCTGCTGAGCATCCTGAACGACAACTTCCTGCGCACCAACAACCTGCTGCTGATCGGCAGCGCGATCACCATCATGGGGCTGCTGGCCCTGGTCCAGACCCTGGTGATCATCCTGGGCGCGCTGGACATCTCGGTCGGGTCGATGGCCGGGCTCGCGTCGGTGATCTCGGCGATGGTGTTCACCTCGACCGGCAGCGCCGGGGTCGGCATCCTCGCCGCGATCGGCGTCGGCATCCTCTGCGGCCTGATCAACGGCATGATCATCATCTTCGGCCGGGTCAACCCGGTGGTCGCGACGCTGGCCATGCTCGCCACCTACAAGGGTGTCGCGCAGGTGATCTCGGACGGCAAGTCGCAGGGCTACACCGGCGGCGACGACCTGTTCATCTTCCTGGCCAAGGGCGCGATCGCGGGCCTGCCGTCGCTCGTGTGGGTGTTCCTGATCGTCGCGGCGATGCTGCACTTCCTGCTCAAGTACACCGACATCGGCCGCAACGTCTACGCCATCGGCGGCAACGACACGGCCGCGCGGCTGGCCGGCATCAACATCAACCGGTACATCATCGGCGTCTACGCCCTCGCCGGCGTGGTCGCGGCGGTCGCGGGCATCCTGATCACCGCGCGGACCGGCTCGGGCCAGCCGGTGTCCGGGTCCGAGGGCCTGGAGCTGCAGGCCGTCACCGGCGCCGCGCTCGGCGGCACGATGCTCAAGGGCGGCCGCGGGTCGATCATCTCGACCGTGCTCGCGGTGATCATCCTGGGCGTGCTCGACAACGGCATGTCCGGCCTCGGCATCAACCCGTTCTGGCAGAACGTCGCCCACGGTGCCCTGCTCGTGATCGCGGTCGTGCTGCAGCAGCTGCGCAGCGGGGAGCGCCGCGTCGGCCTGCCCGAGTAGCGGGTGAACCTCCACGCCCGGATCGTCGACGAGCTGGGGCGGCTCATCGTCGAAGGCGTCCTCGGGGACGGGCAGCCGCTCGTCCCCGAGGAGCTCGGGCGGCGCTTCTCGGCGTCCCGCACGGTGGTGCGCGAGGCCCTGCGCGTGCTGGAGTCCAAGGGCATGGTGACCGCGCGCCCGCGGGTAGGCACGTGGACGCTGCCGCCCGAGTCGTGGGACGCGATCGACCCGGACGTCATCGCCTGGCGCGTCGGCGGTCCCGACCGCGGCGAGCACCTGCGGGAGCTGCTGGAACTGCGGCTGATGCTCGAACCGCAGGCGGCGCGGATGGCCGCGCGGCACCGGCGGCCCGACGAGCTGTCGGCGATGGCCGCGGCGTACGAGCTGATGGCGGACGCCGTCGAGCGGTCCGACGCGGCGGCGTTCCGCGAAGCCGACTCGCGGTTCCACGCGGCGCTGATCCGCGCCTCGGGCAACGCGCTCATCGCGCAGTTGCGGGTGCCGGTCGTGGCGGCGTTGCAGGCGCACGGCGAGCCGATGGAGCTCGTCGCGCATTCCCGCGTGCTGACGCTGGTGCTGGCGAAGAACGCCGACGGCGCCGAAGCCGCGTCACGGAGATTGCTGGAAACCGTTGCGCCGTACCGCTCACCGGCACCTTGACACGCCCAGCGGGAAGCGCTTCACTCGCTGCGACCGACCCGCCGCCATGACGTGCTGAGGAGGACGCTTCCATGCGTTTCCCGGGTATTCGTGGTTTCGGCGTGCTCGCGGCCGCGGCCGTGGCGGGCAGTTTGCTGACGGCGCCGGTCGCGTCCGCCGCCGTTTCCTGCGCCGTAGCGGACGAAATGGTCGCCGCGGGCAACTACTGGGCCGCCAACGGGACGAACCCCGACCCGGCGGACTGGCAGAACGCGACGTTCCACGTCGGCAACCTGGCACTGGTCCGGACCACCGGCCAGTCCAACCACAAGACGTACCCGTGGGCGCAGGCGAACGGTTACCAGCTGCCGTCCGACCCGAAACGCCCGTTCTTCCCCGACAACCAGGCGGCCGGCGAGGCGTACCTGGACCTCTACACCTACTTCCACCCGGAGATCCCGCTCGACTCGATCCGCACCCGGATCCAGGACGAGGTGGCGTCCGTGCGGGCGGGCCACCGCGACTACTGGAACTACGTCGACGCGCTGAACATGGCGATGCCGTCGTTCGCGCGGATGAGCCTGATCGACCACGATCCGTCCTATTTGGACGCGATGGACCAGCTCTTCCGGTCTTCGGAGCGCAAGCTGTTCAACGAGCGCACGGGGTTGTGGTACCGCGACGCGCGGTTCACCGGCTCGGGCGTGTTCTGGTCGCGTGGCAACGGCTGGGCGCTGGCGGCGTTGACGAAGGTCCTGCAGGTGCTGCCGTCCGACGACGTGCGACGGCCGGAATACCTGCGGGTGTACCAGAAGATGGCCTCGTCGCTGGCGTCGGTGCAGCGCCGTGACGGTTTCTGGAACGCGGACCTGCTGAACCCGCGCAACCACGGCGGCCCCGAGACCAGCGGCACGGCGTTCTTCGCGTTCGGCATCGGCTGGGGCGTCAACGCGGGCATCCTCCCGGCTTCGCGCTTCCGCCCGGTGGTCGACAAGGCGTGGACGGCGCTGTCGACGACGGCCCTGCAGGCCGACGGCAAGGTCGGCTACGTCCAGCCGGTGGGCGACCGCCCGGCCACCGCACGCCAGACCGACACCGCGGCTTACGGCGTCGGCGCGTTCCTGCTGGCCGGCCAGGAAGTGGCCAAGCTCCAGGGCTGCTCCGCCGAGTAGGTCGTGAGTGTTAAGGAGGGTTAGAACCCTCCTTAACACTCACGACCGGTCAGCGCAGGCAGTCGCCGGGGTCGCCGCGGCGGAGGGACGGGTCGGTCTGGGGAAAGGTGCGGGCCACGCCGGGGCCGCTGGTGCGGTGCTCGAAGCGGACCGTCACGCGGCCGTGGCCCGCGCCCTGGACCCAGCCCGTGCCGAACTCCTCGTGGACCACGTCGTCGCCCTGGCGCCACTCCGAAGGGGCCGCCGGCGCCGGGGTGGCCGCGGTGACCACCGTCGACGCCGCAGGCACCGGAGGGGCGGCCAGGGTGAACAGCGCGTCCTGGTGGGGCACCGAAAGGCCGCTGTAGGCCACGCCCGCCAGCCGGATGCCACCGAACTCCGCCGGGTCGAGCAGCAGGCGCTCGGCCGTCGCCGCCAGCTCGGCCAGGTCGTCGGTCGGGGCGGAGATCGTCTCCGAGCGGGTCACCGTGTGCATGTCGGTGTGGCGCAGCTTGATCACCACCGTCCGCGCCACGCGCTCGGCCTTGAGCAGGCGCTGGTGCGCACCGACGGCGATGCGGCGGACCTCCGCCCGCAACGTCGGCAGGTCCTTGATGTCGGTGTCGAACGTCGTTTCGGCGCTGACCTGCTTGGTCTCCGCGCGCCCGGCCACCGGGCGGTCGTCGGCGCCGGTCGCGAGCCGGCGCAGATCGCGGCCGACCACGCCGCCGAGCGTGGCGACCGCATCCTGTTCGGACAGTGCCGCCAGCTGCCCCAGCGTCTGGACGCCGATGAACCGCAGCTTGCCCTCCGCCACCGGGCCGATCCCCCACAGCGCGCGCACCGGCAGCGGCGCCAGGAACTCGCGTTCGGTGCCCTGCGGCACGACCAGCAGCCCGTCCGGCTTGGCTTCGTCGGACGCGATCTTCGCGATCTGCTTGCCGTTGCCCGCGCCGATCGACGCCACCAGCCCGGTTTCCGCCCGGATCCGCGCCCGCAACGACGCGCAGAACTCCGTGACGGCGTCGAGTGAAGCACCGACGAGCGACGGTGGTTCGGCGAAGGCTTCGTCGAGGGAGATCTTCTCCAGCACCGGCGCCACCGCGGAGACGACGGCGAACACCTCCTGGCTGAGCCGCTCGTAGACGCGGAACCGCGGCGGCACGATGACGCCGTTCGCCGGCAGCAGCCGCCGCGCCTGGGCCATCGGCATGGCCGACTTGATGCCGAACGCCCGCGACTCGTAGCTCGCGCCGGCGACGACCCCGCGCGGGCCGAGGCCGCCGACGAGCACCGGGCGCCCGGCCAGCGTCGGGCGGGTGAGCTGCTCGGCCGAGGCGTAGAAGGCGTCCAGGTCGAGGTGGATCACCCAGCGGGCCACGTCAGTCGCCGCCGGTGGCGTCCAGCAGCTGGTGGAGCGCCTGGGTGTAGCTCTCGAACGCCGCGCGGCCGGCCGCCGTGAGCCGGACCAGTGTGACCGGCGTGCGGTGCTCGTAGGCCTTGGTGATCTCGACGTACTCGGCGTCCTCGAGCTTGCGCAGGTGCGTCGAGAGGTTGCCGGCCGTCATGTCCAGGAGCTGCTGCAGCCGAGGGAAGGTGATCTGGTCGCCGGTGCGCAGCCCGGCGAGGGCGACGGTGACCCGCAACCGCGCCTGGGCGTGGATGACCGGGTCGAGCTGCGGCAGGTCGCTCATCGGCGCTTCTCACGGGCGAAGTACACGATCGAGGCGAGCAGGAAACCGCCACCGCCGCAGACCGTGAGCACGAGGAAGTTGTGCGGGTAGCCCACGAGGACGCTCGCCGCCGCCGACACGATCATCCACGCGCCGAGGCCGTACATCAGCTTGTCCTGCCAGACCATGCCGCCCGCCAGGTACATCACGCCGGTGATCAGCAGCCAGGTGCCCGACCACAGCAGCGACACCTGATCCGCCGAGAGCACCTGGAACTGCGTGATCCGGATGTCCACGACCATCAGCCCGAGCGCGGCGAGCGCCCAGCCGTAGCCGTACATCGCGCCGACCGTGCGGGACGGCCCGCGGATGCCGCGGCCGGTGCGGATGCTGGCGTACGTCGTGTAGGCCATGGCGCCGAGGAACAGCACCGGGACGACGATCGCGCCGGCCACCCAGCCGGGCACCGCCACCCAGGACCGGGTGGTGAGGTAGGTGAAGCCCCAGCCGACGATCCAGGCGAACGCCCAGGCCGCGAGCATCCGCGCCGGGCCACCGCCGAATTCGCGCTGGTTGCGCCGCGACTGCTGAGCGATGAGGTTCAGCGACTCCTCGGCCGACATCGGCTCGTCTTCCACCCGGACCGCCCCTCTCCCGTACACCTGCACGGAAGCTAACACGCAGCTAGAGCCGCGCCGTGTCCAGCCGGAACCGGCGCATCACGACCAGTGCCGGCACGATCAGCCAGCCGGCCAGCACGAGCACCGCCACCCACGTCCCGGACGCGTGCGTCAGGGGGTCGAGACCGACCCGGCGCAGCCAGTACGTCGGCACGAAGTGCGCCACCGTCGCCATCCAGCCGGGCAGGATCTCCAGCGGGATCCACAGCCCGCCGAGCATGCCGAGCGGCATCATGAGCGCGCCGGTGACCGCGCCGACCGTGTCGCCCTTGCCGAACAGGCCGATGGCCAGGCCGAGGACGGCGAACGGGAGCGTGGCCGCCCACAGGAACACCAGCTGACGGCCCCATTCGGCCATGGTGAGCGGTTCGCCGCGCAGGAAGCCGACGAGGAAGATCGCGAGCAGCACCGGCAGGGCGACGGCCATCGCCGACGCGACCTTGACGGCGAGGTAGCCGGGGCCGCGCATCGGCGTCAGGCGGAGCTGGCGCTGCCAGCCGTCCGTGCGCTCCTGCGCCACCCGGGTGCCGGTGAACAAGGCACCGCCGCTGGCGCCGTACGCGGCCATGCCGATCATCGTCTGCGTGCTCGAATGCAAGCCGTTGTCCAGGACGTAGTCGCCGAAGATGGCACCGAAGAGCAGGTACATGACCACCGGCATGCCGATGGTGAAGATCGTGAACTGCGGGCTGCGGGCGATCCGCTTGATCTCGAGGGTCAGGTAGGTGGTGTTCACGCGGCGGCCTCCTCGGCGGTGAGCGCCAGGAAAGCCTCTTCGAGGCCCAGCGCGGCGATTTCGATGTCGGCGGCCAGCGGGTGCGCGGTGAGCAGGGCGCGGACGGCGGCGTCGGAGTCCGCGCAGGCCAGCTCGGCGCGGCCGGCGCGCAGCTGCACGCTCGTGACGCCGGGCAGCGCGGCCAGGTCGGCTTCGGTCGCGCCGGGCACGACCGCCTTGAGCACGCGGCCGGACACCGCGGCCCGGACCTCGGCGACCGGGCCGTCGGCGACGACGGCGCCGTGGCGCATCAGCACCACGCGGTCGGCGTAGTCCTCGGCCTCGGCGAGGTAGTGCGTCGCGAACAGGACGGTCCGGCCGGTGGCGGCGAACTCGCGGATGGCCGCCCAGAACGCCCGCCTGCCGTCGACGTCCATCGCGGCGGTCGGCTCGTCGAGTACGAGCAGCTGCGGGTCGCCGGCCAGCGCGAGCGCGAACCGGACCCGCTGGCGCTCGCCGCCGGAAAGCTTGCCGCAGCGGCGTTTGACGAGGTCCGTCAGGCCGGCGCGGGCGAGCACCTCGGCCGCGGGCAGCGGCTTCGCGTGCGTCGAAACGACGAGGTCGACGATCTCGCCGACCGTGACGTCCGGCAGCAGCGCACCGTTCTGCATCATCGCGCCGACGAGCCCCCGGTCGACGGCCTGGCGCGGGCTGCCACCCGCGACGGTCACCTCCCCCGCGTCCGGCTTGGTCAACCCGAGCAGCATGTCGACGGTGGTCGACTTGCCCGCGCCGTTCGGCCCGAGCAGCGCGACGACCTCGCCGCGCGCGACCTCGACGGACACGCCGCCGACCGCCGTGACCCGGCCGAACCGCTTGGTCAGGCCGTGGAGTGCGAACGCCGGTCCCCCAGTCATGGCGTCCCCCTTTCGTGGACTTTGCGTTTCAAACTCGACCTGCACTTTGTAACACAAAGTCCACGCACCTTCAAAGCCCCCGGCGTCGGAAAGCACGAAAAACGGGGTGCCGGGCACTGGGCCCGACACCCCGTTCTTCAGGGTTTCCGCAGGTCAGCCGGCGAACCGCCCGGCAACCAGGCCCTGCGTCGCGGCGACGTCAGCCTTCGCGGCGGTCGGCGCCGGTGGCGTCGGCAGCGGCAGCGGGGCGCACTCGACGTCGGCCGTGCGACCCGGCTTGCGGGCCGGGAGCGCGCCCGTCGCCAGGTAGTCGGCGATCTTGTTGTCGACGCAGGCGTTGCCGCGCGGGGTGATCGCGTGGCTGGTGCCGCCCGGCTCGGAGATCAGCGACGCACCCGGGAAGCGGCTGCGGACCTCGAGGCTGCCCTCGAACGGCGTCGCCGCGTCGAGCGTCTCGTCGATCATCAGGACGCTCGGCACGCCCTTGCCGTCGATCTTGGTCGGCTTCCCGGCCTTCGCGGGCCAGTACAGGCAAGGCGCGTTGAACCAGGCGTTCTGCCAGGTGAAGTACGGCGCCTTGGTGAAGGTCTTCCAGTTGTCGCGCTTCCACTGGTTCCAGCTCTGCGGCCACTGGACGTCGGTGCACTGCACGGCGAGGTAGACCGCGTAGCCGTTGTCGTCGCCGCGGCCGCCGAAGGCCTCGAACAGCGTCTTCCAGTTCTGCCAGTCACCGTTGTTGACGAACCGGGACAGCGCGTCGCCCAGCAGCGTCCACCGCAGCTGGTAGTAGCTGGCCTGCTGGATGACGTCGAGGATCTCGTCCGGGCCGATCACGCCGCCCGCCGGGTTGAACTGCGCCTTGAGCAGCTGCTCGTTGACCACGCGCTGCACCGCGGACTGCGTCTTGCCGAGGTGGTAGGCGTCGTCGTGCTGGGCGAGCCAGCCGAACCAGATGAGGATGTTCTGGTCGAAGGCGATGTCCTGGTTGAGGTTGTCGCCGTACCAGACGCCGCGCGGGTCGACCGTCGAGTCGAGCACCATCCGGCGCACGTTCTGCGGGTACAGCGTGCCGTACACCTGGCCGAGGTAGGTGCCGTAGGAGTAGCCGTAGAAGTTGAGCTGCCGCTGGCCGAGCGCCTTGCGGATCGAGTCCATGTCCTGGACCGTGTCCGTCGTCTTCATGTTCTCCAGCAGGGCCTTGGAGTTGTTCTTCGCGCAGGCCTCGGCATACCCCTTGGAGCGGTTCAGCCAGGTCTTCTCCAGCTGCGGGGTGAACGGCACGTACTGGGGACGGTTGTAGTCCATGTAGTTCGGGTCGCAGCTCAGCGCGGGCTTGCTGGAACCGACACCGCGCGGGTCGAAGCCGACCCAGTCGTAGGCGTCCCCGGCGTGATTGGGCACGCGCGGCCCGCGGGTGGCCAGCAGCAGGCCGGACCCGCCGGGCCCACCGGGGTTGGTGAGCATGACGCCCTGGTACTGCGCGTCGGGCACCTTGTGCTTGACGCGGCTGACGGCGAGCTGCACCTGCTCCCCGGCCGGCTTGCGGTAGTCGAGCGGCACCCCCAGGAACCCGCACTCGGCCCCGGCGGCGACGAGCGTCGGATCGGTGCACGCACCCCAGGCGATCGACGCCTCCTTCGCGGGCGCGGCGCTCGCGGCCGGCGCGGCCACGAGCGTGGACGCCACCGCGGCGGCGGCCACCGCGGCGAAAACGGCACGTCTCACTGTTTTCTCCCTTTCCCCTGCGACTTCGGGCGGGTGAACCCTAGTCCCGGACGCGCTTTCCGGGCAGGTACGAAGGGGCAGGGCCCTACTAAAGGCGGAAATCGGATGGCACGGCGCATTCGGGCTCCGCTACGGTCGATGATCATGTCGCGCACGCACATCGTCATGGTCGGCTGCACCGCGCCGAGTCACGTCTACCCGTCGCTGGGCCTGATCGGCGAGCTGGTGCGCCGTGGGCACCGGGTGTCCTACGTCGTCGGTGAGCCGCTCGCGTCGCTGGTCGAGCCGACCGGCGCCGCGGTCGTGGCTCACCCGACGATCTTCCCGCTCGGGGAAGCGGCGGTGTGGCCGGACGACCCGGCCGAGGCGATGCGCGTCTTCCTCGACGAAGCGATCGCGGTCCACCCGCGGCTGACCGCGGCGTTCGACGACGACCGGCCCGATCTCCTGCTGTACGACATCGGCGGGCTGGGCGCGCCGCTGCTCGGCGAGCGGTACGGCGTTCCCGCCGTGCAGCTGTCGCCGACGCTGGTGGCGTGGGACGGGTACGACGAGGACATGGCCGAGGTGATGGCGCCGATCAAGGCGTCACCGTCCGGAGTGGACTACGCGGCCACGTATTCCGCTTGGCTGCGGGAGAACGGGATCACCGCGGACCCGTGGGAGTGGATCGGCCACCCGGCCCACGTGCTGTCGCTCATCCCGCGCGCCATGCAACCGCACGCCGGCCGGGTCGGTCCGCACGTCCGGTTCGTCGGGCCGTGCCTGGACCCCGCCCGGCTGGCCGACCGGTCGTGGACGCCGCCGTCGTCGGGCCGCCGCGTGCTGCTGGTGTCGTTCGGGACGGCGTACAACGACCAGCTCGACGTCTACCGCGCCTGCGTTTCGGCGTTCGCCGAAGACTGGCACGTGGTGATTTCCCTGGGCAAGCACGTGTCCCCGGCCGACCTCGGTCCGCTGCCGGACTCGGTGGAGGTGCACGAAAGCGTGCCGCAGCTGGCGGTCCTCGAAGCGGCGACGGCGTTCGTGACCCACGCGGGCATGGGCGGGGCGACGGAAGCGCTGTGGTTCGGCGTGCCCTCGGTGGCGATCCCGCAGGCCGCGGACCAGTTCGGCAACGCGGCCCAGCTCGAAGCGCTGGGGGTCGGACGGCACCTGCCCGCCGGCTCGGTGACGGCGGAGTCCCTGCGGGCGGCGGTCGAGGAGGTGTCGTCGTCGGCCTCGGTGGCGGCGCGGCTGGCGGAGCTGAAGGCGGAGATCCGCGGGCACGGCGGCCTCGCGGCGGCCGCGGACGCGGTGGAGTCCTTTTCGGAGTGATCGAACCCGGGTTCGATCGACGGAAAATATCGAGCAGAACCCGTGGACGGCCACGATTTCCCACCGTGGCCGAGCAACCGGAAATGCGCCGTGGCGCGCAACCCCTTCTGCCAAGCGGCGGGTTGTTCCCCCAAAATCATCTCGGTACGGTCATGCCGAGGCCGGCCACATTGCGGCCGGAAAACAATCGAGGGGGAAAAGATGATGTTCAAACGAAGATCGCTGCTTGCCGTCATTTCCGGCGTGACGCTCGCGGCGTCGGTGCTGAGCGCCGTGCCGGCCACCGCCGCGACCGCGGCGGAAACCGATTCGCTGGTCGGCTCCGCCGCGCTCGTGCGGGACGGGAAAACCGGTGCTCAGCGGCAAGCCTCCGGCGAGGAGGCGCAGCGGATCGTCGACGACTACTGGACGCCGTCGCGGCTCGCGTCGGCCATTCCCGTCGTCGCACCCGCCGGCACCACGGACAAGGAACTGCCTGCCGTGACGGCGAAAGCCGTGACCGCCAGCGATCCGGCGGCGCCCGCGGCCGGCGACAAGACGACCCAGGACGCCTGGTTCTCCTACACCAACGGCAAGATCTACTTCCTCGACCCGCGGGACAACAAGAACTACATGTGTTCCGGCAGCGCCTTGAACAGCGGTTCGAAGCGGCTCGTCGTGACCGCGGGCCACTGCTCGATCGTCGGCGGCGGCAACGGCCAGGTCATGCTGAACTGGGTCTTCATCCCGGGCTACGACCACGGCTCCCAGCCGCGGGGGCGGTTCTCCGCCTACTGGTTCCACTACTCCACGGGCTGGTCGGTGCGCAACGACTGGCAGCGGGACTTCGCGTTCGTCGTGACGAACACCAACAGTTCCGGCCAGCGGGTGGTCGACGCGGCGGGCGGCCACGGCTTCCGGGTCAACGGGAGCTACAGCCGTTTCGTGCACATCGCGGGTTACCCGGGCGACCGGGACAGCGGCGAGGTGCAGTGGTACTGCTGGGGAACGACCGACCGGTGGCCGAGCGCCAACGCCTATCGGCTCGGCTGCAATTTCGGCGGCGGTTCCAGCGGTGGGCCGTGGCTCGAGGATTACCAATCCAACGGTCTCGGTTACGTGATCAGCGCCATGCAGGGTAATCTGAACGGGAACAATTCCGGGCCGTATTACGACAACCACGTTCTGGACGTCTTCAACGCGGCGAAGGACCACACCCCGTAGGGAGGCACCCGTGAGCACCAGGCGCACGGTAGTGGTGGTGGCGCTGGTCGCGGCGGCCGTCGCGCTGGGTGCCTCCGCCGTCGCCGGGTGGCTGGGCGCAGCGGGTGCGGCCGACCCCACCGGGCCGGCCGCACCCGCCGGTCCGGAGGTCGCCGGCGGACCGGCGGTCCAGACCGACCCGGACTACTGGACCGAGGAACGCATGCGCGGCGCAAAACCGGCCCCCATGCCAACCCCACCCGAGGGCCCGTAGCACTCCTGCCGCGGCTGGTCGTGAGTGTTGAGTCGGGTTCTAACCCGACTCAACACTCACGACCACCGGACCACCGCGCTAGGCGTGCCGCCGGACGAAGGCGTCGATCAGCTCCTGGCGCTCCGCCGACGTCGCCCGCTCCAGCTCGACGGTGTCCCCGTCGAGCGTCACCTTGATCCGGTGCTTGCCCGCCTGGCGGCCCAGCCACTCGCGCAGCGTCTCCACCAGGCCGGGGAACACGCCGCCGGCCGCGCTGAACGCCACCACCAGCGAGCCGATCGTCACCGGGTCCGCGGCCTTCGCGCCCGCGGGGAGCTCGCCCGGCGCGGCCAGCAGGTCGACGTCCAGCTCGCCCAGCTCGGCGCGCAGCCGGCGGGCGAGCCGGTCGAGTTCCTCCTCGTCGGCGCCGCCCTCCGCTTCGAGCCGCACCAGCGCGCGGGTGTCCGGTTCGGTCATGCGCGCCATGGTGCGCCTCGCTAAACCCCGGGAACAAGGTCCGTTCGGGCAGGGTCAGGCGCGAATTTCGTTGAGGTAGTTGTAGATCGTGTAGCGCGTGACGTCGAGCCGCCCGGCCAGGTGGTCCACCGCGTCCTTGATGAGGAAATAACCGGCCTCGTCGAGTTCCCGGACCACCGCGGCCTTGTGCCGTTTCTTCATCAGGTCCACCGGGATCCCGGCCTTGGTGACCGCCCGGTCGACGAGGAACCGCTGCAGGCTGTCGACGTCCGGTGGGAAAGTCTCCGGCTCGCCGTTGCCGCCGGCCGGAGCCGACGCGTCCACGCTGTTGACGCACAGGCAGCCGACCGCGATCCCGTCGGCGTCGCGCAGGAACAGCGTCGACGAGCGGATCGGCCGCCCGTCCGGGCCGTGCGTGCGGTAGTTCGTCAGGTCCTGCGTGGTGCCGCGGCGGACCAGGCCGAGCAGCAGGTCGGTCATCGGCCCGCCGACGCTGCGGCCGGTCAGGTCGCCGGCGATGGCGACGATCGAATCCGGCAGCCGGCTCAGGTCGTGCAGCAGTACTTCGTTGCCCGGCCCCAGCATCGCCGCCAGCCCCGGGATCGCCGGGACGAGCGCGGTGAGCACCTCGTGCGTGGTCGCACCCGCGGCGGGGACGGCCAGCGGCTCACGCGGCTTGGTCAACGTCTCCAGCGCGGCGCGCAGCAGGTCCGCCGCGGCCGCCGGTGTCGAGGCGTGCGGCGACAGGCGGACGTGCTCGGGCCGCACGGTCGCCGCGATCCCGGCGTTGGCCAGCGCCGCGCCGACCTGCTCGGCGGGGTGGCCGGGCAGCGTGAACGCCAGGATCCCCGCCCGCCGCCCGGTTGCCGAAACCACTTCCGCGCCGCACGAGGCCAGCACCTCCTCGAACGACCCGATCCGCTCGGCGATCCGCGCCGCGATGGCGGGCACCCCGGCGTCCTCGACGAGTTCGAGGGCTTCGGCGAACGCACCCGAAGTGATCGGGCTGAGGTTGGAGATCGACCAGGCCTGCGCGGTGGCGTCGGGGGCGTGGATCTCGTCGTCGAACAGGCCGGGGTCGCGCGCGCCGGTCCAGCCCGACAGCACCGGGTCCATCCGCTCGAGCGCGTTGTCGGACAGCACCGCGAAGCCGGTCCCCCAGCCCGCGCGCAGCCACTTCTGCCCGCCGACGACCAGCACGTCCGCGACCTCCCACGGCGCCTCGACCACGCCGAAGCCCTGGATGCCGTCGACGACCAGCAGCCGGTCGCCGACGACGTCGCGCAGCGCGGCCAGGTCGGCGCGGAACCCGGTGCGGAAGTCGACCGCGCTGACGCTCACCGTGGTGATCTCCGGCGTCAACGCGGAAGCGACCCGCTCCGGCGTGACGTAACCGCCGGTCAGCCGCCGCACGGTGAGGCGCCCGGCCTGTTCGGCGCGCGCCCACGGGTAGGTGTTGGCGGGGAATTCCGCCGCCGACACCAGGACTTCGCCGGAGCTGTGGAACGCGGCCTGGAACAGCCCCAAGCTGGTGTGCGGGAGCAGCACGGTGTGGTCGGTGTCCGAACCGGACAGCCGCGCGGCGGCGGCCTTGGCCCGGATCTCCTGCCGCATCAGCTCGTCCACAGTGGATGGACCGGCGGTGGTGGCCTGGTCGAGCAGGGCGGCCGTGGTGTCGAGCACCGCGTGCGACGGCGGGCCGAACCGGGCGAAGTCGAGGTAGCCGGCGGGCTCGTCGAACTGGAGCAGGTACCGGGGCGAAATCCGCGTCACGCGAGGATCCTCGCCAGGAACTGCCGGGTGCGTTCGTGCTTCGGCGCGCTCAAGACCTCCGACGGCGGCCCGGTCTCGACGACGGCGCCGTCGGCCAGGAACACCACCTCGTCGGCGGCCTCTGCGGCGAAGCTCATCTCGTGCGTCACGACGACCATCGTCATCCCCTCCCCCGCCAACGTACTCATCACTTCCAGCACCTCCCCGACCAGCTCCGGGTCGAGTGCCGACGTCGGCTCGTCGAACAGCATCAGCTTCGGTTTCATCGCCAGCGACCGCGCGATCGCCACGCGCTGCTGCTGCCCGCCGGACAGCTGCGCCGGGTAGGCGTCGGCGCGGTGCGCGAGCCCGACGCGGTCGAGCAGCTCGAGCCCCTGCTTGCGGGCGTCGTCGGGCTTCAGGCCGAGCACCCGGATCGGGCCCTCGACGACGTTCTCCAGCGCGGTCCGGTGCGCGAACAGGTTGAACCGCTGGAACACCATGCCGATGTCCCGGCGCTGGCGGGCGACGTCGCGCTCGCGCAGTTCGTACAGCTTCCCGCCGCGTTGCCGGAAGCCGATCGGCTCGCCGTCGACCCAGATCTGGCCGGCGTCGATCGTCTCCAGGTGGTTGATGCAGCGCAGGAAGGTGCTCTTCCCGGCGCCGGACGGGCCGAGCAGGCAGACGACCTGTCCCTTGTGGACTTCGAGGTCGATGCCGCCGAGGACTTCGGTGTGACCGTAGGACTTCTTGACGCCGACGGCGCGTAGCAGTGGCTCAGACACGGGCACTCCTCACCAGCGGCACGCCGCGCAACGCCTTGCCCGCGCGGGCGAGCGGCCCACGATCGGCCTGGCCGAACGAGCGCTCCAGGTAGTGCTGGCCCACCCCGGCGACGGTCACCACGACCATGTACCAGACGGCCGCGGCCAGCAGGGTCTCCATCACCAGCAGGTTGTTCGACGAGATGTTGTTCGCCGCGTGGATCAGCTCGGTCACGCCGATCACCGACGCCATCGACGTGCCCTTGAGCATGTTGATGAAGTCGTTGCCGGTCGGCGGGATGATCACGCGCATGGCCTGCGGCAGCACGACCCGGCGCAGCGTCGCGGCCGGCGTCATGCCGATCGACTTCGCCGCCTCGGTCTGTCCACTGTCGACGCTGTTGAGCCCGGCCCGGACGATCTCGGCCATGTACGCGCTTTCGTTGAGCGCCAGGCCGAGGAACGCGGCGGTGAACGCGCTGATCAGCACGTTCGTCTGCTCGTGGACCAGGAACGGGATGTCGATGACCGGGAACACCAGCGCCAGGTTGTACCAGAGGAGGATCTGCAGCAGCACCGGAAGGCCGCGGAAGATCCAGATGTAGCCGGCGGCGAACCACCGGGCGACCGGGTTGGCGCTGCGGCGCAGCAGGGCGATGACGATGCCGAGCACGATCGCGACGGCCTGGGACAGCACCGCCAGCACGACGGTGTTGAGTAGCCCCGTCGCCATCACCTTGTAGAAGACGAAGTCCGGGACCTGGTTCCACTCGATCTGCGCGTTGCCGAGCGCGATGCCCAGCAGCACGAGCAGGGCCAGGATGATCGCCGCGGCGACCCACCGTCCCCAGTGGCGGAGCCGGACGATCGGGAGTGGCTCAGGAGCCGCCATTGACCGCGGCCTCCTTGATGGCACCCTGCTCGACGCCCCAGGCCTGCAGGACCTTGCCGTAGGTGCCGTCGGCGATCAGTGCTTGCAGCGCCTTCTGCACCGAGTCGCGCAGCGCCGTGTTCGCCTTGTTGACGCCGATGCCGTACGGCCCGCCCTCGATCGGCTCGCCCGGGACGACCTCGAAGAACTTGCCCTCGCCCGCGGTGCGCGAGATGTAGACGGCGCTGGGCAGGTCGTTGAGGATCGCGGCGACGCGGCCGGTGCGCAGCTGGTTCTGGTTCTGGTTGTCGCTGTCGGTCGCGGTGACGTTGACCGCGGGCTTGCCGGCCTGCGTGCACTTCGTGCTCTGCGCTTCGGCGAACTTCTGGTGGCTGGTGCCCTGCACGACGGCGACGTTCTTGCCGCAGAGGGTGTCCGGGCCGGTGATGCCGTCCGGGTTGCCCTTGCGGATCATGATCGTGATGCCCGAGGTGAAGTAGTCGACGAAGTCGATCTGCGCCTGGCGGGCCTTGGTGTCGTTCATGCCGGCCATGGTCAGGTCGATGCGGCCCGACTGGAGGCTGGTGATGAGCGAGCCGAACGCCATGTCCTGGTGGGTGACCTGGACGCCGAGCTTCGCGGCGATGGCCTTGGCGAGGTCGACCTCGTAACCGATCGGGGTCTTGCCGTCGGCGGCGTAGAAGTTGTTGGGCGCGGACTGCAGGTTCGACGCCAGGTGCAGGCCCGCCTGCTTGACGTTGTCCGGCAGGGCGGCGTTGAGCTGCGCGTCCTTCTGCACACCCTGCACGATGGCGGCGGTGTCCGGGATGCCGGACGCGGGCGCGCCGGCGGCCTGCGACGTCCCGCCCGCGCCGTCGGGGCCACCGCCGCAAGCGGTCACCAGGACGGCCAGGCTCGCGAGCAACACCGCCTGTGCGGCGCGTGAACGGGACATTTCGGACCTCCACTGTTCGGCTGGGCCGAACGGTACAACTCGTTGTTGAAGAGGTCAACTGGCTGTTGAAATCTCCTCCGGTGCTAGCTTCGCCGCATGAGCCTGCGGATCGGCATCCTGGGGGCGGCTCGCATCGCCCCGGCCGCCCTGATCAAGCCCGCTTCCGCACACCCCGACGTCGAGGTCACGGCGATCGCGGCCCGCTCGGCCGACCGGGCGCAAGCGTTTGCTTCCCGGCATCTGATTCCGCGGGCTCACGGGAGCTACGAAGAGTTGCTGGCGGATCCGGACATCGACGCCGTGTACAACCCGCTCCCGAACGGCCTCCACGGCCGCTGGACCCGGGCGGCGCTGGAAGCCGGCAAGCACGTGCTGTGCGAGAAGCCGTTCACGGCGAACGCGGCGGAGGCTCGCGAGATCGCCGCGCTGGCGGCCGCGTCGGACCGCGTGGTCATGGAGGCGTTCCACTACCGCTACCACCCGCTGGCGCTGTGGGTGGAGGAGATCGTCGCGTCCGGCGAGCTGGGCACGCTGGAGCGCGTCGAGACGGCGGTGTGCTTCCCGCTGCCGAAGTTCTCGGACATCCGCTACGACTACGGCCTGGCGGGCGGCGCGCTGATGGACGCGGGCTGCTACGCGGTCCACATGGCCCGGACGTTCGGAGGTGGCGAGACACCGACGGTGGTCTCGGCTTCGGCGCGCCTGCGGTCACCGCGGGTCGACCGGGCGATGACGGCGGAGCTTCGCTTCCCCGCGGGCCACACCGGCCGGGTGACGTGCTCGATGTGGTCGTCTTCGCTGCTCAAGATCAACGCGAAGGTGGTCGGCTCGAAGGGGTCGATCAGCGTCCTCAACCCGCTGATGCCCCAGGCGTACCACCGGGTTTCGGTGCGCGTTTCCGGCGCTCGCCGCACGGAGAAGTTCCCCCGCCGTCCGACGTACGCCTACCAGCTGGACGCGTTCGCGGCGGCAGTCCTGCACGGCGAACCGGTCAAGACCTCGGCGGCCGACGCGGTCGAGACGATGACCGTGATCGACGAGATCTACCGCGCCGCGGGACTGCCGCCGCGAGAGCCGAGCTAAGCAGCCACGTAGTTGCCGCTCAGGACGAGCAGGACCTGGATCGTGATGCCCGTTCCGTAGTAGTCCGTCGCGTCCGGGGACCACGACGAAACCGCCGTCCACAGCTTGTCGAGCCAGGCCTGGCTGCCCGGGTCCGCCATCGCCGCCACCGCGAACGGGGCCGTGAAGCACGGGTGCTGGCCGCTTTCGGTCTTCGAACCCGACAGGGAATAACCGCTCTGGATCTTCGCCGGGTCGCCGCCCGTGGCGGACTTGATCCACGTCGTCATCTTGCGGACCTGGTTCGCCGCCGCGCTACCGGAAAAAGAGATCGCGTCCACGCCGAGGCGCCACGGGTCGCGGCAAGCGTTCCAGCTGTACTTGCCGTCGTACGGGCCCTCCAGGAAGTTCGACGGCGCCGGCTTCGGGGTCGAGTTCGTGCTGACGACGAAGTCCGGCAGCAGGCCCGTGTTCGGCGCGTACTGCGACTGCAGCTGGCTCACCGCGGTCTCCGAACGGGTCCGGACCTGGTCCCAGAAGCTGTCGCCGGTCGCCTTCGCGAAGGCGCGCAGGTGTCCCGGCATCCAGTCCGACGAGCGCGAGCTGTTCTTGTACTCCGCGTCGTTGCCCCAGTCGCCGAGCAGCGTGAACTTCGTGGACCCGTTGACCTCGCTCTTCTTGATCGCGTTGATGATCCGGACGGCTTCGGCCTTGTAGTTGACCGAGCCGGAGCTGCCCCACTTCTGGTCGGCGATCAGCAGGCCGTAGGCGATTTCGAGGTCGCCGTCGGTCGCGGAGTCGCTGCCGTTGACGCTCTTGCAGTTCGCATCCTGCTCGGCCGCGTGCAGGTCCTTGTTGTTGACCGACGGGTGCGCCTTCACGAACTTCAGGATCCCGTCGACGATCGAGCGCGCCTGCGAGTCCTTGTCCGCCATCATCGCCGAGATCGTCAGGCCGTAGCCCTCCCCCTCGGCGACGAACGAGTGGTCGGCGTCCTTCGACAGCACGGCGTAGGTGCCGCTGCCGCACTTGGTCGTCAGGAAGTTCTTCTTCCAGAAGTCGTAGTACTTCTGGAGCGCCTGGTCCTGCGCGGCCTGGGAGACCGACGGCCGCAACGTGCCCGGCACGTACGGGGTACCCGCCGCGGACGCGGTCGTCGGCACGCTCAGCAGCCCGGCGGCCAGCGCGGCCGAAGCCACCACCGCCCGGACGATCTTCTTCATCGCTCCTCCGTAAAGGACATCGTTGGCTGCGGCGACGGCGATGTGAGCGTGACAGAAGGTTCAAGACCCGGTCAAGACTGTTAGGAAACTTTCCTTACTATGACCGTGAGTGGTCTCACCGCGCCCCCGGCCACCCGGACGGACTAGCGTGGGTCCCATGAAGATCGACGACCGCAGCCCCGACTTCCGCACGTTCTGGACCGAGCGCCGGCTGGCCACCCTCACCACGGTCCGGCCCGACGGCACGCCGCACGTCGTCGCGGTCGGCGTCACCGTGGACTTCGACGCCGGCGTCGCCCGCGTGATCACGTTCGCCACCTCGGTCAAGGCCCGGCTGATCCGGGCCGCGGGCGCCGCGGGCGTCCCCGTCGCGGTGTGCCAGCTGGAGGGCCCGAAGTGGTCCACTTTGGAGGGACGAGCGGTGCTGCGCGACGACCCGGAGTCGGTGCGCGACGCGGAAAACCGCTACGCCGCCCGCTACCGCCAGCCGAAGCCGAACCCCCAGCGGGTCGTCCTCGAGATCGCCGTGACCCGGGTGCTCGGCAACGCTTAGATACCTCGTGAGTGCACCAGCCGGGTGTACTCAGCCAGCAACGTGGCCAGCTCGCTCTGCTCCCCCGCCGCGGCCAGTTGCTGGTGGCCCACCAGCATCGCCATGCCCAGCGAGGTCAGTGTCCGCGCGAGGGCGCCGTCGCCGACGATGCCCTTGACCGCCTTGCCGACCGTCCGCAGCCGTGCCGCGTCGACGCGTTTCTGTGCCGCCCGCACCGTTTCGTCGTTCGCTGCCCACGCCCGGATGGCCGCCTCGGCCTCGTGCGGCAGCCCGAGTGTCAGGTCCATCAGCGCGGCGAAGTCCGCCGACGGGCCGCCGCTGCCGAAGTTCCGCTCGCGCAGGATGCGTACCTGCCGGTTCCCCCAGTGCTCTAGCAGCTGCTCCACGAACCCCGGCCAGCCCCCGAAGTGGTGGTAGAACGACCCGCTCGTGACGCCGAGCCCGCGGCACAGCCTGCCGACGTTCAGCTCGGTGAAGCCGTGCTGGGCCAGCACGTCGAGCGCGGCCGCGAAGTACTCCTCCCGCGTGACCGAGGGCATCAGACGTTCCGGCCCCGGTCCCGCCAGTACGGCTCGCGCAACGAGCGCTTGAGGATCTTGCCGGTGGCGTTGCGCGGCAAGGCGTCCACGACGTCGACGCTGCGCGGGCACTTGTAGTGGGCCAGCCGCTCCCGGCAGAACTCCATCAGCTTGTCGGCGTCGAGCGCCTCGCCCGCGACGACGGCCTTGACCTGCTCGCCCCACCGCTCGTCCGGAACGCCGATCACGGCCACCTCGGCCACCCCCGGGAACTCCGCCACCACACGCTCGACCTCGGGCGAGTAGACGTTCTCGCCACCGGTGATGATCATGTCCTTGACGCGGTCTTCGAGGAACAGGAACCCGCCGTCGTCCAGGCGGCCGACGTCGCCGGTGCGGACCCAGCCGTCCACGATGGTCTCGGCGGTCGCCTCCGGCTTGCCGAGGTAGCCGGCCATCCGCTGCTCGGTGCGGACCCAGACCTCACCGGTCCCGGTGTCTTCGGCCGTCACCGGGTCGACGATCCGGATGTCCACTCCGGACAGTGCGGTGCCCGCCGAAGCCAGCCGCTCCGGCCGGGACGCGTCGCGGTGCGCTTCGGGGTCCAGCGCGGTGACCGCGCCGGACAGCTCGGTCATGCCGTACACCTGCGCGAACCGCACGTCCGGCCAGGCGGCGAGCACGGTGCGCAGCAACGGGAGCGGCATCGGCGACGCGCCGTAGCAGAGGTACTTCAGGCGGGAGAACGCCTGGAGCGCCGCCTCGCCGGCCTGCGCGATCCCGGCCACGACGGCGGGCACCAGGAAGGCGTGCGTGATCCCCGCCTTCAGCGCGGCGAACAGCGAAGCCGCGTCCGGCTCGCGGGTCAGGTAGGACGGTTCGCCGTAGAGGAAGCCGGAAACGGCGTAGCAGCTGCCGCCGACGTGGAACAGCGGCATCGCGACGAGGTTGACGTCGCCGGGGCCGATCGGGAACGCGGTGCCGGCGGCGAGGCCGTGGGCGAGGACGCCGCGGTGGGTCAGCACCGCGCCCTTGGGGAAGCCGGTGGTGCCGCTGGTGTACATGATCAGCACGCCGTCGTGTTCGTCCACTTCGGACTCGGCGGGCGGCTCCCCGGAGGCCAGGAACGGTTCGTACTCGTCGTCGTCCCCGCCGACGACGACCACGCGTTCGAGCGCGGGCAGCCGGTCGCGGATCGCGTCGAGCGCGGGCCGCAGCTCGGCGCCGACGAAGACCACCTTCGCCCCGGAATCCGCGAGCACGTAAGCGAGTTCGTCGCCGGAGAGCCGCCAGTTGACCACGGCGTTGGCGGCACCGATCGTGGCCGCGGCGAACGTCGTCTCCAGGCAGGCGGGGTGGTTCTTGTCGACGAACGCGACGCGGTCGCCCCGGCCCACCCCGGCCGCGGCGAGGGCGCCCGACAGCCGCCGGACCCGCTCGTCGAGCTCGGCCCACGTCCACGACCGGTCGCCGAACAGGAGCGCGGTGTCCGCGGGCCGCTCGCGCGCCCAGTGCGCCAGGAGCTCGCCGAACAACCGGACGCGGGGGCGGACGTCGTGGGGCATGGCGGGTTCCCTCCGGCCGGCGCTGGACCATAGACCGGTCTATGGTGCGCCGCGGCCCGCCGGGCGTCAACACCCGGCGGCACGCGGGTTTTCACGCCACGGCCGTGCCTTCCAGCTCCACGACCAGCGTGGGAATCGCCAACCGGGTCACGCCGAGCGTCGTGGTGGCCGGTGCGGCCCCGGCCGCGCGTTGCCGGCCCTAGCCGTCGAAGCGGTGCCGGGCGGTCTCGATGTCTTCGAGGTAGCGCTGGGTCCAGCCGCACATGCTGTCGACGGTCGCCCGCAGGCCTTGGCCCGGCGCGGTGAGCGTGTATTCGACGCGGGGCGGGACCGTCGGGTACACCTCGCGCTCGACCAGTCCGTTGCGCTCCAGCATGCGCAGGTTCTGGGTCAGCATCTTGTGGCTGATGCCGTCGACCTCGTCGCGCAGTTCGCTGAAGCGCAGGGTCCGCTCGCCGAGGGTCTCGATGATCAGGAAGGCCCACTTGTTGGCGACGTCGGAGAAGATCTCGCGGGCCAGTGAATCGGCGCGCGAAAGGTCCGCGTCCTGCTTGGTCACCATCTGGTTCCCCCGTCACCGAAAAGTGCCTTCTTCCGCATGGCTCAACACTCTCCTACGGTTCCTGGGTAACCACAAGTGACCACGGAGGAAAGATGAGCGTCACCCTCGTCAACCCGGCCGAGCTGCCCGCGATCGACGTCTACCACCAGGTGTCGATCGCCGAAGGGACGAAACTCGTCTTCGTCGCCGGGCAGGTCGCCTGGGAGACGGAACCCGACCTGGCCGCACAGGTCGAGCAGTGCTACGTCAACGTCGCCGCGGCACTGGCCGCGGCCGGCGCCACGTTCGACGACGTGGCGAAGCTGAACTTCTCCGTCGTCGACTGGACCCCGGACAAGATGCCGGCCCTCCTCGACGGCGTCGCCCGGGGAGCGGCGAAGGTCGGCACGACCGCAAAGCCGCCCGCCACGCTCATCGGCGTCGCGGCACTGGACGTGCCGGAGCACCTGGTGGAGATCGAGGCGGTCGCGGTCCGCTAGGTGAACAGCGCCAGCAATCCCTCCGCCGAGCGCACCACGACGTGGGCCGCTGTGCGCTCCGCGTGGGGGCGGTCCGGGCGCTCGGCCTCGTGGCGCCAGCGGCGCAGTGCGTCCAGGCCCGCGTCGTAGATCTCGCCCGGGTCCGCGTCCGGCTCGAGGCCCAGGCGGTCGGCCGGGGCCGTGCCCTGGGCGCCCAGCAGGCGGACCGCCTCCTCGGCCGGGTCGCCGGACAGGGCTGTGCGGCCGCCGCGGATGTCCGCGATCAGGCGTAGTTCGCGGAAGTCGTGGGCGGCCGCCGCGAAGCGCTCGACCCGGGACACCAGGCGGTCGCCGCCCGGGCGGGGCTGGGCCGCCAGCAACGCTTCCAGCCGGATCACCGCCGTGCGGGCCTTCAGTGCCTCCGCCCTCGCCACGAAACAACCCGCGAGGGTGTCGCGCAATTCGCCGAGCCCGCTGCGGCGCACCAGCTCCGCCGACAGCTTGACCCGGTCGTCGCAGCCGGTGCGGATCAGCGTCAGCGCCAGGCGGACGCCGAACATCCCGAAGCGCACGACCAGCGATCGCCGCGTCTCGACCGGGATCGGGCCGGGGAACGCCGGGTCGGTGAACGAATCCACCGACAGCACGTGCCGTTCCAGCTCCTCGCGCGGCACCGCGGCGAAAGCGGCCAGGAGGTCGAACTCGTCGTCGCGCAACGACCGGCCGCCGTACGCCAGCTGGCCGGCCACCGCGATCACGCCCAGGAAACCCGTGCACAGCGGGTCTTCGCGCCACGCGCGGCGCGCGAGCTGCTTCGCGGTCAGCAACGCGTCGATGCGGCCCGCGCCGACCTCGTCGGCCCGGGACAGCACCAGCACCGAGTTGACCGCGCTCTGCCGCGCGAACGGCGAGCCGCCCGGCGGGTGCGCCGCCGCGAGTTCGTCGGGTTCCAGGTGGCGGACCAGCCGGACCGTCGCGTCCGGGACCTCGTCGGCCGGGCCGGGGTCGTCGAGGAGCACGAGGTCGCGCAGCGCGCGCGTCGGCCATTCGCCGAGCGCCGCGGCGAGCGTCGACTTGCCCGACGACGGCGCGCCGGTGAACGCGACGCGCAGCGGCTGCTCCAGCCGGTTCGCGCAGTCGTGCAGCAGCGCCGAAGCCCGCGGGTCGTCGCGGTAGAGCCCGGACGCGGCGGCGAGGAGATCGCGGACGTCCCGGGTCACGCCGAAAGCTCCCGCCGCTGCTGCCGTCCGGCGATCGTGCCCAGCTCGCCCGCGCGCTGGTGCAGGCCGGCCAGCCGGTCGATCTCGCGTCTGATGTGGACGGTCCGGCGCTCGCGTTCGGCGGTGCCGGCCAGGATCGTCTCGCGCTCGTGCGTCAACTCGTCGGCGAGTTCCTCGGCCAGGCCGGTGAAGTGGTCACGCAGCCGCCGCTGCACGAGGCGGATCGAATCGCGGCATTCCTTGCTGAAGCGCAGGAACACGTCGTCGACGTGCCGCTGCGCCGCCTGCTTGGCGACAGCCTGGCGGCGCTGCAGCCGCATGCCGCCTTCGTCCTTGATCGTCTTCGCCGCGAACGCCGCGCCGGCGCCGATCGAGACCGGGTTGATCAGCGGCAGCCCGGCGAGGCTGGTGACCAGGCCGAACATCAGCACGCCGCCGTAGGACCCGCGCAACCCGGTGAACGCCTGCTGCCCCACCTTGAACTTCTCGATCTTCGGGCGCCGGACGTCATCCAGGCCCTCCACGCCGGAGCCGTCGAGCCGCAGGTCGGGCAATGCGCGGTCGTACTGGGCGCCGAAGCACGCGGCGACCGCCTGCGCGATCCACTCCGCCCGGTCGGCGAGCCACGTGTAGTTGACGTCGACGGCTTCGGCCAGCGCGTTGTCCAGCCAGGGCGCGAAGTCGTCCCACACCTTGGCCGGGTCGCCCTCGTCGAAGGTGCGGTCGATGGTGTTGACGATCTTGCGGGTCCGTTCGCGCAGGTCGTACTCGGCGTCGGACAGCAGGTCGGTGATCTCGTCGGAAAGCAGGTTCTGCCACTTGGTGTTCTGCCGCCGCAGGTCGTCGGCGCGGCGTTGCGCGCGCTGAAGCAGCGCGGCCTGCCCGAGCCCGGCATCCTGCCCCGCCGCCTCGGCGCGATCACGCAGCGACTCCACGAGCTCCGCGGCGGCGGCTCGCACGCCCACGGCGGCGAGCAGCGCGCGGGACTGCTCCGGCGGGCGCGAGGCCTGCTCAGCAATCCAGTTCAGCAGCTCGGGAAAACCGGAACGGGCGTTGAGATCCGCGTCACCGGCCTTCGCGGCGGCCTGGCGCACCACGGCCGAGACCGGCTGAACGGGCGCGTCGATCCCCGCCTCGGCGAGCATCGCGCGGTTGCGCTCGGCGACCGCGCGCCAGCCGGGAGAGGCGTCGATCTTGGTGAGCGCCACCAGGACGTGCGGGCACCAGGTGCGCACGTGCCGGGCGAGCGCGAGTTCGGCGGCGGTCAGCGGCGACGTCGCATCGGAGACGAGGATCACCGCGTCCGCTTCGGCGAGCAGGTCGAGGGCGGCCGCGGTCCGCGGTGACCGCGGGTCACCGACCGGCGGGGTGTCGACGAGGACGAGCCCGGCCGACAGGAGTTCGCGGGGCACACCGACTTCCACGCGGCTGAGCGTGCCGGCGGGACGGGCGCCGAGTTCGCCGGTGAGCCGTTCGACCGCGACGGGGATCCGTTCGCGGGACCGGCCGACCAGGGTCGCGGCGGGTTCGGCGGAGTAGGCGATTTCGGTGGGGACGGCCGGGGTCGGGGCGTCGCCGACCGCGCACACCGGCGCGTTCAGCACCGCGTTGAGCAGGTATCCCTTGCCCTGTTTGGGAAAGCCGAGCACGCCGAGCCGGATCTGCCCGGTGGGGGCGTCCCGGCGTCTGCGCAGGCGCTCGGCGAGATCGGCGCGGCCGTGCGTGCGGCACGCGTCCATCGTCTCGTTGAGCACTTCGAGCCAAGCGGGGGCGGTCACAGCGAAGGAGTGTCCCCGGTTTACTCCCCGTGCGCACACCGGGTGCCCGTCCCGCGGTCGCACCCAGACCGCGGGACGGGCACCGGTGACCGGTTCGGGGCTCAGTGCCCGATGTGGATGTCGTTGTTCGACGCGATGTCGCCGATGTGCAGGTTGCCCAGCGCGTTGTGGCTGACGTCGGCGACATCGGAGACGACGTCATGGACGGCCGAGCCGTTGCCGCTGGCCAGCTCGCCGACCTGGCCGAGGGCGTTGTGGTCGGCGCTGATGCCGGTGGCGTTCGTCACGGCGCCGGTGACGTCGGTGACACCGTGGACGGCCGAGGTGACCTCGCCGCTGACGTGCTTGACGTCGATGTCCGAGGTGCCCTTGAGGATGCCGGTGAAGTCACCGATGTGGCCGGTGACGGCGCCGACGGTGCTGTTCAGGTCACCGGTGACGTCGCCGACGTGCGTGGTGGTCTCGTAGACCGGCGCGGTCGCGTTGTTGGACAGGTTGCCCACCACGTCGCCGCCGAGGTGCGAGACCTCGCCGGTGGCGCCGACGACCGAGCTGTGGTCGACGTCGGTGACCGAGTACACGAGGTTGCCCGCGACCTGGACCGCGTCGAGGCTCGAGCCGAGGTCGCCCGCGGAGCCGAAGGCGCCGGTCGGGTCGCCGGCCAGGGCGGTGACGCCCGCGGCCGTGGTGGTGAGGTCGTTCACACCGGGGAGGGCGCCGACGCCCGGAACCGCGGCGGGCAGGCCCAGGTCGCCGATGGCCGGCAGCTCGGTGCCGAGGTCGCCGACACCCGGCAGCGCCGAGGTGCCCGGCAGGCCGAGGCCCGCGGTGAGGGCGGTGAGCTGGTCGATCGCGCCCTGGATGCCGGGGGCGTCGGTGCCGACCGAGGACAGGCCACCGATGGCCGGGAGGCTGTCCACGGCGGGGAGGCTGTCGACCGGCACGAAGTCGAGCACCAGCGGGATGACCTCGTGCACGTCGGCGGCGCTGACGTCGCCGAGACCGGCGGCGGCGAGGGCGCCCTGCGGGTCCGTCCCGAAGGCCGCGAGCGCGGTCGGGTCGTTGAGCAGGTTCAGGGCGAAGTCGTGCAACGTCTGCACGGAGTCCATGGGGGTTTCTCCTGGTCCGGTGGTTCGGGGGGACGGCATCGGCCGCAACGACCGGTGCTCCGTGATCAAAGTAGGGAGACGACCCCCCAGCGCACATCGGGGATCACTCCGAGTCGCACTCCGGTCAGCCGATAGGGGATCGATATGTCATCGTTAGGGAGTTAGGGGCTCATCCGAGACGCGCTCAGTTGGGTTAAATCCCTCCTGCCCCTTGATTGACTAACCCGTTTGGGTGAGGATGCCCCGAGCCCTAGGGGGATTTCGTACCCCTGTTCGGCCCCCGCGAGGTGAGGAGGAACCGCCGTTGCCCTACGTCCTCGGGATCGATGTGGCACAGGGACGGACCCACGCCGCGACCTGCCGGCGGCAAGGCACCGGCTGGGGCGAGCCCGAACCCCTCTGGCTGGGCGAGCGGTCCCCGGCCGCCGCGTCCGCGCTGTTCCTCGACGACGAGGGCTACCTGCTCACCGGGGACGCGGCCGCGCAGGCGGGCGCCCGGGTCCCGTCCCGGCTGCTCACCGGCTTCCACCGGCGGATCGGCGACGACGTGCCGATGCTCGTCGAAGGGGAGGCGTTCCCGCCCGAGACGCTGACCACCGTCCTCGTCGAGGGGATCGCCGAGCACGCCGCGAATCTCTTCGGCGGGCCCCCGGCCCACCTGGTGCTGACCCACCCCGGCGACTGGGGCGGCTACCGCCGTGACGTGCTGCGGCGCGCGCTGGCCGACGCCGGGTTCACCGCCGTGACGTTGGTCCCGGGCTCGATCGCCGCGCTCGGCGCGCACCTGGCCGTGCCCGGCCCCGGCGCGACGGCGGCGGGAGTGTGCGAGTTCGGCGCCGACGGCGTGATCGTCACGCTGGCGACGGCGACCGCCGCCAGCGGCTGGCAGCTCGGCACGAGCGCCGAGGGCGTAGCCCCGGCGGCCGCGCTGAGCACGCTGTTCGCGCTCGCCGGCGCCGCGACGACGTCCCCCAAGGGCCTCGCCGGCGTGGTGTTCTGCGGCGACGTCCCCCCGCACGCGCTGCCCGCCCGGCCGCCGTGCCCGATGTTCGCGGGACCGGTTCCGCCGGCGACCGCCGCCCTCGGCGCGGCCGCACTCGGGGCGCTGCGCGCCGAAGGCCGGGGTGGGCCCCAGGAACCCCCGGCCGTCGAGACCACCTTGCTCCCCAAGGTGGACACGCTCGGTGAGCTCGGCGAGCGGCCGCCCCGGCCGCCGGTCGAGATCACGCCGTTCGAACTGCCCGAGCGCGTCAGCCCGATGAACCTGTTCCGGCGGCGGCGCCCCCTCGCCGCCGCGATCCTGGTGCTCGCCGCGGCCGTGTCCGCCGGGGCGATCACCATCACCGCCCGCGAAGCCACCGCAGGCCCCGGCACCACCCCCGCTCCGTCCCCCGCCCCGAGCCACTGCGCCCGCCCCGGCGCCCCCTCCGGTGAAGGTCACTGTTGAACACTCTGCTCACGCAGGTTTCCCCGCTTCACACCGTCCCCGCCCATCCCGCGGCCCGTCAGCTCCTCGACCGGGTCGCGGCCGACCCCGCCGAACCGCTGCGGCTCGCCGTCGTCGCCCCCGGCGGCTACGGCAAGAGCGTGCTGCTCGCCGCGCTCGACCGCCGCTACCGGGAAGCGGGCGTCGACGCCGTGCTCGTCGACGACGCCGACCGGCTCGGCCCCGACCAGCTCGAGGAGCTGCTCGCCGGGGCGGACGGCCCGATCGTCGTCGCGCACCGGCCGGCCGCGGTGGCGCCCGGCTGGACGCTGCTGCAGCTCGGCCCGCTCACCGTCGAGGACATCGCCCGGCTGATGACGGCGGTGACGGGCGCGCCCGCCGACCCGGCGGAAGCGACCGACCTGCACGCCCGCAGCGGCGGCGTGCCGAGGCTGGCCGAGCGCGCGCTGCTCGGGCGGCTCGAGGACTTCCGGCCGGAGCTCGACGAGCTCGACGACGCCGTGCTGCGCTACCTGATCGCGGCCGAAGCCGGGGCGGGGCGCAACCTCGACCTGCTGAGCGCGCTGCTCGACCGCGGCCCCGACGAGCTGCCCGCCGTCGTCGACGGCGCCCGCGCGACCGGCCTGCTCGCCCCGGACGACACGCTGCTACCCCTGGCCGCGGCCGCCGTCCGCGACTTCGGGCCGCCCGCCCGCCGGCTGACGACGGTGCAGCGGCTGGTCGAGCTCCAGCTGGCGAACGGCCTGCCGGTGCTCGACCTGGCGCGGTCCCTGCTCGGCACGGGCAGCTCCGGCGCGTCCGCGGCCGCGGCCTTCGCGGCGGCGGCCGGGGAAGCACTGCCGTCCGACCCTCGGCTGGCGGCCGAGCTGTTCGAGGCCGCCGCCGAAGCGGGCGACCGGTCGCCGACGGTGACCGCGGGCTGGGCCCGCGCGGCGGCGTTGTCCGGCGACCTCGACACGGCCCTGCGCCTCGGCGACGGCATGCTCGGCGCGGCCGACGCGCAGACCCGGGCGGCCGGCGCCGCGATCGCCGCGACGGTGCTGGCGCACCGGGGCGAACTGGCCCGCAGCGCGGAGCTGTACCACTGGGCCTCCCGCACGGCCGACCTCCCCGCGACGAGCTGGGCGGGCGCGGACGCGTTCGCGGCCATCGCCCTCGCGGGGACCGGCGACCTGCCCGGCGCCCGCCAGCTGCTCGACACCCCCTCCCCCGGCGTCGCCCCGACGTTGTTCGCGGGCGCGGCGACCCGCATGGCGGGCGGCATCGCGGATTCGGTGTCCGGCTGCGCGACGGAGACGTTGTCCACGTTGCTGGGCGCGGCAGCGATGCTGGAGCCGGCTCTGGGCGGCACGTTGCTGCCGGACAGCCCGGCCGCGCTCGCCGCACTGGCCGCGCTGCACACCGGCGAGCTGGCGCTGGCGGAGTCGGTGCTGATCAGGGCGTTGGAGGGCCACACGGGTGGCGACCTCCTGGCGAAGCGCCACCGCCTGCTCCTCGGCTGGGTGGCGATGACGGCCGGCGACCTGACGAAGGCGGCGGAACACCGCGACGCCGTCGCCGGGCAGCCGCTGGAAGCCCGCGACGAGCTGTTCTTCGCGACGCTGGACCTGGGTCTGGCCCGCCGGGCGAGCGACCTCGTCGGGCTGCAGCGGTCGTGGAACCGCGCGTACCAGGCGTCGATGCGGTACCAGACGGACCTGTTTTCGTTGCTGCCCTTGGGTGAACTGGCGATCGCGGCGGCCCGCACGGGTGCGTCCGCCAAGCTGTCCCCCCAGCTCGAGCGCGCCCACGGTCTTTTGACCCGCCTCGGCGAGCCTCCACTGTGGACGGTGTCGCTGGTCTGGCACGAACTGCACGCGGCGATCACGTCGGAGGACGCGGAAGCGGCGAAGGCCCACCTGGCGACACTGACAACACACGCCCACTGCGGCCGCCACCCCCGAGCCCTGGCCACGGCGGCCCAGTGCTGGCTGGCGGTGCTGAGCGGAACGTTCGCCCCGGACCCGATCGCGGCGGCGGCCGCGGAACTCCACGACTTGGGCCTCCGCTGGGACGCGGCCCGTTTGGCCGGCCAGGCGGCGATCCGCACGTCCGACCGGAAGGCGATGGTCCAGCTCCTGGAAGCGGCCCGCCAGTTCCAGGGCACGGCGGCCCGCCGCGACCAGGGAGCGACGGAGCCGGCCGCGTCGGGAACCGGCCTGGCGGCGCTGAGCGAGCGCGAGCTGGAGGTCGCCCGCCTGGTCGTGGAGGGGCTGACGTACAAGCAGGCGGGGAGCAAGCTGTTCATTTCCGGGAAGACGGTGGAGCACCACATGGCCCGGATCAGGGGAAAGCTGGGGGCGACGGACCGGCGCGAGTTGCTGGCGACACTGCGGGAACTGCTGGCACGGCCGGACGCCCCCTGAGCGGACTGGCCTTCGCGCTCGGGCCGGTGCGGTCGGGCGCTGTTCGCGGTCGGGCTGTGCTCCGCTCGGCGACCACGCGGGCGGTGCCGATGGTCGCGGCTCGGGCCGACGTGGGCGGGCGGCGTCGTCAGTCGCGGCTGAGGCCGAAGTGCGCGGCCGGTGGAACGGAGTTGCGGCTTGGGGCGATGTGGCGGGCGATGCCGGTAGTCGCGGCTGGGGGCCGACGTGGGCGGGCGGTGCCGTCAGTCGCGGCTGGGGCCGAAGCGTTCCGTTCGGATCTGGTGGGGGTCGTGGCCGAGGGCCAGGAGGATGTCCGCGGCTGTTTCGACGAAGGCTGTCGGGCCGCAGATGAACGTTGTCGCTCCGAACTCTGCGGGCCAGGCTGCTGTGTTGAGGGTCGCCACGTCGATTCGGCGGGGGATGCCTGGGCGGCCTTCGGGGAGTTCGCGCGTGTAGACGTACGTGATGTCCAAGCCCGCCACCGGGGTGCGGAGTTCGTCGGCGTAGTACTGCTCTGCCGGGGTGCGCAGGGAGTAGATCAGCTTGAACGGGGTGCGGACGCCGGCCGCGCGGCGGGCGCGGATCATGGCCATCAGGGGGACGATGCCGGAGCCGCCCGCGATGAGGAGGACTGGCTCCGGGTTCTGGGGGTGCCAGGCGAACCAGCCGCCGATGGGGCCGCGGATCTCGATCGGGTCGCCGATCGCGTACGGGCCGGTGAGGTGCTCGGAGACTTCGCCGTCGGCGACGCGCTGGATCGTCAGCTCCACGCGGTCGCCGTTCGCGGGGGCGGCCAGGGAGTAGCTGCGCTGGGCCCGGTAGCCGTCCGCGGCCGTCAGGCGGACGTCGACGTGCTGGCCCGCCAGGTGTCCTGGCCAGCCGGGCAGGTCGAAGACGAGGGTGCGGGCCGTCGGGGTTTCGTCGCGGATTTCGGCCAGGCGGGCGACCCGCCAGGCTAGTCGCCCTGATACCGCTGTTCGCGCCATGGATCCCCGTAGTCGTGGTAGCCGACGTTCTCCCAGAAGCCCGGCTCGTCCCGGGTCTTCAGCTCCAGCCCGCGCACCCACTTCGCGGACTTCCAGAAGTACAGGTGCGGCACGAGCAGCCGCGCCGGGCCGCCGTGCTCGGGCGTCAGCGGCTTGCCGTCGTACTCGTAGGCGATCCAGGCCTGGCCGTCGAGCAGGTCGGCCAGCGGCAGGTTCGTCGTGTAGCCGCCGTAGGAGTGGACCAGCACGTAGTCGGCCTCGGTGTCGAGCCCGCCGACCAGCGTGTCGATCGCGACGCCGCGCCAGCGCGTGTCCAGTTTGGACCACTGGGTGACGCAGTGGATGTCCACCGTGGGCTTTTCGCTCGGCAGGGCCATCAACTCCGCCCAGCTCCACGTGTGCTTGTCACCCTTTTCGGTGGTGACCGCGAACTCCCACGTCTCGGTGCGCACGCGCGGCGTCGGCCCGGCGGACAGCACCGGGAAGTCCTCGGCCAGGTACTGCCCGGGCGGCAGGCGCGGGTTGCCACTGCGGGCGCGGCCCTGGAAACCCGGTGTCACGACACCCATGCGGCACTCCCTTCGCGGTCGAGCCGAGACTACGCCCGGACCTGCAATCCGAGCGACGTGACGAGCACCGCAGCCTGTTCGGGTGACACGATCGCGCCGGCCAGCTCGGCGTTCAGCGGGTCGAGGGCCGAGAGGTCGCTGCCCCGCAGGTCGGCCCGCGGCAGCTTGACCGCGTGGAGCAGCGCCGCCGACAGGTCGACGTCGGTGAACACCGCGGCGCCGCCGTTGGCCCCGGTCAGGTCGGCCTCCCGCATCCGGACGCCCTGGAAGGTGACCGAGCGCAGGTCGGCCCCGGCCAGGCCGGCGAACGACCAGTCGCCGCCGGTGACCCGCAGCGGGCGCAGCTCGCACTCGGTGAACGTGGCGCCGACGAGCTTGCAGCCGGTGAACTCGGCGTCGAAGAAGTTGCACCGCTTGAACGCGCAGCCGGTGAACGACGAGTCCAGGTGCCGCGACGCGTTGAAGCGCACGTTGCCGAACACGCAGTCGGTGAACACGGAATTCCGCGTGACGGCCTCGGAGAAGTCGACGTCGTGGAACTTGCACCGCACGTAGTGGCGGCCGGTGATCTCCTCTCCGTACCAGTCGTCGCGGGAGAACCGCTGCTCTTCGACGGGATCCTGCGTGGCCTCGGACACTCGGTCAGGCTAACGGCAGGCTTGGCACCGATGACGTGTGCCGCAACGGATCTGCCGGCCCCCGGCCGTCGTGCAGGACTGGACTGTCGGCCGGCTTCTTGGCGACGCGGGCGGTTGGCCGGAACCTGCTCACCACCCGTATCCGAAGCAGGGCGGAGAGCAATCGGGCGCGGCCAAACGGCGCAATCTGGGGCCTGGAGCGTTTGATCTGTCACCCGATCCGGGAATTTTCGCGGCATGTCTCCTTGGCGAACCACCACCAGACGGAACACGGCCGTGCGGGTCATCACGGCGATCGGCGCGATCTTCGCGGGGATCGAAGTTCTCTACATGATCATGGTGCTCGCCGGCGCCAACGCCGGCAATGCGTTCTTCGTCTTCATCAAGTCACTGGCGGTTCCTCTCGCCTTGTTCTTCCCGGGGCTGTTCCCGGTCAGCAACCCCAGCCTGGCCGTGATCCTGGACTTCGGCCTCGCCGCGGTGTTCTGGCTGGTCGTGACCGGCATCATCGCCCGCTTCGCCGGCCGGTGACCGGCGGCGGCCCGCCGCTTTCGGACGACCGTCGGGCCACCCGCCCTCGGCATTCGCAGTGTCCTTCGGCGACACTGGACGGATGAGCGACGGCAGGTGGTTCGACGGCTGGTCGGCCGAGCTGGCCGGGCTGGCCGCGGCCGGGCGTTCGCTGCTGCCGAACGTCCCGGTCACCCCGGCCGCGGTCGCGCGGACCGTCACCGAGCAGCTCGTCGGGCGGCGGCTGACCGCGAAGGTCGATGACCGCGAGGTCGGCCTGACGCTCACGGAACTCGACTACCCGGCCGGCAGCCTCCGGCTGGCCACCGGACGGGTCGGCGACGTCCGGATCGTCGCCGAAGACGTCGACTGGCCCGAACCCGAAGGCGGCAGCATTCCGCTGCGCCGGGTCACCGTGCTCGCCGAAGACGTCCGCCTCCGCTCGCTGCCCACGCCGGCCGCCAAGCCGGCCCGGGTCGAGCTGCAGATCGCCGTGTCCGCCGACGTGCTGCGGGAACGGGTGGCGAAAGTCCGCCCCGGCATCGTCGCCGCTCCGGCCGGAAGCGGGCTCCTGCAGATCCACTGGGCGAAGCGCCCCCTCTGGGGCCACTTGACCCTGCGGCCCCAGGTGGCCGACGACGCCGTCGTGCTCGTGCCGCAGACCCTCCACATCGGACAACGACGACTACGGCCGCCACGCCGCTTCCAGCCCATCGTGCTTCCCCTGCCGGAACTTCCCCCGGGCATAAAGCTGACGAAGGTGGAGCCACGGGAAGACGAACTGGTGCTGCACACCGTGGCGGAGGAGTGGCCGGACCGGCTTTCCCGCATCCCGCTGCCCGACCTGCTGAGCTGGCTGACCACGGCTGCCGTGACGCTGACGCTGCCCAAACTCGGCGCTCGTTCATGACTCTCCCTCGCGTGTCGTGAGCCGGTAGTGGCCCTCGACAGCCAACGTACTCGAACGTCCGTTCGAACACATCACTCACACGGGTAGAGCCGGAAAAGCGTTGCACGGCAACGGAAAGCCCTGATCAGGCGTCCCGGTCCCGCAGATACCGGGTGTGATCGGCCTGCCAGTCGAGCTCGGTCGCGTAGCACCGCTCGGCCACCCGGTGCGCCTCGGTCTCCAGCAAACCGAGCTGTGCCACCAGTTCCTCCCCCGCGCTCGCGCGCCGCGCCGCGAACCACCACGGGAGGTTCAGGTACGTCTGCACCGACAACGGCAGGTCGGTCCCGGCCAGCCGGACGACGGCGTGGTGCAGGTCGGGGTCGGCCGCGAGCCGGTCCGGGTGGGAAAGCAGGTCGGCGAGCACCTCGGCGATCCGCCGCACAGCGTCCACAGAGGACGGCGGGAGCCGCGAAGCGGTCACCGAGGAAACCAGCGTCTCCAGCGAAGAGCGCAGCTCAGCCGAGGTATCGGGTACCAGCCGCACCTTCTCCCCCGGCGCGAGCAAGGCCCCCGCCAGGTACAACGCCACCACCACGAACGGCCAGAACCACCCGACCACCCCCGTCAGGTACAGCACGACGCCGATCAGGCCGCCGACGCAGCCGGCGAGGTTCTTGGTGGAGCCCAGATAGCGCAGCATCATTGGTACCCGCGGATCTCCTTGAACACGTCGGACAACGGGGTTTCGCGCCCGTCGAACACCTTGCCGCCGGTCATCGTCGCGACCTGCGTCAGCTCGTCGTTGCTCCCCTCGCCGAACAGCACCGTGAACACCGGCACCTGCTTCACCGACGGCGGGATCGACCCGAACGCGAGCTTGAAGTCCGCCAGCGAAGAGCCGTTCGCGTTCTCCCCGTCGGTCATCAGCACGATGGAGGTGAACCGGTCGGGATCGCGGGCCTGCACCGGTTCCAGCTCGCGGTACGCCTCCGCCAGGCTGTCGTAGATCGCCGTCCCGCCGTTCGCGGTCAGACCTTCGGCGAACGCCTTGATGCGCGCCAGCTCGCCCGCGGGGTCCTGCTCCGGCACGGTGAACGTCGTGGCCCCCGACGGGCGCGTGCTGAAGGGCAGCATGATGACCTCCTCGCGGCTCCGGAAGCGCCGGTACCGCCCGGTCAGCGAGGTGTCCGCCCCCGTCAGCCCGGCCAGCGCGGTCCGCAGCGAGTCGATCCGGTCGCCCTTCATCGACCCGGACGTGTCGAGCACGTACAGCGTCCGCGACGGGCGGCGGATCTTGTCGAAGTACGCCCGGAGCAGCGCGTCCACGGCCTGCTGCGTCGCCGGGAACGGCAGCTCGACGAGGTCGTGCGCGGCGAACCGCGGCCCCAGCGCCACACCCGGCACGACCGGCCGCCGCTGGGTGGTCTCCATGATCCGCTTCTGGACCTCGGCCGTCCGCAAGTAGTCCGACAGCCGCTGGTGCGCCGACCGCGCGTCGTCACCGGCGGAAGCCAGCAGGGAGAGCGGGTAGTCCGCCGTGACGACGCCGTCGCTCGGGTAAACCAGCGTCAGCGGCGCGGGCAGCTTCCCGGACGCGTTCGCCGACAGCAGCACCGACTCGTAGTTGATCAGCCCGTCGACCGGGTCCGGGCCGGTCGCGCGCCGGACGTAGGCGTCCGACAGCCACCCCGAAGAGCCGGCCGAAAGCGCCTGGGCGCTGAAGAACTGCGTCAGCTGCGGGGTCACCGAAGCGATTTGCCGGGCGTCGATCGCGTTTCCCGCCCCCGCGAGCGCCGAAGCGACGCCGACCAGCGCGGAGAACCCGGAGTTCGACGCCGACGGGTCCGTCATGCCGTAGCTGAACGCCTTCTTCCCGGCCTGCGCGGCGATCTCGCCCCAGCTGACCGGCTTGCCCGCCCAGCCGAGCCGCTGCGCGACCGGCGCGGCCAGCCCCAGCACCACCGGCGAGCTCATGATCTTGACCTGGTTGCCGAGCCGCTTCGCCGCCTCGGGAAGGCCGGCGAGATATCGGTTCGAGGAGAACCACACGGCGTCGTACTTGCCGTCGACGCCGCCGTTCGCCAGCGCTTCGGCGCCTTCCAACGTGCCGGTGAAGGTGAACTTGACCGTCACCCCGGTGGCGCGAGCGGCCTCGTCGAGCACCGGCTGCATGTCCGCCAGTTCGCTGCCCGCGAGGATCCGCAACGTTCCCGGCTCGGGATCCCCCAGCGGTGCGGACGGTGCGGCGTCGGAACAGCCGGCCAAGAGAACCAGACCCAAAGCCAGCGCCAGGACCTTCCTCATGCTTCCCCCTCGTGCGAACGCCGCAGGTGGTCTTCGGCGCGGCGGATCTCCCCGGAAAGCGACTCAACGGTCGCCGCCATCGAGCGGACGGCCTCGGCGCGGAACCCGTCGATCGCGTCGATCGAGGCGTAGATCCGGTCGAACGACTGCCGGATCGTCTCGGTCGCGACAGCCGGGTCGCTGCTCGCCTTGCGGATCTCCGCGGACTGCAGCGTGAGCAGCTCCGAGTTCGCCCGGATCAGCCCGTCGGTGGTCGCCTGCAGCGCCGCGACCTCGTCGAGGACGTCGCGCTGGCTGGCGAGAGCGCCACTGACCAGCAACGCGACCCGGAGCGCGGAGACCGTCGTCGACACCGCCCGTTCGACGCCGCGGATCAGCTCGTCGTTGTTCTTGCGCACCAGGTCCAGCGCGAGGTAGCCCTGCGCGCTGACCGCGAGCTGGGTCAGCAGGTCCTGGTGCCGCTGCCGGATCGGGTACAGCACGTCCCCGCGCAACGCGGTGGCACGCCCGGGATCCGTCAGGTCGAAGACACCGGCCTGGGCTTCGATCGCGCCGTCGACGGCCTCGGCGAGGGCGGCCGCTTCGGCGAGCCTCCCCATCACCTGCCACAGCCGCTCGCGTTCGCGCTTGATCGAGGCGTTGTCGCGACGCAAGACGTCCTGGCGGCCCCGCAGGTCGACGACCAGGGCGTTGACCGGCTCGTTCGCCGCGCGGTACCGGTCCAGGGCCCGCTTCGCGCCCGCGGCCACCGGGAACAGGCCGAGCAGCTTCCGCCCGGTCAGCGGCAGTTTCGCCGGGTCCAGCCCGGCGACGGTCCGGCGCAGGCTCGCGAGGCTCGTGGTGACCCCGTCCGGCGGCGACGCCGTACTGCGCAGCGACCGGTCGAGCAGCGTCCCCGCGACGCCCGCCGCCGCGCGCATGTCGGCCTCGCCGACGGTCAGCAGCTCGTCGAGCAGGTCGGTGAACTCCGGGGAGCGGACGTCGAGGGCTTCGAGCCGGGCCGCGAACTCCGAAGCGCGAACGGAGACTTCCGACCGCGTGTCCTCGCTGAGCGTGACGAGCCCGGCGGCGCGCTCGACGGGGATCGCGTCGACCGGTTCGGGCGGGCTGAGCGCGAAATCCATGTCAGTACTGCTTGCCGACGGCGTCGAGCAGCCGCTCGAGCGTCTCGAACGTCGGCGGCTCGACGGCGTCCACCAGGTCGGCAGGCACGTGGGCCGGCGCGGCGACCTCGGCGAACAGCTTCGGATCGGTCGTGCGGAAGCCGAAGGTGGCGGCGAGCTTGCCCAGCTCCGGGTCGGTGGCGAGCAGCTGCCCGACCCGGTCGCCGTCCGGGGTGAGCGGCACCAGCGTGTGCTTCGAGTACACCGTCGGCGCGGTGTAGAGCAGGCGCATGTCCGGCCGGATCGAACCGTCGCCGCGCACCACCCGGTCGACGAACTGCGACTCGTAGATCAGCGCCAGCGGCGTCTTGCCCATGCCCGCCGACAGGTAGTCCTCGAACGGCCCTTCGGTGCTGTTCTGCGTGTACCCCTGGTCCAGGAACAGCTTCGCCACCGACGGGAGCACCGCCGCCTCCTGGCCGGGCGTGCTGACGACGGTGTTCCCGTTGGCCACGAAGGAAACGATCGACAGGTACATCGCCGCGGAGTTCGATTCGCGCGGGTCGGTCGTCGTGACGAGGACGTTCTTGCGGGCCGGGTAGGCGGTGTTGCCGGGCAGCTGGTCCCAGCGCGTCCCGGCCTTCGCCAGGTCCAGGTACTTCGCGATGTCGAGGACGTCGTAGTCGCCGGCTCCCCTGCGGACGACGCCGTTCGCGCGCAGCAGCGCCACTATCGGTTCGAAGCTGGCGACCGCCATCGGCGACTGGAACGGCGTGTACACCGTCGTCACCTTGCGGTCGCGCTGGATCCTCTGCGCCGCGGGCGAGGACGAGGGGAACGCGAAGGCGTACTTCCCGAGGTCCACAGTCGTCGCGATCTGCCGCGAACCCGCGGTGTCCACTTCGACCTTCAGGCCGTGCCGCGCGAAGGCGTCGACGACGCGCTGGTCGGTGAAGAACGCCTGCTTCTCCGAGCCGATCACCCCGCGCACGGTCGCCGTGGAAGACGCGGTGCCGTCGCCACGGCCCCAGATGATCACCCCGACGACGGCCAGCACGAGCACCACGGCCAGTCCGATCGACACCCGGCGTTTCACGAGCCACTCCCCTCGATGGGCCTTCGCTCATTGGACGCGGGAGCGAGGCCGTTCGAAGTGAACGGCGGGTGAAGGAACGGTCTCAGGTCACCGGGAACCAGGTCCCGGACGCCCATTCCGCGTCGCCCCAGGCCTTCCACTCGTCCGGCCGTGGGTCGAGCACCAGATCGGTGTCTTCCCGGAAAACCAGCACCGGGCGCAGTTCGGGCCCGTACGACGGCCATTCGGGGCCGTCCGCGTCGGCGACGCCGTCGCGGATGAACCGCACCCAGGCGCGGTGGATGAGCAGCGCGGCGCGCTCCCGCTTGGGGTTGACCGCGATGGCCTGGTCGAACAGCGGCATCGGGACCTTCCACGCCATGGTCGTCTCGGTGCCGTGGCCGCCGTCGAGCTGCTCGGGCACACCGGGCGCGGCGATGTCGATGCGGTAGCGGAACACGGGCGCGTGCGCGGACTGCGCGTCGGCGAGGCGCTGCGTCGGGATGCCGTAGCGCTCGTCGCCCATCGCGGCGATCTTCGCCGATTTCAGGTCGGGGACGCGGCGGAGGTAGGTGTCGAGGAGGTGCGACGCGCGTTCGCCGCCGAGGATGCCTTCGAGCACCCCCGAAGCCGGCGCCGTCGCGACGTCGTCGCCGAGCATCAGCGCGTACGTGCTGCCTTCGTTGCTGTTGCAGCCGATCAGCAGCGGGACCCCGGCCGCGCTGCCCCGCCGGATCGGTTCGATCGGCACCTCGGGCAGCACCCTCGGGTGCAGGGTCGGGCGCCAGAGCCACAGCGCCTGCAGCCCGGTGAGGATCCGTTCCTGCGCCTCGACGAACTCCTTCGCCGGCAACGCGCGCAACGCGTCCACGTCGTGGCAGCCGACCTCGTCGAGGAGCCGCCGCGCCAGCGCCGTCCCGGCTGCCGGCGTCGCCACGTGGTCGGCGCCGCCGCTGCTGCTGATCCCTTGGGCGAACAACCCCGCGGACAGCGGGCTGCCCATCAGGTTCCCGAGGCTCTTCGCACCCGCCGAGACGCCGTAGACGGTGATCCGCGCCGGGTCGCCGCCGAACGCGGAGACGTTGCGGCGCACCCACTTCAGCGCCTCGATCTGGTCGAGCAGGCCGCACACCCCGGCGTCCGCTTCGGCGTCGCCGAAGATCCCGGCGAGGTGCAGGAAACCGAGCGAGCCGAGCCGGTAGTTGATCGTGACGACGACGATCCCGGCGCGCGCGAACTCCTCGCCGTCACCCAGCTGCTCGCCGTGCCCGACGCGGTAGCCGCCGCCGTGCAGCCAGAACAGCACCGGCCAGCCGCCTTCGGGCGCGGGGCCTTCGGGCGTGCAGACGTTGAGGTACAAGCAGTCCTCGTCGCAGACGGCGGACGGGTTCATCGGGTCCGGCGACTGCATGGCGTGCGGCCCGTACTCGGTGGCGACGTGCACGCCACCGGACAGCGACGGCGGCCGCGGCGCCCGCCACCGCAGCTCGCCGACCGGCGGGCGGGCGTACGGGATCCCGCGCCAGACGCGGACGCCGTCCCCCGCCAGCCCCACCAGCGCCCCGAGCTCGGTCGTGACCGTCGGGACGGACACCATCAGAGCGAAGCCTGCTCGACCGTCGGCAGGCAGACCTCGAACCGGGTGTTGCCGGGTTCGGACTCGACGCGCAGGTCGCCCTGGTGCCGTTCGACGACGATCTTCCACGAGATGTCCAGGCCGAGCCCGGTGCCTTCGCCGACCGGTTTGGTGGTGAAGAACGGCTCGAAGATCCGCGGCTTGATGTCCGCCGGGATGCCGGGGCCGGTGTCGCCGATCTCGACGCGGACCTGGTCGTTCTGGCCCCAGGTGCGCAGGGTGAGCGTGCCCTCGCCCTTCATGGCGCCGATCGCGTTGTCGATGATGTTCGTCCAGACCTGGTTCAGCTCGCCCGCGTACGCCGGGATCTTCGGCAGGCTGCGGTCGTACTCCTTGACCACCCGGACGCCGTCGCCGATCTTGCCCGCGAGCATGACCAGCGTGGAGTCGAGGCCGTCGTGGACGTCGACCCACTGGTGCGGCGCCCGGTCCATCTGGGAGTACTGCTTGGCCTTGCCGACCAGCGCCGAGATGCGCGTGGTGGAGTCCTCGATCTCGCCCATCAGCATCTCGGTCTCGAGCGCGTAGGCGAGCCAGCGGACGGCGCCGTCGATGAAGGTGTCGCCGACCTGTTCCAGCACGTTGTCCAGGTCGGGCGTGGTCAGCCCGGCGCGGACGTAGATGTCGGCGAGGTCCCAGCCGCCGTCGATGCCGCGGTCGTCGAACCAGTCGGTGATCTCGTCTTCGCGATCGGCCTGCTGCATCGCGGTCAGCTTCGGCGCCTGCGCGACCTGCTTGACCAGGCGTTCCTGGACGTCGATGAGCTGGTACAGCAGCTCCGGGTCGATGTCCTTCTTCGCCAGGAAGGCCAGCTTGTGCCGCATCCCGGCGACCCGCTCGCGCAGAGCGGACGTCGCCCGCACGGCGGCCGCGGCCGGGTTGTTCAGCTCGTGCGTGAGGCCGGCCGACAGCTCGCCGAGGGCCAGGAGCCGGCGCCGCGAGCCGATCACGGTGTCGCTGTTGCGCCAGCCGAGGTACATGCCCTCCAGCAGGTGCGTCGCCATCGGGAACCACCTGCGGAACTCGACGGAGAACTCCTTCGACGGCAGCGCGAGCAGCGTGACGTCGGAGAGCGCGTGCACCGTCGTGCCGAACGTGTGCTCGGTGTCCTGGTGCACGAAGAACTGCGTGGCCCCGAAGTACGCTCCGCGCTGGTCGGACCGGTTGGTCTCCACCTCGGTGCCGCTGACCATGCGCGTCATCCGGATCGCGCCGTTCAACAGGACGTAGAAGCAGGTCGCTTCGCCGCCCTCTTGGATGACCACGCTGTCGCCTTCGTACTCCTCGAGCACGGCGTTGGCGGCGATCCAGTCGAGCTGGTCTTCGGAAAGGTGTTCGAACAGGAAGAGCCCGCGAAGCTCTTCCCGCGGCAGTGCGCTCATTGTTCCTCCAGGTACCGGTGTACCAGCGTCACGGCCATCGCGCCCTCGCCGACCGCGGAGGCCACCCGCTTGACCGACTGGGACCGCACGTCGCCGGCCACGAACACGCCGGGGATCGACGATTCGAGGTAGTGCGGATCACGGTCGAGCGGCCAGCCGGCCGGCCGCTGACCGGCGGTGAGCAGGTCCGGACCGGTGCGGACGAAGCCGTGCTCGTCGCGGTGGATCGTCTCGCCGAGCCAGTCGGTGCGCGGGGCGGCGCCGATGAAGATGAAGAGGTGGCCGGAGTCGACCGTCTCGGTGACGCCGTTCTCGCACAGCGTCAGCCGCTCGAGGTGGCCGTCGCCGTGGGCCTGCTTGACCGTGGTGTGCGTGCGGACGTGGATGTTCTCGATGCCGGCGATCTGCTCGATCAGGTAGTGCGACATCGAGGCCTCCAGGGAGGCGCCGCGCACCAGGATCGTGACGTCGCTGGCGTGGCGGGAGAAGAACACCGCGGCCTGCCCGGCCGAGTTGGCGCCGCCGACGATGTAGACGTGCTCGCCCTTGCACTCGGGTGCTTCGGTCGCGGCCGAGCCGTAGTAGACGCCGCGGCCGGAGAGCTCTTCGATGCCGTCGGCCTCCAGGGCGCGGTAGGTGACGCCGCTGGCGAGGATCACCGAGTGCGCGGCGATCTCGCTGCCGTCGCCGAAGGTGATCACGCGGGACGAGCCGCGGGCTTCCAGGCCGACGACGTCGCGCGCGGTCAGCACCTCGGCGCCGAACTTCTGCGCCTGGCGCCGGGCCCGGTCGGTCAGCTGCGCGCCGGAGACGCCGTCGGGGAAGCCGAGGTAGTTCTCGATGCGCGAGCTCGTGCCCGCCTGGCCGCCGGTGGCCTTCTTCTCGACGAGCACCGTGCGCAGGCCCTCGGACGCGCCGTACACCGCGGCGCCGAGGCCGGCCGGGCCGCCGCCGATCACGACGAGGTCGTAGAACTCCTGGGCCGGGCGGGTCGACAAACCGACCGCGTCGGCGATCTCGCCGCCGCTCGGGTTCTTGAGCACGGCGCCGCCCGGCGTGACGACCACCGGGATGTCGGCTTCGGTCGCTTCGGCGGCCTGGAGCAGGCGCTTGCCCTCGTCCTCTTCGACCGAGTACCAGCGGTACGGCACGGCGTTGCGGGCGAGGAAGTCGCGCATGTGGAACGAAGGCGACGAGTACTTGTGGCCGAGGAGCTTGACCTCTTCGACCGGCTTGTCGCCGACCGCGCGCCACGTCTCGACCAGCGCGTCGATCACCGGGTAGAGCTTCTCCTCCGGCGGGTCCCACGGCTTGAGCAGGTAGTGGTCGACGTCGACGACGTTGATCGCCTGGATCGCGGCGTCGGTGTCGGCGTAGGCGGTCAGCAGGGCGCGGCGGGCGTGCGGGAACAGGTCCATCGCCTTCTCGAGGAAGGCGATGCCGTCCATCTGCGGCATCCGGTAGTCGGCGAGGATGGCCGCGACGGCGTCGCCGCGCAGCTTGATCTCGCGCAGTGCTTCGAGCGCGTCCATGCCGGAGTCGGCACGGATGACGCGGTAGTCCTTGCCGTAGCGGCGCCGCAGGTCACGGGCGACCGAGCGGGACACGGCGGGATCGTCGTCGACGGTCATCAGGATCGGCTGGCTCACGAGGTGCAGCCTACGGCGCCGCGCGGTCCGCTGGGGAGGACCGGCGTTTCGGCACCTGGACCCGCTCCAGGTCCCGCGCCACGACGATGTCGCCGCCGAACTCGGCTTTCGCTTCGTCCAGGAACCGCTCCGGATCGGGGTAGCGCTGCGAGAAGTGGGTCAGCACGAGCTGCCGGACGCCGGATTCGGCGGCGACGCGCGCGGCCTGCCGGGCGGTCAGGTGACCGAAGTCCTTGGCCAGCGCGGTGTCCTCGGCCAGGAACGTCGACTCGATCACGAGCGTGTCGGCGTTTTCGCTGAGGGCGTAGACGGCGTCGCAGAGGCGGGTGTCCATGACGAAGGCGAACCGCTGGCCGGGGCGGGGCGTGCTCACGTCGTCGAGTTCGACGGCGCCGAGGCGCCCTTCGCGCTGGAGCCGTCCGACGTCGGGGCCCGCGATGCCGTGTTCCCGCAGTTTCCCGGGCAGCATGGTGCGGCCGTCGGGCTCGACCAGGCGGTAGCCGAACGCCTCGACGGGGTGGCTCAGGCGCCTCGCCTCGAGGGTGAGCTTGCCGGTGGCGATCGGGCCGTCCCCGGTGATCGGGTGCTCACGCAGGTCGGCCTGCTCGTAGAACGCCGTCGCGTGCCGCAGGCGTTCGAAGTAGTGCGCGCCGGACGCCGGGAAGTGGGCGTGGACCGGGTGCTTGACCTTGTCGAGCGAGAGCCGCTGGATGATCCCGGGGAGGCCGAGGCTGTGGTCGCCGTGGAAGTGGGTGACGCAGAGGCGCGTGATGTCGGAGGCCGCGACGCCCGCCCGCAGCATCTGGCGCTGGGTGCCTTCGCCGGGGTCGAAGAGGATGCCCTCGCCGTCCCAGCGCAGGAGGTAGCCGTTCTGGTTGCGGTGGCGCGTGGGCACCTGGGAAGCGGTGCCCAGCACCACCAGTTCGCGGGTCGACACCCCCGCGACGCTACTCAGCTCGCGGGGGTCGTGTCCCCCAGTTTGCGCAGGCGGAAGCCCAGCACGAGGAGCACGATCCCGTAGATCAGCGCGTAGACGCCGACGAGCACCGCGATGCCGTACGCGCCGGCGATCGGGTTGATCACGATGAGGACGCCGGCGAGCACGGAGATCGCGCCGGCCAGGATGAGGAAGGCCTCGCCCTGGATCTGCTTGCGCAGGCGGATCGCCGCGGCGATCTCGGCGATCCCGGTCACGATCGCCCAGAAGCCGACCAGCAGGGCCAGCAGCAGGACGGTGATGCCGGGCCAGACCAGGACGAGGATGCCGGCGATGATGCCGAGCGCGCCGAGGACGCCGTACGCCACCCGGTGCCCGGTGTCACCCGGGCGGAACGCCTGCATGAGGGCGCCGACGCCGTCGACGATCGCGTAAATGCCATAGAGGACGGCCAGCACGAGCACGGTGGCGCCCGGCCAGATCAGTGCGAAGAGACCGAAGAGCACGGCGAACCCACCGCGGACGGCCACCAGCGGCCACGCTTTGCGGGGTTCGACGACGGAGAACGCTGCGAAGGAGGTCATCTGCCGCTCCCGGATCGGTTGGGGACCTCAGTATCGCGACGATTACCCCCGCCCGGCTTCCTAAACACCCCGTTCGGGGGTACCCCACCGCGGAGTTGAAGGACCGGCGTGCGCCGCGGCCGCCACCACGGCGCACGCCGGTTGCTCAGGGGTAACTCACCAGGTTGACGGCCTTGGTGCCGGCCGGGGTCGCCGGGCCGGTGTTGTTGATGACGTGCGTGATCGTGCCTTGGTAGTTGAGCGACACGGTCACCATGTCGTGGAAGCGGACACCCGCCGTGTTCGGCGCCTCGTACGCGTGCGCGCTGGCCACGGACGGGTTGGTGCTGAAGTAGCAGTAGCTGCCCAGGCCCCACGCTTCGTGGCTGGTGACGTTCGGGCCGACCTTGTAGGCCGAGTAGCCCGGCGTGGACCCGTTCATCCAGCTCGCCTGGTTCGGCACGTCGTAGGGCATCTCGTTCTGGAAGAAGTACGTCCGGCCGCCGTTGCCGTTCCAGACGACCTGCGTCTTCTGGTAGTGCTCGACGAACAGGCCGTACATCGTCACGTCGTTGCCGTTGACGGTGAGCCCGGTGTCGGCGGTGTTGGTGCCCCAGCCGACGTACTCGTTGCGCTCGGCGTGGTCGGCGCGCCAGATCCACATGTGGTCGCCGATCACGTTGCTGCTGTTGACGACCAGGCTGTTCGTCGCCTTGCCGACGGCGGCGCCGCCGATCCGGAAGAACACGTCGTGCAGCGACGTCGGGTCGGCCGCGTGGCTGGCGGTCGAGCCGGCCGGGCCGACCTGCATGAGCGTGTTCGAGTTGGTCGTGCCGGCGTCGATCAGCAGGCCGGCGAGCTTGACGCCGTCGACGTCGTCCACGGTCATCGCGGTGATGCCGTTGTCCGGGATCAGCGTGGCGATGCCGAGCCCGAGCACGACGGTGTCCGGCCGGGTGACGCGCAGCGTCTGGTTGAGGTGGTAGACACCGGGGGTGACCAGCAGGTTCTTGCCCGCGGCGAGCGCCGCGTTCATGTCGGCGGCGGTGGCGCCGGGCTTGGCGATGTAGAACTGGCCGATCGGCAGCGACGTGCCGGGCGCGGTGCCGTTCGCCCAGCTCGTGCCGGACGCGTTGGTCTTCACGCCGGGCACGAAGACCTGGTAGTTGCCGGCGCCGTCGATGTAGAGGAAGGGCTTCTCGCGCACGACCGGCGTCTGGCCGACCGTGGTGTAGGGCGGGCTCGGGAAGGTGTTGGCCGGGGCGCCCTGGACGCCCGCGAAGACCATGTTCCAGTTCGAGCCGTTCCAGCTGCCGAACTGCGAGTTGCGGGAGATCCACTGCTGCTGCGAGCCGGAGCGGACCTGGCCGTCGATCTTCGTGTCGGAGATCCACCCGCCGCTGGCCCAGCCGCCGTCGTCGAGCTGCAGGTCACCGCGGACGTGCATGCGGCGGTACGGCGCGGCCTGGCTGACCGCCCACCGGTCGGCGCCCCCGGTCGGCGTCACGGAGAGGTTTTCGGCGCCCCGCCAGAAGTTCTGGGTGGCGTTCTGCGGCGGGAACCAGTCGGCCTCGACGTGCACGGCGCCGTTGATGTTGACCGCGTCCGGGCTGAGGCCGAGCCCCAGCACCTGCGTGTAGAAGCCGACGTTGACGTCGTTGGCGTAGGTGCCCGGCTTGAACATCACGGCGTAGCGCTGGCTGCCGAACTGGTTGCGTTCCTGCTGGCTGAAGATGCTGTTGAGCCGGCTTTGGATGGTCGAGCTCGGCATCGACGGGTCGAAGACGACGACGTTCGGCCCGAAGTCCGGCTGGCCCGGCTGGCTGGTGTTCACGGGGCTCAGCATGAAGGACTGCGCGGCGGTGCCGTTGCAGGCGTACTGCTGGAGCTGCACCGAGTCGGCGACGGACGCACCGGGCACGTCGAGGCACTTACCGCTGTTGCGGCTGACGAAGTGGTACCGGCCACTGCCTTCGTCGACGGCCTGCCACTGCTGGTTCGCACCGTTCGAATAGGACCAGAGCTGGACCAGACCACCATCGGCGGTGGAGACGTCGGTGACATCCCAGGCGGCGGCCGGGTTGGTGCGCGCGTTCACCCGGAAGTAGCCGTCCCCGGTCGACTGGAACTGCCACTGCTGCGAGGTGCTCTGGTTGCAGGAGTACTGCTGGACAACGGTCCCGTCGGCACTGCCGGCGGCCCGCGCGTCCACGCACTTCCCACTGTTGGCGGCGGCCACGGTGTACCAGCCATCGGGAGCGATGGCGGCCTCGGCGGTTCTCGTCGCCACCGCGCTGCCGACCAGGACCAACGCCGCCGCGAGCAGCGTCGTCACCCTCTTCATGCGAAACCTCCTCTGCCGCGTGCGCGGCGTCCATCGAGCAGGAAACGGCAGAGGCGTGCCCGGTCTGGGTAGACGCGGCGTAACGGGCGGGGACCTCGGCGTCACAACCGCGCAAAATGTAACGGGGGCCACACCGGGAGTCAATACACGACTAAAAATAAGGTGTGAAAGTGCAGGTCAAGGGGTTGGGGTGGGTGTAGGTACCCCCGCGCGGAGGGGGTCGGGGCGGGGTGTAATGTATGGGCATACGAGATGCGGAGTTCACCTTCGCCTCGGGGCTATGGCGCAGCTGGTAGCGCACCTCACTGGCAGTGAGGGGGTCAGGGGTTCGAGTCCCCTTAGCTCCACTCTCTCGAAGCACCGCCCACCGGATCCGAAGATCCAGGTTGGGCGGTTTTTTCGTCTCTGGTTCCCGCCGGCTTCTTCCAGCGCGACCGGCCGGCCGGAATCAGCCACAAGAGCGGTGCGCGCCTCTGCGCTGTCCAACCGAGAACGCGAACGTCGAACGGCCCCCGGAGGGCGGGTGGCCGGCTCGCTCCCTCAGGCCTCGCCGGCCACCCGCCCCGGGGTGGGTTCAGTCCTTCTTGAAGACGTTCTTGACCTTGTCCACGGCGTCGCCGACGGCGTCCTTGACGTTCTCGACCGCGTCCTTGACTCCGGCCTTGGCCTGGTCGGCTTGGCCTTCGGCGCGCAGCTCGTCGTCGCCGGTGACCTTGCCCGCCGTCTCCTTGGCCTTGCCGCCGAAGTCTTCGGCCTTGTTCCCGATCTTGTCGCCCAACGACATGAGCCACTCCTCCCGTGCGGGACATCGTCCCCTGTGGACGGTCCTGCTCATCAAGACACCGCACCGGGCCGTTCGTCATTTCCCCGGTCGCGTGAGCCTGTTCACACGAACGAGGCCGTGACGATCCCGGTCCGTGCCGGGTCTTCCCGGCACAACCGTCCACTCGACGAAGGAGGACCACCATGGCCGAGACGACCACGAAGGCGCCCGCCACCGCCACCGAGACGACCGGCGCCCTCGTCACCAGCCAGGGCGCGACCACGATCGCGGACACCGTGGTGCAGAAGATCGCCGGCCTGGCCACCCGGGAAGTGCCCGGCGTCCACTCCTCGGCGGCGGCGCTGCCCGCGCCTTCTCCGCGATCCGCGAACGCATTCCCGGCGCGACCGCCTCCGCGGGCCAGGGCGTCTCGGTCGAGGTGGGCGAAAAGCAGGCCGCGGTCGACCTGCAGCTCGTCGTCGAGTACGGCGTGTCCATCGCCGACCTCTCGCGGTCCGTGCGGCGCAACGTGATCACCGCGGTCGAGCGGATGACCGGCTTGGAGGTCGTCGAGGTCAACATCGCCGTCGGCGACCTCAACCTGCCCGGCGACGACGCCGACGACCAAAGCGCCGACACCGGCCGGGTGCAGTGACACCCGACGCGGTCGCGATCGCCGCCGCGGTAGCGGGCCTGCCGGAAGTGGCGGGCCCGCACGGCGGCCGGATCGGGGAAATCGCGACCCTGCTGCCCGGCCGGCGCGTCGCCGGGGTGCGCGTCGCCGACGGCGACGTGACCGTCGGTGTCGTGCTCCGCTATCCGGCCACGGTCGCCGAAGCGGTGTCCGCCATCCGGGGAGCGCTCGGCCCGCTCGACCGGCCCGTACGCGTGTACGTCGGCGACGTGGCCGCACCCACCACTTCTTGACGGAGGTTCCCATGAATGCCACCAGGACAGGTTTGCTGACCGGCCTCGTGCTCGGCCTCGCGCTCGCCTTCGGCGGGTTCGGCGCGTTCCTGGCCGTGCTCGTGCTCGGCGCGATCGGGTTCCTGATCGGCCGTCACCTCGACGGCAAGATCGACCTCGTCCAGCTGTTCGGCCGGGACCGGGGCTGACCCGTGACCGCCACCGTGCCCGCCGAAGAGCGGGGTGAACTGGTCATCTCCGGCCACGCGGTCGGACGGATCGCCGCGCACGCCGCCCGCGAAATCGGCGACGTCGGCGGCGCCGCCGGGCGCGTGCTGGGGGTCGCGCTCGGCGGCGAAGACGCCGAGCGCTCGGTGAAGGTCGACGCCGAGGTCGACGGCGACCGGGTCCGGCTGGCCACCCGGCTGTCGATCACCTACCCGGCCTCGGTCGCCCGCACCACCGAAGACGCCCGGGCCCACCTGCGCACGCGGGTCAGCGAACTGACCGGGCTCGACGTCGAACGGGTGGACATCACCGTCACCGCGCTGCACGCGCCGGCCACGTCGTCGAGGAGGGTCTCGTGAAACGCCGCCCCCGCCGCAGCACACCGGCCGCCCTGATCGCCCTGGTGCTGGCCGCGGCCGGCGCGCTCGCCGCCGTCGTGGTCATCCAGATGATCCTCGGCGAGCGTCCGTGGCTGGACTACGGCGCCACCGCCCGGCGGCTGCACGACGTCCGCTGGGCCGACCTGCCGGTCGTCGTCACCGGCGGCGTCGTCGCCCTGCTCGGCCTGGTCCTGGTGCTCGCCGCGGTGCTGCCGGGCAAGCTCACCGTGCTCCCGCTGCGCGGCGCCCCGGACTCGGGCGCCTCGCGCCACAGCTTCGGCTCCACCCTCCGTGCGGCCGCGGCGCGGGTCGACGGCGTGGACGACGTGCGGCTGAAGGTGCGGCGGCGCAGCGTCCGGGTGCGGGTGCGCACCCGGCGTACCCGCCCCGACGGGATCGCCGACGCGGTCCGCGACGCGGTCACCGCGCGGCTGGACCGGATCGACCCGGTCCGCCGTCCCGAGGTCAAGGTCCGTCTTCGCGCAGTGAGGAGCACGTCGTGAACCGTCCCGCCCGTCTCAACCGGACGCTGCTGGCCGCGTTCGGGCTGCTGCTGATCGCCGCCGGTGCGGTCCCGGCGGCGATCCGCTTCCACTGGCTCCCGGCGCTCGGCGCGGATCGGCCGATCGTGCCAGGTACCGAGCTGCCCCCGACCTGGGTGCTGTACGTGAGCGCGGCCGCCGGGATCGTCGTCGCGCTGGCCGGGCTGCGCTGGCTGGCCGCCCAGCTGGTCCGCAAGCCGGCCGGCCGCACCTGGCGGTTCGAAGCCGATCCCGACGCCGGCACCACCGAGCTGGCCACCACCGCGGCGGTCGGGCCGTTCACCGAGGAGCTGCGCGGCTACCCCGGCGTCCGCACCGCGTCCGCCTCCCTCACCGGGACCCGCGAGCGCCCCGAGCTGCTCGCGGTCGTCTCGGTCGAGCAGGACGGCGATCCCGCCGAGATCCGGGACCGCATCCGCGACGAGGGCGTGCCGCGGTTGTGCCAGGCTCTCGACCTCGACGACCTGCCCACCCGGGTCGAGCTGCGCTTCACCACCGCCGCCGGTTCCCGCGTCGCCTGACGGACCCGCGGGCCAAGACCGTCACAGCGCTGGGACACCGGTGCCCGACCAGTCCTGCCGCTTCAGCTGGTCCAGCAATGCGGTCTCGGCCCGGCCCGGCGCGTGGCGCACCCCCGCGACCACCGGCTCCGAGAGGGCCGGGCGGAGCGGGCGGGCCAGCTCTTCGAAGCCGTCGGGGATCGCGGAGGACGGCGCGATGGCGACGCCGAGACCTTCCGCGGCGAGCCGCACCGCGGTGGCGATCTGCGAGGCCCGGCCGACCGTCCGCGGGGCGAGGCCGCGGTCGGCGAGCAGGCGCGCCAGGTAGTCGTCGAGCTTGCTGGTGCGACGGAAGCGCACCCACCCCTCGGCCGCGAGCTCTTCGAGGAGCAGCGGCTTGCGCCGGCGAAGCAGGGGGTGGCCTTGCGGGAGCACGGCGACGTAGGACTCCTGGCCCAGCGGGTGGATGTCGAAGGTGCAGCCCGGCGGGATCTCGTGCACCAGGAGCATGTCGAGCGTGCCCTGGCGCGCCAGCCGCTCCATGTCCGCGGGATCGGGTTCCTCGTGGATGGTGACCTGCAGGTGCGGGTGGCGGCGACGCAGCTCGCCGAGCGCGCGCGGGAGCTGGCGGGCCCCGAGTCCCATGTGGACGGCGATGACCAGCTCGCCCGCCAGCTCGCCGTCGGCGGCGCGGGCCGCGGTGAACGCACGCCGGGAGGCAGCGGCGGCGAGTTCCGCTTCCACCAGGAAAGCCCGCCCCGCCACGGTCGGCGTCATGCCCTGCGGAGTCCGCGTGAACAGGCGCACCCCGACCTGCTTCTCCAAGGTGCCGATCTGCTGGGACAGCGACGGCTGAGTCAGTCCCAGCCGCTCGGCCGCCGCCGTGACGCTGCCCTCTTCGGCCACCGTCAGCGCGTACTCGTACTGCCGCAGGTTCATCCGGAACCACCTCCCTGCATAGAATTGTTCTATATGGAGCATAGTAGAACTCTCTTTGCGCCTATGCCGGCACGTGCGTAAATTTCGGCTCGTAAGTCGCGGTTCGTGCCGGAAAAGGAGAAAGAATGCGTCTCGCGGACAAGGTGGCTCTGGTCACGGGTGGCGGAGCGGGCCTCGGCCTGGCCATCGCCGAGAGGTTCGCCGCCGAAGGCGCCCACGTCTACATCACGGGACGACGCAAGGAAGTTCTCGACGACGCAACGGCTTCCCTCGACGGGCGGGTCACGGCGGTCGTCGCGGACTCCACGTCATCGGCCGATCTCGGCGGTCTGGTGGAGACCATCGGCCGGGAAAGCGGGCGCCTCGACGTGCTCGTCGCCAATGCGGGCATCATCGAGCGGGCGGATTTCGGCGAGGTGACCGAGGACCACTTCGACCGGACGTTCGACGTCAACGCGCGCGGCACGATGTTCACCGTCCAGACGATGCTGCCGCTCATGCCGGCCGGCGGCTCGATCGTCCTGGTGGGCTCGATCCAGGGGTTCAAGGGACTCCCCGGATCGACGACCTACAGCGCGGCGAAGGCGGCCGTGCGTTCCTACGCGCGCGTGTGGGCGGCCGAGTTCGGCGGCCGGGGCCTGCGGGTCAACGTGCTGAGCCCGGGCCCGTTCGACACCGCCATCATCGACGGGCAGGCCGCGTACTTCGGGCAGGACCCGGCGGCGCTGCGCGCGCAGATGGCCACGCACGTCCCCATGGGCCGGCTCGGACGCCCCGAGGAGCTCGCCGGCGCGGCGCTGTTCCTGGCCTCGGACGACAGCAGTTTCATGACCGGCGCCGAACTCTGCGTCGACGGCGGCATGGCTCAGGTGTAACCGTGCTCACCGGGGCCACGGTGCCGGTCCAGGTCGCCGTGGCCGGTAAGTCAGCTCCGAAGGCCGCCCGACGCGGTGAGGCGCTCGCCGGTGACCCACGCGGCGTCATCGGAGGCGAAGAACGCCGCGACCTTCGCCAGGTCTTCCGGCCGGCCCAGGCGCCCCAGCGGCGTGCGCTCGATCATCGCTTTTTCGGCGTCGCTCCCGATGAAGCCCGCGGCACGGATGCCCTCGGTCTCCACGCCGCCCGGCGCGAGGGTGTTGACCCTGACCCCGCGCGGACCGAGCTCGGCGGCCAGCACCCGGGTGAGAGCGTCGACAGCGCCCTTGGTGGCGGCGTAGACGGCCATCCCGGGAACCGCGCGAGCGCTGTCGAGCGACCCGATGTTGATGATCGAGCCGCCGCCGGGCCCGAAGTGCTTGAGCGCCTCCTGGATGGTGAGGATGGGACCGAGGACGTTGACCGACAGCTGGCGCGAGATGTGCTCCTGTGTCACGGCTTCGATCGGTTCCGTGTGCCACACCCCGGCGTTGTTGACCACGACGTCCAACCGGCCGTAAGCCCGCACAACCTCGGCGAAGACGCGTTCGACGTCCCCGGGAACGGAGACGTCGCCCTGAGCCGCGACCGCCGCCCCTCCGTTGTCGCGGATGTGGCTCACGACCTTCTGCGCGCCTTCGGCGTCAGCGGCGTAGTTGACCACCACGGCGGCCCCGGCGGCGGCGAACTCTTTCGCGATACCCGCCCCGATCCCCTTGGCGGCCCCGGTCACGAGCGCGACCTTTCCGTGCAACCTCTTCGGAGTGTTGTCAGTCATGGCTTCCGTTTCTCTCGTTCCGGAACCGGAAAGTGGCCGGCGCCGCGATCACGAGAGTAGGTAGTCCAATGCATAGGCGCAAAGTGCGAATCTTTATGTTCTACATAGGAATGACCTATGTGACAGTCATCGGTCCGGGAACTTCGCGCCGGGAGGCGCGGAGTCCCGCTCCGCCTCGGGCCATGTCTGCGGGGCAGGGCCGAACGCGCGTCGGGCGGCTCGGACTGCCAGGGCCGCCACGGCGGCATTGGCGCCACCGCCGATCACCGCACCGATGCCGAAGGGAGCCACGCGGCCGAGCACGATGATGCCCTGCTTGGTGCCGTACTTGGTGACGAAGTTCTTGCCCAGGACGCTGTTGATCTGGTTCAACGTCGTCATGGGCACCTTGCTGACCAGCTGACGGGCCCAGTGCTGACCGGTCCGTTCGGCGGCCTTGCCGACGATGGTCGACGAACCGGACTGGCCGAGCAGGATTCCCATGACCAGCGTCCGCCGACGTTCGATCTCGTCCAGCCGGACCCCGTGGACCTCGGCGACCGAGAGCACGAACAGGGTGCTCAGTTCGAGCGAGGAGAAAGCCTCGCCCGCCGACAACGCCAACGCGACCCCGGTACCGACGGCCGGGGCGGCCGCGGTGGCCCCGACCGCAGCTCCGGTGCCTGCCAGGGCGCTGACGAACATCCGCTCCAGGGCGCGCACGACCTCAGCCGGTGCCGCCTCCGGGTTGCGCTGACGGGCCCGTGCGATGTTCTTGCGCACCAGCGGTGCCTGCAAGCCGATGGCCTTGTCCAGCAGCGCGAGGACCGGCTGCCCCGACCCGCTCGACGCCGACACCGGTCCCTCAAGCGCGTCAGAGGCCATTGCGAACTCCTTTACCTCGTCGAGTTGACGACCAGTCTCGCAGCCGCAATAGTGCACCGTTCGCTCAGTGGCGACTCAACTTTGTGCGAACAGCGCCGCGCTTCCCGCGGTGGGGCATCACCCGGGTCGTTCGTCAGCGCAGGTCGAGTACGACCTTGCCGGTGATGCCGTTCTCGACTGCTTCGTGCGCGGCCGCCACGTCGGCCAGGTCGAAGGCGTGGACCGGGAGGGGCGAAAGCAGGTTCCGCTCCAGCGCCGAGGTGATTTCCGCGGCCGCGTGCAGGAGGGCGTCGCGCGGTTCGGTGAGGAGCAGCGCGAACCTCAGCACGAGGTTCGGCCACATCAGCCGGAACACCGGCAGGGCCGGGTCCGCCGGTTGCGCCGCGTAGGTCACGATCGTCGCTCCCGGGGCCGCGACCGTCAGGTCGAGCTCCAGGTTGTCGGTCAGCGCGACTTCGATGACGCGGTCGACCGGGCCGGTCGCGTCGAGGATCTGCCGGGCGGCGTCGGCGTCGCGGTAGTTCACGACGAGGTCCGCGCCGGCGGCGCGGGCGAGCGCCGCCTTCTCCGGTCCGCTGACGGTGGTCACGATCCGCGCGCCGGCGATCTTGCCGAGTTCGATCGCGTAGTGGCCGACGGCGCCCGCGCCGGCCGCGACGAGCACCGTGCGGTCCTTCGGTGAGCCGTCGGCGTGCAGGCACCGGTGCGCGGTCATCGCCGGGATGCCCAAGCTGGCGCCCAGTTCGTCGGACGTCCCGTCCGGCAGCCGGACCGCTTGTTCGGAAGGGACGACGGTCCACTGGGCGGCGGTCCCCCACGGCGTGCCGGACCCGGCCAACCAGATCCACACGCGTTCGCCGAGCCGGCTCTCGTCGACACCCGCGCCGACCGCGTCGATCACGCCGGTGCCGTCCTGGTGCGGGATGCGGCCGGTGCGGTCCCCGACCGGCCTGAAGTCCTCCGGCGACGAGTTCGTCCTCATCCACATGTCGCCGGGGTTGATCGCGGAGAGCGCGACGCGAACGCGCACCTGGCCGGGGCCGGGTTCCGGGCGCGCGACGTCGAGCACCCGCAGCACGGTCTTCGCGGGGCCGTTCGCGGTGAAGAACGCGGCCTTCATGGTGTCCAGGTTCACGGTTCCCCTCAAGCAGGTAGGTTTGCGATGTATACCTACCCTGGTCCACGCGCTTCGAATGATCAATAACGCACTTTCCGAGCACTAAGGATCCTGATGGACACCACCCCGGCCGCCGAGGCTCCGCGGTTCAGCGCCGACTGCCCGAGCCGCCCGATCCTCGATCAGGTCGCCGACAAGTGGTCGATGATGGCGATGCAAGTGCTGGAAGAGCCGACCCGGTTCAACGAGATCAAGCGGCAGCTGGACGGCGTGACGCAGCGGGTGCTGACCCAGACGCTGCGCCGGCTGGAGCGCAACGGCCTGATCCGGCGCCGGGTGCTCGCGACCTCGCCGGTCGGCGTCGAGTACTCCCTCACACCCCTGGGCGAGTCGTTCCGCGGACCGTTCATCTGCCTGCACAAGTGGACGATCGAGCACAGCGGCGAGGTCGTCGCCGCGCAACAAGAGTACGACGAGCGGACGTCAGCCCGCTGACCCGGCGAACCGCAACCCGGCGTGCTCGCCTTCGACCCGGCGGCCGATGTCGGACAGCTCGGCCACCTGGGCGAGCTCGATCGCGTCGAACACGTACCGCCGGACCGCCGCCACGTCAGGCCGAACGTTTCCGGGCCACCGCCGGACGCCTCGGCCGGAACCCGGCGGCGCTCACCGTGACAGCACAGACGAACCACGCCATGCAGCCCAAGCTGATCGGCAACGACTGGCCGTTCCCCGCCGGCGACATCGAGCGGTTGCGGGACCGCGGAATCGACGGCGTTGCACCCCGTCCGGCGACGTCACGCCCGAGGCCTCCCTCAGTTCCGCGGAAAGCAGCTACGTCACCCGGTCGGCGGGTCGAGCTCGCCCGCCGGCACCTCTTCCCGCGCCAGCCGCTGTGCCGCGCGGCCGATGGCCGTCTCGATCGCGCCCACCCGGTCGGCCAGCAGGCCCACCGCGCCGACCGCGCGGCTCAGCGGGTCCTCGCCGTCGCCGCCCAGGGCCTGCTCGCGCAGGTACGCGGCCTTGACCGCGGCCCACCGCTCGGACTGCGAAGGCGTCAGCCGCCCTCGCAGCTCGGCCAGCTTGAGCAGGTTGGCCTCGGCGCCCGAGGTCAACGTCTGCGCCTCGCCGGCGTAGTGGTCGTCGATCAGGGCCTCGAGCTCCGCGTCGTTCATCGCCGGCACGATGCGCTCGGCGAGCTTGTTCATGTTCCGGTACGAACCCTGCAGCTGGAACGGCGGTTCGGTCCGCGACGCGTCCGCCTGCGCCGCCGAGGCGATGTACGCCTGGTTGTTCGCCAGCACCGTCCGCTGGACCCGCACCAGTTTCCGCAGTACAGCCAGGATCTGCTCCAGCTCCGTGGCCGAATAGCCGTGCGAAAGCTGGTCGGCCCGCACGGAACCGTCGCCGTTGGCCATCCGGACCAGAACGTCCACATCGGACCGATCCCGCGACACGAGCGGCGCCAGCACGGCGTTCGACGTCAACGCGTTCTCGATGTAGCTCAGCGCGAAGAGCTCTTCCTTGCCGGACAGCACGTCGCCGAGGTTCCACACGTCCGCGCGGTTGGCGAGCATGTCGGGGATGCGGAACCGCTTGCCCTGCTCGGTGTAGGGGTTGCCGGCCATGCACACCGCGAACCGCTTGCCGCGCAGGTCGTACGTCCGCGTGCGGCCCTCCCACACGCCTTCCATCCGCCGCTGCGCGTCGCACAGCGAGATGAACTTCTGCAGCAGTTCCGGCGACGTGTGCTGGATGTCGTCGAGGTACAGCAGCACGTTGTTGCCCTGCTCCAGCGCGAACGAGATCTTCTCGACCTCCTGCCGCGCGGTCGCGTTGGGCGCGTCCGCCGGGTCGACCGAGGTGACGTCGTGACCCAGCGCCGGCCCGTTGACCTTGACGAACACCAGCCCGAGTCGGCTGGCGACGTACTCCATGAGCGTCGTCTTGCCGTACCCCGGCGGCGAGATGAGCAGCAGCAGCCCGGACTGGTCGGTGCGCTTGGCGTCCCCGGCCGCGCCGAGCTGCTTGGCCAGGTTGTCGCCGATGAGCGGCAGGTAGACCTCGTCGAGCAGCCGGTTGCGCACGAACGCGCTCATCACCTTCGGCTGGTACTCCGCCAGCCGGAGCCGGTCGCGTTCGGCCGCCACCAGGTCGTTGCGCAGCCGCTGGTACGCGCGGAAACCCGGCACGCGGTCACGGCGGAAGCGGTGCGTCCTGGCGAGCGTTTCGTCGAGCCGGACCGTCACCGACCGCCCGGCGAGCCGCGGGTGCGCGCCGAGCAGACCGTCCACAGTGGCCGTCAGCGTCGCCGACGAGTCGTACCGCGGCAGGTCGCACAGCTCGATCGCGACGGCTTCGGGCAGCTCGTCGGCCGGCAGCCCGGCCGCGTCCACAAAGGACCGCAGCCACGCGTCGGCGAGCTGGTACCGGTCCGCGAGGTCGTCGAGCGAACCCAGGTCTTCGGCGAAGCTCCGTCGGTCGAGCCGGAACTTGTCCAGCACCGCCCGCGCGCCGCCGCTGGTGACGAACCCGGGCGGGGTGGCGGCGAGTTCCTCGACCAGGTACTCGCCGGCGAGCTCGGTCTCGAGCCCGAGCCCGTCGGTGAACGCCGTGATCGCGTCCCCGAGTTCCCGCGCCAGCGCGTCGATCGCCGGGGTGGCGCCGAACGCCTCCCGCACCCGCGCGAGCGACGCGGCCCGCGTCGTCCAGGCAGCGCGCGCCCGCTCGTCGGCCCCGAAGGCCCAGAACAGCTGGGCCGCCGCCCGGGCCGCGGGCGGGTAGCGCAGCAGCCCGGCGGCGGACCGCAGCCGCAGCAGGGCGCCCAGGATCGCGGCGGCGTCGTGGTCGTGGACGCCGCGCGCGTACCCCTCGTCGTACCGCTCCCCCGCCACGCTCCGCACGACGTCCAGCAGGTCGGCCTCGACCAGCTCGGCCGCCGGCCGCTCGGCGAGGATCGACGTCGCGAGGTACTCGGCCCGGTAGACCTCCGGCGACTCCGAGACCAGCAGCTGCTCCCAGTACGGCCGGGTCGCCTCGAACGCGGGGTCGCGCACGGCGGCCCGGTAGTCGGTGCCGGTGATCGCGAACTTCATCGAGCCGTCGTGCGGCACCAGCGTGAGGTCGATGTCCTGGGTGTTGACGGCGAAGGTGTTGCGGCCCAGGCGGATCGTCTCGCCGCCCTCGCCGTAGAGGTCGAGGCGGTCGCGCAGGGCCCGGCCGGCCTCCTGGCGAGCGGCCTTCACGCGGCCTTCCAGCTCCTCGGCCCGCACCTGGTCGCCGAGCGCCCGCAAATCGTCGACGACGCTGCGCAGCTTCGAGACCATCGGGTCGGCCGCGAAGTAGGTGTTGATCTCCTCCGCCGAGCCGAGCGAACCCACCCGGCGTGTCACGCTGCCGAGGATGCGCCCGGCCGACTCGACCAGCCGGTCCGCCCGGCGCGCCCGCTCGTCGAGCAGCGCCTGCTTGCGCGAGGAAAAGGCCTCGTAGACGTCGGTGCGCTTCTCGCCGAGCGCGGTCAGGAAGTCGTCGAACTCCCCGAACCGCGATTCGAGGTTCTCCAGCTGCAACAGCAGCCGGCCCAGCTGCTCGTCGCAGCGCTCGGGGGTGTCCGCGACCGCGAGCCCACCCGTGACGGCCTGCGCGAGCAGCGCGAACTCGGCCGCGAACTCCGCGCGGCCTTCGGTCTCCAGGAGTTCCTTGCGGCGCGCTTCCAGGGTGGCCCGGGCGCGGTTGACGGCGCCGATCACCTCGCCGACGCGCTCCAGGATCTTCGTCCGCACGACGGCGTCGGCGATGTCCAGCCCGCCCACGACGTCGGTGAGGACCTCCAGGCCGGCGGACTGCTCGTCGAGCTGCTCGGCGACCGGGCCGGCCTCGGCGACGGTCTTGATCGCGCCCGCCGCCGCGATGAGCCCGTCCACTTCGGCGTGGTAGCCGGTGAACGCCTCCTCGCCCTGCAGGAAGCGCACGGCCCGTTGCGCGGCCTCGGAGAACTCCGTGTCCAGGTCCGCGATCAGCGTGTCCACGCGGGCGGTGTCGGCGTACCGCAGCTCCCGCACGGTGACCAGCCGCCCGCGCGCCCGGTGCATCTCAGCCAGGCGCCGCACCCACGCGTCCGCCGCGTTGAGCGCCTCGCCCCGGACCCGCCGCACGAGCGACGCTGTGTCGGCCGCCGCGGTGTCGACGGCTTCGGCCGCCTGCGCGGTGAGCGAGGTGACCGTCTCGAACTCGTCCAGCACCTGCTCGGCCGTCACGCGGACGTCGGACAGCGGCGAGCGAAGGTCACCCAGCTCACTCTCGCCGAGCCAGTGGTAGTGGTCGAAAACCCGCGCGCAGGCGGCGATCAGCGCCTCGAACACCGCCGCCGACGGCGCCATTTCCCCGATCATCCTGGTGATCGACAGGCAGTCCGAGATCCCGCGGACGAGGTCGGCGTTCCCGACCCGCTCGAGCGGTCCCGTGCCGGCCGGCTGCGACGCGGCGTAGGTGTCCGACTGGAACGGCGTCCGCCACACCTGCATCGGGTGCACCCGGCTCGGTTCGTCGGACAGCGCGCGGAACAGGATCATCGTGCCGTCGTCGAACAGCGAGTACCCGTGGCACGGGATCGGGTTGGCGACCTCCTTGCGGATCACGTTGTACGGCAGCAGGAGCGAACGTCCCTCGGCCCGCGCGTGGAAGACGTACAGCACGTCCTCGCCGTTGGGCGAGCGGATCACGCGCTCGAACTCGAGACCGTCCACAGTGGTGTCGAACGTCTTGCTGACGCCGGTGTCGAGGTAGTAGCCGCCGGGGAAGATGATGCCGTGGTCCTCGGGGAGCCGCTGGCAGGCCTGCCCGATGCCGTCGAGCCGCACGACGTCCTGGGTGCGCGTGTTGAACACCAGGTAGCGGTACGTGGTTTCCTTGTACGGCAGCATGCGCAGCAGGATCAGCGGGCCGATCCGGGCGTAGGAGACCTCGGCGTCGGCGAGGCTCTGCAGCGGCTCGTCCACCGGCTCGGAATACACGCCGGCGCCGGTCTCGGTGTTGTTCTCGACCTTGACCGTCAGGTTGCCGCCGACGGTCTCGACGAAGACCTCGTCCTCGATCGAGATGTGCGGATGCCGGCCGAGGACGTGGTCCTCGCGGGTCGTCTCGATCCACTCGAAGTCGTGCGACGGCGGGAAGACGTGGTCCCGCTCGCCGCGGCTGTCCAGATAGGACACGGTGCCGTCGGCCGCGACACCCCACCGCAGCACCCGGATGTCCTCGGTGCGCGGGCCGATCTGGAACACCGCGAGCAGTTTCCCGTCCAGCCGGCGCAGCTGCAGCAGCTTCGCCTGCCGGTAGTACCGGTAGAGCTCGCCGAAGTCCCGCCCGAACTGCTCGTCACGCAGCAGTTCGGGCAGTTCCTCCGCACTGACGTCGTCGAAGCGGAACGCGTCCCCGTCGCGGCTGAAGCGCTGCAGCGAGAAGACGTCGTCGATCGCCGTCTCGGGCTTCAGGCCGATGAAGACGTTGTAGCCGAACAGCATCCGCCCGTCGACCGCGACGATGTCCCGCGGCACGCAGTTGTTGGCGGTGCGGATCCGTTCGGTGCCGACCAGCGCGAGCTGCGCGCTGCCGAACACCTCCAGCCGCCGCGCGTTGAGCTCGTCCGCGCGCTTCGCCAGCTCGGCGGCCTGGGCGGCCAGCCGGACGCGGAGCACGTCATAGGTGCCCGCGTCCAGCTGCGTTTCGGCCGTCGTCACTGCTTCGCGGCGACGACGGTGGCGACCGACGTCTCGGCGAGGCCGAGCCGCTGCGCCGTGGTCATCAGCTCACGGAGCTTGTCGCTGTCCGGCCCGCCGGCCTGCAGCTGCTTCGCCAGGAAGGCCGACAGCGTCAGGTTCTTCACGTCTTCGGTGCTGACCGCGCCGATCAGCTTGGCGAGGTCGTCGGTGAAGTTCGCCGACCCGTCGACGTAGGGCCGCGCGAGCGCCCCGACGACGTCGGAGTGCTGCACGAAGCCGTCGACGCTCTTGCCGAGGCCGATCGAGCCGACGATCCGGTCGAAGAACGTGGTCTCGCCGCCGACGATGTCGATGTCGGCCTTCTCCAGGCCGGCGCTGAGCACGACGGCCTGCGCTTCGGCGACGTCCCGCTGCACGTCGAGCGCGGCCAGCCGGATCTCCTTCTCGGCGTCCAGCCGCAGCCGGTACTCCTCGTGCTCCCGGCTGGCGTTGTCGAGCGCGGCCAACGCGGCGGCCTTGTCGGTGAGGCCCTCGGCCTCGCCCTTCAGCTTGTCGCGCAACGCCTCGGCGATCACGACGGCCTTCTCGCGCTCGACGATCGCCTCGGCGCGGCCGATCTTCTCCAGCGCGACGGCGTCGCGCTCCCGGACCTGCGCGGCGGCGAGCCCGGCCGCCGCCTCCTCGGCCTGGATGCCCTCCGCGAGCCGGATCTTCGCCCGCGTCTCCAGCTCGGCGGCCTGCTGGCGCGCCTCGGCGAGGGTCAGCTCCTCGCGGGCCTTGAACTTGGCGGCCTGCTCCGCGGCCTCGGCGGCCTTGATGCCCTTGACCAGGTTCTCCTGGGCGGTGGCCTCGGCGCGGATGACGACCGCCTCGCGGTCGCGCTGAGCCTCCTCGACCACGCGCAGCTTCTTGATGTTCTCTTCCTGCTCGGCCACGGTCTTTTCGACGGCGATCCGCTCGCGGATCACCTCGGCGATCGACCGCTTTTCGGTCTCGAGTTCCTTGTCCTTGGAAATCCGGGACAGCTCGGTCTCGCGCTCGCGGCCGATCACTTCGAGCAGGCGGTCCTTTTCGATCCGCTCGGACTCGATGGCGATGACGCGTTCGCGGTTCTTGCCGGCGACCTCGATCTCGCGCTGCTGGTTCTGCTGCTGGATGCCGAGCTGCTCGTCGGTGCGCAGCTGCGCGGCCTGCGACTTGAGCCGCTCCTCGGCCTGCACCTTCGCGATTTCGGCTTCTTCGCGCGCCCGCATGGTTTCGATTTCGCGGCGCTGCTTGATTTCGGCGTCGGCCTGGCGGCGCTCGAGTTCGAGGATCGCTTCACGCGCGTCGACGTTCTGGCGCGTGATCTCCTTTTCTTCGTGACGGCGGAATTCGTTGGTGCGCACGTGCTCGATCGCCGTCAGCTCGGTGATCTTGCGGATACCCTGCGCGTCCAGGATGTTGGCTGAATCGAGCGACGCCATCGGGGTCTGCTCGAGGTAGTCGATCGCCGCGTCTTCGAGGCTGTAGCCGTTGAGGTCGGTGCCGATGACGCGGATGATCTGGTCGCGGAACTCGTTGCGCTTGGTGTAGAGGTCGACGAAGTCGAGTTGCTTGCCGACGGTTTTCAGCGCCTCGGAGAACTTGGCGTTGAACAGTTCCTGCAGGGTGCCCTGGTCGCTCGCGCGTTCGGTGCCGATCGCCTGCGCGACCTTCACGACGTCCTCGACGGTCTTGTTGACGCGGACGAAGAACGAAATCCGGATGTCGGCGCGGATGTTGTCGCGGCAGATCAGGCCTTCCTGGCCGGTGCGCTCGATGTCGATGGTCTTCACCGAGATGTCCATGACCTCGGACTTGTGCAGCACGGGCAGCACGACCGCGCCGGTGAAGGTGACGTCGACCTTGCGCACCTTCGAGATGATCAGCGCCTTGCCCTGCGGCACCTTGCGGAACAACCGGCTCACGACGAACAGCAGCACCAGGACGATCAGGACCACGACGGCGATCAACACGCCGGCCCCCAGGCCGATGGCATCCATTCCAGTTCAGTCCTTTTCTGCTTCGAGTTCCATGGGGCTGACCCAGAAGAACTCACCCGCGGAGTCGTAGTCATAGAGGACAACGCGGCTCCCCACGCCGAGGTTGCCTTCGCCGGCCAGTCGAATTTGGACGATCGCCGACGAGCCGTCGGCCGCGGTGGCTTCGGCCTGCCCGAAGTCCTCGGTGACACTCGACGTCCGCACGACGGCGACCCGGCCGACGAAGTCCTGCCGCGTCGGTTCGGCCCCGGCGAAGACCCGTCTCAAGGGAACGACGACCAGTCGCGTCCCGAGCGCCCCGCCGACGAGCGCGGCCAGGAGCACCGCGAAGCCGAGGACGACCCGCAGGGGCGCGCCTTCGATGAGGACCGTGCCGACGAGGCTGAGGAACCAGCTGAAGGCGACCAGCAGCGACAGTGAAATGGACAGCGGGACGCCGCCGAAGAAGCCGATGTCGCCGTCTTCGATGTCGAGGACGCCGAGCAGGGCCAGCCCCCAATAGCCGATCACGACGACCAGCAAGACGCTGAAGAGCACGGCAGGAAAAGCCAAAGCCGCGGACACGAACCCGCTCATCGTTTTCTCTCCCCCAAGGACGGGCCCGGCACCGCGAGGCCCTGGCCAGCGACTATAACCGGCGCGCGAGAGAGCGAGCGAACATTTCGGACACGAAGCGGTCACGCGCGAGCCGTCAGCCCGTCACCGCTGCCGGATACGGTTCGTGCCGGCTCCACCCGTCCTGGTGCGACCACAGCAGCACCCGGCGGCCGAACACCGGCGCGACCCACAAGTGCGTGATGGCGCCGCGCTCTCGCAGCGGCTCCTCCGGAACGCCGTCGGCTCGCACGAGCGCGTCGAACACGTCGGGCGCCAGCCCGGTGTAGTCCACGGTCAGGTACAGATGCCGTTCGTCGGCTCGGCACCGCGCGAGTTTCGCCAGTACACGGACGGCCTGCCCGGTCATCAGCCACCGTTCCAGCGCGGGCGCCACGGTGGCCAGGTCCGCGGGCGCCCGGCCGCGGCCGGGCGTCACGCTGACCGTCGCCGGCTCGTCCAGCTTCCCCGGGTGCCCCACCAGCTGGGCCGGCGCCCGGTGCACCAGCCAGTGCAGGTCGGGTACCGCGGCCGTCACCGGCGCCGGGAGCCCGGCGGGGGTGGTCACGCCGTGCGCTTCGCACGTCCTGGCCGCTACGGGGAACACCTCCCGCACCCGGGACAGGCACCGGACGTCGCTGACGGTCACGAGCCACCACCAGCGGGCCGGTGCCGTCCACCGCAGATCCGACTCGCGCCGCAGGTGGGAAAGCCCGAGCTCCCGCCGCTCCCCGACCGTCGACTCGACGAGAGCCACCCGGCGGCCGTCGGAACGGACCAGGGAGATTCCGGCCGGGCCCTCGTCCGGGTGTGCCGTCGCGTCGAGCACCCGTCCCACCACTTCGACGGCCGCCTCCTCTTGGGGTGAAAGCGCGGCATCCACAGTTGTCGCCCCTCCCGCGGTCGATGCCGGCACCATCACTTCGCCAAGCCCGCCTCATCGGCAGCGTCGTCGACCGCCTTGCCCGCTTCGGCGGCCAAGCCGGCCAGGTCGGGCAGGTCCGGTTTCAGCTCCCTGGCCCTGGCCGCGATTCGCTGCACCAGCGCGACCGAGTTCCGGGCCAGCCGCACCGCGTCGGCCATCCGGTCGTCCGCGGCCAGCCGTTCGATGTGCCAGGCCAGCCCGGCGAGCGTCTCGTCGTCGGTGTCCGGGGACAGGTAGCCGGCCAGCCCCGGCGGGTACCGCGTGCCGGCGCGCAGTTCGGCCAGCGCGGTCACCACCGCGGGCTCGGCGCTGACCGTGTCCAGCAGGTCGATCAGCGCGAACATCCTGGCCACGATCCTCGGCCGGCCGGGGAAGCGGTCCAGCCACCGCACCAGCTCGGCGTCGCCGCCGAGGTGCCGCACGATCCGGGTCAGCTGCGCGGCGAGCGCGGTGGGCAGCTCAGCGTGGAACACGGCGATGAGGGCCACCTGGCCGGCCAGCTCGGCCTGACCGGCTTCGTCCAGCTCGCCGGCGACGAACTTCTTGACCAGCTTCGTGTCGAGAACGAAGCCCGGTTTCACCGGCTGCTCGTGATCGGTCATGGGTCTCCCCGGTTCGGGACGACGTCGGCTGCTCGACCATGCACCGGATCGCACCGGCGCCGTATCGGCCCGGCAGGCCGAATCGGCCCGGCGAAATCGGTCCCCGGCATCCGAGCCGCCGCCCGCCCGCGGCGGCCATCCTTGGATCATGGATCACGACCAGTTCGTCGCCGAGGTGGCCGAGCGGGCCGACGTCCCGCGGGACCAGGCCGAGGCGCTGACCCAGGCCACCCTGTGGACGCTGAGCGAACGCATCACCGGCGGGGAGGCGCGCCACATCGCCGGGCAACTCCCCGTGGAGCTGCAAACCCCGCTGGCCGCGGCCGAGGAGGAAGCCGAGGGTTTCAGCCTCGACGAGTTCATCCGCCGGACCGCGGAACGGGCCGGCGTGGACCGGGGCACCGCGGACATCGGCGTGGCAGCGGTCTTCGCCACGCTGCGCGACACGATCGACGGTGACGACGTCCGCCACATGATGAGCCAGCTGCCGCTGGAGTTCCGGGAAATGGCAGCCGGCCCTCGGCTTCGAGCGCCAGGAGGAGACCTGCCGTGACACTCGGAGGCCGATGACGCGACGGCAGACTCGCCGCACCCTTGATCGCGTGTCGGATCGGACCTACTCTTCAGCGTCGCTGCTTGCCGAGGAGGTCCCATGCGAGGCGCCAACCGTAGCCGTGGCCGGCTGGTGGTCATCTCCTGCGCGCTGTCCGTCGGCTTGCTCGCCGCGACGAGCCCGGCAGCGGAAGCGGCGCCGCGGTACTCCCCCGGGGCGCCGGGGGCCGGGGATCCGTACTTCCCGGACATGGGCAACGGCGGCTACGACGTCGGCCACTACGACATCCGGCTGGCGTACCACCCCGAGACCCAGGCGATCGACGCCACCACGACGATCCTCGCCACGGCCACCCAAGACCTCTCCCGTTTCGACCTGGACTTCCAGGGACCGCTGACGATCAGCAAGCTCACGGTGAACGGCCGGACCGCCGCCTTCACCCGCAGCGGGGCCCAGGAGCTGGTGATCACGCCGCCGTCCGGCCTGCGGAAGGGGAGCCCGTTCGTCGTCTCGGTGAGCTACGCCGGTGTCCCGCAGCAGATCGACGACCCGGCGCTGGGCGTCTCCGGCTGGGTCGCCACCAAGGACGGCGCGGTCGCGCTCAACCAGCCGATCGGCGCGGCGACCTACTACCCGGTGAACGACACCCCCGACGACAAGGCGACCTACACCCAGACCATCACCGTGCCGGCCGGGCTCACCGTGCTGGCCAACGGCGAGCCCGGGCCCACCACCACGCGCGATCACCAGACCACGTTCCGCTGGTCCATGAACCGGCCGATGGCCAGCGAGCTGGCCATGCTCGCGATCGGCGACTACCACGTCACCCGCGGTGTCGCGGCCGGCGGCCTGCCGAACATCACCGCGATCGGCAAGTCGATCGACACCAAGCCCGGGCAGGGCAAGGTCTTCAACGACACCACGGCGCAGATCATCCAGTGGGAGTCCTCGGTGTACGGGCCGTACCCGTTCGACTCGACCGGCGGCATCCTCGCCGACGTCGGCGTCGGCTACGCGCTCGAGACGCAGAGCCGGCCGGTCTACGACCAGAAGACCAGCCGCGTCGACGGCGACCTGCTCGCCCACGAACTCGGCCACCAGTGGTTCGGCGACAGCCTCACCCCGGCGCGCTGGTCGGACATCTGGCTGAACGAGGGCTTCGCGACCTACTCGGAGTGGCTCTACCAGGAGAAGTTCGCCGGCGTCCCGGTGCAGCAGACCTTCGCGAAGACGTACGCCGAGGAGAAGGACTGGAGCGGCAAGGTCGCCGACCCCGGCCGCGACCACATCTTCGACGACCTGGTCTACAACCGCGGCGCGATGGCCCTGCAGGCGCTGCGCGTGAAGATCGGCGACCGCGACTTCTTCCGGCTGCTCTCGCTGTGGCCGTCGACGCAGCGGTACGGCAACGTCTCGACGCGGCAGTTCACCGAGTTCGTCGAGCGACTGACCCACCGCGACCTCGGCTCGTTCTTCCGGACGTGGCTCTACCAGCCGGGCAAGCCGGCCCTCTGATCCGAAACCGGGTTCTTCTCCGCACCGCGGGCGCCGACAGGTCGATGCGGCAGCGGGTCGAATCCCGCAACCGGCGGATCGGCGGCGGTGGGACCAGGCTGGACCGGCCGGCAGGTGCTTGACGTCGCGGGCGGGCCGACCTGTTCGCTGGTCTGTACCTCGCGTTGTACGTTGTCGACAAGCCGTCAACGCCGACGGGAAACCGCCGGTCAAGGGGCTAGGAGGCATCGTGCTGGAAGCGCTGGGCATGACTCCCGACGAAGAGCGGGTCTACCGCGTGATCGTCGGCGGCTACCGGACCACCCCGGGCGAGATCGCGGGCCAGGCCGGGGTGAGCCGGGCCGAGGTGGACCCCGTCCTGGACGTCCTGCTGGCGAAAGGCCTCGTCAACAAGGCCGACGGGTACTACATGTCCGCGCCGCCGGACGTCTCGCTCGGTCCGCTGCTGGTGCACGGCCAGGAGAAGCTGGAGGCCGCCCGGGCCGCGGTGTCGCAGCTCGCCGAGGAGTACCGGGGCAGCGCGCGGCGGCGGGACTCCGCGCAGCTCGTCGAGGTCGTCACCGGGGCCGACGCGATCCGGCGGCAGGCGCTCGCCATCCAGCGCAGTGCCCGCGAAGAGTCCCTGTGGTTCTGCCTCGAAGGCAACGTCGCGATGGCGGCGTCGGAGAACGTCGAGGAAGCGCTCGCGCAGGCCCGCGGCGTCCAATACCGCGTGATCTACGAGACCGGCTTGCTCGAAGAACCCGGCCGGATGGTCAACGTCCTGGAGGGCATCGAAGGGGGCGAGATCGCCCGCTCGATCTCGAAACTGCCGGTGCGCCTGGCCATCTCCGACCGCCGGGTGGCGCTGTGCCCGCTGGTCAGCCACGACAGCACCGGGGAGCCGACCGCCGCGCTCGTGCGGGAAAGCAGCCTGCTGTCCGCGCTCGTCGCGTTGTTCGAGGTCTACTGGGAACGCGCGTCGCCGCTGCGGGTCGGGGACACCGCGCCCACCAGCCACCTCGATCCCGATGAGCGGCGGCTGCTCTCCCTGCTCATCGGCGGCGTCAGCGACAAGTCGATCGCGACGCAGCTCGACGTCAGCTACCGGACCGTCCAGCGGCGGCTGCAGGACCTGATGCGCCGCGTCAACGTCCGCACCCGGATGCAGCTGGCCTGGCAGGCCAGCAAGCTCGGCTGGCTGGACGAGCCGAGCCCCGGGCGCCTCCTGCCGCTTGACGGCGGAAGGCACCCGGAGCCCGTGCGCGACGCTATTTGAGCCCGTACGCCCGGAGCACCGTCTGGTCGACGGCGTTGCCCGCGGTGTCGGTGGCCTGCACCCGCAGCGCGACGTAGGAGTTCGTAACGCCGAGCGACGGGTGGTCGATCGTGGCCTCGTACGACTTCCCGGTGCGCTTGACGTCGACCACGCGCCAGGTCTTGCCGTCGTCGTAGGACGCCCAGGCCTTCACTGCCCGCACGTCCGGCGCGGCCATCCCGTCCTGGAAGCGCGCGGTCAGGCCGATCCTGGCCTTGCGGCCGGCCGGGAGGCGGTTGCCGGCGTCGGCGTCCACCGCGTAGTCCAGCTGCAGCAACGGAAGCAGCGCCGGCGCCGCCGACCGGGCCGAGCGGAACGTCCACGACGTCTGCGTGCTCGTGCCGAACAGCCACTCCGGCGAATCGCGCCGCACCGACAGGTCGAGCCGGTAGGTCGCCGGGTCCGCGCCGGCCGGGAAGGTGCCGAACGCGTAGGGCTGTTCCGACACGAGGGTGCCGTCGCGGAACAGTTTCGCCGACGTCGTGGCCGGCCCGGCCTGGTCGTCGCCTTCGTTGAACCCGTAGTGCCCGGTCTGGCTGTCGACGAACTCCGGGATCTGAATGCGGAGCTTGTCGCCCTCCCGGGTCGAGTCCATCCCCGGCACGCCCCGCGGGATGGCGGGCCGGACGACCGGCGCGAACCAGTCCTCGGTGACGTTCTCCTTGCCCGTGTAGGTGCGCGGCGCCGCGGTCATGCCGCCCTGGAGCGGGGACATCTCGTCCCAGATCAGGCCGTGCTTGACGCGGTGCTGCCACAGGATGTCCCCGGAGCTGACGTACTCCTCGCGGGTCGACGGCGTCGTCACGAGCCGCTGGTACTCGTTGACGGCGAAGTCCTGCCACGGCTTCCAGGCGAACCGCTGTTCCTTGGCTTCACCGCCGCTGCCGGTCTGGCGGTAGTGGGTGGTGACGGTCGCGGTGTTCGCCGAGGTGACCTTGTGGACGATCTTGTCCGGGATCCGGCCGTGCTCGGTCTGGACCACGTCGTAGAGGTACGGGCTGACCGCGATCCCCTGCAGGCTCAGGAACGTCGGGAGACGCTTGATCTTGGCCAGCAGCGCCAGCCCTTCGTCCCGGTCGAGCTGGACGGTCGGGATCGCCAGGTTCGGCGCCGCGCTGATCGACGGCACGCTTGCGGTGCCCCAGCCGTCCGGTACGACGATGAAGACGATCGCCGCCCCGGCGGCCGCGGCGGCGCGGGAGACGTCGTCGCGGTTGTAGTCCGCCGGGTCCGGGTCGACGATCGCGGCCTTCCCGCGCGCGTTCTTGAAGTCCGCCGGCTTGCCCCGCCCCGCGGAGACGGCCTGCAGCAGCCGCCAGCCGTCCAGTTTGGGCGATCCGCCGAGGTAGCGGTTCGTGAGCGGGTCACGGCCGCCCAGGACGTTCACCGTCAACGGCGGCGCGATCCTCGACCAGCGGGAGCCGAACTCGAAAGCACCGGTCGTCACCTTCGGCGTCGGGGTGACGCGGAGTTCGCGGGTGTAGTCGAACTGCATGGCGTAGTTCGCGATCCGGCGCGGGCCGAGCTCGCGGTAGGTGTAGTAGCTCCAGATCCCGGCCTGTTCGGACGGCTTGGGGGTCTCGATCTCGACCTTCACCGCCTTGCGGGCGTCCAGCACGATGTTCGTGTCGCCGGTGACCCGGATCTCGGGCAGGACGACCTGGAACGCGGTGAGGCCGTCCGCGGTGCCGTCGACCTGCGCGGTCAGGTAGTACACGCCCGCGCCGACCTCGACCGTCAGGCTGCCGCCGCCCAGCCAGGTGTTGACGTCGTAGCGGTAGTCCTCGCCGTACATCAGCAGCCACGGCGCGACGGTGGGCTTGCCCTGCAGGTCCAGCGCGGTGAGGGTGACCTTGTGCTTCGGCGCGGTCTTGTCCGCGCCGAGTGCGGTGTGCGCCACCACCCCGTCGGCGGTCGCGGTGAGCCGTCCGCTGTAGGTGCCCGCGGCCAGTTTCGCCGGGTCACCGGTGAGCGTGACGGTCGCCTGGCCGCCGGCCGGGACGTCCACAGTGGACTTGCCGAGGCGGATCCCGTCGGCGGCGGGCACGCCGGCGAGGGACTTGGCGTCCAGGGTGAGCTTCAGCGACACCGGCGTGGTGCCGGCGTTGGTGTAGGTGACCTCTTTGGACACCGGCGCCTTGCCGTCTTCGACCGCGCCGAGGTCGAGCGTGCCGGTGGCGAAGACCTTCTGCTTCACCGCGCGGGCCACGTCGACGCGGCCGCCGCCCTGCTCGTACACCGAGAGCCCGTTGGCGGTCAGGGAAGTGCTGGCCAGTGCGTCCTTGAGCCGGCTGCCCGGCCAGTCGGGGTGCTGCTGGGCGAGGATCGCCACCGCGCCGGCGACGTGCGGCGTGGCCATCGACGTGCCGGAAGCGGCGGTGTAGTGGTCGTCGACGACGTCGCCCATGGCGGTGCCCGCGGCGCGGGCGGCGACGATGCCGACGCCGGGCGCGGTGATGTCGGGCTTGACGGCGTTGTCGCCCAACCGCGGACCGCGGCTGGAGAACGACGCCAGGCTCTCGTCACGGCCGACCGCGCCGACGGTCAGCGCGGCTTCGGCGGTACCCGGGGAGCCGACGGTGTACGCGCCCTGTTCGCCGTCGTTGCCGGCGGCGACCACGAAGAGCGTGCCGGTCTCCGCGCTGAGCGCGTTCAGGCCGACGCTGAGCGCGTCGGTGCCGTCGGTCGGGCCGCCGCCGAGGCTCATGTTGACCGCCTTGGCGCCGGAGTGCGCCGCCCACTCCATCCCGGCGAGGACCCAGGATTCGTAGCCGAAGCCGTCGTCGTCGAGCACCTTGCCGACGAGCAGTTTCGCGCCCGGCGCGGCACCCTTGAGCCGGCCGCCGGACGCGGCGCCGGAGCCCGCGATCGTCGAGGCGACGTGCGTGCCGTGGCCGAAGTGGTCGGTGGTGTCGGGGCTGGTCGTGAAGTTGACCGCCTCGCTCACGCGACCGGCCAGGTCGGGGTGGGTGGGGTCGTAGCCGGTGTCGAGCACCGCGACCGTGGTGCCGGTGCCGTCGTAGCCCGCGGCCCACGCTTCGGGGGCGCCGATCTGCGGGACGCTGCGGTCGAGGGAGACGCGGACCTTGCGGTCCAGGGAGATCCGCTCGAGGTTCCCCGACGAGGCCCAGAACGCGGCGGCGGTCGCCTTGCCGGCCCGCGCGGAACGGCCGTTGACGCTGGTCAGCGTCGCGCCGAGCTCGGCGTTCGCGGTGGTTTTCCGGAGGTCCGTGCCCTTGCGGTAGGTGAGGATCAGCGGGAGGGTCGCCGACTGCTCGTCGGCGTACCCCTCGGCGATCAGCTCGGTGACGTCGAACAGGGTCCGGTCGACCTGCTTCGAGCCCAGCCGGGGCGCCACGTCCTCGGGGAAGACGCTGAGGTGGCCGTCGACCTCCTGCTGGTGGAACCGGATCTTCTCCCGGCCCGGCGCGGGCTGGACGGTGGCGGCCTGCTTGCCGCCGGGCTGCCGTTCGACCTGGACGACGTCCCCGGTGAGCAGGGTGACCGAATGCCGCTCGACCCCCGCGGGAGCCGCCGCGGCTTGTGGGCCGGGGGCCGCGTGCGCGACACCGGCGGTGCCCGCGACGAGGGTCCCGGCGCAGGCCAGGACCAGAACACGTGATCTCCAGTGCATCGCACCAGGCTCGCGCCGCGACCGTGATCCGTCACTAGGGCGGAGACGTCCGAAACACGACACGTCGCATCTTCGTCAGCCGCCCACCGCACGCCGCGGTCGCCGGCCGTCGGGCTTGATCGCTTTTCGCGACGGCCGGGCCTCCGTAGCGTGGCCGGCATGACCCCACAGCACGCGCTCTGGCTGCCGCTCTTCGACGAGCTGGCCGACCCCGTCCTCGTCGCCGAGCTCGCCGCCGAGGCCGAAGCGGCCGGGTGGCACGGCTTCTTCGTCTGGGACCACCTGCGCTGGCGCGAACCGGTGGCCGCGGTGGCCGATCCGTGGATCACGCTGGCCGCGGTCGCCGCCGCCACTTCGTCGCTGCGGTTCGGGCCGATGGTCAGCGCCATCAGCAGGCGACGGCCCGCCAAGCTCGCCCGCGAGACCGCCACCCTCGACCGGCTCGGCGGCGGACGGCTCACGCTCGGCGTCGGCCTCGGCAGCGACCGGTTCGGCGAGGAGTTCTCCCGCACCGGCGAGGAGTGCGACGACCGGGTGCGGGCCCGCATGCTCGACGAAGCTCTCGACGTCCTCACCGCCGCCTGGTCCGGTGAAGTCGTGCACCACCGCGGCGAGCACTACACGGTGGACGGCATCCGGTTCCTGCCGGCACCCGCCGGGCGGATTCCCGTCTGGGCGGCGGGTTTCCCCGGCAAGCTCCGCCCGATGCGCCGGGCCGCGCGGCTCGACGGGTACTTCCCGGTGAACCTCGACTCCGCCGGCCGCTTCGCCGACGCCGTCGCCGAGGTGGAGGCGCTGCGGACCGGCACCGGACCATTCGACTACGTCGCGGAAATCCAGCCCGGCGACGACGGCTCGGCCTACGCGCGGGCGGGCGCGACCTGGCTGCTGACCGGCTTCGACCCGGAAGCCCTCTCCGTCGACCAGGTGCGCGGCGTGCTGCGCGACGGGCCGCACTGAGTCACGCGCGGAGGACGAACCCCGGGCCGATACCGTTCCGGCTCGTGCGGGACGACGTGCGCGTGGCGAAGACGGTGGTCATGGCGCTGGGGTTCGTCCTGATCGCGCTGGGGGTCGCCGCCGGAGGCGCGCTGCTCCTGCTCGCGGCCTTGGCGAGCGGTGGCCGCGACTGGGTGGGCGCCGGCCCGGCGTTCACGCTGTTCGCCGCGGCCGCCGCGTGGACGGTGCTGGCCGGCGGGCTCGCCGTGTGGTCGGCGCGCCGGGCGAGCCGGCTCGCCGGGCTGTTCTGCGTCGTGCTCGGCGCGGTGCCCGCCGCCGTCGTGGCCTTCGCCGTCCGCTGAACTTCAGCCGGTCAGGACCCACTCGATCTGGTCCACCGTCGGCGTTTCCACCTCGAACAGGCACTGGAGCTGGAAGCCGTCGGCGGCGGCGGCCAGGCGGGCCGCCTCGGCCGGGGGCAGGACCTCCGCCAGCCGTTCGCGCAGGCGGGCGTTCGAAAGGCGGCTGACCTGGCGGAACTCCTCGTGGCGCATGCCGAGCATGTACAGCTCGTAGGCGACCACGCTCGTCTCCCGCTGCTCGGTCAGCTGGTGGTGGATCAGCTCCGCCAGCCGGGTGACGACGTTCGCCGGGCTGGTGCCCGCGAGCCACTCCACCAGGGTGTCCGTCCGCAGGCGCAGGACGCGGGAGCCGGCCTCGAGCAGCAGGGCCGGGACCGAGTCGAAGTGGTAGGCGACCGAGCCGACCGGGACGCCGGCCTCGGTCGCGACCGAGCGGGCCGTCACGCTCGCGATCCCGCCGGCCCGCACCAGCCGGATGGCCGCGTGCACGATCCGCTCCCGGCGGTCCGGATCATTGGGTGTGTTCTTCGGGCGCACGGCTTCCCCTCCTCGCGTTGATCAGCATGACACCCACGACGACGAGCGCGACGCCACCCCAGCCCGCCGGGGACAGGCGGTCCGCGAACAGCACCGCCGCCAGCAGGGCCACCGCCGCGGTGCCCGCGCCGGTCCAGACCACGTAGGCCACGCTCACCGGCACCACCTTCAGCGCGAAGGCCAGCATGACGGTCGTTCCGCAGTAGGCGGCGACCGAGACGACCGACGGCAGCGGGACCGTGAACCCGTGCGACGCCTTGAGCGTCAGCGTGGCAACGACCTCGAGCACGACCGTCGCGGCCAGGCACAGCCAGCCGCGCACCCGGGCCGCGCTCATCCCTGGAACCCGAGGATCGTCACGCCGAGCACCGTCAGCGCCATGCCCAGCAGCTGCACCGGGCGGGTGCGCACCCCGAAGAAGAGCCGGTCGACAACCACGAGGACCACCGCCGCGGTCCCGGTCCACACGGCGTAGACGAACCCCACCGGCAGCCGCTGGACCAGCCACGACAGCAGGAGAGTGGCGCAAGCGAAGGAGACGACGGCGGCCAGGGCGGGGCGCCACCGCTTGAACCCGTGGGAGGCGCGCGTGAACAGCGTCCCCGAGAGTCCCGAGGCGATGGCGAGCGCTAGTACCAGGAAGGTCATGACGTCCAGAGTATGTACAAGCGTTCATACTCTGGACGGCGGGTCGCGCGGGTGCCGCCTCCAGCGCCCCAATGTGGCGTTGGTTGCGTTGGACGCACCCAATGTGGCGTTCGGTGCGTCTGACGCACCGAACGCCACATTGGGGCGCTTGAGACTCGCGCGGGGCGCGGGGCGCGGGGCGCGGGGCGCGGGGCGCGGGGCGCGGGGCGCGGGGCGCGGGGCGCGGGGCGCGGGGCGACGCTACAGCCAGTCGTGCTCGCGGGCGTAGCGGGCCGCTTCGTGCCTGGTGCGGGTCTGGGTCTTCTGCATCGCGTTCGACAGGTAGTTGCGGACCGTGCCCTCCGCGAGGTGCAGCTGCCCGGCGATGTCCGCCACCGAAAAGCCCTCCCGGGTCGCGCGCAGGACGTCGAGCTCGCGGTCGGTCAGCGGGCAGTCGTCGACGACGGCGAGGGCCGAGACGTCCGGGTCGATCCAGCGCTTGCCCGCGTGCAGGGTCTTGATCACCGACGTGATGTGGGCCGGTTCCGCCGCCTTGCTGACGAAGCCCTGGACGCCGAGTTTCAGCGCCTTGCGGAGCACGCCGGGGCGGGCGTGGCGGGTCAGCATCAGGATCACCTGGTCGGGGCGGGCGCGGCGGATCTTCTCGACCGCGCCGAGGCCGTCGACGCGGGGCATCTCGAGGTCGATGACCAGCACGTCCGGGCGGTGTTCGAGGGTCGCCGCCACCGCTGTCTCGCCGTCTTCGGCCTCGGCCAGCACCGTGATCTCGCCCTCCAGCGGGAGCAGGGCGGCCAAGGCCTTGCGCAGCAGGGCTTCGTCGTCGGCGAGCACCACCGTCGTCATCGTCGGGCCTCCTTCGGCGCGGGGAAGGCCGCCGCGGTGCGGAAGCGGCCGTCGGAGTGCGAGACTTCCAGTTCGGCGCCGTGCTCCGCCAGGCGGTGGCGGAGCACCGCGAGCCCGCTGAGTTCGGGCGGGCCGGTGTCGGGGGCGCCGTCGTTGACGATCGCGATCCCGCGCCGGGTCAGCGTGATCCGCACGTGGCGGGCTTCGGCGTGGCGCAGGATGTTGGTCGTCGTCTCGCGCAGGACCTGGCCGAGCAGCTCGCCCGCCGTTGAGTCCACTTCGGACTCGCGCTCGACGCGGACGTGGATGCCCGCGGCCTCGAAGAGGTTCTTCGCGTTCTCCAATTCAGCTGACAGGTTGAGCCGCCGTTGCGCGTAGGCGAGTTCCTTGGTCTGGACGATGGTGTCGCCGACCAGGCTGTGCACCTCCCGCAGCTCCTCGCGCGCCCGGGCGGGTTCGCGGTCCAGCAGTTTCTCCGCCAGCGCCACCTTCAGCTTCACCACGTGCAGCGTGTGGCCCTGGATGTCGTGCAGGTCGGACGCGAAGCGCACGCGCTCCCGGGTGACGGCGAGCTCCGCTTCGCGATCGCGGGACTGTTCGAGTTCCGCGATCAGGTCGAAGAAGCGCTGGCTGACGAACATGAACGCGGTCGAGAACAGCATGGCGCACGCGGGAACGGCGGCGAACTGGAACAGCCGCCAGCCGATCCGGTCGTCGTGCACGAGCGCGTTCGTCGTGCCCAGGGCCGCGATCAGGGCCGCCAGCCCGGCCAGCGCGGCGAGCCGGTGGCGCGGCAGCGGCGGGATGAGGAACGACCCCACGACGGAGAGCCCGAAGAACGCGGACGTGTCGTCGGTCAGCGCCCCGCCCAGCCACACCAACGCGGTGATGACCAGGCTCGGCCGCGCGACGCGCAGGTAGTCCCCCGCGGTCCAGCGTTCGGCCGTCGCCAGCGCCGCGACCAGCCCGACGACCTGGAGCACGACGTGCCACCACGTCCGGGCGGTCAGCAGCAGCAACAGCACCCCGACGATCGCCAGCGGCGGGACGGTCGTGATCAGGTTCAGCCGACGCAGCCGTTCCTGGACCTTCCCGCCGGTCCAGGACGTCCTCCGCGCGATCATCGGCATCTCCACCAGCCGAGCGTAACCGGCTGAGCGGGCACCACCAGTGACACCACGTCACGTATCGGGGTGACGTCACCGCACTGCCGGGCCGCGGCGATCCGCGCTGGAATTCAGGGCATGTCCACGACACCGGTCATCGACGTCGATCGCCTCACCCTCACCTACGGCGGTTTCCCCGCCGTGAAAGACCTTTCGTTCCAAGTGGATCGCGGGGAGCTCTACGCCTTGCTCGGCACGAACGGCGCCGGGAAGACCTCGACCCTGGAGACGGTCGAAGGGCACCGCGCGCCGACCTCGGGGGCCGTGCGGGTGTTCGGGAAGGACCCCCGTGACCGCGCCGCGGTCCGCCCGCGGATGGGGATCATGCTGCAGGAGAGCGGGTTTTCCGCCGACCTGACGGTGCGCGAGACCGTCGCGCTGGTCGGGCGGCTCACCGAACGGCACGACGACGTCGGGCGGGTGCTCGGCGTGGTCGACCTCACCCGCAAGGCCGCCACGAAGGTCGGGCAGCTCTCGGGCGGGGAGAAGCGGCGGCTCGACTTCGCCACCGCCGTCTACGGCACGCCCGAACTGGTCTTCCTCGACGAGCCCACCACCGGCCTCGACATCCAGTCGCGGGACGCGCTCTGGGACGCCGTCGACCGGCTGCGCGAAGACGGCTCCACCGTCGTGCTCACCACGCACTACCTCGAAGAAGCGCAGCAGCGCGCCGACCGCATCGGGCTGATGCACCAGGGCGCCTTCCACCGCGAGGGGACGGTCTCCGAGCTGACCAGGACGCTGCCCTCGACAATCCACTTCGGACTCGACGCGCACGCGCCTTCGCCGCCCCTGCTCGCCACTCGCGGGGCCGACGGCAAGTTCCTCGTCGAGACCTTCGGCCTGCAGAAGGACCTCCACACGCTGCTCGCCTGGGCGCAGGACCAGGCCGTGGAGCTGCTCGACCTCCAGGCCGGGCCGACGCGGCTCGACGACGTCTTCCGCGCCATCGAAAACTCTTGAGAGAGAAGGACCCATGTTGACGATCGCTCGCGGCGAGCTGATCCAGCTGTTCCGGAACCGGCTCGTCCTGGTCACCGCCCTGGTCCTGCCGGTCGGGCTCAGCGCGTTCTTCATCGCCCGGCACGACGTCTTCGCCGAGGTCGGGAGCCTCGGCTACATCGCGACGCTGACGTTGTTCTTCGTGCTGGGCATCGGCCTCTACACCACGACGGTGACGACACTGGCCGCCCGCCGCCAGAACCTGTTCCTCAAGCGGCTGCGCTCGACCGCGGCCGGGGACGCCGGGATCCTCGGTGGGCTGCTGCTGCCGGTCACCGCGATCGCGGTGGTCCAGATCGCCGTGCTGCTCGCGGTGCTGGCCGTGGTCACCGGGAAACCGGCGAACCCGCTGCTGCTGGCCGCGGCCGTGGTGGCCACCGTGGTCATGATGCTCGCGCTGGGCCTGGCCACGGCCGGCCTGACGAACTCGCCCGAACACGCGCAGGTGACCACGCTGCCGGTCAGCCTCGGCGTGATCGCGGTGGCCGGCTGGGTCGGCCTCAGTGGCACCGGCGAGCTCACGCTGCTCAAGCGCCTGCTGCCCGGTGGGTCGGCGGCCGAGCTGGTGCTCGACGCCTGGAACGGCGGCAAGCCGGCCGCCGATTCGCTGCTCCTCTTCGCCCCGACCCTGGCCTGGGTCTTCGTCGCGGTCGTGCTGGCGACGCGGCTCTTCCGCTGGGAACCGCGCCGCTGACCGCGGTGCGAACGAAAGGAATTCCGATGCGCAAAGCACTCCTGGCCGCGGCGATCGCCGTGGTGGGCGCGACGACCGTCGTGCCCACCGCCTCCGCCGCGCCGAACGCCTTGAACTGGGGCCCCTGCCCGGCCGGGGCCTTCCCGACGCCGGACCTGCAGTGCACGACCGTGAAGGTCCCGCTGGACTACCGGGACCCGGGCGGGAAGACGATCGACGTCGCCGTGTCGCGCCTGCCGAGCAAGAACCCGGAGAAGCGGCGGGGCGTGCTGCTGACCAACCCGGGCGGTCCGGGCGGTGGCGGTCTCGACTACCCGCAGCTGCTGAAGCTCGTGAAGCTGCCGCAGGACGTGCTCGACACCTACGACATCATCGGGTTCGACCCGCGCGGGGTCGCGCACAGCACGCCGGTGACCTGCGACCTGACGCCGGAGCAGATCGCGGTCGGCAACCTGCCGTACGCGCACGGCCCCGCCGACGTCGTCAAGCAGGCCGCGCTGGCGAAGCAGGAGGCCAAGCAGTGCGCCGAAGCCGAAACGGCGTCGATGCTGCCGCACCTGACGACGGCCAACACCGCACGGGACATGGATCGCATCCGGACGGTGCTCGGCGAGCCGAAGCTGTCCTTCCTCGGCGCGTCCTACGGGACGTACCTGGGCGCGGTGTACACGACGCTGTTCCCCGAGCGCAGCGACCGGATCGTGCTGGACAGCAACCTCGGGCCGGGCGGCTACGACATCGCGGCGATGCGCGGGTTCGGCCGGGGCATGGAGGACCGCTTCCCGGACTTCGCGAAGTTCGCCGCGGCGCACCCGGAGTACGGGCTCGGCACGACGCCGGCGCAGGTGACGGCCAAGTTCCACGAGCTGGCGGCCCGGCTGGACCGCACGCCGATCGAGGGGATCACCGGCACGGTCTTCCGCGGCCTGACGTTCAGCGGCCTCTACTCGACGGACCTGACGCAGCTGGCCAAGGACTGGCAGGGGCTCGAGGAGGGCCGCGCGCCGAAGCCGCCGGCGGACCCGCCGACCGGGGTGGAAAACCTGCTGGCGTCCCGGTTCGCGGTGATCTGCGGGGACTCGGCGTGGCCGCGGTCGATCGCGAGCTACCAGGTCGACGTCGCCGTCGACCGGATCCGGTACCCCCTGCTCGGCGCGGCGAGCGCGAACATCGGGGCGTGCGCGTACTGGGCGCCGCCCGCCGAACCGCCGGTGAAGATCACCGGCCGCGGTCCGGCGAACGTGCTGATGGTGCAGAACGAGCGTGATCCCGGGACGCCGTTGTCCGGGGCCCGCAAGCTGCGCGCGGCGTTCGGCGAGCGCGCCCGGATGGTGACGATCGACCAGGGCGGGCACGGTGCCTACCTGTTCGGGCCGAACCACTGCGGGAACACGCTGGTGACCGAGTTCCTGGTGACCGGCAAGCGGCCGGCCGACACGTACTGCGCCGCGGAAAGCTGAGGCACGCCAGGTGGTCGTGAGTGTTTAGGCGGGTTAGAACCCGACTAAACACTCACGACCCCTCGGTCACGCGATGCCGGTGGCGAACACGTGCAGGGCCGAGTTCGACGGCAGCGTCACCGCCACGACCTCCTTGCCCGCGGTCAGCGGGACGGAGTTGGCGAACACCCGGTACGGCGTCGTCGGGTACGCCGGGCCGGTGCGGGTGTTCTTGCCCAGCACGGTCGCGACGGTCGTGGCGCCGTACTGGGCCGGGTCGGCGCAGCACCAGTTCGGGACGCCGACGTCGGCCTGGCTCGTGCTGCCGTCCGCGTACTGGACGAACACCGTGCCCTTGGCCGTGCCCGTGCCGGTGCCCGCGAGCACCAGCTTGGTCCCGGTGCCCCGCACGGCGATGGTCTGACCGGCGGCGACGGCGTTGTCCGCCTGGCCGCCGCCGGCGTCCGGCCAGGTCAGCGTGGCGCCGTTCGCGGTGAACGCCGCTCCCGGTTTCAGGCCCGCTTCCGCCAGGCCCTCCGCGCGGAAGCTGCTGCCGCCGCCGTCGAGGTCGCCCGCCGCCACGTGCGCCGCGTCGGTGACGCCGACGTTGCCGAACGCCGAGGCCAGCGAGGCATACGGGACGGTGACGGTGGCCGAGTCGACGGCCTGGTGCGCACCCAGCCGGGCCTGGTACGACGCGGTCGCCGTGACCTGGTAGTCCGCCGGTTTCAGCCCGGCGTCCGGCGTCAGCCGCACCGGGACCCGCACGGTCTGCCCGGGCAGGACCACCTTCGGCGTGGCCGGGACGTCGGCCCGGAACCCGGTGCCCTGCAGGGAAAGCCGCACGTCCCGGACCGGCAGCGGGGTGCCGTTGGTGAACCCGAGCGTACCGGTGACGGCCTGGCCCGGCGCGGCCACCGGCGGCACGGTCAGCGCCACCGAGCCGTGGTCGTCCTCGGGGAAGAAGCCGCCGACCGCGCTGGTGCCGGACAGCCGGACGTCCTGGCGGTCACCGGCGCCGAGCTGCCCGGTCTTGACCCGCACGACGCCCCGGCCCGCCGGGTCGTACCACCAGCCGGCGGACGCCCGGTCGAGGTCGGCCTTGCTGCCGTACTGCCGCAGCACCGCGGTGCCCGCCTGGACGACGCCGGGCTTCGATCCCGTGTGGACGGTCAGGAGGTAGTTCCGCGCGGCCGGCTTCCCCGGGTAGCTGCCGGCACTCGCGCCGATCCCGACGGTCACGGTGCCCGGGCCGGACTGCGGCGCGTCGACGGTGAACGTCTGCTTCGCCTGCTCGCCGCGCTGGTAGCCGCGGGTCACGCCGTCGTCCTCGGTGAGCGTGAAGCTCCCCTTGCCCTGCGGGTAGACGTCGAGGTCGAGCTCGCCCTTGTCGCGGGTCTGCCACGACTTCGTGCCCTCGGCCCACATCGGGACGACGGCCCCGGCGCGGACGAACAGCGGCAGCGTGTCGAGCGGGGCGTCGTAACCGTCCACTGTGGTGGGACCGGTGTAGGTCTTGCCGCTCCAGTAGTCCACCCACGTGCCCTTCGGCAGGTAGATGCCGTTGCGCACGTTGGCCTTCTCGTACACCGGTGCGACGAGGAAGTCCGTTCCGGAGAGGAACTCGTACTTCGCCTTGTCCGTCCAGACGTTGGGGTCGTCCGGGTATTCGAGGGCCAGCGGGCGAACCTGGCCGACGCCCGTCTGGTGCGCCTGCGCGGAGTAGCTGTAGGTGTAGGGCAGCAGCCTTTCCTTGAGCAGCAGGTACTTGCGGTTGATCGAGGTGTAGGGCTCGCCCTGGCGCCACGGCTGCTTGTCCGACGACGCCCAGCCGTCCATCGTCATCGCCGTGGGCAGGAACGTCTTCCACTGCAGGTCGCGGACGTAGGTCTGCGGGCTGCCGCCGAAGATGCCGTCGATGTCGCCGGTGTTGTAGGCGATGCCGGACGTCGTCGCGCCCGCGTACGTCGGGATCTGCCACTTGATGTAGTCGTAGGACCCGGCCTGGTCGCCGCTCCACAGCACGCCGCAGCGCTGCGCGCCGGCCCAGCTCACCGGCTGCCAGACGAACCCGCGTGCGTCGCTGTTGTCCTCGATGCCCTTGTACGCGGTGTCGCAGGCGTCGAGCGCGAACTGGTAGCCCGGGCCGACCCAGGCGACGTCGAGCTTGCGCACCCGCACGCCGGCCTTGACCTCTTCGGCCTGGTTCGGCACGCCGTTTTCGGTCCAGAGGCCGAGCTGCATGCCGTTCTTCCGCAGGCCTTCGCCGGTCTGCTGCAGGTTTTCGTAGCCGCAGCCGTAGCCGTCGTTGACCAGCATCCAGCCGTTCGGCATGCCGTTCTGCGTGTAGCCGTCGGCGATCTTGACCGCGTCGAGCGTGTGCCGCTCGCCGCGGTTCGCGTTGTGCAGGTAGCAGTCGGAGTCGCCGGTTTCCAGGCCGTAGATCGGGGGCAGGAACGGCTTCCCGACGAGGTCGGTGTAGCCCGAGACGACGTCCTTGAGGCCGGTGCCGACGACGTAGGTGGCGTCGAAGCGGCGCTCGTCGTGCGTGGTCTTCACCGGGCTGGTGAAGGAGTAGCTGCCGGGCGCGAAGGTGTTGCGCAGCACGCCGTAGCCCGCGGTCGAGGCGTAGAACGGCTGCGAGTTGGGCGCGCCGCCGTCGTCCCAGTTGTCGTCGGCGAAGATCTTGATGGTCTGGTCGCGGTGGCTGAACCGGCCATTCTGTTCGCCGCCGCCGACGAATTGCTCGGCCGCGGTGCGGGCGAGGGTCTGCGTGGTCGTGGTGCCGGTCCAGGACAGCGGCGCGGACTCGGCCCACCGCTGCGTGCGGTCGGCGCCGTCGTAGAGGGCGAACTTCAGCGGGTGCTTGTAGGCCCGCAGGGTCGCCTTGGGGGTGGAAATGGCCCAGTAGGCGCCCTTGTCGACGCGCTTCGGCGTCGCGGGGGTCGTGGTCTTGGGCAGGACGATCTTGTCACCCGCCGGGTTGGTGAACGTCCCGTCGGGGGCGAGCCAGATCCGGACGGCGCCTTCGGCCGGGAAGCTCACCCGCACCGCGGCGGCGCCGGACTTCAGGGTGACCGTCGGGCCGTCGGCGGAGACGCCGGTGAGGTCACCGAGGCTGCCGGCCGGCGAGTCCGCGTACGCCGCGCTGGGCGCCAGCCCGAGGGCGGTGACCGCTGCCAGACAGGTCAGCGATTGCGCAAGTCTGCTCATTAATGACACCTTTCGCGCACTAACACGCATGATGTGCTCTGTATAGCGCACGCTTCGCGCAGTGTCACGGCCTGACCGGTTCAGAGACCCGATTGCCCTACTTCCGTCGCGGGCCGCGAAAGCGCAGGGGGTCCCCCGGCAACGTCAGACCTGGGGTGCCCCGGGATCGGACGACGTGAATGACTCATTCCTGTCGTCCGGCGACGTGAATGACCCGTTCACGACGCTCGGGCCACCGATCCCCGGGCGCCGCCTCCCGCGCACCCAGCGGCGGCTCGCCGAAAGCGAGGTCGCGAATGACTCATTCGGGACCTCCCAAGCCGCCAATGACTCATTCGCGACCTCGCTCGAACTGCCCACCCCGCCTGCCAGCGGTGAAGCGAGCCGAGGCCGGCGACTTTGCCGGAGCCCCGTCGCCCGGCGACGTGAATGACTCATTCCTGTCGTCTGGCGACGTGAATGACTCATTCCTGTCGGTGCGGGCCGCCGGACCGGCGGCGGAGGCCGTCAGGTCAGACGGCTTGGACCGCGACTCCGGCGGCCTCGAACGCGCGGAGGTCGTCCGGGTCGGCGTCGGTGTCCGTCACCAGTGCGTGCACCTGCGTCGTCTCGCAAATGCGCGCGAACGCACGGCGGCCCAGCTTCGAGCCGTCCGCCACCGCGACCACGCGCTCGGCGCGCTCGACCATCAGGCGGTTGATGCTGGCCTCGCCCTCGTGGTGGGCGAACGCGCCCGCGTCCGGGTCGAACGCGTCGACGCCGAGGAACAGCAGGTCGATCGTCAGTTCACTGAGGACGCGGGTGGCCAGCGGGCCGCTCAGCTCGAACGACTGCGGGCGCGCGACGCCGCCGGTGACGACGATCTTGACGTTCGGGCGCACCGCGAGTTCGTGGGCGATGTTCAGCGCGTTCGTGACCACCGTGAGGCCCGGTGCGTCGCCGCCGCGGCCGGAGAGGTCCGGGCGCATCGCGAGGGCCCGCGCCACCCCGGCGGTCGTCGTGCCGCCGTTCAGGCCGACCACCATGCCCTTCGCGGCGAACGCGGCCGCGGCGGTGCTGATCCGCTGCTTCTCCGGCACGTGCCGCGCGGTCTTGTAGCGCAGCGGCAGGTCGTAGGCGAGGTCGTTGGCGACCGCGCCGCCGCGGGTGCGGGTGAGCAGCTGCTGTTCGGCCAGGTGGTCGAGGTCGCGGCGGATCGTGGCGGCGGAGACGTCGAGCTCCGCGGCCACGTCCTCGACGTCGATCTTTTCCCGCTGCCCGAGCATGTCCAGCAGGGTGCTCAGGCGTTCGTGCCGGACCATCGCGGTACTCCCTAGTTCACTCTCGGCGAGCAGTATGCTGCATCGCCGTGCTCCGCCGCGCCCCGGCACGCCGCGCCGCTACTTCATCCGGAAGTCGTAGCGGGACGGCAGCGGGTCCGCCGAGAGCGCTTTCCAAGTGTCCGAAAGGGATGTCTCGCCTTCGCGGATGTTCGCGATTTCGAATCCCGCGTCGAACACGGCCTTCGCGTCCGCGCGGTCCCCCGCGCGGAGCCGGGTGAGCGCGGTCAGCAACGCGAGCCGCCCTTCGGGTCGCTCGGGCAGCAGGGAAACCGGCGCGTGCCCGGCCGCCAGCTGCGCGGACAACGCTTCGACGAGCAGCGGTTGCACCTCCGGCGCCAGCTCCCAGGCACGGAGGGACAACCGCGCCGATTCCTCGACGTCCGTGGCGGTGACGGCGAGATTGCGCACGGCCCAAGCGTTCTCCGCCGCGGCCACCGACGAACGCCACGCCTCCCGGGCCGCTTCCCGGTCGCCGGCCGCCCAGCGGGCCACGCCGCGGTGGTACCAGGTCAGCCAGTTGTCCGCCGTGTACGCCAGTAGGTCGGCCCAGTACCGGTTGACCAGGGTCGCGGGCGGCGGCACGCGCGGATCACCGTGCGGCGTCTCGCCGTCGAGGAGGTCCAGCCACGGCCGCTGCTCCGGGCCCAGCGTCTCCTTCGGGAACGGCGTACCCGGCAGGCACGCCACCATGCGCAGTGTTTCCAGCGCACCCCAGCCCGAACCGGTGGCCAGCAAATCGCCCGGCTCGGCGTCCGCGACCCCTTGCCACGCCCGGTGGCGCGCCTCGAGCACGCCGGCGGGCGGCAAACCGGTGACGGCGTCCGTCGCGGCCCGCCAGTCCTCGCCGTGCACCACGGCCGGGTCCGCCGTCACCGGACCGTAGGCCTCCAGCCAGTCCCACGCCTCGCCCGGCGGGAGGCGCAGGTGTTCCAGCTGCGTGCGGGCCAGTCCCGCCTGGATTTCCAGGTAGCCCGTCTCCGCACCCGGGGCGAGCCACTCCTGCCAGTGCCGTCCACCCGCGGATTCGCCCCACAGGAACAGTTTCCGGCCACGCAGCCGCGCGGTCGACGCCTGGCCGAGACCGGCGCCGGTCTCGTCGACCGCCGCGATCCACGGCCGGTCCGCGGCCACCTCGAAGAAGTAGTCCGCGGCCGCGCCGGACCGCGCCGGGTAGGTCAGCTCGCCCGGTACGTCGACGAGGTCGAGCCGGCCCGAATAGCCGTAGTGCCAGGCCTGGTCCGCGGGCACGAGCACCCGCGTCGACGCCGTCTGCGGGACGGCGGTGTTGGACCACCAGTAGACCGGGACGTCGTGCGGGTGCGGGTTGCGGATCCGGACGCCGACGAAGAGGTGCTCCGATCCGTCCGGCAGCCAGAAGTCGAGCTGGTACGGCAGGTCGCGGGTGCGTTCCCACTCCCACAGCCGCAGCACCGGCGTCCCGTCCGGACACGCCACCTCGGCCGCGAACATCGGCGCGCAGGTCAGCGTCGTGTGCCCGGTGGTGCCGAGGTTCCATTCGACGCCGCCGGCGAACCACGCGTCGCGCAGCGCGAGGTTCGCGGGCTGCAGCACCGGGTTGCGGTACAGCAGTTCCCGTCCGGACGGCTTGTGCACCAGCGACCAGAGCCGGCCGCCCAGCGACGGCAGGACCGTCGCGCGCAGCCGGTCGTTCTCCAGCACCAGCGCGGGCAGTTCCCGGTCCCGGCGGTCCCGCGAGTAGCCGTCCTGCAGCCGGCACGGCAGCACCGTGCCGAGCCGGCCGTAGGCCAGCCCGGCGGCCAGGTCCGCGGGCAGCTCGTCCACATTGGACACCGAGGCCACCGCTTCCGGCTTCACCAGCGGCGGCAGCGGGTTCTCCGGCCCCAGCTCGGCCGCGGGCAGCGTGAGCGACGTCCGGTGGAGGGTGGTCATGCGTCCGGCAGCCTTTCCCCGGTGGCCGCGTCGAACAGGTGGACCGCGTCCGGCTTCGGCGCCAGGGTGATCGGCTGGCCACGCTGCCACGGCGCCATGCCCGGCGTCCGCGCCGTCAGCACCTTCTCACCCGCCCGGCAGTACAGGTACTGGTCGCTGCCCAGCTCCTCCACCACCTCGACCACGGCCTCGTAGCCGCCCGCGCCGAGCGTCCAGCCCTCCGGCCGGACCCCGACCACGAGCCCGGCACCGGTGAGCGCCGAGCGCTGCGCCGGGGTCAGCGGCACCGCCGCTTCGTCCACAGTGGTCTCCAGCAGGTTCATCGACGGCGAGCCGATGAACCCGGCCACGAACACGTTGACCGGCTGGGAGAACAGGCCGATCGGGGTGTCGCACTGCTGCAGGACGCCGTCGCGCAGCACCGCGACCCGGTCGCCCATGGTCATCGCTTCGACCTGGTCGTGCGTGACGTACAGGGTCGTGATGCCCAGCCGGCGTTGCAGCGAAGCGATCTGCGTCCGCGTCTGCACCCGCAGCTTGGCGTCCAGGTTGGACAGCGGCTCGTCCATCAGGAACACGCTCGGCTCGCGCACGATCGCGCGGCCCATCGCGACGCGCTGGCGCTGCCCGCCGGAGAGCTTGGCCGGCTTGCGGTCGAGGTACTCCGTCAGGTCGAGCAGCGCCGCGGCTTCGGTCACCCGCCGCTCGCGCTCGGCCTTCGGCAGCTTCGCCAGCTTGAGGTGGAAGCCGATGTTCTCGCCGACGGTCATGTGCGGGTAGAGCGCGTAGTTCTGGAACACCATCGCGAAGTCCCGGTCCTTCGGGGCCAGCTCGGTGACGTCGCGGTCGCCGATGTGGACGGAGCCTTCGTCGACGCCCTCCAGCCCGGCCAGCATCCGCAGCGTCGTCGACTTGCCGCAGCCGGACGGGCCGACCAGGACGAGGAACTCCCCGTCTTCGACGTCGAGGGCGAACCCGTCGACGGCCGGGCGGTCGACCCCGGCGTAGAACCGGGTCGTGTCCCGGAAGCTCACGGTGGCCATCTGGTCCTACTTTCCGGCGCCGAGGGTGAGGCCGGTGATGATCCGGCGGGCGAGCACGAGGTACAGCACGAGCATCGGGAGCACGACGATCGCCACGCCGGCGATCAGGCCGCCGTACTCCGACTGGTAGCTCGCCGCGCCGTAGAAGGTGAACAGCGCGCGGGAGAGCGTGAAGTGCGCCTGGTCCTTGAGGAACACGATCGCCAGCAGCGTCTCGTTCCACAGGCCGATCGCGTTGAGCGTCAACGCCGTGATCAGACCGCCGCGCGCGAGCGGCAGCATCACCGAGAAGAACGTCCGGGCCGGGGAGGCGCCGTCCAGCGACGCCGCTTCCTCGAGCTCGTCCGGCAGCGAGCGGAAGAACCCGGTCAGCAGGAACACCGTGAACGGGATCGACAACGCGACGTACAGCAGGAAGAGCCCGTACTCGTTGTCCAGGTGGGCTTTGCTCATGGTCACGAACAGCGGGATGATCACGGTCTGGAACGGCACGCCCATGCCGATCGCGACGACGTTGGTCAGCGGCCCGGACCCGCGCACGCCGAGCCGGGTCAGCGCGTACGCGCACGGCGCGGAGACGGCCACCGTCGCGACGGTCGCGAGGCCGACCAGGACCACCGTCGTGAGCACGGCGTCGCCGAAGCCCGCGTTGTTCCAGGCGTAGACGAAGTTCCGGAACGGCTTGCCGACGTGGAACCACTGGTACGGCAGCGCGAACGGCTTGGTGAAGATCTCCACCGGCGTCTTGAACGCCGCCGTGAGCAGCCAGTACAGCACCAGCACGTTGCCCGCGGTGAACGCCCACACGAGCACCGAGCCCAGCAGCCGCAGCGGGCTGAACCGCCGCGATCCCGGAGCCGGCTTCGGCTTGCGCGGAACCCGGCGGACCTCAGAACTGGATCGCGTCACGGCGCATCACCCGCCTCAGCAGCACGACCAGGATCGACACCAGCGCGATCATCGCCACCGCGCAGGCGCAGGCGGCGCCGAAGTCCGGCGTGCCGTTCGAACCGAAGGTCCGGTCGAACACGTAGATCCCCAGCGTCCACGCCTCGTTCGGCGGGGCGTACGTGCCCGGCCCGGCCAGCACGAACACCAGCTCGAAGATCTTCAGCGCGTTGATCGTCCACAGCACCCCGGCGACGCCGACGACGTCCCACGTCATCGGCAGCGTGATGTTGCGGAACTTCTGCCACGGCGAGGCGCCGCCGAGTTCGGCGTCTTCGTAGAGGTACGGCGGGATCCGGTCGACCGCGGCCATCAGGATCGTGATGTAGAAGCCGGAACTGGCCCAGATCAGCGACGCCGTCACGACGCCGGTCACGTTGGCCGGGGCCAGGAACTTGGCCGCGTCCGCGCCGGCGTGCTCCAGGACGTAGTTCGCCAGCCCCTGCTTGCCGGGCTGGTACTTGAACACGAACCCGAGAAACATCCCGAGCGCCACCGGCGCGACGATGTTCGGGAAGAACAGGATGGCGCGGACGACCTTGCCGCCGCGCATGTCCCGCAGCACCATGGTGAACAGGAACGCGAGCGCGAACGTGCCGACGCCGCCGGCGAAGACGTACACCAGCGTGTTGCGGAAGGCGTACTGGAACGAGTCGCTCGCCCACATCTGCGTGTAGTTGGTGACGCCGTTGGGCTTCGGCGTGTCCCCCGCGCCGGCCCAGCTCGTGAAGGACAGGACCACGGTCCCGAGCGTCGGCAGCACCAGGAACGCCAGGTACAGCACCAGCGCGGGCGCGGCGAACGGCCAGAACAGCCGCTTCTTGCGGCGCAGGTGCGCGCCGCCGTCGGCACGAGCCCCCGGAGCCCGTGCCGACGGCGGTGTCGTCGTGAGCGTGGCCATCAGCCCTGGTTCTTCCAGAACTCCGCGCCCTTGGCGGCGAGCTGCTCGACGAACTGCTGCGGCGTGAGCTGGCCCTTGAGCAGCGCGGTGTCGGCCGGGTCGAAGACGTCGGTCTGCCACTTGCCGCCGGCGATGCCGTCGATCCCGTCGTACTGCAGGACGTGCTCCTTCTTCGGGTCGTCGAGCGCGGCCTTGACCTGCTTGAGGTCGTCCGGCACGGCGAGGTCGGCGCGCGGCACGAGGTTGTCGGCCACCGCCGGGATGCCGGAGAGGATGTCCTTGTTGAGGAAGTAGGCGATGAACGCCTTGGCCGCCTCGGCGTGCTTGGCCTTCTTGGTCACCGAGAAGCCGATCGACATCTGCTCGACGGTGTCGTGCGTGGCGCCGGCGGGCATCGGGAACTGGAAGGAGCCGTAGGCGATCTTCGTCCCGGCACCCTGCTTGTCCAGGTACTCCCGCGTCTCGCTCGGCGCCCAGGTGCCGACGTAGAGGTAGCGCGAGTCGCCGTCGGCCCAGCGCTGCTGCACCTGCGGGAACTTCGCCGCGTCCCAGCCGTCGATGAAGTACCGGGGGAGCTTCGCGGTTTCGGTGGCGGCCTTGAGGAAGCCGGGGTCGGTCTTCCACGCCTGGCCGGTCTGGTCCGAAGCGGCCTTGTTCAGCCCGCCCGCGCCGACGTACCGCTCGGCGAGCTGGGTGAAGAAGTACATGTTGTAGAACGGGATGTCGCCGTCCTGGCTGATCGCGGCCTTGCCGTCGGCCTTCGCCTTGTCGAACAGCGCGACCAGGTCGTCCATCGTCTTGGGCTGCTGGACGTCACCCGCGGAATCCTTGTTGAACCACCAGGCACTGGACTGGACGGTGTAGGGGACCATGAAGTTCTGGCCCGCCTTGTCCTTGTTCTGCGGGAAGTCGTAGGAGCTCTTCGAAAGCACGTCCCGGACGGTCTTGTCGCCCTCGCCGACCTTCATCGCGAAGACGTCGTCGAGGCCCTGCGTGCCGCCCGGGGTCATGATGGCGGCGCCGACCTTGCTGACGTCCTGGTCGAACAGGTCCGGCACCGCGTCGGTGTTCAGCGCGGGCACCAGGTTCTGCGTGTAGGCCTTGCGCCCCAGCCACTGGACGTTCACCTTGACGCCGGTCTTCTCCTGGAAGCACTTGAACGCCTTCTGGAGCACCTTGCCCTGCGGCTCGTCGGCGGTCCACATGGCCCAGTACGTGAATTCCTTGTCCGTGGCCGGCTTGACCGCGGCCTCCGGGCAGGGCGCGTTCAGGTACTGGTCGACGCCGGGCAGGGCGTTCTCGCCGGTCCCGCTGCCGGTGTCCGCGCCCCCGCCGCACCCGGCCAGCAGGAGGGACACCCCCGCTGTCCACGCCATGAGCTTGCTCCGCCGCATATCGCCACCGCCCACATCGATGAGGAACACGCGTTCTGCGCGTTGCTGCGCAGTTTTAACAGGTTCCAAGCACTTGTCAACACTACGTCGGTACTGTCATGGACTCGCCAAAGTCCGAGGTGTCCGGCTGATCAGGCACGTAACCACATCTCAGGAGGTGTTCGCACCTCGACGCCGCCGCTGCACGCAAGTGATCGATTGACGCGTTGACGTTGCACAAACTTGCATCTACCGTGTCTTGTGTTGCGCACAACCGGCACGGATGGGGAGTTCATGAGCGGGACCTTCATGGCTGCGGAGATCGCCAGCCAGCCCGGCTGCTGGCGGGAAGCGGGTGCGCTGGCCGAGGCGAACGACGGACGGCTGCCCGCGCCGGGCGCCCGGGTGGCGATCGTCGGCTGCGGGACCTCGTGGTTCGTCGGCCAGGCCTACGCCGTACTGCGCGAATCCGCCGGGCTCGGCGAGACCGACGCGTTCGCCGCGTCCGAGTTCCCGGTGGGCCGCGCCTACGACCACGTGCTCGCGCTGACCCGCTCGGGCACCACGACCGAGGTGCACACCGTGCTCGCGAAACTGCGCGGCCGGACGAAGACCACGGTGATCACCGGGGTGCCGGGCGAGGTCGGCGGCACCGCCGACGCGGTCGTCGACCTGTCCTCGGTGGACGAGCGCTCGGTCGTGCAGACCCGGTTCGCCACCACCGCGCTGGCCATGCTGCGCGCCCACCTCGGCGAGGACCTGACCGACGTCGTCGCGCAGGCCGAGCGGGTGCTGGCCGAGCCGCTGCCGGACGCGCTGACCGGCGCGGAGCAGTTCAGCTTCCTCGGCACCGGCTGGTCGATCGGCCTCGCGAACGAGGCCGCGCTCAAGTTCCGCGAGGCGTGCCTGCTGTGGACCGAGTCCTACCCCGCGTGGGACTACCGGCACGGCCCGATCAGCATCAGCGAGCCGGGCCGGGTGACCTGGATGTTCGGCACCGCGCCGGACGGGCTCGCCGACGACGTCCGGCGGGCGGGCGGCACGTTCGTCGAGAGCGGCCTCGACCCGCTCGCCGACCTCGTCCGCGCCCAGCTCGTGGCCGGGGCGATCGCCCGCCGGAAGGGCCTCGACCCGGACCGTCCCCGCGGCTTGACGCGCTCCGTCGTCCTCACATGATCGTCACCGTGACGCCGAACGCCGCGCTCGACGTCACGTACACGGTGGACGGCCTGGTGCCGGACGCCGTGCACCGGGCGCGCGACGTCCGGCACCGGGCCGGCGGCAAGGGCGTCAACGTCGCCCGCGTGCTGCACGCGCTCGGCGTGGACGTCCGCGCGATCGCCACCGCCGGCGGGGCCACCGGGTCCGAGCTGGCCGCCGACCTCGGCGCGGCCGGGCTGGCCGCGGAGCTGGTCCCGATCGGCGGCGAGACGCGCCGGACGACCACCGTGCTGTCCGCTGTGGACGGTTCGGTGACCCTCCTCAGCGAGCCGGGCCCGGCGGTGACCGCGACGGAATGGGCGCTGCTCGCCGAGCGCGTCCGGCGGCACGACCCGGAAGTGCTGGTCTGCTCCGGCAGCCTGCCACCCGGGGCACCACCCGACGGCTACGCGCGGTTGATCGCCGGCCGCCAGTCCGTTTTGGACACTTCCGGCGAGGCCCTGCTTTCCGGGCTGGCCGGACGGCCTGCCGTCGTCAAGCCCAACGCCACCGAACTGCGCGAGGTCACCGGGCTCGACGACCCCGGGCGGGCGGCCCGCGCGCTGATGCGGGCCGGGGCGGGCGCCGTCGTCGTCTCCCTCGGCGCCGACGGGCTGCTCGCGGTCACACCCGCGGGCACCTGGCGCGCGACGCCGTCGAGCGCCCTCACCGGCAACGCCACCGGCGCGGGGGACGCCGTCGTCGCGGCCCTCGCGCTCGGGCTCAGCCGGCGCGAACCGTGGCCGGAGATCCTGCGCCGGGCCGTCGCGCTGTCCGGCGCGGCGGTGCTCGGGCCGCTCGCCGGCGACGTCGACCTCGCGCACTACCACCGTGAGCTGGGCGCCGTGCGCGTCCGGCCGGAACAGGAGACCTGATGCCGCTCGTGAGCACCGGGGACATCGTCGCGGCGGCCGCGGCGGCCCGGCGGGGCTGCGGTGCCTTCAACGCGATCCAGCTCGAACACCTCACCGCGATCACCGAGGGCGCGGCCTTGGCCGGCGCACCGGTGATCGTGCAGCTGAGCCAGAACGCCGTGCGCTACCACGGCGCGCTGGCGCCGATCGGCGGCGCCGCGCTGGCCACGGCCCGCGCGGCCGAGGCACGCGTCGCCGTGCACCTCGACCACGCCGAATCCCGCGACCTGGTGCGGGAAGCCGTCGGGCTCGGGTTCGGCTCGGTCATGTTCGACGCGTCCAAACTGGACTACTCGGACAACGTGCGCGAGACGCGGGAAGTCGTCGCGTTCTGCCACGACCACGGCGTCTGGGTGGAAGCCGAGCTCGGCGAAGTCGGCGGCAAGGACGGTGTGCACGCCCCGGGCGCGCGCACCGACCCGGACGAGGCGGCGGAGTTCGCCGCGGCGACCGGCGTCGACGCGCTCGCGGTGGCCGTCGGCAGCTCGCACGCGATGCTCACCCGGGACGCCGAACTGGACTTCGGCCTGATCACCCGGCTGCGCGAGCGGGTGCCGGTGCCACTGGTCCTGCACGGCTCGTCCGGGGTGTCCGACGACGGCCTGGCCGAGGCCGTCCGGGCGGGGATGACGAAGGTGAACATCGCGACCCAGCTCAACAAGGTCTTCACCGCGGCCGCCGCGGGCGACTGGCGCACGCACCCCGAGCGCGTGGACCCGCGCCGCTACCTGGGCGCGGGCCGCGACGCGGTGACAGCCGAGGTCCGCCGCCTCCTCAGCCTCCTTTCCGCTGGTGTCCGGTCGTGAGTGTTTAGTCGGGTTCTAACCCGACTAAACACTCACGAGCTTTTCAGGCGACCGACCAGTGCTGGTGGTCCGCAGGGGCTTGCTGGGTGACCGCGGCGCCGTCCGAGGTGGACGAGGTGGTCAACAGCAGGCCACTGTGGACGGAGGTGAAGGTGTACGTCCCGTCGGCCTGGCGGGCGGCCGTCCAGTGCTGGTTGGCCCCGCCCGTGCAGGTCCACTGGATGATCGCCGCGCCGGCCGTGGTGGCGCCGCCGTCGACGTCCGCGCACAAGCCGGATTCGACGTTGCGCAGTTCGTAGGAGCCGTCCGGCTGCCCGGTCAAGGTCCAGCTCTGGTTGGCGCCGCCGTTCGCGGTCCAGGTGACCAGTTTCGTGCCCTTGGCCGTGCTGTGGCTCGGCACGTCGAGCGCCTTGCCGCCCACCGCGACGGTGTGCGTGCCGGTCAGGACGGGCGCGGTGCCCACCGCCGTGACGGCCAGCGCCTGCTGGGCCGCGGTGCGGCCGCCGCCGACCGCGCTGCCGGTGGTGTCGGTCCAGTGCCGCACCGGCGTGGTCTCGGCCGGCCGGGCCGCGGACATGCCGAGCACCAGGCCGCTGTAGCGGTTGACCAGGCGGTACGTCCCCGACGCGCCGGGGATGACGAACCACCGCTGCCCCACCGCCGGACTGCTCGCCGCCGTCACGGTCGGCGCGGTCCCCCACGCCCGCGTGGCCGGCGACGTCGACGGGACACCGAGCAGGCCGCCGCTCCCGGCGTTGGCGATCCGGTAGGAGCCGTCGCCGTTACCGGTGAACGACCAGGCCTGCGCGGCGGAGCCGTCGCCGCTCGCGACCGACGTCGTCGCGGAACCGCGCTGGGCGAGCACCCGGCCGTCCCCGGAGGCGATCCGGTAGGTCTTGGCCGGGTCGAACGGGACCGCCGCGCGGGCCGGGTTGTCGATGGAGACGTTGACGTATTCGCCGGACGCGCCGCCGGAGCAGCCGAACGAGCAGTACGCGCGGAAGTCCTTGCCCACGATCGCCGAGCCGGTCTTGTTCACGCCGTCGACGAACCACCGGTACCACGACGCCGTGTGGTAGCCGCCCGTGCCGCCGATCGGGTACCACTTCTGCGTGGCCAGGTCGTCGGTCGCGTAGTACTGCTGCGGCGCGTTCCCGCTCTGGTCGACGGCTTGCGGCTCGCCGATGTAGAGGCCGAGGTGGGCGTTGTAGGTGATGTCCATGACGAACAGCGGTGACGTCGCGGGCATCTTGCCCGCCGCGATCTGCTGGTCCGCGGTGCCCGTGTTGGCGGGGCTGTACTCCTTCGCCGTCGGCGTGTAGCCGGTCGAGCTGTCCGGGCCGACCGGGACCTGGTTGCTTTCCTTGCCGCCGACACCGGGCTCGGTCCAGGCACCGCCGTACCACTTGCGCCACGACCCCGGCGCCATCTTGGCCGAGATCGGGGCACGCGCGGCGTGTGCGTAGAAGGCTTTCCAGCCGCCGTTCTTGTCGACCACGCGCGAGCCGTAGAAGACGTAGAAGTAGCCGGACGCGGTGTCGACGTAGAGCCGCTGGTCGCCGTCGCCGTAGTAGTAGGTCTGGTTCGGGAAGGCGGCGGTGTCCCCGCGTTTCGTGCTGAACGGCGAGGTCAGGACGTGCGCCTTGATCCGCCAGGTCCGGCCCTGGTCGGTCGAGACGGCGTAGTCGATGGCGTCGTAGTGCAAGCCATCGCCGAACGGCTGCGGGGTGAACTCGTTGTGCACCAGGCCGTACCAGTCGCCGGTGTCCGGGTCGACCCAGGTGCCGACGAGGTCGCAGAAGTTCTTCTGCGAGTAACTCGACCCGGACGGCGGATTCGTCGATTCCACGCCGGTCGGGCTGGTGTTGCACCGCTTCGTCGTGTCGTCGTTGCGGTCGGCGGGATCCGCGGGGTTCACGGCGTTGCTGATCGGGTTCTTGCTGAAGCTGTCGAAGTCCCGGCCGCTGTAGAACTCCCACTCGCGCGGCTGCGTGGCGCCGTAGAGGGCGGCGGACTGCTGGAAGTAGAAGGTGCCGTCCTTGTCGAGGTACGGACTGGCGGGCGAGTCGGTCGGGGTCGACCACGCGCCTTTCGACTGGACCGAAACGGTGTACCCGCCGGCGGGCGGGGCGGCTTCGGCGGGCGCGGCCGTGCTCACGAGCACCGCGGCGACGGCCGCCAGCGCGGCGGCGGCACGTCCGCGGCGTGAGGGTGGGGACGAGGCAGGGTGCATCGGAGCTCCTCGATCTCGACGTGGGTGGACTCGCCGGGCGCCGGGTGCTCGCAGTGTGCAGGATGTTGTTCGAAGTTGCAAGATACTGTGGGAGTTCGTTCAGGTTCACGCACCTCGGCGTTGACACATACGAACGGGTGCGGCGGGGGCGAGATTCGCAAAGGCGCTCGCCGAGAGTGGCCGCGGGACTTCACGCGGCCGGGCCGCGCGGCCGCTCGCCGGAATCGGGAGGGCCGCGCGGCGGGGGGTCAGCCCTGGGCGGTGAGCTCCAGCAGGCGGCCGGTCAGGTCGAGGTGCTCCTCGACGCTGCCGGTCAGGTACGTGAGGTCGACGAAGACCTCGTCCGGCTCGAGCACCGACACGATCTTCACGACGGACTCGGCGATGAGCTCCGGCTTGGTCTCCGGAGCGGCGTTCACCCGCAGTGCGACGCCCAGCGCGCCCGGGTCGCGGCCCGCCTGCTCGGCGCCGGCGCGCAGCTTGGCCAGGGTGTCGGTCAGGACGTTCGCCGGGAACTGCTCGGGGACCGACCAGACCGGCAGCCAGCCGTCGGCTCGCTCGGCGACGCGGCGCAGGGCCTTCTCGCCGAAGCCCGCCAGGTGCACCGGCGGCTTGCGGACCGGCTTGAGGTCGACGTGGCTCTCGGCGATCGTGTAGCCGATCCCGGTGTGGGACACCAGGTCCTGGGTCCACCACTTGTCCAGGAGGTCGAGCAGGTCGTCCAGCCGCTTGCCGCGTTCCGACATCGGGATCGCGACGGCGTCGTACTCGTCCGGCGACCAGCCGATGCCCAGCCCGGGCAGCAGGCGGCCGTTGCTGGCGACGTCGATGCTGGTCAGCAGGCGCGCGAAGTTCGCGGGCTGGTACTGGGTGGCGTTGATCGTGCTGGACCCGAGGATCGCCGTCTCGGTCACCGCCGCGGCGATGGCCAGTGCGGTGAACGGGTCCTGCGCGGTGTGGAATTCCTCGGGCATGGTGTCGTAGCCCGGGTAGGCGACCACGGGCGCGACCGGCGACAGCAGCCGGTCACCGACCCACAGACTGGCCGCCCCCGCCTGCTCGGCCGCCTTCGCGTACCGCGCGATCCCACCCGGTGTGGCCGCCGCCTTGCCGAAAACCGGAAGGCTGAAACCAAGACGCATCGATGCTCCCCTGAAGTGTCAACGGACCGTACCGGCCCTGTTGCCACTAGTACTCGCATCTGGTTGCGTGTTCAAGCAATTCACGGGGAATTCGCGATCTTCACCGGCCGCGCCGCCGTGGCCAGCAGCGCGATCGCGCCCAGCGGGACCACCAGCAGCACCAGCGCCGTGCCGATCCCCCACGTCTGCGCCAGCCAGCCGAACAACGCCGGCCCGGCCAGCACACCCGCTTGGTGCAACGTCGAATACCGCGCGATCGCCAGGCTCGTGTTCCCCTCGGCGCCGTGCCCGACCGCGCCCGAGAGCACCGGGATCACCACCGCCAGGCCGCATCCCTGCACCGCGAAACCCGCCAGCCCCACCCACGGATCCGGCGACAGCACCGACACCAGCACCCCGGCCACCGTCGCCGCCATGCTCCAGCGCAGCAGCGCCGCCGGGCCGAGCACCCGGTGGACCCGGTCGCCGAACACCCGCGTCGCCGTCTGGGCCAGCACGAACACGAAGTACCCCAGCGAAGCCACTTCGACGGCCGCGCCGCGTTGCTCGCGCAGGAAAACCCCGCACCAGCTCGAAACCGCGCCCTCGCACAACGCCGCCGCCGCGCCGAGGGCGCCCAAGACCAGCACCGAACGGGTCCAGCCGGACAGCAGGCCCACGGGCTTCCGCGGGCCCGGCCGCACCGTCCCGGCCAGCGCGTGGCGGCCGGCCACCAAGGCCAGTACGCACAACACCACGGCGACAACAGAGAAATGCGTGCCCAGCGGCAATCCTGCCCGGATCGCGGCCAGGGAACCGAGCGAGCCCGCCAGCGCGCCCGCGCCCCACACCGCGTGGAGACTGCTCAGGAACGGGCGGCGGCCGGCCCGTTCCAGCTCGACGCCCTGCGCGTTCATCGCCACGTCGAGCAGGCCGGCCAGCAGGCCCCACACCAGCATCGCGGTGGCCGCGGCGACCGCGCCCGAGGTCACTGTGACCAGGACCGGGCACCACGGCACGAGCGCCGCCGTCCAGCGGAGGACCGTGCGCGTGTCCAGGTGCGCCGACAGGTGACCGGCCACCTGCATCGCGAGCAGCACGCCGACCGTCTGGAACAGCAGCACGGCGCCGAGTTCGGCGAAGTCGAGGCCCAGTGCCGTGCGCAGCTCCGGGACGCGCGTGAACCACGTGCCCAGCAGGACGCCGACGACGAAGAACACCGTGGCGACAGCGGTCCTGGGCCGGCGCAGGGGAAGAACGGTGCTAGTCATCGGTTCCGGTGCCGCGGTCGAGGTCGCCGTAACCGTGCGCGCCGTCCCACGTGCCGACCGGGACGTGCGCGTTGAACGGCTGCCCGTCCTCACGCCGCATCGCCGGGCGCCGGTGGGCCAGGTGGACGAACACGTCGTCGAACTGGACGGCGGACCCGGCGGTGGCGACGCGGTAGAGCATGTCCTCGTCTTCGCCGCCCCAGCCGCGGTAGCGCTCGTCGAGGCCGCCGACCGCGGTGAACAGGTCCGGCGTGAGCCACAGGCACGCGCCCGGCACGTCCCGCAGCAGCAGCCCGCGCGTCCCGGCGAGCGGCACGCCTGCCGTGCGCCCGCCGCACCGGTCTTCGATCAGGCGATCGCTGGACTGCGCGTCCAGCGACAGCATTTCGGTGTGCGGCAGGTGCGCGTCGTGGCCGTGCTCGGCGAACCGGGCGTGGTTGCGCCGCAGGAAGTCGCGGTCCACCAGGATGTCCGCGTCGAGCAGGCACAGCGTGCGTGCGGCGCCCAGGGTGTGGCGGACACCGGCGTTGACCGTCCACGACTTGTTGAACAAGCCGTGCCCGGTGACGTGCAGGTAGTGGTCGGCCAGCGGCTCGATCCGGTCGCGCCACCGGGGTTCCTCGTCGAACTCGACCACGGTCACGCGGTAGTCCGACGCCGGCATCGTCTGGTCGCGCAGGGCGAGCAGGCACGCCAGCAGGTTGCGGATCCGGCCCGCGCCGTCGCGGTCGGAGATCGGGACGACGACGAGCACTTCGTCGCCGCGGCCGTCCGGGCGGCTCGGGGCCCCGGCCGCGAGCCCGGTCAGCCGCTCGACGTCGGCGCTCCGCGCGGCCGGCCCGTAGTCCGGGCCGCGGAAGTAGTTGATGTAGACGTTGTCGTCGGCGACGTCGGCCCGTGCAGCCAGTTCCTCGGCCAGCGCCGGGTCTTCCGCGAACAGGTCCGCGACCCGCGCGGCGAGGGCGCGCTCGGCATCGGCGTCCGTCGGGTGCGCGACCAGCCGCCGGTAGGCGAGGTCGCCGCCGAGCCGGGTGCCGATCGGATCGCCCACCGCGCGGTAGAAGCGTTCGCTGTGCATCCAGTAGTCGGCGGCCACGTCGGGCACCGCCGGGTCGAGTGTCAGGACGACGTAGCTCGTGACGCGCGCGGCGAGGTCGCCGGTGGCCGGCTCGGCCCGCCGGTAGGGCGAGACGGCCGCGAACGTGCCCTCTCGGCCCGAGCGCGTCGGCCGGATCCGCATCGGGTTCGCCGCCCGCAGCTCGCACATCGGGCTGCAGTCACAGGGGTGTGGTTGCACGGGGAAGCCGCCCTTCGCTGCCTGTGGTGTGCCGGACGATGGCCGGGACCAGGTCCGGCCAGTCCACTTCGGACAGTTCGTGCCCGGCCCGGCCGAGGATCCGCACCGCCGCGCCGGGGATCGCCGCCGCCAGCGCGTGCGCGTGGGCGACGGGGTGGATCGGGTCGTCGGCGCCGTGGACCACCAGCGTCGGCGCGGTGATCCGGCCGAGCCGGGGCCGCCACGGCGCCCCGTGGTCGAGGTAGGCGTGGTTGCCCGCGGACTCGAGCCGGCCACCGGCGCGGACGAACACCCTCGCCGCCACCCGCCGGTGCGCGTGCTCGTCGAAGTCCCGCGACGGCCCCGAAAGCGGCCGGGCCGCGGCCACCAGGTGCTCGACGACCGAGTCCCGGTCGGTCCAGTCCGGCGGCTCGACGTCGGCCAGCGCGGTCAGCACGCGCAGCGACGGCGGCGGCAGGTCGGGGCCTTCGCCGGGACTGGTCGCCACGAGGGTGAGCGACGCGATCCGCGCCGGTTCGGCCAGGGCCGCGACCTGCGCGATCATGCCGCCCAGCGAAATCCCGACCACGTGCGCCCGCTCGACGCCGAGCGCGTCGAGCACGCCGACAGCGTCCGCGGCCAGGTCCCGCAGCTCGTACGGCGGCTCCCCCGGCGGGTAGCTCACCGAACGGCCGGTGTCGCGGTGGTCGTAGCGGATCACGTACCGGGACTCGCCCGCGAGCAGCTCGCAGAACCCGGCGTCCCACGCCAGCATCGACGCGCCCGACCCGGCCACCAGCAGGATCGCCGGGTCCGCCGGGTCGCCGAAGGTCTGCACGCAGAGGTCGACGCCGTTGGCCCGCACGATCCGGTCGCGCGCGGGCACGTCCACCACCGGCGGGAGGTCGTCGAGCAGGTCGCGGACCACCGCGGCGTACGCGGCCCGTTCGGCGGGCATGCCGTGCACGCGCCGGACGTGCTCCTGCCCGTGCCGCCGCAGCCGCCGGGCCAGCACGTCGTCGTCGAGCAGCCGCCGCACCTGCTCCCGCAGGCCGTCGCGGTCGGCGAACACCAGGCCGGTGGCGTCGTGCTCGACCAGGCAGGTGTTGCCCGGGATGTCCCGCACGACGACCGGGCAGCCGACGTCCATCGCTTCGAGCAGCGAGTTCGGGCTGCACTCCGACGTCGACGTGTTGAGCACCGCGGTCGCCTCGCGCATCGCGGCGTGCAGGTCTTCGCGGGCCAGCGCGCCGACGTACCGCACCGCGGGGCTGCCGCCGCAGCGCCGCCGCACCATGGCTTCGTAGTCCTCGTCGTAGGAAACGCCCGCGATGACGAGCCGGACGCGGTCGTCGTCCTCGTGCAGCTGCTTGACGGCGTCGATCGCGAACAGCGGGTCCTTGACCGGCCGCAGTCCCGCGGGCAGGAGCAGCAGCTTCGCGTCGGCGCCGACGCCGAGCGCGCGGCGCAGCGAGTAGTCCGACGGCGTCGTGCGCACGCCCTGCGGGATGTACCGCACCTTGTCGGCGACCTGCGGCCACAGTTCGCGGCTGCGCCGCACGAAGTCGTCGTTGAACGCGACCAGGCCGGCGGCGCGCTCGACGGCCTGGGTCATCACCTGGTGGAACACCGGTTCCAACGCGTATTCGTTGAGGTCGGTGCCGCCGAGGACGAGCACGTACGGGCGGCCGGTCTCGAGGAAGGTGCTGCCGCTGAGCAGGGCGTGCGTGCCGACCATCGCGAGCACGTCGGCGTCCTTGGCCGCCTCGGCCACCGCGTCGGCGTGGGGCAGCAGCCGGACCGGGTGCCCGCTCGCGGACAGGTGCTCGGCGATCCGCCGCGTCGTCGTGTCGCCGCCACTGGCCGCCGGGCTGTGGAGCAGGGCTAGCAGAGTCATTTCACCACCCCAGTCGGGGATTTCATCGCTCGGAGAGGAAGCTGCGGATCAGGGTGGCAGCTGTTCGTCAAGGGGAACGTCTCCTCGATTGCCCGTGCGAAACACACGTCCGCGGGGGTGCGTCGGTTAGGTTCGGGAGGTGCTGATCGACGATCTTTCCGCCGCGCTGCCCGCCGACCGGCTGGTCCGAGACCCCGACGTCGTGCGGAGCTTCGCCCACGACGAAGCCGAATGGGCGCCGTACGCGCAGCCCGCCGTGGTCGTCCGGCCGCACACCGCCGAGGAGGTCCAGGCCGTGGTCCGGGCGTGCGTGGCGCACCGCGCGCCGCTCGTCACCCGCGGCGCCGGGACCGGGCTGTCCGGTGGCGCGAACGCCGTCGACGGCTGCGTCGTGCTGGTGACCGACCGGCTCACCGCCGTCAAGGAGATCAACGAGCTGGAGCGGTACGCCGTCGTCGAGCCCGGGGTGGTCAACGACGACCTGCGGGCCGCCTGCGCGGAGCACGGCCTCTGGTACCCGCCCGACCCGGCCAGCTCGCCGTGGTCGACGATCGGCGGGAACGTCGCCACCAACGCCGGCGGCGTCTGCTGCGTCAAGTACGGCGTCACCCGCGACTACGTCCTGGGCCTGCAGGTCGTCACCGGCACCGGCGAGCTCGTCCGGCTCGGCCGGCGCACCGCCAAGGGCGTCGCGGGCTACGACCTGACCGGGCTCATGGTCGGCTCCGAAGGCACGCTGGGCGTGGTCACCGAGGTCACCGTCCGGCTGCGGCCCGCCCGCGCCGCCGAGCGCACGGTCGCCGGGTACTTCGACACGACCGTCGCCGCCGGCCGGGCGGCCGCGGCGATCGCGGCCCGCGGCGTCTTGCCTTCGGCGCTGGAGCTCGTCGACCGGCACTGCCTCGCCGCCGTCGACCAGTGGAAGAACATGGGCCTGTCGACCGATGCGAACGTGGTCTTGCTCGCCCGCACGGACGCACCGGGGGCGCTGGGCGAGCACGAAGCCGCGGAGATCCTGGCGTGCTTCGAGGGGGCCGGCGCGACCTGGGCCGCGCAGTCGACCGACCAGGCCGAGGCGGACGCGCTGTTCGCCGCCCGCCGGCTGGCCTATCCCGCGCTGGAACGGCTCGGGCCGCTGCTCACCGAGGACGTCTGCGTCCCCACGCAGGCCGTGCCCGAAATGCTCGCCCGCATCGACGCCGCCGCGCAGCGCCACGGCGTGCTCATCGCGAACGTCGCGCACATCGGCGACGGCAACCTGCACCCGCTGCTCGTCACCCCGGCCGGCGACGACGCGGCCCGCGCCGGCGCCCAGGCCGCGTTCGACGACATCATCGCCGGTGCGCTCGACCTCGGCGGCACGGTCACCGGCGAGCACGGCGTCGGCCTGCTCAAGCAGCCCGGGCTGGCCCGCGAGCTCGGCCCCGAGGTGCTGGCGCTGCACCGCGCGGTCAAGCACGCCCTCGATCCGCACGGCATCCTCAACCCCGGCAAGGTCTTTCCGGAAGGGACACCCGCATGATCGTCCGCACGCACGCCGGTCAGGTCCGCGGCGAAGCCACCACCACCGGTGCCCGCTTCCGCGGTATCCCGTACGCCGCCGCGCCCGAAGGCGAGCTGCGGTTCGCCGCGCCCGCGCCGGCCCCGTCGTGGGACGGCGTGCGGGACGCCCGCGCCGCCGGGCCCACCGCACCGCAGCGGCACCGCGAGATCCCGGGCCTCGACCTGTCGGCCGTGGTCGGTGACGGCTGGCGGCCGGGCCCGGAGTACCTGACGGTGGACGTGTGGACGCCGGATCCGGGCGCCGGCAGCCTGCCGGTGCTGGTGTTCCTGCACGGCGGCGCGTTCCTCGGCGGCACCGGGTCGGCCCCGGTCTACGACGGGACCGCGTTCACCCGTGCCGGCGCGGTGCTGGTCACCGTGCAGTACCGGCTCGGCGTCGAGGGCTTCCTCCCGCTCGGCGAGGCGACCAACCTCGGCCTGCGCGACCACCTCGCCGCGCTGCGGTGGGTCGGCGAGAACATCGCCGCGTTCGGCGGCGACCCCGGCAACGTCACGCTCTTCGGCGAGTCGGCGGGCGCGATCAGCGTGGCCTGCTTGCTCGGTTCCCCGCTCTCGCAAGGTCTTTTCCGCCGCGTGATCGTCCAAAGCGGACACGCCAACCTGGTGCGCGGGCGCGCGGAACTCGACCGGCTCACCACCGCCGTCGCCACCGGCCTCGGCGTCGAACCGACCGCCGAGGCGTTCCGGGGCTTGCCGACCGAGCGGCTGCTCGAAGCGCAGGACGCGCTCCTCAGACCCGGCGGCACCCCCGACCTGCGCGACGCGGACGGGCACGACCGGAGCTTCGGGCTCAGCCCGTTCCTGCCCCTGGTCGGCGACGACGTCCTGCCGGTGCACCCGGGCGAGGCGATCCGCGGCGGGGCGGGCGGCGACGTCGACCTGATCGCGGGGACGTGCCGCGAGGAGATGCGCCTGTACTTCGGCCCGGCCGGGCTGCTCGACGTGCTCACCGAAGAGCAGGCCGTGGCCATGCTGTCGGCGTCGCACCCGGACGCGGCGGGCGTGCTCGCGGGCTACGGCCTCGGCGACGGCCGGACGGCGGGCGAGGTGTTCGTCGAGGCCATGACCGACCTGGTCTTCGGCGACGGCGTCCGCGAGCTCGTGGCCGCCCACCGCGGCCGGTCGTTCCGCTACGAGTTCGCGTGGCAGGCCCCGAAGCTCGGCGCGTGCCACGGCATGGAGCTGCCGTTCGTGTTCGATTCCCTGGCCGCTTCGACGTCGTTCACCGGCGAGGGCGCCCCGGCGGAGCTGGCCCGCGAAGTCAACGGCGCGTGGGCGCGGTTCGCCGCCACCGGCGACCCCGGCTGGTGCGCGGAGCCTGCCGTCCTCGGCTGACGCAACCCCTGTCCCACGTTCCGGAAAACCCTTACAAATGCCGGGTCAACCCCTGTTCTGGTCAATTCCCGGATAGGAGCCGGACATCTTGACACGGCGAACGGCCGTCAGGCATCGTCGAAGAGACGCAGGCCACATTTCCTGCTTTTCCTCCGCGTAGACGAGCCCACGGAGAATCAATCATGACGAACATCAAGGTGACGCTTTCCGGTGGTCCCGCCGAACTGATCGAACGGCACCGCGAATGGACGGTCGGCAGCATCGGCGAAGTCGCGAAGGTCAGCTTCGGCGCCGGGTACGAGCACTTCTCCCACGAGGGCGAGTTCACGACGGGCACCGCGGGCGACCCGGTGCCGGTGTTCGCCTGGTGCGGGCGCACCAGAGTCGCCGAGTGACCTGCGTGCGGCTCCACCCGGATCTCCACCCCGCGGAGGTCCTCCTCCACCCGTGACCGGCGTTAGTTTCCGTCCCGTCGGGTGCCGCAACGGGCGGCACCGGGGGAAGGGGAATCCGCGATGGGTGAAGTCCTCGGTTTCATGCTGCTCCGTTTCGCCGTCATCGGCGGCGGGATCGCGCTGCTGATCCTGCTGCTCGGCGTGGTCGTGTTCGCGCTCAAGAAAGCGGGCCGGTACGACCGGGCGAAGGAGGTCGGCGGCAAGGCGATCGATTACCTGAACGAGCGCGGAAAATCGTGAAGATCAGTCGTGGTCGAGGCCGTGCCGCACGGCGTAGCGCATGGCCTCGATCCGGTTGCGGGCGCCGATCTTGGCGAACGCGTTGTTGATGTGCGTTTTCACGGTCGTCTCGGCGACGAACAGCGCGGCCGCGATCTCGGCGTTGCTGAGCCCGGACGTGATCAGGCCGAGCACCTCGGCCTCGCGCGCGGTGAGGCCGTCCGGCGGGGTTTCCGCGCGCGGGACGGCTTTCCGCGCGCCCGGGTCGAGCAGCGCGCCGGCCACCTGGCGCGAAACCCCGGCCCCGAACGTCAGCTGCCCCGAAGCCACCGCCCGCAACGCGGCACCGATCTCGGCGCGGCCCGCGTCCTTCGTCAGGTACCCGCGCGCGCCGGCGGCCAGCGCGCCGGCGATCGAGGCGTCGTCGGCGTAGGTCGTCAGCACCACGACGGCGACGTCCGGGTGGTCCGCGGTGATCCGCCGGGTCGCGTCGGCCCCGCTCAGGACGGGCATGTTCAGGTCCATCAGCACGACGTCGGGCTCGAGCCGCGAGACGAGCTCGAGCGCCTGCGCCCCGTCCGCCGCGGTCCCGGTCACCTCGACGCCGTCGAGCAGGTCCAGCAGCGCGGCCAGTCCTTCGCGCACGGCCTGCTGGTCGTCGGCCACGATCACCCTGATCACCACGGGCACGCTACCACTCACCGATCGTGGTCCACGGTGGACGAGGTCGGCAGAATGGCGCGGTGCTGACTCGTGAACACGTGCGGGCCCACTGGTGGCGCGTGGCGCTCGTGGCGGCGGCGATCGCCGTGGTCCCGTTCGCGCGCAACGATCCCTTCGCGGCGGTCTTCGGCCTGCTCCCGGTCCTCGTCTGGGCCTTCTCGCCCGGCTCGCCGTGGACGGGTGCCGTCCTCGTGGCCCTGCTGGCGTGGTTCGTGGTCCCGCGCGAACTGGACGCGACCGGCCCGTGGGTCCCGGCGGCGATCGAGGTCTACTGGCTGTACCCGCTGGTGGCGGCGGTCGCATGGGCGGCTCTCGAGCGACGGCACTTCGGGCGTCCCACGGCCGTGGCGCTCACCGGGTTCGCCGTCACCTGCGGGGTCCTGGTCACCGGCTGGCAGGCCGCCCCCGGCGACGAAGGCGTGTACCCCGGCCCACCAGCGCTGCGGATCAGCCAAGACATCGACTGCGGCTCGGGCGGCTGCTGGCGAGTCCTGACCGCCACCGGCGACCGGGCTCCGGAAGTGGTGGCCGGCTACCTGACGGCCAAGAACTTCACGCGGAACGACATCGCGGCGGTACCGCGCTTCTGCCGGACGGTCGGGCTCCTGGTGACCCACCGGACGTGCGCCAGGGTCCGCCCACTGGGGCCGGCCCTGGCGCGCGTCGAGTGGTACGTCGACTGAACGAGCACGCCTGACCCAAGCGCCCCAAGGCGGCCTTCGGTGCGTCAGACGCACCGAAGGCCGCCTTGGGTGCGTCAGACGCAACCAGGGCCACATTGGGGCGCTGGGAACCCGGTCAGCCCGGGGCCACCGCCCGGCCGGTCGACGGTGAGATCATCCCCGCGCACAGGCCCCGGCTCGCCAGGTTCTGCGCGATGCGCGGGATCGCCGTCAGCGTGTTGGCCGGCCACTCGTGCATCAGGATGATCTGGCCGTTCTGCAGGCGGCCGTTGGCCTGGACGATGGCGTCGACGCTCGCGCCGTTCCAGTCCTGGGAATCGACGTCCCAGATGATCTGGCGCAAGCCGTACTTCGACGCCACCGCCTGGACCGTCCCGTTCGTTTCCCCGTAGGGCGGGCGGAACAGCCGGGGCGTACCGCCGCCGCCGGCCGCGATCGCCTGCTGCGTGCGGGAAATCTCCGCGTCGACCTGTGCCTGGCTCTGCTGGGTCAGGTGCGGGTGCGTGTAGCTGTGGTTGCCCACCCACATGCCCGCACTGACCTGCGCGCGGACCTGGGCCGGGTACGCGGCCGCGTACTGGCCCTCGTTGAACATCGTGGCCCGCAACCCGTTTTGCCGCAACGCGTTGAGCAGCGCCGGGGTCTTGCCGGACGAGGGCCCGTCGTCGAACGTCAGGCCGACGTACCCGCCGCACGCCGCCGCGTGGGCCGGGGTGACCGCGAACGTGCTCCCCGCGGCCAGCACCGCGGCCGCCAGCACGACTCTCCAAGCACGCATGGTCAGCCCACCGTCAGGTTCGAGTTGCCGCTGCTCTGGTAACCCTCGGTCGCGAGGATCATGTAGTAGTTGAAGCTGCCCAGCCGCATGCCGTAGCGGGCCCACGCGTCGAAGTGGTTGCCGGTGGTGATGGTGCCGCCGGTCTTCTTCTGCTGCCGGACGCTCCAGTACTGGTTGAACGTCTTGTTCCCTTCGACCGAAGGCGCGTTGTAGCGGGTCGTCTGGTAGATGTCGTAGGTGCCGCCGTCGCTGGTCACGGTGCCCTTGTACGTCCCGGTCGGCCGGTAGTTGCCCCAGTTGTCGACGATGTAGTACTCGACGAGCGGGTTGGACGTCCAGCCGTAGAGCGCCAGGTAACCGTTTCCGGAGGGGTTGAAGCTGCCGGAATAGTTCACGGTCCGCCTGCTGCCGTTGCTCCACCCCTTTCCGCCGACGAAGTTCCCGACGTTGCTCCAGTTCATCCGGTAGTTGCCGCCCGAGCCGAGCGTCATGCTGACCGAGCCGCCGCCGTCGGTCCAGAACGAGTAGTAGTACCCGTTGTCGTACCCGGTCCGGCTGGTGGTGATGACGGTGTCGGCCCGGGCGGTGCCGGGCAGGAACGCGGCGATCAGCGCAAGGACGGCTCCGCCGGCGAACACCCTGCCGCGACCACGTTTCTTGGTGAGCATGCTTCCTCCTCGTCGAGGGCTGGATGGCGAAAGCATGCGATCAACGCAGGTGGTGGGGCAATAACTTTCGGAAAGTTTCGATGCTCCCGCGGCGCGCCCATTCCGTCAACCCCTATGAATTCAGGGGGAATTGCCGCACCCGGAAAGCGCTAGCGTCGGCACCGCAACTGTTTCCTACCCAACGGGGGGTTCCCATGAAACGCATTGCGGCGACGGCTGCGCTCGGACTGGCCTTCGCGGCCCTGCCGGTGCTGGCCGGGACGGCGTCCGCGGCGGAATCGGTCACCTGCGGCAACTACGCGACGCCGGGGGCGTCCGGCCCCAACGCGCGTGACTACTACTGGGGCAACTGCGGTTCCACCGCCACGAAGATCAAGGTCTACGCCCTGACCTACGGCGGTGCGTTCAAGACGTACTACGGCGACAAGTGCGTCGCCGCGGGCACGGCGGCGCTGATCGGCCAGACGACGCAGTACCTGGTGTCGTCCTACACCGGTGAGGACACCGGCACGGCCTGCTGAACCGGTGCGGGGCGGGCCGCCCGGCCCGCCCCGCACTCCCCCTATTCGCGCAGCCCGATCGCTTCGATCGGCTTGGCGCGCAACGCGACCCGCGTCGCGATCCCGATCGCCAGCATCCCCAGCAGCACCGCGCCGCCGGTGATTCCGAAGTAGACGGACAGCGGCCCGGACGGGAGCGGGTTCCCCCGCAGCCCGATGTTGAGGAAAGCCAGCGGCAGCACCGCGACCAGCGTCCCGAGCACCACCGCGATGCCGACCGTGGCCAGCGCCTCGAGCCGCATCATGCGGGTCACCTGGCGGCGGGTCGTGCCGACCAGCCGCAGCAGCGCGAATTCGCGGCTCCGCTGCGCCGTCGTCAGGACGAGCGTGTTGGCCACCGAAATCGCCAGGTACCCCACGATGACGCCGACCGCGACGAGGTTCAGGGAGAACTGCGCCTGCCGGTCACCGCTTTCCGGCGCGGACGCCGACGCCGCCGGGGCCACCACCAGGCCCGGGTACGGGAGCTCGCGCAGGGCCGCGGCCACCGCGTCCGCGTCCGCCCCGGGGTCGCGCCGGACCAGCACCGAATCGTCGAGGCGGCCGCCGGTGTGCTGCCGCGCCAGCTCGGCCGGCAGCACGAAGTCGCCGAACGCCAGGTCGTGCGTGTACGTGGCCACCAGCCGCAGCTTCGCGGGCACGCCGTCGCCGAAGTAGAACTCCACCTCGTCGCCGGGCTTCTTGCCGAGCCAGTCCGCTTCCGAGCGGCTCAGTGCCACGGTGTCGCCGGTCAGGTCGGTGAGCCGCCCGGCGTCGACGCCGAGTTCGAGCGCGCCCCCGGCCTGATCGCCCGCCAGACCCTGCGCCGGTTTCCGCTGGACGTCGACGCTGTCGCCGACGGTGGCCGCGATCAGCACGGACGTCCGGACCACCGGCGTCGCCACGGCCACGCCCGGTACCCGCCGGGCCGCCGCGGCGACCTCCGGCGAAACCCCGGCCGGGCCGGCGAGGACGTAGTCCGCGGTGGTCGAGCGTTCCGCCTCCTGCCGCGCGGCCTCCGTGCTCGACGTCTGGCTGTAGAACGTGGCCAGCGCGAACGCGACCGCCAGCATCAGCGGGGTCACGGCCGCCGCGACCCGCCGGGCGCCGGCGTGGGCGTTCGCGCCGGCCAGGTAGCCGCTGATCCGCCAGACCCGCGCCAGCACCGGCGCGAGGAACCGGACCACCAGGCCGGTCACCTGCGGGCCGACCACGGCCAGCCCGATCACGACGACGAGCGTCGCCATCGTCGAGATCGCCGTCGCCACGTCGCCGCGGAGGACCAGCGGGACCAGCGCGCCGCCGAACCCGGCGAGCACCAGGCCCCAGCCGGTGAGCAGCCGGGCGCGGCCGAGCTCGCGGCGTTCGACCGCGGCCTCGGTCAGCGCCTCGACCGGGTTGATGGTCGAGGGCCGCCGCGACGCCGCCCAGGCGGCCAGCCGGGCCGTCCCCAGGCCGAGCAGGACCGCGGCGGCGAGCGGGATCGGGCTGATCGCGAGCCCGAAGTCGGCGGGCACCACGCCGATCGCGGCGAAGGCGTCCCGCAGCCCGGACGCGACCGCGAGCCCCAGCCCGCTGCCGAGGACACCGGCGACCAGCGCGATCAACGTCGTCTCGGTGCCGATGAGCTTGCGGATCTGCCGAGGGGTCGCCGCGACCGCGCGCAGCAGCGCGAATTCGCGGCGGCGCTGGTTGATGGTCAGCGCCAGCGTGCTCGCCACCACGAACACCGCGACGAGCAGCGCGAAGCCGCCGAACGAGCCCGCGATCACCAGCAGGAGCGTCCGCGTCTGGCTGACGTCGAGGAACTCGATGCTGCTGCGCTCGACGCCGGTGGTGACCTCGGTGCCCGGCGCGACGGCGCGCACGCGCTCGGCGAGGGTCTCCGGTGCGACCCCGGGATCGGCCAGCACGCCGATCGCGTGCGCCTGCCCGGGCCGCCCGGCCAGCTCCGCGGCCTTCTCCGGGGTGAAGAACAGCGCCGCCTGCCGGGACATCGCGCCGACGACCCCGCTCACGCGGAACTCCGACGGCGTCGAGCGGGTCGAGATCCGCACCTGGTCGCCGACGCCGACCCCGGCGTCCCGCGCCAGCGCGGCGTCGAGCACGACTTCGCCGGGTCCGGCGGGAGCCTGGCCCGCGCTCAGCGTGAAGGGCGCCAGCGCGGCGGCGTCCCAGTTGTGGCCCAGCGACTGCGTGCCGCCGAGCACCCGGCCGTCGCCGGTCACGACCTGTGCCGGGAAGCTCTGCTCCGCCACCGCCGCGCGCACGCCGGGCAGCCCGGCGAGCCGACCGGCCAGCTCGGCCGGGACCGCGGGCTGCTCGCCGACCTGCTCGAAGGAGAGCGCGTCGGCGCCGGGCGGGCGCACGGTCTGGGCGCCGCCGACGACGACGGCCGCGGCGGCGTACCGCTGCGTGGGGACCCCGGCGCGCAGGCCGGACTCCATGAGGACCCCGCAGGCCGCCACGAGGGCGGTTCCGCACAGGATCGCGATGAAGGCGCCGGCGAACCCGCCGAGCCTGCTCCGGATCGTCTGCCAGGCGAGGGACAGCACGGTCACCACTCCCCGAGGTGCGTCATGCGCTCCGCGACCCGCTCGGGGGTCGGGTGCGGGAGGTGGCCGGCCAGCTTGCCGTCGGCCAGGAACAGCACGCCGTGCGCGGCCGAGGCCGCGACCGGGTCGTGGGTGACCATCAGGACGGTCTGCCCCATGCCCTCGACGACGTCGCGGAGCAGGTCCAGCACCTGCCGCCCGGTGCGGGTGTCGAGCGCGCCGGTCGGTTCGTCGGCCAGCACCACCTCGGGCCGGGTGACGAGCGCCCGCGCGATCGCGACGCGCTGCTGCTGCCCGCCGGACAGCTCGGCGGGCCGGTGCTCCAGCCGTTTCGCGATCCCCACGCCTTCGACGACCTCGCGCAGCCACCTCGGGTCCGGCTTCTGGCCGGCCAGCCGCAGCGGGAGCGTGATGTTCTGCAGCACGTTCAGCGCCGGCAGCAGGTTGTAGGCCTGGAAGACGAACCCGATCCGGGTGCGCCGGAGCCGGGTCAGCTCGCTTTCCTTCAGCCCGCCGATCTCGGTGCCGCCCAGCAGCACCCGCCCCGACGTCGGCCGGTCCAGGCCGGCCGCGCAGTGCAGGAAGGTGCTCTTGCCGGAGCCGGAGGGCCCCATCACCGCGGTGAACGTGCCGCGGGCCACGCCCGCCGAGACCCCGTCGAGCGCGGTGACCGCGCCGTCGCCGGAGCCGTACACCTTCCGCACGCCGGCCAGTTCCACGGCATACGCTGTCGTCATCGTGTTCCCCTTCGCTTGCGTCCCAACGAAAACTAGGCGGGCCGGGGCGGGGGTTCGATCCCGTGGACGGGTGGATCGGGGGTAGCGCCAGCACCACCACGGCGGTGGGGTGGGACACTGGCGGCGTGACGACCCGCCTGCGCGAGTGCTGGTCGGCGGCTCGTTACCTCCTGGTCGGCGCCGGCACCTCGCTGCTGTCGATCTTCGCCCTCATGGGCCTCTTCGCCGTGCTCCTGCTGTGCCCGTTCGGCGTCGGGATCCCCTCGCTGGCCCCGGCGATCCGGCTGTCGCGGTGGCCGGTCGGGGTCGACCGCCGCCGGGCCGCGCGGGCGCTCGGCGAGCCGATCCCCGAGCCCTACCGGGACGGCTCCCCGCTGAAGGACCCGGCCACCCGCCGCGACCTCGCGTGGCTGGCGATCCACGCGGCGACCGGGGTGTTCCTCGGTTCGCTGGCGATCGGGCTCCCGCTCGGCGTGGTCCAGCAGCTCGTCACGGCGTTCGTGTGGCCCGCGGTGCCGGGCGGGATCGAGGGTTCCGTCGGGCTGGTGGTGAACTCGTGGCCGCGCGCCGGGCTGACGCTCCTCGTCGGCGCCGCCTTCGCCGCGCTCACCCTGCTCCTGCCGCGGCTCGCGCGCTGGCAGGCCCGCACCGCGCGGTCGTTGCTCGCCCCGGCCCCGGGCGTGGTCCTCGCCGACCGCGTCGCCGAACTGACCGCGACCCGCGCGGCCGCGCTGGAGGCGCACGGCGCCGAGCTGCGCCGCATCGAGCGCGACCTGCACGACGGCACGCAGGCCCGGATCGCGGCGGTCGTGCTGCAGCTGGGCATCGCCGGCCAGCTCTACGAGCGCGACCCGGCGACGGCGCGCGAGCTGCTGGTCAAGGCCCAGGACACGGCGACCGACGCGCTGGCCGAGCTGCGCACGGTGGTCCGCAGCATCCACCCGCCGCTGCTGAGCGAGCGCGGCCTGGCCGGCGCGGTCCGCGCGCTGGGCGAACGCAGCCCGGTCCCGGTGACGGTCACGGTCACGGCGGACACCGGGCGCCCGGCCGCGGTGGAGGCGGCCGCGTACTTCGTCGTCGCGGAGGCGCTGGCCAACGTGACCAAGCACGCCGACGCGTCCCAAGTGGACATCACGCTGAGCGGGCCGCCCTCGGTGCTGCGCTTGGAGGTCCGCGACGACGGGCGCGGCGGCGCGGACGAAAACGGCGGGAGCGGGCTGGCCGGGATCCGCCGCCGCGCCGAAGCCTTCGACGGAACGCTGAACCTGACGAGCCCACCGGGTGGGCCGACCGTGCTGCGAGTGGAGCTGCCATGCGGGTCGTGATCGCCGAGGACGACGCACTGCTGCGCGAAGGGCTCGCGTTGCTGCTGAAGACGTCGGGCATCGAGGTGGCCGCCGCGGTCGACAACGCCGAGGACTTCCTCGCGTTCGTCGAGCACGACCGCCCGGACGCGGTCGTGATGGACGTGCGGATGCCCCCGACCCACCGCGACGAAGGGCTGCGCGCGGCCGTGCGGGCCCGCGAAATCCACCCGGGCCTGCCGGTGCTGGTGCTGTCCGCGCACGTGGAGACGAGCTACGCGGTCGAGCTGCTCGCGGACGGCGTCGGTGGGGTCGGGTACCTGCTCAAGGAACGCGTCGGCAAGGTCGAGCGGTTCATCGACGCGCTCCAGCGGGTCGCGAAGGGCGGCACGGCGATGGACCCCGAGGTGATCGGCCAGCTGATGGCCCGCCGCCGCGCCGCCGATCCGCTGGCCGCGTTGACCGCCCGCGAGCGCGAAGTGCTGGCGCTGATGGCGGAGGGCTACAACAACGGCACGATCGCCGAGCTCCTCGTCGTCAGCGACGGCGCGGTGCTCAAGCACATCCGCAACATCTTCGCGAAGCTCGGCCTGCCCTCCGACGAAGGCGGGCACCGGCGGGTGCTGGCCGTGCTGGCGTACCTGCAGCGGGATGCGGGGTAGCGCAGGCACCACCCCACATCCGGGTGCTGACGGCATCGATCCGCCGGCCGCGCGGCCTTAGCGTTTCCGGCATGACGAACGAAATCCGCACCACCACCGCCGCCGCTCCCGTCCTCCTTTGGCTGGTCCTGCTCGTCAGCGGGGCGGCGAACGCCGCCGGCCCGCTGATCGGGCTGGACTTCACCGTCCGGATGGTGGCCGGCGGCGTCGCGATCGTGGCGATCGCGGGGTTGATCACCCACTACGTCCGGCGGCGGAAGGCGTAGCTCGTGAGGGCCGCCGCGACCAGGGCGGCGGCGGGCCAGAACGGGTTCGCCACCGCCCCGGCGAGCAGGGGACCCGCGGTGGCGCCGGCGTTGAGCGCCGCGGTCGCGTAGGCGCCCTTCATCGTCGGGGCGCCCTCGGCCAGCCGCAGGATCCGGGCGATCACCGTGCCCCCGACCGCGAACGCCAGCGCGCCTTGGGTGAACGCCAGTGCCACGAGCACGGCCGGGACGTGCGCGGCCAGCGCCAAGGCGACCCAGCCGGCGAGCAGCAGCGGACCGCCGGCGGCGAGGACCCGGCCGGGCCACCGGTCGGCCAGCCGCCCGGCCGAGGTGATCCCGGCGAAACACCCCGCACCGAACGCGGCGAGCACCACCGGCACCGGCGCGACGCCTTCGGCCACCGGCGCGAGGTAGGTGAAGACGCCGAAGGTGGCCGCGTTGACGAGCGCGCCGACCAGGAGCACCCCGGACAGCGGCCGCAGCACGGCCAGTTCGGCCCGCAGGCCGGCCGGCTCGGCGTCCGCCGCGGTGTCGGGAATCCACCAGAGCGCGGCGAAGGCGGGCAGGCACAGCAAGGCGACGACCCAGAACGCCGGCCGCCACCCGAGCAACGCCCCACCGGGGATGCCGACGGCGCACGCCACCGTCGTGCCGCTCAGCAAGACGGCGAGCGCCCGGCCGGGCCGGGCCACGGCGGTGGCGACGGTCAGTGCGACGGCGAGGAACCCCGCGTTGGCGACCGCGGCCACGAGCCGCGTCGCGACGAGGACGCCGAACGACGTCGTGAGCGCACCGGCGACGTGCACCGCGACGAAGACGGCGAGGAAGCACAAGAGCGCGGTGCGCCGCCGCCACGACCGCGAAAGCGCGGCCATCACCGGCGCCCCGGCGACCATGCCGGCGGCGAAGGCGGACGTCAGGTACCCGGCTTGCGCGAGCGAGACGTCCAGGTCGGCGGCGATGCCGGGCACGAGCCCGGCGAGCATGAATTCGGACGTACCCATGGCGAAAACCGCCACGGTGAGGAGGTACAGGGGCACGGAAGCTCCAGGGAACACGAGATCGACAGGACGATTTCGTGGTCACCCGGTGACCCGGGAACGGGAAGTTATCGGACCACCGGGAAGACCGGCGGCCCGACCCTGGACGCTTCGGGGCTCGACACGGGTTCGACCCTACCGCGAAACGGCTAGCGAAACGGCGTGCAAGTCCGATGTCCCCCATAGCAGTCGCGAATCCAGGGGGGTGTCACGATGCCGTACTTGCGCATTCATTTCACCGAAGTCGACCTGGGCCGCACCCGGCTCGCGTCGCGGATCGACCACATGTGGGAGATCGTCAACGCGGTGCAGTTGCTGCAGCACCGGGAGGGTGGCCTGTACTTCGACGGGTGGCGGCGGTGGGTCCGCCAGGAGGCGCTCGCCGAGCCCCGGCTGCAGCGGCTCCTGTGCACCCTCCAGCACATCGCCCCGCACGCCGAATACTTCCCGGATTTCCTGACCCCGGCCGGCGGTTTCGACGACCTCGGCGACGCGCTCGACGCCGTGGTGTCCGTGCCGAAGTCCCGGCTGCGGACGGAAATGGCGTTGCTGGGCTGCGAATCGGCGCCGTCGCGGGCCATCGCGGACGGCGGGGCACCCGCCCTGCACGGGTTGCGTGCCGCGCTGGGCGGGTTCTACCGGGCGGCCGTCCAGCCGCGGCTCGAGGTGGTCGAGGCCGCCCGGCACGCCGATCTCGCCCACCGGATGCACACGCTCCTGCACGACGGCGTCGAGGCGATGCTGACCGGGATGGCACCCGGTGCGGTCTGGGAGCCGCCGGTGCTGAGGCTGCCTTACGTGGTCGACAGCGACCTGCCCCTCGCCGGCCGGGGGCTGCGGCTCGTGCCGTGCTACTTCTCGTTGCAGGGCCCGGTCGCGCTCGCCGATCCCGGACTGCCGCCCACGGTGGCCTTCCCCCTGGATCCCGCCACCCGGCTGCTCGCCGCGGAACGCCGTCCGGGCGACCACCTCGGCGCGCTGGTCGGCACCACCCGCGCGGCCATCCTGCGGCTGGTGCTGGACGGCTGCAGCACCCGCGAGCTGATCCGCCGGACCGGGGTGGCGCCGGCGACGATCACCCACCACACGACGATCCTGCGCGACGCGGGCATGATCGCCACCCAGCGCGACGGCGCCGTCGCGTCGCACCACATCACCCCGCTGGGCTTGCGAGTGCTGCACCGGACCGGGTGACCCCCCGGCTTTCGACGAGGATCGAACGCCCCGTTCCGGACCCCGCCGCGCGGGGAAACTGCGGGCGTCCCAACCGAAGACCCTGTCGGACAGGGGGGAGAAGAGGACGTGAGAATGCGGATCACACGGGGAATCGCCAGGGGTGCCGTCTACGGGGCCATGATCGTTTCCGCGCTGATCGCGGCGCCGGCGGCACAGGCGGCACCCAGCGCCACGCCGTCCGCCGCGGCGAGCGTGCCCGACCAGCGGCTGCACCCGCCGGCGGTCCACCCGTTGGTGGCGTGCGGTTACTACTCGGGCAAGGTGGAGACCGTCCGGGGCAACACGGGCAACCGCGTCCGTGAGGTGCAGTGCCTGCTGCTGTACTGGGGCTACAGCGTGGGTTCGTCGGGCGTCGACGGTGATTTCGGCCCGGCCACGGAGGCGGCGGTGAAGGCGTTCCAGGCCGACACCTACGGCGTCTGCGGCCCGCCCGGCCTGGTCAGCGACGGCCGGGTCGGCAAGCACACCTGGAGCGCGCTGCGCGCCCCGGACAGCTGCCCGACCGAGTAACGGGATCGGGCCGGCCCCACCGCGTGCGCGGGGCCGGCCCGAGCGGCGGTCAGACCCGCGGCTCGTCCTCGATCACCCCGACCTGGCCCGGATCCGCCGGCGCCGGCATGTGCCGGATGCTGTCGCTGCCCTTGTGGTCGTGGGCGCGGTCGTGCCGGGAATCCAGTACCCGCAGCAACTTGTGCGCCGCTCCGGCGTAGGCGTCGTCCACAGTGGTCGCGTGGTGGGTGACCGCGACCGGTTGTTTCCCACCGGGCCGCGCTTCGATCACGCACTTCTTGTCGTCCGGCTTGCCACCGCCGTCTTCGCTGAGGTGCACCTCCACCCGGGTCAACCACCCGCCGAACCGGGAGAGGCTGCTCTCCAGGTCGGTGGACACGAAGGTGGCCAGCCGCTCGCCGCCGTGGACGTTGTGGTCGGTGTTGACCTGGATCTGCACGAGCACCCTCCGAAGCTGGACAACGCTGAAACCGCTCAGTACCACGAGAACGGCGGAGTCAAACGGTCCGCGGTTCCCCCGGCGTCACTCCGGTGGCCGGAAGCCGCCGAGCTCCGGCTCGAGCAGTTCGGCCAGCCGCAGCGGGGTGCGGTCCTCGAACATCGGGCCGAGGAGCTGCACCCCCACCGGCAGGCCCTCGGGGGACCGGCCGGCCGGGATCGCGGTGGCGGGCAGGCCGGGCATGGTGGCCAGGCCGGCCCAGACGAGCTGGTCGAAGTACGGGTACGCGACGCCGTCGACGTCGATCCGCCGTTCCATCGGGTTGGGGTGGTGGTCGTGCGGGAACGCCGGCGTCGGCGTGATCGGGCACACCACGGCGTCGAACTCGGCGAAGAACCGCCGCCAGCTTTGGCGGTGGAGTTCCCGGCCGTTGTTCGCCTCGAGCCACTCGTGGTGGCTGAAGGCCATCGCGCGCAACCGCACGGCGTCCAGGCCGGTGGCCCGGGATTGCAGCTCCGCCAGCGATTCGATCGGGAACCGCGCGATCGCACCGGAAATCAGCAACTGCATGTAGAGCGTCGCGGCTTCGGCCAGATCGGGCAGCAGCGGGCTGTGCCGTTCGACGCGCGCGCCGGCCTCGGCCAGTGCGCCGGCCACCCGGTTCACGCCCGCCCGCACCGCCGCTCCGGTCGGGATGAGCGGATGGTCTTCGATGACCAGGACCCGGAAGTCGCCGAGCCGCTCGTGGCGCGCGGGCGGCAGCGTCACGTCGTACGCCTTGCCGTGCGTCAGCGGGTCCGGCCCGGCCATGACGTCGAGCAGCAGCGTGAGGTCGCGGGCGGTGCGGGCCATCGGACCGGCGACGGCGAGGTCGAGCTCGACCGGCAACGCCGGCGCGAGCGGCGGGACCATGCCGCGGGTCGCCACCAGCCCGAGGGTCGGCTTGTGCGCGTGGATGCCGCAGAAGTGCGCGGGGGTGCGCAGCGAACCGGCGAGGTCGGACCCGATGGACAGCGCGCCGAACCCGGACGCCAGCGCCGCCGCCGAGCCGCCGGAGGACCCGCCCGACGTGCGCTCGGGGTCCCACGGGTTGGTGGTGGTGCCGTAGATGTCGTTGAAGCTCTGGATGTCCTGCAGTCCCAAGGGGACATTGGTCTTGCCGAGCACGACCGCGCCCGCGGCCTTGAGCCGCGACACCTGCACGGCGTCCTCGGCGGGGACGAAGTCGCGGTGCTGCGGCATGCCCCAGGTGGTGGGCAGGCCGGCCATGTCGTAGGACTCCTTGACGGTGACCGGAATCCCGAGCAGCGGCCGGTCTTCACCGCGGGCAAGCGCTTGGTCGGCGTCCCGCGCGGCGGCCCGCGCACGGTCGAAGTCCGGCACGCAGATCGCGTTGACCCCCTTGTCATCCCGCTCGATGGCGGCGATCGCGTCGTCGGTCAGCTGCGTCGAAGTCACTTCACCGGCACGCAAAGCGGCCGCGAGTTCTCCGGCCGATCGAAAGTTCCACTCCATGAATTCGACACTATGGGGCCTCCGTGGGAGCCACAAAATGCGAATTCACGCAACGTGTGCAGCCGGGACACGAACAGGGGCCAACCCCGGAGCGTTCTGCCGCATCCTGCTGCACCGGGACCGAACCGGACGGCGACGTCGAGCCGCACCTGCTGCCGTACCGGCTCACCCTGCGCCCCGGCACCGAGGAGGTCACCACCTGGGAAGCGGACTACGATCCCGTGGAACGCCGGGTCGGCGAGTCCGCGTTCAAGGTCGGTGGCGTCCCCAGTACCTGTGCCAGGTCCCGCTCGACGCGGAGTTCGAGAAGCACGCGAACCAGCCCGAGCAGCCCGGCACGTTCAGCGCCAAGTACTACGGGCTGTTCCTCGGCAACGAGGTCTACCTCCTCGCCTGCCCGGCCCACTGCCACCCGGCGGCCGCGTGGCCGGTGACGCAGAACTGATAACCGGTTGATCGAACCGGCGAAGGCGTGCCACGCTCCCCGGACCCCGTCGCCGTCCGCAAGAGCTGTCGTTGACCGTCCGATCAGCACCGGCGATCGACGCCGCGTTGGCGAGGCGGCTCGTCGACTCGCAGTTCCCGCGGTGGGCCGGCCTGCCGCTGCGGCACCTCTCCCCCGCGGGCTCGGACCACGTGATCTACCGGCTGGGCGACGAACTGTCCGTCCGGCTGCCGCGTCACTCCGGGGCGATCGGGCAGGCGGAGAAGGAAGCCGAATGGCTGCCCCGCCTGGCCGCGCACCTGCCCCTCGCCGTGCCGGTTCCGGTGGCGGTGGGCGCGCCCGGTTTCGGCTATCCGTGGCCGTGGGCGGTTTCGCGCTGGCTGGACGGGGAAACGGCGACCGTCGAAGCCCTTTCCGGCTCGCACGAAGCCGCCCGCGCGCTGGCCGGGTTCCTGACCGCGCTTCACCGGTTCGGTGCCGAACCCGCCGGTGACCTCGTCGGCCCGCCGCTCGCGGCCCGGGACGGCGCGACGCGGTCCGCCATCGCGAAAGCCGGTGACGCGTTCGGCGCCGTGGCGATGACCGAGCTCTGGGACACCGCCCTCGCCGCGCCGGACTGGGGGCGGCCGCCCGTGTGGCGCCACGGCGATTTCCACACCGGCAACCTGCTGACGACCGGCGGCCGGCTCAGCGCGGTCATCGACTTCGGCGAGCTCGGGGCGGGCGATCCGGCCCTCGACCTGATCATCGCCTACACGCTCCTGTCGGCCGAGACGCGAGCCACCTTCCGCGCCGCGCTCGAGGTGGACGACGCCACGTGGACGCGCGGGCGCGGCTGGGCCCTGGCCACCGGCTTGACCGCGTACACCACCTACGCCGCGGTCGATCCCCGCGTCGCCGCGCAGACCACCCGCCAGATCACCCAGGCGCTCGCCGGCTGAACTCTTTCAGTTCCCGGCCGCCCGGAAGCTCGCCCGGTAGGCCTGCGGGCTCCGCCCCACCACCCGCTTGAACCGCTCCCGGAACGCGGTCGGCGACCCGAACCCCACCGCACCCGCGATCCGGTCCACCGGCTCCGCCGTCGCCTCCAGCAGGTGCTGCGCGCGCCGCACCCGCGCCCGCAGCAGCCACTGCAGCGGCGTCGTCCCCGTCTGCTCGCGGAACCGGCGGTTCAACGTCCGCGTGCTCATCCCCGCGTGCCCCGCGATCCCCGGCAGCGTCAGCTCCGAAGCGCAGTTCTCCTCCAGCCACGCCAGCACCGGCTCCAGCTCGGACCCGCGCGGGGCCGGCGGGGTGTCGTGCACGATGAACTGCGCCTGGCCGCCCTCGCGTTCCAGGGGCATCACCGACATCCGGGCCGCGTCGGCCGCCACCGCCGAACCGTGGTCACGGCGGACCAGGTGGAGGCAGAGGTCCAGGCCCGCCGCCGCGCCCGCCGAGCTCAGGAACTGGCCGTTGTCCACGTACAGCACGTCCGGGTCCACTTCGACCGCCGGGTGCCGGCGGGCCAGTTCGGGGGCCGCCGCCCAGTGGGTCGTCGCACGCAGGCCGTCGAGCAGGCCCGTCTCCGCCAGGATGAACGCGCCCGAGCAGATCGACGCGATCCGCGCGCCCCGCCCGGCCGCCGCGCGCAGCGCCGTCACCACCGGCTCGGGCACCGGCGGGTTCGCCGAGCGGCCCGGGACGACGATCGTGTCCGCGGTGGCCAGCCCGGTCAGGTCCCACGGGGGCCGCAGCGTGAACGCCCCCGCGTCGATCTCGGGCGCCGGGCCGCAGATGCGGACCTCGTACGCCGGCGCGCCGTCCGGCAGCCGGGTTCGCGAGAAGGTCTCGATGGGCGTCGCCAGGTCGAACGGGACGACCTGGTCCAGCGCGAGAACGGCCACGGTGTGCATGGCACCACGATAGATCGTCCACTAAGGACGGAGACTGGCCAGCATCAGGTTCGCGAAGTGCTCGCCGACCTGCTCCCCCGACAGCTCGCCGTCGGCGTGGTACCACATGCCGAGCCGGTGGATGGCGCCGAAGTGGTAGTTGATCACCAGGTCGGCCGGGACGTCGGCGCGGAACACCCCCGCCCGCTGCCCTTCGGCGACCAGGTCGCGCACGCGCTCGTGGTAGGTCCGCCGCTCGGCGCGCACCTGGACCTGCTTGGACTTCTCCAGCAGCGGGAACGACTGGAAGAACACGGTGGCCGCGTCCAGGTCCGCGATGCTCGTCACGACGACGTCGACGATGATCGCGTGCAGCCGCTCCGGCAGCGGCAGCTCGGACTTCGCGATCGTCTCCATCCGCCGCGTCTGCATCCGCAGCATCGCCGCGTAGATCTCGAAGAGCAGGTCGTCCTTGGACTCGAAGTAGTGGTAGAGACCACCCTTGGTGACGCCGGCCGCCTCGACGATCTCGCGGACCGTCGTCGCCTCGAAGCCCTTCTCGGCGAACAGCCGGACCGCCGCCCGCACGACCTTCTCCCTGACCGTCATGTCGCCACCCTATGTGAGCAGGGGGGCCGGCCCGCGGCAGCGCCGCGGACCGGCCCGTTCCTCACTTGCCCAGCAGGTTCACCTGCTCCGGGGTGGCGCGTTCACCGGTGTACGCCGTGATGGCCCCGGTACCCCGGTCGGTGACCGACGGTGGCTGGATGACCGCCGTCGTGGTGTCCGGGTTGATCTTGAAGACGTACGCGCCGGTGTAGCCGGCGTGCGACTCCTTCGAGAACCCGAACGGTGTCAGGCCCGGGCCCTTGAGCGACCCCGAGCTCATCGCTTCGACGAGCTTCTGCCGCGTCGGGTCCGGCCCGGCGGCCTTGAGCGCCTGCGCGAACGTGTAGGCCTGCACCATGCCGAACAGGACCGTGTTCGTGAACGGCTCCTTCGGGATGTACTTGTCGTGGATGCCCTTGAAGTAGGCGACCCACGGGTCGGACGTCTGGGCGACGTCCGGCAGGTAGCCGGTGCCGATCAGGCCGGCCAGCAGCTGCCCGCTGGAGACGCTGGCGCCGCCGCGCTTGGCGAAGTCCTGGAGCAGCCCGGACAGCGTCGCCGGGTCGGCGCCGATGCTGCTGACCACGAACTGCGGCTTGTACCCGATCTTCGCCGCGGCCAGGATCGACAACGCGGTGAACGCCGGGATGCACGCGCAGACGACGACCTCGGCGCCGGCCGCCTTCAACGCCGACAGCTGCGGCGTGACGTCGGTGTTCGCGCTGTCGTAGCCCTGCCGGACGACGGTCTGGTCCTTGACGAACTGGTCCAGCCCGGCCTGGGTGTCGCGGCCGACGTCGTCGTTCTGGGTGAAGTAGCCGACCTTCTTGCCCGCGAAGGTGTCCTTGATGTACTTCCCCTGGATCTTGCCTTCGCGCGTGTAGTCCACCTGGTAGCCGAAGGTCATCGGCGCCTTCTGCGGGTTGTCCCAGGCCAGTGCGCCGGACGAGACCAGCAGGTCCGGCACGCCCTCGGTGGTGAGGTAGTCGACGACCTTCGAGTGCGTCGGCGTGCCCAGGCCGCCGACGATCGCGAACACCTTGTCCTGCAGGACGAGCTTCTTCACCACCTCGACGGTCTTCGTCGGGTTGTAGCCGTCGTCCTCCACGTGATAGTCGATCTTGCGCCCGTTGACGCCGCCGCCGTCGTTGATCGCCTGGTAGACCGCGCGGGCGCCGACGGAGATCTTGCTGTACCCCGGCGCGGCCGGGCCGGTCAGCGGCTGGTGGGTGCCGATCACGACGGCGTCCTTGGTGACGCCGACGGCCGAGTCCGCGGCCTGCTGACCGCCGCCGCCGCTCTCCCCCGCGCCGCCGCACGCGGTCAGCGCCAAGGCGAGGGCGAGGAAACCCGCGCCGTACCTAGTGGTTCTCATGGTTCTCCTTCTTTTCGGCGGGTCGGCGGAGCAGCCCGCGCAGCCGGTGGAAGCCGCCCTGGATGCCGCGCGGGAAGGCGAGCACGACGACGATGAGGATCACGCCGTACACCGCGAGCGGGAGGTTGTTGGCCACGTCGGTGTTCAGGTGCAGCACGTCGGCGAGGTCTTCGGACCAGGCCTGGAAGTACACGAGCGCGACCGCGCCCCACAGCGCGCCCCACAGGGACCCGAGCCCGCCCAGCACCACGGCCGCCAGCAGGCTCAGCGACAGCGCGGGCGTGAACGACCCCGGCGCGGCGGTGCCGAGCAGGAACGCCTGCAGGCCACCGGCGAGCCCGCCGCACACCGCGCTGACCAGGAACGCGAGGATTTTCGTCCGCCCGACGGCGATCCCGCTCAGCGACGCGGCGACCTCGTCGTCGCGGACCGCGCGGAAGTCGCGCCCGAGCCGCCCGCGGACGATGTTGACCACCAGCACCAGCGCGATGAGCACGCTGAGCCAGACGATCCACGTCTGCCACCGCAGTTCCGGGACGGCACCGACCACAGCGGACGGTCTGCTGTGGACGGTGAAGCTCAACCCGTTGCTGCCGCCGAGGAAGTCCGGGAACCGGCGGGTCAGCGCGGGCAGGCCGACGGCCAGCGCGAGCGTCGCCCCGGCCAGGTACGGCCCGCGCAGCCGGGCCGCGGCGGCCCCGGCCAGCAGCCCGGCGAGCCCGCCCGCGGCCGAAGCCAGCAGCAGGTCGGCCCACAGCGGGAACGACGGCACCTTGTTCACCAGCAGCGCCACCGTGTACGCGCCGATGAACATGAACGCGCCGTGGCCCAGCGAAACCTGCCCGGTGAGCCCGGTCAGCAACGTCAGCCCCGCCACCGCGATCAGGTAGTAGCCGATCGTCGCGATCCGCAGGTTGGTGAACTCGTCGGTCACCAGCGTCAGCAGGACGACGACGGCGAAGGCGGCCAGCGCGAAGAACACGCGGCGGACCAGCGGCGGCAGCACGCGCTTCCTTTCCGGTGCGGTCACGCTGGTTCGCGGCAAACTGGTGCGCACGCTCATACCCGCCTCGCCTTCGCCCGGCCGAACAACCCGCTCGGGCGCACGGAAAGCACGATCACCAGGATCGCCAGCGCCGCGATCGTCACCATCTCCGGTCCGAAGTAGCCGGACACATAGGACAGTCCGACGCCGAGGACGAACCCGCCGGCGATGGTGCCCAAGGGGTTGTCGAGGCCGCCGAGCACGGCCGCGGTGAGCGCGTAGACGAAGACGCCGTCCAGCACGTTCGGGAAGAGGAACGGTGGCGTGGCGAGCAATCCGGCCAGCGAGCCGACGGCCGCCGCCATGCCCCAGCCGGCGGTGAGCATCAGCCCGACCCGCACGCCGAGGATGCGTGCGACGTCCGGCGCGAACGCCGCCGCGCGCATCCGCAGGCCCAGCGGCGTGTACTTGAACACGACGAGGACCAGCGCGGCGATGGCGAGCACGACCAGCACGACGAACAGGTCGTTGGCGGAGAACCGGCCGCGGAAGTCGAAGGCGTAGGGGAACGCCAGCGGCTCGTTGGACCAGATCATGCCCGCGATCGCCTGCAGCACCAGCAAAAGGCCGAGCGTGACGATGATCGAGCTCAGCTCGGAGCGGTGCCGCAGCGGCCGGATCAGCAGCCGTTCGGTGGCGACGCCCAGCACGGTCCCGGCGACGATCGCGACGGCGAACCCGAGCCAGTAGCTGCCCGTCGCCTTCGTCACCGAGTACGCGAGGTACGTCGAGATCAGCGCGAGGGCGGGCTGCGCGAAGTTCACCACCCGGGTGGCCCGGTAGATGATGACCAGGGCGAGCCCGAGCGCCGCGTACACCGCGCCGGCCGAGATCCCGCCGAGGGTCAGGTCGAAGAAGTCTTGCATGCCGGACCGTTCACCTCCGTTTTGGACGCCTCAGAAGCCGAGGTAGGCGTGGCGCAGGCCGTCGTCGGCCAGCAGTTCCGCCGCGGTGTCGACGGCGACGACCTTGCCGAGCGCGAGCACGTACCCGCGGTCGGCGATGGACAGCGCGCTGTGCGCGTTCTGCTCGACGAGCACGACGGTCAGCCCGGTCGAAGCCCGCAGGTCGCGCAGGATCCCCATGATCCGCGCGGTGATCAGCGGCGCGAGCCCCAGCGACGGCTCGTCCAGCAGCAGGAGCGCGGGCCTGCTCATCAGCGCGCGGCCGATGGCGAGCATCTGCCGTTCACCGCCCGAGAGCGTCGACGCGGGTTTCGCCGAACGTTCCGCCAGCGGCGGGAAAAGCTCGTAGACCTCGTTGCGCGCGGCGGCCCGATCGGCGCGGTCGCGCCGCCACAGCGCCCCCAGCCGGAGGTTCTCGTCGACGGTCAGCTCGGTGATCACGCCGCCGCCTTCGGGCACGTGCGCGACCCCGCCGCGGGCGATCCGGTCCGGCGCCCGCCCGGTGAGTTCCGTGCCGTCCCAGGTGATCCGCCCTTCGCGGGCGGGCTGCAGGCCGCTGATCGTGCGCAGCAGTGTGGTTTTGCCGGCCCCGTTCGCCCCGAGCACGGCGGTGATCCCGCCCCGCTCGACGCGGATGCCGACGCCGTCGAGCGCGCGGACGGCGCCGTAGGCCACGGAAAGGCCGTCGATCTCAAGCACGGGGCGCCTCCTCGGCGGGGTCGCCGAGGTAGGCCTCGGTCACACGGGGGTCGGCCTGGATCTCGGCCGGCGTGCCCGCCGCGATCACCTCGCCGAAGTTCAGCACCACGACCCGGTCGCAGACCTGCATGACCAGGTCCATGTGGTGTTCGACGAGCACGACCGCCATGTGCCGCCGCAGCGAAAGGATCAACGTCGACAGCTCGACGAGCTCGGCGGCCGAGAGCCCGCTCGCCGGTTCGTCGAGCAGGAGCAGGTCGGGTTCCGCCACGAGCGCCCGCGCCAGCGCGACGCGTTTCCGCACCCCGTAAGGCAGAACGCCGGGCAACCGGTCGGCGAGGTCGGCGATCCCCAGCTCCCCCAGCGTCGCCCGAGCCCGCCCGGCGAGGTCGGCCTCGTCGCGCGCGGACCGCCCGGCCCCGGCGAGCGCCGGGAGTACCCCGGTCTTGGCGTGCCGTCCCGCACCCGCCATCACGTTTTCCAGCACGGTCAAGCCCGGGAACAGGCCGAGGCCCTGCAACGTCCGCACGATCCCGAGCCCGGCGAGGTGTTCCGGGCGCTGCCGGACGAGCGGTTCCCCGCGCCACAGCACGCGACCCGCCTGCGGCCGCACGAACCCGCAGATGACGTTGAAGAGCGTCGTCTTGCCCGCACCGTTGGGCCCGATCACCCCGACGACGGTCCCGGCGTCGACGCTCAGCCGCACGTCGCGCAGGGCCGTGAGACCCCCGAAGCGGACGGTGAGGCCGTCCACCACGAGCAGGTCCTCCCCGAGAAGCGTCATCGATGACTCTCCTGTCTCACCATGTGGACCGACCCGTACCGCGCGGTCGGTATGAAGAGGGTGGAGTGCGGCGGCGGTGAAGTCAAGGTGCGGAGCGGGGAAAGCGGTGCGGTCCGGAAATTTCACAAAGCGGACGCGCGGCGGTGGTCGGCACCGTGGACGGGCGGGCCGGTTCGGGGGTGGGGCGGCGGGTTGCGCGAGGGTCGCGAATGACTCATTCGGGACCGCAGAGGTCGCGAATGAGTCATTCGCGACCGTGGAGGCCCCCGGCTGACACGAGGTCGCGCGGGTTCCGCCTGAGCCGCGCGGAGCCGCGCCGGTCGCGCCCCGGGCGGGTCGCGAGGGTCGCGAGGCCACGCGAGTCAGGCAAAGCCGCCCGGATCGAGCAAAGCTGCGCGGGTCACACCGGCCGAGCAACGTCGCCAATGACTCATTCGGGACCACACACGTCCCGAATGAGTCATTCGCGACCTCCGCGACCAGGCAGCCAAGCCGCCGGGCATGCCGAACGGGCGGGCGCACCGAGGCACACCCGCCCGTCCGCTAACCCCGGCCTCAGCCGGTACTGGCCTGCGGAGCGATCATCGACGAAGCGTCGATCTTCGTCTGCACCACACCCAGCTGCTGCAACAGGTCCGGCACCCGCTGGATCCGGCGGGCGTCCAACGTGGACCCGAACGCGGGCATCACCATCAGGCTCGCGATGTCCTGGTCCACCCGGGCGTTCTTGACGACCAGCGGCTCCACCCGGGCACGGTCCACCGCGGCGCGGGTGGCGTTGGCCATCGCGCGCTGGAACGCGGCCAGCGTCTTGGGGTGGTCCCTGGCCCACTGGGCGGTCGCGCCGTAGCCGGTCAGGGGGAACGACTGGGTGCTGCCGCTGGCGGCGTCGATCACCGGGAACGCGCCGGCCGTGCGGGCGGACTGGGTGAGGAACGGTTCCGGCTGGTAGGCGGCGTCGACCCGGCCCGCCGCCAGTGCGGCGCCCATCTCCGGCAGGGGCATCGGGACCCACGTCACCTTGGCGGCGTCGATGCCGTGGTCGCGCATCACCGACCGGGTCAGCACGTCGGACGCTGCGTTCTTCGAGCTGATCGCGATCCGCTTGCCGCCGAGGTCGTTCACGGTCTTCACCGGCGAGTTCGGCACGGTGACGACCTCGTTGCTGCGCGGGCTCGCCGAGGTCGCGTCGGCGACCAGCTTCACGTCCGCGCTGCCGCTGCTCTTCGCCAGGAAGAACAGCGTGTAGGTGGACAGCGCGAGGTCGTCCTTGCCCTCCACCATGCGGGTCAGCGTGTCCTGGCCACTGGCGCCGATGTCGGTCTGCACCTCGAGGCCTTCGGCCTTGAAGTAGCCGCCTTCCTGCGCCAGCCACAGGGTGGCGAGGTCGACGGTGGTGAGGATGGCGACCCGGATGGACGGTTTTTCGACGCCGCCGCCGGTCTTGGTCCCGCCGAGCTGGCTGCACCCGCTCAGCAGCAGGGCGGCGACGGCCAGGACGGCGAACCGGCGGCTCGAGGCGCGTCTGGGCATGGCACTCCTCGGGAAAGAATCCTTCTGCACGTGGAATCCGGCGGTTGAGCCGTGATTCGCCGGACTGTAGATGACGATTTCCGCAGCCGCAATCACGTTGCCCAGAATTGGGGGCCCGATGATCACTTGTGGAAACAAACCCACGAAGAACCCGCACACAGCGTGATCGTTGTACGCCATCCGGCCGAGCGCACTGGGACGTCTGATCGTCACCGGCACTGCTCCGAAGGCGTAAATCGCGGACACCGTAACGAACCGGATCACCGCGGAGACTCTGGGCGGCAAAGAGGGTGGAAACGATGAACGAATGGAAGTACCGGCCGCCGCTGTTGTCACCGCGGTTCGGCCACGACGTGGCGGCCGTCGGCGGCGACGTCTTCGTGCTCGGCGGCACCGACGGCACCGTCGGCTACAGCTCGGTCGAGACCCGCCACGCCCGCGGCGACGGCGAGTGGCATTACGTCAGCCCGATGCCCGTGCCGCGCGGCAACTTCGCGACCGGGGTGGTCGGCGGGATCGTCTACGCCGCCGGGGGAATCGGTCCCGGCGGGGCCGCGCTGGACGCGGTCGACCGCTACGACCCGGCACGCGACGAGTGGCACCCGGCCCCCGCGCTGCCGGTCCCGCTGGCCGCGGCCTCGGGCGCCGGGCTGGACGGCCGGTTGTACGTCGCGGGCGGCATCGTCGGGGACGCCGACCCGGACGAGCACGCCACCGACGCCGTGCACGTGCTGGACCCGGCCGACCCCCGCCCGCACTGGGTGCCGGTGGCGCCGATGCCGACCCCGCGGGCGCGGTTCCGGCTCGTGGCCACGGAAACGCACCTGTACGCGATCGGCGGCCTGCCGAGCCGCGCGCAGGACGCCCTCGCCTCGGTGGAGCGGTACTGCCCGAAGTCCGACCGCTGGGAAGCCGTGACCCCCACGCACAAGCGCCGCGGCGCGCCCGGCGCGGCGGTGGTGGGCGACAAGATCGTCGTCGTCGGCGGGGGCCCGGCTCCGGTCGACGACCCGATCGCCCGCGACCGCACGGCCGAGGTCTTCGACACCGGGACGGGCTACTGGGTGCTCCTGGGCACCCTGCTCCCCCACGGCCGGTCCTCACTGGTCTGCGCGGCGGCGTCGGCCCAGCGGATCCTCGCGATCGGCGGCAGCGCGAACACCTACGGCAGCGTCGTCACGATCCCGGACGTGCTGTCGTTGAAGCTGCCGTGACGGCGAACCGGCGCAGCCCGGGCGTGCCGGCCCCGACCGCCACCACCGCGGCGACGCACAGGAGACCGCCGCTGACCAGCGCGAACGTTCCCGAAGCGACGCCCGCCACCAGCCCGCCGCGCAGGTTGCCGACGTCCGGGCCCGCCTGCCCGACGATCTGCTCCGCCGCCGCCACCCGGCCGAGCAGCGCGTCCGGCGTGTTCAGCTGGACCAGCGCGCCGCGCGAAACGACCGAGACCGTGTCCGCCGCGCCCGCCAGCACCAGGCACGCCAGCCCGAGCCACGGGCTCGGCGCCAGCCCGAACACCGTCAGCGCGACACCCCACGCCGCCGAGCCGGCGAGCATCACCAGCCCCGGCCGCGGCAGCCGGGTGAACGCCCCCGAGAACACCGACGCCGCCACGCCGCCGACCGCGATGGCCGAGAGGAACAAGCCCAGCGTGCGCGGGTCGCCACCGAAGTGCTCCTCGTTGACCAGCGGGAACAGGCTGATCGGCATCGACAGAACGGTCGCGGCGAGATCGGTGAGCAGTGCCCCGCGGACGACCGGCGTCCGGACCAGGAACGCCAGGCCGTCGAGGACGCCGTGCAGTCCCGGCCGCGACGGCTCGCCGTCCGGGCGCATCGGGGGCAGGCCGAAGACGCCGTAAAACGCCAGCCCGAACGTCAGCGCGTCGACGACATAGCAGCCGCCGACGCCGAGCCAGCCGAGCAAGAGCCCGCCGAGCGCCGGGCCCAGCAACATGGCGCCCTGGAAGGCGATGCGGTCCAGCGCGAGCCCCGCGGGCAGTTGCTCCGGCGGCAGCAGCCGCGGGATGAAGGTGCGCCCGGCCGGCCCGCCTCCCGCGACGAAGCACGACTGGACGGCGACCAGCCCCAGCACCAGGAGCACCGGCGCACCGCCGACGATCCCCTGCACGGCCAGGAGCACCGAACAGCCCGCCTGCCCCGCCGTCGTGACGAGGGCGAACTTCCGCCGGTCGACGCGGTCCACGAGCGTCCCGGCGAACAACCCGAACACGATGACCGGCAGGGCCTGCGCGAGCCCGACGGCACCGGTCCACACGGTGCTGCCGGTCTGCTCCCAGACCTGGAACATCACGGCGACGAGCGTCATCTGGCCGCCGAAGCCGGAGAAGACGCGGCCCAGCCAGAGCCGCCGGAACGCCGGGGAAGCGCGCAGCGGGGAGATGTCGACGAGGGCTCGGCGCACGAAGCAAACTATAACAGCGCTTATACGTTTCCTGGGCCGGTAGTGAAGGGAAGTGGTTTGGAAGTCGCGTCCGGCAGCATCTGCCGCACCCCGAACGCAAGAGGAGTCACCATGAGAGCCGGTGCAATCCAGGCCGTCATCGGCACGGCCGTCCTGGGGGCGGTCGTCCTCGCACCCCCCGCCGAAGCGGCCGGAACCGGGGCCCAGACGGTGGCGGCGAGCTGCACCGCGGGCCCGTTCCGCGGCACCGTCTCGGTCACCTACCAGCCGGTCGGCACGACCGAGTACCACCCGGGCGTCGCCACCATCGGCGGCGGCCCGTACATCGGCGACTCGGCGACGTTCGTCCTCGACGTCTCCTACGTCGACGCGGGCGCCCCCAAGACCGTCTACGCCGGCACGTTCACCGGCCAGGCGGGCACGAAGCTGAGCGTCCACCTGCCCGACGACGTCAAGGTCCCGGTGGACGCCCCGAGCTACGCCTCCGTCGCGTTCGACGGCGGCGCGAGCCCCTGCACGGCCAGGGCGGAGATCAGGTAGGCCGACCGCAGGACGGCGTCGCGCAGCAGCGCGGCGCTGTCCTGGGCCCGCGCCGGGACCAGCACGAACCCGGCGCTCGTGTGCTCGCCCCAGCCGGTCATCACGTGCGGCTCGCCGAACCCGCGGATCGGGCACGGCAGCGGGGGCGCCGCCGGCACGTGCGCGTCGCTGACCAGCAGGCTCACGTCGGCGCGCGCCGCCTGCTCCGGCACCGCGCGCGCGGCCCGGTCCGGTGGTGCCTGGTGCGCGACGACGAGCGCCCGCGGAACCCCCAGTCCCGCGGCCACCCGCCGCTGCGCCAGCCGGTAGGCGACCAGCGCGCCGAGCCCCGCACCGAACAGCACGTGCGGCCCGGCGAGCACGCCGGCCAGTTCCGCGGACAGCGACTCGACGAGCAGCCACATGTCCCGGTACGGGTGCTCGTCGTGGCGCTCGCCCCGCCCGGGCAGCTCGACGACGTGCACCGCGATCCTCGGGTCGCGCCAGGCCCGGTAGCGGCCGGCGGCCTCACCGGCGTCCGGGAAACAGACGAACAGCAAGCGCTCCGGATCATCGGTGTCCACCCGTGGCCTCCCTTCCAACGTGTCCGCGGTTGCCAATCCGGCCTAAAGCAGGCCGGCCCATCAGCGGCGCGCAACCGTCGCCGCCCAAGTCATCCGGCCGTGACTGTGGTCGGATTGGCAACGATCGGCACAAGTAGGGTCGTCGATGGCACTTCCGTTCCGCTTCGGTCCGCCTTCTGGGGGCAACACGTGCGCTACCGCCTGCTCGGGCCGGTCACGGTCCTCGGCGACACGGGTGCGTTCCGGCCCGGTGGCCAGAAACAGACGTCCGTACTGGCCGCGCTCCTGCTCAACCCGAACCGGGTGGTCACCGAAGACCGCCTCATCGACCTGACCTGGGGCGAAAACGCGCCGCCGAGCGTCCGCGGGCGGCTCCAGGTGCACATCTCGGAGCTGCGGAAGCTCCTCGGCCGCGACGTCATCGTGCGGCGGGCGCCCGGCTACGTCATCGAGGTCGCGCCCGGTGACCGGGACCTCGACGTCTTCGACGACGAGGTCGCGCAGGCCAGGGCCACCGCCGGGCCGGACGCCGTCGCGCACCTGCGTGCCGCGCTCGCGCTGTGGGAGGGCACCCCGCTCGGCGGCGTGAGCGAAGCGCTGGCCGAGCACGAAGGCCCGGCGCTCGCCGAACGGCGGCTCGTCGTGCTGGAGGAGCTGTACGAGCAGGAACTGGCGTCGGGGCGGCACGCCGAAGTCGTCGGCGAGCTGCGGCAGCTGGTCGAAGAGCACCCCTTCCGCGAACGGCTGCGCGCCGCGCTGATGCTCGCGCTGCACCGCTGCGGCCGCACGCCCGAAGCGCTCGAGACGTACACGCGGGCGCACGACCTGCTCGTCGACGAGCTGGGCATCGAACCGGGCCAGGCCCTGCAGGACCTGCGGATGCGGATCCTGCGGGGCGAAGGCGAGCCGGCTCCGGCGCCCGTCGCGGCCCCGGTCGCGCCGCGGCCGGCCGAGCTGCCGCTGGACGTCCGCGGGTTCGCCGGCCGCGCCCCGGAACTGGCCACGCTCGACGAACCCGGCGACGTCTGGGTGATCACCGGCACCGCGGGCGTCGGCAAGACCGCGCTCGCCGTGCACTGGGCCCACACCGCGCGGGCGCGCTACCCCGACGGCCAGCTGTACGTGAACCTGCGCGGCTTCGACGCCGACGACGAGCCGCTCACCCCCGCCGCCGCGCTCGCGCAGCTGCTGCGCACGCTCGGCGTCGACCTGCGGGACGTGCCGCCGGGCCTCGACGACCAGAGCAAGCTCTACCGCTCGCTGCTGGCCGACCGGCAGGCTCTGGTCGTGCTCGACAACGCCCGTGACGCCGCGCAGGTGCTGCCGCTGCTGCCGTCGTCGGGCCGGGTGCTGGTGACCAGCCGCCACCGGCTCGACGAGCTGGTCGCCCGCACCGGCGCCCGGTCGCTGGGCCTGGCGCAGCTGCGCGAAGACGACTCCCAGGCGCTGCTGACCGCGTTGCTCGGCGACCGGACCAGCGCCGAGCCGGAGGCGGCGGCCGAGCTGGCCCGGCTCTGCGGCCACCACCCGCTGGCCCTGCGGATCGCCGCGGCCAACACCGGGGTGGCCAGCATCGGCGAGCTGGTCGACGAGCTGCGCGGCGACCCGCTGGCCCAGCTCGGCTTCGACGGCGCCGAGGAAAGCGCCGTCGCCAAGGCGTTTTCGGTGTCCTACCAGGCGCTGGCGCCCGGGCTGCGGCAGGCGTTCCGGCTGCTCGCGCTGGTGCCGGGCGCGGACTTCACGCCGATCGCCGTGGCCGCGCTGCTGGAAGTGCCGCCCGAGGAGGCGGCGCGGCGGATCCGCGGGCTGGCCGCGGCGAACCTCCTGGAGGCGCACGCGCCCCGCCGCTACCGGTTCCACGACCTCGCCCGCCGCTACGCCGAGCAGTGCGTCCGGGCCGAAGAGGACGAAGCCGCGCGCGAAGGGGCATGGGAGCGGCTGTTCACCGGCTACTGCGCGGCCGCCGACGCCGCGGTCGCGCTGCTCGGCGCGCGGATCGTCTCGCTGCCCCGCGAGGACGCCCCGGCGGCGCCGAGCCCGATCGCGTTCGCCGACGCCGCGGCCGCCGTGGCCTGGCTCGACGTCGAGGTCCCGAACCTGTCGGCGGCGCTGCGGCAGGCCGCGACGCGCGGGCCGTACCCCGGCGCCTGGTACCTGGCCGACGCGTTGCGGCGGTTCTTCCACGACCACGGCCGCCGCGCGGAGTGGCTGGAACTGGCCCCGATCGTCCTGCGCGCGGCCCGCGACCATGGCGCCCGGCCGGCCGAGGCGCTGGTCCACCTGTCCATCGGCGGCGCGTACTTCCGCGAAGGCCAGCACGAGGCGGGCATCCGGCATTCGGAGAAGGCGGTGCTGGCCAGCCGGGCGTGCGGCTGGCGCGAGTGCGAGGCGACCGCCGTCGCGAACCTGGGCTCGATGCTGGAGTGGACCGGCCGGCTGTCGGAGGCCGTCGAGCACAGCCGCCGCGCGATCCAGCTGTTCCGCGAACTCGGCAACCGGTCGGGTGAGGCGCTCGCGCTGAACTCGCTGAGCTGCCACTACCGCCAGCTGGGCCGGCTGGAGCAGGCGGAGGACTGCCTGGTCGAAGCGATCGCGCTGGCCCGCAAGGAGGATCTGGCGTTCTGGGAGGCGGCGAACCTCGCCGACCTGGGCTGGGTGCTGCTGGCCACCGGACGGCTGACCGAGGCGGGCGAGGTCCTCGACCAGGCCCTGACGGCGTTCCGCGACCTCGGCACGAGCTTCGGCGAAGCGACGGCGCTGAACGCGGTGAGCGCCCTGCAGGTCGCCCGCGGCGACCACGACTCGGCGGCACGGACGGCCGAGGAGGCCCTCGCCTCCGTCCGCCGCGACGGCGACCGGCAGGTCGAAGCGGCGGCGTTGATCGCACTGGGCCGAGCCGAGGAAGGCCGCGGCGACCTGGGCGCGGCGGAGCGCGTCCTGCGGGAAGCCCGTGCGCTGACGGCCGAGTCCGGGCTGCGCGGCCAGCTGGCGGAGGCGGCGGCGACGCTGGCCCGGGTACTGGCCGCGGGCGGCCGGGCGGGCGAGGCGGGCGAACACGCGCGCGCGGCGCTGGACGCGGCGCGGGCGGGCGGGTTCCGCGTCGTCGAGGCGGAGGCCCTGCTGGGACTGGCCGCGGTCGAGGCCGCGGCGGGCCGGTGGCTGCTCGCCGAGGGGACGGCACGCGAGTCGCGCTCGCTGTACCGCGCGGTCGGGCACGGGACGGGGGAAGCCGTGGCCGCGGCGTTCCTCGCGGAGCTGGCCGGGCGCGCCACCGGCTGAGGTCCGAGCACCAGCCGAGCTCCTCGACGCTCCGGGCGCGCCGGGCAGCGGTGGTCACCAAGGTCGCGAATGACTCATTCGCGGCCTCCCCGGTCCCGAATGAGTCATTCGCGACCCCGCGGCGACCGATCGGCCGTGAAGGTGGCCTTCACGACACACGGCCCGCCCCGGCGCGACATACTGGAGGCATGCCCCGTCCGAAACACGTCCCCGCGAGCGATCTGCGCCTCCCGGACGCGCTGCAGCCGGGGCGGCCGAAGGGCGATCAGCTCCGCGAAATCCTCGAAACCGTCGCGACGGAGGCGGGTCCCGGGCGGCTGATGCCGTCGGAACGGTTCCTCGCCGAGCACTTCCAGGTCGCCCGCGGCACCGTGCGGCAGGAGGTCAACCGCCTGGTCGCGGACGGCGTCCTGTACCGCCAGCACGGCACCGCGACCTTCACCGCGGAACGCCAGGCGGCGCACATCGACATGCTGACCTCGTTCACCGAGGACATGAAGGCCCGCGGCGTCGTCCCCAAGACGAAGGTGCTGCACGCCGAGGTGGAGAGCGCGAACCAGCGCATCGCCGGGCGCCTGAACGTGCCGCCGGGCGCGCGGGTGTTCCGGCTCGAACGGCTCCGCTACGTCGAAGACGAGCCGTTCGCCGTCGAGCGCACCAACCTGTCGGTCGACCGGTTCCCCGGCATCGAGCTGTTCGACTGGGAAACCGAATCGCTGCACCGCACGATCGAGGAGCGCTGGAGCGTCCGCGCCGAGTGGAACGACACCGCGATCTCGGCGGTGCTCCCGAACACCGGCGACGCGGCCCTGCTCGGCATCGAAGCCACCCAGCCGTGCCTGATCATCGAGGGCACGCTGCACGACCAGAGCGGCGGCGTCATCGAAGCGGGCCGGTCGCTGTACCGCGCCGACCGCTACACGGTCTTCACGCAGGCGCGGCGCAGCCCGGCTTCCTGAGCCGGGCAACCCCCGGCCCGCGCCCGGCGTGTCTTCCCGAAACCGGGAGGACGCCATGCTCCGTCGGACCAAGCTCTTCGCCCTCGCCGCCGTCCTGGGCTCGTCGGCGGTGCTCGCGGCCCGCCGGGCGCGCAAGAACCCCAAGCCGCCCAAGCCCCCCAAGGCGCCCAAACCCCCGAAGCCGCCGAGGGAACCGGTCGAGGACGACTCGGTGCCGCACCGGACCAAGGTGCACCGGCGGCTGGTGTTCCTCGCCGTCCTGCTCGCCTCGGCGGCGGTCTCGGTCCTGACCGCGAACCAGGAGACCTGGCTCGGGGACATCGCCGTGCGCGTGCTCGGCTTCGGCGCAATCGGCGGCGTCCTGTGCGCGGTCGCCTGGTGGCGGGGTGCCTGGGTGCGCGACGGCGACCTGGGCCAGCTCACGTTCAGCATGACCGGCCTGGCCGTGCTGGCCCTGTCCGGACCGGGGCTGGTGACCGAGCTGGTGCTGACCCACCGCAGTGCCCCCGCGCTGGTCGAAGTGGCGCCCATGCGGCCGGACCACGACTGCACGCTCGTCCTGCCCGGCGGGTCGACGCCGCTGCGCGGGGACCTGCGCAGCTTCGCGACGTGCGTCGAGGGCGAGCGCTTCACGGTCGTCTGGGACCGCGGCCGGTTCGTCCGCCCGATGCTGCCGGAAGAGGTGAACCCCTCGTCCGGCACGGTCTTCTTCCTGCTCGGCGCCGGCGTCCTCGCCATCACCGTGGTCGGTTTCGGGTTCCCCCTCGACTGGCCTAAGTGGGGCTGAGCCGGTGCGCGCGCAGCACCTTCAGGCAGTGCTCCACCAGCACCTCCGCGGCGTCCGGGCCGAACAGCGTCACGTACGACTCGTAGATCCCGTTCCGGTGCCCGTCGGCGTCCGGCAGGTACCCGAGGTAGCCGTCGGAGTAGCCGATCACCCGCGTGTGCCGGAACGGGCTCCCCCGCCGGATCCGCAGCCCCAGCGACGCGAACAGCTCGAACGGCGTGTGCAGCCACGCGATGTCCCCCAGCGAGACGACGCTGACCGGCACGTCGGCGCACCCCGTCGGCCGCCCGCCCGCCGCCATCGTGGCGAGCATTGCGCAGCCCTCGTACCGGGTCTGCGCGATCCGGACCGCCGGGTGGTCCTCGCCGTGGCGGGCCAGCTCCCGCTGCCACTCCGCCTCCGCCGATTCGCGCAGTTCCACGCTGTCCTCGATGGACGGCACTTCGCGGTAGGGCAGGTGCAGCGTCGACCGCGTGAGCCGGACCGGGCCGCTCGCGCCGATCGCCGAGGCCGCCGCCAGCGTGCGCGCGATCGACGTCGCCAGGTGGCCGCCGAGGGTGCGGACCTCGGCGTGGTCGCGGCCGCGGCGGACGAACCGGGAGCTCGCGTCGCCGGCCGCGCCCTGCAGGAACGCCGCCACCGGGCGGCCGATCAGCGCGGCCAGCTCGCGGCGGGTCGCGCCCGGCCAGTCAGCCGACCAGGCCAGGTTGTCCGGGCCGAGCACGGTCGGGTGGCTCGCGTAGTCGAACAGCAGCGCCGCCGGGGTGCCGTCGTCGCGGCTCAGTTCGAGCACCCCGAACGACGTGTCGTGCGGCCCGTCCGGCCGGTAGCGGTTGCCGCCGACGGCTTCCGTCGACCCCGCGTGCCAGCGCGCCCGGACCCGGGAGCGGCAGGCGCGCAGCCGCAGCGCGGCACCGGTGACCTTCTCCGCCATCCGGCCGACCAGCCCGGGATCGCGCTCCCCCGGCAGGCCGGGGTGCAGCGGGCCGGTCCAGCCCTCGGGCCCGGAATGCGTGTGCGACGCGCAGACGAGCACCCGCTCCGGGCCGATGCCCACCGCCGCGGCGACCGCGTCGGCCAGCGTGCGGGTGAGGCCGGCGTCGACCGCGAGGGCGTCCAGCGCCACCCACACCACGCCCGGGTCGTCCTCAGTGGACAGCCAGATCAGGGACGCTTCGAGCTCGTCGTGCGTGCCGGTCGCGACGCCGTGCCGGGCCAGGTAGCCGCCGAGCGGGTGCCCGGGTCCCGGGGTGATCCGGACGTCTTGCGCGGCGAGCAGGAGTGCGGCGGTCACCAGGTCGATTCCAGGACGTCGACGACGCCGTCCCGCCCGGCGGCGCGGGCCACCCCGGCGAGCTCGGTCACGTCGCCGGTGGTGTGCAGCAGGACCTCCAGCAGCATGGGCAGGTTCAGCCCCGAGACCAGCTGGATGCGCGGGTGCCCGGCGGCGAGCGCGCGGACGGCGTTGAACGGCGAGCCGCCGTGCAGGTCGGCGAGCACGAGCACCCCTTCGGCGTCACCGGCCAGCCCGAGCACGCGGGCGCCGAACTCCTCCGGGCTGTCGCGCGGGCTCAGCTCGCACACCTTCAGCCGCGCCTGCGGGCCGAGGATCATTTCGGCGGCCTCGCCGACGCCGGAAGGCAGCCGGCCGTGACCGGCCAGGATGATCGGGACGGACATGGCGGACTCCCCCTCAGCTCTTCGCCGGGGCCGACGGCGCGAACCAGCCGAGCCACCCCAGTACTACCCCGGCGACGACGACGATGCCGATGACCCAGACCGGCCGCAGCCGGGCCTTGGCCGTCAGCAGGTAAACCCCGGCGGTGACCAGCACCGGCAGCAGGAACGGCAGCAGTTCGTCGAGCCGGTCCTGGATCGCCACCGACTGGGTCACCGGCTGCCCCTGGACCGTGGTGGTCTGCCGGTAGGTCAGCGTGGTGACGACCTTGACGATCGACGGGATGAACCCGCCGAGCACGACGAACCCGAGCACGGTCGCCCCCTGCGCGACGCGCGCCAGCGCGCCCGCGGCGAGGTGGCCGGCCAGCCGCTTCCCCTCGCGGTAGGCGAACCCGAACTGCCAGCGCCGCACCAGCGCGTACGGCACGAGCACCATCACGGCGGCGAACGCGGGGCCGAGCCAGTTGCCCTGCAGCGCCCACGACGCGCCCATGGTGAAGACGATGCTGTTGTACAGCGCGAAGACGACGGTGTCGCCGATGCCGGCCAGCGGTCCCATCAGCGCGACCTTGGTGCTCGCCGCCGACTTCGGCGTGCCCGCTTCTTCGAGCGCGACGCTGGAGCCGAGGATCAGCGGGCCGCCGATGAGCACGGAGGTGTTGAAGAACTGCAGGTGCCGCTGCAGGCCGGCGACGTAGTCGGCCTTCTCCGGGTACAGCCGGCGCAGCACCGGTTCCATCGAGTACGCGAACCCGAGCGCCTGCATCCGCTCGTAGTTCCAGGAGATCTGGCTCGACCAGAAGTAGCGGCGGAACACCCGCCGCAGGTCCTGCTTGGTCAGCCGCGGGTCGATCGCGGTCTCTTCGGCGGGCTCGGGCACGGCGATGGCCGGCTCGTCGCGCTTGAGCGTCACGAACAGCATCGCGACCGCGACGCCGACCAGCGCGATCCCCAGCACCGGCAGCTTCAGGTAGGCGAACCCGACGAAGCCGATCAGCAGCAGGTACCAGTACCGCGACAGCTCCATCATGCCGAGCAGCAGCGCGAAACCGACGGCCGGCAGCAGTGACCCGGCGAGCGTCATGCCCTGCACGAACCCGGCCGGGATGCTCGCGGTGATGTCCTTGACCAGGCCGCCGGACGCGGCGAGCGCGGCGAGGAACGTCGGGATCGCGCGCACCGCGACCCACGGGACGAGGCTGATCCAGTGGATCCGTGCCAGGCCGCGGGCGTTCCCGTCGGCGGCGTAGGCGTCGGCCCGGTGCACCAGCGCGGTGGTGACCATCTTGCCGACCGGATCCAGGGCCGAGAGCAGGATCGCGGCCGGCAGCCCGACGCCGATCCCGACGGCGACCTGGGCGGACGTCCCGCCGGCGGCGCCCGCGGCCAGCGCGGTGCCGACGATCGCCCCGGTCTGGTAGTCCGGGATGGTCGCGCCGCCGTAGGTGTAGACGCCGAGCGCGGCGAGCTCCAGCGTGGCGCCGATCAGCAGGCCGAGCAGCGGGTTGCCGGTGATCAGGCCGGCCACCGAGCCGGCGATCAGCGGGCGCTGGGCGTAGACGAGGAACGGGCCGAGCCCGTCGTAGGTGCAGTAGATCGCCCAGACGGTCAGGGCCAGCGCGACGAGCATGCGGGGCTAGAGCCCTTTCCGGTCGAGCAGTGGGACGAAGTCCGCGGGCTTGTCCTGCGGCATCAGCTGGGTGACCAGCGGGACGCCGGCGGCGAGCTTGCGGTAAGCGCCCGCTTCGTCCGCGGTGACCGCGATCGAGCGGGTGACCATGGTGTACGCCGTGCCCGGGCGGGGCGCGACGTTGCCGACGTTGACGACCTCCGGCCGCAGCCCGCCCTCGACGAGGCGGAAGGCGTCCCCGGGATCCTTCGCGATGATCATGACATCCCCGTCGAGCGGGACCGTGAGCGCCGCGGCCACCGACAGCACGGCGGTGGGCAGCCCGCGGGCGGCCTGGGGAAGCAGCACCTGTTGCAGTTCGTCGGCGGCGACGTCGTCGTTGCAGACGAGCAGGCGGCGCACGCCGAGCCGGCGGGTCCAGGCGACGGTGACCTGCCCGTGGATCAGCCGGTTGTCGATCCGGACGTGTGCCCCCGCCATGTTTCTCCTCCCGGACGGCAGGAGACATACTGGTTCGTACCAGTATCTGTGTCAACACCGCCGGTGACCGGTCTTCGCGCGGCCGACGGAAGGACCCCTCAGACCTTCCGTCGGCCCACGAGCGCGAAGCCCCCCTGGTGTTACCCGGACCCTCCCATAAAGGTATATACCAGTATGGACGGTGGTGATCGACTGTCAAGAGCCAAAACCCGAAAATTATTCGACCGGGCGGCCGATCGAAATTGCGCTGGTGAGCGGTTCACCCGAAGCTGTCCGGTCTTGTCAGTGACACCCCGGCGGGCCGCTTTTATCATTCCCAGTGGTCTAGACCGCACTTCCTCGTCCCCTGCCGCACCGGGAAAGGCGGAACCCCCCGTGGCCGCGAGATCCCTGCGCCTCGCCGCGCTCAGCACCGCGCTCCTGTTCGCCACCGCACTCCCCTCGGCCGCCGCGACCGACGGCACCGAGCTGCTGCCCGGCCACCTGCGCACGCCGTCCGCGACGGCCGCGGCGCCACGCTCCGCCGTTTGCGACGGCGACGGCGTCAGCGGCAAGCGCGTCCAGGCGCTCTACGTCCGCGGGAACACCCAGGCCGATCGGTACGCGCAGTTCGCCGGCCAGTTCCAGACCTTCGCGAGCCAGATCGACGACGCCTTCGTCGAGGCCGCGTCCCGCCTCGGCGGCGGCGTCCGGCACGTCCGGTACGTGACCGACTCGAGCTGCCGCGCGACCATCGGCAACGTCGTCATCGCCCAGGGCGACATGGCCACCGTCGACACGATCACGAACGCCATCAAGGCGCAGGGCCACAACCGCGCCGACCGCAAGTACGTCGTCTGGTACGACAAGGACGGCTGCGGCCTCGCGTTCGGCAACGGCGGCAACGACAGCCCGGGCTCGGGCAACCCGTACAACGCGGGCCCGCACTACGCGACGGTCGGCACCGGCTGCTGGTCGTGGCAGGCGACCGGGCACGAGCTCCTGCACACCCTCGGCGCCGTCCAGGGCAGCGCCCCGCACTCGAGCGCCTACGGTCACTGCTGGGACGACGAGGACATCATGTGCTACGACGACGGCGGGCTCCCGAACCCGCCGGGCGGCCTGGTGAAGGTCTGCCCCGGCGCGCCGGAGAACCAGCTCGACTGCCTCGGCGACGACTACTTCAACACCAACCCCGCGCCGGGCACGTACCTGGCGACGCACTGGAACGTGGCCAACAGCGCGTACCTGATCGCGAGCGGCAGCCCCTACCCCGCCGGGACGATCACCGGGCTCGGCGGCAAGTGCGTCGACGTCAGCGCGTCGAACACGGCCAACGGCACCGCGGTCCAGCTGTGGACGTGCAACTCCACGGCGGCCCAGCGCTGGACGAAGCAGAACGGCACCTGGCGAGCCTTCGGCAAGTGCCTCGACGTGTCGAACAGCGGGACGGCCGACGGCACCCCGGTCCAGCTGTGGGACTGCAACGCGACCGGCGCGCAGGCGTGGCAGGCGCGGACCGACGGGACCCTGCTGAACCCGCAGTCGGGCAAGTGCCTCGACGCGACCGGGAACTCGTCGGCCGACGGCACCCGCCTGCAGATCCTGACCTGCGCGGCCACCGCGAACCAGCGCTGGCAGGTACCCGCCTGAACAATTCGGGAAATCGGCGCAACCTGACCGGGCCGCCGTCGTTAACGCATCGTCGCATGAGGGAGGGAAAGCATGCCGGCCGTCACATCGAACATCGTCCCGCTCCGGCACGCGCGGCCGGGCGTGGTGGCGTACGTGAAGAGCCCGGCCGAGTGGTTCGTCGCGAACAGCGGCTGGATCCAGGGCCGCGACCGCGTCGTGCTGATCGACACCTGCGGGACCGAGCAGGCGACGCTGGAACTGCTGCGCGACGTGCGCAAGTACGCCGGTGACCGCGAGCTCACCGTCGTCATCACGCACGCGCACGGCGAGCACCACAACGGCCTCGGCGTCGCCCTGCGCGACGGCGGCACGGCGCTGGCCGCGCCGGGCAGCCTCGACCTGGTCAAGGCCGGGCCGCAGACGTACGGCAACGTCTTCACGTACACGCGCTGGGGCGTCCTCGAGCCACCGGAGCCCGAAGCGGTCCACCCGGTCACCGGCTGGCACCGGCTCGACCTCGGCGACGCGGCGGCGGACGTGGTCGCGGTCCCCGGCGTCGCGCACACGGCGGGCGACCTGGTGGTGCACGAGCCCCGCTCGGGCACGCTGTTCACCGGCGACCTGGTGGTCATCGGCGACACCCCGGTGGCGGTGCACGGCTCGATCCCGGGCTGGCTCGACGCGCTCGACTGGCTCCAGGACACGTTCCGCCCGCGCACCCTGGTCCCGGGCCACGGCCCGGTGGCCAACCCCGGGCACACGGCGTTCCACGCGATGCGCGTCTACCTCGAGTGGCTGCTCGAGGTGACCGAGCGCCAGACCGACTTCACGAAGCTGGCGCGGCAGGCGTCCCTGCGCTGGCCGGGCTGGCGCAACCCGGAACGCCACATCGGCAACCTGATGCGCGCGTACGCCGACCAGCACGGCCGCAAACTGGACGTGGACCTGGCGATCGACGCGATCCTGGCGGCGGCGGGCGGCCGCATCGACCTGGACGAGGTCCTGGACGGCGAACCGGTCCGCCAGATCTCCTAGCCCCCACCGAGGTGGTCTCCGACGCGTCTGCCGCGTCGGAGGCCACCTCGGGCCGGTGTTACCTGTGTCTGGTGAACAGCCTTCACCGGTCAATCGATGAGCATCTCAGTCCGAACAAGCGCCCTGACTTCGGCACACTTTTTTGTGAGGTTGTCAAGCGCTCCCCTGAAGTCAGAATCCCCCATCGGCCGCCCTTCGGCGATCTCTTTGGCTTGGTACCGGATCGACGCCGTGATGTCTTCCGTTTTGGTGAGCATGCTGGCCAAAATACTCCGCACCTCTGGCGAGCAAATCATCTGAAGTCTACTTCTCGCTTCCATCATGGTTTCGTAGAGCTCACTCAACTCTCGAGACCGATCCAGGATCCCAGGCGCACTCTCCGGCAGGTCGACGAACCCCATGATGAGAGCGAGCTGACGCCAGCTGTAGAAAGAATCCAAGAACTGGTAATACGCGGTCAGCCTCTCAGTTCTCCATTCCTTGAGCGAGTCGTGCTTGAGCTGCAGTTTGAGCCGCTCCATTTCGCGCTCATGGCGAACGTCTTCGCGCTCACGCTCTCGATCCCACCTCTTGTCTTCACGCTTACTGGCGATGATCTGCCCGCCCCAGCTACCGGCCAGCGCACCCACGAAACCCAACACAGCTGCCCACCAGGTCATGGCGACAAGACTACGAGATCACCGGTCCGGGCAGCCGCAAAGAACATCAAATTCAATCACGTTCCTCAGCCCGAAGGTGACTCCAAAACAGAGGCACGCCGCAGTTCGGCAGCCGGTGCCAGACTCATGCTCCAGGCAGACTAGCCCCCGCCCAGGCTTTCCAGCAGAGTGCGCAGGGTGCCGGCCAGCTCCTCCCGCCGGCCGTCGTCCAGCGCGGCCAGAATCCGGTGCTCGTTCTCGACGTGCTCCGGCAGCGCGCGGTCGATCAGCTCGCCGCCCGCGTCGGTCAGCGCCACGCGGACCGCGCGGCCGTCCGTCTCGTCCGGCGTGCGCTCGACCAGCCCGCGGGCCTCCAGCTTGTCCAGGCGCTGCGTGATCGCGCCGGACGTCACCATCGCCGAGCGCATCAGCTCGGTCGGGGTCAGCCGGTACGGCGGGCCGCTGCGGCGCAGGGTCGCCAGGACGTCGAAGGTCGCGCGGTCGATCCCGTGGCGGGCGAACGTGCGGCGCAGCTCCGCGTCGACCAGCGCGCTCAGCCGGGACAGCCGCCCGATCACCGCCATCGGGGAGACGTCGAGGTCGGGTCGCTCGGCGTGCCACTGCGCCAGGACGTGGTCCACGTGGTCGGCCATCGCGCCAGCGTAGCCGATGCCTTAGCGCTAAGTGAGCAGGTAGCTATTTAGCTTAGCGCTGAGGTAAACTACCTTAGTGCTAAACAAACAGCTCCTCGCCACCGCGCTGGCCCCCGCGATCTGGGGCTCCACGTACCTCGTCACGACGGAGTTCCTGCCACCCGACCGCCCGCTGCTGGCCGCGGTCGTCCGCGCCCTGCCCGCCGGGCTGCTGCTGGTCGCGCTCACCCGCCGGCTGCCGAAGGGCGACTGGTGGTGGCGCGCGCTCGTGCTCGGCACACTCAACATCGGCGCGTTCCTCGCGCTGCTGTTCGTCGCCGCGTACCGGCTGCCCGGCGGGGTCGCCGCTACCCTCGGCGCCCTGCAGCCGCTGATCGTCGCGGGCCTCTCGACCGGCCTGCTCGGCGAACGCCTGACCCCGCGCACGGTCCTCGCGGGCGCCGCCGGGGTCGCCGGCGTCAGCCTCCTGGTGCTGAAGTCCGACGCCCGCCTCGACGCGATCGGCCTGGCCGCCGCGGCGGGCGGCGCGGTCGTGATGGCCACTGGCGTCGTGCTCAGCAAGCGCTGGACGTCCCAGGCCCCCTTGCTGGCGACGACCGGCTGGCAGCTCGTCGCGGGAGGCTTGGTGCTGGTGCCGGTCGCGCTGGCCGTCGAGGGCGCCCCGCCGGCTTCGCTGTCCGGCGCGAACCTCGCGGGGTATGCGTACCTCTCGCTGATCGGCGCCGCGTTCGCGTACGCCTTGTGGTTCCGCGGAATCCGCGCGCTGACGGCCACGCACGTGACGTTCCTCGGCCTGCTGAGCCCGGTGGTCGCCACCCTGCTCGGCTGGCTCGCCCTCGGCCAGCGGCTCACGCCGTGGCAACTGCTGGGCGCGGCGATCGTGCTCGCGGCGGTCCTGACCGCCCAGCACCGGACTCAGCCCCTGCCGACCACTCAGCGCGAGTCCGCGAAGGTCTGATCCCCACCCGGCACCACCGGCGTGTCCCCGAGCAACGCGCACCCGGATCCCGCCGGGACATAGACCGGCACCGCCCGGCCGTCCACCGGCTGCCCGCACGCCGACAATCCCCACACGAGCACCACGAACACCATCACCCGCACGATCGGCTCACCCCGATCCGTCTCCACCGCTCCCACCGCGCACACGGCGCCCGTCGCGGTGCGGTTCAGGTATTTCCCGCGCTCCCACCGGATCGGAGGAACGGGGGGAAGACGCGAAGGAGTCCCCCGATGGCGTACCCGTCCGAAGGGCCGCTGTTGGCTACGCTGAGCGGGTCAAGGGGAGGCGAAGTGGACACCACGACCCTGCTCGCGGCGGCCGCGCGCGGTGACCAGGCGGCTTGGGACGCGCTCGTCGAGCGGTACGCGAGCCTGCTCTGGTCGATCGCCCGCGCCCACCGGCTTTCCGACGCCGACGCGGCCGACGTCGTCCAGACGGTGTGGCTGAAGCTCGTCGAGAACCTCGGCCGCATCAAGGATCCCGAGCGGCTGCCCGGCTGGCTCGGCACGACCACCCGGCACGAGTGCCTCCGCCAGCTCCGCCGCGGCGACCGCGAACGCCCGGCCGACGACCACGTCTGGCGGAACGAACCGGCCGCGGGCGAAGCGGTCGACGCGGCCGTGCTGCTGAACGAACGCGACGCCACGCTCTGGCGCGCGCTGGCCACCCTGTCGGAGCAGTGCCGCCGGCTGCTGCGCGTGCTCATGGCCACGCCCCCGCCGTCGTACGCGGAGGTGTCGGCCGCGCTCGACATCCCGGTCGGCAGCATCGGCCCGACTCGGCAGCGGTGCCTGAACCGCCTGCGCGAGCAGGCGGGCGCGGCCGGGCTCGGGACGGAGGACCGGACGTGACCGGCGACGACGAGCTGATGGACGTCCTGCGCGCGGCCGCGGCCCAGGCCGACCCGGTGCCGGATCTGGTGCTGCGCCAGGCGAGAGCGGCGTTGACCTTGCGCGACCTCGACGCCGAACTGGCGGACCTGGCCTTCGACTCGGACCTCGCGGAAGCGGGCGCGGTGCGCGCGGCGGGCGACGACGTCCGCCTGCTGTCGTTCGAGTCGGCCCGGGTGTCGGTGGAGCTGCAGGTGGAGTACGCGGACGGCCGGGTGTCCCTGCGCGGCTTGATCACCGGCGCGACGGGCGACGCGGTGATCGAAGTGGCGGGCGAACGGTACATCCGCCCGATCGGCCCGGAAGGCTGGTTCACGGCGACGGAACTCCCCCGCGGCGCGACCCGCGTGAAGGTGACCGCCGCGGACGGCACGGCGGTCACCACGAGCTGGGCCAGCCTCTAGCTCAGACCCGGCTCGAACTCACCCGCCACGTACGGGACGTGCGCCTCCCCGTTCACGTCCTGCACGTGGACCTTGGTGGGTTCGGCGACGTTCGGCGGGCGGAGCACCGCTTCGGCCGCCGCGCGGGCCGAGCCGGCCTCGGCCAGCCCCGCCGCGATCTTCCCGGTGACGATCGCGGCCGAGAACGAGGTCCCGCTCCAGACCGCGTAACCGTTGAACCCGGCGGGTTCCGTCGGGTAACCGGACCGGAAGTACGGGCCGAGCACGTCGACGCCCTCGGCGTAGGCCGAGACCCAGGGACCGTAGTTGCTGAAGTCCGCCACCCGCGGCCTGGCCGAGTCCTGCGTCGAGTCGGCCGCGCCCACCGCGATCACCCAGGCGTGGGTCTTGTCGACTTCGCCGGGCCGAAGCGCCTCGAACTTGATCGCGGCGGGATAGACCTTGCGACGGCTGGCCCGGTTCCCCGCGGAGGCGACCACGACGGCTTCCGCGGGCAGCCGGCGCAGGGCGGCCTCGATGGCCTTCGGCGGCTCGTCTTCCCAAGTCGCGCCGGAGAAGGACAGGTTGATCAGCGTGATGCCCTCCTCCCGCAGTTCGTCGATGGCGGTGGCGACCGCCAGGTCTTCGGCCAGACCGTCCGCCTTGTCGATCACGCCCTTCATGCGGACGCGGACCTCGATCGGCGCCTGCTTCAACAGCACCCCGGCGACGAACGTCCCGTGCGCGGCCGAGCCGACCGGGTTGCCGTCTTCGCCGCGTTCCAAGCGGACGACGTCCTCCTGGTCGAACACCACCCGGTTGGCGAGGTACGGGTGCAGGTGGCCCCGGTCCAGCAGGATGCCGGTGTCGATCACGCCGACCGTCGGGCACGCGTCCGACTCGGACAGCGGGGTCAATTCGTTGCGGGTCGGCTTCGGGTGCATGCCGGGGTCGCCCCAGATGATCCGGTCGAGCCCGAACAAGTGGTTCGGGCTCGCGCCACGGCTTCCCAGCGCGGCCAGCACCTCCGGCACCGGCCGCGTCCCGGTGAACCGGCGCACCGTCCCCTGCGCTCCGGCCGGGTGATAACCGAACCCTGCCAGTCCGGCTTGGATCGCGGCACAATCGTCCGCATGGACCAGCAGCTCGCCTGCTCGATGGCGGTATCGCGTCATGTGTCCCCCTCGATCATGGGTGAACGGGTCGGCTACTCGATCCGCGAACCCCTCCCGCTGATACACACCCGGCCCGAGCGGCGATGAGCGACGCGCTCGCCAAGGCCGTCGCCGCCGCGGATCTCGCGTTCACCGCGCCCGCCAAGGCGCGGGCGCTCGCCGAAGCCGCGCTCGCCGAGGCGGACGGGCGGACCGAGGCCGCCGCCGTGGCCGAGCACGCGCTCGGGCTCGCCGGGGTGTCCGTCGGGCGGCTGACCGACGCCGAAACGCGGCTGCGCGCCGCGCTCCGGCTGGCGGACGGGGCCGGGCTGCGGGAGCGGGCCGCGCAGACGCGCGGGGTGCTCGGCTACGTCCTGACGCTGACCGGGCGCACCGCCGAGGCCCTGCGCGAACTCGACCGCGCGATGCCCGAGCTGACCGGGCGGGCGGCGGCGCGGCTGTGCATGCAGCGGGCCGTCGTGCTCACCGAAATCTCCCGGTTCGCTGACGCCGCCGCGGGGTTCGCGGACGCCCTCGAGACCCTCCGTGCCGCGGGCGGCGACGACCTGATCGAGGCGACGATCCGCACCAACCGCAGCATCGTGCTGGCCCGGCTCGGCGACTGGCGGGGCGCCGAAGACGACCTGCGCCACGCCGAACGCGGGTTCGCCGCGACCGGCCACCTCGGCCGGACGGCGATGGTGTGGCAGAACCGCGGGCTGGCCGCCACCGTCCGCGGCGACGTCCCGGCCGCGCTGACCGCCTACGACGAGGCCGCCGCGCGCTACCGCGAAGCGGGCACCGACCCCGGGCTGCTGCCGATCGAACGCGCCGAAGCCCTGCTTTCGGTTCGCCTGATCGCCGAAGCGCGCGAAGCGGCGACGACCGCCGTCGCGGAGTACGCCCGCCGTCGCAACGCCGTCGACCTCGTGCAGGCACGGCTGCTGCTGGCGAAAGTCGCGCTGCTGGACGGCGATCCGGTCACGGCGTTGCGCGAGGCCTCGCTGGCGCGGCGGTCCGCGGTGCGCCAGGACCGGCCCGGCTGGGCCGCGCTCGGCGGTTACCTCGCGCTGCGCGCCCGCCGGGACAGCGGCCTGCGGACGACGGCGATGCTCCGCTCGGGACAGCGGACGGCGGCGGCGCTGACCGACGCGGGCTGGCTGGTCCCGGCCTTGGACGCACGGCTGATCGTCGCGGCGCTGGCCCTCGAGCTGGGCCGCGCGGACATCGCGAAGGCGGAGCTGTCGTTCGTCGGCCGGGCCGGGCGCGACGGCCCGGCGGAAATGCGGGCCCGCGCCTGGCACGCGACGGCGTTGCTGCGCCTGGTGCACGGCGACCGCCGGGGCGCGGACGCCGCGTTGCGCGCCGGCGTCCGGGTGGTCGACCGGTTCCGCGCCGGGCTCGGCGCGAGCGAGCTGCGTGCCCACGCGTCCGGGCACGCGAGCGAGCTGACCGGCCTCGGGCTGCGGCTCGCGGCGGAAGCGGGCCACCCGGAGGCCGTGCTGCGCTGGGCGGAGTGGCGGCACGCCGGCGCGCTGCGGCTGCGGCCCGCCCGGCCGCCGGACGACGAGGGCCTGGCCGCCGACCTCGCCGCGCTGCGCCAGATCGCCGTCGACCTCGCCACCGGGACCGGGCACGCGCGGACCCTGCTGCGCCGTCAGGCCGAGCTGGAGAAGGCGGTGCGCGACCGCGCCCGGCACGCGACCGGGGTGTCCACTTCGGACACTCGCGTCCCGTCCCGCGCGGAGCTGGCCGACGCGCTGGGGCCGGCCACGCTCGTGGAGTACGTCGAGCTGGACGGGCGGCTGAGCGCGCTCGCCGTCACCGGCGGCCGGCTGCGGCGGTACGCGCTGGGCCCGGCGGCCGAAGCCGCGGAACGCCTGGCCGAGCTGCGGTTCGGGCTGCGGCGGGCGGCATTCGGCCTCGGCTCGCCGGGCGACCTCGTCGAGCGGACCGCCCGCCGGCTCGACGAGCTGCTGCTCGCCCCGCTGCGGCTCGGCGACGGTCCGCTGGTGGTCGTGCCGACCGGGCGGCTGCACGAGCTGCCGTGGCCGGTCCTGCCCGGCTGCCGCGGCCGCCCGGTGTCCCTCGCGCCGTCGGCGGCGCTTTGGCACCGCGCGGTGACCGCGCCCCGCGCCGACGGCGGTGATCACGTCGTCGTGGCGGGCCCCGGCTTGCCGCACGCCGCCGCCGAGGTGGCCGCGCTGGCCCGTCGCTACCCGGGCGCCCGCCGGTTCACCGGCCGGACCGCGAAGGCCGAGCCGGTGCTCGCCGCGCTCGACGGCGCCGCGCTGGGCCACATCGCGGCGCACGGCCGGTTCCGCACGGACAACCCGCTGTTCTCGTCGCTGCGGCTGGCCGACGGGCCGCTCACGGTGTACGACCTGGAACGGCTGGCCCGCCCGCCGCGGCAGGTCGTGCTGTCCGGCTGCGACTCGGGCCGCTCGGCGATCCACGCGGGCGACGAGCTGCTGGGCCTGGCCTCGGCGTTGCTGGCGCTGGGCACGACGAGCCTGGTGGCGACGGTCCTCCCGATCCCCGACGACGCCGGCCGCGCCCTGATGGTCCGCCACCACCGCCACCTCGCCGCCGGCCTGACCCCGGCCGAAGCCCTCGCCCGCGCCCAAACCGAACTCCCCGACTCACCCGCCGCCACCAGTTACGTCTGCTACGGCGCGGGCTCGTGAGTGTTTAGTCGGGTTCTAACCCGACTAAACACTCACGACAGCCACGCACGGGCCGGGTCATCATGGAAGCGTGCGGATCACGGCCTGGTGGCGCGGTATCAGCCCGCGGCGACGTCTGATGCTGAGCAGCGTCGCTGTCGTCGTGGTGGCCGCCGTCGCCGCGACCGCCATCGCCACCTCCGGCACGAAGACCGCGCCGGAGGCCGGCACCCCGGACCAGAACAAGCCCGGCCCGGTGCTCCTCGTCCCCGGTTACGGCGGCGGCCAAGGCGCGCTGGACGAGCTCGCCGCGCGGATCCGCCAGGCGACCGGCCGTGGCACCGAGGTGCTCACCCTGGCCGGCGACGGCACCGGCGACCTGGTCGAACAAGCCGGCGTCCTGGCCGAAGCCGTCGAACGGGCGTACGCGCAGGGAGCGCCGTCGGTCGACGTCGTCGGGTACTCCGCCGGCGGGGTCGTGGCCCGGCTGTGGGTCAGCCGCGACGGCGGCGACCACCAGGCGCGCCGGGTCGTCACGCTCGGCGCGCCGATGCACGGCACCGGCCTCGCCGCGGCGGGCGGCGCGCTGGTCCCGGGCGGCTGCCCCATCGCGTGCGTGCAGCTGGCGCCGGGCAGCGCCCTCCTGCAGGAGCTCGCGAAGGAGCCGATCCCGGCGACGCTGCCGTGGCTTTCGCTCTGGACCGAGGAGGACGAGACGGTCACCCCGCCGGAGTCCGCGCGGGTCGAGGGCGCCGTCAACGTCGCGCTCCAGCAGGTGTGCCCGGGCAACCTGGCCGCGCACGGCGACCTGCCCACCGACCCCGCCGTCACCGAGATCGTCCTGCAGGCCCTCGGCATCACGCCGCTCGAAGCGCCGGCCGACTGCCTCAGCTCGTGACGTCCTTCGTCGCGAAGTTCGCCCACGCCGCCGCGAAGAACACGACGATGTAGCCCGCCTGCAGCAGCAGCCCGTGGTCGATGTTGCGCCACAGCACCGGATCGCGGAAGAAGTCGATCCAGGACAGCCAGTAGTGCGTCGGCAGGTACGGCTTCACAGCCGCCGCCGCGTCGAGGGTCTCCAGTACCGAACTGGTGATCAGCACGGCCAGCCCGCACAGCGCGGCCCCCAGCGCCGAATCGCTCACCGTGGACAGGAACATCGTGATCGCGGCGAACCCCAGCATCGACAGGACGATGTAGGACACCGCGCCGAGCAGCCGCAGGCCGAGCCCGGACGAGCTGAGCGACTGCCCGGACAGCGACGTCACGCCGGCCGGCTGCCCGCCCGGGCCGGCGACGCCGGGGTTGCCGCCGGTGCCGAACAGGATCACCCCGAGCACCAGCGACGTCAGCACGACGATGACGATCGCCGCGGTCACGTACACCGCGATCGCGACCAGCTTCGCGCTCAGCAGCCGGGTCCGGCCGACCGGGCGCACCAGCAGGTACCGCAGGGTGCCGCCGGACGCCTCGCCCGCGATGGAGTCGCCCGCGACGACCGCGACCGCGATCGGCAGGAACAGCGGCAGCACCAGCGCGAGCGCCGCCGCCGGGAACAGCGCACCGTCGCTGACCACCGCCGACAGGAATGCCCCGCCCTGCCCGGGCGGCGGCGCGAAGTCGGCCGTGGCCAGGAAGACGCCGACGACCGCGGGCAGCAGGCACAGCAGCAGCACGCTGACCCACACCCGCGGTCGCAGCGCGAGCTTCCGCAGTTCGACGCCGATCACCCGGCGGCCCCGAACCGGTCCGAGCCCGGACCCGTCACGTCGAGGACCACCTGTTCGAGCGTCCGCTGCTCGGCGTGGATGGACGTCACGCGCACCCCCGCTTCGACGAGCAGCGCGTTCAGCGCCGCCGGATCGGCGTGCCGGATGACCAGCCGGTCGCCGTCCCGGGCTTCGAGCTGCCCGTCGAGGACCGCGGCCGCCGCCGCGGGGTCCGGCGTCCCGACGAGCACCCGGCCGGTCGCCGCCCGCAGCGCGACCAGGTCCTCCTCCAGCACCAGCCGGCCCCGGTCGACGACGCCGACCCGGGTGCACAGCTGCTCCACCTCGGCCAGCAGGTGGCTGGAGAGGAAGACCGTGGTGCCGCCCGCGTTCAGCTCGGTCAGCAGCTCCCGGATCTCCTTGATGCCCTGCGGGTCGAGCCCGTTCGTCGGCTCGTCCAGGATCAGCAGCCGCGGCTTGCGCAGGAGCGCGCCGGCCAGCCCGAGCCGCTGCCGCATGCCGAGCGAGTACGCCTTGACCGGCCGCTGGTCGACCCCGCCCAGCCCGACCTGCTCCAGTGCTTCGTCGATGCGCCGCCGCCGGGTGCGCCGCCCGCCGCCGCGCCCGGCGGCGTCGAGCAGCGCCAGGTTCCGCCGGCCGGACAGGTGCGGGTACGCGGCCGGACCTTCGACGAGCGCGCCGACTTCGGGCAGCACCTCGGCGACCCGTTTCGGCACCGGCTTGCCGAGCACCTCGATCTCCCCGCTGGTCGCGTAGACCAGGCCGAGCAGCATCCGGACCAGGGTGGTCTTGCCCGAGCCGTTCGGGCCGAGGAACCCGTAGCGGTCGCCTTCGCGGACGTCGAGGTCGACCGCGTTCACGGCGACGGTGCGGCCGTAGGCCTTCGTGAGCGCGCGCGTGGTGATCATCGGCCGCCCCGCCGCAGCCGGGACAGCTCGTCCGCGACGGACTTCAGCACGTCGGCGGTCACGGTCCCGGCCAGCAGGTAGGAGCGGCGGGAGACGGCCGAGCGGACGATCGCCAGCGACAACGGCGTGATCGACAGCTGCACCACGGTCCCGGCGGCCAGCTTGACCTGCACCGCGCCCGCCTTCCCGGCGGCGTCGCTCGCCGCGTTGGCCACCGCGCGCGGCACCGCGATCACCGCGAAGGACGCCAGCCCGCGGCCGTAGAGCGCGGCGCCCTGGACCCCGCCGAAGGCCTCCGACGTCACCGGCCGCCCGGCGAGCGTCGCCGGCAGCGGCACCTGGTTGAACGCGCCGAGCGTGTCGGAGACGTCCGGGGCGCTCGCGACGGTGAAGCCGGACCCGAGCACCGGCCGCGGCGCCTCGACGACCGGCGTGGTCTGGGTGACCTCCTGGAACTCGGAGACGAGGATCGGGGCGCGCTGCCCGCGCGCGGTGACCTCGACCCGCACGGCCACCCCGGTCACCGGGTCCGCCCACAGGTCCACCTGGCCGATGGTCGTGTCGGGGTCGGCGGGGACGAGCCGCAGCCCGGACGCGGCGACACCGGCGACGTTCCGGCCCGGCAACGCGCTCACCGGGTCACCCCGCGCCGCGCCCAGGATCCGCCGCGCGAGCTCGGGCGGCAGCAGGTCCCCGGCCCGCGGGAGCCGGACGGCGGGCTCGCCGATCAGCTCGGTCAGCGTGTTGTCGCCGTAGTCCCAGGTGTATTCGCCGTCGGGCAGCCGGTAGAGGTCGTGCTCACCGGCCGTGCCGAGGATGTCGACCCGGTAGCGGTCGGGCCCGGCGTACCAGACGCGCATCGGCGTCCGCAGCGAGAAGAGCGCGGTGACGGCACCGAGGTTCGGCAGCTCCGGCAGGGCCAGCGAACCCGCGCTTTCGGCGTAACCCTGGTACGGCCGTCCGGCGGAACCCAGGACGAGTTCACGCAGCTTCGCCGGGTCGGCTGCGGCCCCGGCGGGCGCGAGCGCGGAGACGACGGACGGCACGGAGACGAGGACGGCGGCCACCGCCGCGACGACCGCCCACCGGCGACGCTTTTCCCGCCGCACCACCGTCATCCGGCATCACCTCTGCACCCTTTGTACGCCACGACGGCCGGCGACGAACCCCGTGCACGCCGAGGTGGTGAGTTAGTTCCCCGTCCGGGCCTCCCGCACACCCGCCACTCCAGCGGGTGCTCCGACACGGCCGCGGCACGGTTCCACGGCGCACCTCGCCGGACCCGGTCGCCGGTCGTGCTCAGCGCCGACGCGGCCTGCGCACGATGTCGGGCGGCGTCGCGCTGCCCCGTCACGGCGCCTACCCGGCCGCACGGCGGCTGCTCGACGCCGTGAACCGCCGGATCCAGCCACCCCCGCCGGACGCGTTCCTTTGAACCGGGGCCCGTTCTCGCCCGCCGCGGGTCGGGCGGGTGGTGGCCACGGACGTCTCAGCGCGGGCGGTCGCCTGCGCGCGGAAGAACCTGACGCGGCTGGGCTTCGCGCGGTGGACCGGATCGGCACCCCGGCCCGGCGGATTCAGCGCCCCGGGGCGACTCAGTCCACAGTAGACAAACCCGCGACCGCCGCCACGGCTTCCCTGGTCTCCCGGACGTTGTGGGCGCGGAAGACCGCCGCGCCCGCGTGGGCCGCGATCGCCGTCGCCGCGAGGGTGCCCGCCAGGCGGTCGCGGGCCTCGACGTCGAGGGTCTCGCCGATCAGGTCCTTGTTCGACAGCGCGACCAGCACCGGCCAGCCCGTCGCCACCAGCCGGTCGAAGTGGCGGAGCAGCGAAAGGCCGTGGCGGGTGCTCTTGCCGAAGTCGAACGTCGGGTCGACGAGCACGCCGCCGCGCGGGACCCCGGCGGCGACCGCCCGCTCGGCCGCCGTCGTCAGCTCGGCGACGACGTCCGCGACGACGTCGTCGTAGCGCGGCCAGAACGGCCGGTCCGGGGTCGGCGCCGGGTACGGGTCGGTCCGCACCGGCATGCCCCCGACGTGGGAGCAGACGTAGCCCGCGCCGAACTCGGCGGCGACCTCGACCAGTCGGGGGTCGGCGCCGGCCCAGGTGTCGTTGAGCAGGTCGGCGCCGGCTTCGCAGGCCTGGCGGCCGACCTCGTGCCGCCAGGTGTCGACGCTGATCACCAGCCCCGGGTGGCGCTCGCGCACCTCGGCGACGAACGGCACCACGCGCCTGCTCTCCTCCTCGACGTCGATCTCGGGGCCTTCGCCCGCCTTGACGCCGCCGATGTCCACGATGTCGGCGCCGGCCGCGACCGCGCGGTCCACGGCGTCGCGGGCGGCGTCCGCGGCGAAGGTCGCGCCCCGGTCGTAGAACGAGTCCGGCGTGCGGTTCACGATGGCCATGACCAAGGCGCGCTCGCCCGGCATGCGGCGGCCCCGGAAGACCACTTCCGGCCGGTGTGACGTCATGCCGTCACCCTGCCAGGTCACGGCTGGGGCCGAATCGCCGCTCCCGCGGTCCCGCGGCGGCTATCCTCGGAGCAAACCGAGCAGGGGGAACCATGAGCACGACCAGCGAGGGCCCGGCCCGCAGCGAAGCCGAGGCGATGATCGCCGAGGCCAAGAAGGCCCTGTGGGTGATGGTCGGCCTGCTCGCCGTGCTGTGGGCGGTGCAGATCTTCAACTCGCTCGGCGACTACGACCTGAGCCAAGAGTTCGGTATCGAAGCCCGCGATCCGGCGTCGCTGCCGGAGATCTTCAGCGCGCCCTTCATGCACTCCAGCTGGGGCCACATCGAAGGCAACTCGGGCCCGCTGTTCGTGTTCGGCTTCCTCGCCGCCTACCGCGGGGTGAAGAAGTGGCTCGGCGTGAGCGTCCTGATCATCGTCGCGAGCGGCCTCGGCGTCTGGTTCATCTCGCCGTCGGACACGGTCACGGTCGGCGCCAGCGGCCTGGTCTTCGGCTACTTCGGCTACATCATCGTGCGCGGCCTGTTCGACCGGCACCCGATCGACATCGTGATCGGCGTCGTGATGGCGCTGTGCTTCGCCTACCAGTTCACGTCCCTGCTGCCCACCGACGAGCGGGTCAGCTGGCAGGGCCACCTGTTCGGGTTCGCCGGCGGCATCATCGGCGGCTGGCTGTTCCGCGACCGGAAGCCCAAGGCGGTCGCCGCCCCCGACGCGGCGACCACCCTGCTCCCCAAGGACCTCAGCTAGGCGGTTCGAGGTCCGCTTCGACGGCGATCCGGACGTACCGGCCGATCACCGCGCGCGGCACCCGCATGCCGAGCGGGGCGCGGTCGAGCGTCCCCGTCGCGCGCACCCGGGTCCCGTCGAGCGGCCCGGCGGTCAGCGTCAGCGGGCACGACGTCCCCCGCAGCCGGAGTTCGCCGGTCACCTCCCAGCCGTCGCCGTCGCGCCGGACGCCGGTGGCGGTGAACGTCAGGTCCGGGTGGGCACCGCTGTCGAGCAGGTTCGGCTTGCGCAGATCGGCGTCACGGCGGGGGTTCTCCGTGTCCAGCGCGCCGAGGTCGAGCTCCGCGCGGACGGCGGTCACCCCACCGCCGGTCACCTCGACGCTGCCGGCGCGGACCGGGATCGTGCCGCGGACCCGGTTGAACCCGAAGTTGCGGACCTCGAACGACGCCGTCGCGGTGCGGACGGTCCACGTCCCGGCCCGCAGCGCGGGGGCGGTGCGCGGGCTCATCGCGCACCCGCCGGGGCCGGCAGGGCCGCGTGCGACACGCGGTGGACGTCGACGCGGTCCGGGCCGGGCAGCAGCGCGGGGTCCTCGCCGGGCAGCAGTTCGGTGGCCATGATCGCGTCCTGGACGGCCTCGATCGTCGCCATCGACGCGGAGAGGGCCACGACGACCAGTGACCGGTCTTCGCCGAGCAGGGCGTAGGTCGTCCCGACGCCTTCGAGGTCGCGGACGGCGGGCCAGATCCGCTCGCGGCCCGCGCGCAGCTCGGCGGCCGACTGGTCGGCGCCGCGAGGCCCGTCGAACCAGGTGATCTGGGCGTAGGCGGCCGCGTCGGACGACGAGTGCGCGTCGGCGACCCGGTAGGCGCCGGCGTCGAGCCACGTCGTCCCGGCGGGCCGCCGGGCGGCGGCTTCGCTCGCCGCCGGGGCGTCGGGCCAGAAGGTGACGACGGCTCCGGACAGGCCGCCGAGCTGGGTGAGCGTGCAGGTGCCGAGTGCGTCCCGGCCGAGGTCGCAGGTCCCCAGCGGACCCCGGAACCGGTGGATGGTGGCGTGCATGGGGTGCTCCTTCCGTTGCCGGACCGACTCTCGCCCGGGACGGCGATCGCGACATCAGTGCCAGTACGGAGGACGGCACTGAAACCGGACACGCAGGGGATACTGCTCGGGTGACGCGCAGCGAGCCGTTCGTCGGGCGGGCTGGTGCCGCGGCCGACCTGCGCGCGTGGCTCGCGGCGGCGGCCGGGGGCACCGGCGCGCTGGTGCTCGTCGGCGGCCCGGCGGGGATCGGCAAGTCCCGCTTGGTCGAGGCGGTGACGGACCGCGAAGCCGTCTGGGGCCGGTGCGTCGACGACCCGGGCGCGCCGCCGCTGTGGCCGTGGCGCCGGGTGCTCCAGGCCCTGCCGGAGGCGGGCGCCGAGGTCTCCCGCGCGCTGGCCGACCTGGACGACCGCGACGGCGCCGACCTGGTCGCGGCCCGGTTCCGGTTCGTCGCGGTGGCCGCCGACGCGCTGGTCGCCGCGGCCGGGGCGGCCGGTCTCGTCGTCGTCCTCGAAGACGTCCACTGGGCCGACGAAGCCTCGCTGCGGCTGCTGCGGCACCTGGCCGGGGAGATCCGCCGGTCGCGCCTGGCCGTCGTCGCCACCTACCGGGACAACGGGTCGGCCGGCCCGCTTTTCGAAGCCCTGCCCGACCTGCTCGGCCGGCCGGGGACGGAGAGCCTGCGCCTGGACCCGCTGACCGAGCCCGACGTCCGGGTCTACCTCGCCGAGGTCGGCCGGGCCGCTGTCGACGCCCGCGACGCGCTGCGGCGCTCGGGCGGGAACCCGCTCTACCTCAAGGCGGTCGCCCGCTCCTCGGCGACCGGCGGCGGCGAGGCGGAGCTGCGGCACCTCGTCCGCACCACCGTCGCGGGGCTCGACGACGACGCGCGTGAGCTGCTGGCGATCGCTTCGGTGCTCGGCGAGGAGGTCGACGCGCACGTCGTCGCCGAGGTCGCCGGGCGGCCGGCGGACGACGTCGTCCCGGCGCTCGACCGGGCCGTGCGCTCCGGGGTGCTGCTGCCCGCCGAGGCCGGGTCCCGGCGGTTCGCCCACGCCGTCGTGCGCGACGGGATCTACGCCGACCTCGACCAGGGCGTCCGCGAGGACCTGCACGCCCGGACGGCGGCCGCGCTGGAACACCGGGCCGATCCCGGCGTCGTGGCCGGGCACTGGCTGCGTTCGGCGGCGACGCCGGACGCGCTGGCCCGAGCGGCGGCTTGGGCCGAAACAGCGGCCCGGGACGCAACCCGCTCGCTCGCCTTCACCGAGGCCGCGCGGTTCCTGTCCCTCGCGCTCGACTGCCACCGCCGCACGGGCCTGCGCGACGGGCTCGCCGCCCTGCTCGTCGACCTCGCCACCGCGGAGTACCGCGCGGGCCGCTTCGCGCGCAGCTTCGGCCACGCGCGCGAGGCCGCCGGGCTGACGGCCGACCCGGCGCTGGCCGCCGCCGCGGCACTCGTCGTCCGGGACACGTCGGCGCCCGACCTGCTGCCCGGGATGGCCGAGCTCACGGCGTCCGCGCTGGCGATGCTCGGCGCCGACGCGGACCCGGCGGTGCGGGCGAAACTGCTCGCGCAGTCCGCGGCCGTGGCGGCCGACTACGGGCGGGCGACCGAAGCCGTCGAGACCGCCGACGAGGCGATGGCCCTCGCGGAGCTTTCCGGCGACCAGGAGGCGCGGCTCGACGCCGTCCGCGCCCGGCTGAAGATCCGCCCGACGGAGCTGCCGCTGGCCGAGCGGCTGCGGCTCGGCTCGCTCGCGGTGTCCCTGGGCGGCACCGGACGGCCGCTCGTGGCGCTGTGGGGCCACAAGTGGCGGCTCGACGCGGCGTTCGAGGTCGGCACCGTGCCCGTCGTGGACGCCGAGCTGAGCGCGATCTCCGCGCTGGCCGCGACGACCCGGCTGCCGCTGGTCCGCTGGCACGAACTGCGGCTGCGGGCGTCGGTGGCGGCCTACCGCGGCGCGTTCGCCGAGGCCCGCGCGCAGAACCGGCTCGCGAGCGAGCTCGCGGCGGCGGAACTGGCCGAAGACCGGTCCGCGGCCGGGATGTCCTTCGCGTTCGCGCAGCAGCTCGCCGACGTGGTCGGCGACCCGGCCGAGCTGCCCGCCGGGTACGACGAGCTGCTGGCGATCGCGCCGCCGCTGCCGATCACGATCGTCTCCCGCCCGCTCTGCGCCCTGATCGACGGCCGGCACGACGAAGCGCGGGCCGGGTACGACGCCCTGCGCCCGCGCCTGCGCGACCCCGACTTCATCGGCCAGTCCCCCGGAATCGGGCCGAACCTGCTGCCGCTGCTCGAAGCGTTCGAGGACGTCGAGACGGCGGAGTGGCTCGCCAAGCAGCTCGCCGGGGCGCCGCCGGTCGGCTCGGCCGGCGCGGGCACCTTCTGCAGCGACTGCTCCAGCAGCTGGTCCGCCCGCCTGGCTGCGCTGCTGGGGCGGTACGACGAAGCCGTGCCGCTGTTCGAGGAAGCGATCGCGTGGGACGCGCGGCTCGGCGCCCGGCCCTACGTCGTGCACAACCGCGTCCGGCTGGCGGCCGGGCTCGTCGTCCTCGGCGACCTCCCGCGCGCGGAAACCGCGGCCCGGCAGGCGGCGGAGGAAGCCCGGCGGCTCGGGATGCGGGGCTGGCTGACCCGGGCGACGGCGGTGCTGGACCGGGCGCGGACCGCGGCCGACCCGCTGACCGGCCGCGAACGGGAGATCGCGGCGCTCGTCGCCGGCGCGCTGAGCAACCGGCAGATCGCGCACCGGCTGGTGCTTTCCGAGCGCACGGTGGAAAGCCACGTCTCGAGCGTCCTGGCCAAGCTGGGCCTGGCCAACCGGACCGAGGTGGCGGCGTGGGCGCACCGCCGGGGGCTCACCGCGGGCTGAAGGCGAACACCGCTTCGATGAACTGGTCCGGGTCGAAGTCCATGGCCTGGTGCGCCTGGCCGTGCAGCGGCACGACGTCGGCACCGGGGATCAGGTCCGCGACCGCCTGGGCGGCCAGCCGGAGGTAGCCCGGGCTCTCGGTGCCGGCGAACAACCGGACCGGGATCGCGATGCCGGCGAGCCGCTCGTCGAACACCATGCCCTCGACGACGTCCAGTTCCCGCGGGATCGTCGGCGCGGCGGCCACCCGGGCGGGCCAGACCGGCGTGGCGCGCATCGCTTCGACGTCCGCGGGAGCCAGCCGGAGGGCCTCCCGCAGGAAGATTTCGAGGATTTCCTCCGGGTTTTCCGCGGCCCGCATGCGGCCGCGCGCGTCCGGCCCGACGACGGCGCCACCCGGCTCGGGCCGCGGCGGCTCGTACGCCACCAGCCGGCTGACCGCCTTCGTCAGCCGGACGGCTTCCAGCGCGCACAGGGCACCGTAGGAGTGCGCGAGCAGGTAGACGTCTCCCCCGGCGGCTTCGGCCACGGCGGCGATGTCCTCGCCCTCGCGCCGGATGTCGTACTCGGCGGCCTCCTCGCGGCTCAGCCCGCGGCCGCGGCGGTCGACGAGGTGCAGGCGGTAGCGCTGCGCGAGCCGGTCGCGGACCGCCGCCCAGCGGGTGTGGTCCGCGCCGGTGCCGTGGACGAGGACCATCGGGGGCCCGTCGCCGAGCGTCTCGAACCCGACGACCGTCCCGTCGCGCGAAGTGACCGAGGCCGGCATGGCTCCGAGGCTAACGCCTTTCCGGCGGCCGCTGTGAGGTCGCTGTGCATCCGGCTCCGCACACTGCCGATCCGGCCGCGGTGTGGTGATCTGGAGGGGTGGCGATCAAGGTTCTCCGGCCGGCCGCGCTGGCCGCGGCGGCGGTGCTGGTGCTGAGCACCGGCTTGGCCGTCAGCGCGGACACGACCGCCGACGACGCCTACGCCGCCGGCTCCCCGGCTCCGCTCGCGGCGGCCGCGCCGGAGAAAGCCGTTCCCGCGAAGACCGTTTCCCCGGTCGGCGCGTTGTTCGCGAACGGCAGCCATTTCTGCTCCGCGAGCGTCGTCCACTCCGGAACCGGCGATCTGGTGCTGACCGCCGCGCACTGCGTCCAGGACGGAATGTCTTTCGCACCCGGTTACCACGACGGCGTGGCGCCGCTGGGAATGTGGACGGTCACCGGAACGGCGGTTGCGGACGGCTGGACTTCGTCGGCCGACCCGGATCTCGATTTCGCGTTCCTGACCGTTCAGCAAGCCGGGAATCCGGCTTCCCTGGAAAGCCTCACCGGCGCGAACGCGCTCGGCGTGAATCGCGGATTCGACCACCGGATCACCCTCACGGGCTACCCCGACAGCACCGATTCCCCCGTCGTTTGCGACGGCACGACCACGCGTTCGGACACCTACCAGATGCAGGTCGCCTGCCCCGGTTTCCCGGACGGCACCAGCGGCGGGCCCTGGGTGACCGGCGGCGAGGTCATCGGCGTCATCGGCGGCTACCAGCTCGGCGGCGACACCCCGGACGTCTCCTACAGCGCCTACTTCGACGACGACATCGCGAAGCTCTACGCCACGGCCGCGGGCTGAAACGCGAACCGGGCCCGCGTCCCTGGCGGAGGACACGAGCCCGGTTCACCTCTCGCGAACCCTCAGCAGGTCACGATGAGCCCGGTGAGCGCCGAGCACGTCTTCGACGCGCTGTCGTTGGCGGGGTTGGGATCCGACGGCGAGCTCGCCGTCCGCTGCGCGGTCGTGGTGTACGAGCCGAGCGCGAGCAGGCCGCCGTTGGCCGAGAACTTCGTCGTCGCCGAAGCACCGCTGGCCAGCGAAGCGACGTCGCAGTTCACGGTCCTCGTCGTGCCGACCCGGGCGCAGCCGGTGCCGCTGCCGAAGGACAGGCCCGGCGGGTACGTGGCCACGACGCGGATCCCGGTCGCGGCGCCCGGGCCGGTGTTCGTCACGGTCACGGTGTAGTCGATGCGCGCGTTCAGCCCGCCGTGGCCGGTCGCGGCGAGCGCGACCTTGACGTCGGCCTGGCTCGACGGCTGGCCGACGGTGATGACCGGGCCGTCCAGGGTCTCGAAGGCGTAGTTGTCGCCGACGAACTGGTGCTGCAGCGTGAACGACCCGGGCGCCGCGGTGTCCTTGACGCGCAGGGTCCACACCGTGGTCTTCGTGCCGCCCGCCGCGAGGTCGCCGAACGCGGCGCGGTAGCTGCTGCCGGCCTGGAAGCAGCCGACCTCGGTCGTGTTGGTGCAGGAGACGACGTCGACGACGTCGGTGATCGCGGTCGGGTTTCCGTAAATGGCACCCTTGGCGAAAGTCACGGTGAAATCGCGGTCGTTGTGAATGGTTTGCGTGATGGTGAAGGTCTGTCCCGGCACCACGCTGGTGGTGCTGACTTCGACAGCGCTCGAGGGTTCGGCCGCCTGCGCGGCGGGCGCCATCGCGATAAACGCCGTGGCCAGTGCGGCCACCGAGGACAGGATCGTGGTCCGTCGCCAGCTTCGTTGCATAGTCGTGATCTCGCTGTTCCGATCCGGGGAATGCCGCTCTGACGGGTGAAACGGGAGTTCGTGGACATCCGACGCTGATCAGTCGCCCCGATCCCGCAATTCGTTACCGCCATCCGGCGGCGCCGCGCACCGCCGTCAGGACGGCCGCCAGCGCCCGTTCATCTCACCCGGGCGCGGTGGCGGGCCCGGCAGATCCGGGCCGCCCGCCGCCAGCCCCTCGACGAGCAGCGCGAGGTACCGCCGCCGCAACTGCGTGGTGCGCTCGTGGTCCTCGACGCGGATCGCGGCGCAGCACTCGAGGATCATGCCGAGGTCTTCGGCGACGGCGTCCTGGCGCAGCCGTCCGGTTTCGCGGGCCCGCTCGACCAGGTCCCGGGTCAGTTCGCCCGCCCGGCGCGCGTCTTCGCCCATCTCGGCGGTCGGGGTGAAGGTGCCGGCGAGGTGGACGGTCAGCGAGTGCACGTCGGCCTCCACGACCCGGGTGAGGAACCCGGTCAGCGCGGCCCAGCCGTCCGGCTCGCCGGTGGCGGCCTCGGCCTCGGCGATGTAGGTGCGGAGTCCGTCGTGGCAGAGCCGGCAGAGCAGCACCTCCTTGCTCGGGTACCGCCGGTAGAGCGCGCTGATGCCGACGCCGGCGCGGTCGGCGACGTGGGAGATCGGCGCCTTCGGGTCGACGAGGAAGACCTGGCGGGCGGCATCGAGGATGACGACGTCGTTGCGGGCGGCCTGGCCGCGGCGGCCGGGCAGGGCTGGCTCGGGCATGGGAGGAGATTACCACTGGAACGGATCATTCCGCTCTGGTACAGTTCGGAACGAAGCATTCCGTTCCACTCTCCGAGGAGCCAGCCATGACCGTCCGCCCCTTCCGCGCCGAGATCCCCCAGTCCCAGCTGGACGACCTGCAGAACCGCCTGCGCGGCGCGCTGTGGCCGGACGACCTGCCCGCCGCGTACGGCGTCACGAACGAGCGGGTCCGCGCACTGGCCGAGCACTGGCTGGGCGAGTTCGACTGGCGGGCCTTCGAGGCGCGGCTCAACGCGTACCCGCAGTTCCTGACGGAGATCGACGGCGAGACCATCCACTTCCTGCACGTCCGGTCGTCGCGGCCGGACGCGACGCCGCTGGTGCTGACGCACGGCTGGCCGGGCTCGATCGCGGAGTACCTGGACGTGATCGGCCCGCTGACCGAACCGGAGTCGGCCGACGAACCGGCGTTCCACCTGGTGATCCCGTCCCTGCCGGGCTTCGGCTTCTCGGGCCCGACGAAGTCGGCGGGCTGGGGCACCCATCGCACGGCGGCGGCGTGGGCGGAGCTGATGAGCCGGCTGGGCTACGAGTCGTACGGCGCGGCGGGCAACGACGCGGGCTCGATGATCTCGCCGGAGATCGGCAGACTGGCGCCGGAGAAGGTCGTCGGCGTGCACGTGACGCAGCTGTTCTCGTTCCCGTCCGGCGACCCGGCGGAGATGGCGGACCTGAGCGAAGCCGACCAGGCCGCGCTCGCGCACCTCCAGTGGTTCTACGAGAACATGTTCTCGTTCAACACGCTGCACAGCCAGCAGCCGCACACGCTGGCGTTCGCGCTGGCGGACTCCCCGCTGGGCCTGCTGGCGTGGAACGCCCAGCTGTTCGGCGAGCACCTGGACGCGGACTTCATCGTGGCGAACGTGGCGCTGTACTGGCTGACGGGCACGGCGGGCTCGTCGATCAGGTTCTACTACGAGGACGCCCACACGACGGCCCACCCGGAGGGCCCCACGACGGTCCCGACGGCCCTGGCGATGTTCACGGGCGACTTCCAGTCGATCCGCCGTTTCGCCGAGCGCGACCACGCGAACATCGTGAGCTGGAACGCCTACGACACAACGAAAACCGCAGGAGGCCCCCGAGACGCGGCCGGCCACTACGCGGCGCACGAAGCCCCGGAGGTCCTGGTGGCGGACATCCGCCAGTTCTTCGCCGACCTGCGCCCCGGAACCCCGTGGCCGATCCTGACCCAGTCCCACGAAGCGCTGCGCGCAGCAATCGAGGGCGTGACGGACTGGTCGGCCCCGACCCCGTGCGCGGAGTGGACCGTGACCCAGGTCCTCCAGCACGCAGCAGGCGACCAACTCGGCTACGCAGCCTTCATCACGGGCCAGGGCGGCCCGGACTTCGACCCGTTCTCCCCCTCGGGCACCCTCGACGGCAAGCCGTCGGCGTTCCTGGAGCCGACCCTGACCGCATCGGCAGGCGCCTTCGCCACGGTGAGCCCGGAGGCAACGGCGGTCCCGACCCCTCTCCCCCAGGGAGCCCTCCCGGCCCCGGTGGCGGTGGGTGCGGCAGCCCTGGACGCAGCAGTCCACGCCTGGGACATCGCAATGGCATCGGGCCAGCCGTCCCCGCTGACCGAGGAACTGGCAGCATCCCTCCTCCCGGTAGCCAAGCAACTGGCCGAACCCCTCCGCGGCTTCGCATACGCCCCAGCCCTGCCCGGCCCCGCCAACGCCGACGCAGCGTCGACCCTCCTGCGCTACCTGGGCCGCAACCCGGAGTGGACTGCCTGACCCGCCCCCCCCGGGCCCGCCAAACCGGCGGGCCCGGCCGCATCGCCGGTCAGCCCTCCTCCCGGCGCCTTCCGCCCCAACCCCTCTGCCCGGCGCCTTCCGCCCCAGCCCCTCTGCCCAAGCCCTCTGACCGGCCCACCCACTTCACCCGCCCCCGGCCGAGCCCGCCGGGCTCACCGGCGCTCTGCCCCAAGCCAACCGCCCTTCAGCCCGTGGCCCACCACCCCTCGGCCCCCTCACCGGTCCACGGCCGGGCCAGCCGCCCTCACCCGCCCCCCAGCCCCACCGCTCTTCAGCCCCTCGGCCCAAGCCCATCGCCCGGCAGCCCGAACCGCCAGCTCACCGGCACCCACCAAGCTCGCCACCGGCAACCCGAACCCACCAGCCTCACCAGCCCTCCACCCAAGCCCGCCAGCGCACTGCTCCGCCCGAGCCCCCCGGCGCCGCGGTGCAGGCCGACCGCCCCGCCCCGCGGCCCTAGCCCACTGCAGCCACCGGCCTCGGCGGCCCAAGCCCACCGACCCCAGCAGCCCGGCCCTCGCCCCCACAGCGACCGCCCCTCACAGTCGAGCCCGCCGGGCCGCGGCAGCCGGGCCGCGGGACCGCCGAGCCAGCCAGCCCGTTAGGCACCAGCCCACCGGGACTCCAGCCAACCGCAGCCCGGCAGAGCCCCACCCCACCGCAGCGGCAGCTCAGCCCGCTTCACCCAACCCCCGCGCGCCCTCCGAGCCCCGCACCCCCGAGCCCGCCCCGGGCACCCACCGAGCCCCTCACCCCGAGCCCGCCCGCGCACCCACCGAGCCCCGCTCCCACCAAGCCCGCCCACGCACCGCGCCTACCCCCAGCCCCGCCCCAAAGCCCCCACCCCGAACCCCTCCTAAGTCACCTCCCCTCACCCCCGCCCCCTCGGTACGGTGAGCCGCATGATGCGCAAGGCGGTCGCCGTCCGGCGGGAGGAGATCGTCGTCGCCGCGCTCCAAAAAATCCGCGACCGCGGCATCGCCGGCGTCCGAGCCGCCGACATAGCCAAAGCCCTCGACATCAGCACCGCGCTGATCTTCTACCACTTCGGCACCCTCGAAGCCCTCATCATCGAAGCCTTCCGCCAAGCCACCGAGACCGCCCTCGCCACCCTCCGCGACGAACTCGCCCGCGGCGGCCCCGCCGACACCCGGCTCCACGCCGTCCTCACGCTCTACGGCCCCACGAACCCCGGCCACAACTGGCAGCTCTGGATCGAAGCGCAAGCCGCCGCTATGCGGGACCACGAACTCCGGGCCGTCCTCCAACGCCTCGACCAACGGTGGCGGGACGCCGTGGTCACCCTCATCACCGAGGGTGTCAAAACCGGCGTCTTCCGGTGCGAAGACCCGCGCGGAGCCGCCTGGCGGCTGACTTCCTTACTCGATGGCCTGGCCGTCCAAGTCGTCGCACAGACCGGGTCCGTCACCGCCGACGACTGCGCGCGGTGGGTCGGGCAGGCCGTCGAAAAAGAGCTCAAGTGACCGCCCTGCTCGAAGTCGCGTGGACCGATCCCGTCACCGGGTGCCGCGGGTACCTGGTCATCGACCGGCTCGTGCGGGGTGTCGCCAGCGGCGGGCTCCGGATGCGCCGCGGCTGCAGCCTCTTCGAAGTCCGCGGCCTCGCCCGGGGCATGACGCTCAAAGAGGGCCTCAACTACGACCCCGCCGGCCGGTACGTCCCCCTCGGCGGGGCCAAGGGCGGCATCGACTTCGACCCGTACGACGAGCGCGCCCGCGATGTCGTCGCCCGCTACCTCGACGCCATGCGGCCGCTGATCGAGCGGTACTGGACGATGGGCGAAGACCTCGGCCTGCGCCAGGACGTCATCGACGGTGTGCTCGCCGAGATCGGGCTGCTCAGTCCCGTCCAGGCCGTCTACCCGCTGCTCGAAGACCGCGAAGCCGCGATCGCCCGGCTCGCCGGCGCCTTCCGGATCGAGGTCGGCGGGCTGGGGCTCGACGAGCTGGTCGGCGGCCTCGGCGTCGCGCAGGCCACGCTGACCGGGCTCGAACTCCTGAACCACACCGGACCGCGTCGCGCCATGGTCCAGGGCTTCGGGTCGATGGGCGGGGCCACCGCGCGGTTCCTCGCCGAGGCCGGGCTGCCGGTCGTCGGGGTCTCGGACGTCCGCGGGGTCGTCGCCAACCCCGGCGGGCTCGACGTCGAGAACCTGCTGCGGCACCGTGACCGCTTCGGCGGGATCGACCGCGACCACCTCGGGCCCGGCGATGAGCTCCTGCCGCCGGAAGCGTGGCTGGACGTGCCCGCCGAGGTGCTCGTGCCGGCCGCGATCTCCTACTGCGTCGACGCCGACAACCAGGCCAAGATCGGCGCGAAGCTCGTCGTCGAAGCCGCGAACATGCCGGTCACCGCGGACGCCGAAGAACTACTGGCCGCCCGGGGCATCCCGGTGGTCCCGGACTTCGTGGCCAACTCGGCCACCAACTCCTGGTGGTGGTGGACACTCTTCGGCGACGTCGGCGCGGACGCCGTCGAGGCCTTCGCGAAGGTCCGCGGCCGCATGAGCGAGCTGGTCACCGCCGTGTTCGAGGGCGCCGCCCTGGACGGTTCGAGCCTGCGCGCCGCCGCCTTGCGGCTTTCCGAACGGAATCTCGAGGCCATCCAGGCCCGGTACGGCGAGGGAACGAATCCGGCCGCCAAGTAGTTGAGCGTTGTATGAAACTCGGCATCTACAGCTTCGGCGACCGCGCGCCGGACCCGCAGACCGGCGCGCAGCCGTCCGTCGCGGAGACGCTGGCCAACACCCTCGAGCGGATCAAACTCGCCGACGAGCTGGGCCTCGGCTTCTACGGCCTCGGCGAGCACCACCTCGACCAGTACGCGATCTCGAACCCGGGCACCGTGCTGGCCGCCGCGGCGAGCGTCACGAACCAGATCACGCTGAGCTCCGCGGTGACCGTCCTGAGCACCGAGGACCCGGTCCGCCTCTACCAGCAGTTCACCACGCTCGACCAGCTCAGCCACGGCCGCGCCGAGCTGCTCGCCGGGCGCGGGTCGTTCACCGAGTCGTTCCCGCTGTTCGGCAACGACCTCGGCGACTACGACGAGCTCTTCGAAGAGAAGCTCGCGCTGCTGCTGCGCATCGACCGCGAGGACCCGCTGACCTGGTCCGGCAAGTTCCGCCCGCCGCTGGAGAACGCGCGGATCCTGCCCCGCCCGTACGGCAGGCGCCTGCGCATCTCGGTCGGCACCGGCGGCAACCCCGAGTCGTCGATCCGCGCCGGGCTGCTCGGCCTGCCCGTGGTGTACGCCGTGATCGGCGGCCGTCCCGAGCGCTTCGCTCCGCTCGTCGACCTCTACCGCCAGGCCGGTGAGGCCGGGGAGCACCAGCGCGAAGACCTGCACGTCACCATGGGCGCGATCGGCTTCCTCGCGCCGAATTCGCAGGACGCCAAGGAAACGTTCTACCCGTACTGGCTCGAAACGATGAAGTACGGCGCCCGCGCCCGCGGCTGGGCGGTCCCGACCCGCGCCGAGTACGACCAGTACGCCGCCGGCGCGCAGGCGTTGTTCGTCGGCAGCCCGCCGGAGATCGCCGAGCGGCTGATCGAGGTCGGCAAGCTGACCGGCGCGGACCGCTACGCGATGCAGATGGACTGGTCCGGCGTCCCGCACGCCGAGGTCATGAAGGCCATCGAGCTGCTCGGCACCGAGGTGCTCCCGTTGGTGGAAAAGGAGTTCTAGACGTCGTTCGCGGCGATGTAGCCGAACGTCATCGCCGGGCCGATGGTCGAGCCCGCGCCGGCGTAGCTGTGGCCCATCACCGCGGCGCTCGCGTTGCCGGCCGCGTACAGGCCGGGGATCACCGTGCCGTCCGGGCGCAGCACGCGCGCCCGGGCGTCCGTGCGCATGCCGCCCTTCGTGCCGAGGTCGCCGGGGACGATCCGCAACGCGTAGTACGGCGGCGCCCACAGCGGCGCGAGACAGGAGTTGGGCAGCACCAGCGGGTCCGTGTAGTAGTGGTCGTACGCGCTCGCGCCGCGGTGGAAGTCGGTGTCCACACCGGACCGGGCGAGGCTGTTGAACCGGTCCACAGTGGACTTCAACGCGGCCGGCGGCACGCCGATCTGCGTGCCGAGGCCCTGGATGGTCGACGCCTTGAACACCGCACCGGCGCTGTACCAGGCGTCCGGGAACGGCAGCAGCGGCAGGATGTCGCGGAACAGGTACTTGTTCCGGTAGTTCTGGTCGACGACGAGCCACGCGGGGATGTCGGGCGCCGCCGGGTTCTTGTCGTACATGGTGTGCACGACGTCGCTGTAGGGCGCGGCTTCGTTGACGAACCGCTGCCCGGACTGGTTCACCAGCAGGCCGCCGGGCAGCGTGCGCTCGGCCAGGCAGAAGTACGGGTCGCCGGGCACCGGGATGGCCGGGCCCCACCACGCGTCCTCCATCAGGTCGAGCGCGGCGCCGGCGCGCTGCCCGGCCCGGATGCCGTCGCCGGTGTTCTCCCTCGCGCCGACCGTCCAATCCGTACTGATCGGCTGGCGCTGGTACTGCGCGCGCATCCCGGCGTTGTGCTCGAACCCGCCCGAGCCGACGATCACGCCGCGCCGCGCCCGCACCAGCCCCTGCGGTGTCAGAACCCCCGTCACCGCGCCGGCTTCGATGTTCAGGTCGACGAGCGGGGTGTTCAGCCACACCGGCACGTTCGCCGCGAGCAGCCCGGCCCGCAGCCCGGCGGCCAGCGACTGCCCCATGGTGAGCGGCTTCTGCCCGGCGATCGCGGCGGCTGTGCCGCGGGCCAGGCAGGCGGCGGCGACCGCGGCCCCCTTGGCGTTCACCGCGGCGAGGTTGAGCCACTTGTAGTCGGCGCTGAACACGACCATCCCGGCAGGCGTCGCCAGGTAGGGCGGGTTCAGGTGCGCCAGCTCCGCGCCGAGGAGGTTGCCGTCGAACTGGTCCGGCTCGATCGAGCGGCCGTTCGGCAGGCCGCCCGGGAGCTCCGGGTAGTAGTCGCTGTAGCCGTCCATGAACCGGAACCGCAGCGGGCTGTTGGCCAGCACGAACGAAATCATCGCGGGTCCGTTGTGCAGGAAGGCTTCCTGGCGCGCGGCCGGCACGTCCGGCCCGACGACGGCGGCGAGGTACTGCGCGGCTTTCGCCGGCGTGTCGGGCACGCCGGCGGCGAGCAGCACGGGGTTGTTCGGGATCCAGATGCCGGCGCCGGAGCGGGCCGCGGAACCGCCGAACGTCGGCGCCTTCTCGAGCACGACGACGCTCAGCCCGCGCTTGGCGGCCGTCAGCGCGGCGGTCATGCCCGCGGCACCGGACCCGACCACGACGACGTCGTACTCGCCCACCTGCGCCGCACTCGCGGACGAGGGCGAGGCGAGCGCGGACGTCGCCGCGAGACCCACGCCCGCCGCGGTGCCGCGCAGGATCTGGCGGCGGGTCAGGTCGGCATCCATGGCGCACTCCTCGATCGCGGAACAGCGATGGTCATCGTGTCGGCACGCCCCCGAAACTGGAACATGTTCTACCCGCTTGGAGCAGCCGTGCAGCCCGGCGTTCGGCCAGTGATCCCAACCCATGACGGCATTCGCCGCACGCCCGGAGCGAAGTTGACGACCGACTCAACTTATGGATAACTTGAGACCAGTCTCAAGTTTCTCCCCAAGGAGGTTCCCTTGCCGAAAGTGATCGCCGTCCTGGGCGTCGGCCCCGGGCTCGGCCTGTCGATCGCCAGCCGCTTCGGCCGCGAAGGCTTTACGACAGCGCTGGTTTCCCGCACCGCCACGCGCCACGACGCGTACCGCGGGGCCCTGCCCGGGATCACCACGCACACCTACACCGCCGACGTCACCGACGAAGCCCAGCTGCGCGACGTCCTCGTCCGGATCACGGCCGACGCCGGCGAGATCGACGCGGTGTACTTCGGGCCGGCCGACGCGACGGCCGGCCCCGGCATCACCCCACTCCCCGAAGCCGGCCCCGACGACCTGCGCGCACCGTTCGAGGCGTTCCTGCTCCCGGCCGCGAACCTCGTGAAGTCGGTGCTGCCAGGGATGATCGAGCGCGGCTCGGGCACCCTGCTCTTCGCCGGCGGCCTCAGCGGCAAGCACCCGATGCCGATGCTCGGCACCCTCGCCCCGGCCTCGGCGGCGCTGCGCATGTACGTCCTGACCCTGCACGCGGCCCTGCGCGAAAAGGGCGTCTACGCCGGCACCCTCACCATCGGCGGCCTCATCGAGCGCGGCGACATCCACCGCGTGTTCACCTCGCAGGACCACGGCTTCACCCCGGGAACGCTGAACCCGGACGACATCGCCGACCAGGCGTGGTCGCTGCACGTCGAGCGCGACGAAGCCGAAGCGGAGTTCAACGCGATGGCCGCGGTCTAGCCTGGGGCGGTGTTCACCACTGGGGAACGGACTTCGCTCCGCGATGCACTGGTCGAGGCGGCCCGGTCGGACGAGCGCGTCACCGGCGCCGCGCTCACCGGCTCGGCCGCGCTCGACGCCGAAGACGCCTGGTCGGACATCGACCTCGCGTTCGCCGTCACCGGCGATCCCGAGCCGGTGCTCGCGGACTTCACCGCGCGGATGTACGCCGAACACGGCGCGGCGCACCACATGGACGTCGGGTTCGAGCGGACCACGTTCCGCGTGTTCCTCCTCGGCAGCACGCTGCAGGTCGATTTGGCATTCTGGCCGGCGGAGGACTTCGGCGCGACGTCGCCGAAGTTCCGGCTGCTGTTCGGCACCGCGAACGAGCGGGAGCCGACGCCGCCGCCGGACGCGCGCCGGCTGATCGACCTGGCCTGGCTGCACGCCCTGCACGCGCGGTCGAGCCTCGCGCGCGGCCGCGGGTGGCAGGCCGAGTACATGGTCGGCCGGGTCCGGGAGTACGCGCTCGCGCTCGCCTGTCTGCGGCACGGCCTGCCCGCGGTCGAAGGCCGGGGCCTCGACCAGCTGCCCGCGAGCGTCACCCGGCCGTTCGAAGCCACCCTCGCCCGCGGCCTCGACGACCTCGGCCGGGCCTTCCACGCCGTCACCGAACTCCTCATCGGCGAGGTCGGCCGGGTCGACGCCGCGCTGGGCCGCCGTCTCGCCCCGCTGCTGCGCCGGCTGACTTCCTAGGCCAGGTAACCGAGTTCCGGGTGCGCGGCGGCGTACGCGTCGAGCAGCCGCCGCGCCACCGAAACCGAGTCGATCAGCGGGTGCAGGGCGAACGCCCGCAGCGCCGCCTCACGCGAACCCGTCGTCGCCGCCTCGATCGTCGCTCGCTCGACGGCCTTGATCGCGGTCACCAGGCCCAGCGCATGCCCCGGCAGCGGCGAAACCGCGAGCGGGCGGGCGCCGTTCGCGTCGACGACGCACGGGACCTCGACGACCGCGTCCGGTGGCACGCCCGGGAGCGCGGATCCGTTGCGCACGTTGAGGATCAGGTTCGCGCGTTCCCCCAGCGCGATGGCGCGCATCAGCGCCAGCGCGACGTTCTCGTACCCGCCGCCTTCGAGGTCGTCACGCTCGCCCTCGCGTGTTTCGGCCATATAAGTCGCTTCGCGCTCCAAGCGCGTGCGGTCCCACGACGTCAGCGACGGCTCCGCGTAGAAATCCCGTTGCTGCTCCAGGAGAAGCGCACCCCGCGACGCCGGCGACGCGGCCGCCTCGCGCGCGAAGTAGTAGTAGTGCAGGTATTCGTTCGGCACAGCACCCAAAGCACGCAGCCAGGAAGCGCCGAAGAGCTTCCCCTCCTCGAACGACTCCAGCGCTCCGGTGTCGGCGAGCAGCCGCGGCAGCACATCCTCGCCGCCCACGCGCACCGCGCGCAGCCAGCCCAGGTGGTTCAGACCCGCGTAGTCGAACCACGCCGTCGCCGGGTCGACGCCGAGCGCGCCGGCGACGCGGCGGCACAGCCCCACCGGCGAGTCGCAGATGCCGAGCACGCGGCCGCCGAGGTGCGCGGCCATCGCTTCGGTGACCATCCCGGCCGGGTTGGTGAAGTTGATGACCCACGCGCGCGGCGCCAGCTCGCCGATCAGCCGCGCCAGCTCGACCGCCACCGGGACCGTCCGAAGGCCGTAGGCGATCCCGCCCGCACCGACGGTTTCCTGGCCCAGCACGCCTTCCGCCTGCGCGAGCTGCTCATCCAGCCGACGACCCCGCAGGCCGCCGACGCGGATGGCGGAGAACACGAAGTCCACATCGGACAGTGCGTCGGCGAGGTCGGTCGTCACCCGCACCCGCGGCGCGCCGGCCACGCCCTCGGCCTGTTCGGCGAGGACCCGTTCGATCGCGGCGAGCCGCCCGGCGTCGACGTCGTGCAGCACCAGGTCCGTGATGCCGCCGTCGCGCAGCAGCGCGCCGTGCACCAGCGGTACGCGGAACCCGCCGCCGCCCAGGATCGCGAGCCTCACCGGAGCACCTCGACCCCGGCGTCGGCCAGTGCGGCGCAGGTCGGTTCGTCGGCCCCGGCGCTGGTGACGACGATGTCGAGCGCGTCCGGCCCGCAAACCTTCGCCAGCCCCGTCCCGGGGAACTTGCCGGCGTCGGCCAGCAGCACCACCCGGTCCGCCGCGGCGACCATCGCGCGCTTGACCGGCACCTCGACCACCGTCGAGTCCATCACGTGGCCGTCGCAGCGGACGCCGCTCGTGCCGAGGAAGACCGTGCCGGCCCGCACCTGGCGCAGCGCGTCCTCGGTCAGGAACCCCACCATCGAGTGCTGCCCGCGCCGGACGACGCCGCCGAGCAGGACGAGCTCGACGTCGTCGGCGTCCTTCAGCTCTTCGTAGACCGCGAGGCTGCTGGTGATCACGGTCAGCGCGCGGTCGCGCAGGTGCCGCGCCAGCCGGTGCGCGGTGGTCCCGACGTCGAGGAGCACCGTGTCGCCGTCGGCGACCAGCGCGGCCGCGCGCCGGGCGACGGCCTCCTTCTCGTCGGCGTGCTCGGCCGCGGGCGCGTACGGCCCGCCGTCGCCGTCCGCCGCCACGGCGCCGCCGTGCACCCGGGTCAGCCGGCCTTCGCGATCGAGCCGCACCAGGTCGCGGCGCACGGTGGCGTGGCTGACCCCGAGCCGCTCGGCCAGCACGCCGACCGGCGCCGGCCCCTCCGCGCGGAGGGCCCGCAGGATCAGCTCGTGGCGACGCTGGGGCAACATCCGGCGACCATAGCAGTCAACCTTGCTCAGTTCTTGGCCAAGAACGCGCAGATCTTGCGAAATCTGCGTGGTTGACGCACTCTCGTGCGCACAGTTGCGCGAACTTCGTGGAGGCGCCCGTGCCGGCTGAGCCCGCACCCGAAACCGATGTCTTCCTGTCCGGCCCGCTGTTCTTCGACCTGGTGTTCACCGGGCTCGAACAACCGCCGGCGCCGGGCACGGAGGTGTGGACGGGCGGCATGGGCTCCGGGCCGGGCGGGATCGCGAACTTCGCCGTCGCGCTGAGCCGCCTCGGCCTGCGGACGTCGCTGGCGGCCGCGTTCGGCACCGACGTCTACGGGCGCTACTGCTGGGACGTCCTTTCGCGGCAGGAGCACATCGACCTGTCCCGCTCGCGGCAGTTCCCGGAGTGGCACTCCCCCGTCACGGTTTCCCTGGCCTACGCCGGCGACCGCGCGATGATCACCCACGGCCACGCGCCGCCCGTCCCCGTCGCGGAGCTGGCGGGCTCGCCGCCGGTGAGCCGCGCGACGGTCGCGCACATCGGCCTCGACACCGCGGACTGGGTCCACACCGCGCACCAGGCCGGCAGCCTGGTCTTCGCCGACGTGGGCTGGGACCCGTCCGAGGCCTGGTCGGCAGCGCTGCTCGACCAGCTCGGGTGCTGCCACGCGTTCCTGCCGAACGACGTCGAAGCGATGGCCTACACCCGCACGGAAACCCCGGAAGCGGCGCTGGCGAAGCTGGCGGACCTGGTCCCGATCGCGGTCATCACCCGCGGCGGCGCGGGCGTGCTCGCGGTCGACGGCACGACGGGCGAAACGGCGGCGGTCCCGGCCCTGCCGGTCGACGTCCTCGACGCGACGGGCGCGGGCGACGTCTTCGGGGCGGGCTTCGTCGCCGCGACGTTGACCGGCTGGCCCCTGGCGGAGCGGCTGCGCTTCGCGTGCTTGACGGCGAGCTTGTCGGTCCAGCACTTCGGCGGCGCGCTCGCCGCCCCGGGCTGGCACGAGATCGCCGAATGGCACGCGCGCCACCGCCGTCCGGACTACGGCTTCCTGGACGAAGTCCTGCCGTCGGAGACGGTGGCGGGCACCCGCCGCGGCCCGGTGACCCTCGGCTTCGGCGACGACAGCTGGCGCTAGCGGCGGGACGAGATCTGCTGGATCCCCCAGGAGTTGCCGTCCGGGTCGGTGAAGAAGACGAAGCCGACGTTGTTCAGGTCGGCCTTCCCGTCCCAGGGCCCCACGCCGACGACCTGGATCTCGCCCACGTCGACGCCGCGGTCCCGCAGTTCCGCGTGCGCCTTCGGCAGATCCTTGACGACGAGCTGCAGGCCCTTCAGCGAACCGGGCGGCATGTCCGGCACCGCGCCCTTGCCGATCACCACCGAGCAGCCCGAGCCCGGCGGGGTCAGCTGGACGATCCGGACGCCCGGCGCGGGCGCGACGTCGTGGTCGAGGGTGAACCCGAGCTGATCGGCGTAGAAGGCCTTGGCGCGGTCGATGTCGGACACCGGCACCACGACCACTTCGAGCGTCCATTCCATGGGGCGTGACGCTACTCGGCCGAAGCCGTCCGCTGCTCGACCACGAGGCGCTGGTGACGGGCCGCGCGGACCCGGTCGCCGCACGTCGTGGAGCACCAGCGGCGGCGGGCGTGCTCGCGGAAGAAGAAGCGGACGCAGCCGTGGGCCTCGCACGGGCGGACCAGCCGGCCGAGGTCGCCGCCGGCGACGTCGATCGCGTCGCGGGCCAGCGCCGCCAGCGCCTCGTCGACGGTGCCCGGCCGGGTGCTGCGCCACGCGCGCACCGGGCCGTCCCGCCAGACGAGCTGGGGTGCGGCGGCGTCGGCGCGGGCGGCCGCGTTCACCGTCGTCACGGCGGCGGCACCGGGGACGCGCTCGTCCGCCAGCGCGGCCAGCAGTTCGCGGATCGCGCCGCGCAGTTCGCTCAACCGGGCCACGTCGGCCGGACCCAGTGACGCGGCCGCCAGGTCGTGCCGCCGCAGCCAGGCGGCGGCGCCGTGCGGTTCGGCGAGGTCGTCGACGTCGCCGTTCGCACTCAACCGCCGGGTGTTGACCAGCGCCAGCGCGGGCGAGCGGTCCTCGCCGGGTGCCGCAGTGACCACGTTCGCCTCCCGAATCCGGTGCCCGGCTTTCCCCAGGTCCGTTGACAGCTTACCCGCCTCATGGATAAATGAGAAAGTAAGCATGAGAAACCAGGAGGACCGATGGTCACCGTGCACCACCGCCACGCCACCGTCGCCGGGCACCGGCTCTTCTACCGGGAGGCCGGGCCCGCGGACGCCCCCACGATCGTGCTGCTGCACGGGTTCCCGACGAGCTCGCACATGTTCCGGCACCTGATCCCGGCACTGGCCGACCGCTACCACGTCGTCGCGCCCGACTACCTGGGCGCGGGCGCGTCCGACGCCCCGGCCGAGTTCACCTACACCTTCGACGCGCTCGCCGACCTCACCCTCGGCCTGCTCGACGAGCTCGGCCTGACCCGCTTCGCGCTCTACATCCAGGACTTCGGCGCCCCGGTGGGCCTGCGCATCGCGTCCGCCAACCCGGAGCGCGTGACGGCGATCGTCACGCAGAACGGCAACGCCTACGTCGAGGGACTGGGCGCCGGCCTGCCGCAGAAGCTCGCCGCCGGCACGCTCACCGAGGACGACCTGCGCGCCATGGTCACCCTCGAGGCCACCAAGGCCCAGTACCTCGACGGCGTCCCCGACCCGGCCCTGGTGAGCCCGGACGTCTGGATCCACGACCAGGCCCTGCTGGACCGGCCCGGCGCCGCCGAGATCCAGATGGCGCTGCTCACGGACTACCACCACAACATCGGCCTGTACCCGAAGTTCCACGAGTACTTCCGCACCAGCCGCGTCCCGCTGCTCGCGGTCTGGGGCGCCAACGACGAGATCTTCATCGCCGACGGAGCCCGCGCCTACGCCCGCGACCTGCCCGACGCGGAGATCCACCTGCTCGATTCGGGGCACTTCGCGCTGGAGACGCACCTGGACGCGATCGCCGGCTACATCCGCGGCTTCCTCGGACGGGTGCTGAAGTAGGCGCCGACGGCCGGGATGCGCCCCAATGTGGCGTTCGGTGCGTCGAGCGCACCCAATGCCGCATTGGGGCGCATCACCTCCAGCCGTCGGCGAAGCTCGGACGCCTGCCGCTAGTCGACCAGTGCGCCGCAGCTGACGTTGACGGTGGACGCCGTCATCGTGCGGGCGCGGTCGGACGCGACGAACGCCGCCACCGCGCCGATGTCGGCGAGCGTCGCCGCGCGGCCGAGCATCGTCTGGCCCACGATGCTCGCCTCGATCTTGTCGCGGCCGGGGAACTCGGCCGGGAGCACCTCGGGGATGCCGCCCGTCCGCAGCGTCACCGTCCGGATCCCGCGCGGCCCCAGCTCGGCGGCGAGCTGGCGGCGCATCGCCTCGAGCGCGTGGAAGGCCACCTGCAGCCCGCCGACGGGGAACTCACGCACCGGGTCCCCCGCGCCGCCGAACAGCAGGATCACGCCGGACCGCTGTTCGGTCATGTGCCGCGCCGCCGCGCGGGCGGTCAGGAACTGGGTGCGCACGGCGGTCAGCACCGGCCGTTCGTAGTCCGCGAGCGCCATGTCGACCAGCGGCGTCCCCTGGACGTCGCCGTGCGCGATGAGGTTGAACGACACGTGCAGCCCACCCCGCGCGGCGACGGCGTCGGCGTGCTCGTCGACGGCCCGCTCGTCGAGCGCGTCGACTTCGGCGGTCTCGGCGGCACCACCCTTCGCCCGGATGCGCCCGGCGACCTCTTCCAGCCGGGACAACGTCCGCCCGGCGAGGAAAACGGTGGCCCCTTCCCCGGCGAAAGCGGCGGCGACAGCCGAGCCGATCCGGCCGGCGGCGCCGTAGACGACGGCGTTCTTGCCTGCGAGCAGCGTCATGAATCCTCCTGGTTCCGGGTGCCTGCACCGGTGCGTCGAACGAGCAGGCCCGGAATCGACAGGGAGGTTCAGGCGGGGCGCGGGAGGATCGCGTGCCCGTGCACTTCCTTGGCCGCCAGGTACCGCACGGTCTCGCCGCTCGGGTCCGGCTGCACCAGCTGGCGCATCTCCGCCTTGATGCCCGCCACCTCGAGCGCCGAGATCTTGGCGGGGTTGTTGGTCAGCAGCTGCACCGACGTGAGGCCGAGCTGCGCGAGCAGGGCCGCGGCGTGCTCGTAGGACCGGCTGTCGGCCTTGTACCCGAGGGCCGCGTAGCTCGCGAAGGTGTCCAGGCCCTGCTTCTGCGACAGCTCGTACCCCTCCGCTTTCGCGAACAAACCGGCGCCGCGGCCCTCCTGGTCGAGGTACACCAGCACGCCGGAGCCGTGCGTGCGGATGATGCGCAGCGATTCCTGCAGCTGCCAGCGGCAGTCGCAGTTCGTGGACTCGAAGATTTCGCCGTAGAGGCACCGGGAGTGGACGCGGACGGGGCAACCGTCCGACGGGTCGCCGTACACCGCCGCGCTCGGCGGGTTCATCCACCCGTGCCCGCCGTCGAGGACGATCGCGCGGAACGCCCCCTCCGCTCCCTCCAGCTGGTGCACCACTGCTCCGGTCACGGGGTCTCCAGGGTCTGGTCGGTCTCGAGGGTGCGCTCGACCTCCTCGCGACCCGGCATCGAGTCGGCGATCTCGTCGAGAGTCGGGTTCGTCGCCATCGCCGCGATCGCCCAGTGCAGGGCTTCCTCGCGGCTCCGGCCGGCACCCTCTTGAATGAGTTTTTGGATGAGCGCCGCGGAAAAAGCTTCGCGGACGCCTGGTGCGTCGTCGAGCGGGACCGGCGGGCCCTCGATGTCGCGGGAGATCACGCTCGAGCGGATACTACAACCAAAATTCTCGACGACACAGACCGCACCCACGCCGAGCGCGAGCAGTGACCGGGCCAAGTCGTCGAGTGATTGTGGACTGTCCGGATCGGACAGCAGGCGGCGCAGCTCGCCTTCCCGGCCGACGAGGTAGTCGACCCCGCGCAGGAGCCGGTAGAGCTGCTGCGGAGCACTCCGAGGCGGCGAAGCTTGCAGCAGCACCAGGGGTTTCCGCGGCTGGGCGGCCGCGGCGGACAGCGCCCACTTGATCGTGTCCATCGGCGGTTCGAGGGTGATCAGCACGGCGTCCGCCTCGGCCATCGCCTCCCGGACGCGCGGCGCGCGGAAGTCCTCTCTGGACAGTGAGACCGCTTCGGTGTTCATCCAGCCGAGGTAGCGTGTTTCGCCGGTCTGGCTGACCAGCACCAGCGCCCGCGGGTTGGCGGCACCAGGGGTTTCCTTGACCAGCGCGGTCGACAGGCCTTCCTTGTGCATGAACTGCAGCAGGTCCTGCGCCTGGGAGTCGCCGCCGACCGCGGTGACCAGGCGCGCGTCGAGGCCCAGGCGGCGGCCCGCCACCGCGAGGAGGAGGCCCTTGCCGCCCGGGTGCACGTCGAACGAATGCGCCTGCACGGCCTCGCCGACGTCGGGCAGCTCGTCCGAGACCACGACGTGGTCGGTCACCGCGCTGCCGACCACCACCACGGAACCGACGGTGTCGCCGGCGGGCTCGGCCACCACGGGTTCGACGTCGCGGACGCAGCGTTCGGCCAGCACACCCAGCGTGCGGGTCTCGATCGAGCCGCGAAGGCTCCGGACGGTCGGCGGCGGGTACTCGCTCGAGGCGCCGAGCAGCGCGTGCAGGGCGTCCCACTCCTCCGCCAGCGCGCGGCGGCGCTCGCCGAGGTCGTCGGCGTACAGGCCCTCGATCTCGGGGCGCGCGCCCACGCGCGCGCGAAGAACACCGAGCGCCAGCGCGGCGTCCGCGATCAGGAGGTCGGCCGGGCCGAGCGCGGCGACGGCCGTGGTCACGACGTGGACGATCGCTTCGCCTTCGGACGCGCCGGTCTCGCGGACGCGGCGGCGGACGGCGGGAAGCTCGGCGAGCAGGCGGACGTCGACCTCGGTGGCGTCGAGGCGCTCCACGGTCAGCCCGCTGCGCGTCCTCAGCTTGAGGAAGACGCTCCGGACGCCCTCGACGGTGGCGTCGTATCTCGCCATCGCCTCAGCCTACCCCTCGGATGTCACTTGCCCTTCTCCGCATGGCACTTGCGCGTCGCGGTCCCGCCACCCGTCGCAGCTCGGCCGCGAAGTTACTCCGTTCGGCCCGTTTGGGTCCGGCGTTCAGCGCTCGCCGATCACACAAAGGGCGTCGACCTGGGGCCGCTTCTTGATGTCATCGCATTGTCAATTGACATCGTTACAGGGCAAATGCCAACCTGGGATGGCGCCACCGAGTGTCGGGAGGTCGTCATGCAGCTCAAGAACACCCCGCTCAGCCTGCGGAACGCGACATCGCGGCCAGCCCGTGTCACTCGGGTGGCGTTTGCCGGGGCGATGGTCCTCGGCGCCGTCGTCAGCGGTTGCGCGGTGCCCTCGCGGGCCGTTGTCCCCACCGGTGGCGACCGGGTCGTCGTGGTCGTCAGCGGGACGGCGAACGAGCCGCGGGCCGCCGTCACCGATGCCGTGCTCGCCGTGCTGCGTGACGCCGCGAACAGCGGGAACGTGTCGCAGCAGGGTTCGGGCAAGAGCAGCGTCGTGCTGATCTCGGCCGCCGACGGCGGGGACCGGCGCTCGGTCGTGCTCACCCCCAGGCGGGCCGACGGTTCGCTGGAACACGGCCTTTCCCGGCCGTCGCTGATCGACCGGAACGTGGCGAGCGCCGTCGACGCGATCGGCGCCACGGTCGCGCACAAGAGCGGGCTCGACCTGCTCACCGGGATCGCCGACGCCGTCCGCGGCGTGCCCGCCGGGACCCTGGTCGTCGACAGCAGCGGCCTGAGCACCGGCGGGGCGTTCGACCTCCGGCAGGTCGGCTGGGCGACCGACCCCGCGGCCGTCGTCGCTCAGCTGACCGCGGCCCGGCAATTGCCGCGACTGGACGGCTGGCACGTCGTCTTCGCCGGGCTCGGGTCGGTCGCCGGGCCGCAGCCGCCGCTGCCCACGCCGGCACGCGACCGGCTGGCCGCGTACTGGCAGGCGATCTGCCGGGCGGCCGGCGCGGCCGCCTGCGACGTCGACCAGAGCCGGGTGCCCGCCGAGCCGTCGCGGGCCGCCGCGGCGACGCCGGTCGTGCCCGTGCCGGGGGTGACGTCGGTGACCGGCCCGCGGGGCGAGGTCACCACCACGGTTTCGGACACCGCGCTCGGCTTCACCGGGAACTCCGCGGTGCTCTCCGAATCCGCTCGCGACCTGCTGCGGTCGCTGGCGGGCAGCATCACGGCCGGCCGTTCCGACGCGCCGGTCACCGTCCGCGGCTTCGCGGCCGACCCGCCGGGGTCGACCGACGCGGGGCGGCGGGAACTGGCGGAACAGCGAGCGCGTGCCGTCGCCGGCGCGCTCACCGGGGCCGGCGTGACCCAGCGGGTCGACGCCACCGGCACCGGCACCGAACCCGGGGTCACCGCGGTGACCGGCGGGCGGTTCGACGAAGCGGCGGCGGCCCGGATGAGGCGGGTGGAGATCACGTACCAGGGCCCCGGCCCGAGCACGTAGACCGACCAGGAGGCACGGCCATGACCAGCACCGACCAGACGAGAAACCTGCCACTGCCCCAGCCGCGGCCGCGTGCCGAGACGCCGGCGGGCGACCTGCTCCTCGCCCGCGTGCAGGAGCTGACCTACCGCTCCGCCCGCGCGATGGACGGGCACGTGGTGGGCCCGCACGGCCAGAACCTGACCGTCGGCGAGGCGCAGGCCCGCGCCGAGCTGATCGACCGGCTGATCGAGCTGGAGCAGCTGCGCGGCAGCCTGCGCCACCGCCGCGTCGGCCGCGTGACCCGGGTGCTGACGCTGCTCACGGTGACGGTGGTCGACCTGCCGATCATGTTGTGGCTGGCCAGTTCCGTGTTCAACGTCGACTGGAGCGACCCGCTGGGGCTGCCGCTGGCGATCAGCATCGTGATCTCGGTGCTGGCCACCGGCGGCGCGGCGACGGCGTTGCACCACCTGGGCCACAACCAGCGCCAGCACAAGAACGCCAAGCGGCAGCTGGACTGGGTGAAGCTGTCGGTGGGTTCGAAGCTCAGCCTGGTCACGGTGGGGCTGCTGGTCGGGCTGATGGGCGTGGTGATGTTCGTCCGGGTGTACACCGAGGGCGTGCTGTCCGGGATGAACGACCTCGCCGTGCTGATGGCGGTGCTGGTCGCGCTGGTGATGGTGGTGTCGGCGACGCTGGTGTTCTGGACGGCCTTCCGCGACGGCTCCCTGGAGCAGGACGACCTGCGCCACTACAGCGACTGCGTCCGGCCGTTCCTCGCGGCGAAGCGCGAGTACGAGGACCAGGCGCACGAGCTGAGCTGCCAGTACGACCTCCTGCGGCGGCAGGCGGGCCGCACGGAGGAATGACCTCGGGGGAACCCGGGGACCCGGGCCGGTGGGAGGGGCTACCCGCCGGCCCGGGTGACGCTTGCCGAGATGCCGTGAATGACTCATTCCTGTCGTCGGACGACAGGAATGAGTCATTCACTACATCCGGGCCGGGCGATCAGGGGCGCGGGACGCCCATCGGGTTCGGCACCGGGACCACGCCGCTGTCGATCACCGCGCGGCTCAGCGGGACCGCCAGCTCGAGCACCCGCGCCAAGTCGTCCCCCAGCGCTTCCACCGGCGCCGCGGCCAGCCGGTCCGTGTCGGCCTCGACACGACGGCGCAGCTCCCGGCCGGCCTCGGTCAGCCGCCCCGCCGCATCGAGCACCCCGCGAGTCCGCAACCGATCGACCGCCGCGTCCCACTGCTCGTCCGACCACCCCCGGTGGGGCTGGACGTCCGCGCGGCCGATCACTCCGTCACCGATGTGGGTGAGCGTCGTCTCCAGCCCGCTCAAGCCCGCGTGGACCGCCGCCAGGACGTGGCCGTCGCCGCGGTGCTCGCGCAGGATCGTCGCCGCCAGCCACAGCGCGGCCGCCGGGTCTGCCGGTTTCGGCACCGCCGCCCACGCCGCCGCCAGCGGGCGGCCACCGAACTCGCACGCCTCGACCGCGCACCAGAGCAGTGCGGCCAGTTCCGGATCCGCGGGCACCACCGCCGAGACCGCCTCGAGCCGCGACTCGACGACGTCCGCGGGCGAGGCGAACGACCACGCGTCCGGCAGCGCCCGCGCCACCATCGCCGGGGCGAAGCCGAACAGCACCGCCGCCGCCGGCTCCGGGCCGATCGGGCCCAGCGGCGCCAGGCGGCCCGCGAAGTAACCCATCCAGTAGCCGCGCAACCCTGCCGCCTTGGCCGCCGCCGCGGTCTCGGGCGCGAAGTAGACGACGGCGTGCAACGGTTCCACGGCTGCCCAGAGCCGGCGTGCGGTCATGCTGCTCCTCACGGGTCAGCTTGCACGGTAACCCGTCCGGCGGAATCAGCCCCACGCCACCGGCAGCTCCCGGACCCCGTACACCAGCGTGTTGTGCTTGAACGCCAACGACTCCCGCGGCACCGCCAACCGCAGATCCGGCACCCGGCGGAACAACCGCGTCAACGCCTCCTGCAGCTCCACCCGCGCCAGCTGCTGGCCGATGCACTGGTGCGCGCCGAAGCCGAACGCGACGTGCGTGCGCGGCGACTCGCGGCCGAAGTCCAGCTTGTCCGCGCCCGGGAACAGCTCTTCGTCCCGGTTCGCCGAGTTCAGCGCCGCGACCAGCCACTCCCCCGCCTTCACCCGGCGCCCGCCGACCTCGACGTCCGCGGTCGCGTACCGCAGCACCCCGAACTGCACGACCGACAGGTACCGCAGCAGCTCCTCGACCGCCCGCTCCGGCTCGGCGAGCACGGCGTCGCGCTGCGCGGGCTGCTCCATGAGCACCAGCGCGCTGAGCGCGATCATGTTCGCCGTCGTCTCGTGCCCCGCCACCAGCAGGCTGAGCCCGAGCACGACGAGCTCCTCCATCGACAGCGGGTCGCCGTCCGCCTCGCCGCGGGAAATCAGCCTGCTGAACAGGTCGTCCTGCGGATTCTTCCGCTTGTCGGTGAACAACTCGGCCAGGAACGTGGAAAGTTCGTCGTACGCCTGCTTCCCCTCTTCGGGAGTGGCGTCGGTGCTGACCAGCAAGCCGCTCTGCCGCTGGAACCGCGAACGGTCCGCGTACGGCACGCCGAGCAGCTCGCAGATCACCAGCGACGGGATGGGCAACGCGAAGTCCGCCACCAGGTCCGCGCCACCCGGCTTCGCCAGCATCGCGTCGAGGTGGCTTTCCACCAGCTCCTGGACATAGCCGCGCATCGCTTCCACGCGCCGCACGGTGAACTCCGCGATCACCTTCTTGCGCAGCCGCGAGTGCTCGGCGCCGTCGAGCTGGATGATGGAGCCCGGGCTGACCTCCTCGTCGAGGTCGGCGTTCGGGTTGACGTGCACCGAGGACGCGCCCCGCGAGCTCAGCGCGCGGTCGGCGAGCACCGCGCGGACGTCGCGGTAGCGCGTCACCAGCCAGGCGTCCATCCCGGCCGGGCAGCTGACCTGCGACGTCGGCGCGGTTTCCCGCAGCTCGGCGTAGCTCTCGGGTGGGTCGAACGGGCATCCGGCCGGTCGCGTCGTCGGGAGGGCCGGGGTTGCGGATGCTGCCGTCACAGCGGATCACACCTCTCTTCCGGTGGAGTGCTCTCCCTTCCACCATGGAGAGAACCGGCGCCCCCGTGGGACTTCCGGCCGGCTTGCGACCCGGATGGCCTAGCGGGCCCCGTACGCGCCACCGTTCACGTGCACGACCTGCCCGGTGACGTGGCCGGCCCCCGGCGAGGCCAGGAACACGACCGTTTCCGCGACCTCGTCCGGCGTGCCGGCCCGCTTGTCGAAGGCGACGGCGACCCGCGCGTCGATCCACTCTTCGGAAACCGTGCCGTGGAAGAACTCCGTGTCGAGCGTGACGCCCGGCGCCACGACGTTGGCCGAGCCGGCGCGGCCGAGCTGCCGCGCGAGGTCGGTGTTCCACGCCTCGATCGCGGCCTTCGCCGCGCCGTACGAACCGGAACCCTGCTTCGCCGCGATGGAGCCGAGGGTCACCACGCGCGCGTTGTCCGCGAAGCGCGGCTTCAGCGCGGCCGTCACCAGGACCGCGGAGACGACGTTGGCCTCGAAGTTCGCGCGCCACGCGTCGGCCAGCCCGGCCAGGTCGCCGGGCGCGGGTGCTTCGCGGACCCGGTCGGTGTTGCCGCCGGCGTTGTTGACCAGGACGTCGACCCGGCCCGGCAGCTCGGCCAGCGCCGCCTGAACGGCCGCCGGATCGCTCGCGTCGAAGGCCACCGCCCGCGCGCCGATCCGTTCGGCCGCGGCTTCGAGCACGTCCTTGCGGCGCCCGGTGACGGTGACCTTCTCACCCGCCGCCGCGAACCGGGCGGCGATCGCCAGCCCGATGCCGGTGCCGCCGCCGGTGACCACGATTTCCCGCTGTTCTCCCATGCCGCCATCTTCACCGAGGAAAGCGCTTACCCACCAGTGGAATCCCGCCGACCGGGACACCACGACCTATTCGTCAGGAAAGTTTACGAAGGGGCTTGACGCGCCGCCCCCGCCCGGCGAACCTGGGAGCCACGCCGCAGTCATCGTCCGCCCAGTCCTCCCGGAGGCAGCATGACCCGGCGCGCGCTCGTGCTCGTCGCGACCCTGATCCTCGCCCTGCTCACCACGACCGGCGGCCCGGCGAACGCGGCCACCACACAGCCCACCTTCCTCACCTTCTACGGCTGGTGGGACAACACCCCGCCCGGCGGCGACATCTCGTACCCGCGGATCCACGACACCGCGGGCGGCAAGGGCAGCTACGCCGACCCGATCACGTTCGCCACCAGCAGCGACGAACTGAAGCCCGGCACCAAGGTCTGGGTGCCGCGGGTCAAGAAGTACTTCATCATGGAGGACGGCTGCGACGAGTGTTCCGACGACTGGAACAGCCAGGGCCCGAACGGCGGTCCCGGGCTGCGCCACATCGACCTCTGGCTCGGCGGCCAGGGCGGCAGCGCCTTCGACGCGATCGACTGCGAAGACGCGCTCACGCACTACAACCCCGACAACACGCCGGTGACGGAGCCGGTCGTCGTCGACCCGCCGTCGGACGAGCCGTACGACGCGACGCCGATCTTCAACACCAGCACCGGTGAGTGCTGGGGTGGCGCGCAGCCGAACACCACCGTCGGCCAGTACCGGAACGACTCCACCGGCACCTGCCTGGAAGCACCGAGCAGCGGCACCACGCTGAAAGTGGCCGCCTGCACCGGAAGCACCGCCCAGCGGTTCACCTTCCACGGCGCATTCCTCGTGACCGACGACAAGTGCGCGGGCATCTCGGGCAGCTCGATCGTGCTGCAGACCTGCACCGGCGGACCGGCCCAGCAGTGGTCGATCAACCCGGACGGCACCATTTCCGACATCCAGACGAGCAAGAAGTGCTTCCGCGCCTCGGGCACCACGCTCACCGCGGGCAGCTGCTCCGGGACGCAGGCGCGGTGGACGTTCACCGCGGCCGGCAGCAGCTCGGGCCTCAGCGTGGCACCGTCGTCGGTGACGGTCGCGCCGGGTGCTTCGGCGACGGCCACCGTCACGGCCACGGACGCCGTCGCGCTGTCCGCGAGCGGCGCGCCGGCGGGGGTCAGCGTGTCCTTCGCCCCGGCGTCGGTGCCGGCCGGCGGGACCTCGACGGTCACGGTCGCGGCGGCCGCGAACGCCGCACCCGGCTCGGCGACGGTCACGATCACCGGCGGGACCAGGACCGTTTCGCTGGGCGTGACGGTCACCGGCACCGAAACCCTGCTTTCGCAAGGAAAAACCGCGACGGCGTCGTCCACGGAGTCGTCGTCCTACCCGGCGAGCGCGGCCTTCGACGGCAACCTGACGAGTACGCGCTGGGCGTCCAAAGAGGGCTCCGCGAGCGAGTGGCTGCGCGTCGACCTCGGCGCCGCGAAGGCGATCTCGCACGTCAAGCTGAGCTGGGAAGCCGCGTACGGGAAGGCGTACCGCATCCAGACGTCCGCCGACGGCTCGACGTGGACGACGATCTACAGCACGACCACCGGCAACGGCGGCGCGGACGACCTCACCGGCCTGACCGGCAGCGGCCGGTACGTGCGGATGGACGGCGTCACGCGCGGCACGTCGTACGGCTACTCGCTGTACGAGATGCAGGTGTACGGCCCGGCCTGAGTTGCCGGATCGGCAACACGATTTGCCTTCTCGGCGACATCCTCCGCATGCTGGGGACGTCACCGAGGAGGAACCATGTCCCACGCGCACGACCAGCCGATGATCGTCGAGAACATGCTCAAGCAGGAGTTCTGGGAGCAGATGTACCAGCGCGACGAGCACCGGATCTGGAGCGGGAACGTCAACGTCAACCTCAGCACCGAGGTCGACGGGCTGAAACCCGGGCACGCCCTCGACCTCGGCTGCGGCGAGGGCGGCGACGCGATCTGGCTGGCCAAGGCGGGCTGGACGGTCGACGGCGCCGACATCTCGACCGTCGCGCTCGCCCGCGCGGAAGAAGCGGCGGCGGAAGCGGGGGTGACCGTCCGCTGGCTGCACCGCGACATCCTGAAGTGGCAGCCCGAGGAGCAGTACGACCTGATTTCCGCGCAGTACATGCACCTGCCGCCGGCACTGCGCCGCGACGTCTTCACCGCGGCCGCGGCGGCGATCAAGCCCGGCGGCTCGCTGCTGGTCGTCGGGCACTCGCCGAAGGCCATGCGCGAGTTCGACGGCCAGAAGCCCCCGGAGGAGCTGTACTTCGAGCCGGAGGAGATCACGACGTTCCTGGGCGACCCGTGGAAGTGGGTCGTCGAGACGTGCGAGACGCGCGGCGAAGGCCACCACACCGACGCCGTCTACCGCGCGAAGCGGTTGGAGGCATGAGAAAGGGCCCCTTTCCCGCGCCCTCGACGCGCGTGAAAGGGGCCCTTCCGGCTATCAGGCGAGCTCGAGGCCGTACGCCTGCAGCTCCAGGGTGAGCGGGTAGAAGTAGCTGGTCACGGTGTCGCCGCCGGACAGCGTGCCCAGACCCTTCGAACCGTCGTACGCCGGGCCACCGGAGTCACCGTGGTCGGTGTGCGCGGTGGTGCCGAACTCGTGGTTGAGCACGCCGACGTCGAAGTTGACCGACTCGTCGACCGAGGTGACCTCGCCGCTGCCACCACCGGTGGTCGAGCCCTGCTTCTGGATCTGCTCGCCGACGGTCGGCTCGGCGGCACTGGTGATCGCCTGACCGGTGTTGATCTCGCCGGGGCCGGAGCCGTTCGGACGGGTCAGCAGGCCGGAGTCGGCGCCCGGGCAGTCGCTTTCGACGACCTCGGCCCCGGAGACGTCCCCGCCGGACCAGGTGCCGCCCAGGTTGGTGCAGTGGCCCGCGGTGAGCAGGAACGGCTCGCCGCCCTTGGTCACGTTGAAGCCGAGCGAGCAGCGGCCCTGGCTGTTCTGGATGGCGTCGCCGTCGGCGATGTGCAGCTCGAGCTTGCCGGTCCGGTGCTCGACGCGAACGCTGTCGCCGTACTTCGCGGCGGCGGCGGCCACCTTGTCGGCGGTGGTCTTGCTGGCCGCGTCGTAGACCTTGACCACGACCTGGTTGGTCTTGGTGTCGATGCCCCACGCGGTCTGCGGCACGTTCTTCACCGCGTCCAGCTGGTTCTTGACACCGGTCAGCGCGGCGAAGGTGTGCTTGACCTTCTTCGCACTGAGCCCGGCGGCCTGCACCTTCTGCAGCGCGGCGTCGTCGACGACGTTCACGACGGCCTTGCCGTTCTCGAGGTAGACACCACCGGAGGCGGCGCCCAGCGTCTGCGCGACCTGGGTCGCACCGGTGATGGCGTGGGCCTGCATTTCCGCGAAGGCCAGTGGGGACGCGGTGGCCGCCGACGCGCACACACCGCTCGTCAGCGCCGCTGCCGACAAGACGGCGAAGGTCTTGAGAGCGGTTTTCCGGGGAGTCATCAACTTCCTCCAGTTTGCCGGTTCGAAGCCTGCGCCGGTCACTTTCGTTGCCGAGCAACCAACGCAACACCGACGAAGGTTGGTTAATAACCAATGGATCCGGACATACCTCTCACTCTGGACCCGTACGGCGTAGCGCCCCTCACGCTTTCGGCCCAGCAGGCGGGGATTCGCGGGAGGTCGCGAATGAGTCATTGGCGGCTTTGGAGGTCCCGAATGAGTCATTCGCGACCTCCGGGCGGCCCGGACACGCCCGCCCACCGCCGCCCGGCACCGCTTCCCCTACGCCGGTGCTCGACCACTGCGGCGGCATGGGCGACTTCCGCGGGGGTCGCGAATGAGTCATTCGCGACCTGTGAAGCCGGCGCCCGGCCGCGCCACCGACCGTGCCCCTGTCGCCGAACGACGTGGATGACTCATTCCTGTCGTCCGACGCCATGGCTCCAGCAAAGTCGCCGGCCCCGGCTCGCTTCACCGGCGGTAGGCGGGGTGGGCAGTGCGAGCGAGGTCGCGAATGAGTCATTGGCGGCTTTGGAGGTCCCGAATGAGTCATTCGCGACACCGCCTTCGGCAAGCTCGGTGCGCGGGAGGCGGCGCCCGGGGATCGGTGCCCGGGCGTCGTGAGGGGGTCGTTCATGACATCGCGGCGGATCCGGCCGATCGCGCACACGTGACTTTGCCGGTCCCGGCAAAGCCGGATCGGGTTCGGCGGGCCGGCTCGAGCGGCCCCGGGATGTCTTGAATGAGTCATTCAGGACCTCCGGCGACCTGAATGAGTCATTCAAGACATCGGGCGAGCCCGCCGATGCAACGATCCGCCGCGTCGGCTCCGCCCGCGCCACCGGACCGCGGCCGACCGGCCTGCCCCACCACCTCGCCGTACCCCGGTCGCCAAACGACGTGAATGACTCATTCCTGTCGTCCGACGCCATGAATGAGTCATTCACGGCATCGGCGCCCGGCCCGCCCAACCCGCGCCCGACCCGACCGACCTCAGCCCTTCGGCCACCGCACGTGCTCCTCGTACCCCGGGTTCTTCCGCAGGTACCCCGCAATGAACGGGCACACCGGCACGATCGTCCGCCCCGCCGCCACGACGTCGTCCAACGCTCCCGCCGCCAGCACCTTCCCCAGCCCCCGCCCGGCGAACGCGTCGTCGATCTCCGTGTGGGTGAACACCGTCAGCTCGCCGCGCTGCTCGTAGAACGCCATCCCGGCCAGCTCGTCCCCCACCCACACCTCGTACCGGCTTTCGTCCGGGTTGTGCGTCACTCGGGTTTCCTCGGTCATGCGCTCTCCTCGCTCGGGTTCGTCCCCCATCGTGCGATGCCCACCCGGCGGGCGCTGACCGGGTCGTGACCTCCGCTGGGCCGGCCGGGGGACGCGTCCGGCCCGTTCGTGTGCAACCCGGCCGGGGCCCTTGGCGGTACCCGCCGCGTTTGGTTGCCTCACAGGGTGCCCGAGCAGCCCTTCGTCCTCCCCGACTTCTACCTCCCCCACCCCGCCCGGTTGAACCCGCACCTCGAACGCGCGCGCGTTCACAGCAAGGCCTGGGCGGCCGGGCTCGACATGATCGGCGTGCCGCAGCACGGCACCGTCATCTGGACCGAGCACGACCTCGATTCCCACGACTACGCCCTGCTCTGCGCCTACACCCACCCGGACGCCGGCGCCGAAGAGCTCGACCTGATCACCGACTGGTACGTCTGGGTCTTCTACTTCGACGACCACTTCCTCGAGCTCTACAAGCGCACCGGCGACATCGAAAGCGCGCACACGTACCTCGATCGGCTGGAGCTCTTCATGCCCGCCGACGGCGAGATCACCGCGAAACCGGAGAACCCGGTCGAGCGCGGGCTCGCGGACCTCTGGGCCCGGACCGTGCCGTACCGGTCGGCCGGCTGGCGGAAGCGCTTCACCGACAGCACGAAAGCGTTGCTGGACGAGTCGCTCTGGGAACTCGCCAACATCAACGAAGGCCGGCTCGCCAACCCGATCGAGTACGTCGAGATGCGGCGGAAGGTCGGCGGCGCGCCGTGGTCGGCGAACCTGATCGAGCACTCCGTGCACGCCGAGGTGCCCGACGCCATCGCCGCCTCGCGGCCGATGGAAGTCCTCCGCGACTGCTTCGCCGACAGCGTCCACCTCCGCAACGACCTCTTCTCCTACCAGCGCGAGGTGCAGGACGAGGGCGAGCTGTCCAACGGTGTGCTCGTGTTCGAGGAGTTCCTCGGCCTCCCCACCCAGCGGGCGGCCGACGCCGTCAACGACCTGATCACCTCGCGGCTGCACCAGTTCGAGCACACCGCGCTCACCGAGGTGCCCGCGCTGTTCGACGAGCATCACGTCGACCCGGCCGAGCGCGCGGCGACGTTCGCCTACGTCAAGGGGCTGCAGGACTGGCAGGCCGGCGGGCACGAGTGGCACCTGCGCTCCAGCCGGTACATGAACGAAGGGGCCCTCGACGACCGCCCGGAGCTCGGCGCGACCGGCCTCGGGACGTCCGCGGCGCGCATCTTCGCCTCGGTGCTCAAGACCGCGCCGCAGCGGCTGCGGGCGTACTCGCACACCCCGTTCGGCGAGGTTTCGACGCCGCCGCCGGTCGAGGCGCCGTTCCCGCCGCGGCTCAGCCCGCACCTGGAGTCCTGCCGCCGCCGCAACGTCGACTGGGCGCGGCGGGTGGGCTTCCTCGACGGCCTGCTCTGGGACGAGCGGAAGCTGCGCGCCGCCGACCTGCCGCTGTGCGCGGCGGGCATCCACCCGGACGCGACGGCGGCACGGCTCGACGTCACCAGCGACTGGCTGACCTGGAGCACCTTCGCCGACGACTACTACCAGGACGTCTTCGGCGCGACCCGCGACCTCGCGGCGGCGAAGGCGTGCAACGAACGCCTGGCGCGCTTCATGGCGGACAAGCCGCCGTCGCCGCTGAACGCCCTCGAAACCGCGCTCGCCGACCTCTGGCCGCGGACGGAAAACCGCGACGCCGTGCGCCGCGCCGTCGAGTCGATGACGGCAAGCTGGCTGTGGCGGCTGGCGAACCTGGCGCAGAACCGGATCCCGGATCCGATCGACCACGTCGAGATGCGGCGCCGCACGTTCGGCGCGGACCTCTCGATGAGCCTCACCGGGCCCCGCTCGCCCCTCGCCCCCGTCGCCGCCGACTACGCGGGACTGCTCAACGACCTGTACTCCTACCGCAAGGAGATCCGGGCCGAGGGCGAGCTGAACAACAGCGTGCTCGTGGTGCGCAACTTCCTGGACTGCTCGGAGGAGCGCGCCTTCTCGGTGGTCGCCGACCTGGCCGAGGCCCGGCTCGCGGAGTTCCGCCACGCCGCGCCCGCGGACCACCTGCGCGACTGGCTGGCCGGGGTCGCCCACTGGCACCGGAACGCCGGCCGGTACACCGAGCTCGAGCTGGGCCACCACCCCGGCCTCGGGCAGCCGACCGGGCTCGGGACGTCGGCGCTGCGGATCTCGTCCCTGCTGCCCGCGGGCCGCTGAGGTGCCGACCGACAAGCAGATCCGGGTGGCCGAGCTGCTGCACGAAATCGGCATGCACCGCGAGGCAGAACAAGCGCTCCGGACGGACCTGCGCGCGCGGTGGCGACGCGCCCGGCGACGCCTCCGCCTGAGACGGGCCGGGCGTCAGCGGGGAGCCGTGCGCTAGCGAGCCGTCACCGGGCAGCGTTGTCCGCGCCACTCCGCCGGGCGTTCGCGCGGCGCGAAGGCGATACTCGACAGCGTGAGCGGCTTCAACCTGCGATTCCTCGGCCATTCGACCGTCCGGCTGGAACTCGGTGGCCGGGTCGTGCTGACCGACCCGGTGCTCACCGCGCGCGTCGGCGGGCTCACCCGGGTCGTCCCGCCGCCACCGCCGGAGAGCTACGCCGGCGTCGACCTCGTGCTGCTCTCCCACCTGCACGGCGACCACCTCCACCCGCCCTCGCTCAAGCTGCTCGGCCGGGACACCCGCGTCGTCGTCCCGAAAGGCGCCGGGAGCTGGCTCGCCAAGAAGGGCTTCCGGCGCGTCGAAGAGATCGCGCCCGGCGAGACCCTGACCGACGGCGGGCTGACCGTCACGGCCACCGAAGCCGTCCATTCCGGGCACCGGTGGGGGCCGCGGCTCACCCACGGCCCGCAGAGCCCCGCCGTCGGGCACCTGGTCAAGGCCGCGGGCACGACGGTCTACAACGCGGGCGACACCGACCTCTTCGCCGGGATGGCGGCCTTCGGCCCGGTCGACGTCGCCCTGCTGCCGGTCTGGGGCTGGGGGCCGAACCTCGGGCCCGGCCACCTGGACCCGGCCCGCGCCGCGAAGGCCGCCGAACTCGTCCGGGCCCGCGCCGCCGTGCCCGTGCACTGGGGCACCCTCGCCGTGCCGGGGCTGCGGCGGACCGCCCGGATGCGCCGGCTGCTCGCCGACCCGCCGCGGGTGTTCGCGGCCGAAGTGCGCAAGCACGGCATCGCCACCGAAGTCCTGTTCACCGAGCCCGGCGCCGAAGTCGTGCTCCCGGCGCGTGAGGACCGCGCGTGAACTGGACCGACCCGGCCTCGCTGGGCTACCCGGCGGTGTTCGGCGGCGTGCTGCTCGGCTCGATCATCCCGATCGTGCCCACCGGCGCGGTGGTCGGCGCCGCGGCCGCCGTCGCCACCACCACCGACCACCTTTCGCTGCCGCTGGTGATCGTCCTTTCCGTCCTCGGCGCGTACGTCGGCGACGTCGTGACGTTCGGGATCCCGCGCCTGGGCAGCGAAGCCGCGTTCCGCTGGATCAGCCGCCGCCAGCCCGCCGAACGGCTCGAGAAGGCCCGCGACCAGTTCACCCGCCGCGGCTGGCAGCTCATCGTGATCGGCAGGCTCGTCCCGGCCGGCCGGATCCCGGTGCTGCTGGCGGCGGCCGCGCTGAGCTACCCGTGGCGGCGCCTGCTGCCCGCCGCGCTCGTCGCGTGCGTGCTCTGGGCGACCGCGTACAGCCTGCTCGGCATCCTCAGCGGCGGCATCTTCGACTCCCCGCTCATCGCGACGCTGCTGGCGACGGTGCTCGTCCTGCTGGTCACCGTGGCGCTGAACCTGATCTCCCGGTGGCGGCGCAAGACCAAGGAGCGAGTGTGACGACGACCGCGCCCAAGGGCAGGCTGCTGCGCGGTGGCCGCGCCGTCGCCCGGATCCTGCTGGTCTGGGCCGCGGTGACCGGCGCGCTGCGGCTGCTCGACGTCCTCCTGCCCGGCTTCCGGATGACGCACTGGTGGCAGCCGACGGTGTGCGCGCTGCTGCTCGGCCTGCTCGCCGGCGTCGCCTGGCCGCTCGTCATGCGCATCGCCTACCCGCTGGCGTTCTTCACCTTCGGTCTCTCCGGGTTCCTGCTGCTCGGCGCCGGGACGCTCGCCGTGTTCCACACCGTGCCCGGCGTCGAGATCGACGGCTTCCGGACCGCGGTGCTCGTCACCGTCGCCATGGCCGGGGTGGGCGCGCTCATCTCCGCCGGGCTGGCCATCGACGAGGACGAGATCTTCTTCCGCCGCGCGAACCGCCGCCGCCGTCGTCACGCCGCCACGCCCGGCGACGCCGGTCAGCCGCCCGGCGTGGTGTTCCTGCAGATCGACGGCCTCGGCTTCGACACCGTCCGCCGCGCGATCCGCGACGGCGACATGCCGACGTTCGCCGCTTGGCTCGCCGAGGACAGCCACGCGCTGACGCCGTGGCACACCGACTGGAGCTCGCAGACCGGCGCGAGCGTCTGCGGCATCCTGCACGGCTCCAACCACGACATCCTCGGCTTCCGCTGGTACGAAAAGGACCGTGACCACGTGATGGCGTGCGCGCACCCGACCGACGCGGCCGAGATCGAGCGGCGCCACTCCGACGGGCACGGCCTGCTGTCGGGCGGCGGGGCGAGCCACGGGAACCTGTTCTCCGGCGACGCCGACCACGTCAGCCTCACCATGAGCTCGATCCCGGTGCTGGTGCCGAAGAAACTGTTGCGCCGTCGTCGCGACCGGCTCGGCGCGGGCTACTACGCCTACTTCGCGAACCCGATCAACGCGCTGCGGACGTTCGTCGTCGCGCTCGCCGACGTCTTCCGCGAGATCAGCGCGTCGGTCCGCCAACGCCGCGCGGGTGTCGTGCCGCGGGTCCCGCGCGGCGGCTGGTACCCCCTCGCGCGGCCGGGCACGACGGTGATCGCGCGCGACGTCGTCGTGTCGGCGATCCTCGGCGACATGCTCGCCGGCCGCCCGGTGGTGTACGCGGACTTCCTCGGCTACGACGAAGTCGCGCACCACTCCGGCATCGAGCGCTTCGACACGCTGTCGGTGCTGCGCTCGATCGACCAGCAGATCGCGCGGCTGCACCGGGCTTCGCGGCTCGCCCCGCGCCGCTACCACGTCGTCGCGTTGTCGGACCACGGCCAGACGCAGGGCCAGGCGTTCTCGCAGCGCTTCGGCGAGACGATCGAGGCGTACGTCGGACGGCTGTGCGGCGGCTCGCCCCCGGCGTCCGCGGGCAAGCGGCGCCAGGCCGAGAGCTGGCAGATCAACGCGGCGCTGGCGGAGGCGACGAAGAGCGGCGGCCTGATCGCGCGCCGGCTGCGGGCCCGGGTGGAGAACGCGGAGTGCGCCGGAGACCGCCCGCGCACGACGTCCGGCTCCCCCGGCGCGGTCACCCGGGTCGCGCCGGGCGTGGTCGCGGTCGTGTCCGGGCACGTCGCGATGGTGTCGTTCACCGAGCACGAAGGCCGCGTCGAGCTGGAGACGATCGAGCGCGAGTTCCCCGACCTGCTGCCGTCGCTGGTGGACCACCCCGGCGTCGGGTTCCTGCTGGTCCGCAGCCGCGAATTCGGCCCGGTGGTGCTGGGCCGCGACGGACTGCACCGGCTCGCGACGGGCGTCGTCATCGGCGAGGACCCGCTGCCGCCGTACGGCCCGCACGCGGCGGACCTGATCCGGCGCGTCGACACGTTCCCGCACTGCGCGGACATCATGATCAACAGCCGCTACGACCCGGAGTCGGACCAGGCGTCCCCGTTCGAGACGCACGTCGGTTCGCACGGCGGACTCGGCGGCCCGCAACAACGCGGCTTCGTCGTCCACCCGCGCGAATTCGGCTTCCCCGGCGCGGTCGTCGGCGCGGAGGCCCTGCACCGCGTGTTCCGGGGGTGGCTCACGGAACTGGGCCACCCCGCGCCCGTTCCCGCCGAAGTTTCGGAGGTAGTTTCGTGAGTCTGACGGTGTACGGCGCATCCTGGTGCCCGGACGTCAAGCGCAGCCGCGCTTTGCTCGACGGACTCGGCATCGAGTATTCCTATGTGGACGTCGAGGCCGACGCGGCCGCGGAAGCGCGGGTCCGCGAACTGCAGAACGGCGCGCGCCGCATCCCCACGATCGTCTGGGCCGACGGCACGTTCCTAGTCGAGCCGTCCGACGACGAGCTGAGCGCGCGGTTGTGAAGCTGCTGCGCGAGCTGCCATTGGGCACGCGGGTCGTGGTCCGGTACCGCGTCGAGGGCGGCTTCACCGACGCCCTGGGCGACCTGGCGGCGCGGGATCTCACGACGTGCACGGTGGAAACCCGGCGCGGCCCGGTGGTGGTGCCGTTCTCGGCGGTCACCCTCGCCAAACCCGTCCCACCGCCCCCGGCACGCCGCTCGCGGTTCGAGGCACTGGTGGCCGAAGCCGACACAGTTTCCGTGGACGGCTGGGACTTCTCGTGGCTCGACGGCCGCGCCACGGAGGCCCGCCCCTCGTGGGGCTACCAGCGCCTGCTGGCCGACCGCCTCGCCGCCGTCGAATCGGCCCTCGACCTGGAAACCGGCGGCGGCGAAGTCCTCGACGGTTGCCCCACGCTCCCGCCGTTGACGGTCGCAACGGAGTCCTGGCCGCCGAATGTCGCACGCGCGTCGGCCCGCCTGCGTCCACGCGGGGTCGCCGTGGTGTCCACTTCGGACTTCCCGTTCGCGGACGACGTGTTCGACCTGGTCTCCAGCCGCCACCCGGTGACGACCTCGTGGCCGGACATCGCCCGCGTCCTGCGTCCCGGAGGCACGTACTTCTCCCAGCAGGTCGGCCCGGCGAGCGTGTTCGAGCTGGTGGAGTTCTTCCTTGGGGAGCAACCCTTTTCGTCCCGCGACAGCCGCAACCCGTCCCACGCGGCCGCAGCGGCGACGGCGGCGGGCTTCGAGGTCGTCGACCTGCGTTCGGAGTCCCTGCGCACGGAGTTCTTCGACATCGGCGCGGTGGTTTACTTCCTGCGCAAGGTGATCTGGATGGTGCCGGGGTTCACGGTGGAGCAGTACTTGCCGAAGTTGAGGGAGCTGCACGAGCTGATCGAGCGGGACGGGCCGTTCGTCGCGCATACGACCCGGTTCTTGATCGAAGCCCACCTGATCGAGTGATGAACAGGTGTTCGTATTGGCGGTAATCTCGGGGTGTGGACAGACAAGCGGTGTGGCAAGCGGACGCGGAGGCCTTGGCCGACCGCCTCCGCTCCCTGCTCACCGTCGTCCGCTCCGCTGAGGCCGAAATCGGTGCACTGCTGGTGGAAATCGAGTCCCGCGGTGTGCAGGAACTGTTCGGCTACCGTTCGGTGGCGCGGTTGTTCGAGCACCTCGCCGACGTCCCCCGCGCGGCCGCCGAACGTACTGTCACCCGCGCCCACGCCCTGCACCCCAGCCGTTCTCTCGATGCCGGTCCCGCCCTGGCCCCCGCCACCGCCGTGGCCGCTGCCTCCGGCGGGTTGAGCACCCCGATGATCGACACGATCGTCGAGACGTTGACCCGGATCCCGGTCGAGCACCGCGAGAGCGCCGAAGCGGATCTGCTCACCTTCGCCGCCGACGCCGGCCACAAACAGGTCGCCGCCCTCGGCGCCCGCATCATCGCCCACCTCGACCCCGACGGCGCCCCGCCTCTGGACACCGACCCGGTCACCCCCGCCCGCGAACTCTCCCTACGTCGCAAACGCACCGGAACATGGGAGCTGTCGGGCCGCTTCGACGACGAGACCGGCACCCGCGCCCACGCCCTGCTCGACGCGTTGGCCGAGCGCCGCACCACCCCCGACGAGGGTCCCGACCTGCGCTCCCCGCAGGAACGCTACGGCGACGCGTTCTCCGACGCGGTGGACTTGGCCCTCAACGCCCCGGACCTGCCGATGCAGGCCGGGGAACGCGCCCACGTGCTGGTGGCGGTGTCCCTGGCCGACCTGCAGTCCGGTCTCGGCACCGCGACCTTGGGCGACACCGGCCGGATCTCCGCGGCCGAGGCCCGCGTCCACGCCTGCGACTGCAAACTGATCCCCGCCGTCCTCGGCGCCCAAAGCGAACCCCTCGATGTGGGCCGAGCCCGCCGCCTGATCACCCCCGGCCTACGCCGCGCGTTGTTCCTGCGCGACCGCGGCTGCGCCTTCCCTGGCTGCCATCGCCCACCCCGGCACTGCCAGGGTCACCACATCCGCCACTGGGCCGACGGCGGCCCGACGGAGCTGGCTAACCTGGTCCTGCTCTGCGCCCATCACCACCGGTTGCTGCACCGTTCGGGCTGGCAGGTCCGCATCGCCGCGGATGGTCACCCGGAGTTCCTCCCGCCGATGTTCTTGGACAAGCGTCGAAAACCCAGGCGCAACAACCTGCACCAGCCGCTGCCCTTCGCAGCCTGACCACTCTCGAATAAGGGTAAGGCCCGCAGCCACCGGCTCCGGGCCTACACCCACGCCCCCGTTTCGGCGGCCCACTCGCCGCCCCGCCCCGCCTCCGCCTCCGGCACCGGCTCCAGCCTCCGGCCCCGGCCCCAACTCCCGTTTCCGGGCCGCCACCGCCACCGGCCCACCCCAAGGTCCCGGACCTACATCCGCGTCAATATGCGGGCGCCCACATACCCACCCCACTCGCCTCCGGCCCCAACCCACGCCCCGCGCACCGGCACCGGCACCGGCACCGGCCAAATTTCCGGACCTACACCCTCGTCAACGTTGGGCGCCCACATACCCGCCCGCTCGCCTCCGGCCCCCGCCTCAGCCCCCGCCCCGGTCCCGACCGCTGTCCCGCCCCGCTGGCCTCCGGCCCCAAGCCGCGGCCACCGGCCCCGGCTCCAGCCCCGACTCCAGCCCCGGCTCCGGCTCCGGCTCCGGCCCACCCAAAGCCCCGGGCGGCTATCCCGCCCCGCGCAGCGCTCGCGATCCGAGCCCGCGTCCCACATTCGGTCGCCAATGTCCCAGTCCCACGCGCCTCCACCATCGGCCCACACACCGAACCCCGAGGCGGGGCAGTCCCGCTCCGCACAGCCCCTCTCGCCGGGAGCCCGCACCCCACCGGCCGCCGTCGCCCCACCCGGCCCCCAATGCAGAAACCCCGCCGCCCCCGCCAAGTCCCAAGCCGACGGCCGTCCTCGATGAAAGCCTCGCCATCAGCGGTCAAAGCGCCCGAGCGATCGCCGCCTCCACGCCGTCCAGCAGCAGTTCCACCCCCGCCTCGAACGACAACCGCGCTTCCCTCTCCAGGTACGGCTCCTCCGTCTCCGACGGCTCGTACTCCACCCGCGCCACCGTCGGAAACCGCGAAGTCAAGTCCGGCACCAACTCCCCCAACAACGCCGAGCGCGCATACCACCAATCCTCCTCAGACTGCCCCGTCTCAGCCGCCGCCTGCCGAGACTCCGCCGCCGCCTGGACCGAGCCCCTCACGATGTTGAACAGCGCCGACACCACCCAGCGAACCCGAGACAGCGGCAAGCCCGTCAACGCCAGCACCGACAACAACGTCTCCTGAACGTGGAACTCCCCCGGGCCCAGCACCGGGCGAGCCGGGGACACCTGCAGCAGCCAGGGGTGCCGCAAATGCAGTTCCCACAACGCATCAGCCAGCGCCAACGCCGCCGCACGCCAGCCCGAAGCCGACGGGTACGACGAAGGCAGCTCCGCCAGGGTGCGGTCGTACATCAAATCAACCAGCTCGGTCTTGCCCGGAACATACGTATACAACGCCATCGCCGTCCGGCCGAGGCGCTCGCCGACCGAGCGCATCGACAGGGCCGGCATGCCCTCGGCGTCCGCTATCTCGATCGCCGCCGACACGATCGCCTCGACGGACAGGCCCGGTTTGGGGCCCGGGCCGGTGCGCGGGGCGCCCAGCCGCGGGCCCCACAGCAGTTCCATGGAGCGGCGGGCGTCGCCCTGACCCGCGAAGACGACCACCTTGCCGACTCCTTACGCCATAAAGTAATGTACCGAAGAATCACTTTACAGCCTAAAGCATCGAGAAGGACGGTATGACTTCACCCAGGCGGGCCGCCGACACCCACGACGTGATCGAGGTCCGGGGAGCCCGGGAGAACAACCTGACCGGCATCGACCTGGACATCCCGAAGCGGCGGCTCACGGTGTTCACCGGTGTGTCCGGCTCCGGCAAGTCGTCGCTGGTCTTCGGCACCATCGCGGCCGAATCCCAGCGGCTGATCAACGAGACCTACAGCGCTTTCCTCCAGTCGTTCATGCCGAGCCTGTCGCGCCCGGACGTCGACCTGCTGGAAAACCTCAGCGCGGCCATCGTCGTCGACCAGGAACGCATGGGCGCCAACTCGCGCTCGACCGTCGGCACCGCGACCGACGCCTACGCGATGCTGCGGATCGCCTTCTCCCGGCTCGGCGAGCCGTACGTCGGCACGTCCGGCGCCTTCAGCTTCAACCTTCCCGAAGGCATGTGCCCGGCCTGCGAGGGCCTCGGCCGGGTGTCCGACCTCGACGTGGACGCCCTGCTCGACTTCGACCTCTCCCTGCACGAAGGCGCGATCCAGGTCCCGGGCTTCACCCCGGACACGTGGTACGTGCAGACCTACCTCTCCTCCGGCTTCTACGACCCCGACGCCAAGATCCGCGACTTCACGCCGGAGCAGCTCGACGCCCTGCTGCACAAGGACTCCTGCAAAGTCAAGGTCGGCAAGACCAACGTGACCTACGAAGGCCTCGCGGTGAAGGTCCGGCGGCTCTACCTGCACAAGGACGTCGAGTCGCTGCAGCCGAAGCTGCGCGCGTTCATCGAGAAGGCCGCCACCTTCAAGACCTGCGACGAGTGCGGTGGCGCCCGGCTGAACCAGGCCTCGCTCTCGGCGAAGATCGACGGCAAGAACATCGCCGACTGCGCCGCCCTGCAGATCAGCGACCTCGCCGACTTCGTGCGGAGCCTCGACGCGCCGTCGATCCGGCCGCTGCTGGGCAACCTGCGCGACACGCTCGACTCGCTGGTCGAGATCGGCCTCGGCTACCTCTCGCTCGACCGCGAATCCGCGACGCTCTCCGGTGGCGAGGCGCAGCGCGTGAAGATGGTGCGCCACCTCGGTTCCAGCCTCACCGACGTCACCTACGTCTTCGACGAGCCGACCGTCGGGCTGCACCCGCACGACATCGAGCGGATGAACAACCTGCTGCTCTGCCTGCGGGACAAGGGGAACACGATCCTGGTCGTCGAGCACAAGCCGGAGACGATCCGGATCGCCGACCACGTCGTCGACCTCGGGCCCGGCGCGGGCACCGACGGCGGGCGGCTCTGCTACACCGGCGACCTCGACGGCTTGCGCGCGTCCGGCACGCTCACCGGGCGCCACCTCGACCACCGCGTCACGCTGCGGGAACAGCCGCGCCGGCCCACCGGGCACGTCAAGATCACCGGCGCGAAGCTGCACAACCTGCGTGACGTCAGCGTGGACGTCCCGCTCGGCGTCCTGACCGTCGTGACCGGGGTCGCCGGGTCCGGGAAGAGCTCGCTGATCCACGGCTCGCTCGCCCACCGCGACGACGTCGTCGTGGTCGACCAGTCCGCGATCCGCGGGTCGCGCCGGTCCAACCCGGCCACCTACACCGGCCTGCTCGACCCGATCCGCGCCGCCTTCGCCAAGGCCAACGGCGTCAAGGCGAGCCTGTTCAGCGCCAACTCCGAAGGCGCCTGCCCGAAGTGCAAGGGCCTCGGCGTGATCTACACCGACCTCGCGATGATGGCCGGCGTCGCGTCCGTCTGCGAAGAGTGCGAGGGGCGGCGGTTCACGCCGCAGGTGCTGACGTACGAGCTGCGGGACAAGAACATCAGCGAGGTCTTCGGGATGTCCGTCGCCGAGGCGCGCGAGTTCTTCGACGGCGGCACCGCGCGGACGGTGCTCGACCGCCTCGCCGACGTCGGTCTCGGCTACCTGACGCTCGGCCAGCCGCTCACGACGCTGTCCGGCGGCGAACGGCAGCGGCTCAAGCTGGCGATCCGGATGGCCGAGAAGGGCTCGACCTACATCCTCGACGAGCCGACCACCGGCTTGCACCTCGCCGACGTCGACCAGCTGCTCGCGTTGCTGGACCGGATCGTCGACGCGGGCAACACGGTGATCGTGATCGAGCACCACCAGGCCGTGATGGCGCACGCCGACTGGCTGATCGACCTCGGCCCCGGCGCCGGGCACGACGGCGGGCGTGTGGTGTTCACCGGAACACCCGCCGAGCTGGTCGAAACCGCGTCCACCCTGACCGCCCGACACCTGCGCGAATACCTGGGGAAGCCGTGAACGCGACCGGACTGCTCGAAGTGACCGCGGTGCACCGGCCGACGCCGCGCACGGTCCGCGTCACCTTCACCGGCGAGGGCCTCGGCGAGCTGCCCGCGTGGCCGGACCAGCAGCTCAAGCTCCTGGTCCCGCCGCCGGGCCGTCCGGTCCGGCTGCCCGCGGCCGGCGGCGACGTCCTGCGCTGGTACCAGGCGTACCTCGAGATCCCCGAGGCCGAGCGGCCGGTGATGCGCAGCTACACGGTGCGCGACCGCGGCCGGGACACGATCGACGTCGAGTTCGTGCTGCACCCCGGCGCGGTGGGCCCGGCGACGGAGTGGGCCCGGTCCGCGGCTCCCGGCCAGGTCCTCGGCCGCTACGGCCCGGACGAGGCCTACCGCCGTCCGGTACCGACGGCGGACACGGTGCTGCTCGCCGGGGACGAGACGGCGCTGCCCGCGATCGCCACCCTGCTGTCCGAAGTGGACAACGCGCTGGTGTTCGTCGAGGTGGCGGACGCGGCCGAGGAGCAGGCGCTGCCGAACGTCCGGTGGGTGCACCGCGACGGCGCCGAGCACGGGGCCAAGCTGGTGGAATCGGTGCGTGAAGCGGTTTGGCCACAAGGACAGGTAGCGGCATGGCTGGCCGGCGAGGCGTCGACGGTCCGCGCCCTGCGGCGGCACCTCGTCGGCCGGGGCATCGACAAGAGCGCCATCGAATTCACCGGCTACTGGCGGCGCAAGCTCACCCAGGACGACGCCCCGACCCCGGACGACCTGGCCGACGCGCGGGAGAAGCTCGGCTGAGCCGCGTCACCAGGTGACCGGCAAGCTGTGCACCCCGTACACCAGCATGTCGTCCTTGAACGCCAGCTCTTCAACCGGCACCGCGAGCCGCAACTCCGGGATGCGGCGGTACAGCGTCCCGTAGACCACCTGCAGCTCCACCCGCGCCAGCGTCTGGCCGAGGCACTGGTGCACGCCGTAGCCGAAGGCGACGTGGTGGCGGGCCTCGCGGGTCACGTCGAGCCGGTCGGCGTGCTCGAACACCGTTTCGTCGCGGTTCGCGACGTCGCCGGCCGCGATGATGCCTTCGCCCGCGCGGATGACCTCGCCACCGACTTCGATGTCTTCGGTCGCGACGCGGCGGCGCCCGGTGTGCGTGATGTTCAAGTAGCGCAACAGCTCTTCGACCGCGCGGCGCAGCAGGTCAGCGTCGCCGTCGCGCACCAGCGCCAGCTGGTCCGGGTGCTCCAGCAGCGCGACCGTGCCGAGGGCGATCATGTTCGCCGTCGTCTCGTGGCCCGCGACCAGCAGCAGCTGGCCCATGGACGCGACCTCTTCGGCGGTCATCCGGCCGGTCGCGTACTGCGTCACCGCCAGCTTGCTCAGCACGTCGTCGCCCGGCGCCGCGGCCTTCCGCTCGACCAGACCACCGAGGTACGCCAGCAGTTCTTCGGTGGCCTGCAACGCTTCCGCCGGGGTCGCCGTGGTCGAAACCATCACCTTCGTGATGTCCTGGAACAGTTCCCGGTCCTCGTACGGCACGCCGAGCAGCTCGCAGATCACCAGCGACGGCACCGGCAGCGCGAACGCCGTCACCAGGTCGACCGGCTTCGGGCCGGCCAGCAGCCCGTCGACGAGGCCGTCGACGATGCGCTGGATCGCCGGGCGCAGCGCCTCCATCTTCTTGACCAGGAAGTCGCCGGTCAGCAGCTTGCGCTGCGCCGCGTGCTCGGCGCCGTCCATGGTGATGAACGACTTCGCGCGGTGGCGCCGGGCGGCCGACGCCGCGGTCTGGTGCGGGTAGCCGGGCCGGTCCGAGTCGGCGCTGACCCGCGTGTCGCGCAGCAGCGAGCGCACGTCGTCGTAGCGCGTGACCAGCCACGGCGTCTCGCCGTTCCACAGGCGCACGCGGGAAACCGGCGGCAGCTCGCCGAGTTCGGCGGGCGGGTCGAAGGGACACCGCCGGGTCATCGGAAACGCGGGCACGCCGTCCACCGGATACCTCCCGAAGCTGCCGGAAATTTACATAGCCATGCTAAGCATCTTCCGGCCGCCCCGCCACAGGTCCGATCAGGCGAACACCAGCGAAACCAACTCGTCCACGAACGGCTCCACCAGCTCAGCGCCGGTCCGGTTGAGCGCGCTGTGGAACAACGCGACCCGCCCGTGCGCGCCGACGAACACCACCGCCGCCGCACGGCCCGGGGTGACGCGGAGCTCGTGGCCCGCCTCGACGCAGCGCTCGAAGCCCGCCGTCAGCCGATCGATCACGTCGAGGAGCGGGCCTTTCGGCCGCGTACCGGCCTCGAGCTCGGAGGCGCCGTTCGCCAGCATCAGGCGGTAGTGCCCCGGATTCCGCATCGCGAAGGCGCAGTAGGCGTGAATCTGTGCGCGGATGCGCCCGACGGCATCGGTTTCCCCGACCGACTCCTCGGCCACGCGCATCGATTCGGCGAGCCGTGCGTATTCGTGATCGAGGAGCCCGCGCACCAATTCCGCACGATCGGAGAAATGCTGGTAGATGCTCGCCGGGGCGATGCCGACGGCCCGCGCCACACCGCGGATCGTCAGCCCGTCCTCGCCGCCGAGCTCGGCGAGCAAGCGGCCGGCCGCTTCGAGGATTTCCCCGCGCAGCCGTTCGCCTTCGCCCCAGCGGTTCCTCGTTCGGCCGATTCCGGCCGCGACGTTCTCCGGCACCCGCACATTAATACGCCCGGGTTGATCGGCCCGGCATTCCGGGGTGCCGGAAACCGCATTCCGAATGGTCAGGAAACCAGCGCCGGGTACAGCCCCGGGAGTTCGCCGGCCAGCCCGGCGCGGACGTTCCGGCTGAGGTCGTCGGCGAGCACCTCGAACCGGCCCGCTTCGACGCCGTCGAGCGCGAGCCCGGCCACGAACGCCGGGTCGATCTTCGGGCCGTCGACGTGCTTGGCCATGTCGGTGTCCATGTAGCCGACGTGCAGCGCGGTCACCTGCGTCTTCTGCGGCGCGAGCTCCAGGCGCAGCGCGTTGGTCAGCGACCAGGCCGCCGCCTTCGCCGCGGAGTACGCCGCGACCTGCGGTGCGGTGAACCACGAAAGCACCGACAGGACGTTGAGGACCGCGCCGCCGCCGTTGCGCGCCAGGATCGGCGCGAACTCGCGCGTCACGGCCAGCGTGCCGAAGTAGTGCGTGTCCATCTCCAGCCGGATGTCGTCCAGCGACCCGCCGAGCAGCGACGCCCCGGTCGACGAACCGGCGTTGTTGACCAGCAGCGTGACGTCGCCGGCGGCCGCGGCGGCTTCGCGGATCGACGCCGGATCGGTCACGTCGAGCCGCAGCGGGACCACGCCCGGCAGGTCGACCGACTCCGGGTTCCGCGCGGCGGCGTAGACCTTGGCCGCCCCGCGCTCGAGCAACGCGGCGGCGAACTGACGGCCGAGCCCGCGGTTCGCTCCGGTGACCAGCACCACCGCACCCTTGATGTCCATGGCGAACTCCTCTCGCACCTGGCTTGCTCGTTGCAAGCTAGCTGCGGCCGACTGTACGGCGTAGACTTGCTCCAAGCAAGCCAGGTAGGAGGGATCACACCATGAGCCGCCGGACCACCTGGGAGGAGAACTCCTGCCCGATCGCCCGCGCCGCCGACGTCCTCGGCGAGCCGTGGACGTTGCTGATCCTGCGCAACGCGACCGCGGGCACCACCCGCTTCGAAGACTTCCGGAGCCAGCTCTGCATCGCCGACAACGTGCTGACGACCCGGCTGGCGAAGCTCGTCGAGCGCGGCCTGCTGACGAAGCTCCCCTACCGCGACGGCGGCCGCACCCGCCACGAGTACCGCCTGACCCAGGCCGGTTCGGACGCGCTGCCGGTGCTGCACGCCCTCGGCGCGTGGGGTGACGCGCACACTTCGGCCAAGAGCGCGTACGGCCCGATGCAGCTGGTGCACGCCGGCTGCGGGCAGCTCACCCGGCCGGGCGAGAAGTGCGACAACTGCGGAGAAGCGCTGGTCAGGGACGATCTGGCGTGGCGCGGATCCTGGCTCAGCCGGGGCGAGATCCCGCTGGCCGACCCCGTCGGCTGAGCCGGACGGCGCATCCTGGTATGCACGATCGTGCATGTCAAGACTCCGCGATGGTTGGTAATTCACCGTTCGCAGCGCAGTACGAAAGTCGGGTCACAAGAGCCCGGGGATTCCGTAAGTTCGACACCCAGCGCGCGCAAACCCGGCAAATTCCCCACGGCAAGGAGTCCCGATGTCCCGGAAGTACCTGCTGCCCGGTGCCGCCGTCGCACTGGCGATGATCGCGACCCCGCTGACGGCCGGCCCGGCCTTCGCAGCTCCGGAAGCGGCCACGGTCGTCTACTACGACACCTCGGACGCCCCCACCTTCCGCGACGTGATCAACGCGGGCGCGGCGAACTGGAACGCGGCGGTCTCGAACGTCAAGCTCGAGGAAAGCTCCTCGGGCGCGTCGCTGCACTACACGGAGGGCAACGACCCGCGCGGCTCGTACGCCCAGACCGACGGCCACGGCAGCGGCACGATCTTCATCGACTACACCCAGGCCGAGCAGTACAACCAGACCCGCATCGCGGCCCACGAGACCGGCCACGCGCTGGGCCTCCCGGACCACTACGAGGGCCCGTGCTCGGAACTGATGTCGGGCGGCGGCCCCGGCCCGTCCTGCACCAACGCGAACCCGAACTCCGAAGAGTCCTCGCAGGTGGAATCCCTGTGGGCCAACGGTTTCGCGGGCGCCCGCAAGGCGCCGACCCGCGTCTACGAGGTGACGATGCCGGTCAAGTGACCAGCGTCTGACGTCGTCGGGGGAGGCCGCACCGGGTACGCCCGGTGCGGCCTTCGTGTGTCACAGCCGCGACAGCAGCCTGTCCCGCGCCACCTCGAGGTGGTCCGTCATCGCCTTCCTGGCCGCCGCCGCGTTGCCCGCCACCAGGGCGTCCACGATCGCCCGGTGCTCGGTGATCGTCTGCTCGCCGAACGGCTGGTTGTAGTTCAGGCGGAAGAAGTGCAGGTGGCAGTGGGTGCGGGCGAACGCCTGCTCGACCGCCGCGTTGCCGGCCAGGCGCAGGATCAGCTCGTGGAGCCGCTGGTCGTGCGCGGTCAGCGCCTTGTAGTCCTTGTACGCGTCTTCCGCCGGGACCGCCGGGCACGTCGCCAGTTCCGCTTCCAACGCCGCCACATGAGCGTCCGACATCGCGGCCGCCGCCAGGGCCGCCGAGGGCGGCTCCAGCAGCAGGCGCAGCGCGTACATGTCGTCGACTTCCTTGCGGTCCAGCAGTTCCGTGACGCGGTAGCCGCGCAGCGGGAGCCTGCTGACCAGCTCCTCCGACTCGAGCCGGGCCAGCGCCTCGCGGACCGGGGTGCCCGAGACGCCGAGCTCGCGGGCGATCTCGTCGATGTTGACCCGCGCGCCCGGCTCGATGCCGTCGTTCATGATCAGCGCCCGGATCTGCTCGTAGACGCCGTCGGCCAGCACCTGCCTGCCCGGCAGGGCCTCGAGCCGCCGTTCGCCCGTCATCGATCCCCTCTCGATCGTCGGTCCAGGTTACTGCCCGGCGGGTTCGAGCAGCGGGCCGAACGCGTCGAGCACCGCACGCAGGTCGTCGGCTCCCCCGGCTTCGTGGCCGTTGTAGTCCCAGACGCCGATCTCCTTCGGACCCCGGTAGGCGTGGTAGGCGCCGAAGACGGTCGAGGGCGGCACGATGCCGTCCATCAGCCCGGCGCTGAACCAGGCGGGCGCCTCGGCGCGCGCGGCGAACCCGATCCCGTCGAAGTAGGCCAGCACCGCGAAGACCCGCTCGACGGCGTCCCGGCGGTCGGCCAGGTAGCGCGACAGCTCGACGTACGGGCGTTCGCCGCCGATCAGGCTCGCGCGCCGGAAGTCGCACAGGAACGGCGCCTGCGCGTGCAGCGCCGCGACGTCCGGCACCAGTCCCGCGGTGGCCAGCGCGATGCCGCCGCCCTGGCTGTTGCCGAGCACCGCGACCCGCGCCGGGTCGACTCCGGGGAGCGTGCGCACGGCGTCGACCGCCCGGACCGCGTCGGTGAAGATCCGCCGGTAGACGTAGGTTTCGCGGCTCTCGATGCCGCGGGTCAGGTGCCCCGGGTAGGCGGGCCCGCTGCCGGCCGGGTCCGGCGTCACCCCGCCCTGGCCGCGGATGTCGACCTGCAGGTGCGCGTACCCGGCGGACGCCCAGTGCAGCTCCTGGAGCGCACTTCCCCGGCTACCGCCGTAGCCGTGGAACTGGACGATCGCGGGCCGCGGCCCGGTCGCGCCGCGGGGCCGTCGCAGCCAGGCGCGGATCGGGTGGCCGCCGAACCCGGCGAACGTCACGTCGAACACGTCCAGCGTGCGCAGCGGCGTCTCGACCGGCGTCACGCGCACGTCGATGTCGTGCCCGCGTGCTTCGGTCAGCGTCGAGGCCCAGAAGGCGTCGAAGTCCGCAGGTGCCCGGTAGTCGCTGCGGTACGCCCACAGCGCTTCACGGCCGAGGTCGGTCAGCATCAGAGTCCTTTCAGGACGGTCGATTCGCCGGCCCGCAGCCGCAGCTCGGTTTCGCGGCCGCGGTAGCGCACCCGGACCGGCTCGGCCGGGTTGCCGGAGAGCCGCCGGACGACGGCGTACCGCAGTTCGCCGTCGCGCCACTCGAGGTCGACCGCGAGCCCGCCGCGGCAGTGCAGGCCGCCGGCCTCGCCGTCCCGCCAGTCCGCCGGCAACGCGGGCAGCAGCGAGAGCACGTCGTTCTGGCTCTGCACCAGCAGTTCCGCCAGCCCGGCCGGGAAGCCGTAGTTGCCGTCGATCTGGAACGGCGGGTGCGTGCTGAACAGGTTGGGCAGCAGCCCGCCCCACTCGGAGCCGTCGACCGGGGCGTCGCGGTGGCGGTCGCCGGTGAACGGCCGGGTCGCCTCGCTCAGCAGTTTCCGCGCGGTCTCGCCGTCGCCGAGCCGGGCGCGCAGCGCGATCTTCCAGGCCCAGGACCAGCCCATCGCACCCGGCCCCCGCCGGTCCAGCACGCGCCGGGCCGCTTCCACCAGCTCCGGGGTATCGAGCTGCCCCAGTGGGTACAACGCGACCAGGTGGGACAGGTGCCGGTGGGCCGGGTCCGCTTCGGGCCGGTCTTCGGCCCACTCCCCCAGCCGCCCATCGGGCAGCACGGGCAGCGGGCGCAGCCGGGGCAGCGCGGCCTCGATCTCGGTGCACACCGGGTCGTAGCCGCCGAGCGTCTCCACGGCGGCGAGACTCCGCTCGAACACCGCGCGGATCAGGACGAGGTCCATGGTCGCCGAATACGTGAGCGACTCCTTCGTCCCAGCGTCCGAAAGGAACAGGTTCTCCGGTGACGTCGACGGGCAGGTGTCGAGGAAACCGTCGTGCTCCACCAGCCAGTCCAGGCAGAATTCGGCGCAGCCGCGCAGCAACGGCCACGCCGTCCGTTCGAGGAAGGCGCGGTCGCGCGTGAAGTCGTAGTGGTCCCAGGCGTGCTGGACCAGCCACGCGCCGCCCAGCTGCCACAGCGCCCACGACGGGTTGCCGTGGCCCATCCCGGCCGGCAGCGCCCAGCCCCACGGGTCGGTGTTGTGGTGGGTGACCCAGCCGCGGCAGCCGTACAGTTCGCGCGCGACGCCGGCGCCGGTGACCGCGAGCTTGCCGAGCAGGTCGAACAGCGGCTGGTGGCACTCGCCGAGCCCGGTCGTCTCGGCGGCCCAGTAGTTCATCTGCGTGTTGATGTTGACCGTGTAGTTCGACGACCAGGCCGGGCGGAGGTCGTCGTTCCAGATGCCCGACAGGTTCGCCGGGGGCGCGCCGGGCCGGGACGCACTCGCCAGGAGGTAGCGCCCGTACTGGAAGAGCACGGTCGCGGTGAGCTGGTCGTCCACCCCGGACAGGAGTTCCGCGACGTCGTGGGTGCCGCCCCGCCGCTCGCCGATCCGCACCGTCGCTGCCGCCAGCAGGGGCCGCAGATCGGCTTCGTGCGCTCGCCCCAGCTCGGCGGCTCCGGTCGCGACGGCCTGCTCGGCGAAGACCGCCGCGCGCCGCCGGTGCTCCTCGCGGGTGTGCTGCCGGTCGCCGATCCAGGCGTCGTACGCGCTGGTCGAACTGGCCAGGACGACCAAGACGGCGGTTTCGGTCCGGGCGACCCGGACGGAGACCGCGCCGAACGGGTCGTACCCCTCGGCGGTCCCGTACCGCAGCGGTTCCGCCACCTGCGGTTCGTGCCTTGGCGCACCGTCGATCGGGATCTCGATGCCCAGGTCCAGGCCGTCGCGCGAGACCTCGCGCAGCCGTGTCGACAGAGCGACGTCGACCTCGGTCCAGCCGGAAAGCGCGACGCACAGAACCTGCGCCGGACGGCTCACCCAGGTCGTGCGCACGACGTCTTGGCCGTCGATGGTCAGCCGCTCGGTCGCGACGCCGCTGTCCAGGTTCAGCGTCCGGCCGTGCGAGGTGCCATCGGGCAGCGTCAGCCAGAGGTCGACGTAGGGCAGGAACTCCTGGCTGTACGGGCCTTCGAACGCCATCAGGAGTTCTTCGGCCCGCCGGAAGTCCTTTGCGAACACGGCTTCCCGCACCTCGGCGAGCTGCTCCGGCCCGGCGTCCAGGTCCGCCAGCGCGGCGGCCGGGCCGCCGGGCGTGCCGGACCACACGGTGGCGTCGTTGACCTGGATCCGCGTGCGGCCGGTGCCCCCGAAGACCATCGCGCCGAGCCGGCCGTTGCCGAGCGGCATCGCCTCGGTCCAGTCGGTCGCCGGACGCGGCCAGGAGAGCAGGAGATCGCCCCGCCTAGACGGTGATCTTGTCGACGTCGTAGACATAGCCTGCCTGGTTGCCGATCTGGACGGTGTTGGCCCCGGCCCGCAGGTACACCGGGACGGTGACGCTCTGCGGCGTGTTCCAGTCGTTGTCGTTGCTCCCGTCGACCGGCAGCGGGAACGAGGTGCCGTTCACGGTGACGATGCCGGTCCGGCTGGAGTCACCGTCCACGTAGGACAGCCGCAGGAGGTAGGTGCCCGCCTGCGGCACGGTCACCGCCGGCAGCACGACGTAGCCGCTGCCGCCGAGGTAGCCGACCTTCTTGCCGCCCGAGCAGGCGCAGTCGTAGACGGTCGCGCCGCCTTGGGGGCTGCCGTTCTCGGCCTCGTAGGCCTTGGGCCCGTCGGCGGCGGGTGTCGTCACGCTGATCTTCTTGCTGGGCGCGGACGAGCGACCCGGCCACTGGTTCGCGACCACCGTGAAGTCGTACGCGGTCGACGGCTTGAGGCCGGTGACCGTGGCGCCGGGGCCGGTCGACGTGGTGACCTTGCGGCCGTTCACGAGGACGTCGTAGTTCTGCGCGCCCTTGGAGGCGTCCCAGGCCAGGGAGACGCTGGTGCCGGTGGCCGCGGTGCCGTGCACGACGGCCGGGGCGGCCAGGGCGTTGCGGTCGCGCGGGGTGACCTTGAACAGCCGGGACCCGTGCGCCGGCAGGTCGGCCGAAGCGGTGCCGACGTTCTTGTGCGCCCAGAGGTCGCGGATCTCGACCGGGCCGCCGATGCCGAGCTGCGCGAAGTCCGCGCCGACGCGGGCGGGCGTGGCGGCGAGGTTGAACAGCGCGACCGTGTAGCTGCCGTCGGCGTTGCGGTTGTACCAGACCTGCTGGTCGGTCGTCCGGCTCACCGGCTTGGCCGGGACGCCGGCCTGGTTGACCGCGATGACCTCGTCGTTGGTGAGCAGCTCGACGCCGTAGTCGTCGAGCTGGGTCAGGTCGTCGCCGATGTAGAGCGGCGCGGCTTCGATGGCCCACAGCGTCAGGTAACTCTGGCGCTCGGCTTCGGTGAGCCCGTCCATCTTGCCGCTGCCGACGTCGACGGAGTCGAGGTTGTTCCAGTGCCCGGGCCCGGCGTCGGGGATCCACTGCACGACGTCGTTCCAGCGCTGCTTGACCGAGTTGTCCCAGGTGACCAGGGTGTCGCAGTAGCACTCGACGTCGGTGTCGACGCGCCAGCCGTTGGTGTTCGCCTTCCAGACGTCGGCTTGGCGGTGGCTGAGCGCCCAGGAGACGACGAACTCCATCGGGCGGCCGGTCTTGGCGATCGCCTGGTGCCACGCCTCGACGTCGGTGGTGTTGGTGTAGTTCTCGCCGCCCTTGAAGGAGCCGGGGCCGACGCCGTCGAGCTTGAGGAAGTCGACGCCCCAGCCGGCCAGCAGCTTCGCCACGGAGTCCACATAGGACTGCGCGCACGGGTTCGCGAAGTCGATCTTGTAGGCGGAGTCCCAGCCGTTGGTCTTGCGCAGGTCCGGGTAGACGAGGTCCCCGGTGTGGCAGTCCGCAGTGCCCGCGATGGGCGACTTGCCGTCGTTGTAAGCCTTCAGATCCAGGCCGACGGCGAGGTAGGAGCCGAGCTTGAGGCCCTTGCGGTGGACGTAGTCGGCGACGTACTTCATGCCGTCCGGGAACGTCGCGGGGTTGACGACCGGGCGGGCGTACTCGTCGAAGCCGCTTGCCCAGCCCGCGTCGATGTTGACGTAGGTGTAGCCGTGCTGCTTGAACTTCGCGGCGAGGACGTCGGCCTGCTGGAGGACGTGGGCCTCGGTGAGCCAGCTGGCCGGGCCGGTCGGGTTGACGCCGGGGTAGTTCGTCGACTCGAGGCTCCAGCTGCTCCAGCCCAGGTACGGCTTCTGCGCGACGGGCTGCTGCTCTTCGGCTGCCGTGGCTTGGGGAGCCGTGAGCAGGCCCGCGAGCACCGTCAGGCCGGCGAGGGCACCCAGTGCCCGTCTGCCGCGTGCGGCCATGACCACTCCTTCGAGGTCGGGTACGTCAGACATCGGAGGACCACGGCGTTCTCGTACGCGACCGTGGATCCTATAGGATCGACGGTTGCCGATTCTGGCTGGTCCAGCTCATCGATGTCAATGCTCCGGCAGGACAAAGATCGGACGAATCTGGGATTGTCGGGGGTGGTGGCTAGGTTCGGGGCATGCTGACCACGCTGGCCGTTTCGAACTACCGCTCGCTGCGCGACCTCGTGCTGCCGCTGTCCGGCTTGACCGTGGTCACCGGCCCGAACGGCAGCGGCAAGTCGAGCCTCTACCGCGCGTTGCGCCTGCTGGCCGACGCGTCCCGCAACGGCGCGGTGGCGGCGCTGGCCCGCGAAGGCGGTCTGCCGTCGACGTTGTGGGCCGGCCCGGAAACGGTCGGCCGCGCGGTGCGCGAAGGCCGCGCCCCGGTCCAGGGCACGGTCCGGTCGAAGGCGGTCGGCCTCCGCCTGGGTTTCGCGGGCGACGAGTTCGGCTACGCGCTCGACCTCGGCCTGCCGGTGCCGGCCGAGACGGTGTTCAACCTGGACCCGGAGTTCAAGCGCGAAGCGGTGTGGGCGGGCCCGGTCCTCCGGCCGGGTGCGTTGCTCGCCGACCGGGCCGGCCCGACGGTCCGCACCCGGGTCGCGTCCGGCGCGTGGGGCGAGGAGCGGTTCGACATCCGGCTGTCGGACAGCATGCTGAGCGAGTTCGCGGACCCGCGCGCGTGTCCGGAACTGCTGGTCCTGCGCGAGCGCATCCGTTCGTGGCGCTTCTACGACCACTTCCGCACGGACGCGGCGGCCCCGGCCCGCCAATCCCGGCCGGGCACCCGCACGTTCGTCCTGTCGAACGACGGCGCCGACCTGGCGGCGGCCCTGCAGACGATCATCGAAGCGGGCCGCGCCCCGGACCTGGAATCCCTGGTGGACGCGGCCTTCCCCGGCTCACGCCTGTCGGTGGTCCCGACGGACGAGACACTGTCCCTCCGCTTCCACCAGCACGGCTTGCTGCGCCCGCTGTCGGCGGCGGAGCTGTCGGACGGAACGCTCCGGTACCTGCTGTGGGTGGCGGCCCTCCTGACCCCGCGGCCCCCGGAGTTGCTGGTGCTGAACGAACCTGAGACGTCACTGCACCCGGACTTGCTGCCGGCGTTGGCGGCGTTGATCGCCACGGCGGCGAAGGAGACCCAGGTACTGGTGGTCTCGCACGCGGCTGCGCTGATCCGGGCGCTGGCCGAGGTGACGGAGGTGGGGATGGTGGAGCTGGAGAAGGAGTACGGGGAGACGAAGCTGGTGGGGCAAGGGAGGTTGGACCGCCCTTCGTGGCACTGGCCGGCGCGCTGACACTGCTCGCGGCCCGACCAGCTCGGCAAAGGTCTTGAATGACTCATTCAGGACCTCCCAAGACCTGAATGACTCATTCAAGACGCCACCGCAAGCCGGAGTTCCGGGCCAGCTGGTGCGTGACCGGGGCCGTCGCGCCTTGCTGATCACTCCGGCAGCCAGTCCAGGAAACCATCAGCGGCCAGCCGGGAGACCGCCTCCGCCACCGAGTCCGGCTCGGACGACGGGAGGACCAGCAAGTTCTCCGCGTAGAAGCGCGTCGGCCGGGGGTGGTTGCCGAACCAATGGGTGGTTTCGAGGTCCGCCCACCCGAGTGCGACCGCCAGCTCCTCCGGCGAGTACACCCGCAGGGGGAACCGCCGGTCGCCGCAGCGCAGGTCACCGTCCGACAGGGACCACTCGCCCGCGGGTGCGGTCGCGAGCGAAAGCAGCCAGTCGAACCGGCCCTCCGCCGCCAGGCGGGCGATCTCCTCCTCCGCCGCCTCGCGCGTCACTTCCGGTACCACCACGACGTTCACGTCGTAGTACAGCTCGTCCTCGGCGACCTGGACGATCCGGGTCGGGTCGAACAGCATCATCGGGAACCGCCGGTCGCCGAACGCCAGCTGCGCGTGCAGGACCACGCCGCGGGAGGACGCCTCCGCCCAGTCGAGCCGGTCGAAACCCGCCGGGGTGCGCAGCTCCCACATCAGCGGCCCCGGGTGCTTTCCCGGATCTCCAGTGCGAACGGCGTCTGGATGTCCTGGGCCGGCAACGCCTTGTCCCCCGTGATCCGCCGGTTCACCAGGTCGATCGCCGCCTCCGCGAGTGCCGCCTTGTCCGGGGCGATCGTCGTCAGCGATGGCAACGAAAACGCGCTCTCTTCGTTGTTGTCGAAGCCCACGATGGCCACGTCCTCCGGCACCCGCAGGCCCAGCTCCGCCACCGCTCGCATCGCGCCGATCGCCAGCAGGTCGTTGAAGCAGAACACCGCGTCGGGCGGGGCGGGCAGCGCCAGCAGGGCCTTCATCGCCGCCGAGCCGACCGAGCGGTGCCACTTCTCCGCCGGCGCCACCAGTTCGTCCGAAAAGGACAGACCGGCGGCCGACAAGCCCGAGCGGTAGCCCGCCAGGCGCTGGGAAGACGTGCCACGGGCGGGATTGCGCCCGATGGCCGCGATCCGCGTCCGCCCCAGGGACGCCAGGTGGGACACCGCCGTGTGGGCGGCCAGGACGTTGTCGATCGCCACGTGGTCGATCGGGACGTCCACCGCGTGCTCGCCCAGCATCACCAGCGGGATCTCGCCCGGGGACGGGAAGTCCGCCGCCTCCAAGGCTTCCGGGTGCACCAGCGCGCCGTCGACCAGGTGCGGGCCCAGCGAGGACAACGTCTCGCGCTCGCGCGACCGGGTGCCCTGGGTCTGTTCGATCAAGACACTCCAGCCGCGCTTCTGGGCCGCCGTGATGACCAGGCCGGCCAGCTCGCCGAAGTACGGGATCGACAGCTCCGGCACCATCAGCGCCAGGAACCCCGTGCGGCCGCGACGCAAGTTCCGGGCCCCGACGTTGGGCCGGTACCCCGTCGCCGCCAGGGCTTCCTCCACCCGCCGCCGGTTTTCCGGCTTGACGAAGGCGTAGCCGTTCACGACGTTCGACACCGTCTTCACCGATACTCCGGCTAACGTGGCGACGTCCTTGAGCGTCACGGTCACGGGCGGCTCCTTCTCAGGTGTTGAGCACGCAGCATAGCGACAATTTGCCGGTTTACAACGTTGTTCCAACGATGTAAAAAGTACCTCAAGGCTCCCGCGGTGACTCCGATCACCCCGGTGAGCGGGCCCCACCGTCGCTGCCCGAGGAGTCACCGTGCCTCTGTCCACCCGCCCCCTCCTGGTCGCCGCCACCGCGGCCGCCGCCGCGCTCGCGCTCACCTCCTGCACCAGCAGGGAAGAGACCCCCGCCGCTCCCTCCAACGGGGGCGGTCCCGCCGCGTCCGCGCAGTCCGTCGCGCCGAGCGCCGACGGCTGCACGCTCGAAAAGACCGGTTACCCCAAGGTCGACCTGAAGACCGCGGTAGTCGGTTTCTCACAGTCCGAAAAGGAAGCCAATCCCTTCCGGATCGCCGAGACGCAGTCCATCAGGGACGAAGCCGCCAAGCTCGGCATCGCCGGCGACAAGCTGCTCGTGACCAACGCGCAGAGCGACCTCAACAAGCAGATCAGCGACATCAAGTCGATGCTCGACCGCGGCGCCCAGCTGCTCGTCGTCGCGCCGCTGAACTCCGACGGCCTCCAGCCAGCCCTCGACGCCGCGAAGGCCAAGAAGGTCCCGGTCGTCACCATCGACCGCAAGGTCACCTCGCAGCCCTGCACCGACTACCTGACCTTCATCGGCTCCAACTTCGTCGAGCAGGGCAAGCGCGCGGCGCAGGAGATGGCGCGGGTCACCGGCGGCACCGGCAAGGTCGCGATCCTGCTCGGCGCGTCCGGCAACAACGTCACCACCGACCGCACCTCCGGCTTCAAGGACGAGCTGGCGAAGACGCCCGGACTGTCCGTGGTCGCCGAGCAGACCGGCGAGTTCGACCGCTCCAAGGGCCAGGCCGTGATGGAGCAGCTCATCCAGAGCCACCCGGACATCACCGCCGTGTACGCCGAGAACGACGAAATGGGCGTCGGCGCGGTCAACGCGCTCAAGACCGCGGGCAAGACGCCGGGCAAGGACGTCAAGGTCGTCTCGATCGACGGCACCCGCAACGCCGTGCAGCTCATCGCCGACGGCAGCTACAACGCCGTGATCGAGTCGAACCCGCGCTTCGGCCCGCTGGCCTTCCAGACGCTGCAGAAGTTCGAGGCCGGCGAAGCCATCCCGGCGAGCATCGTGATCACCGACGACCAGTACGACGAGACCAACGCGGCCCAGAAGGTCGGGAACGCGTACTGATGACGGCAGCCACCGAAGAGGACGTCGCCATGACGACCGCACCGGTGCTCGAGGTGGCCGGGGTGACCAAGCGGTTCCCCGGCACCCTCGCGCTCGACGACGTCAGCTTCGCGCTGCGGCCCGGTGAAGTGCACGCGCTGGTCGGCGAGAACGGCGCGGGGAAGTCCACCCTGATCAAGGTCCTCACCGGCGTCTACCAGCCGGACGAGGGCGAGGTGCGCCACCTCGGCGCCCCCGTCACGTTCAAGCAGCCGATCGACGCGCAGCGCGCCGGGATCTCCACGATCTACCAGGAGGTCAACCTCGTCCCGCTGATGAGCATCGCCGGCAACGTCTTCCTCGGCCGCGAACCGCGCACGAAAGCCGGCCTGGTCGACTGGTCGAAGATGTACGCCGACGCCCGCGAGCTGCTCAAGGGCTACGGCATCGACGACGACGTCAAGCGCCCGCTGCACACCCTGGCGGTCGGCGCGCAGCAGATGGTCGCGCTCGCGCGCGCGGTCTCGACCGACGCCAAGGTCGTCATCATGGACGAACCGACGTCGTCGCTCGAGCCGCGCGAGGTCGAGACGCTCTTCGAAGTGCTGAACCGCCTGCACGGCGAAGGCATCGCGATCGTCTACGTCAGCCACCGCATGGACGAGCTGTACCGGGTCTGCCAGAGCGTCACCGTGCTGCGCGACGGCCGGGTCGTCCACAGTGGACCGCTGAAGGACCTGCCGCGCATCGAGCTCGTGTCCAAGATGCTCGGCCGGGAGATCAAGCAGATCCGCGAAGAAGGCGTCACGGCGTTCGGCGAAGAGCACGACGTCGAGCGCGAACCGTTGCTGAAGGCCGAGCACCTGAGCGGTATGCGGCGGCTGCACGACGTCTCGGTGAGCATCCGGCCGGGCGAGGTCGTCGGCCTCGCCGGCCTGCTCGGCTCCGGCCGCAGCGAGACCGCGCGGGCCATCGTCGGCGCGTTCCCCCTCGACGGCGGATCCGTGCTGCTCGCCGGGAAACCGCTCAAGAAAGGCAAGATCAAGGCCGCCATGCGGGCCGGGATCGCGCTGCTGGCCGAGGACCGCAAGACCGACGGGATCATCCCGAACCTGTCGGTCCGCGAGAACATCGTCCTCGCCGCGCTGCCGACGCTCTCGCCGTTCGGCCTGGTCAGCAAGGCCAAGCAGGACAAGATCGTGAAGATCTTCATGGAGCGCCTGCGGATCAAGGCCGCGAGCCCGGAGCAGAAGGTGTCCGAGCTCTCGGGCGGCAACCAGCAGAAGGTGCTGCTCGCCCGCTGGCTCGCCACCGGCCCGAAGATCCTGCTGCTCGACGAGCCGACGCGCGGCATCGACGTCGGTGCCAAAGCGGAAGTCCAGGCGCTGATCGACGAACTCGCGCAGGAAGGGCTCGGCGTGCTGCTCATCTCGTCCGAACTGGAAGAGCTCATCGACGGCTCCGACCGCGTGGTCGTGCTGCGCGACGGCTCGGTCGTCGGCGAGCTGACCGGCGAAAGCATCACCGAGGAGAACGTGCTGACCGCGATCGCAGCTGAGGGTGACAACGATGTCTAGCGCCACCCTGACGAGGAGTCCCGACCGCGCGAAGGTCACCGCGTGGCTGCAGAACTACGGCGTTTACCTGGCCGTCGTCGTGCTGCTGCTGTTCAACGTCTTCTTCACCGAGAACTTCCTGTCCGCGGCCAACTTCCGCACCCAGCTGGTGCAGGCGTCGCCGGTCTGCATCGTCGCGCTCGGCATGGCGCTGGTGATCGGCACCGAGGGCATCGACCTGTCGGTCGGCTCGGTGATGGCGATCGCCGCCGCGCTCATCCCGCTCTACCTCGGCGCGGGCCCGCTGACGGCGATCATCGTCGCGGTCATCGCCGGCGTCGTGTCCGGCCTGTTCAGCGGGTACCTGGTGGCCTACCTCGGGATCCAGCCGATCATCGCGACCCTCGCGCTGCTCGTCGGCGGGCGCGGGCTCGCGCTGGTGATCGCCCACGGCCAGCTCGTGCAGGTGCGCAACCAGGACTTCCTGGAGCTGGGCACCGGGGACGTGCTGGGCGTGCCGATCATGGTGATCGTCGCGGGCGTGCTCGCGGTGCTGGCCGGGCTGGTCGTGCAGCGCACGACGTTCGGCCGCCACCTGGTCGCCGTCGGCGGCAACCGCTCGGCCAGCACCCTGGCCGGACTGCCGGTGAAGCGCGTGCTCGTCAGCGTCTACGTGATCTCCGGGGCGCTGGCCGCGATCGCCGGCGTGCTGGCGACGTCGAGGCTGGGCGCCAGCGACCCGAGCGACGTCGGCCTGCTGATGGAGCTGTCCGCGATCACCGCGGTCGTCGTCGGCGGCACGCCGCTGACCGGCGGCCGGGTCCGCGTGCTCGGCACCGTGTTCGGCGCGCTGCTCATGCAGCTCGTGCAAGCCACCCTGATCAAGCACAACCTGCCGGACTCCACCGCGCAGATGGTCCAGGCGGCCATCATCGTCGTCGCGGTCTACGTCGCGCGTGAGCGGAGCAGCAAATGACAGCACAGTCCGCGACGCCGGTTTCGGCCCGCAACGCGGCCTTCGCCGGGGTACTGCAACGCCAGGGCGCGGCCGTCGTGCTCGTGCTCGGGATCGCCGCCGCGTGGTTCGCGTTCCCGCACTTCGGCACCGCGGACAACCTGCGCAGCCTGGTGCTGCAGGGCTCGTTCCTCGCGGTGATCGCGCTCGGCATGACGTTCGTGATCATCTCCGGCGGCATCGACCTGTCGGTCGGCTCGAACTACGCGCTCGGCGGCGTCCTCGCGGCCTGGGGCGCGCAGTACGGTATCTTCGTGGCGATCCTGCTGCCGCTGGCGGTGTGTTCGCTGATCGGGCTGATCAACGGCCTGCTCATCGCGCGCACCGGGATGGCGCCGTTCATCGTCACGCTGGCGTCGCTCCTGTTCGCCAGGGGGCTCCTGCTCGCGCTGACGTCCGAAGGCGCGACGACGTACAAAGTGGACCCCGGCTCGGCGTTCCTCTGGCTCGGGCAGGGCACGATCTTCGGCGTCGGCGTGCCGGTGTACCTGACGCTGATCCTGTTCGCGCTCGGCGGGCTCCTGCTGCGCCGCACCCGGTTCGGCCAGTCCGTGTTCGCCATCGGCGGCGCCGAAAACTCCGCGATGCTGATGGGCCTTCCGGTGGCCCGCACCAAGATCAGCCTCTACACCCTCAGCGGCGGGCTGGCCGGGTTCGCCGGCGTCCTCACCGCCGCGTACCTGCAGTCCGGCGTGACGGTGATCGGCGTCGGCACCGAGCTCGACGCGATCTCGGTCGTCGTCATCGGCGGCACGCTGCTCACCGGCGGCGCCGGGACGATCATCGGCACGCTCGTCGGCGTGCTGCTGCGGACGCTGATCCAGAACGTCATCAACCAGATCGGCACCCTCGACTCCAACTACCAGACGGTGGTGAGCGGGGCCTTCCTGCTCGTCGTCGTGGTGATCCAGCGCCTGCTGGCGCGCTCCCGAACCCGCTGACCCCTGTCCCCTACCAGGAGGTTCAACGATGTTCCGCCCTGCCCGAAAAACCCGGAGATGGCTGACCGCGGCTGCCGCGTTCGCCGTCGCGGTGTCCGGCCTCGGCACCGCGCCCGCCGCGAGTGCCGCCGACGCACCACAATGGCAACGGCTCACCCCACCGCTCTCGACGCCCTGGACCAAGGACGTCTCCCCCACGAACGCCCTCCCCGACTACCCGCGGCCGCAGCTGACCCGCGACAAGTGGCAGAACCTCAACGGCGTCTGGGAGTTCGCCAAGGCGACCCCGGGTGAGGCCGCCCCGGTCGGCAAGACCCTCGGCGAACGCATCCTCGTGCCGTACCCGGTCGAGTCCGCGCTGTCCGGGATCATGCGCCACGAAACGAACATGTGGTACCGCCGCACGTTCGAGGTCCCGAAGAACTGGCAGGTCGGCAAGGGCGGGCAGCGGCTGCTGCTGCACTTCCAGGCCGTCGACTACGACGCCACGGTGATCGTCAACGGCAAGACCGTCGGCCGCCACACCGGAGGCTACGACGCCTGGTCCGTCGACGTCACCGACGCGCTGACCACGGCGAAGTCCCAGGAGGTCGTCGTCGGCGTCGCCGACCCGAACGACCAGGGCGGGCAGCCGATCGGCAAGCAGCGCCAGCCCGGCGACGGCATCTTCTACACCCCGTCCTCCGGCATCTGGCAGACCGTGTGGCTGGAGCCGGTGGCGTCCGCGCGCATCGACCGGCTCGACGTCACCCCCGATGTGGCGAGTGGTTCGGTCACGGTGAACGCCGTGGTCGGCGGGCCGGTCAAGCAGCGCGTCGAGGCCGTCGCCTACGACCACGGCCGCCCGGTCGGACGCGTGTCGGGTGACGCGAACAAGCCGTTGAAGCTCAAGGTGGACCGGCCGCACCTGTGGTCGCCGGACGACCCGTTCCTCTACGACCTGCGCGTGAAGCTGTCGGGCGGGGACGAAGTCGGTTCGTACTTCGGCATCCGGTCGATCAGCGTCGGCAAGACCGCCGACGGCAAGCAGCGGATGCTGCTCAACGGCAAGTTCGTCATGCAGGTCGGCCCGCTCGACCAGGGCTTCTGGCCGGACGGCATCTACACCGCACCCACCGACGCGGCCCTGAAGTTCGACCTGGAGCAGGAGAAGGCGCTCGGCTTCAACATGGTGCGCAAGCACATCAAGGTCGAGCCGGACCGCTGGTACTACTACGCCGACAAGCTCGGTTTGCTGGTGTGGCAGGACATGCCGGCGATGAAGGACGACGTCGAGCCGTCGGCCGCGTCGCGCGTGAACTACGAGTCCGAGATGAAGCGGATGATCGACCAGCACCGCAGCTTCCCGTCGATCGTCACGTGGGTGCCGTTCAACGAGGGCTGGGGCGACTACGAAGTCGGCCGGATCGCCGACGAGGTCAAGTCGTGGGATCCCTCGCGCCTGGTGAACGCCGAGTCCGGCGTCAACTGCTGTAGGTCCGAACCGGACAGCGGTAAGGGCGACATCTACGACGACCACACCTACACCGGCCCGGGAACCCCGATCCAGACCGGCACTCGCGCGGCCGTCGACGGTGAGTACGGCGGCCTCGGCCTCAAGGTCGCGGGCCACGAGTTCGACGCGGCGGGCAGCTTCGCCTACGAGATGGAGCCCGACAGCGCGACGCTGACCCGGCGCTACGGCGAGCTCCAGCAGCGTCTCCTGCTGGTCGCCCAGCGGTGCGGCGTCTCGGCCGGCGTCTACACGCAGACCACCGACGTCGAGAAGGAGGTCAACGGCTTCTTCACCTACGACCGGCAGGTGAAGAAGATGGACTTCGCGGCGGTCCGCGCGGCGAACCTCGCGGTCATCAAGGGCGCGACGGGTGCTCCGGTCTCCGGCCCCTCGGTGCCCCAGGGCACGCCGGGCATCGACGGCATCGCGGCCTACCCGTTCGACGAGAACACCGGCACGACCGCGGCAGACAGCGTCGGCGACCACGACGCCACGCTCGTCGGCGGCGCGTCCTGGACCGCGGGCAAGAGCGGTTCGGCGCTGGCGGTGAACGGGTCGGGCCAGTACGCCGACACGGGTGCCGCGCTGGTGAACACCGAAGGCAGCTACAGCGCGGCGGCGTGGGTCAAGTTCAACGCCGTGGGTGACGGCTTCCAGACCGTGGTCAGCCAGGACGGCGCGAGCAACAGCGCGTTCTTCCTGCAGTACTCGGGCCAGGACCACCGGCTGGCGATGAGCTTCGTGGGCACGCGGGCCCTGGCGCCCACGGCTCCGGAAGCGAACCGCTGGTACCACGTGGCCGGCGTCCGCGACGCGGCGGCGGGCACGCTCAAGCTGTACGTGGACGGCCAGCTGGCGGCCACGAAGAGCGTCTGCCTCGGTGACGCTTCGACCGGCCACACGGTGATCGGCCGCGGCCAGTACGGCGGCAACCCGGTCGACTTCCTCAACGGGGCCGTCGACCAGGTCCACGTCTACGACCGGGCGCTGTCCGACGCGGACGTGAGCGCCTTGTACACCAGCGGCAAGTAAGCAGTTCCCCCGAATCCGGGGAGGCCGGTCCGCCGGCCTCCCCGGATTTTTCCGTTCCCGGCCCAACCAACCGGCGCCTTCGCGCGTGTGGTTGCCGAAGCCGCCGTCCCCGGCGGCTCAGGGGAGGAAAGCAGGGGGTGAGCCTTTTGGGCTCCAAGACGATGAGAACCGCGAGAGCCGGGGTCGCGGTGGCGTTGCTGGCCGCGGGTGCCGCGGTCGGCACCGCGGCGCCGGCGTCGGCTTCGATCAGCACGTCGATCCAGTCGACGTCGTGGTCGTACACCGACTCGGCCCAACCGAAGAAGAGCTTCGTGAACCCGGCCGGCACCGCGCCGGTGGGCGCGAAGGTCACCGCGGACGGCAAGAAGCACGTGTCCAAGTCGTACTTCACGTTCGACCTCACCGGGCTGCGCGGCGCGAAGGTGCTCAACGCGGAGCTGTCGGCCAAGGAAGTCACGGTCGCCGACTGCGCGGCGCCACGCACGACCGAGCTGTGGGTGACGGCGCCGTCGGCGAAGCCGCCGACGTGGGAAACGCAGCCCGCGGAGCTGAGCAAGCTCCCCGGTCCGGGCAGCCTCGACGGCTGCCCGTCGAACTACCTCGACTGGGACGCCGGGCCCACGCTGCAGCAGGCGATCGACGCCGGCCGGACGTCGCTGACGCTGGTGCTGCGCCTGCCCGACGGCCAGCAGCACAATCCGCGGTTCGCCCGCACCCACCAGCCGTCGCTGTACATCAGCCTCGAGAAGAACCAGGCACCCGACGGGCCCACGAGCCTGACCACGCGCAACCGGGCCTGCGCGGAAAGCCCCGTCGTCGGCCTCGGCGACACCCGCCTCTTCGCGATCGTGACCGACCCGGACGACTACCAGGTCGGCGCGGAATTCGCGTGGTGGCCGGTCGCGCACCCGGACCAGCGGCAGACGCAGGCGCTGACCCGCTGGACCCCGGGCTACCCGCTCTGGATCGACCTCGCCCAGGACCGCCTCGCCGACGGCGTCACCTACGACTGGCAGGTCCGCGGGACCGACGAGCTGACGAGCGGGCCGTGGAGCGGCACCTGCCGGTTCACGACCGACTTCACCGCGCCCACGACGGTTCCGCTGGTGACGTCCACGGACTTCCCGAGCGAGCTGAAGCCCGCCGGCGGCGTCGGCGTCCCCGGCGTCTTCACCTTCGACGCCCGGGGTGACCAGGACGTCGTCCGCTTCGCCGTCGGCGAGTCCGTCCCGCCGCAGTACGTGACCGCGGACAAGCCGGGCGGCACGGCGACCTACACGTTCACCCCGCGGACCGACGGGCCGCAGCGGCTGCTCGTGCGCGGGGTCGACGCCGGCGGCAACAGCACGCCCAGCACGTCCTACCGGTTCTGGGTCGGCAACAACGGCCCGTCGATGACCTGCGCCCCGGCCCAGGCGTTCCTCGGCGAGACGCGGCAGTGCACGTTCGGCCCGCACGGCACCGACGGCGCCACCGAGTACGTCTACCGGGTCGATGGCGAGCCGGAAGTCACCGTGCCCGCGGGGCCGGACGGCACCGCCGCGTTCACCATCACGCCGACCGACGCCGCCCAGCGCTACGACGTCGAGGTGCGGGCCCGGATGGCCAACGGGAACCTGTCCGCCGACCGGACCACGCAGATCGCGGTCGACCGCGGCCTGCCGGTGATCGACGCACCGGCGAACCTGATGGTCGGGCAGCCGGCCGTGTTCACCCTGCACGCCACCCTGCCGGGCTCGGCGACCTTCACCTACGACTGGGACTACGGCACGCCCGTCACGATCCCGGTCGGCCCGGACGGCACGGCCCAGGTCACCATCACCCCGGCGGCGCAGGGCCAGCACTGGCTCCACGCGCGCACGACGACGGCGGCCGGGCTCGGCTCGGCGCAGAACGAAGTCAACGTCACCGCCGCCACCAACGGGCCGTCGGTGACGAGCGTGGAGTACCCGGAGTCCGCGGGCGGCGGCTACGTGACGACGCCCGGCACCTTCACGTTCACGTCGCCGCTGCCGGGCGCGGTGAGCTTCACCTACCGCCTCCAGGGCGCCGATCCGGCCACGGTCCCGGCGGGCCCGGACGGCACGGCGAGCGCCGTCCTCACCCCGCTCACCGCGGGCCGGCAGTACCTGGAGACGACGACCACGTTCGCCGACGGGACGGTGTCCGCGGGCAGCTACTACTGGTTCATCGCCGAGTCGGCCGCCCCGCCGCTCACCTGTGACGGCAGCGGATCCCTGCGGCCCGGCCAGGTCGTGCACTGCACGCTGGCGCCGGTGCAGCCGGGCCTGGTGTCCTACGGCTACGCCGTGAACGCGGGCACGGAGACGACGGTCCAGCCGGGCCCCGGCGGCACCGCGGCGTTCGAGTTCACGGTCCCGGCGGACCAGACCCAGTACGTACTGCGGCTGGAAGCCTGGAGCGTCAACGCGGCCGGGCTGCGCACCGACACGTCGTACACCTCGTACTGGGTGGACGAAACCGCGGCCCGCGTCACCAAGGCGGTCTGAGGCCGGGCGTGACGGCCACCCGCCGTGGTGGCCGTCACGTTTGACCTGGAGCGCGCTCCAGCCCCTAGCGTCGGTGGCGCAACGACGTACTGGGGAAAGGAACCCGCCATGACCGACGAGCGCTTCGAACTCGGACTGAAGACCCTGACCGCCATCGACGGCGAGAGCGGGCAGCGCGTGCTCGACAACCTCGCCGACGTCTCCCCGGCGCTGGCGGAAGCCGTGGTGTCGTGGGGTTTCGGCGAGATCTACGCCCGGCCGGGACTGGCACCGCGCGACCGCCAGCTGGTGACCCTCGGCATGCTCACCGCACTCGGCGGCTGCGAGCCGCAGCTGGAGGTGCACGTCAACGCCTCCCTCAACGTCGGTCTCACGCCCGCGGAGATCGTCGAAGCGCTGCTGCACTCGGCGGTCTACTGTGGATTCCCGAAGGCGCTGAACGCGACCTTCACGGCCAAGAAGGTGTTCGCCGAGAGGTGACTGCTGCCGGTGACGAGCGCATGAGGATCGTGCTGTTCGGCGCGACCGGCATGGTCGGCCAAGGCGTGCTGCCGCTGGGGACGTTCGCCTTCCGCCCCGGCTACGTCCAGCCGGTCCTGGAGAACGCCGACCTCACCGCGCTCGCGCGACGAGACCGGCCAGCAGGTTCGTGAGGTTCTCCGCCACCACCGTCTCGAACGCGGGCGCGCCGCCGGTCTCGGCCGTCGCCAGTGCCACCGCCTCCGTCGGGTTCGCGTAGGGCCACGCTCCCGACACCACGACCACCACGCCCCTGGCGAACACCCGGGACGCCTCCGCCGTCAGCTCCGGCACCGCGGCGCGGACCAGGGACGCCAGGCGTTCGAGGTTCGCCGCCGCGCGGTGTTTGAAGCCGCGGGCGAAGTCCAGGGAGATGTTGCGTTCCAGCACCGGGGCCATCGCGCTGATCAGCTCGCACAGCAGCCGCCGCTCGGCCAGCGTCGCCGCGATGGTCCCGGCGATCCGCTCCTCGCGCGCGAAGTGGGCGCCCGGCAGTTCCGCGAACGCCAGCTCGTCGAGCCACGCCGTCCACGAACCGTCGAGGACCTCGAGGAAGATCGCCTCGCGGCTGTCGAAGTAGCGGAGCACATTGGACTTCGCGAGCCCGACCTGGCAGCTGAGCTCCCGCAGGCTGATCTCGGCGACCGGCCGCCGCGCGAGCATCTCCCGGGCGGCGGCGAGGATCGCGGTGCGGCGCGCCGCGATCTGCTCGGGACGGCGGGCGCGCTGGAATCCGGCGCTCATGCTCCCCGACGGTACCGGTCAGTCGCGCCGGCCGGCCGGTTCCGCGCGGCGCGACTTCACCCGGCGGTAGCTCCAGATCAGCAGCGCGAACAGGATCAGCGACGACAGGATCAGGCTCGACCCGGTGCTCCAGCCGCTGAACGGCAGCGACTTCACGGTGCCCCAGACGATCCCCGCCGCCAGCAGCGCCAGCCCGGCCAGCACCGAGCCGGCGATCCGCAGCGGCGAGGAAACGCTGTCCTCGGCCGCCTTCATCGCGCGGTCGCGGACCGGGTCGACGTACTTCTCGAGCGCCGGGAACTCCGAGGCGAGCACCAGCAGGCCGGCGAGCACCAGGAGCAGGCCGGGGCCGGGCAGCACGAGCAGCACCACCCCGACCACCAGCAGGATGGCGCCCGCCGACGCGATCAGGACGCGCTTGGCCTGTTTGCCGATACCCACCGGTGCTCTCCCCTCGTTTCGCCCGATTGTTCCTGGTCGCGGGCTCGCGTGCCACTCACGAGGGCGGATACCCGCGCCACGGCGACCGAACCGCCCGCCGCGGCGGCCACCCCGAGCGCGATCACCAGGCCGGGCCAGACGTAGAGCACCTGGGCGTAGGTCCCCTGCCGCCCGGCGAACACCGCACCCAGCAGCTGGGGCAGGAACGCGAGCACCCCGAGCGGCAGCAACGGCGGCGCCACCCGCCACCACCGGGGCTTCCGCCGGGCCCGCCGAACGCCCACTACCGCCAGCCCCACGGCGATCAACGCCAGCGCCCCGAGGACCCAGTCGGCGATGACACCGGCGGGCCACGAGACATCAGGCGAGCCACCCGTCAGCACGCCCGCGATGCCCTGGGCCAGCAGTTCCGCCTCGTTGTCCAGGGCCATGCCCACGTTCGTGACGACGGCGATGCCGTAGCCGCCGGGCAGCAGCACCTGCGCCGCGGTGTGGGAGAACCAGTCGCCGGTGTGCGACACGCGGCCGTCGCGGACGGTCCAGCCCAGCGCGTAGCCGCGGCCGGGCGCGGGGGTGTGCGCGAGCGCGGCCGAAGCCGGCGAGAGGACGCCGCCGCCGTCGCGCTGGGCGATCAGCCACTTCGCCAGGTCCTGCGCGGTGGTCAGGACGCCGTGGCTGCCGCCGGTGAACCAGTCCGGTTCGGACACCGGGACCTCGATCCCGAAGGCGCGGACGTACCCGGTGGTCCCGGCGGGCGGCGCGTCGACGGTACCGCTCGCCGTCATCCCGAGCGGCCCGAACAGCCGCGTCCGCAGGTACTCCGCGAACGGCTGCCCGGCCACCACCTCGACGATCCGGGCGGCCACCTCGTAGTTCGGGTTGTGGTAGTGGAACTCGGCGCCCGGTTCGCTCGCCAGCGGCGCGTCGCGTAGCCGGGTCACCGCCTCGGCGAGGGTGCGCGGCTGCGCCAGCTTGAGGTCGGGGAACGCGGAGTCGGCCATCCCGGACGTCTGGTCCAGCAGCATCCGGACAGTGATCCGGCTGCCCCGCGCGTCGGCGAGCCGGAAGTCCGGAAGGTAACGCGTGACCGGTTCGTCGAGCCGGAGCTGCCCGGTCTCGGCGAGCCGGAGCACCGCGAACGCCGTCATGGACTTGCTCACCGACGCGATCGGCAGCCGGGTCGACGCGGTGATCGGCGCGCCCCCGGCGTCGTGGCCGTAGCCCGCGACGCGGACGACGTCACCGCCGTGGGTGACGGCGACCGCGGCGCCGGGCAGGCCGGTGTGGTCGAGGTAGGCGCGGACGTAGCCGTCGACGTCCGGGGGTGCGGTCGCGGCGGCCGCGGGCGTGGCGGTGGCGAGCAGCAGGGCCGCGAGTACGAGGAAAAGCCTGGTCATGGGGGTAAAACTAGGGATCTCGCGGTGGCTCCACCGCTGCCGGACGGCGTCGGCGACCCCCTACTTTCGGCACCTTCTTGACGGCCGCGGCACCCCGTGCCATAGTCAACACATCGGTTGATAAACAGATTGGTTGATAAAGATGGCGCTTGACGAGGAGGCGCTGGACCGGGCGTTCACCGCACTGGGCGACCCGGTGCGCCGGGCGCTCGTCGCCCGGCTCTCCCGCGGCGAAGCGACGGTCAACGAGCTGGCCGAGCCCTTCGAGATCACCAAGCAGGCGATCTCGCGGCACATCCAGGTGCTGGAGCAGGCCGGGCTGATCACGCGCAGCCGTGACGGCCAGCGACGGCCGTGCCACCTCGTCCCGGCCGCCCTCGAAGCACTGACCGGCTGGATCGACACCTACCGGCTGGCCACCGAACGCAGCTACCGGCGGCTCGACGCCGTCCTGGAAACCCTGGAGGAAGAGAAATGAGCACCACGATCACCGCGCAGCCCGGCACCCCGTTCATCGAGATCAGCCGCGAGTTCGCGGCCTCCCCCGACAAGGTGCTGCGGGCCCACACCGACCCGGAGCTCGTCGTGCGCTGGCTCGGCCCGCGCGGCATGGAGATGGAACTGCTCGAGTTCGACGCCCGCTCGGGCGGGGCCTACCACTACGTCCACCGCGACGACCGCGGCGAGTACCGCTTCCGCGGCGTCTACCACACGGTGAGCGCCGACCGGATCGTCCAGACCTTCGAATTCGAGGGCAACCCCGGCGAGGTCTGCCTGGAGTCGATGCCCCTGATCGACCTCGGCGGCCGCACGCGGATCGAAGGCCGCTCGGTGTTCCCGTCGGTCGAAGCCCGCGACGCGGCGGTGAAGAGCGGCATGAACAACGGGATCACGCAGTCCTACGAGCGCCTCGACGCGGTGCTGGCGTGACGACGGCCGCGAGCTTCTGCACGTCGCTCGACGGCTTCGTGGCGCGGCCCGACGACAGCGTCGGGCCGCTCTTCGACTGGTACACCGCCGGGGACGTCGAGGTGCCCATGGTGGGCTACCCGATCACGTTCCGCGTCGCGCCGTCGAGCGCGGGCTACCTGCGGGAAATGCTGGATTCGGCGCGCCACAGCGCGTTCGTCTGCGGCCGCCGGGTGTTCGACCACACCCACGGCTGGGGCGGCCGGCCGCCCGGCGGCGGGAAAGCGTTCGTCGTGACGCACCGCCCGCCACCGCCGGACTGGTCCGCGGAGAACCTGGCGCCGTTCACGTTCGTCGGCGACGTCGCCGACGCGATCGAGCGGGCGAAGGCGGCCGGGGACGGCAACGTCGGCGTCTCCGGGCCGGACATCGCCCGGCAGTGCCTGCGCCTCGGCCTGCTGGACGAGGTGCGGATCGACCTCGTCCCGGTGTTCCTCGGCGAAGGAGTGCGCTACTTCGACGACCTCGGCGCCACCGGCGCGGAACTCGAACGCGTCGAGGTCGTCGCCGGCGAAGGCGTCACCCACCTGCGGTACCGGGTGCACTACCGGTCCTGAGTGGACGCTTCCGCCAGCAGCTGGTCGAAGGGCACGAACTCCGGCTCGGCGGTCACCTTCGGCCGTCCGGCCGCGAGGGCGGCCAGCTCCGTGCCGGCCTTCTCGACCCGCCGTTGCAGCGCGCCTTCCCCGCCGCCCCAGTCGGACGAAGCCGCGTACACGCCGGTCGCGACCGGGTCCGCCTTCAGATACCCGAACAGCGGACGCAGCTGGTAGTCGAGCACCAGCGAGTGCCGCTCGGTGCCGCCGGTCGCGCCGAGCAGCACCGGCTTGCCCACCAGCGAATCCGCGTCGAGGACGTCGAAGAACGACTTGAACAGTCCGCTGTAGCCCGCCGTGAACACCGGGGTGACGGCGATCAGCGCGTCCGCGCCGGTCACCGCGTCGATCGCGGCCCGCAGTTCCGGGCTCGGGAAGCCGGTGAGCAGGTTCTTCGTGACGTCGAGCGCGATGTCGCGCAGCTCGACGACGGTCAAGGAGACCGGCTCGCCGGCCGCGGCGACGGTCGCCGCGGCCAGCCGGTCGGCCAGCAACCGGGTCGAGGAGGGCACCGACAGCCCCGCCGTCACCACCGCGAGCTTCATGCCTGGCTCCCGACGAGCGCCGCGGCCTTGAGGGACTCGTGGGTCGGCGCGTCCGGGACGTGCGCCGGGCGCAGCGCGTCGAGTTCCTTGCGCAGCACCGGGACGACGTGCTCGCCGAGCAGGTCGAGCTGCTCCAGGACGGTCTTCAGCGGCAGCCCGGCGTGGTCCATCAGGAACAGCTGACGCTGGTAGTCGCCGAAGTGCTCGCGGAAGGTCAGCGTCTTGTCGATGACCTCCTGCGGGCTGCCGACGGTCAGCGGCGTCTGGTCGGTGAACTCCTCCAGCGACGGGCCGTGCCCGTACACCGGCGCGTTGTCGAAGTACGGCCGGAATTCGTTCCAGGCGTCCTGCGACTTCGGCCGGATGAACGCCTGCCCGCCGAGGCCGACGATGGCCTGGTCGGCCTGGCCGTGGCCGTAGTGCTCGAAGCGCTGCCGGTAGAAGGCGATCAGCTGCTGGAAGTGCTCCTTCGGCCAGAAGATGTGGTTGGCGAAGAAGCCGTCACCGTAGTAGGCGGCCTGCTCCGCGATCTCCGGGCTGCGGATGGAGCCGTGCCAGACGAACGGCGGGACGTCGTCGAGCGGGCGCGGCGTCGAGGTGAAGCCCTGCAGCGGCGTGCGGAACTTGCCCTGCCAGTCCACGACGTCTTCGCGCCAGAGCCTGCGCAGCAGCGCGTAGTTCTCGATGGCCAGCGGGATGCCCTCGCGGATGTCCTGGCCGAACCACGGGTAGACCGGTCCGGTGTTGCCGCGGCCCATCATGAGGTCGACGCGGCCGTCGGCGAGGTGCTGCAGCATCGCGAAGTCCTCGGCGATCTTCACCGGGTCGTTCGTGGTGATCAGCGTCGTCGACGTGGAGAGGACGATCTTGGACGTCTGCGCCGCGATGTGACCCAGCATCGTCGTGGGCGACGACGGCACGAACGGCGGGTTGTGGTGCTCGCCGGTCGCGAAGACGTCGAGGCCGACCTCCTCCGCCTTGAGCGCGATCCGGACCATCGCCTTGATCCGCTCGTGTTCCGTCGGCGTGCTGCCGTTCGTGGGATCGGTCGTGACGTCGCCCACCGTGAAGATTCCGAACTGCATGACCTGCTCCCTTCGCGAGCACCATCTTACATGCGCGTTCAACTACTTCCAAGCAAGAGATATTCCGGCCGTCAATGCCGTAGGGGGCACCAAGTAAGGTCAGTGACATGGACGCGGAGCTCGGTCGGCTGGGTCTGGCAGAACGTTCGGTACGACTTCTCACGGGCCGCGACATCTGGGGCTCGATCACCCCACTGCTCGCGCCCCGCCGGAACCTGGTGGCCGCGTTCGGCCACGTCGGTCCCGGCGCGGCCGCGCTGCTGCCGTTGGAGCCCGGCGACACGCTGATCACGGACGCGAGCCTGGACACGGTGCTGTCCGGCGCGACGAGCCCGCACGCGCTGCTGCACTGGGTCAAGGCGGGCGTGATCGTGCACTCGCTGCGCGGGCTGAACGCCAAGCTGGTGATCGCGGAGGACGACCCGTCCTTCGTGGTGGTCGGCTCGGCCGACGTCACCGCGGCCGGCCCCCGGCAGCTGTTCGAGGCGGTCACGCTCTCGCACGAGAAGCAGACCGTCGAGGAGGCCCAGGAAGCCTGGCTCGACTGGTGCGACCTCGCGGGCCCGGCACTGACGGCGGGCGACCTGGAGCCGCTGCTGGAGCAGTACGGCGCGGGCAAGCTTGTCACGACCCGGGCGGCGACCCCCGCCCGCACCACCGCCGCCCGCCCGGCGGTGACGACCCGCCCGGCCACCCCGGTCCGGCCCGCGGCTGCGACTCCCCCGCCGTCCCCGGTGCGCCCGGCGCCGTCGCCGGTGCGCCCGGCCGCCACCACACCCGTCCGGCCGGGCACCCCCGGCACCTCCGCCGCACCCGGCACCTCGCCGGTCCGCCCGGCCACCCCCGGCGCCCCTGGCACTTCCGCCACTCCCGGCACCGCCGGAACCCCGGGCACCTCGGGCACCCCGGGCACCTCGGCCGCCCCCGGCACCTCCGCCGCATCCGGCACCCCGGGCACCTCCGGTACCTCTCCGACTCACCCAGCCGCCCCCGGCGCCGCCGCTGCTGCCGGCACGCCCGCCGGTCTGGGGGCCCCCGGCACCGCTTCCCCGGGCCTGCCCGGGACCCCCGGCGCGCAGCCGGGCGACCCCACGGCCACCGGCGCCCAGCCGGGCACCGCCACGCCGTCCACCACCGAGGCAGGCACCCCGGCCGAGTCCCCCGCGGCCACCGCGGGCGCGGAACCGGTTGCAGCACCGGCCGAAACCGAAGCCGCCGAACCCACCGACGTCCCCCGGCCCGCCTGGCCCCGCCCGGCCGAGCTCTACCTGGTCAGCCTCGTCGAAGGCGGCGAACCGTCCGCCGAAGCCGAGTACCGCCTGGAAGAGCTCGCCCGCGACTACACCCACCCGGGCGAGAACGGCGAATCCCCCTTCCGGGTCGAGCTGTTCTGGGCCGACGACGGCCAGGGCCAGGACCCGCCGCGCACCCTCCGCGCCGGCGTGCACGTGATCCGCGTCTACAGCCAGAAGCAGGGGCGTGCGCTGGTCGGGTCGCGGATCGAGGCCCCCGGCCTGGTCCTGCACGCCTTCGCCGACGAGTTCGCCTACCCCCGGCGCACGTACTGCTACATCCTGACCCGGGAGTCGGCGGCGCGGCCGGCGTTCGGCGACCTCCGCAAGGGCCTCGTCGCGATCGGCGAGAAGCCGAATTTCCGCAACAGTTTCCAGGTCCCGCGGAAGATCGAAGCCCTGCTGAGCCTGTGGCCCGACCTGGGCTACGACCCCCGCTAGACGGCGGCGCCCGCCACTCCCGGGACGGGAGCGCGCGGAAGTTGTCGGGGTGGGCGGATATCCTGCACTACGGTGCAGGCGAGTCCGCACCACCACCAGCACTTTCGCGAGCCACGATCCGGGAGAACGACCCTGTGACTGCCGAGACCTTGTACGGGGCCGATGACCTGACCCATCTCGAGGGTCTCGAGGCCGTCCGCAAACGCCCCGGGATGTACATCGGCTCCACCGACAGCCGTGGCATCAACCACCTCTTCTCCGAGGTGGTGGACAACTCGACCGACGAGGGCGTGGCCGGGCACGCGACGAAGATCGTCGTCACGCTGCACGCCGACGGCAGCGTCCAGGTCGACGACGACGGCCGCGGCATCCCGACCGGCACCCACGCGAAGTCCGGTTTGTCCGGCGTCGAACTGGTGCTGACCCGGCTGCACGCCGGCGGCAAGTTCGGCGGCTCCGGCTACAAGACCTCCGGCGGCCTCCACGGCGTCGGCGCTTCGGCGGTCAACGCGCTGTCGCACCGCTTCGACGTCACGGTGAAGCAGGACGGCAAGGTCCACCAGATGTCGTTCAAGCACGGCGTCCCCGGCACCTTCGACGCGCCCGGCCCGAAGGCGAAGTTCACCCGCCGGTCCGGGCTGAACCTCGTCGGCAAGATGAAGCGCGGCGAGCGCGGCGGCACGTCGATCCGCTACTGGTACGACTCGCGCTACTTCGAGTCCGGTGCGGCGCTGGACGTCGAGGGCGTGCGCGCGAAGCTGCGCAACACCGCGTTCCTCGTCCCGGGCGTCACGTACGTGCTGCGCACCGCGATCGAAGACACGATCAACGAAGAGACGTTCCACTTCCCGCACGGCCTGGTCGACATGGTCGACTTCCTGACGCCGTCGGGCGAGAAGCCGGTCTGCGGCACGCTGCTGATCACCGGCGAAGGAACGTACAAGGAGAACGCGGCCGACGCCGCGGGCGTCATGCAGTCCAATGTGGAGCGTCACGCCGAGGTCGAGGTGGCGCTGCGCTGGGGCACCGGCTACGAGCGCACGGTCGAGTGCTTCACCAACACGATCCGCAACGTCCACGGCGGCACCCACCGCCGCGGCTTCGACCGCGCGGTGGCGAAGGCGTTGCAGGAGGCCATCTCCAAAACCCGCGGGCTGCTCAAGCCCAAGGAGGACATGCCGACGATCGAGGACGTCCTCGAGGGCATGACGGCCGTGGTGCACGTCCGGCTGCCGGAGCCGCAGTTCACCTCGCAGACGAAGGACGAGCTGTCCACCGCCGGCATCACCCGCGTCCTGCAGGGCATCGTCGACAAGCACGTCAAGGCCTGGACCGAGGACCGCAAGACCAAGTCCGAGGCCAAGGTCGTGCTGCAGAAGGTGGTCGACGCCTCCCGCGTCCGGCTGACCCAGAAGCAGCAGAAGGACGCGGCCCGGCGCAAGACCGCGCTCGAAGGCGCGGCCATGCCGCCCAAGCTGGTCGACTGCCGCACCACCGGCGTTTCGCGGAGTGAGCTGTTCCTGGTCGAGGGCGACAGCGCGCTGGGGTCGGCGCGCATGGCGCGCGTGTCGGAGTACCAGGCGCTGCTGCCGCTGCGGGGCAAGATCCTGAACGTGCAGAAGGCGTCACTGGGCGACACCCTGAAGAACGCCGAGATCGCGTCGATCGTGCAGGTCCTCGGCGCGGGCACCGGCCGCACGTTCGACCTGACGACCATGCGCTACGGCCGCGTCATCCTGATGGCGGACGCGGACGTCGACGGCTCGCACATCCGCACCCTCCTGATCACGCTGTTCGCGAAGTACATGCGCCCGGTGATCGAGGACGGCCGGCTGTACGCGGCGATGCCGCCGTTGCACAAGCTCGTCACCAAGGGCCGCAACCCGGAGACGCACTTCACCTTCACCCAGCAGGAGATGGAGACGAAGTTCGCGGAACTGGAGAAGGCGGGCAAGAACATCGTCACCCCGGTGCCGCGGTTCAAGGGCCTCGGCGAGATGGACGCCGACGAGCTGTGGGAAACCACGATGAACCCGGCCACCCGCTCGGTCCGCCGCATCACCATGGACGACGCCGAAGCCGCCGAGGGCGCGCTGGAACTGCTGATGGGCGAGAAGGTCGAGCCCCGGCGGAACTGGCTGGTCGCCTCCTCGGACCGCATCGACCGCGACGCCATCGACGCTTGATTTTTCTCAGCTACCAAGGAGTTCTGCCGTGGCACGCCGCAAAGGCCCCACCACCAAGGTCGACCCCAGCGCGTTCGACTCCGCCGGCGCGAACGTCTTCGACAACTCGCTGAAGACGGAGATCGAGGACTCGTACCTGGAGTACGCGTATTCGGTCATCCACTCCCGCGCCCTGCCGGACGCCCGCGACGGGTTGAAGCCGGTCCACCGCCGCATCCTGTACTCGATGAACGAGAACGGCTACCGCCCGACGCACGCATACGTGAAGTCGTCGCGCGTGGTCGGCGACGTCATGGGCAAGTACCATCCGCACGGCGACGTCGCGATCTACGACGCGATGGTCCGGCTGGCCCAGGACTTCTCCCTGAACGTGCCCTTGATCGACGGGCACGGCAACTTCGGTTCGCCCGACGACGGCCCGGCCGCTTCGCGGTACTGCGTGACCGGTGACACCCGGATCCGGCTCGCCGACGGCTCCAGCCCGCGCATCGCCGACGTCGTGAACCTGCCGGCGGACTCGGAAGCCGACGCCGACTTCGAGGTCCTGGACAAGGACGGCAAGGCCGTCCAGGTCGACAAGGTCTTCAACTCCGGTGTCCACCCCACGGTCCGGATCACCACGAAGTCCGGCTTTTCGCTCCGGGGCAGTGAGAACCACCCGGTCCTGTGCCTCGAAGCGCCGATGGGCGTGCCGATGTTCCAGTGGAAGCAGCTGGACGAGATCAAGCCGGGCACGATCGTGTGCGTCGCCCGGAACGCCTGGCAGAACGTGGTCCCGACCGCTCGGGAGTACGTGCTCGGCGTACTGGCCGGCGCCTGGGTGTCCGAAGGCTTCGCGAGCGAGACCCGCGCCGGGTTCAACAACACCGACGAGCACTTCTTCGGCGAGGTCCTGCACGCGTACGACCAGGTCGTCGGCGGGAAGCGTTACGTTTCGGAGCGGCAGACCCGGCAGGACCGCAAGCGGATCCACGAGCTCGACGTGCAGGAGTACGCCGGCGGCATGGACGCGTTCCGGGCGAGCCCGCTCGGCGAGTTCCTCGGGCGCAAAGCGGCCGACAAGGTCGTCCCCGAGTTCGTCTGGAACGGCGGGCCGGGAGTCAAGCGGGCCTTCCTGATGGCGGCGTTCGAGGGCGACGGCGGGTGCCGGACGGCCAAGGACGGCTTCACCGTCCAGTACTCGAGCTACAGCGAACAGCTCGCGTCCGGTCTGCAGGAGCTGCTCGCGGAGTTCGGCGTCACGGCCACCCACCGGCGCTACACCCGGGCCAGCGGGTCGGTCGAGCACCGGCTGGTCGTGTCGGGGCTGCGCAACGTCCGCGCGTTCGCCGAGCGGGTCGGCTTCCTCAAGACCAAGCAGGCCAAGCTGCAGGAACTCGTCCAGCACTCGGTCCTCCGCCCGCACCGGCTCAGCTCGGACCACGTCCCCTTCGTGGCCGACTACGTCCGCGGCGCGCTCGACTTCGATCGCCGGGGCAGCGGGCGCAAGTGGCTCACCAAGCACAACTTCGACCGGGTCGAGCGGTGGGAGACCGAACGGCTCCGGATCATCGACCGGATCAAGGACACCGAGGTCCTGGCCACGATCCTGCCCATCATGGATTCCGGCTACCGGTTCGAAGAGGTCACCGAGGCCGTCGAAACCGCTCCGGCGGAGGTCTACTCCGTGCGCGTGACGACGGAGGACCACTCCTTCCTCGCCGGCGGGTTCGTCAACCACAACACCGAAGCGCGGATGTCACCCGAGGCGATGCAGCTCGTCGGTGAACTCGGCGAAGAGACCGTCGACTTCCGGCCCAACTACGACGGTTCGCTGCAGGAGCCGTCCGTGCTGCCCGCCGCGTTCCCCAACCTCCTGGTCAACGGCACGTCCGGGATCGCGGTCGGCATGGCGACCAACATGATCCCGCACAACCTCGGCGAGGTCATCGCGGCGGCGCGCTGGCTGATCACGCACCCGGCCGCCACGCTCGACAAGCTGATGGAGTTCGTGCCGGGCCCGGACCTCCCCACCGGCGGCAGCCTGCTCGGCCTCGACGAAGTCCGCCGCGCGTACGAGACCGGGCGCGGGGTCGTCCGGATGCGGGCGAACTGCGAGACCGGGCCGCTGGAAGGCAGCCGCGGGCGGCAGGCGATCACCGTCACCGAACTGCCGTACGGCGTCGGGCCGGAGAAGGTGATCGAGAAGATCACCGACGAGGTCAACAAGTCCAAGCGGCTCACCGGCATCGCCGACGTCAAGGACCTCACCGACCGCGAGAACGGCACGCGGCTGGTCATCGAGTGCAAGGTCGGCGTCAACCCGCAGGCCCTGCTGGCGGACCTGTACCGGCTGACGCCGCTGGAGCAGTCGTTCGGCATCAACAACCTGGTGCTCGTCGACGGCCAGCCGCAGACGCTGGGCCTGAAGGAGCTGCTGGAAGTCTTCCTGCGGCACCGCTACGACGTCGTCACGCGGCGCACGAAGTACCGCCGCCGCAAGCGCGAAGAGCGGCTGCACCTGGTCGAGGGCCTGCTGGTCGCCCTGCTGAACATCGACAAGGTGATCCGGCTCATCCGCGAAAGCGAGAACGCCGCGGCCGCGAAGGACGGCCTGATGCAGCGGTTCAAGCTGTCGGAGATCCAGGCGACGTACATCCTCGACACGCCGCTGCGCCGCCTCACCAAGTACGACCGCCTCGAGCTGGAGTCCGAGCAGGACCAGCTGCGCGAGGAGATCGCGGAGCTGAGCAAGATCCTCGACGACGAGTCGGTGCTGAAGAAGCTCGTCTCGGCGGAGCTGGCGAAGATCGCGAAGGACTTCCCGACCGAGCGCCGCACGGCCCTGATCGACGGCGACCTGAAGGAGGTGCTGGCCGCGTCGAAGCCTTCGGGCCCGCTGGAGGTCGCGGACGACCCGTGCCAGGTCATCCTGTCGGCGACCGGCCTGGTGGCCCGTACGGCGGCCGAGTCGGAGGAAGCGACGGAGACGCGTCGCCGCAACGGCCGCGTGAAGCACGACGCGGTCTCGGCGGTGGTCCACACCACGGCCCGCGGCCAGGTCCTGCTGGTCACCAGCCGCGGCCGCGCGTTCAAGACCGACGTGCTGCCGTTGCCGGTCCTCCCGGAACAGGCGGGCACGGTCTCCCTGCGCGGCGGCATGGCGGCCCGCGAGCTGGTCCCGCTGGAGAAGGGCGAGACGGTCATCGGCATCGCTCCCCTCGGCGACCAGGCAGCCGGCTCCCCCGGCCTCGCACTGGGCACCCGGGCGGGCGTGGTCAAGATCTGCTCCCCGGAGTGGCCGGTCCGCTCCGACGAGTTCGAGGTCATCTCCCTGAAGGACGGCGACGAGGTCGTCGGCGCGACCTGGCTGAAGGACGGCACGGAGACGCTGGCGTTCGTGTCCTCGGAGGCCTCCCTGCTGAAGTACGCGGCCTCCCTGGTCCGCCCCCAGGGCCTGAAGGGCGGTGGCATGGCAGGCATGAACGTCGGCTCAGGCTCAGTGGTGTTCTTCGGCGCCATCCGCACGGACGACGACGAGCACGGCGAGCCCCTGGTGATCACGGCGACGGGCCAGAGCGTGAAGGTCACCCCGTTCAGCGAGTACCCCCCGAAGGGCCGAGCCACGGGCGGCGTCCGAGCCCAGCGCTTCCTGAAGGGCGAAACGGCCCTGCAGGTGGCTTGGATCGGCCCGCGCCCGGCAGGCGCGGCCAAGAACGGCGACCCGGTGGAACTCCCGGAGATCGACGTCCGCCGAGACGGCTCCGGCCACGCCCACCCGGGCCCGGACGTGGTGGGTCACCTGATCGAACGAAGCTGACGCTCGTGAGTGTTTAGTCGGGTTCTAACCCGACTAAACACTCACGAGCCCCGTCAGGCCAGCAGCGCCTTCGCGATGTGCGTCACCTGGATCTCGTTGCTCCCCGCGTAGATCATCAACGACTTCGCGTCCCGCGCCAGCTGTTCCACCCGGTACTCGGCCATGTACCCGTTCCCCCCGAACAACTGCACCGCCTCCATCGCCACCTCGGTCGCGGCCTCGGACGAGTACAGCTTCATCGCCGAAGCCTCCGCCAGCGACGGGCGCTTGCCCGCCCGTAGCTGGGCGACAGTCTGGAACACCATGTTCTGGACGTTGACCCGCGCCACCTCCATCTTCGCCAGCTTCAGCTGGATCAGCTGGAACCGCCCGATCTCCTGGCCCCACAGCGTGCGCGATTTGGCGTACGAGACACACAGCCGCCGGCACTCGTTGATGATCCCCAGCGACAGCGCCGCCACGCCGACGCGCTCGGCCACGAAACTCTCCCGGGCGCTCTCCGAACCCGACGTCGACAGCAGCCGGTCCGCGCCCAGGCGGACGTCGGAGAAGAACAGCTCGCCCGTCGGGGACGACATCATGCCCATCTTCTTGAACGGCTTGCCCTGCACGAATCCCGGCATCCCGCGGTCCAGAACGAACGTCAGCACCGGCCGGTCGCGGGACGGCGAGCCGTCGTCCAGCTTCGCGTACACCACCACCGTGTCCGCGTGAGGACCGTTGGTGATGAACGTCTTGCGCCCGTTCAGCACGTACTCGTCGCCGTCACGCCGGACCGTGGTCTGCATGCCGCCGAACGCGTCCGAGCCCGAGTCCGGTTCCGTGATCGCCCACGCGCCGATCTTTTCGAACGTCGCCAGCCCCGGCAGCCAGCGTTCCTTCTGCTCCCGCGAGCCCTTCGACAGGATCGTCGCCGCGGCCAAGCCCAGCGAGACACCCAGCGAAGCCACGATCCCGAGGCTCACCCCGGCCAGCTCGCTGATCGCGATCAGCGCCAGGGTCTCCTGCCCGCCCAGTGACGGCGAGGCACCGGAAGAAGACGAAGGGGACAGCAGCCGGGAAACCGCTTCCGCCGCCATGACGTCCAGCCCGAACGCCGCGAACAGCTTCCGGATGATGTCGTACGGCGGCAGCGAACCGCTTTCCAGCTCGTCCAGGTGCGGCCGGATCTCCTTCGCGATGAAGTCCCGGATCGAGTCCCGGACCAGCAGGTCCGTCTCCGACCACTCGATCACGGCAGCCTCGCCGCGATGTCGCCGATCTCCCACGGGCCGTCCGTTTCGATCACCTTGACGTCGTGCCAGCCCGCCAGTTCCGAGATCGCGCCGCCCTGTACCGCGAACACCTTTCCCGTCACCGGGCACTTCTCCGAGGCCAGGTAAGCCACCAGTGGCGAGATGTTCGCCGGCGAGAACGCGTCGAACTCGCCCTCCTCGACGGGAGCCGCGAAGATCGCCCCCATACCCGGGGTCGCCAGCGTCAAGCGCGTCCGGGCGATCGGGGCGATCGCGTTCACCCGCACCCCGTAACGCTCCAATTCGGCCGCCGCCACCAACGTCATCGCCGCGATGCCCGCCTTCGCCGCGCCGTAGTTCACCTGGCCCGGGTTCGGCAGCGTCGTTCCCGATGCCGATGCCGTGTTGATCACCGAGGCCGCCACCGGCGAGCCCGCCTTCGACGCCGACTTCCAGTACGCCGCCGCGTGGTGCAGCACCGCCGCGTGGCCCTTCAGGTGGACCGCGATCACTTCGTCCCACTGCTTTTCCGTCATGCTCGCGACGAACGCGTCGCGCAGGATGCCCGCGTTGTTGACCACCACGTCCAGGCGGCCGAACTCCGCCACCGCCTGCTCGACCAGCTCCGCGGCGCCCCGCCAGGACGCCACGTCCGACGTGTTCGCCACCGCCGAGCCACCCTGCTCGCGGATCTCCGAGACCACCGAAGGGTCCGGATCGACGTCGTTCACGACCACGGAAGCACCCTCGCGCGCGAACAGCAGCGCGTGGGAGCGCCCGATGCCCCGCCCCGCGCCGGTGATCAGCGCGACGCGCCCGTCCAGTGCGCCCATCAGTTCTCTCCGATCTCGGCGAGGCCGTCCTTGAGCACCACGGTGTCCCCCACGGTGGTTTCGAAAGCGAAAGTGCCGGGGCCGGCCGCCCAGATGGCCGTCGACAGGTCCTGACCCGGCAGCACCGGCGCGGCGAAGCGGACGGCGAGGCGGCGCAGCCGGCCCGCCGGAGCCACCTCGGTCAGCACGGCCCACGACGTGAACGCCATCGTGCACAGCCCGTGCGCGATGATTCCCGGCAACCCCGCCGAGCGGGCCACCTCCTCGTCGAGGTGGATCGGCATCGGGTCGCCGGCGGCCGGGCCGTAGCGGTACGTCTGGTCGTCGTCGACGTGCTGGACGACCTTCGCGACCGGAGCCGAAGCACGCAGCGCGTCGTTGAACCGGTGCGACGGCCCGAGCGTGCCGCGCTGCTCCCCGGTGTCGAAGCCGCGCACGAAAAACGTCACGTACTGCTCGTTCACCAAGGCACCGGCGGCCGTGCGGCATTCGAGGTAGACCGTCGCCCGGGTGCCCTTCGGCAGTCCCTCGTACCCGGTCATCTTGGCGCGCGACACCAGCGCGTCACCGGGGCGGATCGGGCGGTGGAAGCGGAAGTCCTGCTCGCCGTGCAGCACCTTCCCGAACAGCGACGGCGGCACGACCTCCAGCGCCGGTTCCAGCAGCGACTGGAACACCGGCACGATCGCGAACACCGGGCTCGCGACGTCACCCGCGCGGTGGGCCGGGATCGGGTCGTTCGTCGCCGCCGCGTACTCGGCGAGCCGCTCGCGCGTGACGTCGAAGGACACCGGCGACGTCCACTTGTCGAGCCCGGCCGGATCGAACTTCACGCGACCAGCGCCTTGAACTTCTCGAGGGACTCGTCGAGGTTCTTCTTGCCGTCCTTCTCCACGGCCTTGCCGAGCGCACCGACGATCATCGCGCCGGTGAACTCGGCGTCGATGGTCGCCGCCGAGCCGGATCCGGCCGCCGCCACGGAAAGCGAGAAGCTGATCTTCACCCCGGCCATGCCGGTTCCCGAAATGACCAGCTTGTGCGGGGCGTCGTACTCGTCGACGGTCCAGGTGATCGTGTTCGCCATGCCGAGCATGGTGACCACTTCGGACACTTGCGAGCCCTGCGAGAACTCGGCGGGAACCTCCCCCTTCCACTTGGTGTGGATGGTCAGCCACTTCTCGAAGTTGTTCGGGTTCGAGAACTCCGCCCACACCGTTTCCGGCGCCGCGGGCAGTTCGGCGGTCGCGCTGATCCGGCCCATGGTTTCTCCTAAGCTCGCTGGTAGGCGGTGACGACGGCAGCGCCACCGAGTCCGATGTTGTGCTGCAGAGCGGCTCGCACGTCCGGCACCTGGCGCTGTTCCGCGTCGCCGCGCAGCTGCCAGGTGAGTTCGGCGCACTGGGCGAGCCCGGTGGCGCCGAGCGGGTGGCCTTTCGAGATCAGCCCGCCGGACGGGTTGACGACCCAGCGCCCGCCGTACGTCGTGTCGCCGGCGTCGACCAGGTGCCCGCCCTCGCCCTCTCCGCAGAGCCCGAGTGCTTCGTACGTCAGCAGTTCGTTGGCGGAGAAGCAGTCGTGCAGCTCGACGACCTGGAAGTCCGCGGGCCCGAGCCCGCTCTGGTCGTAGACGCTGAGCGCGGCCTGCCGGGTCATGTCGTAGCCGACGATGTTCTTCGCGCTGCCGTCGAAGGTGCTGCGGAAGTCGGTGGTCAGCGCCTGCCCGGTGATCTCGACCGCCCGGCCCGCGAGATCGTGTTCCTCCACAAAGGACTCACCGGCCAGGATCGCCGCGCCGGAGCCGTCCGACGTCGGCGAGCACTGCAGCTTGGTCAGCGGGTCGTAGATCATCCGCGACGCCAGGATGTCGTCGAGCGAGTAGACGTCTTGGAACTGCGCGTACGGGTTGTTCACCGAGTGCCGGTGGTTCTTCTCGCCGATCTTCGCGAAGTGCTCGGCGGTGGTGCCGTACTTCGCCATGTGCTCCCGGCCGGCGGCGCCGAACATCCACGGCGCAGGAGGGAACAGCACCTCGGAGATCTCGGCGAGCGCCTGGAGGTGGTTACCCAGTGGCTGTTCGCGGTCGTCGTAGGTCGACGCGAGCGAGCCCGGCTTCATCTTCTCGAAGCCGAGCGCCAGCACGCAGTCCGCGCGGCCGCCGCGGATCGCCTCCGCGGCGAGGTACAGCGCGGTCGAGCCGGTGGAGCAGTTGTTGTTGACGTTGACCACGGGGATTCCGGTCATCCCCAGCTCGTAGACCGCGCGCTGCCCGGACGTCGACTCGCCGTAGACGTACCCGACGTACGCCTGCTGGACGGCGTCGTAGCCGAGCCCGGCGTCCTCGAGCGCGCGAGTCCCGGACTCGCGCGCCATCTGCGGGTAGTCCCAGTCTTCGCGCCGCCCGGGTTTCTCGAACTTCGTCATCCCGACCCCGACGACGTACACCCTGTTCGCCATGCAACAAACATACAGACCGGCATGTATTTATCAAGACCAGAAGACGTCACTTTCGTCATGAAAGCTGCGCTTTGCGGCGCAAAGCGGCACTTTCACGTGAAAGTGCCGCGAGGGGGTCAGCCCAGCGGGGCGACCGGGCCCGGGTAGTGGGCCGGGTCGAGGCAGCTGCCGAGCCCGTCGACGACCGAGCAGAAGCCCGGCGGCCGCACCGGCGTGTACCCGGCCGGGACGCCGTGCCCGGCGATCAGGTCCCGGTACGCCGCGACGGCGTCGGTCGGCCGGCGCGTGAGCGTGGCGTCGGAGCGGGCGTCCACTGTGTACAGCCCGAACCGCGGCTGGTAGCTGCCCCACTCGTAGTTGTCGGTGAGGCTCCAGTAGTTGTAGCCGATGACGTTCATGCCGTCGGCCTTCGCGCGCTGCACCCAGTAGAGGTGGTCGCGCAGGTGGTCGGACCGCGTGTAGCCGTCCGGGCGCGCGGTGCCGTTGTCGGTCGGCATCCCGTTTTCGACGACGTACAGCGGCAGGTTCGGGAACTTCCGCGCGTAGTAGCGGAGGGCGTAGTAGATCCCGTCCGGCTGCGGGGTCACCTTCCAGAACTCGCCGCTCGCCGCGTGGACGGCGCTGAGGTTGTCGAGGCTGGCGCCGTAGTAGTAGTCGACGCCGGTGAAGTCGAGCTTGTCGCGCACCCGGTCGAGGAACGACGAGTCGAGAACGCCCTGCACGGCGGGGATGTACGCGGTGTTGCTGGACACCAGCGCGCCCGGATCCAGCGAGTGGATGAGGTCGTAGGCGGCGCGGTGCACGTTCACCAGCCGCGCCTGCGCCCACGGCAGCTTCCACCCGGCGAGCCCGCCGTTGGCCGTCTCGTTCTGCAGGTACACGGTCGGCTCGTTGATCGTGATCCAGAGCGCACCGAGACCCTTGTAGCGGTCGACGACGCGGCGGGCGTTGGCCAGCCAGGCATCGACGGTGCGATCGGAGTCCCAGCCGCCCTGGTCGGCGACCCAGCCCGGGTAGACCCAGTGGTCGAGGGTGATCATCGGCCGCATCCCGGCGGCGACCACACGCCGGACGACGTCGTCGTAATAGGCGAGCTCGGCCTGGTCCACCTGGCCGGGCCGGGGTTCGACGCGCGCCCATTCGACGCTGAAGCGGAAGACGTTGACGCCGAGCTGCTTCGCGCGGTCGATGTCCTCGGCGTAGCGGTGCCGGAAGTCGACGGCGTCGCGGTAGGGCTCCTTGATCGACGACGTCTTCGCCTGCTCGTAGCGGCGCCAGTTGCTGTCCGGCGCCGATCCCTCCGATTGGTACCCGGAGGTCGCGACACCCCAGAAGAACGCCGGCGACGCGACCGCGGGAGCGACCCCGGCGAGCAGACCCGCCACCAGGACCAGAACGACGACCAGAGCTCGGCGCACCACAGCACCCTCCTCAGCCAACGTGAAGGTCGTTCATGTTAGCGGAGGAGGGTGCCCGGCGCATCCCCTCGTCAGGCGACCTTGAACGACTGAGCGGCGCTGCCGTCACAGGTCGACTGGACCAGCTGGACGCTGTCCGCGGTGGACGCCCCCGGCACGGTCAGGCACTTGCCGCTGTGGCGGGCGACGAAGTGGTAGTACCCGCTGCCTTCGGACACCGGCTGCCACTGCTGGTTGTTCCCGCCGCTGTAGGACCACAGCTGCAGGCCGGCGTTGTCGGCCGTGGAAACGTCGGTGACGTCGATGACCTGGGCGGCGTTCGTCCGGTTGTTGATCCGGTCGTAGCCGCCGCTGGTCGCGGCGAACTGGTACTGCTGCGCCGTGGTGCCGTTGCACGTGTACTGCTGGATCACGGTGCCGTTGGCGCTGGCCGCCGACCGCGCGTCCACGCACTTGCCGGACGCCTTGTTCGTCACCGCGTACCAGGCCGACGGGTCGATCGTGCCGTCCGGCGGCGGGGTGGTCGTGCCGCCGCCCCCGAGCCACTTCAGGCCGTCGAGCAGGAACCGGTTCTGGTCGGCGCTCTCGAACGTCGAGGACAGCGCGGTGTTCGTGTCGTAGTTCATCGCGTTGTGGCCGAAGTTCGAGTAGATCATCTTGTAGTTCTTGTTCGTCCACGAGATCGGGTAGTAGCCGCTGTACCAGGTCTGGTTCGGGTCGGTGCCGATCGGGAAGGTGGACTGGTCCATCGACGCGAGGATGGTGATGTTGCTGTTCTGGCGCAGGTCGTTCTGCCAGGCGTACCACTCCGACGTCGAGGACTTGATGGTCGCCGGCAGGTTTACCGTCGACGGGTGCGTGCGGTTCTCGATCTTCAGCGTCTCCCCGGTCGGGCCCCACGTGTTCGACGTGAAGCGCCCGGTGCCGAGGAAGTCGTTGTGGAACCAGTTGGCGTAGGACGGCGTCGAGCTGTCGTTGTACGCCGTGACGTGGAAGCCGTAGAACGCGCCGCCCGCCTGCATGTACCGCTGGAAGCCCTGGAACTGCGCCTGCGACTGCGGCTGGTCGTCGAGGAACATCACCACCTGGTACTGGCTCGGCGTGATGCTCGTCAGCTGGTTCCAGTTGTTCGTGGCCGTGTAGGTGAAGCCGTTGGCCGCCGCCTGCTGCGGGAACCAGACGTTGGCCTCCTTCTCGAAGCTGATGTGCGCGGCGTCGTAGGTGCCGCTGTAGAACGCGAGCACCTTGAACGGCGTCGCGGCTTCCACGGCCGGGCTCGCGAGGCTGAGCCCGAGGCAGGCGGCGAAGAACACCAAGATTCTGAGCAGGGGACGGCGTGACATGACGGTTCCTTCCGGTGGGGGCGGGGAAACGATCACCAGTGGCGCGGGTAGTGCAGGCCGAAGCCGTACGGGAACAGCGCGGATTTGCCGTCTCCGACGTTGATCGGCTGCTGGTCGGCGCCGCGCATCCAGGTCACCGGCAGCTTGCCGGTCGGGTTGTAGCCGCCGAAGAGGACGTCGGCGATACCCTGGCCTTCGCTGCCCGGCAGCCACGACTCGACCAGCCCGGCCCAGTCCGGCAGCTGCGCCGCGATGTCGAGCGGGCGCCCGGACACCAGCACGACCACCGTCGGCACGCCGGAGTCCTTCAGCTTCTGCAGCGTGGCCAGGTCCGTCGCGTCCAGTCCCATCCCTTGTGGACGGTCGCCCTTGCCTTCCGCGTACGGCGTCTCCCCCACGACCGCGACGGCGACGTCGTAGCTCCGGTCGATCCCGGTGCCGTCTTTGGCGTAGGTCACGTTCTTCGAGTTGCCCGTGATGCCCTGCAGGATCGTGGTGCCGGGGATGACCGGGCCGCTCGTGCCCTGCCAGCCGACCGTCCAGCCACCGGACTGGTTGCCGATGTCGTCCGCGCTCTTGCCGGCGACGAAGATCTTGTCCCGCTTCGAAAGCGGCAGCACGTGGTTCTCGTTCTTGAGCAGCACCTGGGATTCCCGGACGGCCTGGCGCGCGAGGTCGCGGTGCTGCTCGCTGCCGATGGTGTTCAGGAAGCGCCGGTCGGTCAGCGGGTGCTCGAACAGGCCGAGCTCGAACTTCTTGGTGAGGATGCGCTTGTTCGCGTCGTCGATCCGGGACATCGGCACGCGGCCGTCCTGCACGAGGGTCCGCAGCGTGTCGATGAACTTCCGCCACTCGAAGGGCACCATCACCATGTCGATGCCGGCGTTGATCGACGCCTCGACCTCTTCGGGGGTGAAGCCGGTCTTGCCGTCGATCTTGTCGACGCCGTTGTAGTCCGAAACGACGATCCCGGTGAAGCCGAGCTCCTTCTTGAGGACGTCGTTGACGAGGTACGAGCCGGCGTGCATCTTCACGCCGTTCCAGCTGCTGTAGGAGATCATCACCGAGCCGACCCCGCGCTGGATCGCGGCCTTGAACGGCGGCAGGTGGATCTGCCGCAGTTCCTGTTCGCTGATCTCGGTGTTGCCCTCGTTGACGCCGCCGGTCGTGCCGCCGTCGCCGACGTAGTGCTTGGCGGTGGCCAGCACCGAGCCCGGCTGGTCCAGCCGCCTGCCCTGCAGGCCGGTGATGATCGACGTCATCTCGGTGGCCAGCTGCGGGACCTCGCCGAAGGACTCGTAGGTGCGGCCCCAGCGGTCGTTGCGGGCGACGCACAGGCAGGGCGCGAAGTCCCAGTCGATGCCGGTGCCGGACACCTCTTCCGCGGTGGCGCGGCCGAGCTTCTCGACCAGCCGCGGATCGCGGGTCGCGCCGAGGCCGATGTTGTGCGGGAAGACGGTGGCGCCGTAGAGGCCGTTGTGCCCGTGGACGGCGTCGACGCCGTAGATGAGCGGGATGCCCAGCGGCGTGGCGAGCGCGGCTTTCTGGAAGCCGTCGTACATGTCGGCCCAGCTGACGGGCGTGTTCGGGGTCGGCTGCGAGCTGCCGCCGGAGAGCAGCGAACCGAGCCGCCCGGTCGTGACGTCGACGGGGCTCGCGACGCCGAGCCGCTCGGCCTGCATCATCTGGCCGAGCTTGTCGTCGAGGGTCATCCGGGACATCAGGTCGGCGACGCGGACCTTGACCGGTCGCCAGGAATCCTTGTAGGCCGGGCTGTTCCCGGCGAGGGCGGTGGTTTCCGAAGCCAGCAGCAGCCCGACGGCGAGCGCGCCGATCCCCAGCCTGCGTCCGAGGCCCATTCGGGTCCTCCTCGTCGAGAGACCAAAATTCACGCCTTGAATTAATGCATAGGCGTTGTCGGTTGGTCCAGACCTCTGACCGAACTCGGGTGCCGCTCAGCGGGATTGTCCGTTGCGGTCATCTTCTGGCCTAATTGGGTTCTACGGTCTGCTCATGACTCGCGAAACCGACGACCTGCTCTCCCTCCTCGCCGAGGTCCGCAAGCGCTTGCTGATCCCGGCCCGCGACCTCTCCGACGCCGACGCGGCCCGCCGCACGACGGTCAGCGAGCTGACCCTGGGCGGCTTGATCCGCCACTTGGCGACCGGCGAACGGCTGTGGCTGGAGATCCTGCGCAAGGGTGACGGGCAGTTGCCGGAAGGCATGCTGGACACCGAGCAGTACGCGATGAGCGAGACGCTGGCCCACTGGCTGGCGGAGTACTCGACGGCCGCGGCCGCCACCGACGAGTACGTGGCTTCGCTGCCGTCGTTGGACGTCGAGGTCCAGCTGCCGACGACACCGTGGTCCCCACCGGAGCCCCAGTTCTGGTCGGCCCGGAGGATCGTCCTGCACCTGATCCACGAGACGGCCCAGCACGCGGGCCACGCGGACATCCTGCGGGAGTCGCTGGACGGCGCGAACTCCACGGCCCAGCTGGCGTGACACTTATGATCGCGGCAGCGAAGCGCCCGGCCGAGATTCCGGCACGGGCACGAGGGAGGGGCCAGGATGTTCGGCCGGAAGAAGAAGCACGGCACCTTGACCGATCTGATGGCGCAGCTCAGGCCCGATCTGAGCCGGGAATCACTCGGCGTCGGGCCCGGCTTTCCCGGCGTCGCCCCGAACCCGCTCCTGAGCGGTGAAGCACGGAAGCGCAACGCGGAACTGCGTACGGGGGCGCTCGCGCTCGGCGTTCTCGTCGACTGGCGGGAGGTCAACAGCAATCCCCGCGTGGTCCTGATGTTCGACGTGGAGACCGTCGACGGCCTCTCGTTCCGCGGTATCGCGGACGAAGACCTCACGGTCACCGAGCTCACCCGGCTCGCCCCAGGGCAGACGCTGCCCGTGCGCTACCGGCCGGCCGTCATGGACCACTACGTCTCCCTCGCCCGGGACGCGGACCCCGCCCAAGTGCGGCAGCTCGCCGACGCGATCGCGAGCCGCAAGCGCTAGCGGTCCGAGCGCAGCGAAGCCGGGTCGAAGGAGTCCCAGTAGTCGTCCTCGTCCTCGACGCTCGCGGCAGCCGGCGGCGCGGGTTCCGCACCCAGCCGCTCGGCCCGCAGCCGCTGGAACTCCTCGACCGTCATGCCCGGGTCGTCGTCCTCGGCGCGGGCCGGCGCCGGCATGCCCGTCATCTGCTCGATCATGAACGTCATGTCCTCGCCCAGCAGCAAGGCGACCCGGTTGTAGGCGTCCTGGGTCGCCTCGCGCATGGCGGCCTGCGCGACCTCCACCACCCGTGGCCCCACCTGCTCGCCGAGGTTGACCGCCGACGGCGCCAGCCACAGGCGCAGGAGCTTCCCGCGGGCATCGACCGTCGCCTCGACCTGGCCGTCCACGTCGTGCGCGGTCCCGGACGCGGCGGCCATCAGTTCGTCCACTTTGGACATGGCCTCTTCGCGCGCCCGGGCCTGGGCGATCAGCTGGCGGGTCGTGATCACCGCGGTCACCTCCCGTAGGTGTACGTGTCGGCGTCCGGGTCGTCGTCCGGGATCGGTTCGTACCCCAGGACTTCCAGCTGCGACGCGTCCACGACCGGCGCCAGCGCGTGGTACATCCGGTCGCCCGCGCGGCGGGTCGCGCGCTGGGCCAGCTCGAGGATCTGGTCGGCGAGCACCGCCGAGCCGTGTCGCAGGGTCGAGCGGTGGATCGTCAGCCCGGTCAGCAACCCGCCGGGGGCCACCTGGACCTCGATGGTGCCGTCCGGGGACGCCGCCTTGCCCACCACCGGGCCCGAACGGGCGAAGCGCGCCGAAGCGTCGGCCTCCGCGCGGTCCGCCTGCTCGGTGATCCGCGCCGAAGCCAGCTCGATGTCGAAGTCAGCCACCACTCACCCCGTCGGCCGGTAGAACCCGATGAACGACTGCCCCGCGTTCGTGGTGCGGATCTTGCTGATCTGCACCGGGTCGCCGGCTTCGACCATCTGGCCGTCGCCGATCACCATCGCCACGTGGCCGGACCACACGACGAGGTCGCCGGGCAGCAGCTGGTCGATCGACGGGACCTCCGCGCCGACCGTCTGCTGCGCCGCCGTCCGCGGCAGCTGCAGGCCCGCGTCCTGGTACGACGTCATGGTCAGCCCGCTGCAGTCGAGGCCCTGGCCACGCGCGGTGCCGCCCCAGACGTACGGCACGCCGAGCTGCGAAAGCGCGTTGCGCACGGCTTTCGCCGCCGTCTCGTTCGGCGCCATGACCTGCTTGCCGCCGGGGAGGTTGATCGCGACGCCGGAGCCGGGCTGAGGCGGGATCGCGACCGGCAGCCGGGGCTTGTGCACGGCGCCGCCACCGCCGCCGCCCCCTCCTCCACCGCCGCCACCGCCGCCGTCCGAGCCGCCGCCGGAGTAGCCGCTGTTGCTGTTGAACGACGAGCCGACCTTCGTCGACGACGCGCTGCTCGACGACGTCGTCTGCTCGCCGCCACCCAGCCGGGTGCCGATGTCGGTCAGCTGGTTGATCGTCTGCTCGCTGAAGGTCGCGGCCTGGCCGGTGAGCTGGCTGATCTTCGTCTGCAGCTTCATCAGGATGTCGCGCGACGCGGCGGCGCGGCTCTCCGGCGGCTGGATCGACTTCACCGCCGCCAGCGCCTTCATCGACGCCGAGATCTCCTTGATGATCTGGTCGCGGACCTGGTCGTTCTTGATCTCGCCGACGTGCAGCGCCTCGGCGGCCTCGGTCACCGCCTTCTCGATCTCGGCGCTCTCGTCGAGGAGGTCCTGGACCTCTTTTTCGAGGCTCTGCGACGTCGCGGTGGCGCGGTCGGTCGTCGAGCCGGAGCTGGCCGAGGTCAGGTTGACGCGCTGCTCGCCCGCGACGTCACGGGTGCGGCCCACCGACGTCTGCAGGGCGTAGTGCGCGTCCCGCGCGCCGCCGATCGCGGCCGGGTCGTGGCGCACCTTGTCGGCGAACTGGTTCGTGGTGTCCAGGCCGTGCCGGACGAGCTGGTCGGCGTGGTGCTCGGTCACGCGGGACCGTGCCCGAGGTCGGTGCCGAGCCGCCGCACGACGTCGCCGTGCTCGGCTTCGACCGCCGCGTAGTTGCGGTCGGTCTGCCGGGCCGCTTCGCCGACCTGGCGCCAGCCGCCGCCGACGCGGTGCATCTTCTCCTGCAGCGCCCGCATCCGGCCGCTGTAGGCGCCGGAGAACCCGGATTCGCCGCCCATTTCCGAGAAGCCGTGACCGCCGAGCGTCACGTGCGGGCCGACGTGCTTGTCGGCGGCACCCTTGACGTCATCCCCGAGCGGGTCGACTTCGCGCGCGTACCGCGTGTACGCGCCGTCGTCGACGTGAAACCCCGAATGCGAACCGTCCACTGGCCCTCCCTGTCACCGGGGGTGCGACGTGCGTACGCGACCCCCGGTTCCCCTGTTGCAGGAACGAGCCTAGACCACGGTCCGTACCCGGGTGGGCGAATTGCCCGGAGTCAGCCGGTGACCTTCTTGAGCCAATCGGGGTCCTGCCAGGACACGATCGAGCCGTTCGCGGTGACCGTCGGCGTGCCGAAGCCGCGCTGCCCGCCGCCGAAGTCCTGCGCCAGCTTCGGGTCGTTCTCGATCTGCTGGAACGCGGAGTTCAGCTGCTCGTCGTAGGTGCCCGCGTTGACCGTCTGCGCGAACGCCGGGTCGGTGATCCCGACGTTCTTGCCCAGCTCGATCAGCTGCGCCTTGTCGTAGCCGCGCTTGCCCTCTTCGGGCTGGTTCGCGAACAGCGCGTCGTGGAACTGGACGAACTTGCCGGCGTCGGCCGCGGCCAGCGCCGCGTTCGCCGAGTCGAGCGAGTAGCCGGGCGGGCTCGAGCGCTCGTTCAGCAGCGGCACCATGTGGTAGCGGACCTGCAGCTTGCCGTCGTTGACGGCCTGCTCGACCTGGCTCTTGTACTGCTTCTCGAACTCGCCGCAGATCGGGCAGAGGAAGTCGGCGTAGACGTCGATCGACGCCTTGGCGCCGGCCTTGCCCACGGTGACGACCACACCGTCACGCTTTTGGGTGACATCGCCGGCCAGCGAACTGGTCGTCTCGCCGGGGCTGATGACCTGGCCCTCGGTCTTGTTCCGGTCCGAAATCGTCCAGATCACGCCGCCGATCACGAGCGCGGCCACGACGACCACGGCCGCGATCCCGATGATCCACTTCCGCTTGTCACCGGACGCGCCCCTGGCCTGGGCCACCGCCTTGGCTCCCCCGGCCTGCGCGGCCTGACGACGCTTCCGAGCGGTCCGCTCAGCTCCACCCACTGTGTATCAGTTCCCTTCCGCGATACCCGAGTAGTCGGACCCGGGCTCGGTGGAGTTCCCGCGACCCCGCGCCAGCCAGCCGTCGACCGACAGCCACGTGCGCGGCCGCGCCAGCAGCCACACGGCGAGCAGCGCGAATCCGGTGTCGCGGAGGATCTCCTGCGGGTACTCGGTCTGCCCCGCCGCCACCTGGCCGCCGCCGCCGAAGCACCCGCAGTCGATGCTCAGCCCGCGCGCCCACGACTGGGCGATGCCGGCGATGAGCACGACGAGCAGCACCAGCGCGGCGCCCGCGGCCCACCGGGTCGCCAGGCCCGCGAGCAGGAACAGCCCGAGCACGAGTTCGACGAGCGGCAGCGCGATGGCCACCACGTTTTCGAGCGCGCCCGGGAGCACGTCGTACGCCTGCACGGCGATCAACGTCTGCCCGGGATCCGCCAGTTTCAGCGCACCGGAAACGAGCCAGACGGCAGCCAGCCCGAGCCGGGCGAGCGTGCCGACGGCGTCCAGCACGGGTTGGGACGGTCGCACCACGCACTTAGGCTAACGGGAGGACCTGAGAACCAGGTGAGGGCAGGGCAGCGGCGGAGGGAGCGGCTGGATGCGGTGGCGCACGCTCTTCGCTTCGGCGTTGCTGCTGGTCACGGCGTCGGCGTGCGGTCCGGCGAACGTCTCGCCGTCCGACTCGCTGGTCACCCGTGCGAGTGCCACGGATCACCTGACCATCGGCATCCGGTTCGACGCGCCGGGGCTTTCGGAGCACACCGTGGACGGCCGGTTCGTCGGGTTCGACGTCGACGTCGCGACTTTCGTCGCATCGGAACTGGGCGTCGCGGCGAAAGACATCACCTGGCGCGAGACGACGTCGGCGACGCGGGAAACGGACCTCACGTCCGGCGCGGTCGACCTCGTCGTGGCCACCTATTCGATCACCGACAAGCGCAAGCAGGTCGTCTCGTTCGCCGGGCCGTACTTCACCACCGGCCAGGACCTGCTGGTGCGCCGGACGTCGGCCGACATCACCGGCCCGGAAGCGCTCAACGGGCGGCGGCTGTGCTCGGTCACCGGGTCGACACCGGCCCAGCAGGTGAAGGACAAGTTCGCCCAGGCCGTCCAGCTGGTCGAGTACCCGCGGTACTCCGACTGCGTGACGGCGCTGCTGGCCGGCCAGATCGACGCGGTCACCACGGACGCGGTGATCCTCGCCGGCTACGTCACCCGCGACCCGGAGCTGCTGAAGATCGTCGGGAAGCCGTTTTCGGCGGAGAACTACGGCGTCGGCCTGCGCAAGGGCGACACCCAGGGCGTCAGCGCGGTCGACGACGCGATCCGGAAGATGATCTCCTCCGGCGAATGGCTCCGCTCGCTCAACGCGAACATCGGGCCGTCCGGTTACCAGCTGCCCCCGCCCCCCGAGGTCTCCCCGAAGTGAAGCTGCCCGACCTGCCCGTCCGCGCGGTCCTGCCCGACGTGCTGTCCGCGTTGGCCGCCCACGGCACCGCGGTGCTCGTCGCGCCGCCCGGCACGGGGAAGACGACGCTGGTGCCGCTCGCGCTGGCTTCTTCCGGTGGCAAGGTCGTCGTGGCCGAGCCGCGGCGGCTCGCGGCGCGCGCGGCCGCCACGCGAATGGCCGCGCTGCTGGGCGAACCGGTCGGCGAAACCGTCGGCTACGCCGTGCGCGGCGACCGGAAGGTGTCCGCGCGGACCCGCGTCGAGGTCGTGACGTCGGGGCTGCTGGTGCGGCGGGTGCAGGGCGATCCGGAGCTGCCGGGCGTGTCGACGGTGCTGCTCGACGAGTGCCACGAGCGGCACCTGGACGCGGACCTGCTGCTGGCGCTGCTCCTGGACGTCCGCGCCGGGCTGCGCGACGACCTGCGCCTGCTGGCGACGTCGGCGACGGTCGCGGCCGGGCGGCTGGCGTCGCTGCTCGGGGACGCGCCGGTGATCACGGCGACCGCGCCCACCTACCCGGTCTCGTACTCCTACCTGCCACCGGCGCGGGGCGAACGCGTCGAGGCGTGCGTCGCGCGTGCGGTGCGGACGGCGTTGTCGTCGGGCGAAGGCGACGTGCTGGCGTTTCTCCCCGGCGCGGGAGAGATCGCGCGGACGTCGAATCTGCTCCGGCTGTCCGATGTGGACGTCCTGCCGCTGCACGGCCGGTTGTCGGCGGCCCACCAGGACGACGCGCTGCGGCCGCGTGACCGGCGGCGGGTGGTGCTGGCGACGGCGGTCGCCGAGTCGAGCCTGACGGTGCCGGGCGTGCGCGCGGTGGTGGATTCGGGACTGGCGCGTGTGCCGCGGGTCGACCACCGGCGTGGGCTGCCCGGCCTGGCGACCGTCCGGGTGTCGGCGGCGGTCGCGACGCAGCGGTCCGGGCGCGCCGGGCGCGAGGGGACCGGGCGGGCGTACCGGTGCTGGGCGGAGAACGAACAGTCGCTGCTGCCGGCCTACCCGGAGCCGGAGATCCGCACCGCCGAACTGGCCCGGCTGGCGCTGGAACTGGCGTGCTGGTCGACGCCGGACGGCAGCGGGCTGGCCTGGTGGGACCCGCCGGGCGAGGGCGCACTCGCGGCGGGCCGGGCGCTGCTGGAGACGCTCGGCGCCACGGCCGACGGCGTCGTGACCGCCCGCGGGCGGCGGATGGCGGAGCTGGGCCTGCACCCGCGGCTGGCCCGCGCGCTGCTGGACGGCGCGGCCGAGGTCGGCGCCCGGAACGCGGCGGAAGTGGTGGCCCTGCTGGATTCGGGCGGCACGCTGACCGACGTCGAGGCCGAACTCCGCCGCCTGCGAAGCGCGAACGACGACGCCTCGCGCCGCTGGAAACGGGAAGTGCAGCGGCTTTCGAAACTGGTGCGTGGTGACGGGAAGCCGGATCCCGCGCTGGTCGTCGCGCTCGCGCACCCCGAGCGGCTCGCGAAGCGGCGGCCCGGTGGCGCGCCGGTGTACCTGATGGCCGGCGGGACCGCGGCCGAGCTCCCGCCGGGCAGTGGCCTCGACGCCGAATGGCTCGCCGTCGCGGAGGCGACGCGGGACCCCGGCCGCGTCCACGGCACCATCCGCCTCGCCGCGGCCGCCGACGAACGCCTGGCCGTCCGCGCCGGCTCGGTGTCCGAAGTGGACGAAGTCACCTGGGACGGCGACGTCGTCGCCCGGCGCGTCCGCAAGCTCGGCGCGATCACCCTGTCCGAACGGCCACTCGAGGACGCGAACGTCCACGACGCCCTGGTGGCCGGCCTCCGGGCCGAAGGACTGGGCCTCCTCAAGTGGCGCCCGGACGCGACCCGCCTGCGCGAGCGGCTCGCGTTCCTCCACCACGTCCTCGGGCCGCCGTGGCCCGCGGTGGACGACGCTTCCCTCCTGTCCGATGTGGACAGCTGGCTGGACCTTTCCCGCGCCCGGCGGAAAGCGGACCTCGCGGCCATCGACGCCGGCACCGCGCTCAAGGCCCTCCTCCCCTGGCCGGCCGCGGCCAAGCTCGACGACCTCGCCCCGGACCGCCTGGAAGTCCCGTCGGGCTCCCACATCCGCGTCGACTACCGCGAGGACCGGCCGGTCCTCGCGGTCAAGCTGCAGGAGACGTTCGGCTGGACCGAGACACCCACCGTCGCCGGCGTCCCGGTGGTGCTGCACCTGCTCTCCCCCGCCGGCCGCCCGGCCGCCATCACCGCCGACCTGGCCGGCTTCTGGACCACCGGCTATCCGGCGGTCCGCGCCGACCTGCGCGGCCGCTACCCGAAGCACCCCTGGCCGGAGGACCCGGCCACCGCCGTCCCGACCCGGCACACCCGCCGCCGCACCTGACGAAAGTCGGGGGCGGCCCGCGACCGTCGTCCGATGCCCGCACACCGCTACCGGCCGCAGACTTCGACGCATGATCACACTCAGGGGACTCACGAAGCGCTACGGGGAAAAGACCGTCGTCGACGCGCTGACGTGCGACGTCGAACCGGGACGGGTGACGGGCTTTCTCGGCCCCAACGGCGCCGGGAAGTCGACGACCATGCGGATGACCGTCGGCCTCGACCACCCGCAGCAGGGCGAGGCGCTCGTCGGCGGGCGGCGCTACGCCGAGCTGCGGCACCCGCTGCGCGAGGTCGGCGCGCTGCTCGACGCCAAGGCACTGCACCCGGGCCGCAGCGCCGGGAAGCACCTGCTGGCCATGGCGCGCAGCAACGGCATCGCGGCGGCCCGCGTCGAGGAGGTACTGGCGACCGTGGGGCTTTCCGACGTCGCCGGCAAGCGGGCCGGCCAGTTCTCCCTCGGCATGGGGCAGCGTCTCGGCATCGCGGGCGCGCTGCTCGGCGACCCCGGCGTCCTGCTGTTCGACGAGCCGGTCAACGGCCTCGACCCGGACGGCGTCCGCTGGGTCCGCCGGCTGATGCGGTCGCTGGCGGCCGAGGGGCGGACGGTGTTCGTCTCCAGCCACCTGATGAGCGAGATGCAGCTGACCGCGGACCACCTGGTGGTGATCGGCAAAGGCAAGCTGCTGGCCGACGCGCCGGTCGCGGAGTTCATCGCGGGCAACTCCCGCACGACGGTGTCGGTACGCGTCCCGGCCCCGGCCGAACGCTCCACTTTGGACACGCGGCTGCGCGCCGAGGGCGGGCTCACCCACGACGGCGAGCCGGACGAGCTGGTGGTGGACGGCATCGACGTCACCCGCGTCGGCGACCTGGCGCACGAACTGGGGATCCGCCTGCACGGCCTCACCGAGCGGACGGCGTCGCTCGAGCAGGCGTACATGGAACTGACCGCTTCTTCGGTGGAGTACGGGGTGTCGGCATGACGACGGCGGTGCGCGGCGCGGTGGCGTCGGAGTGGACGAAGTTCTGGTCGGTCCGGGCCACGTGGTGGTGCCTGGCGACGGCGACGGCCTTGATGCTGGGCTACGCGACGCTGTCAGCGATCGTCCAGCGCTACGGCGACGACGCCTCGGGCGCGAACACGATCGCCCTCGGCGGCGCCTTCTACCTGGCACAGTTCGCGGTGATCGCACTGGCCACACTGTTCGTGACGAGCGAATACGCGGGCGGCGGCATCCGCTCGACGCTGCTGTGGACCCCGGCCCGCCCCCGCGTGGTCACGGCGAAGGCGGCGATCCTGGTGCCGGTGCTCTTCGGCTTCGGCGTCTTGCTGGCGTGCGCGGGAATGGCACTGGCCGCGACGGTGAAGGACGGCTACGGCCTGCCGACGTCGTTCGAAGGCGCGTTCACGACGGCATCGGGCATGGGCGGGTACTTCGCGTTGCTGGGGTTGCTGTCGGTGGGCGTCGGCTGGGCCCTGCGCAGCGCGGCGGGGACGCTGGTGTCGGTGATCGTGCTGCTGGTGCCGCTGCCGCTGATCGTGGCTTCGCTGGGGCGGCCGGAGCTGGTGGCGTACTTCCCGGGGATCGCCGGGATGAACGCGATGGTGGAGGCGGGCCACCCGAACCCGATCACGATGGCACCGGCGCCGTACGCGCCCTGGGTGGGACTGGTGGTGTGCGCAGCCTGGTCCGCGGCGGGGCTGGCGGTGGGGACGGCGGTGCTGCGGCGGCGGGACGCCTGAGGCCGCACCGGCAGACGCGGCTCTGGCCGAGGTCGCGAATGACTCATTGGGGACGTCTGAGGTCCCGAATGAGTCATTCGCGACCTCCCACCGCCACCGAGCCGGCTAGCCAGGGTCGCGCCAGCAAACCCAGCCGAGCGGCCCGACCGAGAACGCGCCGGCAAACCCAGCCGAGCGGCCGGCCCAGGCCACGCCGGCAAACCCAGCGGAGCGGCTGACCGAGATCGCGCCGGCAAACCCGGCGGAGCGGCCCGATCGAGGTCGCGAATGACTCATTGGGGACGTCTGAGGTCCCGAATGAGTCATTCGCGACCTCCCACCGCCACCGAGCCGCCACCCGGGCCGGCTAGCCACCACCCACCAGGCCGCCCAGTCGGCCGCCGGGCCGCCCCACCCAGGCCAGCCGCGTCAGCCCCACCCGGCCAGCCGCGTCAGCCCACCCCGATGCCCGCCAGGATCTCCCGCGCGCTCTCCACCAGCGACTCCCGCGAAGCCGGCGCCGAAGCACCCGCCAGCGCGCCGAAGATCGTCCCCTCCATCCAGTCCACCACCACCCCCGCGTGCCGCGCCGGGTCCGCCGAGCCCGCCGCCGCCAAGACCTCTGCTGCTCGGCGGCGGATCAGCGCCCCTCCCGAGTCGTACTCCGCGCGCAGCTCCGGCCGCCGCGTCGCCTCCAACGCGAACTCGTACCGCGCCAGCATCCGCGTCCGCCCCGAAGTGATCGCCTCGAACGCGTACCCCGCGATGAACTCCGCCAGATCACCCGACGCCGCCGAAACCCGGTCCAGCTCGACTATCCGGGCGAAGGCCAGCGAGAGCAGTGCCGCCCGCGTGCGGGCGTAGTACGACGTCGAGCCCACCGGCAAACCCGCCGCCCGGTCGACCGCGCGGTGGGTCAGGCCGCGCATGCCGTCCGCCGCGATCACCTCGATGGCCGTGTCCGCAATCACTTCCAGACGTTCCACCACCCCACTCTACAGGTGTAGAGTCCTCTACACCTGTAGAGGAGGAGTCATGCACGCAGTGGTCGTCGGGGGCGGCATCGGCGGACTCGGGGCCGCCGCCGGGCTGCACCGGGTCGGGTGGCAGGTCACCGTGCTGGAACAAGCGCCGGACTTCGGCGACGTCGGCGCCGGGATCTCACTCTGGCCGAACGCCCTGCGCTGCCTGGACGAGCTCGGCGTCGACCTCGGCGATCCCCTCGCCGCCCAGCGCGACGGCGGGTTCCGCGACCGGCGCGGCCACCGCATCACCCGCTGGGATTCGGCCGCCTTCGAACGCCTCCACGGCCGTCCCCTCGGCGCCATCCACCGGCGAGACCTCATCACCGCGCTCAAGAACGCCGTCCCCGCCGACAGCCTCCGGACCGGCGCGAAAGTCACCGAAGTCCGCGAAGACGGCCTGGTCCGCTTCGACGGCGGAGAAATCAACGCCGACCTCGTCATAGCCGCCGACGGGATCCGCAGCGGAGTCCGCCGTACGCTCTTCCCGCGGCACCCCGAACCGGTTTACGCCGGCAGTGCGGCCTTCCGCGGCATCGCCCGGCGACCGGGCACCGAGCTCAGCACCAGCTTCGACCGCGGTGTCGAAGTCGGCGTCCTGCCCCTCACCGGCGACGACGTCTACTGGTGGATCTCCTACCTCACCGAGCCGGGCCGGAACCCGGGCCGCCCGGACTTCGGTGCGTGGCACGACCCCATCCCGGCCCTGCTCGACGCGACCCCGCCGGAAGCGCTCCTGCACCACGACCTCTACCACCTCGGCACACCGCTGCCGGCCTACACCCGCGGCCGGATCGCCCTGCTCGGCGACGCCGCGCACGCGATGCCGCCGTTCCTCGGCCAAGGCGGCTGCCAGGCCCTCGAAGACGCCGTCGTGCTCGCCAACGCCATGTCCACAAAGGACGTCGCAAAAGGACTCCGCGCCTACGACGACGAACGGCGGCCACGCAGCCAGAAAGTCGCCAGGGAATCCGTCCGGATGGGCAAACTGGGCCCGCAGCTGACCAATCCCGTCGCGACGACGCTGCGCACCGCCGCACTGAAAATGCTCCCCGCGAAAGCGACCGTCCGGATGGGCGCGGGCATCACGGGGTGGCGGCCGCCGCGTCTCCCCCGGTCAGCCCCGCCTCGTACGCCGTGATCGCCGCCTGCACCCGGTTCTTCGCGCCGAGCCGGGTCAGGATCGTGCTCACGTGCGCCTTCACCGTGCCCTCGACGACGAACATCCGGGCCGCGATGTCCGCATTGGACAGTCCGGAACCCAGCAGCGTCAGCACTTCCCGCTCGCGGGGTGTCAGCACGCTGATCCGCTCCCTCGCCGCGGCCGCGCGCGTCAGCTGACCGCCGGACAGCCGCGCGATGACCCGCTGGGCCACCTTCGGTGAGAGGAACGCGGCCCCGCCGGCGACGGCGTGGATCCCGGCCAGCAGTTCGCGCGGGTCCCCCGACTTCAGCAGGAACCCGCCCGCGCCGAGGCCCAGCGCGCGTTCGATGTACTCGTCCTCGCCGAACGTCGTCAGCATGATCACGCCGGTCGAGGGCAGCAGCCGCCGGATCTCCGCCGCCGCGCCGAGGCCGTCCAGCCCCGGCATCCGGATGTCGAGCAGCACGACGTCCGGGTGCGTGGCGAGCGCCTGCGAAACGGCCTCACGCCCGTCGCCGGCCTCGGCGACGACTTCGATGCCCGGATCCGCGCCGAGGATCGCCGCGACCCCCGCCCGCATCAGCGCTTCGTCGTCGGCCAGCACGACCCTGATCACGGTGCCCCCTCGGCGAACCAGTCCTTGGAAACCAGCTTCCCATCGGCGAAACACAGCCGGTAGGCGGCGTAGTCGGCGTTCAGCCACGACCGCCCGGCGCCGTAGTACTCGCACGCCGCACCCGGCACCGGAGGCGGCTCGCCCCGCGTGGGACGCGCCGAGCGCTGGCGTTCGGGCAGCGTGAGCTCGGCACGGGACTGCCCGATCCGCAGCCGCTCGTAGACGCCGCCGGGCAGCTCCGAGGAGTTCCACTGGTAGAGGAACGCGATCCCGCCGACCGCCAGCACCACGCCGAACAGCGTGAGCGGCACGACGACCGCCTGGACCAGGCTGCGCCGCACGTCGCGGCGGGCCAGCTCCAGCGCGCGGGCCGACGTCGACTGCCCGACATCGTCGTCGGCGGCTTCGCGCAGCTCCGGCGTCTCCTCGACCGGCGCGGCGTCGTGCGGCAGCGTCGCGGCGACGGCGAACCCGCCCTCGTGCGGCCCCGCGCGCAGCGTGCCGCCGACCAGCCGGACGCGCTCGCGCAGGCCGATCAGCCCGCGCCGCCCGGACGCCGCGCCCGGCAGCGGCCCGGCGGGCGGTGGCGTGTTGACGACGCTCACCTCCGTCACGGCACCGGAGCTCGTCACCCGGACCGTCGCGGCGGCGCCCGGCGCGTGCTTCGCCACGTTCGTCAGCCCTTCCTGCACCACGCGGTGGGCGGCGAGGGCGACCATCGGCGGCGCCTGCGCGCTGTCGACCGCCGCGTCGATCAGCAGCCCCGACGCCCGCGCCCGCGCGATCAGCTCGCCGAGGTCGCCCTGCACCGGTTCGACCGGCGCGGCGTCCTCGCGCAGCACGCCGATGATTTCGCGCAGCCGCTCGGTCGCCGCCGCGGCACTGGTCCGCAGCTGCGTGGCCGCGTCGCGCTGGGTGCCGTCGAGCCCGGGCGCGACCTCGAGCGCGGCGGCCCGGACGGCGATCAGGCTCAGCTCGTGCCCGAGCGAGTCGTGCATGTCGCTGGCGATCCGCGCGCGCTCGCGCAGCCGCGCCTGGTCGGCGACGAGCCGCTGCCTGCTCTCCATCTCCTCGGCCCGGCGCCAGCCGGTGCGCGCGAGCTCGCCGCGCACCCGGACGTACCGGCCCAGCAGCCACGGCGACAGCCCGGCGAACACCAGGATCGCGACCATCGCGGCCCAGTCGCCGATCCCGTCGGGCCCGAACAGCAGGGCCAGCGGCAGGCCGAGCAGCACCACGGCCACGCCGGTCAGCACGCCCGGCCGCGCCCGGTCCATCCGCAGCCCGGCCAGGTAGCTCATCGCCACCAGCACGAACACGACCCAGACGGCCACGCGGTCGCCGTACGGGAACGGCACCGCGAGCGTGCCGGCCAGCGCGATGCCGAGCGAGACCACCGGGTACCGCCGGGACGTCGCCACCGAGCCCGCCACGACGGCGAGGCCGCCGGCCAGCTCCCAGTACGACCGCGTATCGACGGTGCCCGCGGCGACGACGAAGGCGAGGAACAGGCCGAGCGCGACGTCGAGCACCACCCGCCACCTGCGCTTCGTCACCTCTCGCACCGGACCGAAGCTACAAGGCGTGATCGCGGGCGACCACTGCCGAAAGTCAACTCTTCAGCGTGTCGAGGAACGCCAGCGTCTGCGGCCAGGACAGCGCGAACGCGTCGGCGTTGATGGTCGTCCCGTGCCGTGAAGAGTCGCTGAAGCCGTGCTCGGCCCCGGGGAAGTGCTGGCTGAACGTCGCACCCCGCGGCCGTGACTGCAACGCCGTCTGCAGCCGCGCGAACGTCTCGTGCGAGACGACGGCGTCGGCCTCCGGGTAGGCGACGAGCACCGGCGCGGTAATCGATGTCGACAAAGCGACCGCGTCGAGGTCGTGGTTCGGCGGCGCCGGGTCGCGGACCGTCGGGTGGTAGGCGACGACGCCGGAAAGCCGCTGGTCACGGGCGGCGAGCAGGAGTGCGAACCGGCCGCCGAGGCACCAGCCCATGACCCCGGCCGACGCGCAGCCCAGGTCGCCGAGCAGGTGGTCGAGCAGCGCGGTCTGCTCCGCGAGCGCGGTTTCGTCGTGCAGCTCGCCGAGCTTGGCGCCGAGGTCCTCGCGCGAGGTGTTGTCGGTGCTCGCGCCGTGGAAGACGTCCCAGGCCAGCGCCGTGATCCCGCGGCCGGCCAGCTCGTCGGCCCAGGCCCGGACCTGCGCGCCGATCCCGGTGATCATCGGCAGCAGCAGCATCCCGGCCGCCGATCCGCCGTCCGGCCGGGCCAAGTACGCGGAGAGTTCGCCGACACGGACGGTGGACGTCTCGAAGGTCATGTCCGCATGATGCATGATGATCCACCATGGCCGAGCGCACACTCGCCGATCAGTTGGGCGGCTACCTCCCCGAAGGCATCGAGGCCCTCGAAGAGCACGAGCGGCAGGACCTCGCCGACGCCCTGCGCGCCGCGCGCAGGCGGCAGGCGAAAGCGCTCGCCGAAGCCGGCGAAGAGGGCCTCCGGTACGTCCCGGCGCTGCTGCGCGGCGCGGTCCGGAAGGCGGTCGGCCTGTGACCGCGGACCACGCGTCGCGCGCGGAGATCCTGAAGCTGGCCCGCGTGCTCGACGTCGAGCACGACCGGCTCGAGTACCTCGCCCGCGTCGACGCCGACGACCTCAAGGCGTTCCGCGAGCAGGTCACCGACACGCTGTTCGACGCGAACATCGCGGTGCTGCAGCGGATGGCGCTGGCGGCGCGGCTGCTGCCCGGCGCCGTGCTCGCCAAGATCGCCGAGAAGGTGTTCGGCCCGCTGCTGTGCGCCCGGATCGCCGGGCTGGTCGACGTCTCCCGCGGCGTCGACGTCGCCAAGCGGCTGCACCCGCGGTTCCTCGCCGAGGTCGCGGCGGAACTCGACCCGCGGCGGGCGAGCGCGATCATCTCGCGCATCCCGCTCGACACCGTTCTCGCGGTCGCCGCCGAGCTGGCGCGCCGCGAAGACTGGATCACCCTGGGCCGGTTCGTCGGGCACCTGCCCGACCCGACCGTGCGGCAGGCGCTGGACCGGATCGACGACCCCGGCCTGCTGCGGATCGCGTTCGTGCTCGACGACAAGAGCCGCATCGACCACGTCGTCGGCCTGCTGCCCGCGGACCGGCTCGGCAAGCTGATCACCGCGGCGGGCACCGACGAAGACCTCTGGGACCCGGCGCTGGACCTGCTGACCCACCTGTCCGAGCCGCGGCGTGCCACCCTGGCGCCGATGCTCGGCGCCCTGCCCGAGGGGCTGCGGGAACGCGCTCAGGCGACGATCAAGTAGATGCCGTAGCCCACGATCGCCGCGCAGAGCGCGAAGCAGATGACGGCACCGGCCAGCGGCCCGCTGCCCGAGCCGCCGGCTTCGCGGGCCGAGTCGCGCTGCGAGAGCCCGACCACCCCGAAGGAGAACAGGCTCGTCAGCACGACGACCGAAGCCAGCGCGACGGCGAAGACGAGTCCGAGGGAACCCCAGTCGATGTGCACGGCAGCGCTCCTCAGGCGTTGGCCGGCTGCACGCCGGGCTCGGGTTCGTTGATGGAGTTGGCGCTGACGGGGTTCCGCTTCGACGCGAGGTAGATGCCCACCGCGACGACCACCCCGGCGAGTCCGATGAGGACGGTGCCCCAGGTGCCGAGCGTCGAGACCTCGGCGGCGAGCGCGCCGACGATCGCGGCGGCGGGCAGCGTCAGCGCCCAGGCGAGCACCATCTTGCCCGCGACGCCCCAGCGGACCTCGGCGAGCTTGCGGCCGAGGCCGGAACCGATGATGCCGCCCGAGCAGACGTGCGTGGTGGACAGCGCGAATCCGAGGTGCGCCGAGGTGAGGATGACCGCGGCGGCGCTCGTCTCGGCCGCGAAACCCTGCGGCGTCTGGATTTCCGTGAGCTTCTTGCCCATGGTCTGGATGATCCGCCAGCCGCCGAGGTAGGTGCCGAGCGCGATCGCGGTGCCGGCGGTCAGGATCACCCAGAGCGGCGGCCCCGAGTTCGGCGCGAGCGAACCGGACGCGATCAGCGTCAGCGTGATGACGCCCATGGTCTTCTGCGCGTCGTTCGTGCCGTGCGCGAGCGACACCAGCGAAGCCGAGGCGATCTGGCCGGCCTTGAAGGTCCGGCCCACCGTGTCCTGCTTCGCCCGCGCGGTGATCCGGTAGACGAGGAAGGTGCCGAGCGTAGCGACGATCCCGGCCACGATCGGCGAGGCGAGCGCGGGGATGAGGACCTTCTCGACGACCTTCCCGAAGTGCACGGCGTCGGAGCCCGAGGCGATCCAGGTGGCGCCGATGAGGCCGCCGAACAGCGCGTGCGACGAACTCGACGGCAGCCCGATCAGCCAGGTCAGCAGGTTCCACACGATGGCACCGACGAGGCCGGCGAAGATGATCACCGGCGTCACCTTGGTGTCGTCGACGATGCCCCCGGAAATCGTCTTGGCGACCTCGACCGAGAGGAACGCCCCGACGAGGTTCAGCACCGCGGACACGCCCACGGCGACCCGTGGCTTGAGCGCCCCGGTGGCGATGGAGGTGGCCATCGCGTTGGCGGTGTCGTGGAAGCCGTTGGTGAAGTCGAAAGCCAGCGCGGCGACGATCACCACCAGCACGATCAGCGAGAAGTCCATGCTCGGCTCTCTCCTCCGTAGCTGTTAGGGGTAAACGCTACTGATCGACCGGACAGCCGCCGATCCCTGTCGCGTGACGGCTCTTTGAACTCTCGATGAACCGGGGTGGGGCAAACCCCACCAAAGACCCGGTGGTGCGGCCCAGTGCCCTCGCGAACCCCGCCTGAAACCCTGAACCGGGCGAAAGGGGCACCCATGAAAGCGATCCTGGCGACCATCGCGTCGGCCGTGCTGTTCTTCTTCGGCACCGGTCTCGACCCTGTGCCCGAATTGGCCTGGCTCGCCCCCTTACCCATCTTCCTGCTGGCACCCCGCGTCCACGGCGGCGTCGCGCTCGCAAGCGCTTTCACCGCCTACCTCGCGGGCAGCACCGGCAGCTGGAGCTACTTCTGGCACTCCCAGTCGATCCCCCGGCCCGCCGCGCTCGCGATCCTCGGCGGGAGCGCCGTGCTGTTCGCGCTCTCCGCCGGCCTCTTCGGGCGGCTGGTCCGCCGCGGCCACGGCTTGCTGGCCGCGCTCGCCGCGCCCGCGTTGTGGACCGTCGCGCTCTACGTCGTCTCGCTGCTCAACCCCACCGGCCTGATGGGCACCTTCATGACGACGCAGGCCGACCGGCCGTCGATCGTGCGGATTGCCGCGGTCACCGGGGGCTGGGGCGTGGAGTTCCTGGTGCTGTTCGTCCCGGCCGCCGTCGCCGCCGCGCTCGCGCCCGGGCCGCGTGGCCGGACGCGGCTCGTCCCCGTCGTCGCGCTGGCCGCGATCGTGGCCGGGCTCGCGGTCTGGACCAGCCCAGCGGCGGCCGGGCCGTCGACGCGCGTCGCGGTGATCGCGCCTGGTCAGAGCCGCTGGGCGGTCGACGTCGCCACCCGTGACGGCCAGGCGCTCGTCCAGTCCTATGTGGACCAGATCGGCCGGCTCCCGGACGGCGTGCGCGCCGTCGTGCTCCCCGAAGCCGCTTTCGCGGTGGACCAGACCAGCCGCGCGAGCCTCGTCTCGGCCCTCGCCGACGTCGCACGGACCCGAGACCTCGACGTCGTCACCGGCGTCCTCGACACCACCCCGGACGGCCGGTTCAACGCCGCCCTCGCCGTGGCACCGTCCGGCGCGCCGGTCGAATACCGCAAGTGGCACAACGGGGATTCGCCGAACCTCCGGTCCGGCACCGAGCTGACCCGCTTCGCCGGGATCGGCCTGATGGTGTGCATGGACGTCAACTTCGCCGACTCGAGCCGCGGCTACGGCGACGCGGGGACCGGCCTGGTGCTCATCCCGGCGTCCGACGAAGACGCCGACGGCTGGGCCCACAGCCGCACGGCGCTGATCCGCGGCGTCGAGAACGGCTTCTCGGTGGCGTGGAGCGCGGCCCGCGGCACCCCGATGCTGGCCGACGCCCGCGGCCACGTCCTGGCCGACGCCCGCACCGGCGGCCGCCCGTTCACGGTGGTCGTCGCGGACGTCCCGATCGGCGGGGGCAAGACGCCGTACGCCCGCTTCGGCGACTGGTTCGCCTGGCTCTGCGGCCTGCTCGCCGTGGCCGGTATCGCGACCGCCGCCCGCCGGTTGTCACGCATCACAACAAACCCCGGTGAAGTCTGAGCGTTGTCCCAGGTCACCGCCGCCGTTCTGTGACCGATCATGAGCTGCATCACTTACTGACGGGTAACTGGAGGCAGTGGAATGCGGGTCACCAACGGCGGTGTCAAGCGAATCCTCACCACGGTCGTCGCGGCGATCACCCTCGGCGTCGCCGCGCCGACGGTCGCCGAGGCGGCACCGAGCAACGGCTGGAACGACTGGGGCTGCCGTCCGTCGGCCACGCACCCCCAGCCCGTGGTCCTCGTGCACGGCCTCGGCGCGAACGACACGGTCAACTGGTTCTTCCATGCGCCGAAGATCGCCGCGCAGGGTTACTGCGTCTTCTCCCTGACCTACGGCACCGGCGTCCTCGGCCCCGGCGTCGGCGGGCTCGCGTCCATGCGCACCAGCGCCACGCAGCTCGGCCGGTTCGTCGACAAGGTCCGGTCCACGACCGGCGCGGCGAAGGTCGACATCGTCGGCCACTCCGAAGGCAGCACGATGCCCGCGTACTACCTGAAGTACGGCGGTGGCGCGGCCAAGGTCGCGAACTTCGTCGGCTTCGGCGCGAACTACCGCGGCACCACCCTCGGCGGCCTCGACGCACTCGCCAAAGCGCTGCTCACCACCGTCCCCGGCCTCGGCCTGGTCCTGAAGACCGCCTGCGGCTCCTGCCAGGAATACCTGGCGCCGTCGGCGTTCCTGGACGACCTCGCCCGCGGCGGCGTGCACGTCGCCGGACCGGCGTACACGAGCATCGTCAGCAAGTACGACGAGGTCGTGACGCCGTACACGAGCGGCATCCTCAACGAGCCGGGCGCGACGGACATCGTGCTGCAGGACTTCTGCGAGTCCGACGCTTCGGGCCACCTGAGCCAGGCGATCGACCCGAACGTGACCGGCCTGATCCTGCACGCGCTCGACGCGAGCTACGCGCCGGCGTGCACGCCGTTCACCCTGCCACTCTGACCCCGGCCCGCCACACCGCGTTCGTCAGCGGCACCCCCGGCCGGTAGGCCAGGTGCGTCACCGAAGGCGCGTCGAGGACGTGGACGTCCGCCCGCGAACCGGGCCGCAGGACGCCCACGTCCTCCCGGCGCAACGCCTTCGCCCCGCCGGCCGTGGCCGCCCAGACGGCCTCCTCGACCGTCATCCGCAGCTGCAGCACCGCCGTCGCGACGCAGAACGCCATCGACGTCGTGTACGAGCTGCCCGGGTTGGCATTGCTGGCCAGCGCGACCGTCGCGCCCGCGTCGAGCAGCCGCCGGGCCGGCGCCATCGCCTGCCGGGTCGACAGGTCGCACGCGGGGAGCAGGGTCGCCACGGTTTCCGACGCGGCCAGCGCTTCGACGTCGGCGTCGCTCAGGTACGTGCAGTGGTCGACGCTCGCCGCGCCGAGCTCCACCGCGAGCCGCACGCCGGGGCCTTCGCCGAGCTGGTTCCCGTGCACCCGCAAGCCGAGTCCGCGCTCGGCGGCGGCCTTCAGCACCCGCGCCGACTGGGCTTCGTCGAACGCGCCGGTCTCGCAGAACACGTCCGCCCAGCGCACGCTTCCCGCTACGGCGTCGAGCATTTCGCTGCACACCAGGTCCACATAGGACTCGGCGTCGGCACCCGGCGGCACCAGGTGCGCGCCCAGGAACGTGACCTCGTCGGCCACTTCGCCGGCGATCCGCGCGCTCCGGGCTTCGTCCACGACAGTCAGGCCGTAGCCCGTCTTCGTCTCCAGGCACGTCGTACCCTGGCGGGCCGCTTCGGCGACGTGGCGGCGGAGGTTGGCGGCGAGCTGCTCGTCGGACGCCTCCCGCGTCGCGCCCACCGTGATCGCGATTCCCCCGGCGGTGTAGGGCTTCCCCGCCATCCGCGCCTCGAACTCGGCGGTGCGGTCGCCGGCGAAGACGAGGTGCGTGTGGCTGTCGACCCACCCCGGCAGCACCGCGCGGCCCTCGACGTCGACGCGCTCGTCGGCGTCCGGCGTCCGGTCCGCCGCGCCCACCCACGCGATCTCGGTGCCGTCGATGACGAGGGCCGCGTCGGTGAGCCGGCCCAGTTCGGCGTCGTTCGTGGTCAGCTCGCCGATGCCCGTGATCAGGATTGCCACAGTGCCTCGATCTCCTTCGCCAGCACGGTTTCCGGTCGGTCGATCAGCTGGTGCGCACCCTCTCGCACGACTACGCGGCCCGCCACGACGACGTGCCGGACGTCGGCCCCGGACGCGGCGTACACCACGCCCGAGGGCTCGATCCCGGCCGTTCGCACCGAGTCAAGGCCGACGGTGACGAGGTCCGCGCCCGCTCCTTCGGCGAGCGAGCCGACCTCGTCCCACCCGATGGCCCCGTGGTCCGTGCCCGCGTCGAGGAGCTCCTCGGCGGTGAACCGGCCGCGTTCTTCGCTGGCCAGCCGGTCGTCCAGTTCCAGTGCGCGGGTTTCCTCGAAGGCGTCGACGACGGCGTTGCTGTCGCTGCCGATGCTCAGCCGAACGCCGGCGTCCCGCAGGGCGCGGGCCGGGCCGATGCCGTCGCCGAGGTCGCGTTCGGTGGTCGGGCAGAAGCACGCGCGTGCCCCGCGCAGCCGTTCGATGTCCGACGCGGTGAGGTGGGTGGCGTGCACGGCGACCAGCCGCTCGGTCAGCACGCCGCGCACGGCCAGCAGCTCGGTGGGCGTGCGGCCGTAGGCGGCCAGGCACTGCTCGTTCTCGGCCCGCTGCTCCGACAGGTGGACGTGCACCACCCGCGGACTGTCCACCAGCGACAATTGATCCGCCGGGACCGCTCGCACCGAGTGGATCGCGGCGCCCACCCGGAACAGTTCGCCTTCCCGCAGCAGGGCCACCCGTGACGCCCACGCGTCCGCCGAGCCGTCGGAGAAGCGCCGCTGGACCTCGTCGGGCTCGGCGCCGATCCCGCCCGCCAGGTAGCAGGTGTCGAGCAGGGTCAGCCGGATCCCGGCGTCGGCCGCGGCCTGCCGCAGCGCCGCCCCCATCGCGTTCGGGTCCGCGTACGGCTTCCCGCCGGGCGCGTGGTGCAGGTAGTGGAACTCCCCCACGCTCGTGTAGCCGCCCAGGACCATCTCGGCGTAGACCCCGCGCGCCAGCCGGTAGTAGCGGTCGGGGTCGAGCCGGGACGCGAGCGCGTACATCCGCTCGCGCCACGTCCAGAACGTGCCGCGTTCGTGGTGCGTCCGGCCCCGCAGCGCCCGGTGGAAGGCGTGCGAATGCCCGTTCGCGAACCCGGGCAGCGTCAACCCGTTCAGGATCACCCCGCTCCGGGGTGCGCCCGGGGTCACCGCCGTGATCCGCCCGCCGACGACGTCGATCCGCACCGCGGGGGCGATTCCGCCGGGCAGCCAGGCCTGTTCGCACCAGAAGGTCATCGCGCCAGCTGCTCCAGAACGCCGGCGAGGGCCTCGGTCCCGGCTTCGACGTCGGCCGCCTCGGCGAACTCCTCCGGCGAGTGGCTGATCCCGGTCGGGTTGCGCACGTAGAGCATCCCGGCGGGCACGAACCCGGCGAGGACCGCGGCGTCGTGGCCGGCGCCGGTGGGCAGCTCCGGCGGCCCGCCGAGCCAGCCGCTCAGCTCCCGGCGCAGGGCGTCGTCGAACACGACGTCGTCCGAATAGGACTCCCGGGTCACCGTGACCCGGCACCCCTCTTCGGCGGCCGCGGTCTCCGCCGCGCGCGCGATGTCCTCGACCAGCGCCGGGGTCACGGTCCCGGGCACCCGCGCGTCGAGCCACAGGTCCACAGTGGACGCGATGACGTTGGTGCCGCCGGGCGTCGGCACGAGCCTGCCGACGGTCGCCCGCGCGTCCGGGACCGCGCGAGCCAGCCGGCGGACCGCGGTGACCGTCGCGGCGGCGGGCAGCATCGGGTCGGCCCGGTCGGCCAGCAGGGTCGCCCCGGCGTGGTTCCCCTGCCCCGTGAAGGAAAACCGCCACCGCCCGTGCGCGATCACCGTGGAGCCCACGGCGACCGGCGCGCCGAGGTCGATCAGCCCGCGCCCCTGCTCGACGTGCAGCTCGAGGAACCGCCCGACCAGCGCGAGCCGCTCGGGATCCGCGCCGATCAAGGCCGGGTCGAAGCCGGACCTCCCCGCGGCCTCGGCGAACGTGACGCCGTCGGCGTCCCGCAGCCCGCGCGCCTGATCGGCGTCGATCGTGCCGGTCAGCAGCCGCGAACCGAGGCAGGGCACGCCGAACCGGCCGCCCTCCTCCTCGGTGAACACCACGACGGCGAACGGCTTGCCCGGCCGGAAACCCCGTTCCTGCAGCGATTCCACCGCGGCCAGCGCGCTGACGACGCCGAGCGGGCCGTCGAACGCGCCACCGCCGGGCACCGAGTCGAGGTGGCTGCCGGTGACGACGGCGTCCGGTCCCGGCGGTCCCCACCAGGCCCAGATGTTGCCGTTGTGGTCGGTGTCGACGTCCAGCCCGAGCCCCAGCGCGCGCTCGCCGAACCAGGCACGCAGGTCCTGCTCGGGCGCGTCGAAGGCGTGCCGCGAATAGCCGCCGCGCTTCGGATCGCGCCCGACGTCACCGATTTCGGCGAGGAACCCCGATGCGCTCACGCACCCTCCCGCATCGGCACGCGCACGCCCCGCTCATCTGCGACGTCGGCAGCGCGCTCGTACCCGGCGTCGACGTGCCGGATGACGCCCATGCCCGGATCGTTCGTGAGCACGCGCTCGAGCTTCTGCGCGGCCAGCTCGGTCCCGTCGGCGACGCTGACCTGCCCGGCGTGGATGGACCGGCCCATGCCGACGCCGCCGCCGTGGTGGATGGACACCCAGCTGGCGCCGGACGACGTGTTGACCAGCGCGTTCAGCAGCGGCCAGTCGGCGATCGCGTCGGAGCCGTCGGCCATGCCTTCGGTCTCGCGGTACGGCGAGGCGACGCTGCCGGAGTCGAGGTGGTCGCGGCCGATGACGACCGGCGCCTTCAGCTCGCCGCTCGCGACCATCTCGTTGAACCGCAGGCCGGCCAGGTGGCGTTCGCCGTAGCCGAGCCAGCAGATCCGGGCGGGCAGCCCCTGGAACGCGACGCGCTCGCCGGCCAGCTTGATCCAGCGGGCGAGGGATTCGTTCTCGGGGAACAGTTCCAGCATCGCGCGGTCGGTCGCGGCGATGTCCTCGGGGTCACCGGACAGCGCGGCCCAGCGGAACGGGCCGTTGCCCTCGCAGAACAGCGGGCGGATGTAGGCGGGCACGAAGCCGGGGAAGTCGAACGCGCGCTCGCAGCCGCCCAGCTTGGCTTCGCCGCGCAGGGAGTTGCCGTAGTCGAAGACCTCCGCGCCGCGGTCGAGGAAGCCGAGCATGGCGTCGACGTGGTCGGCCATCGACTCGCGCGAGCGGTCGGTGAACTCGTCCGGCTTCTTGGCCGCGTAGTCGTGCCAGTCCTCGACGCCGATCCCCTTGGGCAGGTAGGAAAGCGGGTCGTGCGCGGACGTCTGGTCGGTGACGATGTCGACCTCGACGCCGCGGCGCAGCAGCTCCGGCAGCACCTCGGCCGCGTTCCCGACGACGCCGACGGACAGCGCGCGCTTTTCCCGCTTCGCCTTGGTGACGCGGGCGATGGCGTCGTCGAGGTCGTCGGCGACCTCGTCGAGGTAGCGGGTCTCGACGCGGCGGTGCGCGCGCTGCGGGTCGCACTCGATGACCAGCGCGACGCCGTCGTTCATGGTCACGGCGAGCGGCTGCGCGCCCCCCATGCCGCCGAGCCCGGCGGTGACGGTCAGCGTCCCTTTGAGACTGCCGCCGAACTTCTTCTTCGCGACAGCGGCGAACGTTTCGTACGTGCCCTGGAGGATGCCCTGGGTGCCGATGTAGATCCACGACCCCGCGGTCATCTGGCCGTACATCGTCAGGCCCTGCTGCTCGAGGCGGCGGAACTCGGGCCAGGTCGCCCAGTCACCGACGAGGTTCGAGTTGGCGATGAGCACGCGCGGCGCCCACTCGTGCGTGCGGAACACGCCGACCGGCTTGCCGGACTGGACGAGCAGCGTCTCGTCGGCGTCCAAAGTGGTCAGTTCGCGGGTGATCGCGTCGAAGCTCGCCCAGTTGCGGGCGGCCTTGCCGGTGCCGCCGTAGACGACCAAGTCTTCGGGCCGCTCGGCGACGTCGGGGTCGAGGTTGTTGTGGAACATCCGCAGCGCGGCTTCGGTCTGCCACGACTTCGCGGTGAGCTGGGTGCCGCGGGCGGCACGGACTACGCGGGACATTCTCAGACCTCCAGGTAGGCGGTCGTGAGTGATAAGTCGGGTTCTAACCCGACTTACCACTCACGACTCCAGACAGGCGGCGTCGAGGACGGCGCCGGAGCGGACGAGTTCTTCGGCGGCCGCGATCTCGGGCGCCAGGTGGCGGTCGGGGCCGGGGCCCGCGACCTTCGTGCGGAGCAGGTCTCGAACCGCGCCGGTGACCGGCGACGGCTCCAGCGGCGCGCGGAAGTCCAGAGCACGGGCCGCCGTCAGCAGCTCGATCGCGAGCACGGTGGTCAGGCCGTCGACGGCCTTGCGCAGCTTCCGCGCGGCCGACCAGCCCATGGAGACGTGGTCCTCCTGCATGGCGCTGCTCGGGATCGAGTCGACGGACGCGGGCACGGCGAGCCGCTTGAGCTCGCTGACCACGGCGGCCTGCGTGTACTGCGCGATCATGTGGCCGGAGTCGACGCCGGGGTCGTGCGCGAGGAACGGCGGCAGGCCGTGCGACCGCGCCTTGTCGAGCATCCGGTCGGTGCGGCGCTCGGCGATGCTGGCGACGTCGGCGATCGGGATGGCCAGGAAGTCCAGCACGTACGCGACGGGCGCGCCGTGGAAGTTGCCGTTGGACTCGACGCGGCCGTCGGCGAGCACGACGGGATTGTCCACAGCGGACATGAGCTCGCGGTCGCCGACGAGTTCAGCGTGCGCGAGGCTGTCGCGCGCGGCGCCGTGCACCTGCGGGGCGCAGCGCAGTGAATAGGCGTCCTGGACGCGGTTGCAGTCCGGGCCGCGGTGGCTCTCGACGATCTTCGACCCCTGCAGCGCCTGCCACATCCGTCCGGCGGACCTCGCCTGCCCGGGGTGCGGGCGCAACGCCTGGAGGTCGGCGGCGAAGGCGCGGTCGGTGCCCAGCAGGGCTTCGACGCTCATCGCGGCGGTGAGGTCGGCGATGTCGAAGAGCCGGTGCAGGTCGGCGGCGGCGAGCAGGAGCATGCCGAGCATGCCGTCGGTGCCGTTGGTGAGGGCGAGCCCTTCCTTCTCGGCGAGCACGACCGGCTCGATCCCGGCGTGTTTCAGCGCTTGCCGTGCCTCGACCACTTCGCCGCGGTATTCGACTTCGCCCTCGCCCATCAGCGCCAGCGCGACGGCGGCCAGCGGCGCGAGGTCACCGGAGCAGCCGAGCGAGCCGTACTCGTGGACGATCGGGGTGATACCGGCGTTGAGCAGCGCCGCAAGCGTTTGCGCGGTCCCCGGCCGGACGCCGGTGTACCCGCTGGCGAGGGTCCGCAGCCGCAGCAGCATCAGCGCGCGGACGACCTCGGTCTCGACGGCGGGCCCGGCCCCGGCGGCGTGCGAGCGGATCAGGCTGCGCTGCAACGCGGTCCGGCTTTCCACCGGGATGTGCCGGGTGGCGAGCGCGCCGAAGCCGGTCGAAACGCCGTAGGTGGGCGTGACGGCGTGGGCGAGGTTCTCGATGTGCTGGCGGGTGGCGGCGAGGGTCTTCTCGGCCGCGTCCCCGAGCCCGACCGGCGCGTAGCCGCGGACGACGTCGACGACCTGGGCGGCGGTGAGGGGTTCGAGGCCCAGGAGCACTGTTTCCGGCATGGGCTCATTGGACATCGTCCTTCCCGCTGGTGGGATGCCCCACGGAGTGGTTCTGTCTGGGATCCCAGACAGTAGGGTCGGGCCATGGGCGACAGCAGCGAAGTCCCGGCGCTGCGCCGCGGCCTGGCGGTGCTGCGCCTGCTCGCGACGCGCCCCGGCCCGGTGACGGCGGCGGCGATCGCGCGCGAAGCCGGCCTCCCCCGCTCGACGACGTACCACCTGCTCAACGAGCTCGAAGCGGCCGGTTTCGTCGTGCACCTGCCCGCCGAACGCCGCTACGGCCTGGGCATCGCGGCGTTCGAGCTCGGCTCGGCGTACCTGCGCCACGACCCGCTCGAGCGCCTGGCCGGGCCGTTGCTGCGCAAGCTCGTCGACCGCGTCGGCCACACCGCCCACCTCGGCGTGCTGCACGGCAACGAGTCGCTGTACCTGATCAAGGAGCGCCCCCTCCGCCCGGAGACACTGGTGACCGAGGTCGGCGTCCGGTTGCCAGGCCAGCTGACGGCGTCCGGCCGCGCGATCCTGCGGCACCTGCCGGCCCCGCACGTCCGAGCCCTGTTCCCCTCGGCGACGGCGTTCGTCCTCCGCACCGGCCGCGGCCCGGCCACCCTGGCCGAACTCCGCCGCACCCTGACCGCGGAGCGCCGCCTCGGCTGGTCCCTCGAAGACGGCCACGTCACAGCGGGCTTCGCCTCGGTGGCCACCCCGGTCTTCGACCACGGCGCCCGCCCCCTGGCGGCGATCAGCGTGACCCTGCGCCACCACTGCACGACGGACCCGTGCGAGGAGACGTGGCCAGAGCTGGCCGCGGAGGTAGCGGCCACGGCCGCCGAGCTGACCACCCGCATCGGCGGCCACCCGGGCTGACGCGTCAGGACCGCGCCGCGTCGCGAATACCGGCTCCCAACGCCCGCATCAGTTCCGGAGCCCGGACCGTCCGCGCGTCGGTGGCCAGCCTGGCCAGCGCGTCGTCGTCTTCGACGATCCGGAGCAGCGCGTTCTTCCCGTCCTCGTCGAGGAGCACTGGTATCTGCGAGCCCAGGAGCCAGGCGCCGGCGAGAGCCGGGTCGTAGTGGTACCGGCCGAGCAGAGCCAGCTCCTCTTCGTACAAGCGGTCGAGGTACGGCCCTGTCGAGTACCAAGAGATCATCGTGGCGAGGTCGATCGCGTCACGCGAGGTGGTCACGTGCCGGTCCCACCAAGTCAGCAGCTTGAGCAAAGCCAGTGCGGGCACCGAAGGGACCCGGACGGTGAGCCCGCCGGGCAGCAGGACGGTCTCGGCCGACGCCACCGCCTCGCTCAGACCGCGGACGTTCATCCGATGGTCGTCGGGCCAGAGGATGGTGCGGTCTTCCCGTTCGATGCCGCCGTAGGGCAGCACGTCCACCTCTACCCCCTCGATGAGGAACGAGTGCACGCTGCCACCCTGCCGGTCGAGCTCGCCGACGAGCCGCTGAAAGTCGCCCCAGGAGCACACCTTGACGGCGATGTCGACGTCGCGGGTCGCGCGCTCGGGCAATCGTCCGACCAGCCCGAGCGACAGGATCGTTCGCGCCGTGGCGCCGACCACCAGGTAGTCGAGTCCGGCTGTGCGCGCCGCGGCATCGACCTGGGTGAGCGTCCTGGCCGCGAGGAGGATTTCAGGATCCGCCGAGGCGGACAAGTCGATCATCAATCGTCCTGATCCGATCTCCGTGTTCGCGCTGGCGGGGATCCCCCGAAGCCAGCAGGTCGGCGTAGATCAAAGGGGAAGGCACCAGCCAGGACTCGGCTCCGGGCACGTGCCAGAACCGTTTCCGGATGTGGACGTTGCCCCCGCCGTCGGCCCGGACCATGCGATGCCGGCCGATCAGCCGGGCAGGGAGCTCTTCGGCGTACAGCGTCAGCGAAGCGGGCCGCAAGTGCGAGTCGATGAGACCGGCCGCGGCCTCGCCTCCCACCTGGATCCCCAGCGAGCGCATCTCGGCTTCCGAGTCCGGCCACCACGAGAGGTCGTCGACGGAGAACTCGCCCAGCGCGAGCGTGCCGTGCAGGGAGATCGAGTACGCCTCCGACCAGCGGTCGAGCAACTCGCCGCCGCGAGCGATGCGACGGCCTTCCGCGCCCTGGTAGAGGTAGCCGGCTCTGGTGAGCTCGTCGATGACGGTCTTGACGGTGCCCAGCGAGACTCCGCTTTGCTCGGCCAGGACCCGATAGGGCTGGGCGGCCGATTCCGGCCAGCTGAGCAGGACGAACACGACCCGGAGACCGGCCCGACCGAAGGCGCCGGACCCGTTTGGCGAGGTTCTCGACCGCGGAACAGCCGGATTGCGGCGCCCGCGGATGTCGATGAGGACGTCGTCCCACGCGAGGTGGGCGTTGCCCGCGGTGTCCACGTAGTCGATGCCCCGGGCACGCAGACGCTCCGCGACCGGCTCGCTGACGTGGTTCGTGACCAGCAACGCGGGAAGCCGCGACGGCAGGCTGATGCTGGTGGCCAGCTCAGGCGTAAGCCATCGCTTTGCCTCGACGAAGTAGGTCTGGGCAGAGCCCGCTTTTGTCGTCAGGCACCACACAGCGTCGCTTCGTACGTTGTCCCCTCGTCCGCCGTCGTCCACAGCCATCTCGCCGCGAAGCCCGAGCTTGGCGAGCAGATCGTGAACCAAGCTCTCGAAGCTCTTCGCGTTCAACGAGAGAGCATGTTCAGTTGAATTGAACATGCTCTCATTCTGAACAAGCTCTGCACTCCGCGCAACCCGCATCGGCGGCCACCCGGGCTGACGCGCTGCGGCGAACAGGGTAACTGTCACCGAACGGCTCGATTCCACTCCGTTCGGTGACTACCGTGGCTGAACAGGGGTTTCGAGGGGCCGCCACCCATGGACGACGCACGTGTGACGAAGGTGGGCTTCGGCGCCGTGCTCGCGGTCGCGGAGTTCCGCTCGATGTGGACCGCCGAGCTGCTGTCCGTCTGCGGTGACCAGCTCGCCCGCGTCGCGCTCGCGGTCCTCGTCTTCCAGCGCACCGGCTCGGCGGCGCTGACCGGCCTGACCTACGCCCTGACGTACGTGCCTTCGCTGCTCGGCGGCGTGCTGCTGGCCGGCGCGGGCGACCGGTGGCCGCGGCGCGACGTGATGGTCGCCGCGGACCTCGTCCGGGCCACGCTGGTCGGCGTCATCGCGATTCCCGGCGTCCCGCTGTGGGTGCTGTGCGTGCTGGTCGCGGCGCTGACCGCGCTGGGCGGGCCGTTCAAGGCCGCGCAGCAAGCGCTGCTGCCCTCGGTCCTCGCCGGCGAGCGCTACCTGGTCGGGATGGCGCTGCGGAACGTGACGATCCAGGGCGCGCAGCTCGCCGGGTTCGCCGGCGGCGGGGTCCTGATCGCGGCGCTGACGCCGTCCACGGCACTGGCGCTGGACGCCGTGACGTTCCTGCTTTCGGCGGCGCTGCTGGTCACCGGCGTCCGGCGGCGGACCGCAGCGGCGGCGGACCGCGCGGCCTGGCTGTCGGCGACCGGCGCCGGGATCCGGCTGATCCGGCACGACCCGGCGCTGCGGACCCTGGTGGCGCTCAACTGGCTGGCCGGGTTCTACATCGTGCCGGAAGCGCTGGCCGCCCCGTACGCGGCGGGCATCGGCGCGGGCGCGACGCTGGTCGGGCTGCTGATGGCGGCGGACCCGGCGGGCAGCGTGCTCGGCGGCGTCGTGTTCGGCAAGTGGGTCCCGGAGCACGTCCAGGCGCGGCTGCTCGGGTGGCTCGGGATCGCCGCGGGGCTGCCGCTGGTGCTGTTCGCCTTCCAGCCGGGGCTGGTGCCGGCGGTGTTGTTGCTGGCGACGTCCGGCTTGCTGGCGACGGGCTACAACATCCAGGGCACGGTGTCGTTCATGCGCCGCGTACCGGACGAGCACCGCGCGCAGTGCGCGGGCGTGAACTCGGCGGGCTTGATCACGGTGCAGGGGCTCGGCGCGGCCGCGGCCGGCGCGCTGGCCGAAGTGCTGAGCCCGGCGCACACCATCGCGGTCGCCGGCGCGGCGGGTGCCGCGGCAGCCGTGCCGATCGCGAGGGCGTGGCGCCGGGCCGGGCTGGAGGAACCATGACCTCAGTTGTCGCGTCCGCACATGGCGCGCCTCCCTTCACCGCCTCGAGCCGTACCGTCTCCGTCACGGGCCGGACACTATGAGTATGCGGACCGGCGGCGGCATCCCGCGCTCCGGACCACGCTTTCGTGACGCCCTCGTGGCACCGCGACGCTGGGCGTTGTGGCGCCAGCGCCCCCGCGTGGTGGTGTACTGCCTGCTGACCGAGGCCGCCGCGGTGGCACTGACGCTGCGCCCGTACCCGGTCGCGGTCGACCGCCGGACTGTGCTCATCTTGGCGACGTTGCTGGTCCTCGGCGTCCTCCAAGCGGAGACGGGACGGCGCGTGGAGCGCATCCGCCGTCGCGTGTCGGAAACCCCGCACATCAACATGACGTCGGTGTGGACGTTCGCCGGCGTCCTGCTCCTGCCCCCGCCGTTGCTGGCGCTGCTGGTCACCGGCCTCTACACGCACCTGGCGATCCGCAGCTGGTACCGCCTGCAACGCGTGCCTGCGTCGCGAACGGCCAGCAACGCGGCCATCATCCTGCTGTCGTGCTACGCGGCCCAAGCGGTCGTCCCCGACGTCCGCACGGCCCTGACCCACGGCTGGGGCGGCACGTTCGCGCTGGCCGCGGCGGGCGCGACCTTCTTCGCGGTGAACGCGCTGCTGGTACTGCCGGCCCGGCACGAAATCGGCCACACGCCGGAAGCCCTGTTCGGCACGTGGTCGGACAACGGCCTGGAGGTGGCGACGCTGTGCCTGGGCGCGCTGAACGCGTTGGCGCTGGCGACGTTGCCGGGCTTGGTGTTGCTGGTGCTGCCCCCGTTGCTGCTGCTGCACCGCACGGTGCTGGTGAAGCAGCTGGAAGTGGCAGCCCACCGCGACGAGAAAACGGGCCTGTACAACACAAGCGGCTGGCACGCCCGAGCCGAGCGAACCCTGGCGGCCACCGCCCGCCAGCGCTCGACGTTCGGCTTGCTGATGCTGGACCTGGATCACTTCAAGCAGGTGAACGACACGTACGGCCACCTGGCGGGCGACGCGGTCCTGCGAGCGGTGGCCCAGGCGATCATCTCGGCGGTCCGCGGCCGCGGAGATGCCGTGGGCCGGTTCGGCGGCGAGGAGTTCGTGGTCGTTCTACCGGGAATCACCGAGCCCGACATCGGCGCGGTGGCCGAGCGCATCCGCCGGGCCATCAGCGCCTTGACCGTCCCAGTAGGACAGTTGTCGATCACGGGCCAGTCGGTCTCGATCGGCTCGGCGGTCTACCCGCAGGCGGGAACGTCACTGCAGCGCCTCTTGGACGCGGCGGACACCGCGCTGTACCACGCGAAGGCGACAGGCCGGAACAAGGTGGTCCACGTAGCGGACCTGAAGTGACGCCTACCGCTCCCGCCACAGCCCGGCGTCGAGCCCGAGCATGTCCAGCAGCTCGGTGCACTCCCGCGCATTGGTGGAGTGCCCGGCCACGGTAACCAAAGCCCGACAGTGCTCGGCGGCGAGCCGTTCCGCCTCCTCGGCCCGCAGGACTCCCATCCGACTGTCTTCGTCGTGGGCGCTAGAGCTGCCACTGTGCCGTGCCCAGGTCATGTGGCCACCTACTTCCAGCTCCACGGGTGCGGAGCCAAGGTCGGGCCTTCAGCATGACACTCACAAAAATTTCACTCGCAAGTGGGCCCTGTCACACCCGAACGCGCATGAACACCTACCGAGAGCAAGCAGCAGGAGTAGCCGTTGTGATCCTCGGCGGCCTGTCGCTGCTCCCGACCGGCTCGGACGCGGACGCGATTCCCGACGAAAAGGGTGCCCGACCGGCCGGAGCAACCAACGAAGCAGTACTCGCGGCGGTCCAGGCCAGCCTCGCCCTGTGCGCCCAGACCCAAGTGCTCCAGCAAGCGAACTGCCCCCAGAAGGTCGACGAGCCGACCGGCCAGGCCAACGAAGTCCATTGGGCACTACACGGCAATCCGGCCGCCATCACCCGGCAGAGCTTCGACCCGACCACCGGCCTGACCCACCTGACCGGCAGCTACGCGGCCACAGCCACCGCCCACAGTCAGCCAACTACGACGCAGCACTGATCGCAACCGGCCCCACCCTGGAAGTCCTCCAGATCAAGACCACCCCCTGACCAGGGGCCGAGAACGCGAGAAGGCCCAGCACCCTCAGGGGTGTGGGCCTTCTCGCGGTGGAGGTGCCGGGAATTGAACCCGGGTCCTCTGGCGTATCAACAGGACTTCTCCGTGCGCAGTCCGCTACGTCTCTACTTGGCTCCCTCAGTCACGCGAACAAGCCGAGGTGACGAGCCCAGCCACTGTTTGCTTCACGACAGTTCCCCGTGGCCGGGACTGCCGCTGAGCCTCCTAGCTGATGCCGGTACCCGGGCCGGAGGCGAACCCGGGCCGACAGAGACGCACTCGCTCAGGCGGCGAGGGCGTACTCGCGCTGACTGGAGTCGGCGCTTATTTGGTTGCGATGACGCTTACGGTGGTCTCTCGCCTGCACCGGCACGCTTCTCCTGAATCAACGTCCAAAGTCGAAACCGTTCACCCCCTTGATGGGACGCATCCATCATAACGCGTCCCGCCACCTCTTTAATCCCAGGTGGGTAGGGCCAGCCCCACCCCGAGGATGCCCGCGCGCACCATGTCGGCCGCTCGGCGAGCAGGTGATGCTTGAGCGAGGCAGAAGGGAGCCGGTCATGGTGCGCGAGAAGCGGGATCCGCCGTTCGGTGGTTCGGTGGTGTTCTTGCTGATGAACCTGCCGCTGGGAGTGGTGGCGTTCGCCTTGCTGACGTCGTTCACGGCGGCCGGCCTGGGGACGGCGGTGGTGTGGGTCGGCGTCGGCCTGCTCGCGCTGCTGGTCCTGGCCGTGCGGGGTGCCGCGCGCCTGGAGCGCGCCCGGGTCTACGCGCTGCTGGACCGGTACATCGACCTGCCGTACCTGCCGTTGCCGTCCGGCGGGCAGAAGGGCCGGTGGAAGGCGCGGCTCAAGGACCCGTCGACCTGGCGGGACCTGGCGTACTTCGTCGTCCTCTTCCCGCTCGGCCTGGTCGAGTTCGTGCTGGTCACCGTCTTCTGGTCGACGAGCCTGGCGCTGGCGGGGCTGCCGATCTACTTCCGGTGGCTGCCGGACGGCGCGTACTACTTCCCGTCCGAGGACCTGCGGTGGCTGACCGTGGACTCGACCGTCGAAGCGCTACCGTGGGCAGCGCTGGGGGTGCTGTTCATCGCGTTGTCCGTGGCGCTCACCAAGGCGCTGGCGGGGACGCACGCCCGGCTGGCGAACGCGCTGCTGGGGCCGACCGTGGCGCAGCGCCGTCGGATGGAGCGCTGGTGGGAAGACGCCGAAGAGAAGAACCTGGTGGCGGGATGACCGAGGCATTGCCGGTGGAGCACCCGCGGCCGCACCCGGCTCGCACGATCGTGTACATGATCGTCAGCTTCTTCTTCCGGATCCTGCAGTTCGTGCTGGTCGTGACGGGGATCGCGGTCGGCATCGGCACAGTGGCGGTGTGGATCGGGTTCCCGATCCTGCTGGCGACGACGAGCTTCGTCCGCTGGTCGGGCGACCGGGAGCGGAACTGGCTGGGCACGATGCTGCGGGTGCCGTTGCCGCCGGTGCAGCGGCGGCCGTACGAAGAGGGGCAGCCCCTGCTGCGCCGGTGGGTGGTGCGGCTGAGCGACCCGACCACGTGGCGTGACCTGGCGTACCTGATGGCTGCGTTCCCGCTGGCGTGCGTGGAGCTCGGGATCGCGCTGGCCTCGATCGTGCTGCTGCCGATGGCGATCTGGGTGACGCCGTGGCTGGGCTGGCTGCACGGCGAGCTCGGGCTCGCGCTGCTGGGGCCGGACCGCACGAAGCGGCTGGAGCAGAAGGCCGAGCGGCTGCAGGCGTCGCGGGCACGCGGTGTCGACGCCGCCGAAGCCGAACGGCGGCGCATCGAGCGCGACCTGCACGACGGCGCCCAGCAGCGGCTGGTCGCGGTCGCGATGAGCCTCGGGCGCGCGAAGTCGAAGTTCGACCAGGACCCGGAATCGGTGCGGGAGCTGATCGACGAAGCCCACGCCGACGCCAAGCTCGCCGTGTCCGAGCTGCGCGACCTCGCCCGCGGCATCTACCCGGCCGTCCTCGGCGACCGCGGGCTGGACGCCGCGCTGTCCGCGCAGGCGGCGAAGTCGCCGATCCCGGTGGACGTCCAGGTGGACGTGCAGCCCCGCCCGCCGGCGGCCGTCGAAACGACGGCGTACTTCATCGTCGGCGAGACGCTGACGAACATCGCGAAGCACGCCGGCGCGACCGAAGCGGGCGTCAAGGTGTGGCGCACCGACGAGCACGTCGTCGTCGAAATCACCGACAACGGCCGCGGCGGCGCCGAAATGCGCCCCGGCGGCGGCCTGGCGGGCCTGGCCGACCGCGCCGCGACGATCGACGGCGTGATCACGGTCGTCAGCCCGGCCGGTGGGCCGACGGTGATCCGGGCTGACCTCCCCTGCCAGTGGTGAATAGGCTGGACCCCGTTCATCCACGAGCTTGGGGGCCGGATGCGGGTAGTCATCGCCGAAGACGCCGTCCTGCTGCGGGCGGGGGTCACGCGCCTGCTCGCCGACGAGGGAATCGAGACGGCCGCGGCCGTCGACAACGGCGACGACCTGCTCGGCGCGGTGAAGGAACACCGTCCTGACCTGGCGATCGTGGACGTCCGCATGCCCCCGACGTTCACCGACGAGGGCTTGCGCGCGGCGCTGGCGGCGCGCAAGGAGATCCCGGGCCTGCCGGTCCTGGTGCTCTCGCAGTACGTCGAAGAGTCGTACGCGGTGGAGCTCCTGTCGGGCGGCGCCGGCGGAGTCGGCTACCTGCTGAAGGAACGCGTCGCGGACGTCGCCGACTTCCTCGACGCGGTCCGCCGCGTCGCGAACGGCGGCACGGCGATCGACCCGGACGTCATCGCCCAGCTCATGGCCCGCGGCCGCCGCAACCCCCTCGACGCGCTGACGGCCCGCGAGTCGGAGGTCCTCGGCCTGATGGCCCAAGGCCTCTCGAACACGGCGATCGCCAACTCACTCGTCGTTTCGCACGGCGCGGTGGAGAAGCACATCGGCAACATCTTCTCGAAGCTCGGACTCGAGGCGAGCGCGGAGGAACACCGTCGAGTGCGTGCGGTGTTGACGTACTTGGGGCGCTGAGCCGGGAGTTCTTGTCCGTCAGGCAGGGACTGTGCAGGGTGAGCTGTCATGAACACCGCTTCGCGCAACCACGAATGCCGGCCCGGCCAGGAGTTCCAGGACGGGATCGACCTCCCCGGCTGGGAGGAGCAGAGCGTCTGGGGCTGGGACCCGCCGGCCGAAAGCTTCTTCGCCCAGCTGTGGCGAAACGGCAGCACCGGCGACGCCCCCGACATCTGGATCAGCGGTGTGGACACCGTGATCCGCTGGCCATCCGGCATTGTGCTCGAAATCGTCGAGCGGACGCCCGAACCCCCAGCCGCGGTGGTGGCCGCTCTGGGATTGGCCGACCCGGCACCGCGGCTGCGTGACGACGCCGAGGTCATGACCCTGCTCCGCGCCGCCGCCGACCGCGAAAAGACTTCGGTGCGACGCGGCGCGATCCACGCGCTCGGGTGGACACAGGGGTTCGCGAAGACCACGCCGGTCATCCGCGGCGAGTGGCACGGATCCCGCCCCAATGCGGCGGAGGTCGAGGCCGAACACCACCTGGCGACCGGCGCCCTGCACCGGCCCGGCGGCGACCGCGACTTCCTCGCCGGCGTCGACGCGTCCCTCTGGTGGCTGCTGACCCGCGCTTCCGACACCTGGTTCCTCTGACACCCGTCGCGAGCGTGCGGACTTTCCCACAGAGAGAACAGCCGGTGACCAAAAGTCCCGTAGGGTGAACTCAGGGTCACCCGTTCCGCGGGCGGCACCTCCACCACCGCTCACCTACCATGGGCGGACCCGCCGTCGAGAGGAGTGCGCAGATGACCGATGAAGTCCGGTTCTTCGGCGGCCCGCTCGACGGCCGCGTCCAGGAGCTCGGGGATGCCGAGCCGGTGCCGGGCACCGTGATCCGGCACATCCACCTGCACGGTGGGCCGAAGATCGAGACGCGCTACGAGCTCGGTCTCACCGAGCACGGCTGGGAGTACCGCGTGACAGCGACCCAGCACGAACCCGAGCCGGACGGGCTGAGGTAGGGAGAACCCCCGGGTCGGCCGGGGGTGAACAGGACCCCGAAGACGCCGGTCAGCACCGCTGTTCCGGCCGGTCGGAGCGGCCAAGCTCAACAGCATGCAAACGAGCCGGGACCGCTTCCTCGACGTCGTCCGGGCGGGGGCCATCCTCGCCGTCATCGGCCAGCACTGGGTCATGCCGGTGCTCTCCTACTCCGACGGCCACCTCGCCACCGGGAACGCCCTCGCGACGCCGGGGTGGTGGGTCGTCACCTGGCTCAGCCAGGTCATGCCGCTCGTCTTCTTCGCCGGCGGCGCCGCAGGCCTGATCTCCTTCCGCCGCGCGGAATCCACGCGGACGTGGCTCGCCGGCCGCGTCAGGCGGCTGATGGTGCCGGTGCTGCCGTTGCTGGCCGTCTGGCTGGTCGTGCCGGACTTCCTGCGCGGCCTGGGTGTTCCGCCGCAACCGCTGCAGGTCGGCAGTGCGATCGCCGCGCAGCTGCTGTGGTTCCTCGCCGTGTACGTGCTCGTCGTGCTGCTGACGCCGCTGATGGTCGCCGCGCACCGGCGCTGGGGTCTCAAGGTGCCGCTGGTGATGGGCGCCGCGGGCATCCTCGTCGACGTCGCGCGCTTCAACGACCTCGGCTACGTCGGTTACGCCAACGCGATCTTCGTCTGGGTCGCCGTCCACCAGCTCGGGTTCCACTACGTCGACGGCCGCCTCGGCTCGCTCACCCGCCGCGGCGCGCTGGCGTTGTCGGCCGCCGGGTTCGGGATCACCGCGCTGATGGTCGCGTTCGGGCCGTACCCGGCCAGCATGATCGGGATGCCCGGCGCGCCGGTGTCGAACATGAGCCCGCCGACCGTGCTGCTCGCCTTCCTCGCCGTCGGCCAGATCGGCCTGCTGCTCGCCTTCCGCCCGCAGCTCAACGCGCTCGCCGAGCGGCCGGGCATCGGGCACGCGCTGAACTGGCTGGGCGCGCGGTTCATGAGCGTCTACCTCTGGCACATGCCGGCGCTGATCGTGGTGGCGGGCGTGACCGTGTACGGCCTCGGCTACGAAACCCCCGCGCCGGGCACGCTGCTCTGGCTGGTCATGGCGCCCGCGTGGTTCGCGGTGTGCGGGCTGGTGCTGCTCGGCCTGCTGCGGCTGTTCGCGCACTTCGAGACGCAGCGCGACACCAGCGTGGTCACCGCGAAGCTCCCGCAGCTGGTCGTGGCCGGGCTGCTGGTTTCCGGCGGCCTGCTCGGCCTGGCCGCGCACGGGTTCGCACCGCTGTCGGACGGCATCGCGCACGGCCCGGTGCCGTGGGTGCTCCTCGCGACGGCCGGGTTCCTCCTGGCGGGCAAGCACCTCCCGGTCACCGCGCTCGGCACCCGCTACCTCGGCCGCGCGGTCGCCGTCACCGAGCAAGCCGCCCTCAAGCGCTGACCGGCTCGTGAGTGTTAAGTCGGGTTAGAACCCGACTTAACACTCACGAGGCGGTGAGCAGGCGCAGCGGGGTGTCGTGCAGGACCGCCCGCAGGAACGGCTCCCCCAGGCGATCGTCGGCCGCCCAGCCGGCGATCGCCTGCAGCTGCGTCGCGTAGGAGTACGGGATGTTCGGGAAGTCCGTGCCGAGCACGACGCGGTCGGCGTACTCCGCGAGCCGCGCCGTCCAGTCCGGTGGCAGCGGCGACATCGCCTCGGCGAACGGAACGCCCACCATCGTCGTGTCCAGGTGCACCCGCGGGTACTTCGCCAGCAGCTCGAAAGCCGTCCCGAACTCGGGCATCGCGGCGTGCGCGAGCACCGCCGTCAACCGGGGGTGCCGCGCGAGGACCTCTTCGAACACCGATAACCCGGTGAAGTCGCCCCGCAACGGTCCGTGTCCACAGTGGACGACGACGGGCACGCCGGCGTCGGCCAGCGCGCCCCACACCGGCTTCAGCAGGTCGTCACGCGGGTCGTACGCGCCCACCTGCACGTGCGCCTTGAACACCCGGGCACCGGCGCGCAGCGCACCGTCCACAGCGGACCCCGCGCCGGGCTCGGGGTAGAACGTCCCCGTCGGCACGGCGTCCGGCACCCGCGAGGCGAACTCGAGGGCCCAGGAGGTCAGCCACTCCGCCATCCCCGGCTTGTGCGGGTACACCAGCGGCGCGAACCGCACCACACCCAGCGACCGCAGCGTCGCCAGCCGCTCCTCTTCGGACGTCCGGTAGAACACCGGCCACTCGGTGCCGTAGTGCGTCGAGGCCGCGTCGAAGTACGCCCAGACCTTGTCCATCACCGGTTTCGGCAGGAAGTGGACGTGCAGGTCGACCAGGCCCGGCAGGCCGAGCGAGGTCGTCCAGCGCGCGACGTCCGCGTCGGAAGCCGGGCCCGCCGTCACTCCGTGAACCGGCCCTTCAGCGCGCGGCCCATGGCCTTCCTGATGTCGCGGTCCGCGTCGCGCTTGGCGAGCGTCTGCCGCTTGTCGTAGGCCTTCTTGCCCTGGGCCAGCGCGATCTCGACCTTGACCTTGCCGTCCTTGAAGTACATCGACAGCGGGACCAGGGAGAGCCCGCTCTCCTTGGTCTTGCCGATCAGCTTCTCGATCTCACGCCGGTGCAGCAGCAGCTTCCGGGTGCGCCGCGGCATGTGGTTGGTCCACGTGCCCTGCGTGTACTCCGGGATGTGCACGTTGCGCAGCCACACTTCGCCGTCGTCGACCGTCGCGAACGCGTCCGCCAGGGACGCCTTGCCCTCGCGCAGGCTCTTCACCTCGGTGCCGACGAGCACGAGACCGCACTCGTAGGTGTCGAGGATGGAGTAATCGTGCCGCGCCTTGCGGTTCGACACGATCACCTTCTGGCCACGTTCCTTGGGCATACGACCACTCTACGTGATTCCCGAAGCGACAAGCAGCTGGATAAAACTAGTGCCGGACGTAGAGCCGCAGCGTGACGTAACCGGTGATGGCGGAGATCACCACGGACACCGCCAGCAGGATCGGCGCGACCGGGAACAGCAGCTCCAGCATGGTGATCTTCGGGAACACGTCCCCGGTGAACACCGAATCGAGGAAGCCGGCCTTCGTGATGATCAGCATGATGATCCCGAGGATCGCACCGACCGCGCCGGCGACCACCGCCTCCAGGAGGAACGGTAGCTGCGTGTACCACCGCGTCGCGCCCACCAGCCGCATGATGCCGACCTCGGTGCGCCGGGTGAACGCCGACACCTGGATCGTGTTGGCGATCAGGAGCAGCGCCGCGATGGCCATGATGAGCGCGGCCCCGAACGCCATGTTCCGGACGCCGTTGAAGGCGTTGAACACGCGGTCGAGGAACTTCTTCTGGTCGTCGACCTTCCGCACGCCCGGCTTGGTGGCGTACTCCGAGACGATCGATTCACTGCGGTCCGGGTCCTTCAGCTTCACGTGCAGCGACGCGGGCAGCGACTCGGGACCGGTGAGCGCGATCAGCTCCGGCTGGCTCTCGAAGATCTTCTTGAACCGGTCGTAGGCCTGGTCGCGGTTCTCGAACACGACCGACTCGACGCCGTTGTTGCTCTGCAGGTCCGAACGCAGCGACTGGCACAGCGCCTGGGTGCAGTTCTTGTCCGTCGCGCTGATGTCGTCGGTGAGGTAGACCGAAACCTCGACGTCGGCGAGGAAGTTGGACTTCATCTTGTCGATCGTGCGCACGGCCAGCAGGCCGCCGCCGAGCATGGCGAGCGACACGGCCGTGGTCAGCATCATCGCGATGGTCATCGTGACGTTCCGGCGCAGGCCGGTGACTACCTCACTGAAGACGAAACTGGCGCGCATGGCGGGTGCAGGTCCTTGGGGTCGGGGTCGGTGCGGGGTTGGCGGGTCTCAGCGACCGATGCCGTAAACGCCACGGGCGTCGTCGCGGATCACCCGGCCGAGCTGCAGCTCGACGACTCGGCGCCGCATGGAGTCCACGATGGAGTGATCGTGGGTCGCCATCAGGACGGTCGTGCCGGTGCGGTTGATCCGCTCCAGCAGCAGCATGATGTCCTGGCTGGTGTCGGGGTCCAGGTTCCCGGTCGGTTCGTCGGCGAGCAGCACCAGCGGCCGGTTGACGAACGCGCGCGCGATCGCGACGCGCTGCTGCTCACCACCGGAGAGCTCGTTGGGCAGCCGGTCGGCCTTGCCGTCGAGCCCGACGAGTTCGAGCACCTCGGGGACGACCTTCTTGATGGTCGGGCCGGGCTTGCCGATGACTTCGAGCGCGAACGCGACGTTCTCCGCGACGGTCTTGTTGGCCAGCAGACGGAAGTCCTGGAACACGCAGCCGATGGTCTGCCGCAGGCGGGGGACCCGGCGGCGGGCCAGCTTGGCGACGTCGAAGTTGGACACCATCACGCGGCCCTTGCTCGGCGTCTCTTCGCGCAGCAGCAGCCGGAGGAAGGTCGACTTCCCCGATCCCGAAGGACCGATGAGGAAGACGAACTCACCCTTTTCGATGTCGACGGACACCCGCTCGAGCGCGGGCCGCGTCGAGGTCTTGTAGACCTTGGAAACCTCTTCGAGCCGGATCACGATTCGGCATACTACCCACCGGTCTCGTGAAGCCCCGGTTGCCCGGTCCACCCGGGTGGAGCAACGGGCGTTCGCGCACGGTGAGCGGTCGCGCGAACACCCGCCGCACCGGTCAGACGGCGGCCGTCTGCTTCCGCCAGCGGATGCCGGCGTCGAGGAAGCCGTCGATGTCGCCGTCGAGCACCGCGGTCGGGTTGCCGACCTCGAACTCGGTCCGCAGGTCCTTGACCATCTGGTACGGGTGCAGCACGTAGGAGCGCATCTGGTTGCCCCAGCTGGAGCCGCCGTCCTTGAGCGCGTCCATCTCCTTGCGCTCTTCTTCCTTCTTGCGCTGCAGCAGCCGCGACTGGAGGACCTTCATCGCGGCCGCCTTGTTCTGCAGCTGCGACTTCTCGTTCTGGCAGGAGACGACGATGTTCGTCGGGATGTGCGTGATGCGCACCGCGGAGTCGGTCGTGTTGACGCTCTGGCCGCCGGGGCCGGACGAGCGGTAGACGTCGACGCGGATGTCCTTCTCCGGGATGTCGACGTGGTCGACCTCTTCGACCTCCGGCAGCACCTCGACGTGCGCGAACGACGTCTGGCGGCGGCTCTGGTTGTCGAACGGCGAGATCCGGACGAGCCGGTGGGTGCCCTGCTCGACCGAGAGGGTGCCGTAGACGTAGGGGGCGCTCACCTTGAACGTGGCCGACTTGATCCCCGCCTCTTCGGCGTAGGAGATGTCGTAGACGTCGGTCGGGTAGTTGTGGCGCTCCGCCCAGCGCAGGTACATGCGCAGCAGCATCTCGGCGAAGTCGGCCGCGTCGACGCCGCCGGCCTCGGAGCGGATGGTGACGACGGCGTTGCGGTCGTCGTACTCGCCCGAGAGCAGCGTGCGGACCTCGAGGCCGTCGATGGACTTGCCGAGGTCGGCCAGCTCGGTCTCGGCCTCGCCCATGCTGCCGGCGTCGCCCTCGGCCTCGGCGAGCTCGTACAGCACACCCAGGTCGTCGAGCCGCTGGCGCAGGTCGGAGACCCGGCGCAGCTCGCCCTGCCGGTGGGACAGCTGGCTGGTGACCTTCTGCGCCGCCTCCGGGTCGTCCCAGAGCGTCGGGCTCGAGGCCTGTTCCTCCAGGTCGGCCACCTGGGCACGCAGCGCATCCAGGTCCATCACCGACTCGATCTGCGTCAGCTTGCCGGTCAGGTCCTTCAGTGCCGCGTCGAACTCATCACTCACGTTTGTCAAGGTTACGGCAAAACCCACGACCGGTTGCGAGGACCGGTCGTGGGCGCGCGAACCTCAGGCCGCGGGGATGGCGTCGAGCAGCTTCAGCGCGGCCTTGGCCTGAGCCTGGGCGAACTCGCCGACCGCCTTCTCGTACGGCCCGTCGGCCGCCTTGGTGGCCGCCTTCGCGTCGTCGAGCTGCTGGCCGTAGCTGGCCCGGGCGGCGTCCAGCAGCGCCTGGCGCTGCTTCGCGGTCAGCGACCCCGCGTGCACGAGCCGCAGGATGAGCGGGCTGCGCAGGTGGTCGGGACCCGCCTCGGACGTCAGCCAGGCCTTGAAGGCCTTCTTGCCGGCGGCGGTGATCAGGTACTGCTGGCTGGAGCGCGGGCCCTGCTTGCCGAGCCGGACGAGACCTTCCTTGGACAGCGCCGGGAGCTCCCGGTACACCTGGCTGCGGGTGACGCTGAAGAAGGCGCCGAATCGCTCACCCGCTCCCGCGACGAGCTGCCCGCCGGTGGCGGGACCGTCGTGGAGCAGACCGAGCAGGGCGGCGGCTGTTGCATTCAATTCGGACACGTCCCCTACATTCCCACTTATCGGCCGCTGTGTCCACAGTGGTCAGCAGATCTGTCCATTGTGGCTAGTGAGATCCCCTCGTTCGGCCCAATGCGACCAGGTCCACTGTGGACCGCGGACACGCAGCGCAACCATTGCCGCGGTTCCTTGGTCCAACCAGCCGCACGCGAACGGCCGCGGCGCGTCCAGGCAGGTGAGTCCAGCGAGCGCTTTTCCCCGGCTTGGCGGCCGCCGGACACGCACCGCAACCACCCCGCCGCGCAACCCGATTCACGGATTCCGCAGAAGAAATGGACCACGGCGGGGAATCCAAGGGGGCGGAGCCCTCTTGGCGGGGGTTTGGGGGTTCGACCCCCAATACAATGCGAAAGAGGCCTGTGTTCGCGTTTTCTGCGAACACAGGCCTCTGACCGCTGTAGCGGGGACAGGATTTGAACCTGCGACCTCTGGGTTATGAGCCCAGCGAGCTACCGAGCTGCTCCACCCCGCGCCGTTGTGGTACTCGAATAGATTACACGGGGTCGCCAGGGGGTTTACACCGGGGTCGTCCAACCGGCTGACCAGGCGTTACTCCACTCCGAGCCATCGCCGTGCTCCACTGAGGACCATGGCCAGCCCGTCCTCGAAGCGCGCGTCGACGTCGGCGAGCAGGTCCCCGGCCTCCGCGCTGCGGTAGCGCTCGTCCAGCTCGCCCGGTTTCGGGTAGACGGCCTGCTCTTCGATGGTGAACCCGACGACGTAGCTGTAGACGGTGAACAGCGCCTGACCGGCTCGCCGCTCATCCAGTCCGGCGTCGATGCTCGCCCCGAGCGGACTCCGCTCGATCAGGCCGGTGTCGCCGAGGAAGGTGCCGGCGAAGACCTTCCCGCCGTCACGGAAGGCCAGCATCATCCGACGCAGCGTCCGCGCCCGGTACGCGACCGCTTCCCACTCCCCCATCGACTCCGGCGGCTGCCGGTCGGCCGCCGAGTCGACGTACATCCGCGTCGCCATCTCGTCGAGCAATTCCTGCTTGCTCTTGAGGTGCCAGTAGAGCGCCGGCGCCTTGACGCCGAGGTCGGCGGCGATCAGCCGCAGCGTGAGCCCGTTGAGGCCGACCTCGTTGAGCAGCTTCAGGCCCGAACGCGCGATGTCCTGCCTGGTCAGGGCCATGTTCTTGATTCTCCTCGGGTACCCGGCTTGACAGTTTAACGATGTTAAGGGCATCCTCGGGTCAGGTCAATTTAACGTTGTTAAGGAGCTGGGGATGGACGAGCTGACCGCGGAGGTGGTCGTCGCCGGAGCGGGCCCGACCGGGCTGATGCTGGCGAACGAGCTGGCACTGGCCGGAGTGGACACCTGCGTGCTCGAGCGGGCGCACGAGCGGACGGGCCTGTCGAAGGCGTTGAACCTGCAGCCGCGCACGGCGGAGGTCCTGGATCTGCGCGGCCTGCTGGGCCGGGCGGAGCAGCGGTCGTTCGCGACAGTCGCGGACGGACACTTCGCGGTGATCCCGGTGGGCTACACCGGCTGGGACACCCGCCACCCGTACCAGGTCGGTATCCCGCAGGCGCAGGTCGAGGCGGCGCTGGAGGGGCGGCTGGCCGAGCAGGGCGTGAAGGTGCTCCGCGGCCACGAGCTGACCGGCTTCGAACAGGACGCTTCCGGCGTGACTGTCACAGCCGGCGACCTCCGGGTGCGCGCGGCGTACCTGGTGGGCTGCGACGGCGGCCGCAGCGCGGTGCGCAAAGCCCTGGGCCTGCCGTTCGAAGGGATCGAAGGCCACGGCCACGGCGTCTCGGCGGACGTCTTGTTCCGCACGACCCCGCCGGGCGCGCCGACGGAGTGGCGGTCGATGGGGAACATGGTGACGTCGCTCAGTCCCGGCAAGTTCGTCGGCCTGATCCCGCTGGGCGAGCCGAACCTGTACCGCCTGAGCTACGGCGACCGCCTGCATCGTCCGGAAGACCTGCGCGCGCAGGTGCCGGAGGAGGAGGTCCGCGCGGCGGTCCGCGAACGCTTCGGCGAGGAGGCGGAGATCGCGCAGATCCGCTGGGTGTCCCGGTTCTCGGACGACAGTCGCCTGGCGGAGAAGTACCGGGTGGGCCGGGTCCTGCTGGCCGGCGACGCCGCGCACATCCATTTCCCGGCCGGCGGCCAGGGCCTCAACCTGGGGGTTCAGGACGCGATGAACCTGGGCTGGAAGCTGGCGGCGGAGGTGCGCGGCCGGGCCCCGGCCGGTCTGCTGGATTCGTACGAGGCGGAGCGTCGCGCGGTGGCTTCGGGGGTGCTGCAGAACGTGGCGGCTCAGAACGCGCTGATCCCCGTGACGCCGGACCAGCTGGCACTGCGAGCGTTGTTCCGCGACCTGGCGGCGCTCCCGGAGGTCCAGCACAAGCTGTCGGGCATGGTGTCGGGACTCGACATCGCTTACGCATCGCGGGAATCCCACCCGGCGGCAGGTGCGCGGCTCCCGGATTTCCCACTGGGCAACGGCTTCGCGAGCGACTTGTTCCACAGTGGAAGGTTCGTCCTGCTGACGAAAACCCCGGCGGAGGCCCCGCATCCGGAGGTAGTCGTAGCGCAGGTGCCAGAGCTGCCGTGGCCCGACCTGACGCAGGTACTGGTCCGCCCGGACGGTTACGTCGCCTCGACGACGGGTTCCGCGGCCGACTGACTCAGGGAATCCACAGCAACCCGGCTCGCGTGACTCAACCCCCACCGGGGGGTCCAGGGGCGGCGAAGCCCCCCTGGCGGGGGTCCGGGGGTCCGACCCCCGGGGGAAATGCGAAGGAGGCGCACGCTCGCGTTTTTCGCGAGCATGCGCCTCCTACATCCGTAGCGGGGACAGGATTTGAACCTGCGACCTCTGGGTTATGAGCCCAGCGAGCTACCGAGCTGCTCCACCCCGCGTCGTGAGACCTACTCTACGCCACGGTTTCCGGGAGGTGCAAAGCAGGTGCCACTTAGGTAACTGAGGTCACCCACCAGGCTGCGTGCTGGGCGGCGGAGCGCTCGAACTCGGTGCCGCCGGCTTGGCCGCTTCGTACTCCCTAGCGGCGGCGTCGAGCGCCGCGAGCGCCGCACCCTGGTCGGCGAAGTTGCCCGACTGCTGAGCCGCCTTCAGCTTCGCGATCGCCGCCTGGATGTCGGTGACCGCCTTGTCCAGGGCCGCGTTCCCGCTGCCGTTGCCGGGCGGGGTCGTCGGTGTCGTGGACGGGGTGGTCGGCGGCGTGGTCGTGGGCTGCCCGGCCTGCGGCGGCGTGGTGGTGGCTTCGCCGGTGCCGGCCCCGAAGACCTGGTCGAGGGCTTCCTGCAGCGTCGCGCCGTAGCCGACCTTCGGCCCGTACGAGACGAGGACGCGGGCGAGCTGCGGGTAGCTGTTCTGGTTGCGCTGCCGGATGTAGACGGGTTCGACGTAGAGGAAGCCGTCCGCGACCGGGAGCGTGATCAGGTTGCCGTAGATCGGGATGACGTTGGGGTTGTTGAACAACGTCCGGTCCTGCGCCACCCGTGGATCGCTCTGGAAGCGGTTCTGCACCTGGACCGGACCGTCGACCTGCGTCGCGCCGGTCGCCGCGCTGGGTAGCTGGAGGACGCGGATCTTCCCGTAGTCGTTCGCGTCGGACGACACCGACATCCACGACGCCAGGTACTGCCGCTGCAGACCGGTGAGCGAGCTCGTCAGCTGGAACGTCGGCTTGGACTGGCCCGGGGTGTCCGCGAGGACGTAGTAACCGGGCTGGTTGGCCGCGCCGGCCGCGGCCGGGTTGGCGCCGCCTTCCGCCGTCGGGTCCTGCGGGACGCTCCAGAACGCCTGCTGCGAGTAGAACTCCTGCGGGTTGCTGACGTGGTAGCGCGACAGCAGCTCACGCTGGATCTTGAAGAGGTCCTCGGGGTAGCGGAAGTGCGCGCGCAGGTCCGGCGAAATTTCGGAGCTGGGCTTCACCAGACCGGGGAAGACCTTCTCCCAGGCGTTGAGGACCGGTTCCTTGTCGTCGATCGAGTACAGCGTGACCGTGCCGTTGAAGGCGTCGACGGTCGCCTTGACGGAGTTGCGGATGTAGTTGATCGAGCTGTTGGCCTGGCGCGCGACGCCGTTGAGGGAGTCGTTCGTGGCCGCGCCCAGCTGCGTCTGCTGGGCGTACGGGAAGTTGTTGAGCGTGGTGTAGCCGTCGATGATCCACTGGATCTTGCCGTCCACGACGGCCGGGTACGGGTCGCCGTCGAGGGTCAGCCACGGCGCGACTTTGCTGACGCGGTCGCGCGGGTCGCGGTTGTACATGATCTTCGAGTTGTCGCCGATGGCGTCGGAGAACAGGATGTTCCGTTCGCCGTATTCGGCGGCGAAGGCGAGGCGGTTGAACCAGTTGTCGACCGAGACGCCGCCGGTGCCCTTGTAGGTGTAGCGGTCGGTGGCGGTGTCGTACTCGCCGGGCGCGTTGCCGGTCGTGCCGCCGACGATGGCGTAGTCGGACTCCGCGGCGGACAGCTCGCCGTAGTAGATGCGGGGTTCCTTGACCTCGATGCCGGGCTGGCCCGAGGCCGGCGAGCCGGCGCCCGCCGGGTTCTGCGTGTCGCTGGTGGTGGCGATCGGGTAGCCGCCGTCGGAGTTGGCGTCCTTGACCGCGCGGTCGATCGTGTTGGCCGGCGCGGCGACGAACCCGTTGCCGTGGGTGTAGACGAGGTGCTTGTTGATCCAGCTCGTCTGGTTGCCGGTCAGGCCCTCGGTCTTGATCTCCTTGGCCGCGACGATGTAGTCCTGCGTCACGCCGCCGACGGTGTAGCGGTCGATGTCGAGCTTCGCCGGGAAGCCGTAGAAGTTCTCGCGGCCGACGCGCTGGGTGAAGGTGTCGGACAGGATGTTCGGGTCGAGCAGCCGGATGTTCGACATCGTCCCGCTGTCGGACTTCAGCTGCTCCTGCGTGGCGGTCGAAGCGCCGTTGTACTGCTGGTACTGCACGTCGGTGAGGCCGTACGCGCGGCGGGTGGCGTCCATGTTGCGCTGGATGGACGTCGCTTCCTTCTCGTTCGCGTTCGGCTTGACCGAGAACTGGTCGAGGATCGCGGGCCACGCGACGCCGACGAGGATGCTGGACAGGATGAGCAGCACGAGCGCGATGGCCGGGAGCTGCAGGTTGCGCAGGAAGGCGCCGGCGAAGAACGCGACCGCGCAGATCACCGAGATGCACAGCAGGATCAGCTTCGCGGGCAGGACCGCGTTCAGGTCGGTGTAGGTGGCCCCGATGAACAGCGGCGCGCCGCGGTCGGACAGCAGCAGGTTGTAGCGGTCGAAGAAGTACTCGGCCGCCTTCAGCAGGACGAACAGGCCGACGGTGATGGCGAGCTGCGCGCGGGTCGGGCCGGCGAGCTGCCCGCCCTTGCCGGCGAGCCGGATGCCGCCGAAGACGTAGTGCGAGATCAGCGCGCCGAAGAAGGAGATGACGACCGTGATGAACAGCCAGCCGAGCAGCCAGTTGTAGAACGGGAGGTCGAAGGCGTAGAAGCCGACGTCGTTGCCGAACTCGGGGTCGGCCTGGCCGAAGGAGGTGCCGTTGAGGAACAGCTGCACGACCTGCCAGTCGCCCTGGGCGGACAACCCGGCGATCAGGCCGGTCAGCACCGGGATGCCGATGCCGAAGAGGCGGATGCGGGCGACGATCGCCGAGCGGTAGCGCGCGAGCGGGTCGTCGGCGCCGGAGATCGGGACGAACACCGGGCGGGTCCGGTAGGCGATCATCAGGCTGACCGCGAGGGCCCCGCCGACGAGCAGCCCGACCGCGAAGAACAGGATCACCCGGGTCACCACCTGGGTGGTGAACACCGACCGGGCGCCGACTTCGCCGAACCACAGCCAATCGACGTACGTGTCGAGGAGGCGGGCCCCGAGCAACAGCGCCAGCACGATCACCGCGGCGATGATGAGGAGGATCCGGCTCCGCCGGGACAGCTTCGGCAGGCTCACCGGGGGCCGAGTCGCCACGGCACACGCTCCTGTCTTCGTCAACACTTGAGCAGGGGCGCGTGCGCCCCCTGATTCCCTAACTCTACGGATGCCCGGTGAAGTTCCCGGGACCCGCCCAAACCGGACTCGCGGCAATCACGCGCCGACCGGCCTGACACGATGTGCGCATGGCAGCAGACGAAGCGCGACAGGCCGGCGTGGCCGCGCTCGCCCGTGAGATCGAGGAGTTCATGGCCGCGGGGGGCTGGGACCAGCCGCCGCAGCTGTTCGCGCTGGTGCCGACCGCGGCGCTGCTGGACGAGCAGCCGGAGCTGGCCGGGCAGCTGGACCGGGCGAACCCGCTGACGCCGGTGGCGCAGGAGGCGCTGCCCGAGGGCGACCTCGCCGAGGCGCTGGGCCGGATCGCGTGGCCCGATCTGGTGATCGGCTGCGCGCTGGCGCAGGAGATCATCGTGCTGCCGCCGGGCTCGGAGTCGGAGCTGCCGGACGTCGCCGAGGCGGACGCGGAGAGCCTGCGCCGCGCGGCCGCCGACCACCCGCAGCGGACGGAGGCCCGCCTGGTGGCCGCGGTCGTGCGCGACGGCGAAGGCGCCTGCGTGATGCGGCTGCGCGGGGTCGGCGCGGAAGAGCCGGTCGACGAGATCGTCGAAAGCCCGGACCTGGCGCCGAACCTCCTCGAAGCCCTCAAGGCGACGCTGCTCCCCTAGCAGGCGGCCGTCGGGCGGCCCGCCTTCAGGTTGCCGAGCTGGGTGAGCGCGTCGTCCAGTGTGGACACCTTGATGAGGTTGAGCCCGGCGGGCGCGTTGGTCCTGGCCTCGGCGCAGTTGTGCTCGGGCACCAGGAAGTCGGTCGCGCCGGCCTCGCGCGCGCCGACGACCTTGAACGAGATCCCCCCGATCGGGTCGACCTCACCGGTCTCGGTGATTTCGCCGGTGCCGGCGATGTGCCGCCCGCCGGCCAGGTCGCCGGGCTGCAGCCGGTCGATGATCGCGAGCGTGAACATCAGGCCCGCCGACGGACCGCCGACGTCCTGCAGGGAGATGTTGACGGTGAAGGGCGCGTCGGCGCGGTCGACCGCGGTGAGGCCGATGAAGCCTTCCTTGCGGTCCGGGCGCGAGGCGAGCGTGAGCGGCACGGTCCGCTCGGGCTGGCCGTCGGACTGGAAGGTGATCTGGACGGTCTGGCCGGGCAGCGTGCCGGCCAGCGCGGCCCGCACGTCGGCGGCCTCGACGACCTTCTTGCCGTTGACGGTGATCAGCTTGTCGCCGGGCGAGAGCACGTGGTCGGCGGGGCTGCCGGAGACGATCTGCTTGGCCAGCACCTTGATCGGGTAGCCGAGCTTGCGCAGCGCGGCGACCTGCGCGTTCGTCTGCGAGTCCTGCAGCTGCTGGATGTTCTCCTGCTTGACCTGCTCGTTCGTCTCGCCGGGCTTGAAGTACTCCTCGCGCGGCGCGAGCGCGTAGCGGCCGCTGGCCCAGAAGCCGAGGCCCTGGAAGAGGGTGACGCCGTCGTGCAGCGAGACGGTCGTCATCCGCAGTTCGCCGGTGGTCTGGAAGGTGTCGTGACCGGTGACCTGGATGACCGGGTTGCCCGCGGCGTCGCGACCCAGCGTGTCGTAGGTCGGCCCGGGGCTGATCGCGACGAACGGCACGGGCACGACCGAGCCGAGCACCACGAAGATCAGGAACAGCGAGCCGCTGACCACGAGAGTCCAGCCGCGGCGGGTCATCCGCCGGGCCTCGCCGGCGGGTTCCGCGGCCGGTTCCGGCGCGCTCTTCGCGGGGGCGGTCTGCTCGGAGGACTTGGTCACGCCCGACAGCGTACGGTGACCGTGTTCGCTTCTCGGTGAAGGCCACGCACATGGGTCCGGTTGACGCCCTCGACGGCCGCCGACCCGCGTACGGTGGACACATGAGCAAACCCCCGTTCGGCTTCGGACCGTCCGATCCCGACAAACGAGGTGAGAACGACCCCTCGGAGCCCTCGGGTGCCGAGGCCTTCAACCAGCTCGGGCAGATGCTGAGCCAGCTGGGCCAGATGCTCAGCCAGGCCGGTACGTCCAGCGGGCCGGTGAACTACGACCTCGCCAAGCAGATCGCCCTCCAGACACTGGGCAGCGCCGGCAACACCGGCGAAAGCCGCCTCGGCTTCAGCGGCGGCGACGACGCGAACGCCGCGGTCCGCGACGCCGCCCACCTGGCCGAACTGTGGCTCGACGCGGCCACGGTGTTCCCGGCCGGCGCGACGTCCACGGTCGCCTGGTCCCCGCGCACCTGGGTGGAGAAGACGCTCCCGACGTGGCAGCGCCTCTGCGACCCGGTGGCCCAGCAGATCTCGGGCGCGTGGATGCAGGCGCTGCCGGAGGAAGCCAAGCAGGCGGCCGGCCCGCTGCTGCAGATGATGGGCCAGATGGGCGGCATGGCGTTCGGCTCCCAGCTCGGCAACGCGCTGGCCCAGCTGGCGTCGGAGATGCTGACCTCGTCCGAGATCGGCCTCCCGCTGGCCCCCGCCGGGACATCGGCCCTGCTGCCCGCGAACATCGAGAAGTTCGCCGACGGCCTGGAGCTGCCGAACAGCGAGATCCTGGTGTTCCTGGCCGCGCGCGAGGCCGCGCACCAGCGCCTGTTCACGCACGTGCCGTGGCTGCGCCAGCGCCTGCTGGCCACGGTCGAGGAGTTCGCCCACGGCATCACGGTCGACACCTCCGCCCTGGAGTCCCTGGCCGGCCGCATCGACCCGTCGAACCCGGCGAGCATCGAAGAGGCCATGTCTTCGGGTCTCCTGGAGCCCCAGACCACGGACGAGCAGAAGGCGGCGCTGAGGCGCCTCGAGACCCTCCTCGCCCTGGTCGAAGGCTGGGTGGACGTGGTGGTGGCCGAAGCGGTCGGCGACCGCCTCCCAGGCGCTGACGCGCTGCGCGAGACCCTGCGCCGCCGCCGCGCGACGGGCGGCCCGGCCGAGCAGACGTTCGCCACACTGGTCGGCCTGGAACTGCGCCCCCGGCGCATGAGGGACGCATCCAACCTGTGGAGCCTGGTAGGCGACCGCCACGGCACGGAGAAGCGCGACGGCCTCTGGTCCCACCCGGACCTGATGCCGACGGCGGAGGACCTGGACGAGCCGATCGACTTCGCCGACCGCGTCGGCGAGAGCGGCTCGCTCGACGACCTGGACCCGATCGCCGAGCTGGAGCGGACGGAGCGAGCGGAGCGGGAGCGGGAGAACCCACCGTCATCCGAGTCCGGCGCCGACTCCGGGGCGGACAAGGACAAGGGCACCGACACCGACAAGGGCGACCAGCCGTCCTGACCTGAGCCGGCTGCGACCATCGGCCTGAGAGCCGTGGTCGCAGTGCGGCCAGTCGCCCAAGCTGAGTCGACGACAGCCGACCGCCCGGAGCTGAAGTTCAGCGGCGCGGCCGCCTTGAGCCGTGGTCCAGAGGGCCGGTGACCTGCGCAGCGGGTCATCGGCCCTCTGCCGTTCGCGCCCTCCGCCGGGCAGCACCACGGCAAGTCAGCGCCCTCCGCCGACACCTCTGCCGCTCAGCGCCCTCCGCCAGGCAGCACCACGGCAAGTCAGCACCCTCCGCCGACACCTCTGCCGCTCAGCGCCCTCCGCCACGCAGCACCACGGCAAGTCAGCACCCTCCGCCGACACCTCTGCCGCTCAGCGCCCTCCGCCACGCAGCACCACGGCAAGTCAGCACCCTCCGCCGACACCTCTGCCGCTCAGCGCCCTCCGCCACGCAGCACCACGGCAAGTCAGCACCCTCCGCCGACACCTCTGCCGCTCAGCGCCCTCCGCCACGCAGCACCACGGCAAGTCAGCACCCTCCGCCGACACCTCTGCCGCTCAGCGCCCTCCGCCACGCAGCACCGCGGCAGGTCAGCACCCTCCGCCGGCCAGCACCGCCGCAGGCCAGCGCCCCGGGGCGCCACCCGTCACCGTCCCGGCGATCGCCGGGTCACCCATCCAGGCCCTGGCCAGCCCCTCACCCACCCCGCGTCCTGCCAGGCGCCGTCTCCACCCGGCCCCGCCCACGCAACTCAGCACCCTCGCCCGGCCTGCACCTCTCCGGCCACCACAGGCCCAGCGCCGCCACCAAAGGGCCCACAGCCCGGTCCTGGCCTCAGCCGCAACCCATCACCCCACTCGCCCCCTCCCGCGCCTCCCAGCGCCCCGAAGCAACCGGGGCGACCCACGCAACCCGCAGGTCACCCCGCCCACCTCACCGCTCAATCCTCGAGGGAAATCCCCCACCCGGCGGCCGCCGACAACCCCTCCAGGTACCCGATCGCCCGCTCGGTCTTCGGGTACCGCCGCACCAGCGCCCAGAACGCCGGGTCGTGTCCCGGCTCGCGCAGGTGCGCCAGCTCGTGCACCAGCACGTAATCGAGCACCCACGGAGGGACCTTCCGCAGCCGGTCGCTGACCCGGATGGTCGCGTCGACCGGCGTGCAGGACGCCCACCTCGTGCGCATCGGCGGCACCCAGCGGACGCTCGCCGGCACTGCCTCACCGCCCAGGTACTTGCCCGACAGCAGCGCGCAGCGCGCGAGCAGGACCTCGTCCGACGTCTTCGGGGACGCCGGCCGTCGTGGTTCCGAGCGCTGCAGTTTGCGCTCCATCTCGGCGACCCAGTGCTTCTCCTCCGCCCTGGTCATCCGCGCGGGGATGAGCACGACGAGCGTGTCGTCCTTCCAATACGCGGTGACCGTCCGGTGCCGGCGCTGGCTGCGCCGCACTTCGACCTTGTGTTCCGGTGTGTCCGACGGGGGGTTCGTGTCCTCCCGGCCTCTCAGCGAGGGCATGCGTGCTTCGACCACTCGACAACGGTAAGGCCAGGCACCGACAATCCCGAGCGCCTTGAGGTCACAGACCCGAGTTGTCCACAGCCCTCTCCACTTGTGGACAACTCGGCCGATCCGGCGCCTTCCCGAGCCTTCCGGTCGGTCCGGGGTGCCATCCTGCGGACATGCTCCTCTCCACCGCGAACATGCCCCCGGTCCTCCTGCCCACCCATCCCGCCCTGCTCCCGGGCCTCACAGTGCTCGAACGAGGCCCGCGCGAAATCCAGATCGGGCTCGACCCGCGCCACGGCGTGATCGTCGAAAACCTGTCACCGGACCTCGCCGCGCGAATACGCGCGCTCGACGGGAGCAAGCCCGTCGAGCGGCTTTTGCTCGCCGAGAGCGAACACCGCGAACAGCTGAGGACGCTGCTGCGGCAGCTGACCGCGCTCGGCCTGGTCACCGACGCCGGCCGCCCGGACGGCCCCGGACTGCGCGGCGAGACCGGCCTCTGGTCGCTACGAGCCCGTCACCACCAGCTCGCCCTGACGGAGCGGAGGCGCGCCGCGGCGGTCACGGTGCACGGCAACGGCCGGGTGGCGGTCGCCGTAGCCGTGCTGCTCGCCAACGCCGGGATCGGGCACGTCGAGCTCCAGCAGTCGGGCAAGGTCGCCGAGCACGACCTCGGCTCCGGCTTCACCCGCGCGGACCTGGGCCGGACCCGGCGGCAGGCCCTCGCCGACCTGCTCCACCGGGTCGACCCCGAGGTCCGCGTCACGCGCCTGCACGACCGGTACCCGGACCTGACCCTGCTCACCGACGCCGTCGTACCCGCGCCGGAGGCCGTCGCCGAGGTGATGGCGGACGGCGTACCGCACCTGCTGGTGCGCGTCCGCGACGGAACGGGCATCGTCGGCCCGCTGGTCGTGCCGGGCCGCAGCTCGTGCCTGCGCTGCGCCGACCTGCACCGGACGGACCTCGACCCGTGCTGGCCGCGCGTGGCGGGGCAGCTCGCCGGCCGGCACCAGCGGCCCGACCTCGGCGCGGTCCAGGCCTGCGCGTCGCTGGCCGTCGCCCAGGCCATGCGGCTGCTCACCCCTGCCGCGCCGGCGCCGCCGGTGTGGAACGCGACACTCGAGATCGACGCCTTCGACGGCCGCATCCGGCGACGCGGCTGGCCACCGCACCCGAAGTGCGGTTGTGGCGCGCGACCCCCTACTTCAGGAGACGTAGGCCACTAACACCGCGTGAGCAGGCTGCGCGCTCCCGCGAACGCAAGGCAGAATCGCCAGGGTGACCGACTTCCGCGACCCGGGCGATCGTGACACCGCGATGCCGCGCAAGGGTGCTGCCCGCACCGCCAAGCTCGCCAGCCTCCCGCTCGGCATCGCCGGCCGGGCCGTCGGCGGGTGGGGCAAGAGGCTCGCGGGCCAGAGCGCGGAACAGGTGAACGCGACGCTTTCGGCCAAGGCCGCCGAGCAGCTGTTCGAAGTGCTCGGCACGCTCAAGGGCGGGGCGATGAAGTTCGGCCAGGCGCTGAGCGTGTTCGAGGCGGCGGTGCCGGACGACATGGCGAAGCCGTATCGCGAGGCGCTGACGAAGCTGCAGGCCGCCGCGCCGCCGATGTCCGTCCGGCAGACCCACCGGGTGCTCGCCGAGCAGCTGGGCCGCACCTGGACCAGCCGGTTCGCGTCGTTCGACGACGAGCCGGCCGCGGCCGCGAGCATCGGCCAGGTCCACCGCGCGGTCTGGCACGACGGCCGCGAGGTCGCGGTCAAGGTGCAGTACCCGGGCGCCGACGAAGCCCTGCGCAGCGACCTGCGGCAGCTCCAGCGCTTCAGCCGGCTGTTCCAGGCCTTCGTCCCCGGCACCGAGGTCAAGCCGCTGCTGGCCGAACTCGCCGAGCGGATGAACGAGGAGCTCGACTACCAGGCCGAGGCCCAGCACCAGCGCGCCTTCGCGAAGGCGTTCGACGGCGATCCCGGCATCCTGGTGCCGCGGGTGGTGGCCAGCGCACCCAAGGTCGTCGTGACGGAGTGGGCGAACGGCACACCGCTGTCCAAGGTGATCGCGGACGGCGATCGCGAGACCCGCAACCTGGCGGGCCGCCTGCTGGCGGAGTTCCACTACTCGTCGCCCGAACGCGTTCACCTGCTGCACTCGGACCCGCACCCCGGCAACTTCATGATCACGGCCGACGAAAGGCTGTGCGTCATCGACTTCGGCGGCGTCGCCCGGCTCCCCGACGGCATCCCCCACCACCTGGGCGAGATGACGCGGCTGGCCCTGGACGGCGAGTCCGCGGACCTGATGCGCCTGCTGCGCGAGAACCGGTTCATCCGGCCGGACAGCGACCTGACCGCGGACGAAGTGCTCGCTTACCTCGCGCCGTTCACCGAGCCGCTGGCCGAGCCGACGTTCCACTTCACGCGCCGGTGGATGCAGAAGCAGGCCTGGCGGGTGGGCGACAGCCGCGGAAACGACTTCCGGGTGGGCCGATCGCTCAACCTGCCGCCCGAGTACCTGATGATCCACCGGGTCACGGCGGGCTCGACGGGCATCCTCTGCCAGCTCGACGCGGAGATCCCGGCACGCGGCATCGTGGAGCGCTGGCAGCCTGGGTTCGCCGCCTGAGTTGTCCACAGGCCGGGCCGCGAAGGGGCGGATCCGGGCGAGTTGTCCACAGCTGCGGGGAAGCGGGTTCCACCCGGTTGGCCGAGCCGTCATGCTCGATGCATGGCTACTACTCAGTGCACTGACCCGCTGTCCCTCAGTAACCCCGGCACGTGCGAGGTGATGAACCTCGAACAGTTGCGAAGGGCCGGGGTGTCCGACCGAAGAACCAGGCGGCTCTGCGGCCCCGGCGGGCCGTGGCGCCGCCTGCACCCCGGTGTCGTCCTGCTGCGCAACACGGCTCCGACGCGGCAGCAGCTGCTGCACGCCGCGCTGGTGCGGTACGGGCCGCAGGTGGTGATCACCGGCGCCGACGCGCTGCAGGCCCACGGCGTGAAGTGCCCACCGGCGGGCGAGATCCGGCTGCTGGTGCCCGATCACTGCCGGGTGGTGGCGTGCGAAGGCGTCCGTGCGGCGCGCACGGCCCGGTTGCCGGACCCGGTCGAGGTCGACGGCCTGCCGTTCGCCCCGCCGGCCAGGGCCGCGCTCGACCTGGCGCGCACGGAGCCGGATCCGGGCCGGATCCGCCACCTGCTGACGCTGCCGCTCTACTGGGGGCTGTGCGACCGCCAAGAGCTGGTGCGGGAGCTCGACGCCGGTCCCCAGCGCGGCACGTCGGCGGTCCGGCGGGTGCTGCGTGACCTGGACGACGGACCGATCCAGGCCCACGGACTGGCCACCCGAGTCCTGGAGACAGCGCGTCTCCCGCCGCCGAACTGGGACGTGACGATCTGCGACCGCCGTGGCCGGCGCATCGGCGAGGCCGACGGGTGGTGGGACGAGCTCGGCCTGGCCTGGCAGTACCGCTGCGGCCCGGGCCCCTCCGGCGGCTTCAGTCACCTGGCACTGGCGGCGACGGGCATCGTCCTGGTCCGCTGCACGGTCCGCCAGCTGCGCCAGGTCCCCGACGAGGTGGCGCAGGAGCTGGCCCGGGCGTACGGCGAAGCGTCCCGCACACCCCGCCCCCGCGTCCGCGCCATCCCGATGGCCCCCTCGGGCGACGCGGCCTGACCTCGGCCCCACCGGCACCCGATCAACCCCGCAGGAGGCCGAATCGACACCTCGCGCCCGGACCCACCGGCACCGTTCCACCTCGCAGGAGGCTGAACCGACACGTCGCGCCCGGACTCCCCCGCGCCGCCCCGCCCGGGAGGCCGGATTGATCACCAGTACTCGTCGGGCAGCTTGCCCTCGATGTCGCGCACGTGCTGCCGGGCGCAGTCCGGGCACAGCCACCGCAGCGCGCCCCGCTCGCGCGTGGACACCCAGGCGAGCGCCGTGGCCGGATCGTCGTCGTCCGAGCGGCGGCGGCCGCAGCGGGTGCACGCCGGTGGTTCCGGGGCGCTCACCGCAACCGTCCACAGTGGATTTCCTTGGCGCCGAACAGGAAAAGATCGTCCCGGTGGCCGAGGAAGTCCGGGCTGCGCGGATCGGTCAGCGCGGCGACCGCCTCGCGGTCGTCGGCGGCGAGCCACTCCCCGACCGACTCGGCGAGCCACCCGATGCGCTGCAGCACATACTCGCGCAGCCGGTCCGAACCCGGCGCCGGGTGGTCGATGAGAGCGCCGAACGACTCGACGCCCTCGAGCCCGGCCTCGCGAAGCGCGCGGGGCCAGCCGTAGGGCATGGCGACGCTGCCGTCGAGCTCGGCCCGCATCCGGGCGAACCACTCGCCCCGCGCGGCGAGCAGCCGTTGCTCCAGGCCGGGCCGGCCGACGCCGAGCTCCCAGGGCAGGCACCGGAGGTCGAGCCCGCCCTCGGAGATGGCCAATACCCCGCGCGGGCGGAGCAGGCCGGCCAGTGTGCGCAGCGCGGCCTGCTGGTCACCGAGGTGGTGAACGACGCCGGCGGCCCACACGAGATCGGCGGCGGGCACCTGCCCGGCCAGTCCGGGATCGGCGAGGTCCGCCCGCCTGCCGACGACCTCGACGGCGTCGCCGGCCGCCTCGGCGACCGCTCGCTGGGCCTCGGCGAGCAGTTCCGGTGTGGCGTCGACGAGCACGACGGTGCCCCCGCCGGCGCGGGCGAGCTCGCGCGCGAAAAGCACGCTCATCCCGCCGGCCCCGGAGCCGACGTCGACCACGGTCGGCTGTTCCGCCACCGTGGCGAGCAGCCGCCGGGCGACGGGCGTGAGCGCTTCCGCGTCGAGCGCGTCGGCCATGCGCAGCTGGGCCAGGCGGTCGGCCCAGTCGATGTCGTGGTGGGTGTGTCCGGGCATCGGCCCATTGAACACCAGCGTTCCGGCGCGGGAAGCCGGACGAGGGAAGCGCGAAGGCCCCCGCCACCCGAAGGCGGCAGGGGCCCAGCGCTCAGCTCGGGTCCTGGTACCGGTCCGCGCGTCGAGCCGCCCATCGGGCTACTCGGCTCCACCGGCGGACGGCACGTGCGCTACCTCGGGCCCGCTGGGCGCGGACCCCCTCTTCCAGATCCCGTATTCGGGCCCTGGACAGTTCTTCGTAAAGCAACATCTCGCTGATCTCCTCGATCTCGGTCTTCGTCAACTGCAGCGGCTCGCTGCTGGTGTGTGCTTCGTAATCCCTGGTCGTGACCGGTTCGACGCTCATGCGGCGGCGCTCCGGTGATCGCCGCCGGCCTTGGCGGCGACGGGCTCGACGGCGGCGTTCTTGCGCGGACGGCCACGGGGCCGCTTGCGCGCGATCACGACACCGCGCTCGAAGATCTCGCCACCCCAGACACCCCACGGCTCGCGACGGGCCAGCGCGCCGGCCAGGCAGGCCTCGCGCACCGGGCAGTCGGCGCACTGGGCCTTCGCACGCTCGAGCTCGGCCGGGGACTCCGCGAACCAGAGGTCCGCGTCGCCCGAACGGCAGGGCAGCGCCACGTCGGGGACGGCGATCGGGTCGAGCAGGTCGGCGAATATTGCCTCACCGGAGGCGTAGGCGACGGCCGATGACATGGTGGTTCCTCCTTGTGTCGTACGGGTTTTCGGGTGGGTGCTGGAGCTGGGCAACGCTGTTCCTCTTGGGTTGTGCAGCCAAAAACACGAAGGCCGCGGATCCGGGTTTTCCGGTTCCGCGGCCTTCGTGAGCCTCGTGTCCTGACTAGGTCAGGAACTTCGCTCCCGTATCGACAACGGAACACGGAACTGCTTGATGGTCGGCAGATCGGCCTGCGGGTACGCGGCGACAACGCCCTGCGTCCCGAAGACGACGACACCGGTGGCCCAACGACGCTCGACGCGCCGCATGCCACGGATCTCGTGCGCGCTCACGGACACACCGGTGCCCGGGCGCTGAGCAGCCGCAACTTCCGCGGCGCAGGACAGACGGGTGCCCGGGTTCGTGAGCGTCATGTTGATGGTCATTTCACCGGCACCTCCTTCTGTATGCTGCACACGCGGCCGCCGAGCGGCGCTGTCAACGTGGATCCCCAGCCGAGCCCTTCGGGCTCGGTACTGGCAGGTTATTGCTCCCCACCACACGGGGGCAACTCAATTAACGGGAAAATCCTCGAAGTTACGAAGATCGCCCCTGAGCAGCGGGTTCGCCGCGTCGATCATGGCTCGCACGCGGTCAACACCGCATCACCGCCGACCCGCCGCACCAGCCGCGCAGCTCAGCCGCACGAGCCGGCCCGCCAAGCCACACGGCCTCACCGCAAGAGCGGAACGCGCACATCAGCCGAGCCGCACGAACCACGCACATCCGCCGCGCGGCTCCCACCACCGGGCGGCCCACTTGCCCGGCTCGGCCGCAACCGCCGGCTGAGCCGAGCCCACCTCGCAAGCCGCGCGAGGCACCCACCCAAGCTCCGGCCCGGCCCGGCCCGGCCCGGCGTAGGCCAGCCCCGGCCAGCGACCGCCAGCCATGCCGAGCCGACCGCGCGAGCCGCGTCGGCTGCGCCGAACCCACCGCGCGAGCCCCAGGCCAGCCCGGCGTAGGCCAGCCCCGGCCAGCGACCGCCGGCTGCGCCGAACCCACCGCGCGAACCGCGCGAGCCGCGTCGGCTGCGCCGAGCCCACCTCGCGAGCCACGCGGGACACCCACCCACGCGCCAGCCGAGGCTGGCGTCAGCCATTCGTCCTCAGGACTCCGACGACGCCCGGACCACCCCCAGGATCTCCATGCCGAAGCGCTCGAGCTTCGTCGCCCCGATTCCGGAAATCGTCACCAACGCCGCCTCGTCCAGCGGGCGCTGCTCGGCGATCGCCATCAGCGTCGCGTCGGTGAACACGACGAACGCCGGCACCTTCAACTCCCTGGCCCGGTCGGCGCGCCAGGTTTTGAGGCGGTCGAGGAGGGCCTCGTCCACTGTGGACGGGCAGCGGGCGCAGCGGCCGAGTTTGACCTCGATCGTCTCCAGGAGGGGGCCGCCGCAGACGCGGCAGCGGGTTTTCGCCGGGTTCGCCGACATGGGCTTCGGCTGGGCGCGGGCCACGCGGGCGGCCGGGTGGTCCTCCGGGATCAGGCCGTACAAGAACCTGCTGCGGCGGCGGTTGCGGCGGGCTCCCGGCGTCCGGGCCAGCGCCCACGAGAGCCACAGGTGCTCACGCGCCCGCGTCACGCCGACGTAGAACAGGCGGCGCTCCTCCTCGATCGCGGCTTCGTCGTCGCCCGCGTGGAGGATCGGCATCGTGCCCTCGGCCAGGCCGACCAGGAACACCGCGTCCCACTCCAGGCCCTTCGCCGCGTGCAGCGACGCCAGCGTCACGCCCTCGACCGTCGGTGGGTGCTGGGCCGCCGCGCGCTGGTCCAGCTCGGCGCAAAACCGCGGCAGGTCCGCGTCCGCGACCGTCGACGCGAGCTCTTCGGCCAGCTCGACCAGCGCCAGGAGCGCGTCCCAGCGCTCCTTCGCCGCGCCGCCCGCGGGTGGGGACTCGGTGAGGCCGACGCGGGCCAGCACCGAACGCACCGTCGTGACCAGGTCGGAGCTGACGTCGCCGCTCGCGGCCCGGAGCGCCGACATCGCCTGGCGGACCTCGGTCCGGTTGAAGAACCGCTCGCCGCCGCGGACCAGGTACGGGATGCCGGCGTCGGCCAGCGCCGACTCGTACGCCTCGGACTGGGCGTTCACGCGGTACAGGATCGCGATCTCGCTCGCCGTGACGCCGCCGTCGAGCAGCTCGCGGATGCGCCGCGCGACGGCCTCGGCTTCGACGGCCTCGTCGTCGAACTCGGCGAAGCGCGGCTCCGGGCCCGGCGGCCGCTGGCCGATCAGCTTCAGCCGTGAGCCCGCGGGGCGGCCGCGAGCCGCGCCGATCACGCGGTTCGCCAGCGAGACGACCTCGGGCGTCGACCGGTAGTCGCGCTCGAGGCGGACGACGGTGGCGTCCGGGTAGCGCCGCGTGAACTCCAGCAGCGACTTCGGCGACGCGCCGCCGAAGGAGTAGATGGTCTGGTTGGCGTCGCCGACGACGGTCAGGTCGTCGCGCCCGCCGAGCCACGCGTCGAGCAGGCGCTGCTGCAGCGGCGTCACGTCCTGGTACTCGTCGACGACGAAGCAGCGGTAGCGGTCTCGGAACTCCTCGGCGACGACGCCGTGCTCCTCCAGCACCGCCGTCGTGTGGAGCAGGAGGTCGTCGAAGTCGAGCACCTGCGCCGCGTTCTTCAGCTCTTCGTAGGTCCGGTAGACCTCGGCGATCTGTGCGGCCGGCGCCGGGATGTCCCGCTGGGCGCGCGCGGTGACCGCCGGGTAGTCGTCCGGGCCGACCAGCGACGCCTTCGCCCACTCGATCTCACTCGCCAGGTCGCGCAGGACCTCGACCTCGGTGCCGAGTTTCGCCCGGTTCGCGGCCTGGCCGACGAACCGCAGCTTGTTCTCCATCAAGTCCCACGGCCGGTCGCCGACCACGCGCGGCCAGAAGTACCGGAGCTGACGGCGGGCGGCGGCGTGGAACGTCAGCGCCTGCGCCGCGTCGACGCCGAGGCCGCGCAGCCGGGTCCGCATCTCGCCCGCGGCCCGCGTCGTGAACGTGACAGCAAGCACCTGACCTGCGGAAACGTGCCCGGACCTGACCAGGTGGGCGATCCGGTGGGTGATCGTGCGGGTCTTGCCCGTTCCGGCTCCGGCGAGCACGCAGACCGGCCCTCGCGGGGCACTGGCGGCGGCACGCTGCTCGGGGTCGAGACCGTCGAGCAGGCGGGAATGGCCCTTCGGGGAAAGTACGCCAGTCACGTCCCGCATCCTCGCAGAGGGGGACGGGGAATCGGGGCAGGGGCACGCGGCCGTATCCTGGTCATATGGCGGGACAGCAGGACAAGGAAGCGGCCAAGCAGGCCAAGAAGGAGAAGCGCGCGGCGAGCAAGGCACGTCGTGGCCAGCTCTTCGAGGCCTTCAAGATGCAGCGCAAGGAAGACCCGTGGCTCATCCCGTGGATGGCCGGCTCGATCGTCGTCGTCGCCGGCGTCCTGTTCGGGATCGGGTTCTTCTTCGACTCGCAGTGGGTGCTGCTGCCGCTGGGCATCGTGCTCGGCGCCCTGCTCGCCATGATCATCTTCGGCAGGCGCGTCCAGAAGACCGTCTACTCGAAGGCCGACGGCCAGCCCGGCGCCGCGGCGTGGGCGCTGGAGAACCTCCGCGGCAAGTGGAAGGTGACGCCGACCGTCGCGGCGACGACGCAGCTCGACGCGGTGCACCGCGTGCTGGGCGGCCCGGGCGTGGTGCTGGTCGCCGAGGGCGCGCCGCACCGCGTGAAGACGCTCCTCGCCCAGGAGAAGAAGCGCGTCTCCCGCCTGATCGGCGAGACGCCGATCTACGACGTGATCATCGGGCACGAAGACAAGCAGATCCCGCTGAAGAAGCTCCAGGGCTACCTGATGAAGCTGCCGCGCAACCTCAAGCCCGCCCAGGTCGACGCCCTCGAGGCGAAGCTCGCCGCCCTCGGCAACCGCGGCGCGGCGATGCCGAAGGGCCCGATGCCGGCCGGCGCGAAGATGCGCAACGTCCAGCGGACGATCCGCCGCCGCTGACCCCCGCAGCCGAAAAGGCCCCCGTCCGGTTCCGGACGGGGGCCTTTTCCGTGGTTCAGCGCAGCCGGACGACGACGGTGCCGGTCAGCCGGTCCAGCCAGCTGCGGCCGTCGGCGTTGCGGACCGCCGCCGGGATGATGAAGAACGTCAGCACCGCCCGGACCAGCGCGCGCGGCGGGCCGAGGAGCGCGGCGCCGTCGAGGCGGGCGACGCGGATGCCGACGACGCCCATGCCGGGGGTGAAGCCGAAGAAGCCGGCGGACACGACGGAGATGATCGCCCACACCCCGCCGGACCAGAGGTTGAACGCCTGCATCGCGGCCGAGTCCTGCAGGCTCGGGTGCAGGAAGATGGCCGTGACCAGGGCCGCGACGACGAGGTCGACGATCAGCCCGAGCAGCCGCGCACCCCCGGTCGCCGCCGAGCCGACGCCCGACTCGGGCAATCCGAATTTCTCGCCCGGCCACCGGGAGCCGTCTCTAGCCTCGGCTTGCCCGCCCTCGCCGGTGCCGGGCAGCCATTCACCGGTCCATCTCGCCACCCGTCTAGGGTATGCCGGTGGCGCGGAACACATCCGACCTGGTCGGATACCCGATATCGACCACCCGTTAACACCGGCGAAACATATGGGTGACGGACGGGCAACACCGCACTTTTAGCGTGAGCCGAAGAGAGCACTGCCGTACGAGCTCGAACGAGAAGGAGTCACCGAGGGTGCCCACTACTCCAGACGACATCCAGCGCCTCATCGCCGACCAGGACGTCGAAGTCGTCGACGTCCAGTTCTGCGACCTGCCCGGCGTGATGCAGCACTTCACGGTCCCCGCCAAGGCCTTCACCGAAGAGGCTTTCGAAGAGGGTCTCGCGTTCGACGGCAGCTCGGTGCGCGGTTTCCAGTCCATCCACGAGTCCGACATGCTGCTCCTGCCGGACGCGGAGACGGCGCGGATCGACCCGTTCCGCAAGGCGAAGACGCTCGCGCTCAACTTCTTCGTGCACGACCCGTTCACGCGCGAGGCGTACAGCCGTGACCCGCGCAACATCGCGCGCAAGGCCGAGCAGTACATCGCCGAGTACGGCGTCGCCGACAACGTGTACTTCGGTCCCGAAGCCGAGTTCTACATCTTCGACTCGATCCGCTTCGACTCCGCCGAGCACGCCTCCTTCCACGAGATCGACTCGATCGAGGGCTGGTGGAACACCGGCACCGACGAGGTGGGCGGCAACCAGGGCTACAAGACGAAGTTCAAGGGCGGCTACTTCCCCGTCCCGCCGGTCGACCACTTCGCCGACCTGCGCGACGACATCGTCCGCAACCTGACGAACATCGGTTTCGAGATCGAGCGCGCGCACCACGAGGTGGGCACCGCCGGCCAGACCGAGATCAACTACAAGTTCAACACGCTGCTGCACGCGGCCGACGACCTGCAGTTGTTCAAGTACATCGTGAAGAACACGGTGTTCGCGGCGGGCAAGACGGCGACGTTCATGCCGAAGCCCCTCGCCGGCGACAACGGCTCGGGCATGCACTGCCACCAGTCGCTGTGGAAGGACGGCCAGCCGCTGTTCCACGACGAGTCGGGCTACGCCGGCCTGTCGGACACCGCGCGCCACTACATCGGCGGCCTGCTGAAGCACGCCCCGAGCCTGCTGGCCTTCACGAACCCGACGGTGAACTCCTACCACCGCCTGGTCCCGGGCTTCGAGGCCCCGGTTTCGCTGGTCTACTCGCAGCGCAACCGCTCGGCCTGCGTCCGCATCCCGATCACGGGCAACAACCCGAAGGCCAAGCGCGCCGAGTTCCGCTGCCCGGACTCGTCGGGCAACCCGTACCTGGCCTTCTCGGCGATGATGATGGCCGGCCTCGACGGCATCAAGAACAAGATCGAGCCGCCGGAGCCGATCGACAAGGACCTCTACGAGCTCCCGCCCGAGGAGGCCAAGGACGTCAAGCTGGTCCCGGGCGACCTGGGCACGGTCCTCGACACGCTGGAAGCCGACCACGAGTACCTCCTCGAGGGCGGCGTCTTCACGCCGGACGTGATCGACACGTGGATCTCGTACAAGCGCGAGAACGAGATCGACCCGCTGCGCCTGCGCCCGCACCCGTACGAGTTCAGCCTGTACTACGACGTGTGATCCGGTAACCCGGCCAAGGTCACGCCGGCGGTGAGGTGCGAAGAGCCCTCGCCGCCGGCGTTTCTCGGTTCAGCGCAGGTCGAGCCACATGATGCGGAGGCCCACGTCGCCGTGGGAAGGGTGGCGGAACGCGCCCGGGGCCACGCCCAGCGTCGTGAAGCCCAGGCTTTCGTACAACTTGACCGCCGCCGTGTTCGTGTCCACCACCGCGTTGAACTGGATCGCCGCGAATCCCGCCGAACGGGCCCACGCGATCATGTCCGTCGTCAGGGCCCGGCCCACTCCCCGGCCGCGGGCGGAAGCCGCGACCATCAGGCTGCCCGAAGCGATGTGGCTGCCCGGGCCCGGGCGGTTGGCGTACATGTTCGCCGTTCCCAGCACCGAGTCACCTTCGGCGAAGACCACCGTGCGGGCCGGTGCGGGCAGCAGCCACGAACGCCGGGCCGCGTCCGGCGAAAGTGCCGGGTCGTACGGCATCGTCTCCTGCGCCGTGACGACGTCCTCGATGATCGGCCAGATCGACGGCCAGTCGGTGGCGGTCGCCGGGCGGATCATTCCGCGGTCGAGAGCACGCGGAGGTCCGCGCCCGCGGCTTCGAAGCGGCCGCGCGGGTCCGGGACCAGCTTGCGGAGCTCCAGGTCCATCAGGCCGAGCGTGCAGGTGATCTCCGCGGCCACCGTGCCGTCGAGCTTGAGGATGGTCGAGTCCATCTTGAACGTCTTGCCGCTGCCGAACTTGACGTCGCACGTCACGTCGACCTCGTCGCCCGCGCGCAGCTCCCGGCGGAACACCACGTGCGTCTCCAGCAGCACCGACGCCACGCCGGGCAGGCCCTTGAGCGCGTTCGCCTTCTCCAGCAGCTCGAGCCGGGAAACCTCGGCGTAGGAGTGGTAGACGGCGTGGTTGAGGTGGCCCAGGGTGTCCAGCTCGTAGTGCCGGACCTTGATCCGGGTCCGGAAGGGCTCGCGATCGGTCACCCGCCCACTGTAGGTCAGGCCTCGTAGAACAAGTGCTCCACCACGGTGTGCGCCCGCCGCGTGATGCGGCGGTACGTGTCGAGGAACTCGCCGGGATCGTCCGTCGCCGGGTGGCCGAGCACGCTGGCCACCGCCGTCAGGTCGCGGCCCGAACCCGGGACCTCGTCGACCGCCTTGCCGCGGACCAGCATGCCCGCGTTGCGGACCCGGGTCGCCAGCAGCCACGCCTCGCGCAGCGACGCCGCTTCGGACTCCGTGGCCAGACCCGCGCCCGGGAGCACCGCCAGCGCGTCCAGCGTCGACGTCGTCCGCAAGCCCGGTACCGAACACGCGTGCTGGAGCTGGAGGAGCTGGACCGTCCACTCGACGTCGGCGAGGCCGCCCCGGCCCAGTTTCGTGTGGCGCGTCGGGTCGGCGCCGCGGGGCATCCGTTCCGTCTCCACGCGCGCCTTGATGCGGCGGATCTCGCGCGCCTTCGTCGCATCCAAGCCGTTTTCGGGGTAGCGGATCGGGTCGATCATCGCGATGAACCGCTCGCCGAGGTCGTCGTCGCCCGCGACGAACCGGGCGCGCAGCAGCGCCTGCGCCTCCCACACCTCGCCCCAGCGGGCGTAGTAGGCGCGGTACGACTCGAGCGTGCGCACCAGCGGCCCGCTCCGGCCCTCGGGCCGCAGGTCGGCGTCGACGACCAGGGCCGGGTCGGAGCTCGGCGCGCCCAGCATCTTCCGGACGCTCTCCGCCACCGACGACGCGAACTTCACCGCGTCGGCGTCCGAGACCCCTTCGGACGGTTCGCACACGAAGAGGACGTCGGCGTCGGAGCCGTAGCCGAGTTCGGCGCCGCCGAGGCGGCCCATCCCGATCACGGCGATGCGGGCCGGCGTCTTGCCCAGCTCGGCCTGGCGCTGGCGGAACGCCGCGGCCAGCGCGCCCTGGAGCACGGCCACCCAGACGCTGGACAGCGCTTCGCAGACTTCGGGCACGTCGAGCAGGCCGAGCAGGTCCGCGCAGGCGACGCGCAGCAGTTCGTGCCGGCGCAGCGAGCGCGCCGCGGCGACGGCGGCGTTCACCCCCGGCTGACGGCGGACGGTGGCGCGCAACGACGTCGCGACCTCGGCGGGCGTGCGGCCCAGCAACCGGGCCGGGTCGCCGAGCAGGCGCAGCACCTCGGGGGCGCGGACCAGCAGGTCCGGCACCAGCCGCGAGGTGCCGAGCAGCAGTGCCAGGTTCTCGACGACCGTGCCCTCGTCCCGCAGCACCCGCAGGTACCACGGCGTGTCCTCGAGCGCCTCCGACACCTTCCGGTACGACAGCAGCCCGCCGTCGGGATCGGGTGTGTCCGCGAGGAGGTCGAGCAGCACCGGCAGCAGCGCCTGCTGGATCGCCGCACGGCGCGAGACGCCCGAGGTGAGGGCCTTGATGTGCTGCAGCGCCCCGTCGGGCGCGGTGTAGCCGAGCGCGGCGAGGCGGCTGGCGGCCTGCTTGGTGGTCAGGCGCAGCGCCTCGGTCGGCACGTTCGCGACCGACTGCAGCAGCGGCCGGTAGAAGATCTTTTCGTGCAGGCGCCGGATGCCCTGGCCGTGCCGCCGGAACTCGGCGAGCAGCGCGTCGCCGGGGCTCTTGCCGCCGGTCGGCTTGATCCCGCTGGCGCGGGCGAGGATGCGCAGCTCGCCGGTCTCCGACGCGGCCGGGAACAGGTGCGTCCGGCGCAGCCGCCGCAGCTGCAGGCGGTGTTCGAGCATCCGCAGGAACTCGTACGACGCGCCCAGCTCGGCCGCGTCCTGGCGGCCGACGTAGCCGCCCTCACCGAGCGCCGCGAGTGCGTCCATCGTGGACGGCGAGCGCAGGTCCGCGTCGATCCGGCCGTGCACGAGCTGCAGCAGCTGGACGGCGAATTCGACGTCCCGCAGGCCGCCGCGGCCGAGCTTCAGCTCACGCTCGGCGTGCTCGGACGGCACGTGGCCCTCGACGCGGCGGCGCATCTGCTGCACCTCGTCGACGAAGTTGTCCCGGTCGGCCGCCGACCACACCAACGGCGCGACCATCTCGGCGTACTGACGGCCGAGCTCGGCGTCGCCGGCCACCGGGCGCGCCTTGAGCAGTGCCTGGAACTCCCAGGTCTTGGCCCACTTCTGGTAGTAGCCCTGGTGGCTTTCCAGGGTGCGGACGAGCGCGCCGGCCTTGCCTTCGGGGCGCAGCGCCGCGTCGACCTCGAAGCACGCCTTGCCGACGACGCGCATCATCGTGCTCGCCAGCCTCGTGGCCGCGCCGAGATCGCCTTCGCCGACGAAGATGACGTCGACGTCGCTGACGTAGTTGAGCTCCCGGCCACCGCACTTGCCCATGGCGATCACGGCGAGAGTGCCCTCGGCCGGCTTCCCGACCTCGGCCTCGGCGACGACCAGCCCGGCGGCCAGCGCGGCTTCCGCGAGCTCGGTCAGCTGGGCCGCGACCTCGGCGTAGCGCGGGTACTCGAGCCCCGGTTCGACGAAGTGGCCGAGGTCGGCGGCGGCGATGCCGAGCAGCTGGCCGCGGTAGCCGATCTTGAGCGCCTGCTCGGCTTCGAGCCCGGTCAGCACGGAGCCGTCGGCACGCACGAGGGCCGAGCGCAGGGCTTCGCGGTAGCAGGCGGAATCGGTGCACTTGTCACCCGTGAGCGCGTGCCACTGGTCCGGGTTGGCGGCGAGGAAGTCGGCGAGCGCGGTCGACGTGCCCAGCACGCCGAGGAGCCGGCCGCGGAACGTCCGGTTGGCGCGCAGCTGTTCTTCGAGGCGCGTCCACTCGGCGTCGTCGGCCTCGCGGATGCGGTCCAGACCACGCAGCGCGAGGTCCGGGTCGGCGGCGCGGGACAGCGCCGCGAGCACGTCGGCGGCCGAAGCGACCGGGCCGGCGTCGTCCCACCAGCCGGCCGCGCGCAACTGACCCTCGGCACGGGCATCGGTGAAGCCGTACCTCGCCGCCGAAGCGGTCGTTCGCGCGCGGTCTGCCATCACCGACCACCGTAGCCGGGGAATCCGGCTCAGGCGGCCAGGCGGCCCGGTTCGGAATCGGCGGGCGTCGGCTCAGGCACCTGGAAGCTGTGCGCGGTGACCGGGTGGCGGCGCGAAAGGAAGTAGATGCCGGCGCCCACCCCGACACCGACCACGCCGACGGCGATGGTGCCGACGTTGCCGAGCGAAGCGATCTTGCCGGAGATCGCGCCGACGATCGCGGCCGCGGGCAGCGTGAACAGCCACGCGACGACCATCCGGCCCGCCATCCGCCAGCGGACGGGCGCTTCCCGCCGTCCGACACCGGACCCGACGATCCCGCCCGAGCACACGTGCGTCGTCGACAGCGGGAAACCCAGCCGTGACGAGATCAGGATGACGAGCGCCGAGCTCGTCTGGGCGGCGAAACCCTGCGGGCCCTCGATGTCGGTCAGGCCCTTGCCGAGGGTGTGGGTGATGCGCCAGCCGCCGAGGTAGGTGCCGGCCGCGAGGGCGCACGCGGCGCTGATGATCACCCAGACCGGCGGGGCGGCGCCCGCCGGGAGGCTGCCGGCGCTGACGAGCGTGAGCGTGATGACGCCCATCGTCTTCTGCGCGTCGTTGGTGCCGTGCGCGAGCGAGACCAGCGACGCCGAAACGATCTGGCCGACCTTGAAGCCCTTCGTGGCCGGGCGGCCCCGGACGAGGAACCGGTAGACCAGGTAGGTCGCGGTCATCGCGACGAGGCCGGCGATCACCGGGCTCGCCGCCGCGGGCACGAGGACCTTCTCGACGATCTTTCCGAAGTGGACCGAGTCGGCGCCCGCCGACACCCAGGTGGCCCCGATCAGGCCGCCGAACAACGCGTGCGACGAACTCGACGGCAGGCCGACGAACCACGTCACGAGGTTCCAGACGATCGCGCCGATCAGCCCGCCGAAGACGATCGCCGGGCCGATCTTCGTGTCGTCCACCAGGCCGCTGGAGATCGTCTTGGCGACCTCCACCGACAGGAAGGCGCCGACCAGGTTCAGCACCGCGGAGATCGCGACGGCCACCCGCGGCCGCAGCGCGCCCGTGGCGATCGACGTCGCCATCGAATTCGCGGTGTCGTGGAACCCGTTCGTGAAATCGAACACCAAAGCCGTGACGACCACGATCACGACCAGCAACGAGGGCTCCACCCCGACCTCCGAACGCCCTTGTGGGACTCTTCCCGCAAGGTACCTGACGGGTGACGCCTGGCGTTAACAGGCCGTAGCTGTTTGTGACATCTGCCGTTAAGCCAGCGGTAACGAGCGTTGACTCTGGGCGGCGGGCTCGAGGTCACCGGCGGCCAACCGGACGAACCGCTGCGCGAACGGACGCCAGGTTTCGGCGATGTCCGCGTGCACCGTGATCAGCGCGTCGTGCTCGAGTGAGCCCGGACGGGCGAATTCCGCCTCCTGCGGGCTTTCCGCCGCCCAGCTCTCGACGACGGCGGGTGTCGTCTCGATGTGGAACTGGACACCGTAGACACAACGGCCGTACCGGAAAGCCTGGTTCGCGTAGCGCGGCGCGGACGCGAGCAGTTCGGCGCCGGGCGGGAGCCGGGTGATCACGTCGTTGTGGAACTGCAGGACGTCCTGCATCAGCGGCAGATCGGCGAAGAGCGGATCGGTCCACGCCGCGTCCTTCTTGGCGACGAGGTGCGGGCCGACCTCAGGCCCGTCGGCCCCGACCTCGACGCGGCCGCCGGTCGCGACGGCCAGCAGCTGCGCGCCGAGGCAGATCCCGAGGGTGGGGAGCTGCTTCACGGCCGCCTTCGACAGCAGCCGTCGCACGTCGGCGAGCCACGGGTGCTTCGCGTCGTCCTCCGCGCCCATGCCGCCGCCGAGGCAGACGACGCCCCGGTAGCCGTCGAGGTCCGCGGGCAGCTCGTCCTTCGGCGGCAGCCGGACGTCCAGTTCCGCGCCGGCTTCGGTCAGCCAGTCGCCGAGGGCGCCGAGCGGATCCGAGGTGTCCGGCTGGATGATCAGCAGTCGTGTCACGGTTTCCAGGGTAGGTCAGCAGGCGCAGCGGATGCCGGGGGCCGCGGTACCGTCGACGGTTCTTTCCACGGGGTAGCCGGCTGCGATCCAGCTCGAGATGCCGCCGGAGAGCCGCTTCACGCGGAACCCGAGCTGCGCCAGCTTGAGCGCGCCCTTGGTGGCGGCGTTGCAGTTGGTGCTCTCGCAGTAGCAGACGTAGACGACGTCCCGGTCGAGGTGCTTGGTGCTCTCCGCCGTCAGGTCGCGGTAGGGCAGGTTGACCGCCCCGGGGATTCGCGCCTGGGCGAACGCCTCGGGCGCGCGCGTCTCGACGATCACGTAGCCGTCGGTGCGGCCGGCTTCGAGGTCGCGGGCGAGGTCGTCGGGATCGACCTCGAAGGCGAGCTCGGCGCCGAAGTACGTCTCAGCGAGTTCCGGTGCCGGGGCGGGGACGGTCAGTGTGCGTGTCATGAGAAGAATCCTGCTGGTCGCGGGGCCGCGGGCACAGGGGAGAATCGGGGTGGGAGCCCCGGTGCGCCGGGGATTTCCGCGTTCTGGCCGCACGAACCCGGGAGAGTCGCGGTGGACCTCGACGACGTCGATTGGCACCTGCTGGAGCTGCTCCAGTCCGACGGCAGGCTCAGCTTTTCGGAGCTCGGCCGCCGGGTGTCGCTGTCGGGCTCGGCGGTGACGGAGCGGGTGCGCCGGCTCGAGGAGCGCGGCGTGATCACCGGCTACGCGGCGCACGTCGACACGACCAAGCTGGGCCTGCCGATCGAGGTGCTGGTGCGCGCGAGGGTGCGGAGCCTGGACACCCCGCGGTTCCGGACGGCGGTGCTGCCCCTCCCCCAAGTCATCGCGGCGGACCACGTCACCGGCGACGAGTGCTGGATCCTGCGGGTGCTGTGCCGCGACACGGCGGAGCTGGAAGAGCTCGTCGAGAAGGTGCAGCGCTACGGCGAGACGACGACGTCACTGGTGCTGTCCTCGCCCCTGCGCCGGCGGCCCGTGACCCGGACATGAAAAAGGGCCTGGACCGGGAGACATTTCGTCTCAACCGGGCCAGGCCCTTCCTTCACGTTAAGTTCGGCGGTGTCCTACTCTCCCACAACCCTTCGGTTGCAGTACCATCGGCGCTGTCAAGC